>CAWEZO010000007.1:0-932500 GCA_963813635.1 uncultured Actinomycetes bacterium | reverse complement strand
ACGTGCCGCAGTCCGCAAAGAACGGACACGCCATCCCTACGTGCTGTCGGGCGTGATGCGCTGCTCACAATGCGGTCGGAAGATGCAAGCGTCGTGGAACAACGGACGTGCCTACTACCGGTGCAAGTTCCCCGCGGAGTACGGAGGGGCGACACAAACCCTTAGCCTCGATCCACCGATGAGTAGTGGCTGAGCGAGTTCGCGTATCCGCGGAAAGTGCCTCCTGAGCTGGGACGATGACGGTGTCTTACGTCGTCGTTGTCGCCAGTCGAGGAGGCACTTCCTGTGGGTGGAGTATCGCGCAGGATCGATCGTGTTGAGGTGATCTTCGATGACGAGTCGCTGGTCGCGAACGTGGGTCTGATCGCGCCGGCCACGCTGATGGTCCGGCTTGGCCTTGAGTCGTTGGTGAACGTGACGGTGCGGCTCCGGGGCCGGGTCGGCGGGTCGCGTCCGGGCCGCAAGATCTTGTCGTTGGTCGCGACGATCTTGGCGGGCGGCACGCACATTGATCACGCCGACATACTGCGCGCGGGCGCGACGCAACGAGTGTTGCCGTTTCGGGTGATGGCGCCCTCGACGCTCGGCTCGTTCTTGCGCGCGTTCACGTTCGGGCATGTCCGTCAACTCGACAAGGTCATCGCCGAGACGTTCCGGCGCGCGTGGAATGCCGGGGCCGGCCCCGGCGCCGACCCCATGACGATCGATCTCGATTCGACGATGTGCGAGGTGCACGGCAAACAGAAACAGGGTGCCGCCTACGGCTACACCCGCCAGCTCGGTTACCACCCGCTGCTCGCCACTCGCGCCCAGACCGGCGAGGTGCTCCACGCACGCTTCCGCAAGGGATCGAGCCAACGTGGGGTGCAGCGTTTCGTCGAAGAACTGATCGCCCGGGTGTGGCGCGCCGGCGCCACCGGCGCGGTCGTGCTGCGCGCCGATTCGGGGTTCTGGTCCTATGCGCTGATCGACACGCTCGATCGCTTGGGGGTCGATTGGTCCATCACCGTCGCGTTGAGAAAGCCGCTGCGGGCCTGCATTGAGACGATTCCCGAGCAGTCGTGGACACCGATCGTCTACCCCGACGGCGGTGAGGCCGCGGTCGCCGAGACCACTTACGTGACCCGCGGCCACGACAAGCGGCAACGCGAGTTCCGGCTTATGGTGCGCCGCACCCGCCTCATCGACCCAACCCAAGCGCAGCTGTGGCCTGACTGGCGCTACCACGCGTTCATCACCAACCTCGACCGGCCGACCGTCGAGGTCGATCAGTTCCACCGCGATCACGCCACGGTCGAACTCGCGATCCGTGACCTCAAAGAGGGTGCCGGTCTCACGCACTGCCCATCCGGCAAGTTCTTCGCCAACGCCGCTTGGCTCGCCTGCGCGGTGCTCGCTCACAACCTCATGCGTTGGACCGCCCGACTCGGCGAGGTGCATCCCGACGCGCAGCTCACGGTCGCGCGCACCATGCGAACGAAGCTGTTCGCGTTGCCCGGCCGCGTCGTCAACCGCAGCGGACGATCCACGCTTCGCCTCCCGGCACGATGGCCCTGGGCCGACGCGTTCCTCAGCGCGCTCGACAAGCTGCGCGCACTCCCGATGCTCACCTGAGCATCGCACCGCGTCGAGCGCGAAAGACGGACGGCCAACAGCGAACCACGCCTCGAGCGCGGCGAACGTCACACACTCAGGCGACCACGAACCGAAACCGACCCCACCAGCCGCCCCTCGGCACTCAAACACACGCGACGCACGCACCTCACCGACAAATCAGCCAGACGAAACCTCAAATCGGTGGATTGGAGTTGACCCGCTTGCGTGGACACCTGATTCTGGGGGAGACCCTGGAGGAAGGAGCCCATGGTGGGTCGTCCGTCGAAGTATCCGGCCGAGTTCCGGCGTGAAGCGATCGAGTTGGTCCGTTCGTCGGGTCGGTCTCGTGTCGAGGTTGCTCGAAGTCTCGGGATCAGCGACAACACGCTCGCGAACTGGATGCGTGCCGATCAGGAGCGTCGAGAACGCGACGCGGACCCGGAGGCGTTGACCGAGTCGGAACGTTCCGAGCTGCGCCGCTTGCGACGCGAGAACGCCCAGTTGCAGATGGACATGGAGATCTTGCGGAAGGCAGCCGCCTATTTCGCCAAGGAGACGACGCGGTGAGCCGCTTCCGTTTCGTCGAGGACCATGTGGCCGGCTATCCGGTGAAGCGGCTCTGCGAGCTCGTCGAGGTGTCACGATCGGGGTTCTATGCCTGGCGTGATCGTCCGCCGTCCGAACGCGCGGTCGGTGACGCCGAGTTGGTGGTCGAGATCCGAGCGATTCATGAACGGTCGCGTGGCACCTATGGGGCGCCGCGGGTCGAGGGGCAGCTTCGCCGGGCCGGCCGTTGCCATGGCCGCAAGCGTGTAGCTCGTCTGATGCGCACCGACGGCCTGGTCGGGGCGCACGCTCGGCGTCGGTGGCGGCGAGGCCGACCCGACACTGCACCCGCGCCGGATCTCCTCGAGCGGGACTTCACCGCGGCGGCGCCGGATGAGCGGTGGGTGGGTGACATCACCGAGTTCGCGACCGGCAACGGCAAGCTCTACCTCGCCGGGATCCTCGACCTGCACGACCGAAGCTTGGTCGGCTGGTCGATGCACGAACGCGCCACCACCGATCTGGTGATCAACGCGCTGGTCATGGCCATCGGACGCCGCCAACCCGACCACGACGTCGTGCATCACAGCGACCGCGGGTCGGTCTACACGTCGCTGCGGTTCGCGAACCACCTCGAGGACTACGGGCTCGTCGCATCGTTCGGCTCAACCGGCGACGCGTACGACAACGCTGCGATGGAAGCATTCTGGGCGACGCTCAAACGAGAGCTCGCCTGGATCCACCGGCGTCGACACTGGTCATCACGAGCCGAGCTGCGCGCCGCACTGTTCGACTACATCGAAGCGTTCTACAACCGGGCCCGCCACCAAGCCGGCCTCGACCACCGCACCCCGTCCGAGGTCTACGCAGCCGCCCGAGTGGCATGATCAACCAAAACCCCGTGTCTACGAGAGCGGGTCAACTCCAGATCGAGGCTAAGTACACGCGACACCTGCGAGGCCTGGCTCATCGCTGCATGATCAAGCCGCCGATGGGTCCCGAAGCAAGCAAACGCCGTTCGCCGCTCCCACCGCCGCGGCAGTTGGCCAGGGGAATACGATCGCCGCCATGGCCGAGACACCCGAGGCTCGCCCGCCGGTGTGGACGGGCCACATCTTTTTGCCCACTGGCCACATCACACGCTCGGCGCGCTTCTACGAGCAGATCGGGATGCGCTCGGTCGCGGTAATGGAGAACTTCGCGGCGCTCGAGATGCGCGGCGGGACGCACTTGACGATCCGACACGACCCCGAACAGAGCGTCCCCGGACCTGTCGGCTGGGATCTGATGGTGGAGGACATCGACTCCACCTACGACACGTGGCAGGCCCAGGGGCTGCCGGTGACCGAGATCGTCATGGAGTCGCCCCACCGACGCTTCTATTTGACGGACCCCGACGGCCACGTCATCACCATCAGGGACTCACACGTCGTCGGGCCCGTCTGATTGAGCCCGTGACCTCCAGGCGGCAAGACTCGCCGTGACCACAATCGCCTTCGCTCGGCGAGACACCGCGACATGTCGACGGATACGTGTTCGCGTTCAGGAAGCCGAGGGTGTCCCCGAACGCGCGGCCGGGCGTGCTCGGCGTCCGTGGCCGATGTGGATCAGGACGCGCAGAATCGAGAGCCCGGAGGTGTGCCATGGCGCAACTCATCTACTTCGCGATGACGTCGCTCGACGGCTACATCGAGGACGAAGACGGCAAGTTCGACTGGGCCGCGCCCAGCGACGAAGTGCACGCCGCCGCGAACGACCTCGTGCGCGCAGCCGGCACCCTGCTCTACGGCCGACTGATGTACGAGACGATGGCCGTCTGGGAGACCGACCCGAGCATCACCTCGCAGCCGGGCGTCGCGGCTGACTTCGCGCGGATCTGGCAGACAGCGGACAAGATCGTGTACTCGACCACCCTGTCGGCCGCGTCGACGAAGAGAACCGCGATCGAACCCAGCTTCGATATCGACACCGTTCGCGGGTTGAAGGCGTCAGCCGAGCGTGACCTCATGATCGGGGGCGCCAACATCGCCGCCGAGGCATTCAGGGCCGGGCTCATCGACCGGTGCGACCTCTTCCTCGCGCCCGTTGTCGTCGGCGGCGGCAAGCCGGCGCTCCCCGACCGCATCCGCCTGGACCTCGAACTGCTCGACCACCGGCGATTCACCAACGGCACGGTCCATCTCCAATACCGCGTGACGACATGACCGCGGGCGCTGCCGTCACTGCCGGGCGAAGCGGCGGATCGCGATCGGCAAGACACCGCGATGATCGCCACGGACCACTGCACCGATATCGCGACGTCGTAGGTGGTGCTGTGGGGCAGCCACGCCTCGACGTGGGCACCGCCCGTGAGGCACCGGATGGCGTTGACCATCACCGTGATCGGCTGGTGCTCCGCGAAGCCCTGCATCCACGAAGGCGTCGTGGAGACCGGCACGCAGGCGCTGGAGACAAACGTGAGCGGGAACACCGCACCCACCGATGAACCGTTCTGAGCTCGTCGTCCAAGGGTCTCGTCGCGCTCGTGCTCGCGAACCTGCTCTGCACCCTTGACTTTCCTAGCGGGAAACCGTAGGCGGGTTGCCCGGTAGCAAAGCGAAGGCGAGAGGCATGACGGAACAGATCAACCGGGCCGACGCGGACCGCGCGCTCGACGGCATCGACCTGCGCCGCGGGCAAATCGTCGCCGAGATCGACGTGCCGGCCTGGTACTGGTGGGACCTCGCGCTCGGTCGGGTTGGGGTCGTCACCGTGGCGGGGATCCCTTGGCTGTCGATCGTCGCAACGGTGGGCTTCGGCGCGCTCCACGGCGATCGCCGGGCGCGTGATTGACGGCCGCCACGGTCCCGACGGCTCAGTGTGCGCGCCGATCTCGTCAGCCGGCACGTCCGCGCGCTCGCCACCGGCTTCCTGGTCGCGCTCATCGCGGTGACTGTCGGTATCGCGCTGGTCGCCGACGCCCTAGGCGCGCCGTAGCCGGTCTTGATCTCGAGCATCGTCGTCGCGTTCGCCGTCCTCCTCGGGGCCCGCGACTCACCTCGTGCGTCACCGCGCCGAGGGGCGCGACCGCGAGCGACGGCCGAGGCGCGCTTCGACGAGCTGATTCACCCAAGCACCCGGCTCTCGATCGTGGCGCTCCTGGCGTCAGCCGACTGGATCGACTTTGCGTTCGTGCGCGATCGGCTCGAACGCTCCGACTCGGCGCTCTCGAAGCAGTTCGCCACGTTGGAGGACGCGGGCTACATCAGCATCGAACGTCCGCTCAGCAACCGGCGCCGCGGGCAAGGTGCGGCTCACCGACACGGGCCGGTCCGCCTTCGAAGGCCACGTCGCGGCCCTGCGCGCTGTGGTCGCCAGCGCGGACTCGGCAGGCGTGACGCTCTGAACCCCTTGCTCCCCTGCGACCGGTGGGGTAATACTTAGGTCAGTGCCTAAGGATTCGGTGGTCGTGGACGGAGTGTTCCAGGCGCTCGCGGACCCGACGCGGCGCGCCGTGGTCGAACGGCTGGGCCGCGGGCCGGCCGCGACGAGTGAGCTGGCCCGGCCCTTCGCGATGGCGCTCCCGTCGTTCACCCAACACATGGGCGTTCTGGAGCGCTGCGGTCTCGTCGAGTCGCGCAAGCAGGGACGGGTACGGACCTATCGCCTCGTCGCCAAGCCGCTCGAGGTCGCGGAGCGCTGGATCGCGTCGCAACGGCACAACTGGGAACGACGGCTCGACCAACTCGACGCCTATGTCGGCGAACTCTGGGAGCAGGAGCAATGAGCGCGATGCATGACTACCTACCGAATCCCGACCTCGACCTCGTCCTCGAACGCGTCGTGGACGTGCCCGCGAAGTTCGTGTGGACGGCGTGGACCACCCCGGAGCACGTGAAGCGGTGGTTCGCGCCGGCACCGTTCACGACGATCGACTGCGAGATCGACCTGCGCCCCGGCGGCATCTTCCGCACGGTGATGCGCTCGCCGGAGGGCAAGGAGTTCCCGAACCTCGGCTGCTACGTCGAAGTCGTCGAGCCCGAACGGCTCGCATGGACTTCGGTGCTCGGCCCGGGCTTCCGGCCCGTCGCGTCGCCCGAGATCCCGTTCACCGGCGTCATCTCGATCGAGCCGGCAGGGACGGGCACGAAGTACTCGGCGCTGGCGATCCACGGTGACCGCGAGACCTGCCACCGCCACGCCGAGATGGGCTTCCACAACGGCTGGAGCACCGCGCTCGACCAGCTCGTCGCGCTCTGCCGGGATTTGTGAATCATCATGCAGAAGCGCCGCGTCGTGCTTTACCAGCTGCTCTCGCTCGACGGTGTTGCCGAGGAACCGGGGAACTGGTTCTTCGACACCGGACCCGAGGTGTTCGCCAATCTCGACCGGATCATCGCGTCCCAGGACGACGTCCTCCTCGGACGCGGCACCTATGACTACTGGGTCGGGTACTGGCCGACATCGGACGTCGAACCCTTTGCGAGCTTCATCAACAGAACGCGCAAACACGTCGCGACGTCGAGCACTCCCCCACAAGCCTGGAGCAACACCACGCTCGTCGACACGCCGATCATCGACTACGTCAACGCACTGAAGCGACAGTCCGGCGGTGACATCGGCATCCACGGAAGCATCGAGCTCACGCGCTCACTGCTACACGCCCAACTCGTCGACCAGCTCCACCTCGTCGTCGCGCCCGTGATCGCCGGACACGGGCGGCGCCTCTTCATCGGCGCCGACCACCTCCAGACCCTCGAACTCCTCGACGTCGACCGCACGCAGCAAGGCACGCTGTTCCTCGCCTACGGGCGCCCGCCGCGATGACATGGAGCATCAAATGGAAGCAACGAACCTGGCCGACCTGTACGACCTCCCACTGGCCGACTGGTCGGCGGTGACTGCCCGGCTCGACCAAGGAATCACGCAAGCGCCCGGGGCCGCCGGACCGGATCGCCACACATGCTGGTTGGCCACGATCAACGCCGACGGGTCCCCGCACGTGACGGGAATCGGTGCAACGTGGGTCGACGGCGCGTTCTGGTTCGAGACGGGTGAGCGCACGCGCAAGGCACGCAACGTTGCCCGCGACCCGCGCTGCACGCTCAGCGTCGCCATGCGCGAGTTCGATCTCGTCGTGGAAGGAGACGCGCATCCCGTCATCGATCCCCCAATCGTTGCCGCCATGGCGGAACGTTGGGCTGCGGAGGGATGGCCGTGCCGGGTGGACGAGACGGGCCGGGCGCTCACCGCAGAGTACAGCGCGCCCTCAGCCGGACCACCACCCTGGTTCGTCTATTGCATCACGCCGCGCTCGGCGACCGCGCTCGTGATACTCGAACCCGGCGGCGCGACCCGGTGGCGCTTCTGATCAGCAGACCGACGACACCGTCCGAGTGGCGCGCGTCAAGTTCGAGCGAGTGCCCGGTCGGGAGCTCATCCGTCTGCGCGGTGTTTCGAGCGCGCAGGCTGCCGGTCAGCTCTCTATCACTGCATGACGTTGATCATGCGCTCCCCTACTCCGGAAGCGCTGCCGAGACCGCTCCCGCAACTACTCCCGTCGGTGATTCACACGCGCTCTTGACGCGAAACACCCGAGGTTCATAGTGACCTCGGGCGAGATATTGAACATACGTTCGTGTCGGAGGGGGGACTTGTCAGCCGGCGCGACGCGATCTGCCTTACGCGCACGGTGTCGCTTGCGGCCTATAGGCCCTGGTCGAGGGGTACCAGTCTGGCCCACCGCGTGCGCTGTGGAGTCCACTGACTGCGCGAATTGGCCTACCCGGCGAATAGCGTCTTTGCGATCCGTGCGTTCGAGGCATCGAACGCGACCTCAACCCCTACGCTCAAGCCATCCGCCGTTGCTGGGCCGACATTGCGCACGGTGCCACGAAGTCGGAGCCCGACGTGTGTTCCACCGACGGATTCTACCGCCAACACCAGGGTCTGGCCCTCCCGTACCTCTATGTCGCCGAGGAGCAGCAGTCGAGCACCGTTGGCCGACGCATCCTGAACAGTGCAGGCGAAGCCGGACCAGGTTGCCGCCGCGTCGCCGAGCACAGACCAGCGGCCTTGCCACTTCACCGGCTTGCGGGGCGCGCAACGTCGGTCCGGTGCGGCCTTCTTCTTCTTGCCCCACATGGGCTCGCTCCCCTCCGTCCCATGCCATATTCGGGCGGGGTGGACCTCCGCGGATCGTGGAGGGTTCGGGTTACGCGGCTCGCGCCGTGTTGGTGTTGATCTTCTCGTACGTGATGGGGGCACGCCAGCCGCAGCGGCTGTGCCGCCGCGTCTGGTTGTAGCGGTCGAACCAACGGATCAACCGCTGGCGGGCGCGCGCCTTGGTGACGAGCACGATCCGGTAGACGAGTTCGGTTTTGAGCGTCGCGACGGCCAAGACCCGGCCCGAGAAGCTGGGGGAGCCGTTCACTCGTTGGAGCATCCGCAAGCTCGCGCGAGTATCTGGCCGACAGCCCGGTCCGGCCGGTGAAGATCGGCCGCGAACGGCTGCGCGAGCTGCTCGCGAAGCACAAAGTGACGTTCCAGCGGACCAAGACGTGGAAGGAGTCCAACGACCCCCACCGCGACGCCAAGCTCGACCGCATCGAGTACGTGATGGAACACCACCCGCAGCGGTGCTGCGCGTTCGACGAGTTCGGGCCGCTCGCCGTCCATCAGATCGGCGGTGTTGGGCGGCCAAGACAAGGCCCCAGCGGTTGCGGGCCAACTACCACAAGCATTGCGGGGTGCGACAGTTCCATGCTGTGTACTCCCTGGGCGACGACACCATCTGGGGCATCTACCGAGCCAAGAAGTCGATCGCGAACACGCTCGCCGCGATCAGGAGCTGTCGGGCGGCCCGCCCCGACGGCGAGTGGATCTTCGTGATCCTCGACAACCTCTCGGCGCGCAAGGCCAAGAAGATCAAGGCGTGGCCCGCGAAACACAACGTCGAACGGTGTTTCACGCCGACCTACAGCTCGTGGGCCAACCCGATCGCATGCCACTTCGGGCCGTTGCGCGAATTCGTGTTGAACAACTCCGATCACGTCAACCACACCGTGTTGACCCGCCGCATCCACTCGTACCTGGCTGGCGCAACGCGAATGCTCGCGACCCGGACATCCGTCGGCTCCAGCGCAAGCGTTGCGCCGCGCCGAAATCCGAGCCGAGAAGCAGCGCCGCTGGGGCCGGCCGGCACCCCGCGCCGCCTGACGGCGCGCCGGCCGCCCTCTCAACCAAGAACCCCTGCTTCTACGCGCTCGGACCCGTGATCACCGCTCGCGCGGGAACGACCGGAACCATCCGAGCACACCACGCACCCGGCGCCCGGCCACAAACACGCGCTCGCGAGGTGCTTGCAAGATCGCGCGAGCGCGCAAACATTTCCGGTCACGGCACTAGCCAGCTCAAGAGAGGTCCTGTTCGCGCCGAATCACAGCGGAGATCCTCAAACTCCGATTGGCCATTTGGATGGTGTCACAAGCAGGGCATCTACGTGCCCGGGCAGGCGATGAGCGCGGAGCGGTGCTGGTCGAAGCCGCGCTGGTGACGCCTCTGCTCTTCCTGTTGCTGTTCGGGGTCATCGAGTTCGGCTACGCGTTCTACGGCAAGCTCACGGTCGACAACATGAGCGTGGTCGGGGCTCGCGCCGCGTCGGGCAGCGCCAACGACGTGCTCGCCGACTACCAGGTGCTCCAGTCGGTCGTGGGCGCGAACACCGGGATCTCCACCAGCGATATCCAGCTGGTCATCGTGTACCGCGCCACTGGGCCTTCGGATCGTGTCCCCACGAGTTGTCTCGCCGCCAGTGTGACCAACACCCCGTCGGTTCGGGGCTGCAACCGGTACGTGGGCACCGACCTCGCGCGGCCGTCCACCGACTTCGGCTGCGTCGGTCCACCCGGTCCGGCCACGAAGATCGACAACTACTGGTGCCCGACGGCGCGGAAGTCCGGCCTCAGCGGCGCGGACGGGCCGCCCGACTACATCGGCGTGTACGTGAAGGCCGCCCATCGGAATCTGACCGGCGTGCTCGGAGGGAGCGTCACGTTCACCACCGACACGGTGATGCGCATCGAGCCGAGACAATGAACATCAGCCGGCTCCGACGACACTCACGGGAGGAGCGTGGTGCGGCCATCGTGGAGTTCGCGGTCATGTTGCCCGTGGTGTTGCTCCTCGTGTTCGGCATCATCGAGTTCGGGTTGGCGTTCAGCATCAAGCTCAATGTGGAGACGGCCGCCCGTGCAGGTGCCCGGGTGGGCTCGGGCCTCCGAAACGACCGCATGGCCGACTACAACCTGCTGCAGAGCGTCAAGTCGGCCTTGAACGACAACCTCTCGAGCGTTCAGTACGTCGTCGTGTATAAGTCGACGAACGCAACCGGCGCGATCCCCGCGGGTTGCTCGGGTGCCACGCCGACCTCGCAGAACGGAAGTTGCAACGTCTACACCGGCGCCCAGCTCTCGAGTCTGACGGCGGCGAGCTTCGGCGGGGCGACATGCACGGCTGCGCAACCGGACCACTTCTGGTGCCCGACGTCGCGCCAGGCAGTGCAGTCCGTCGGGAACGACTACCTCGGCGTGCTGGTCATGGTGAAGACGTCTGCTGTGACCCAGGTGTTCGGCAGCTTCTTTTCCGTGCAGGCGAACGCCGTCATGCAGCTCGAGCCGAAGGAGTCGTGATGCACACGCGTCGATCTGCGTTCAGCCGTGCGGCGTTCCCGACCAGTCGACGCGACGAGCAGGGCTACACAATGGTCGTCATGGCGATCGTCTTGCCGGTCCTGCTCGTGTTCGCGGCGTTCACCGTTGACTTCGGCAGTTGGTACGCGCGCGCCGCGCAGCTCAAGCGTGGCGCCGACGCCGCCGCGTTGGCCGGTGTCGTCTGGATGCCCGATTTCCCACAGGCCAAGGCGCACGCCCTCTCCGTGGCGGCGAGGAACGGCTTCCAGGACGGCGTCGACAACATCACGGTGAGTGTCGACCAGGTCGCCGGCAAGGACCGGCAGCTGTCGGTGACCATCACCGACAACAAGGCGGCCCAGTTCTTCTCGTCGCTGGTGTTCAAGGGCCAGAAGATCGCGCGGGCGTCGACGGCCGAGTACGTGCTTCCGGTTCCCATGGGGAGTCCCAAGAACACCTTCGGCACGGGGAACCTCCTCACGGGCGCCGACCGGGAGAACTTCTGGGCCGCGGTCAGTGGCTATTGCTCGGGCCACGAGAGCGGCGACGACAGGCTCGCGAAATACGAGACGTACTCGACGGACTCCAGCGCGAATAAGTGCCAGCCGACGGGTGGCACCGCCAACGCCGCCTACGACCCCGGCGGCTACCTCTACGCGATCGACCTGCCCCAGAGCGTGACCTCGCTCAAGCTCGACGTCTACGACGCGCCGTTCTACACCTCGGGCTCACCGTCCGATGGTTCGCTCGTCGGTTCCCCGGCCATCACAACAACCTTCGAGATCTACGACCGCAACCCGACACCGCTCGACCTATCGAACCTGACGCTGTTACGCACGTTCACCTTGCTGACGGATCAGTCGCCGTCGACTTACCAGAACAGGTGGGCGAACCTTCAGACCTGGAACAGCCCCCAAGCCGGCCAGTACTACATCCGGGTGCGGACCCCGGGCGGTCAGTTGAACAGCCGCGCATCGAACGGGTTCAGCCTCCGCGCCTACACGGGGGGCTCGTTCTCGACCTGCACGACAATCGCGGGCGCGACCGGCTACTCGGCCGTGTGCCCGCAGATCCACGCGGTGACGGACATGTCGATCTATGCGAGCCTGTCCGGCGCGACCGCCGACTTCTACCTGGCCCAAATCGACCCGGTCCATGCCGGCAAGACCATGCGGCTCACCCTGTTCGACCCCGGCGAAGGCGCGAACAGCCTCCAGATACTCGATCCGAACGGAAACCCGGCGTCGTTCTCGTGGTCGACGCAGTGCAACCCGCCGACACCGCTGACAGGTGGCTGCAGCGGGAGCGGCACCTCGCTCGACGTCTCAGGCAGCGGTGCCCAGCCGTTCAGCGGTCTGCAGGGCAACAGTCGATTCAATGACCGCGCTGTGGTCCTCGACGTCAAGCTGCCAAACAACTACTCGAGCGTCTACCTAAACAAGACCTGGTGGAAAGTGCGCTACACGGTGGGGACCAGCCCGACCGACCGCACGACCTGGTCCGCCAACATCGTGGGCGACCCGGTGCACCTGTTGAAGTAGCCACGCCGCGTACGGCAACGCTTGCGCCCTCGTGCGACTCGCGCCGTCGCTTCCTCTCGCCGTCGTCCGCGTTGGCCGACGGCGCCTGCGTTCCGCCGAGACCCGGTACTCGGCTGACAGTGTGGCGTGAAGGCCGCGATGACGACGATGGCGCGCGCTGGTGGCCGCTATCTCGGTGGTCGACCGCCGTACGGCTACCGTCTCGCGCCGATCAGCGCGCATCCGAATGCCGAGAAGGCACGCGTCGGCGCGACGTTGAATCGCCTGGAACCGGATCCCAAGACGGCGCGCGTCGTGCAGCGGATCTTCGCCGAGCGACTCGCCGGCGCCGGCTACTCGACCATCGCCCGCGGCCTCAACCGCGACGCGATCCCCTCCCCCGCAGCGACCGATCCCGCGAGAAACTCGCACCGCGACCCTCGCGGGTGGGCGGCGAGCGCGGTCCGAGCGATCCTCACGAACGCTCGGTACACCGGTCACGAGGTCTGGAACCGTCAACGTCGCGACTACGAGCTGCTCGACGTGAATACCCCGGCGCATGGGCACGTCCGACGCATGCGGTGGAACGCGCCAGACCAATGGATCTGGTCACCCGAGCCCACGCACGATGCCCTGGTCGACCGTGACGATTGGCAACGCGTGCTGGCAATGACAACGACTCACGTACGAGCGGCCCGATCCTCTGACGTGACCTACTTGCTGCGCGGCCGCGTGTTCTGCGTCGCGTGCGGCCGACGGATGACCGGTCAAAGGCAGGCCCGGCGCCGTTGCTACTACCGCTGCGAGCTGCGCCGCGCTCGTCCCGGACTCACCATCCATAACCACCCCACTGACGTCTACGTGCGCGAAGACGCCCTGGTCCAGGCCGTCGACACGTGGCTCGAGGAGCTCTTCGAGCCCGAACGAGCGCGAGAGACTGCCCGGCTCGTCGTCGCGGCCGACACGAATCCCGACTACGACGCGGCTACTCAAGACGCGCGTGAACGGCTCCGGGGCGCTCGTCAGCGGCTTGCCCAGTACCGCCGAGCCCTGGACGAGGGCGCCGACGCCACCACCGTCACGCGGTGGATCACGGAGGCCGCCGAGCAGGAGCGAGCAGCCACCGGCGACCTGCAAGCCGCCACGGCCACCGCTCCCCCGCGGCTCACCGGCGACGACGTGCTCGTCACCATCGAGGAGCTGGGCAGCCTTGCGAGCGTGTTCTCGACGGCGGAGCCGAACGACCGCGCTCAGCTCTACGAGGCCCTCGGGGTCGCCGCCACCTACGACGCGAACGCTCGCACCGCAGTGTTGGAGGTAGCGCTACCGCGTAGCGCAAACAACGTGTCGGAGGGGGGACTTCAGCCCCCGCGCCTCGGCTCAAACGGCCCGGATGCGGGCCCAGTGGCGCTTCCCCACTCGCAGCGTGCGCCCGTCGAGGTCGGCCGGCACCAACTCGATGTCGGGATCGTCGACGCGGTCGCCGTCGAGGTACACGCCGCCCTGCTGGATCTGACGGCGTCCCTCCTTGTTGGACGGCACCAGCCCGACGAGTGCCAGCACCCGCGCCAGGCGGATCCGCCCGCTCTCCTCGACGTCGGCCTGCGCAAGCGTGTACTCGGGGATCTCGGTGGGCTCGGATCCGGCTTTGAAGACGCGGTCGAACTCGGCTTCGGCCCCTGCGCCCGCGCCGCCGCCGTGGTACAGCTCGACGACCGTGCGGGCGAGGAGCCGCTTGGCGTCGACCGGCGCGAGCGCGCCGCTCGCCAACGCGCCGGTGACCTCCTCGACCCGATCGGGGTGCCAGCCGGTCGTCAGCGCGAAGTACTTGGGCATCAGCTCGTCGGGGATGCTCATCAGCTTCCCGAACTGCTCCCCCGGCGGCTCGGCGATGCCGACGTAGTTGCCGAGCGACTTCGACATCTTCTGGGTGCCGTCGAGGCCCTCGAGCAGTGGCGTGGTCATGACGACCTGCGCGTCCTGGCCCTCCTGACCCTGCAGGTCACGGCCGACGAGGTTGTTGAACAGCTGATCGGTGCCGCCGAGCTCCACGTCGGCCGCGACCATCACCGAGTCCCAGCCCTGCAGGAGCGGATACAACAGCTCGAGCAGCGAGATCGGCTTTCCCGCGTCGGATCGCTGGGCGAAATCGTTGCGCCCCAGCATCTGCGCGACGGTGGCCCGCGCCGCGAGACGCAGCACCCCGTCGATACCCATCACCGCGAGCCACTCCGAGTTGCGGCGCACTTCGAGCCGCTCGGGCAGCAGGATCCGCTGCACCTGCTCGATGTAGGTCTCGGCGTGCGCTTCGACTTCCTCGTTCGAGAGCTGCGGCCGCGTCGCCGACTTGCCGGTGGGATCGCCGACCTGTGCGGTGAAGTCGCCCAGGATGAGGACGGCCGTGTGCCCACAGTCCTGAAACTGGCGGAGCTTGCGCAGCACGACCGCGAAGCCGAGATGGATGTCGGACGCGGTCGGGTCGATCCCGAGCTTCACGCGCAGTGGCCGCCGCCTGTCGAGCTTGCGTTGCAGCTCCTCAGGGGTGATGACGTCGACGACGCCCGCGGTGAGGACGCGAAGTTGCTCGTCGACCGGCTGCACCGCGACGACGCTAGCAATCCGCGCGTCGCCCGCCCGGTTCCTTCGTTCGGCGTCGCTCAGGGCCGGCTGACGTTCGCGTCGCCGCGCACGTACCACCGCCACCGGTGGTGGTCGCCGCGTCCGGCGGTAAGCCCGATGCGGGTCGCACGAGCGGGACGGGCGGGCGGCGGGGTGCCGTCGTCGAGAATCCGCACGGCACCTCGCACGAGGTCGGTGCCGTCGTCGACACCGGTGATCGCGAGCGCCTGGGCGAGACGGGCCGGGCCCGAGGTGAGGAACCGATCGGCGCGCGCCTTCGGGCGGCGCTCCCGCATCAGCTCGACGCCGTCGAGCGGCGCCCCGGCTCGCAACAGCACCGCGGTGGCGGTGCCCGCCGGGCTGCACACGACGTTTGCGCACCAGTGCATGCCGTACGTGAAGTACACGTACAGATGCCCGGGCGCACCGAACATCGACTCGTTGCGCTTCGTCGGCCCCCGGTACGCATGGCTCCCGGGATCCTCACTCCCCGCGTACGCCTCCACCTCCACAATGCGCGCCGCGACCCGGCCGACGTCCGGGTCGTCACGCGCCAGCACCTTGTTGAGCAGCTCCGGCGCCACCTCGCGGGCGTCGCGCGCGGTAGAACGATCGCGGCACCGCGCGGCCCCTGCTCACTCGGTCGTGGCGTTGGTGCCGATCCACTCGGCCTGCGCAGCCAAGCACACCCGCGCGGCTTCGAGTTGCGTTGCGACCGGGACGGGGCCGGCTCCACCGGGTGTGGTGCGGCGCCGCACGCTCTCGCCCGGCTCCAGCACCGCGAGCGCGTCGGGACCGAGCCGCGGATCCGTCAGCACCAGCTCCTCGAGCTGCACTCCTCGCTCGGCGGCCTGGCGCACCAGCTTGCCGATGGCAGCGTGCGCGTCGCGGAACGGCATCCCGTCGCGCACGAGCAGCTCCGCGAGATCGGTCGCCGCGGATGCTGCATTGTCGGCCACGCGCTGCATGCGCTCGACGGCGAACTCCGACGTGTCGAGCAGCCCCGTCATCGCGGCGAGCGCGAGCCTCGACGTGTCCAGCGCGTCGAAGAGCGGCTCCTTGTCCTCCTGCAGATCACGGTTGTACGCGAGCGGGAGACCTTTGAGGGTCGCGAGGAACCCGGCGAGATGACCGATCAAGCGGCCGGCCTTGCCGCGCGAGCTCTGCGATGTCGGGGTTCTTCTTCTGCGGCAGCATCGAGGAGCCGGTGCTGTACGCGTCGGCGAGCCGGAGGAAGCCGAACTCTTCGCTCGTCCAGAGCACGATCTCCTCGCCCAGGCGCGACAGGTGCACCTGCGCGAGCGCGGCCACGAACAGCGCTTCGGCGACGAAGTCGCGATCCGATACCGCATCCAATGAGTTGTCGAAGCGGCCTGCGAAACCGAGCGCAGATGCGACCGCGTCGGGGTCGAGCGGCAGGCTGGACCCCGCGAGGGCACCCGCGCCGAGCGGTGACACATCGGCCCGGCGCAGCGCGTCGCGCCAGCGATCGACGTCTCGGGCGAACGCCCAGAAGTGCGCCAGCAGATGGTGCGCGAGCAGCACCGGCTGCGCCCGTTGCATGTGTGTGTAGCCCGGCAGGTACATGTCGTCATCGCATTCCTCTGCGCGGCGCACCAGCACGGCCTGAAGATCGTGCACGCGACGAGCGACCGCCCGCCCCTCGCGCTTGAGGTACAACCGCAGGTCGGTTGCCACCTGGTCGTTGCGACTCCGGCCCGTGTGCAGCTTCGCGCCCGCGTCGCCCGCAAGCTCCGTCACGCGACGCTCGATGGCCATGTGGATGTCTTCATCGGCCGAACCGAAGACGAACAGATCTTCCGCGAGCTCGTGCTCCACCCGATCGAGCGCGGCGATCACCATGCCGCGCTCCTCTGTGGTGAGGATCCCGACGTCGGCCAGCATGGCGACATGCGCGCGCGAGCCGGCGAGGTCATCGCGCGCGAGCCGCCGGTCGAACGGCAGGCTCGCGCTGAACGCCATAAGCTCGTCGGCGGGGCCCTCGGCAAACCGGCCGGCCCACAACGTGCGGCTCCCGTCGATCGGTTCCTCCGGGCTCACGTGCCCGCTCCCGGTCCCTGGCGGCGCGCCCACGTCTCCACAGAGAGCCCCCACAGCCGCACGAACCCTTCCGAGTCGAGATGACGGAACGAGTCGTCGGCCTCGTACGTGGCAAGGTCGTGGTCGTACAGGCTCTGCGGCGCGCGACGACCGACGGCGTGGCAACTGCCGGCTTCCAGGCGCAGGCGCACCTCGCCCGTGACGTGCGTCTGGCTCGAGACGATGAACGCGTCGAGGGCGCGCATCAACGGCGAGTGCCAGAGCCCGTCATAGATGAGCTCCGCGAACGCGGATCTCGAGCCGCTGCTTCTCGCGGGCGACGTCGCGCTCGAGTGTGACCGCTTCGAGGTCCTGGTGCGCGACGATCAGCGCGAGTGACGCCGGGCACTCGTAGACCTCGCGGCTCTTGATGCCGACGCGACGGTTCTCCACCATGTCGATGCGCCCGAAGCCGTAGCTGCCGGCGAGTGGCCCCAGCGTCTCGATGAGCGCCACCAGGCCCACGCGCTCGCCGTCGATCGACACCGGCGCACCATGCTCGAAGCCGATCACCACCTCGCGCGTCTCGCTCGGCGCGTCGCCCGGGTCGACCGTCAGCGTGAACGGCTCAGACGGCGGCGCCGCCCACGGGTTCTCGAGCACGCCGCATTCGATGGCCCGGCCCCACATGTTCTCGTCGATCGAGTACAGCTTCTCCTTCGTGGCACCGATGGGGATCCCCCACTTGTCGGCGAGGTCGATGCAATCGGCGCGGGTCAGGCCCCAGACGCGCGTGGGTGCGAGCACTTCGAGATCGGGGGCAAGCGCCCGGGCCGAGACTTCGAAGCGCACCTGATCGTTCCCCTTGCCGGTGCAGCCGTGCGCGACGGCTTGCGCGTCGTGCCGGCGGGCCGAGGCGACGAGCTGCTCGACGATGACGGGACGCGACAACGCGGACACAAGCGGGTACTTCCCCTCATACATCGCGTTGGCACGGAGCGCGGGCACGATGAAGTCGCGCGCGTAGTCTTCGCGTGCGTCAACGATGTCGACTGCGACCGCGCCTGCGGCGCGCGCGCGCTCCTGGATCATGTCGGCGTCACCCGCGCCCAGCTGACCGACATCGACCGCGCACGCGATAACGTCGACATCCCACTCCTCGCGCATCCACCGCACCGCCACCGACGTGTCGAGGCCCCCGGAGTACGCCAGCACCACTCGTTTCGCAGCCACGACGTTCCTCTCTACAGGCCGGCCAGGGAGGCCAGGTCGGCGGCAACCTTCGCGCCGCCGGCCTGCTCAGAGCACACGACAATCAACGTGTCGTCGCCCGCGACGGTGCCGAGCACGTCGGGAAGCAACGCCCGATCGAGCGCGGAGCCGATCACGTGCGCGGACCCGGGTGGCGTGCGCAGCACCACGAGATTCACGCTGTGCGCGACCTCGACGACGAACTCCCCCATCACCCGGCGCAGATGATCATCGGGCGCGGCGCGGTCCTTGGCGTGCTCGGGGACGGCGTAGGCGGTGGTGCCGCCCGGGATGCGTACCTTCACCGCGCCGAGCTCCTCGAGGTCACGGCTCACCGTCGCCTGGGTGGCGACGATGCCGTCTGCGGCCAGCAGCTCGGCGAGCTGCGCCTGGCTCGAGACCGCTTGCTCCTCGAGGAGTCGCGAGATGCGGTGCTGGCGTTGCGGCTTGCCGAGGGTCGCCATCACGCAGCCCCCCGCCCGACGAGCTCCGCGAGCGCGGCCCGCGTCGCGTGCATGCGGTTGACAGCCTGCGGCCACACCGACGATTGTGGTCCGTCGATCACCTCGGCCGTCACCTCTTCGCCGCGATGCGCCGGGAGGCAATGGAGGAAGACGGCGTCGTCACCCGCGGCCGCCATGAGCTCGCCGTTCACCTGGTAGCTCCCGAACGCGGCCTTGCGCGCCGCCGACTCATCTTCCTGGCCCATCGACGTCCACACGTCGGTGTACACGGCATCCGCGCCGCGGACCGCCTCATGCGGGTCGGCGACGAGGTCGACCGTGCCGCCGAGATTGCGGGCGCGGGCGACGACGTCGTCGTCGAGCTCGTAGCCGGGCGGTGACGCGACGGTGAACTCGACGCCGCTCAACGCCGATGCGAACGCGAGTGAGGCGGCGACGTTGTTTCCATCACCGATGAACACGACGCGACGGCCCTCGAGCGTGCCGAAATGCTCCTGCAGGGTGAGCAGGTCGGCGAGCGCCTGGGTGGGGTGGGCGCGATCCGAGAGCAGGTTGACGACCGGCACGTCAACCGCGGCCGCCATCTCCTCGAGCACGGCATCGTCGAACACGCGTGCCGCGATCGCGGCGCAGTAGCCGGCCAGCGTGCGCGCGAGGTCGGCCGCGGTTTCGCGTACACCGAAACCGACCTCATCGGCGCGGAAGGAAATCGGGTGCCCGCCAAGACCCACGACCGCCATCTCGGTGGACGCGCGCGTGCGCGAGGACGGCTTCTCGAACAGCAGCGCCACCCCTTCACCCTCGAGCAGGCGCGGGATTGCAGCCGGATCGTGCTTCCACGCCTCCGCGTGGTCGAGGATGCGCGCCAACTCCCCCGGGGTGAGATCGTCGACTTCCAGCAATCCGAGTCGATCGCTCACGTGCCCTCCTTCGTCGCGCGGACGGCCCGCTGGAAGAGCACAACGCCGTCGTCGATCTCGTCGTCGCTCACCAACAACGATGGTGCGAACCGAATCGCGGTCGGCGTCACGGCATTCACGATGAGGCCTTCATCGAGACAGCGTGCCGCGACGGTGCGTGCGTCGAGGCCGGGCTCGAGCTCGGCTGCGAGCAACAACCCGTGGCCGCGGACGCTCGCGACACCGCCGACGCTTTCGAGCGACTTCGTCAACCGCTCGCCGGCACGGGTAGCGCGCCCGGGCGCGTCTTCCGCCGTCATCACTTCGAGCACCGCGAGCGTGGCGCGCGCCGCGAGGGGCTGGCCGCCGAACGTCGTCGCGTGGTCGCCGGGCTGAAACGCCGCTGCCACCTCGGCGCGCGCCCAGCACGCGCCGATCGGCACGCCGTTGCCCAGCGCCTTGGCGAGGGTGACGACGTCGGGACGGACGCCGGCGTGCTCGAAGCCGAACCACCGGCCGGTGCGCCCCAACCCGGTCTGCACCTCGTCGAGGATCAGCAGCACCTCGCGCTCGTCGCACAGCGCGCGGACGGCACGCAGATACTCCGGCGGCGGCACGACAACACCGCCTTCGGCTTGCACCGGCTCCAACAACACCGCGACACGCGTTCGTCGAGCGCCTTCGCCAGCGCGTCGACATCCGCGAAGGCGACGTGGCGAAACCCCGACGGCAATGGCTGGAACGGCTCCTGCTTCTGCGGCTGGCCGGTCGCAGCGAGCGTCGCGAGCGTGCGGCCGTGGAACGAGCCGTACGCAGAGATCACATGGAAGCGCTCGCGACCGCCGTGCGCCTGGCCGTAGCGGCGGGCGAGCTTGATCGCGCACTCGTTGGCCTCGCCGCCGGAGTTGGCGAAGAACACGCGGCCCCCACCCCCCAGCAGCTCGTCGAGACGGGCCGCGAGCGGCGCCTGCGACTCGTTGTAGTAGAGGTTCGAGACGTGCAGGAGCGTGCGCGCCTGCGCCGCGAGCGCATCGGCCACGACCGGGTGGGCGTGACCGAGTGACGTGACCGCAAGGCCCCCGAGGAAATCGAGGTACTCGCGGCCCTCGGTGTCGTAGAGCGTCGTGCCCGCACCGCGCACGAATGCGACCGGCAGGCGCGCGTACGTCTGCATCCCATGCTCCGCATCGAGCGCGGCGATCTCCGCCAATGTGGGCGTGCTCATCTCGTCACCATGGTGCCGATGCCTTCGCGCGTAAAGAACTCCAGGAGCAGCGCGTGCGGGGTCCGGCCGTCGAGAATGTGGGCACGACGCACGCCGCCTCGAAGCGCGTCCATGCACGACTGCACCTTCGGGATCATGCCGTCGGCGAGCGCACCGGCGTCGATCAACGCCTGTAGGCCGGCAACGTCGATCGCCGAGACGAGCGAGCCGGTATCGGAGAAGTCGCGATACAGCCCGGAGACGTCGGTGAGGTACACGAGCTTCTCCGCGTCGAGCGCGGCCGCGATCGCTCCGGCGACCATGTCCGCGTTGACGTTGTAGTGCTGGCCTTCGTCGTCGACACCCATGGTGGCGATGATCGGAATCAGCTCCTCACGGATCAATCGTTCGAGTATCGACGGATCGATGTGTCGCACATCACCGACGAACCCGAAACGCTCCTCGCGGGGATCGACGCGAATGAGTCCCGCGTCTTCGCCCGAGAGACCAACCGCCAGCGATCCGTGACGGTTGACGCTCGCGACGATCTCACGGTTGACGGTGCCCACGAGCGCCATGCGGGCAATGTCGACCGTCTCGGAGTCGGTGACGCGCAGCCCCTCGATGAACTCGGGCTCCTTGCCGAGGCGGCGCATCAGGTCACTGATCTGGGGACCACCGCCGTGTACGACGACCGGGTTCATGCCGACCAGGCGCATGAGCACGACGTCTTGCGCGAACAAGTCGGCGAGCGCGGGGTCTTCCATCGCGTGCCCGCCGTACTTCACCACGACGGTCTTGCCGGAGAACTCGCGGATGTACGGCAACGCCTCCGCGAGAATCCCCGCTTTGAACCCCGCGTCCGCGCTGACGGGCGCGGTCACGACGTGCCCATGTTCTCGTCGATGTACGCGTGGGTGAGATCGGTCGTCAAGATCGCCGCCTCGTTGCCACCCCGATGCAGGTCGCACACGATCTCGATCTCGCGACCGCCCATCTCCTCGTCGAGCGCGACCGCGTCGTGCTTTGCCGCGATGCCGTCGCGGCAGACGATGATTCCGTTGTACGCGATGTCGACCTGCTCCGCATCCATCGACGCGCCACTGGCACCGAGCTCGGACAGCACGCGCCCCCAGTAAGGGTCGCAGCCGTACAGCGAGCACTGCACAAGCTGGCTGTTGGCAACCGAGCGGGCCGCCCGGCGAGCGTCGTCGAGCGATCGCGCTCCGCGCACCACGATCCGGGCGAACTTCGTCGCTCCTTCGGCGTCGGCCGCCATCTGCTCGGCCAGGTCGACGCACACCTCGCGCAGCGCCGCTACGAGCGCATGGAACGCGGGCCCGCCCAATCCGATCGGCCGGTTTCCCACGACGCCGTTCGCCAGTACCAGCACGGCGTCGTTGGTGCTCGTGCACCCGTCGACGCTCATCGAGTTGAACGACACGTCGACCGCATCCTCCAACGCAACGTGTAATGCCTGCGGTTCGATGGCAGCGTCGGTGGTGAGCACGGCCAGCATGGTCGCCATCGCCGGCTGGAGCATGGCCGCGCCCTTGGCGATGCTGCCGACGGTCGCGGTCGCGCCGCGGTCGAGTGAAAACTGCGAGGTCGACGTCTTGGGAACCGTATCGGTCGTAAGAATCGCGCCGGCGGCAGCACTCGCACCTTCCGCATCGCCCCGCAATTCCTCTGCCAGGAGCGGAATCCCGCTCGTGATCGGCGTCATCGCGAGCGGGATCCCGATGAGCCCGGTGGAGCACACGAGGACGTCCGCCGGGCTGATCGTGAGCGCGTCGCCGACCTGCTCACACATCTGCAGCGCGTCGGTGCGTCCGGGCTCGCCCGTCGCGGCGTTGGCGTTCCCCGAGTTGAGGACGATCGCCGCGGCGCGGCCGTCTTCCAGGTGCTTGCGGCTGATCTGTACCGGCGCGGCCGCGACCCGGTTCGTGGTGAACACGCCCGCAGCCGCAGCCGAACGGCGATCGGCAGTCGCAACCAGCGCGAGATCGGGAGCCCCCGACTCCTTGACCCCACACGCGATGCCCGCGGCCTCGAAACCGGCCGGTTCGGTGACGCTCACGGCGCGATGCCGATCGCGCTGAGCCCGGTCGTCTCGGGTAGCCCGAGCACGGCGTTCGCCGCTTGCACGGCCTGGCCCGACGCGCCCTTGACGAGATTGTCGAGCGCGCCGAGCGCGAGCACGAAGCCCGTGCGAGCGTCGAAGCGGTAGCTAAGGTGCGCGGCGTTCGACGACCAGGTGGCCTTCGTCGCCGGCGAGTCGTCAAGCACGGAGATGAACGGCTCGTCGCTGTAGAACTCGCGCGCCCGGCCCAGCAGTTGTTCAGTGTCGAGACCCTCGACTGCGGGACGGGCGTAACACGTCGCGAAGATGCCCCGCGTCATCGGCGCGAGATGGGGCGTGAACAGCAGCTCGACATCGCGACCGGCGACGCGACTCAGCGCCAGCTCCATCTCGGCCGTGTGGCGATGGGTCAGCAGGCCGTACGCCGCGACGTTCTCGTTGGCTTCGGAGAACAGGCTGGCAGCAGAGAGGCGGCGGCCGCGTCCCGAGACGCCGGAGACGGCATTCACCACGATCCCGGTCGGCTCCACGACTCCGCCCGCCAGGAGCGGCGACAGCGCAAGCGCCGCGGTGGTCGGATAGCACCCGGGCGCGGCGACATCCGCGGCGCCCTGCAGGTCATCGCGGAAGAGCTCCGGCAGGCCGAATGCGAACTGGTCGATCAACTCCGGCGCGCCGTGGACCGAGCCGTACCACTGCTCGTAGGTCGCCACCGGCAGCCGGAAGTCGGCGCCGAGGTCGATCACGTGTGGCACCGCGTCCAGCAGCGTGGCTGCATGGCGCTGCGACTCTCCGTGTGGCAGCGCGACGAACACGATGTCGAGGCCGGCCAGGTCCCCGGGCGAGAACGCCGCGTAGTCGAGCACCGGGTAGGCCGCCGCGAGCGACGGGTAGAGCTGCGCGATCGGAGATCCCGCGTTGGTGTCGGCCGTGGCGTACGCCACTTCCAGCTCCGGATGCGCGGCCACGAGCCGAAGCAGCTCTGCGCCTGTGTAGCCTGAGGCCCCGACGACCCCCGCTCGATACGCCATGCTGCATACTATACAGTATCTTGCATAGACATGCAGATGCCGCTCCTTCGCCGGTTCTCTTGCATGAAGGTGAGTGAGATGGCGGACAAGCACCGCGACACGTCCCGCTTCGCCGAACCCGCGTGGGCGATCACGGTGAACGGCAAGCGGATCCAGTTACCGCCGTGGACGCCGTTCGGCGGTGCCAACGTGGGCCGAGTGCTCGGCCCGCTCGAGCTCACGGTCTCGGAGCAGGCGAACGAGCGCTATTGGCGCGCAGCCGGCGTCGATCACCCGGCGCTGGAGGCCGGCGCGCTCTATCCGCCGATCGCCGGCAACCTGACGATCCTGCTGTTCCAGACCGTCGCCGAGCGGCCGATGCTCCAGACAGCCCAGCACCTCGTGTGCCACCGGCGCGCCGAGGCCGGCGAGCCGCTGACCGTCAGCGGGACCGTCACCGGGCGGTACGAGAAGCGAGGCCGCCAGTACGCGGTGGTCGAGGCGCTCATCGCGCTCGCGGACGGCTCGCCCGTCTGGACGTCACGCGCGACGTTCACCGAGGTGGCCCGATGACGCCGGTACGCCGCACTCTCGAGCTCACCGCCGAGCGGCTGCGCGCGATACTCACGTCGCGGCAACTTCCATTCCGATCCCGAGACCGCCCGGGAGCTGGGCCTCACCGGCCTGGTCGCACAGGGGCTCCAGGTCGCCGGGCCGGCGTACGGCGTGTTGCTCGACACGTGGGGCGAGGAGTTCCTCGCGCACGGCGAGCTCGAGGTGAAGTTCGTGGGAATGGTGACCGAGGATCAAACAGTCGCGGCGACCGTCGACGTGCACGGCGACGCGGCCTCGTTCGAGGTGACGGTGGTCGCGCCCGAATCGGTCGCAGCAGTTGGACGAGCGAGCCGGCGCGCTGGTTAGCCGCGCAGCTCGGCACCGTGCGTCGAGACGACGGTGTCGATGCAGGCCTGACGTAACCCGCCGACCTCCTCATCAGTGAGGGTGCGGTCGCCGGCGCGGAAACGCAATGCGAATGCGAGACTCACGCGCCCGGGACCGAGGCTGCCGGAACGAAAGACGTCGAAGCAGCGCACGGATTCGAGCGACGAGCCGCCGGCGTCGCGCAGGGTGGCGGCGACGCTCCCGGCAGGCACGTCGTCGGCAACGACGAACGCGAGATCGATCGTGGACGCCGGGTACCTCGAAGGCGAGCGGAACACGCGATCGCGGCGGCGGCCGTCGAGCAGGACGCCGAGATCGAGCTCGAACGCGACCACGGGGCCCGCCAGCTCCATGACCGCGAGCACACTGGGTGCCAGCTCGCCGATGTGGCCGGCCTCGACGCCGTCAATGAGGACGGCCGCAGTGCGGGCAGGGTGCAGCTCGGCGGTGGATGCCGGCGTCAACGTCAACCCGGACAACTCCAGCGCGTCGCCTATCGCGCGCACGATGTCGATCGCGTCATAGACGTCAACGGCACGGTCGGGCTCGATCGGTGCCCGCCGGACCTGTCCCGCGAGCGTGGCGGCAACGTGCTCGCGCTCGTCGGGCAACGTGTCGTCGCCCTTCGGCGCGCGGAACACATGGCCGAGCTCGAACAACGTGACGTCGTCGATCCCGTAGCCGGCATTGCGCGCCACCGCCGCGACCAGACCCGGAAGGATCATCGGTCGCAGAATCGACTCCTCCGCGCGCAGCGGGTTCGCGGCTTCCACGGCGCCATCGAGAGCAAGGCCGAAATGCTCGAGGTCGGTGGGTGCGAGCAGCGGCAACGTCACGGCCTCGGCGCCGCCCATGCCCACGAGCGTGTCGGCGACGAGCCGTCGCTCGCGCTGCCGGACGGTGAGACCACCGGTCTGGCCCGTCGTCGACGGCAGGGTGCGCGAGATCTCGTTGAGCCCGACCCGGCGTGCGACCTCTTCGACGAGGTCAATCTCGCGTTCGAGGTCGGGACGCCACGTCGGCGCTGTCGCACGGAGCGCGCCGTTGGTGGCCGTGATCTCGATGCCGAGTGGCTCGAGCGCGCTGACGACGGCTGCGTCGTCGAGCGCGGTGCCGAGCAGCCCGTTGATGCGCTCGGTGCGCACCGTGATCTGCTCCGGCTCGACCGGCGACGGGTACTCGTCGAGCGTGCCGTCGAGCACGTCGGCATGTGCCACCTGCTCCAGCAGCTCCATCGTGCGATTGGCGGCTGCACCCACGCCGTTTGGATCAACGCCGCGTTCGAAGCGCGCGCTCGACTCGGATCGCAGACCCAGTCGCTTGGAGCTCCGGCTGATGCCCCTGGGCTGGAAATTCGCCGACTCGAGCAGGATGTTGCCGGTCGCTTCCGAGACCTCTGCCGTGGAACCGCCCATGATGCCGGCGATTGCCTGCGGCACACCCTTGGCGTCACAGATCAGCAGATCGTCGGGCGTGAGCGCACGCTCCACACCGTCGAGCGTGGTGATGCGCTCGCCGCCGGCCGCAAGTCGCACGATGATCCCGGGCCCGGCGAGGCGGTCGAGATCGAACGCGTGCAGCGGCTGGCCGCGTTCGAGCAGCACGTAGTTGGTCACGTCGACGACGTTCGAGATCGGCCGCATGCCGGCGAGCGTCAGCCGGCGTGCCATCCACTGCGGCGACGGGCCCATCGCAACCGTCGAGACGCGCGCCAGATACCGCGGACAGCGCACCGCGTCATCGACCACGACACTGATCGCGGCTTCGGTCGCGCCGCCGGTCTTGCTCGCGGGCTCGGGGACCGTGAGCGGCACACCAAAGTGCGCGGCCAGCTCACGGGCGACCCCCACCATCGACATCGCGTCGGGTCGGTTGGGCGTGATCGCCACGTCGAAGATCACGTCGTCGAGGCCCAGCACCTCGCGCACGTCGACGCCGACCGAGGTCGCCGGGTCGAGCGCCAGGATCCCCTCGTGGTCATCCGACAGCGCGAGCTCCTTCGGCGAGAGGATCATCCCGTCGGACACCACGCCTCGGATCTTCCGCCGTTCCAGCGTGAAACCGCCCGGGAGCGTGGCCCCGGCCGGCGCGAACGGCACCACCATCCCGGCCTCGATGTTGGGCGCACCGCACACCACGCGCGTTTGGCCGTCGCCGTAGTCGACGTCGGCAAGCTGCAACTTGTCGGCGTCGGGATGCGGCACGACCTCGACGATGCGCGCCGCGATGACGCCGCGGATCTCACGACCGGGCTCGTCGACCGCCTCGACTTCGATCCCCAGTTGATCGAGCGCCTCGGCAAGTTCGCGCGGGCGCGGCGTCGATCGCCGCGAACTCCCGGATCCACGACAGCGGCGCCCTCATCGGTGATCCATTCGGGGAACCATCTCGTGCGCGAGCCCGGCCATCAATATTGCTCGAGGAAGCGGAGGTCGTTGTCGAAGAACGTCTTGATCGGCGCGACGCCGTACCGCAGCATCGCCATGCGCTCGAGCCCGAAGCCGAACGCGAAGCCCGAAACCTCTTCAGGGTCGTAGCCGACGGCGACAAAGACGTTGGGATCCACCATCCCGCAACCGCCGAGCTCGATCCAGCCGGTCTGCGAGCACACCCGACACCCGCGGCCGTCGCAGAACACGCAGCTGAGCGCGAACTCGGCCGACGGTTCCGTGAACGGGAAGAACGACGGCAGCAACCGCGCCCGTACCTTCTTGCCGAAGTATGCGCTCGTGAACGCCTCGATCGTGCCCGCGAGGTCGCCGAACGTGATCCCGCGGTCGACGGCAAGCCCCTCGATCTGGTGGAACACCGGCGAGTGCCGCGCGTCGAGCGTCTCGTTGCGGTACGTACGGCCCGGCATCACGCTGAACACCGGTGGCGGCTGCGACTCCATGACCCGGATCTGCACCGGCGACGTGTGGGTGCGCAACAGCACCTGCTCGGGACGGCCGAGCTTGATGTACATCGTGTCTTGCATCGCGCGCGGGATGGTCGTGCGGAAAGTTGAGCGCTTCGAAGTTGTGCCAGTCGTCTTCGACCTCGGGCCCCTCGGCAACCTGATAGCCGAGGCCGACGAACACGTCCTCGAGCTCGCGTTGCACTTGTGTCACGAGATGCAGGTGGCCGCGCCGGCGCCCGTGCCCGCCCAACGTCAGATCGAGCCGCTCCGACGCGATGCGCGCGTCGGTTTCACGTGCGCCGACGGGCGCACGCGCCGCGGTCAGGGCGTCGGCGATCGCCGCCTTGTACCCGGACACCGCCTGACCGGCGACCGGACGCTCGCCCGGCTCCAGCATCTTGATCGCCTCGTTGACCTGCGCCGCGGGCGAGTGCCTCCCGAGATACCTCCGCTCGATGTTGTCGAGCGCATCGGACGTGTCGGCGCTCGCGATCGCGCCGACCGCCTCGGCGAGCTTCGAATCGAGGAGCGCTTGGGCCTCGGCCGGGTTCATCGCGTGCCGGCCGAGCGCCGCTGGCGTGCCGCCTCGAAGCACACCACGGAGCCGGCGATGGCAACGTTGAGCGACTCGGCCGCGCCGGCCATCGGGATGCTGACGCGCCCGTCCACGTGCGCGAGCACCTGTTCGTCGAGTCCACGTGCTTCGTTGCCGAGGACGACCGCGACCGCCCCGGCCAGATCGAGTGTCTCCGGTGCGTCACCACCGTGGGCCACTGCCCCGAGCCGCCGCCGCCCCGCCGCGCCGAGGGTCTCGAGCATCTGCACGGGGTCGTCTTCCTCCAGGACGCAAGTTCCGAACAAGGCCCCTGCCGAGGCCCGCGCCACCTTGGGGCTGCGCACGTCGACCGAGTTGCCGCAGAACACTACTCCCGCGGCCCCGGAGGCCTCGGCGCTCCGAAGGAGCGCGCCGGCGTTCCCGGGGTCGCTCAGCCCGACGGCGACGAGCACGCAGCCGGCGCCCGGCAGCGCGTCGAACGTCACGGCGGTGACGGGCGCAACGGCGAGCACGGGCTGAGGCGTGACCGTCGAGCCGACCTTCTCGAGCACACCTTCCTTCAGCATCTCCACGCCGACACCGGCCGAACACAAGCGATCGTGGAGCGCAGCAAAGGCCCGATCGGACCCAACCGAGAAATACGCCGACTCGAGTGTCACGCCGCGATCGAGTGCGCCTTCGATCACACGCGGCCCTTCGAGCACCGTGACCCGTTCAGCGGCCCGTGCCTTCGGATCACGAACGAGGCTGCGAAGGCGCACGACCTGGGCGTGCCGCGGGCCGAGAGACACGGGCGCGCCGCGCTCAGGCGGCGTCGAGCGCCTCGCGCGCGGCGATGACGAGCGCGCCGAACGCCTCCGAGTCGCGAACGGCCAGATCCGCGAGGATCTTGCGGTCGACCTCGATGTCGGCGGCCTTCAGCCCGGCGACGAAGCGCGAGTACGAGATGTCGTTGAGACGGCACGCCGCGTTGATCCGCACGATCCACAGCCGCCGGAACTCGCCTTTCCGCGCCCGCCGGTCGCGGTACGCGTATCGCAGTGAGTGCATGACCTGCTCGTTGGCCTTGCGGAAGCTGCGGCTCTTCGCGCCGGAATATCCCTCGGCGGCCTCGAGCACGGCGCGGCGATGCTTCTTGCCCTGGACCGAACGCTTTACTCTCGCCATGACGGTGCCTCTTCTGTCAGTTGCCTCGGGACCCGCCGGGCGCGGCAGGTCAACGCGAATCCGACGGCTAGGCCCGTCCGAGCATGCGCTCGACGTGCTTCTTGTCGCCGCCGGTCACTTCGGCACCTCGGCCGAGCCGGCGCTTTCTCCGGCTCGACTTCGTCTCGAGCAGATGCGAGCGAAATGCCTTTCGGCGGCGGATCTTGCCGGTGCCCGTCACGCGGAACCGCTTCGCCGCACCTCGGTGTGTCTTCATCTTCGGCATCACTGCGCTCCTGTGGAGTCGGCTGCGGTCACCGCCGCCGTCGCGGGCGGTGTGGCTTCGTGCTCGGATGTCGCTGCCGGCGGCGGCGCGGTTTGCGCCTTCGATCGCGACGTCGTCTTCTTCGGTCGGGCATCGGGCTTCTTGGTCGGATGGAGCACCATGGTCATGTTGCGCCCGTCCTGACGAGGTGACGACTCGACGATCGCGATGTCGGTGACTTCCGCGGCGATGCGCTGCAGAATCTTCAGCCCGAGCTCCGGGTGCGCCATCTCACGACCGCGGAACATGATCGTGAGCTTCACCTTGGAGCCCTCGCCGAGAAAGCGCTCGACGTGCTTCATCTTCGTCGTGTAGTCGTGGGTGTCGATCTTGGGCCGGAACTTCATCTCCTTGATGACGACGTTGCTGGTGTTGCGGCGCGATTCCTTGCGCCGCTGTTCCTGCTCGTATTTGTAGCGCCCGAAATCCATGATCCGGCAGACCGGAGGATTGGCGTTGGGTGCCACCTCGACCAGATCGAGATCCTGCTCACCGGCGATCGAGAGTGCCTCCGGCGTCGGCTTCACCCCGAGTTGCTCGCCATTGGCGCCGACGAGGAGGACCTCGCGGGCGCGAATGCGATCGTTGATCCGGGCATCGGTTGTGGCTATGTGATCACCTCGTGGTCGGCGGGGCAGAACGCGACGATGGCGGACGTAGGAACGTCCGCCATCCGTGACCGCTGGGGACGGCCCTGACAACGGACCCGGACGCGAACCGCCAGAGGCAGACCGGCCGGGCGGGGACTCCGGGCTCTCGCGCGGTGTCCCACTTCCCACATCGCTTGGTAACGAGGCAGGATATCAGCGTGAGCAGTCTCTGGACACCTTCCGGCGAGCACCAGCCCGAGCCCGAACCCGATCCCGCCGCCCCGGCCGGCTCCGCCCAAAGCGCCGTACCGCCGTCTTCTCCGCCCGCGTCTGCGGGCGGCGGCACACCGGAGGAGGAAGCGGCGGCGCGCGAGGAGTTCGACGCGCTGCGCCAGGAGCTCGCCGAGACGCCGGTCGCCGCGATCGTCGCGAATCACGCTGTCGGCCTGTGGCAGCTCGGCGTGCTGCACCTCGCGCTCGAAGGCGACATGACGCCTCGCCTCGACGAGGCAAAGCTCGCGATCGACGCGATGGCCGCGCTCGTCGAGGGGCTCGGTGACGACCTCGGGCCCAACGAGCAACCGCTGCGTGACGCGCTGGCGCAGCTCCGGCTCGCGTACGTCGAGGTGAAACAGCGCGTCGAGGGCGCCGGCTCCGCCGAATCGTAACGACGCCGCGCCGATCGTCGACCGTCCCGGTCACCACATCGGCTTGAATGGCGCGGTGGCAGCGCCCATCGAGGACTACGCGCTCATCGGCGATACACAGACCGCGGCGCTGGTCTGCATGAACGGCTCGATCGACTGGCTGTGCGTGCCACGCTTCGACTCGGGCGCATGCTTCGCGGCGCTGCTCGGCGATCAGTCGCATGGCCATTGGCAGATCGGCCCGGCTGACGGGAGCCGCGCGCGACGCGCGCCTATCGCAAAGACACGCTCGTGTTGGAGACCGATTTCGCAACCGAGGAGGGCGGCGTGCGGGTCATCGACTGCATGCCGCTGCGCGATCGCAGTGTCGACGTCGTCCGCATCGTCGTCGGTTTGTGGGGACGGGTGCCGATGCTCATGCGTCTCGTGACCCGGTTCGACTACGGACAGGTCGTGCCGTGGGTCCGCACGGTCGACGGTGTGCTCCGGCTCATCGCCGGACCCAATGCGCTCGCGCTGCGCACACCGATCGAGATGCACGGCGAGGATCTCACGACCGTCGCCGAGTTCACGGTCAACGAGGGCGACCATGTGCCGTTCGTGCTCTCGTGGTTCCCGTCGCACCACGACCTGCCGGCGCCGATCGACGCGACGCGTGCCGTCGGGCGCACGACGGCATGGTGGCAGAGGTGGAGCGCGAAGTCGGTTGTCCGCGAGGAGTACGCCGAGGCGGTCCATCGCTCGGCGATCACGCTCAAGGCGCTCACCTACGCACCGACCGGTGGCATCGTCGCCGCGCCGACCACGTCACTGCCCGAGTGGATCGGCAGTGTCCGCAACTGGGACTACCGGTACTGCTGGCTGCGCGACGCCACCTTCACGCTGTACGCGCTGATGAACGCCGGCTACTCCGGTGAGGCGAAGGCGTGGCGGGACTGGCTGTTACGAGCAGTCGCCGGCGACCCGGGACAGCTCCAGATCATGTACGGGCCGGCCGGCGAACGCCGGTTGACGGAGCTCGAGCTCGACTGGCTTTCGGGCTACGAGGGATCCGCGCCCGTCCGCATCGGGAACGCCGCGTCGGACCAGTACCAGCTCGACGTGTACGGCGAGGTGCTCGACGGTCTGCGGCTGGCGCGGCAACTGGGCATCAGCGGCGACGCCGACTCGTGGGGCATCGAGCGCGCCATCCTCGATTTTCTCGAAGACGGGTGGCGCCGGCCCGATGAAGGCATTTGGGAAGTGCGCGGGGCTCGCCAACATTTCACGTTCTCGAAGGTGATGGCCTGGGTCGGTTTCGACAGCGCAGTGAAGACGGTCGAGCAGTTCGGCCTCGACGGGCCCGTCGACCGGTGGAGGCAGCTGCGCGCCGACGTGCACCGCGAGGTGCTCGAGAATGCGTACGACCACGACCGCAACACCTTCGTGCAGGCGTACGACTCGAAGCTGCTCGATGCGAGTGTGCTGATGATTCCGCTCGTGGGCTTCCTGCCTATCGGCGACGAACGCGTCGTCGGGACCGTGCAGGCGATTCAGGAGGGCCTCACCACCGACGGCTTCGTCGCCCGCTATGACAGCGGGGCGACGACCGACGGCCTGCCTCCCGGCGAAGGGGTCTTTCTCCCCTGCTCGTTCTGGCTCGCCGACAACCTCGCCCTGCTGGGTCGCACCGACGAGGCCGCAACGCTGTACGAAAAGCTGCTCGGCTGCTGCAACGATGTCGGCCTGCTGTCGGAGGAGTACGACCCCGCCGGCAAACGGCTGCTCGGCAACTTTCCGCAGGCGTTCACGCACGTGTCACTGGTCAACACCGCGTGCAACCTCGCCGGCGACTCGGGACCGGCCCACCACCGCGCCGGCCACCGTAGGACGCCGTCCGGCTGAGCCCTTCGTTTACTCGAGGAATCCCGTAGGTATTTGCTGAGAATGCCTCGAGTAAACGAGATCAGCGGCGTCGAACGCGACAGCGCTCCCGTTCTCGCCCGGTCGCCCGGATGAGAAGAGAGCGTCGCGCTGACGGAGCTTGGTTAGAAGCGGTTGGTCCTGGCCGGCGCCGCGGCGACCTTCGCCGAGCGGGCTGCGAGGAGCACCCAACCGAACGCAAGGAACGCAAAGCCGACGATCGCAATCGGCCACGATCCGCCACCCGTCACGGGGAGCTCGCCGCCGGCGCTCACGCTCGTGCCGGGGTCGAACGGCTTGGTCTCATTCTTCCGAGACACCTCAGTGGCGCCGCACGCCGCGTACTGCGGCATGTCGAGCTCCGCGCCGTTGATGAAGTCGCCGCCGACCGGGTCGATGGCAACGATCGGACCGATCAGGTTGAGCAGGTGCCCGAGGTGAAGGCCGCGAGCAGCGCACCGAGGTCAAGACCGGCGATGTGCGTCGGCGGGTTGGCCTCTTTGAGGAGGTCGATCTGAGAGGCGCACACGCCACCGGCACTCTGTTCGACGTTCACCTTGAACGTGTAGACGCCGGTTGCCTGCAGGGTCTGCGTGTCCTTGTCGAAGAGGTTTTGTGGGCCCATCGGGTAGGGCTTGCCGTCGACCTTGGTGTACGACACGAAGCTCAGCGTCAGCGGGTCACAGAGCGCTTGGTCGACGTGCACGTTGATCGAAGCCGTCGCGCCGCTGATGGTGACCGGTGAGACCGAGGAGAAGCTCCCGGCGCAGCCGGCGGCCGCGGCGTGGACCGCGGCGGCTTGGTTCTCCGCGGCTGTCTCCGCGCGTGCCGCGAGGATCTGGGGCAGCATCGCCTGCAGCTGGGCTGCCATCGCCGCGACGCCCAGGCTGACCGGAGCCGGGCTCGCTGCGCTCGCAGGCATGGTTCCCGCGCCGATGAACAAGCCGACCGTGGTCACCGTCGCGCCCGTCTTGGCGGCCACGCTGCGACGTTTATGCGTCACGCTTTGCGTGGCCTTCCGGCCAATCTAGCGTGAACTCAACATCTCAGACCTCCAAGCCTTATGGTGCATTATACATGAATCGGACAGGCTGTTTAGCTAGGAGGTCAGTGGACGATCTTGGCAATCGGGATCTCGATGATCCCGGTGGCGCCGGCGTCCTTCAGCTCGGGAATGAGGGTGTTGATCTGCGATTTCGCGACCACGGTCTCGACCGCGTAGGCGTCGTCGCCCGACAGCTTGGACACCGTCGGCGCCTTCAGGGACGGCAGCAGGGCGATCACGGCGTCGAGGCGGGGCTGCTCGACGTTGAGCTTCACCAGGACCCGGCCCCGGGCCTCGAGCGCCCCGCTGAGCAGTGTCTGCAGCTGCTCCATCGCCTTGCGCTTCTCGGGGTCGGCCGCCGCCGTCGGGTTGGCGATCAGCTCGGTGTGGGAGACGAGGATCGTGTCGAGGACCTTGAGGCCGGCCGCCCGCAAGGCCCGCCCGGTCTCCGTGATCTCCACGACCGCGTCGGCGATCTCGGGCACTTTGGCCTCCGTGGCGCCGTACGACAACGTGAACTCCGCGGCGAGGCCGTGCTCGTCGAAGAAGCGCCGGGTGATCTCGGGGTATTCGGTGTGCACCCGAAGACCGGCAGGGAGGTCGTGGATCGACTTCGCCTCCGAATCGGCGGCGACGGCCAGCACGACCGCGGATCGGCCACGCGGTCGCCTTCGAGTAGTGCAGCTCCGTGAGCGTCTCGACGTCGGCGCCGGTCTCGTTCACCCAGTCGCGACCGGTGATGCCGAGATCGAAGAGGCCGTCGGCAACGTAACGCGGGATCTCCTGCGGGCGCAGAATTCGCACGTCGGTGACACGTGGGTCGTCGATCGTCGCGCGGTAGTCGACATCGGAGGATCGCACGACCGGCAGGTCGGCGTCCTCGAACAGCTGCAAGGTGGCCCGTTCGAGCGAGCCCTTCGGAAGCACCAGTCGCAGCATCCGCGGGTATCCCTTCGCCTACGGGAGTCGCCGCAGCACGTCGACCATCTCGATCGCGCTGATTGCGGCTTCGAAGCCCTTGTTGCCGGTCCCGCTCCCGGCCCGTTCGAGCGCCTGATCGAGATTGTCGGTGGTGAGCACACCGAAGAGCACCGGGACATCGGCATCGAGCCCGGCTCGCATCACGCCCGCCGCGCACTGCCCCGCCACGTACTCGAAGTGCGGCGTGCCGCCGCGAACCACTGCGCCGAGGCAGATGACCGCGTCGTACTTCCCCGACGACCGCGAGTCGTTTGGCGACCAGCGGTACCTCGAACGCGCCCGGCACCCAGACGACCGGTACCTTCTCGAAGTCGGCTCCGTGAGTCGTCAGCGCGCTCTTGGCGCCTTCGAGCAAGGGCTTCGTGACCGTGTCGTTGAAGCGCCCGGCGACGATCGCGAACCGCATGCGCGTCGCGTCGAGCTGTCCCTCGAACTCAGAGAACGAACCCATGTTGCTAACTGCCTCCGAGGCCTTCGTCTTCGATGTCGAGGAGGTGGCCCATCTTCTCCTGCTTGGCGCGCAGGTAGGCGATGTTCTCGTCGGTGGGGCTGGTGCGCAGGGGCACCCGCTCGACGATCTCGAGACCGTAGCCCTCGAGGCCACCGTACTTGGCGGGATTGTTCGTCATGAGCCGCATTGTGGTGATGCCGAGGTCGACGAGCACCTGCGAGCCGATGCCGTACTCGCGCGAGTCGGCCGGGAAGCCGAGCTCGACATTGGCCTCCACGGTGTCGCGCCCCTGATCCTGGAGTGTGTAGGCGCGCAGCTTGTGACCGAGGCCGATACCACGACCCTCATGGCCACGCAGGTAGACGACCACGCCTTCACCCGCTGCCGCGACGCTCGCGAGCGCCTGGTCGAGCTGTACACCGCAGTCGCAACGCATCGAGCCGAACACGTCGCCGGTGAGGCACTCGGAGTGCACTCGCACGAGCACTCGTTGCTTGCCCGCGACTTCGCCTCGAACGAATGCCATGTGCTCCGTGCCGTCGAGCAACGACGCGAACACGTACGCGGTGAAGTCGCCGTGCTTCGTCGGGATGCGGGCTTCCGACACGCGGCGCACAAGCTTCTCGCGGTGACGGCGGTAGCGGATGAGATCGGCGATCGAGATCAGCTGCAAGCCGTGCTCGGCCGCGAAGCTGTCGAGTTGGGGCAGGCGCGCCATCGTGCCGTCGTCGTTGACGACCTCGGCGAGCACACCGGCAGGCGTGCAACCGGCGAGCCGGGCGAGGTCGACCGCGGCTTCGGTGTGCCCGGCGCGCTTGAGCACGCCGCCCTCGCGGTAGCGCAGCGGGAAGATGTGGCCCGGCCGGTTGAGGTCGTCGGGGCCGGTATGGGCGTCGATCAGCACCTGCACGGTGGCAGCGCGGTCGGCGGCCGAGATGCCGGTTGTGGTGCCGTGCCTCGCGTCGACCGACACCGTGAACGCGGTGCGCTGTCCCTCGGTGTTGTTCGCGACCATCAGCGGGAGCTCGAGGTCATCGAGTCGCGATCCCTCCAGGGGCATGCAGATCACGCCGCTGGTGTGGCGGATCATGAAGCCCATGCTCTCGGGCGTCACCTTCTCTGCGGCCATGATGAGGTCGCCCTCGTTTTCGCGGTCGGCGTCGTCGACCACGATCACGAGCTCGCCGCGTTTGATGGCGGCGATCGCGTTCTCGATGTGGGTGAACGGCATGGTTCAGGTCCCTTCTCGGGTCGGCGCGAGGAGGCGCTCCACGTACTTCGCGAGCACATCGACTTCGATGTTGACGCGCGCACCGGGACGGCGCGCGCCAAGAGTGGTGACTGCGAGCGTGTGGGGGATGACGGCGATATCGAACCGGGCGGGCGCGACGCCGGCGACCGTCAGGCTGATGCCATCGACGGCGATCGAGCCCTTCTCCACGACGTAGCGCAGGACCTCGGGCGGCGCCTCGATCGTGATGCGGCTCGACCCGTCGGGCAGCGCGACCTGGTCGGCAACGCAGCCGACGCCGTCGATATGGCCCTGCACGATGTGGCCGCCCAAGCGGTCTTGCGGGCGAACGGGTCGCTCGAGGTTGATCGGATCGCCGGCATGAAGCGCGCCCAGTGTCGTGCGTTCGAGGGTCTCGGTCACCGCGTCAGCCGCCCACCAGTTGTCGGCGCGTTCGACCACCGTCAGGCAACAGCCGTTGACCGCGATCGAATCACCGATGCGCGCATCGCCGAGGACTTTGGTCGCCTCGATCTCGATGCGCGCGCCCCCGTTCTCGGGGATGACGGCCTTGACGCGGCCGAGCTCCTCGACGATGCCGGTGAACATCAGGTCGTCCCCGCGTGGCAGTCGTACTCGAGGCGGATGTCGGCACCGAGTTCCGCGACGGTGCGGAGCTGCCATCGAGGCGCGTCCGCGAGTGTCGCAATCCTGTGGCCACCGAATGCATCCAGACCGCCGGCACCGAGGACCGTTGGCGCAACGTAGGCAACAACCCGATCGACGAGCCCCGCGGTCAGCAACGCGCCGTGCACTTCAGCCCCGCCTTCGACGAGCGCCTGCAGGACACCGTGACTTCCGAGCAGCGCGAGCGCAGCTTCGAGGTCGACGCCCCCAGCCCCGGCGGCGACTGTCTCGACTTTCGCGCCCCGCGGCGCGCCACGAGTCGATGACATGCGACGGCGCGGCTTCGGTGGTGATGATCAGCGTGGGCGCGACCGCTGTGTCGAACAACGGCCCTTCCGCCGGCACGCGCCCGCGCGCGTCGAGCACGACCCGCACAGGGTGTCGGTCAACCGGGGGTTGGACGTCGCGGGCGGTGAGGGCCGGCCGATCGGCCAGTGCGGTACCCGCACCCACGACGACCGCCTGCGACTCGGCACGGAGACGGTGCCCGTCGGCGCGCGCTTCGGGACCGGTGATCCACCGCGAGGAGCCGTCGGCCGCGGCGATGCGTCCGTCGAGGCTCATCGCCGTCTTGACCAGACACCAGGCCCGGCCCGTGCGTCGGTGATGCAGGTACGGCGCCAACGATTCGCGAGCACGGTCCGCACCCGCGCCGATCTCGACTGCGATTCCGTGGTCGCGCAGGCGGGCCGCGCCCACGCCCGCGACGCGAGGGTCGGGGTCTTCGAGCGCGATCACGACACGGGCAAGGCCGGCATCCACCAACGCGTCGGCACACGGGGGTGTGCGGCCGTGGTGGGCGCACGGCTCGAGCGTCACGAACGCAGTCGTGCCTCTGGCGCGTGGACCCGCCCGTTCGAGGGCCACGATCTCGGCGTGGGGTCCGCCGGGCGGCATCGTGGCGCCTTCACCGACAACGGCGCCATCGCCGACGATGACGCACCCCACCCAGGGATTGGGCGGGCTGTGACGCCGCGCGGACTCACCGAGCTCGAGCGCCCGGTCCATCGCGTGCCCCGCGTCGTACATCGTCACCTCCACCCTCGGGTGACGAGGACGCCAGGGCCGGCGCGCGAGGACGCGGCCGAACCGTGCACCCTCTCCCATCCGGACTCTCACCGTCGGCCCAGGCTTTCCTGGTCAACCCGCCGCCGGCAGCGGCGGGCTCGCGGGCTCCCGCAGCGCACTGCGGTCACCGCCGGTCGGGACTTGCACCCAAACCCCGAGGGCATTCCTGTTTGTCGAGGTCAGGATACCACCACGGCCCCAAAAATGAAACAAGTTCTATTTTGGGAAGCGGTGGGCCCGGCAGGTCAGTGCGGGCGACCCCCGGCGAGGAGGTCGAGCGCGTGCGGGATCGCCGGCAGGACGGCCTCGACACACTCGAGGGCGCCGCCGGAGGAGCCGGGCAGGTTGCAGACGAGCGCGGCGCCGATCGCACCGCAGACGCCACGCGACAGCATGCCGAACGTCCGGCCCTCGGCGTTGCTCGCCTGGCGCATCGCCTCGGCGAAACCCGAGGCGTCGCGCTCGATCACGACACGTGTGCCCTCGGGGGTGAGATCGCGCGGGCCGAATCCGGTGCCACCCGTCGTCACCACGAGTCCGGCGAACCCCGAGGTGCATTCGCGCAACGAGTCGGCGACCGTGTCGATGCCGTCGGCGACCACGCGATGATCGACCACTTCGAAGCCGGCACGTTCGAGTCGTGCGACGAGCGCCGTGCCGGCTCGGTCATCGCGCGTACCGGCGGCAACGCCATCGGACACGGTGAGCACCTTCGCCCGCAGTTGCGGTCGGGGCGCGGTGTCGCTCACGCCTCGCGGCGGTCGATCTCGTAGGCCGAACGACGGAGCCGCTTCGCGTGGCTCTTCATCTCGGTGGCGATCGCAGACGCCTCCCACTGCGTGCGGATCGGACGGTTGGTCGTCTGGGCGACACCGACCGCGATCGAGACGATCGCGAACTCGTGGACCTCGCCCTGCCGGTCGGTGACGCGGATCGTGCCGCGCTCACGGTCGTCGGAGTCGTACAGCGCCGCGATCCCGCTGTCGAAGCCCTCGATGATGGCGTTGCTGATCGGCTCGGCGACGTCGGGATGCACGATCAGCACGAAGTCGTCACCGCCGACGTGACCGGCGAAGCTCGGCTCCGACGGGTTGGCAGCGAGCGCCTCGGTGAGCACCTTCGCGGTGAACTTGATCACCTCGTCGCCGCGCAGGAAACCGTAATAATCGTTGAACGACTTGAACTCGTTGAGATCGGCGTAGACAACCGCGAACGCTGCGTTGGGCTGCGCGACGAGGCGCTCCAGCTCCCCGCGATGCGGAAGTTGCCGGGAAGACGGGTGAGCGGCGAGAGGTCACGCATCTGGTTGGCGCGTCGCAGCACACTTCGAACCCGCGCGACCAGCTCGGCCGGTTCGAACGGCTTCACGATGTAATCGTCGGCGCCTGCGGTGAGCCCGTGCACCTTGTCGCTCGCGACGCTCTTTGCCGTGAGCAGGATCACCGCCGAGTTCATCGTGCGCGGATCGGCGCGGAGCTGGCGGCAGACCTCGAAGCCGTCGAGCCCCGGCATGACGACGTCGAGCAGGATCAGATCAGGCTGAAGCATGCGAGCCTGCTCGACCGCCTCGATACCGTCGTGCGCGAGGTGGACCTCGTAACCCTCGAGCTGGAGATTGACCTCGACCGCGCTCGCGACGTCTTCGTCGTCATCTGCGATCAGGATGAGCTCGGACACTCAGGCCCCCCCCTGCCGGATGGCTTGCCGCCTCCCTGATCTGTCGACAGGCCAGCGCCGGATCCGAAGCATGGAACACGGCACTTCCCGCCACAAAGATGTCGATACCGGCGGCGGCGGCACGGGGAGCGGTGTCGAGGTTGATCCCGCCGTCGATCTCGAGCTCGACGTCGAGGTCTCGTTCGTCGACGAGCCGGCGCGCCTGACGCACCTTGTCGAGCACCGACTCGGTGAACGGCTGACCGCCCCAGCCCGGGTGCACGCTCATCGTCAGCAGCAGATCGATCTGGTCGAGATACGGCTCCACCGCGTCGAACGACGTCGCCGGGTTGTATGCCAAACCGACTCGCACGCCGAGCGCGCGCATCTGGGCGAACAGCGGACGCGGATCGCCGAGCTCGACATGCACCGTGCAGCCATCGGCACCGGCGTTCGCGAACGCTTCGAGGAGGTCGGCGGGATTGTCGATCATCAAGTGGCAGTCGAGAAACAGCTCGGTGTGCTTGCGCACCGCTTCGACGACGGGCGGCCCGATGGTGAGGTTGTTGACGAAGTGGCCGTCCATGACGTCGACGTGCAGCAGATCCGCGTCGTCAGTGACCCGGTCGATGTCGGCCGAGAGGCGGGCGAAGTCGGCCGAGAGAATCGATGGGGCGAGCTTCATGGGTGCAAGGTTACCGGTCCCTCTCCCGGCCGATCCCGAAGGCGCAGGACGAACATCCCGTCGGTGCCGGCCACGTGGGGCAAGAGCAGCGCACCCCGTCCCCACGGACGCCAGGGAGCGCCCGGCGGTGGCTCGGCCACGAGATCGGACAGCGTCGTGGCCGCCCATTCGTCGACGCCGCGCGTCTCCTCCTCCGTGAGCGTGCACACCGCGTACACGACCGTGCCGCCCGGTCGCACGGCGAGGCTCGCGGCGTGCAGCAGGTCGCACTGCAGCGCCGCCATCGCAGCTGCCCCCGATGGGCGCGCGCGCCAGCGCGCCTCCGCGCGCCGCCGGAGCACTCCCAAGCCGGTGCACGGCGCGTCGGCCAGCACCCGATCGAACATCTGCTGCCGGAACGGCAGTGCCCGAGCGTCGGAAGCGGCGGCGTGCACGGTGTTCAACGCGAGCCGGCACGCCGCGGTGCGCACGAATGCGAGCCGCTCGGGACTCACGTCGCACGCGATCACCACGCCGCCGGCACCCACGCGCTCGGCAATCGCCGTCGCCTTGCCGCCCGGCGCAGCGGCGAGGTCGAGCACGCGCTCCCCCGGCTGCGGATCGAGCACGCGGACAACCGCTTGGCTCGCCTGATCCTGCGGCGTCGCCCGGCCCTCGGCGACCGCCGGCAAGCGGGCCGGGTCACCACTGCCGCGCACCGTGAGCGCGTCGGGCACCAGCATTCCACGCGCCACGGTGATGCCCGCCGCCACCAGCTCCGCTTCGAGCGCCGCGGCCGTGGTACGCGCCGGGTTGGGTCGAAGCGACACCGGCGGCGCGACGTTGTCGGCGTCGAGGACCGCCCGCGCGTCGTCGGCCCCGTACAGCTCGGTGAGCTGCTCGACGAGCCATTCGGGATGCGAGGTGCGCACTGCGACAGCGGCGACGTCATCGCCGTCGGGCCGGGGCCAATAGGGGCCGAGACGCGCGAGCGCGCGGAGCGTGCCGTTGACGAAGCCACGGGCCCGCGGCAGCTGTGCGCCGAGCGCGTCGACCGTCTCCGAGACCGCCGCGTGCGCGGACACGCCGGCCACGAGCTGGTATGCACCGAGGCGTACCGCGGCTCGCACCGCCGGATCGAGCTGCGGGAGCGGACGGTCGAGCACCCGCGCCAGCAGCCAGTCGAGCGCGCCCTGCTGTCGCAGTGTGCCGTAGACGAGGTCGGTCGTGAACGCGCGGTCGCGGTCGGCGAGGCGCGAGCCGCGGAGCAGGCGCGGGAGCAGCACGTTGGAATGCTCGCCCTCCTCGACCCGGATCAGTGCTTCGAGCGCCAGCGTGCGACTGGTGACACTCGCCGTCGAACTCACCCGAGCTGCCGGCCCGCGGGCCGCACGCCGCGCACCCAGTCGATGCCGTTCATCGGACGCTTGCCCTCGGGTTGCACCTCGTCGAGCGCGAGCAAGCCGCGCCCGCTGCCGACCGAGGCCGGCGCCACGACCGCACCGGCGGGTGCCTCGCCGTCGACCGGATGCGCGCGCAGCACTTTGAGTCGCTTGCCGCTCGCGTGTGTCCACGCGCCGGGCTTCGGGTTGCCGGCACGAACCAGCCGCGCGAGCTCCATTGCCGGACGCGACCAGTCGAGCTCGAACTCCTCGACGGTGAGCTTCTCGGCGTAGGTGGGCTCGCCGGCTTGCGGCTCGGGTGTTGCGGCGCCGATCGAGGGCAACGTCGCGACCAGGAGATCAGTACCCAGCTCGACGAGCCGGCCGTGGAGCTCCCCCGCCGTCTCGTGCGCGCCGATCGTGGTGGAGACGCGCGCGTAGACCGGACCGGTGTCGAGCCCGGCTTCGAGCGCCATGATGCAGACACCCGTCTGCGCATCGCCGGCGAGGATGGCCCGTTCGACGGGCGCGGCACCGCGCCAGCGCGGCAGCAGCGAGAAGTGCACGTTGATGAACCCGAGTGGCAGTGCGTCGAGCAGCGCCGGCGGCAACAGCTGACCGAACGCGACGACGACGCCGAGCTCCGCGCCGGTCGCGCGTACTTCGTCGACGACTTCCTTGGCGCGCCCGGGCGTGAGCACGGGGAGGCCGAGCTCGAGCGCGGCGGACTTCACCGGGCTCCGCACGAGATCAACACCGCGGCCACGCCGGCGGTCGGGCTGTGTCAGGACGAGGGCAATGTCGTGTCCTGTGGCCCCGAGCGAGTGCAGCGAGGGCACCGCGTCGGCAGGAGTGCCGAGGAAGACGATTCGCACGGCCGAAGCCTCAGGCGATCGTGCGGTTCACAGCCGTGGCGCTCCGCCCGGCACCGGCGCAGACGCGACCAGCTCGCGGTTGCGCATTGTTCGCAGAGCCCGTTTGCGGTCGGCGGGGTCGAGCCGGTCGAGGAGCAACACGCCGTTGAGGTGGTCCATCTCGTGTTGGATCGCACGGGCGAGGAACTCGTCGTCTTCGAGCACGATCTCCCGGCCATGGAGATCGACGCCGCGGAGCGTGACCTTCTGCGGCCGCAGGATCTCGAAGCGGAGCTCGGGGATGGAAAGGCAGCCCTCGTCGAAGACGACCTCGCCCTCGGCCTCCACGATCTCCGGGTTGATGACGGCTGTCGGGCCGTCGCCCACGTCGTAGGTGAACAACCGCTTGAGCACACCGATCTGTGCGGCCGCGAGGCCGACGCCGAGGTTTTCGTACATCGTCTCGTACATGGCGTCGATGAGACCCGCGAGCTCGCCGTCGAGCTCCACGACTTCGCGCGACTGCTCCTTGAGCACAGGGTCGCCGAAGAGACGAATCGGGTACGTTGCCACGACCGCAGGATACCAGTCGGGTCCCGAGAATCGGACCCTTCCCCGCCGACCTACACGCGCAATGGGTCGACTTCCACTCGCAGACGACCCTTGGCGCGCGCCGGTTCGAGGTCGACGCCGGCGAGCACATCGCACAGCTGCGTCGTCGTCGCGGCGCGCAGCAGCGTGTCGCCGTCGGCGGGTCCGAGCACGGTGAGCGACTCGGACGCGCGGAGCGCTTCGGTCGCGGCACACACCGCTGCTTCGGCGCCGCTCAGCAGTGCGAGCCCACCGAACGGCGGAAAGCCCAACGCGGCGCGGCGCTCGCGCTCGACGTCGGTGACGAGGAACGGATCGGCGTGACGCGCCGCCGCAATCACCTCGTGGTCGGCCAGGCGACTCTGGATAAGCACCCGTCCTCCGTCCGTCGAGCGCCGGCCGCCGACGAGACGCGCCGCGCGCACGAGGAGCCAGAGCGCCTGCTCGGCGGCGCGGTACCGCGGCGCGAGGAGCTCTTGATCGAACTCGAGAAACGACACGAGTCGTACCGGCCGGGCGCGATCGACCGGCAGGCGGTGGAAGACGGCTTCGGTCCCGATGAACACGTCACCGGAGTCGACCCGATGGGTCGCCGCGTCGATCTCGACCACCGTGTACCGGGGCAGTAACGACCCGAGCGCATCGCGTACCCCCGTCACGCCCACTCGCAGCGTGGTCAAGCGCGTCGCGTGACAGTTGAGGCAAATGGAGGGTCGTGTGGCGGCACATCGAGGACACGCCAACACATCCGCGTCCGCGCGTACCGCCGCCCCGCAGAGCTCGCAGCGGGCGAGCTCGTTACATGCACGGCACACAAGCAGTCGCGCCCGGCCGCGCCGGTTGAGCATGCACACCGCCCGCCCTCCGCTGTCGAGCGCCGCGTGCAGCGCGGTGGCAAGCCGGGTGGTGAGCAAGCCGGTACCCGGGGGCTCGTTGCGTGGATCGACCACTTCAATGGCCGGCCAGCCGTCGCGCTCGATCGTGCGCGCCGGCCTGATCGGCGTGCCGGCGAGTGCCTCCGCGTCGACCGTCGGGGTCGGGCTCACGAGTGTCGCCGACGCCCCTGCAGCGCGGGCGCGCTCCACTGCGAGCTCGCGTGCGTTCCAGGCCGGGGTCCGTTCCTCCTTCAGTGCTTCGTCGCCTTCGTCGAGCACGATGATCCGGGCGAGGTCGGGCACGGGCGCGAACACCGCGATGCGTCCGCCGACGACCACGCACCCGCCGTCGCGGCTCGCGGCCCAGGCCGCAGTTCGCATTGCGTCGGACTGGTCTGCTCGAAGTACGAGCACCCGCCGGCCCGACGCCTCGAGCGCGCGCGACCAGGAGCGGCGCCCGGGCGCGCGTCGGGCACGATCACGATGCTCGATCCGCCTTCGGCGAGGAGCTCGTCGACCAGCGCGCGCCGGTCGGTGGCGGGGGGCCACTCGCGCACTGCGCGCGGGTGGCGCGGCGATGCGCGCATCGTGCGCAGGTGCAGCTCCTTCGGGCCGGCTACCGGGACGCACCGCGTTGGGAGCCGACGCCGCGCGCAGCAGCGACACGGCCGGACCGGCCCAGCGCCAGGCACCCCACTCGCAGAGCGCGACGACATCCGGCGGTGGGCCGTCGGACGCAACTTTGGCGAGTGGACGCAGGCGCTCGCGAGTGGTCTCGGGCTCCACGTCGGCGGCGATCACCCAGGCCCGTACCCGCCGGCCGTGCAGTGGCACCCGCACGATGGTGCCGACGTGCACCAACGGCGCCATCGAGTCGGGCACGAGATAATCGAACACCCGGTCGACCGCCGGCACGTCGACACGCACCCGGCACACGCGGGTGTGCTCGCTCGATCGCGCGTGGCGGGGCTCGCTCCCGGCCGTGGGGTGCCGACCGGTCAGGCGCGGTCTGCAGCAGCTTTACGGAGCTGCTCGGCCTGGTCGGTGCGCTCCCATGTGAACTCACGGTCGGGGCGCCCGAAGTGTCCGTACGCGGCGGTCTTACGGTAGATCGGCCGGCGCAGGTTGAGTCGCTCGATGATTGCGGCGGGCCGGAGGTCGAACTGGTCCTTCACCAGGGCCGGCAGCTTCTCCGGGTCGATCTCGGAGGTGCCGAACGTGTCGACCATGATCGACACCGGGTGCGCGACACCGATCGCGTACGCGACCTGGACCTCGCACCGCGTGGCGATGCCCGAGGCGACGATGTTCTTCGCCAGGTGGCGGACCGCGTAGGCAGCGGACCGGTCGACCTTGGTCGGGTCCTTCCCCGAGAACGCGCCGCCACCGTGGCGGGCCATGCCGCCATAGGTGTCGACGATGATCTTGCGGCCGGTGAGCCCACAGTCGGCGTGCGGCCCGCCGAGCTCGAAGTTGCCGGTCGGGTTGCACATCACTTCGTACTCGTCGTCACGGAACTGCTCGGGCAGCAGCGGCGTGATCACGTGCTCGATGAGGTCGGGCTTCATCAACGTCTCGATGTCGACGCCGGGAGCATGCTGAGTCGAGATGAGGACCGTCGACAGTCGCTTCGGGCGCCCGTCTTCGTACTCGATCGTGACCTGCGTCTTGCCGTCGGGACGCAAGTACGGCAGCACGCCCGCCTTGCGGACCTCGGCCAGACGATGGGCGAGACGGTGCGCGAGCCAGATCGGCATCGGCATGAGGTCTTCGGTGTCGTCGCACGCGTAGCCGAACATCATTCCCTGGTCGCCCGCGCCCACCTCGTCGTAGTGGTCGCCGGTGCCGGCGCGCTGCTCGACGGCCTTGTCGACGCCCATCGCGATGTCGGGCGACTGCTCGTCGATCGACGTGATGACGCCGCACGTGTTGCCGTCGAAGCCGTATGACTCGCGGTCGTAGCCGATACCCCGCACGGTGTCGCGCACGACGCGCGGGATGTCGATGTAGCCGTTGGTGCTGATCTCACCGGCGACGACCACCAGGCCGGTGGTGCACATCGTCTCGCAGGCGACCCGGCTGTTGGGGTCTTCCTCGAAGATCGCGTCGAGCACCGCGTCACTGATCTGATCCGACATCTTGTCGGGGTGGCCTTCGGTGACCGACTCCGACGTGAAGGTAAAGCGACTCACGGGGTTCCCTTCTTCAGCTGCTCGACGACTCGGTCGAGGACGACGTCCGCCAAGGCCACTTTTGTGAGCAGCGGCGTTTCCTCCGCCGAACCGGACGAGGTAAGCAGTATGGCCCGATTCGTATCGACCTCAAAACCGGAGTCGGCCGCAGACACGTCGTTGGCCACGAGCAGGTCGACCCGCTTCGCCGCCAGCTTCTCGGCCGCACGCTCGGCCAGGTGACTCGTTTCGGCCGCGAAACCCACGAGCACCTGGTGGGATTTGCGGTCCCCCAGCATCGTCAGGATGTCGGGCGTGGGCTCCAGCACGAGCTCGGGCACACCGTCGCGCTTCTTCAGCTTGTCGTCGGCGACCGCTTTCGGACGGAAGTCGGCGACGGCCGCGGCCATCACCACGACGTCGCACTCGGCGTAGCGGGCGAGGACGGCATCGGCCATCTCGGCCGCGCTCTCGACCTGCACGATCTCGATGCGCGTGTCTGGGGCCGGTCGACCGATCGTGGTGACGAGCGTGACTGCGGCGCCGCGCGCCGAGGCGGCCTCCGCGAGCGCATATCCCATCTTGCCCGACGACCGGTTGCCCACGAACCGCACCGGATCGATTGCCTCGCGGGTGCCGCCCGCGGTGACGAGCACCTGCACCCCGGCGAGGTCGCCGGCTTGGCCGAGAATCGCGGCGGCCGCACGCACGATCGACGGCGGGGACGCGAGGCGTCCCGCGCCTTCGTCACCGCCGGCGAGCCGGCCCGTCTCGGGATCGACGACGTGCACACCCCGCCGTCGCAGGGTCACGAGATTGTCTTGGACTGCCGGGTGCTCCCACATCTCGGTGTGCATCGCCGGCGCGACGAGCACGGGCGCGCGGGTCGCGAGCAGCGTGGCCGTGAGGAGATCATCAGAGATCCCCGCCGCGTACTTACCGAGCAGCTTCGCCGTCGCCGGCGCGATCACGACGAGATCCGCGGACTGGCCCAGCCGAGTGTGCGGGATCGGGTCGGGTCCGTCGAAGAGTGACGTGAGTGCGGGCTCGGATGCGAGCGCGGAGAACGTCAGCGCGCCGACGAACCGCTGCGCGTCGTGGGTGAGCACCGGCGCGACGTGTGCACCCGCGTCGACCAGGAGACGACAGACCTCGACGGCCTTGTACGCCGCAATGCCGCCCGCAACCCCGAGGACGATCCGCCGGCCCCGTAGCGGGGCGAGCTCGTCGAGTGGTGCAGACACGACGTCGACCGCGCCGGCGGCGCGGCTACTTCTCCGTGCCGGCGGAGGGCTCCGTACCTGCTTCGGCGCTGCCGACCTCAGCGTCGGCTCCGGGCTCGGGCTCCTCGGGCAACGGTACGGCCTTGATCTTGTCGGCCTCGATCTCTTCGAGCGCGATCGACAGCGGCTTGCGCGACACCGACGTGACTTGCGGCGGTACGATCTTGCCGAGTCCCTCACCGAGCTGGTTGTAGTAGTCGTTGATCTCCCGAGCGCGCATCGCGGCCAGGGTCACGAGCGTGAACTTCGACCCGACCCGCTCGAGCAGCTCCTCCATGCGGGGTTCCATCAGTGAGGCGCGGCGTTCGGGCATTCGGTGATCTCCAAGGCAGTTGAGGCCCTATCTCAGGGCGGGCATCTCAGGGCCGAAGTGACGCGTTTACGCGATCTCCCGGCGGGCTTTCAGGATAGCAGCGACCTGATCGACCGCTCGATCGAGGTCGTGATTGACAACCACGGCGTCGAACTGCGCCGCGAGTGCCTCCTCGGCTTCGGCTTCGGCGAGCCGGAGCTCCAAATCGGCCGGATCCGCCTGCGGATCGCGCTCGAGCAGGCGCTGACGCTGCACTGACCGGGACGGCGGCTGCACGAACACGAGCAGCGCGTCGGGAAACGCGCGACGAACGGCCATCGCGCCCTGCACGTCGACCTCGAGCACCACGTCGTCGCCCCCGGCGAGATGCTCCTCGACCGGCGCGCGGTGGCGTGCCCTTGAGGTCGCCGTACACCTCGAACCACTCGAGGAAGCCGCCCGCGTCGCGCGCCGCTTCGAACTCGTCGCGACCTACGAAGCGGTAATCGACGCCCTCCACCTCACCGGCGCGCGGTTGACGAGTCGTGACCGACACCGACCACCACAGCGCGGGCTCACGTTCGAGCAGACGGCGGACGATCGAGCCCTTGCCGGCTCCCGACGGACCGGCCACGACGAGCAGAACGCCGGGCCGTCGCTCGCGTCGGCCGGAATCGCCGCTCAGCTGAATCGCGCGAGCAGCTTCTGGCGCTGGTTCGCGCCGAGGCCGCGCAATCGCCGGCTCTCGCTGATGTCGAGCTCCGCCATGAGCCGGCGGGCGCGGACCTTGCCGACACCCGGCAGCGACTCGAGCACGCTCACGACCTTGAGCTTCGCGAGGATGTCGTCTTGGTCGCACTGGTCGAAGAGCTCCTTGAGCGACAGCGAACCCATCTTGAGCTTCTCTTTGACCTCCGCCCGCTGGCGGCGTGCAACGGCGGCCTTCGCGAGCGCGGCCTGACGTTGCTCTGGTGTGAGCGCGGGCGGGAGCGGCATCAGCAGACGACCTCCAAGTCGGGGGTTCCTGTGTCGTGCGCAACTGTCGTGCGCACTGTCGATGTTGGCGCGATGTCGACGGCCGGGCGGTGCCGCGGCCCCGGAGGAGCTGCAGAGCCGACGATCGGGTCAGTATAGGCAGCCAGCTCCCGGCGGCAACCGGGCCGCCGCCCAGGTCAGGATAGAGGTGCTTCCGGAGCGGCCACGATCGACTCGGTGATCATCGTGGCCGCGGCTTCGGGACTCTCGGCCGCGGTCACGGCCCGACCGATGACGAGCCAGTCGGCGCCGGCACGCATGGCCTCCGCTGGTGTCGCGACGCGTGCCTGATCGTGCGGCTCGCCACCCGCGAGCCGCACGCCGGGCACCATCGTCTTCATCGGACGCGACGTACGCTGCACCCGGTCGAGCTCGTGCGCGGAGCACACGACACCGTCACAGCCGCCGCTCTCCGCGACGTCGAGCCGTGCGTCGAACGCTCCGGTGTCGACCTCGCTCGTGAGCACGGTGACGGCGAGCGCGACCGGCACGTCGTGGCCACGATCGCTTGCACCCTCGCGTAACCCATTGACACCGGCCGCGACCATCTCGACGCCACCGGCCGCGTGGAAGTTGAGGAAGTCGACGCCGTGGCCGCCGTGCACGTGTGCCGCTCGCGCGACGGTGCTGGGAATGTCGTAGAGCTTCAGATCCGCGAACACGCGAAAGCCCAGCTCATGGCAGGCCTCGAACGTCGCCGGGCCGGCTGCGGCATAGAGCTCGTGCCCGACCTTCACGATGCTGAACCACGGTGCCAACCGATCCGCGAGCTGTACCGCGTCAGTGAAATCGTCGACGTCGAGCGCAAGAACCAGCCGATGGCGCACGTCGTCCGCGTCGATGCTCACGAGACCGGGTCCGGCCACTGCAGCGCGCCGGTCAAGTCGGCAACGCGAGCGACGCCGCGCGCCGCGTACCAAGCGAGGAGCTCGTCGCGGATTCGGATCGTGGCCCGCGGATCGTGGAACGTCGCGGTGCCGACACCAACCGCGGTTGCACCCGCGAGCAGCATCTCGACCGCGTCGACGCCGGTCGTCACGCCACCTGTCCCGATGATGGGCGTGCCCGCGGGGGCACTGCCGAACAGCTCGTGCACGGCACGCAACGCGATGGGCTTCACGGCGGGGCCCGAGAGGCCGCCGGTGCCGCGTCCGAGGATCGGGCGACGCGTCTCGGCATCGACGAGCAGACCGAGCACGGTGTTGATCGCGGTGATACCGATGGCGCCGGCATCGAGTGCCGCTGCCGCGATCGCGGCGATGTCGGTGACGTTGGGCGAGAGCTTCGCGAACACGGGCAGCGCGAGATCTTGCACAACGACCGCGTCGACTGCGGCGGCAGTCGCGCCGGGATCGTGCGCGAACATCTCCGAGTGGTGATGGAGATTCGGGCAGCTCACGTTCACCTCGATCGCGACCAGCCATTCGCGGGCGGGACGCAGCATCTTCGTGGCAAGCGCGAACTCCTCGATCGTCTGACCCCACACCGACGCGATGACCCGTCCGCCCATCGCGTGGAGCGCCGCAAGCTCGTGTGCGACCCAGTACTCGACACCCGGGCCCTGGAGGCCGACCGCGTTGATCATCCCGCCGGCGGTCATGTGCAGCCGGGGCGGCGGGCTCCCCGGCCACTCGTACGGGGCCAGTGACTTCGCGGTGATCGCCCCGAGCTCGGCGGGATCGCAGAGCCGGGCCACCTCGTTGCCGTGGCCGAACGTGCCGGAAGCCGCCACGATCGGATTGGGCAGCTCCAGCTCACCCAGCCGCACGCTCATGTCGACCGCGGCCTCGCCGATGGCGTCACGAGCCACCCCCGGCTCGTTCTTGCGTCGCAAACCGTCATCAGACAACGATTTGCGACGCAAGAATGGGGGACGGCGGGCGTGGGGCACCTCGTTCACACCTCCAGGCGGAGCTGGCCGTCGCGGTGGTACTCCTGCAGCGACCGAACGGACGGCTCCTGTGTCGTCCAGTCCGCGATCCCGTTGGCCGCGGCGAGCGCGGCGGCCACCGTGGTGAGACACGCGACCCGATGGGTGGTCGCGGCCCGGCGGATGTGCGCACCGTCGGCGCGCGGACCCGGCCGCGCGGCGTGTTGACCACGAGGTCGACCTTGCCCGACGAGATCAGGTCGGACGCATCCATGCCCGTTCCCTCGCCGACCTTTGCGACGATGCTTTCGACCGGGATGCCCTCGGCCTCCAACGTCGCCGCGGTGCCCGACGTGGCCACGAGCGAGAACCCGAGCTCGACGAACCGACGTGCGGCGCGCATGCCGGCCGGCTTGTCACGATCCGCGAGCGAGAGGAAGACCGTGCCGTGCCCGGGAAGCCGGTTGCCGGCCGCGGCCTGACTCTTGGCGAACGCGAGCCCGAACGAACGGTCGATGCCCATTACCTCGCCGGTGGAGCGCATCTCGGGTCCGAGGATCGTGTCGACGCCGGGGAACTTGTCGAACGGCAGCACTGCTTCCTTCACCGCCAGATGACCACCCTGCGCCGGGGGATGCACGAGCCCCTCGGCGCGCAGCTCGGCCAGTGTCGCGCCCACCATGATGCGGGCCGCGGCCTTCGCCAGCGGCACGCCGGTCGCCTTGCTCACGAACGGCACGGTGCGGCTGGCGCGGGGATTCGCCTCGAGCACGAACACCTCACCGTCCTTCACCGCGTACTGCACGTTGAGCAGACCGCGGACGTCGAGCGCGTCGGCCAGCGCGTGGGTGTGCGTCTCGATCGTCGCGAGCACACCTGGTTCGAGCGTGGGCGGCGGAATCGCGCACGCCGAGTCGCCCGAGTGCACCCCCGCCTCCTCGATGTGCTCCATGACGCCGCCGACGAGGACGTCACCATCCGCGTCGCGTAGCGCGTCGACGTCGACTTCGATCGCGTCCTCGAGGAACCGGTCGATCAAGGCCGGCCGTTCGGCCGAGAGCCCACCTTCGCGCCCGAGGCTTCCGAACTGCGCCAGCTCCGCCATGGCCAGGTCGAGCGCGTCGGCGTCGTAGACGATCTGCATCGCGCGGCCGCCGAGCACGTAGGAGGGGCGCACCAGCACCGGATACCCGATGCCGGCCGCGATGGCACGGGCGTCGTCGACGGTCTTCGCGATCTCACCTGCCGGCTGCAAGATGCCGATCCTCCGGCAGAGCGCGTTGAACTGCTCCCGGTCCTCGGCCCGGTCGATCGACGCGGGGCTGGTGCCGAGCACGGGGATCCCGGCGGCTTCGAGCGCGTGGGCCAGCTTCAGGGGGGTCTGACCGCCCAACGCGACGATCACACCGGCGAGCTCACCGGCGCGCGCCAACGCATCACACACGTTGCGCACGCCCTCGACGCTCAGCGGTTCGAAGAACAGACGGTCGCTGGTGTCGTAATCGGTGGAGACGGTTTCGGGATTGCAGTTGATCATGACGGTCTCGTAGCCGGCAGCCGACAGCGCGAACGCCGCGTGCACGCAGCAATAGTCGAACTCGACGCCCTGGCCGATCCGGTTGGGCCCGCTGCCGAGGATGACCACGGCCAGCTTCGTCAGTGGCGAGATCTCGTCTTCGTCCTCGTACGTGCCGTAGTGGTACGGCGTGTCCGCGGCGAATTCGGCTGCGCAGGTGTCGACCGTCTTGTACGTGACACGCACGCCGGCGGCGAGTCGCGCCTCGCGAATCGCGCCCGCGTCGACGCTCCACAGGTGTGCGAGCTGCGCGTCACCGAACCCGAGACGCTTGGCCCGGCGCCAGTCGGCTCGCGTCGTCGCGTCGAAGCCGATGTCCGCGAGCCGGGCCCGTTCCTCGCCGATCTGCTGGATCTGGTCGAGGAACCACGGATCGATGCCGGTGGTCTCGTACAGTCGCTCGATGGTGACGCCGCGCCGCAGCGCGGCTTCGAGCTCGAAGAGACGGTTCGGCGTCGGCACCGCGGTCGCGAGCACGAGCTCGTCGATGCTCGAAGCATCGAGCTCAGCCTCCGCCGGATCGCAATTGAGCCCGGCGCGGCCCGTCTCCAGCGACCGCACCGCCTTTTGCAACGACTCGGTCATCGTGCGACCGATCGCCATCGCCTCGCCGACCGACTGCATCTGCGTGCCCAGCACGGCCGTCGCCCCGGGCAGCTTCTCGAACGCCCACCGCGGGATCTTCGTGACGACATAGTCGATGGTCGGCTCGAACGATGCCGGCGTGGCCCGGGTGATGTCGTTGAGGATCTCGTCGAGCGTGTAGCCGACGGCGAGGCGGGCGGCGATCTTCGCAATCGGGAAGCCGGTGGCCTTGCTGGCGAGCGCACTGGAGCGCGACACGCGCGGGTTCATCTCGATCACAAGCATCTCGCCGGTGGACGGGTCGAGCGCGAACTGGATGTTGGAGCCCCCGGTGTCGACACCGATGCGGCGGATGCACGCGAACGCGGCGTCGCGCATGCGCTGGTACTCGACGTCGGTCAGCGTCTGCGCGGGCGCGACGGTGATGGAGTCGCCGGTGTGCACGCCCATCGGATCGAAGTTCTCGATCGAGCAGATGACGACGACGTTGTCGGCGTGGTCCCGCATCACCTCGAGCTCGTACTCCTTCCACCCGACGACGGAGTGCTCGATCAGGATCTCGGAGATCGGGCTCTCGGCAAGCCCGTGCGCTGCGATGGTGCGCATCTCATCGGCGTCGTGCGCGATGCCGGTACCGCCGCCACCGAGGATGAACGACGGCCGCACGATGAGCGGGTAGCCCACCTCGTCGGCGACGGTGATGGCCTCGTCAAGCGTGTACGCAAAGCCGGAGTTGGGCACGCCCAACCCGATCTCCTGCATCGCGGCTTTGAACCGGCGCCGGTCCTCGGCGGTACGGATCGCCTCGACGCTCGCCCCGATCAGCTCCACGCCGAAACGCTCGAGCGCGCCCGCCTCGTCGAGCGCGATCGTGAGGTTGAGCGCGGTCTGGCCGCCGATCGTGGGCAGCAGCGCGTCGGGCCGCTCCTTCTCGATGATGCGGGTGATGGTGTCGACGTCGAGCGGCTCGACATACGTTGCGTCGGCGAACTCGGGGTCCGTCATGATGGTGGCCGGGTTGGAGTTGACGAGCACGACGCGGTAGCCCTCGGCTTTGAGGACGCGGCACGCCTGCGTGCCCGAGTAGTCGAACTCGCATGCCTGGCCGATCACAATCGGGCCGCTGCCGATGATGAGGATCGACTCGAGATCGTCGCGGCGCGGCATGCTCGCTCCTGCTACTTCACGCCGGCCATGAGCGCGGTGAACTCACCGAAGAGATAGCTCGCGTCGTGCGGCCCCGGCCCCGCCTCGGGGTGGTGCTGGACGCCGAACGCCGGCATGTCGAGCACGCGCAGCCCTTCACACACGCCGTCATTAAGGTTGACGTGCGTGCGCTCGACGCCCGGGAGCGGCCCGGGGTCGACCGCGTAGTTGTGGTTCTGACTCGTGATCTCGATGCGGCCGGTCGCCTCGTTGCGCACGGGGTGGTTCGCGCCGTGGTGACCGAACGGCAGCTTGAAGCTCGCTGCCCCGAGCGCGAGTCCCATGATCTGATGACCGAGACAGATCCCGAACACGGGCACTTCACCGAGGAGGTCACGCACGATGCCGGCCGCGCCGGTCACCGCGGCAGGATCGCCCGGACCGTTGGAGAGGAACACGCCATCGGGGTGGCGCGCGAGCACGTCAGCCGCGGGCGTCGACGCGGGCACGACCTCGACCCGGCAACCCGCAGCCAGGAGGTGACGCAGAATCGTGCGCTTGATGCCGTAGTCGTACGCGACGACCGAGAAGGGCGCGTCGACGTCACCCACGGTGTACGGCTCCGCGGTCGTGACCGTCGCGACAAGATCGACACCGTCGGTGCCACACGCCGTCGCCGCGGCGGCGCGCACGGCGGCCTCGTCCGTGCCGAACGCGCCGGGCAGCGCGCCCTCGTCGCGCAGGTGACGCGTGAGCCGGCGGGTATCGACACCCGCGATCGCCGGTATCCCGTGCTGCTCGAGGAACGAGTCGAGGTCGCCGGTGGCACGCCAGTTGCTGGGGCGACGCGCGAGGTCGCGCACGATCACGCCGCGACACGACGGCCGGCCGCTCTCGTCGTCGTCGCCATTGACGCCGTAGTTGCCGATGTGCGGATAGGTGAACGTGATCACCTGCCCCGCGTACGACGGATCGGTGATGATCTCCTGATAGCCCGACAGCGCAGTGTTGAACACGACCTCGCCGGTCGTCGCACGGCCGTCGGACTCGGCGCCGACGGCTTCGCCCTCGAACACGGCGCCGTCGGCGAGCACGAGCAGTGCGGCACGAGCGTGGCTCATCGTTGCGCTTCCGCGTCGATGACGACCGGCTCGCCCCGGAGGATCGTGTGCCGCACCCGGCCCGTGAGCTTGCGACCGGCGTAGGGCGTGTTGCGTGCCTTGCTCGCGAGCTTGGTGACATCGACGTCCCATTGCACGCCGGGATCGATCACGCAGAGGTTCGCGACCTGCCCCGGCTCGATCGGGTTGCCGTGCTCGCCGAGGCCGGCGATGGCCGCCGGGCGCCAGGACAGGAGCGCGAGAGCGTCGGCGAGAGCGATGAAACCCGGCTCGACCAGCTCGGTGAGCGTGAGCGCGAGCGCGGTCTCGAGACCGAGGATCCCGGGCGGTGCCTCTTCGAAGGGGCGTTCCTTGGCTTCGGCGACGTGGGGCGCGTGGTCGGTGGCGATGGCGTCGATGGTGCCGTCGGCGAGCGCGGCTTTGATCGCCTCGACATCGGCGTCGCTGCGAAGCGGCGGGTGCACCTTGAACGCGGGGTCGAAGCTCGCGCATTCCGCGTCGGTGAGCGTGAAGTGATGCGGCGCGACCTCCGCGGTCACGGGCAGGCCCAGGCCTTTCGCCACGCGGACCATGTCAACAGCTTGTGCAGTGGACAGATGCAGGAAGTGCACCCGCGCGCCGGTGAGTCGGGCGAGCACGATGTCGCGCGCCACGATGGTGGATTCAGCCTCGGCCGGACGGCCCGGAATGCCGAGCATGCTCGACCACCGGCCCTCGTGCATGTGACCCCCACCCGCGAGCGATGCATCCTCCGCGTGCTGCGCGATCACCGCGCCTGGTAGCGAACGTGAGTACTCGAGCGCCCGGCGCATGACAGCGGCGCGATCGACGCACGCGCCGTCGTCGGTGAAGATCCGCACGCCGAGCGCGTGGAGCTCCCCCATCGGTGCGAGCTCCTCACCGCGACGACCTTTCGTGATGCAGCCCGACGACGCGACATCGCAGATCGCGTCGCGGCCGGTCGCCAGCACCGCACCCACCGTTGACGCATCGTCGAGCGGAGGCTGGGTGTTGGGCATGGCGACGATCGCGGTGAACCCGCCCAGCGCGGCCGCCCGCGCACCGGTCTCGATCGTCTCCGCCTCCTCGTCACCGGGCTCGCGGAGGTGCACGTGCAGGTCGACCAAGCCGGGTGCGACGACGCAGCCCGCCGCATCCAGTGCGCGGGCGCCGACGGGATCGAGACGCTCGCCGACCTCGACGACCACACCGTCGCGGACCAGCACGTCGGCGACCCGTTCGCCGCCCGCGTCGACGACGCGGCCACCGCGGAGAACGAGCCCGTCAGGCAACGAGGGCCCCCGATCCCAGGAGCTCGTAGAGCACGGCCATCCGCACCGCGACGCCGTTCGCGACTTGCTCGGTGATGATCGACGCCTCGCTGTCGGCGACCTCGGCCGCGATCTCGATGCCCCGGTTCATCGGCCCCGCGTGCATGACGAGCGCATCAGGGCGCAGCCGCGCCGCCGCGCGGCTGTGAGCCCGTACCGCGCCGTGTACTCGCGTAGCGACGGGAACAACGCCTCGTTCTGACGCTCGCGCTGGATGCGCAGGAGGTACACGACGTCGACGTCGCCGATGACCGCGTCGAGGTCGTATGACGTCGTGACCGGCCAGCCGTCGAGCGATTCCGGTAGCAGGGTCGGTGGCCCGACGAGCGTGACGCTGACGCCGAGCGCGTGGAGTGCCTTCACATCGCTGCGCGCGACACGCGAGTGGCGGACGTCACCGACGATCGCCACACGCATTCCATCGAGCGAGGCGCCGCGGTGCTGGCGCAGCGTGAGGACGTCGAGCAGCGCCTGCGTCGGGTGCTCGTGGCGGCCGTCGCCCGCGTTGATGATGCTCGCGTCGATCCAGCTCGCGATGCGGTCGGGCGCGCCGGCCGAGCCGTGGCGCACGACGACGGCGTCGACACCCATCGCCGCGATCGTCTGTACGGTGTCACGGAGCGATTCGCCCTTCTTTACCGACGACGTGCTGACGCTGAACGTCATCACGTCGGCCGACAAGCGCTTCGCCGCGGTCTCGAACGACAAGCGCGTGCGGGTCGAGTCTTCGTAGAAGAGCGACGCGATGACCTTTCCCCGAAGCGCCGGCACCTTGGGGATCTCGCGCTGGTTCACGTCGACGAACGCCTCCGACAGCTCGAGCAGACCCTCGAGCTCGGCGCGGTCGAGATCATCGATGGCGAGGAGGTGCTTCATTGCGCACCCTCCGAATCGGCGACCGGGCCCCAGATCTCGATGCCGTCCTCACCTTCGTCGGTCTCCTGCAGGCGTACGCGCACGTCTTCGGCGATCTTCGTCGGCAGGTTCTTGCCGACGTAGTCGGCGCGGATCGGCAGCTCGCGATGGCCGCGGTCGACGAGCACGGCGAGTTGCACCGCCCGCGGGCGGCCCAGCTCGGTCAGCGCTTCGAGCGCAGCCCGTACGGTGCGGCCGGTGAAGAGCACGTCGTCGACGAGCACGACGACCCGATCCGTGATGTCGACGGGCAGCTCGGTGGGACCGAGCGGCTGCACGGGCCGAAGGTTGATGTCGTCACGGAAGAAGGCGACGTCGAGGCTTCCGACCGGCACGGCCACGCCCTCGAAGCGCTCGATCGCGTCGGCGAGGCGGCGCGCGATCGCGACCCCGCGGGTGTAGAGGCCGACCAGCACGATGGGCTCGGCGCCGTGATTGTGCTCGACGATCTCGTGCGCGATGCGCGTGTGGGCGCGGCGCAGGTCGTCGGCGTCGAAGACGGAGGCCCGGCGAGAAAAGCGGCCCCCATTGGGGGCCGCGTCATTCGGTTGCGCCGGAGATCCAGCCGCGCTCATCGGTACTCCTCCGTGGAGACCTCACAGGATCTCCTTCACGGTCGAATCGAGAATAGCACCGCTCGTCACGTCGACGGCGCGCCGGCGGCTGAATGGTGCCTACTGGTTGGGTGTGTCGCCGCGCTTGGCCGCAGCCGCGCGCTCCGCCAGCCGCTCGAGGATCGGCATCGGCTCTTGGCCGACCTCGTCGAGCAGGCGGGCCTCCAGCGCTTCGGGTGTCCAGCGGCCGTCGTTGCGCATCGAGCGCACCTCGGCCGGCTGGTTCCACACCGCGACCGTCGGGCCATTGGCCGTGTACACCTGCCCGGTGATCTGGCGTGCGTGCTCACCGAGCAGGTACGCGACCAGCGGGGCGACGTCTTCGGGCTCGCCCATCTCGAGGCCGAACGGCACCTGCCCCGACATGCGGCTCTTCGCGACGGGCGCGATGCAATTGGCCGTCACGCCGTACTTGTGCATGCCTGCCGCCGCGCTGCGCACGAGCGACACGATGCCGCCCTTGGCCGCGCTGTAGTTGGCCTGCGCGACCGACGCAGCGAACGCCCCCGACGTGAAGCCGATGAACGTGCCCGACTTCTGCTCCCGAAAGATCGGCGCCGCGGCGCGGAACACGGTGAACGTGCCCTTGAGGTGCGTCTCGATCACCGGGTCCCACTCGTCTTCACTCATGTTGAACAGCATCCGCTCGCGCAGGATGCCCGCGACGCAGACGACACCGTCGATACGGCCGAAGCTGTCAATCGCACTCTGGACGATCGACGCGCCGCCCTCCATCGTGGTGACGGAGCTGGGATTGGCGACGGCCCTCCCGCCGGCCGCCTCGATCTCGGCGACGACCTCGTTGGCAACTTCGCTCGTCGGCTCGTTGCCGTCCATCGTGACGCCGTAATCGTTGACCACCACAGCCGCGCCCTCAGACGCGCACAGAAGTGCCACCGCCCGGCCGATGCCACGCCCCGCGCCCGTGACCGCGATCGCCTTGCCGTCGAGATACCCCACCGTCGTTGCCCCCCGTCTCTGCCCGTCGTCTGCCCGTCGTCGATCCGGTGCCGAAACCTACCGGAGACCCATTCTTGCGTCGCAAACCGGGGTGTCATCCCGGCTGCTGACGCAAGAATGAAGACGCGCGGGCGCTCCGCGCGGGGTGGGTCAGCGGAGGAGGGCTTCGACGAGCTCGCCTTGGAGGTAGGTCAGCCAGCCGTAGATCGCGTACGCGGAGGCCGCAGGATCGTCGGTCGCGACGGCTTCGAGGTCGGTCTCCTCGGTGACGTCGAGCCGGATGCCGAGCGCGAGGCGGGCGTCGTTGAGCACACCGAGCCACGCCTGCGTCTCGTCGGCCGTGAGCGCGACTTCGAAACGACCGCGGCGCTCGGTCGCATGCTCGAGCGTCGCGGTCACCAGCTCGAGCGCGGCAAGTCGCTCCTTGACGAGATCGGAGTGCACCAGGGACTGCCACTCGACCTCGGCTGCCTCCTCGGTCGGATCCAGGTACGCACGGGGAAACAGGCGTTGCACCACTGGATCCTTGGCTCCGCTGTCATCACTCGCATCGGTGAGCAGCGTGCCCAGCTGCGGTGGCAGCTGGCGCAACAGCTCCAGCTCGGTCGGCTCGAGCGTGACGACGAGCGCATCACCCTTCGCGCGGAATCGGCGGGCCATGTCAGCCCTCGCGTTCCATCGTCGCCCACAGCCCATGGCCGTGGAGACGCGCGACGTCGGCTTCGCATTTCTCGCGCGTGCCGCCCGACACAACCGCTCGGCCCTCGTGATGCACTTGCATCATCAGACGGGTCGCCTTCTGGCGTGAGTAGCCGAACAGCTTCTGGAAGACGTACACGACATACGACATGAGGTTGACGGGGTCGTTCCACACGATCACGATCCATGGCCGGTCGGTCTTGACGACCTCGTCGGCGACCGGCTCCTCGACCTCGACCGGCAGCGTCGGTGCGCTCGGACCGCTCACGATCCGGCGCGCGTACGCAGGTCCTCCGCGATGCGGCTGAGCAGGCCGTTCACGAAGCGACCGGAGTCCTTCGTGGAGTACTGCTTCGCGAGCTCGACGGCCTCGCTGATGACCACGCCGGTCGGGAGCTCCGGCTGCCAGCCGAGCTCGTAACAGCCGATACGTAACACGGCGCGGTCGACGACGGGCATCCGCTCGAGCGCCCAGTGCTCGGAGTACTTGCGCAGCATTGCGTCGATCGCTTCGCGATGCTCCTCGACACCGCGTGCCAGCTGCGTCGTGTACTCGTCGGGCGTCGCGGGCAGGTCAGCCAGCATCGCGTCGACATCGCGATCGCGCACTTCGAGCTCGTAACACAGGCTGAGCGCTCGCTCTCGGGCTTCGCGTCGTGTCGACATCGCTCAGCCGGAACGCATCAAGCGCGCGCGAGGTACTCGCCGCTGCGGGTGTCGACCTTGATCTTCTCGCCCGACTCGATGAACAACGGCACCTGCACGACGAGACCGGTCTCGACTGTGGCCGCCTTGCGCGCACCGGACACGCGGTCGCCTTGCACGCCGGGCTCGGTCTCGGTGATCGTGAGCTCGACCGACGCCGGCAGGTCGATGCCGATGACGCGGCCCTCGTAGGTCGGCAGCACCGCGGAGTCGCCCTCGCGCAGGTAGTTGACCGCGTCGCCGAGATCAGGCGCCTCGACGTGGACCTGGTCGTAGTTCTCGTTGTCCATGAACACGTACGAGCTGCCGTCGCGGTAGAGGTACTGCATCTCGCGCCGGTCGATTTTCGCGAGCTGCACCTTCTCGTCGGCTCGGAAGGTCTTCTCGACCACTGCACCGGTCTTGTAGTTCTTGAGCTTCGTGCGAACGAACGCGCCGCCCTTACCCGGCTTCACGTGCTGGAACTCCACGACGGTGACGAGACCGTCGGAGAGCTTCAGGGCCATCCCGTTCTTCAAGTCGTTGGTGGAGACGCTCACAGGAGCAAGTCCTTCGGAGATTCGGTCAGAGCCTCGGCACCCGCGCCGTTGACGACAACGGTGTCTTCGATGCGCACGCCACCGACACCGGGGAGGTACACGCCGGGCTCGACCGTCACGACGTAGCCGTCGCTCAACGTATCACGGGCCGTCGCGGCGACCCGCGGCGCCTCGTGGACCTCGAGCCCGACTCCGTGGCCCGTGGAATGCACGAACGACTCGCCGAGACCGGCGGCTTCGATCACCTCGCGACACACGCGGTCGACAGCGGCGCATTCCGCGCCCGCGCGCACGGCGTCGCGGCCGGCTTGCTGACTCTCGCGCACCACGTCGTAGAGGTGACGCGCGTCGGGACCGGGGTCGCCGACACTCACCGTGCGCGTCATGTCGGAGCAGTAGCCGTCGACGACACAGCCGAAGTCGACCACGACGAGCTCGCCCGGCCGCAGCGCGCGATCCGTCGGGCGGGCATGAGGCTTCGCGCCGTTGGGCCCGCTCGCGACGATGGGATCGAAGCTGTTGCCGCTCGCACCGCGCCGGCGCATGTCGTGCTCGAGCGCGAGGGCGATGTCGCGCTCGGTCGGACCGTCGTAAAAGGTGGCGCTGACCGCGGCGAACGCCTCGTCGCCAATCGCGCAGGCGGCGCGGATGCGGGCGACCTCCCCCGGCTCCTTGACCCGCCGGAGAGCTTCGACCAGCTCGTCGGTGGCCACCAGGTCGTTCGCGGTGAACGCCGCGGCGAACGCGCGTTGCTGCGCCCACGTGACGCCATGTGCTTCGAGCCCCAATCGCGCGAACGGCTTCACCGCGTCACCCAACGCCTCGCGCTGCACAACCTGCGTCGCCCCGATCTCGATGTGCGCGTCGACGCCGGCGCCTCCGAGCTGCTCGGCCGACTGCTCGGCGTAGCGCCCGTCCGTGACGAACACCAGGTCGTCCGGCGTGACCAGGAGCGTGGCCGCAGAGCCGGTGAACCCGGTGAGATATCGGATGTTGGGCAAACGAGTAACGAGGAGCGCGTCGATGCCGGCGTCGGCGAACGTGGCGCGGAGTCGCGGCGCCCGGGCCGAGATGTGCATGGCGGGCAACGTCCCGAGCGCGTTCATGGCCGCTTCTGCAGCTGCTCGACCGCGGCTTCGATGGCCAGGCGGTAGCCCTGGCGGCCGAACCCGGCCACAGTGCCGTCGACCACCGGCGCGACGACCGACGTGCGCCGCCACTTCTCACGTGCCGCGGGGTTGGATAGGTGCAGCTCGATCTTCACGCCGGGGTACGCCGCCAGCGCGTCGGCGAGCGCGTACGCGTAATGCGTGAACGCGCCCGGGTTGAACACGATCGCCGCGCACCGACCGCGCGCGCCTTGTATCGCGTCGACGAGGTCGCCTTCGTGATTGGACTGCACATGCTCGACGTCATGGCCGTGCTTCGCAGCGGCGGCGCGGGCGTCGGCGACACACTCGTCGAGCGTGTCGGTGCCGTAGATCTCGGGCTCACGCTCACCGAGGAGATTGAGGTTGGGGCCGGAGAGCAACAGGATCGTGGCCATCGCCTGCTACTCCCCCACCTTCACACCGACCGCCCGGAAGGCATGGGCGAGCGCGATCTCCGGTGGATCGTCGACGAGCTCGAGGCCGGCCGCACCGGGCAGCACGAACGTGAGACCGCCCGCGCCTTCTTGTCGCGCACCATGATGTCGAGCAACTCGTCGGCACTCAGCTCGACCGGTACCGCGGCCGGGAGTCCGAGCGCGGTGACGATCGCCGCGTGCCGCTCGACGGCGTCGGGGGGGATTTGCTCCAGCGCACGTGCGAGCTCGGCTGCGAACACCAGCCCGATGGCGACGGCTTCGCCGTGCATCAGGTCGTAGCGGCCTGCGGTCTCGAGCGCATGGGCGAACGTGTGCCCGTAATTGAGCGTGGCCCGCAGGCCGGTCTGCTCCGTCTCGTCGGCTGCGACCACGGCGGCCTTGATCGCCGCGGACGCGGCAACAAGCTCGGTGAGCACTGACGGCTCACGCGCGAGCAACGCGTCGGATCGCTCCTCGACGAGCGCCGCGATCCCGTCACTCCCGTCGCCGCCCATGAGCGCGTACTTCGCGACCTCGCCCAGGCCCGACCGGTACTCGCGGGCCGGGAGCGTCGCAAGCGTCGACACGTCGGCGAGCACGGCGATCGGCTGGTGGAATGCGCCGACGAGGTTCTTGCCCTCGGGGAGGTTGACGCCCGTCTTGCCGCCGATCGCCGCATCGACTTGCGCGAGCAGCGTGGTGGGCGCCTGCACGACGTCGACGCCCCGGTGGTAGCACGCGGCCGTGAACCCTATGGTGTCGCCGACCACACCACCGCCCAGCGCGACGATCGCATCGGCGCGCAACAGGCCCCACGCCGACATCGCGCGGGCCAGCCGCTCCACCGTCGCGAGCGTCTTGGCCTGCTCGCCGTCATCCATGAAGAACATCTCGCTGTCGACGCCCGCGGCATCGAGCGACTTCACGACGGGCTCGGCGTACACCGCCGCGATGGCGGTTTGACTGACCACCGCGACCCGGCGCCGGCCCCGCACGCACGGACCGACTTCGGCGAGCGCGCCCGGGCCGACGGCAACGTCGTACCGCCGGCTCGCGGCGGGCACGGAAACGCGCTGCAGCGACGCCATCACGCGGACTCCGCCGGCGCGGTCTCGAAGCGCGAGATCACGATGTCGGTCACCTCGTCGACAGTGCCACTGCTGTCGACGATCGCGTCGGCGACCGCTTCATACGCCGATTGGCGAAGCTCCCGCAGACGCGTGAGCGTGGTCTCGGGATCGCTGCCGACCAGCAGCGGCCGGCCGTGACTGCTCTGCACGCGCGCCGCGAGCACGGCGGGCGGCGCGTCGAGCCACACGACGAAGCCGGCGCCCCGGATGCGGCGACGGTTCTCGGGGTCGAGCACCGCTCCGCCACCGCAGCTGATCACGGCCGGCTTGGGTGCGGCGCACGCATTGACGACCGCGTCCCGCTCGAAGTCGCGAAAGCCGGTCTCACCGACGCCTGCGAACAGTTCCGTCACCAGTGTGCCGGTCATGGCCTCGATCATCGCGTCGGTGTCGAGGAACGTGCGACCGAGCCGTTGCGCGCAGCGTTCGCCGATGGTCGTCTTCCCTGCACCCATGAGCCCGACGAGGACGAGGTGTCGAGCTGCGGTCATCGGAGGGAGGTGATGAACGCGTCGTGGTTGCGCACGAACTCGCCCAGCGAGTCGCCACCGAACTTGCGCAGGGCCTCCGACGCGAGGACGAGCGCAACCATGGTCTCTGCGACGACACCGGCTGCCGGCACCGCGATCACGTCGGTGCGCTCCTTGAACGACACCGCGTCGGCCTTGGTCTCGACATCGACCGTGTGGAGGACCGGGCGATTGAGGGTCGCGAGCGGCTTCATCGCCACCCGCGCGACGAGCAACCCGCCCGTCGTCATGCCCCCTTCGACGCCTCCGGCGCGGCGTGGAGTCGCGCTCGTACGACGAGGCCCTGGGGTCCCAGCGGATCTCGTCGTGGGACTCGCTACCTCGCCGGCCCGCGATGTCCCAGCCGTCGCCGAGCTCGACCGCTTTCATCGCCTGGATGCTCATCATCGCCTGGGCCAGCAGTCCATCGATGCGACGGTCCCAGTGCACGTGCGAGCCCAGCCCGGGCGGCACGTCGTAGCCGAGCACCTCGATGACGCCGCCGAGCGAGTCGCCGTCCTTCGCAGCCGACTTGATCTGCTCGATCATCGCCGCCTCCGCGTCGGCGTCGGAGCACCGCACGTCGGAGGCGTCGACCGCGTCGAGATCGGCGGGACCAGGGCGGTGCTCGACCGACGCACGCACCTGGCCGATCTGGATCACGTGGCTGATCACGCGGGTGCCGAGGTGCACGAGCAACGCCTTTGCGAGCGCGCCCGCTGCGACGCGCGCCGCGGTCTCGCGCGCGCTCGCACGCTCCAACACGTCGCGCGCGTCGTCGAACCCGTACTTCTGCATGCCGACGAGGTCGGCGTGGCCCGGGCGGGGCTGGCGCAACGGCTTCTCGGTCACGCCGGGCGCAGCCGACATCTCCTCCTGCCACTTCGGCCACTCGGTGTTGTGGATGACGATCGACACCGGCGAGCCGAGCGTGCGCCCATGGCGTACACCCCCGATGAACTCGACGTCGTCACGCTCGAAGCGCATCCGTGGGCCGCGCCCGTAACCCAGCCGGCGGCGGGCCAGCTCGGCGGCGATCTGCTCGATGGTGATGGGCAGCCCGGCGGGGAGTCCCTCGACCACGACCACGAGGGCCGGGCCGTGCGACTCACCGGCGGTCAGGAAGCGCAGCACGCGCACCTCCGGCACGTCGGGTACCCATCAGGATACCGGCGCCGCACGGACCGGCCGGGTTACTTCCCCTGGTAGCCGCGCAGGATGCTGTCGCCCCACAGCAACGCCGTGAGCGCGCCCGCGGCGAGAAACGGACCGAACGGCACGTGGTCGTTGCGCGTTCGGAGTCGAACGACGATGAGCAGCACGCCGATGACCGCGCCGTAGAGGAAGCCAAGGAACAAGCCGAGCACGACATACTTCCAGCCGAGGTAGCCGAGCCCGAGCCCGAGAAGGAACGAGAGGCGCACGTCACCGAATCCCATGCTGCGCGGCGAGATGAGATGCAGGACGGCGAACGCGACGAACGCGCCGACCGCGCACACGACCGAACGACCCAGCGGATGGAAGTCTTCGTCGGCGATCGCCGCGCCGACCAGCAACGCAAAGAGTGCGTACCCGGTCGGGTAGATCATGCGGTTCGGCAGGAGAAACAGCTCGAAATCGACGGCGGACAGCGCGACGAGCGACGCGCCAAGCAGGAGATACGCCGGAAGCACCGACTGGTCGTGATATTTCGAGCCGATCGCGGCCCACAACCCACCGGTGGCGACGATGACCGTGACCGACGCCGGCCGCATTCCGGCGCGGCTGAGCTCCGGGAACGGACCGGCGAGCACCGACCTCTTCCGCTCGGGAACGCGCTCGATGGCGACGTTGAGCAGCGCGCCGACCACCAGGCCGAGGATCCCGCAGCTGACCGCGACGACGATGGTCACGAGAGGCGCGCCTCGATCGCGAGCATCGCCGCCATGCGCATCTCGTCGAGCGGCGCCCGTTCACCCGTCCAGAGCTCGAACTGCAGCGCGGCCTGGTGCACGAGCATCGCCAGTCCGTTCGTCGCGCGCGCGCCACATGCCCGGGCCGCGGCAATCAACGGCGTCTCACTCGGGAAGTAGACGGCGTCGAGGATTACCTGATGCTTGTGCAGCAGCGACGGGTCGAACGGCGGAAGCTCTCGATTCATCCCGAGCGGCGTCGCGTTCACGATCAGCTCCGCGCCGGTCACCGCGGTACTGACTGCTTCGAGGTCGATGGTCTGGCTCCCCACCGCCAGTGCCGCGGCGGCGCGCGCCGCATCGCCGTGCCGCGCTGCGACGGTCACGGTGGCGCCCGCCCGCCCGAGCGCCAGCACGATGGCGCGTGCGGCACCACCGGCACCAAGCACGAGGCACGGGCGACCGTCGGGCGCGAAGTCTTCTGCCGCGAGCGCCCGCAGGAACCCGTCGCCGTCGGTCGACTCGCCCCGCAGCCCCCCGTTCACCAGGGGCACGATCGTGTTGACGGAGCCGAGCGTGCGGGCGTCGTCGCTCAGCTCGTCGCACGCGGCGGCGGCATCGACCTTGTGCGGCATGGTGACGCTGAGGCCGCCGAGGCCGAGTGTGCGCACCGCGCGCACGGCTTCCGCACCTGCGCCGGCCGGCACCGGGAATGCGACGTAGACCCAGTCGAGACTCGAGGCGTCGAACGCGGCATTGTGGATCGTCGGCGAGAGCGAGTGAGCGACGGGATCGCCGATGATGCCCGCGACACGCGTCGCCGCGGTGATCGAGCGCGTCACAGCAATCCCTTCGCGCGCGCGGCAGCGACGTTCTTCAGATGCTCTTCGTAGGTGACGGCGAACGCGTGCTTCCCACTCCGGTCGGCAATGACATAGAAGCGGTACGGCACGTTGGCCGGCGCGAGCGCCGCCTTCAACGACTTGGTCGACACCGTCGCGATCGGCGTAGGGGGGAGGCCCTTGACGAGATAGGTGTTGTACGGCGACGCCAGCTGCTTGTCGGCGTTCGTCAGCGGTTGAGTGCATCCACTTTTGACGAAGCACAGTGTGGAGTCGATCTGCAGCATGGTGCCGTCGCGCAGACGGTTGTCGATGACGGCCGCGATGAGCGGGCGGTCCTCGTCGACGCCCGCCTCGGTTTGAATCAGTGACGCCGCGATCACCGTCTGGTAGGCCGACAACCCTGTCGGCGACGGCGCGCCGAGGCCGGCAGCGTCGGCTTGTTGGTCGAAGCGGGCGACGAGCCGGCGCAGGACGGCGGTCTCGGTGTCGTGCTCGCTCACGAAGTACGTGTCGGGGTACGTGAGTCCTTCGAGCGAGCTCACTCCGGGTGGCTCGTACTTGGAGCGCACCGCCCCCGACTCCGCCGCGGCGAGGAACTTCGCGGCCGTGAGGTGGCGAACCTGTCCGACCTTCGCCGCGATCTGCTCGAGGGTCAGACCGGGTGGCAGCACGACGCGACGTTCGCTCGCGCCGCGCTTGAGCGCGCCCATAGCTGCACTGGCGCCGAGGTTGGTGCGGAGGTCGTAGATCCCCGCTTGGAACGGTCCCCCGCCGTGGACACGCGCGTAGATCTGGAAGGCGAGCGACGAACCGATGACGCCGCGGCCCTGCAGCTCGTCGGCGATACGCGCCGTGCTCCACCCCTGCTGCACGTCGAGGCTCACGCGTTGCCCCGCGCCGCCGGGCGGTGAGATCTCGTACCAGAGCCATCCCGTGAACACCACGAACGGCAGGACGAGCACGGCCACGACCGCGAACGCCGCCCAGACGCGACGTCGGTGACGGCGGCGCTCGGCGAGCGCGACTCTGCGCTTCGAGCGCAGGGCGGCCCGGGCAGCCTCGGCTTCGGTCGCGTCGCGGCCGGAGCCACTGACCCAGGCGGGCACGTCGAGATCGTCGTCATTGCCATGATCGCCGCGGTCGTCGGGTTCGTGATCGTCGACGTCATCGCTCACCGCCGCGCCTCGAGCCACGATTGCAGCATCACGGCGGCGGCGACCTTGTCGATCACTTGACGGCGGTCGCCCCGTCGCACCTTGCCGTCGATCAAGCCCCGCTCCACGATCACGGTCGTGAGGCGTTCGTCGAACGGCTCGACCGGAAGCGCCTCGCCCGCAACGGCGCGCAGCTCCTCGATCTCGTCCAGCGCGGCCTTCGCCGCGGGGCCGGCCTTGCCCGACAGCGCGAGCGGGAGTCCGACGACAATGCGTTCGGCGCCGTGCTCCTCGGCCGCAGCGATGATCGAGCCGTGATCAGCCGCGACATCGCCGCTGCGCTCGAGCACGGCGAGCGGGCTCGCGATCACCCCTCCCGGGTCGGAGAGCGCGAGGCCGATACGCCGCGTGCCGAGATCGACTCCGAGCACCCGGCCCACCGCCGTCCCGCTCAGCTCGCGGGCGGGGCCGCGCCACCGGCGCCCGTGGCTTCGTGGGCGAGCTTGGTGGCGAGCGTGAGCGCCTGGTCGATGCCGTCGACCTTCGGGCCCCCGCCGACCACCGCGTCGGCATTCTTGGCGGTGCCGCCCCCAACGGCCTTGGCCGCAGGGCGTGCGATCTCCGCTGCGGAGACACCTCCACTGACGAGATCGCTGCTCACGGCGACCGCGATCCCGGCCTTCGCGCCGTCGGGCGAGAGGCCCACGACCACGACCACACCGCGACCCAACCGATCGCGTGTTGCGATCGCCAGCTGGCGCAAGTCGTCGGGCGACATTCCGTCGCGGCGCGCGCTCACGACCCCGTCGACCGCGTCGGCGATCAACGTCGCGGCTTCGGCGCCCGCTTGTTGGGCGCGGGCGACGCCGAGCTCGTCGTTGAGCTCCTTCACTTGTGAGAGCAGCCTCGCCACCCGGTCGGGCAGCTCGGACGGCGCGATCTTCAGCAACTGCGCCGTGTCGTGGAGGTGCCGCTCCTCGTCGCGGATGTAGTCGAGCGCGCCCGGCCCGGTGACCGCCTCGATGCGTCGGAGATTCGAGCCGATTGAGCCCTCACTCACGATCTTGATCGGGCCGATGAAACCGAGCGCGTGCACGTGTGTGCCCCCACACAGCTCGATGCTGTGCTCTCCCGCTTCGAGGACGCGCACGATGTCGCCGTACTTGTCGCCGAAGAACACGATCGCCCCCAAGGTCTCCGCGTGCTCCTTGGTGGTCTCGTAGTGGCGGACGGGCGCGTCGGTGATGACCTCGGCGTTGGCGATCGCCTCGATCTCGTCGAGCTGCTCCGGAGTGACCGCCTCGTAATGGCTGAAGTCGAAACGCAACCGGTCGGGCGCGACGAGCGACCCGGCCTGCTTCACGTGACTGCCGAGCACTTCCCGCAGCGCCCAGTGCAAGACGTGCGTGGCGGTGTGGTTGCGCCGGATGCGGTCGCGGCGGTCGCCGTCGATCGCCGCGACGACCTCGTCGCTCTCGCTCAAGGTGCCCGCCTCGACGATGCCGCGATGCAGCACGAGCGTGCCCGGCAGCCCGTAGCGGGTGTCGACCACACGCACGCGGGCCGAGCTGTCGGCGGTGGTGATCGTGCCGGTGTCGCCCACCTGGCCGCCCGACTCGGCGTAGAACGGGGTGCGGTCGAGCACCACGTCGACCGTGGTGCCCTCGCCCGCCTGCGCGAGCCGGTCGGGACCGCCGATGAGCGCGAGCACCTTCGCCCCGCCGGTCTCGTACTCCTGGCGCCCGGTGAAGTCGGTGGGCCCGTAGTCGTCGATGAGCTCGCGGTACAGCTCGACCGGGGCGCTCGCCTTGCCGCCCGCGGCCTTGTGCGCCTCCTGGGCCCGGGTGCGCTGCTCACCCATGCGTGCCGCGAACCCGTCGACATCGATCGCGCGACCGCGTTCCTGTGCAATCTCGCGCGTCAGATCGATCGGGAAGCCGAGCGTGTCGTGGAGGAAGAACGCGTCCTCGCCGCTCACGTCGCCCCGATCGACGATGGCGTCGAGCATGTCGACGCCGCGTGCGAGCGTCTGGCGGAACCGGGCCTCTTCACGCTTCACGACGTTGCGCACGAGCTCATGGCTGCGCACGACCTCGGGATACGCGCCGCCCATGACGTCGACGGTCGCATCGACCATCGTGGGTGTCACCGGGTCTTCGACGCCCAACACGTACGCATGACGCACGGCGCGCCGGATGATGCGGCGCAGCACGTAGCCGCGCTCCTCGTTGGACGGCACGACACCGTCGCTCACGAGAAACGTCATGGTGCGGCCGTGCTCGGCGAGGATCCGCAGCGAGAGATCGCTCTGCGCGCCGGCGCCGTAGCGGACACCGGTCACGGTCTCCGCCGCCTTGATGAGGGGCCGGAAGAGATCGCTGTCGAAGATGGAGCCGACGCCCTGCGCGACGAAGAGCATGCGCTCGAGCCCGGCGCCGGTGTCGATGCTGGGTTTGGGCAGCGCGAGCCGGGATCCATCGGGTTGCTGGTCGAACTGCATGAAGACGAGGTTCCAGATCTCGACGTACCGGTCGTGGCCCCCTTCGGCCGGGCCGCCATCGGCGCCGTGCTCGGGGCCGAGGTCGAAGAAGATCTCCGAGCTGGGCCCGCACGGGCCGGTGTCGGCCATCTGCCAGAAGTTGTCGGCATCGAGACGCTGCACCCGCTCGGGCGCGAGCCCTACCGTGTCGGTCCAGATCGCGGCCGCCTCGTCATCGGACGTGTGCACGGTGACCCACAGGCGCAAGGGGTCGAGGCCGAGCGTGTCGGTGACGAACTCCCACGCCCACGGGATCGCGTCGGCCTTGAAGTAGTCGCCGAAGCTGAAATTGCCCAGCATCTCGAAGAAGCTGAAATGGCGGTTGGTGCGGCCGATGTCGTCGAGGTCGTTGTGCTTGCCCCCGGCACGCACGCATTTCTGCACGGACGCGGCCCGCGCGTATGGCGCCGGCTGGTCGCCGGTGAAGTACGGCTTGAACGGCACCATGCCGGCGACCGTGAACAACAGGGTCGGATCATGGGGAATCACGCTCGCCGAGGGCACGATTGTGTGGTCACGCGCGGCGAAGAAGTCGAGGAACGCGGCACGGAGATCGTCGACCGTACGGGGCGGTGACATATGCGTCAGGCTACTGCCCGTTTGACCTGCTCCCGGGCCGTTTGGCGCGGCGACGACTACGCCGGCTGCCTGCGGCCGTTGCCGCCGGCCACCTGGCTGGGTGCCACTTCGCCGCGCATCTCGGCCTCGCGGCGGCGCATCGTGTCGCGCCCTTCGCTCACGGCCGCCTTCACGTTGGAGCCGACCCCGCGCGCCGAGCGGCTCAACCGGTCGGTCACTTCGGCCGGGGCGTACCGCTCGAACTGGCGGCGCACCCATCGCCATGCGAACACCGCGGAGAGCAGCCCGAGCCCGTACCCGAACACCAGCCAGGTCGCCCGCTTGAACATCGGCTATCGCTTCGCGCGGAGGGTGCGGCGGGCGCGCTTGCGCGCCGGCGTGGGCTCCTCGTTCGACAACCGCTGGATGGCGCGCTTCGTGCCCGCGCCGAGCGCGACCGCCTTGACGACGGGATTCGACAACGTGCGGTACGCCAGCTTCGACGCGTTGTCGACGGTGCCCGTCAGTGACTCTGCTGTCGAGACGAGGGCGTCGACCCGGTCGATCTCGAAACGCGCCTCCCGCGTCGACACGCGCAGCTCCTCGATCGCCACGAGCGCGTCGGTGCTCACTTCCTCGAGGGTCTCGCGCAACGAGCGCAGCGTGCGTCTGACCTCCGCCAGCGTGACGAGCAGCCCGCCCACGAGGCCCGCGATCGCCACCGCAGCGACGACAGCCGTCCAATCGCTCGAGCTCATCGACCGTCCTCCCCTTCGTGCTCGTCGTCCCCGCCGGCTGCTTCGGCGCCGTGACCGCTCGGCTCGTAGTAACGCCGGCCTGCCACCTCGGCCGGCCGGTATTCCTGCTCCACCCAACCTTCGGGCGCGTCGTGCGGATACTGGTATCCCTCGCCGTGCCCGAGCGTGCGGGCGCCAGGGTAATGGGCGTCGCGGAGGTGCGCCGGTACCGCGCCCGCCGGCCGGCCGATGACGTCGGCCCACGCGGCACCGAGCGCCGCGATCACCGAGTTCGATTTCGGCGCGCACGCCAGGTGAATCACCGCTTGCGCGAGATTGAGCCGCGCCTCGGGCATCCCGACGAATTCGACGGCCCGCGCGGCAGCGTCGGCGACGAGCAGCGACTGCGGATCGGCCATGCCGACGTCCTCGGACGACAGGATCACAAGGCGCCGCGCGATGAGGCGTGGGTCTTCGCCCGCCTCGAGCATCCGGGCGAGCCAGTAGAGGCCCGCGTCGACGTCGGAGCCGCGGATGCTCTTGATGAACGCGGAGAGCACGTCGTAGTGCTCGTCGTCGCCGTAGCGCAGCGCGCGCATCGCGAGCGCGGCCTCTGTGTCCAAGAGACTGACCTCGTCGCGCCCGTCCTCGAGGGCCAGCGCGGCGGCAACATCGAGCGACGTGAGCACATGGCGGGCGTCGCCTTCGGAGCGGTCGACGAGATGATCGAGCGCGTCGGTCGTGATCGTCACGTGATCCGATCCGAGGCCGCGCTCGACGTCGCGGAGTGCACGTTCGAGCAGGGCGCGCAGGTCGTCATGGCCGATGGGATCCAATCGGAACAGCGTCGAGCGTGACAACAATGGCGCGGTGAGCGAGAAGAACGGGTTCTCGGTCGTCGCGCCGATGAGCACGAGCAAGCCTTCTTCGACGTGGGGCAGCAGCGCGTCCTGCTGGGTCTTGTTGAAGCGGTGCACCTCGTCGAGGAACAGGATCGTGCCGCGCCCCTGCTCACCCAGCCGGGCGCGGGCGCGTTCCACGATCTCGCGGACGTCCTTGACTCCTGCGCTCACCGCCGACAGCGGTTCGAACGCCTTGGCCGTCTCTCCGGCGATGAGCCGGGCGATGGTGGTCTTGCCCGTGCCGGGAGGCCCCCAGAGAATCACCGAGGACAGTCGGTCGCCTTCGATGAGCACCCGCAACGGACGATCGGCGCCGAGCAGATGGGGCTGTCCCACGACCTCGTCCAGCGAGCGCGGCCGGAGCCGGGCCGCGAGCGGAGCTCGGCGTTCGAGGCGCTCCTCGACAGCGGCGGCGAACAGATCACTGGACATCCGCGGCGATGGTAATGACTGCCGGACGGCCGGGTTCGGCGGATCTGAGCTTTCTCGCCGGCCGTGTCAACGAATACACCGTCCGGCGCGTACTCTTCCCGTGGGGGTGATTGAAGCCCTCCCCGGCTTCTTCGACTCGGACTGCGTTACCCCCTGAGCCGGCTCGACGTCACGAAGCGGGCTGGATGGGTCGCTCTCGGCGTCAGCTCTTCGGGTTCGGTAACACGGCGAGACCGAGCTCTTTCAGCTGCTTCGCATCAATCGGAGTCGGTGCACCAGTCAAGGGGTCGGCGCCGGATTGGGTCTTCGGGAACGCGATGACCTCGCGAATGTTGTCCTCACCCGCGAGGATCGCCGCGAGCCGGTCGATCCCGAACGCGAAGCCCGCGTGCGGCGGAGCGCCGTACTTGAACGCGTCGAGCAGGAACCCGAAGCGCGCCTGCCGCGTCTTCGGGCGTGATCCCGAGCAACGAGAAGACCTGTTGCTGCACATCGGACCGGTGAATTCGCACGCTGCCCGACCCGAGCTCCCACCCGTTGAGCACGAGGTCATAAGCCAGCGAACGCACGTTGAGCAGCTCCTCGCCCTGCCGCGCCCGCCAGGAGCTCGAGGTCGTCGGGGTGCGGCATCGTGAACGGGTGATGCGCGGGAATCGGCCGGCCGTCGGCGCCGAGCCCCTCGAAGAGCGGGAAGTCGACAACCCACACGAAGTGCAGCCCGCCCTCGTGGACGGGCGGGCGCCCGAGATCGACGCGGAGCGTGCCGAGCACATGGTCGACGAGTCGCCGCGCGCCGGCCACGAAGAGCATCAGGTCGCCGGGCTCCGCGCCGAGCGCGTCGACCAGCCCGAGCTGTTCTGCCTCCGAAAGGAACTTCACGACTGGTGAGTCGATGATGCTGCCGTCGCGGACGCGCATCCACACGAGCCCGGCAGCGCCGAGCTCCTTGGCGCGATCCGTGAGCGCGTCGAGCCGGGCGCGTCCGAGCTCGCCCTCGCCCGCGACCTTGATTCCCTTCACCGCCTCGGCCTGAAAGGCACGGAACTCGGTGGCTTCGAGCACCTCGCAGACATCGACGAGCTCGAGGCCGAAACGCACGTCGGGCTTGTCGGTGCCGTAGCGCGCCTGTGCCTCGTGCCAGGTCATGCTCGGGACGGGCTGCGCAGGCTCACCGGTCACCGCTTCGCTCGCGCTCGTGACCGCGGCGCCGATCACCGCCATCACGTCGTCGGCGTCGGCGAAGCTCATCTCCGCGTCGAGCTGCATGAACTCGAACTGCCGGTCGGCGCGCAAGTCTTCGTCGCGTAGGCAACGGGCGATCTGGTAGTAGCGGTCGAGCCCACCGACCATCAGCAGCTGCTTGAACAGCTGCGGGCTCTGCGGCAGCGCGTAGAAGCGCCCCGGCGACGAGCGTGAGGGCACCACGAAGTCGCGCGCCCCTTCGGGTGTCGACGCGATCAGCATCGGCGTCTCGACCTCGACAAAGCCCTGCGCGTCGAGCGACCGGCGCGCAGCGCGGCGTTGACGCCCAGCGCGGAGCCGAAGGTTCCGCTGGAGCCGCGCGCCGCGCAGGTCGAGATACCGGTACCGGAGGCGCAGCATCTCGTCGGCCTCGACTCGATCGTCGATCGGGATGGGCGACGGCTCGGCGGTATTGAGCACCTCGAGTTGCGCGGCGGCGACCTCGACCTCACCCGTCGGCAGGTCCGCGTTGACCGTGCCCTCGGGCCGCGGCCGCACCGGGCCGTCGACCCGCACGACGTACTCGGCGCGCACGTGATGCACGTCGGCGCCACCCACCGACTCCGGGTCGACGACCACTTGCACGACGCCCGATGCATCACGCACGTCGAGGAACACGACGCCGCCATGGTCGCGCCGGCTCGCCACCCAACCGCAGACGACGACGCCGGCGCCGATGTCGTCGCTGCGGAGCTCACCTGCGAGATGCGTGCGCATCATTCGGCGGCCTCGCAGCGCAGCCGGAGCCAGCCCACCAACTGATCTCGCGGCACATCCACCTGCGCACCGGTCGTCAAGTCCTTCACGGCGACGGCATCGCGTGCCGCCTCTTCCGCACCGAGCATCACGCCGTACGCCGCACCCGAACGGTCGGCCACCTTCCACTGCGCCTTCACCGACCGGCCGCCATACGCACGATCAGCGCGCAACCCGAACGCGCGCAGCCCCTCGAGTATCGCGGCCGCTTCGGAACCGCCGATCCCGTCGATCAGGAACGCGTCGAGGCGGTCGCGGTCGTCGATCGCGAGCACGCGCGCCGCGTCGGCGGCAAGAAGGAGCCGCTCGATGCCGATCCCGAACCCGATGCCGGGTGTCGGCTTGCCGCCCATGTCCTCGCGCGAGCTGGTCGTAGCGGCCGCCGCCGCCGAGCGCGTTCTGCGCGGCATCGAGCGCGTCGCTCGCGAGCTCGAACGTGGTGCTCGTGTAGTAGTCGAAGCCGCGCACGAGCCGGGGCGTCAGCTCGTAGGCGATGCCGAGCGCGTCGAGGCCTCGCTGCACGCCCTCGAAGTGCGCGCGCGAGTCGTCACCCAGGTACTCGGTGAGCTGCGGCGCCCGCTCGATGACGTCCTGCCAGTCTTCGCGTTTCGAGTCGAGGAGCCGCAACGGGTTCTCGAGGACTCGCTGACGAAAGTCGTCACCGAGCGCGTCGCCGTGCGCGAGCAGGTACTCCCGCAATCGTTCGACGTAGACGACCCGGTCGGCCGGCTCTCCCATCGAGTTGAGCAACAGGCGTACGGGAATCTGCAACTCGCGGAAGAACCCGTATGCGAGGGCAATGACCTCCACGTCGACGTCGAGGTCGTCGACGCCGAGCACTTCGGCGCCGAGCTGCCAGTGCTGGCGGTAGCGCCCCTTCTGCGGCCGCTCGTAGCGGAAGTTGGGCGCGAGGTACCAGACCTTCCACGGCGGCGTGGGGTGATGCTCGACGTACGCCCGCACGACCGGCGCGGTGCCCTCGGGCCGCAACGCGATCGAGCGGCCGCCCTTGTCCTCGAACTCGTACATCTCCTTGCGGATGACGTCGGTGGCCTCACCGACCCGCGAAAACACCTCGCGGTGCTCGAAGATCGGCGTGACGACCAGTCCGTAGCCGTAGCGTGCGGACCGTTCGGCGAAAGCCCGCACCACGGTGATCCATCGCTCCGACGCAGGTGGGAGCACATCATGCGTGCCGATCGGCGCGCGGAAAGTGGCTTTCGCGTCGAGCGGATCGGGCGGCACCGCGGCATGCTACCGGCCGGCCTCATCGCGGCCCGGGAGCGTTCTCGGGTTCTCAGCGCAGGGCCGCCGGCTCGGTCGTTACGTCACCGCCGCCTTGCCCGGGAGCAGGCGGTAGGCGTCGTACACCGAGTCGACGCGCTTCACGGCCATGAGGATCGAGTCGAGGTGGCCGGGGTCGGCGAGCTCGAAGTCGAAGCGAAACTTCGCGACGCGGTCGTTGGCGACGGTCGAGGTGCACGACAGGATGTTGACGTGGTGCTCCGAGAGCACCTGGGCCACGTCGCGCAGCAGCCGTGAACGGTCGAGGGCTTCGACCTCGACCGACACGACATAGGAGCCGGGCTGGTCGTGGTCCCACTCGACCTCGATCAGCCGCTGCGCCTGCGCCGCGAGCGACGCCGCGTTCGCACAGTCGGTGCGGTGCACCGAGACGCCGCGGCCAGCGCGTGACGAACCCCATGATCTCGTCGCCCGGCACTGGTGTGCAGCAGCGCGAGAGCCGCACCAGCACGTCGTCGAGCCCCTCGACGTGCACCCCGACCGTGCGGTGCTGCAACGCGCGCGGTTGGCGCGGCGGCCGTTGTGCAGTGACCGGCAACTGCTCCTCTCCGCCGCGCGTCTCACGATGGACCCGCTGCGCGACCGCCTTGGCCGAGACGTGCCCTTCGCCCACGGCGACGTACAGCGCGTCGAGGTCGCCGTAGTGCATCGCCTCCGCGACCTTGACGAGCACTTTCGACTGCGCGATCTTCTGGACCGGCAGGCCCTCCTTGCGCAGTGCCTTCTGGAGAGCCTCGCGGCCGTTCTCGATCGCGTCGACGCGCCGCTCACGGGAGAACCACTGGCGGATCTTGTTGCGCCCCTTCGGCGTGTGCACGAACTGCAGCCAGTCGCGGCTCGGGCCTGCACCTTCGACCTTGCTGGTGAAGATCTCGACCGTGTCCCCCGAATTGAGCGCGGAGTCGAGCGGCACGAGCCGGCCGTTGGCCCGCGCCCCGATGCAACGGTGCCCCACCTCGGTGTGAATGGCGTACGCGAAGTCGACCGGCGTCCCACCCGACGGCAAGGTGATCACCTTGCCCTTGGGCGTGAAGACGAAGACCTCTTCTTGTTCGAGGTCGACTTTCAACGTCTCCATGAACTCGGTGGGGTCCGACGTCTCCTGTTGCCAGTCGACCATGCGCTGGAGCCAGACCAGGTCTTCCTCGGCCGACTCGTGCTCCTTGTAGCCCCAGTGCGCAGCGATGCCGTACTCCACGCGGCGGTGCATCTCCTTCGTGCGGATCTGCACCTCGACCGTCTTGCCCTCGGGACCGACCACCGTCGTGTGCAGCGATTGGTACAGGTTGAACTTGGGCATCGCGATGTAGTCCTTGAACCGGCCCTGCATCGGCGTCCACAGGGCGTGAATCGAGCCGAGCGCGCCGTAGCAGTCCTTGACCGAGTCGACGACCACGCGCACACCGACGAGATCCGTCACCTCTTCGAACTCCTTGCCCCGCACCACCATCTTCTCGTAGATCGACCAATAGTGCTTCGGGCGGCCGCGTACCTCGGCCTCGATTTTGAGCTCCGCGAGTCGCGTCTCGATCGTCTCGAGCACCTCTTCGATGTACTCGGCGCGCTCCGGCGAACGGGCCGCAACCATCTGCTCGATCTCTGCGTATCGCTTCGGATGCAGCACCGCGAACGCGAGGTCCTCGAGCTGCCACTTCACGTCGGCGATCCCGAGCCGGTGCGCGAGCGGCGCGTAGATGTCGAGTGTCTCCTGCGCGATGCGGCGCTGCTTCGCATCCGGAAGCGACGCGATCGTGCGCATGTTGTGCAGCCGGTCCGCAAGCTTGATGAGCAGCACACGGATGTCTTTGGCCATCGCCACGAGCATCTTGCGCAGCGTGGCCGACTGCTGCGCCTCCTTGGAGTCGAACTGCAAACGGTCGAGCTTGGTGACCCCGTCGACGATCGTCGCGACGTCGGCGCCGAAGTCGGTCTCCAGATCCGACGTGGTGAGCGAGGTGTCTTCGACCGCGTCATGCAGGAGCGCGGCGGCGATGGTGACATCGTCGAGGCCGAGGTCGGCGAGAATCATCGCCACGCCCAGCGGATGGGCGATGTACGGCTCACCCGAGCGGCGTACCTGTTCGGAATGGGCGCCGCGGGCGACGTCGAACGCATGCTCGACCAGGGCGCTGTCGGCCCGCTTGTGCCGCTGGCGGTACTTCGCGACGAGGGGGGCGATCTCGACATCGACGTGGTGCCGCCGCCACGGCAACGGCAGCACCGACCGTCGATCGACCTTGACCTCGGCACTCATGGGTCAATGCTACCGGCACCCGGCCCGGCGCCGGCATGCGTCTCAGCGGCGTTTGCGACGACGTTGCTGGCGCGGCCGGGGCGCGATCGGTGCCGGCGGCGGCGCGGGTGCCGGAGCGCTGCGCGTGCCGGTTGCGGGCTCGGTCGCGTCAGCAGGGGGAGCCGCAGTGCCCGCACCCGTGGCGACGCCGGCCATCGCGGGCGCGCGCTGGAGCTCGAGCGCGGCGCGCTCTCGCATCGCTATGTACTTGGGTTCACGTTCCTTCAGCCAGGCGAGGACCGGGGACGCGACAAAGATCGACGAGTAGGCACCGGTCAGCAGCCCGACGAACAGGGCGAGTGAGAAGTCGCGCAGGGCAACCGCGCCGAGCAGCCACGTGCCGACGATGAGCAGTGACGCGACCGGCAGCAGCGCAACCAGCGAGGTGTTGATGGAGCGCATCAGCACCTGGTTCATCGAGCGGTTGACCATCTTCGAGTACGTGTCGCCCCGTTCGCTTCCGAGGCGCTTCGTGTTGTCGCCGATCTTGTCGAACACGACGACGGTGTCGTACAGCGAATAGCCGAGGATCGTCAGGAACGCGACGACGGTCGCCGGCGTGACCTCGAACTGCGTCACCGCGTACACACCCACGGTGATGACGATGTCGTGGAGCACCGCGATGATCGCGGCGAGCGCCATCCTCCATTCGAAGCGAAACGACAGATAGAGCGCGATCAGGATGAAGAACGCGACCAGCGCCTGGAGCGCCTTGCCGCTCACCGTCTTACCCCATGTCGACCCGACCGAGTTGATGCTGACGGCCGTCGGCTTCACCGAAGCGTACCTTGCGAGCGCGTTGACGATCCTCTCCTTCGTTGCCGTCGACACGTCCTTCGACTGCACCCGCACCTGCGTGCCGCCGACCACGAGCACCTTCGGATCGTTGACGCCCTCCTTCTGCACGACCACGCGCACGTCGGCAACCGACGGCGAGCCTTTCCCCATCGTGAACTGCCACTGGGTGCCGCCGGTGAAGTCGATGCCGAGGTTGAGCCCCGAGATCAAGAGCGACCCGACCGCTATCGCGATCAACGTGCCCGACAGGACCGCCCATCGCCACGACCGTTCGATGAACTGGTAGTTGGTGCGCTCGTGGTAGAGGTCGGCGAGACGGTGGCGGCGGCCGTCGGGGTGCGGGCTCATCGGGTGGCGTCCTTCACGTCGAGGCCCGCGGCCATGCCGAAGCCGCGTGCGCGCACGAGCCCGGGCCGGCGCGCCATCAACGAGACCAACGGGTGCATGAAGAAGTACGAGATGACGAGGTCGAGCAGCGTCGAGAGACCGAGGAAGAACGCGAAGCCCTTCACGGAACCGACTGCGAGCGCGTACAAGGTGCCCGCGCCGATGAGCGAGACGAGGTCGGCCGCGACGATCGTGCGGAACGACCGCGTGAAGCCACGGTCGACCGACGACCGCACCGTCTTGCCGCTGCGCACCTCGTCCTTCAACCGCTCGAAATAGACGACGTACGAGTCGACGGTGATACCCACCGACACGATGAGTCCGGTCACACCGGCAAGGGTGAGCGTCAGGCTGAAGGCCGAGTGGCACAGGCCGGTGACGATCGCCCAGGTCGCGGCGCCGCTCACCCCCAGACCCACGATCACCACGAGCCCGAGCAGCCGGTAGTACAGCAGCATGTAGAGCGCGACCAGCAGCAGGCCGACGATGCCGGCGATGATGCCGTCGCGCAGGTTGTCACTGCCCAGGGTCGGCGAGACGTTTTGCACCGCCTGCTGCTTCAGCTGCACCGGAAGCGCGCCGTACTGCAACAACCGGCCGAGGTCCTTCGCCTCGCCCTGCGTGAAGCTGCCGGTGATGCTCACGTCGCCCGGGAAGCTCGCGGTGTTGAACTTCGGGTACGACTGCACCTCACCGTCGAGGACGATTGCCACGGAGTTCTGGGGCGCAGTCTTCGGGAACGACGCAGCCGCGAGCGCGTTGAACTTGCTGTGTCCCGAACTCTTGAGATTGAGGACCACCGACCAATCCGGCGATTGGAACTGGGCCTTCGCGCCCGACGTGTCCTTGCCGGTCATCACCGTCTTGCCGAGGAACAGCCGCGGCGTCGACCCCGAGGCGCCGCCTTGACTGCGCGTGGGAAGCACCACGCACGTGTCGCGCTTGTCGTTTTCGACTTTCGTGGTCGGGATGAGAATCTGACTCGCCTGGGGGATCTTCGCCATCTCGGCCGGGTCGCACGACGCGATCACCGCCTGGACGGCCTTGCTCTGCTCCGGTGTGAGCTTCGGGACCGTGCTCGTCGTAGTGGCGGGCTTGGTCGTCGAGGTGGGCTTGGTCGTCGAGCCGGTGGCACCGGCTTTCCCCGTCGTCGAGGTCGTGGCGCCCGGCTTCGTCGTCGTTGTGCCCTTCGACTTCGCCTTCGTTGTCGTTGTCGACTTCTTTGTCGTGGTCGTCGGGATGTCGCCGACGTATGGCGGGAGTTGCGCGAGCACCGGCCGGAAGCGGAGCTCGGCCGTGCGGCCGACGATCCGTTGCGCCTTGGCGCGGTTCTTCACGCCGGGAAGGTCGATGACGATGAACGGGCCCTGCCGGCTGATCTCAGGCTCGGCCACCCCGAGGGAGTCGACCCGGCTGCGGATGATGTCGACCGCCTGGTCGACCGACGCCGAGCTCGGGTGGCCTTGCGGCTCGAGCACGACCGAGATCCCACCGCGCAGGTCGAGCCCCAGGATCGGTGTGGACTTCGTGGCGATCGTGGCGAAGACCGCGGCTGCGACGACGACCAGCGTGGTGACGAGATAGATGACGTTTCTCCGCATGGAGCGCGCTCAGCTCTGCGAACCGGCGTCGCCGCCGTCAACCGCGTCGTGGTCGTCGCCGCCGTCAACCGCGTCGTGGTCGTCGCCGCGGCCACCGGCGTCTTCGATCGCGGGCGTCACACGCTGGCCGATGGCGCCGCGGCTCGTCGTGATGACAACGTCGGGCGCGATCTCGAGCTCCAAGGTCGTGTCACCGAGGGAACGGATCGTGCCGTGGATGCCGCCGACAGTCACGACGTCTTGCCCCACCTCGAGGCTGGCCATCAACGCTTGGCGAGCCTGATTCCGGCGCCGCTGCGGCACCACGATGAGGACGAAGAACGCGACGACAAGAACAGCGAGCGGGATGAGGGCGCCCAATTGCGGCCTTCGTTCGGGAACAGAAACGCGCCGTGATGCTATCGCGACCGACACGCCGCTCCGTTCACCCCTCGAACAGGTTGGGCCCGACTGCACCACTCCCCGCTGCGCGGCGAGAGGTCGAGGTGCCCGTATGCCGCGGCCGTCGCGACGCGTCCGCGGGGTGTGCGCTGGAGGAAGCCCTCTTTGAGCAGGTACGGCTCGTAGACGTCTTCTACCGTCTCGGGCTCCTCGCCGATCGCAACCGCCAGCGTGTTGAGCCCCACCGCCTGGCCGGCGAACGTCTGGCAGAGCGCGCTCAAGATGGCGCGGTCGACCTTGTCGAGGCCGCGCTCGTCGACCTCGAAGAGCGTGAGCGCGTCGCGCGCCGTCACGTGGCTGACCGTGCCGTCACCACGGACCTCCGCGTAGTCCCGCACCCGCTTGAGCAGACGGTTGGCGATCCGCGGAGTGCCGCGTGCCCGGCGCGCGATCTCACCCGCGCCCTTCGCATCGAGCGGCACACCCAGAATGCGCGCCGCGCGCTCGAGAATCGCGACGAGATCGGAAGGCGTGTAGTAATCGAGGCGCGCCACGAACCCGAAACGGTCGCGCAGCGGGCCGGTGATGAGCCCGGTGCGCGTCGTCGCGCCCACCAACGTGAAACGCGGGAGGTCGAGACGGATCGAGCGCGCCGACGGGCCCTTGCCGATCACGATGTCGAGCTGGAAATCCTCCATCGCCGGGTAGAGGACCTCCTCGACCGAGCGGGGCAGGCGATGAATCTCGTCGATGAAGAGCACGTCGCCGTCGTCGAGATTGGTCAGGATCGCGGCGACGTCACCGGCGCGTTCGAGCGCCGGACCGCTCGTGACCCGCAGACTGACGTCGAGCTCCGCGGCGACGATGCCGGCGAGGCTCGTCTTGCCGAGCCCCGGCGGCCCCGCGAAGAGGAGATGGTCGACGGCTTGACGGCGTTGCTTCGCCGCGCTCGATCAGGATCTCCAGATGCTCCTTGAGGCGCTCCTGACCGACGAACTCGTCGAGGCGGCGCGGCCGCAGCGTGGTCTCTTCCGCTTCTTCGACCGGATCGGCGCTCGCGCGCAACAGCTCCTCGCGGCTCATCGGGCACCCACCGACAGGAACTTCAGCGCCTCACGCAAGAGCTCCTCGACCGACCCGTCGTCGGGAAGCTGCGCCAGCACCGTGCGCAGCTCGTCGGGCGAGTAGCCCAAACCGTCGAGCGCGGCGCGCACCTCGCCCCGCGGCGACGGCGTCTTCGTGGGCGCCTCGACCAGGTCGAGGTCAGGCACCTCGAGGCGGGCCTTCAGGTCGACGAGCAGCTTCTGCGCGGTGCGTTTGCCGACACCCGGCACCAACGTGAACGCGTCGAGATCGTCGTCAACGAGCGCGCGTCGCAGCGCGCCGGGCGAGTGCACGGAGAGGATCGCGAGCCCGAGCCTCGGCCCCACGCCAGTGGCGCCGATCAGGATCTCGAACGTGTCGCGCTCGTCGCGGGTCGGGAAGCCGTACAGGACCATCGCGTCGTCACGGACGTGCAGGTGCGTGAAGAGAAACGCGTGCTCCCCCGGCTGGAGCACCGGCACCGCGCCGAGCGGCACGAGCACGCGGTACCCGACCCCCCCGACCTCGACGAGCACCTCGCCCGTGGCCGAACGCTCGAGGACGGTGCCTCGCACCGACCCGATCACGGGCCGTCCTCCCGCGTCAACGCCGCCGCGACCGCGCGGGCCAGACCGGTCGTGCTCCCCCGGTCGGTGGTCGCCGGGTCGGTGGTCGTGCTGTCGACTGCCGCCCGGAGCGGTGCGCCCCAGAGGTGGCAGAGCGCGAGGGCGAGCGCGTCGGCTGCGTCGGGCGGGCTCGGCGGCGCGTCGAGGCGCAGCAGGCGCGTCACCATCTGCTGCACTTGGGCCTTGTCGGCCGCGCCGTAGCCGACGATCGAATGCTTCACCTCGTTGGGGCTGTAGTGGATGACGGGCACGCGGGCGCGCGCGGCGACCGTGAGCGCGAGCCCGCTCGCCTGGCCCACCGACATGGCGGTGCGCACGTTCGCCTGGAACAACACCCGTTCGACCGCCATGACGCTCGGTCGCAGCTCGGCGACGAGCACCTCGAGCTCGCGCTCGAGCAACGCGAGCCGGTCGGGAAGCGCGTCCGACGGCGCGGTGCGAATCACGCCGTACGCGACCGCTTCGCCGTGGGGGCCGTCGCGCCGTACGGCGCCGTACCCACAGCGCGAAACCCCGGGGTCGATGCCGAGCACCGGCCCGGCCGAATCGAACATGAGTTCGATCCTATTCGCGGCCGTCCATCGAGTCGCGGATAGCCGATCTGTCGCGTTCTTGCGTCGCAAGCCGGGATGTCATAACGGTTTGCGACGCAAGAATGAGATGGGAGAAGTGGGTCAGCGGGTGCGGCGCTTGCGGCGGCGGCGGAAGAGGAGCCAGATCAGGAGCACCGCGCCGAGGACGGGCAGCAGGCGGCGCGCGACGGGGACGCCCGCCGTGTGGAACAGGTCGACGGGCTCCGCTTCGGCCGACTCGATGCGGCGCACGGCTCCGGCGGCGGCGCCGTTGCCCGATCGCGGCTCGTCCGCCGTCGCCTCGACGGTGCGCTCGTCATCGCGCGGTGCGTCTTCGCGCCGTGCGTCATCGCTCGGGGCGTCCCCTGCGAGCACGTCGCGTTCGAGGTTGTCTACGAACTGGGTCAGCAGTTTCGCGGACACGTCGGCGAGCACGCCCCGGCCGAACTGGGCGACCTTGCCCGTGATGGCGAGGTCGGTGTCGATGCTCACGACCGTCGCGTCGCCATCGGCCCGCATCGACAGCTTGACCGCGGCCGACGCGTTGCCCTGGCCGCGCGTGTCGCGGCCGATGGCTCGGAGCACCGCGGTGTGCGCAATGTCATCGACCTGCTCCAGATGCGCTGCGCCTTTGTACTGGGCCGTGATCGGACCGACCTTCACCTTGACCACGCCGCGATACTCGTCGCCCTCGACCTCTTGGAGCTGCGCGCCGGGGAGGCAGGGTGCGATCCGTTCGATGTCGAGCAGCAACCGCCAGGCATCGTCGATCGGCACCGGCACGCGGAACTGGTCCTCGATCTGCATCAGTGCCTGAACGCTCCCTGAATCGCGGCGAGGTCGTCGAGCGTGTCGACGTCGAACGGGCTCCCCGTGCCCGAGCAATCGACTTCGACCACGGGGTGGTGGCGCATGAGCACACGGCCGCCTTCGTCGCCGTCGAGCGCCAAGGCTTCGGGCCACAGGCTGCGGGCGATGAGCACCGGGTTGCCGCGAACGCCGTCATACGTTGCGACTGCGAGTGCAGCACCTTCCTCGTGCGCGGCAACAAGCCGCCGGTACGCATCGGCGCCGACGAGCGGCTGGTCGGCGAGACCGACACAGACCGCCGTCACCTCCATCCAGCCGTCGAGTGCACGCAGACCGGCACGAAGACTGTGCGCGAGCCCGCGCCGCCAGCTGCGCGCTTCGACGATCATCACGCCCTCTGGCGCGACGCGCCGCACGCCGCGGGCCCTGATGGCCGACGACGAGCACCACGGGGTGCACGCCACTCGTTCGCGCCGCTTCGAGGGCCCACTCCCCCAGTGGTCTCCCCGCGAGCACCAGGACGGGCTTCGGGGTGTCGCCGGCGGCGCGGGACCCCCGGCCTGCTGCCAAGACAACGCTCGCGACCGTCAGGATGCTGCCTCCAATGCCCGGCGCACGAGCACACGGGCGAGATGTTCGCGGAACTCGGGCGTGGCGTTGAGGTCGGTCGGCGGGTCGGTGCCGTCGGCCGCGTGCTGCGCCGCGTCGGCAATCGTCGCGCCATCGGCGAGCGCGCGGCTCGACGGCGCCGGCGCGCACGGGCGTGGTACCCATGTTGACCAGCGCGACGCGAGCCGCCGCTCTGTCGGGACGTACCGCGACCGCGCCGACGATGGCCCAGTCCTGGGCCCGCCGGTTGAACTTCTGATACGAGCTCCGCGCCGCGGCCAGCTTCGGCACCCGAATCTCGGCGAGCAGCTCGTCGGGCCGCAGCGCGGTCTCCAGAAAGCCCTCGAAGAAGTCGGCAGCGGCAATGGCCCGGTCACCCGCCGAACCTCGTGCGATGAACGTCGCATCGAGTGCGAGGAGCACGGCCGGCAGGTCGGACGCCGGATCGCCGTGCGCGACCGAGCCCCCGATCGTGCCGCGGTGGCGCACCTGGTTGTCGCCCACTTCGCCCGCGACCGCCCTGATCGCGTCGCACTGCTCGGCCAGCACCGGGCTGGTCTCGAGGTCGCGGTGCCGCGTCAACGCGCCGATCGCGATGTGATCGCCGCCGTCGCGGACGTATGACAGGTCACGCAGCCGCCCGATGTCGACGAGCATGGACGGCGTGGCAAAGCGCAGCTTCATCAGCGGCAGCAACGACATCCCTCCCGCAAGCAACTTCGCGCCGTCGCCGTGCTCGGCAAGCGCGCCAAGCGCCTCGTCGGCGGTCTCCGCCCGCATGTAGTCGAACGGCGCCGGGATCACGGCGCGCCTCCGCCGGCCGCGGCCAGCACCGCCTGCACGATGTTGTGGTAGCCGGTGCAGCGGCAGAGGTTGCCTTCGAGCCCGAGTCGCACGTCGCGCCCGGTGGGGTCGGGGACCTCGTCGAGCAGCGACACGGTCGCCATGACCATGCCCGCGGTGCAGAACCCGCACTGGATCCCGTGATGCTCCTGGAAGGCCGTCTGCACCGGGTGGAACCCGCCGTCGCCGGCCAGGCCTTCGATAGTGGTGACGCTCTTGCCGTCGGCCTGGACCGCGAGCATCGTGCACGACTTCACCGACTCGCCGTCGAGCAACACGGTGCAGGCGCCGCACGACGACGTATCACAACCGATCTTCGTGCCGGTCAGTCCCTCGACTTCGCGCAGATACTGACCCAGCAACAACCGCGGCTCGACGTCGTCAGTGCGCACCGTGTCGTTGACCGTGACCGATATCCGCACGCCGTTCGCCTTTCCGTCCGGTCGCGGGAGCCTATCGGGCCGCGCCGCAAAAGCTCGGAACCGCAACGCGGCGCGTGCACCGCGCCACTCGATGAACGAGGAACGGTTCGGGCTGTGCCAACCTCACCGTTCTGGGATGAGTTATCGACCGTGACGGTCGAAAACCCTGCCGAGAATGGCGCGCGGCGACGTGTGTCGAGCACGCACGAAGCCGGTCAGCCGCTGACGTTGGGGCCGGCGCGCTCGATCGTGATGCGCAGGATCACGCGCTGCTGGGTCTGCATCGCGGCGCGGTACTCGTCCCAGTCGGGGTGCTCACCCGAGATCGAGCGGTAGTAATCGACCAGCATCTCCATCGCGTCGGGCAGCGAGACGATCTCGGCTCGGCCGTCGACCTGCACCCATTCACCCATGAACTCGTCGCTGAGCACACAGAGCGATGCCTGCGGATCGCGCCGCAGGTTCTTGGTCTTCACGGCGGTCTCGCGGCTGCTCACCCACACCGCGCCGTCGTCGCCGATGCTGCAGACAATCGGCGACATCTGCGGACGACCATCGGACCGCCGGGTCGCGAGCACCGCGTGGTGGTGTTCGCGGATGAACGCCTGCGCGCCTTCGACATCCATCACATGGTCTCCATGACCTTCGCGAGATGATCCGACTTCTGAAACATCGCACCGAGGATCGCGACGTGCTTGTAACGCACGATCCCCTGCTCGTCGACGAGGAAGACTGAGCGGCGTACGTTGATCAATGGCGCGCCCACACCGTACGCATCGATCGCTTTCTTGTCGGTGTCGGCCAACAGCGGGAACGTGAAGCCGCGCTTCTCCGCCCACTTCCGGTGGCTGTCGATGTCCTGGGGCGAGATCGCGAGCAGCACCGCTTTGGCGCGTTCGAAGTCTTCGAAATTGTCGCGGTACGAGCACATCTGACGCGTGCAACCCGGCGTGTCGTCGCCGGGGTAGAACGCGAGCACCACCTTCTGACCGCGATACGACGACAAGACGAAGTCGTGCACGTCGCCGTTCTCGATTCCGGGCAGGGTGAAGTCGGGTGCCTGGTCCCCCACGTCGGGCGCGGCCATCAGGCCACCACCGATTGGAGCACCGAGTCTGGGATGTCGAAGTTGGCGTAGACGTTTTGCACGTCGTCGTGCTCCTCGAGCGCGTCGATCACCCGCAGCACCGACTTGGCGCTCGACTGGTCGTCGAGGAGCACCGCGGTGGTCGGCATCATCGTGAGGTCGGCGCTCGTGATCGCGATCCCCGCCGCGTCGAGCGCGCTGCGCACCGTGTGGAGGTCGGTCGCTTGGGTGCTGACCTGCCAGGTGTCGCCTTGATCCTCGACGTCTTCCGCACCCGCCTCGAGCGCTGCGAGCATCAGGTCGTCTTCGCCGGCGGCCGACTTGTCGAGCATGATCACGCCCCTTCGCTCGAACTGCCATGACACCGCGCCGGGCGCGGCGAGCGAACCCCCGTTGCGGGTGAAGGCGTTCTTCACCTCGGAGCCGGTGCGGTTGCGATTGTCGGTGAGGCACTCCACGAACACCGCGACACCATGGGGCGCGTAACCCTCGTAGCTCACCTCTTCGTACGTGACACCTTCGAGCTCGCCCGTGCCGCGCTTGATAGCGCGCTCGATGTTGTCTTTCGGCATCGAAGCGTCACGCGCCTTCTGCACCATCGTGCGCAGCGCCGAGTTGCCTTCGATGTCGCTCCCACCCGTGCGGGCCGCGACCTCGAGCTGACGCGCCAGCCGGGCGAAGACCTTGCCCCGCGCCGCGTCGGCCGCGCCCTTCTGGTGCTTGATCGAATGCCATTTCGAATGGCCGGACATCTACGCCACCTCCCGCAGAAAGCGTTGGTGCAGCCGGAGATCACCCGAGAGCTCCGGGTGGAACGTTGCCGCCCACACCGGGCCGCGCCGAATCAGGACCGCGCGTCCTTCGTGCACAGCTAGCACATCAACCGAGTCGCCCACCGCCTCGACGACGGGCGCGCGAATGAAGACGCCCGGGAACGGACCGCCGGCGAGCCCGTCGATCTCGAGCTCGGCCTCGAACGACGCGAGCTGGGTGCCGTACGCGTTCCGCCGCACCGTGCAGTCGAGCACGCCCAACGAGCGCTGGTCGGGCCGGCCGTCGAGCACGTCGGTCGCGAGCAGGATCAGGCCGGCACACGTGCCGAACACGGGGAGCCCGTCCTGCAAGGCAAGCTCCAACGACGGGCGCAGTGCCGAGGTGTCGAGGAGCTTCGCGATCGTGGTGGACTCGCCGCCGGGCAGGAACAACGCGTCGAGCCCGCTCAGCTGTTGGGGGGTGCGGACCTCCACCGGCTCGGCGCCGAGCGCGTCGAGCACCTCACGATGCTCGCGAAACGCCCCTTGCAATGCGAGAACGCCGATCTTCATCGGCTCGCCCGCGCGTCAGCCGTCGGAGGACGGCGCGACACCTGGAGGCCTCGCGGTCATTACCAGCCTCGCTCGGAGAGCTTCACGTCGAGCGTGTCGATCTCCTCGCCGGGCATCGCCTCGCCGAGGCCGCGCGAGACCTTCGCGACAATCGCCGGATCGTGGAAGTGGGTGGTCGCCTCGACGATCGCTTTCGCGCGCGTCGGCGGGTCGGACGACTTGAAGATGCCACTGCCGACGAACGTTGCCTGTGCACCGAGCTGCATCACGAGCGCCGCGTCAGCCGGTGTCGCGATACCTCCGGCGCAGAACAACGGCACCGGCAGCTCGCCGCGCTCGGCAACTTCGGCGACGAGGTCGACGGGCGCACGCAGCTGCTTCGCCCACGCGAACACCTCGGCCGGGTCGGCCACGGTCAGCTGCCGGATGTCACCCAGGATCGACCGCAGGTGGCGCACGGCTTCGACGATGTTGCCCGTACCGGCTTCACCCTTGGAACGGATCAGACACGCGCCTTCGGAGATCCGCCGCAGCGCCTCGCCGAGATTGGTCGCGCCGCAAACGAAGGGGACCGTGAACGTCCATTTGTCGACGTGATGGGCCTCGTCGGCGGGCGTGAGCACCTCCGACTCGTCGATGTAGTCGACACCGAGCGATTCGAGCACCTGGGCCTCGGCGAAATGGCCGATGCGGCATTTGGCCATGACCGGGATCGTCACCGCCTGCTGAATGCCCTCGATCATCGACGGGTCGCTCATGCGCGCAACGCCGCCATCGCGACGGATGTCGGCCGGCACCCGTTCGAGCGCCATGACCGCGACTGCGCCGGCGCCCTCGGCGACGCGGGCCTGCTCCGCGGTGACGACGTCCATGATGACGCCGCCCCGCAACATCTCGGCGAGGCCGCGCTTGACGCGGGCAGTGCCCGTCGCGCGTTCGGCAGCCATAGCGGCGAGTCTACCGACCCGCCCCCGCGCTCCCCCAGGGAGAATTCCTAGCGACCGGTGGTCGGCGTGGTTTGCGGCGGCGGTGGTGGCGCGACGACGACCGGTACCTCACCCTGCGGCACGAGCTGCACCCACGTGATGCCGGGCACGAGCTTGATCGGCTTGCCCGCGGCGTCAACGTACTTCGCGGGTTTCGTCTTGCCGGGGCGTATCCATTTGCCCTTCGCGACCTTGCCGTCGGCGAACACCCACGCCTCGCCCTCGCCCACGGTCACGCCCTTGGCGCCCGACGAGCCGGCGCCGCCCTGGTAGTTGGTGAACTGGAGCACCACGTTGGCCGGTGCGATCTGCTTGCCGTCGAACGCCTTCGACGGCCTGCCGTTGACGCTGCGCAGCCACGACTTCGACGCGGCGTCCCAGGTGTAGGTGGGCCGGAACGTGGCATCAGGCGACATCGGGACCTGTACGGAGATGACGGGGTCGCCGGCGAACGTCGCGCCCGTACCGAGGTAGCTGAACAGCGCGGGCGGGGCGCGGGCTTGTCGGCGCCGCCGGCGAGCATCGCGGACGGATGGCCGTACAGCGTGAACTCCACGGTCTTGCTCTTGGACTTGTCGCGGAACATCGCCGCGCTGTCGTTTTCGGTGACGAGTCGCACCGGCGCCTGACGGATCGCGGCCAGCGGGCCCGGCGCCCCACCCGAGAACGCGAACACTCCGCCGAGCGGCCACACGACGTCGGGGTCGGTGAACCGCACCGAGCGGATCGGCCCGACAGAATCCGGAAGCTGGGAGTGGAAGATCACGAGCAGGCGCGTGAACGAGCCCTCGACCCGTTCCTCGTAGACCACGTCGGCTTCGTCTAGTCCGGTCTGGGGTCGCACTTCGACGTTGTTGGCGATCTTGACCTCGAGCGCGGGGCGCACAGGGAGGTTGCCGGTCACCGGCAGCCCGGTCAACGGCGCGGTCGGCGGGCCCGCCGTTGTGGTCGCGGTCGCTTTCTTGGCCTTGGAGCTGCCACCGCCCCCGCACGCTGCGAGCGCGACGACGATCGCGACCATCGCTGCTATCCCCACCGTTCGACGACGACGCACGATCACATCTCCTTGAGAATTCGGATCCGCTCCTCGAGCGGCGGATGAGTGTCGAAGGCCCGATTGAGCCACGAGCCCTTCTTGCCCTTCTCTGCTTCTGCCTCTTTGCCGCGGTCGAGTGGCGACTCGATCCAGAGCTGCGCCGTGGCCCGCGTCGCGTAGTGCACCACCGCTTGGTCGCCCTGGAGCTTCTCGAGCGCCGAACACAGCCCCGGTGGATAACGCGTGAGGGCCACCCCACTCGCGTCGGCCAGCAGCTCGCGTTTCCGGCTCATCGCGAATTGCATCAGTTGCGCGACGAACGGCGCCAGCAACAGCAGCGCGAACGCCAGGACCACCAAAATGATCCCGATGCCGCCCGAATCGGCGCTGTCCCTGCGGCTACTCCGGCCGCCGAACCACATGAAGCGCAGGCCGAGGTCGGCCATCAGCGCGATCGCGCCGACCGCAGTAACCGCGATCGTCGACACGAGGATGTCGTAGTTCTTCACGTGGCTCAGCTCGTGCGCGATCACGCCTTCGAGCTCGACGCGCTTCATCATCTGCAGCAGGCCCGTGGTTACCGCGAGCGCAGCGTGCTTCGGGTTGCGGCCGGTCGCGAACGCATTGGGCGCCGGGTCGTCGACCACGTACAGCCGCGGCTTCGGAAGCCCCGCGGCGATGCACAGCCCTTCGACGAGATTGTGATAGCGCTGGTACTCGGGCCCGTCGGCCGGCTTCGCCCGGCTCGCGGCGAGCGCGATCTTGTCGGAATAGAAGTAGCTGCTCCACGCGAGGATGATCGCGAGCACGATCGCGATCGGCACGATCGCGACACCGCCGCCCAGCAAGTAACCGAGCGCGATCGCCACGCCGCCGACCAGCACGACGAAGAAGGCGAGAAGGACGAACGTCTTGCGCTTGTTGCGCGCGATCTGCTGCTCGTACAGGGCGTTTACCTAGAACTCGACCTTCACGGGGCCGGTCGCCTCGGGGTCGCCTTCGAAGAACTCGCGCTTCTCGAAGTGGAACATCCCCGCGATCAACACGCTCGGGAACGTCTGCATCTTGTTGTTGTAGGACAGCACACTGTCGTTATAGAACTGCCGCGAGTAGGCGATCCGGTCCTCGGTCGACGTCAGCTCCTCTTGGAGGCTGAGGAAGTTCTGGTTCGCCTTGAGGTCGGGGTACGCCTCGGCGACCGCGAACAAGCTCTTCAGGGCGCCGCTCAACACGTTCTCCGCCTGCGCCTGCTGCGCCGGGGTGCCCGACTGTCCCGCGTTGATCGCGTTGGCACGGGCGTTGGTGACCGCCTCGAAGGTGCCCTTCTCGTGCGCGGCGTAGCCCTTGACCGTCTCCACCAGGTTGGGGATCAGGTCGTGGCGGCGCTTGAGTTGCACGTCGATCTGCGAGTAGGCGTTGTCGACCTTGTTGCGCCGACGGACCAGCCCGTTGAACGCGAGGATCAACGTCAGCACAAGCAGCACGACGACGACAGCGATGATGATTCCGAAAGTCACAGCGAGACTCCTGCTCAGGGGACGGCGCCAATCATAGGGTCGAGCGTCGCGCCCCCCTCGCACGCGACGACCGCCCCCCATGCGTTTACTCGAGGTATTACCGGCAAATACCGAGCGGATTCCTCGAGTAAACGAGTCGCTTGGTCCCGGCGCCGCCGGTGCGTTACGTGCGACCGGCCACGCTGCCCGTCAGGCCGAGTGCCGGGAGCCGGGTGCGGAGCCGTTCGAGGCCCCGGTCGACGGCCTCCAGGAGCAAATGGTGCAGCTCGGGGTTGGACGCCGCGAGCACGGCGATGCCATGACCACGTGACGAGCCCACCGCGGGGTGGTCGTGCAGGGGCCGCCCGTCGGCGTGGGTGATGACGCACCCGATCTCCTCCACGATCAGCGCCGCGGCGGCGATGTCGTAGGGAAAGTTGGTGCAGAGGGAGCCTTCCCCCGCCGCGAGGAACGCGGCCTCGGTGGCGGGCACCTCGTCGACGACGCGCCGCCCCACGTCGACGTACGCGTCGAGCTGGCCGGTCGCGAGCCGCGTCAGGTTGAACGCCGCCGAGCCGAGATCGAAGAAGCCGCCGCCCATCCCCGACCCGTCGATCAACTCCTCGAGCACGATGGTCGTGGGGACGGCCGCACGGCCGCGGAGCCCCGCGGTCCAGAACAGCGCCGACAGGTCGGTATTGGCCGACGGCTCCGGCAGCACCACGGTGCCGTCCGCGGTCGTGCAGTGCGCGCCGGCACCGCGGCGGGCCGAGAACCGCTGGCCGGTCTTGAGCTCCTCGACGACGCCGAACGACACGTCGCCAAGACGTGCGTCCTCGGAGGGCGGCACGACGGCAATCGATACACAGCACGACTCGAGCCCGGCGGCGGCGGGGCGGGTGCCGTCGACCGGATCGATCACGAAGAACGCGCGCTGGTTGCCGTAGGTGACCAAGCCGCGGTCTTCGGAGTAGAAGCCGATGTCGCCGGCCGCCGCCAAGCGGGTCTCGACGACCGTCTCCGCGATCTCGTCGATGGCCAGCGTGGCGTCGCCACCGGGCGCGCGGCCGACGCGCACGTGTGCCGCGGGCCCGCCGAGGTGCGGCGCGACCGCAACGTGTACGAGCCCGGCGAGCTCGACAGCCAGCTGCTCGACGCTTGCCGCGGTCATCGACGCCCGCGCCGCGGCGAGCGTGGGCGCCTGATTGACGGCCGTCTCGAAGACCGGCACGAACCGCTCCGCGAGCCGGCGCATCGAAAACTCGGCCGCGCGCTGCTCACCGGCCGCGACCAGCTCCGCACGCGGCACGCGGCTCGTCGAGCGTGCGGCGGAGCGCATCGCGGAGCGCGCCGGCATCGTCGTGCGGCACGAGAAGGGCTTCGTGCTCGGGACGCGCGACCGCCCGGTAGCCGGAGATATCGGAGGCGACGACGGCCGCACCCGCGGCCATGGCCTCGAGCAACACGACCCCGAACGATTCTCCGCCGGTTGACGGCGCGCAGAAGATGACGGCACCGCGCTCACGTCGCGCCAGCTCCTCGTCGGAGATGCGTCCCAGCCACTCGACGTTGCGCACCTTGCGGCCCTGGAGCTCGTCGGTCTCCGGACCGTCACCGACGATCCAAAGGATCGCGTCACGGTCGAGCTCCGCCCACGCGTCGAGCAGCACCGCCAGACCCTTGCGGGGCTCGTGCCGCCCGACGAACAGCACCGCGGGCTCGCGCGACGGCCACGGAGCCGCTTTCGCGAACCGGCCGACGTCGACGCCGTTGGGCAGGATCTCGCACGCGCCGCCGAACACCGACTCCACCTGTTCCTGCGCCTCCTTCGACACCACGGTGCGCACGGTCAGCTTCTCGAACAGCGGCTGGAGCGGCATCCGCAGTGCCCCGTACCAGCTGTTGCTGTCGCCCTCGTAGTACGCATGGAACGTGCCGACCATCGCCAGATCGGTACCCATGATCGCTGCTTGCGTGGGTCCGGGACACAGCGGCTCGTGGAGATGCAACACATCGGGTTCGAACGCCCGGATCGCTTCGAGCGTGCGGCTCGCGACTGCCTTGCCGGCCGCGACCGGCGCGATCGAACCGTTGCTCGACACGCGCGTGCTGGGCCCCACGCTCGTGATCCCCGGCTCCGGGGGCGGGCCGTCGCACGGCCCGATGAGACGAGCGTCGACGCCCAGCTCGCGCAACGACCGGGTCAGGCCCATCGCCTGGCCCTGCACCCCGCCGAAGACCGACAGCGAGTACGGGCAGATCACCATCACCCGCACGACGGTGCTCCCCGCGCTCCATTCCCGGCGGCCTCGAGATCGCTCGGCCAGTTGGGTTGGAGCAGGTGCCACTGCTCCGGCGCCTGGCGGATCAGCGCTTCGAAGCGGTACGCGAGCAGCTGCGTGATGCGGGAGACGTCGTCGCGGAACCGGCCCTCGCGCTCGGTCGGCACCGGCGGCCCGATCACGAGTCGATGGCGCCCGCGGGGCAGGAAGAAGGTTCCCACGGGGACGAGCGGTGCCCCCGAGCGCAGCGCCAGCATCGCGGGACCGGCCGGGATCGTGGTGCGCTCGCCGAAGAAGTCGACCGGGACGCCCTCGCGGGTGAGGTCGCGGTCACAAAGCAGACACACGGCCTTGACGTCAGCCAACGCGTTGAACGCTGCCAGCGCGGCGTCGGGACCGAGGCCCACGATGTCGATGCCGATCCGCCGTCGCTGCTCGACGAACCAGTCGAACAGCTCGGGTGGCTCGACCGGCTCCGCCACGGCCAGTGGCTTGTGGCCACGATTGGCGAGCCACGCGCCGGCGAAGTCCCAGTTGCCCATGTGCGGCAGCGCCAGGATCACGCCCTGCCCCGCGGCGATCGGATCGGCGATGTGCTCGTAGCCGACCACGTCGGCCAACGGCTCGAGATCGCCCCTGGCCATGTCGGGCAGCCGGAAGAGCTCGTTCCAATACCGCGCGGTACGACTCGAACACCTGGTTGACCATGCGATGCAGGGCAGCGCCGCGAAGCTGCGGACCGCACACCCGGTGCAGGTTGCGCTCGACCTGCCTGCGGCGCTCCATCATCGCGAACCCCAACACGCGGCCCAACCGCGGAACGACCCTCGACCCCACACGCTCGGGCACGCGCCGGGCGACGCCGGAGCCCGCGCGGTACCCGAGGTACAGCGCTCGGGCGCCGACGGATTCGGCCATCGGACTCAGGGACGGGTGCGCTGGCGCTTCGGCCGCGACGAGTGTCGCCGGCCGGGCTCGCTGCCGGGCCGGCGCGCTGCCCACCACTCGGAGAGCTTTCGCGCCTGCGCCGCCGACGGCTTCGCGCCGGCCGTGGCCGCGGCGCCGAGGGTGGCCTGACGCCACACCATCACGAAGCGGTGGATCGCGGTGATCGCAGTGAGCACCACCATCACCCACAGGACCGGTATCAGGATGCCGAACGCGAGCCCGATACCGAGCAGCACGAGCCGCTCCGCCCGCTCCATGAGACCACCATTCGCCGAGAAGCCGAGCGACTCGGCCTTCGCCCGCTCGTACGACACGAGCATGGAGAGCGCGACCGCCGCGAGCGCGAGGATCGGTCCGTACACGCTGCGGTCGGCGAGATACCACGCGACGCCACCGAGCAGCACGGCATCGGAGACCCGGTCGGCCACGGAATCGAAGAACGCCCCGCGCGGGCCGGCCTTGCCGCTGTGGCGCGCGACCGAGCCGTCGAGGATGTCGGGCAGGCCGGTGAAGATGAGACCCACGACGGCAAGGATCAGATAGCCGTTGGCGATGAGCAGCGCAGTCGCGACCGAGAACGCGAGCCCGAGCACCGTGAGCCAGTCGGCGGTGACACCGGCGCGCTGCAAGCCTTGGCCGACGGGCGACAGTCCATGCTCGACCTTGTCGCGCCAGCGTCCGTTGAGCATTGCCGTGTCCTCCGAAATTGCGGACGTCGAACTCCACGGTACCACCCGGGTGTTTTTCACCGGAGGACGCAGAGAAACTCCCCTGCCTAGAATCAGCCCACTCGCTTCGGATCAACCAGGGGGTCGCAACGTGCAGACGTACCCGACGACGAAGATCCGTAACGTGGCGCTCGTCGGCCACGGCGGAGCAGGCAAGACGACGCTGGCAGAAGCGCTCCTCTTCGTCACCGGCACGGTTCCCCGCATGGGCAAGGTCGAAGACGGCAACACCGTCTGCGACTTCGATCCGGAGGAGGCGCGACGCCGGATCTCGGTGTCGCTGGCGCTGGCCCCATTCGAGCACGAAGGCCACAAAGTGAATCTGCTCGACGCGCCGGGCTACGCCGACTTCGTGGGTGACGTCGCCGCAGCGCTGCGCGCCGCCGACCTCGCGATCTTCGTCGTGTCGGCCGTCGAGGGCGTGGAGGTGCAGACCGAGATCGCGTGGCGCCTGGCCGAGGAGCGCGCGATCCGCGCGCGATCTTCATCAACAAGCTCGACCGGGAGCGCGCGTCGTTTCAGCGCACGCTCGACGACCTGAAGGACAAGTTCGGCGCCGGCGTCGCGCCGCTCGAGCTGCCGATCGGCGAGGAAGATCACTTCCATGGCGTGATCGACCTGCTCAGCGACACCGCCGTCACGTACAACGGCAGCGGCACCGGCGAGCCCGGCCCGATTCCCGACGACCTCGCGCCCGAAGAGCACTCGGTGCACGACGCGCTCGTCGAGGGCATCGTCGTGGCCGACGACGATCTCACCGAACGCTACCTCGACGACGAGACACTCGGCGTGGCCGAGCTCGAGCACGCGCTGGCGAAGGGCATGGCCGCGGCGAGCGTGTTCCCTGTGCTCGTCGGCAGCGCCACGAAGCTCATCGGCATCGACCGCCTCGCACGCTTCATGGTCGAAGACGGGCCCGAGCCCGTCGTGACCGGCAACGGCGACAGCGCGCCGGCCGCGTTCGTGTTCAAGACGATCGTCGACCCGTACGTCGGCCGGGTGAACCTGTTCAAGGTGCTGCAGGGGACCGTCAAGACCGACGCCTCGCTCGTCAACGGCCGCACCGTGACCGATGAGCGGCTCCACCAGCTCACGATGATGCGCGGCAAGGAGCAGGAGTCGGTGCGCGAAGTGCCCGCGGGTGACATCGCTGCCGTTGCGAAGCTCACCGACACCACGACCGGCGACGTGCTGGGCACGCGGGGCGCCGAGCTCACCGTCGAGCCGTTTGAGCCCCCCGAACCCGTGCTCGCTGTCGCGATCCATCCGAAGTCCAAGAACGACGAAGACAAGCTCGCCAACGTGCTGCACCGGCTTCAGGACGAAGATCCGGCGATCAGGCTCGAGCGCAACGCCGAGACGCATCAGACACTGCTGCGCGGGATGGGTGAGACGCACGTGTCGATCGCGCTCGAGAAGTTGCACCGCAAGTTCGGCGTCGAGGTCGAAACCGAACCCGTGAAGGTCGCGTACCGCGAGACGATCACCGACACGGCCGAGGCCGAAGGCAAGTACAAGAAGCAGACCGGCGGTCACGGCCAGTTCGGCGTGGCGTTCGTCCGCGTCGAGCCCAAAGACCGCGGCACAGGGTTCGAGTTCATCGACAAGATCGTCGGCGGCGCGATCCCCCGCCAGTTCATTCCGGCCGTCGAGAAGGGCGTGATCGACGCGATGCAGCGCGGCGGCGTGTTCGGCTACCCGGTCGTCGACGTGGCCGTCACCTGTTTCGACGGCAAGTACCACTCGGTCGACTCGTCGGAGATGAGCTTCAAGATGGCCGGGTCGATCGGCTTCAAGGAGGCGATGGCCAAGGCGGGTCCGATCCTCCTCGAGCCGATCAGCGAGCTCGTCGTGACCGCTCCCGAAGTCAGCCTGGGCGACATCATGGGCGACCTCAACTCGAAGCGGGGCCGCATCCAGGGTTCGAGCTCGATCGGTCACGGCGAGGTCGAGATCGTCGCCCAGGTACCGACGTCAGAGCTCCTGCGGTACGCGATCGACTTGCGTTCACGCACGGGTGGACGCGGTCGCTTCACGATCGAGCACTCCCACTACGACCCGATGCCCGCACACCTCGCCGACAAGATGCGCGCCGCCGCCGAGCAGGCCAAGACCGCCTGACGTGCGCGCGACGTCGCGCGCACAGCCGCGCTCGGTGTGGTGCCCGCAACAGCCGTGAACGCGCTGGACGCAGGGCACGGCGCGTTCGTCGTCCTTTCGCACCACTACTTCGAGGCGGGAGGAAGCCTTGACTACAAGTCCTTCTTGCTCGGCGAAGAGATCTTCCTCGCCGAGTGTTGCCGCGACCTTGGGCTCAGCGTGCTCTACGACGACTCTCTGACCGTCATCCACCAGGAGCACGCCTCCATAGACCTGCTCAAAAGTCCCAGACCGCGCTGGGAGGGGGAATCCAGCGCATTGCATTACACCCGCTACTTCGCCCGCGAAGACTCCTGATCTGATGCACGCCGGCGCCCTCATCACCGTGACCGGAACGCATCGCTCAGGCACCTCCGCGCCGCGCGTTGCACGCGCTGCGGTATTCGGTATCGTGCTCGCGACGGCCGTGAACGCGCCGGGCGCAGTTGCGAGCGTCAGCTCACGGTCGTCGCCGCCGCCTCGCATCGGAATGCGCACGGTGACCTTCGTCGACCACAGCCGCTCGACACGCGTCACGAAGTACCACCCGAAGGCCGAGCCGTCGCGCACGTTGGTCACCTCGGTCTGGTATCCGGCCGACCGCCACGGCCATCCGCTGCGATCCGGGCGCCCGTTCCCCGTCGTGCTCTATAGCCACGGCACCGGCGGCGACGGCCAGCACCTGCCCCCCGACGCACCGGGCTGGGTGAAGGCCGGCTACGTGGTCGTCTCGCCCACCTATCCGCTGTCCACCTCGTTGTCGTGTGTACGAGCCCAAGCGATCGGTCTCGGACCCAAGCACGCAAACGGCAGTGCGGCGAGGTGCCGTCGCGGGCAGCGGGTCGAGATGAGCGGACCCGACTCGATCGTCGACATCCCCGAGGAGCCGGGCGACGCGCACTTCGTGCTCGATCAGGTACTGCGGATGAACCGCGATCACAAGAGCTGGATGCACGAGCTCATCGACTCGACGCGCATCGGCGCAGCGGGCCACTCACAAGGCGCGGTCACGACCGTCGCGTTCAGTCACAGCGACAACTTGCCGCGACTCCAGAGTGAAGGCATCGGTCGTGGAGTCAGGGTGCGCGTTCAACACCAAGTCGACCGGCTTCTTTCACTCGCCGGGCACACCGCCCCTGCTCCTCGTGCACGGCGACGCCGACCGGAACGTGCCCTACGAGTGCTCCGACGGCGAGTACCCGAAGGCCGCGCCGCCCAAGGCGTTCGTGACGCTGCACAACACCACTCACAACTTCCAGCTCGCCGGCAACAAGTACCGGAACGACTGGTGCCGCGATCCCGGGCGCGATCGAGTGCCGGGTGTCGCTCGACTTCCTCGACGCGTACCTGAAGCACGACCGTCACACGCTCGACCGTCTGCGCCACGACGCCAACGTGCCCGGTCTTGCAACACTTCAGATCGACGTGGCGGCTGAGCGGGCCTACGTCTCGTCGCGCACGCCGTACGCCGACCAGTCCTCCGGGTTGTCTTCGGTGTACTCGCCCATGACGTGACCCTCGACCGCGTCGAGCTCCACCAACCCACGCGTGGAAGGTGGCGAGTCCGCGCTGTACAGCAGGATGCGCCACGCCGGACGGCTCCGCAGACCGCGCCACGCAAGCTGCGCGGAGGCATGGCCGACGGGAAAGCCGACGGTGCGGGTCGCGATGACCAACGCCTCGGTCTGGTCGATCGCGAGGTGGTACGCGGCAGCGAAGTGGTACGCCGCGATCAGTGTGAGAAGAATCGCCGCCACGAGCGCACCCTGGTTGTTCGTCAGGACGTACCCCGCGACGCGCGCGGCCGCGACGACCAGGTACATCACCGCGGGGATGCGGCGGCGCGTGATGTCGGGAAACACGTAGGGCCCGACGTACACGGTGACGTCGAGATCCTCGGGCAGCGCGTCAGCGTGCGGTGCGTCGCTGTGGGCCATCGCCGCGCACCGTAATCGTTACGACGGCGGCCAGGCGTCTCGGAGCTTCTGCCACGTCGTGTGCAGATCCTCGGATAGCACGCGGGCCTCGGCGATCGAGGTCATGAAATTGGTGTCGCCGCCCCACCGCGGCAGCACGTGGAGATGCACGTGGCCCGGTATGCCGGCGCCCGCGGACCGGCCGAGGTTGACGCCCACGTTGAGCCCGTCGGGCGAGTACGCTGCTTTCGACGCGACGATCACGCGTTGCGTCATCGCCATGAACGCGGCGCTCTCGTCGCCGTTCAGGCCTTCGAGGTCGGCTTCGTGGCGACGGGGCGCAACCAACACGTGACCAGACGTGTACGGGAACGCGTTGAGCACCACGAACACGAGGTCGTCGCCCTCGACCACCAGCGAGTCGTCCGACGGTGCGGCAAGCTCGCAGAACAAGCAGTCGTCCGCGCCCGGTCGGGCCATCACCCACGCCGGCGACGTACGTGGCACGCCAAGGGGCCCACAGGCGCTCGAGCGTCACCCACGCGCTCGCGTGTCGCTCCGGCGAGCTCGGCGGTGAACGCGTCGAGCTTCACCCCCCGCTCGGGCTGGTCGCTGCCGCGCCGGTTGACGCCCACGGTGCCGTGCTCGGCGTCGTCATCGCCGGTCACGAGCACGTACGGCACCTTCTGGAGCTTCGCATCACGCACGCGCGCGCCGAGTGTGTCGGCGTGGGCGTCGACCAGCTCGACGCGGGCGCCCTCGGCCTTCAGGCGATCCGCGACGCGGAATGCGTACACGTTGTGGCGGTCGGCAACCGGCAGCACCACGACCTGCACCGGCGCGAGCCACGTCGGGGAACGCGCCCGCGTAGTGCTCGACCAGGATGCCGAAGAAGCGCTCGACCGAGCCGAACAATCCGCGGTGGATCATGATCGGCTCGTGGCGCTCGTTATCGGCGCCGACGTAGGCCAGCTCGAACCGATGCGGCATCTGGAAGTCGACTTGCAGCGTCGAGACCTGCCAGCGCCGCCCGATCGCGTCACGTACGTGGATATCGATCTTGGGTCCGTAGAACGCGCCTTCACCTTCGGCGACCTGGTACTCGATGCCCGAGGCTTCGATGGCCTCGAACAACGCGTCAGTGGCGAGCTTCCAGTCCGCGTCGGCGCCCACCGACTTCTCCTCGGGGCGGGTCGACACGTCGGCCTCGAACTCCTCGAACCCGAATGTGCGCAGGATGCGCAGCACGAAGTCGAGCAGGTCGGTGAGCACGGGCACGATCTGCTGCGGCTCGCAGAAGATGTGACTGTCGTCCTGCGTGAAGCCGCGCGCCCGCAGCAGACCGTGGAGCACGCCCGAGCGTTCGAAGCGGTACACCGCGCCGAGCTCGAACAGCTTCATCGGCAGCTCGCGGTACGAACGCAGGTGGCTGCGGTAGATGAGGATATGGAACGGGCAGTTCATCGGCTTCGGGTAGTAGTCGGCGCCTTCCACCTCCATGGGCGGGTACATGGCGGCGGCGTAGAAGCCGAGGTGCCCGCTCGTCTCCCACAACACCGACTTTGCGATGTGCGGCGTGTACACGAGCTGATACCCGGCTTGTTCGTGCTCGGCGCTCGTGAAGTCCTCCATGATGCTGCGCACCATCGCGCCCTTCGGGTGCCACACCGCGAGTCCGGGGCCGAGCTCCTCGGGGAACGAGAACAGGTCGAGCTCGAGGCCGAGCTTGCGGTGGTCGCGCCGCTCGGCTTCTTCGAGCCGGTGCAAATGCTCGGCCAGCGCGGCCTTCGACTCCCACGCGGTGCCGTAGATGCGCTGCAGCATCGGGCGCTTCTCGTCGCCGCGCCAGTATGCGCCGGCGAGCTTCTGCAGCTTGAACGCGCCCACTTTGCCGGTCGACGGCACATGCGGGCCGCGGCACAGGTCGACGTACGCAACGTCGTCGCCGTCGCGCAGGTTGCGGTACACGGAGATCACGCCGGCCTCCGCGATGTCGACCGTGTCTTCGTCGCTTGCCTGGCCCACGCTCGCCCGCTTGATGATCTCGAGCTTGTACGGCTGGTCGGAGAACAGCTCGAGCGCGGCCTCACGGTCGAGCTCTTCGCGCGTGAACAGCTGATCTTCCTTCACGATCTCCCGCATGCGGGCCTCGATGCGCGCGAGATCGTCGTCGGTGAAGCGGGCGCCGTCGGGCAGCTCGAAGTCGTAGTAGAAGCCGTCCGCGATCGCGGGGCCGATGGCGTACTTCGCGCCCGGGAACAGGTCGAAGACGGCCTGCGCCATGAGGTGCGCAGCGGAGTGGCGCAGCACCTCGCGGCCATCGTCGGAGTCGGCGATGACGATCGCGACGGGGGCGTCGCGCTCGATCGGCGCGCCGAGATCCACGACCTCGCCGTCGACCTTGGCCGCGACCGCGGCTTTCGCGAGCCCACGGCCGATCGACACGGCGACCTCGCCACCGGTGATGCCTCGCGGGTAGTCGCGCGTGGAGCCGTCGGGCAACGTGAGCGTCACCTGGTCACTCATGATGAGCAGCGACGTTACCAGCGGTACCGCGCGCGCCCTGACGCGTCTACGTGCGCTCGGGCTCGCTCGCGTCGGGCCCGTGGCACCGACCAAGCGGGCCAGGCGCGTCATCTCCTTGTCCATGTCGGCGGCGAGCCATTTGCGCAGGAACGGTTCGATCAGCCAGCTCCCCGGCCGGTGGAAGTCGAAGTGCTCACCGTGCTCGGCGACCGTGCCCGCGTCGGTCTCCTCACACGTGAACCAGCCGTGAAAGTCGAGGATCTTGCGCATCCAGGAGCCGGACGATCCGGTGAAGTCGATGCGCGACCAGCGCTGGAGGTGCACGTCGTTGGTGTCGGCCGGTGTGGGGAGGCCGCGGACAGCGGCCGCGAGAACGCGCCGTGCCGGTGCCATCGGCCGACAACACGGGCTGCCGGATGATCTTGCCGATCTTCCTGTCCGCGACGCGGTAGCGCTCGAGATCGCATACGAACCTGAGCACCTCCTCCGGCGATTGCGGCACCACGGCGCGTCCGATGACCTCGATCACGTCAGTACCTTCCGCCGTTCAGGAGTTGACCGGGCGGTGGAGGTCGATGCCGAGCAGGGCGCCGAGCTCGTGGAGCACGGCGGGCGCGGTGGTATCCGAGCCGCCCGACAACGTCGCGTCGGCGAGCTCACCGATCGCTTCGAGTGCCCTGGGCGCGTCGAGGTCGTTGTCGATCGCGGCGTGCACGCGCGCGGCGAACGGACGCGGATCCGCACCGTCGGGACGCTCGCTCGCCGTGACCAACCGGTGCAGCAGCGCGTTGCCCTCGTCGAGATCCGTGTCGTGCCACTCGAACCCGGCGCGGTAGTGATGGCGCATCAACGCGAGCCGGATCGCGCGGGGGTCGGCCACCTTCAGCAGATCGCTCACGAACACGAGGTTGCCGAGCGACTTCGACATCTTCTCGCCCTCGTAGCTGACCATCGCCGAGTGGATCCAGTGCTTCGCAAACGGCCGGCCGGTCACGCTCTCGCTCTGCGCGACCTCGCACTCGTGGTGCGGGAAGATCAGATCGGTGCCCCCGCCGTGGAGGTCGAGCGTGGGCCCGAGCAGCGCCATCGACATCACCGAGCACTCCACGTGCCACCCCGGACGTCCGACACCGAACGGGGCGCGCCACGCCGGCTCGTCGGGCAGCGACGCCTGCCACAGCACGAAGTCGAGCGGATCGCGCCGGTGCGGGTCGTCGGGGTTGCCGCCTCGGGCTTGCGCCAGCCGCACCATGTGCTCGTACGGGTAGTGGCTGAGCTCGCCGAAGCGCGGGAACGTCGACACGTCGAAGTACACGGTGCCGTGCGTGAGGTACGCGTGGCCGGAGTCGAGGAGCGTGTTGACCATGCCGATCATCCCGGGCACCGACTCCGTGGCGCGCGGCTCCGCGTACAGCGGGACGCATGCCCAGCGCGTCCATGTCGGTGCGGAAGCGGGCGAGCTCCGCGTCGGCCAGCTCGAGGTAGTTGATGCCGAGCTCGCGCGCCTTGGGCAGGATCGAGTCGTCGACGTCGGTGACGTTGCGCACCATGCGCACCTCGTGGCCGAGCTCCTCGAGCCGGCGCGTGAGGATGTCGTACGTGAGGTAGGTCGCCGCGTGGCCGAGGTGGGTCGAGTCGTACGGCGTGATGCCGCACACGTACATGCGCACGATGGGATCGGGCTCGAACGGCACCAGCGCCCGCGCCGCGGTGTCGAAGAGCCGGATGCCCACCGCCGTCAGAGCCCCATGAGGTAAAGGCTGGCGCGTCCCTTGTGGCGCACGTTGATCGTGAGGAGCACAGCCGCGAACGCCTCCATCCCCACCGCGTTGCGCAGGGAGCCCCCGTCGAACGCGCGGAGATCAGGGATGCTGCGCACGAGGTCCATGAGCTGCGCCCTCGCATCGTCGTCGTCGCCGACCACCACGACGTCGCTCGTCATCGGAGAGTCGAGCCGGCCGAAGTCGGCTGCCGGCACGAGGTGAAACGCGCTGAGGACTCTGGAGTCGGGCAAGATCGCCTGCATCTCCGCCGCGACCGAGCCATGAGGTGGGAGGACGGCGTTGAACTCGTTGCCGTGCTTCTCCAGATGGTTGGCCATCGACACCACGGTGCGGCCGGCGAGGGCATCGGCGTGCTGCGTGATGGTGGGGACGGCCGCGCCGGCTTGCACCGCCACGATCACCAGGGCCTCGTCGCACGCACCGGCGTTGTCGGTCGGAACGAGTCGGGCCACGCGATCGCCCCACTCCTCACGCAGGGCCGCGACCGAGGTCTCGGCCTTGGCGGCCTCGCGCGAGCCGAACAACACGTCGTGGCCGACGAAGGCGAGCCGAGCCGCGAGGCCGCGGCCCGCCGGGCCGGTTGCTCCGAGAATTCCGATGCGCATCGGGAGAGCTTGTCACGCGTGGTGCGCAAGGCTCCGAACCCGCCGGGCCGGCGTGCCGCACCGGGCGCGTCGAGGTGTTAGGCGATGCAGTCGGGACCGAGCAGCACCCGCAGCTCGGCGAAGAGGCCGTTCGACGGGTTGACGAGATAGTCGTCGCCGAACCGGAGCACCTTCGTGCTGTCGGCGGCCTCGAGATGCACAAAAACCGGGCTGTCGCCGTCGTGCTCGTGCAGCACCTCCTGGAGCCGCCGCACCTTGTCGGGCGACAGGGCGCTCGCCCGCAGCTTGATGCGCACCGGCGGACCGCGGTCGAGCATGAGCTCGGGCCGGCTGATCTCCATGGCGATGATCTTCGGCTGGTCGTCGCGCAGGTCGAGGCGTCCCTTCACGCACACGATCGCGTCGTCTTCGAGGAGGTGACCGAAGTTGGTCATCGTCTTCGGGAAGACCATCACCTCCATCGCGGCCGCCAGGTCTTCGAGCACGAACGTGCCCATCAGGTCGCCGCGCTTCGTGTACTTGCGGGCGAGCGACGTCACCACCCCACCGACGATCCGCAGCTCGCCCTCGCGTATCTCCTTGAGCTCGGTGAGCGTGCATTCGATGTATCGCCGTAACGCCCGCTCCACGCTCATCATCGGATGCTCGCTCACGTAGAGCCCGAGCATCTCCTTCTCGAACGCCAGCCGCTGCTGTTTCGGGAACTCGCTGTCGGGGATGGGTATCCGTTGCGTGAACGCGTCGGGCTCGGCGTCGTCGGCCAGGCCGTCGCTGAACAGGTTCATGATCCCGGCATCGCGCTCGCGCCGAAGCGCCAGCGTCTGGTCGACGATCTGCTCGAACACGTGCAGGAGCCCCTGACGGGCGTATCCGAGCGAGTCGAACCCGCCCGCTTTGATCAACGACTCGATCGTGCGCTTGTTGAGCGCGGCCGGGTCGACGCGTTCGCAGAAGTCGTAGAAGTCGCCGAACGGGCCGCCTTCGTCGCGCGCCGCCACGATGAGGCCGACCAGGCCCTCACCGACATTGCGCACCGCCGAGAGCCCGAACCGGATCGAGTCGTCGCGCACCACGAAGTCGGAGTCGGATGCGTTGACGTCGGGTACCAGCACCGGGATCGCCATCTGGCGACACTCGTTGAGATAGACGGCCGAGCGGTCCTTGTCGCCCTTCACACTCGTGAGCAGCGCGGCGAGGTACTCCTTCGGGTAGTTGGCCTTCAAGTACGCGGTCTGGTACGCCACGAGCCCGTAGCCGACCGAGTGCGACTTGTTGAACGAGTAGTCGGCGAACGGCTCGATGATGTCGAAGAACTTCTCGCCGAACTCGGGGGTGTGGCCCTGCGTGACGCAGCCGTCGACGAACTTCCGGCGCTCGATCGCGCCCAGCATCGATCGGTTCTTCTTGCCCGTCGCCTTGCGGAGGTTGTCGGCCTCTTCCAACGAGTACCCGGCGAGCTTCTGCGCGACGCGCATCAGTTGCTCCTGGTAGATCATCAGGCCGTAGGTGGGTTCGAGAATCTCGAGCAGCGACTCGTGGTAGTAGGTGACCGGCTTGCGGCCGTTCTTGCGGTCGGCGTAGTCGGCGTGCATGTTGGCGGCCATCGGCCCCGGTCGGTACAGGGCCACGAGCGCGCACACGTCTTCGAACGTCGTCGGCGCGAGCGAGCGCATCAACGCGCGCATCGGGCCGCCCTCGAGCTGGAACACGCCGATCGAATCACCGATGCGCAGCATCTCGAACGTCTTCAGGTCGTCGAGCGTCACGTTGTCGATGTCGACCTGCTCGCCGCTTGACTCCTCGACGAGCTCGAGCGTGCGCTCGATCACCGAGAGGTTGCGGAGCCCGAGGAAGTCCATCTTGAGCAGGCCGAGGTCGTCGACGCCGTGCATCTCGTACTGCGTGACGATCGGCGCGTCCTCGAGGTCGCCGCCGGGCTCGGGCTTGCGCTGGATCGGCAGGTACTCGATGAGCGGCTCCCGGGTGATCACCACCGCCGCGGCGTGGATCCCGTCCTGGCGCCGCAGCCCCTCGAGGCCGCGGGCCACGTCGATCACGCGCTTGGCGTCGGCATCGGTCTCGTAGAGTGTGCGCAGGTCGGCGGCCATCTTGTAGCCGTCCTCGAAGCCGGGCACATGTTCGAGACACGCTCGCAGCGGCGTGTCTCGCCCCATGATCAGCGCCGGCATGAGCTTGGCGATCTTGTCACCGACGATGTAGGGGTACCCGAGGACGCGTGAGCCGTCGCGCACGGCGGCACGCGCTTTGATCGTGGAGAAGGTCACGATCTGGGCAACGTGATCCCAGCCGTACCGCTGCGCCACGTACTTGATCATGTCGCCGCGGTACCGCTCGTCGAAGTCCATGTCGATGTCGGGCATCTGCTTGCGACCGCGGTTGAGGAACCGCTCGAACAGCAGGTCGTACTTGATCGGGTCGATGTCGACGATGCGCAGGCAGTACGCGACGCACGACCCCGCCGCGCTCCCCCGGCCGGGCCCGACGCGAATGCCGTTCGACTTCGCGTAGCGCACGAGATCCCACACGACGAGGAAGTACGCGGAGAAGCCCATGTCGCGGATCACGTCGAGCTCGAACTCGATTCGTTCGAGCACATGCAGCGGCGGCGAGTGGCCGTAGCGGTCGTTGGCACCCTGGAGCGCGAGCTCGGCGAGATACGTGTCCTCGTCGTGACCGTCCGGCACCGGGAACGACGGCAGCTTCGGCTTCCCGAACTCGATCTCGACGTTGGCCCGCTCCGCGATCAACAACGTGGAGTCGCACGCCTCGGGATAGTCGGCGAAGAGGTGGCGCATCTCCGCCGCGCTCTTCAGGTAGAACTCCTCGGCGTCGAACTTGAAGCGCTTCGGATCGTCGTTGGTCGCCCCGGTCTGCACACAGAGCAACGCGTCGTGCGCGGCGGCGTCCTCCTTGTGCGTGTAGTGGCTGTCGTTGGTCGCGAGCAGCGGCGCGTGCAGCTCCTGGGCCAGCTTCACGAGCATCGGGTTGACTTCGCGCTGCTCGGGCAGGCCGTGGTCCTGCAGCTCGATGAAGAACGAGTCGCGCCCGAGGATGTCCTGGAACTGCGCGGTGTAATCGCGCGCGCCGGTGTAGTCACCTTTGAGCAGCGCCTGGCAAACGGCGCCGCCGAGGCATCCGGTCGTTGCGATCAGCCCGGCATGGTGGCGTTCGAGCAGCTCGAAGTCGACGCGCGGCTTGGAGAAGAAGCCGTCGAGGTAGGCATGCGACGACACCTTGATGAGGTTGCGGTAGCCCTCGTTTGTCTCGGCGAGCAGGGTGAGGTGGAAGATCTCGTGGTCGGCACGGCGGGGCCGGTCGAAGCGGCTCGTGGTGACGAAGTACGCCTCGGTGCCGATGACGGGCGTGAGCCCCGCCTTGCGTGCGGCGCGGTAGAAATCGAGAACGCCGTACATGTTGCCGTGATCGGTGATGCCGATCGCGGGCTGCCCGTCGGCCGCGGCGGTGGCCACGACGTCACCGATACGGGCCGCGCCGTCGAGCATCGAGAACTCGGTGTGCAGATGCAGATGCACGAACGAGCCGCCCATTGCGCCGCGCCCACTCCCCCGTCTCCGAGCCGTCATCCACAGGTGCTGTGGACGGTGCTGTGGAGAATCACATCGATGTCATTCGACCATACACGACTCGCCGGGCCGTGCGGCCGAGTCCGCGAAAACGTGCGGTCAGCCGGCCTGACCCCGGCCCGCGAGGAGGGGCACCAGCATCTCGTCGGGCGTGAGCGAGCCGTGCATCGCCAGCAGCCTGCGCTCCTTGGGCAGCGCCGGGTCGACGAACCCGACGGGCTCGTGCGCCGCGAGGACGACGTCGCCGACGCGCCGGCCGATCGATCCTTCGGGCGACGGGCCGAGCCAACCCTCGTCGAGGAGCTGCTGGCGCGTGAGCACCCAGGCCTGGTGACCGACGGTCGACTGGGCGGCAACAGCGAGCTCGGCGGCGGCACCCTTGCGCGCGTAGAGGTAGCGGAAGCGCGCGTCGCCGGCTTGCGCGTCGATCATCGGCTCGAGCTCGGGAAGCTCGATCCAGTTGTCACCAACGTGCACTTGGCCGTGGTCCGCGGTCACGAGGAGGACGGCGGAAGGCGGCAACGCCTCGAGCAAGTTCGCGACCAGGCGGTCGGCCTCCTGCAGCACGGCCGGATAGAAGGGGCTGAACAAGCCGAACTCGTGCGCGACCGAATCCACGCCCGGGTAATACGCGTAGACGAACCGCTCTCCCCCTGCGACCAGCTGCCGGCAGTGCTCCACGAGCGTCGACAGCGTGTTCCACCCGATGAACCGCCCACCGCGAAGCTGCACGTCGGTGAACGCGGTGTGGCGAAAATCGCTCTTCGTCACGACCGGCACGGGCCGGCCGAGGAACGCCGTATGCCGTTGCACCAGAAACGGATCGGGATTGCGCCGCGCGCTGCTCTGCCAGCGCAACACGTTGAGCACACCGTCGTCGACCCGCATCCGGAACCCGACGAGCCCGTGCTGGGACGGCGCCAGGCCGGTGGTGATCGAGGGCAGTGCGCTGGCGGTGGTGGACGGTGCCACCGTGGTGATCGGGCCGCCCTCGAGGCGGTCGAACGCCGGCAACAGGCTGCGGTGCGCCTCGACCGCTTGCCAGCCGACGCCGTCGAGGAGCAACAGCACGACCGCCGACGCACCGGCGACCGCGGCGGGCATCCCGGGCATCGGCTGATCGCCAACGATGGCCGGTATCAAGCCCGTAATGCATGCACCGCCGTAGTCGGGACGAAGGGGATCCATGCACCCAGGGTATTCGCCGGTCGGGCGCCCGCATGCGACCATGGAGTGATGACGCATCCGTCCGACCGCGTGCGGCGCGCGGCATGAAGGTTTCCACGCGCGGCGATTACGCGGCGCGCGCGTTGCTCTCGCTGGCGCTGCACGGCTCCGACCGACCGACGTCGGTGAAGGAGATCGCGGAACGCACCAACCTCCCCCAGCCGTACCTCGAGCAGATCCTGCTCGCCGTCAAGGGCGCGGGGCTGGTGCGCTCGAAACGCGGCGTGGGCGGCGGCTACGTGCTCGCGCGAGCCGTCGAGGATCACGCTGGCCGAGATTCTCACCGCGGTCGACGGGCCGATGACGACGCTGATGGAAGAGCACGACCACTGCGAGGGTCACTGCATGCTGCAAGAGGTGTGGGTCGGCGTGTCCGACGAGATGCGCAAGATCCTCGACGGCTACACCCTGGCCGAGCTCGTCGAACGCACCCGCATCGGCCACCCCGGCGCACTCACCGACCCAGGCTGAACCGCATTGCGTTTGTGCAAAAGTGGCCCCTATAGGGCGCGCTCACGCACAAACGTTGCCGTTGTTCACGTTCGCGGCGGCCGTAGCTGACGTCGTTACGCCGCACCGGCGAGCGATGTGCTGGAACCTCGCGGAATGGTTGCCGTCACGATGATCGGCGCGTGAGGTCAAGCGTTTGTGCGCGAGCGCGCCACCTAGGGGCCACTTTTGCACAAACGCTTGCGGTGCGAGGCGCTACCCGAGGGTGTCGAGCACGGTTTGGAGGTCTGTGGGGAGGGGCTCTTCGAAGCGGAGCCATTCGCCGGTGACGGGGTGGGCGAAGCCGAGGGCGGTGGCGTGCAGGAACGGGCGGTCGAGGGAGATGCCCGGGCGGCCGCCGCGGTAGGCGTTGTCACCGACGATCGGATGGCCGATCGCGCTGAGGTGCACCCGCACCTGATGCGTGCGCCCGGTCTCGAGCCGGCAATCGAGGCGGGTCACGAGCGGCCGGTCGAACACGCGCACGACTTCGTAGACGGTGCGCGCCTCGCGGCCGTCGTCTCGCACCGCCATGCGCGTGCGCCGGCTCGCGGAACGTCCGATGGGGGCATCGATCACACCGCGCGGCGCATCGAGGCGTCCCCAGACGAGCGCGTCGTAGCGGCGTTCGAGCTCGCGTCGTTCGAGCGCAGCAACCAGCACGTCGTACGCGACCTCCGATCGGGCCACGACGAGCAGCCCGCTCGTGTCGCGGTCGAGGCGGTGCACGATGCCCGGTCGGGCCCGGTCACCGACGTCGACCAGCTCGGGGTACCGCGCGAGCAGGCCGTTGACCAACGTGCCGCCCGCGTGCCCGGCGCCGGGATGCACCACGAGGCCGGCGGGTTTGGCGATGACGATCACGTCGTCGTCGTCGTAGCGCACGTCGAGCGGCACCGCTTCGGGCCCGGGCGGCCCGGCCGCGGCCTCGGGCTCGCCGAGCAACTCGATCACATCGCCGGTCTCGAGCCGCCGGCTCTTCGCGACCGGCGTGCCGTCGACGAGCACCGCGCCTGCTCGGACCAGCGCCTGCACCTCGGCCCGGCTCCACCCCGTCAACAATGCCACTGCCCGGTCGACCCGTTCCCCGGCCAGCGCCGGCGGGACCGGCAGCGTCTCGTTCACGGAGCGTCGGGCGCCTCGTGGCCCGCGTCGGGCGTCTCGTGGCCGACGCCACGCCAGCCCCACACCAGCAGGAGCAGCGCGCCGACAGTGATGGCCGAATCCGCGACGTTGAAGGTCGGCCAGCCGCCCACCTTGATGAAGTCGACCACCGCGCCGGAAAGGACACCGGGCGCGCGAAACACCCGATCGCACAGGTTGCCCACTGCGCCGGCCAGCACCAACGAGAGCGCGACCAGCATCACCCGGTCCTGCGTGCGACGCACCGCGCGGATCAGGAACACGGCGACGGCGACGGCGAGCACGGCAAGGAGCGGCGTGAAGCCGCGGAAGAAGCTGAACGCGCTGCCGGCGTTGCGGCTCAGGCGAAGCTCGACTGTCGTGCCCCAAATCGACACCGGGTCGAACGAATGCCGTGCGACCATCCACGCTTTCGACAGTTGGTCCAGCGCGACGACGACCACGAAGATGCCGATGACGAGCGGCGCGCGGCTGCGACTCGTGGAGGTCAGCGGCTCAGCCTCGCTAGCGACGGCGTTCGGCACGGGCTTTGCAGTCGACGCATTCCTCGGCGTACGGGATGGCCTCGAGGCGCTCGAGGGAGATGCGGCGCCCGGCCGGCACGCACAGGCCGTAGGTGCCCGCCTTCATCCGGTCGAGCGCCCGGTCGATCGCTTCGACGGCCGCGCGCGCCGATGCAGACAGCAGGAGGTCGCGCTCGCGCTCGACGTTGACGGTGTCGCCTTCGCCGGATTCCTCGTCGAACTGCGTGTCGCCCTGATCCCGTTCGGTCGCGAGCTGCTCCGCCTCGGCCGCGAGCTCGTCGGCTTGGTGGAGATGACGCGCGCGCTCCTCCTCGAGCGTCTCGCGGAGGCGGGCGAGCGTGGCCTCGCCCAGTGTCGGCTTCTCGGCCTTGACCTCGAAACCCGAGAGCGGGCAGATGATCGTGTTCTTCTTCTGCGGCTTCTTCAGCGGGATGAACTGGCTCACGGCCTTGGCCCGCGGAGCCGTCTTCGCAACCGCCTTGGCCTTCGCAACCGCCTTGGCCTTCGTCGCCGTCTTCTTCGTCGCCGTCTTCTTGGCCGCTTTCTTCGCGACCGTCTTCTTCGCGACCGCTTTCTTGGCCGTCTTCTTGGCCGCCGACGGCTTGTGAGCCGGCCCGCGCTTCGCGGCGCGCTTGGCCGGCGCCGGCTTCTTCGCGGCGCCCTTGCGTGCGGCGGGTTTCGTGGCTCGGGCGCGCGAGGATGATTTGGCGGGGGTCTTCTTCACTGTGCGCGCGGCCTTCTTACCGGCCACGCGTGTCGTTTTCGAGGTCACCTTCTTCGTAACGGCCTCCTTGCCGCTGTTCTTGACCGGAGCCTTGGCCATCGTGCCTCTCAGAGAACGGGGCGGATCGGCCCCGGGAAGCGCAGGAGTGTAGGGCGCAGCCCCTGCCCGTTCAACGTGGCTTGCGCCGAGGCTCGCCGACCCGCTCCTCAGCATCGGCCAGGATCTGGTGCACCTGGCCTTCGATCTCGTCGAGGTCGAGCCCGCGGATACGGAAGCGCTTGATACGCGACTTCTGACCCGCGACCAACTCCACGGCGCCGCTCTTCACGCCGAACGTCTCGGCGAGTATCGCGCCCGCGGCGTCGTTCGCACGATTGTCGACGGGTGGCGCCGCGACTCGAACCTTGAGGGCATCGCCGTGGCGTCCGACGATGGCGCTGCGCCCCGCGCCCGGCTGCACGTGCACATGGAGCACGACAGCATCGTCGACGACGTCGTAGAGATCGGTCACACCTGCCATTACGCCTCCCGGGATCCGGAGGGTCGGCCGGTACTCTACGGCGCTATGCCGTTTCGACCGGTGACCAGTGACTTCGACCTCGTCGCGCTCGAACGACGGCTCCTCGAATGCTGGCGCGACGAGGACGTGTTTGCCCGGAGCCTGCGCCGCCGCGAGGGCGCGCCCGAATGGGTGTTTTACGAGGGTCCGCCCACGGCGAACGGCCGCCCCGGCACCCACCACGTCTGGGCGCGGGTCTTCAAGGACATCTACCCGCGGTTCCACACGATGCGCGGCAGCTACGTGGCGCGCAAGGGTGGCTGGGACTGCCACGGCCTCCCGGTCGAGCTCGAGGTCGAACGCGAGCTCGGGTTCTCGGGCAAGGCCCAGATCGAGGAGTACGGGATCGAGGCGTTCAACCAGCGCTGCCGCGAGTCGGTGCACCGCTATGTCGACGACTTCGCCGTGCTCACGGAGCGCATCGGCATGTGGATCGACACCGACGACGCGTACTGGACGCTGTCCAACAGCTATATCGAAAGTGTCTGGTGGATCTTCCGGCAGCTCTGGGACCGGGGATTCGTCTACGAGGGCTTCAAGGTCGTCCCGTACTGCGGACGCTGCGGCACCGCGCTGTCGAGCCACGAGGTCGCGCTCGGCTACGAAGACGTGACCGAGCCGTCGGTGTACGTGCGCTTCCCGGTCGCCGGGCGCGACTTCGACCTGCTCGTCTGGACCACGACGCCGTGGACACTGATCTCCAACGTCGCCGCCGCGGTGGGCTCCGACCTCGAGTACGTGCGTGTCCGTGGTGAGGACGGCCGTCGCGACCTGGTGCTCGCAGCGTCTCGTGTCGCCGCGGTCCTCGGCGATGACGCCGAGGTGGTGGGGCCGGTACCGGCGACCGAGCTCCTCGGGCTCCACTACGAGCGCCCGTTCGACGTTCTCCCGCTCGATCGGGCCGCGAGCCGCGTCGTCGCAGCCGACTTCGTCACCGTGGAGGACGGCTCGGGGATCGTGCACCTCGCGCCGGCGTTCGGTGAGGTCGACCGCGAGGTCGGCGAGGCCGAAGGACTGCCGATGCTCAACCCGGTCGACGCGACCACGCGTTTCGACGCGACCGTGCCGCCGTATGCGGGACAGTTCGTCAAGGACGCCGACCCTGCGATCATCGAGGCGCTCGCGGCGGCGGGACGGCTCGTTCGCGCCGTCGACTACACGCACTCGTATCCGCACTGCTGGCGTTGCCACACGCCGTTGATCTACTGGGCCAAGCCCACGTGGTTCGTGCAGACGTCGGCGCACAAGACCGAGCTGCTCGAGGAGAACGAGCGGATCGGCTGGCATCCCGAGCACATCAAGCACGGCCGGTTCGGCGACTGGCTCGCCAACAACGTCGACTGGGCGCTGTCGCGCGACCGCTACTGGGGCACGCCCCTGCCCGTCTGGCGCTGCGAGTGCGGCACCGACACGTGCGTCGGCTCCGTCGCAGAGCTCAATGAGCTCGCGGGCCGCGATCTGAGCGAGCTCGACCTGCATCGTCCGTACGTCGACGAGCTCACGATCGGGTGCCCCGCGTGCGGGGCACGCGACGCGTCTCGAGCCCGTCCTCGACGCGTGGTTCGACTCGGGCTCCATGCCCTCGGCCCAATTCCATTATCCGTTCGAGCACGAAGATCGCTTCGAGCGCCGCTTCCCCGCCGACTTCATCGCCGAAGCCGTCGACCAGACACGGGGCTGGTTCTATTCGCTGCTCGCGGTCAACGCGCTCGTGTTCGACCGCTCGCCCTACCGCAACGTGCTCTGTCTCGCCCACATCCTCGACAAGGACGGGGTGAAGATGTCGAAGTCCAAGGGCAACGTGATCGATCCGTGGGAGATTCTCGATTCCCACGGTGCGGACGCCCTGCGCTGGTACTTCATCGCCACCGGTAGCCCGTGGACGCCGCGGCGGCTGTTCCTCGAAGGAATCGACGAATCGACCCGCCGGTTCCTGGTCACGCTCTGGAACACCTACTCGTTTTTCGTCACCTACGCGACCCTCGACGGCTGGCAAGCCGATGCTCCGGTCGCCGCCGACCACGTGCTCGACAAATGGGCGCGGTCGCGCCTGCACAGCACGACGCGAGACGTCACCGCCGCGCTCGAAGACTTCGACGCGCTTCGCGGGGCGCAGGCACTCGAACGGTTGGTCGACGACCTGTCCAACTGGTACGTGCGGCGGTCGCGCCCGCGGTTTTGGAAGTCGTCCGACCCGGCCGCGCACAGCACGCTCCACGAGTGTCTGGTCACGATCGCGCGCCTCCTTGCCCCGCTCTGCCCGTTCATCTCCGACGAGATCTACCGCAACCTCGCCGGCGGCGAGTCGGTGCATCTCACCGACTGGCCCACGGTCGACGAGTCGGCGATCGACCCTTCGCTCGAAACCGAAGTGGCCGTGGCTCGCCAAGTGGTGACGCTGGGCCGGGCCGCGCGGGAGGAAGCGAAGCTCAAGGTGCGCCAGCCATTGCGCCGCGCGCTGGTGCTGCTGCCCGACGGCGGTGCCCTCGGCCCTGCGGTCGCGGCCGAGGTCGCCGACGAGCTCAATGTCAAAGCGCTCGATCCGATCGCCGACCTCGAGGGCCTACTCGAATATTCCGTCCAGGCCAACTTCCGACGGCTCGGTCCGAAGGCGGGCCCTCGGATGCCGTTGCTCAAGGAGGCGCTCGGAGCGCTCGATGGTGCCGAGGTGACGCGCGCGCTCGACGATCGCGGGGTGTACACGGTCACGCTCGCCGACGGCTCGACGATCGACGTCGATGCAGACGACGTCGATATTCGCGCTGCGTCACACGAGGAGCTCGCGCTCGCCCAAGAGAGCGGCTACGCCGTCGCGCTCGACACGACGCTCGACGACGCGCTGCGTCGCGAGGGCATCGCGCGCGAGTTGATCCGCGTGCTCAACGACCTCCGCAAGGCGAAGGGCTTCGAGATCGCGGACCGCATTGCCGTCACCCTCTTCGCCGGCGGCGTGCTGGCGGACGCAGCACGCGAGCACGGCACGGGGATCGCCGCCGAGGTCCTCGCGGTCGAGTGGGAGCTACGCGACCCCGACCAGAGCGTCGAAGGGCTCGACGTGATCGAGATCGCCGGAGCGCGCGGCGCGGCAGTCCTCGATCGCCTCGATCCGGGTGCGCGCGGTGGGTGCTAGCGGCGGCGCTTGAAGAGTTTGCGGTTGGTGGCGTCGGCCTCGTCCTGATCGAAGAAGCCGGGCTCGGCAGCCTCGTCGTCGCGGGGCCCGAGCGGCACGTCGTCGCGCACCGCCTCGCGGAGGCTGGCGAAGAAGGCGTCGTCATCGAGCATCTTGCCTTCGACCGCGTCGGCCCCCGGCGTCTCGGCAGCGGCCACACCGTTGCCGGCATCGGCATTCGCGGGCTCGACCGTCTTCGCTGCGGGTACGTACGTTTCGAACTTGTCGACGTCGCCGGCCGCCGTGAGATCGACGCTCGTGTCGCCCGATGGCTCGTCGCCGCTGCTCGCGGCAGCCGGCTCGGGCTCCGCTTCGTTGTCGACCTCGGGATTCTCGGCCGCGGGCTCTTCTGCCGCGGGCTCCTCGACGACGGGCTCCTCGACGACGGGCTCCTCGAAGACCGGCTCCTCGGCCGCGGGCTCCTCGACACCGTCCTCAAGACCGGCTCCTCGAAGACCGGCTCCTCGGCGACCGGCTCCTCGACTACGGGCGCGGGACGCGCGAAGCCCTCGGCCAGCACGGGAATCTCGACCGCACTCTGTTGCGGTCGCGGGACCGACGGTCCGGCCGTCTGCTGCTTCAGGATCTCCAGATCGGATTCGAGCGCGCGCTGCAGCCGGCCGCGGTACTCCGACTCGTACTGTTCGAGCGCATCGACGTCGCCGGTGAGCGCCTCGCGCCGCGAGGCCAGATCGAGGATCTCGTTCTCGAGTCGGGTGCGTTCGTCGTCGGAGACCCGGCGGGCGTTGGCCTCTGCCTCAGTGACGAGGGCGCGCGACTTGTTCTCCGCGTCTTCGAGCAGCTGGCGGGCGCGGGTCTGTGCCTCGGTGACAGCTTCATCCGCGGTGCGCTGCGCCAGCAGCAGCGTGCGGTGCAGCATGTCCTCGGTTTCCTTGCCGTGACTCATGTCGGTCTCGGCGGCCCTGACCCGGTCGTTCAGCTGCTTGACCTTCTCGCCGAGGCCTTCGATCGTGGCCGCGGCCTTCTCGAGCAGGGCTTCGACGTCCTCGCGGTTGTAACCACGCCAGGCTTCGCGAATGTCGTTGTCGAGCAGTTCCTTCGGGGAAACGTCCATGGCGGGCATTTTAGCGGCGAGAACGGGGTGGGTGGTGGAGCGCTCCGTGGGCCGCCCTCGGCGGCGTCAGCCGCCGGATCACATGCCCGCCACGTACGCGCGCAGCAAGCTCACGATGATGAACACGACAAGGAACGAGAGATCGAACATTCCGACGGGCGGGACGACCCGGCGGACGGGTGCAAGCACGGGCTCCGTGAGGTCGTACACGATCCGCGAGATGGGCGCGAGACCCGAGTCGGGATTTTGCGGAATCCACGAGAAGATCATGCGCACGAAGAGCAGCACGAGAAAGACCGTGAGCAACGCGGAGAGAATTCCCATGGGATCGACTCAGGCGCGATACAGACCGCGCGCCTGGAGCCGCTCCTTCTCTTCCTCCGACACTTCGACGTTGGTCGGGGTGAGTAGGAATACCTGATCGGCGACGCGCGACATCGATCCACCCACCGCGTACGCGAGGCCGCTCGAGAAGTCGATGAGGCGCCGCTGGAGCTCACGACCGAGACCCTGGAGATTGAGGATGACCGGCTGGTTCTCCTTGAGCCGGTCACCGACCTCTTGCGCGTCGTTGAAGCCGTGCGGCTCGACCACATGCACCCGCGCGGCGTTGGTGGGAACCGTACGGATCGCGGGAGGTCGTGAGCTGACTGTCGGAGCGGCGTCATCACGCGCCAGGGCTCGAACCGATCCGCTGCCCGTCTGCTCGGCCGCGGGCTCTTTGTGCTCACGCGGCTCGCGCGCGCCGCGATGGTCGCGGACGCGCCCGTCGGGCTCTTGGTCCTCGTCTTCGTAGTCGTACTGGTCGTAATGGTCGTACTGGTCGTACTCGTCGTCGTCTTGCAGTCCCAGATACACCATCGCTCGACGCCACATCGAAGCCATCGCCGCCTTCCTCCTGAATGGGCAGCCTATCTTCGCGCCTCGCCGACTTGGCGGACTGGTCGCTCGCCGAACAGCGCTCTGCCGATCCGGACGATCGTCGCGCCTTCCTCGATCGCGATCTCGAAATCGTCGGTCATGCCCATCGACAGCTCCGGCAGTTCCAGCTCCGCCGCGAGGTGGCGCAGCTGTGCGAACCACGGCCTCGGATCATCGCCGTGCGGGGGCATGGTCATGAGCCCTTGCACGGCGAGCCCGTCGCCACGCAGCGCGTCGACCAGCGCAGCGGCGCCGGCGGCCGGGCAGCCTCCCTTGCGCGGCTCGTCAGCCAGGTTGACCTCCACGAGCACGCGGGCTCCCGGCGAGTGGCGGGCGATCGCCGGGCCGAGCGCCGGCCGGTCGACCGAATGCCAGCACTGCACCCAGGGCGCGAGCGCCCGCACCTTGTTGCGCTGCAGCTGACCGAGGAAATGCCAGCGCGGCGCGTCACCGCCGCCGGATGCAGCGATCTCGGGCGCCTTGGCGAGGAGCTCCTGCGCCCGGTTCTCCCCCAGGTCGGCGACACCCGCATCGAGCGCGGCGCGTATGGCATCGACCGGGACGGTCTTCGTCGCCGCGACGAGCGTGATCGAACGCGCATCGCGTCCCGCCCGGCGCGCCGCCGCGTCGATGCGCGCGCGTACGTCCGAGACCGCGGCGGCGACGTCGCCACTCATCGCCCGCGTACGGCGACGAGCGCTTGACGGCCGGTGACACCATCCCGTCGGTGCGAGAAATGGTCCGGCGAGCAGGCGGTGCACACGTCGACATCGTCGAGCTCGTCGACGCCCGCACGACCGAGCGCGACGCGTACGGCTGCCGGAAGGTCGAATGCCGGCCTGCCCGTCTTGGTTGTGGCGCACACCTCGTCGCCGAAGCGTGCGCCGAGCCGGGCGAGCTCCTCCTCGCCGAACTCGTAATGATCGGCGTGAATGCACGGGCCCAGCACCGCACGCACCGGTCCGGCGCTGACCCGATGGAGTGCATCAACCGCCGCGCCGACAACGCCTGACTCGAGCCCGCGCCATCCCGTGTGCACGACACCGACTGCGTCGCCGCACGCGAGCGCAACGGGCCCGCAGTCGGCGACCAGCACCGTCAGCGCTACACCGGCTGTCGTCGCGATCGCGGCGTCGGCCTCCGGCGGTGCGGTTTCGCGGTTGGCTTCGACGACATGGGCACCGTGGACCTGGCGCAGCCAGCGCCATGATGCCGGCGCGATGTCGAGCTCCTCGCCGAGCCGGGCGCGGTTCTGCGCAACGGCCTCGGGCGCGTCGCCCACGTGATCAGCGAGATTGCGCGAGGCGTACGGACCCGCCGACGCGCCGCCATGACGATCGGTGAACACGATCCGCGTGCGCCCGATCGAACGCTCGATCATCGCCCTGATGCCGCCGACTGCCGCCGCCCGAAGCGCCGGCGAGGCTCAGCGGAGAAACTCGGGGACGTCGAACTCGTCGTCGTCGAGCGTGATCTCCGTGTCGCCGGTGCCGAACGCTTCCTCGTCGTCACGCAGACCGAGCCCGGTCGCTCCGAGCTGACGCTCACCCTCGTAGCGATCGAAGCCCGCCGCGATCACGGTGATGCGCACCTCGTCGCCGAGCGCGTCGTCGATCACTGCACCGAAGATGATGTTGGCATCGGGATGCGCCGCCTGCGCGATGATCTCGGCCGCCTCGTTGACCTCGAACAGTCCGAGGTCGGACGGGCCCGACACGTTGAGCAGAATGCCGCGCGCGCCTTCGATGCTCGCCTCGAGCAACGGACTCGAGATGCCGGCACGAGCGGCGTTCACAGCGCGCCCCTCGCCCGACGCGTAGCCGATCCCCATCAGCGCGGAGCCGGCGTTGGTCATGATCATCTTCACGTCGGCGAAGTCGGTGTTGATGAGCCCCGGCGTGGTGATGAGATCGGTGATGCCCTGCACGCCTTGCAGCAGGACCTCGTCGGCCATCTTGAATGCGTTGAGCATCGAGGTCTTCTCGTCGGAGACCTGGAGCAGACGGTCGTTGGGAATGATGATGAGCGTGTCGACCTTCTCTTTGAGCTGTTGGATGCCGTTCTCGGCCTGCACCGAGCGGCGCCGCCCTTCGAACGTGAACGGCCTCGTGACGACACCGATGGTCAGCGCGCCGATGCTCTTGGCAACTTCGGCGACGATCGGCGCGCCACCCGTGCCGGTGCCCCCGCCCTTGCCGGCGGTGATGAACACCATGTCGGCGCCCTTCAAAACCTCTTCGATCTCTTCGCGGTGCTCCTCGGCGGCGTTGCGGCCGACGTCGGGATCGGAACCGGCGCCGAGACCGCGCGTGAGCTGACGACCGACGTCGAGCTTCACGTCGGCGTCACTCATCAGCAGCGCCTGGGCGTCGGTGTTGATGGCGATGAACTCCACGCCCTTGAGGCCCGCGTCGATCATGCGGTTGACGGCGTTGCAACCTCCACCGCCGATGCCGAGGACCTTGATGACCGCCAGATAGTTCTGAGGAGCGCCGAGCATGCAGTGTCCTTCCGCCTCGAGCTTCCGCCGTTGCGGTGGGCTCGCTTCATCGTTCGCTGGTCACATCGTCGCCTGCAGCGACGACAACCGGGTGGATTCCCGTTGCCCAGTAGTGCATCTTCCGACAACCCTCAACCTCAAGTTGAGATTCAGAGCGGGGTAAACCTGTCGTTGCGGTGGAGACCCTACCCAAAAGGTCTCGCGAAGGTCAACGCAGGCGAAAGAAAAGCGGTCAGCCGGTCACGGGCGCAGCCGGCACCCGTACATCGATGTAGCGCGGTGAGGCCCCGTGCAACGATGCCAGCACGGCGAGCATCGCGCGCGCCTTCGCGTTGACGGCGTCGGGCGTGCCCAGCCGCACTTGCGGACCGAACGCCAATTGCAGCGTCGCTTCCCCGCGCACCAGCGCGACCGACGCGACCCGCACCCGCAACGCCGCAGGGAGTTGCGCGATCACACGCAACTCGTCTACCGGTTGCACGTTCGCGCCGGGATGCGCGAGACCGCTCGGAATGACGAGCTGGGGCACGCCGGGCGGCGGCTGCCGTTCGTCGCCGAGCACGCGACCGGTCGCGTCGACCAGGGTCACGCGGTCGACGCTGCGCCGCGACCACGCCACTGCCGTGCGCTCCGTCACCATGATCCGCAAGCGGCCCGGCAGGTCGCGCTGCACCGTCGCACGTTTGACCCACGGCAGTTGCTCGACGCGTGCCCGCACGGCTCCGAGGTTGACGAGCAGCAACGGGTCACCAGTGGAAACCCGCGCCGCGCGCCGAATGTCGCCGGATCGCGTGTGCGCGCCGCCGCGTGCGTCGATCCGGTCGACATCGAGGAACGGCGATTCGACGACGAGCAGCACCATGCCGGCAACGACGAACGCGACCAGCACGCCGAGCACGCTGCGCAGGCGCCGGCGGCCCTCGTGGCGCTTCACCGCGACGCGCCGGTCTCGGATGCGCGGATCGATGGGCGCGGCGCGCGGCGACCGTGCCGGACGTGAAGGTGTCTGGGTGCTCACGCGTTGGCCTCCTCGTGGCCGCCATCGGGCTCGGCGAATCCGATCATGCGGAGCTCGGGTACCAGGTCGACGTCGAACGCCTGCGCCACGCGCCGGCGCACTTCGGTGATCAACGCGTGCACATCGGCTGCCCGGGCACCGGGCTCCGCTTGAAAGAAGTTGGCGTGCTTGTCGGAGACGACGACGCCACCCACCCGCAGGCCCTTGCATCCCGCGGCTTCAATGAGCCGGCCGGCCGAGTCGCCCGGTGGGTTGCGAAAGACCGAGCCGGCATTTGCCCCGCCGGGCTGATGCTCCCGGCGCCACCGCACGATCTCCGCGATCCGTTCCTCACAGGCAGCCACCTCATCGACACGCACGCGGAACTGTGCGGCGGTGACCACGTCGGAGTCGGACAACACCGAGTGGCGGTAGTCGAATGACAGCTCGTCGGTCGTCAGCCACCGCGGCGGTGCGGCGTCGTAGAGGTCCTGCACCCATGCACCGACGACGACGTCGCGTGTCTCGCGACCGTGGCCGCCCGCGTTCATGTGCAGGGCGCCACCCACCGTGCCCGGGATCCCCACGAAGAACTCGAGGCCGGTGAGCCCTGCGCCGGCAGCGCGCCGGGCAAGCACCGGCAGCGCGACCGCGCCGCCGGCGGCGACGCTGCGCCCCGCACCATCGCCGCCGATACGGTCCGCGGCTTCGGCGACGGCGCGCTCTGCGGCTGCGCCGCCCACAAGTTCAGCGGCTGCGCCGCCCAGAAGATCTGCGGCTTCGAGATCCACCATCTCGAAGTCACCCTCCAGCAAGACACCCACGCCCGCGAATCCCGTATCGGCGACGAGCAGATTGGACCCGCGGCCGGTCACGAGGACCGGCGGACGCTCCACCGCCGTAATCGACGCGAGCACTTCGAGTTGGGCGGCCGACGTGACGCGCACAACGATCGCGACCGGTCCCCCGAGCCGGTACGTGGACAGCTCTTCGAATGGCACGTTGGTGGCGACCGCGCCCGGCAAGCATGCACGCAGCTCTGCGGCGAGCGCGTCGAGGGCCGCGTTCACGACGGCTCCGCTTGTAGCCAGTCGTCCGCAAGCATCGTGACGTCACCGGCACCCAGTGTCAGCACGACGTCTCCCGCGCGGGCATGGTCGAGCGCGTGGGCGACGAGATCAGACCGCCGGGGCAGGTACGAAACCGCCGTCGAGGGATGCGCGTCGAGCACGGCCCGCAGCACGAGCCGTCCTGAGACACCGGCTTGTGGCGCTTCGCCCGCGGCGTAGACATCAGTCAGCACGACGCTGTCCGCGTCGACGAACGCGCTCGCGAACTCCCGCCACAGACTCGCGGTGCGGGTGTAGCGGTGCGGCTGGAAGACGGCGATGACACGCGACCAGCCGCCTTCGCGCGCCGCTCCGATCGCGGCGGCGATCTCACTCGGGAGATGCGCATAGTCGTCGACGAGCGTGATGCCGGCCACCTCACCCCGGAACTGGAACCGTCGAGCCACACCGCCGAATCCACCCAACGCGCGCGCGATGTCGTCGAACGGCACCCCGAGCTCGAGCGCAACCGTCGCAGCCCCAGCCGCATTGCGCGCGTTGTGGCGACCTGGGATCGGTAGCTCGACCAGACCGAGCGCGGCGCCGTGCCGCACGAGCGAGAACCGGCTGCCGGTGCGCGCGCCTTCATAGTGAACGAGGCGGTAGTCACTGTCGTCGGCGAAGCCGTACGTCACCGGCTGCGCGGCGATGGGAACGAGGTGCCGCGCGCCCGGGTCGTCGACACAGAGCACGGTCGTGGCGGAAGCGCCGGCGACGAACTGCTCGAAACCGGCGACCAGGCCCTCGAAACCGCCGTAGTGCTCGAGATGATCGGGCTCGACGTTGGTGACCACTGCGATCTCCGGCGCGAGCTCGAGAAAGGTGCCGTCGCTCTCGTCGGCTTCGACAACGATCCACTCCCCGTCGTCGAGCGCGGCATTCGTACCGACCTCGTTGACGTCACCACCGATCACGAAGCTCGGATGCCAACCGGCCGCACGAAGGATGAGCGCGAGCATCGATGAGGTCGTGGTCTTGCCGTGGCTCCCTGCGATGGCGATCGCGCGGCGGGTGGCGGCAATGGCGCGCAAGGCATCCGCACGTCGGAGCACCGGCACCGAACGCGCCCCGGCGGCGCGCACCTCGGGATTACCGGGCGGAATCGCGGTCGACACAACCACGGCGTCGATGTCGGGGGCGATGTGGCCGGCGTCGTGACCGACAAACGCGTCGACTCCCAGGACGCGCAGCCGTTCGAGCCCGCGCGAGTCCTTGAGATCGGAGCCGCTGACCGTATGGCCCATGCGTGCGAGCACCGTCGCGATCGCGCTCATCCCCGCCCCGCCGATACCGACGATGTGTACCCGCTGCGGCGTCGCGAGATCGAGGTCAGGCACGGGCCGCCTCTTCGACGAGATCGGCGAGGCGCGCGGCGGCATCGGGACGCGCAAGCGTGCGCGCGCCGGCAGTCATCGCGTCGAGCGCGGCCTTGTCGGCCAGGAGCGGCGAGGCGACCGCGTCGAGGCGCCGGCCGTTGCATTCACTATCGGGAACGAGCACCGCCGCTCCCGCGTCGACGAGCACCTCCGCGTTGCGCGTCTGGTGGTCGCCGGGAGCTCCGGGCAGCGGCACGAGGACCGCCGGCACGCCTGCGACACACAGCTCGGCCACCGTGACCGCGCCGGCACGGCAGATCGCCGCGCAGGCGCGCTCGTAGACGTTCGGCATGTCGTCCTCGTACCGCACCAACTCGTAGGCGAGCGTGTCGTCGGCACGTTGGAGCCGCGCGAGCCGGGTCACGCACCCGTCGTAGTCGCGCACGCCCGCGATGTGGTGGATTGCGACGTCGTGCCGGCTCCGCCACAGGTCGTAGAGCTCGAGGGCCGCGTCGTTGACACGGCGGGCGCCGAGGCTGCCGCCGAAGATCGCGACCAGGCCCGGCGTCGGAGCCCGCCGCACGGACCGGATCGCAGCTCGCACGGGATTGCCGGTGACCGTCGCGCCCCGCAGAGGGGTGCCGGGCAGCGAAACCGCGGTGCGGGCACCCAGACGCGCCGCGATCCGGTTGGCGAGGCCCGGCGCGGCGTTCTGCTCGTGCACCACCATCGGGACGCGCCGGCACCGGGCTGCGAGCAGGCACGGAAGCGACGCGTAGCCGCCGACGCCGACAACGACCTGCGGGCGCAGCCGGCCGACGACCTTCCAGGCGCGGAAGAACGCGACGATGTTCTCCCACATTGCGCCGATGTTCGCGACGGTGAGCCGCCGTTGCAGCCCGCGCCCCGGGAGCAGGTCGATCGCGAAGCCCGCGTCGGGTACGACGCGCGCCTCCAGGCCCCGGCGAGCACCCACGAAATGGATCGCCGCCCGGTCATGGCCGCGATCGACGAGCTCTTGTGCGAGCGCGAGCGCGGGATACACGTGACCGCCGGTCCCGCCGCCCGTGATGAGCACGTCAGTTGGCGTGTTCACCGCGTCTGGCGAGCGACGTTGCCCAACATCCCGGCCGCGAACATGGTGAACACCAGGGCCGAGCCACCGAAGGACACGAACGGCAGCGGAATCCCCGATACCGGCAGCAGGCCCGTGACCGCACCGATGTTGATGACTGCCTGGCCGACCACCCAGACGGTGATGCCGGCCGAGAGCAACGCGCCGAAGCGGTCGGGCGAGGCGCAGTGCAGCACGCGGGTGCCGAAGATTGCAAAGGCGACGAAGAGCGCGACGACCAGCATGCAGCCGACAAGACCAAGCTCCTCGCCGATGATCGCGAAGATGAAGTCGGTGTGCGCGTTCGGCAGGAACAGCCACTTCGCCCGTCCGTTGCCGAGGCCGACGCCCGTCCAGCCCCCGCTGCCCAGCGCGATGAGCGACTGCGACAGCTGGTAGCCGCCGGTCGATGCGGTTTTGAACGGGTCGAGGAAGCCGAAGACGCGGGCCCGCCGGTACGGTGCGGCGATCGCGACGATCGCGGTGAGCGCGACCCCGGGTGCCGCGACGATCGCGAGCTGGCGCAGCCGCAGGCCTCCGACGATCAGGACCGAACCCACGATCAATGCGAGCACCATCGTGGAGGCCATGTCGGGCTCTCGCATCACCAGGACGGCGACGACACCGAAGACCACGAGGACGGGGCGCAGCACGCGGCGCCAATCGTGCAGCTCGTCGGCGCGCCGCGTCACCACATCGGCCGTGTAGATGAGGAGCGCGAGCTTGGCGATCTCGCTGGGCTGGAAGCGCCACGAGCCCACGCCGAGCCAGCGCCGGGAGCCGAGCACGTAGGTGCCGATGCCGGGCACGAGCACCAGTACCAGCAGCGCCACGCTGACGATCAGCAGTGGGCGAACAAAGCGGCGCCACTGGTGGTAGTCGATGCGGGTCGCGACCGCGAACGCGACGACACCGAAGGCCGTCCACACGAGTTGACGCTGGAAGAAGTACCACGCCGAGCCGTAGCTCGTGAGCGACGTGACTGCCGATGCCGAGAACACCATGACGAGGCCGATGACGTTGAGCACCGCGACGGTGGCGAGCAGGAGCACGTAGTTGGCCGGTCGTGCCGCACCGGCCGCTCCCCAGCGGCTGCGCAACACGGCCAGCGGCGGGCGGCGCCGCGCGCGAACCGCCTGCCCGCCGATGCGGCCGTCGAGGCGCGTCGCCGTGCTCACGCGACCGCCTGCTTCTGGGATGAGTTTTCGACCGCTACGGTCGAAGACTCTGCCGAGAACGGGATCTGGGTGTTCACGTGTGCTCCTCAAGCCGCGCGACCTCGCGGGCGAAATCGTCGCCTCGCTCCGCGTAGTTCGCGTACCAGTCGAACGAGGCGCACGCGGGAGACAACAGCACGACGTCGCCGGGCTCGGCCCTCGCCGCGGCGGCTCGAACCGCATCATGCATCGACGCTGCCGGCTCGACCGAGACCACACCGGCAAACGCGGCCTCGATGTCGGGCGCGGCCTCACCGATCGCAATGGCCGCGCGGAGGCGTGGCGCCGCCGACCGCAAGACGCCGAGATCGAGACCTTTGTTGCGGCCGCCGGCGATCAGCACCGCGGAATCGAAGCCTTCGAGCCCATGCAGCGTCGCGTGGGGGTTGGTCGCCTTCGAGTCGTCGTAGTACGCCACCCCACCAGCCTTGCCGACCAGCTCGACGCGATGGGGGAGCCTCGCGAAGTCCTGAAGCGCGCGCACGATCGCGTCGGTGTCGACGCCGAGATCGAGCACGGTCTCCGTCGCCGCGATCGCGTTCTCGCGATCCATGGGTGTGGGGAACGGAAGGTCGCCCACGCGCCAGCGGGCGCGCATCATCTCGGCGACCCGCGCGTCATCGGTGAAGCGGCTGTGCCCCTTCCCGCGCACGGTCCACGGCTTCTCGACGGCGTCGTCGACATGGACCTCGTAACCGACGGTCCGCGAGGGCGCCGTCTCCGCCAGGTCGCGCGCGATCGGGTCGCCGGCGTTGTACACGAGCAGGTCGTCGCCGCTTTGATTCGCGAAGACGCGCGCCTTGGCGGCGACATAGGCGTCGAAGCTGCCGTGCCAGTCGAGATGATCCGGCGCGACGTTGAGGAGCACCGCCACCCGGGGCCGGAAGCTCTCGGTCGTGAAGCGGAGCTGGAACGACGACACCTCGGCGACGACCACATCGACGTCGTCGTGCACCGCTTCGATAAGCGGGCGACCGATGTTGCCGCCGGCGGTCACGCGCACGCCCGACTCGTGCAACATCGCCGCGATCAGCCCGGTGACCGTCGTCTTGCCATTGGTACCGGTCACCGCCACGATCGGCATCGGCGCCCGCTCAGCCGCGAGATCGATCTCGGAGCGGATCGGCACGCCGTGCACGCGCGCTTCCACCAGCGCGAGGTGGCGCTCGGGAACGCCGGGGCTGGGGACGACGAGCTCGGCCCAGTTGAGGTGCTCGGCGATCGTCGCCGGCAGTGGCGCCTCCACGAGTTGCACCCCCACGTCGGCGAGCCGTTCGACGCGGGCGCGGTACTCGGACGCGCGCGGCCGCGGCGCCGTCCTCAATCACCGTCACGTCATCGCCGCCGGCCGCGAGCTCACCGGCAACGGCTTCGCCGGTGACGCCCACACCGACCACGAGCACCCGGGTCAATCGATCACTCCGGGCAGACGGATGAAGTCGGCGTAGAACAGACCCAGCCCGAGCGCGACCGCGAGTCCGGCGAGCAGCCAGAACCGCACGATCACGGTGAACTCGGGCCAGCCGCCCACTTCGAAATGATGATGGATGGGCGCCATGCGCAGCACCCGCTTGTGGAACAGCCGGAACGACACCACCTGCACGATCACGCTCAGGGTCTCGACGACATAGATACCGCCCAGGATCGGCAGCAGCAGGATCGTGTGGGTAAGCAACGCGAGCGCGGCCATCGCGCCGCCGAGCGCGAGCGACCCCGTATCACCCATAAAGATGCGCGCCGGCGCCGCGTTCCACCACAAGAACCCCGCGCATGCACCCATCAGCGCGGCCGACACCACCGCCAGGTCGAGCGCCGCCGCGGCCTGGCCCGGTTCATTCCCGTACACGTGCGGATGACGGAACTGCCAGAACGCGATGATCACGAACGCGGCGAACACCAGCGTGGCGGAACCCGCGGCCAGCCCGTCCATACCGTCGGTGAGGTTGACGCCGTTGGCCGAGCCCATGATCACGAGCACGGCGAGCACGAACCAGAGGTAGTTGCCGAGGTCGAGGTCGAGCACGCGGGTGAACGACAGATGCGTGGACGTGTTCACCCAGTTGAGCGCGAGAAGCGCGAACGCGGACAGCGACAAGGGCCTGACCCGACGTCTTTCCTCGCTTGCGCAGCCCGAGGTTCCGATGTTTGCGCACCCCGAGGTAGTCGTCGATGAACCCGACGGCCGCGAGGCCGAGCACGAGGACCAGCAGCGTGACGCCGGCCCGCGCGAACTTGATCTGCTCAGTGCGGACGTGCGCGACGAGGTAACCGACGAAGGCGCTCACGATGATCGCGATGCCGCCCATCGTCGGCGTGCCCGACTTGGCGACATGGGGATGCACGAACGGTCCGTCATCACGGATCGCCTGCCCGATCTCGTGGCGGCGCAGGATCCGGATGAGGAACGGCGTGCCGAGCACGCTGAGGACGAAGGCGGTCGCGGCCGCAGCGAGCAGCGCGATCACGGTGACGTCCTCTCGACCGCGCTCGAACCAGAACCAGCGCTCGAACCGGTGCCCGAACCGGCGCCCGCCAGGCTCGAGGCGACGCGCTCCAGTCCGACCGCCCGGCTGCCCTTGACGAGCACCACGTCACCGGGGCGCACGAGCGTACGGACCGCATCGCGGGCCGCGTCGGCATCCGGCACCTCCACGATCTCGAGCAGACCGCGCAGACGGCGGGCGCCGGCCGCGATCGACTGGCCCTCATGGCCCACGACGACGAGCACATCGACCGTGGAGGCACCGACGAGCCGGCCGACCGCCGCATGCTCGGGCGCGGACTGCTCGCCGAGCTCGCGCATCCCGCCGAGGACCGCGATCCGGCGACCCGTTGACGGCAGCTGGCCGAGCGAGCGGATCGCCGCGGCCATCGACGACGGATTGGCGTTGTACGCGTCGTTCAGCACCAGAACACCATTCGGGCAGCGCACGAGCTCCATGCGCCATGCCTCGCCGGCGCAGGACGCGAGGCCGGCCGCGACGTCTCCGCCGGCGACGCCCAGCTCGAGCGCGACCGCCGCAGCGATCGCCGCGTTGACGGCCTGGTGCTCGCCGCGGACACCGAGCTCGACGTCGAGCGCGCCCCACCGGGTCTCGAGCCGAAACCGGGGCCGAAGCTCCTCGTCGAGCAGGAGATCCGCGATCCGCACATCGGCGCCCGCCGAGAACCCGACGGTGATCACACGGGCCTTGGTGCGCGCCGCGAGCTTGCCGGTGAGCTCGTCGTCGGCGTTGAGCACCGCCAAGCCGTCCGGGAGCAGCGCCTCGACCAGCTCGCCTTTGACGCGCGCGACGCCATCGCTGCCACCGAGAAACTCCGCGTGCGCGAGTCCGAGGTTGGTCACCACGCCGATCTGCGGACGGGCGATCGCGCACAGGTACGTGAGGTTGCCGGCAAAACGGGCACCCATCTCCAGGACCACCGCGTCCGTCCCGGGTTCGGCGCCGAGCAGCGACAGCGGCACCCCCCACTCGTTGTTGAAGGAGCCCGGACTGGCGTGGACGGTACGACCGGGTGCAAGTGCCGCGGCGGTGAGGTTCTTCGTCGCCGTCTTCCCCGACGAACCGGTGATGGCGACAACCGCCGACGCCGACAGCCTGTCGCGAGCCAGACGCCCGAGCGCAGCCAGTGCCTCGAGCGCATCGCCGACCCGCACCATTGCCTGACCTGGTCGCGCCTTCACGCCCTCGACCGCGCGCGTGACGATCGCGACGCTTGCGCCGCGGGCGAACGCATCGTTGACGTATTCATGACCGTCGCGTTCCGCGATCAGGGCGACAAACGCGCCGCCCGGCAGCAACACCCGCGAATCGATATGGAACGAGGTCGCCACGGCCACGGTGTCGCCGGCTAGAAGCTCTCCTCCGGTCGCCGCGACGATCTCGCCCACGGTCAGGCGCACTGTCGCGCCTCCAGCTCTTCGCGCGCGACCTGCCGGTCGTCGAACGGACGCGTGACATCTCCCACCGTCTGGCCGGGCTCGTGGCCCTTTCCGGCGATCACGACGACGTCGCCCCCGTGTGCCTGCGCGACGGCGACGCGGATAGCGGCCCGGCGGTCGAGCTCGACGATGAACATCGTCGGGGTGTCGCGCAGGCCGCGCACGACGGCTTCCGCTATTGCATCCGCCGGCTCGGAACGTGGATTGTCGGAGGTCAGCACGACGAGATCGGAGGCACCACCCGCCACGCTGCCCATGACGGGGCGTTTCTCGTGGTCGCGCTCACCGCCGCAGCCGAACACCGTGATGACCTTGGCGCCATTGGCGGCGAGCGCGCGCGCCGTCTCGAGCACCGCGCCGAGCGCGTCGGGCGTGTGGGCGTAGTCGACGACGACGATGAAGGGCTGGCCGCTGTCGACCCGCTCGAAGCGGCCGGGTACCGCGATCGGCGCTTCGAGCCCGGCCACCGTCGCCTCAAAGGACAGCCCTGCGGCAAGAGCGGTCGCCGCGGCCGCGATCGAGTTACTCACGTTGAAGCGGCCCTCGAGCGAGCTGCGAACGGGTGCCGTCCGGCCGGCGGCGCGATCGGTCAGCACGAACCGGGCGCCGTGCTCCCCCATCTCGACGCGTTCCGCAACGAAATCGGCGTCGGGCGCGGTCGTTCCGGGAGCGACGCCAAACGTGCGCGTGACGAGCCCGGTGGCGCGCGCCCGCGCCGCGAGCGCCACGCCGTGGCGATCGTCGCCGTTGACGATCGCCACGGCGGTGCGATTCGTGGCGAAGAGCTGAGCTTTGGCCTCGAAGTACGCCTCGATCGTGCCGTGATAATCGAGATGATCGTGCGAGAGGTTGGTGAAGCACGCGGCCTCGAACCACGTGCCGTCGACGCGGTGCTGGTGCAACGCGTGCGAGGACACCTCCATTGCGACGGTGGAGAGTTCCTCGTCGCGCATGCGGCCGAGCAGCGCCTGGAGCTCGGGCGCCTCGGGCGTGGTGCGCTCCCCCGGTACCACGACACCGTCGATGCGTGCGCCCACCGTGCCGATCACGCCGACCCGCTCTCCCGCCGCATGCGCGATCGACTCCAACAGGTACGTCGTCGTGGTCTTGCCGTTGGTACCGGTCACGCCGAGACAGCGGAGCGAACGCGATGGGTGCCGGAAGAACGTCGCCGCGAGCGGGCCGAGCGCGCCACGCACCTTCGAGACGCGCACCTGCGCAACGTCGAGGTCGAGGTGGCGTTCGACGAGCAACGAACGGGCGCCCGACGCGACTGCATCGGGCGCGTGCAGGTGACCATCGGTCGTCGCGCCGGGTATGCACGCGAAGCATGCACCGGGCACGACGTGCCGGGTGTCGTGGGTGATCGCAGTGACCTCGACGTGCGGGTCGCCGACGACCTCATGCACGTCGACACCACCGAGGAGCTCGTGCAGTTGCACGGCCGTCCTATCGACTCGGTGACGGAACGGGGCTCAGGCTAGACGTCGGTATCTGCTCCAGGCGCAGCGCGTACTGCATGATCCGGGAGAAGACCGGCGCCGCCACCTCGCCGCCGTAGATCGAGCTCTGCGGCTGGTCCATGACCACGATCGCGGCCAGCCGCGGCGACTGGGCGGGCGCGAACCCGGCGAAGGAGGCCATGTAGCTGTAGGGCGGGTGATCGTACGGCGGCTTGCGGGCGGTCCCGGTCTTGCCGGCGACGTCGTAGCCCGGGATCGCAGCTTTCGTGCCGGTGCCGTCCTTCACCACACCCGCGAGCATCGTGCGGACCTCGTCGGCCGTCTGGGTCGACACGACGCGGCGACTCGGCTTCGGCGCGACGTCGTGGCGCACACCGTTGGCATCGATGGTCCCGGCAACGATCCTCGGAGGCTCGGCAACACCGCCGTTCGCGATCGTGCGGTAGACGTCGAGCATCTGCATCGCGGTGACCGCCAGCCCGTTGCCGGTCGGGATCGTCCCCATGCTCGTGTCCGAGTACTTCGACACCGGCAAGAGGATTCCGCCCGCCTCACCCGGATAGCCGAGACCGGTGGGTTGCCCGAAGCCGAACGCGCGCATCGTCGCATCGAGGCGCGTCGGCCCGAGTTGGCTGCCGATCATGATTGCCCCGACATTCGACGAGATGCGCAGGATGTCGGCGACCGACCACGGCATCACGCCGTGCGGGTCGTGATCTTCGAACCGGCCGCTGCCGATCTGGATCGCGGCCGGCACCTGAAAGACGGTGTTGGGCTGGACGACTCCGTTTTCGAGCGCCCCCGAAACGGTCAGGACCTTGTTCGTGGATCCGGGCTCGTACACGTCGGTGAGCGGTCGGTTATGGCCGCTGGCCGGCGTGGGAACCGCCGGATGTCCGTTGGCGGGGCCGTCGACGCTCGCCATCGCGAGGATGTCGCCCGTCTGCACATCGGCGATGACCGCCATGCCGCCCTTCGCGTTCGACAGGTTGACCTCGTCGACGAGCGCGCTCTCCGTCGTGTACTGCATTCCCTGGTCGATGGTCAGCACCAGGTCGCTCCCGCGCTCGGCCGGTCGCACGCTCCGCTGCCCGTTCGGAATCTCGCGTCCCTGCGGATCGCGTTCGACCGACAGCTCGCCGGGCCGGCCGGTGAGCAACTTGTCGTACGACGTCTCCAAGCCGGACAGGCCGTTGTTGTCGGTGCCGACGAAGCCCAGGAGCGACGCCGCGATCGTCCCCGACGGATAGAACCGTTTGGACTCGGGCGCGGCGGCAATCCCCCCGATGTGCAATGCCGCAACCCGGCTTGCGACACCGTCGTCGACCTTGCGGGCGAGATAGACGAATGCCTTCTTCCGATCAGCGAGCTTGACGCGCAGCGTGCCTTCGTCGATGCCGAGTACCGGTGCCAGCTTCGCGGCGGCCGCGGCAGGGTCAGTGATCACACGGTCGTCTGCGTAGATCGTCTGCTGCGGTACCGAGACGGCGAGGTCGCTGCCGTGCCGGTCGAAGATGTTGCCCCGTTCGGCTGCAAGCGCCGCGGTGTGGACCCGCTGATCGAGACCCAGGCGGGTGTAGCGCCGCTCGCCGACTGCCTGCAGGTCGATGAGCCGGAGGCCGATGATCGCAAAGGCGATCAGCGCGATGACGAGCACGAGGCCGAGCCGGCGGGGGGTCGATTTCGCGTTCGGTCGCCAGACGGGACGCGCCACGGGTCGGGGACGCTCGCGGGCAGGCGGGCGCGGCCGGGCTTCGGGACGCGGACGGACAGCCGGCGCCGCACGTGCGGGCGCGACGGCACGTGATGTCCGCGGACGTGCGGATGCCGGTGTGATCGCGCGCGGACTGCGTGTGGATGCGGTGCGGCGCGCACTCGAGTCGGATGCCGGCGGGCGCCGACTGGTCAGTTCGCTGCGCGGCGATTGGGTGCCGGCGCGGTCGCGTGCCGGCCGACGGTCGCGCTCCGGATCACGGCTGGGCGCCAAGTTGCGGCTTCACCTTTCGCCAATCGTCGAGGGAGGACGAACGTGCGCCCGGCCCCTCGGGTGCGGGTGGCACGCCGGCAACCGAGAGGAAGGTCGGCGGGTCGCTCGGCTCGACGAATCCAAGCTGCTTCGCGCGGTCGATGATCCGTTGCGGTGCCGAGAGCTCATCCACCTGCAAACGCGCGGTCTCGTAGCGGTTCTGCTCGAAGCTGATCTGGCGACCGATCTGATCCATGTGGAGCTGACCCTGGGCCAGCATCACGTGGAAGGCCACTGCCGTCATCATGCAGGCAACCGTGACGGCGCCGAAGAGCCACACCCTTCGCCGCACTCGGTGCGCTCGGCGCCGGGCGGTGGGATCGACAACGCGCAATCCCGGCTTCTGCGGTGCCGGCGCCGGGCGGCGTGCGGGCTGTCCAGCGCGCGCAGGCGCTGTGCGACGCGTCGCGGGACTCGACGCGACGCGGCCGGCGCGTGCTGCGCTCATGCTCATGGCCGGTCGAGCTTCTCGACCGCGCGTAGCCGCGCGCTCGCTGCTCTCGGGTTGTTCGACACTTCGGCGTCGCTCGGGCGCAGCGGCTTTCGGGTCAGCAGTCGGGTGAGCAGCTTGGGCGGCTCGGGTGGGAGCGGGCCCGCGGGCGCGGTACCCGACCAGTCGGCGAAACGCTGCTTGACCATGCGGTCCTCGAGCGAGTGGTACGCGAGCACGACCATCCGTCCGTTCGCGCTCAAGAGGTGCACCGACTCGTCGAGGCCGGGATCGAGATGCTGCAGCTCGCGGTTCACTTCCATGCGCAGCGCCTGGAACGTGCGGCGCGCCGGGTGGCCACCCTTGCGTCGCGCGGCCGCGGGTATGCCGCGCTTGATCGCGTCGACGAGCTCACCGGTCGTGTGCACGGGCCGCGCCGCCACGATCTCGCGTGCGATCCTGCCCGCGAAGCGCTCTTCGCCGTAGCGCGAGAGCACGTGGGCGAGCTCACCTTCCGGGTACTCGTTGACGACCAGGGCCGCCGTCAGCTCCTGTGCACTGTCCATGCGCATGTCGAGCGGCGCGTCCGACCAATACGAGAAGCCTCGCTCGGCGCGGTCGAGCTGCGGGCTGCTGACGCCCAGGTCGAACAGGATTCCCACGATGTCCCCCTCGCTCGCTTGTCCGACGATCTCGGCGAGATCCTCGAAGCCGCCGTGCACGATCCGCACCCGGTCACCAAAGCCGGCCAACGTCTCTCCCGCCGCAACCACGGCGTCGGGGTCACGGTCGATTCCGAGGAGCCGAAGGTCGGGCCTGGCCTCGAGGAGCATGCGGGCATGACCCCCACCCCCCACCGTGGCGTCGACCACCGTCCCAGTCGGGACGGGCTCGAGGAGCTCGATCACCTCCCGGCTCATCACCGGGCGGTGCACGAACACCGCTCCCATCTGGTCGCCCCCCGTCTCCCGACTCGCCACCAGCCCCCCGGACGGACAACGCCGCTCGGTTGTCTCTCCGATTACGACTCGGTTGGAAGCGGGCGGAGTAGGGGCTTCAACCGCACCCTCCGGGGGGCTGGTGGCGAGTCGGGTATTCCTCGCCGATTTTCAATCTTCTTGCTTGTGCTCTGTTGCCCGTGCACAGCCTTGCTGTGCTCGCTGTGCTCGTCGCTCTGTGCCTAGATGCCGAAGTCGGGCAGGTTCTCCGACGTGGTCAGCGCCTGCTCGCCGAGACGGTCGCGCTCTCGCCAGCGGCCGCTGTCCCAGATCTCGATACGGGAGAAGACGCCGGCGACGACGACGTCTCGGTCGAGGCCCGCGTAGTCCCGAAGGTGTTGAGGGATCGCGACCCTTCCCTGCTTGTCGGGAACGACGTCGGCCGCACCCGCGAAGAACGACCGGGCGGCCTGTCGCTCGTCATCGCCTCGCCTCGATGCTTCCCGGGCCTGCTGTGCCACCTGCTCGAACTCCTCCGCCGTGTAGACGAAGAGACAGCCATCGCGTCCCTTGGCCACGAACGCCCCGCCGGCCAGCTGGTCCCGGAACTTCGCCGGGAGGATGACTCGGCCCTTCGCATCGAGGGAGTGCTGGAACTCCCCGAGGAACACTCCGCCCCCTCGTCTCGTGCTCTGCCTCACTTTTGCGTCGGGGAGCTGCCTCCCCTTCGCACCACTGCGCGCCACCCTACGCCCTTCGCCACCACTCGTCAACCACTCGACTCCCTCGTCCGGTCAAGGGACGCACGGCGCGCGGGAGGAAGCAGTCGAGCGTGGCGCGTTGCAGCGAGCGGCCGGCAGAGGTGGAGCGAGCGCGGCAGTCCGCGTATGCCGGGCCGCAGCGAGCGCGACCGGCAGAGCGCCTCAGCCGAGCCGGTACTTGCGAACGGCTAACGCCGTAAAGGTGCCGACGATGGCTATCCACCAGACGAGGAAGTGCAACGCGGAGGTCGTGAGGTGCACGTGGCTGATCGAATGCAGCCGGCTGTCGCCGAGCGCGAATCCGCGCGTCGTGTCGATGGCGGCCGTGATCGGACTGTTGCGCGCGACGGGTTGCATCCACCCGGGCAGGCGCGACACGGGCGCGAACGCGGAGCTGGTGAACACCAGCGGCAGGATCGGGATGAACACGGCCGCTTGCACCGTCTCGGGGTCGCCGACCGTGAGACCCATCCACGCCGAAAACGAAGTCAGCGCGATACCGAAGAGCACGACCACAAGCACCATCGCGATTGCGTTGGCCGGGCCGGCGTGAAACCGGAATCCGATCAAGGTTGCCGCCACCACGAGCAGCAGGGCTTGGATCCCGAGTCGCAAGCTGTCACTCACGGTCCGGCCGACGAGAAAGGCCGAACGAGCAATCGGTAACGAGCGGAAGCGGTCGATCATTCCGGTCTGCAAGTCGTTGGCGATGCCCACGCCCGAACCCATGGCCGAGAACGTCATCGCCTGCACCAGCACCGCAGGCACCACGAAGTCCTTGTAGTTGATGCCATTGCCGAGACTCGCGACGGCCGAGAACACGTACGCGAACAGCACGAGCTGCATCACCGGCTGCACCGTCGAGAAGACGATCAGGCGCGTGTTGCGCAGCACCTTGCGCAAGTTGCGGCCGGCGACCAGACCGATGTCGGCCAGCACACGACCGAGCGGGAGCGCAGCCCGCGCCTCCACGCTCGCGAGCTCCTGGGCCACGGCAACCGTCGCCATGCTCAGGACCCCATCCGCGCTCGGCTGCGCGGCTCGGGCGTCTCGGGTCGCGGCTCCTCCGCGAGGTGGCCAGTCAGGCTCAGGAAGACGTCGTCGAGCGACGGGCGACGCAACCCGAGGTCGGCCACGGCCACACCGGCGGCATCGAGCGCACGCACCGCTTCCACCAGCGCGACCGCGCCCGTCGTGACGGGCACGAGCACCGTGCCGAGCTCCGCGTCGACGGCAAGCTCGTGCCCTGCGGTATGGAAGAGCTCGGCCAGAATCGACGCCGCGGCCGCGGTTGACGAGCGGTCGGCGACGGTGAGGTCGAGCACATCGCCGCCGACCTTGCGCTTCAACTCGTCGGAGGTGCCCTCGGCGATGATGCGACCGTCGTCGATCACGCTGATTCTGTCGGCGAGCTGGTCGGCCTCTTCCATGTACTGGGTCGTCAACACGATGGTCGTCCCCTGCCGCTTGAGCTCCTCGATCACGTTCCACAACTCGAGTCGACTGCGCGGGTCGAGACCGGTGGTGGGCTCGTCGAGGAACAGCACGGCGGGCGAGAACATCAGACTCGCCGCGAGGTCGAGGCGCCGCCGCATGCCGCCCGAGTACGTGCGCAACGTGCGATCACCTGCGTCACTCAGCTCGAACAGTGCAAGCAGCACCGTGGCGCGCTGGCGCGCGACCCGTTTGGCAATGCGGCCGAGCCGACCGACCAGTACGAGGTTCTCCCGCCCCGTGAGGTCTTCATCAACCGCTGCGTACTGACCCGTGAGACCGATGACGCTCCGCACGAGTTGCGGCTGCCGCACGACGTCGTAACCCGCCACCGACGCTCGCCCGCCATCAGGGCGCAGCAGTGTGGTCAGGATGCGGATCGCGGTCGTCTTCCCGGCGCCGTTGGGGCCGAGCAACCCGACGACGCTGCCTTGCAACGCGGTGAAGTCGACGCCGTCGAGCGCGGTGAACGAGCCGAAGCGCTTCACCAAGCCCTCCGCGAACACGCCTCCGTCACCACCGGTTGCTTTCATAGACACTGAAGATACAACATTGTGTAGGCTCTCCACTAATGGCTCAACCGGTTCTCGAAGACCTACGCGCCGACGTACTTCGCAAGCTCCTTCGCCTGGCGCCCGTGCTCGATCGCCTGACGGCAGAAGGACTCGCCCGCCGCGGGCTCAGCCACGCCCGGGCGCGCCTGCTCCACGTGCTCGCCGACGAGGGCCCGCAGGTGATGTCGGCGCTGAGCAACGCGCTCGATATCACTCCCCGCGCCGTCACCGCGCTTGTTGACAGGCTCGAGAGCGACAACTTGGTACGCCGGTGCGATCATCCGACTGACCGCCGGTCCACCGTGGTGGAGCTCACGCCGACCGGACGGCGCACCTGCCGCGGGATGCGGGCCGGCCATCGCCGGCTCGCCGAAGAGCTGCTCGGAAGTTTCGATCGGACCGGCCTCACAGCGAGCGGACGAGTCCTCGACCAGGTCGCCTCGGGCCTGGACCGGCGACGCGCCGGGCGTCACACCGCCTGATCAGGCGGAGACGGCGTCGACCGCGAGGTCTTCGGCCCCGGGAAGGTACGGGTGCCAGGTGGGGTCGATGCGGCCCGCCGTCGCGGCAACCCAGAGCGTCGCACGCGGCGCGATCGGCATGTGGCGCAGGCTGAGCTCGGTCTCGGCAAGCAGCCGGTCTTCTTTGCGCGCATTGCAGGCACGGCACGAGGCGACGACATTCTCCCACGTGTGCTCGCCGCCCCGAGATCGCGGCACCACGTGATCGATGTTCTCAGCCGGGCGGCTGCAGTACTGGCACCGGTGCGCGTCACGTGCGAACACCGCCCGACGTGAGAGCGGCACCCGGTTGCGGTACGGCACCCGCACGAAATGCGTCAGGCGGATGACCGACGGGATCGGGAGGACCGTGCGTTCGGAGTGAACCTCACCGCCGTTGCGCGCGACGATCTCGGCCTTCTCCTTCAGCACGAGCACCACCGCCCGGCGCCACGGGACGACGCACAGCGGCTCGAAGCTGGCGTTGAGCATCAGGGCTCTCCCCAAGCGTCCGAGACCTCCGTCGTCAGGGCCCGGCTCGTGAGGGAGTGGCTCCATCGAAGCCTGGCGCAGTCGAGTCGGTGCGAGTCTACCGGGCCGCGGTCAGGCGCTCCGTCGGCGCGCCGCCATGTCTCGGCACCACTCGAGATACGTGATGACGTCGTGCGGCTCGACGTCCGCGACCTTTCCGTACTGGGTCTCGAGGCGGTAGCGGATGTAGCGCCGGTCGGGCACCGGGAGGAACGGCGCTCGACGCCACCACCGCGCGGGTGTGACGCGAACCGCTTGGACCGCCGCGGTGGGCCAGAGCGAAGGCCGCCGCGCCAATGCCAGCGCGGCGCTCGCCCATGCACCCACGGGACGAGCGCGTTCGCGCAGCGTTGGCATCGCAGCACCGTACCGGCGAGTGCAACGCAGGCGCCGGGTTTCGACCGCCGGCCCGCGCACGTACAGTTGTGCGGCGAGGATCCGACCGCGCCGGTATCGGACATACCTCGCGTACCCCTACAATGGGGATCTCGGGCAAAAGGAGACCGCGCACGTGGTCCAGCCGGTAACCGCTCACGAGCACACGTCGTTCGGCGCGCTCTTCGACGCCCTGCTCGCGAATGTCGAGCAGGTGATCCAAGGCAAGGAAGACCCCATCCGGCTCGCCCTGGTCTGCCTCTTCGCGGAGGGCCACCTGCTGATCGAGGACGTGCCCGGCGTGGGCAAGACGTCGCTCGCCAAGGCGATCGCGCGCTCGATCGGCGGCGATTGGCAACGGGTGCAGTTCACGCCCGACCTGCTGCCGTCGGACGTGACCGGCGTGTCAGTGTGGAACCGCGTCGCCAACGAGTTCGAGTTCCGCCCGGGTGGGGTGTTCGCCAACGTCGTGCTCGCCGACGAGATCAACCGGGCTTCTCCCAAGACGCAGTCCGCGCTGCTCGAGGCCATGGAGGAACGACAGGTCACGGTCGACTCGCACACGTACCGTCTCGCGCGTCCTTTCATGGTCATCGCGACGCAGAACCCCGTCGAGCTCGAAGGCACGTATCCCCTTCCGGAGGCGCAGCTCGACCGATTCCTCATGCGCATCGAGATGGGGTACCCGAGCCGGCAGTCCGAAGTCGACATCCTCGATACGCATGGGAGCCATGCCGGCATCGAGCAGCTCTCCCCAGTGGCCGGAGCGGCCGACATCGTCGCCGCTGCCGGGACGGTGGCCGAGGTGCACGTGGCCGCGCCACTCAAGCACTACATCGTCGACATCGTCGAGGCGACGCGCCGTCATCGCGACCTGAGCCTGGGCGTGAGCCCGCGTGGCGCGCTCGCACTGCAGCGCGCGGCGCGCGCCTTCGCCGCGAGCCTCGGCCGCGGTTTCGTCGTGCCCGACGACATCAAGCGCCTTGCGCCTTCGGTGCTCGAGCACCGCGTCATGCTCGCTCCCGATGCGCAGCTGCGCGGCGCGGGCACCGACGAGATCATTCGCGGCGTGCTGAGCGCCGTGCCGGTGCCCGGCGCGACCGGCGGCTAGCCGATGCCCGGCGTTGACTCGTCCGACCGGTCGGGCCCGTCGAGCACATCCGACGCCGTCGTCACCCGTCGCCGGTCGCGGGTGCTCACCCGACGGGGTTGGGCGCTGTTGGGCGCGCTTGCCGGTCTCTACATCGGCAGCCTCATCCTGGGCACCGTCGAGCTCGCGATCCTCGCGATCGCGGGCGGCGTGCTCGTGCTGATCGCAGTGTGGTGGGCGCGGTCCCGCCGCATCGACCTCGCGGCGCGGCGTGCGGTTCGCCCGGCCCGTCTGCACGTCGGCGCCGACGGTCGGGTCGACCTGGCGATCGTCAATCGCGGGCACCGCGCCACGCCGCTGCTGTCGGTCACCGACCTGTTCGACGACGGCCGGCGCGCCGCGCGGTTCCTCGTGCCGCCCGTGCCGCCGGGTGAGACCGCCCAGGCCGCGTACCGCATCCCCACGACCCATCGGGGCCGGTACCGCATCGGGCCGCTCGCCGTCGCGGTCACCGATCCGTTCGGACTTGCCCGACGCAGTTGGATGGCGGCGCGTGCCAGCGAGGTGATCGTGCATCCGCGTGTCCACGACATCCTCGCTCCGAGCCAGGCCGGTGGCCGCCTCGCGGCCTCGATCGAGACGGTGCAGGCAAGCGCGCAGGCAGTCGACAGCGAAGAGTTCCTGACGCTGCGCGAGTACGAGGTCGGCGACGACCTCCGCCGGGTGCATTGGCGATCGACCGCGCGCACCGGTGAGCTCATGATCCGCCAGGACGAGGCGCAATGGCGCGCGTGGGCCGTCGTCGTGTTCGACACGCGCGAGAACGCGCACGACGCTGCGTCGTTCGAGATCGCGATCGAGGCGGTCGCGTCGATCTCCGAGCGGCTCGCGCGCATGCGCCGGCGCGTCGAGGTCATCACGAGCGCGGGCGAGAGCCTCGGAAGTGGCGACCACTTGCTCGACCGGCTCGCGGTGATCAAACCGGGCGGTGCCGACCGCCTGGCCGGGGTCCTCACGTCGCTGCGAGCGCACCGCAGCACCGGTTTCGTCGTCGGCGTGTTCGGGCGAGTGAGCACACCCGAGCGAGGCGCGCTGCGTAGCCTCACCGCGCAGGCAGGTGTCGTGGTCGTCGCCACGCGGCCGTTCGAGGCCGCGGAAGACGCCGCCGCGCTGGAGGGGTGCCCGCCGCGGCGTCGTGATCGTCGATGCACACCAGCACGCATTCCCGACCGCCTGGAACGAGGCCGTGACCCGATGGCGTCCAAGCGCCGCGCCGAGCTCGCCCCACTTGCCCTCGCCGCGCTGAGTGCGGCAGCGGCTCTGAGCCTCGCCCGGGTCTTCGACTCGGGCGACTTCATCGCGCCAATCGTCGGCGCCGCGCTGCTCGCCCACGCGCTCGGCTGGTTCGCGCGGCGAGGCCGCTTCGGCATTGTCCCCACCGTCGCATGCGCGGTGGTCGGGCTCGCGGTGTACGTCGTGTGGGTGTTCGCCGGGCCGACCACGAATTACGGAGTCCCCGGCGCAGACACGTGGCGCACGCTCGGCGACCAGCTTTCCGCCGGCTGGCACGTGTTCCGGGCCGGGAAGGCGCCGGTTCCGGTGACCGACGGGCCCGTCCTGCTCGCCGTGCTCGCGACATGGGTGCTGGCGAGCATCGCGGATCTGCTCGCGTTCCGGCGTCGGGCGACGGTCGGCGCGTTGGTGCCTCCGCTGTGCTTGTTCGTGCTCGCGGCAACGCTCGGCACGAGCGAGCTGCGGGTACGCACGGCAATGGGTTTCGCCGCGGCCGCGATCTTGTTCTTGTTGCTCCAGCACGACGCGTTGCTGGCCCAACGGCGCGCCTGGTTCAGCGGACGCCGGCTCGCGACCGGCACCGGTCTGCTCGGCGTCGGAATGCTCGCGGGACTCGTCGCGGTGGTTGCCGGCGCGGTCATCGCACCCGCGTTGCCCGGCACGGATTCCGGCCCGTTGCTCGACTATCACGCGCTCGGCCAACGCCACGCGGGTGCGGGCGGCAACGGCTACGTCGACAACGCGACGCCGTTGTTGCGGCTCAACGAAGACTTCCTCAACCAGCCGCAACACGAGCTGTTCACGGTGCGGGCTCGTCACGGCGCGTACTGGCGTGTCATCGGCCTCGATCTTTACAACGCGCGGGATCAGGACTGGGAGCTCGACGCCCGCAACGCCGGCGCGACGACGGAGGGACTGCACGGGTCCACCACCTCCGGTTCCCTGCATCAGGAGTACAAGATCGCCGAGCTCGGGGTGGCCAACCGGTGGATGCCCGCCGCGTACCGCCCGATCAGCGTCAGCCGCGACGGAGTGCTCGTGGTGAACGCTTCCAACAGTCTCGTCACCGACACGTCATCACTGCGCGGGCTCAGGTACAGCGTCGACTCCCAGGTCGTGGCACAGGGGGATCTGCTCACGCCGGCGGAGAAGGCGGCTGCCAACCGCCCGGCGCCCGAGGAGGTGCGGAAGTACGCAGCGCTGCCCGGCGACTTCCCGCGCACCGTCAAGCAGGTCGCGCAGGATGTCGTGGGCATCGCACACGCGACGCGCCCGTACGACAAGGCCCGTGCGCTCGAGGACTATTTCGTTGATCCCAAGAACGGTTTCGAGTACTCACTCACCGCCGACGTCCGCGGCAACCCCCAGGCCGGCGACGCGATGCAACAGTTCCTCGTCGACACGAAGACCGGGTTCTGCGTGCAGTTCGCCGGAACGTACGCCGCGATGGCTCGCGTGGTCGGCCTGCCCGCTCGTGTCGCCGTCGGCTTCACGCCCGGCACCGCGCACGGCGATGTGTGGCACGTCACCAACAAGGAGGCGCACGCCTGGCCCGAGGTGTACCTCAACGGTGCCGGCTGGGTCCCGTTCGAGCCGACGCCCAACAGCCCGCTTGCCGGCGGCAGCAACTTCGCCTCCCATCCTTTCCCCGCCGGGGTCGGCCCATCGGGTGGCCCCGGTACCAGCACCCCCGCCACGAGCCCGGCAACGACGCCGAACGGCTCGGCGCCGGCAACCACGCCGTTGCCTCCGGGTGCGACGGTCCAAGTCAAGGCCCCGACCGCGCATGACACCGGCGGCATCTCGAGCCCGTGGCTGGCAGTCCTCGCGCTGCCGGTACTCGCGCTGCTCGCCACGCTCGGTGTCGCCGCACTCGTGCTCGCGACCAAGGCGCGTCGCCGGCGCGACCGGCGCGCCCGTGCCGACGCGACCGCCGCCGTTGCCGGCGGCGTGGGAACAGGCGCTCGAGCGCCTCGGCGAAGCCGGCATCGAGGCTCGACCCTCGTTCACGCCGCTCGAGCTCGCCGCGTCGACAGCGCGGACAACGTCACCAACCGTGTCGGACCCGCTGCACGCGCTGGCGAACACCTACACCGAGGTCCGCTACAGCGCCGCCGGTGCAAGCGACACCGCTGTGCTCGACGCGTGGAGCGAAGTCGACGCGCTCGACGCCGCGCTCGACGAAGGACTCAGCTTCCGGGGCCGCTGGCGCCGGCGGCTCGATACCCGCGCGTTGCGCCGGCGCGACTGACGCGGAAGCCGTGCGCTCAGGGCCCGGCTGCAGGATGACGCGGATCGGCGTCGTCGCGCAGCCCGTCGACGAACGCGCGTCGCTCGCCGTCGAAGCGGCGCACCTCGCTCTCCATGTCGACGACGAAGCGATCGACCGCGACGAACAGGGCGAGCTGACCGTGGCGCAATGCATCGAGAATCTGGCCGTCATCACGGCATGCCCAGACCGCGTCGCCGTCGGTCACCAGGCGCAGCCCGGCGACGTCTTCGCCGGATTCGATGAGGAAGCGCAGCGCACGCCGGATGCGGGAAAGCGGCAATCCGGCGTCGAGGAGTGACGACACCACCCGCAGCGCGACGAGGTCGCGGAACGAGTACCGCGCCGGGCCGCCCTCGGCCGGCTGGGGGACGACGAGGCCATCGCGTCGCCACGACTCGATCTGCGCAGGAGTGCACCGCGTGAGCCGCGCCGCCTGGAGCGCGGTGAAGCCCACGCTCGACGCCGTGGCTCAGCTGTCGTCGCGGCGCCAGCGCTCACGCCAGCGGCGACCGGCATTGCCGAACATGCCCTTGAGCGCACCGCCCCGCAATGAGCCGGTGAGGTTGTCGAGCCCGGCCTTGCCGAGCTTGCGCGCGCGTTGCGCTCGATCACGAGCAGGCAGGCCAGCATCACCAGGAACCCGGCGATGCCGAGAACGAGCGACGTCGCGAACGTGAGGATCAGGAGGACGAGACCCGCGAGAAATCCGGCGACGGCCCATTTGATCGCTCGCGCGGCATGGCGGTAGAGGGTCGTCTCCGAGACTTGCTGCACCAGCGCGGGATCGGTGGCCGAGAGGTTGGCTTCGATCTCCTGCAGGATGCGCTGCTCGTCTTCGGAGAGGGGCATGTCGCTCTCTTCTCGGCGGGGCATAAGACAGACGATACGCCATTGGCCGCTCAGCCCGCCGGTGCTGTCCTACCCAAAGCCATTCTCGCGCAGGCGCTCGGCGCTCTCAACGCGTCCCGGGGGCCCTGGGGTGGGGGGTGCTGCGAGCGTCTCGCGCCCCCGGTCGCCGCACCGCGGCGTCGCCGAAGCGGTCGCGCACCTCGTCAACGGAGTGCTCGAGCGCCGACCAGCGTGCACGGTCGAGGTCGCTGAGAACGAGCGGGTCGCCGCCATCCGGGGCGTCGCCGAGCGGGAGCTGTCCCTGCACCGCGCCGGATTGATCGAGCTGCTGCACGGAGACTCCCAGCAGCCGGACGCCACCGGCGAGGTCGACGAGGTCGAGCAGGGCGCGGGCGGTCGCGCCGATCTCGCGAGCCACGTCGGTAGGTGCCGCCAGCGTGCGCGAACGGGTGATCGTCCGGAAGTCGCCGAACCGGATTTTGAGCTGCACGGTCCGTCCGAGTCGCGCACCCGCGCGGAGACGCGCCCCCACCCGGTCGGCCATGCGCAACACGTGTTGTTCGAGGTCGGCCCGATCGACCACATCGGTCACGAACGTCTCCTCGTGGCCGATCGACTTCAGCACTTGCTCCGGCTCGACGGCTCGGTCGTCGCGGTTCCACGCGAGCGCGTGCAGATGCCGGCCGTGGGCGCGCCCGAGCGCGCTGACGAGCACGTCCTCCGGTATGCGCGCCAAGTCGCCGACGGTGTGCACACCGAGGCGCTCGAGCCGGCGGTCGGTCGCGGGGCCGACACCCCACAGCCGGCTGACGGCAAGCGGATGCAGAAACTCGAGCTCGGTGCCGGGCGGCACGACCAGCAGCCCGTCCGGCTTCGCGAGATCGCTCGCCAGCTTCGCGAGGAGCTTCGTCGTCGCCGCGCCGACCGACGCGACCAGGCCAGTCTCCGACTTCACCCGAGCGCGGAGCTTCGCCGCGATCTCGGGTCCGGTGCCGTCGCGTCGTCGCGCGCCGGAGACGTCGAGGAACGCCTCGTCGGCCGCGATGGGCTCGACCAGCGGCGTCGTATCGCGCAGGATCGCCATCACTTGGGCACTCGCAGCCGAGTAGGCCTCGAACCGCGGTGCCAGGAAGACCCCGTCGGGGCAGGCGCGCCGCGCCCGGCTCATCGGCAACGCGGAATGCACGTCGAACGCGCGCGCTTCGTAGCTCGCCGCTGCGACGACACCTCGCGGACCGAGACCGCCCACGATGACCGGCCGTCCCCGCAGCGAAGGATCGGCGAGCTGCTCGACCGACGCGTAGAACGCATCGAGGTCGACGTGCAGGATCGAAGGGGTATCAGTCACCGCTGCCGGGAACATTGTCGACCGCGCCGAGCACGCGTCGCACGTCGAAATCCTCGCGCCGCTTGCCGCGCACGTCGTAGTGGTACCCGCGGGTGGCGTCAGGACCCCAGCGCTCCGCGAGCCACTCGGCGAGCGGCTCGCGAACCCACGGCGCACCCTCCTCGAGACGCGGACCACATTCGCCGCGCGCTACGAACGCGGCCTCGACCACGATGCCGTCAGGATCGTCGACGCGCAGCGTCCCTTCGAACTCGACCGCGCGGTGTACCTCGCAGCGCATGGTCCAGCCGAGGTCGACGGCGACCGCGCGCACCTTGTACAGCGGGCCTTCCCAGCGCGTGACCCGGAATCCGGTTTCCTCCTCCACCTCACGCGTGAGGCCGGCAAGCAACGAGTCGTCGGATTCATCGATCACACCACCGGGTGTGCTCCAGTCGGAGTGCCCACTGCGGCGCTGGTTGCGGACGAGCAGCACCTCGCCGCCGAGCTCGAGAAGCGCGCCCGCGACCAGCCACTCGCGCATCGCGTCTCCCACCGGCTTACGTCGAGCGCGTGCTCGGCGATTCGAGCTGCTGTGGTCGCGGGCGCCGTCGGCTCATACGGTCGCGGATGCCCCACCACGTGACGAGACGAAGCGCTTCGAACACGATGCGGCTCGACATCTTCGAGTGGCCGAGCTCACGGTCGCGGAACTCGATCGGCACCTCGACGATCCGCCCGCCCTCCCGGTCGAGGAGATACGTCATCTCGATCTGGAAGCCGTACCCGTCGGCACGCACCTCGTCGAGCGGGATGGCGGCGAGTGCACGGCGGTGATACGCGCGAAATCCTGCGGTCGCGTCGTGAACCGGGATGCGCAACATGACGCGGGCGTAGTAACAGCCGAACCGTGAGATCGCGCGGCGAGCCCACGGCCAGTCGGGAATCGACCCACCGGGCACGTAGCGTGAGCCGATAGCCAGGTCCGCGCCCCGCTCCACTTCCGCGACGAGGTTCGGGAGCGCGTCGGGATCGTGTGACAGGTCGGCATCCATCTCGATCATCACGTCATAGCCCTGCGTGAGGCCGGTACGAAAGCCCGCCCGGTACGCGGACCCGAGACCTGACTTCTTCTCCCGGCTCAGCACGTCGATGCGGCCGAGCTCGAGACCGAGCTTCTCAGCCCGGTCGGCGGTGCCATCGGGGCTTCCGTCGTCGACAACGAGCACGTCGGCGTGCGGGATCGCGGCCCGAACGCGCCGCAGCACCTCTTCGATGTTCTCAATTTCGTTGTACGTGGGCAGCACGACGAGCGTTCGCATTGAGAACCCAGCTTACCGGGCTGCTTGGTCATTCCCCGCCTCGTGGCCATAGCATCGGGAGCCGTGGCCGATCGTGACAATGACGTCAACGGCCGGGATCCGTCTCGGCAACGCGATCACGAGCCCGAGGTGGTCCTCCCCCGCGGCCTGCCGTCGACGGCGACGTTCTCCCTCGCCTTCGGTGCCGTGGTGCTCGCCGGCGTCTTCGGCGCCTTGATCGGCTTTGGACTCGTGCGCGCGGGCGCGCACGGCGACCGTACGGTGCCGGAAGTGCTCGGCGCGTTCGTCGGCGCGGTGGTGGCGGCAGGCGGCGTCGGCATCGTGGTCGTGCTGGTGCTACGGGCGATGTCGGAATGGCAGCACCGCGACGCCTCGCGTGCGCGGCCTAGCCGCCGAAGTTGAGCTTGCGAAAGCCCTCCGCGTAGCTCACACCTGCCTCGCGTCCACCTTCTTCGGCGCGCTCCCGGAGGAACTGACGGAACCACTCGCCGGTTTCGGTCAGCTGGCTCCCGTGGCAGAACAGCGCGTCGATCTTCCGCTCGAGCGTCGTGGTGATGTCGACCCAGCAGTTGGGCTCGAGCGTGCCGGAGAGGTAGACGGCCTCGACGCGGTGCACCTCCAGGCCCTCGGCCAAGTGCTCGGCGAAGTAGTGCGGGTTGCCCGCAGCAGGTGCGATGGCATCGAGTGTGGCCCAGCCGGTGACGCGGTGGTCGCGGTGATTGAAGTAGGTATCGCCGAAGAACACCGCGGTGGGATCGGGACACACCACCACCTGCGGCTTGAGTGTTCGTAAGTGCCGAACGATCGCGCCCCGCAACGCCGCGTCGTCGACCAGCTCGCCGTCGCAGTAGTCGAGGTGCTCCTGACCGGCGAACCCCAGGAGCGCAGCGGCCTTGGCCGTCTCTTCCACGCGCAGGCGCGCGAGCGCGTCGAGATCAGCGTCGGGATCCTGGGTGCCCTTGTCGCCGCGGGTCGTGATCAGCACCGTCACCTGCGCGCCGGCCTCGGCCCAACGAGCGAGCGTGCCGCCGGCGGAGATCTCGGGATCGTCGGGGTGCGCATAGACCGCGAGCGCAGAATCGGGAACCTCGAATGCAACCGCCATTCACCTACGGTACCCAACCGTGGCCTCTGCTCCCGAAGATCGACGAATCGCGATGGTGACCGGCGCGAGTCGCGGTATCGGCAAAGCGGCTGCGCTGGCGTTGGCAGGCGCGGGCTTCGACGTCGTGATCACGGCCCGCACGGTGCACGAGGGCGAAGGACGGTGGGATCCTGCGTCGGTCACTGACGGCGATGCAGCGCCGCGGGTCGCGCCCGGCCGTCTCGACACGACTGCGGCGGCGATCGAGGCGTAAGGGCAGCGCGCGTTGCCAGTCCGTATGGATCTCCTCGACCGGGCGTCGGTGCAGGCCGCGGGTGAGACGGCCCGACGCGAGTGGGGCCACGTCGACGTGCTGGTGAACAACGCGATCTATCAGGTCCCGGGATGCTCGATCTCGTGCTCGACCTCCCGGTCGAGCTTGCCGACACGATGGTGCAGGCCAACTACCTGAGCCAGCTCGCGGGCTCAAGGTGATGCTGCCGCCGATGATCGAGCGCGGCGGCGCCACCGTGTTCAACCTCACGTCGGGCGCCGGGATGTACGACCCGTTCATGCTGCTGGGTGAAGGCGGCTGGGGCCTCGGGTACGGCGCGTCGAAGAGCGCGTGGCATCGAATCGCGCCCTTCTTGCACATCGAGCTCGGGGCGTGCGGGCGTTCAATGTCGAGCCGGGCTTCGAGCTCACCGAGACCGTGCTGCAGTCCGATGCGGGCGAGAGCTACCGCCACATGGCGGGCGCGCCGCCCGAGGTGATCGGAGCGGCGATCGTGTGGATCGCGACGTCGCCCGAGGCCGACCGATTCCTTGGGAAGACGGTGCACGCGCAGAAGCTCGTCCGCGACCGCGGCCTGCTCCCGGGATGCCCGCCGCCCGAGGGCGCCTGATCGGCGCTACTTGTGCTGGAGTCGCTGCGACAGCTCCCGGGCCGCGCTCACGACCTGGTCCAGTGGCGGACCGGCATTCTCCGGCGTGCTCTGGGCCACGACGCCGAGCACCTTGCCGCGTGTGAACACGACCTCGCGGTACAGCGTGGCTTGACCGAACGACTCGAGCGCGTACGTGCGGCCGATGGCGCCGTCGACTCCGGGCACCGGGAACGTCGCTCGATCGCGCTCGCCGCGTGAGTTGTCGATGTAGTCACGCGCCGCCGCCGCGCCGGCGGCGTCCTTGAACACCAGCAGCGCCTCGATGCGGTTGACGGCGGTCGAGCCACCCAGGCCGTACGTCCAGGAGCGGCCGTAGCCCCGTTCGAAGCCGTGTTGCCCGAAGAACGCGGCTTGTGCCGCCGAGTACACGGTCGCGAGGTCGGCCTGGTCGACGCTGCCGGCAAGTCCCTCGTCGATCTGGTCGCGCTCGAACGGCGCCGGTGCGGTGTCGGCGAGCACGCCCGCGAGGTCGGCGGGAGGCTCGCCGTTCGGTGGCGCCGTCGTGGGCGCATGCGTGGTCGTGGTCGGATTCGGTGTGGTCGTGCGGGACTGCTTGGCGGTGGTGGAGGTCGAGTGGGTCTGCTTGCGCTTGGCGTGGGAGCTGTCGCCGGAGTCACACGTCGTCAATGCGGATGCCAACACGACGCATGCAATGACCACACCAAGCTGTCTCACCACCATCCACCTTGCTACCAGGTGAGACCGAGGGTCTCGCGCATCGCCGCCTCGAACGACGCGTCGTCGAGCGCGGCCCTCGTGCTGAGCACCATGTCGGCATCGGAGCCAACGGGAACGCGCAGCGGCGGGTCATCGGCTTCGATCGCGTCGGCAACCGCGGCGGCGACGAGCTCCGGGGTACCGCTGCCACCGGAGACCAGCACGTCACGCGCCGACTCCCATTGCCGCTCGAGCTCGTCGTACGGCGCCTCGATGCCGAAGTGACCCTCGCGACCCTGGAAGCGGGTCATGATGTAACCGGGCTCGATCAGCACCGCACGGATGCCGAAGTGACCGAGCTCATACCCCAGCGCCTCCGTCGTCGCCTCGAGCGCGAACTTGGTGGCCGAGTAGAAGCCGCTGAGCGGGGCTGCGACCCGCCCCTGAACCGACGAGATGTTGACAACCGCGCCGGCGCCGCGCGCCCGCATCTGCGGCACGACCGCCTGGATCATGCGCAGCGCGCCGAAGTAGTTGGTCTCGAGCATGCGCTTGACCTCGGGAATCGGCACCGTCTCGACCGGGCCGCTCACACCGAAGCCCGCGTTGTTGACGAGCACGTCGAGCTCGCCCGCGGCTGCGACCGCTTCGCCGACCGAGCGGTCGTCGTCGACATCGAGCGGAAGCCTCATCGTGACATCGAGGTCGTCGAGCGTCTCCGGCTTTCGCGCGGTCGCGACCACGTCATGTCCCCGCTTCGTCAGCTCGATCGCGGTGGCGCGGCCGATACCCGTCGAGCAGCCCGTGATCAGTACCCGTCCCATCGCGTCCTCCTGGTGGTTCAGCCTGCGGCGAAGTCGTCGAGCGCGACGATCACTCGATCAATATCAGTGTCGTCGACATCTTTGTGGGTGACGAAGCGTACGGTCTCGGCGTCGATCATGCCCGCGCGGATTCCTTCGGATTCGAGGCGATCGAGCACGTGGTGCGGAAGCCGCGTTGCCGGCACGCACACGATGTTGGTCGGGACCTGCGATGGATCAACACTGCCGGGAAAACGCGCGGCGAAGGCATCGGCGAGCCGTCGGGCCCGCCGCGTGGTCGTCGGCAAGCCGCTCGACCATCGTCTCGAGCGCGACGATCCCGGCGGCCGCGATCACACCCGCCTGGCGCATTCCTCCACCCATCCGGTGCCGTTGCTCGCGTGCCTCTGCGATCAGGTCGGCCGGCCCGCAGAGGAGCGAACCCACCGGCGCCCCGAGGCCTTTCGAGAGGCAGAACATCGTGCTGGTCGTCGGCGCCACGAGGTCGCGCGGCGAGACGCCCAGCGCGGTGGCGGCGTTCCAGATACGGGCGCCGTCGCAGTGAACGGGCACCTCGGCAGCACGCGCGACCGTCGCCACTTCCTCGACCTGCTCAACCGTCCACGGCCGGCCGCCCGACGGCATGTGCGTGTTCTCGATGCTCAACAACGAGACCGACGTGATGTGATGCTCCGCGTCGGCGAGCGCACCAACAATCGCCGCAGGATCGAGGCGCCCGTCGTCGTCGGGCAACGGCCGAAGCTGCACGCCCGAGTTGCCGGCAGCGCCCGCGTCCTCGTAGCGGTACACGTGGGCCCGGTGCGCGCACAACACGTCGGTGCCGGCGCGCGCGAGCACCCGCAACGCGAGCTGGTTGGCCATCGTGCCCGACGGCACGTACAGCGCAGCTTCGGTGCCCAGCAACGCCGCCGCCAGCGACTGCAGCCTGTTGACGGTCGGGTCCTCGCCGTACTCGTCGTCGCCGACTTCCGCGTCGGCCATCGCGCGGCGCATCTCGGGCGTGGGTGTCGTGACCGTGTCGGAACGCAGGTCGACCGACCCGTCAGGCGAAGCCATCACTCCACCCCACTCGTTCTTGCGTCAAGGGTCGTGACACGACCATTGCTGACGCAAGAATGGTTGTCGGCAGGCAAGATCACTGGCCGATCGGGCGGATCAGCCCTTCTTGGATGACGGTCACGGCGAGCATGCCGTCCGGCCGGAAGATCGAGCCTTCGGCCAAGCCGCGCGCGTTGCCGGCCGACGGGCTCGTCTGGTGGTACAGCAGCCACTCGTCGGCACGCAGTGGACGATGAAACCACATCGCATGGTCGAGGCTCGCGACCTGCCACTGCCCACCGCGGTGCGCCACGGAGTGCGGCAGCATCGCGGTGTCGAGCAGCGTGAGGTCGGACAGCGTACGCGACGACACACGTGTGCAGCAGCGGATCGTCGGGCAGCGTGCCGTTGGTCTTGATCCACACGTCCTGCTCGGGTGCGCGCGGCGTGGGGTCGAGCCACGGCGGGTCGGTGACGGGGCGCGAGTCGATCGGGCGCTCCCGCACGAGCCAGGCCCCCAAGTCGGGACCCAGACGGTCGAGGTGGGGCTCGATCCGCTCGCGGAACGTGGGCAGCGACTCGGGATCGGGCACGTCGGGCATCGGATCCGAGTGCTCGGGACCGGTTTCCGCGATCTGGAACGACGCCGCGAGGTTGAAGATCGCCTTGCCGTGCTGGATGCCGACAACGCGCCGGGTGGTGAAGCTCTTGCCGTCACGGATGCGGTCCACCTCGTAGATCAGCGGAATGGTCGGGTCGCCCGGCCGCAGGAAGTACGCGTGCAAGGAGTGCACTTGACGGAGCGGATCGACGGTGCGGCCGGCCGCGGTGAGCGCCTGCGCGGCGACTTGCCCTCCGAACACGCGCTGGCGGTCCTCGTCGGGACTGAGGCCACGGAACAGATTGACTTCGAGCTGTTCCAGCTCCAGCAAGTCGATCAGATCGTCAAGGGCCGTTCCCATGACGTCGGATGCTACCGGCGCGCGTCATACGACGACGCCGTCAGCCGAAGAAGACGGAGGCAGTGTCGAAGAGCTTCGGGTCGACGGTCTTGAGCTCGCGTACGCCTTCTTCGATCGGCACGCGCACGATGTCGGTACCTCGGAGCGCGACCATCTTGTCGAACTCGCCTTCGTGCACCGCGTCGATCGCTTCGATCCCGAATCGCGTCGCGAGCACCCGGTCGAACGCGGTGGGCGTGCCACCGCGCAACACGTGGCCGAGAATCGTGACCCGGGTCTCGAAGCCGGTGCGCCGCTCGATCTCGGGTCGGATGCGGTTGCTGATCCCACCCAGGCGCACGTGGCCGAACTCGTCCAACTCCGCCGACTGCGTCTCCATCGTCCCTGCCGCGGGGGCCGCACCCTCGGCCACCACGACGAGCGAAAAGCTCGCGCGGCGATGCCGGTGCTGGAGCTGCTCGCACACTTCGCCGATGTCGAACGGCTCCTCGGGAATCAGAATGACGTCGGCGCCGCCGGCCATACCCGCGTACGTCGCGATCCATCCCGCGTGGCGGCCCATCACTTCGACGATCATCACGCGGTCATGGCTCTCCGCGGTGGTATGCAGCCGGTCGATCGCGTCGGTTGCGATCTGCACTGCCGTGTTGAAGCCGAACGTGAAGTCGGTTCCCGACAAGTCGTTGTCGATGGTCTTGGGTACTCCGACGATGTGCACGTCGCCGCCGAGCTTCGCTGCGACACCGAGTGTGTCTTCGCCACCGATGGCAATTAGTGCGTCGATGCGCTCACGCCGCAACGTGTCGAGCACGCGGGTGATGCCGTTGTCGGTCTTGTACGGGTTGGTGCGTGACGTACCGAGGATCGTGCCGCCGCGGTGGAGTGTGCCCCGGGTGTTCTCGGCGGTGAGCTCCATCCGCTGGCACTCGATCACACCGAGCCATCCGTGCTTGAAGCCGACGATGTTGTGGCCGTAGACACCCTCGCCCTTGCGGACGACGGCCCGAATCACCGCGTTGAGACCCGGACAGTCACCACCACCTGTCAGCACCCCGATGCGCATCCTCGTGACCTCCGTGCGCTCAGTCTGCCTCATCATGCCCGCCTCTCGCGCCCGGTGAACGAAACTCCGTCCACCAACTAGCCTCCTTTGCTGTGAATCGGAGTGCGCTGCGAGGGCAAGTGGCCGGCGTCGCCTTTCCGCTGTTCGGCGATCAGGAGGAGATCCTCGCGTGCCGCGCCGGCGTGGGTCACCGAGGCCTCGCCCGGTGTGCCCATGGCGTTGCGGGCCCGAATTCCGCACATCGTCGCGATCACCGACCGGCGATTCTTGCTGTTCGAGGACCCCGGGCGCCAGAAGCTCTCGATGCACGACCTCGTCGTCGAAGTGCCCGTGACGCGCGTCGAGCTCACGAAGACGCAGTCGCGGCTGCTGTACAAGCTCGAGATACGGATCCGGCCGGGCCTGGACGAAGTAACGCACGAAGGACGCCGCATCGTCCTCGAGTTCCGACCACGCGACCGCGCCGCCGGCCGGCGGTTCCACGAACGCCTCCACGAGGTCTACCCTCGTGACGAGGCGTTGGCGCCGGCGGCCAGCGAGACTGCGTCGGCGGTCAGCGGTACCGCGCCGCCGGCCGAGGACCCGCCCCCCACGTCGTGAGCGTCGTGCTCGCGATCGACGCCGGCACCACGGGCGTCCGCACCTTCGCGTTCGACGAGCACGGCGCGCCGTGCGCATCCGCCTACCGCGAGTTCCCGCAGCACTTCCCGCAGCCCGGCTGGGTCGAACACGACGCCGACGACATCACCGCCGTCACACTCGAGACGCTGGCCGAGGTCGCACAACGGGTCACCGGCGACGGTCAGAGCATCGCCGCCATCGGCATCACGAACCAACGCGAGACGACGGTCGTGTGGAGCCGCAGCACCGGCCGGCCGCTGCACCGCGCGATCGTCTGGCAGGACCGCCGTACCGCCGCCCGCTGCGACGAGCTCAAGGCGGCCGGTCACGAGCCGCTCATCCGGCGGCGCACCGGGCTCGTGCTCGATCCCTACTTCTCGGGCACGAAGCTCGAGTGGCTCCTCACAACCGGCGGCGTCGACTCGGGTGCGGACCTCGCGTTCGGCACCGTCGACACATGGTTGCTGTGGCAGCTCACAGGCGGCGTCGACGGCGGCGTGCACGCAACCGAGCCGTCCAATGCGAGCCGCACCATGCTGTTCGACATCGACACGCTCGACTGGTCCGACGACTTGCTCGAGCTGTTCGATGTACCCCGCTCCTGTCTGCCCGCCGTGCTGCCGAGCAGCGGCCGCTTCGGCGTCACCGTGCCGGAGCACGCCGCCGGGCTGGCCGTCCCGATCAGCGGCATCGCGGGCGACCAGCAGGCCGCGCTCTTCGGCCAGGCGTGCTTCACGCCCGGCATGACGAAGAACACCTACGGCACCGGGTCGTTCGTGCTCATGAACCTCGGTCCGACGCATCCTGCGCCCACCGAGGGACTGCTCACGTCGGTCGCGTGGACGATCGGCGCCGAGCGCGCCTATGCGATGGAAGGCGCCATCTTCGTGACCGGCGCCGCGATCCAGTGGCTGCGCGACGGGCTCGGCATCATCGGCGACGCATCCGAGACCGGTCCGCTCGCGGCGAGCGTCCCCGACAGCGGTGGCGTTGCGTTCGTGCCCGCGTTCACGGGCCTCGGGTCGCCCTGGTGGGATCCCTACGCGCGCGGCTCGGTCTTCGGGCTGACGCGCGGCAGCGGCCGTGCGCAGATCGCCCGCGCGGTCGTGGAGGCCATGGCGTGGCAGACGCTCGACGTCGTCGATGCGATGAGCGCCGCGAGCGGCACGCCGGTCGCAGAGCTACGTGCCGACGGCGGCGCGTCGGTGATGGACGTGCTGTGCCAGTTCCAGGCCGATGTGCTCGGCGTGCCGGTGCGGCGTCCGGTCGTGAAAGAGACCACGGCGCAGGGTGCCGCGTTCCTCGCCGGCATCGCCGAGGGCGTGTGGGGCACACCGGCCGAGGCCGCGGGCAGTTGGGCCGAGGACGCCGCGTTCACTCCGGCGATGCCGCGCGACGAGGTGGAGCAGCGCCGCGTGGTCTGGCAACGCGCCGTAGACCGGTCGCGCGCCTGGGCGCGCTGAAATCGAGAGTTACGCGACCGCGCCGACGTGCTCGGGGGCATCGCCCACCGCGTTGGGATCGAACGTGGCCAGCTCGAGCGGCTCGGCCGGCAGGTCCTCGGCCTTCTTCGTCGCGTACGTGTCGACGTACTGGTAGCCCGACAGCTGCGCGATCTCGAACATCAGCTCGTCGGAGATATGGCGCAACGCCATCCGGTCGTCGGCGGCGCGCGCATACCGCTCGAGCGCGAGCGGCTCACCGAACCGGATGCGCACCGTGCGAAAGAGTCGCGGCACCTTCGCGTCGGTGGGCTGGATCTCGTCGGTCCCGATCAGCCCGACCGGAACGATCGGCGAGCCGGTACGGAGCGCGAGCCGGGCAACGCCGGTATGTCCGCGGTGCAGATAGCCGTCACGCGTGCGCGTGCCCTCCGGGTAGATCCCGAACACGCCGCCCTGCTCCAGCACCTCGGTCGCCGAGGCCAGCGCGCGTTCACTGGCACTGCCCCCTTCGCGGCGGATCGGGATCTGACCGACGCCCCGGAAGAACCAGGCCGCCCGCTTGTCGTCGAAGTACTCGGCCTTGGCGACAAACGTGACGCGCCGGCGAATGACCAGCGGAAGAAAGAGGGAGTCCATGAACGAGCGGTGGTTCGAGGCCAGGATGACCGGGCCGTGAGGCGGCACGCGGTCCGCGCCTTCGACCCGTACGCGGTAACCCAACCGCAGGATCGGCGTCATGATCGCCTTGACGATCCAGTACAGCAACGTGCCTCCTCTCGTGCTCCGTGAGCTTAGGGCGTCACCCGTCGGCGCGGTGCGGCTGCACAAGCGGATGAACCGGCGCGTGTTGGCAGCACCGATCGACCAAACGGATGCCTAGCCGAGCTTGGTGAGCGCGCGCTTGATGCCGCGCACGGCCTGCGTGATGCGCTGCTCGTTTTCGACCAGGGCGAAGCGCACGAAGCCTTCGCCGCCGGGACCGAAGCCGACGCCGGGCGAGACCGCGACCTTCGCCTCCGGCACCAGCATCTTGGCGAACTCGAGCGAACCCATCTCCTCGTACGGCGCCGGGATCGGCGCCCACACGAACATGGTGCCGCGAGGCTTCTCGATCTCCCAACCCACGCGCCCGAGCCCCTCGACCAACGCGTCGCGACGCCCGTGATAGATGCGGTTGACCGCGAGCGGGTAGTCGGCCGCTTCGTTCATCGCGACGGTCGCGGCGATCTGGATCGGCTGAAACGTGCCGTAGTCGAGGTAGCTCTTGAGCTTGTACAGCGCTGCGACAACGTCGGCGTTCCCCAGGAGAAAGCCGACGCGCCAGCCCGCCATCGAGAACGACTTCGTGAGCGTGTACAGCTCCACCGCGACGTCGGTCGCGCCCGGCACCTGCAGGATCGACGGCGGGTCGTAGCCGTCGAAACCGAGATCGGCGTACGCGAAGTCGTGCACGAGCAGCACGTCGTGCTCGCGCGCGAACGCGACCATGCGGGTCATGAAGTCGAGGTCGACACAGCTGGTCGTCGGATTGTGCGGGAACGACAGCACGATCACCCGCGGACGCGGCCACGAGTCTTCCCACGCTTCGAGGAGGTTGGCGAAGAAGTCGTGATCGGGCCCGAGGCGCACATGGCGCACCTCCGCGCCGGCGAGGATCGGTCCCCAGATGTGGATGGGGTACGACGGGCTCGGCACCATTGCCGAGTCGCCCGGCCCGAGCACCACCCACATCAGGTGCGAGAAGCCTTCCTTCGCGCCGATCGTCGTGCACGCCTGAGTCTCCGGATCCAGCTCGACCCCGAAGCGGCGTTTGTAAAGAGCGGTGATCGCGAGGCGGAGGTTGGGGATGCCCCGGCTGGTGGAGTAGCGGTGGTTGCGCGGGTTGCGCACCGCCTGGCCGAGCTTCTCCACTGCGACCTGCGGCGACGGGATGTCGGGGTTGCCGAAGCCGAGGTCGATGATGTCTTCGCCGGCGCGCCGGCCCGCCATCTTCAGCGTGTCGATGGTCGCGAACACATACGGCGGCAGCGCGTTGATCCGGCGGAACTCCATGCGAGGACGGTACCAGGCTGATTTCGAGGCGACCGGTACATTGAGACGCTCATGCCGGCCGTACGCGCGGTACTCCTTGATGTCGGTGGCATCTTCCACCTGCCCGACCACGACCATGTCATCGGCGCGTTCGCCCGCGCCGAGGTCACGGTCGACGCCGCAGTGCTCGATCGCGCGCACTACGCCGGCACCACGGGCTTCCCGATGGACTACACGGGCGAGTTGCCGTGGGACGAGATGTGGGCCGCGTATCTCGAGGCGTACGCCGACGAGTGTGGCGTGCCCGACGATCGGCGGGCCGACACGCTCGAGCACTTGCACCAGGAGTTCACCACCGCCGCGCTGTGGACGCGGCTCGTGCCCGGTTCAGCGGAAGCGCTCCGTGCGCTCGACGCGACCGGCGTTGCGATCGGGATCGTGTCGAACGCCGACGGGTCCGTCGCGGAACGACTGCGTCAACAAGAGGTGCTCCAGGTCGGTCCCGGGCTCGGCGTGCAGGTCGAGACCGTCATCGACTCGGGCGTCGTCGGCCTCAGCAAGCCCGACCCGGGCATCTTCCACCTCGCGCTCGATGCGCTCGGCGTGCAGCCCGACGACGCGATCTACGTGGGCGACATGCCCGCGATCGATGTGGTCGGCGCGCGCAAGGCCGGTATCCGGCCCGTCCTCATGGACCCGTACGGACTGCACAACGGCATCAACTGCGAACGCGTCACGTCGCTGCACGATGTTGCCGCGCTGGTCACCGACGGGTTGCGAGACCCTCGCCAGACCGAGCCTCCGCGATCGACGACTGATGGAGGGATGCGCCGGTGATCTCCTGGTTGACTCGAATGTGGGTCCGCCGGTTGTTCGCAGCGCTGCGGCGCGGGAACTTCAAGCCGATGCTGTCGACGTTTGCCGACGACGCCGTCTTTCGCTTTCCCGGCGACAGCTCGTGGTCGGGCGTGTACCGGGGCCGCGAAGAGATCGAGCGTTGGCTGCGGCGATTCGCCGACGTGCGGATGCGGTTCGAGGTGCTCGAGGTCGCGGTCGGGGGACCGCCCTGGAACATGTCGATCTTCACGCGATTCACGGATTCGTGGACTGCACCTGACGGCACGATCGTCTATGAAAACGAGGGTGTGCTCTTCGACCGGGCCCGGTGGATGAAGATCGTGTACCACGAGGCGTCCGAGGACACACGACGCACCGTGCCGCTCGACGATGCCCTCGCGGCCCAGGGTGACGAGCTTGCGATTGCCGCGGTGGCGCGTCGCTCGCAGTAGCGCTCAGTCGTCCGCATTCGCCGGTGCCGCGCCGTCGACGTAGAACTGCTTCGCCCAATTGCGGAACTTCATGATCGGACCGTCGGTATCCGCCAGCGCCGGCCGGATCAGGTGCGCCTTGTGCTCCCAGATCGGGATGTCTTCGGTGAGCTGCTTGTTGATCTCGGCGACGAACGCGTCGGCAACTGTCGAGGTCGTGCGCTCATCCGCGAGCTTGCGGACGGTGAAGTTGAAGCGCGTCTGCACCGTGTCGTCGTCGATCGGCGTCGTGGTGCCCACGAGGAGCGCGTCGACGATGCCGGTGAACCACGTGTAGCTGAACCCGGGCCCGTGGATGTAGGCGTCGATGTGGCCCTCGGTGACGCCGCGCGGTGTGACGTACTGCTGCACCGAGATCATCTTCGACGTCGGCCCGTCGGTCGCGTACTCGAGCACCTCGGCGACCTGGTCGGTGCCGTGCACGTAGCGGAAATGCGCGGGGTCGACCGCGTTCTCGGCCATCTCCTGCCAGGCGGTCTTCACGATGTAGCTCGACCGGTAGTAGTCGGTGAACTCCGGCGACCCGATCTCCGACAGCTCGGGAACCTCCCAGTCGGGGGCGAGGCCATGCGGGTGGTACCAGGCCATCAGCAGTTGATTGCGCGCGACCAACGGATACGTGCCGACCCTGGCCGACTTGTTGACCCGGTCGCTGTAGGGGATCTCCGCGCAGGCCCCGGTGCCGTCGTACTTCCAGCCGTGGAACGGGCAGCGGATCGTGCCGGCCTCGACCACACCCCCGTACCCGAGGTGCGCGCCGAGGTGCGGGCAGAACGCGTCCATCAGGTGGGCGACACCGTCGTCGTCGCGCCACAGCACAAGGTCGCGCCCGAAATAGCGCAGTGGCAGCACGTCGCCCGGCTTCAGCTCGTCGTCGTACGCGACTTGGAACCAGCCGAGCGGGAGGGGGAACGGAAAGCGGCTCATACCCGAAATTAGAACACGTTCTCATACCCTGGGCAAACGGCCCTGCCGTCAGGGCTTTTCGGCGCCGACCACCCACATGGAGAAGAACTGCGAGCCGCCGCCGTAGGCGTGCCCGAGGGCCGTGCGGGCATCTTCGACCTGGTGCTCCCCCGCGAGGCCCCGCACCTGGAGCGCCACCTCGGCGAAGCGGATCATGCCCGAGGCGCCGATCGGGTTGGACGACAGCACGCCGCCCGACGGGTTCCACGGGATGTCACCCTCGAACGCGGTCGCGCCCGCCTCGGTCAGCTTCCACCCCTCGCCCTGCGCGCAGAAGCCGAGGTTCTCGAGCCACATCGGCTCGAACCAGCTGAACGGCACGTACACCTCCGCGCAATCGAACGCGGCACGCGGGTCGGTGATTCCGGCTTGCGCGTAGACGTCAGCCGCGCAGTCGCGGCCCGCCTGCGGGTTGACCTGGTCGCGCCCGGCGAAGATCGTGGGCTCGCTGCGCATCGCGGTGCCGTGAATCCATGCCGATCGCTTCGACGCGCCGTCCGCGGTCTTCTCGTTGGCGAGCACCATCGCGCACGCGCCGTCACTCGACGGGCACGTCTCGACGTAGCGGATCGGGTCCCACAGCATCGGCGACTCTTTCGCCTTCTCGAGCGTGAGATCCGGTTCGTGCAGGTGCGCGAGCGGGTTGCGCATCGCGTTGGCGCGGTCCTTGACCGCGACCAGCATCCCGATGTGATCGGGTGCATCCGAACGGCGCATGTACGAGCGGATGATCGGCGCGAAGAACCCGCCCGCCCCGGCAACCAACGGCGCCTGAAACGGCTGACTGACCGTGAGCGCCCACATCGCGTCACTCTCGGATTGCTTCTCGAACGACATGGTCAGCACGCGCTCGTGAATGCCCGCCTGCACGAGCCCCGTCGCCACGATCGCGGTGGAGCCGCCGACACTGCCGGCGGTGTGCACCCGCATCATCGGCTTGCCGACCGCGCCCAGCGCGTCGGCCAGGTAGAGCTCCGGCATCACGACGCCCTCGAACATGTCGGGTGCCTTGCCGATCACGACCGCGTCGATGTCGCCCCAGTCGAGTGATGCGTCCTCGAGGGCGCGCTCGGATGCTTCCCGCACGAGTCCCGCGATCGACACATCGGCGCGCACGGCTTTGTACTGCGTCTGGCCGACGCCGACGACGGCGCACCGCTCGTCACCCATCAGTCAGTCCCTTCGAGCACGCACACGAGGTTCTGCTGCAAGCACGGACCGGAGCTCGCATGCGCGACCGCGCGCCCCACGCTGCCGTCGTGGATGCGGTGCGCGACCTCACCGATGCGGATCAGCCCGGTCGCCATCACCGGGTTCGCGCCGAGCGCGCCGCCGGACGGATTGATACGCACCTCGTTGCCCAGACCGAGCGCCTCGCGGAGGATGAGCTCCTCGTGGCTGAACTGCGCGTGGAGCTCGGCCACGTCGACCGCACCACTCGCCACACCCGCCTTGTCGCCCGCGAGCGCCGTCGACATCGACGTGGCGACGTCACGAACGCCGAGCTGGTGGGCCTCGATGCGGTGATCGATGCCACGAATCCACGCCGGTCGGCTGCAGACGCGCCGGGCGAGATCACCGGCCGCCAGCACCACCGCCGCGGCGCCGTCGGTGATCGGAGCACAGTCGAACGGGCGCAGCGGGCTACGAACCGGTGGTTCGAGGAGCACGTCATCGGCGGTCACCTCGCCGCTGCGCACCGCGTTGGGATTGTCACGGGCGTCGCGCGCGCTCCGGGCCGCGACCTCGGCCAGGTCGCGCTCGCTCCTGCCCGTCGTGTCGAGGTACGCGCGTGCCTGGAGGCCGCCGTAGGACAGGTGGTCGAGGCCCAACGGCGCGACCGTGTAGGGGTCGAGCTGGAGATTGAGGATCTCGCCCAGGTCGCCCGTCGACGTCTTGCCGAACCCGTAGACGAGCGCCGACTCGATGTCGCCGTGCTGCAGGGCGACCCACGCTTCGTACAACGCCCAGGCGGCGTCCATCTCCACGTGGCTCTCGCTGATGGGCGGCCACGCGCCCACCGCGTCGAGCGCCTGCACGAACGAGAACGGCGCGCCGATCAGATAGTCACAGCTCCCCGAGCACGTGAACCCGATCTCCTTCGCGCCGATGCCCGACTGCTCCACCACGTCGGCGATGACGGGCATGAGCATCTCGACTTCGTTGTGATGCGTGTCGGACTCGACGTGCTTCGATTGCGCGAACCCAACCACCGCGATGTCGCGCATCTAGACGTGCTCCTGATAGGTCTCGTACGCCGCGTCGAGTTCGCCGGTGGGTTGGAACCACTTGATGTTCATGAGGTTGGTGGTCCACTCCTCGCGTGGCTTCCACTCCGCCTTCACCTTCATACCCATGCGCACCTCGTCGGCCGGAACGCCGGCCACGAGCCCGAACAACGGCGTGTCGGCCCCGTCGAGCAACACCTGCGCGCACACGTAGGGCGCCGGCGGTGCCGCGGGGTGGAACTGCAGGTTGACGACACAAAACGTGGTGACGATGCCGTGGTCCGGGAGCAGCACCTCTTCTTCGGTGGGCACGCCGTCGGTCGGACACGATCCGCGCGGCGGCATGTAGACCTTGCGGCACACGGGGCAGCGCTGGCCGCGTAGCTCGCCGTCGGCCAGCCCGAGCAGAAACCGCGACTCGCGCGGTGCCGGCGCCGAGCTCGAAGTCGAGCCGGATCGGCTCCACCATCATCGTGACCGGTTCTGTGCTCACGACGGCTCCGGTACGAACGACTCGAGGTCGGTGATGTGTCCGACGCGCTCGTCACGAAAGCGCGCGGTCACGCGCATGCCCGTCGCCATCTTCGACTCGTCGCCCGCGTCGACCGCGTGCAGCATCGCGGTGTCGGCGCCGTCGAGCTGCACGAGCGCCCACGCGAACGGCCGCTGCAGGACATGGTGGCGCTTCGGCTGCGGCACCCACGTCCAGGCGGTGACGACACCCCCGGGCCCCACCGGCACGTACTCGCCCGTTGTCGCCTCGCTCGTTTGCGGGTCGTATTCGGCCGGCGGCACGAGCACCCGCCCGTCGGCGAGCTTGACCCCGACGAGCTTGCCGTCGCGCAGCTCCGTGAGGAAACGGCCGATCACCGGGCCCAACGACCGCTTGTAGCCCCCTGGGAACTCGAGGACGTGATGCCGCGACCAGCGCGTCGTGATCGGGAATCGCCATCAGATCGCGCGCTCCCGGCCTTCCCAGTACGGGTCGCGCAGCTTGCGCTTGTACAGCTTCCCGCTGGGGTCTCGGGGCATCTCCTCGATGAAATCGATGGTCTTCGGCGTCTTGAACTTCGCAAGCCGCGGCTTGAGGAACTCGAGGAGCTCCTGCGCGGTCTCGGCGCTCGGCTCGTTGCCGGGCTGGAGCTCGATGACCGCCTTGATCTGCTCGCCCCAGTCGCTGTCGGGAATACCGAAGACGGCCGCGTCGGCGATCTTCGGGAACGCGAGGATCTCGCCTTCGATCTCGGCCGGGTAGATGTTGACGCCGCCGGAGATGATCATGTCGCTCTTGCGGTCGCAGAGAAACAGGAAGCCGTCGTCGTTGAGATAGCCGATGTCGCCGACGGTGAAGAACCCCTCGAGATGGTTGGCCTTCGTCTTCTCGGGATCGCCCTTGTACTCGAAGCCGGGCGCGTCCATCTTCATATAGATCGTGCCGGGTGTGCCGGTGGGCACTTCGTGCAGCTCTTCGTCGACGATGCGCAACGTCGTGATCGGCCACACGTTGCCGACCGTGCCCGGGTACTTCAGCCAGTCCTGCGGTGTCGCGAGCGTGCCGCCGCCCTCGGTGGCGCCGTAGTACTCGTAGATGACCGGACCCCACCAGTCGAGCATCTTGCGTTTCGTCTCGATCGGACACGGCGCCGCCGCGTGGATCGCGCAACGCATCGATGACACGTCGTACTTGTTGCGCACGTCTTCGGGCAACGCGAGCATCCGATGGAACTGCGTCGGCACCATGTGTGTGTACGTGACCTTGTACCGCTCGATGAGGCGCAGCGTCTCTTCGGGATCCCACTTGTCCATGTAGACCACCGTGTGCCCCGCGTGCAGCGCGTTGCCGCCGAAGGTCGTGACCGCGGTGTGGTAGTTGGGCGAGGTCACGAGGTGCACGTTGCCGTCTTGCGGCATCACGCCGAACAGCATGAGGAACATCGCCATGATCTCGGCGCTTGTGTCGGGATCGGTCTCCGGCAGCACGCGCTTCACGCCCTTCGGGCGCCCGGTGGTGCCGGAGGTGTAGTGCATCGACGCGCCGGTCGCGCGGTCGGCCGGCATCGCCGTGGACTGGCCGTGCTTCAGCTCCTCGAAGTCGCGGAAGTCCGGAATCGCACCGCCGATCGCGAAGCGCGCTTCCTTCGGGAAGTCGAGCGCGTCGGCTGCGATCGTGCCCGGCTCGGTGTAGCGCTCGTGCACGAAGAACGCCTTCGCCTCGCAGTCGCCGACGATGTACGCGATCTCCGGACCGGTCAGGTGGTAGTTGATCGGCGTGAAGCGCCAGCCCGCCTGCAGCGCGGCGAGATACAGCTCCGCGGCCGCGATCCCGTTGGGCAGCAACGACGCGATGGCGTCGCCCGGCTGCAACCCGAGCCCGCGCAGGCCGTGCACGAGCTGGTTGGTGCGGGCGAGCAGGTCGCCGGCCCGGTGCTCGGTGCCGTCGGGCTCGACGACCGCGAGATACGACGGGTCTTCTTGCGCGTAGTGCCAAAAACCACCGGCCATGCACTGCCACCCTTCGCCCGGACGAATGCCCGGGCGGTAGTAGAACACGTTCTCGTTTCGCGGGCAACACGACCCCGGGCATCGTTTACTCGAGGCATTCTCAGCAAATACCGGGTGATTTCCTCGAGTGAACGAGATGTCCGCGCGGAGCGCGGCGCGCGACCGGCTATGCCGCGCGCTGGTTCAGCGCCCGTCGAAGTGGTTGCGTTCGAGCCAGCCGAGGGCGGGGGTGCCCCCGTCGGGGGTGAAGCGGATGAGGGTGCGGCGGTAGTTGGTGCCTCGGGGCGGGTCGAAGCAGTGCGTGATGTCGATCTCCACGCCGGCCACGCTCTCGATCGTGCCCGCGAGCATGGTGCCGTCCTCCGCGGTGAGCTCGAGGCGCCCCGAGACGGGGTTGGTCAGGTCGGCGTCGCCGTACGTCAGCTCGGGTGACACCTCGGTCAACGATTGTGACGTGTCGCGCAGCAGGTAACCGCCGGTGATGCGCCCGACGCCGGGCAGGTCGACGTCGGCGCACTGGAGCCGGAAGTCGTCATGGCCGACGACGATGAACACCCACTCGATGTTCCAGTCGCGCGGTCCCCACGAGTGGTCGCGTTCACCGCGTCCGGTGAACGGCTGTGCCGCACAGATGCCCATTGCGCCGTCGAACGACACGGGCTGCTCGAAGCGGTTCGACGTGTAGCCCTCGGCGCTGTGACCCGGAACGTCGCTCGGACCCATCGAGTGCGCGGCGCCTACCCCCCGATACGCGAGGTCGATCTCGAACGGCATCACCTGGCCCGCGCGTGCCCCGGTCACGATCCGGCCATGTCCGTTGGCTGTCAATCGTCCGCTGCGCAACGGATCGGACCGCTCCCACGCGAATCGCAACCCCCATCCGTCGTACGCCAACGCGTCGACATCGAGCGCGTCGAGCGCCAGGCGCGGCTCCTCGACCACGAGCCACTCCCCGTGCTCGTAGAGCAGCACCCAGACGAACACGCGTTGCTGGTTGGGGTGCAGGCCGACGCGGACGTGCCCGGCGCGCCGGCCCGTCTCGTCGAACCAGTCGAGGAACCACGACTCGTTCCACCACTCGTGCTCCGGGCTGAAGGGGTGCGCGCCTTCGTCTTCGGGTTGGATGCCGAACTTGGTGAGCTCGTCGAGCGACAGGTCGGAAGTCGTCACGGTCCAAGGACCGTAGTCCGGCTCAGTAGCGCTCGCGCAGGCCGCAGCGCAGAGTGACCTCGGTGCCCTGCTCCCTCACGCCGACGTGGACGTCGTCGACGAGCGACCGCATGAGGATCAGCCCCCGACCGCGAGTCGTGCTGCCGGGTGCCTCGCCCCACTCCCCGAAGTCGCGGACGGTCACAACGGCTTCGTCGCCGTCGCGACGGCCGACGATGCCGACACTCCCGCCTGCCTCCGGGTACGCATGCTCGATCGCGTTCGCCATCGCCTCGTGCACGGCAAGCACCATGTCGTTGCGCCGAACGGGCTCCGCACCGATGTGCGACAGCCAACGGCGCAACTCCCCACGCAGGACCGGGAGCTGATCGTGTTCCGCCGGCAACCACCACTCCATCCGGTCGCGCACCAGACTCGGGCGGAACGCGAGCACGGCGACGTCGTCGCGGCTCCGGTCGTTCAGCAGCGTCTCGTGCATGACATGGTCGATGATGTCGTCGAGGCGGCCTTCCGCACCCGCAAGTGCCTCCCCCAACCGGGCGAAGCCGACGTCGAGCGACTCCTCTCGCCGCTCGATCAACCCGTCGGTGTAGAGGAAGAGCACTTCGCCAGCACCGACGGTGGTGCTGGCCTCCTCGATCGGACCGATCGGCGGAATGCCCAGGGGCACGTTGCGCGCACCATCGAGCAACTCGACGCTGCCATCGGACCGGAGGAGTGCCGGCGGTGGATGACCGGCGCTCGCGAACGAGATCGTGGCCTGATCGATATCGAGGACGACGAGCGCGAGCGTCGCCAGCTCGTGCTCGAGGCGCCGACCGGCGTGGTCCGCGACCCGCTGCAGGATCGCGCCCGGACCGCCGCCCTCGAACGCGAAGATCTGCAAGGTCGTGCGCAGGCGGCCCATGGCCGTCGCCGCTTGCACGCCGTGGCCGGCCACGTCACCGATCGCCAGCAACAGACGACCGTCGGCGAGCCGGAGCACGTCGTACCAGTCGCCACCCACGTTCGCGCCCTGTGCGCTCGGCGCGTAGCGCGCCGCAAGCTCCACGTCATCGACGTCGGGCAGCTTGCTTGGGAGGAGCGCGCGCTGCAGCACCTCGACACTCGCATGCTCTTCTTCGAAGCGCTGCGCGTGCTCGACTGCAGCGCCGGCGCGCCGAGCCACCTCTTCGGCGAGTCGCACGTCTTCGGGCTCGAACCGACGCGTCGCGGTCCCGTTGGCGAGGGCCAGCACGCCCATCACGCCGTCGCGTCCCCACATCGGCACGCAGAGCGCGGAGCCGATCTCGACAGCGCGCATGAGTGTGCGTTCGTCGTCACTCGCGAGAAGGTCTGCGGTGCGCGCCGAGTCGTGGTGCGCGATCAGGATCGGCCGACCTTCGCGTGCGGCGACCGCAGGCGCGAGCTTCGACCCGGCATCGATCGGTGTCCACGACAGCGCCTGCAGCCGGCGCTCTCGTTCCGGATCATTGTGACGGCTGGCAAGAAGCACGAGCTCGCGTTCGTCGCGAAGCACGAAGACGGCCACGGAGTCGGCGAACGCGCCGATCACCAGGTCGACGACAGCCTCGATCCGGGCCTTCGAGCTGAGCTCGACCGTCATCAGCTCGCCCATGCGCGCCAGGAGATCCACCCGCCGGCGCACCAGCGCCGCCTCCGCCGTCAGCCGGGCGTTGTCGATCGCCTGAGCGAATCGGCTTGCGAGGCCCTCGGCGAGCGTGTGGTCGGCATCGGAGTACCGGCGTCTCGAGCCGGCCTGGTAGATGAGCGCGAGCACGCCGAGCACCCGCTCGCCGACTCGCAACGGCACTGCGAGGATCGATCCCGCCTCGAGCTTCTCGAGCAGCCGGCCGTGCTCCCCCGAGTCGCCGAACTGGCGCCGCCGCGCTTCGGTGACCTCCTCGATGAGCTGTGTGCTCCCCGTCCGGTACGCGATTGCCGCGGGAACATCGCTGTGCTCGTCGAACTCGAAGTGGTCGCTGACCCGCCCGAGGTTGGCGTCCATCGACGGGTGCATGTGGGCGATGCGCACCTGGGGTTGGAGCGACTCCCCGTGGACGTAGAGCAACGCGACGTCGGCCAACTCGGGGACGGCCAGCTCGACGAGCCGTTCGAGCAGATCAGCGGGTGCCAACGGCGACGCGAACAGCTCGTTGGCCGCACCGATGAGCCGGGTCGTGCGCTCGGCTCGTTGCCGCTCGGTGATGTCGTTGACGACGACGCCCACGCCCGTGACACGTCCGCTCGGCTCGCGCACCTGGTAGATGCTCGCGAGCCAGGTGTGCTCGACACCGGGCTCCGACCTGGTCTCGCCGCTGACCTCGATGCCGACGTGGGGCGTACCGGTCTCGAGCACCCGACGCAAGACGGGGACGAGCTCTTCGGCCAGCTCGGGCACGATCTCGACGATGCTGCGGCCGCGATGGGCCAGGGCCGGCACACCGTCGATCGCGGCCAAGTGCTCGTTGACCCGCAGGTAGCGCAAGTCTTCGTCGAGCAGCGCGAAGCCGACGGGCGCGGCGTCGAGCAACGTGTCGAGCCGCGCGAGTGCTTCCGCGAGGCGGTCTTCGATGCGCTTGCGTTCGGTGATGTCGATCGAGACGCCGACACATTCGTCGGCGTGCTCACCGTTGATCGCCCGGTAACGCCCGGCGAGCCATCGATCCCTGCCGTCGCGCGCCACGACTCGGAAGAGTGTGTCGATCGGGTTGCCGTTGAGCGCCAGCTCGTCGAGCAAGTGCTGTTGCGTGCCGCGGTCGTCGGGATGCACGAGATCGAGGAACGCCCGAGACGTGCGGCCGAATGCTCCGGGTGTCAGCCCGCACAGCCGCTCCATCCCTTCGGTGAAGACCATCGTGCCGGCGCGGCGGTTCCAGAACCACACGCCCATGTCGCCGGCCTCCACGGCGAGCCGCAGACGGTGCTCGCTGTGTGCGAGCTCGCCTTCGATCTGATCTCTCGCCAGCGCCGAACCGACCAGGTTCGCCACCGTGCGCAGGTGCGCGCTGTCGTCGCTGTCGAACCGACGCGGGCTCGTCGTGTGCACCGTGATCACGCCGTACGGAACGTCGAGTCCCCGCACCACACCACTGATCGTGCTCATGAGGCCGAGCTCGCGGACTGCGTCGACCACACGGAAGCGTGTCTCGGTGCTCAAGTCCTCGGACACGACCGGGTCGTCGCTGTCGAGCGTGAACCGGATCTGGCCGCCGGCGACCAGATCGCTCGTGCGGTCGCCGACCCGTTCATTGGGCCAGCCGACCCCGGCGCAAAACCGCAGTTGCTCGCCGGACGGCCCGACCCGAAGCACACTGACGTACTCGACGTCGAGTGTCTCTGCGAGCACCTCGGCCGCCGCTTGGAGCACCGTCGCGGCGTCACGGCTTTCGAGCGCGGTTCGGGCGAAGTCGGCGACGGCGGCCTGCCGCGTGGCATGGCGGCGCAGCGCGTCGCCTTCCCCCGGCCGAGCCTCCGGTGCGACCGGCGACGGATCTTGCTCCGCCCCGCTCGGTTCTTGAGCGTGTCGCTGGGCCACCTGCTGCCCTCGGGAGTTCCGTGCGGAGCCCCCTGCAACGGCTCCAAGCGTGTGGGGGGGAGTGTATTTGGTGCCGCCCCACGGTGTCGAACGCTCTGCGCGCGCCTTACTCCTGTACGTGACAATCGCCCGAAACGGAACGTCACGCGACGCGCGCGGCGCGCCCGAGGCGTGGTGCCGCGCGAAGCCGAATCAGACGGGCTGTGCGGTGAATTGCACCGGCATGTGCTTGATGCCGTTGATGAGGTTCATCTGGAGGCGCTGGACCGGGCCGGTGCGCTCCATGTCGGGCAGCAGGCGCAGCAGCTCGTCGAACATGACCGTGATCTCGAGGCGGGCGAGGTTGGCACCCAGGCAGAAGTGCGGGCCGCGCCCACCGAACGCGACGTGCTCGTTGGGCGTACGGCCGACGTCGAAGCGCCCCGCGTCGGGGAACTTGTCCTCGTCACGATTCGCGGCGCTGTACCAGATCGTCACCTTGTCGCCGGCCGCGATCGGCACCCCGCGGATCTCCGTGGCGTGCGTCGCAGTGCGGCGGAAGTAGTTGACCGGTGAGACCCAACGGAGCATCTCTTCGACGGCCGTGGGCAGCAGCGCGCGATCCCGCACGAGACGGTCGCGCTCGTCGGGATGGTCGAGCAGCGCGAGCACTCCCCCGGTGATCAGGTTGCGCGTCGTCTCGTTGCCGGCGACCGCGAGCAACAGGAAGAACAGGTTGAACTCCATCGCGTCGAGCTTCTCGCCGTCGACCTCACCCGTGAGCAGCATCGTGACGGCGTCCTCACCCGGGTCGGCGAGCCGTTCATCGGCGAGCTTCTGCGCGTAGGCGTACAGCTCGACCGACGCCTCCATCGGGTCGCGGCCGCCGCCGTACTCGGGGTCTTCGCTACCGATCATCGCGTTCGACCACTCGAAGACCTTGTGCCGGTCCTCGGGCGGCACGCCGAGCAGCTCCGCGATGACGATGAGCGGCATCTCGGCGGACACTTCGGTGACGAGATCGATCTCACCCTCGGGCGCGACCTTGTCGACGATGTCCTTCGCCGCGACCCGGATGCTCTCCTCGATCGAACGGATGTGCTTGGGGGTGAACAGGCGGCTCACGAGCAGCTTCAGGCGCGTGTGCCGGGGCGGATCCTGGTTGAGCATCATCAGCTCGGCGCCGCCGCCGAGCGGCTCGATCATCGTGCCGCCGACGTTGGACGAGAACAGCTCGGGATCGCGCTCGACCCACATCACGTCGTCCCACCTCGTCACGACCCAGTAACCGGGCCCGTCCTCTTCGAGGTGGTCGATCCAGGCGACCGGCAGCTCGCGGCGCAGGAACTTGAAGTACTCGTGGGGTGGACCGTCGAGGAACGTGGTGCGGTCGGCGAGGTCGACGTCGGTGACGCTCATCATTCGCTCGGCCACGGCCGTCCTCCTCGGGATGGGCGCCGCCGAGGCTAGCGCCCCTGTTTGTGAGGCTCCTCGGAGGCGACGAAGTAGACGGAGGGGGTGACGAGTCGCGCCAAGCCGCTGCGAAACAGCATCCGGCACGCGCCCTGATGCTTGGGGTATTTCGCTTCGTAATACCCGAGCGCCTGCTCGTCCACCACCGGGAACGATCCCGACAGGAGGCCGGCGAGCTCCTCGGAGGTGAAGCCCGTGTGCGCACCTTGCGCGTTGGACCAGCGCCCGCGAAGACGCTGACCCCAGTCGGTCAGGTTGAAGCGGATCTTGTGGACGAGGGGCCCCCGCGCGCCCATGTAGCCCACCAGACGCGAGCGGTTGGGCGTGCCGAAGAACGCGACGGAATCCCGTGCGAGCACGCGGTGCGCCTCGCCGATCACTGCCGGCGGATCCTGCACGTGCTCGAGCACGTGGTAGCAGTACAACGCGTCGAAAGCTCCGTCACGGAACGGGAGCCGGCTCGCGTCAGCCTTCAACAGCAGCACTCCGGGCTGAACGCTCTGCTCCTCGACTTCGAGGTCGATGCCCGTGACCGATGTGGCTGACGCACGCGCGATGTGATCGGCTTCAGTGCCCTCGCCGCAGCCGACGATGAGCACGTGCTTCGGGCTCGCGCCGCGGTCGCGGAGCAAGCCGGAGAAGAACTTGGCTTCCCAGTCGAAGCTTCCTTCGTAGCTCAAGGCATCCTTCCGGTTTGCGCTACGACTCGGGCGTGAACTTGACCGGCAGGTGCTTGATGCCGTTGATGAGCGTGGAGTGCAGGTGCTCGACGGGGCCGGCGAGCTCGAAGTCGGGCAGGCGGGTGAGCATCTCCTCGAACATCACCCGGATCTCCATCTTCGCCAGGCTCGGCCCGAGGCAGAAGTGCGGGCCGCGCCCACCGAACGCGAGGTGCTCGTTCGGGTGAGCGGCCGACGTCGAACGCCTGGGAGTCGGCGAAGACCTCCTCGTCGCGGTTCGCGGCGCCGTACCAGATCGTGACCTTGTCACCGGCCGCGATCGGCACGCCCCGGATCTCGGTGTCGACCGTCGCGGTGCGACGGAAGTACTGCACCGGGCTCACGTAGCGCAGCATCTCGTCGACGGCGGTCGGGAGCAGCGTCGAGGTCGGCGACGAGCCGCTCGCTGCTCGTCCGGGTGCTCCATCAGCGCGAGCATCCCGCCGCTGATCAGGTTGCGCGTCGTCTCGTTGCCGGCCACCGAGAGCAGCAGCACGAAGACGTTGAACTCGATGTCGGACAGCTTCTCGCCGTCGAGCTCGGCGGTGACGAGCGTGGTGACGATGTCGTCCATCGGGCGCGCTCCGCGCGGGCGTCGGCCAGGCTCTGCGCGTACGCGTAGAGCTCCATCGACGCCTCCATCGGCGTCCTCCGGTCGCCGTGTCCGTGTACTCGGGGTCGTTGCGCGCCGATGAGCCGGTTCGACCACTCGAAGACCTTGTGGCGGTCCTCGTACGGGATGCCGAGCAGCTCGGCGATCACGACGAGCGGGAGCTCGGCCGCGAAGTTCGGGCACGAAGTCGATGACCTCGTCGTTCGCCGACGCGATCGACGATCATGCGCGCCGCCTCGCGGATGTGCGGCTCCATCCCCTTGATCACCTTCGGCGTGAACCCGCGTGCCACCAGGTTGCGCAGCCGCGTGTGCTGCGGCGGGTCCTGGTTGAGCATCATCAGCTCGGTGCCCTCGCCCTGGTCGTCGAGCAGCGCGCCGCCGAGCGGCGGACGAGAAGGTCTTCGACGTCGCGCTCGATGTCGATCACGTCCTGGTACTTCGTGCACGACCCAGAACCCCGGCGGGTAGCTCGGTCGATGGCGTGCCAGTAGCACCGGCTCCTCGTTGCGCAGCCAGGTGAAGAACTCGTGCGGCGGCCCGCGGCAGGGTGTCGGGTCGGCGAGTCGATCGATGTCGTCGACGAGCGGTCTCCGGCGTGGCCCTCACGGTGCTCCGACAGTAGAACAGGTTCTATCCTGGCGCCGAGGGTACCGCCGGCGAGCGATGCCCGTCACGTAGGCTCCGGTCGCCTGCCGACGTGGCACTGCGTAGACCGCGCCCATCCGTACGACGCCGCACCGACCCGGAGAGACCGTGCCCGAGACCCTGCCGATGACCACGCAGCACTGCACCGTCGAGCGTGACGGCCACGTCGTGATCTTCACGATGAACCGACCCGAGGCGCGCAACGCGCTGAGCCCCGACATGCTCGTCGGGCTCGCCGACGGCTTCACCTACGTCGACGAGACGCCCGGAGATCCGCTGCGCGATCCTCACCGGCGCCGGCGGCCACTTCTCGCTCGGGCGCGGACCTCAAGGCGATGAGCAAGCCGTCGGAGAGCGAGCACGTCCGCGACCGGATGGCCGAGGACGCCGAACCTGCACTGGAAGGCGCTGCTGCGCGACTACCGGCTCTCGAAGCCGCTCATCGCCGCGGTCGAGGGCTACGCGGTCGCCGGCGGCACCGAGATGCTCCAGGGCACCGACATCCGCATCGCGGGCGAGGGCGCGATCTTCGGCGTGTGGGAGGGCAAGCGCGGCCTGTTCCCGCTCGGCGGCTCCGCGATGCGCCTCCCCCGCCAGATCCCGTACACGATCGCGATGGACATCCTGCTCTCGGCTCGCGCCCGTCACCGCGGTCGAGGCGAAGCAGATCGGGCTCATCGGTCGCGTCGTCCCCGACGGCACCGCGCTCGACGCCGCGCGTGGCGGTCGCCGAGCAGGTCGCGGCGTGCGGACCGCTCTCGACCCAGGCGATCCTGCGCGCGTGGCGCGAGACCGAGTACATGACCGAGGCCGAGGCGATGCCGATCCAGGACACGATCGGCTGGGAGGTCTTCGCCTCCGAGGACGCGCAGGAAGGGCCGCGCGCGTTCGCGGAGAAGCGCCCGCCGGAGTTCAAGGGCAAGTGACCGAGCCGGAGTGGCTGACGACTTCGTCACGCCCGAGCGCGAGCGGCTCGCCGAGGCGGTCCGCCATCTGATCGACGCGGTGCTGACGGTCGAGGACGCGACCGAGGAGCAGCTCGGCACCGCGGCCGACATGGCCGAAGACTCGCGGCGACCTCGGACGCGGCCACGACGGGCGCGCCGACCCGCAGCGTGCGGACACGCCAGGGGATGCGACCACGACGACTACCTGCCCCGCGCCCGCTCGTCGGCGACGTCAGCCCGATGGCGCCGCCGATCGAGTGGGAGTTCCGCCGACGGGCGCATCCACGCGCACGGCATGTTCCACGCGGCGTACGAGGGACCGCCCGGCTACGTGCACGGCGGCTGGGTCGCGCTCGTCGTTCGACGAGATCCTCGGCATGGCCAACATCGCGAGCGGGCATCCGGGCATGACGGGCACGCTCAAGGTCCGCTACCTGCGGCCGACGCCGCTGCACCGACGTGCGCTTCGAAGGCTGGATCGAGCGGGTCGACGGCAGGCGCATCGTGGCCAAGGGCAGCATGCACGCCGGCGACGAGCTCACGGCCGAGGCCGAGGGGCTCTTCGTGATCATCGGGCCCGACAGGGCCCTCGAATACTTCGGCGAGGAGGCCCACCGGCGCGTGCCCCCGGGGCCGCCCGATCCGTTGCCCTAGCTGGAGAAACCTCGTCATTACGACACGGAGTAGCAGAGCGGCCGGGCGGGCATGCTGACGGGTATGCCCCGCATCGGACTCGTGCTCGGCGCCGGTGGCCTCGCCGGCGAAGCGTTTCACGCCGGAGTGTTGCGCGCGCTCGAGACCACGACCGGTTGGAGCGCGACCCAGTCCGACGTGATCGTCGGCACGTCGGTCGGTGCGTGGGTGGGCTCGTATCTCCGGTGTGGGATCACCGGCACCGACCTTGCCGCGCACATGACCGGCGAACCGGTGCGCCCCGAAAGCGCCGAGAAGCTCGCCCGGCTCGGTGTCTTCGAGGCACCCTCGACCAACGGCAATGGGAACGGCACCCGCGCGTGGCCGAGCTTGCCCAGCCGGGCGCACCTCACCCGAGTCGCGCGCCGCGCCATGGAGGGCGCGACCCGAGGTGCTGCTCGTGGCCGCATGGCCGAAGGGTCACCTGCCGACCGACAAATGGATTCCGGGGCTGCGCCGGCTCGTGGGTCACGAGTGGCCCGCGGCTCCACTCTGGATTCCGGCGGTGTGCCTGGCCGACGGGCGACGCGTCGTGTTCGGACGGGGCGACGCATTCGAGACGGAGCTTCCTCATGCGATCGCGGCATCGAGCGCGGTCCCGGGGCTGTTCCGGCCGGTGTTGATCGACGGACGTCCCTACGTCGATGGCGCGGCGCACTCCCAGACGAACGCCGACCTGCTCCGCGACGAAGACCTCGACGTGGTGATCGTGTCGGCGCCGATGGCAACGGCATCGGTCTTGATGCCAGCCTCGATGGAAAGCACGTTGCGGATGTACTTCCGGCGGCGCCTCGGCCAGGAGGTACGAGCGCTCCGCGACGCGGGCACGAAGGTCATTGTCTTCCAGCCCGACGAGAGCGACCAGGTCGCGATGGGCACCATCGGCAACGAGATGTCGCGCGCCGCGCCGGTCGTGCACAAGATCGAAGCGGCGGTGCTGTCGCGACTCGAGCGCGGCGAGGGGAAGAGCGCGGAGGCTGTCGTCGCGCTTGCGAGCTGAGCCGAGCTCAGGCCTCGGTCACGCGGTTGAGTCGCTCGGTGGCCTCGACGTACTCCTCGACGAGCTCGAACATCACGTCACGCACGGGCTTCACCTTGTTCATCGTGCCGACGATCTGGCCGACCGGGAAACCCATGAGCTCCTTGTTGCCCGAGCGCCAGATGCGCTGCTGCGCCTCCGCGGTGAGCATGAACTGGAGCGGCATCGGCAGCGTGCCCGGCGAGTCGGGGCCCTCCCAGGCGTCGGTCCACGCGGTGCGGAGCTGCCGCGCCGGCTTGCCGGTCATCGCCCGTGACCGCACGGTGTCGCGCGACGACGCCTCGAGCAGGTTCTCGATCAACTGTGGTTGCACGTCGCTTTCCGCCGTCGTGAGCCATATGGATCCCGTCCACGCGCCCTGCGCACCCATCGCGAGCCCGGCCGCAATTTGACTCCCGCGCCCGATGCCGCCGGCCGCGAGCACCGGCGTGGGTGCGACAGCGTCGATCACCTCGGGCCACAGCACAATCGAGGAGACCTCACCCGTATGGCCGCCGGCTTCGGTGCCCTGCGCGACGACGATGTCGACACCGACGTCGACGTGCTTGCGGGCGTGATGGGCCGTGCTCGCCAGCGCGGCGACTTTGATCCCGTGCACGTGCGCGAGGTCGACGACGTCTTTGGGAGGTGGGCCAAGCGCGTTGACCAGCAGCGAGATCGGGTGGTCGAGTGAGATGTCGACTTGCGGACGGGCCGTGCTGTCGGTCCAGCCGAGGAGATGGTGCGGCGTCTCGAGCTCGGGCGGCAGCGGCGCGACACCGAAGTGATCGAGGGTGTGCTCCACGAAGTCGCGGTGCTCTTGCGGGATCACCTCTTCGAGTTGTGCTTCCAAGCTCGTTGCGTCGCCGAGGTCGCCGCCTTCATATGACGCCGGCATCACCACGTCGACGCCGTAGGGCTTGCCGTCGATGTGGTCGTCGATCCACTTCAGCTCCATCTCGAGCTCGTCGGGCGTGAAGTAGAGGGCGCCGAGCACCCCCATGCCCCCGGCTCGGCTCACGGCGGCCACGACGTCACGGCAGTGGCTGAACGCGAAGATCGGGAACTCGAGACCAAGCTCGTCACTCAATTGGGTGCGCATGGTGCGGAGTGTAGGGACCGGACCGCCAAAGCTGCAACACGTTCTACCTTTCGGGGTAGCGTCCCTGCTATGACCAGCACCCCGACACCGGCCCGGATCCCCGGGCCGCGGGCGATCGAGACCGCGGCCCGTCGCCGGCGGTTGCTCGAAGCCGCGACCGAGCTGGCCGCCGAGGGCGGGTACGACGCCGTGCAGATGCGCGATGTCGCCGCCCGGGCGGAAGTCGCGCTCGGCACCCTCTACCGCCACTACTCGTCGAAGGACCAGCTGCTCGTCGCCGCGCTCGCCGCGCAGGCGAGCGAGTTACAACGACGGCTCGCGCTCCGCCCGCCGCGCGGCGACACGCCCGCTGATCGGGTGACCGACGTGTTGCGCCGCGCGTCCCGCGCGCTCGAGCGCGCGCCGCACGCCACCGCGGCCATGGTCACCGCCTTGTCGTCACCCGACCCCGACGCGGCCGCCGCGAAGCTCGACGTCTACGCCACGCTGCGCACGATCATCGCGGACGCCGTCGACGGTCACGACAGCGACGACATCAGCGAGCTCGACAGTGTGCTGCGCGTCCTCGGCCACGTGTGGCTGTCCACGCTCTCGGCGTGGGTCGGCGGCATGCTGAGCGCGCCGGAGATGATGGCCGACCTCACGGCGGCCGCGCACTTGCTGCTCGACGGGCGCGCTGAGCTCGACGGGCGCGCGTAACTCAACGGGCGCCCTCAACTCGACGCGAGCAGTGGTTGCACCAGTTCGCCGAGCACCGACGCATTGTCGGGGTCCGACGAGTCGATCGGACCGACGATGACCCACTCGGCGCCGGCGTCTCCGTAGGCCTGCAGCGCTTCCGCGACACGCTCCGGTCCGCCGACGAGCACGCTCGAACCCGGGTTCAGCTGCGTTCGCTTCTTGTCGGCTGCAGCCTCGGACTCTCCGAGCACGACGAGTCCACCCCACGACACCGTGAACGGCCGCGCTCTCGCGACTTCGCGTACCGCGCGCCGACTGCTGTGCGAACCGTTCGACACTGCCGCCCCATCGGTTCCAGCCGTCGGCCCGACGCGCCGCGAGGTCTCGAACCGCTCCGATGGTGCCACCGACCCAGACGGGGAAGTCGTGGCCACGCGACCGGTCGACGGCGGCGGCAAGCGCGCGCAGACGGTCGTCGACGTCACCGAAGCCGAGACCGAACGACTCCATTTCCTCGCGGCTTTCCTCGTCGCCCGCGCCGATCGTCGCGATGAGCCGGCCACGACTGACGCGATGCAACGTGTCGAGCGCGGTCGCCAGGGTTGCGGCCGGTCGCAGCGTCGCGCGGGCGACCAGCGGACCGAGCGCGATGCGCGACGTCTCGGCGGCAACGGCGCCGAGCATCGTCAAGCCTTCGAGCGCGGGCCTGAGCTCCCCGGTGGCACTCCGCCGGAACAGGTGGTCGAACCCGAAGACACCGTCGAGCCCGGCGGCTTCGGCAGCACGCGCCACCGCGAGCATCGGTTCAGGGTCGTCGCGGAAGTTTGGCAGTGAGAGGCCGAGCTTCACCGGCCGCCCACCGCGTCGGGGATGAGGCGCCGCGCGAGCGCCGCCGCGCCGATCACGCCGGCTCGTTCGCCGAGCTCCGCTGCGACGACGTCGATCTCCGGGCGAAACGCGGCGCCTTCGAGGCGGCCACGAACGGACGCGCGCAGCGGCGCGAGCAGCACTTCGCCGAGCTCGACCAATCCCCCGCTGACGACGATCCGCGCGGGATCGAGAATGTTGGCCAGTCCGGCGATTCCGACGGCGACTCGCTCCGCGTACGCCGCCACCACGGCGGCCGCATCCGGAGCGCCGGCTTGCGCGGCATCGCCGACGATGACGCCCGTCACCTTGCTCACGTCGCCGCCGGCCCGCTCGAGCGCACTCGGCAGCGCGGCCATCGCCGCCCGCTCCCGGCCCATTCGCCCGAGCGCGCTTCCCGACGCCGACGCCTCCCAGTGTCCGACTTGACCGCACGCGCACGGGGGCCCGTGCGGATCGGTCTGGAAGTGTCCGACCTCGGCGGCGAACCCGTGCGCGCCGCGGTAGATCTCGCCGTTCGCCACGATCCCGCCGCCGACGCCGGTACCGAGCGTGATCACGAGCACGTCGCGCAAGCCACGCGCCGCGCCGTGGCACACCTCACCCCACGCGGCCGCGTTCGCATCGTTGTCGACGATCACCGGGACACCCAGCGCGTCGCGTAGCGCCGCGCCGAACGGCACGTGGAGGAAGTCGGGCAGGTTGGGCGCGTAGTGCACGACGCCATCGCCGCCGACCAGACCGGCGGTACCGACCCCGACCGCAACCGGCGCGGTCGCGCCCGCGACCCGTCCGCACAGTTCGCCGACCGTCGCCACGACCGCCCGCCAGCGGGGTGGCGTGGGCACGCGCTCCTCGGCAAGCAGCGCGCCGTCGCCGTCGACTGTGGCGACCCGCACGTTGGTGCCGCCCACGTCGACGCCGCACGTGACCACGCGATCGCCGACCACGGTCTACGCCAGGTCGATGCGGCGGATACGCGTGGGCCTGGCCGGTGGCGCTTCGTCGGGAGCGGCCTCGGTGGGTTCCGATCTCGGGTGCCGATGCCGCTCCACGACACGTTCGGCCGCGTCGACCACCGCTTTGGCCGCGAGGAGAAACTCTTGCGCGCCCCTCAGCATGTGGTTGGCCGCCTCGGGGCCGGCCTCGTACACCGCCGTCATCAGGATGTCGGCCGATGCGGCCAACAACGGCTGGTGGTGTGACTCGTGTTCGTCGTCGTGGGCGTCTTCGGGCGCGTCGTCGGTGTGCGTGTGCTCGTGCGCGTCGGGGACGGCTTCGGGACGCCATCGGTAGTCGGCCCGATCGAACAACGGATTGCGGCCCGGCGTCGCCGGGATCACGCATGCCATCAGGCCTCCACGAACTCGACGACGAGGCGGTCGCCCGCCAGTCGGGCGCCCGCGACCTCGCGGCGCTTCAGGCTGTCGGGCAACACGAGCGCGCGCCGGTACGAGCCGACAGCGACAAACAGCTCGCCGTTGCTGCGGCCGAGCTCGACGTCGTGACTTCTCGGTGAACGGCAGATGCATCGAGAGCACGAGCGCGTCACCGATCGGCTCGACCCGGAACGGCTCGACCATGCCCAAGCCGGTCAGCCGGATCGCACGGTCGCCGTAGACCGTGGCGGCGAAGCCGGAGAGCCGCTCGGCCCCGACCAGCTCCTCCGCGGCGAGCTCCGCCGGTGAGCACCGGCACCGGCGCGAACGCCGTTTCGATCGTCGTCGAGCTGCTCGGCCTGGATCTCCTTCCAGTCTTTCGAACCACGGATCGACGACCTCGGATCCGGCAGCAGGCGGTTCGCGACGACGGCGTCGACGTGGTAGCCGAAGAGCGAGAGGTACGTGAACGTGCGGCGCGCCTCGGCCACCACCATTCGCTCGGCATTGACGACGAGTCGCGCGCTCGTGATGTCGCCGTCAGTGAGCAGCTCGCGGACGCCGTCGAGACGATCGTAGAAGCGCGCGCACGGCGTCGAAGACGCCGTCGCTCGCGATGCGGCATGTTCATCACCCGCGACAGCAGCGGCCGGATCGCGCGTGTGACGTTGCGTTGCGCGGGGAAGACCCGCTCCATGTACCAACCCAGCACGTCGGGCAGCGACAGCAGCCGCAGCGTCTCCGCGGTCGGCGCGCAGTCGACGACGACAGGTCGTAGTCGCCGGAATCGGCGAGGGCCTTGATGTCGGCCAGCGCGAAGACCTCGTCGAGGCCCGGGATGACGGCGAGCTCCTCGGCCTCGACCGTATCGGCGCCGGCCCAGTCGAGCATGCGCGACGAGGTACTCGCGGACCGACGCCCCACGACTCCTCGAGGCGGGCCCGGGCGTCGAGCTGCGACCTGCGTCGAGCCGCCGGTGGTTGCGAACTCGGCGATCAGGCTGACGTCGTCGCCGAGCGGCGTCGTCGAACGCGTCGGCGAGCGAGTGGGCGGGATCGGTCGAGCAGACACGGTGCGCAGGCCCGACTCGGCCGCTCGCAGCGCAGTCGCGGCCGCAACGGTCGTCTTGCCGACGCCACCCTTGCCGGTGAAGAGCAGGATCCGCATGAGCGCGGAGGCTAGTCGGCTGGGCCTCCGCGACTCAGAGCCGTTCGACCGCCTTCTTCAGCTCTTTGAGCGCAGTGCCCATGATCATGCCGGCGGCGCGGCGCTTGATCAGGCCCGGGCAGCGGGACGCGATAGGTCGACCGTCGAGGTCGTAGTGCACTCGAGTGCCGTCGTCCTCGGGCTCGAAGCGGTACGAAGCCGTCGAGCCGGCGCAGTCCTTCGCCCTCGACGAGATGCCACGAGAACGCGGTCGGCAGCGTCGCGTGTAGTCGTACTCCAGCGTGTAGCGGAAGCTCTTGCCGAGCGCCGCGGCCCGAGAACTCGACCTCGAGCCGCGCTCCTCGGCGTCGCGCTCTATGATCGTCACCTGCTTTCACGTCACGCGCCCATTCCGGATACCGCTCGAAGTCGAGTGCCACCTCGAGGCACCGCTCGGGCGGCGCGTCGATGCGAATCCGTTCACTCCCGACTCGGCCATTCACCCTCCTCGTCGTCGGCGCGTCCTTCAAGTCTGACCGCGGCGGGAACGTCCCATGACGGGCGCCCCACAGTCCGACCAGTCCGAGCGGCAGCATAGGGACAAGCACGCCGAACGGCTCGGCCGCTGCTGTCGCGGCCGTGATGACCAGACACACGCCGAGCGCCCCGAACAGATGCCAGCGGACGGCTTTCGGCACCGGGCCCTCGAACAGGAACAGGTTCCCGACCACCACGTTGTCGCCGCGACTGCTCCGCACCACCGCGGCACCCAACGCGTAGAACCACACTCCCAGCGACCCGAGGAAGAAGGCGACGGCAACGAAGATCGAGATGTCGTCGAACGCGTCGACGCCGAGCGCGGCCGGCACGGCCGTTGCCGCGAAGACCACGTTTGCAGCCCACGAGGTCAACAGAATGCGGCGGCCGGGCAGCTCGGCCCGCGGGACGTCGGTCACGCCCGGGAGCGTATCGGGCACTCACGTGGGTTTCCGGGCAGCGCAACCCGGCAGCGAGAGCGGTCAGCCGGAGAACGGGTCGAGCGTGCCGAGGTCACCGGCCGCGAGCGGTGCGAGCCGGGCGACCAGGGCGTCGTACGAGAACTGTTCGACGGCCCGGTCGCGGGCGGCGGCGCCGATGCGACAGCGCAGCTCGTCGTCGAGCAACAACGCTTCGAGCGCATCGCTGACGGCAACGACGTCGTCGCGGATCGACGACGAATCCGGTCTCGCCGTCGATCACCGCCTCGTGCGACCCGCCGCTCCGACCTGCGATCGACGCGACACCAGCTCGCGGCAGCTTCGACGAACACGATGCCGAACCCCTCGACCTCGAGACCGCCCCAGCGATCGCGACACAGCATCGCGAACACGTCGGCGGCCCGCGTACAGCGACGGCAGGTCGGCGTCGGGCACGCGACCGAGGAACCGCACGCGCTCGTCCGAGCCCGGAGCCGCGCGCTCGCGCTTCGAGGCGCCGTCGATCGCGTCCCGCACCGGCGATCACGAGCTGCACGGCGACGTCGACCGCGGCGATGGCGTCGATGAGCACGTCGAAGCCCTTCCGCGGCACGAGCCGGCTGAGCCCGAGCACAAACGGACGGTCGGGCGAGATCCCGAACCGCTCGACGCGTCGCTCGTCGATCGTCCGCCGAGGTCGCGGGCGGGAACCGATCGACGTCCACCCCGGGCGGCACGATCAGCGTCGGCAGCGGGCTGCCGGCGGCGCGCACCGCTTCACGAGCCGGGTAGCTCCCCGCCGCGACGACGCCGGCCGCGCCACGGAGCACCTGTCGGGCCAGCTGCCGGCGAGCCGGGCAGCCGTCCCGGCACCGTGACCTCGGCGCCGTGGGTCACGATGACGTGCGGCGCCGCGGTCGAGCCGCGGCCCGAGCAGACCGAGCGGGAGCGTCGGATCGACGAAGATGACCGACGGCGTCGCACCTCGCGCGCAAGCGCGTCGATGCGACGTGCGAGCATCCTCGTCGGGATCAGCACCGGCGCGCGTATGCGTTCGACACGAAACGACTGCGCGGCATCCCACTGCTGCGCGCCGCGGTACGGGCGTCGTGAGCACCGTCGTCTCCTCCGGCGGCAGCCGTCGCCAGAGCTCGTAGAGATACGACTGGATGCCACCGAACTTCGGCGGGAAGTCGTTGGTGACGAGCAACGACGGCACGAGCCGCCGAGGCTAGATCGATCAGGCGCTCCTCAGATGCCGACGCCCGATTCCGGCGTCGATCATCGTCGACGTGTCGGCGACCACTCCCACACGTCGGGGGCCCATGCGCAGCACCACGAGCCCGGCGAACGCGAGCAGCGTCCCGGCGAGGAACCCGCCCGGTCGCTCGTCGACCGCGGCCGCGCCGCCGAGCATCAGCGCACCGAGCCCCTGGGAGAGGTCGAAGAACGTGCTGACCGTGCCGACCACCGAGCGCGCGTTCGCGAGTCGGCGATTCCGGTGAGCGACAGCGCAGCACGCCGGGTACAGCAGCGACATCCCGGCCGCGAACAGGATCGTCCGAGACGACGAGGCCCGTGATCGTGCGCCCACGCCGCCATGACCGCGAGACCGATGCCGCCGACGAGGAGTGCGAGCGTCGCGGCCCGCCGCGGCGCCCAGCCGGTCCGGCAGCTTCGCGCCCACGATGCGCACCACGAGGATGACGCACGCCGTAGAGCAGGAAGATCGGGCTGCGAGTCGTCGAGCCCGAGTCCTTCACGTAGAGCGGGACGAGCTCGGTGAAGCCGGCGAGCCCGCACGAGGCCGAGGAAGAGCACGACGCCCGGCGCGAGCGCGGCCCGGTTGAGCAGCGGCTGGCGCCGCGGTCCGGCGGGGGCGTCGAGGCGAGCGTCATCGTGCGTGAACCACCCGAGCACCGACGCGATGAGCGCCAGCGTCGCGGAGACGATCCAGACGTCGTCGTAGTCCGATGGTTGCGAGCACCAGCTCTCCGAGCGCGGGGCCGAATGCGAGGCCGCTGTACACCGCGACCGACCAGTAGCTGATCGGCTCGCCGCGTCGTCGACTCGGGCGCGAGGTCGGTGATCATCGTGGCCGCACCGACGAAGAACGCGGCCTCGCCCACACCGCCGCGACGCGCGCCGCGACGAGGAACGGTATCGACGCGACCAGCCCGTAACACGCGGTCGATGTCGCGACGATTCCCGCCCCGCCGATGATCAAGCATGCGCCGGCCGACCGGTCACCGAGCGCGACCGGCGAACGGTCGTAGCAGCACCGCGCCGACGAAGAGCGCGCCGACCGCGATGCCGACTTCGACGTGTCGCCGCCCAGCTCGTCCTTCCACGTACCGCGGGAGGACCGGCAGGAGCGAGCCGAGCGAGAGGAAGTAGCGCAGACCGGTGCCGACGATGAGTGCGAACCGCGGGGTGAGGAGGCGCTCGCGGTCCCGCATCGGGCCACAATGGCCGATGGCGGCCGCGCCATGCGAACGAGTTGGGGCGTTCAGCTCCGGACGCGAATGCGAGCGCGTCGGCGTACGAGCCGCGGTCGGCGATCATCCGCCGGTACTGCATCACCTGTCGAGGACGGCTGAAGCCCATCGCGCCCATCAGCCGGCCGCCACGCCCGAACAGCGCGACGAAGCGGCGCTCCTCGAGGGAACCGTGCGCGATCGTCATCCGTCGTCACCGTGGAAGCGCCCGACCGTCTGGATCTTCAAGTCGTACTGATCCGACCACACGAACGGCACCGACGAGAACGGCTCGCTGTCGCCCGCGACGTCGCCGAGCAGGCGTTTCGCGGCGTGTACTCCCTGCTCGGTGGCGTTGGTCCAGTGCTCGAGGCGCATGAGCTCGCCGTCGAACAACGGGTTGGGCCAACGGGCGACGTCGCCGGCCGCGACGATTCCCGGCGCGGCGAGCAGGGTCTCGTCGCACACCACGCCGTTGTCGAGCGTCAGGCCGGACCCGTCGAGCCAGCGGGTCTCGGGCGCGACACCGACGGCGACGAGCACGAGGTCACCCTCGATCACCGTCGCGTCGGCAAGGCGCACGCCCGTGACATGGTCGTCACCCACGAATCCGTCCACGACCACGTTGCAACGGAGGTCGACGCCATGGTCGCGGTGTATCTCGCCCAGCACCTCGCCGATGACCGGTCCGACACCTCGCACCATCGGGGCCGGAAGTGCCTCGAGCACCGTGACGCCGACGCCCCGAACCCGACATGTGGCCGCCACCTCCGCGCCGATGAACCCGGCACCGATGACGACCACCCGTGCGGGCGACGCGTCCAGCAGCCCGCGGATCGCGAGACAGTCGTCGAGTGTGCGCAACGTGAACAGGCCGGCCATCGTCGGCTGGTTCGGCAGCGTGCGCGGCGTCGCGCCGGTTGCAATCACCAACCCGTCGAAGGGCAACCGCTCACCGTCGCGCAGCTCGACCTCACGCTTACCGATGTCGAGCGCGGTGGCGCGTCGCCCGAGGCGCCAGTCGGCGTCGAGATCCTCGTACGGCTGTTTGCGCAGCGCTATCTGCTCCGGCTCCGTCCTGCCGGCGAGCAGCTCTTTGGACATCGGCGGCCGGTCGTACGGGAGGTGCGGTTCCGCGCCGGCGACGACGATGCGGCCCCCGTAGCCTTCTCGGCGGAGTGCTTCGACTGCGCGCAGCCCTGCGAGTGACGCGCCGACGACGACGATCGTGTCGGGCACTTACCCCTCGATCGAGATGGCCTGGGTGGGGCACATGCGGACGGCCTCTTCCATCTTCGGGCGCAGCTCCTCGGGCGGATTCTCCTGGAGCACGTAGAGGAAGTTGTCGTCGCGTACTTCGAACACCGCGGGCTCGATGCCCATGCACACGGCGTTGCTCTGGCACTTGTCATAGTCGACGACGATGCGCATGCGAGCCTCCTCACGGCGACGTGCGGGGCACCCTAGCGCCCGGGACTAGCCCGGTTCCTGACTCCGGCGTCATACTCGTGCGCCCACCGACTGCTCGGAGCCACCGGCATGCCCTCGAGTTCGCGCCCGATACCCGTCGACGTCAGTGGACGGCCGTTGCGCCTTCGAGACGTCGACCTCGACCGATTCCTGCACCCGAAGGCGGTCGCCGTGATCGGTGCCTCGGAATCGATGCGCAAACCGAACGGCACGATGACCCGCAAGTTCAAGGCGTGGACGGATCGGCACGGCGCCGCGTTCTTTCCGGTGCACCCGAAGTACGAGACCGTTGCCGGTGCGCGCTGCTACCGCACCATCGCCGACGTACCCGGCGAGCTCGATCTCGCGATCATCCTGACGGGCGCGGCCGTCGACACGTTCGAGGAAGTCCTCGAGCGCGAGCCGCGGCCGGCGTTCGCAGTCATCTTCGCAGCCGGCTTCTCCGAGACCGACGCCGCGGGTGCCCAGCTCGAAGCCAGGCTCGCCGAGCTGGTGAGTGAAGGCGACGTGCACCTGCTCGGCCCCAACACGAACCTCAACGTGTTCGAAGAGTTCCGCGACGATCTCACCGGGCAGTCGATCGCGCTGATCACGCAGAGCGGGCATCAGGGCCGGCCCATCTTCCAAGGTCAGGAGCTGGGCATCCGCCTCTCGCATTGGGCACCGACCGGCAACGAGGTGGATCTCGAGTTCGCCGATTTCGCGAAGTACTTCGCCGACCAGCCCGAGGTCGGCGTGATCGCGGCCTACATCGAAGGGTTCAAGGACGGCCGCGCGCTCATGCTCGCCGCCGACCACGCCGCCCGGCTGCACAAGCCGATCGTGATGGTCAAGGTCGGCCGTACCGACGAGGGCCAGTCGATGGCCATGGCCCACACCGGTCATCTCACAGGATCCGACGCCGTGATCTCGGCCGTGTTCCGTCAGTTCGGCATCACCCGCGTCGACGGCCTCGACGAGCTCCTCGACACAGCCGCCACGTTCGCGCGGACCAAACCGCCGAGCGGCGACGGCGTGTGCGTGTACGCGATCTCGGGCGGCACGGGGGCACACATGGCCGACATGGCCGCGGCCGCGGGCCTGCGCATTCCACCCCTCACGAAGAAAACGCAAGCCGCGTTGCACGACGGCCTCATCCCCCGATACCTGCGCGTGTCCAACCCCGTCGACTGCGGCGGTCCTCCGGTGATGACCGACGCCGGCCGCAGGATTCTCGACCTGATCGTGGCCGATCCCAACGTCAACATGGTGATCTGCCCGATCACCGGCGCGGTCGGCCTCGATGTCGATGCCGCTCGTGCGCGACCTGATCGACGTGGCCAAGACGACCGACAAGCCGATCTTCGTCATCTGGGGCTCGCCCGTCGGCACCGAGGAGCCGTACACCGACCTGCTGTTGCAAAGTGACCTGCCGGTGTTCCGCACGTTCGCCAACTGCGTGCGCGCCGTGAAGGCGTACGTCGACTACTGGGCCTTCGTGCAGCGCTACGACTCGCCGTTCGCGGACGCGCCGACCGAACCGCTCCCCGCCGCCGCCAAGGCGCGCCGGGTGCTCGCCGGCGCGGGGCACGGCGGAGCACTGTCGGAGTACGAGTCGAAGCAGTTGTTGAAGGCCTACGGCGTACGACCGTCGCGTGACGTGTTGTGCACCTCGGCTGCCGAGGCGGCTGCAGCCGCCAAACAGCTCAGGCTTCCCGTCGTGATGAAGATCTCGTCCCCCGACCTCATGCACAAGAGCGACCTCGGGCTCGTCGAAGTCGGCGTGTCCACCACGAAGGACGTGCGCGCCGCGTACGACGAGTTGATGCGAAAGGCCCGGCGCGCGGCCGGCCGCAGCGGCCGTATCGACGGCGTGCTCGTGTGCGAGATGGTCACCGGTGGGGTCGAGACCGTGGTCGGCGTGTCGCGCGACCCGCTGTTCGGCCCGGTCGTCATGGTCGGGCTCGGCGGCGTGCTCGTCGAGGTGTTGCGTGACGTCACCTTCCGCGTGCCGCCGTTCTCGCGCGAGGAGGCGGAACGCATGCTTCGGGAGTTGCAGGGCTTCGCGCTGCTCCAAGGCGTTCGCGGCAGCAAGCCGGTTGATGTCGCCGCGCTCGTCGATGTCATCATGCACGTGCAGCGCCTGGCGCTGGATCTCGCCGGCGATATCGTCGAGCTCGACATCAACCCATTGGTCGTGCGGCCGCGTGGCGCGGTCGCCCTCGATGCCCTGGTGGTGCCCAGTTGAGTACTCCCCCCCTGGAAGAAGAGCTCCAATACCGCGTCGAGAACGGCGTGGCCTGGATCACCATCAACCGACCCGGGGCCGGCAACGCGATCACGCCCGACGTGCGCAACGGCATCATCGAGCGTCTCGCGGAGGTCAACGCTGTCCTACGAGGCCCGCGCCGTCGTCCTCACTGCTGCCGGCGCGAAGCACTTCTGCACCGGTGCCGACCTTCGGGCGCAGCGCGCCGCGCCGCCACCGAAGCCGGAAGGCGCGCCCGAGCGCATCGTCGGCGACGCAGCGCGCACTATCGCCACCGGCATTCAAGCTCTCAGCGCCGCGATTCAGGACTGTGAGAAGCCGGTCGTGTGCGGGCTCAACGGCACTGCCGCGGGCGGCGGAGCGATGATGGTGCTCGTGTGCGATCTCGTGATCGCAGCTGATACGGCGCGGATCATCCAGGTGTTCGTTCGGCGCGGACTGCTCCCCGACGGTGGGGTTGCGTATCTGCTCCCCCGCATCGTCGGGATGCACAAGGCGAAGGAGCTCGTGTTCTTCGGCGACGACCTGTCGGCAGGTGATGCCGAACGGCTCGGGATCGTCAACAAGGTCGTGCCGGCAGTCGAGCTGCAGGCGGCGGCGAAGGAGTGGGCCGAGCGGCTCGCGCAGGGCCCGACCAAGGCGCTCGGCTTCGCAAAGGCGTTGCTCAACCGATCGCTCGAGGCCGACCGCGTCGATTCGTTCGCCGAGGAGGCGTGGTTCGTCGAGCTCAACGCGGAGACGGAAGACTCGGCCGAAGGCGTCGCCAGTTTCATCGAACGCCGCCCACCCGACTTCAAGGGGTACTGACGCTCGACCCGATTTCATTCTTGCGTCAATAATTCGGCTCTCACCCGGATATCTGGCGCAAAGTCGCGATGAGAGACACGGAAGGACGTAGTGGAAGGCATCAAAGACCAGACCGCGATCGTCGGCATCGGTCAGACCGCGTTCGGCAAAGGGCTCGCCGACTCGGAGCTGTCGCTCGCGTGTCAGGCGATCTCGGCCGCGATCGACGATGCCGGCATCGACCCGTCGGAGGTCGACGGGCTGGCCCAGTTCAACATGGAAGGCGATCGCGAGGTCGAGGTCGCGCGCAACGTCGGGCTCGGCGACATCACGTTCTTCTCCCAGATCGGCTACGGCGGTGGCGCAGGCTGTGGCGTTGTCGGCCACGCCGCGATGGCTGTCGCCACCGGCCAGGCGCGGTCGCGGTCGCGTGGCGGGCGCGCAAGCGCGCCCACAAAGCCAGCCGGCCGTGGGCACAGGTGAGCAAGCGCATCAGCGGTCATTGGCAGTGGAGCCGGCCGTTCGGGATGGTGCGACCGGTCGACGAGATCGCGATGCTCACCCGCCGGTACATGCACGAATACGGCGCGACCCGCGACCACCTTGCCAATGTCGCGCTCGCGTGCGCGTAAGCACGCCAACCGCAACCCCAATGCGGTGATGTACGAGAAGCAGCTCACGCGGGAGCAGTACCTCGATGGCCGCTGGATCTCCGAGCCGCTGTGCCTCTTCGACAACTGCCTCGAGACCGATGGGGCGCTCGCGGTCGTCATCGCATCGGCCGAGCGGGCAAAGGATCTGAAGCAGCCGCCGGCGTACATCCACTCGTTCGCACAGGGCTTCAATCGCCAGCATCAGGTGATGACCAACTACTTCTGCGACGACCCGCTCACCGGCCCCGCGTGGACGGCCGCGAAGCAGATGTGGAGCACCGCCGACGTCGGGCCCGCCGACGTGAAGGTCGCGCAGCTGTACGACGCGTTCAGCCCGCTGATTCCGCTCTCACTGGAGGGCTACGGGTTCTGCGCGCGCGGCGAAGGCGGCCCGTTCACCGACGACGGCAACATCGAATGGCCCAACGGCGGTCTGCCCGTCAACACATCGGGCGCGGGCATGTCCGAGGCGTACGTGCACGGGTTCAATCTCGTGCTCGAAGGTGTGCGCCAGATCCGCGGCACGTCGACGAGCCAGGTCGAGGACGCCGACGTGTCGTTGGTGACGAGCGGCGAGGGCGTGCCCACCAGCGCGCTCTTGCTCACAAAGTGATGGAGATGCATTCGGGCTTTCTGCTTCCGGGGCTCGACGGGGCGAGCGGGCCGTTCTGGGAGGGCACCGCGCGCGGCGAGCTGCTCGTGCAGGCGTGTGCCGCATGCGGACAGTGGCGCAACCCGCCGCGGCCGATGTGCCCGTACTGCCGTTCGACCGACACGACGTGGGAGCGCACGTCGGGGCGGGCGACGATCTGGTCGTACATCGTGCCGCATCCCCCGCTGTTGCCCGCATACGCCGAGCTCGCGCCGTACAACGTGATCGTCGTCGCGCTCGACGAGGACCCGGCCATCCGCTTCGTGGGCAACCTCGTCACGTCGGCCGACGGTGCCATCAACGAGATCGACCCGGCCACGATCGTCATCGGGGAGCCGGTGCAGGTGGTGTTCGCCGTCGTCGACGACGTCACGCTTCCCCGTTGGGTCCGAGCCTGAGCGCCCGCCCGACGAAGGGCGCCGACCGCTCAGCGCGCGCGTTCGCTCGCCACGTTCATTTACTCGAGGATTTCGCTCGTATTTGCCGGTAATGCCACGAGTAAACGAAGGATCTCGCCCGGTCCGGGCGATCTTGGGTCAGGCAGCCCGACGGGAAGCGGCCGAACGACGGACGGCTTCGCGTTCCTGACGACGCCACTCGCGGAGCGTGCGCTCCCAATGAGTTGACGTGTGAGCCAGGCAGTGACCTGCTCTCGACGAGTCGCCGCTGCCCAGCGGATGTGACACGCCCTGACCATCGGCAGACCGACGCGTGACGTCAGTCGTCGAGGCGCCAGATGCGAACGGCGTTTCCGGCGACGATCTTGTCCCGCTCGCCGCGCGGCACGTAACCCATCGTGTCGTCGATGACGCGACGCGAGTACGGCCAGTCGTTGCCGTGGTGCGGATAGTCGCTCGACCACATCATGTTCTCGACACCGACCTTCTCACGCAGCTCGATACCGGAGCGGTCGGTGATGAACGTGGCCGCGTTGTTTCGGTACCAGTAATGCGACGGCGGCTGCTTGATCGGCAGCTTGCCCCACGCGCGGTTGCGCCAATAGCGGTCGTCGATGCCTTCGAGGAGGTGCGGCAGCCAGCCGACGCCGGTCTCGATCCAACAGACCTGCAGCTCCGGGAACCGTTCGAACACGCCCGTGAACAGCATCGCCGTGAGGTTCCCGGCACACATCGAGAACACGTGGCTCATGGCCCCGATGGCCTTTGCCCGCGCCGCTTCGGTGCTCATGGCGTACCGCTCGTTGCCGCGCTTCGCGGCGGCCTGACGCTCGTGCGCCCGCTGACGGCGGGAGATGATGTTGATGTGAATCGAGACCGGCATGCCCTCGTCGACCGCCGCGGCCCAGAACGGATCGTCGTCGGTCGACAAGCTCTTGCCGCCGGCGGGCCAGTTGGAGATGATGACGCCTCTTCGCGCCGCGCGCCTTCGCCTTGCGGAGGCCGTCGACCGCGGCGTCGATGCCGAGCGACGGGATCTGCGCGAGCCCGATCAGCCGTGACGGGTCGGGCGCGCAGAACTCCTCGAACAGGAAGTTGTTGTACGCCTCGACGCCGGCGAGCACGAAGTCGTCTTCGTCGTCGCCGAGGAAGTGGCTCATCGTGCGCTGCGGTGGGAACAGCACTTCCGCGTCGACGCCGTCGATATCCATGTCTTTCAGCCGTTCCACACCGTTGTAACAACCGGCGCGTGCCTCGTCGTAGGTGACGCCGAGCCAGCGGAACTGATCGAACTGCCTCCCCGGCGTGGAGACCAGCCCGATCGGGTCGGGTTCGCCGCCCACCGCGGTCTGCCACGCGTCGCCGCCCTCGGCGTCCTTCACGAGCTGCGGCGCCTTGTCCTGGTGCTTCGACGACAGCCAGTTGGTCCAGATGTCGGGCGGCTCGAGAATGTGGCAGTCCGCGTCGACGAGGCGGTATTTCGACATCCGGTTCCTCCTGCAGAACGGTGGACGACCCAGAGTAGGCTGACACAAACGTCAGGGAAAGGCGGCCGGAGGGTTCCATGACAACCACCCTGCTCGATGGGGTGCGCGTGATCGACCTGGCCGGTGAGCCGGGCGCACGCGCCGGCCGCATCCTCGCCGACCTCGGCGCCGACGTCGTGAAGCTCGAGCTCCCGGCCGGCGACCCGTTACGCGCCGAGCCGAATCGCTTCCTGGCGTGGAACGCCGGCAAGACGAGCGTGGTGGTGGACGGTCCGCACGACGACACGATCGACATGCGGCTCGCGGGCGCCGACATCGTGATCGACACGCCCGGCTGGCCGGGCACGCTCGACCTCCCGCCCGAACGGGCGCCGAATGCCGTGTGGGTGAGCATCACGCCGTTCGGCCTCACCGGGCCGCACGCGCGGCTGGCGCGCGTCCGATCTCGGCGTGATGGCGTCGAGCGGCAACATGTTCTGCACTGGCGACCCCGACCGTCCACCGGTTCGCTGCAGCGAACCCTCCGGCTACGCGCACGTCGGGCCGGAAGCGGCGTTCGCCGCGCTCACCGCGTTGTGGTCGGGCGTGCCGCACCGCGTCGACGTGTCGATGCAGGAAGTCGTGTTCGTCGCCAACATGACGACGCAGGCCAACTTCCCGGAGACGGGCTTCCGCGGCCGGCGGCGCGGCGCCAACATCGGTCGCACGCGCGAGATCTGGCCCACGCGCGACGGCTATGTGTCGTTCGGGCTCCGCGGCGGCAAGGCGCGCGTGCCGAGCCTGCAACTCCTGACGGCGCGCCTCGCCGCGGAGGGCATTCCGGGCGCCGACGTGCTCACCGCACGCGACTGGACCCACTTCTCGCCCGCGACGACGACCGACGACGAGCTCAAGGCGATCGAAGCCGCCGGTCGCCGAGTACTTCGCGCGCCACACCATGCAGGAGCTCTACGACCTCGCGTGCGAGACCAACCTGATGCTCGCGCCGACCAACTCGCCACGCGAGATCTACGCGAGCGCGCAGCTCGCGGCGCGGCGAGTTCTTCGGTCCGGTCGGCGACGTCGAGCGGTTTCCGCGCTCGTTCGCGGTGGTGACCAGCGCCGACGACGAAGCCGCCCCTGCGCGGCCGTCGCGCCGGCGCGCCCGCACTCGGCGCGGGTCCCGTTCCCCGAGTGGGGCGCGCGAGCACGGCCGGCAGGCGAAGCACGGCGCGGGCGGCGTGGGCGGGCGTCAAGATCCTCGAGTTCGGTTCGGGCGCGGCGGGGCCGATCGCGACGCGCTACTTCGTCGAGCACGGCGCCACCGTGCTGCGGGTCGGAATCGAAGAGCCGGCCCGACTTCCTGCGCGTGTACGCGCTCGGCCCCGACGAACCCGCACGGCCTCGAGGGCGCGCCGATGTTCGACGGGCTCAACGTCGGGCAAGCTCGACGTCACCCTGAATCTCAAGCACCCGAAGGCCATCGAGCTCGTGCGCCGCCTCGTTGTCGAGTGGGCCGACGCCGTGGCGGAGAACTTCGCGCCCAAGGCCATGCGCGGCTTCGGCCTCGACTACGAGACGCTGGTCGCGATCGAAGCCGGACCTCGTCATGGTGAGCGCGTGCCTCAACGGGCAGACCGGCCCGCACAGCGACTACCCGGGCTTCGGCGGGCAGGGCGCCGCTCTCTCGGGGTTCAACTGGCTCACCGGATGGCCCGACCGTGAGCCGGTCGGTCCGCACGCGACGATCACCGACTCGCTCGCGCCCCGTTTCGTGGCCACGGGCCTGGCGGCTGCGCTGCTGTACCACCGCCGCACCGGTCGGGGCGTGTACCTCGACGTCAGCCAGGTCGAGACCGCGCTCTACTCGCTGTCAGCCCGTGGCTGCTCGACTACGAGAACGACGGGGTCACCGGGGTGCGCATGGGCAACGATCGCGCCACGCCGTACCGCACGGCGTGTTCCCGTGCACCGGCGACGACCGATGGGTCGCGATCGCGACGTGGACCGACGACGAATGGTTTCGCCTCGCCGCGATCATCGGCGTCGACGACCCGTCCCTCGCGACGTTTGCCGCCCGATGCGACCGCATCGATGAGGTAGAAGCGGCCGTTGCATCGTGGACTTCGGCACGCCGCGACGAGGTGGCCGACACGCTGCAGGCCGCGGGTATCGAGGCCGTGCCCGTCAACGACTTCGGCGACGTGCACGACGATCCTCAGGTCGCGCACCGGGAGCACTTCGTGCAGCTCACCCACCCGTTCCTGGGTGAGGGCCTCTACGAGCGCAACGGCCTCCGATCTGCGGACGCGCCGAGCGGGTATTCGCGCGCCGGCCCGACGCTCGGTCAGGACCAGGACTGGGTGCTCGGCGAGCTCCTCGGGCTCTCCCCCGACGAGCAGGCGCAGCTCGCCGCCGACGGCGTCTTCACCTGACGCTCCGACTGAGCCCCGACTGGTAGCCTTGCGGCGCGCCGATGGACCTGCGCTTCTCGGCTGCCGACGAGGCCTTCCGCGCGCGAGGCCCGCGACTGGCTCACCGAGCAGCTCACCGGTGAGTTCGCGGTCGTGCGGGGCCGCGGCGGCCCGGGCGACGAGCACGAACTGTTCGAGGAGCGCCTCGCCTGGGAGCAGGCGCTCGGCGCGCGCCGGCTGGACGTGCCTGTCGTTCCCCGAAGGAGTACGGCGGGCGCGACGCGACACTGCTCCAGCAGGTGATCTTCTACGAGGAGTACGCCCGCGCCGGGGGCCCCGGCCGGGTCGGGATCGTCGGCGAAGGGCTCATCGGGCCGACGATCCTGCACTTCGGCACCGAGGAGCAGAAGCAGCCGGTTCCTGCCGCCGATCGTGAGCGGCGACGAGCTCTGGTGTCAGGGCTACTCCGAGCCCAACGCCGGCTCCGACCTCGCGAACGTCCAGACCCGCGCCGAGCTCGACGGCGACGAGTGGGTGATCACCGGCCAGAAGATGTGGACGTCGCTCGCGCACTGGTCCGACTGGTGCTTCGTGCTCTGCCGTACCGATCGCGACGCGCGCCCAAGCACCGCGGCATCTCGCTACCTGCTCGTGCCGATGCGCCAGCCCGGCATCGAGATCCGTCCGATCGTGCAGATCACCGGCCACTCGGAGTTCAACGAGGTGTTCTTCGACGGCGCGCGCACCGCAGCCGACAACGTGATCGGCGAGGTCAACGGCGGCTGGAGAGTCGCGATGGGCACGCTCGCGTTCGAACGCGGCGCGTCGACGCTCGGCCAGCAGCTCACGTTCGAGCACGAGCTCGACGAGATCATCCGAGCGCGGCGCAGGCCGAACGGCGACGCCGCGCGGGCCGGTCATTCGTCAGCGCACTCGCCGACGCGTGGATCGGCCTGCAGATCATGCGCTACAACGCGCTCCGGAGCCTGAGCGTCGATGGCGTGCGGCGCGCTCACCCGCGAGACCTCGATCCACAAGCTCTACTGGGCGACCTTGCACCGCACGCTCGGCGAGCTCGGCGATCGACGTGCTCGGGCCGCGCGGCGGAGATACGCCGGATGGCGCGGCCGTACGATCTCACCGCGCTGCAACGACTGTTCCTCTACACCCGAGCCGACACGATCTACGGCGGCTCCAACCAGATCCAGCGCAACATCATCGGCGAGCGAGTCCTCGGCCTGCCGCTCGGAGCCCGAAGTCATGAGCCCAGATACCGCCCTACCCCGACGGTCACGCAACTCCTCGCGGGCAAGACCGTGCTGGTCACCGCCGCCGCGGGCACCGGCATCGGTTTCGCGACCGCGAAGCGCTGCGCCGAGGAAGGTGCGACGGTGGTGATCAGCGACATGCACGAGCGACGGCTCGGCGAGGCTGCCGAGCAGCTCGAGGAGGTCATGGGCCGGCGGCCGCTCGCGGTGCTGTGCGACGTCACCGACGAGACGCAGGTGCAGCGCATGTTCGACGCTGCAATGGGCGAGCTCGGCCGGCTCGACGTGGTGGTCAACAACGCCGGGCTCGGCGGCACGGCCAACCTCGTCGACATGACCGACGAGCAGTGGGCCTCGGTGCTCGACGTCACGCTCAACGGCACGTTCCGCTGCACCCGCGCCGCGCTCCGCCACATGATGCCGCGCGGCGCGGGCGTGATCGTCAACAACGCGTCCGTGCTCGGCTGGCGCGCGCAGGCCGGCCAGGCCCACTACGCGGCGGCCAAGGCCGGCGTCATGGCGCTCACGCGCTGCGCCGCGATCGAGGCGGCCGAGGCGGGCGTGCGCGTCAACGCGGTCGCGCCGAGCCTCGCGATGCACCCGTTCCTGGCCAAGGTGACGCACCGAAGAGCTGCTCGTCGAGCTCACCGACGCGCGAGGCGTTCGGCCGCGCGGCCGAGCCGTGGGAGGTCGCGAACGTGATCGTGTTCCTCGCGAGCGACTACTCGTCCGTACATGACCGGCGAGGTCGTGTCGGTGAGCAGCCAGCACGCGTAGCGGACCAAACCACCTCCAACGCCATCGAACGGTCACGTCTTCGGCGCTGGCCGTTTGGCCCGGTGCTGCGCGGGGTAGCCAGACGATGACGCCAAGCGTCGACGCGTTGCGCGAAGCCGACCCGGGCGCGCCCCCGGCAGCGGAGGAGAGGAAGGGGGACGTTCCGATGGGCGTCGTGCTCATCCTCGTGTGCGCCTTCCTCGTCGGCGCGATCCCGTTCTCCAACATCGCAGCGCACGTGACGCGTGGCGTCGACCTGCGTGAGGTGCACCACGGCACCGTCGGGGGCACCGCGCTGTTCCGGATCACCAACTTCACGACGCTCGCGGTCGTCGGCATCTTCGAGGTCGCGAAGGGCGCCGTCGGGCCGTTGCTCGCAGGCAGCGGCCGGCCCTATCTCGCCGCGATCGCCGGTGGCATGGCTGTCGTCGGCCACAACTGGTCGCCGTTCCTGCGCGGCGCCGGCGGGCGTGGCTTCTCGGTCAGTCTCGGCGCGCTCCTCGTGCAGGCCTGGCCCGCCACCCTGCTGCTGCTCGCCGCGCTCGTCATCGGTATGCGGGTCAAGCAGGCCGGTGTCGTCATCCTGGGCACCGAAGTCGCGCTGGTGCCGATCCTCGGCCTCACCTACGGCCCGTCCGGCGCGCTCGCTGCGGCCGCGGTCGTCATTCCGATGATGGTCAAGCGCGTCATGGGCAACCGCCCGCCCCCGAACCCCTCGCCAAAGGTGTACCTCAACCGTCTGCTGTTCGACCATGACGAACCCGGGCATTCCACCGCCGCCGCCGACGGCCACACCGCCTGAGCATGGCTGTCCTCCTGCGACGGCGCGGTTTCCGGGATCTCCTCGCCGGCCAGGCCATCTCCGCGCTGGGCGACTGGATGGGCACGGTGGCGTTCATCGCGCTCGCGCTCTCACTCACGGGTTCGCCGACGGCGGTCGGCGGCATCCTCGCGCTCCGCCTCGTGCCCGCGGCGCTCGGTGGGCCGCTGGCCGCGCGCGCTGCAAGCCACTGGGACCGGCGGCGCACCATGCTCGCGATGGACGCGACCCGCGCCGCGATGATCGCGCTCGTTCCATTGGTGCGCGCGCTGTGGTGGGTCTACCTGTGGGCCTTCATGATCGAGGTCGCGAGCATGGTGTTTCTGCCTGCCCGCGACGCGTCGATCCCCGACCTGGTCGACGACGAACAGTTGCCGCTGGCAAACGGCGCGGTCCTCGGGTCCTCGTACGGGACGATCCCGATCGGCGCCGCCGCATTCGCGCTGGTGAGCGCATTGCCGTTCTCGGGCCTGTTCGGCCGCCCCAACGCGGTCGTGTTCTGGATCGACGCGGTGACGTACGTCGTCTCGTTCGCGCTCATCGCTCGAATCACGGAGTTGATGCCGACCCCGCGGGCGGCTGCAGAGCGCGACGAGCCGGGGGGCGGCTTCTTCAGCGTGTTCAAGATTCCGCTCGTGCGAGCCATCGTTCCGGCGGCGGCCGCGGTCGCGCTCGGGCTCGGAGCCCTGTTCTCGCTCGGCATCGTCTTCGTGCGCACGGTGCTCGGCGCGACCGACACCGAGTTTGGTTGGCTGATCGCGCTCTTCGGCGTGGGCGCCGCCGCATGCATCGTCCTGCTCCAGAAACAGCCCGGCTTCTCGTTGTGGCGCACCCGGGTCGGCGTGAGCGCGATCGGGATCGTCGTCGCGACGTTCAGCCTCGCTCCCGCGCTCTGGGTCGTCTACGCCGGCGCCGTCGGCTTCGGAGCCGCGGCCGCGTTCACGCTCGCATCGGGGATGGGCGTGCTCCAGGCCGGGCTCGACGGGCACGACCGCGTGCTCGGGTTCGCGGCGTTTCACGTTGTCATCCGCTTCGGGCTCGCCGCAGCCGCGATCGTCGCGGGCGCACTGGGCGACGCCATTGGATCCGAGCGCTGGCCGGTGGTCGGCTACCTCGAGCCGTCGCGGGTCGTGCTGCTCTGCTCGGGACTGCTGGTGCTGGCCAGCGCATCACTCATCCATGAACCGGCGACTCGGGGGTAGAACATGGCCGTCACGATCGTGACCGACAGCGCGTCCGCGTTGCCGCAGGGTCTGGTCGACGAATACGACATCGCGGTCGTGCCGATGCGTCTCACTGCCGCGGGCGTCGACATGCACGATGGCGACCAGCCGCTCGAGCAGCTCCTCCGCGCCGATCGCGTCACGACGTCGGGCCCGACCCCGGGTGAGTTCTCCGCCGCCATCAACGCTCGGCTCGAGGGCAAGCGCGAGACCGACGGTGTGCTCGTGCTCACCATCGCCGCGACCATGAGCAGCACGCATGAGGCTGCGGCGCTCGCTGCACAGTCGACCGGGGGTCAGGCGCGGGTGCTCGACACGACGACCGCGGCGGGCGCCGAAGGATTGGTAGTGGTGGCTGCTGCCCGGGCCGCGCAGGCCGGGGCATCACTCGACGAGGTCGAGCGCGTCGCCCGCGACGTCATCGGTCGTGTCCGGCTCGTCGCCACCGTCCCGAGCCTCGATCGACTCGTGCGCAGCGGTCGCGTTCCTCCCGTCGTGGGATGGGCCGGCCGCCAGCTCGGCATCAACCCGCTCTTCGAGTTCGCGGCCGGCAATGTCCGGCGCTTGCGCCCCGGCTTCAGCCACGAGGCCGCGCTCGACCGCATCATCCGAATCTGGCGCCGCTCCGGCGGGGGCAGCGACCGGCTGCACGTCGTCGCGCTGCACGCGCTCGCGCCCGACGAGGCACAGCTGTTGCTCAAGCGGGTCTCGGGCGAATGCGCGCCGGAGACGGCGTTCGTGAGCGAGTTCAGCCCGGTGATGGTCGTGCATACCGGTGCGGGGCTGGTCGGCCTCGCGTGGTGGTGGGAGCCCGACGAGGATCAGGCGGCTGCCGCGGTGAGCACCAGCGCCCATTCCACCGCGTCGACGATCGGCTGAAGCGCCGCGTCGCCGTAGGCGTGGCCCATGTCGGGAACGAGCACGAGGCGACGTTGGCCGTCGCATTTGCCGAAGAGCTCGCGCGCGTTGCCGGGCATGATGAACCTGTCGAGTGAGCCGTGTACCAGTGCGACCGGCGCGGTGATACGCGCGATGAGATCGATCGGCGGCTCCGGGCTGTTCCACGTCGGCGAGATGCGCACATTCAGGTGGCGGGCGGCGAGCGCACGACCGATGCCGGTGCGGGTGAGCCCGGCGCTGAACAGGCCCATCAGGTTGCGCGGGAGGCGCCAGCGGGCCGGGCAGCTGACGGAGACGACGCCATCGAGATGCGGATCTTCGGTTGCGTAACGCACGACCGCGATCGCGCCCATCGACGCGCCCACCAGCACGACGCGGTCGGTACGCTCGCGTGCCACTGCGACCGCGGCGGCCACGTCGTGACGCTCCAAGTCGCCCAGGGTCGACGTGCTGTCGGACCCGCCGTGGCCCCGCCCGTCGTACGTCACCACGTCGAGACCGGTCGCGTGGAGCGCTTCCGCGAGCGTGGTGACTGCCGGGTCGGCCGCAGACCCGGTGAATCCGTGTACGAGCACGATGGCCGCGCGCGGTGCGCCGTCGACGAGACGGCGGGAGCCGGCGAGAGCGACACCATCACGCGTCGTGAACGTTCCGTGCGTCATGAGCGAGTCGTTCACGAATCATCCAGTGGCGAGTGCGACCGTGCCCCCACGCCGGCTCGGTGCCAGCAAGCTGTGGTTACGCATCGACCGCTTGAACCAGATCACCGATACGAGTATTGCCGTCGCTGTCAGCGCGCCGGACACAAGCTGGCGCGCGATCACGAACGTTGTCAACGACTGGCTCGTGAGGAGCCACAACGTGACGCCCGCGTTCGCAAACTGCGTGAACGCCCACAGCAGGGAGACCCTCAGGAAGAAGCGCCGCACGTGCTCGTTGCCGAGGAAGCCGGCCGGGATGGGCAGGAAGTCGCCGGCCAGCCGCTGGGCGAGCGGATGACCGATCGGCACCGACAGCAGAAAGGCCGTCGCGATCGCGGCGGTGCCCAGCGTGGGTTGCAGGAAGTAGATGAAGACGCTGCCGGTCGCGAGCGAGAGCACCGTGCGTGCGGTGAGCGTCACGGCGCCGATCAGCAGCATCCCGGGTACGCGACGGCCGGTGAGCAGGCGCCGGGCGATGTTGCCGTACGACCAGACCAGCCCGGCGGTGATCGCACCCCAGACGCCGAGAAGGTTCAGCGTGATCAGGAACAGCGCCACGGGCACGATCGTGCTCTCGAGCAGATTGGGCAGGCTGTGCCGCACGATGGTGCGAACGCGGGGGATCTCGAACGGGTGCACGGGCATACTCGTTACCTATCGGCAGCAGCGGGGCGGCCCTGAACCAGGACCCGAGCCCGGAGTTGCCCGGCTCGTGCGCGGAAGGGTTAATCGCGCGATCTGGTCAGTGTCGCGCGCGCCCGTGCCAACATTTGAGTCGGGGCACGATCTCTTACGCGATCGTTACCCGCTCGTATTCCTGGCTGCGTCGCGGAAGGCGGGTCTCTCCCCGCCGCCGTGCACGAGCAGGTTCGCACCGCTGACATAGCTCGCCAGTGAGGACGCGAGGAACAGGCATGCGTCGCCCACATCGGAGGGCTCGGCCAGGCGTCCGAGTGGGACGGTCGCGGCAACCGCCGCGATGCCCTCGTCGTCGCCGTAGAACAAATGCGCCTGCTCGGTGCGGACCATGCCCGCCGTCACGGCGTTGACCCGCACGTTGGGCGCGAACTCGACCGCCAGCGTCTCCGTGAGGTTGAGCAGCCCGGCCTTGGCGGCACCGTACGCCGCGGTCTCGGGTGAAGGACGCATGCCGCTGACGCTCGCGATGTTGATGATCACGCCGCCGTCCGGCTGGTCCTGCATCACGGCGTTCGCCCGTTGCGCGAGCACGAGCGGCGCGACCAGGTTGAGCGTGATGATCGCAGCGGAGAACTTCGGTGACGCGCTCGCGCTCTCGACCGGCGGCGAGCCACCCGCGTTGTTGACGAGCACGTCGAGGTGCCCGACCCGATCGAGCGTGAAGCCGATCACCTTGTCGATCTCTGCCGCTTCGCGGACATCGGCCGCGAGGAAGTGCGCGCGGTTGGCGCCGACCGTGGGGAGCTCCTCGGGTTCGTGGCGACAACAGATCACGACGTCGGCGCCCGCGTCGAGGAAACGTTCGGTGATACCACGGCCGACGCCGCGGCATCCTCCGGTCACGAGCACGGCCCGGCCCGACATGTCCAGCGGATTGTCCATGCGGATAAGGTACCGACCGGCTGACGGGTCATTCAGGAACCGGCGAGCGGACCGGTCGTGCACCCGTCCACACACACCCTCGAGCTGGGATCACCGCGCATGGGGATCGGCCACACGGTTGACGATCACGGCATCGCCGAAGTGGTCGTCGACAATCCACCCGTCAACGCGCTGGCGGTCGCCGACTGGTTCCAGCTGGCCGAGATCGTGTGCGGGCTCGGCGACGATCCACAGGTGCGGGTCGTGATCCTCGCCGCCGAGGGCAAGGGCTTCAACGCCGGCGTCGACATCAAGGAGATGCAGGCGAGCGACGGCTTCGAGGCGTTGATCGGCGCCAACCGCGGCTGCTACGCGGCGTTCGCCGCGGTGTACGAGTGCGCGGTGCCGGTGATCGCGGCGGTGCACGGCTACTGCCTCGGCGGCGGGATCGGGCTCGTGGGCAACGCCGATGTGATCATCGCGTCGAGCGACGCGACCTTCGGACTGCCCGAGGTCGACCGGGGCGCGCTCGGCGCGGCGACGCACCTCGCCCGGCTCGTGCCGCAGCAGAAGATGCGGGCAATGGTCTACACGAGCGCGACGGCGACCGCGGCCGAGCTCCACGAGTACGGCTCGGTGCTCCAAGTGGTCGAGCGAGCAGAGCTGCGCGAGGCCGCGCGCGTGGTAGCGGGTCAGATCGCGGAGAAGAGCCCGACCGTCATCCGGGCCGCGAAAGAGTCGCTCAACGGCATCGACCCCATCGACGTCAAGCGCAGCTACCGCTTCGAGCAGGGCTTCACGTTCGAGCTCAACCTCGCGGGTGTTGCCGACGAGGCGCGCGACGCGTTCGTCGACAAGCGCGACGCGAAGTTCTCGAAGTAGCGGTCCGGAGCCGTCGTTGCCCGACAAGCGCACGACGGAGGACGAGGTCGTCGCGGAGCTGCGCGACGGCATGACGATCGGCATCGGCGGCTGGGGTTCTCGCCGCAAGCCCATGTCGCTCGTGCGTGCGATCCTGCGATCGCCGTTGCGCGATCTCACGATCGTGTCGTACGGCGGTCCCGACGTCGGGCTGCTGTGCGCGGCAAGCAAGGTGAAGAAGGTCGTCTACAGCTTCGTGTCGCTCGACTCGATCCCGCTCGAGCCCCATTTCCGCGCCGCCCGTCAGGCAGGCACGATCGAGACGACCGATCTCGACGAGGGCATGTTCCTGCTCGGGCTGCAGGCCGCGGCATGGCGCGTGCCCTTCCTTCCCACTCGCGTCGGTCTCGGGTCCGACATCCTCAACGTCAACCCCGACCTCCGCACGGTGCAATCGCCCTACGCCGACGGCGAGGAGCTGGTGGCGATGCCCGCCCTCGCGCTCGACGTCGCGCTCATTCACATGAACCGCGGCGACGAGGGAGGCACCGGCCAGTATCTCGGCATCGATCCCTACTTCGACGACCTGTTCTGCAGCGCGGCGCAACGCGCGTTCATGTCGGTCGAGAAAGTCGTGGCCACTGACGACTTCTTGAAGGAGGGGCCGGTGCAGTCGCTCCGCATCAATCGCCTCATGACAGACGGCGTGGTCGAGGCGCCCAACGGCGCCCACTTCACCTCCTGTGCTCCCGACTACGAACGCGATGAGACGTTCCAGAAGACCTACGCCGCGACAGCCAAGTCGCCCGACGCGTGGCACGAGTTCAAGACGAGGTATCTCGACCTGGGCGAAGCCGAGTACCAAGCGGCGGTGACGGCGTCGTGAGCGCGCGCACCGCACCGGCAACGCGCGCCGAGGTGTGCGCGGTCGCGTCGCGCGGAGGCGTGGCGGGGCGACGGCGAGATCCTGGCCAACCCGATCGGCACCATCCCGATGATCGGCGGGCGGCTCGCGAAAGCGACGTTCGAGCCCGACCTCGTGATGACCGACGGCGAAGCGCTGTTGGTGGAAAACATCGTGCCGGTCGGGGTCGACGACCCGCCGAAGGTCGTGGCGGGATGGAACCCGTATCGCGCGATGTTCGACATCGTTTGGGGCGGCCGCCGTCACATCATGATGGGCGCAACCCAGGTCGACCGGTTCGGCAATCAGAACATCGCGTTCATCGGACCGTGGGACCGCCCCAAGACGCAGCTGCTCGGCTTTCGCGGTGCGCCCGGCAACACGATCAACAACAAGACGAGCTACTGGGTGCCCAACCACTCGGTGAAGGTGTTCGTCGAGCAGGTCGACGTGGTGACCGGCATCGGCTACGACCACGCCGCTCAGCTCGGCCCGGAAGCCGCGCGGTTCCACTGCCTGCCTCGCGTCGTGTCCAACCTCGGCGTGCTCGATTTCGAGACGCCCAACCATTCGATGCGGTTGCGTTCGGTGCACCCGGGCGTGACGGTCGACGAGGTCGTGGCGGCGACGGGCTTCTCGCTCGTCATCCCGGCCGACATCGGCGAGACGCGCCTCCCCACTGACGACGAGCTCCGCCTCATCCGCGAGGAGATCGACCCCCACGGCCTCGGCGAAGCCGAAGTCCCGTCACCATGACCCCCGCCAATTTCATTCTTGCGTCGCAATCCGGGGTGACATCCCGGCTGCTGACGCAAGTTGGAGGGACTCGATGACACATGCGGGGCTCAGCACGCGGGCCTGCGAGCTGTTCGGGGTGGAGTACCCGATCGTGCAGACGGGGATGGGATGGGTCGCGGGCGCGCGGCTGACGTCGGCGACGAGTGCCGCCGGTGGGCTCGGGATCCTCGCGTCGGCGACGATGACCACACCGCAGCTCCAGGACGCGATCCGCGAGGTGACCGAGCGCACCGACAAGCCGTTCGGTGTCAACCTTCGCTCCGACCAGCCCGACATCGACGATCGCATCGAGTTGCTCATCCGGGCCAAGGTGAAGGTCGCGAGCTTTGCGCAGGCGCCGGGCGAGAAGCTCATCAAGAAGCTGAACAACGCCGGCGTCGTCACGATGCCCACGGTCGGGGCGCGGCGTCACGCCGAGAAGGTGGCGGAGTGGGGCGTCGACGCGGTCATCGCGCAAGGCGCCGAGGGTGGCGGCCACACCGGCACGGTGCCCACGTCGTTGCTGCTGCCCGCGGTCTGTGACGCGGTCGACATTCCCGTCATCGCCGCCGGTGGATTTCAGGACGGCCGCGGGCTCGTCGCCGCGCTCGCGTGGGGTGCGAGCGGCGTCGCGATGGGCACGCGCTTCCTGCTCACCAAAGAGAGCACCGTCCCCGACGCGATCAAGCAGATCTACCTCGAGACACCCGTCACCGGCACGGTGGTGACCAAGGCGATCGACGGGCACCCGCAGCGGGTGATCCGCACCGAGGTCGTCGACCACCTCGAAGGGGCGAGCAGGATCACCGCTCTCCCCCGCGCGCTTCGCAACGCCCTGGCCTTTCGCAAGCTCACCGGCACGTCGATGCGGGCGCTCGTGCAAGAGGGGCTGGCCATGCGCAAGAGCCAGGAGCTCACGTGGAGCCAGCTCGCGATGGCGGCCAACGCGCCGATGCTCACCAAAGCGGCGATGGTTGACGGCAAGGCCGAGGTCGGTATCTTGCCGACGGGCCAGGTTGTGGGCACCATCGACGAGCTGCCGACGGTGGCCGAGCTCATCGAGCGGATCATGGCCGAAGCCGACACGACCCTCACCCGTTTGGAGCAACGATGAAGCAACAGCTGCCGGCAGTCGACGGGTGGTTCACGGACGACGCCGACGGGCCGCGGCTCATCGGCAGCCGCGGCGTGGAGACCGGCAGCTACTTCTTCCCCAAGGCGCTCGCCGTGTCGGCCAACCCGGCGGCGCCCACCGAGCGGCGCGACGACGTGCTGCTGTCGCGGCGCGGCACCGTGTGGTCGTTCACGACGAATCACTACCAGCCCCCCGAGCCCTACATGTCGCCCGACCCGTTCGAGCCGTACTCGGTGCTCGCGGTCGAGCTGGCCGAGGAGCAGATGGTGGTGCTCGGCCAGCTTGCGTCGGGCGTCGATCCATCGGCTCTCACGATCGGGATAGAAGTGGAGCTCGTGTTCGAACCGCTCTTCGAAGACGACGACTACGCGTACATGATCTGGAAGTGGAGGCCGGTATGACGGCTCCTGAGATCGCGATCCTCGGTGTCGGCATGCATCCCTGGGGGAAGTGGGGACGCAACTTCGTCGAGTACGGCGTCGTCGCGGCCCGGGCCGCGCTCGACGACGCGGGCGTCGAGTGGAACGACATCCAGTTCGTGTCGGGCGCCGACACGATGCGCAACGGCTACCCCGGTTACGTGTCGGGCGCCACGTTTGCGCAGGCACTCGGGTGGCAGGGCGCGCAGGTCGCGTCGTCGTACGCCGCGTGCGCGTCGGGCGCGACTGCGCTCAGCACGGCGCGGGCGCAGATCCTCGCCGGTCTCTGCGACGTCGCGCTCGTCATCGGCGCCGACACCACACCGAAGGGCTTCCTTGCCCCCAACAAGGGCGAGCGGGGCGACGATCCCGACTGGCTGCGGTTCCGTTTGCTGGGTGCGACCAACCCCACGTACTTCGCGCTGTACGCGCGCCGCCGCATGGAGCTGCATGGCGCGACGCCGCGCGACTTCGCCAAAGTGAAGGTGAAGAACGCGCGGCACGGCCTGCGCAATCCCTACGCGCGGTATCGCAAGGAGGTGACCGAAGCCGACGTCATGGCGTCGCCCGTGGTCTCGGAACCACTGCGACTGCTCGACATCTGCGCGACCAGCGACGGAGCCGCCGCGCTCGTCGTGTCGAGCATGGAATTCGCGCGCTCTCGGGGCGCTTGCACGCCCGTGCGGGTCGCGGCGATCTCCACCGTCACGCCGCGCTACCCCAACACGGTGATCGAGATGCCCAACTTGTCGACCGATTCGGGAGCGGGCGCCGCGCCGCCGGAGCTCAGCTTCCGTGACTCGATCGCGGCGAAGGCGTACGAGGAAGCCCGCCTCGGACCCGACGATCTCGACCTCGCGGAGGTCTACGACCTGTCCACCGCGCTCGAGCTCGACTGGTACGAGAACATCGGACTCTGCAAGCCGGGCGAAGCCGAGAAGCTCCTCAACGACGGCGACACCACCATCGGCGGCCGCGTGCCCGTCAATGCCAGCGGTGGCCTCGCGTGCTTCGGCGAGGCCGTGCCGGCGCAGGCGCTCGCCCAGGTGTGCGAGATCGCGTGGCACTTGCGGGGCCAGGCCGGCGACCGCCAGGTCGAAGGCGCGCGCGTCGGCCTCACCGTCAACCAAGGACTGTTCGGTCACGGCTCCTCAGTGATCCTGACGGTCTGATCCACAGCGGGCCTCGACACGATGGACCTCACGTATTCCGACGCTGAAGACGCGTTCCGTTCCGGCGCGCGCGAGTGGCTCGAAGCCAACGTGCCCAGCCCTGCCCTGCTGTCGGGCGACACGCGTGACGGCTTCTCGCAGCACCTACAGTGGGAGCGCAAGCTCTTCGACGCGCGTTGGGCGGTCGTGTCGTGGCCGGAGCGTTACGGAGGTCGCGACGCGAGCCTGTGGGAGTGGCTGATCTTCGAAGAGGAGTACTACCGCGCGGCGGCACCGCAACGTGTGACACAGAACGGCATCTTCCTGCTCGCGCCGACCGTCTTCGAGTTCGGCACGCCCGAGCAGCAGGACCGCATCCTGCCGAAGATGGCGTCGGGCGAGGAGACGTGGTGTCAGGGCTGGTCCGAGCCCGACGCCGGCAGTGACCTCGCGGCGATCACGAGCCGGGCAGTACGCGACGACACTGCCAAGGGCTGGCGACTCACCGGCCAGAAGACGTGGACGACACGCGGCGCGTTCTGCACGCACCTCTTCGGTCTCTTCCGCACTGACCCGTCGGCGGAGCGCCACCGGGGGCTCACGTACTTCCTCGTGCCGCTCGACGCGCCCGGCGTCACCGTGCGCGGCTTCGGGCGCCTCGACGGCGACGAGGGCTTCGCCGAGGTCTTCCTCGACGACGTGTTCGTGCCCGATCACGACGTCCTCGGCGGCGTCGATCAGGGCTGGAGCGTCGCGATGGCCACGACCGGTTCCGAGCGCGGCCTCACCCTGCGCTCCCCCGGCCGGTTCCTCGCGACCGCGCAGCGCCTGCGCGATCTCTACCGCGACGCCGGCGACCATGCCGACCCCGCGTTGCGTGACGAGGTCATCCAGGCGTCGATCGACGCGGAGGCGTACCAGCTCCAAACCCTGCAAACCGTCACGAAGCTCGTCGACGGCCGGCAGGTCGGAGCGGAATCGAGCCTCGTGAAGATCTTCTGGTCGGAGCTCGACGTGCACCTCCACGAGACGGCACTCCAACTGCTGGGCCCGCGCGCCGAGCTCGCCGGCGAGCCGTGGATGAAGGGCTACGAGTTCGCGCTCTCGGGCCCCATCTACGCCGGTACCAACGAGATCCAGCGCAACGTCGTGGCCGAGCGCGTGCTCGGCTTGCCGCGGAAGTAACCCGGCTATGCGCTTTGCCTTCTCCGACGATCAGCTCGCGTTCCGCGACGCGGTACGCGATCTCCTCGAGCGTGAGTGCGCGCCCGAGATCGTGCGTGCCGCGTGGACCAACGAGACCGGCCGTACGGGCCATGTGTGGAAGCGCCTCGCCGACATGGGCGTGCTCGGACTGATCGCACCCGAGTCATCCGGCGGCGTCGGCCTCAGCATGCTCGACCTCGTGCTCGTGCTCGAGGAGACCGGCCGCGCCGCGTTGCCGGAGCCCATTGTCGAACACACCGCGGTCGCGCTCCCCCTGCTGCCACCCGAGGTGCAAGCCGCGGCGGCCGCGGGTTCGATCACCGTCGCCGCCGGACTCACAGGTGACCCGTTCGTCCCTTACGCCGAGTCGGCCGACCTAATCGTGCTCCAACACGACGTCGCGCTGTACGCCGTCGCCGCCAACGACGCGCAGTTGACATCCGAAGCCTCGATCGACAGATCGCGCCGGCTCAGCGCGGTGCGATGGGACCCGTCGCCCGACACCCTCATCGCGTCGAACGACGCGCTTGCCGACGCGCTGGAGCGTGGCGCGCTCGGCGTTGCCGCCCAGCTCGTCGGCCTCGCCGACCGCATGATCGAGATGACCGTCGAGTACGCGCGGCACCGCGAGCAGTTCGGCGCGCCGATCGGGAGCTTCCAGGCGATCAAGCATCACCTGGCCAACGCCCGCGTCAAGCTCGAGTTCGCCCGCCCGCTCGTCTACCGCGCTGCGTATTCGATCGCGCACGACGATCCCGCCCGCGCGATCCACGTCTCGATGGCAAAAGCGCAGTCATCCGACGCCGCAGCGCTGGCGGCACGGGTCGCGCTCCAGTGTCACGGGGCCATCGGCTACAGCTACGAGTACGACCTCCACTTGTTCATGAAACGGGCGTGGGCGCTCGCTGCCACATGGGGCGACGCCCGTTGGCACCGGGCCCGTGTGGGACGTGCGATCCTGTAGGTCCCCGACATATGGAGACCCGATGAGCGCGCTCCCCGCCCCCGCTTGCCCGACCTGCCACGTCGCCCTCTCGCTCGGTGCGACCGGCGACCTCAACTTCTGGTCGTGCCCCACCGGTGATGGCCTCGCGTTCACCGTCTCGGAGGGGTACACGCGCCTGCAAGAGGACGAGATCGCGAGACTGTGGGAGCTGGCGAACAAGGCGGCGCCGGGGCCGTATGCGTGCCCGATCTGCACCGGGCCGATGCGTCGCGCCACCGTCGGCTACGACGATGACGAGATCAAGGACGGCGAGAAAGGCGACTCAGCCGACACCGGCAGCGCGATTCTCGACGTTTGCGTCGGCGACCAGTTCGTCTGGTTCGACGCCGGCGAGCTCGACCTCGTGCCGCAGGACAAGAAGGACGCGAAGCCGACGCCCGAGGAGACCGCCAACATCGACAAGATCACGCGCCAGTTCGGCCACAACCTGACCGAGGACTGGGAAGACCGTGACTCCCGTGGCATCGTCGGCTTCGTCTACCGGCACGCGATGCATCATCCCGGCTTCGTCGGCGTCGTCGATCACATGGCGCTCAACCCCGAAGCGATGGGCAAGCTGGCTGACGAGACCGATAGCGTGCGCAAAGAAGAAGCCGAAGACGACGCAAGAGACGCAGCCGCCGAGAAGTAACGGAGAGCCGAATGCCTGAGGCCTACATCGTCGACGCGGTCCGCACACCTGTGGGCAAGCGCGGCGGCGGGTTGAGCCAGGTGCATCCGGCTGACCTCGGCGCCCACGTGATCAAGGCGCTCATCGACCGCAACGACGTCGATCCGATGGGCGTCGACGACGTGTTCTGGGGCTGCGTCGACACGGTCGGCCCGCAGGCCGGCGACATCGGCCGCACGTGCTGGCTCGTGGCCGGGCTGCCCGAGGCGATCCCCGGCACCACGATCGACCGGCAGTGCGGCTCGTCGCAACAAGCGGTGCACTTCGCCGCGCAGGCCGTCATGAGCGGCACCAACGACATGATCGTTGCCGGCGGCGTGCAGAACATGAGCATGATCCCGATCAGCAGCTCGATGACGCTCGCGGAGCCGTTGGGATTCGTCGACCCGTTCCACGACTCCGAAGGCTGGCAGGCCCGCTACGGCGACCAGGAGGTCTCGCAGTTCCGCGGCGCCGAGATGATCGCCGACAAGTGGGGCATCTCGCGCGAAGACATGGAGGCGTTCGCGTTCGATAGCCACGGGCGTGCCATCCAGGCGCAGGACGAAGGGCGTTTCGACCGCGAGATCCTGCCGTACGGCAACCTCAGCGTCGACGAGGGACCGCGCCGCGGCACGTCACTCGAGCGGATGGCGACGCTGCCGACCCTCGAAGACGGCGGACGGCTCACCGCGGCCGTCGCGTCGCAGATCTCCGATGCCGCGACCGCGATGCTGATCGTCGGCGAGAAGGCGCTCAAGGAGCACGGCCTGAAGCCGCGGGCTCGCATTCATCACCTGTCGGTCCGCGGCGACGATCCCATCTACATGCTCACGGCCCCCATTCCCGCGACGGCCTACACGCTCGAGAAGAGCGGCATGACGCTCGACGACATCGACCTCATCGAGATCAACGAGGCGTTCGCGTCTGTCGTGCTTGCGTGGCAGAAGGAGACCGGCGCCGATCTCGCGAAGGTCAATGTGAACGGCGGCGCGATCGCGCTCGGGCACCCGCTCGGCGCCACCGGCGTCCGTCTGATGACGACGCTGCTGCACGAGCTCGAGCGCACCGGCGGTCGCTACGGGCTCCAGACGATGTGCGAGGGCGGCGGCCAGGCCAACGTCACGATCATCGAACGCTTGAGCTGATCGTCAGCTCGCGGACCCCCGCAAGGGAAGCCCGGCGGCGCGGTAGACGGCGTCGATGGCACGCATGTTGAGGATCGAGTCGGACGGCGGCGTCAGCGTCGGCTCGCCGCGCAACACCGCCCCGGTGAACGCCTCGAGCTGGTACTCGTACGTGGGCCTGCGTCCGAAGTTCTCCCGCGTCGTGCGGCCCCCAACGCGCAACGTGAGCCGATGGTGGAACTGCGCCGTCGGATTGAGCACCTTCATCGAGCCCTTGGTGCCCGTCACCTTCACGGAGACCTTGAGCAGCTGGCGCGACATCAACGAGCACGTCATCTGGCCGGTCGCCCCACCCGGGAACGCCAGGTGGGCTTGCATCCAGCGGTCGACGTCGGGCGACGACAGCTTGTACCGCGCCGCCGTGACGTCGGGCTCGCCGCCCATGAGCCGCGCCATGTGCAGCGCGTAGCAGCCGACGTCCATCGTCGCACCGCCGGCGAGATCCAGGCGGTAGCGGATGTCGTTCTTCAGCGGCAGCGGGATGCACATCGCGGTCTCGACACGCTGGATGTCACCGAGCACGCCGGTGTCGACGACCTCCTTCATGCGCCGTGCGAGCGGGTGGTAGCGGTAGTGAAACGCCTCCATCACGACGAGCCCGCTCGTGTCGGCTGCCGCGGCGACTTCCTCGGCTTCGGCCGCGTTCGCGGTGAACGGCTTCTCACACAGCACGTGCTTCCCGGCCGCCAGCGCCTTCATCGTCCACTCCGCGTGCAGGCCATTGGGCAGAGGGTTGTAGATCGCGTCGATCTCGGGCTCGGCGATCAGCGCGTCGTAGCTGTCGTGGACCCGCGGCACCCCCTGCTTCGCCGCGAACTTCTCGGCCCGGCTTCGGTCACGCGCCGCGACGGCAACGACCTCGGCGTCGTCGACAGCTTTCGCCGGTCTGATGATGGCTGCGGGTGCGATACGCGCCGCGCCCAGTATTCCGATCCGTACGTGATCCACGAGCGACTCCTTCAGTCGTTGACGAGCTTCGCGTACTCGTCGAGCACGGGCATGACCGCGTCTCGAGCCCCGGTCTCCGCGATGAGCACGACCTCGTCGATGCCGAGCGACGCGTAGTAGTCGAGCTTGCCGGGATTCGGGATGCTGCCGAACGGCACAACCCGGAGCTCCGATGGATCGCGCCCGACCGCCTCGGCCGCTCGGTGCAGCACGGGCAGCGCGGCCCGGATGCCCGCGCCGCCGACCGGGATCCAGCCGTCGGCGTATTCGGCGATGTGAGCGAACATCTTCGGCCCCGCCGCGCCACCGATGAGGATCGGCGGGCCGCCCGCTTGCACAGGCTTCGGCCACGACCACGAGGGCGCGAAGTCGACGAACTCGCCGTGAAATTCGGCGACGTCGTTTCGCCAGAGCTCCTTCATGGCGAGCACGTGCTCCCGGGCCTGGTCCCGGCGCCGCTTCATGTCGACACCGTGATGCTCCATCTCGTCGGCATTCCAGCCGAAGCCGATCCCGAACACGAAGCGGCCGGCGCTCACGAGGTCGAGCGTCGCGATGGCCTTGGCGGTGACGATCGGCTCGTGCTGCGCCACGACGCAGATGCCGGTGCCGAGTGAGATCCGTTTGGTGACGGCGGCGGCACTCGCGAGCGCGACGAACGGATCTTGCATGCGCTTGTACTCCTCGCGGAGCTCGGCATCGCCCGTCGGCGGAGGTGTGCGGCGGCTCGTCGGGATGTGCGTGTGCTCCGGGATGAACAGCGAAGCCAGGCCGCGCGCTTCTGCCTCGACCGCGAGGTCGGCAACCGCAATCGACCTGTCAGTGGCGAACATCGTGATCCCGAAGCGCACCGAGCTACCGTACCTGCCACTTCGAATCTCCCGGGGGAGCGACAGTTGAGCGGCATCTGCGAGGGACGCGTCGTGATCGTGACGGGTGCCGGTCGCGGCATCGGACGCGCGCACGCGCTCGAGTTCGCGCGGCAGGGCGCGCGGGTCGTCGTCAACGACCTGGGCGCCGAAGCCGACGGCACCGGCGGCTCGACCGGCCCCGCGGGCGAGGTCGTCGACGAGATCCGGGCCATCGGCGCCGAAGCCGTTGCCAACGGCAGTGACGTTGCCGACTGGACCGGTGCCCAAGAGCTGGTGCAGCGCGCGCTCGACGCCTTCGGCGGGCTCGATGTGCTCGTCAACAACGCCGGGTTCCTCCGCGATCGCATGATCGTGTCGACGTCAGAGGAAGAGTGGGACGCCGTGATCCGCGTGCACTTGAAGGGCCACTTCTGCGCGACCCGTTTCGCCGGCGCCTACTGGCGCGAACAGGCAAAGGCGGGCGAGCCCGTCGACGCGGCGCATCATCAACACGAGCTCCGGCGCCGGGCTCATGGGGAGCGTCGGTCAAGGCTCGTACTCGGCCGCCAAAGCCGGCATTGCCGCGTTGACGCTCGTCGAAGCGGCGGAGCTCGGGCGCTACGGCGTGACTGCCAACGCGATCGCGCCCGCCGCCCGTACCCGCATGACCGAAGCGGTCTTCGCCGACACGATGGCGAAGCCGGATGGCGGATTCGACGCGATGGCGCCCGACAACATCGCGCCGCTCGTGGTCTGGCTCGGCAGCGAGGAGTCGCGCGGCGTCACCGGACGGGTGTTCGAGGTCGAAGGCGGCATGATCAGCGTCGCCGACGGGTGGCAGCACGGGCCGAAGCTCGACAAGGGTGGGCGATGGGACCCCGCAGAGGTCGGCGCGACGGTGCGCGACCTGCTCGCGAAAGCGCCCGACCGGCCGCCGGTCTACGGCACCCCGTAACCGAACCGTTTCACAATCTCCTCACATTTGCCCGCCACCGTGACGGCTCTCGAGGAGGCGCGCGTGTTGGTGCAGATCGTGTTCGGGTTCCTCGTTGCCGTCGCGATCTTCGTGCCGCTCGAGCGCGCGTTCGCGCTTCGACGCGACCAGAAGGTGCTGCACCGCGGTTGGCGCAGCGACCCGGAGGTTGGTGGCGCCAGAATGCTGCATCCGTTCCGCCCGCGCAACACGTGCTCGACGCACCGCCGGCGCTGTCATCGAACGCCGGCACGATCGAGGAGCCGCCGCTCGTGCCTGCGTGAATACCTGGATCACGCGGTTCACGCGAGCATGAGGCGTGGCCCCCGACGATTTCGACGGCAATTTTGACGACGAGCTCGACGATGAGCACGGCGACCTACCCGTCCTCGAGCTCGAGGATGCCGAGCTCGGCATTCGGCCCGAGGACCGCTACGCCGCGATTCCGCCCGGCCCCAAGCTCATCCGCCGCCGCGTCCACGGTGAGTCGCGCCGCGCGCCGGCGTATCTCCTGCTGGGTCTCTTCCTGCTGGTCGCGCTGGCCGGCGTGGTTGGGCAACAACAGCCATCACGACGCGACGAGCACAACCGGGGAGCCAACGGCCGGAGAGCATGCGATCCGCATATTCCGGCATCTGACCAACGCGCAGGTCGTCGTGCGCAGCGGCAGCGAACAGTTCGTCGTCGACGTGGACCGCGGCTCGGTCGTCCCGCTCCAGCCGCGCGACTTGCCCCCGCAGCAGCCGGTCGATCGCCTGGTCGCGACCGGCGGCACACTCGTCGCACAGGTGAACGGCCGCGCCTACGCGGTTCGCGGCGCCGAGGACCCCGTGGTTGACCTGGGCCCGGCAGACTCGGTGGTCGCTGCGACCGAGGCGGAGCGGGTCTGGATCGCAGGCGTGTTCGTCGGAAGCTATCTGCTGCGCGAGATGGCAACCGATGGCACGACGATCGCGACCGAGACGCTGCGACCCACCGAAGAGCTCGTCGGTGTGACAGCCGGTGCTGTCGTGCTGTCGTCGAACCGGCCGGCTCAGGTGACGCAGTTGGTTCCCCGAGGCGGTTCGCGACAACGGCTCGGGGGCACCGCGTCGTTCATCGCGAGCAACGCCAACGCGGTCGTAACGGCTGAGACGCGAGGGGGATTCGACTATCTCAACGTCGAGGACACGGCCCACGGCCGGCATGCGTCGTTCCGGCGCGGCCGCGCGGATGCCGCACGCCGCGTGCTTCCCGAATTCTCGGACGTGAGTCTGTCGCCCGACGGCTCTCTGCTCGCCGCCAACAATGCGAGCCCAACCGGCGTCACGCTCACGCTGATCGATCTGCACACCGGGCGCACGATCTCCCGTCATGCCATACGGGTCGCCAACGCGCCGACCGCATGGTCACGTGACAGCAGATGGCTCTTTGCCGGCGTGCCCGGCGGCGGCCTACTCGCCATCGATCGACACGGAACCGCCGCGCTCGTCGACGCGCCGGTCGTTCCCTTCTCGCTGATCACCGTCCTCGGCGCGCCACTCCGCCCGCACTAGCTCCGAGCCGCGAGCCAGCCGCGAGCCGGCCCCCGTCCCGTTCTGGGATGAGTTATCGACCGCTACGGTCGAAAACTCTGCCCGGAAGCAGGGTGATGGCGCGCAGCGTGCGGATGCCCTGACCGGCACCGGTGATGATCGCGACCTTGTCGTCGAGTCGACCCATGTCCCGTGCGTGCTCCTACTTCTTCAGGCGGGCGATGAGGTTGAAGCTGCTCGGTCACGACCGGCTGCGCCGGTCTCGGCGTCGCGTCCACTCCGTGCTCATGACGACGAAGGTCATGTTGGCGGTCGTCCGTGTCCTTCTCGTAGACGTCGATGATCGTGCCCTCGCCGACGAGCACGTCGCCGACCTCGACCGGGCGGTGGTACTCGAACTCCTGCTCGCCGTGCAGCACCAGCGCACCCTTGCCGAACAGCTCCCCCATCATCGTGTGCATCGGGTTCTCGCCCGCCCGTCGGATCGGGCGGCTGGTCCTCGGCGAACGCGCCCCAGAACGACATGCGCGAACGTGAACGTCGGCGGCGCGGGGATGTTGTCGAAGCCCGGCGTCGCGCGCCGCCGCGCAGGTCGCGGTAGACGGGGTTGTCGTCCTTCACCGCAGCGGCGAACGCGCTGACCGGCCCGCGCTCGACCGTCACTCGTCCACGCTGCCGTCGGCTTCCCGATGACGCTCGTGTCGACCGCCATCGTGTAGAAGCTCCTCTCGAACTGACGTCGGCGTCAGTCTCACCGGCAACCGCTGGGTGCGCAACACGGCTCGGCGAGGCCCGAAACGCAGCCGCTAACGTGACGCCGACGTCAGTTTTCGATCAGGGGAAGGAACGCGAAATGGGCATGCTCGACGGCAAGGTCGCGATCGTCACCGGTGCCGGGCAACGGTGTCGGGCGGGGCGAGGCGCATCGATGCTCGCCGACCACGGCGCGAAGGTCGTCGTCAACGACCTCGGCGGGTCGGTCAGCGGCGAGGGCGCCGACAAGCGGGTCGCCGACGAGGTCGTCGAGGTCATCAAGAGCCCGCGGCGGCGAGGCGGTCGCCAACTACGACAGCGTCGCCGACTTCGACGGCGCGAAGAACATCATCAAGCACCGCGATCGACGCGTTCGGCCGGCTCGACGTGCTCGTGAACAACGCCGGCATCCTGCGCGACAAGATGATGTTCTCGATGTCGCCCGAGGACTTCGACTCGGTCGTCAAGGTGCACATGTACGGCGCGTTCAACACGATGCACCACGCCTCGGCCTACTGGCGCAACGAGTCGAAGGAAGGCCGCCAGCCCAGCGCCGCGATCGTCAACACGGTCTCGAGCGCCGGGCTCCAGGGTCAGGCCAGCCAGATCAACTACGGCGCGGCCAAGGCCGGCATCGCGGCGATGACGATCATCGCCAGCCTCGAGCTCGGCCGCTACGGCGTGCGGGCGAACTGCATCGGCCCCGGCGGCTTCACCCGCATGGTCGGCCAGGCCATGAAGGACATCGAGATCAAGAAGCCCGACGAGTACGACGAGTTCACCCCGATGAACCCCGGCAACTCGGCGCCGGCCGTCGTGTTCCTCGCGTCCGACGAGTCCAGCCCGTCACCGGTCAGGTGCTGCGCATGGTCGGCAACTCGCTCTGCGTGTACCAGCCGTGGGAGATGGGCGAGGAGTTCTTCGCCACCGACAAGGAAGGCAACGCCGACGCAGTGGGACCCGGCCGACATCGGCCGCATCCTCGGCCGCTACCACTTCCAGACGATGAACCCCGGCATCGACGCGCAGCGCACGCGACCCGCGCGTGAGCCCGGCACGTATCCGCCAGCTTCGAGACGCTCGCTGCTACGAGGAGCGCGACGGCGTCGCGTACGTGACGCTGAACCGGCCCGACCGTGCACAACGCGTTCAACTCGCTGATGCAACGCGAGCTGCAGGCGCTGTGGCGCGGGCTGCGCCGCCACGACGACGTGCGCTGCGTCGTGCTCACCGGCGCGGGCGAGAAGGCGTTCTGCACCGGCATCGACCGCATGGAGCAGATGGGCGGCGAGGGCGGACGACGTCCGACCGATCGACGACGTCGTCGGGTCGCGGCTCGCACGCCGTTCATGTTCAACGACCCGGGCGACAACATCGGGCCGAAGAGCTGCGACCTCTGGAAGCCGGTCATCGCGCGCGGTCAACGGCATGGCGTGCGGCGGCGCGTTCTACATGCTCGGCGAGGTCGAGTTCATCATCGCCGCCGAGCACGCCACGTTCTTCGACCCGCACGTCACCTACGGGATGACCGCGGCGTTCGAGCCGATCCACATGTCCGGGATCATGCCGTTCGCCGAGATCATGCGACTGTCGCTGCTCGGCAACTACGAGCGGCATGTCGGCGCAGCGCGCGCACGAGATCGGGATGGTCTCCGAAGTCGTGCCCGCCGGCCGAGCTGGTCGACGCGCGCCGCGTGGGCCGCCGGCGATCATCGCGTCGCAACCGGCGCTCGCGATCGAGGGCACGGTGCGCGCGATCTGGGCGCGCGCGCGAGCTCGGGCAGCGCCAGGCGGTGCGCCTCGGCTACGCGTACGTCGCGATGGGCACCAGCCAGGAGTCGATCGCCGAGGGACAGAAGACTCTTCGAGTCCGGGCAAGCGCATCGAGTGGAAGACTGCGGTGATGCGTGACGCGACGAGTTGCGATCGTCGGCGCGGCGCTGTCCGACTGCGGACGCGTCGACACGAAGTCGCCGTTCGAGCTGCACTACCAGGCCGCGAGCGCGAGCGATCGCCGACGCCGGGCTCACCAAGGCCGACGTCGACGGCCTCGGCTCGAACGGCATGGGCCTGCTCGCGCCGGTCGAGATCGCCGAGTACCTCGGGCCTGCGGCCCGACCTGGATCGACGGCACCGGTGTCGGCGGCGCGACGTGGGTGTTCATGGTCGAGCACGCGGTCGAGGCCATCCTGGCCGGCCACGCCGAGGTCGATCGTGCTCGTCTACGGCTCGACGACGCGCGCCGACCTCAAGTCGAAGCGCCGCCGCGCCAACCTCGGCTTCGGCGGCCGCGGCCCGATCCAGTTCGACGCGCCGTACGGGCACACGCTCATCGCGAAGTACGCGATGGCGACGCGCCGGCACATGTACGAGTTCGGCACCACGCATCGAGCAGCTCGCCGAGATCGCGGTCTCGAGCCGCTACAACGCCGGGTTCAACCCCGACGCGTACTACCGCGACCCGATCACGATCGACGACGTCAACAGCGTCGCCGATGATCGCCGACCCGCTGACCAAGCTGCACTGCTGCATCCGGTCGGACGGCGGCGGCGCGATCGTGCTCACATCGGAGGAGCGCGCCAAGGACCTGCCCAAGCGCGCCGGTGTGGGTGCTCGGCACCGGCGAGACCGTGTAGCCACACGACGATGAGCGAGTGGGAGCGACTTCACCGAGTCCCCCGCGGTCCGCTCCGGCCAGCTCGCGCTTCGAGCGGGCGGGCGTCACGCCCGGCCGACGTCGACATCTGCCAGATCTACGACGCCTTCACCTCGATGGTGCTGCTGTCGCTCGAAGCGCTCGGCTTCTGCGGCAAGGGCGAGGGTGGCGCGTTCGTGGAGGACGGCAAGCTGCGGATCGGCGGCGCGCTGCCGACCAACACCGACGGCGGCGGCCTCTCGGCGTGCCATCCCGGCATGCGTGGCATGTTCCTGCTCGTCGAAGCGGCGAAGCAGCTGCGCGGCGAGACCGGCGCGCGCCAGGTGCCCGACGCGAAGCTCGCGTGCGTCAACGGCACCGGTGGATGGTTCTCGTCGGCCAGCACGGTGATTCTCGGCGTCGATTAGCGCCGACATTGCGGGAACCAGAACGGGGTCTGCCACCGTCTCATTGATATGAAGCGACTCGTTCTTGTGCCGGCCCTGGTCCTGGCAGCGTGTTCCGGCGGCGGCCACCGCTCGTCGTCACCGCCAACGACGAACCGCACACGGCCGTTCCGGCGGCACCGGCTCCGCCGCCAGCGCCCTTATCAGCGCGGGTGGTGCTGCCATCGCGGAAGGTCAAAGCCGGATCATCCATGTCCGGAAACGTCGTCGTCGAGAACAACACCGGCCGCCCGCTGAACGCCACCGGCTGCGGCCGGCTCTTCCAAGTCACGCTCGGAAACGCCAAGATCCGGCCGAGCGTTGAATGGCTCCAACTCCGGTGCGCTCGGCCGTTCACGATCCCGGTTGGTGAATCGAGCTACCCGGTCACAGTCGATGCAAGCTTCCACGCGTGCAACTCAGACGGGCCGCAGGGCGCCCGTGGCCGAACCTCTCGGTGATCTTCGTCGTCGTGATCCTCGTCGCGCTCGCGACCACGTACCTGCCCGCGCGGCGAGCCTCACGCGTCTATCCCGCCGAAGCACTCCGATACCAGTAAGGCCGCGTGTCGAAGATTCCAAGTCGCGGTACGGCACTTGCGTGCTACTTGGTGTTGCTGGCGCGGATCTCCCAGAACTCGGGCTCGGGCGTGCCCGGCGGCAGCTTCGCCCTCACGTTCGCGTCGAACCACACGTCATGTTGACCCTTCGACTCCCAGATCTCGATCACCGTGATGCCGCCATCCTCGATGACGCCGTAGTGAGCGATAAAGCCATCGGCGGCCGTCTGCGACGGTTTGACCTCGGCAAGGATCTCTTCGTAGCCCTCGGGTGGCATACCGGCCGCGTGATGCCGCTTGAGCGTTGTCACTTGGGACCTCCTGGTGTGGGTCGGGCGCTGCGGCCCGCCTACTCGGGTTGAAAGAGCGCCAAGGTGTTGCCATCCGGGTCTTTGAACCACGCCGACTTGCCGATACCGGGACTGGTGAGCACGTGATCGACCGTCTTCATTGCACCCATGTCGATGTCGTCGAACACCACCCCACGAGCAACCAATTCCTGCACATCGGCCGCGACGTCGGTGGACCAGAAGCGCACCTGGGTGTGGTCGGCCATGTTCGGTGCAGGACGGCCGTACACGAGCAGTGCCGTGCCGTCACCGCACTCGAAGAGCAGATGATTCATGATCGTTTCGGGCGAGAGCTTCAGTCCGACTTTCGTCTCATAGAACTCGCGGGCCTGTTCCAGATCAGTCGAGCAGACGACCGCTGAGACTCGATTTCCTCCTACCACGCGTCGACCTCCTCGGCCCGTGCCCGTGATGACTCAGCCTGACAGCGAGTTGTGCACCTGGAACGCCGTCTCGACGGGAGGCGCGGGCAACCCGTTCTCGACCTTGGCGAACCCGGGCACGAGCGTCCCGTCACGGAACTGGGTGTACGAAGCCTCCGAGTCCCACATCGCGACGACCAGGAAGCCGTCGGCCGTCGGACCGGCGGCGTGGTAGGTCTGACCCGGAGGAAGCCCCTTGCCGCCCTCGGGGTGCACGATCTTGAGGGTGTTGTCGTACTGCTCGCTCGTGCCGCCCTTGAAGTAGTGGGTGATCCCGAATGACGTCGCCATGGCGTTCTCCTGAGTCGTGAACCGGTCGGGCGAAGCTACACGCGACAGGCCTCGGCCGCTACGGGCGTCGAGTAGCGCCCGCGAGCAGTACCGGGCAGGATCGGCACATGGACCTGCGGCGCCAAGCGATGTACATCGGCCGGGCCCGCGCGGTCGTGGGTCTCTCGATGCTCGCGGATCCCGGGCACTCGGCGCGCGTCTGGGCCGGTGGCGATGCGGGCGCGTCGACGCGCATGTGGGCACGCATGACCGGCATCCGTGAAATCGCGATCGGCGTCGGCAGCGCCACCGCTGCAGCGCAGGGCGCCGGCGGAGCCGACTGGCTCTCGATGGCAGCGGTCTGCGACCTGGCCGACGGCGCTATCGCTCTGTGTGCGCGCAACGTCCCGCGCCGCACGCGCCTGCTCGGTCTCGTCGTGATCGGCTACGGCCTCGCGGAGTTATTGCTCGCCCGCCGCCTTGGTGACGAGGAGCACTCGCCGCTCTGAGCTCACTGCGCCGGCTGCGGCGGCGCGACCGGAGCGCCGAAGAACCCGCGATGAATGATCGGTGCGAGCGTGTCGAGCATCGTGGCATCATCGAGCACCAGCCGGCGCGACGCTGTCGCGTAGCTGAAGCGCTCCAGCATGGCCATCAACGCGGCCACTGCGGCGTGTTCCTCTGCCGCGGTGACGGCGCCCGCCTCCCGCATGAGCTCGCCCAATCGAGACCCGATCGCGGTGAACGCCTTGACGCCCACGCGGTCGAGGTCGCGGTCGAGGGCCTGATCTTCCATCCATGCCCGGATGACAGGACCGTAGCGCCGGTAGATGCCGACGAATCCCTCGAGGAACGAGCGCAGCTCCTTGCGCCCTTCCGCCCCGGGGCCGATCGGGCGGATCGCGTCGGCCAGTTGGCGCATCTCTTCGGCACAGTCGAGCGCGAGCGCCCGCAGCAGGTCTTCCTTGTTGGCGAAGTACAGATAGAAGGTGCCGTGTGATGTTTCGGCCACGCGCACGATGTCGTCGACGCGAGCGGCGTGATAGCCGCGCTCTGCGAAGACCTGCATGCCCGCATCGAAGAGCTTCTGCATGGTCTCGCGCCCCTGGGCGCGTAGCTCGCGGCGCTGCGCCGGCGTGCCCGAACGTCCGCCTTCGCCCGGCTCACCGGCGCTGCGAACGGCTTTCGGCCTTGCAGCCTGGGGCTTGCGCCCCGCGGCGGACGCGGCCCGTCCGTTGCGAGGTGACTTGGTAGGTTCGCTCACGAAGAAATCCCCCGGCCCGCGACCAAAGGCTGCCCGATGCTTCCGGCAACCACCGGCGAAGCCGCTCGGCGCTTCGCGGATGCTACTGCGTACGTCACCGACGACGGCTGGGCGCTGACGTACCGCGACGTCGAGCGCATCTCCGACGAGGTCGCGGTCGGTCTCACGAATCGTGGCGTGCGCGCCGGCGACGTGGTCGCGCTCGCCCTCCCGCCCGGTCCCGAATACCTCAGCTTGTACCTCGGGGCCGCGAAGATCGGTGCGATCACAGCCGGTGTCAACGATCGCCTGTCACAACGCGAGCGTGATGCCGTGCTCGGCATCGCGGCGCCCCGGCTGGTGCTCACCGCTCCCGGCCTCGGCGGCGGCAGCGATAGCGGGCCGGGCGCCGACGTCGAGGAGCTCGTGCCCGCAACGAGTGCCGAGGGCTTGCTCTATGCGTTGCGCGTGCGAGGCGCGGTGCCGAGGGCCCTCGACGAGAATCCCGACCGGCCGGTCGCGATCGTTTTCACCTCGGGCACGACCGGCCTTCCGCGTGGCGCGTTGTACTGCAACCGCCAGCTCGAGTTCATCACCCAGACCGACGTCGGCGACGCGTGGGGTGGCGGCACGCGCAGCTTCATCGGCACGTCGTTCGCGCATCTCGGTTTCATGACGAAGCTCCCGGGTACGTTGCGCCGCGGCGGCACCAACTTCATCATGACGCGCTGGCGCGCCGCCGCGGCATTGCGTCTCATCGCCGAGCAACGGATGACGACGGTTTCCGGGGTCCCTGCACAAATCGCGCTGATGCTCCGGCAACCCGACTTCGACACCCACGACCTCAGCAGCGTGCGGTTCATCGTGGTCGGCGGCGGCCCGATCACACCGGGCCTCGCCGAAGAGGCTCGCGCCCGCTTCGGCGCCGCGCTCGCGACGCGCTACTCGTGCACGGAAGCGGGCATCGGGCTGGGCACTGCGTTCGATGACCACCCCGAAGATGCTGTGGTCAGCGTGGGCCGTCCGCTCCCGGGCGTCGACCTCGCGCTGATCGACGACGACGAGCCGGTTGCCCGCGGCGAGGTCGGACAAGTCTGCCTCCGCTCCCCCGCGATGATGAGCGGCTACTGGCGCGATGCCGACGCAACCAGGGCGGCGTTCACGCCCGACGGGTTCGTCCGCACCGGCGACCTCGGCTGGCTCGATGGGGAGGGCCGGCTCCGGCTGGTCGGTCGCAGCAAGGAGATGTACGTGCGCGGCGGTTACAACGTGTACCCGGTCGAAGTCGAAGGCGTGTTGTCGACACACCCGGAAGTTGCCGCGATCGCGGCCGTCCCGCGTCCCGACCCGGTGATGGGCGAAGTGGGTGTCGCCGTTGTCGTGCCGCGAGATGCCGACCGGCCGCCCACACTCGAGGCGTTACGAGAGTTCGCGGCGCCGCATCTCGCCGCGTACAAGCTGCCCGAAGCGCTGCACCTCGTCGGCACGCTGCCGCTCACTGCGACGGAGAAGATCGACCGCAAGGCCTTGGTCGCGCTCGTGCGGAGCCCGTAGGCTGACCGTAACATCGGCAACAACTTCGGGGGCAAACGCGCGTGCAGCTTGATTTCACGACAGAGCAAGACGAGCTGCGCGACGGCGTGCGCACGATGCTGACCAACGAGTGCCCGATGGCGCTGGTGCGCGAGGTGTTCGAGAAGGGCACCCGTCCTGATGCGCTGTGGGCGCACATGGTCGAGCTCGGCTGGCCTGCACTCACCGTGCCCGAGACGGCCGGGGGCCTGGGTCTGGGGGCGCTCGAGCTCGCCGTCGTCGTGGAGGAGCTCGGACGCGTGATGGCCCCGGGTCCATTCCTCGCAACCGTCACCGAGTTCGCCGCGGTCGTGCACGAGGTCGGCGACGACGCACAGCGGCACCGGTTTCTCGGCGCCGTGGCCGCCGGTGAGACCACGGGCGCGCTTGCGATCGCCGAAGGGCCGGGCAGCTTCGATCCCGCGCAGGTGACCGCGACGGCGGCCACCGACGGCGATGACGTCGTGCTCACAGGCACGAAGCACTTCGTGCTCGACGGCGCGACTGCCGACGAGGTGGTGGTGGTTGCCCGCGCGCCACGCACAACCGGCGACGACGGTCTCGGCGCGTACGTGGTCCCCGGCAGCCAGTTGGCCGCCGAGCCGATCGCGGCACTCGACCGGAGCCGGCCGATCGCGACCGTCGCGCTCGACCACGTGCGGGTGCCCCGCGACCGCGTCCTCGGAGTGCCCGGTGAGGCGAGCGCGCCCGCACTGCGGCGCGCCGTCGAGGAAGCCACCGTCGCGCTCGCCCTCGAGACCGTCGGTACGTGCCAGACGATCTTCGACGTGTCGCTCGAGTATGCGAAGCACCGCGAGCAGTTCGGCGTGGCGATCGGTTCGTTCCAGGCGATCAAGCACAAGTTCGCCGACATGGCGATCCTGCTCGAACGGGCACGGGCGACGGGCTATTTCGCTGCGCTCACGATCGCCGAAGACGACGACCGGCGATCGATTGCCACGTCGATGGCCAAGGCCGCGGCCGGCGACGCGCAGGCGCGCATCGCCAAGGAGGGCATCCAGGTGCACGGCGGCATCGGCTACACCTGGGAGCACGACATGCACCTGTGGGTGCGACGCGTGACCTCGAATGCCGCGCTGTTCGGTACGGCGGCCGAGCACCGCGCGCGCGTCGCGACGGCGATCGGCTTGTAGCTGTTCGAGACGTTGCCGTTGTTACGCGGCGAGCGCCACTGAGTAGATGGCCACTGCCAGTGCCGCGTACACGAAGCCGGCGATAAGCGCATTCTGGTGGGTGTCGTAGATCAAACGCAGCCCGCCGGGTTTGACGCCTCCGAGAAGGCCGAGCGCGTTGGCCTCGAGAAACGCCCACAGGACGATCCATACGATCCAGAACGTCCAGCGGTTGTTGGCCGACGTGTCGACGCCGCTGATCTTGTACGGGAAGTGCGCCGTGCCGACCATGAACACCAGCAACGGCAGCGAGAAGATCATGTTCATCCTCGACGCCACCAACGCCTTGCGGCCCTCTGCGGCCGCGGCGGGATTGGCCTCACCGCCTGCCTGTACGTTGCGCGCATTCGCGATCACGATCTTCTGCTTGGGCCAGATGACCCCCCACACGTTGAGGAACATCGTCAGCCCGAGCAGGATGCCGGCAAGGATCGCGGTGCCTTGCGGACTCCGCCAGTACTCGATGTTCATCAGTTGAGACTTCAGCGCGCCATTGGCGTCGGGCGCCTGCTGGAACGACAGGATCGACAGTCCCGTCAGGACCGTGAGGAGTGCAGACCAGCGGAACCACCACAGCGCACGCGACGCGAGCTTGTCGATCGTGTTGTTGCGCGCTGCGGCCTCCATCTCGGCGAACGCGGGGACCTGCACGAAGTTGAAGTAGTAGAGCAGGCCGATCCAGGTGATTCCGACCACGACGTGCGACCAGCGCGAGAGATACGCGCCACCAGCTTTCGACCAGATGTCGAGTGCCGAACCAAGCATGCGAAGGACCCCCCCAATGCGCGACAGCGAGGCGGAACGTATCACCGAGCGGTCTCGCGCCGGGTGACCCCGATCAAACATCTCCGGCTCGTTGGCGCTCCTGGCTTCGCAGCCGAGGTAGAGACACTCTATAACTACTTCAGACTTGTTATAGCGCCTTCAGGCGATCTAGCTTGGCTTCATGCGACGTCTCCGCAATCTGGCGCTGACAGGACTGCTGCTCATTGCCGAGATGGCCGGACTGTTCGCCCTTGTCCTCCTCGGACAGGTCGACGGGTTCTCGGTCCCGTCCGCCCACGTCGGCGTGTGGCTTCGACAGTCGCCGCCGGCTGACGTCCTCGCTGCGACGCTGCGCCTTCTCGCGCTCGGCGGGCTGTGCTGGATCTTCGCGACGACGGTGCTGTACGGCGTCGCGAGCGTCGTGCGCGCCACGCGCGTCATCAACGCGCTCGGATGGTGCACGCTGCCGGCAATTCGCCGCGTTGTCGATGGTGCGCTGGCCGTCGCGCTCGTGACGACCGTGGTCGCGAGTGGCGCCGGGGTCGCGCACGCCGCTCCCCCGCCCACGACGTCCACGACGTCGCCCCGCGTGCGCAGCGGGCGAGCGCACGTCCTCGAGTCGTTTCCGCCCGCGCCGACCACATCACCGTCATCGCCCGCGCAGCCGGCACAGTCATCGGATCTCGATCCGCCGAGCCCGGCTCCGAGTCCGACGCCGCGTGCCGACGCGCCGGTGGATCGTCATGTCGTCGTCGCCGGCGACAACCTGTGGACGATCGCGGCCGCGGAAGTCGCGCGCACAACGGGTCGAAGCACGAGTGAGCTGACTGAGCGGGAGATCGCGAGCTACTGGGTCGAGCTGGTCACGGCTGCACGTCCCGGGCTGCGCAGCGGCAACCCCAACCTCATCTACCCCGGCGAAGTGGTACCGCTCCCGTAGCTCAGGGGTCGCGCGGCAGCCCCAAGACGCGTTCCCCGATGATGTTGCGCTGGATCTCGCTGGTACCGCCGGCGATCGTGAGACAGCGGTTGAAGAGGAACTGCTGGACCCACGGTGCCGCGTCGCCGTCGCGCACGGCGCCTTCGCCGCCGGCGAGCTCGAGCCCGACCTCCTGCACGGCCTGATCGTGCTCGACGCCGAGGAGCTTCTCGCACCGACGCCTCGGAGCCGCGACGGGTCGGCGCCCGTCGAGCGCGCGAGAGCGTGAGGCGGAACCCGAGCACCGCGAGCGCGTAGCTCGCGCGCGACGAGCTCGCCCACGTCGGACAGCGTGAGCGGTGTCGTCGTCGAGCGCCAGTCGTGCGGACGATGTCGAGGATGCCGCGGATGCCGGGCCGATCGTCGCGCCGCTGCCCATGAACACCCGCTCGTTGGCGAGTGAGGTGCGGGTCGCGCGCCAACCGTCGTGCTCCTGACCGACCAGGCAGTCGTCGGGCACGAACACGTCGTCGAAGAACACCTCGTTGAACATCGCCTGGCCGGTGAGCTCGCGGAACGGGCGCACGTCGATACCTTCGGTCTTCATGTCGAGCATGAAGAACGAGATGCCCTCGTGCTTCGGCGCATCCGGGTCGGTGCGGGCGAGCAGGATCCCCCAGTGCGGCCGTCTCGGCCATCGACGTCCACACCTTCTGACCGCTGACGAGCCAGCCGCCCTCGACCCGCTCGGCGCGCGTGGTGAGCGACGCGAGGTCAGAGCCCGCGCCCGGCTCGCTGAAGAGCTGGCACCACTCGATCTCGCCCCGCAGCGTCGGCGGGATCCAGCGCTGCTGTTGCTCCTCGGTGCCGTAGACCATCAGCGGCGGGAGCGCCCAGCCGCCGACCGCGATGTTCGGGCCGCGATCATGCCGGCGTGGCGGAACTCGTCGTCGATCACGAGCTGCTCGAGCGCGTCGGCGTCACGTCCCCACGGCTTCGGCCACTGCGGCGAGACGAAGCCCTCGTCCGCGACGCGCCGGCGCTGCTCGGCGGGATCGAGACCGCTGAGCTCCGTCGAGCAGCGCGCGCAGCTCCTCGCGGTGCGCCTCGGCCTCGGGCGGGAGGTCGACGGTCAGGCGCCGGCGTGCACCCGCCGAGCGCGAGCCGGGCGGCGCGCACCTGCCACGCCGCCGGCTGCCCGAGCAGGGCGCGCGTCGCCGTGGCACGGCGGAGGTAGACGTGCGCGTCGTGCTCCCACGTGAAGCCGATCCCACCGAGGATCTGCACGCAGTCCTTCGCGGTCTGGAAGAACCCGTCGATCGCGAGCGACGCCGCAGCGGCCGCAGCGAACGGCCTCGGTCTCGGCGTCGTCGACCGCGCGCGCGGCATCCCACGTCGCGGCCCGGGCGAGCTCGGTGCGGGCGAGCATGTTGGCGCAGCGGTGCTTGACCCCCTGGAACTGGCCGATCGGCCGGCCGAACTGACGGCGATCCTTCGCGTACTCGGCCGCGGTGTCGACGCACCACTGCGACGCCGCCGACCGCGTCGGCGGCGAACAGCACCGCCGCGAGGTCGCTGCACCGTCGAGCGACGACAGCTCCGGGCAGCTGGCGGCGCAGACGGCACGAGCGCGCCCTCGACGGTCACCTCGGCGACGCGCCGGGTCAGGTCGACGCTGTCCAGCTCCGTGGCAGTCGAACTCGCCGGCGCGCAGCACGCACCAGCGGCCCCTGCGTCGCGCGATCAGCAGCTGGCGCGAGGTGACCCGACAGCACCGGACGCAGGGTGCCGCGCACGCGGAGCACCGTCGTTCGGTCTTCTCGGCGTCGAGCGCGCCGTCGAGCGCGACGGTGCCGACAACCGATCCGCTCGGCGAGATCGGGGACGCAGCTGCCGCGGCAACTTCCTTGCCTGCGGCCTGCAGCACGACGCGCCGCGAGCGTGGTCGCGAGCGAACGGACCGGGGGCGGCGGCACGACCGAGCTCCTCGAGCACGACGACCAGCTCGGGGAGCCCGTACCCCTCGCCGCCGTGCTCCTCGTCGATGTGAATGCCCGTCCAGCCCTGGGCGACGAGGTCGGCCCAGAACAGCGGCAGGTCCTCCGTGTCGGCGTCGAGGAGCGAGCGCGGCACTGCCGGCGGGCAATGCCGGCTCGGCCCAGCCCCGCACCGCCTGGTGCAGCGCTTCGTGCTCTTCGGTGATGCCGATCGGCATGGGGCGAGGGCTCCTTGGGGGTACCCGATGGTCGCGCACGTCGCGGCCGGCGTCAGATCCGCCGGCGTGGTCGCGACCGGGCCGCCCGAACCGTAGGGAGGTCTTTGGCTGCACGACCCCCGTCAGGAGATCTTTTCGCCATCCTTCAGGACGGAGATCGCCTGGGTGGGACAGCCCTGGGCCGCGAGCAGGATCTTCTCTTCGGGCGCGGCGTCAGGGTCGAGCACGATCGCGATGCCGTCGTCATCGAGGTCGAAGACATCGGGCGCCCAGAACGAGCAGTTGCCCGAACCCATGCACGCCTCACGATCGATCTTGATCTGCAACGCCACGGCAAACCTCCAGCGTCGCGGGCGCCGGCCCGGCGACTGCGTGGCAAACATTAGTCGAGGCCAGCCGGCGCCGACCGCTCGCCGGCGGTCGTGTGCGGCGCCCGGCTTCTTGACGTCGCGGTGGCGGCGCCACGACGATGACTCGAGTCGAGCGAAGTCGACCCGAGAGGCAGGTGCATGGCCACGCCCGTTGTCGATGCCGACGCGCACGTGTACGAGAACGCGAGCGCGTGGCGCGAGCTCAACGAGCGCCGGCCGGGCTGGTTGGGCTTCGTCGAGTCGGGCGGCACGACCGTGCTCTCAGTCGACGGCAAGGCATACCCGGTGCAAGCGGGGCACGGGCGCGGCGCGCCGATCGAGACCGCGACCAACCCGGCGGCGGTCGAAGGCGCCGGCGACGTCGCCGTCCGTCTGCGCGACATGGATTCGGAGGGCATCGACATGCAGGTGCTCTACGGCAGCTTCACGATCGGGCTCACCAGCTACGGCGACGCGGGGCTCGCGGCGGAGGTTGCCGAGGCGTACAACGACTGGATGCTCGACGATCTGTGCGCGCACGATGCAACGCGCCTGAAGACGGTCGCGATCGTGCCGCTCCAGGATGTCGAGCGGTCGATCGCCGAACTGCAACGGGCGGTGCGCAAAGGCGCCGTGGCGGTGACGATTCCGCCGGTCGTCGGTGAGCGCAATCTTGATGACCCGGTGTTCCTGCCGTTCTTCGAGGCGGCCGCGGATACGGATGTCGCGCTCGGCGTCCACAGCGCGCCGGGCATGAACCTGCCGCTCCCCGCCGCCGACCGCTTCTCGAACTACGCGGCAGGTGCACGCGCTGAGCTTTCCCGTCGATCAGATGGTCGCGTTCACCGCGCTGGCGATGGGTGGCGTGCTCGACCGCTTCCCGACGCTGCGGGTCGCGTTCCTGGAGTCGGGCATCGGGTGGGTCCCGTATTTCGTGTACCGCGTGCACGAGCACTTCGAGAAGAAGCCCGACCAGTTACCGGCGATGAAGAGCGATCCGCGCGAGCTCATCGAGCGGGGCCAGTGCTACTTCTCGTTCGAGTGCGAAGAGCAGCTGCTCGAGACGTACGTGGAGCACCTCGGTGCCGACAGCATCGTCTTCGCGTCCGACTACCCACATTGGGACAGCGACTTTCCCGGCACCGTCGAGGAGGCCCGCCGTCACGCCAAGATGCTGGGCGACGACACGATCGACAAGCTGCTCGGCACCAACGCCCTCCGCCTGTACGGCCTCAGTGGGTGAACCCCGAGCGTTTGTGCAATCAGGGCCCCTATAGGGGGCCCGATTGCACAAACGTGTTCTTGGGGACTCGCTACCGCGTTACTCGGACGGGTCGAAGAGCACGGGCAGGGTCGCGGGTGAGCGGAAGTTCTCGCCGTGGATGTGCACGTCGTCGCGGTCCCACAGCTCGGGATCGGGGCGCAGGTTGGGGCAACGGTCCAGCAACCGGTTGACGGCCGACGCCATCTCCATGCGTGCCAAGTGCATGCCGAGGCACATGTGCGGGCCGACACCGAACGCGATGTGCGGTATCGGATCGCGGAAGATGTCGAACTCCTCGGCGCGTTCCCAGCGGGTCTCGTCGTGGTTGGCCGAACCGACGTTGGCGTGCACCTCGCCACCTGTGGGCACCGTAACGCCGGCGACTTCGGTATCGTTCGCCGCGTTCCGCATCGTGAGCAGCAGCGGCGACTCCCACCGCAGCGACTCTTCGATCGCCTGCGTCATGAGCGCCCGGTCGGCGCGCAGCGCGTCGAGCTGTTCGGGGTGCGTGAGCAGCGCGAACAGGAAGTTGCCCGTCGCTCGATACGTGGTTTCGGCGCCCGCGGGAAGCAGGAGGCGGAGGAACGAGAAGATCTCCTCGTCGCCGAGCTGCTCACCGTCGAGCCTGGCCCGCACGAGCTCGCTGATGAGATCCGATTCGGGAACACGTCGTCGTTGTTCGACGATCTCGGCGAAGTAATCGCGCAGCTCGAGCGACGCCACGATCCCGGCATCGGGCTTGGCGGCAACGTTCAGCAGTGCGATCGCGCGCTCGTGGAAGAACGGAAAGTCGCCGGCCGGCAGACCGAGAATCGCCGCGATCACGTGCACCGGGTACCGATACGTGAACTCGCGCACGAGCTCGGCCCGGCCGCGCGCGGCGAAGCGGTCGATGTACTCGTCGATGACCGGCACGATGAGCTCGGCGTCCCAGTGCTGCAACGTCTTCTGGCGAAACGCCAGGGCAACGAGCGAACGCAGCCGTTTGTGCTCCGGCTCGTCCATGCCGACGAGCGGATACGGGCCCATGACGACGGTCAACAGCTCGCGGATGGCACCCGAGCAAAAATCGGTGTTGTCACGCAGGACCGCCGAGACCGTGTCGTAGGTGTGCGCGGTCCACGCCTCGACCTCTTCGTCCGCGAAGTTCATCTGGAATGCGCACTCGACCGGCAGCGTCCGGCCGCTTCTTCCGAAACCGGGGGTACGGATCGCGCACGTTGCCCGCGACCCCGTCGATGAACTGCGCCATCGGATCGAACGAGTCGTATGGATCCGAGTCCGTCTGATCGATTGCTGCCACCGTGCTCCCCACCCGGGCGAAAGCTGACGTGCGTCAGATTATACGGGCATATGCCACGTGGTGCACCGATCCGGTCACTTCGCGACCTGCAAGAACCGTTCGTAGCGCTCGGCCACCGGCTCGGCCCACGCCGAGTCGGGCTCGACGCGCCTGCCCACACGTGCCCACCGCCGACCGTCCGTCATCGCCAACGGCTCCTCGAGCCCGGCCGCGATGCGCGCCAGCCACGCCGAGCCGAGCGCCCCACCCTCGGGCACGGCGACACAGTCGACCGGCAAGCCCGCGCAGTCGGCCAGCGCCTGCACCCACTCGTCGACCCGCGTCCCGCCACCGGTGGCGACGATCCGACGCGGCGCCACGTTGGCGGCGTCGATCATGCGGCGCGCGACGAAGCCCGATGCCTCGAAGACCGAACGCCGCAGCGCGACCGCGTCGTGCAGCAGGTTGAGATCGGCCAGCGCGGCACGGCGATCCGGATCGTGGAACGGCACCCGTTCGCCCCGCGGATACGGCGCCCAGACAGGCACCGAGTGCGGTTCGGCCGGACCGGGCACGTCGGCAAACAGGTTCGCGGCCCAGTTGCAGAACAGGCCGCCCGCGTTGCTCGGTCCGCCGACGAGGTACTTGCCGGCTGCGGTGTGCGGGATCGTGAAGAGTCCGGGCACCTCGTCGCTGCGCTCGGAGACCGCCCACACGATGAGCGTGGTGCCGAGGATCACGAGCACGTCGCCGTCGTCGTCGGCGCCCGCGACCAGTTGCTCGGCCAGCGCGTCGATACATCCCGACCCGAGTGCCGGCCCGTCAGGACCGCCGACCCGTCCGCACTCGAAGCCGGTAGGCACGAGCCGCGGCAGTTGGTCGACCCGCACACCGATGTCGGCTGCGAGCTGCGGATCCCATGCCGTCCAGTCGAACAGCGGCGACGCGGTCGTGGCCGTCGACGTGTCGAGCACCGGCTCTCCCGCGAGCGCGTTGTTCGCGACGGTCTGCGCCGGCCAGTACCCGTGCGCGTCGGGTGCCTCGCGCAGCGTCCACCGGAGAAACGCGAGCAGCTCACCGCTCTCGACCGGATTGCCGGTCGACGTGGTGCGGCCCCGAGCGTCGCCGTACAGCAGACCGGGGCTGATGGGTACGCCCGCGGCGTCGACCGCCGTGAGTGACGGCACCATCGCCGCGACGCTCACGCCTTTGATGTCGAGGTCGCCGAGCGCGGTCAGCGCGGCGCGCGGCCCCGCGTGCCACGCGACCGCGGCGTCGTGCTCGAACCGGTCGGGCGCCGGCACCCGAAAGTCGTGCGCCACCCGTGCGTCCGCGACCACGGTGCCGTCGCCATCAGCCGCGATCGCCTTCACCGACGACGTGCCGATGTCGATCCCGACCGTGACCGGTGTGCTCACTCCGGGACTCCGAGCACCCCGAGCACATCGTCGTGCAGCAGACCGTTGGTCGCGACCGCGCTGCCGCCGTCGGCACGGCGATGGCCCGTGATGTCGGTGAACCGGCCACCGGCCTCCTCGACGATCACGAGCAACGGCGCGAGGTCCCACACCTTCAATCCCTCGGGCTCGATCGCAATGTCGACCGCGCCTTCGGCGACGAGCATGTGCGACCAGAAATCGCCGAAGCCTCTCGTGCGCGCGCACTGACGGCAGAGGGCGAGGAACTCGTCGGCATGGCCGATGTGATCGAAGCCGGCGATGTCGTCGTACGCGACGTGTGCCTTGTCGAGATGGCGCACACCCGATACGTGGATCGACTCGCCGTTCAGGTAGGCACCGTCGCCCCGAGACGCCCACCAACGGCGGCCGAGCGCCGGGGCCGAGACGACACCGAGGACGAGCTCGTCACCGTGCTCGAGCGCGATCAGCGTCGCCCACACCGGGATGCCGCGCAGATAGTTCTTCGTGGCGTCGATCGGGTCGATGATCCAGCGCCGATCGGCGTCGCCTGCTGCACCGAATTCTTCGCCGACGATCGCGTCACCGGGACGGTCGGCGTTGATCCGAGACCGCAGCTCCTGTTCGACGGCCCGGTCAGCTTCCGTGACCGGTGTCGCGTCGGGCTTCGTCTCCACGACGAGATCACTCGCCCGAAAGCGGGCCGCACTGATCGCATCGGCGGCGTCGGCCAGGTGGAGCGCGAATGCAAGGTCGGCGTCGATGAGTGCAATCTAGTGAACGAAGCGTCGTGAGCCCGCCGGGATGTGCCCACACCACTTGCGGCGCGTGGCCGGCTCCGTCAGCCTGTGCAATGTCGCCCGTCGGACGATTCGGAGGAAGCACCTATGGCCACTCGCCAGGAAGCGCTCACCTTCACGCCCCGCACCGGTCGCGCGCTCGGAGGCCGAGCTCCTCGCCGGGGCGACCGACCGTAGGCCGATGTCGCACACCGATTCGAAGTCGGGTGCCCGCATGGAGCGGGTCGTCATCGACGGGGAGCCCTACGTCGCGAAGTGGATGAGCTTCGACGACGACTGGACGATGCGCTGCGTCGGTGACCTCGGGTGCAAGACGCTACAGCTCTGGGAGCACGGCATCCTCGACGCCCTGCCCGAGTGCATCAACCAGCCGATCGTGGGCTGCGCGCACGATCCCGACATCGGACCCGGCGGCAAGCAGACCATCGTGCTCATGCGCGACATCGGCAAGTGGACGGTCCCTGAAGGCGACGAACCGATCTCGCTCGAGCAGCATCTCGGCTTCCTCGACCACATGGCGCAGATGCAGGCCCGGTTCTGGGACTTCGAAGACCGCTTCGGCCTCACCCCGATGGCCAACCGCTACATGGAAGCGTCGCCGTGGATGATCGAGACCGAGGTCGCGCTCGACTCTGACGCGTTCATCCCTCCGCTGATGGGTCGTGGTTGGGATCTCCTGCCGGGGCTCGCGCCCACACTGGCGAAAATCGTGATGCCACTCGCGCTCGATCCGTCACCGCTGATCGACGCGTACGGCGACACACCGACGACGCTGATTCACGGCAACTGGAAGTTCGGCAACCTCGGCACCGACGATGCCGGCCGCACGGTGCTGTTCGACTGGGAAGCGCCGGGTGCAGCGCCGGGCTGCGTCGAGTTCGCGTGGTACCTCTGTCTGAACACCGCGCGACTCCCCCACTCGAAGAAGGACGCGATCCGCGACTACCGCGCCGCTCTCGAACGTCACGGCATCGACAGCGCCGGCTGGTTCGAGCACCAGCTCGAGGTCGCGCTGCTCGGCGCGATGGTGCAATTCGGCTGGGAGAAGGCGCTCGGCGGTCGCGGCCCGGAGCTCGAGTGGTGGGAGCAGCGGGCGGTCGAGGGCGAGCGACACCTGTCGTGACCGAGTCGGCGAGCCGCCTGCGCGAGGCCTATGACGAGGGAGCGGCGAACTGGGCGTCCGGACCGGCGGCGATCTATCGCCGCATGGCCGACGCGCTCATCGCGTCCGTGCGCGTGCCACTGGTCGGCAGACGCGTGCTCGATATCGGCGCGGGCACGGGTGCAACGACCGCGGCGTTGCTCGCGGCCGGAGCCGAGGTCGTCGGCGCCGATCTGTTCTTCGCCATGTTGCGTGTCGATCGCGAGGACCGTCCACCCGCCGTGAACGCCGATGCCGCCTCCATGCCATTCGCGCCCGAGAGTTTCGACGCGAGCGCGTTCGCATTCGTGCTCTCGCATCTTGACGCACCGCTCGACGCGCTCGTCGAAGCCGCCCGCGTGACCCGAGAGGGCGGAGCGGTGCTGAGCGTCGGGTACGACGCCCGATGGTCGTTCGCCGCCAAGGAAGTCATCGAGTCCACGCTCATGACGTTCGGTTTCGAACGGCCCGAGTGGTACGACCGGATGAAGCGCGAGACGGAGCCGTTGAGCGCGTTCCCCGACCGCCTCGCTGCCCTCGCCGGAGAAGCCGGTCTCGTCGATATCGTCGTCCACGAGGTCAGCGCGGACGTGCAGGTGCGCACCGCCGAAGCCATCGTCGTCTGGCGGCTCTCGATGCCGATGTACGAGCCGTTCGTCGAGGGGCTCGACGACGCGACCCTGGGCGCGCCTGAGGCGCGCCCTCCGCGAAGCCGTGGGGCCGGCACCCGGCCCGCTCGTGCCGGGCCTCCTGGTGCTCGACGCCCGCGTCGGTTAGCCGGGCATCACTTCGAGCACGGTGGCGGAGCCCATGCCGCCGCCGGCGCACATGCTCGCGACGCCGAGCCCGCCGCCGCGCCGGCGCAGCTCGTGCACCAGGGTCACGATCATGCGGGCGCCGGTGCACGCGATGGGGTGACCGAGGCTGCAGCCGCTGCCGTTGACGTTGACGATGTCGTGATCGAAGCCGAGGATGCGGCTCGACGCGACCGCCATCGACGCGAATGCCTCGTTGATCTCGACCAACTGGACGTCGCCGGTGGTGAGCCCGGCGCGCGAGAGCGCCTTGGGGATCGCGTGGGTCGGCCCGAGGCCCGTCTCTGCCGGTGGCACTCCCGCCGACGCCCACGACTTGATCACCGCGAGCGGTTGGAGCCCGTCCGCGGCCGCGTACTCCGCATCGACGATCATCATCGCCGCACTGCCGTCGTTGATGCCCGACGCGTTGCCGGCGGTGATCGAGAACCCCTCGATCTCCGGATGCAACGGCGGGAGCGACGCGAGCTTCTCCATGGACGTGCCTCGTCGAGGGTGCTCGTCGACCTTGAACACGATGGTCTCGCCGTCGCGTCGCAAGACCTCGATCGGGAAGATCTCCTCTTCGAAACGCCCGTCGTCGGTCGCGCTCACCGCCCGCATGTGCGACTCGTAGGCCCAGTGGTCCATCTCTTCGCGGGTGACGTTGGCCAGCTGCGCGGTGTTCCAGCCGACCGTGATCGACATGTCGAACGCCGGCGCGTCGGGGGTCTCGGGGTGACTGGGCGACATCCACGGCGCCATCTCGTCGGTGCCGAGCACCCGCTTGATGCTGCTCGGCGTGGTCGAGGTCGACTCGGTGCCCCCTGCGATCACCACGGTGTCCATGCCGGCGCGAATGCTCGCGGCTGCGCCCTGCACCGCGGCCATGCCCGAAGCGCAGTGACGCTGGGTCGCGACGCCGGGCACGTGCGTGAGGCCGAGCTCGACGGCGGCGTACCGGGCGATGTCGCCGCCACCTTGCATCACTTCGCCGAGCTGGATGTCGTCGACGTCGTCACCGGGGATCCCCGAGCGCTTCAAGGCCTCGCCGAGCGCTTCTCTCCCGAGGTCGAACGCGCTCACGTCGACGAGCGTGCCCTTGCGCGCGGTGCCGATCGCGGTACGGACAGCGGAAACGATGACGGCGTCGCCCATGGCGTCCTCCCAGGTTCGTGGAGCCGCCATCGTACCTCCCGGCTTCTGAAATGAGTTATCGACCGCTACGGTCGAAAACTCTGCCCGGAACGGAGCGCGGCCGGTGCAGGCCGCGCGCTAGTCGCCCGCAGGCTGGTCACTGATCGTCACGGGACGTACGTGGCCGGCGCGGATCTCGGCGGCCAGCTCGCGTGCGGTGTGCACTATGCCGTCGAGCCGGGTCGCGTAGGCGCCGGCACGGCCGGGCGCGTGTGCGTCGCTCGCGCCGACGGCCGGCCGCGGCACGACCTCGAGCGCTGCGGCCGTGAGCGCGTGCTCGACGGCCGTCGTCTGCGTGCTTGCCGCTTCGATCGCATGCACGGCGCTCCATGGTGCCGTCGTTGCGACCTGCACCGGCGTCGGCGCGATCCGTCCGCCGCGTAGCGCCCGCTCCCCCGCGGTGTTGCGGACGGGGTGCGGCAGCACGAGCGCGGTGTCACCGTGCTCGACTTCTTGGAGCAGCTCGTCGAACCGGTAGCTGCGCCACAACGCCTTCGACAACGGACCGAACGCCAGCACATGGCCGACGTCGGTGGACAGCTCGACGCCGGGAATCAATGGGAAATCGAGCATGCGTGAGGCGTCGGCCAGCTCGTCGTCGGGCCACATCACGTCGTGCTCGGTGATGCAGAGCGCGTCGAGCCCGCGGGCACGGGCGGTCGCGACAAGCTCCTCGAGCGTCGTGCGGCTGCACGACGAGCGGGGCGACGTGTGCGCGTGGAGATCGATCAGCACGCGAGCGACCCTCCCGTTGTGGAAACTGACACGCGTGTCGGTAATGTTGCCCGCCGCAGCCGACTCGGAGAATCCGGTCCCGGCGAGCAGGGGGAAACTCTATGGCTGGTCTTCTCCACGGCCAGGTTGCCATCGTCACCGGCGCCGGCCGCGGGATCGGGCGCGGCGAGGCGATGCTGCTCGCGTCCGAGGGCGCGCAAGTCGTCGTCAACGACCTCGGCGTCGCCCGCGAAGGTGACGGTCACGACACCACGCCGGCGCAGCAGGTCGTCGACGAGATCGCGGCTGCCGGCGGCATCGCGGTCGCCAACTACGACGACGTCGCCACCTGGCACGGCGCCGAGTGTCTCGTCGGTCAGGCGATCGACACCTATGGCGATCTCAACGTGCTGGTCAACAACGCCGGCATCCTGCGCGACGGGATGAGCTTCAACATGACCGAGGCCGAGTTCGATGCCGTCATCACCGTGCACTTGAAGGGCCATTTCGCGCCCTCGCATTTCGCGGCCAAGCACTGGCGCGATCGCGCCAAGGCCGGCGACGAGGTCTACGGGCGGCTTATCAACACCGCGAGTGAGTCGGGTCTCTTCGGCCAAGCCGGTCAGAGCAACTACGCCGCCGCGAAGGCCGGCATCGCGTCGCTCACGATCGTGATGGCGCGTGAGCTCAAGAAGTACGGCGTGACCGTCAACTGCGTCGCGCCCCGGGCACGCACGCGTCTCACCGACACGGTTCCCGGCGCCGTCGACTACATGAGCGCATCGGAGGGCGAGTTCGACCAGTGGCACCCCGACAACATCGCGCCCGTGGTCGGGTTCCTCGCGAGTCCCGAAGCCGCCGACGTGAGCGGCCAGGTGCTGATCGCGTGGGCCGATCACGTGTACCGCATGGAGGGGTGGACGATCGGCAGCGAGCTGGCCAAGGGCGAACGCTGGACCGCCGAGGAGCTCGTCGCCAAGAAAGATGACCTCTTCCCCGGCGCGTACAGCCGCAAGATTCCCAAGATGGGCTTCGGGCTCTGAGCATCATGGCTGCGATGCGACCCGATGCCTTGGGCGAGCTCCAAGAGGATCAGCTCCGTTTCATGGCCGGGCGCTGGCCCGACGAGATCGCGTACCGCGATCTCGACAAGGACGAGTGGATCACATTTCGCGAGTGGGACGAGCAATCCAACCAATTGGCGCGCGGCCTCACCGCCCGGGGCATCGAGCACGGCGACCGCGTGTCGGTGTACATGCCGAGCGAGTACCCGTTGCGCTGGATCGTCGCGTACGCCGCGGTGCACAAGGCCGGTGCGGTCGCCGTACCCGGCAACGTCCGGCTCACGGCGCGCGAGCTCACCGTCATTCTCGGCCACGCGGAGATTCGCGCGGCGATCACCTGTGACGCGTTGCTCCCCACCTTGCGCGAGATTCGCGCCAAGGTGCCGTCACTCGAGCTCCTCGTCAGTGTCGACGGCCCGTCCGACGACGCGACCGGCTGGCACGACGTGCTCCGGACCGACCGCAGTGACTATCAAGTGACGGTCGCGCTCGATGACCTCGCCGACATCATGTACACCTCCGGCACCACCGGCCTGCCCAAGGGAGTCGCGGTACGGCACCGCAATGTGGGCACGATTCCCAACATGGTGCCCAACTGGACGGGCGACAGTTGGCTGCACGGCGCGCCGCTCTTCACGTTCGCGGGCATCGCGTTCATCTACAACCCGATGAAGATGGGACTCACCGCGATCTACCTGCCGAAGTTCGACGCCGGCCGCTGGTTGGAGATCGTCGAACGTGACCGTCCGGCCATGACACTGATCGTGCCGGCCATGGCCGAGCTGATCGTCGCGCATCCCGATTTCGAGCGCCGCGACCTGTCGAGTCTGGCGATGGTGTCGATCGGCAGTGCGCCGGTCGCGGCCGCGACGCAGCTCGCGCTACAAGCACGTCTGCCCGACGCGGTCGTCTCCAACTCCTACGGCATGACGGAGGCCGGCGCCGCGTTCATCGTCATGCCCGGCGCCGAGGTCGCGAAGCGGGTCGGTTCGGTCGGCAAAGCGATTGCACCGACGGAGACCAAGATCGTCGACGAAGCCGGCGACGACTGCGCGCCGCGCGAGGTGGGCGAGATCTTCACCCGAATGCCGGGCAAGCAGCGCGAGTACTACAAGGACGACGCCGCCACCGCGAGCACATGGACCACTGACGGCTGGCTGCGCAGCGGTGACCTCGGCTACCTCGACGAGGACGGCTACCTCTACATCGTCGGCCGCAAGAAGGACATGATCATCCGCGGTGGCAACAACATCTACGCGACCGATGTCGAGGCCGCGATCCTCGAGCATCCTGCAGTGCGCGAGGTCGCGGTCGTCGGCGTGCCGCACGACGTGCTCGGCGAAGACGTTGCTGCGTTCGTTGTGCGCAATCCGGGCGCGCCTCTGACCGATGAGCAGCTGAAGGCCTTCTGCGCGGAACGCCTCGCGGATTACAAGCGACCGCGTCAGATCACGTTCGTCGACGAGCTCCCGCGCAACGCGACCGGGAAGGTGATGAAGCACCAGCTCGTGCACCCGGCCGCCTCGCCGACCGGCACGTCGCGCTGACACTCGGTATTCTCCGGCGCCATCCGAATCGACGTCAGGACACGCAGCGTGGCACTGCTCACTGAGTTGAAAGGTCAGACGACCGGTACGCAGAAGGTCGTGATCGAGCGCGGCCCCGTGCGGGTGTTCGCCGAAGCGGTGGGTGATGGCGACGAGGTCTACAAGGGCGACGCCGCGCCGGTGCCGCCGACGTTTCCGTTCGTCATGCCCTACTGGGGCTCGCTCGGCACCGGCGGCGCCGGTGGCGTGCCGATCGAGAAGTTGCGCGGCCCGGGTCGGGCGATCCTGCACGGCGAGCAGGCGTTCGAGTACTCGCGCTGGCCCAAGGTCGGCGACGTGCTCGAGGGCACGACGGTCATCACCGACGTGTACGAGAAGCAGCGCTCCAACGGCGGCACGCTCGAGTTCTACGTGACCGAGACCGACTGGAAGGACGCGAGCACCGGCGAGCCGGTCGTGAAGGCGATCTTCACGCTCGCGATCAACGTGCGGCCGCCGAAGGACTGACGCGACTCAGCAGCGAGACCGCGTTAGCTGCGCGCCCGCAAGAGATCGAGGCCGCCGACCGCGGCGGTGTTGAGTTGCTCGAACGTCGCCTGCGAGAACATGCCGTCCGTGTAGAAGCCGCTGTCGAGCAAGAGGTCGAGCTGGGGCGGTGACGCGAAGCCGCCGAGCACACTCGGCGTATCAACGCTGCGGTGCCCGTGCAGCACACCGCAGGGAGCGAGGATGACGTCGTAGGTATCGAGCGCGATGAACTCGGAACCGCTGTATCCGTCGGCGGTGTAGCCCTCGCACATCCCTTCCCACAGGATCAGGCACTCATCGGATACCGGGTGGGCGTGCATGTTGTCGGTCGCGTGCGCCGGCGCGAGCGCGTAGTTGAAGCCCGCCGTGCACGTGCCCGCGCCCGGCCACAGCACCAGATGCGCGGGCAGGCCCAGGTTTGCGAACGGCGTGCCCAGGTACACGTTGAACAGCGCACCGCTCGCGCGCACGTCGGCCGCGACAAGGTTCTCGACCCGCACGTCGTGCCCGTCCCTATGCAACGCCATCTCGCTCGTTGGAATCTCGCCGCGGTGCGCGTTGAGCGTGGCCTTGAATATCGTCGTGAGGTTCAGGGTTCCCTGTGACCGGTCGTAGAAGCCGGCCGCCTCATACAAGTCGAACTGCGGCGGCGTGATCTGCGTGACGATGACCAGGTCGTTGCTGTTCGCCGCCGGATTGCGCACCGCGTGCGCGACACCCTCGGGGAAGTACGCAACGTCTCCCGCCTGCAATACACGCCACGCGCCGCGGAGGTAGACCTCACCCGCGCCCACGAGGCAGAGCATCGCCTCCTCGGCCATCGTGTAGGCGTACGGCTTCGACTCGGTACCCGGCGGCACCGTCAACACGTGCACCGCCTCGGTCTGAAAGCTGTTGCCCGGCCAGGCAACCAGCCGCGTCGAGAGCCCCTGCGCCTCGATCACGGCGCCGTCCTGCAAGTTGCCGATCGCACCGCCCGCCCGCACCTGCGCGCGGGTCTTGTACTTCGCCTGGTACGGCTCGGCAGCCATCGCGAGTTACCAGCCCACTTCCGCGAGGAACGCGCGGACGAGGTTGCCCGTCGACTCCGGGTTGTCGCCGGCCGCGTGATGACCCGCGCTCTTGATCGTCGCGAGCCGCGCGTCGGGAATTAGCGCGGTGATGTCCTCCGCGCCTTGACTGGAGAGCACGTCGCTGGTCGCGCCGCGCAACACGAGGACGGGTGACGCGATCGTCGCTGCTTCCTCGTCGAGACCGGCTACCAGCGCGCGCCAGCCGCCGGTCGTCGGTCCGTCGGCCTCGCGCAGGCGCTTCCCGTAGGAGTGCTTCCATTCCCAGCGCCCGTCGTCGCGCTGACGAAGGTTGCGGCGCAGGCTCTCCACCCGCACCGCCTTGCGCTGCGGGAGGTACTCGGCGACCTCGACCGCGGCTTCTTCGAGCGAGGCGAACGACTCGTGCTTGCGCATGAACTTGAGGATCCGGTCCACGCCCTCGTCCTCGAGTCTGGTGCCGATGTCGATGAGCGCGATCGGGCCGGCCAGCGCGGGATGCGCGGCTGCGAGGGTCATGCTCACGAGCCCGCCCAGCGACGCCCCGACGAGCGCGACCCGTTCGAATCCGAACTCGTCGAGGAGGGGCGGCAACGAGGCGGAGAGCGACTGCCGGCTCATGTCGTCGATCGGATCGGAATCGCCGTGCCACGGCAGATCGGGCGCGAGCACGTGGTACCGGTCGGCGAGCACCGCGCCGAGCTCCTCCCACATGTACGCGGTCTGTCCCCCGCCGTGCAGACACAGCACGGGCGGCGCGGCGCTCGGGCCCCATTCGAGGTAGTGCACCTGCCGTTCGTCGACGAGCACGAAGCCGCTGCGTCCGGCGGTCGGCACGTCGTGGCGCGGCACGACGTTCTGGAGCGAGGTTGCTTCGCTTGCACTCGTGTCGCCTGCCATCCCGGCCGCAATCATGCCACGCTCCCCGCCCGGCCCACGCCGTCTGCGATCATGACGGCCGTGGACTCACTGCACGCGTTGACGCTCGGCGACGTGCTCCGCGAGAACGGGCGGAGCCGCCCGCAGCAGCTGGCCGTGGTCGACGGTGACGTCAGGCTCACGTATCGAGAGCTCGACGAGCGCGTCAATCAACTCGCCGCCGCGCTGAACGCCGCGGGCGTGCGCGCCGGCGACCGCGTCGTGTGGCTCGGGCAAAACTCGTTTCGCATCCTCGAGCTCTTGTCGGCCGCGGCCAAGCTCGGTGCGATGTGCTGCCCGGTCAACTGGCGCCAGAGCGTCGACGAGCTGGCGTTCGTGCTCGCCGACCTGGCACCAACGGTCGTCGTCTGGCAAGAGGCCGAGATCGGCGACACCGTTCGCGCGGCGCGCGGGCAAACCCCCGGTTTGGTGCGCGTGCGTTGGCTCCAGCATGACGGCGCGGGTGGCGAGAGCTACGAGGCGTTCCTCGCTTCGCGCGAGCCCGACGACCCCGCCACCGCCGTCGACGACGGCGCGCCGGTGCTCCTGATGCACACCGCTGCGTTTACGGGCCGGCCGAGCGCGGCGATGCTCAGTCATCGCGCCCTGGTCGCGCAGGCCGTGATCATGAGCCGCGCCGCCGACATCGACAGCTCGTACGTGTATCTCAACTGCGGGCCGTTGTTTCACATCGCGACGTTGATGACGACGCTGGCGACGTTTCTCGTCGCGGGCACCAATGTGTTCACGCCGCGGATCGACGCCGAGGAGCTGTGCCGCCTGATCGAGACGGAAGGCTGCACCGGCGCGTTCCTCATGCGGCCCACGATCCGTCAGATGCTCGAGATCAACCGCGACCACCACCACGACCTGTCGTCGCTGCGCACGTTCGCCGGCAAGCCGGAGTGGAACGAGATGATCACGATCGACACGAGCCCCTGGGCCCGCCGCCCCGGTGGCTACGGCCAGACCGAGGTGGGCGGCATGCTGACGTACAACGCGCTCGGTGCGGACGCGATCGGTGCCGACGGCCGGACCGCGCCGCTGATGCAGCTGCGCATCGTCGACCCCAACGACCACGACGTGCCTGCGGGCGAGGTCGGCGAGATCGTGGCGCGCGGTCCCACCGTGATGAACGCATATTGGAACCGGCCCGAGGAGACCGCCCGTCGGTTTCGCCACGGCTGGCACCACACCAACGACCTCGGCCGCCGCGAGACCGACGGCACCATCACGTTCATCGGGCCGAAGACGCGCCTGATCAAGTCGGCGCTCGAAAACATCTATCCGTCAGAGGTCGAGGGATGCGTCGGGACGCTCGCCGGCGTGCGAGAGTGCGCGGTGATCGGAGTGCCCGACCAGCAGTGGACCCAGAGCGTGAAGGCGATCGTCGCACTCGACGACGCGGCCACCATCACGGCCGGCGATGTGATCGAGCACTGCCGCACGCGCATCGCGTCCTACAAGAAGCCGAAGTCGGTCGAGTTCGTCGAGAAGCTCCCCCGCGACGGGTTCTTGGTCGACTACGACGCGCTCGACGCGCAGTTCGGCGGCGGCGGATACCCCGGCGCAGGTGAAGGGACCGACTGAGATGAAAAACCTCGAAGAAGAAGCCGCGATCCGGAATCTGATCGCCGCGTACTGCCACTGTTACGACGACGGCCGCGCCGACGACTTCGGCGACTTGTTCACCGATGACGCGACGTTCACCGTGAAGGGTCGCGTCCACGAAGGCCGGGCGCAGATCCACGAGCACATCGGGATCCAGAAGCCGGGCGCGCCGCGGGGCCAGCACGTCACGTACAACTCCATGATCACGATCGACGAGTCGGGCGAAACGGCACGAGGATCGACCGACTTCGCGTACTTGAAGAAGACCGACGACGGCTTCACGATCAACACTGCCGGCCGCTACTACGACCGGCTCGTGCGCGAGCCCGATCGCTGGCGCTTCCAGACGCGCGTCATCGTGTTACTCGGCGACCCGGTGCCCCCCGACGCGTGAGACGAGTCCGCGCCAACGACCCGACGGGCATTTACCGCCGCCGCATCCGCGTCGTCGCGACGGCGCCCGGCGTCGTCGTCAGCGATCTCGAGGACGACTATCACCGGTTCCGGGTGACGCTGCACCACGACGGCACGACCGCGCTCTCGCTCGAAGGCGAGAGCCTCCGCTTCCCGTGGAGCACGTGCCCCGAGGCCGCGGTGCCGCTCCACGCGCTCGACGGCACGCCACTGTCGGTGCGCGTCACCGCCGCCGCCAAGCACGCCAACCCGCGCGCCAACTGCACGCACATGTTCGATCTGGCCGGCCTCGCGATCGCGCACGCCACCCGCGGGATCGAGACGCGGCAATACGACGTCGAGCTGCCGGCGCGCGTCGACAGGCGGACGCAACCGAAGCTGTGGCGTGACGGCGAGCTGTTGCTCGCGTGGACGATCGAGGGCCGGGAGCTCGTCGATCCCCCGCCGTATTCCGAGGTGCCGTGGCGGGGCGGGTTCATGGCGTGGGCCGACGAGGCGCTCGATCCCGACACCGCGGAAGCCGCGATCGTGCTGCGGCGGGCGTGCGACATCGGCAAGGGTCGCGGCATCGATCTCGACCAATTCGAGACCGCCGAGCCGCTGGCCGAGATCATGGAAGGCGTGTGTTACACGATGACCCGACCCGTGAGCGAGCACGCCGCCCGCAACAAGGTGTCGATGCGCGACTTCGACGACGACCCCGATGGGCTGCTCGCGCACGACGACGACTGACCGGATCGGACGGGGTTCCGACGCGGCTCAGGCGCGCTCCAGTCCGATCAGGTCGGCGAAACGGCGCATCCCGTCGATCGCTTCCTTCGAGCGCGGCCACGGCGACACGACGAGACGGGTGACACCGAGCTCTTCCCACCGCGTCACGTCGTCACCAGAGCTGACGTCGCCGCCGACGCAGACCTGGAACGGCTCGTCGGCGCGTCCGTACTCAGCGCGCAGCTCCCGTAACCGGTCGATCGACTTCGCCGCTGACTCGAAGGTGTGCGCCATGCCGATCCACCCGTCGCCGGCGCGCGCAGCGCGTCGCAACGCGGCATCGCTCTCGCCGCCGACGAGGATCGGTGGCCACGGCCGTTGTACCGGCTTGGGCTCGAACACGACCGGGGCGAAATCGAAGAACTCGCCCCGGTGTGCGACCTCGGGCTCGGTCCACAGCCGCTTGCACACCTCGAGCGCTTCGTTGACGCGCCGGCCGCGCGACGAGAAGTCGAGCTGGGCCGCCTGCCACTCCTCTTCGAGCCAGCTCGCGCCGATGCCGAACTCGAACCGGCCGTTGGAGACGATGTCGAGCGTCTGCACGGCGCGCGCCGCGACGAACGGATGCCGCAGGCCGATGTTGTACACGTGGGTGCCGAGCCGCAGTCGCTCGGTCTTGCCGGCGAGGAAGCCGAGGTAGGTGAACACGTCGAAGACGGGCGTGGTCGGCGGCACCGGCGGATGCTCTTCGCCGGGGTGCGGCGAGCGGCTCATCGCCGCGGTGAACACGAGATGCTCCGGCATCCACACCGACTCGTAGCCGAGTTGCTCCGCTTCGAGTGTCGCCTCCACGAAGAAGCGCGGGATTGAGGGCGCCGAGCGCGATGCCGAACTTCACGTCGTGAACGTGCCGTCGGCAGCGCGACGCCAACCGCCCGCGGCGAGGTTGCCGCCGTCGACGTGGAGCGTGGTACCGGTGACGAAGCCCGAGAGCGTGTCGCTGGCGAGGTAGACGGCCGCGCCGGCCACGTCGTCGACGTGACCGGCGCGCGGCAGCGGGGTGGTCACTGACATCATCCCCCCGGTACCGGGCGTCGGGATGACGTCGGGCGCGATGCAGTTGACGCGGATGTAGCGGTCACCCAGCTCGAAGGCGAGACTCTTGGTGAGGTTCGCGACCGCCGCCTTCATCGCGGAGTAGACGGCGAAGCCCGGGCCGGCGCGATGCGCCTCGATCGACGTGATGTTGACGATCGAGCCGCCCGTCTCTGGCATCAGCGGCACCACGCCCCGCACGAAGTTGGTGACGCTGGTGAAATTCTCGTGCACCAGCGCGTCCTGGCCCTTGGCGCTGACGTCGAGCAACCGGCTCTGAAACCCACCGCCGGCGTTGTTGACGAGCACGTCAATGGGGCCGAGCTCGTCGCGCACGGTCTCGAGAAATATGCCGGCCGCCGCGCCGTCGCGCACGTCGAGCTCGGCGGCAACCACGCGACGGCCGGTCGCTTCGATGTCGTTCGCGGTGTCGTCGAGGCGCGGCACGTCGCGGTCGCAGATCGCGACGTCGGCACCGAAGTGAGCGAACGTGATCGCGATGGCTTCGCCGATACCCATCGCGGCGCCGGTGACGACGGCGACCTTGTCGGTGAGCAGCGCGCTCAGCCGGGTCGAGCACCATCGGCCGCGGAGGCTAGTGGACCGTATGCTGACGGGCACGTCCGTTCGGGGGGCCACGATGGGCTACGCGGTCGAAGGCAAGAAGGTGCTCGTCACGGGCGCGTCGTCGGGCATCGGTGCCGCGCTGGCCGAGGGATTCGCCGCAGCGCGGCGCGATCGTCGGCATCTGCGCGCGGCGCGGATCGACTCCTCGCCGAAGTGCTCGAGCGCGTCCGCAAGCACTCTCCCGACTCGCAGATGTGGACCGTCGACCTCGCCGACCTCGACGGCATCGAAGCGTTCGCCCGCCGGGTCGAGAACGAGCTCGGCGGCGTCGACGTGCTCGTCAACAACGCCGGCATCCCGAAGCGGCGCGTCGTCACCGAGCTGACGCCCGATGTCGTCGAGGCCGTGATGGCGATCAACTACTTCTCACCCGTCCGGCTCACGCTCGCGCTGCTCCCCGAGCTCATCGCGCGTGCGGGACGCATCGTGAACATCTCGTCGGTCGCAGCGCGCCTCGGCTCACCGGCCGAGGCCGCCTACTCCGCGTCGAAGGCCGCGCTCACCGCGTGGTCGGAGTCGATGCAGATCGACCTCGTGTCGCGACACCGGGGTGCAGGTGCACGTCGTCAACCCGGGCGTCATCGACACCGACCTGTTCCACCTGCCCGACAACGACGAGTCGCATGGCCGACATCGAGGCGCTGCCCGTCGAGGCGATGGTCGAGCCGGTGCTGCGCCAGCTCGACGACGGCACGTTCGAGATCTACGTGCCGGAGTGGTTCGCCGACATCGTCGGCGGCAAGTTCCCCGACACCGGCGCATTCCTCGACGGCGCGATCGAATGGGTCCGCTCGAAACAGTGAGGTCGCGGCGCGCTCTCGGCCGCGGCCGAGCAGTGGACTAGGTGTGCTGTCCCGCCAGGTTGTTGACGCGGCTGATGGGTGGCTGGCCGCCGAGGGCGGTGTGGGTGCGGTGATGGTTGTAGAGGTGGAGCCAACGGTCAAGCGCGGCGCGGCGGGTGGCTTCGGAGCGGTAGACGCGCACGTAGGCCCATTCGTCGAGGAGGGTCCGGTTGAACCGTTCGACCTTCCCGTTGGTCTGGGGCCGGTAGGGCCGGGTGTGGGTGTGACGGACGCCGAGCTGGTCGAGCGCTCTAAAAGTGACGGACATCGCTTACACCATGGGGTCTCCGACGAATAGGAGGAGACCAGGTGACGGAGCGAGAACTCGACAAGAAGGCTGCGCATCGGTTGGCGGTCCTTCGCCATGCTGAAGAGGTCAGCGGCAATGTGGCACTGACGTGTCGCTACTACGGCATCACCCGTCAGAGCTTCTACACGTGGCAGCGCCGCTACCGAGAGCTCGGCGTGATCGGCCTGCGCGATCGGTCCCGCCGGCCGCTGCACTCACCGAACGCGACCGACAGAGTTACGTCCAGGGGTGTGGTGTGCGGGGTAGTTGTTTGAGGGGCTGAGGGTCCCTCGGACGCGACGGCCACCGCGTCAACCTCATGAAGACCTTCCACAAGGATCGACATGAGGAGGAACACGGTGGCAGTCCCGAACATGATGGACCCGCGCGAGTGGCTCGTGCAGCATCTGGCGGAAGCGGATCCGGATCTGGTCCGTTCGATGTTGGCGACGTTCGTGGAGCAGTTGATGGGCGCGGAGGCCTCGGCGGTGTGCAACGCCGGCTACGCGGAGCGGACCCCGGATCGGGCGAACGTCCGCAACGGGTATCGCCAACGCCGGTGGGATACCCGGGTGGGCACGATCGATCTCGGGATCCCAAAGCTCCGTGAAGGGAGTTACTTTCCGGGCTGGCTGCTCGAGCCGCGCCGACGGGCGGAACAGGCGATGGTCGCGGTGGTCGCCCAGTGCTACGTGGAGGGTGTCTCGACGCGGCGTGTCGATGATGTGGTCAAGGCGATGGGCATCGAGGGGATCTCCAAGTCACAGGTGAGCGAGCTCGCCAAGTCGCTTGATCTGATCGTGGAAGCGTTCCGCACCCGGCCCCTCGACGCCGGGCCTTACACGTATGTGTGGGTCGATGCGCTCACCCAGAAGGTCCGTGAAGGCGGCCGGATCGTGAACGTCGCGTGTGTCATCGCGACCGGTGTGAACGTCGAGGGGCACCGGGAGGTGCTAGGCGTGGACGTGTTCACCACCGAAGACGGCGCCGGCTGGACCGCGTTCCTGCGGTCGCTGGTCGCACGGGGCCTCTCGGGCGTGCAGCTGGTGATCTCCGACGCGCACGAAGGGCTGAAGAACGCGATCGCGGGCGTGTTGGCGGGCGCGAGCTGGCAGCGGTGTCGCACACATTTCGTGCGCAACTTGCTGACACGGGTTCCGAAGTCCGCCCAGGCGATGGTCGCGACTCTCGTACGTTCGATCTTCGAACAACCCGACGCGACCACAACCTGGGCGCAGCACGCACGGGTCGTCGCCCAACTCGAGGAACGCTTCGCCGACGCGGCAGTGATGCTCGTCGACGCCGCTCCCGACGTGTTGGCCTTCACCGCGTTCCCCAAAGAGCACTGGCGTCAGATCCGATCCAACAATCCCCAAGAACGACTCAACAAGGAACTCCGTCGCCGCACCGACGTCGTCGGGATCTTCCCGAACCGTGCGTCGATGATCCGTCTCGTCGGCGCCGTGCTCGCCGAACAACACGACGAGTGGGCCGTCGCACGACGCTACATGAGCGTCGAGAGCCTCACCAAAGCTCGCATGCGCGTCATCGACGGCGCCCTCGCCGACCAGCCCCAGGAGGTGACCGCAGCACAACTCGCCGAAGTCGGATAGAACATCACCACGAGGTTGACGCGACCGTCGTCGCACACCACCTCAGCGGACGTGACCTGGCCACGAAGGCACGACGACAGCTCTGCCCCGCATATCCCACCGACCCGGCGATCGGGGGCACCCGGGACGCGAATTGTTGGGGACGCCAGCGCGTTGCCGATTGGCGGCTGATCCCGTAGCGCGATCGCGACAACCAATCGGTGGACCGAGATTAGGGTTCCGCATCCATTGCGAACGGAGGTTCTGACATGTGGGCACAGCTCATCACGACGCGTCTGAAGCCGGGCATGGAAGATGACCTGCCGGGGTTGGTCGAGCAGTTGCGGGCGGTCGAGCAACCAGGTTCAGGTCTACTGCGCTCGACCGCCATGCAGGACCAGAACGACCCGAGCCGGGTCTACATGTTGGTCGTCTTCGAGAGCGAGGAGGCGGCTCGCGCGCGCGAGAACGATCCGCGACGCCAGGAGGGACTGCAGGCCGCGAGGGCGACGATGGCGGAGATCTTCGACGGCGCGCCGGAGTTCGTCGACCTGACCGTCGTGGACGAGGTGACGCCGTAGGCGAGACGCGCCTCACGACAGCTGGTTGGTCCGACTTCGGCAGGTGCACCGTTCGCACATGCTGGATTCCGAGCGGGCTCCTTGGCAACCAGGCCTATCCTTCATCTGCCGCACGGCAACCGTCGCGCCCGCCACGGTCCCGGCGATCGGTGATACGCCGGGCGCGTCGTTCTGGGACGCGCGTTCGGGGAGCAGCGAATCGGTCGTGTCAGGCGAGTCCGCGTGCGGCCCAAGCTCGTGCCGTCAGTGCGAAAGGTGGCGTCGGCAACATGGCGCGGCATTGCTCGCGGAGCCGGACTCGTTGGGTGTCGGAGAGGCCCGACACGTAGGTGCCTGCGGGGCCAACTCCGAGGGTGAACGGTTCCCACCAGCCCTCGAAGGGCGCATGGTCGACGGTGACGGACAGCTCGGTTTCCTCGATCGCGTGCACATCGCCGAATATCACTACCTCGGAGCTCTTCAGTCGTGGCGCGAGCGCGCCGCCGACTGTCAGCGGTTCACGTATCGAAACCCCCGGCCGCCGGCAGCGGCGTACCACTTAACCCACGTCCCGAGAAGACGACCCATCTCTTCCGCGGCGGACGTACCCTCGCATCGCGGTAGGAGAGCCCGAGCCGCAGGTACCAACGCACCGCGAGCGCAAATCGTTTTGTAGCATCACACGCTCGCGCCGTCGGACCGAGCCCGCCGGCGGTCAGCGGTGGCGTTCCGGCGTGCTCGATCGCCCGCGAACGCTCGCTCCGATACCCGGGTTCGCTACGTGTTATCGAGCCGCGGTTCTGGCGTGTCCCCGAGCGGGCACTTTGGGGATGGCCCGAAGCCGTCGCCACCCACTGCGCAGCCAGGGCGGCCAGGCGCTCCGCAGCTACACCTCAAGGATCCCATTCCCAGCAGAAGATGGCTTCCGCTGCGACACTGACCGGCATGAACGATGCAAAGTACTGCGACCAGTGCGGTCGGAGCATCGTCCCGCTCCGCGTGCCGCACGTGGAGCGACGATGTTCGGACTGCGGCAAGTCCGTGTACCTCGTAGAGCCCGGCGAAGGCGGAAGAGGTATCCGGGTACGCGAAGGAGATCACTTCACGATTCCCGCGGGCTGGCTCACGATGTCCCTCGACCCTTCGAAGTCGACCGGGTGGCTGTTCCGGCCTGGCGTCTCATGGTTTGTAGCTCAGCTGTTGACTGGTGATTTGCCGTCGAACGACGAGGACGTCGATGACTACCTGGAGAAGCTGAAGGCCAACGCCGACGAGATACTTGAGGGCAGCGAGCGCCTTGCACATCTCAACCTTGAGAGCGAGGCCGACGCGGAGAAGGCGATCGAGCTGCTCGAGCAGGATCGCATAGCCATCGAGTGGTGGGCGCTACTGATGGGAACGCTCGCTGCGGTATTGATCGACGAACTGGAGCAGGGAGCATCCCGAACTTCGGTAGTGTGCGCCGCGCGCATGCAAGCGGCGCATTCGATGCTCGTCTTCAAGCAGAGCCTTGAGGAGCACGTCTGGACGGGATACAAGCACACGCGATTGATCTATGACATCGCGTCCGCGTCAGCGCGTACGCCGGAAGACGCCGAGAAGATCCAAGCGCTCCGGCCTCTGTTCTCCAAGCTTGACGAAGATGTCCTGCACGCGTGGGTCGAGGGGGATGTAGACATCGCTCCGCGAATCGGCGTCACGGGGCTGGATGAAGCGCTGCTCAAGGGGCTGGCCAAGTACCACCTCAGCCTCTTCGAACGTCGACGGCAAGAGTCACAACTTGAGCGGGAGCATTCGTCGAGCGTCTGGTCCAATCGCATCGCAGCGGCGGGTGTCGGTGCGGCTCTCGCAACTGCAGCCATTGCGATTCTGAGCGCCATCTTCTGAGCGCCGTACAGCGACGATCTGGACGGCTGGTTAGGCAGTGAGCTTTCCCGCGCCGCCAGCTTGGGTCTCGCAACGAGATCGCGCCGGCTGCGAGGGTGCAAGACTTGTCTTCGTGATGTTCTGTCCGGATTGTCGTGCAAGCCTCGACGACGTTCCCGTCGGCGCGCCGTGCCCAGAGTGCGGCGGTAAACGTCGCTCGGCGAACGCGCGCCCAGAATCCGCCGCGGCTGTAGTGACTGTCCCTCCGCCGACCGTCGTCTCGGAGTCGAACTACGAGGACGGCAAGCGAGAGACCGTTGTCAGCGATACCTCGGGACGCTCAACAAGCAGCTCGATGGGTGACGCGCGCACTCAGCACTACGAGGGGCAGCCGACTCAAAACGAAGAGAACGTAGCGGACGCCCTCCATCGGTTGAGCGGCAAGCTCAACGACCTCACGGGTTCACGAGTCTGGCGGGAGCACGTCAGCCATGACGACATCGCTGTCGACGGCACGCTCACATCGAGCGACGGAGTGGAACTCAAGTGTCAGGTGACTCGGGTCGAGCGTCAAACCCTCGCGGCCCGCGGTCGCAGGGGCCGCGCGACGTCTCACAACGATGACGAGGCACTTGCGGCAAGCATCATCACCGCCGTGGAAGACAAGCTGAACCGCGTGGACCCGGAGATGGTGCTGGTGCTCGACGCCAACGACGCTCCCGCATACACGGATACGCCGCGTCCCGCTCAGATTGCCCAGGAAGCAATGCGCCAACGTAGCTACCTTTGCCGATGGGCCCAGGTGTGGCTCGTCGCGCCGACCGTCCCGAGAACGATGCGACTCGACCCCCCTTAGGTCAAACTCGCACCCGGCGTGGCCTGTCCCCAAACGCTGGGTCGATGTTACGCAGAAGTGCCTGATCTGCGCTCCCATGAGCGCGGTTCGTTGAACGTTCGGTGCGGCGGTGTTCTGTGCGCGGATCGTGTCCGCGAGATCAGGCAGATCTGGGCTCCTGACGGCGGTCATCGTGGCGCGAGGGAACCTCCGGGGACAATGGCCAGGAATCGCTCGATCATCGGGTTCACTTGCTCGGGCACTTCGAGTTGCATGAAGTGGCCTGCTCCGACCGTTTGGCCGAGCGTCATCGTGGAATTCGCGGCAAGCAAGGACGCGGCATCATTTGTCGGCACCGCTGACGAGATCGTCAGTACAGGCACCTTGCACCGCTCGAGCACTGCCATTGCATCAAACGCGGCAATGGCTTGAACCAACGGGATCGCGATGTCGTTGGGCACCGCGGTCATGGTCTCGATGATCCGGGCGCGACGCGTTGGATCGTCGGTCGGCAAGAACATCTGCTCGACAAACTGGCGGCGTCCGGTTGGCCCATCGGGACCCGTGAACGAGGAAATGAGCTGCGGTGCGAATCCTGTCCACACGTCTTTGCTCAGCGGGGGAGGATCGATCAGCGCCACCGCGCCGACGAGTTCGGGCGCTAACTGTGAAAGTGCGAGGGCGACCATCGCGCCGATGCTGTGACCGAACACGACACTGCGACCGAGGCGAAGGTCGCGCGCCAACTCCGCCACAGCATGAGCGAACGGTTCGATCGCGTATTCGTCGGGAATCGCGCTCTGGCCGTGGCCCGGTAGATCCACTGAAACCACTCGATGCGACCGCGAGAAATGCTCGAACTGCGGGGCGAAGAAGCTGCGATCGCCGCACCATCCGTGCAAGAACAAGAGTGCGGGCTCACCCGCACCTGCCGCGTCGTAAGCGAGCCCAGCCATATCGACCTCCCGAACCTAGGAACGGCATGTCCTGCCCGACAGCATCGCATTCGACGGTCACACCAGCCAGCGCCGATAGCAGGGATCAGCGTGCAGTGGGGATCGGCCGGTCGGTAGGCGATCGCAACGCCAGCTGGAGAGAGCACAGTCGTGCCGTTCGGGGCGGCCTATCGAGGCGCGTCACTGAGCGTTCGGTGCGCCGTTCTGTGCGCGGACCAAGTGCGCGAGATCGGCAGTCATGCGCTCGCGGATGCCAAGCGTTCGTGACCGATCAAACCTCGCCGTAGCGGCCTACGAGGGACGACTTCCAGAACTTGCCCACTGCTTTGCCCTCGGGGTCCAGTGTGCGCGCCACGAGATAGCCAGCGCCGACCCATCCGCGATGGCTCCACTTCCCGAACGAGATCCTTGTGCCAGGAGAGCCGCACGCCGCGGGCAGCATCTTCACCCGCTCGAGCGCTTCCTTCACACCTCGCGGCGACAGCGGCGCCGCGTCCGCGAATGCATGCAGCAACGCAGTCGCCGCGTCCCGCCACAGCAGAGGACCGTAATACTCGGGACGGTGGCCATAGGCGGCCTCGAAGCGGTCGAGGAACTGCTGCCCGACCGGATTGGCCTCGTCATACTGCTCAAGGCCCACCCAACCCAAGAACGCGTCCCAGAGCTGCTCGTTGAAACCCGTCTCGAACGCCGTTCCCATGTAGCGCGGCGGATCCCAATCGAGCGACCGCAACACGACGTTGATCTCGGCCACGCCGAGCCCAAAACCGCAATGCACAATGGCGCTGGGACCGGCTCCGTAGAGCGTCTCGACCGCGGCGGTGATGTCCTGGCCCGTCTGAGCGATGTGCTCTTCCGCCACGATCTGAATGCCCTCGTGCTGCGCGGCGCGGCGGAAGTTGAGCAAGTAGGTCTGGCCGATGTACGACCGCTCGACAAGCACACCCGCAGTCGGCTGACCCGCCCTCGCCATCAGATGCGCCCACAGGATCGGCTCGTCGGTCATCGAACCGTTGTTCAGGAGAAACGTCCACTCCCCGAGCCAGTCCTCCGAGCCACACACGCTGATCGCCGGCACCCGGAACCGGCGCTCGACCTCTTCGCGAACCGCGACCGCGTTGTCACTGATGTGCGGCCCCAACACGGCCAGGCACCCCTCCTCGACGAGTTCGCCGAACGCGTCGATCACCGTCTTGACCGTCCCTCGCGGCAGACCCTGTACCCCCCGGTACACGATCTCCACCGGGCGGTCGATCATGTTTGACTCCAACCCGTCGTTGAACACCAGCTCCAACGGTTCGGTGAAGTGCTTGAGCTCCTCGCTCCCTGAACTGAGGTAATCGATGAGAAAACCCAGTCTGATCGCCTCGGCGTCGCGTGTCTCAGACATCGTGTGCTCTCAGCTCCCCTCGCAAGGTCAGCACCGGCGGCCCCACATTTGGTCTCCCGGTCCACGCGGGGCGCCGCCCGGATGCGGTCGAATCGTCATGGTCGTGCGAAGTGCTCCCACACAGGTTGCCCTGAAAGCGTTCATTCCGCCACCATCGACGACGCATAGATCGCCGACTGTCAGAGCGCCCGACCCCACGCAGTTGTGCCGATCGGTGCTCCTCGCGGTGACGATTCGGCGCCACGTTCTGTCGTCACGTTCTGTGCTCGGCGGTGTGCGCGAGATCAGGCAGTTCTGGCGCGGTCGATGTCCCAAACGAAGCTGTCTCGCGGAGCGTGGGAAACCTCAGGGACCCGCTTCGATTTTCGGGACGCCCGTCGTGAGGCAGAACGGGTGGCCGGCGGGGTCGAGCATGATCCGGCGCGCCTCGGGTGCGGGTTGGAATTGCGCCGCCACTGCGCCGAGCCGCTCGGCTGCAGCGACGGCCGCGCCAAGGTCCTCCACGTCGAGGTCAAGATGGATCTGCTTGGGGACCGCGTCGTCGGGCCAGGTGGGCGGGCGGTAACCATCTACACGGATCGCACTCAGCCACACATGCTCGGCGCGCACACCGACGGCCTGCGCGGTCGCGAAGACGAGCTCCCCGCCGAGCATCGCCGCCCAGAACTCCGCCAAGGGCTGCGGTTCCGCGCTCGTCGAGGGTTACGAACACGCGGCGAACGAACGACACGCGATGACCGTAACGCCTGTGGCGTCTGATCGCCCGACGTCGCACCTGGGAGTTGACCCGCGTCCCAACACACGGTCTCTAGTGACGGCCGCGGTGCGTAGGTGATTCCACCACTCGCCCGGACCAGCAGTGCGCGTTCAGTGCGGCAGTCATGCACCTCCGCCTGGCTCACGCTTCTCGGAACCGGCAGTTACCGCGCTGCGACCGATTAGTTCCGAGCCGGCGCGCGGTCAAAGTCGCGTGCGGTCAGGCGCCGAGGCGACAATCTAGGAGGACTCAGGTGCGAGACCGGAAGCTGACGACATGGCAAAGCTGATCTATTCGGCGATCGGTTCGCTTGACGGCTACGTCGAGGACGCCTCGGGCAAGTTCGAGTGGGCGGCGCCTGACGAAGAGGTGCATGCGTTCGTCAACGAGCTCGAGCGACCGATCGGGACCTACCTCTACGGGCGGCGGATGTATGAGACGATGGTCTTCTGGGAGACCGTTGATCCGGACGGCGACTGGCCGGCCGTGGCGCGGGAGTTCGCGGCGATCTGGCAGGCGGCCGAGAAGATCGTCTACTCGCGGACGCTCGAGACGGTGTCAAGCGCCCGGACGCGGATCGAACGCGAACTCGACCCCTACGCGATCGAGCGGATGAAGCAGAGCTCGGGTTCTGACATCAGCATCGGCGGCGCCGAACTCGCCGGTCAGGCGATCGCCGCGGGCCTGGTCGACGAGCTGCAGCTGCTGCTCGTGCCGGTTCTCGTCGGCGGTGGGAAGCGAGCGCTGCCGAACGACGTCCGCGCGCAGCTCGAGATGCTCGACGAGCGCCGGTTTCAGAGCGGGGCGGTATTTCTGCGCTACCGGGCGCACAGCTGACGCTAGGCGGCCGGGACCACGAACCAGTGAGCACCCAGAACGCCGAGTCCTCCCACAGGTACCAGACCGGACGTACGGACGGTCCCACCGTGGCCAGTCGTGTCGTAAGCGGTCAGGCAAGAAACGCTTCCACGTCGAACGGATCGCCCTCATGATGCACTCGCACAGAATGCCCGCTCGGGAGCGCTTCTGCGACCCGAGCGGGCAGGGTTGTCCTAACGCTCTTCAGTTGTGGCGGGAGCGTGCCGCCGACTGTCAGCGGTTCACGTATCGAAACCCCCGGCCGCCGGGAGCGAAGTACCGCTTGACCGACGTCCCGACAAGACGACCCATCCCTTCGGCGGACGTACCCTCGCATCGCGGTAGGAGAGCCCGAACCGCAGGTACCAACGCACCGCGAGCGCAAATCGTTTTGTAGCATCACGCGCTCCGGCCGTCGGACCGAGTCCACCTGGCGGTCAGCGATGACGCTCCGGCGTCCTCGCTCGCCCGCGAACGCTTGTCTCGGTCGGACAGGGTTCGGACCCTCTGAGGACTCCGGCACGATCCGCTGTTCGTCGGGACTCCGGCGAGCTGAAGGCGGACAGGCGGCATCGCGACGGATCCGATCACGTCGCGGCGAAACGCCTGCTCAGCACGCCGGACGAGTTTCCGGCACCCTCAGGTTCCCCGCGGCCAAGCGTACGGAACTGACGATGATCGTGCCGAGACCAACGAACAGCAGACCCAGGATCACCACGTAGTGCGCGACCTTCTCGATGCGCTCTGACAACTGGTCGCGACGGCGAGCATGGTGGAAGTGGTACACGAGCGCGGCCGACCCGATCCCGTCGACCAACCCAACCGCGCCGAGGGCGACGAGCACGACGATGTGTCCCGCTACGCCGAGGACGACCGCTGCTGAGCTCGCGAGCACGGTCCACACGATGCTCTGAACCGAGACGAGCCAGGCCGTGTGCACGTCGGCGCGCCGTGCTGACAGAGGTTGCGACCGTGCCGAGCGCCAGAAGAACGACATGACGCCTCCAGGCGTATGCCGACCAGACTTCCCGGCGCACCAGATTCGGCGGAAGCCGCTGACGCTCAAGGATACGCGACTTCCTCACAACGGAGATTGAGATTTCATCGGCTCGCACCCGGTTGGCCGTTTCTCACCGGCGCAGCCGTGGATCCCGCCACCGCATGCGCCGTCTCTCGATTGATGGCACCCTTGCGTGGTGAACGTTGGTGAGACGCCCGCCGATCCCGGATGGTCACCGCGCATGACATCGAGCTGTTCACGGAGCTGACGGGAGACCGCAATCCGCTTCACTACGACGAAGGCGCCGCGGCGGCAAGCCGGTTCGGCGGCATCATTGTCCAAGGTGGGGTGACATCGGGACTCCTGAACGCACTGGTCGCCGAGGACTTGCCCGGGCCCGGCAGTGTGTTTCTGCACGTCGATTGGAACTTTCGCGCGCCGGTGCGTCCCGGCGACGAGATCACTGCGGAGGCTGAGGTTTTGTCGGTTCGTGACGACAAGCCGATGTGCACGCTCCGTATGACCATCTACAACCAGGACGACACCGTGGTGCTCGACGGGACCGCGCTGGTCTACCGCGAGCCGCTCGAGCCGACGAGCGACTGATTGCTCAAGGCGTCAGGTAGTGGTGTACCTCGAGCTCGGTGACTTCGGGCGGCGCGAGCCCGAGCTCGCCGGCGATCGGTCCGATGCTGTCGGCGACGAGGCGGTCAGCAGCCTCGCGTGACTCGTACACGTCGACCGCCCGCATCCCGTCATCGGTGACGGCCGCCCAGTGGAACATCACGCCGGGCGCGCTCTTGCCGGGCGCGAGGCCGAGATTCGTCACCAACCGACCGATCAGCGCGTCGTAGTCGGCTGCGGTCCAGCCTTTCGCCTCGAAGGTTCGCACTACTGCCATGTTTCTCCTTCCACGCATACTCCGGGTCGGACTATGACAGTAGACACTCCACGTCGGAGTATTGTCAACTGAATGGCGAGACGCACCGCCACCACGGCCAACGCGATCCTGGGGCTGCTCGCGCTCCGTGACGAGTGGTCGACGTGGGAGCTCACGAAGCAGCTGCGCCGAAACATGCGCTTCTTCTGGCCGCGGGCTGAGAGCCAGATTTACGGCGAGGTCAAGGCGCTCGTCGGCCGAGGGTGGGCCCGGAACCGGCAAACCTTCGTCGGCCGCCGCGCGCGACGAGCTACGCGATCACTGCCGCCGGGCGACGCGCGCTCGCGGAATGGTTCGCAACCCCGCCGAAGTCCACCGCGCTCGAGTGCGAACCCCTGCTGCGCGTGTTTCTTGCCGATTTCGCTACGCCTGATCAGCTCTACGTTGCCATCAACCAGGTCCGAGCCGACGCTGCCGCGATTCTCGATGTCGGTCGTGTCGTCGGAGCCGAGTACCTCGACGGCACGGCGCCCTTTCAAGATCAGATCTCCGCGTGCGTGCCCTCGTGTTCGATTTCCTGTCCAGCCACGCGTTCATGCTCGGCGCATGGGCTGATCGGGCCGACCACGCCATCGCGGCGTGGCAGGGCAGCGCACCTCGCACGCGCGAGCGCGCCGCCCGCAGCACGATCGCCGGCGTGCTCGACCGCTATCCCCCCGAGCGTCCGGCCCCGTGACGGGCGACGCCGTCGGTGATCCGGTACACGCGGTGATGCGTCTCGGTCGCTTCTTCGAGCAGCGCGGCGACTCGTTCGGAATCAGTCATCGTGCAGTCCTTCCAGGACGCATTGCGTTGGTCACTTGTCGCGTTCTCGGAAGGCCTGCATCAGACGATCGCGCACGTCGGCGGGCATTGCGTCGACGTCGTCGTCGTTGAGCGCGCGGGTCTTCATCACCGTCAGCCGCATCTCGCTCAGGTATTCGCGGCAGTGCGGGCAGTCGGCGAGGTGGCCCTCGATGATCGCGACGACTGATTCCGGCAATGCGCCGTCGAGGTACGCGGTGACGTCCTCGACGAACTGCCGGCACATGTACGTGGCCGCGGCGCTCATGATTCTCGGCCTTCATCGTAACGCTGCTCGAGCGATGCTCGGACCTTCGATCTCGCGCGATGGAGCAGCACGCGCTGGTTCGCGTCGCTCACCTCGAGCGCGTCGCACACTTCGGCCGCCGACCACCCGAGCAGATCACGCATCGTGATCACCTCGCGTTGATCCGGAGGGAGCCGGTCGATCGCGGATCGGATCGTCTCGAGCGTCTCGGCGTCGACCGCGCGTTGTTCGGGCTCCGACCACGGTTGCGGCGGTCGCTTCCACGCGCCTCGCGCGCGCAGGCCGCGCCGGAAGCGACGCGGATCCACGGCGGGCTCCTCTTCGAGCACGGCCGTGGTCGCGAACGGAATCGAACGGTTCTCCTTCACGCCGTGCGAGCGCGCGATGTTGACGAGAATCCGGAACAACCACGTCTTCAGGCTCGAGCGTTGCTCGAACCTGTCGATGCCGTCGATCACCGCGAGCCACGTCTCCTGGACGACCTCATCGGCAACCGCGCGGCTCGGTACGTACTGCTGCGCGAGCCGAACGAGTGTCGAGTGGTAACGATCCAACAGGTATGCGAACGCATCCGCGTCGCGTGCCGCGAGCGCCTTCACCAAGACGTCGTCGTCCGAGAAGTCGAGGGCCGCCACTTGCCGGATCGTACGCGCACAACACCACCGAACACAGTCGGGGCCGGCGTCATTCCGTTACAACTTCGCCGACCGGACCTCTGCGAAGAAAGTTGTAACGGATCGCGATCTCGGCGCACTGAATGTCGACCATCGACCAACTCCCTTCGGAGGTAGTGCATGAAATCCGTTCGCCGTCTGGCTACGGCATCGGCGCTCGCAGTCGCGATAGTCACCGCGTTCGCGACACCGGCCCTGGCCCACAATGCCGATCGTGCGTACGACCGGAACCAATCCGAGCACCACTCCGACGACGTCGGCCGGTTCGCTCGCGGCGCCGATCACGTCGTGTTCGTTCAGACCGACAATCCCTCCGGGCAACGCCGTGGTGGCCTATGACCGGGCCGACGACGGCACCCTGACCCAAGCCGGGACGTATCCGACCGGCGGCAATGGCGGCGTGCTCACGGGTTCGGTCGTCGACCATCTCGCGTCGCAAGCCTCGTTGACCTACGACGACCAACACTCACTGCTCTTCGCGGTGAACGCCGGAAGCAACACCGTGTCGGTGTTCTCGGTGAACGGCGACCGCCTCGCGTTGCGGCAGGTCGTTCCGTCGTACGGCGAGTTCCCGGTCAGCGTCGCGGTCCACGACGACCTCGTGTACGTGTTGAACGCGAGAGCGGGCGGTTCCGTGCAGGGTTACGGCATCTTCGGCGGACACCTGTTCCCGCTGGGCTCGAACCGGGCGCTCGGCCTCAACGCGGCCGCGACTCCGGAGTTCGTGAACACGCCCGGTCAGGTCGCGTTCTCTCCGGACGGCTCGCAGCTCATCGTCACGACCAAGGCCAACGGCAGCAGCATCGACGTCTTCCGCGTCGGCTTCTTCGGAACGCTGTCGACTGCGGTGGTCAACGCCGAGCCGGGCACCGTGCCCTTCGCCGTCACGTTCGACGGCTCGGGCAACCTCGTGGTCACCGAGGCCGGAACCAACGCAGTCGCGACGTTCGCCCTTCACCACGACGGAACGATCACGTTGCTCCACGCGGTGCCGACAAACCAGGCCGCCACCTGCTGGATCGTCGGGGCAAACGGACAGTTCTACTCGTCGAACGCCGGCAGCGCATCGCTCACACGGGTCCAGTCCGGGCCGGGCGGCGCACTAACGGTCCTCGGCAACACCGGCACCGACCCCGGTTCCGTCGACGCCGCCATCAGCGCGCACAGCCACTACCTGTACGTGCAGACCGGCGCCAACGGCATCGTCGACGAGTTCCGCATCAACGGTGACGGTTCGCTCAGCCCGATCGGCAGCATCACGGTTGCCAACTCGGTCGGCGGCGAAGGGATCGTCGCCGTCTAGTCCGAACGACGTGAGGCTGCGACGCGGATTCCACGCGTCGCAGCCTCACCGGTCGGAGTCGAAACCGTCCACGAAGGTTGCACGTTCTTCAGAGCGTGCAGGATCGTTGCCTCGTTGGTAGGTGGTGGACTGAGCTGCGGCCCATCATGAGGCTCATGTTTAGGGGCTCTGTTGCATTGGGCCATGCCCGCGTTCGCGGGCGACAGTGGTGGGATGCTGCGATCTCATGCTCGTCCGGTACCCGCGATCCCGAGCTCTGCGTTCGCCGGGTTCCGGTTCCCTCCCGAGATCATCGTCCTCGCGGTGCGTTGGTACCTGCGGTTCGGCCTGTCGTATCGCGATGTCGAGGAGCTCTTGGCCGAGCGGGGGATCGAGGTCGATCACGTCACCGTGTTCCGGTGGGTGCAACGATTCACGCCGCTGCTCGCGGAGGCGGCGCGGCCGTGCCGGCACGCGTCGGGGACCGCTGGTTCGTGGATGAGACCTATGTGAAGGTCGCTGGCCGGTGGCGCTACGTGTACCGGGCGATCGACCAGCACGGCCAGATCATCGACGTCTACGTCTCAGCCCGACGCGACACCCGGGCCGCGCGGCGCTTCTTCACGACGGCGCTTCGCGCGCACGGCGAGCCCACTGAGGTAGTGACTGACCGCGCCTGGACCTTGCTGGCGGTCGTTGACGAGCTCATGCCTGCTGTGTTCCACAACACCGAGCAGTACGCGAACAACAAGATCGAATCAGACCACGGCCGGCTCAAGTCCCGCCTCCGTCCGATGCGCGGACTCAAACGCGACCAAACCGCACGCGTGATTATGCGCGGTCACGCGTTCATGCAGAACATTCGGCGCGGCCACTACGAACTCGGGGGCGACGCCCGGTCCCATCGGCGCATCGCGGCCGCGTTCACCGAACTCGCCCGACTCATCTGAACGCGAAACGGGACCGCAGCTCCGTCTTGCACGGCCAGTTCCGACTCAACGCAACAGTTAGTTAGTGATGATTGTGGGGTCCAGCCCCGTTCTGGTCTGACCCGCAACGCAACCGGGCCCTTCTGGTGCCTTCGCTCTGATCTGTCAACCAGGGTCCGGGGCTGGACTGCACCGACCGGTCGGGCGGAGTGACCTCATAGGAGTCTCGCGTGACGCCCTAACTGTCCTGTCCGCCGTCGCGGCCGGTGGTGCTCTCGAACCCGACAAGGATCAGGAGCCCCACCACCATGCCAGACGACAACATCAAAGTCATCGTCGGTGTCGACACTCACACCGAGACCCACGCCGCGGTAGCGATCGACGAGCACGGCCGTCGACTCGATGGCATCGAGATCTCAGCCAACCGGGCCGGTTACCGCCAACTCGCCGAGTGGGCCCGCCAGCTCGGCGAACTATCGGCTGTCCGCGTCGAAGGTACCGGTGCGTACGGTGTCGGTCTGTCCCGATTCCTCACCGCGGCGGGAGTGACGGTGATCGAAGTCGGACGCGTGAATCGTCAACACCGTCGCCATTACGGCAAGTCCGATCCGCTCGATGCCGAAGCCGCCGCACGCGCGGTCCTCTCGCGTGAAGCGACTGCAGTGCCGAAGTCGCGTGATGGGATCGTCGAATCGATCCGCACTCTGCACGTCGTCAAACGCTCTGCGATCAAGGCCCGCACCCAAGCCGCCAACCAGATGACCAACCTCATCGTCACCGCGCCCGACGCGACCCGCGCCGAGCTACGCGGACTGTCCACGCTCAAGCGGGCCCGGCGCGCCGCGAAGTGGCGGCCCGGCAGCGGCCACGACCCGGCCACCGTGACCCGCCGTGCGATCCGGACCCTCGCCCGCCGCTGGCTGGACCTCACCGACGAGATCACCACCCACAACCACGACCTCGACGAACTCGTCCAGCTCGCCGCGCCACAACTCGTCGCCCAACAGGCGTGTCACGCGACGTCGCCGCCAAGCTCCTCATCGCCGCGGGCGACAACCCGGGCCGCATGCGGACCGAGTCCGGCTTCGCCGCGCTCTGCGGTGTGAACCCGATCCGAGCATCGTCAGGAAAGACCAACCGTCACCGGCTCAACCGGTCCGGGGACCGCCAAGCCAACAACGCGCTCTGGGTCATCGCCATGGTCCGCCTCCGCAGCGACCCCGCCAGCCGCGCCTACGCGCAACGGCGCAAAGAAGAAAGGCCTCTCACACCGAGAAATCGTGCGCTGCATCAAGCGATACCTCGCCCGACGCCTCCACCCGATCCTCCTCGCGGACCTCGCCGCATTGACATAGGAGTATCAGAGCCCTCGCCAGAGATCGGCGTCGCCCTCGACATGGATAGCCGTGCAGAGCCGCCGCGTACCGATCAATCACGCAGTTCTGCGCTTCACGAGACGTAGCCGCGGAATAGAGATACGTTCCGGCGTCAGTACTTGCTGCGGAAGGGTCTGGCGATGGCGGTACGGCGCGTGGTGACGGGACACGCTCCCGAGGGTGCGGCGGTTGTCGTCAGTGATGGTGGGGTGCCGTCGACGTTAATCGGCGATCGGGGTTCGGCGACGATCCTGCTCTGGGGTCGCGACGACCCAGGCCGGTTTCCTGACGACGGGAGCCAGCCAAGGATTTCGGGCGTGTACCCGCCTCCGGGTGGTTGCGCTTTGGCCGTGATGATGCTGGCACCCGAGGGGGACGAGTTCCATGAGTTTGTCCGTAGCGCGCTTGCGCCGTGGGCAGATCCTGAAGCGCCGGGGATGCACCGCACGGCGACGATGGACTACGACGTCGTTCTCGAAGGAACGATTGGTCTCGAACTCGACGACGGTGCCGAAGTGGCGCTCGGGCCGGGCGACGTCGTGGTGCAGAACGGCACGCGTCACCGCTGGCACAACCGCGGTACCGCGATCGCACGTGTGCTAGCGGTGGCTGTGGGGGCATACCAAGGAATCGAAGGCGGACGCCCCGTGTGACTCTGCCCTAGAACGGTCGATGCTCGAGAGGTCGTCACGCACGTTTGTGCGCCGGAGTTACGTTGAGCACCGACTCAATTCGCACGGTGAACGACGATTTGGAGCAGGAATGGCTTCAACACCTTGTCCGGGCGGGTCGTCGTGACCGTCACGGTCGACGTCTATGGGAGCGGATCGCGATCCGCGGACGGTGACGCACCCGGCCTGATGTCCCGCTACCAGGACTACGTCGAGCGCAAGGTCGCATCGTCCCTAGAGACACGAGAGATCTACGACCGGCTCCTGCGTCGCGTCGCGTCGGGCGAACTGGATCCGAAGACCCTGGACCGGGGGCTGAACAGCTTCCTGCAGATCAACGGGCCCGAGTACGCCAAGGGGGTTGCGGATCTGAGCATGCGCTTCCTCGCTGGCATTGTGCAGGCCGCCAGCCGGGACTCGTACGAACTCTTCGACGAGGTGGCGTCCGGCACGCTGGAGCCCCCGCCCGAGCCCCTCGAGCTCGATCCGACGGACTGGGCGGACTGGGTCCCGCGCCTGATCGAAGCCGCGGAGCAGGCGCGTGAGGCGCCGACCAACGCGCTCCGGGTCGTCCTGGGCCGGGTCGCGAGCGGCGAACTGGATCCCGAGGCAGTCGAGCGGATGATGCTCGAACGAAGCCGGCAGCAGATCCCGGCGAGCGTCACCCGACTCGCCGGCCTCTACATCGAGATGCTCACCGGGCTCGAGGAGGCGAACACCGCGTTCGGTATGGACTACCTCCGATCCGTCGCGCGGCGCGACGCGCAAGCCGACTCGATCGAGCTCGGTGGTGGGCTCGGCGACTCCGTCCAGGTCCGGTTCGTCGTCACGAACGACGAACCGGTCGACGCAGCAATGCGGTGCGCGATCGTCGACTTGCGGCGGGAGGACGGCATCGGCCCGGCCTTCGAACCGGAGGTCACGATCACGCCGGACCACTTCGAGCTGGCGCCGGACACGGACGTGCAGGTGGCCTGCTCGCTCCTCCTGACGGACATCTTCGTACCGGGAGTGACCTACGTCGGCGAGCTCCTCATCCTCACCGACACCGAGACGGTCGCTGGGGATCCCCCTGCGCATCCGACCCTCGGAACGGTCGGCCGGGTCATGACCGAGCCGAACGATCCGATCGCCATCATCGGCATGCGCGGTCGGTTCCCCGGCGCCGACGACCTCGACGACTTCTGGCGCAACCTCGCCGACGGCGTGGAGTCGATCACCCCGCTGAGCCGCGAGGACATGCGGTCGGCCGGCGATCCCCGACCACGTCACCAGCCTGCCCGGGTACGTCAACGCGGCCCCGCTGCTCGGCGACGTCGACATGTTCGACGCCGGCTTCTTCGGCTTCTCGGCGCGCGACGCGGCCCTGACCGATCCGCAGCACCGACTGTTCCTCGAGACCGCGTGGGAGGCGCTCGAGGACGCCGGCTACGACCCCGCCGCCTACGACGGCGCCGATCGGCGTGTTCGGCGGTTGCGAGCTCAGCACCTACCTGTACCAGCTGTACCAGAACCCCGAAGCGCTCGGATACATCGACGGCATGCAGCTCATGGTCACCAACGACAAGGACCATCTCTGCACGCAGGTCTCCTATCGGCTGAACCTGCGCGGCCCGAGCGTCGTCGTGCAGACGACGTGCTCCACGTCGCTGGTGGCGGTCGCGATGGCGTGCGAGAGCCTCCAGGTCGGTCGCTGCGACATGGCGCTCGCCGGCGGCGTGACCGTCCGGGTCCCGCAGCGGGGCGGCTACTTCTACGTCGCCGGCTCGATCCTGTCGCCCGACGGCCACTGCCGGCCGTTCGACGCGCGAGCGCAGGGCACCGATGGTCGGCAGCGGTGTCGGGCTCGTCGTGCTGAAGCGCCTCGACGACGCCCTCGCCGACGGCGACGGCATCCGCGCGGTGATCCTCGGCGTCGGGATCAACAACGACGGCAGCGACAAGGTCGGCTACACCGCGCCCGGCATCCGCGGTCAGGCGGCCGCGATCGCCGCCGCGTACGAGTCGGCGGGGATCACGCCCGACACCGTCGGCTACGTCGAGGCCCACGGCACCGGGACCATCCTCGGCGATCCCATCGAGCTCTCCGCGCTGACCGAGGTGTTCCGCGACCACACCGATCGCCGCGGGTTCTGCGGCATCGGTTCGGTCAAGTCGAACTTCGGACACCTGTCGTGCGCATCCGGCGTCGCCGGGCTGATCAAGACCGTGCTCACCCTCGAGCACGGCGCCATCCCGCCCACGCTGCACTACGAGTCGCCGAACCCCGCCATCGACTTCGCGTCGAGCCCCTTCTACGTCACGACCACGCTCGAGCCGTGGGCGCGCAACGGCTCACCGCGCCGCGCCGCGGTGAGCTCGTTCGGTGTCGGCGGGACCAACGCGCACGCCGTGGTCGAAGAGGCCCCGCCGCAGGAGACGACCGCCGATGGTCGCAGCTCCGTCCTCCTCACGCTCTCGGCCAAGAGCGAAGCGGCGCTCGACACGGCGACGCGAACGACTCGGCGAGCACCTCGACGCGACACCCGGAGCAGGATCTTGCCGACGTCGGCGTTCACGCTGCACGTCGGGCGGCGTCCGTTCCGGTATCGACGCACCGTCGCCGTCGACCGTAACGATCGCGGTCGCGTGGTCGCCATCCTCGGCGAGCGCGGAGCGCTCCCGGCGACGGAGGTCGGCGAAGCGCCCAAGGTCGTGTTCATGTTCCCGGGCCAGGGCTCCCAGTACCCGGGCATGGCCGCCGCGCTCTACGCGACCGAAGCCGTCGTCCGCGACACCATCGACGACTGCTGCGAGATCCTCCGACCCGACCTCGGCCTCGACCTGCGCGACGTGCTGTTTCCCGCCGGCGATCGCCGCGAGGCGGCGGACGCCGAGTTGCGCGACACCGCCCTCGCGCAGCCGGCGCTGTTCGTCGTCGAGTACGCGCTCACGCAGCTCTGGCGATCCTGGGGTATTCAGCCGACCGCGATGATCGGCCACAGCGTCGGCGAGTTCGTGGCGGCGACGCTCTCGGGAGTCGTGGCCCTCGACGACGCGTTGCGTCTCCTCGCCGAGCGAGGACGGCTCATCTCCGCCCTCCCCCCGGGCAGCATGTTGTCGGTCATGGCGCCATCCGAGACGGTCGCCGATCTCCTCGACGACCGGGTGGCCCTGGCCGCAGTGAACGCTCCGGGCTTCACCGTGTTGTCGGGGCCGACACAGGCGATCGACGGACGTGGCAGCGCGAGCTCGAGTCACGTTCCATCGCCGCGCGCCTACTTCACACCTCACACGCGTTCCACTCGTCGATGATGGATCCGATCCTCGAGGAGTTCGAGCGGATCGTGGGGACCGTCAGCCTGTCCGAGCCACTGGTGCCGTACGTCGCGACGCAGACCGGCGCGTGGGCCGGCTGCGGAGTCGGCGCGACCCGAGTACTGGAGCGCGCAGCTCCGGTCGACGGTCCGGTTCGAAGACGGCCTCCGCGCGCTCGCCGAAGAGCCCTCGATGCTCGGCAAGGACGACCTCCTCCTCGTGGAGGTCGGGCCGGGACGGACGCTGGCCACGTTCGCCGGCCAGACCGCGAGGACGATCGACCGGACGTGGCATACGCGTCGCGACACTGCCGACCCCCGACGGAGCACGAGACCGGGCTCGACCTGATGCTCCGATCGCTGGGCCGCATGTGGGAGCTCGGTGTGCCGTGAACTGGGAGGGCTTCCACGAGCTGGAGCGGCGCCGGCGGGTCAGCCTGCCCGACCTACCCGTTCGAACGCGAGAGCTACTGGATCGGCGCGCCGGTGCGAACCGCCGACAGCACTCCCCCCGAACCGCGCGACGTCTCCGACTGGTTCTACGTCCCGGAGTGGCGCGTGGCTGACCCGGCCGCCGAGCCACACCGTCCACTCGCGGACGCACCCGTGCTCGTGATGGACGAAGGCGCAGGGCTCGGCGCCGCGGTCGCCGACCGCCTGCAGGAAGCGGGAGCCCGTCCCTACGTCGTCCGCCGCGGCCTGCGCTCGGAGCGCAACGCCGACGACGAGTTCGTCGTGGACCCCGACGACCCCGACTCCTACGAACGGATGGCGGCCGAGGTCTGCGCCAGCGGACGGCTGGCCGGAGTCGTCGACTGTTGGGCCGCGGAAGCGCCCGACTCGACCGGCCTCGACACCGGCGGCTACGCGCTGTTCCTCGGTGCGCTGCAGCTCGGTCATGCGCTCGGCCCCCGCACCACGGTGCGACCGCTGCCGATCGTGCTCGCGGCGCGGGGCACCGATCGATTGCTTCCCGAGGATGTCGTCGACCCGGCACGCGCGTTCAGCGTCGGGGCAGCCCGGGTCCTCCCTCAAGAGCATCCCGGTTTCCGCCTCACCCACGTCGACGTCGACGACGCATTCGACGGTTCCGGATCTCCTGCTCGCCGAGCTCACCACGACCGCTCCCGAACCCGATGTCGCGCTTCGGAACGGCGAACGATTCGTCCGCGCCTATCGACCATCGCCGATTGCCGAGACCGATGAGTCGCATTGGCTCCCCGAGCAACCGGTCGTGCTGGTGACGGGTGGTCTCGGTTACATGGGCATCACGCTCGGCGAATCGCTCTTCGAGTCCGGTCGACGCCCGCCTGGTGTTGGTCGGCCGCTCGTCGTTCCCGGACCCGGAGCAGTGGCTCGAGCGGTCCGAGGACCCAAGCTTCGACGAACACGAGCGGGAGATCCTTCGACGGCTGGCCGAGATGCGATCCGTCCGCGACGACGTGCTCGTGCTCACGGCCGACCTGCGCGACGAGGCGCAGGTCCGCGCGGCCGTCGACGCGGCGTGCGAGCGCTTCGGCGCGGTCGACGTGGTGATCCACGGCGCCGCGAACGTCGAGCCCGGCCGCGTTCGGCCCGGTCGCCGAGACGGGGCGGTCGGTGATCGCCAACCAGATCTCACCCAAGCTGCACGGTTTGGAGCTCCTGATCGAGGCGCTGCGCGGGCGAGAGCCCTCCCGATGGGTGCTGCACTCGTCGATCTCGTCGGTGCTGGGCGGGCTCGGCCTCTCGGCCTACGCGGGCGCGAACGCCGTCCTCGACAGCATCGCGACGCGAGGCGGCCCCACGTGGCTCAGCATCGGCTGGGACGCATGGGACAACGCCGCCGAGGCCCAGATGGCCGGGATGCCCACCGCGATCCGGCCGGAAGAGGGCCAGGAGGCGTTCCTCCGCCTGCTGCGCGCGCCCGTCGGATCTCACATGGTCATCGCGGTCGGTGACCTCGACGCGCGTCTCGAATCCTGGGTCCGGCGGTCCGAGGTCGCCAAGCCCGCTGCGGGTGGTCAGCGCCATCCCCGGCCGAACCTCGCCTCGCCGTTCGTCGAACCGGCATCAGAGACGGAGAGCACGCTCGCCGAGATCTGGGCCTCGCAGCTCGGGCTCGACAAGGTCGGCGTCCACGATCGCTTCTTCGACCTCGGCGGACACTCCCTTCTCGCAGTGCAGGTGGCGTCGGAGATCCGCGACCGCTTCCAGATCGAGATGCCGGTGCTCCAGCTGTTCAAGGCGCCGACCATCAGGGAGTTGGCGGAGTTGATCGAGCAGGCCGAGCTCACCGGCGGCGTTGTCGACGCCGCGGACTCGCATCCCGGCCCGGGCGTGACCGCCGAATCGGTTGCTGTGGCCACTGGGCCGATCGAGGGTCCGGGCGACCTAGCCAAGGCCAGCTATCGGGAGTTCTACGACGACGTCAGCCGACGGCTCGCGGCAACCGGCATGGGCGAGGCGTCGTTCTTCCTGAACTACGGCTACGTCAGCCAGGGCTACGGCGACGAAGCCACGTTCGAGGTGCCCGACGACGTACCCAACCGCAACTCGATCCGCCTCGCCCTCGAGCTCGTGGGTGCCACGGAGCTCGAAGGGAAGGTCACACTCGATGTCGGTTGCGGCCGGGGCGGCACCGCGTCGCTCCTCGCCGAGCAATTCGGTGCCGAGGCGGCCGGTGTCGACCTCTCACCAGAAGCCATTGCGTTCTGCCGCAACGCGCATCGTGCGGCCGCCCTGCGATTCGAGGTGGGCGACGCCGAGAACCTTCCCTTCGACGACGAGTCGTTCGACGTGGTCACGAACCTCGAGTCATCGCACACCTACCCCGACATGCGCGCGTTCCTCGGCGAAGTCAAGCAGGGTCCTCCGACCGGGTGGGTGGTTCCTGCACACCGACGTGTTGGCCGGCCAACGCTGGATGGAAGTGCAGGCGATCCTCGGTGCGCTCGGGTTCACCACAGTCGTCGACCGCGCGATCACCGCCAACGTGCTCGCGTCGTGCGACGAAGTCGCGGAGAACCGCACTGAGGCGTTCGGAGCCCGCGACGCGACCATCGACAACTTCCTCGCCGATACCGGGCTCGCCCGTCTACGAGCAGATGGCGTCCGGTGCCTGGGAGTACCGCATCGTTCGATCGCGCTTGCGATCATGACGGCGATGACCTCGACCAGAATCGATGCGTGGCTGCTGCCCGTCGTACGCGGCGCCGCGGACGCGCCGGCATTCATCACAGTGGTCGGTCCCGACGACACGGAGAAGATCTCGCGCCTGGGGCTGCCGCGCGACCGCGACCGTGCCGTCTCCGCACGAGTGGCGGCACGGACGGAGATCGGTCGACGGCTCGGCATACCCGCCGCCGACGTCCCGCTCGTGGGTGACGATCGCCGGTGGATCGCCGACAGCGACGTCACCGTGAGCTGGTCGCACAGCGGCGATTGGATCGCGTTGGCGATCGCGCGCGACCTCCGGGTCGGCATCGACATCGAGAAGATTCCCGATCGGCTCGACCTCGGCGCCCTGGCCGAGATCGGCGTCGCGTCCCTGGAGGAGTTCGTCAGCCTCGAAGCGGCGAGCAAGGCGACGAATTGCTTCTACGCCCCGGCGTGGCCACCTCACGTCACGGTCCGCCGTCTCGCCGCTCCGCAGCAATACGTCGCGGCGGTTGCCGCGCCGGGCGACGGGTGGAACGTCGAAGTTCACATGCGTTCGCCCCTGGAAGAATGCATCGCCTCATGAGCAAAGCGTTGAGCGGGCAAAGCATGTCTGTTACCGTTCGCGTAACCCCGTCCCCACGGCCGAAAGCGCGTTGCCATGTTCGGAATTGACGACATCATCGGCGCGTTCACGGGTGGAGGCGGAGGCGGCAGCAGCGCATCCGTGTCGAGCAACGTGACGATCCAGGGCGGAGACAAGGACCATCCGGTCGCCCTGACCGAGACGATCGAGCTCAAACCCTTCACGCTCACCGAGAACGTCAACGTCGGAGGGACCGACAAGCCTCTCGCCCAGAGCATGGAGCTCAAGCCCGTCACGCTCACGGAGAACGTCAACGTCGGAGGGACGGACAAGCCCCTGACGGTCAACGAGAACGTCGACCTGAAGCCGGTCACGCTCAACGAGAACATCGACCTCAAGCCGGTGGCAGTCGACACCTGCCAGACGTACAAGCTGGCTCCGCTCCCCGAGACCGTGGTTCGCCAGCCGTATCGCCACCACATCGGCTACACGATGTTCGGAGTCGAGTACATGGGTGTCAGCTACGACGGAGAGTCGAAGCAGTTGATCGACAGCCCACGGCGTCCGCAGGTCATCGAGCACTTCGGACACAGCGAACACCGCCGACCGCCGTCGACGGAGTTCTCCGGTGATCGAGGGATCCGGGTGCGGGTCCTCGACCCCGACGAGTAAGCCGTGCCACTCGACGTCGCTGGATCTCCGACTGCACTGCTGGTCGGAGGGGGTGAGACGGCCAAGGGTGAGATCTGGCTGGAGAACAACACGGGCGGCGATGTCAAGATCGACAGTGCGACGCTCTCCGTGCAGGTCGCGGGCGTCGACCAGACCGGCCCGATCCCGCTCCCATCGGATGCGTCGCTCGCCGACAAGTCGTTCAAGCGCCTGTCGATCGGCTTCGGGATGGAGCCGTTCACGCCCCCGGGCCAATACCCGGCGCACGTCGACCTCTCGACGTCGATCGGGGCCCAGACCATTCCCGCGACGTTGGTCGTCCTCGCCAACGCGGCAAGTGGCGGTCCTTCCGGAGCAGCCCGTGTTCACTGGCGTGCTGCCCGGGTCGACGATCACGACCGCCGCCATCGTTCGGAACGTCGGCAATGTCGCGGTCACCGTCGCGTCGATTCCGAATGAACCGTTGTTCGAAGTGAGCGCGGGCCAGCGGTTGCTCGGCGTGGGAGCCAGCGGGATCGTCCAAGTGCAGCCGGCGACCAGCCTCGCCCCACTTGCCCTCGATCTCACGTTCACGCTGGCCGCGACCCCGACGATCGGGCCGGCTGAGTGGGCCAGGATCGGGATCGACATCGTGGTTCCGGCCGGCTTGACCACCGGCCAACACGTTCGTGCCCTGCCTCGAATCGTCAATGACCGTTTCAACGTCGACCTGTTGACCTGAAGCCCTCGAAGGAGTCTCGAATGAGCGCAACCGGGACACATCGTCACAACCGCGGTCACCACGGAAGCTACGCACCTCGCGGCGCACCCATGTACTACGGGTGGTCCCACGACGAGGCGCGCATGCAGATGATGGACCTGCCCGCCTACCTCGACTCGTTCCGGCTCGGCTACGAGCGGGCGCTCGAGGACCTCCAAAACCAGCTCGCCGGCGTCACACAGTCGTACATGCCGACTGGTTACGCGGTACCGACCGGGCCGTATCACACCCCGACCGGTCGGCAGGGCAAGTATCACCGCGGTCATCACCACCATCACGATCACGACTGCGGGTGCCATGACCACCATGACCACGAGTGTGGCTGCGGACATCACCACGACTGCCGGTGCGAGTGCTGCATCGTCGACGCGGACTACGTGGTCTACGCCCGGTGCTTCGAGCGGCGCGTCGTACCGATCGAGATCGAGAACGACACGCGGAAGATTCGCGAGGACGTCACGCTCGACGTGAGCGAAGTCCGCAGCTCCGGCGGCCGGGTGCTGCCTTGGCAGGTCAGCGTCACACCGCAATCGCCACTCTCGCTCGAGCCCTGCAGCACCACCGATATCGATCTCCTCGTCGAGATCGAGTGCAGCGACGCGGCGCAGGACGCCGATCCGCAGACCCCGAAGAAGGCTGCCGGACAGAAGGCCCCGGCCCGAACGAAAGACGCCGAGGTCGCGTCCATTTCGCGGGAGCGCGAACGCATCGACGTCGACGACTGCGAAGTCGGCTACGTCACGATCCGCGTCGGCGGATGTCTCGTCCGACCTATCGTCGTGGCGATCGCCGTTCTCCCCCGCGACTGCGACGCCTACCACGCCTCGTGCTCGTGCTCCTGCTGCTAACGAATCGTTGTGTCGTCAATGACTGACGGCACGGGACCCGCTCGGCCGGAGTGGACCACGCGGTTGCAGTCTCTCGTCGACGAGACCGTCGCGCGTTCCACGGCTTCGACGGCCAACTTCGGACGCCTCTTGGCGGCAGCGACCGCGCCGGGAATCGATCCCGAGTCCTGGACCAACGAGCTCACACGACAAAGCACCGAACGCGGGCCTGAGGCGTACCGCCAACTCACGCAGGTCACGAGTCGGTTCATGTCCGAGTCGCTGCGATTAGTGGCTCAGCATCTCGAGGCGTACCTGCAGGAGCTCGTTCCCGACGGTCAGGCCGGTCGGATCGGCTCACCACCCGCAATGCCGCTCGCCCCGCTGTCGTCCGACACCTTGGCGTGGACCGCCTGGTACCAGCGGTATGCGACGTGGGTCTCCGACCAGCAGGCGTGGTCGTCGCGCCTGCTGACCGTCGTGCGGGAGGAGGTCACGGCCGGTCGACTGAGTTCTGACGTCATGCAGACGGCGGCTCGCGGTTTTCTCGAACGGCGGCTCCCCGACTACTTGATCGCCATGGCGGAGTTGAACAGTGACCTCGCCTCCGATGTGCTCGGCGTCGTCGACGAGTCACTCGAGCGCCTCGCCGAGGCGCTGCTCGGCGGTGGTGCTGCTGATATCGCGGACAGCGTCGTCGTCGACGTCCGAGGCATCGTCGGGACCACCGTCGCGGTCAGCCTCATCGTCGAGAACACCCGGCCCGAACCCGCAGTGATCTCCTGCTACGACGCGCCGATCGACGGATTCGCGCTCGAGTCGGAACCGCAGCAATTCCGTCTCGATCCTGACGGATCCGGCCCCGTCTCGATCAGTGTCGGCCTGCCGTCCACACCGACGCAGGGCCCAGCCGACGCTGGAACCGTCACCATCCGTGGCCAGGACGAACGGGACCTCGTCGTGTGGATCCGGGCGGAGGTCGACGCGCTTCCGGACACGCCGGCGCTGGACGCGTCGTTGGTTCCGCACCCCGCGGTAGCGGACGCACCGGCCACGGACGCACCGGCGACGTAGGGCACAAGCCCGGGGTGGAGCGGACGACAGGATTCGAACCCGCGACCCTGTGGGGTACCAATTCCTCGATCGGCTCAGTGACCAGCATCAATGCGCGGCCAGAAGTGGTTGCCGTTACCGACTGACGAGCTGCGACCGCGGGGATGAGCCGTAGGGCCTTGGTCTTCGACGTGCAGTGCGGAGGCTCCCAGCGTGGTCAGGTTTACTGCGCTCCACCGAACGAGGAGGCGGCTCGCCGCCGCGAGAACGATCCGCGACGCCAGGAGGGACTGCAGGCCGCGAGGGCGACGATGGCAGAGATCTTCCACGGCGCTCCGGAGTTCGTCGACCTGACCGTTGTGGACGAGGTGACGCCGTAGGCGACGCGCGCCTCACGACAGCTGGTTGGTCCGACTTCGGCAGATGCACCGTTCGCACATGCTGGATTCCGAGCGGGCTCCTTGGCAACCAGGCCTATCCCTCATCTGCCGCACGGCAACCGTCGCGACCGCCACGGTCCCGGCTTGATCAGGGATACCCGGACGCGAGACTTCGGGACACGCGTTCGCGACAGGTCGACCAGATCGATATATGTGCGGCCTGCGCTCGCGGCATTGCGTGCCCCGTCTGGGCAATCTGTGCGTGGTGTCGTGGCAGGATGTGCGGAATGGAGGCACCGTCGGAGGTGCCGGTGGTCGAGGGTGCGAATAACCAGCCGCCGGAACAGCCTGAACGGAGTGTTCAGCAGAGTCGGCCGGTCCGTCCCCAACCCGTTTGGTTGCGGGTTGTGTGGATCGGTCTTGGCGCCGCCGCCGTCGTCCTCGCCGTGCACGGCACGACTGGCTTCGGCGGGGAGGGCGCTCACGACTTCCTCGACAACTGGCTGAGCAACGTGGCCGTGTGGGTCACCGCGCTGGTTTGCCTTGTGGGAGCGGCCCGTGCCGAACGGAGCCGGGCCGCCTGGTTTCTGATCGGCGCCGCCCTCGTCGCCTGGGCGATCGGCGACACGATTTGGAGCTTCCGCGGCGATCCTGCGGAGATCACGAGCGTCTCCGACGTGTTCTGGCTCGCCTGGTATCCGCTCATCGTCGCCGCGCTGGTGCTGCTGGTGCGCGACCGAGTGCCGGAGTTCGATCTCTACCGCTGGCTCGACGGCTTGGTGGTGATGCTGCTGGTCGCGACGCCCATGGTCGCGTTGTTCTTGCAGCCCGCCGCGCAGCACTCCAATGCCTCTACCCTCGCCGACGCGGTCGAGTTTGCGTACCCGCTCGGCGACGCGATCATCGTCGGCGCGACCCTCGGCGTGTTGGCGCTGATGGGCTGGCGGCCCGGCCGAACATGGATCGCCCTCGGCATCGGCTTCGCCGCGTTGGGCATCGCGGATGCCATCTACTCGGCCGACGCGCTCGGGCACTCGTACAAGACTGGGACCACGTTCGACGCCCTATTGCTCGCCGGGAGCACGCTCATCGCCTACACCGCCTGGTTGCCCCACCCAGGCCGGCTCGATCCCGTGACCGTGACCGGCTGGCGGGCGATCGCGTTGCCCCTCACCGCGCAGATCCTCGCCCTGTCGCTCCAGGTGTACGCCTTGTTCTTCGAGGTGCCGAGGAGCGAACGGATCTTCACGATCGTTGTGCTGCTCATCGCCACCGCGGGGATCGTCGTGACACGCCCACATCCACCGGAATCCGCAACCGACAGTCATGAGGATCCGCGCGCAGCGAAATGAACCCTCAACTGGTGCACGCCAGCTGACCAACGACCGTGGGAACTACAGCGAGCGCACCAGAACTGAGTCATCGTGGTTCTCGTCAGTAGTCGGAAGAACCAGCCAACGTCAGCCATCAACCGGCGATCTGGGACGCCTGGACCAGCACGCCTCGCGGCGACCGCTGCGATTCGTGCTGCCGCGTTCAACAGATGAGCGCACGGTTGGTCAACACGTCGCCGCCATCGCCACGAGCGCAGACCACTCGGCCAGCGTTGCGGTCAACCCCCACGTCGCTTTCACGTGATCCCATGCGAGCGCGTAGTGACACCACGACCCAGGCGCGGGTGGCTTCCACTGCTCGGGTCCCCCGTCGCCCTTCGAACGGTTCTCGCCGAGAACGATCGCGTTGAGGTGATCAGCGTCGGCGAGGTCGTTCGCGTACGCGTGGAGCCGGGTGGAGTCCCACGCCCAAGCTCCTGATCGCCACGCGTTCGCGAGCGGAACATCATGATCGACGTCGAGTGCACGCCCATCGGTCGTCACCTGCGCGGACCACGGGTCGGTCCACTGTCCCCACGCGACGGTGCAGGTGCCGGGCTTCATCGTGATCGGCACAGCCGACGCTGCGATCAGCACCTCGGCGCGTGTGTCCTGGCAATCATGGTCGACGTCTTGCCAGTCGCCGAAGAAGCTCCGTAGCTGTCGGTGTGGGTGGGCCCCGCGATCGTGAGTTGGACAAGCCCTGGCGCCAGCGTCGGGGCTGGCGCAAACGGCGGAGGTGACGGAGCCGTCGTCGTCGGGGTCGACAGCACCGTCGTCGTCGTGGTCGTCGGCTCCGTCGAGGTCGGGGTCGCCTGCTTCGCACTCGTCGACGTGCCACCCCCGCCACACGCCCCCAACGCCAACATGAGCGCCAGTGCGACGCCCAGGACAGCTCCTCGGGCCGTCGGGGTGTCAGCCACAGCCTCTGATCATCTCACGACCTCGGAGCTCTTCAGTCGTGGCACGAGCGCGCCGCCGACTGTCAGCGGTTCACGTATCGAAACCCCCGGCCGCCGGGAGCGAAGTACCGCTCAACCGACGTCCCGACAAAACGACCCATCCCTTCGGCGGACGTACCCTCGCATCGCGGTAGGAGAGCCCGAACCGCAGGTACCAACGCACCGCGAGCGCAAATCGTTTTGTAGCATCACGCGCTCGCGCCGTCGGACCGAGTCCGCCTGGCGGTCAGCGGTGACGCTCCGGCGTCCTCGATCGCCCCCGAACGCTTGTCTCGGTCGGACAGGGTTCGGACCCTCTGAGGACTCCGGCACGATCCGCTGGCTCGTCGGGACTCCGGCGAGCTGAAGACGAACGGGCGGCATCGCGACGGATCCGATCACGTCGCGCGAAACGCCTGCTCAGCGCGCCGGACGAGTTTCCGGCACCCACAGGGCGCTCCTATCAGGCCCGTGAGGGCCGGGCGGCCTTGAGGTCGTCAAGGGTCACCGGCGCCAGGCTGCCAGCCGGGCCGAGGGCGGCCGCCCGCATCGCGCGGTAGTCGGGTTCGCTGTCGACGTTAACGCCTTCGCAGGCGTGGAAGTATTGCTCGAGGAACGCGGCGACGAGCGTGCCGTCGAGGTCGGGTGCCGGATCGATCGCCGAAGGGATCGTAATAAGGAGCATGTCTTCGACTCGCGGCGTATCCGGTCGCAGCGATGGTTGGGCGTACGGGATCGGCAGCAGCATGCTTCCGTAGCGCTGGTAGAAGCGCAGGCGCGCGCGGGGTCACCAGTCAGCTCATCGGCGGCGTGGAAGCGTGGGTCCTCGATCTCGGCCAGAACCAAGGCCTTCGTCGGCGCACAGGCGCGGTCGAGCAGGTGAGTGCCAAGCCCTTGGCTGCGGTGGCCGGCCGACACGACGAGGTACGCGAGGAGCGTGACCCGGCCGTCGAGATAGTTCTCCGTTACGACGCCGGCCAGCGGGGTGTCGTCTTCTGCAAGGACCAGTCCCGTGGCCTCTCCTGACTCCACCGCGCCCTTGAGCTCGTCATAGGTCATCAGCTCGGTTGGAGGGAACGCCGGATCGAGGAGTTCGTCGTACAGCCGGCGGAACAACGGCTCGGGGGCGGTCGCCAGCGGCATCGTCTCCATGCCGCCGATTGTGCCACCGGTGTCGTGCGTGCTGTCGACACCCCGGGGACGCAACGTGCACAATGCCGAGATGGAGATCGTTCTGTTCAAGATCCACACGCGCGAGGACATCGACCAGGCCGAGTACGAGGCGGCCTTCGAGCGAATGCTCGCGCTCGTGTCAGAGATCCCCGGGTTCGTGGGCATCGAAGGTTACGGGGGCGAAGATGGCAGTGAGCTGGCGGTCGCCCGCTTCGAGAGCCCGGAAGCGATTGCGGCATGGCGGGACCAACCAGACCATGCCGCCACTCGGGAGCGGGGGCGCAGCGAGTTCTTCGAGTCCTACGACATCACCATCGCGACCGTGAACCGCCACTACGACTGGCGCCGTTAGCCTGCTGGCGACACGAGGAGGTCGTGCTCGAAGCTGTGCCGGCCGTCGCGTCGAATGCGACGCACCTGGTTCATGAATTCCGACCCGCCAACGTGGAGGTCTGCAGCGTCGGGACCAGCGGGGAAGAGCGTGTTCGAGAGGTCCAGGAGCGCTCCCGCGTCGACGAGTTCGCGAAGCCGTTCCTTCGACAACTCCGGGGCTGGCTCACGCCGAGGCACCACCTTCTGCATCACCTGCGCAATCAGCACACCTTCGTCCTCGTCCTCGCCCCACGCGCGCAGGAGCTTCTCGAGCGCCCGCCCCGCGTCTCGAAGTAGAACTGCATGGTGTACTCGTCGGGTGCTTCGCTGGAACTCGAGGAGTGGAACAGGTACGAGTGCATCACGGCCGCGCCGTACTCTCCGGCCGACGCCTCACGGTCGCCCGACTGCCACAGGCAATCGCCTCGTAGCCGGTGGATGTTGGCGATGACCTCCTCGTCGCGCTCCTCCGCCGGCGCCTGGTACGCGAGCGCAGCCGCTTCGGTACAACCAGCGAGAGCCTCTTCGATCTGGCCGCACTCGAAGGCCAGGTCGGCACGCTCGAAGACGACCCACGCACGGTCCCACCCCGGTGCGCTTGGCTCTTTGCCCGAATCAGGCGCCTCCTGCTTCGACGCAACCGCTTCGTCGATCGCTGCCAGGAGGTCCGATGCGTTGCCATAGGCCTCGGCAGCCGTCTCGGGCATGGTTCCCCGGTAGCGGTAGCAGTGCGCAAGGAAGATCTCGACCAACGCGGCCACTCGCTGCTGGAGCATCGTCCAGGCGTCCGACTGGTCCTCCAGCCCACATTTGTCCTGGATCTTGAACAGGGCATCTTCGACCGCCTGCCAATTGGCGTCCGGGTACACCCCCCACTCGGCGTCAAGACGGTAGAGCGACCGCTTCGGGTACTGGTCGAGGATGGTGCGGACCGCATCCGCCACGAGCTTTGCGGCGTCGGAATCGGTTTCGGTGGCCAAATGCCGGAGGTCCGTCGCCACTTCTTCGCAAAAGTTGAAGTGCACGTAGTTGCCCCACCACCAGAACGCGTCGAGGAAGACCCGGCTGACCTGGAGCAGCGCGAGCTCCACATCGGCGCAGCGAGCCAGGTGGTACAGCCACTGTCGCGTGATCTCCTGCTGTTCGGGGCTCTCGTAGCTGAACATCTCGCCGTAGTCGCGATCCTCGGAGATCACTTTGTCGAAGTCAGTAGCGCGCCGCACACTCGTGCAGGGCGGTGTAAACACGAGACCGTTCCCTCGTCCGCATCTGCTCGACAAGGCCTCGCCGGATGAACGGGTGCACCCGGACGTAGTGAACCCGCTCGGCGCCGGCAGTGAACTCGTCGATGAAGCTGAACGACTCGAGGTCTCGCATGATCTTGGGCAGGTCCAGCTCGTGCTCGCCGAACCCGTCCTCCAAGAGACGCGCGAGCAGCTCGGCGTCCAGATAACGAGGGACACTCGCGGCCTGGAGGGCCTTCATCAGCAACTCGCCTTCGAAGCGCTCGACCATGTTCTTGACGACCACAGCCAGACGGTCCTCGGGGTCCGCCGGGAGCCGCAGGAGTCCGTCGCTGAGGTCCTCGATCGTCAATCCACTGTCGGGATCGAGGAGCAAGTCGTGGACGAGCCCGACCACCACCGGGCGACCGCCGCTGTACGCGTGCACGAGCCGTGCCAGCTCCGACGACCCGTCAGGGACGGGCCGCTGGCGCAGATACTCGCCGACCTCGTCCTCGCTGAGCGGAGCGAGCTTCAAGGTCGACCCAAGGCCAGGAGGCAGCTCGAGTGATTCTCCGGGCTCGTGTGTCATGACGATGACGGCTCGCTGCAGGTTCTCCAGGACACCGCGCAGCCAGGTGCCGATCTCCTGATTGGCAATCCGATCAATGTCGTCGACGAGCAACAGGAGCGGACGCTCGCTGGCAACGACGTTGAGGCAGTCGACGAACTCCTCGGCCACCTGGAGCCCCGCCTTCTGGAAGGCGGTCGTGACCTGCTGCGCAAGGCTGTCGAGCTTCGTCGTCACCGCCGCGCCCTCGACTCGTGCGAAGTCGCCGACGACCATCTGGTTGGTTATGTTGAGCCCGCCGGGCGTGATGATCACGGCCTTGAACGCCTCATCGACTGCGGCGTCGAACCTCGGCAACAGCTCCGGTTGGAGCGCGCTCGAGAACCTCTGTGCCCAAACGCTTGAGCGCGTCGAAGTTCTTCTTGATGGCACCGAGGGAGATCGTGTCACCGGTGTCGCCTGGACACCCCGGGTCGTAGTCGTCAATGTCGATGACGTGAACCGCGAACGCGGCATCGCCCCTCTGAGCATCTGCGGCGGACTCCGCCCAGCGAGCAACGCGGACTTGCCCATGCCGACCGGGCCACTCAGGTCGTCGGCGCGCAGGTGGACACCCTCGTCTAGCTCCCTGACCATTTCCGTGAGGAGGGCATCCCGCCCGACGAAGACGCGCTCGCCGGCCGCTCCTGGTGTCGTCATCGTTCAGCCAGGAGGCAACGGGTCCGACGAATCGATGAAGCTCACGCCCACATCGTTGCCCGTGGCGTGCGCGCCCTTCCCGACCTCCATCTCGTTCTTGATCGAACCGGCGAAGTCCGGCGAGGGCGTCACTTTTACCCGGTTGTTGTCCGCGACGGCGTTCTCTGCTACCCGCAACGCGTTCTCGATTCGCGCCGGGCCCACGGCCTGGTGGACCTTCTCGGCGAGCTCCTGGAGTTCAGGGTCCTTGAGGTCATACGCGGAGAGGGCACGCGTCAAGGCCGCCACTGCCTTGGGCGACTCGTGGTTTGTTTCGACTGCGTCGACGGTGACCTCGACGACCGGGTCGCTCCCGAACAAGGAGAGGATCTTCGACCTGAGCGCCCCATACGCCTTTTTCAATTCCTCGCTGACCACTGTGCCCGCGGTCGACGACGCAGCAGCGACGATCGCAGCAACAACTGCAGTTATTGGATCCACTAGAGCCTCCCCCCTCGACCACCGCGCTCCATAGGCTCGCACAGCGGCGGTGCACGCGCTAGGTGTAATGACCTGCCAGGTTGTTGACGAGTTCCATGGGTTCCTGGCCTCCGATGCGGTGCAGCGCGGTGACGGTTGTAGGAACAGCGTCTCCGGGGGCCACCGAGATCCCACCGAAGCTGATGGGGCCGATGGACCGACCTTCGATCGGTCCATCGAGGATGAACTTCTCCTGGTAATCGCTCAGGGTTGCATCAGGAAGGGCACGGCTGAGCGGTCCGAGATCAACCAGCGGATCCGGCGCCCCCTTGGCAGTCTCGACACTTCGCAACTGCGAGCTCAAGACTCGCCAGATGCGCTCGATAGTCGATGCGACCATCTGCGTTCTCGCCTTCGCTGCCGAGTTGGTGGCCCACCGCGTCGTCCAGCAACTCGCGCGCATGCTCGACAGCGTTCGCCGTCTATCTTCGGTGGCGTTCGCCACGAGCCTCAGCTATACACGCGGCACGGAGCCCGATCGGCACACGACCTGACTTCTGACGCGACCTGGAGGGGGTGGCGGTGGCGCCCAGCACGAGCGAGGAAAACCAGCCGGGCGCGAACGACGGGACAAGAGATTCCTCAGATCAATGGCAACTCGCTCCGCCATCCATTTCTCTTCCGAAGGGTGGCGGCGCTATTCGTGGCATCGGCGAGAAGTTCGCTGCCAATCCGGTCACCGGTACCGGTTCGATGTCGGTCCCCATCGCGAAGTCACGTCCACGGGTGTGGTGTGCGGGGTAGTCGTTTGAGGGGCTGAGGGTCCCTCGGACGCGACGGCCACCGCGTCAACCTCATGAAGACCTTCCACAAGGATCGACATGAGGAGGAACACGGTGGCAGTCCCCAACATGATGGACCCGCGCGAGTGGCTCGTGCAGCATCTCGCGGAGGCGGATCCGGATCTGGTCCGCTCGATGTTGGCAGACGTTCGTGGAGCAGTTGATGGGCGCGGAGGCATCGGCGGTGTGTAACGCCGGCTACGCGGAGCGGACCCGGGAGCGGTCGAATGTCCGCAACGGGTATCGCCAACGTCGGTGGGATACCCGGGCGGGCACGATCGACTTGGCGATCCCGAAGCTCCGTCAAGGGAGTTACTTTCCGGGGTGGTTGCTCGAGCCGCGTCGGCGGGCGGAACAGGCGATGGTCGCGGTCGTCGCCCAGTGCTACGTCGAGGGTGTCTCGACGCGGCGCGTCGATGATGTCGTCAAGGCGATGGGGATCGAGGGGATCTCCAAGTCGCAGGTTTCCGAGCTCGCCAAGTCTCTCGATGTGATCGTGGAAGCGTTCCGAACCCGGCCCCTCGACGCTGGTCCCTACACGTACGTGTGGGTCGACGCGCTCACCCAGAAGGTCCGCGAAGGCGGCCGGATCGTGAACGTCGCGTGTGTCATCGCGACCGGCGTGAACGTCGAGGGACACCGCGAGATCCTCGGTGTGGACGTGTTCACCACCGAAGACGGCGCCGGCTGGACCGCGTTCCTGCGGTCGCTGGTCGCCCGGGGCCTCTCGGGCGTGCAGCTGGTGATCTCCGACGCCCACGAAGGGCTGAAGAACGCGATCGGCGGCGTGTTGCCCGGCGCGAGCTGGCAGCGGTGTCGCACACACTTCGTGCGCAACTTGCTGACCCGCGTGCCGAAGTCCGCGCAAGCGATGGTCGCGACCCTCGTGCGCTCGATCTTCGAACAACCCGACGCCGACCACCACCTGGGCGCAACACGCACGGGTCGTCGCCCAACTCGAGGAACGCTTCGCCGACGCGGCAGTGATGCTCGTCGACGCCGCTCCCGACGTGTTGGCCTTCACCGCGTTCCCCAAAGAGCACTGGCGTCAGATCCGATCCAACAATCCCCAAGAACGACTCAACAAGGAACTCCGCCGTCGCACCGACGTCGTCGGGATCTTCCCGAACCGCTCCTCGATGATCCGTCTCGTCGGCGCCGTGCTCGCCGAACAACACGACGAGTGGGCCGTCGCACGCCGCTACATGAGCGCCGAGAGCCTCACCAAAGCCCGCATGCGCGTCATCGATGGCGACCTCGCCGACCAGCCCCGGGAGGTGACCGCAGCACAACTCGCCGAAGTCGGATAGAACATCACCACGAGGTTGACGCGACCGTCATCGCACACCACCTCAGCGGACGTGACCCCCGCCACCCCATTCCGAAGAATCTCTGGACAGTGGCTTGGCAAGAGGCCCTCGTCGCCGGGTCCGGTGAGCATCAAGGCTTCGTGCAGGGTTCCCTCGTAGCATTGAGTCGTGAGGCATCGAGGAGTTCGCGCGGCAGCCGCGTTCTTGGCAATGGGGATGCTGACGGTCTTCGTTGGAGTGGCTCCGGCAGCCGCTGGCGTCACGACTCCTTCGAGCAACATCACGACCGCTGGCCACGGCGCCGCCATGCCCGAGTTTTCGGTGACGGTCGCTGACAGCTCCGGGACCATGGACGGCGCCCTCTTCCGAATCTCGGACGCATGGCGCGTCGACGCAAGCTACTTGCAGCCCACCCAGGTTCAATGGAGCGGTCCGGGCACCTGTGGGATCGCGTCGTTGGTCGATGGCAACGGCCAAGCCATCACCAGCTCGCAGCACGTCGACTGCTCGTTCAAGCTCACTACCGCCGGCTTCTACAACCTCCGGCTCGTGACCGAGAGTGCGTCGGTTCCGTCGCCCATCACTGTGAAGTTCACGGCCGGCGTCCTCACGGCACCTGGCTTTGGCACCTCGTCGACCTGGGTGGTCGGCAGCGTGAACAACACCGACGGCAGCACCCCGGCGCCGCTGACCTTCAACCTGGTCGACCTGGCGGTCACGCCCGAGGCGCAGTACATCTCGTGCGAGCAGGGCGTGCCGATGGAGAGCGCACCGCTGGCGCCCTCCGGCTTCACGGGGACCGTCAGCTACGACCTCCTCGATGACGTCCCGCCCGGAATCGTCTTCGACCCGGTGACCGGTGTCGTCTCCGGCACACCGACCGCCCCGGTCGCACCAGACACCATCAGGATCAAGGTCACTTCCTCGACCACCGCTGGGAGCGTGACTGTCACCGTCGGCCTGAACGTCTCCGACCCCTCGACAACGGTCCCAAGCTCGTCGACGACGACCCCCGCCATCCCGACGACGATTCCTCCTCAAACTCATGTCCTCGTGTCGACCGGCCCTGACGTACTGCCAGTACTGGCGGCAGGCGGCCTCCTGATCCTCGTCGGCGTCGGGTTGCTGATCGCTACTCGGCGCACGCTGCGTCGCTAGCAGGTCAGAGGAAGAACGAGCGCTGGACGATCCGCGTATCCGCGTCCGGAGCCCACCGGACTTGCCTTACGCGCCTACGGGTACGGCAGAAGTGCCGGTCGAGGACGCTCGCCAGTCGCGAGCAACACCGGCGGACGCTGTGCCCGGCACGGGCGCTCAAACGCAGTCTCCGTCCGAGGAGAGCACAGTCGCGCACTCTGACGCGACGGGTTGTTCCTCGACAGACCGCCAGTCCCGTGGTCGCCACCAAGGCGCAACCAGTGCGAGCCTTGGCTACTAGCCCCGACGCCTCGCGGCGACCGCTGCGATTCGTACTGCCGCGTTCAACAGATGAGCGCACGGTTTGTCAACACGTCGCCGTCATCGCCACGAGCGCAGACCACTCGGCCGGGGTTGCGGTCAACCCCCACGTCGCTTTCACGTGATCCCAGGCGAGCGCGTAGTGACACCACGACCCAGGCGAGGGTGGCTTCCACTGCTCGGGTCCCCCGTCGCCCTTCGAACGGTTCTCGCCGAGAACGATCGCGTTGAGGTGATCAGCGTCCGCGAGGTCGTTCGCGTACGTGTGGAGCCGGGTGGAGTCCCACGCCCAAGCTCCTGATCGCCACGCGTTCGCGAGCGGAACATCATGATCGACGTCGAGTGCACGCGCATCGGTCGTCACCTGCGCGGACCACGGGTCGGTCCACTGTCCCGACGCGACGGTGCAGGTGCCGGGCTTCATCGTGATCGGCACAGCCGACGCTGCGATCAGCACCTCGGCGCGTGTGTCCTGGCAATCATGGTCGACGTCTTGCCAGTCGCCGAAGAAGCTCCGTAGCTGTCGGTGTGGGTGGGCCCCGCGATCGTGAGTTGGACAAGCCCTGGCGCCAGCGTCGGGGCTGGCGCAAGCGGCGGAGGTGACGGAGCCGTCGTCGTCGGGGTCGACAGCACCGAGGTCGTCGTGGTCGTCGGCTCCGTCGAGGTCGGGGTCGCCTGCTTCGCACTCGTCGACGTGCCACCCCCGCCACACGCCCCCAACGCCAACATGAGCGCCAGTGCAACGCCCAGGACAGCTCCTCGAGCCGTCGGGGTGTCAGCCACAGGCTCTGAATATCACGACCTCGGAGCTCTTCAGTCGTGGCGCGAGCGCGCCACCGACTGTCAGCGGTTCACGTATCGAAACCCCCGGCCGCCGGGAACGAAGCACCGCTCAACCGACGTCCCGACAAAACGACCCATCCTTCCGCGGCGGACGCACCCTCGCGTCGCCGTAGGAGAGCCCGAACCGCACGTATCACCGCACCGCGAGCGCAAATCGTTTTGTAGCATCACGCGCTCGCGCCGTCGGACCGAGCCCGCCCGGCGGTCAGCGGTGACGCTCCGGCGTCCTCCATCGCCCCCGAACGCTTGTCTCGGTCGGACAGGGTTCGGACCCTCTGAGGACTCCGGCACGATCCGCTGGCTCGTCGGGACTCCGGCGAGCTGAAGACGAACGGGCGGCATCGCGACGGATCCGATCACGTCGCGCGAAACGCCTGCTCAGCATGCCGGACGAGTTTCCGGCACCCACAGGCTGTGGCAACGCACCCTTCCGTCGGACACGGACGCTCTCGTCTGCTGCATCGTCTCGTCCGGTTTCGACTTCGAGGGCTTCGAGCTCTTCCCCGGCGCCCCCTGAGCGCGGTACGGGCGTCAGTAGCCACCGAAACGTGGGCTGCCGCGACTGACGAGCTTCGACGGCACGTAACCTGCGCGGTCATGCGTCTCGGGATCATCACGCCGATCGTCATCCTGTTGCCACGCGCGCACAACCCGTGGGAGGTCGACGCGACCGTCGATGATCTCGTCGCGGTCGCGCGGGCGGCCGACCAGTTCGGCTACCACCACCTCACCGCGAGCGAGCACATCGCGGTGCCCATCGACGTCGAAGCACGCCGGGGAAAGCGCTACTGGGACCTCCTGTCCACGCTGTCATATCTCGCGGCCATGACCGACCGGGTTCGCCTCGCCACCAACATGGTCGTGCTGCCGTACCACCACCCACTCGAGGTCGTGAAGCACTACGGCACTCTCGATCGCTTGAGCAAGGGACGTGTGATCCTCGGAGTGGGCGTGGGATCACTCCAGGAGGAGTTCGCGATGCTCGGGCGCGAACTCGCTGGCCGAGGTGAACGGTCTGACGACGCGATCCGAGCCATCCGCGCCTCGTGGGGGCGAGCCGAGCCGCGCTATGAAGGCCCGCACTGGTCGTTCGATGACATCGTCGTCGACCCGACCGGGATCCAGGAACGTCTGCCGATCTGGGTCGGCGGCCGCACCATGCCGTCGCTCCGCCGAGCCGTGGAGCTCGGCGACGCGTGGGTGCCGTTCATCATCGGACCCGACGAGGTGCGCACAATGCTCGACCGCGCGCAGGAGACGCCGGCATGGGCGCAGCGCTCGCGGCCGCTCGACGTGGCGCTCTGGCCCGAGCCGGCACTCGATCCGCTGCTCGAAGCCGACCGGGTCATCGAGCAGGCGCACGAACATCTCGCGAGTGGCGCGACCATCCTCAACTACCGATTCCCGAGCACGTCCGTCGCGCACCACATCGAGCAGATGGAGGCGCTCACGACCCTGCTCGACCCCACCTGGTCGACGCCGACAGTCTGAACCAGGCTCTGTTGCATTGGCGCATGGTCGCGGTGGGCGGTGAGGGTGGCGGGATGATGCGTCGCCGTTGTCGTCCGGTACCCGCGGTCCAAAGTTCGGCGTTCAAGGGCTACCGGTTCCCACCCGAGATCATCGTCCTTGCTGTGCGCTGGTACCTACGGTTCGGGCTTTCCTATCGCGATGTCGAAGAGCTCCTGGCCGAGCGTGGGATCGAGGTCGACCACGTCACCGTCTACCGGTGGGTGCAGCGCTTCACGCCGCTCCTCGCGGAGGCGGCCCGGCCGTGCCGACACGCGGTCGGTGACCGTTGGTACGTGGACGAGACCTATGTGAAGGTCGCCGGCCGGTGGCGCTACGTCTACCGAGCGATCGACCAGTACGGCCAGATCATCGACGTCTACGTCTCCCCCAGGCGCGACACCCGGGCCGCGCGACGGTTCTTCGCCACTGCGCTCGGCGCTCACGACGAACCGGCCGAGGTCGTGACCGACCGGGCCTGGACCCTGCTGGCGGTCGTTGACGAGCTCATGCCGGCCGTGTTCCACAACACGGCGCGGTACGCGAACAATCGGATCGAGGCCGACCACGGGCGACTCAAAGCCCGGCTCCGCCCGATGCGTGGACTCAAACGCGACCGACTCGGCGCGAGTGATCGTGCGCGGTCACGCGCTGATGCAGAACATTCGGCGCGGCCACTACGAACTCGGGGTTGATGCGCGCGCCAATCGGCGCGTCGCGCACGCGTTCGGCGAACTCGCCCGAACGATCTAAATGGACGCGGACACCAAGTCCGAGTCCGGCGCGGCACGGTCCGAGACAACGCAACAGAGCCCAGGGGAACCAGATGAAGACAGTGACCTCATCCCGCACAGGAAGTGGCTCGGTCATAACCATCGGGACCCTTACAGCCTCGCGGATTCCGAGAAAGTTGTAACGAGTCACTGCACCTTCACCGACATCCCAAGCCAGCCCGAGAGACATCCGCGTGTCCTCTCGTAACCCTTCTGGATAGGTGTCAGCGCGTGTCGCTACGGCGACGCTTGCGGACGGGCGCTGGCGTGGACCGTGATCGAGAAGTCGTGCGCGCCGGGCAGGAGTTGCAGGAGCGAGAAGTGCGTCACGCCGTACACCGTCACCCGCACCGTTTGCGTGTCGGCGTCCACGTGGACGTTTGTCAGTGCCGACGTATCCCCCTGATCGCGCAAGCTCGCTTCCACCGCGAGCCTTGGCGAGCGCCGGATCCAGTTGCACGACGCCGTCGTGGCGATAGGCGTCGACATCGAGCGCGGTGCCGCCCACGACCGCAGCCGCGTCGGCGGCGGACGCGAGCGATCGGCGGTCGGAGAACGCCCGCCACAGATCGAGGCTGATGCCCCCGAGAGCGAAGAGCATGAGGCACAGGCCCAGGATCCACAGGGTGATCGTGCCGCACTCGCCGCGGGCATCGCCGTCGTGCACGTCGGGACGCGGTCGCACGGCGCGCCTCACGGTTCGAAGCTGCGGTAGGGGTCGATCGCTTCGGTGTGACGCATGGTCCAGTGCCGCTGCCCCACTTGCGCAATCGTGGGGATGGCGACGGCCGGGATCAGCACAGTGACGCTCGCCGTGAGACTCCCGCCGCGCGGCAACGGCGAGCCCGATGTGCAGTTGAGCGCGACCGAAACATCGGCCGGATCGAGACCGAGATTGCCCGCCATGCTCCGGACGACGTCGTTCGCGGCAACTTGATCGCAGGTGCCCTCCACCGCGACCGTGCGCGACGACCTCGCGGGCGATCGCCCGGCCGGTCGCCTGGCGCTCCGACCACGTCGGCAGCGTGAGCACGAGCAGCGCGACCGGGAACAAGAGCAGCCCGACACCGAGCACCAGCTCGGCGGCAACAAAGCCCCGCTCGTCACCACGCGCCCCGCGCAGCCTGCGCTGCCACTGCGTCATGGCGACTGCTCCTTCACCGACTGGCCCCTGAGCGTGAACGTCCAGTCGGGTATCACGCCCGGTATCCAGCCGACGAGATGCACGTCGGTCGAGGCGTGCACGACGACGCCGTCCGGCGCGACGTCCTGAGAGCAGTGGACGGGCTGCACCTGCGCACGCATGGATCCATTGAGCAGGCCGTCCAGCGTCTCGCGGGCACGAGCCTCACACTCGGAGATCGACGCGCCATTGCGCCCGCCCGTGCGCGCCGCTTCGTCGACGGCGGCACGCGCCGCACCGCGGGCGTAGAAGAACACGATGAAGTTGGCCATCATCACGAAGACGAACAGCGACATCGCCGTCGCAGTCACGTATTGGATCGTGGTCATGCCGCGCTCGTCAGCGTCGTGCGTCACAGTCATATCCGCCACCGCCGTCGACCCACTGAGTGTGTGCCGGCGTCGATCAGAGCCCGAGCTGTTTCCCGATCGAATCGACGATGTGGACACCGAGAGCCTGCAACGCAGCCCAGATCACCACGAGTGCCGCAATGCCGAGCGCGGCGTTGCCCAGCAGCTCTGCCGTCGTCATACCGCGTTCGTCACGTCGCGTGCGCTCCACGACGTTCGTCCACCACACCATGAGTCGCATCATTGCTTGTCACCTTTCAGTCGCTTGCAGAACGTGCAGGCGGCGTCATCTGCCCCCGAAGATGATCGAGGGCAACGGCGCCGCGATGAACAGCAGCATGATCGGAGCCAACACGGCGATGGTCGGCAGGAGCATCGCGGCCCGGCGCTTCGTTGCGGTCTTCCGTAGCTCCTCGCGAACGTCCGTCGCGGAGGTCTTCGCTGAGCGCCAGGAGCGCGCTCGCGAGATCGACGCCGCGCTCGGCGCCCGCGGCAAAGAGCTTGTAGGTGCGGGCCGCACCGGGCTCGGGGGTCACCTCGGCGGCGCGATGGAATGCCTCCGGCTCGCTGACCCCGGCTCGGATCGAGCGGAGCACGTCATCGAGCTCCTCGATCACCACACCCGAGCCGCGATCGACTACACGTTGCGTCGCCTGCACCGGGCCCGCGCCGGTACGCAAATGCATGGCGAGGAGCTGATTGACCGTGTAGAGCTCGAGACGAATGCGATCGCGACGCTCGATGATCGACTTGTCGATCCTGCCGCGCAGGCGAGTCGAGCCGTACAGAAAGCCGCACGCCGCAAGGGCCAGCATGATCGGCGCCGAGTGCAGCAGCATGGCGCCGAGCACGGCGCCGGCAATCGCAAACAGCGCCGCCTGGCCGGCCACCTGCAAGCGGTACTGCTCGGGCGTCATCGCAGGTCGACCCGCTTGGCGCAGCCGCAACGAAAGTTGCCCGTCACTTCCCCGCTCGACGAGGCGCCCGATGCGTCCGGCAAACGCCTGCACCGGCGGCCCGAAGAGTCTTCCGACGGTGCCACCCATCGCAGGAACGGGATCGACGGACGACGCGTCGGCGCTTCGGCCGAGCGTGGCGCGAGCGACGATCGTGTACGGGCGGACACGCGGCGCGAGCCGCGGCGTCGACCGCACGAGAACGCCGGTGACACCGGCAGCGAGCAGCGCGCCCGCGAGCGCCGCGATGACGAGCATGGTGCCGCTCATTGCTGATCACCGAGCGGCAGAGGCGCAGCGGAGCCGAAAACGCGTTGCTCCGTCTGGCGGCGGCTCAAGCGACCGATCAGCCATGCTCCGAAGACGCTCAGCGCGGCGCCCACCACGACGACGAGCAGCCCGGCAGGCGATTGGTAGAAGTCGCGAAACGGGCCGTCGCGAAGGGTGAGCGCCACGAGCACGAACCACGGCATCACGAGCACGGCCCGGGCGTTGATCTTCATCTCCAGCCCTTCGGTCTCGATCTCGTCGAGCACCTTGAGGTCTTTGGTCGTCGCGACGATGAGATCGCCGAGAATCTCGGAGACGATCGGTCCGCCGCGTTCATGTGCGAGCACGAGCACCTCGAGCACCCGGTCGCTAACCGGGTCGGAGAGCTCTTCCTTGACGATCTCGAGCGTGGGCACCGTGCCCAACATCCGCGCAGCAATGGGAACCGCGCGAACGCCTCCTGCAACGCCGCCGGCCCCGTCGTCGCGACGGAGGTGAGCGCCTGGGTCAGGGAGCGTCCGGCCGAGATCGAAGCGAGCACGTCGCGCAACCCGTCGGGCCACGCCTCCTGCACGCGACGCAAACGCGCGGCGCGGCGGCGCGCGAAATAGGCGCGTGGCAGCATTGCGACCGCGCCGGCCGGTACCAACGCGATGAGTGGCGTACCCGTCAGGAGGTCGATCAGCAGGAACGCGATAACCCCCACACCGACAGAGCCGGCCCAGAACTGCCGTGGTGTCACGGCAACCCCGGCCTGTTGCAACCAGAGCTTGCGCCCGCCGATCTCAGTGCGCCGCGGACTCCGGCGGAAGTGGATCTCCGGCGCGGCACCGTTGAGAAACCCCACCGCGAAGGTCACGGCAATACCCACGGCCAATGCGGCGAGCAACGTCATGCGACGACTCGGCGGCCTTCGACAATCTCGTGCAGCGTGAGCCCGTCGGGCAATGACCGGTCGACGCGCGCTTGCAGGCCGGCCGGCAGCATGCCCGTCCACACCAGCGGCTTGCCCAGTGACTCGCGCACGAAGGTCGGCTCCACTGTGAAGTCGTCGCCCATCGCCGGCATCACGGCCGTGATCTGCATGACCTCTCGGCGCAGCGATTGCCGGTCGCCGCGCGGCATGTCGTCACGATCCAGGTGCACCACGACATCGAGGGACTCGGAGAAGACCTTTCGCACGATGCGCTCGGTGACGTTCTCGCCGGCCATCAGGGCCGCGTTGACCAACGCGTTGAGTGCCTCCGAAGCGCTGTTGGCATGCACGGTGCACAGGAAGCCGCAGCCCGCGTTGACGGCCCGGCTCAGCTCGAAAGCTTCGGCGCCACGCACTTCGCCCACGACGATCCGGTCTGGTCGCATCGCGAGGACGAACTTCACCAGGTCGCGCAAGCTGATCTCGCCGGTACCGTCGAGCGAGGCCGGTCGCACCTCGTAGTAGGAGCCGTGCGTGATCGGCACCGCGATCTCGCGCACCTCCTCGCAGCACCGCACGCAGTGACTCGGCGGCGCGGCGGCCAGGAGCGCTGCCGCCAGCGTCGTCTTGCCTGCGCCCGGCTCACCCGAGATGGTGATGCGACTCCGAAACTGCATGAGCGCCCAGAGGAACCCCGCGGCCTGGTGGCTGATCGACCCGCGCCGCACGAGATCGTCGAGCGTGACGTTGCGCACGGTGTACCGGCGCAAGGTGGCGGAGAGCTGGTCGCCCACGGGTGGGATCGCCGCGGTGAGCCGCGCCGTCCCCTGGAGGACGCGCGCCTGCACCATCGGGTTCTTCGTGTTGAGCTGGCGATCGGTCGCCGCGAGCAAGCGATCCAGGATCTGACGGTTCTCCTCTTCGCCGGTCGGCGCAGTCAGACCGCGCAGCCGTCCCGATCCATCGAGGTACGAGACCCGCGGGCCTTCGACGAAGATCTCCTCGACGTCGCGGCGGGCGATGAGATCGGTGAGCGCACCGAAGTCGGTTATGGAGCGCAGCACCCGGTCGAGCATGTCGGCCGGGTCGGTGAGCGGCACCTCGTCGCCGACCCGCGACCGGCGCTCATAGCCGTCGACCGCCAGCTGGACTTCGGCTCGCACCTCGTCGAGATCCCCTTCGGGGTGCAGACGGCGCCGCTCGACGCGCGCCAGGACTTCGCGGCGAATCACGTCATACGCGTCGATGCGACTCATTGCGGCTCGAGCACTGCCGCGCGACGTTCCGCAAGCCGGGCACGCGACCTGGACGTGCGCGCGGGTATCGCGACGGGCGCGACCAGCCGCGTCAGCTCTGCGACCGCTCTGACGAACGGCCCACGCGAGACCGCAGTGCCGTCCCAGGCGGCGGGCGCGACCCGACGGTCGTGCGGCACGAACGTGAGGCTGGCCGGCGGATACGTGCGACGAATCTCGTCCGCGATCTCGGCCTGGCGGAACGCATCCGCAGGCGCGCGGTTGACCACAAGGTGCAGTGGCGCATCGGCATTCAGCACGCGGACGTCGGCGACCCAGGCGAGGAGGCGGGTCACCCCGACCGGCGTGGCCTGTCCGACACCCACGAGCAGTGACGCACGCGCAACAACCTCACGGCTGATGCCGTACCGGCTGCGCGGCCCGCCGCCCACATCTTCGAGCCGGTTCGCAACATCCGCGACGACGAAACGATGCGCGCGGCACAGCGCACGAATCACGTCAATGACCTCGGCCGGCCGCACCTGCGACCACGCCGCCACGTTGGGAAGCCCACACAGCACGCGGACGCCATCGGGCCCGGTGAGCAAAGAGGCGGCCACGTCACCGCCGCCGTGCTCGACAGCGTCGATAGCCGTGCGGAGATTCGGCTCGATCGACAGGCCGAGTCGTTGTGCGACCGCCGGGACGACCTCGTCGGCATCGACGAGCGCAGCCGGCGTGTTGCCGGCGTGCAATGTGCGCGCGAGCTCGACCGCGATCTCCGTGGTGCCACCACCAGATGGACCGCCGACCGCGATGAGTGCCGAGTCGAGCTCGTCGGTCGCGGTCGCCGACAGCGCCGTGGTGGGCGCGCCGTTCGTCTCGTCCCCTGATATGTGATGAATCGCGGCCTGCAGCGACACGATCGCCGCGACAAACTCGTTCATCGACGCGCCCGACTCGATCACGTCATCAACATCCAACGAGAGCAGGAACTCTCGCCCGACGGGCTCGTCCGCCTCGAACACACCGAGCACGCGCCGCCGACGACCGTGGAGCGCGTCGACAAACGCGCGGGTGAGCGCGGGCCAGCGGTGGCTGACGACGAGGATGTCGTAGGCCTCCTCGAGCGCAAGGGCTGGGTCCATCACCACCTGGCGCACACGTACGCCGCCGTGGTCGGCGAAATGGCGATGCAGTGTCTCGACCCACTCCTCGGGCGAGAACACGAGCGCCACCTCGGGCTCGGGACCCGGCCGTCGTATCGGTGCCGGCTCGATGCTCACGGCCGGCTTCCTGTCGATCCCGCGGCTGTGCTGCCGGCGCTGCTCGCGCCATCCACCGCGTCAGCGGCAACGGCGGGAGGTCCTGCGCCGACCTCGCGCCGGTCGACCGCACGATGTCGAGGTCGCCGGCGGTGATCGCGGCCGCGATCTGCTGCGAGCCGGTCGCGTCGACCGCAACGGTCACCGAGAACTTGGCGCCCACGTCCCCGAGCGCGCCGCCGCGGCCGGGTCGGTTCACCGAGAGCACCTCGACGTTGGCCACCGCCACCGCGATCTGCGTGTCGGTGCCAACCAACACGTCGACGCGATCGCCGGGGCTCAGCTTGCCGTTGACCGCTCGTGACGGATCGACGGGAATGCTCATCACCCGACGACCCGCGCTCGCTGCGACGGGGCGCACCGCGTCGCGGGTCACCAGCTCTCCCGCGTCGATGCGCTGTGAGGCGATCGAGTTCCGCAGCTTGGCGACGTCACCGGGCTGCAACACGGTCGCCAGCAGCTTGCCGTCCATCGCGACGCGCTCGTAGCGAATCGCCGAAGGCCCTACCCGTTCACCGACCGCGATGTCACTGGCCGCGACCGCCACCTTCACGCGATGGTCAGCACTGCGAACGGCGACCAGTGTGAGCAGCAAGCCGAGCACCCCGGCAACGATCATCACGACGTGGCCGCCCGATACGCGACTCCGCATGGGTCGCGGTCGCGGCGCAGAGGTCGCGTCGGCCGACAGCCGCCTGGGCGTCGCAATCGCCATTCGAACCAACTCCCGCTCGTCCGCCCAAACTGCGCGTTCAGGCATTAGACCGGGCATCTTGTCGGGGCCTACTGGATACGGGCAAATCGGCGACACGTCGGACGGTGGATGATGGCACGAGATAGGCAGTGTCAGTGTGGAGTTGTGAAGGTGTGAGGTGACCGGACGCGCTAGAGTCCTCGCAAATGTCGACCCACGATGGCTATGGCGCCCAGGATTTCCCGCCCGTGCTCGACACGGCCCTCGCCGCCGAGCTGCTGCAAGTCCACGTGGAGTACCTGCGCCGCATGGTTCGTGAAGACCGGATCCCCTGCCATCGTTTCCCGGGCGGGCGCGAGATGCGTTTCCTCCGTGACGAGCTGCTCGAGTGGCTGGCGTCCCAGCCGGGGGCGGATCAGTCGACGTCGACCAAGCACGCCACGGAGCGCGCCGACGCCGGCTGAGTCGCGGCGCGCTCTACCCGGCGTCGTCCGCGGTCATCACCCAGGAGATCCAGGCCAGCGGGAGATACGTCTCCTCGCCTTCCGCGCCGCGAATCATCAGCTGGTCGCGGCCGACCACCAGCTCGCCTCGAAGGGTGTCGCGTAACAGCGCGGCGCCGATCAGCGCCGGCGCGCCGGCGGCCTCGCGTTCGAGCAGGCGCGCCCGGAAGGTGTCGGCGCCGGGCGCGGGGCGCTCGCCGCCGGAGCGGGCCCGCTCGACAATGTGCAGCGCAAGCGGCGCGCCAATCGCGTTCGCACCGGCAGGCGACGGCAGCACCAGGCGGATGTCGACCTGTCCACCCGGTGCGTTCAGCTGCAGATAGTCGCGGCCGACATAGGTGACCCGTCCCACGAACGAGGACGGGCCGACGAGCGCCTGCACGGTGTCGCCGCGGTGCATCGCCTCGGTCGCGATGTCAACGAGCGTGCGGCCGTGTGCCCACTGCGTCGCCGCGGCGGCGGTCCAGTGCTCTTCCTCCGTACGCCACTCCTCACGCATTGCTGCACCACTCGCAGCAAGGTCACCGGCGTCGAAGGGCTCGTCGGGCGTCACGGTCGGATGCTACGGGGCCGCGATTCGGCGGGCGAACGCTGTCAGCTCGCAGCGCGGAACTGCGTCACGACCTCGTTCGCGATCGCGTCGACCGACAAGTCATCGGTGTCGACGATGGCATCGGCAATCGTGGCGTAGCGCGGTTCCCGTTGCGGCGCGAGTCGTTCGAGCACCGCCCCCGGCTGGTCGGCGACGAACGGCCGGTGCTCCTCACCGGAGTGCTCGATGCGATCGGCGAGCGTGGCCGAGCGAGCGCGCAGCCAGACGACGAAGCCGGCCGCATCGAGGCGAGCACAGCAATCCTCGTCGAGCACGACGCCCGCCGCCGCGGTGACTACGGCAGGCGTCTCCATGTTGAGCGCGTCGATCAACACGGCAGCTTCCCACCGATGCAGTCCCGACTCGCCGTCACGCGCGAGCAGCTCCTCGGCGGTATGGCCGGTCTGCATCTCGAGCAAGCCGTCGTTGTCGCGGAACGGCCGGTCGAGCCGCTGCGCAACTTCGCGACCGACCGCGCTCTTGCCTGCCCCCATCATCCCGACGAGCACCAGATGGTGCCCACGCTCTCGAACCACGGCGTGCATTCTTCTACGCCGGCGCTCGAAACCGGACCGCTCGAGCGCCGCGCACTCGTTGCGCCGTCAGCGTTTGTGCAATCAGGGCCCCTATAGGGGGCCCGATTGCACAAACGGTCGGCGGGGGTCGGGCGGTCGGGCGGTTAGGTGCCGGCGCGGCGGCGGTTGCGCAGGAGTGCGAGCGCGGTGTTCGGGGGGTTGATGGGCGTGAACCGTTCGGCCTCGGCGGTGAGCTCGTCGGCCTCGTCGTCTTTGAGGTCGAGGTCGGCCGCTTCTGCGTTGTGGCGGAGCTGGTCGACCGAGCTCGCGCCGGGGATCGCGATCACGTTGGGCTTGCGAATCAGCCATGCGAGCGCGACCTGTGCCGGGGTGGCGTCGTGGTCGGCGGCGACGCGGCGCAGCACGTCGAGCAGCGGCGCCGCGCGCTCGAGGTTCTCCGGCAGGCACAACGGGTTGGTGCGCCGCGCCGGGCCCGGCGGCGGGTTGGCCGCGGAGTACCGGCCCCCGAGCACACCCTGGGCAAGGGGGCTGTACGCGATCACGATGCGGTCGTTGTCCTGCGCGTAGGGCACGTTCGCCTGGTCGTGATTGCGCTGCATGAGGTTGAACTTCACCTGGTTGGAGAGCACAGGGCTCCCGAGCGCCTGCTCGGCTTTCACCCAACGTCCGGCGCGAGAAGTTGCTCACGCCGACGTGCGTCACGATGCCCTGGTCCTGCAGACGCTGCATCCCCTCCATGGTCGACGAGATCGGCACGACCGGGTTGGGGAAGTGCACCTGATACAGGTCGATCGTCGCGACACCGAGGCGCATCGACGAGAGCCGGCCGTGCTCCTCGACTCTGGCCGCCGTCGGCCACGTCGGGGTCACCTTCGTCGCGAGGAACGCCTCGTCACGCCGGCCCTCGAGCGCGCGGCCGACGATCGCCTCCGACGCGCCGCGCGCGTAGATCTCCGCGGTGTCGATGAAGTTGACGCCGAGGTCGAGCGCGCCGTGGACGAGCTTCGCGGCGGTCGTGTCGCCGTAGTGCTTGCCGTAGCCCCAGTCGCGCCGACCCGAACTGCCAGCAGCCGAGCCCGATCGACGACACCCGCACTCCACCCGCTTCGACGTACCGCATGCGCGCCTCCTCAGTCGGTCGTGACCCTAACGGTCTCCGCTCGGTCGGGGGCCGGGCTGGATCTCGACCTCGGTCTCCGCCGGCCCACGCACCGCGTCTCGCAGCATTGCCCGCGCCCGCTCGACCGCCTCGGCCGACGGCCCGCCCGAGCCCGCCGGGAGATGGGCCGCGGCGGCGTCCTCGACGGCGCAGATGATCGGATCCCAGTCGGCGCCGCTCTCGCGGGTGATGGTCACGAAGTCGTTGACACCGAACACGGATGCAACACCGTCGACCGCGAGCAGGGCTTGCGTCAACGGGTCATCGACGTCGTCGCCACGGTTGGCGAGCAGGCGCCCGGGCAGCGTGACGTCGAGGGTGAACTTCATCGCGTCGGGATTCGGAGTGGCACTCGGCCGGACGCACGCCATGGCGTGCACGGTATCGCCGGCTTCACCGTTCGCGTACTGTCGGGGGTCGTTCGTTCACGATCTCGGAGGTGCGCTGTGAAGGTCCCGCTGACGACCGCCGACTTCCTCGACCAGGCCGAGTTGGTGTACGGCGACCGGGTGGGCGTGGTCGACGAGCCCGACCAGCCCGCCGAGTCATGGGGCGAGGTCACGTACGCCCGTATGGCCGAGCTGGCGCGCGCCCAGGGCGCCGGCCTCGACGAGCTCGGTATCGGGCACGGCGAGCGCGTCGCTATCGTGAGCCACAACGCGGCCCGTCTCCTCACCGCGTTCTTCGGTGTCAGCAGCTACGGACGCGTCCTGGTGCCGATCAACTTCCGCCTCAACGAGCGCGAGGTCGCCTACATCGTCGAGCACTCGGGTGCGAGCGTGCTGCTCGTCGACCCCGAGCTCGCCGACACGTTCGCCGGCGTCGGCGCCAAGCACACGTTCGTGATCGGAGCTGCGAGCGACACCGAGCTGTACCGGTTCGGGACGCAGCCCGAGCCCTGGGCGGCCGACGAGGACGCCACCGCCACCATCAATTACACGAGCGGCACGACGGCGCGTCCCAAAGGCGTGCAGCTCACGCACCGCAACCTCTGGATCAACGCCGCGACGTTCGGCTGGCAGATGGGCGTCAACGACCGCGACGTCTACCTGCACACGCTGCCGATGTTTCACTGCAACGGCTGGGGCATGACGTACGCGGTCGTGGGGATGGGTGGTCGCCATGTGGTGTTGCGCAAGGTCGACGGTGCGGAGATCCTCCGCCGGGTCGACGAGCACGGCGTCACGTTGATGTGTGGTGCGCCGGCCGTCATGACGGCGGTGCTCGACGCCGCCGCTTCGTGGGAGGGGCCGATTCCCGGTCGCGATCGTGTGCGGGTCGTGGTCGTGGGCGCGCCGCCACCCACGCGCATGATCGAACGCGTCGAGACGGAGCTCGGTTGGGAGCTCAACCAGATCTACGGCCTCACCGAGACGTCGCCGCTGCTCACGATGAACCGCCCGCGTGCGGAGTACGACGACCTCGCGCCGGCCGAGCGCGCCCGCAAGCTCAGCCGCGCCGGCGCACCTGCGCTCGGCGTGCAGCTGCGCCTCGACGACCACGGTGAGGTGCTCGCGCGCAGCAACGTCGTGCTCGACGGCTACTGGGAGCAGCCCGACGCCACGGCCGACGCGATCGTCGACGGCTGGTTCCGCACCGGTGACGGCGGCACCCTCGACGACGAGGGCTACCTCACGATCTCCGATCGCAAGAAGGACGTCATCATCAGCGGCGGTGAGAACGTGTCGTCGATCGAGGTCGAGGACGCGCTGCTCTCGCACCCGGACGTCGCCGAGACCGCGGTGATCGGAGTGCCCGACGAGAAGTGGGGCGAGACGGTGCACGCGCTGGTGGTCCTCGTCGACGGCTCGACCGTCACCGAGGTCGAGCTCGTCGAGCATTGCCGGGGGCGGCTCGCGCACTACAAGTGCCCCACCAAGGTCGAGTACCGCGCCGAGCTCGCCCGCACCGCGACCGGCAAGCTCCAGAAGTTCAAGCTGCGCGCGTCGTACTGGGAGGGCCGCGAACGCACCGTGGGTTGAGACTTCGATACGAGACCGTGGCGGCGAAAAGGGACGACGTGTAGGTTGACGCCGCCGGGCAAGGTCGGTGGAGTCATCGGGAATCCGTGGGCCATCTCGGGTGGTGTCGATGCGGAGATTCGTGCTCTACCCCATGGGGGCGCTGGTCGTCTTCGGCTTCGCCGTGTGGGCGACCACCGGCGTTGCCCACGCGTGCGACCCCGTGACGCGAGAAGGCTGCAACGACCCGCCACCAGCGACCGCCGCGCCGGCCCCTGCGGCGCCGGAAACGCCCCCCGCACCGGCGACTCCGCAGCAGCCCGCGACTGGTGGGGGTGAGCCGTTCATCCCTCCGGGCGGGCAATCCACGCCTTCGTCGACAGCCGCGACGCCGCCGTCGAGCGAGGCGACCCCGGCACCGGTGGTGCCCGCGACGGACGAGGCGTCGTCCTCGTCCGATGGCGGGGGTGGCGGCGTCCCATGGAAGTGGGCATTGGCCATTCCGGTCGTCGCGGCAGCCGGTGTCGGCGTCGCCGCGGCGACGCGCAAGAAGCCGATGGACCCTCTGGCGGAATACAACCGCGCGTGCGGCGAGATGTGCTGGTTGAAACAGCAGGAGGCCCAAGCCGACGCCGAGGCGGCCGCGGCGCAAACCACGCTGACCCAAATCGACGACGCATGGCAGAAGGCGCGCGCATACCTCAGCAACTACCTCCGGGAGGACTACATCTTCCAGAAGAAATGGCGGGCCTTCGGCACGTTGGGCAACGTCATCCTCGGCGGTCCGCTCATGTGGGCCTTTGCCGTGGGTTTCGCCGGCACCGCGCCCAGGACCACCCGGTACCTCCTCGGGACGCCACAAGATTGGAGCAACGAGGTCAACCAGGAGCTCCTGACAGCGTACGGAGAGATCGACAGAATCCACTTCGAGAACAGCGAGCGGTTCCGGCGGCAGCTGGCTGACGCCACGAAGCGGTCCGACGACGCCATCAACGGCCGTCACGCGGCGGAGACCAAGCTCGTCACCTTGAAGGCCCAAAACCCGGAGATGACGTTCCCAGAATGCAAGTGTGGATGATGAACCCCGACGAGCTGCGGACATGGATCGAGGGGCTCGGGCTTGCCGTGAAGCCGGGGGCGGGCGCGTCGGGCGCCGAGCTGCAGGTCACGCTGGCCGAGAGTGACGAGCCGGCCCTCGTCGTGCGTCAGCGCGACCCCGGCGTGTGGGAGGTCGTGCACCAACGGCAAATCCCCGCGTCACTCGCGCGTTCGACGTGGCGGGCACCATGGGACACGGGATCACCGGCCGCCGTGGTCGACAACATCGTGCGGCAGGTCGCGAGCGGGTTCCCGCTGATCGAGCCCCAGACGCGTGACGACGGTGGCGACATCAGAGTCTGGTTCCGCGCGCCCGTGTACGAGGAGCGGCTCACCCGTCAGGCGTTCGTGCTCACCCTGTCTTCGGTGCTCAAGGCCGCGGCCACGTTCGATTCCATCACTGCGCGACGCGCCGAGGAGCTCGAGGCGTTGCAGGAGTTCGATGCCCAGGCTGAACAGCGGGCGAAAGAGCAACAGGAGTTGATCGATCAGATATCGCCCACACCGGCTGCCCAACTCACGGCGCCGATGGCGGCGGTCCCTCCGACCCCATCAGCGGCCGCGTCGGTTGCCGCGCCGGCCACATCCGCGCCCGCAGCCGCATGGGCACCGACGCACGAGATGAAACGGCGAGCCGACGCGTGGGCCCAACCCGACCCGAACGCTGCGGTCGCCGGCACCCTCGAGAAGCGCGTCCCGGTGCAGATCCTCGAACGCCGGGGCGACTGGGCTCACATCAAGTGCTCGAACGGCTGGTCCGCCTGGATCGACGCCCGCGGCCTCAAACCACACTGACGCCGGCACCAGCCCGGCGTTTGTTCAAAAGTGGCCCCTATAGGTACCCCGATTGCACAAACGCTGAGACAGCCGGACGCGCGACACTTGCCCGGTGACGGCCGAGGAAGACCTCCAGGAAATCGGCGAGCGAATGCGCGCGGACGACAGCGCGGTCTCGGTGGTGTCGCTCGCCGGCAGTCACGCTGTCGTCGGTTACCAGAACAATCCCAGCCTGGGTTGCTGACACCGCTCGACCTGTTCACCGTCGTCGTTTCGGTACCCGCCGCAACACTCGACGTCGTCACCGACGTCATGGCGCAGGCGCTCGACTACGCCAAGCAAACGGCGGCTGAGGCCCTCGGGTACACGAGCAAGGTCGTCCGGAACCCGGTCGCGGTGATCCCCGTCGTCGTAGCTGCGGAGGTGACGGCAGATGCCCGCGCCGAGGTCGAAGCCTCCCCTGACAGACATTTCAGCGTGATCACGTTGCCGGCAATCGTGGATCGACAACGCGGCCAGACTCACTCGTACACCGGGCGTCTGGTGTTGGGCACGATCTACACGTCGTGGTTGCGTGAGTGTTTTCGGGTCACGGTCCCGCCGCCGGCGCACGCAACGCGGCAGGCTGACACGGCCCTCCGCGTGTCCCTCCGAGCGATTCGCCAATTCGATTCGCACGTGTCCCGGCCTCGCGATCGGTCGCTCGACCGGAAACGGCCTCTCTGAACTTGCACAAACAACTGGAGGCGGCGGCGGGAATCGAACCCGCGTCCAGGGTTTTGCAGACCCTTGCCTGAGCCACTCGGCTACGCCGCCGTGAGCAGGGAAGGTTACCGGCCGCGCTTAGGCCGACCCCATGACGTGCCGACAACAGAAGTGTGGTGAGTGCTTCGCGGGTCGACCCCGCAGCGTCCGACACCGTGCCCGGTGCCGCGGTCGACCTGCGGGGTGTGCGGCGCACGTTCGGCTCAATCGTGGCCGTATCCGATCTCACGCTCCAGGTGCCGGCCGGCACGGTGACGGTCCTGCTCGGCCCGAACGGCGCGGGGAAGACCACCGTTGTACGACTCATCACCGGCGCGCTGCCGCCCGACTCCGGCGCCATCCGCGTGCTCGGCCTGGATCCCGACGGCGACGGCACCGAGGTGCGCGGCCGCTGCGGCGTCGTGCCGGCCCGTCCTGCGTTGTATGACCGTCTGTCCGGTTACGACAACCTGAGGTACGCGGCCGAGCTGTTCGACGTCGATCCAGCCGAGATGGACGTGCGCATCCGGGAATCAGCCGAGCGGTTCGGCATCGCGGACGCGATCCAATTCCGCGTCGGTGGTTACTCCACGGGCATGCGCGCCCGTCTTGCGCTCGCCCGCGCCGTGTTGCATGACCCCGACCTGCTGCTCCTCGACGAACCCACCGCCGGACTGGATCCTGAATCAGCTCGCACTGTTCTGCATCTGATCGACGAGATGGCCGAGCAGGGCAAGACGGTGCTGATGTGCACGCATCTCTTGCTCGAAGCGGAAGGCCTCGCGGATCAGGTCGTCGTGATGGACCACGGCCACGCGCTCGTCGCCGGCTCACCCGAGGAGCTGACCCGCGCGTACTGGCCGACCACGCGGGTGCACGTCGACGCCGAGGACCGCTCGATGCTCGATGTCCGCGAAGGCCCTGTCCTACGTCACTGCCTATGAGCGCAACGGCGATGCCGCCGTCGTCGACCTCGAGCGCGACGACCAGGTGCCCGACCTCGTGAACGCGCTCGTCGCCGGAGGGGCGCGCCTGACCCGCGTCGAGATGCGCCGGCCATCGCTCGAAGAGCTCTACTTTACGATTCGGGGACGCAGCGAATGACCAGGACGCCTGCCGCGCGCACGAGAAGGAAGCCCAATCGCGCCTGGGTGATCGCGCGTACCGACCTGCGGCAACTCCGCAAGAGTCGCGACTTCTGGATTCCGCTCGCGGTCGTGGCGGTCCTGTTCTTCGTCGTCCTTCCCGCGCTGCTCCTCACGATCATCGTGAGCCTCAACGACGTTCAGGTCGTCCACAAGCTCAGCGGTGTGATCGGGACGCTGCCGAAGTCGATACGCCAGAACGTGAAGGGAAACCGGCCCGAGGTGGAAGCCGCGTACGCGCTGTCGGTCTATCTCTTCGCGCCGCTCGCGATCGTCGTCCCACTGACGATCTCCTCCGCTGTGGGCTCGCACACGATCATCGGTGAGCGCGAGCGCGGCAGCGGCGAGTTCCTCTCGCACTCCCCCGCGACCGAGAGCGAGATCTACACCGGCAAGCTTATGGCGAGCCTCATTCCCGGTTACATCACCGCGCTCGCCGGCTTCGGTCTTTACTCGCTCGTTGTCAACCTCATTGTCGGCCCGAAGGTCGGCGGCTGGTTCTTCCCGACTGCCAGCTGGTGGCTGCTCGTGCTCTGGGTGTTGCCGCCGTTCATCGCGCTCGCGGTATGCCTCATCCTCGCGATCTCGGCTCGGGTGTCGAGCGCGGCCGCCGCGCAGCAGGCTTCGGCACTCGTCACGCTCCCGCTCATGCTGATCGCGTTCAGCGTCGCGAGCGGGTCGATGTACAAGGCGGGATACGTCGGCGTCGTGATCGGCACACTCGCATGGCTCGGCGCCCTCACGGCTCTCTGGCGTGGGGCACATTCCGTCACGCGCGACCGCCTGCTCGGCATCGGAGGAGGCTGAACCGGGCGCCGGTGCGAGACTGCACCGGTGCACCACCGGCCCGGCGGCGAGTTGACCCATCCCCTCACCGATCCCAACTTTTACGCTCGCGATCCGTTCCCGCTGTACGGGCGCTTGCGCGTGCACGCGCCGGTGGCTTGGAACGACGAGGTCGGGTTCTGGGCCATCAGCACGCACGCCGGCGTGATACGGATCTCGCGCGACCCCGAGACGTTCTGCTCGAGCCGGGGCATCCTGCTCATGGACATCGGCCGCGACCTCCCCGAGATCCCGGGTGCGTTGCTCTACGTCGATCCGCCGGTGCACGGCCGGTACCGAAAGCTCGTCAACCCCGGATTCAGCGGCGCGCGGGTGCGGGCGCTCGAAGCCGGCATTCGCACGCGCGCTCGTGGGCTGCTCGACACCGTCGAGCCAGATGTGCCGTTCGACGTGGTGGAACAACTCACCGTGCCGTTCCCGATGCTCGTGATCGCCGACCTGCTCGGCATCCCCGGCGACGACGTGGCTCGTTACCAGACATGGTCGGACGCGGCGATCGCCGCGGCAACGGAGATGACTGCCGACACGACGGTGCAGTTGACCGAGATGGCGGAGTTCTTTCTCGCCGTTGCCGACGCCCGTCGCCGCGACCCGCGCGACGACCTCGTGTCGATGCTCGTGCACGACCCGGTTGACGGTGAACGACTCAACGACGGCGAGCTGCTGATGTTCCTCGGCCAGTTGCTCGTCGCCGGCAACGACACGACACGCAATCTCCTCTCCGGTGGTCTCGTTGCGCTTGCCGTGCACACCGATCAATGGGACCGCATGCGTGCCGACCGAGCGCTGATCCCGACGGCCGTCGAGGAGCTGTTGCGCTGGACGACGCCGGTGATCAGCTTCATGCGCACGGCAACGCGTGACGTGCAGCTCGGCGAGCACGTGGTGCGCGACGGCGAGCCGGTCTTGTTGCTGTACGCGTCCGCGAACCGCGACGAGGCTGTGTTCGGTCCGAACGCCGAGCGGCTCGACGTCGGGCGCGCACCCAACCCGCACGTCACGTTCGGTTACGGGCCGCATTTCTGTCTCGGCGCGGCCCTCGCGCGACTCGAAGCCCGGGTCTTCTTCGAGGAGTTGTTGGACCGGTTCACCACCCTCGACCGGGCCGGTGACGTCGAGTGGCTCGCGTCGGGCGTGATCCACGGAGTCGTGCGGGCGCCACTCGTGCTCGGCTAGTGCCGCGTCAGGCGCGTCAGGACCTGTCCCGGGCCCGAAGCAGATGCGCCTGCGGTCGCGCCAGACACACGTCGAGCGTCTGGAAGCTCTGCGGCCGATTAGCTCCCGAGGTGGTGGTGAGCCACCAGCTCAATCCACGTGATGCTCGAGGGCGGTCCGGTGATACCACCCTTGGCAAGCGCCTCGCCGAGGCGCTCCTCCATGAACTTGGCCTGGTGCTCAGGCGTGTCCCACACCTCGATCACGACGAGGTGTCCGGCCTCGTTGAGACCAGCTGAATGAGTCACGAGGCCGTCGGGCCAATCGCCCTCCCCGCTTTCCTGGTCGATGCCGAGCTCTTTGTTTACTGCGTCGTATTCCTTCGTGGTGACGCCCTCGAACTCCAAGATCAATTCCGCAGCCATAACGCCCGCCTTCCTCTTTGATGCCGGTCGGCACGGCTTGGCAGGCTTCCAGATCCGCTCCGATCGAGCAACCCGGTGTGCTCTTCGACAAGGTCACAGTCCCGGCGTTCTGCGGGCACTCCTTGCCTTGTCGATCTGTGCGGCCCGTGCTCGTGGCAGAACGAGCGCGGAGCGCATCAGGGCACTCTGTGCGACGCATGGATGATGTCGCGCGCTACTGGGCTTCTGGCGGAATCTGTGTCGTGAGACAGAACGGGTGACCCGCCGGGTCGAGGAGGACTCGCCATCGGTCAGGCGCTGGTTGGACCGGCGCGATCCGGGCTCCCAACCGCTCAGCCTCCGCGACCGCGGCCTCCAGCTCTGTCACAGCGAGATCGAGATGGATCTGCTTGGGGACGTCGGCTCCGGGCCACGTCGGGGCCACGTAGTCGGGGACCTTCAGCGCACTCAGCCACACCCAGTCGGTTCGGATACCCACGGTCGTGGTGCTCGCGAACATGATCTCGCCGCCGAGCATCGCGGCCCAGAACTCACCGAGCGCGAGCGGGTCGGCACAATCCAACGAAACGAAACCGCTTCGAGCAACAGCCATGGAGAAAGCGTAGACAGCGAGAGAGCCGTCCGACCATCCTGAGCCCGTCCAGAACTGCCGCTCGGTCGCGCGTCGTACTGTCGCGGCGAAGCCGCTGGCGCGTGACGTGTTCGCGAAGTGGGCCTGACGGTGGGCAGGTGAGCTGGACGCCGTCAGCGGCGATCCGTTCGAGAAGAACGCCTGAACGGAACGCCGAAGACGATGCGGCTCCTAGACCCCATTGCCACCCGCGGGACCTCAGTCCAGCCAGCTGTCTATGGCTGCATCGATCGCAAGACCGAGCGCGGCGCCGCTGACGACGTCGAGCGGGAGGTGTGCTCCAACGTACATGCGAGTCAGGCCGACAATCGGTACCCCGGTCGCGACGAGGCACCGTGCGCGCCGACCGAGATGGGGCCACGCGGCGACGCCGAGCACGACGGCGACGCCTGCGTGTCCCGAGGGATAGCCGAGGCCGGCCGCTTCGCGCCGCGCACATGCGTCTCGGGCAGGAGCGATGCCGGACGCGGTCGTCGAGTTGCGCGCTTGACGAGCTTCGAGGCGGCCCACGTGGCGACGCCGCCGATGAGTAGTCGCGTCGCGAGCCGTCGCTCGCCCACGTCGCGCGCGATGGCCGCTGCGACCGGTGTGGCGCCGACGGTGCCGAGCTGCATGACGAGCCACGCCGGACCGAACAGCGCGTCGGGAAGCCGGTTGACGGCTCGGAAGAGCTCTTGCTCGCGCGGGCCGACCGAACCGCGTCGCAGGGGCAGTAGCGACGCTGCGAACACTGCTGTGGCGTACGCGGCGCGTCGCTTCGCGCGGGTACGGGTCGGCGCGGCATTCACGAATCGAGATGGATGCCGTAGGTGGAGTCGAGCGCGAGGCGGAGATCGCGACGTGCGCGCAACCCGATCTCGTGCTCGAAGTCGTCCATGAGCGCGATGTGCGGCCCGCGTGCGAAGTCGAACTGATACGAGACGCAGCCACCCGGGAAGACATCAATGAGCATACCGGCATAGCGGGGATCGATGGAGCGCGGACGCAAGTAGGTCCGAACGCCGTCGGCTCGAGGTGTCGTGGGTGTCGCACCGGTCGTGTCGCATGACGGCAGGAGCTCCACGACGACGTGGTGCGCCGGGTCGCGGTCGGACACGAGCTCAAATGTCGTGTGCCCCGACCGTGGGTCGAAGTCGCGGGCGGACCAGCCGGGGCGCCACTCGACGACACACGGTACGTACGAGCCAGTCGGGACAGACTGCGCGACGACGGCGAGCCGGCGTGTGTCCGTACACGCGGGTACGGAACCCGACGTCCCGGACCCGACGAAACCTGCCGAGCGGAAGTACGAGGTCGCGAACAGCACTGCGGCGGCGCCGAGCGCCAGTACACCAGCGGTCACGGCGACACGGCGGACGCTCCAGCGCTGGATGGCGATCGGATGCCGGTCGGGCGCGAGGCCGCGAAACGTGCCGATGAGGTCGCGTCCGTCGGCACGCAACCGTGCTCGCAGCTGTGCGGGGATCGTCACCGAGCGGCTCGCCGCGAACGCCTCGGCGATGTCGTCCGGCGCGAACTGGCGCAATGCTCGCTCGTAGACCAGCTCGGGCGTGCTCGACAGCGCAAGCGTCAGCATCATGTTCGCGAGGTCGACGGCTTGGCGCCACGGCGTCGGTCGCACCGTCGCGAACGCGACGTCGATCAGCAGCACCTTCCCGTCGCGGACCAGCAGGTTGGACGGCTTGATATCGCGATGCGCGATTCCGGCGTCCCACAGGCGTCGAACGATCAACGAGTGCGTCGTCGATCACCGCGCTGTCGATCTCGGGCCCGAGTTCGCCGCGCCTGTCGAAGAACTCCATCACGATGACGTACTCGCGCTCAGGCGTGATCTCGGCAAAGCCGAAGGGCGCGGGCGTCGGCAACCCCGCGTCGCGCATCAGGCGCAGCATGTGGTCCTCGTACTCAGCAAGGCGGCGAACGGTCGAGAACGGCTTCTCGTCCTCGAGCCGGCCGTACACGATCGTACGGGTGAACTTGTACCAACGATCCGACCGCAGATGGTTCAGCGCATACAGCTTCGCGAACAACGTCGTCGTGTCGATGCCGGAACCGCACGTGACACGCAGCGGCGTGGAGCCGGCCGATCCCTCGAGCCCGAACGGTTCGAACGCCGTGACGGTGAGGTCGAGCTGCTGGTCGAGCGCCGTCCGGATCGCTTCACCGCGGCGACCACCTACGTCCAGGTGTGCGCGGGTGCCACGTCGGTACGTGACTGGGAACGCTTCTTCCGGCGTCAACCAGTCGGAACGCGACCACCGGCACCGCCCAGCCCAGCACGATGGCGGCGACGATGTCCGAAGGATGGTCGACGGCGAGGTAGAGGCGGATGCACACGAACAGGCGCGATCAGCGATGCCGGCGACGACCTTGGTGCGATCTCGCCAACTTCCGGCGGGCACGACGGTAAAGACAACGCCGGCGAGCACGAGCGCGAAAGCGAGCACAGGACGCGACGGATACGAGTAGCCCTGCCAACGAGTGAGGATCGCGCACGCCCGCAGGTCGCATGCGGCCGACCGCGTCGGAGAGCAGCAGGCTGCCCGAACAAGCCCATGAACAGCGAGTCGCGGCGTACACAGCCAAGTACCGGAACCGGCGGTACACGATGAGGACCGCGATCGTTCCGAACGCCATGACGCGTACGAGCCACGGCCAGGCGGCGTGGTCAATCGTGCGCAGCACGGTCGTCAGCCAGCCGAACCGAACGTGCGCGACGGCGCGCAAGGCGCCGAATCGACGCTCGTCACGGCGACGAACGATGCCCGGACGGCGATGACGGCGGACAGGACTGCAACGCACAGCGTCGCGCCCACGTACCAGGTCGTGCTGCGGTGCACCTCGCGAGGGAGAGGCGGAGGCTCACCGGACGGACGTCGCCGGCGGCCGACTGGCGGCATTGCCACGATGGCGCGGGGAACGTTCACTGGACCATCATGGCGCGGTGACGGGCGCCAGCAGAGAACCGGCCCGGCGAAGGTCGGTCTTGCGCTGTTGGTGCTGATCGCGGCGACGGCATGCGGTACCACATCGCACGCGGGACGCCAAAGCGAAGCACACGACCGTGCGGTGGTCGTCGCGTCGTTCAACTTCACCGAGAGCGAGCTGCTCGCCGCCATCTACGCCGGGGCACTTGAGCGCGCGGGCATCCCTGTGCGGCGCGAGCTCGATCTGGGGCCGCGGGAGCTCGTCGACCCTGCGCTCGCGCAGGGTCTGGTCGACGTCGTGCCGGAGTACCTCGGCACGGCGCTGCGCTTCGTCGCTCCAGCTGCGCACGTCGACGCGAACGATCCGGTTGCCGTGCGTGCGGCGCTCAGTCGAGCGATCGCGCGCTGGCATGTCAGCGTGTTGCAACCGGCGGCGGCGCAGGACCAGAACGGAGTGGCGTTGACGCGGACGCGCGCGGACGCGCTTCGGGTACGCAGCGTCAGCGACCTCCGGCGATATCGTGATCTCGTGCTCGGCGGCCCTCCGGAGTGCCCGACTCGGGACTTCTGCCTCGTCGGGTTGCGCCGCGTCTACGGGCTGCACTTCCGCCGCTTCATCCCGTTGGACAACCAGGAGCAGGAGCAGATCGCCCTCGAGCAGGGCGTCATCGACGTCGCAGTGATGTTCACCACCGACGCGCACGTCGCCGACCCGTCCCTCGTGCTGCTCGACGACGACCGGCACCTACAACCCGCCGAGAACGTCGTACCGGTGGTGTCGACACGCACGCTGCGCGACAACGGCACGATCGTGACCAGCGTGCTCGACCGAGTGTCGGCGCAGTTGACGTCTCAAGCGCTGACGTTCCTCAACTGGCGCGTCGACGTCGCGGGAAAGGTGGTCGCGGACGAGGCAGCAGGCTGGCTCGCGCGTCATCCGTAAGCAGCGGTCGCATCCGCCTCGAGGCCGGCCGCCGTCCCGTCGACGTCACCGGTCACGAGGAAGTCTTGGAGGCGACGGCGCATGCCGCGTCCCTCGATCCCCCCAAACTGCGTCGGTTGGAGATCCGATAGATCAAAGCGGAACCCGTCACCGGCCTCGATGAGGGCGCGGGCGATACCGCGCGTGACCGCGTCGGGATACGCCGACAGGTCGACGTTGACGTTCGCGGAGATGAATCCGCCGTAGCGCGCCCACACGACTGCGGCCTGCGGCGTAGCGAGGTATCGGACGAACGCGTCGGCCGCAGCCGAGCGGCGCATCACGACGGCCGCGTCCCCGCCACCGACGACGAAGCGATCGCCCACCCGGGCCTGCGGGAACGGGAAGACATCGGCGTCAATTCCAAGCCGTGCCTTCGTCGTGCCGGTGATGGCGCCGGCGACAAAATCGCCCTCCATCACCATGGCGGCGTCGGGCGGTGACGAGAACGCGTTGCGCACAGACTGCTCAAAGGTAGTCGTCGAGCGCGCGGCCTGCGCCGCCTGCAACGTTGCTCGGCGACCAGAGCCGCGACAGCAGTCGGAGCGCGCGCTTCACCGAAGGGTCGGTCCACGCCATGCGGTGCGCGGCCAGTTCGTCGTAGCGACCCGGTCCCGCGAGCGCGACGTACACGTTCTCGAACCAATCCGTCAGGGTCCAGCCGTCGCGGGCGCCGAGCGAGAACACGGGACGCGCGTCGTGGCCAGCTTCGCGCGCGACGGCGACGAGGCCCTCGAGGCTGCTCGGCGGGATGACGCCGGCGCGCTCGAACGCACTGACGTCATACCAGATAAGCGACTTGTTCGCGGCCTTGAACCACACGCCGTACAAGCGGCCGTCGACGGACCCGAGCTCGCGCCATACCGGAGGGTAACTTCCGCGTCACCTCGTTCACCGTGCCGGCGCCGAGCGGCACCAGCAGGCCGTCGCGGGCGTACTGTCGCAGCAGGCCCGGTTGCGGCACGAATGCGACATCGGGCAGATCGTGGGCAGCTCGGCGCGCGGCGAGCTCGTCAGCGATGCGGTCACCTGTCGACACGTAATCGATCACGACGCCGGTGTGCGCTTCGAACGCGCGGATCACCGCGGCGAAGCGCCGCGCCTCCGCTCCGGTCCATACCGCGAGAACGCGCAGTCGAGCGCCGCGCAGCTCGGTGGACGACCTCGACGTGGACGAGCTCGACGTGCCCGAGCACACGGACGCGAGGAGCACGATCGCGAACAGCGCGCACGAGGCACGACCAGACAGCCGTGCACGTATGTGACGTCTGGCCCTACGGCGCTGTGGAGGCACAAGGTCACGATCGTGGATCACCACCTCATCACCTCGAGAAGGCGAGCAGATGACAAGGCTCGCGTACAACCTCATCCCGACACTGAGACCACGATGTGAGGCGCACGGCCACGCGTTGGCGAAGAGCAGCGGTGAACTGCCACGACGGCGGACCTGGCATCTCAGCTGCGAAGCCTACCGTGATGAGCCGCCGGACCTGTGGCGCTGGATCGCGAGCCTCCGATAAGGGAACATTCCCGGCGAACGTCCGAGCAACGGACGACTAGAGGACCGGCATGGCGACTATCGACCTGTCCGCGACGGAGAAGCATTCGCCGACATCAGCTGCTGCGACCATCGACGCGACGAAGGTGTACGGCAAGCATTCGACCGAGGTGCGTGCCCTCGACGGCGTGACGGTCGCGTTTGAGACCGCGCGTTTCAGCGCCATCATGGGACCTTCCGGCTCTGGGAAGTCGACCCTCCTGCACTGCATCGCAGGCCTCGACACACTCACGTCAGGCAAAGCGTTCATCGGAGACGTCGACCTGAGCACCCTTGACGACAACCACCTGACGATCCTGCGGCGCGACCGCGTCGGGTTCATCTTCCAGTCGTTCAATCTCGTTCCTACGCTTACCGCGTATGAGAACATCACGCTGCCATTAAGGCTCGCTGGACGCAAAGGTGAGAGCGAGTGGATCGATGGCGTCGTAAAGACCGTCGGCCTGGGGGACCGGTTGCGACACCGTCCGAGCGAGTTGTCGGGCGGCCAGCAGCAACGTGTCGCGGTCGCCCGCGCGCTGGCGAGCCAGCCGCACATCATCTTCGCGGACGAGCCAACGGGCAACCTCGACTCGCACGCCGGAGCGGAGGTGCTGTCGTTCATGCAACGCGCGGTGCAGCAGATGGACCAGACGATCGTCATGGTGACACACGACCCGGTTGCGGCGAGTTACGCCGAGCGCATCATCTTCCTCGCCGACGGCAAGATCGTCGAGGAGATGCTGGAGCCCACCGCTGACCGCGTGCTCGACCGTATGAAGCAGTTCGGAGAAGAAGATGCTGCTCACCACCGTCCGTAACCTCCTCGCCCACAAGTTCCGGCTATTCGCGACCGGGCTGGCAGTCATACTCGGTGTTGCGTTCATGTCGGGGACGCTCGTACTCACCGACACGATCCAAAGCAGCTTCAACAAACTCTTCGCCAACGTCTACGACGGCACCTCAGCCGTCGTGCGGCAGACCGCGGCGTTCAAGGGGCCGAACGGAGTCGGTGACCAACGCGGCCGCGTGGATGCGTCACTCGTGACCCTGGTGAAGCACGTTGACGGCGTCGCGGTCGCCGAGGGCGACGTGTTCGGCTACGCGCAGATCGTCGATAAGCACGGTCGACGCGCTCGGCAATCCGAGCAACGGACCCCCCGTGGTCGGCGCAGGATGGAGCAAGGTCCCGCAGCTCAACGGATGGAAGCTCGTCGCCGGGACCCCACCCGCGGGGCAGACCAAGTCGTCATCGACAAGCACAGCGCCGACAAGACCGGCTATCGCGTCGGCGACGCCGCCCGGGTTCTCGTGAAAGGCGGCGCGCAGCCCGTCGTCATCGCCGGGATCGCGAAGTTCGGCGGCGCCGACTCGCCGGCTGGAGCGTCATTCGTGCTATTCACCGTCGACACCGCGCAACGACTTGTCGGTGAACCCAACAAGTTCGACACCATCTCCGTCGTCGCGCAGCCCGGGATCTCGCAGGGGGAGATCGCTCGCCGCATCCAGCAGAAGCTGCCCGCCGGCACCGAGGCCGTGACCGCCGCGAAGGTCACGAAGGAGAGTCAGGACACGATCCGCAACGCGTTCAAGTTCTTCAACACGTTCATGCTCGTGTTCGCCGTCATTGCCCTCCTCGTCGGCGGCTTCATCATCTTCAACACCTTCTTCATCACAGTCGCCCAACGAACGCGCGAGAACGCGCTGCTGCGCGCGCTCGGCGCCAAACGGCGCCAGGTGCTCCTATCGGTCCTGCTCGAAGCGCTCGCCGTGGGCGTCATCGCGTCCGCGATCGGCGTCGCGGCCGGTGTGGTGGTGGCCGCCGGACTGAAGGCGTTGCTCTCGGCGTTCGGATTCGACGTACCAGCGGGCGCGGTCGTGTTGACTGCCGGCACGATCGTCTTGTCGCTCGCCGTCGGCATCGGCATCACGCTCGTGTCGGCCGTCTCGCCGGCGCGCAAGGCCGGCAAGGTGCCACCGGTTGCGGCGCTCCGCGACGTAGCGATCGGGAGCACCGGCTACGGTTCGAAGCAACGAATCATCGTCGGGTGCGGCATTCTCGTGCTCGGCGGCGTATGCCTCGCCGACGGGCTGATCTCGACGCCGAGCAACGCGTTGCTCGTCGTCGGGGTTGGCGTGCTGCTGGTGTTCTTCGGTGTGTCAGTACTCGGTCGCACGGTCGCACTGCCGCTCAGCCGGTTCATCGGCTGGCCGTTACCTCGACTGCGTGGGATCTGCGGGCAGCTCGCGCGCGAGAACGCAATGCGCAATCCCAAGCGCACCGCGGCGACCGCGTCGGCATTGATGGTTGGTGTCGGGCTCGTCGCGTTCATCACGATCTTCGCCGCGTCGGCGAAGGCATCGTTCAACCACACCATCGACGCGTCGTTCCATGGCGATTTCGTCGTTACGTCTCCCGCCGGCACGGGTTCGGGGGGCATCGACCCCTCGGTCACCAAGAGGCTGAGCGCCCTACCGGAGGTTCAGGCCGTAGGACCCATTCGCGCGGGTGTTGCCGAGATCGACGGATCGGTGAAGCAGCTCCTCGGCGCCAGTGAGCAGACCTTCGCACTCGTCGACGTCAAGGCGCAAAGGGGATCACCACAGGACCTCGGCCCCGCGACAATCGCGATCTACAAGGACGTCGCCAAGGACAAGCATCTGGCGATCGGTGACCGGATTCCGGTCGTGTTCAAGGACACGGGCCGCCAGCAACTACGAGTCGCGATGATCTACGGCGAGAACCAGCCCGCGGGGAACTACCTGCTCGGCATCAAGACGTACGAGCAGAACTTCGCCGACCAGTACGACTCCCAGATCTTCGTGAAGAAGGCCCGGGATGTGAACGCCGCGGCGGCACTGTCAGCCGTCAAGCGCGCGGCATCGGCATCGCCGGGCGCGAAGGTGCTCGATCAGACCGAGTACAAGGCGGACCAGACGAAGTTCATCGACCAGCTGCTCGGGCTCATCTACGCGATGCTTGCGCTCGCCATCATCATCGCGCTGCTCGGTATTGGCAACACGCTCGCGCTATCCATCCTGGAGCGGACACGCGAACTCGGTCTGATGCGAGCCGTGGGGATGACACGGCGTCAGCTTCGCTCGACCGTCCGATGGGAGTCCGTGATCATCGCACTGCAAGGCGCGCTGCTCGGCCTCGTCGTCGGTGTGTTCTTCGGCTGGGCACTCGTTACAGCCTTGCACGACCAGGGCTTCAACACGCTGCGTCTGCCGGCGGTGACCCTGGTGACGATCGTGGTACTCGCAGCCGTTGCAGGCGTGCTGGCTGCGGTTCTCCCGGCCCGACGCGCAGCGAAGCTGGACGTTCTGCAGGCCATCGTCACCGAATAGGTCGAGGATGAACATGCGTGGGTGGTTGGCGTCCATCCGGAACGGGTGCTGTCGTCTCCCGCTTCGTCAGGCGCGCGTCTCCCGCTTCGTCAGGCGCGCAACCACGCTGAAGCGAACGGCTCGAACAAGCGAGACTCCGGCACTGAATTTGGCACTCGACGGACACTCCTCACACGCCCGACAACAGCTACACACGCGGAAGGCCTCGTCGAGGCGCAGAAGTCATGGCTCGGACGCCAGTGTCAGGAAGCGCCTTCGGCACGCCGAACCGGCATCGGTACGATCGTGGCCCCGACGTCCTCGACGTTCTCGCCCATCATCTCGTCGACCATGTCGGGCGCGAGCGCGTGGGCGAAGAGGAATCCCTGGGCGGTGTCGCAACCGAGCTGACGGAGTCGCGCCGCCTGCTCGGGGCGTTCCACGCCCTCGGCCGTAACGCGCATCCCGAGCGCGTGGCCCATCGTGATCACGGCCTCGACGATCGCGGCGTCGGTCTCGACACTGCAGATGCCGTCCACGAAGGACTTGTCGAGCTTGAGCGTGTCGATCGGGAAGCGCTTCAGGTAGCTGAGCGACGAGTAGCCGGTGCCGAAGTCGTCGATCGCCACCTTGATGCCGTGCTCGCGCAACGCGTTGAGGGTTTCGACCGTCCGCTGCTCGTCGGCGAGCGCGGTGCGTTCGGTGATCTCCAGCTGGATGTTGTGGGGGTCGACACCGGTCTCGCGCACGATGCTCATGATGTCGTCGCCCACGTCCATCTGGCGCACGAAGCGGGGCGACAGGTTGATGCTGACTCGCAGCGGCGGAGCGTCGGCGCGGCTCTGCCACTCCTTGGCCTGCAGACACGATCGGCGGAGCACGAAACGGTCGACGGCCAGGATGAGGCTCGACTCCTCGGCGAACGGGATGAACGATGCCGGCAGCAGCATTCCCCGCTCGGGATGGTTCCAGCGCACGAGGGCCTCGACCGCAACGACCTCACCGCCCTCGAGCGAGACTTCGGGCTGGAAGTGCACGACGAGCTCGCCCTCGTCCACGGCGCGCCAGAGGTCGCCCTCGAGCTCGAGCCGCTCCACGACCGCCGGGGCGCTCTTCTTGTCGAAGAGCTCCCATCGGGCACGGCCCTTCTCCTTCGCGAGGTACATCGCCAGGTCGGCCTCGCGCAGCAAGTCGCCCGCGTCTTCGGGGTCCGACGTGAAGACGATCCCGATGCTGCTCGTGATGAAGAGCTCGCGGCTGCCGACTGCCACCGGCGCCCGGAGTTGATCGAGGATGCGCTCGGCCACACGCACCGCCGCGTCGGGCTCGTAGAGGCCGGCCAACAAGATGGTGAACTCGTCGCCGCCGAACCGGGCGACCGTGTCGCCGGGACGCAACGACGAACGCAGCCGGTCGGCGACTTCGATCAGCAGGCGGTCGCCGACTTCGTGACCGAGACTGTCGTTGACGAGCTTGAACCGGTCGACGTCGAGGAAGAGCACCGCAATCGATGTGTCCTCGTCGCGCTCGCCGCCGATTGCGGTCTCGAGCCGCCGGAGGAACGCGGCCCGGTTCGGGAGCCCGGTGAGCGAGTCGTGGTAGGCCTGGTAGCTGAGCTGCTCTTCGAACAGCTTGCGCTCGGTGACATCACGGAGGTTGGCGACGATGCCCTCGACGTTGGGGTCGGCGTAGCGGTTGGTCATGCCGACTTCGAACCAGTGCCAGTCGCCGTTGACGTCGCGTAGCCGCGCCTCGGACCAGATCGGCTCACCCGGCGTTGCGAGCACTGCGGCGAAGAACGTGGTCGTGCGGTCGATGTCGTCGGGGTGGATGGAGTTGCCGCTCTGGAAGAAGTCTGCCTCGGGTACGAGGCCCATGACCCGCTCGAATGCGGGGCTCACGTACGTCGCCGTGCCCGGATCCTGGAACACGATGATGATGTCGGACGCGTTGGTGACGAGGGCCTTGAACCGGTCCTCGCTCTGACGCACCTCGAGCTCGGCGCGCTCCTTGCCGATGGTCGAGCGGTACAGGACGCGCATCACGATGACGAGCCCGAGTGCGGCGAGCACCGCCAAGCCGTGAACCTCTGGTGTCTTCACGAACGACGGCGCGAGGCCGCTTTGGATCGCCCACTCCCCGCCGGCCAGGCACAACATCGCCCACAAGGCTGCGGCCTTGCAGCCCTTCGCACCGGCCGCGTTGACAGCCGCGCCCGCCGCGTACGCATACCCGACGGCGAGCATCGGTCCCCAGCCGGTGACGTACATCACGGCCGTAATCGCGAGCGTGAGCGTGCCGACGCTGCACCACATGTCGAGGTTCGAGCGCTTCATCGGGAAGAAGCGGCTGCCCGCGTCGGCGAGGAAGATCGCACCGACCATGACCACGACGATCTCCCAGGGGTTGACCTTCGCGATGAGTCCGTAATGGCGCAGCACGAGCAGCACGGCCAAGACGACTGGTAGTTCTGCGTGCTTGAGGGCCGAAGGAAGCGGCGGGAGCTTCCGAGTCATAAGTCTGGTATCGGCGCTAGCTGCAAACCTCTTGAATATTGGCGTTTGCGCCACGATGACCACGCGCGCTGGACATTTCGACCGACGTCGTTCGACCCGATCGATTTCGGGTTCCCACAACTAGGATCACCGGTCGTGACGACACCTGCTCGATTGCTCGGCGTGGGCGCGGCCGCGCCCGCGTGGCGGCTCGCAGCCGGCGACGTCGCGGGCGCCTGGGGCCGGCCGGCGCCGAAGAAGGCCCGGGTCGGCGTCTGCGCGCCCGACGAGGACGTGCTCACCCTCGCGGCCGAGGCCGCTGATCGCGCGCTTGTCGCAGCCGGCGTCCATGCCGATGCCGTCGACGGCCTCTGGTGGGGAGTCACGCGGCCGCCGTTTGCCGAGGGTCCCAGCCACGCCGTGCTCGCGGCTGCGCTCGGGCTCTCGACGCACTCCGGCGGGGCGCTGTGCTCGGGCTCTCCCCACGCGGGGATGGAGGCACTGCTGAGTGCCGCCGACGCCGTCGTCTCCGGTGCAGCCCGGGTTGCGCTCGTCGTGGTCGCTGACGCGCTCGTTCCGGGCCCCGGCACGCCCTTCGAGACCCGCGCCGGTGCCGGCGCTGCGGCCGTCGTCCTGGGCGCGGAGGGAGGCAACGCCGCGATCGGCGCGCGGGTCACCCGAACGCGTCCGTTCCTCGACCGCTACCGAGGCGACGAGGAGGCCGTGACGCGCGACCTCTACGACGCCCGCTTGTTCCGGGAAGAGATCTTCGTACCGATCGTCAACGAGGTCGGCGAGCAACTGGCCGCATTCGACGTCAAAACCTGGTCACTGCCCGATCCCGACGGCCGGCTGGGCCAGGCCGTCGCCAAGAAGCTCGGCATGGGCACGCCGGCGTCGGCCGCCGTGTACGCCGCGGTCGGCGACGCCGGGGCGGCCGCGCCGCTCCTCGGGGCGCTCAGCTCGCTCGACGCCGAAGGCACCGTCGCGATCGTGGGCTTCGGTGGCGGGCGCGCCACCGGCGTCACGATCGTCGCCGATGCGCCGGTGCCGGGTGCCGCGCTCGTTGCTCGACGCGCTGGCGGGCGGGCGGTCGGTCGCATACCCGGAGGCGTTGCGAGCCCGTGGCCAGCTGGTCGCGTCCGGTGAGACGATCCCGATGGGAGTGCCGCCCGAGAGCGCGATGTTCGTCCGCGGCGCGAGCGAGATGCTGGGGCTGCTCGGCGCCCGATGCGTCGAGTGCGGCACGATCAGCACCCCGCCGTCGATCCATCCCCATTGCATCAGCTGCGGCGGCTCGAAGTTCGAGCTCGGTTTCGCTCGCCCGCCACGGTGTGGTGCACACGTTCGTCGTCAACTACGCCATGCCGCCGCCGTTCATCGCGCCGCTGCCGTTGGCGGTCATCGACCTCGACGACGGGGCCCGCGTCATGTTGCAGACGGTGGGTGACGGCACCGGGCTCGCGATCGGCACCGAGATGGAGCTGGTGCTGCGCCGGTACGCGTACCGAACGCGGCGTACCCGTCTACGGCTGGAAGGCGCGCGCGCTCGACGCGCCTGCACTGCCCGAGGAGGCGCAATGAGCTGGAATCGAGTCGCGGTCGTGGGCGCCGGCCTGATCAAGTTCGGTGAGCTCTTCGAACAGAGCTACGAGCAGATGGCGGCCGGTGCCTTCGATGCCGCCGTCGCGAGCGTCGACAAGGGCTTCGAGCCGTCGCAGGTCGGGGCCGCATTCGTGGCGACGCAGCGCGGCACGCTCTGGGGTCAGGAAGGCATCGGCGGCAACACCGTGCCGAGCGCCATCGGCCTCGCCGGCATCCCCTGCACACGGATCGAAAACGCCTGCCCGTCGGGCTCCGATGCGTTCCGCGTCGGCGCGATGGCCGTCGCGAGCGGTGTGCACGACGTCGTGCTCGTGATCGGCGTCGAGAAGATGCGTGACAAGTCGACCGAAGAGGGGCTGCTCTCGCGCGCCGCGGCCGGCCATCCGATCCTCACCCGCGGCGAGACCGCGCCGGTGCTCTTCGCCCCGTTCGCCACGCGTCACATGCACGAGTTCGGCACGACGCGCGAGATGCTCGCGTCGGTCGCGGTGAAGAACCACTACAACGGGGCGCGCGATCCCGTACGCGCACTTCCAGAGCGAGATCACGCTCGACGCCGTGCTGCAATCGCCGCCGGTCTGTCACCCGTTGCATCTCCTCGACTGCTGCCCGCAGACCGACGGCGCGGCTGCGACGCTGCTCGTGACCGCGGAGCGGGCGGAGGAGTTCACCGACCGCCCGGTCTACGTGGCCGGCTTCGGCGTGGCGACCGACCATCCGTACCTGCACGAGAAGTCGACGTTCACGTCGCTGGCGGCCACCACACTCGCCGCGGAGCGCGCGTACAAGATGGCGGGCGTGGAGCCGTCGCAGATCGACTGCGCCGAGGTGCACGACTGCTTCACGATCACCGAGATTCTCGACATCGAAGATCTCGGATTCGTCGACAAGGGCAAGGGCGGCATCGCATCGCTCGAGGGCGACACGTCGCTCACCGGGCGCATCCCGGTCAACACGTCGGGCGGGCTGCTCGCGAAGGGTCACCCGATCGGGGCGACGGGCGTCGCGCAGCTGACCGAATGCTGGTGGCAGCTGCGGGGCGACGCCGGCGAACGCCAGGTCGCGATGCGCAACGGCTACGCGCTCCAGCACAACGTCGGTGGCCGCGGGTCGGGTGTCTCGGTCGTCAACATCCTCACCACCAACGCATGATCCGCGTCGAGACCGGTGACGACCACGTCTGTCGCATCACCCTCGACCGGCCCGAGGCCAAGAACGCGCTGACCATCGAGATGCGCGACGACATCGTCGACGCGGTGCGCTCGGCGCGTGATGACGCGTCGGTGCGGGCACTGCTGATCACGGGCACGGGGGACGCGTTCTGCGCGGGCATGGACCTGTCGGCATCGACGGTCGCGCAGGCCGGCGGCGAAGGTTTCGATACTCGCTCCACGTCGGAAGCACTGCGCGTGGGTGTGCAGACGTTCATCCGCGAGCTGTGGGAGCTCGACAAGCCCACGGTCGCAGCGGTCAACGGCGTCGCTGTGGGACCGGGTGCGCATCTCGCTCTCGCCTGCGACTTCGTGCTCGTGCAGCCCGAGACTCGTTTCCTCTGGTCGTTCGCGAAGTGGGGCCTCGTCGTCGACGCCGGTGGCGCGTACCTGCTCCCCCGGCTCGTCGGGCTGCCGCGGGCCAAGGCCATGGTCATGCTCGGCGAGGGCTGCGTCGGCGAGCAGGCCGTCGAGCTCGGCCTCGCGTACCGCTGTGTCGACGCGGCTGTGCTCGAGCAGGAGTCGGGCGCGCTCGCCTCACGGCTCGCGGCCGGGCCCACCCGCTCACTCGGCCTCTCGAAGCGCCTCCTCAACGCGAGCTTCGAGAGCGATCTCGCGACCTCGCTCGAGCTCGAGGGCGCGTACCAGTCGCTGGCAACCACGTCGACGGATCTGGTCGAGGGCATGGCCGCGTTCAGGGAACGCCGCGACCCGAAGTTCACGGGCAGGTAGCGCGCTTCCACAGCCAGGCCCGGCCGTCGCTAGTGTCCTGACACTCACGTCAGCTACGGATTCAGGAGGCTTCCATGGGTCTGTTCGACGGCAAGGTCGCGATCGTCACCGGAGCCGGGCGCGGGATCGGCCGGGCCGAGGCGCTGCTGCTCGCCGCCGAAGGTGCCGTCGGTCGTCGTCAACGACCTCGGCGGTGAGGCGAGCGGCGAGGGCGCCGACCAGCGTCCGGCGCAGCAGGTCGTCGACGAGATCGTCGCTGCCGGCGGTCAGGCCGCCGCGAACTACGACAACATCGCCATCTGGGACGGCGGCGCAGCGCTCGTCGCGCAGGCCGTCGACGAGTTCGGCGGTCTCGACGTGCTCATCAACAACGCGGGGATCCTGCGCGACAAGATGAGCTTCAACATGAACGAGGACGAGTGGGACGTCGTCATCGACGTGCACCTCAAGGGCCACTTCGTCACGAGCCGGTTCGCTGCGTCGTACTGGCGCCAGCGCAGCAAGGAGACCGGCGCGCCGGTCGACGCCGCGATCGTGAACACGGCGTCGGAGTCCGGCCTCTACGGCAACGCCGGTCAGGTGAACTACGCGCGCGGCCAAGGCCGGCATCGCGTCGATGACGATCGTCATGGCGCGCGAGCTCGAGCGGGTCGGCGTGCGCGTCAACGCGATCGCGCCGGTCGCCCGCACCCGGCTCACCGAGGCGCGTCGCCGGCGACTTCATGAACGCCGAAGGAAGGCGAGTTCGACCGCTTCGCGCCCGAGAACGTCGCCGCCGCGGCGTGCTGGCTCGCGTCGCATCTCGCGGCCGGCATCATCGGGTCAGGTGGTCAAGGTGCAGGGCGGGCTCGCCCAGCTGCTGCGAGGGCTGGCGGCCGATCACCGAGGCGACGGCCGACGAGCGTGTGGACGATCGAGTCGATCGAGGCCAACCGCGACGCGTTGTTCGCGAAGATCGACGCGCGGCGTGCCGCCGTTCATGTTCGCCGTCGAGGACTGACGCGACCGTGCACCTGGCCTGGGGGCCGGAGGAAGAAGCGTTCCGCGCCGAGCTGGTCGCGTTCCTCGACGAGCACGCGCCGCCCGAGGCGCGCGTCCGGCGCGACTTCGCCGACACCGACGGCGGGCCGGCGAGAGACCTCATCCCGCAGTGGGCGCGCGACTGGCAGGCCACGCTCTTCGACCACGGCTGGATGATCCCGGGCTACCCGCCCGAGCTCGGCGGACGGAACTGCACGCCGGTGCAGACGCTCGTCTACCTCGAGGAGATGGCGAGCGCTCGGCATGCCGCGGTCGGTCCACTTCCCCGGCTACGCGATCGTCGCGCCGAGCCTGCTCGAGTTCGGCACGACGAGCAGCAACGCGCGCTCGCCCCGGCCGCGATCCGCGGCGACACGGTCTGGTGCATCGGCATGAGCGAGCCGAACGCCGGCTCCGACCTCGCCGGCGCTCCAGACCCGCGCCGAGGTGCACGACGACCACTTCGTCGTCAACGGCCAGAAGGTCTGGACGTGCTACGCGATGGATGCGCAGCATGTGCTGCTGCTACGTGCGCACCGATCCCGACGCGCCCAAGCACAAGGGCATCAGCCTGCTCATCGTCGACATGGACACGCCCGGGATCGAGATCCGGCCGCTGCGCCACCTCACCGGCTGCGGCCGACTTCGCCGAGGTGTTCTTCACCGACGTCGTGGTGCCGCGCGAGAACCTCGTCGGCGGGCTCAACGACGGCTGGCGCCTCACCCAGGGCTCGCTCGCGCACGAACGCGCCGGCCTGTGGGTCGAGGGCGTCGCCCGGCTCGAGCAGACGCATCGCCGGGCTCGTCGCCCTCGCCCGCCGCCGGGGTGTCGCCGACGATCCGATCGTGCGCCGGCGCATCGCCGAGGGCTACCAGCGCGCCTCGAGCCTCCGCGCGCTCGGCTACAAGGGCTTCACGAGCTTCGCGCAGGGCTCGTCGGCGCCCGAGCACTCGTACATGAAGATGGCGACGTCCGAGCTCGGCAAGGCGCTCGTTCGAGCTGGGCATGGAGATCCAGGGGCCGTACGGCGCGGTCACCGACGCCGAGCGCGGCGAGGAGCAGGGCCGCTGGGTGCGGAGCTTCTTCGTGAGCTTCGCCGAACACGATCGCGGGCGGCACGTCGGAGATCCAGCGCAACATCATCGCCCAGCGCGTGCTCGGGCTCCCGAGAGCGTGAAGCCGTAGGCATGGACTTCGCCCTGACCGACGACCAGGAGCTCCTGCGCGACACCGCGCGCGGCGCTGCTGGCGAATGAGTGCCCGCCCTCGTTGCGTGCGCGCGCACATGGACGATCCCGGCGCGGCGGACGCGCTGTGGACTCACCTCCGCGACTTCTGCCGCCGCTCGGGTCGGGTTCGGCCGTCGACCTGTGCCTGTTCCTCGAGGAGACGGGCTACGTGGCCGCGCCCGGCCCGTTCTTCGCGACCACCGCCCTGTTCGCGCCGCTGCTCGACGCGATCGACAGCGACCTGCTCGAGGCCGACGCTCGCCGGCGAGCTGACCGGCACCGTCGCGCTTGCGGGTGCCGGCGGCCTGTGGTGTCCCAACGCCGACCCGGTGAAGACCTTCGTGCCCGAAGCCGCCCACGTCGACCGCGTCGTGGTGGTCGGGCCGGGACCGGCGGTCACGATCGTCGAGTCGCCGCCGGTGCGGTACGTCGAGACGATCGACAGCTCGCGGCGGCTGTTCGAGGTCGACACCACGGGCCTCGACGGTCCGTCGGCGCCGATCGACGCTGCGGCGATCGAGTCGGTCGTCGACCGGGCGACGCGTGGGCGTCGCCGCCGAGATGGTCGGCACCGCGCGCCGGCTGTTCGAGATGACGCTGCAGTACGCGAAGGAACGCGTCCAGTTCGACGTGCCCGATCGGCTCGTTCCAGGCGATCCAGCACAAGCTCGCCGACATGGCGCTCGACGTCGAGCGGGCGTGGAGCGCGGTCTACTACGCCGCGATGACCGTCGACTGCCGACGACACCGAACGCCACCGCGCGGTGCACGTGGCCAAGGCCGCGGCGGGCGAGGCGGCGAAGCGCTGCGCCAAGGACGGCATCCAGATCCACGGCGGCATCGGCTACACGTGGGAGCACGACCTGCACCTGTTCATCCGGCGCGCGTACGCCTCGGAGCACTTCCTCGGCACGACCGGGTGGCACCACGACCGGCTCGCCGACCTGCTCTTCGCCTGAACGTTTGGCCCAGGTGACAAGACGGAAAACTGATGTGGCCCCCCTGCTTCCCGGCGTTCCCGCCCGGGTAGGGTCCGAGCAACCTGCCGCGAACGAGGAGATGCGCGATGCCCAATTTCGATGAACACCCCCCCGGAATGCCGTGTTGGATCGACCTCATGAGCACCGATGTCGGCGCCGCGAAGCAGTTCTACGGCGACATCCTCGGCTGGTCGTTCGAAGACGTGGAAGACAACGGCCAGGTGGTCTACGCGTTGGCCTCGCTCAAGGGGCGCCACGCCGCCGGACTCATGCAGCAGAGCGAGGAGCAGGCCGCCCAGGGCATCCCGCCGATGTGGAACACCCACATCGGCGTCACCGATACCGACGCGGCAGTCGCCAAAGCCACTGAGCTGGGCGCCACGACGCTCATGCCGCCGATGGACGTCATGGACGCAGGTCGCATGGCGGTGCTGATGGACCCCACCGGAGCAGCCTTTTGTGTGTGGCAGCCCCGGGAGCACAAGGGTGCGCAGATCGCGAACGAGCCCGGCGCATGGGGCTGGAGCGAGCTCGACACCCGCGACACCGACGCCGCCGCCGCGTTCTACGAGAAGCTCTTCGGGTGGAAGCCCACGGTCAACACCGCCGAGATGGGCGGGATGAGCTACACCGAGTTCAAGCTCAACGACCAGACGACGGCCGGGATGATGGCGATGCCGCCGATGGTGCCCGCCGAGGTACCGCCGTACTGGCTCAACTACTTCGTCATCGACAACGCCGATGCGACGATCGAGGCGGTTACCAGCCGGGGCGGCAACGTGCTCATGCCCGCGATGGACCTGCCGATCGGCCGGATCGCCGTTGTGACCGACCCGCAAGGAGCCGCCTTCGCCATCATTCAGCTCGCCGCACAGGGGTAGCTAGCGCCTTTTTGCACTTACTTCAGAGCTGATATGCTCTGGGCATGGCGAAGAACCGTCCTGACCGTCGAACCCTGAGCCGTCTGGCTCCCGGGCCGCTGTTGCGCGAAGCCCGGGAGCTGGCTGGCCTCAGCCAGGCCGAGCTGGCCGCGCTCGCCGGCACCAAGCAGTCGGTGATCTCGCGTTGGGAGCGTGGCGTCGACGAGCCTCGCCTCAGCACGCTCGCGCGGCTGCTCCAGGCCTGCGGCTTCGAGGCCGATCTGATGTTCCGCCGTCACGACGACGAAGACCGCGCCCAGATCATCCAGCAGCTCGCGATGACGCCGACGGAACGGCTGAGCGCCGTGGCGAACATCTCCGAGTTCGTCACGAAGGCTCGAGCGCGTGCCTGAGCCGCTCCAACCGCAGGCGATCGTCCGCACGCTCGCGAAGCACAAGGTCGACTACGTGCTGATCGGCGGCCTCGCGGCCGTGCTCCACGGCTCACCCGCGATGACCAACGATGCCGATATCTGCCCCGACCCGTCCGTCGACAACCTGCGCCGTCTCGCAGCGGCGTTGCGTGAGATGGACGCGCGAATTCGCAGCGACGGTGTGCCCGACGGGCTGAAGTTCGCCGTCGACGAGCATTTCCTCTCGAAGATGCCGATGGTCAACTGCACCACCCGCTATGGCGACTTCGACATCTCATCCCGGCCGGCCGGATTCGACGGCGGGTACGCGGACCTCGTGCCGCACACGGTCGAGTTTCAGGTCGACAAGACGCGGGTGAAGGTGGCCGCGCTCGTCGACATCATCCGTTCGAAAGAGACTGCGAATCGCGCGAAGGATCACGCGACGTTGCCGTTGCTCTACGCGCTCCAGGACGAGCTCGCCCAGCGGCAACCCGAGGGCTGAGCTCCGCTGCTTGCGGAGCGCGCCGGACTCGTCGAGCCGCGGTTCCGGGGTGCCCCGCTATCCGGCGCTCGTCCGAGCTGGTCTTCGCCGGCGTCGCGCTGTCCACGCGAACGCCGCCTGGCGCCACGACCTTCCACGAGCGCTGGTCATCTGCCGAGTCCGGAATGTCATCTCGACCGACGGTCCGCAGCTCGAATGAGCGGATCCGCTCGTCCCGACAGCGAGTCACCAGATTCGGATGCCGCGACCGGCGTTCGTCGGTGCCACCGCGACGCCTGAGCCAGCCGTACGGCCGGCGAGCAGGACACGAACGCCGAGAACGACGAGGGTCCCGCCGAGAACTCGGCGATTCGGTCTTGGCACCGGCCCCAACTTGGTACGCGGCCCGGATATGAGGTCCTGCTCGCTCTGGGCCCCACGGGCACAAAGAACTACGATGAGTGACGCCGGCGTCAGGTTCGTGCCGAAGACCCAGGGGGTTGTGCCCATGAACGTCGATCTCGTCCAACTGGCCGGTCATCGGGGACGCCTGTCCGAAGAACCCACCGTCGACCAGGTCACCGCCGAGATCATCCGCGGGGCCATGGAGACGATCTGCTTCGAGATGGCCACCTACGTGTCGCGCACGGCCACCACACCAATCCTCAACCAGTCCAACGAGCGCAACGCGACGATTCTCGACGCGAAAGGACGCCTCGCCGCGCTGTCGGTGGGCATCCCGCAGTTCATGCTCACCTCGACCCTGCCGGTGCGCTTCGCGCTCGACTTCTTCGGCGCGTCGGAGTTTCACGAGGGCGACGTGTTCGTGGGCAACGATCCCTACCACGGCGGCGGGCACCTCCCCGACTACAACGTCTTCGCTCCGGTCTTTGCCGACGACCCGGCCGCGCCCGGCGGCCGACGCATGGTGCTCATCTCCAGCATCCAGTGTCACCACGGCGACACGGGCGGCGGAGTGCCCGGCGGCTACAACGTCACCGCGAGCGACGTGTGGGGCGAGGGCGTGCGCTGGCCCGCGGTGAAGGTGATCGACCGCGGTGTCGAGCGGCGCGACGTGCTCTACGCGATGCAGGCCAACAACCGCATCCCGAGCTACATCGGCGATCTGCGCGCGCAGATCGGTGCGGCGCAGCTCGCGGCGATACGCCTCGAAGACGTGATCGACCGCTACGGACCGGCGACGGTCGAGGAGTCGGTCGACTCGATGATCGACTACGCCGCGAAGCGCTTCCGTGAAGAGGTCACCGCGTGGCCCGACGGCATCTACGAGGCCGACGCGTACGTCGACCACGATCCGCTCGGCAACCCCGACATTCACCTACACGTGAAGATCACCGTCGACGGCGAGAAGCTCACCATCGACTACACCGGCAGCGACACGCGCCAGGAGATCCAGGCGTGGTCCACCTACGGCAACACCCGCGGCTACACGGTCGGCCAGATCGCGTCGATGATGGATCCCGAGATCCCGAAGAATGAAGGCTTCTTCGACCAGATCAAGTTGGTCGTGCCCGAGGGATGCGTGCTGAACCCTGCGTCCGACCGTCCGGTGAGCGCGGGCACGCACCATCCCGGCGCCGATGTCGGCGAGGTCATCGCGGTGGCGATGCAGCACGTGCTGCCCGACAAAGCCGTCCCCCAGACGTACAAGACCGGCATCCCCACGATCATCGTCGGCGTCGACCCGGTGACGGGCCAGAAGTTCACCGACCACTCGGCCGAGGTCTACGCCGGCTGGTGCAACGCGGCGAAAGGCATGGACGCGTGGGGCGCGCAGAACGCGAGCTTCGGCAACTTGTGGAAGGCGACGGCGGAGATCAACGAGAGCCTCTACCCGCACATTCAGTGGAGCCGTGACTACCGCACCGATTCCGGCGGGCCCGGGCAGTGGCGCGGGCTCTGCGGCAGTCACTACGAGAAGGAAGTGCGCGTCGACGCCAAGGTGTACACGTATGTCGTCGGCATGAAGTACCCGATGCCGGGGATCTGCGGCGGCGAGCCGGGCACACCCAACCGCATGGTGATCCGCTACGGCTCCGACGACCCGTTCGTGGTCAAGCACACCGCCGACTGGGTGCCGATCACGCGCGGGTGAACGCGTGATGTACGACTACGGCGGCGGCGGCGGTTGGGGCGACCCGATGGATCGCGAGCCGCAAGCGGTGCTCGACGACGTGCTCGACGAGTACGTGAGCGTCGAAGGCGCCGCACGTGACTACGGCGTCGCGCTGACGGGTTCGCTCGAAACCCTCACCCTCGCGATCGACAACGAAGCGACCACCAGGCTCCGAGCGGAACGCAAGGCCGCACGCAGCTAATGGGCTACCGGATCGGTGTGGACGTCGGCGGCACGTTCACCGACATCATCTGCGTGACCCCGGCAGGTGACGTCACGCTCGACAAGACCCACACGACGCTCGACGACCAGTCGACCGGCGTGATGAAGGGACTCGAGCAGCTCGCCGCCCGGTTCGAGATCTCCATCTCGCAACTGTGCAGCGACATCGACATCCTCGTGCACGGCACCACGACCGCCGACAACACGATGATCGAGATGAACGGCGCCGAGACCGGCCTGCTGGTCACCGAGGGGCACCGCGACGAGATCGAGATGCGCCGGGTGCACAAGGAAGAGATCTGGGACCCGAGCTACCCCGCGCCGCCGGCCATCGCACGCCGCCGGGCGCGCATCCCGATCGCCGAGCGCATCGACTTCCACGGCGAGGTGCTCCTGCCCCTCGACGAGGACGCGGTGCGCCGGGGTGTGCAGCGGCTCCGCAAGCTCGGTGTGCGGTCGATCGCAATCATGTTCCTGTTCAGCTTCGTCAACCCGAAACACGAGCGCCGCGCGGCCGAGATCGTCCGCGAGGAGTTTCCCGACGTCGACCACATCTCGCTCTCGCACGAGGTGATGCCGTGCGGGCCCGAGTTCGAGCGCACGTCGACCACGCTGGTCAACGCGTACGTCGCGCCACGCATTGCGTCGTACGTCGGGCAATTGCAAGGGAAGTTGCGCACTGCCGGGTACGGCGGTCAGTTGCTGATCATGCAGTCGACCGGCGGGGTCATGCCGCCCGACTACGTGTCGCGCCGCGCGGTGTCGCTGCTCGCGTCGGGTCCGACCGGTGGCGTGATGGGCGCAACGCTGGCCGCGCACAAAGACGGTGTCGACGACTTCATCGCGATCGACATGGGGGGCACGAGCTTCGACCTGTGTCTGGTGCGCCACGGCCGGCCCGAGATCAAGACCGACTGGAACTGGCGCTACCGCTACTACATCGGCCTGCCCATGGTCGACGTGCAGAGCGTCGGTGCCGGCGGTGGATCAATTGCGCGTGTACGTCAGGGCGCGCTGCTCGTGGGGCCGGAGTCGGCGGGCGCGCAGCCGGGGCCGGTCTGTTACGGCACGGGTGGCGCTCGGCCGACGGTCACCGACGCCGACGCCGTGCTCGGGTACCTGCCCGCCGACGGCTTCGCCGACGGGCGTATGACTCTCGACGTCGACGCGGCGAGCGAAGCCATCCGCGTCGAGGTCGCCGAGCCACTCGAGCTCGATGTGATCGAGGCCGCGTGGGGCATCGAACGGATCGTCAACGCGAACATGGCGAACGCGACGCGTCGGGTGCTCGCGTCGCACGGCGCCGACTTTCGCGAGCTGTCACTCATCGCATACGGCGGCAACGGTGCGGTCCACGCGTGGGCGATCGCAGCGGAGCTCGGCATCGACCGCATCCTGGTGCCCAAGACGGCGCCCGCATTCTCGGCGCTGGGTGTGCTCGTCGCCGACTACGTCGTCGATCTTGTGCGCGCCTACGTCGTGCCGCTCTCGCAGGTCGACATCAAGCGGATGCATCTCCTGATGCGCGAGCTCACCGACGAGACCCACAAGGAGCTCGAGCCGACGGGACTCGCCGAGACCCAGATCGAGCTCGGGCTCTACGCGCAGATGTGCTACCCCGGGCAGAACTTCGACATGAGCGTGCCCGTCCCCGAAGGCGTGTCGCTCGACGAGCCGGGACTGCTCGATCTCGCGGCGCGCTTCCACGACCAGCACGAGCGCGACCGCGGCTTCTGCTTCCACAATCAGCAGCCACTCGTGCGCGGCGTGCGGTTGATCGCCCGGGGCACCACCCCGAAGCCCGACCGGCTCGCACCGCTCGGCACCGTGACCGATGCGACCAAGGCGCGACGTGGCTCCCGGCCGGCCTACTTCGGTGTCGAGTTCGTCGACACGCCGGTGTACGACGGCTCCCTGCTCGGTGCCGGCGCGACGGTGACCGGTCCCGCGCTGGTCGAGGAGCCGTTCACCGTTGTCGTCGTGCCGCCCGGCGCGACGCTCACGCTCGACGTGCACGGCAACTACGAGCTCGCGCTCTGAACGCGCCGGCGTCACTGCTCTGTAGGCTCCGCCGATGCCCATGTATCTCGAGCCGTCGGAGCACGCGATCGTCGAGGCGGCGTGTGAACGGCTGATCCCCGCAGTGGAGGGCCATCCCGGCGGCGGCGCGCTCGGGTGTGCCGATTACATCGACGGGCTGCTCGGTGCGTTCCTCGTCGACCCGCCGCGCATCTGGGCCGGTGGCCCGTACTCGGGCCGCTTCGGTGGTGACGCGTCGTTCGATCGGTTCACTCCCCTGTCGCGTCTCGAGGAGCTGGCGTGGCGCACCCGCATCGAAGGCTCACAAGGGCGCTCCGAACGCGAGTTCAACGGGCCGGTCATCGGCTGGCAGGAGCGCTATCGCGACGGCGTGCTCGCCCTGGGCGACGACTTCTGCACGGTGTCGCCCGAAGAGCAGGACCGCGCGCCTCGATGCCGTTCCGCGGTTCGCGGCGTTGCTCTACGAGCACGCGTGCGAAGGCGCGTACGGCGCGCCGGAGTACGGCGGGAACCATGATCTCGAGGGCTGGCGACGCGGTGCAGTTCCCCGGCGACGTGCAGCCGCGCGGCTACAGCGACATCGAAGTGAGCGGTCGTGACTGATGCCTGATTGCGACGCAGTGATCGTCGGCACCGGACCCGCCGGCGCGACCGCGGCCGAGGTGCTCACGAGCGCGGGCTGGTCGGTGATCATGCTGGAGAAGGGCCGCAACCACCTCTTGTCGCTCGACGCCCCGTTCGGCCCGACGGGTGAGATCTCCAACGACGAGCTGAAGTTCACGCGGCGCCACTTCCTCGGACCGGACCCGCTGCTCGAGCCGCGCACCTATCGCCGCAACGAGGCCGAGGGCGACCGCATCATGGTCGGCGACGTCAACAACCTCCCGTCGGGCGTCGGGGGTGGCGGCTTCCACGCCGACGGCAAGCTGCCCCGCTTCCGCGAGGTCGACTTCCACGCCGCGTCGGAGCTGGGCCCGATCGACGGCGCCGACCTCGTTGACTGGCCCTTTGGCTACGACGAGCTCGAGCCGTACTACGCGGAAGCCGAACGGATCGTCGGCGTCGCCGGCGACGCGGATGCCAACCCGTTCGCAGCGTGGCGATCGGGTCCGTACCCGATGCCGCCCGGTGCCGACATGTACTGCGCCATCATCACTGCCGAAGCGGCGACGAAGTTCGGGTATCACCCGTACCGCGCGCCGACCGGCGTCAACAGCGTCGAGTACGACGGCCGGCCCGCGTGCAACAACTGCGGGTTCTGCGCGTACTACGGCTGTCCGATCGAAGCGAAGGGCGACCCCGTCGCGCCGCTGCGACACGCGCTGCAAACGGGCAAGTGCGTGATCCGGCCCGAGTCGTATGTCACGCGACGTCGTGCTCGACGTGTCGGGGCGTCAGGCCCGAGGGGTGCAGTACCTCGACGCCGACGGAGTCGAGCACGAGGTGAGGGCTCGCTACGTCGTACTCGGCGCCGGCGCGTTCGAGACGCCGCGCCTGTTGTTGCGCTCGGAGATCGGGAACTCGTCGGATCTCGTTGGGTGCAATCTCATGTTCCACTTCCAGACGTACTCGCTCGGGATCTTTCCGTGGCGGCTGCACCGCCACCGCGGCCGTGCCGTGACCCACCTGATGGACGATCCGATGATCATCGACGACGACGCGCGCGCCGCCGCGACAGGACGTCGACCTTCCCTACTTCCGCGGCGGGCTCGTCGAGCACGGCGCCGCCGGCGCGCCGGTGCAAGAGGCCATCCACCTGCCCCCGGGCGAGATGCACTCCGCGGCTGATGATGTCGTCGATGACCCGCGACTGCATGGCTGCGTTCACCGTGCAGGGTGAAGACCTGCCCCAGCCAACCAACCGGATCGATCTCGACCCGCAGGTCACCGACGTGTGGGGCTTCCCCGCGGGACGGGTGACGTATGAGCCGCACCGCCATGAGATCGCGTGCGTCGCGCTACTGGGCGCCGAAGCTGGAGCACTCATGCGCGAGGCCGGCGCCGAGCGCACGTTCTCGGTCACGTCGCCGCCACTCGCGGGCGAGCCCGGCGAGCAGGTGCCGGGGTTCATGACGCCGCTGTCGCGCCACATCATGGGCACCGCGCGCATGGGCACCGATCCAGCTGCCAGCGTGTTCGACGCGTCGCAGCGACTGCACGACGTCGACAACGTGCTGTGCACCGACTCGTCGGTGTTCCCGACGTCCACCGGATACGGACCGACGCTCACGATCGTGGCGCTCGCCATCCGCGCGGCACGCGCGGTCGCGGGACTCGAGCCGTTGCAGTCGACTCGCACGCCGCCCCCCTGACCGGACCTTCCGTCCGAGTGTTTGTGCAATCAGGGCCCCCATAGGGGGCCCGATTGCACGAACGGTGGGTGGTGGGATCCGCGCGACGCTTGTGGTCGTGGGGACGCGGGCGGTCATCTTCGACTTCTACGGCACGCTGGCCGAGGCGACGCACTGGGTATCGATCGACGACGTGCTCGCCGAGCACGGCTACGCGCTCGAACCCGAGCTCCGCGACCGTTGGTGGAATCAAGGCGTCGACGGCATCGCCCATCCCGAGCATTCGCAGAGCCGCGAGCATTACGTCGCGTGGCAACAGGCGAGGCTCTTGGCAATGCTCGCCGAGACCGACGTGCACCCGGGTGAGTACGAGCGCATCCTCGAGCAGCTGCACGCCGGTGCGTCGCAACGTGTGCTCGAGGCCTATCCCGAGGTCGCCGACACGCTCCGGCAGCTCGGCGAGCGTGGGCTCCGGCTCGCGATCTGCTCGAACTGGGACTGGGATCTCGCCGAGGCTGTGTGCGACGTCGGGCTTTCCGAGCTGGTCGATGTGTTGGTGTCGTCGGCGTGGGCCGGCGCGCGCAAGCCGCATCCTCGCATCTTCGAGCACACACTCGAGCAAGTGGGCGTGGCGGCGCAGGAGACCGTGTTCGTGGGTGACACATGGGGGCCCGACGTGGAGGGGCCGCTCGCGGCCGGGATGCGGCCGGTCTACGTGAGCCGCCCGGATCACTGGCCCGATGCGGGCGCGCCCGACGATCCCTCCACCCGAGACGTCACCGTCGTCGCCGACCTCGCGGGCGTGCTCGAGCACGTCTGAAAACTTCATGCTGCAATTCGGCGGCGATGCGCCTACCGTGTCCGGAAGGTCGACGAGGAGGCACCGTTTCATGCAGACGCTCACGCCGCAGACACCGATGGCAACGCCCGACATCCCGGAATTGGTGAAGCGGCTCCGAGCTTCGTTCGACTCGGGACGCACGCAGCCGATCGAATGGCGCCTGCATCAGCTCGACCGCATCCAGACGATGCTCCGCGAGCACGAGAGCGAGCTCGTCGACGCGCTTGCCGCCGACCTCGGTAAGCCGCCACTCGAGGCGTACTCCACCGACGTGGGATTCGTGATCAGTGAGATCGAATACGCCCGCAAGCACCTGCGCGGATGGCTGAAGCCCGAGAAGGTGCACGCGCCGGTCGCGGTGCAGCCGGGTCAGGCACGCGTGCACCGCGACCCGGTTGGCGTCGTGCTCGTGATCGCGCCGTGGAACTATCCGGTGCAGCTCCTGCTGTCGCCCATGGTCGGCGCCATCGCTGCCGGCAACTCCGCGATCGGCAAGCCCTCCGAGGTGGCACCGCACACGTCAGCGGTGATGGCGCGACTCGCCGCGCAGTATCTCGATCAGGATTGCGTCGCGGTCGTCGAGGGCGCGGTCGACGAGACCACTGCATTGCTCGCCGAGCGTTTCGACCACATCTTCTACACCGGAAACGGCCGGGTCGGGCGCGTCGTCATGGAGGCGGCCGCGAAGCACCTGACACCGGTCACGCTCGAGCTCGGCGGCAAGAGCCCCGTCATCGTCGACAGCAAGGCGAAGCTCGACGTCGCCGCGCGCCGGATCTCGTGGGGCAAGTTCCTCAACGCCGGCCAGACGTGCATCGCACCCGACTACGTCCTCGTCGCGAAGGAGCTCGAGCAGCCACTCGTCAAAGCCATCGGCAAGGCAGTCACCGACTTCTACGGTACCGATCCCAAGCAGAGCCCCGACTACGCGCGCATCGTCGACGACCGGCACTTCCGTCGCCTCGAGGGGCTCATGACGAGCGGCACTGCCGCAATCGGCGGCGACACCGACGCGTCACAGCGCTACATCGCGCCCACAGTGCTGCAGCAGGTCGACGCGGTTCGTCGCCCGCGATGGCCGACGAGATCTTCGGGCCGATCCTGCCGATCCTGCCTGTCGACGATGTCGACGAGGCGATCGACTTCGTCAACGAGCGCGACAAGCCACTCGCGTTGTACATCTTCTCGGAGTCGCACGCGGTGCAGCGCCAGGTGATCGAGCAGACCGCGTCGGGTGGTGCGTGTGTCAACGCGACGATGTTCCATGTCGCGGTACCCGGCTTGCCGTTCGGTGGTGTCGGCCCGAGCGGCATGGGCGTCGTACCACGGCAAGGCGAGCTTCGACTGCTTCACGCACCACAGGGGCGTGCTCACCAAGTCGACCCGCCTCGATCCACCGATCGCATATCCGCCATATACGAGCTTCAAGGAGAAGTTCCTGCGTCGTGTCCTGTGACGTCGCCTGCAGCGTCGCCGCTCGGGCACCGGCGAAAGGATGACGGCATGAGCGCAACACCGACCGAGAAGACACCGGCACTGCGGTACGTCGACTCCGATGGGCACATCCTCGAGCATCCCAACGGCATGCTCGACTATGCGCCCAAGGGCTTCGAAGACCGTATCTGGCACATCGAGACCGACGCCGACGGTACCGAGTGGTGCATCTACGGCGACCAGCGCACCCCCGCGAACGCGCTCGCGCTGGCTGGTACCGCGGGAATGAGCCGGGAAGAGCGGGAGCAGGCGCAGCGGGGTGAGATGCGCTACACGCAAATCCGCCCCGCGGCGTATGACGCCAAAGCGCGGCTCGCCGACCTCGAGGCCGACGGGATAGCGGAGTCGGTGCTGTACCCCACGATGCTGCTCGGCATCGCGGGCCTGCACGACGTCGAGTTCGCCGACGCGCAGTGCCGCGCGTACAACGACTGGCTGTCCGATCACGTGCAAGAGGGCGAGAACCGGCTCTTCGGGGTCGCGATCGTGCCGCAGCAAGACATCGAACGCGCCGCGGACGAGATCCGGCGGGTCGCGAACAAGCCCGGCATCGTCGGAGTGATGTTGCGTCCCAACCCCACCGCCGACTGGAAGCCGTTCCATCACGAGGTGTACGACCCGCTCTGGCAGGCCGCGTCCGAAGTCGGGCTGCCGATCGGCTTTCATCCCTTCCTCGTCGCCGACCTCCCCGGTGCCTGCATCGGTCTGCGTATCAACCGGCTCGGCACGTCACACTTGCCGCTCGACCCGCAGGCGGGCATCGACAACCTCTACTTCACGCAGGCGATCTCCAACCCGTTCGACATGATGAACACCATGGCGTTTCTGCTCGCGGGCGGCGTGTGCGAGCGCTATCCCGACCTGCGCATCGTGTTCCTCGAAGCCAACGGCGGATGGCTCGTGCCCTGGCTCGAACGGCTCGACCACCACGCCGAGATCTTCTCGTGGGACGTTCCCGCGCTGAAGCAGGAGCCGTCGGCGTACTTCCGGCGCCAGTGCTGGATCAGCTTCGACCCCGACGAGTCGACGCTCGCGTTCACCGCGCAGTCGCCACTCGTCGGCGCAGAACGAATCGTTTGGGCTTCCGACTATCCGCACCCCGACGCGAAGTTCCCCGGGCAGACCGAAGATCTGCGCGCCGCGATGGCGACACTCACGCCGGCGCAGCAATGCGACATCGCCGGCAACAGCTGCAGGCGGCTCTACTTGATCTGAGCGTGACCCGAACCCAAGCGGTATGGTCCGCGAACCATGGCCGACGACGCAGACCACGCCCTGCGAACCGGTTGGGAGCCCGACACTCCCCCCTCTGACACGCTGCTGCGCGCCTTCGTCGTGAGCTTCGAGGACTGGATCGTCGACACCGCGACTGCGATGGGGGCGCCGGTCCATCGCGACGACGACGTCCTCGCGATGGATCCCGGCTCTCCGGTGTTCTTCCTCAACGGCGCGCTCGCTCGGCATCCGCTCGACGCTGCCACCATCCCTACTCTCGTCGAAACCGTCCAGCGTCTCTTCCGCGAACGTCCGGGCGGCCCGTTCCTGGTCATGAGCGCGTGGCCCACCCCCGATCTGGCGCCGTTCGGCTTCGAGCTCGTCGGACACCCCCCATTCATGTTCCGGCCGGTTGGCAGCCCGGCGCCGCCGCCACCTCAGGAGCTCGAGATCGTCGAGGTGCACGACGGCGCCACCCTCGAGGCGTACGAGCGCACGCTCGTCGAGGCGTATCCGCTGCCGGCAGGCGACTCGTTGCCCGGCGGGGTCGCGCCGCCGGCCGTCCTCAAGATCCCGGGCTGGCGAATGTGGGTGGGCTTCGTCGACGGACGGGCGGTTGCAACATCGGCCGCGCACGTCGTGCACGGCGTCAACCGGGTCGAGTGGGTGTCGACCCGCGATGAAGTCCGGGGCCGTGGCTACGGCGAGGCGATCACCTGGGCGGCGACAGTCGCCGATCCCCGGTTGCCGGCAATGCTCATCGCGAGCGATCTCGGCCGGCCCACGTACGCCCGGATGGGGTTCCTCACCTTGACGCGGTTCACCCTCTGGCTGGGCTCACGCGCCTGAGCGACCGGGTCTCGGCGATGTCGCCCCGACCCGTTTATGGCGTGCGCGAACCCAAGACCTTCTGGGTGATGTTGTGACCGACGGTGCGCGCCAGGCGTTGTGCCAGGCGAGTCGCCTCAGATGACGCGAATGTTTTGTGCCTCTTCGCCCTTGCGTCCGGGACCGACGTCGAACTCGACCTTCTGGCCCTCTTCGAGCGAGCGGTACCCGTCTCCTTGGATCGCAGAGAAGTGGGCGAACACGTCGTCGCCGTCCTCGCGGGAGATAAAGCCGTAGCCCTTTTCGGAGTTGAACCATTTCACAGTGCCTGTCGCCACGCTGTTGCTCCTTGACTGTTTGCCTTCGCGCAGCCACCACCGACGATGGCGACTCCCTGCGCAAGATGCACCGTACCAGCCTGACCGACCCCCGCCAATAGATCCCGATTCGCCCGAAAGACGGGTCTGCTACACGTCGTATTGGCGCAGCTCGACGATGTTGCCGTCGGGATCATGCACGTACACGCCCCGGCCCTCACCCCGCCGCGCCGAAGAGCAACGCCGGGCCTCCGACCACACTGAACCCTCCCGACGCGACCAGGGCGTCGAGATCTGTCGGCTCGATGACAAGGCACACATGATCGACGTTCTCGCCCGTGCGGTCGGCGGCCAGCAGATCGACGATCGTCGTCGCATCGATCCTCACCGACGGGAAGAGCACCTCACCGCGCCGCCACTCGTCGACCCGCTCGGCCTCGAGCCCGAGCACGGTGGTGTACCACTCGAGTGACCGCTCGACGTCGGCGACGTTGAGCACGATGTGATCGAAACCGATGACCCGCACCACGGCCGTACCCTACCCACGCTCCCGACCATCCGAACTGGTCCGCGTTCACTCAAGAAAGACTTGAGCATTCGCGGGCCAGTTCAGGGCTGGGTCGGGGTTGGGGCGGGACCGGCCCTCAGCGGGGGAGGCCGAGGATGCGTTCGCCGATGATGGTGCGTTGGATCTCGGAGGTGCCGCCGGCGATCGACGCGGCTTTGCTCCAGAGCCATTGCCGTTGCCATTTGCCGTCGGCCGGGTTGTCGCGGGCGTCGTGCCAGAGCGGTGCCGGCTCCCCCACCACCGCGAGCGCGGTGTCGGAGAGGTGCTGGGTCATGTCGCTCCACGCGAGCTTCACCCAGCTCGACTCGGGACCGGGCTCGATCCCACGCGAGACGCGCGAAAGCGTGCGCCAGTTGTGCAGTCGCAGTACCCGAAGCTCCACGAACGACTGCGCGAGCGCGTCGGCGATCTCCGGCTCGTCGAGTCGTTGACCTGCGGCGGCGAGCGCAAACAGCTCGTCGAGGTACACCTCGTGGACGACCTGTTCCTTGAACGGGAACGCGGTGCCCCGCTCGTGGGCGAGCGTCGTGTTCGCGACCGCCCATCCCTGACTGAGCCCGCCGACGAGCTGATCGTCGGGTACGAACACGTCGTCGAAGTACACCTCGTTGAACTCGGCCTCGCCGGTGATCTGCACCAACGGCCGGATCTCGATCCCGTCGGCCTGCATGTCGACGACGAGATACGAGATGCCCTTGTGCTTCGACTCGTCGGGGTCGGTGCGTGCCAGGCAGATACCCCACCGCGCGTACTGCGCATAGCTCGTCCACACCTTCTGGCCGTTGAGCAGCCAACCGCCTTCCACGGCGGTGGCGCGCGTCGAAAGGGATGCGAGATCCGACCCCGCATCGGGCTCGCTGAAGAGCTGGCACCAGATCTCGCTCGCGTCGAGGATGCTCGCGAGCCAGCGCTGCTTCTGCTCGTCGGTACCGTGCGCGAGCAGTGTGGGGCCGGCGAGGTTGAGGCCGACACGGTTGACCGGCTGCAGCGCGCGCGACCGCGCGTACTCCATATTGAAGATCGCGACATCGACGGCGGACGCACCGCGCCCGCCGTACTCCACGGGCCACTGGATCCCGACCCACCGGTCGCGCGCCAGCTTCGCCTGCCACGAACGCCCCCAGGCGATCTCCTCGTCGAGCGACTCGAACACGGGCGGGAGCTCGAGGTTGCCCGCGAGCCAGGCGCGAATCTCCGCCGCGAACGCTTCCTCCTCGTCGGTGAACGCCAGATTCACAGATCCCAGAACCGTTCGCGTTGCGACTGTACGAACGAGTCGTAGAGCGCGCGTTCATCGTCAGTGGTGAACAGCCGGTAGCTGTCGTCGCCACGGAGCCGCACGAAGATCTCATCGCCGTCGACCCGGTCGGCGCGCCACTTCTGGTGCACGAGGGTGCGCTTCACGATCTTGTTGGTACCGGTCGTCGGCGGCGTGCGGAAGATTCGCAGGTACCGCGGTCGCCATTTGGGCCCCAGCTCGTGCTGCGCGTCGACCCAGCGCGCGAAACCGGCAGGATCGAAGACCGCACCGTCGCGCAGCACCAGGCCGGCCATCGCCTGATCGCCTGCTTGCGCATCGGGCACACCGTACGCGGCCGCGAGCACAACGTCGGGATGGTGACCGAGCACGGCCTCGATGGGTTGCGCAGAGAAGTTCTCGCCGTCGACGCGGATCCAGTCGGCGTTCCGGCCTGCGAAGTACAGATAGCGGTCGTCGTCGAGGTAGCCGAGGTCGCCGGTCCAGTACCAACCGAACCGCGTCGTCTGCTCGTTGGCGTCGGGGTTGTTGTAGTAGCCCTCGAACGGTCCGACGCCCGCGGTATTGACGATCTCGCCGACGCACTCGTCGGCATTCACCAGGCGTCCATCGGCATCGAAGCGCGCTCGGGGCTTCGCTTTCCCGTCGTTGTCGACCACTTGCACGTTGTCGCCGGCCTGGCCCAACGCGCCTGCCCGCTCCTCGGCGTCCCGATTCGACCGCGACGCCACCCTCGGTCGCGCCGTATGCGTCGATCACCTCCACACCGAATCGCCGCGCGAAGGCGTCGACGACCTCGGGTGAGCCTTCGTTGCCGAACGCGACGCGCAACGAGTTGTCGGCATCGTCGGGCTGCTCCGGCGTCGCCAGCAGGTAGGCGAGCGGCTTGCCGGTGTAGTTGAACCAGGTCGCGTGGTACGAGCGCACCTCGTCGAGCCACCGCGACGCACTGAACTTGCGGCCGAGGCCCACCGACGCGCCATAGACGATCGACGGCGCCCAGCCCACCATGAGCGCGCTGGAGTGGAAGAGCGGCATGCACACGTAGCCGCAGTCATCGGGTCCGAGCCCCATGATCATCCCCATACGGTTGCCGGTCACCATGAGCCGGCGCTGGCTGCAGATGACGGCCTTCGGCGCGGCCGACGTGCCCGACGTGAAGATCAGACCCCAGATCGCGTCGGGATCCGGCTCGCCGCCGCGATCGCCGGCGCGCACGGCGGCGAGCGCGTCGTCGAGCGAGGTCCCGAGCGTGGGCGCGCGCTCGTCCGGGTCAGCGAAGCGTGTGCTCACGAGCAAGGAATCGGGGGCGACCGGCAGCTCGTCAGCGATCGGCCCGAGCAGTCCGAGGTGCCGCGGTTCGGTCACGACGAGACTCACGTGGGTGTGCACGACGTCACGCAGCAGATGCTCGTCGCGACGCGTGTGGTTGAGACCGACCACCGCCGATCCCGACAGTGCCGCGCCGCCGAGCGCGAAGAGGTAGTCGGGCGTGTTATCCAGGAGCACGCCGACGTGCAGGGGCCGATCAGCGGGCTTGCGATTCGAACATGAGCTGCGCCCACCGGCACGACTCGGCCAAGTACTCGGCATGGGTCCAGACCCGGTCACCGAACTTCATGGCGGGACGGTCACGAATCCCAGGATCGGCGCCGTTGCGCCGGAGCAGCTCGGCCGCGTTGGTCGCAGGCATGGGCGCTTCGCCGGGCGCGGGTGCGGATCGAGCGCGTGTGTTCATACCTGCGACCCTGACACGACCGCCGAGTCTACGGGCGCGAAGACCACTCGTCCCCTGTAGCTTTTGCCTCACAGCTGTGGGGAGGTCGATGGAAGACCGGATCACTCACGGGCTCTACCTGGAGATGTGTGATCAGACGCCGAGCGGATACGCGACCACGTGTGTTCCCGAGGTGCTCGCGCTCGAACAGGTGGAACGGGCGACATGGTGGGAGAACACGTCCCCCGGTCGCACCGATCTCCCACGAAGGATTCCCGAGTTCACGTTGCTCGGCGTCTACGAGACGGGCGCCGACTTCGAGCCGTCCACCACACCGACCGGGGTCACCGGATACCACTTCCGTCACTTTCCCCGTCCGGGTCAAGGGCGGCTCGGGAGCAGGCCGACACTCGGGCTGCTCTTCGTGCTCATCAGCCCCCGCGAGCCCGCACAGGCGGCGGCGCTGCGCGACTGGTCCGACTTCGTGCACATCCACCAGATCGCCGAGGCGGCCATCCCCCACTACACGATGATCACGCCGTACGAGAACATGACCGGCGCGGATCCAAGATTCCTGCACCTCTACGAGATGGACACCGATGATCCCGAACCCGCGTTTCGCGCGATGACGCCGCGCGTGATCAAGCGGATCGGCAAGCCGGGTACAACGGGCTTCGACGAATGGGCGACCACTCCGGAGCTGCGAATCGTGTACGTGAACACGTTCCGGCGACTCGGCGAAGTGCGGCCGTGAGCGATCCGTCCCTCTTCGACGTCGTCCGCAACCAGCGCGCGTACCGGGCGTTCCGCGCCGATCCGATCGATGACGAGCTGGTCGAACGCATCCTGCAGGCGGCAACGTTCGCGCCGAGCGCGGAAAACACGCAGCCGTGGGTCTTCGTCGTCGTTCGTGACGCCGCGTACGTGCCGGCGTCGGTGATCTCACCGCCCGGGCGTGGAGCGGCCACGGCCGCGAGCATGCACGCAGGCGTCTGAGCACCGCGTTGTTTACCGACGTCGACCGTGGCGCCAGCGGAGGCGTGAGCGCAGCGCCGGTCATCGTGGTCATCGGCGGCGATCTCTCGACGTGCGAGCCAACCGTGTTACAGGCGTCGATCTTCCCCGCGGTGCAAAACCTGCTGCTCGCCGCGCAGGCCCTCGGGCTCGGCAGCGCGCTCACCACCCTCACCACGACGTACTCGGAGGAGCTGCGCGCGCGTCCTGTCCATTCCCGAGCACATCCGGCCGATGGCGGTCGTCCCGCTCGGCCGGCCCGCCGGCTCGCTCGGTCCGCCGCGGCGCGCACCCGTCGCCGGCAAGACCCATCGCGACCACTTCGGCACGCCCTGGTAGTCGGAGCGGTTCAGTAGCCCTCGTCGACGTCGATCACGTCGAGCAGCGGCTCGCCGGCGCGGTAGCGCCGAAGGTTGCGTATGAATGCGCCGGTGATCCGTTCGAACGCCTTGGGTGAGCTCCACGAGACGTGCGCGCTCAACCGCACCTTCGGGTGCTCATAGAGCCAATGACCTGCGGGGACCGGCTCGGGATCCACGGTGTCGAGCGTCGCGAGCGCGACCCGCCCGTCGTCGAGGGCGACCCGCAGCGCGTCGTGGTCGACGAGCGCGCCGCGGGCGACGTTGACGAGATGCACTCCCGGCTTGACTTTCGCGAACGCCTCCGCGTCGAGCAGGCGGTGCGTCGCGGGTGTAGCCGGCGCGGCAACCACCAGGTGATCGGCTGTGGCGAGGAGATGATCGAGGTCGGCCACCAGCTCCACACGGTCGATGCCGGCACGGTCAGACGATCGGCGTACCGCAGCGACGCGCATGTCGAAGCCGATCGCCCGCTGCGCGACGGCCCTGCCGATCCCGCCGAGCCCGATGATGCCGACGGTCTTGCCCGCAAACTCGCCGAGACGGTCGACGTTCCACTGCTCGGGCGGCTCGTGGAGCCAGACGTCGGGAATGCGCTTCTCGAACGCCAGCATCGCCGCGAGCGCGAACTCCGCGATCGGGATCGCGCTCACGCCGCGGGCGCAGGTCACCGTGCGCCCGACGAGCAACTCGCGCGGCGACTTGTCGATCCCGGTGCCGGGGAGATGCATCCACGGCACCCCGATCCGTCGAGTCGCTCGTAGAGCGGCGAGCCGGGCCACGCCGCCGAAGAGCACGTCACCGGTGCAGGTCGGCCGGCGATCGCCCTCGGTGGCGCTGTCGACAACGTCGACGACCTCGACATCGGGCACGGCTTCCGCGGATCGCGGTCGCCGGCCTTCGGCCCCATCATGTTGAGCACGGTCGTCATGCTCGTTTCACTTCTTGTCGTACTCCATACCCGACGGGCATCGTCATGCCGACGTGCTGGAGGTGCTGGCCGAGGATGCTGTCGAAGTTGTCGACCACCTGCTGGACGTCCCAGCCGCCGTCGCGCCACATGAACGCGATCTGCTTCGGATGCTGGTAGAGCGTGTACGCGAAGTCGCGTTCGCCCGACGATCTGGCCGTTGACGTGCGCAGCGTGCTCGGACGCGAGAAATGTGACCAGCGGCGCGTTGAGCGCGGGGTTCGCCTCCGGCGGCGGCTCCGTCGCCCGTCGCTCGAAGAGCGAGGCGGTCATGCGGGTGGCACCGGCGGGCGACATCGCGTTCACCGTGATGCCGTACCGCCCGAGCTCGAGCGCCCAGACGAACGTCATGCCCATGATCGCCGGCCTTCGCCGCGCCGTAGTTGGTCTGGCCGAAGTTGCCGCGCAGCCCGGCCGACGAGGTGACGTTGATGATGCGGCCGTAGCCGGCTTCCTTCATGACCGCGCGCCGCGTGCCGGGCACAGTTGAACGTGCCCTTCATGTGCACCGCGACGACCGCGTCGAAGTCCGTCTTCGCTCCATCTTGAGCAACGACCGGTCGCGCACGATGCCGGCGTTGTTGACGAGGATGTCGATGCGTGCCGAACTCGTCGACCGCGGTCTGCGATGATGCGCGCCGCACCTTCGAAGTCGGTGACCGAGTCGTAGTTCGGCACGGCCCGTCCGCCGAGCGCCTCGATCTCCTTGCACACCTGCACCGCGGGATCGTCCTCGGTACCCTGCCCGTCGAGGCTCACGCCGACGTCGTTGACGACGACGCTCGCGCCCTCGCTCGCGAGCACAGAGCGCGAACTCACGTCCGATGCCGCGCCCCGACCCGGTGACGACCGCCACCCGTCCGTCGAGCAGTGCCCATCGTGCCAGCCTCGGTCGGTTCGGGCACGACAGCGGCGGTGGCCGTCCCGGTCAGCTTCGCCTCGCCGTCCTGGTTCGTGACGGCACAGCTCGACGTCGACGAGCGCGTCGCCACGCTCGTCCGCTTGTCCGTCACCTTCGCAGTGCAGGTGAGCGTCTCACCCGGCCACACCTGCTTGGCGAACCGCACCTGGAATCTGGCGCAGCGCCTCGGGCACCGAAGAAGTCCTTCACGCACCCGCGCCATGAACCCGGCCGTGAGCATGCCGTGACCGAACACCGACGGGTTGCCGACCTGCGTCGCGATGGTGTCGTCGTGGTGCATCGGGTTGAAGTCGCCGCGACGCGCCGGCGTAGCGCACGAAATGCGTGCGGCGTGAGGTTCTCGACGACGAGCGGCGGCAGCTCGTCGCCCGACCGAGAGATCCTCGAAGACCGGCACGCTCGTGCTGTGTCGGCTCATGCTCGCATCCTCCTGCTTGCCCGGCCGTGGGTGAGCGAGCGTATCCGGCCTGCCCGGGTTCTGTGACATGAATGTCATGTCCCTCGTAGCGTGCCGAGGATGGCGCGCCCAAGGTCGCGGTCGAGCGACACGCCGGTGCCCGACCGGGCCCTTCATGATCGCGGGCGGCGCACTCGCTGCAGGCTGCTCGAGGCGGGCGTGCGACGTATTCGCGGAGCGCAACTTCCATGCCGCACGCGTCGACGACATCGTCAAGATCGCGAAGACGTCGCATGGCACGTTCTACCTCTACTTCTCGAACAAGGAAGACCTGTTCCACGCGCTCGGCGACCGACGTGGCCGAGCAGATGATCGCGCTGGCCGAGTCGGTGCCCGCCATCACGCCCGACCACGCCGGCTACGAGGCACTGCGCGCGTGGCTGGCGCAGTTCTCGCAGCTGTACGAGCACTACGGGCCCGTGATCCGTGCCTGGACGGAAGCGGAGATCGGCAACAACGACTTCGGCCGGCTCGGTGCCGACGTGCTCACCGAGTTCACGCGTGTGCTCGCGAAGCGGATCCATGATCATGTCGCGACCGACTTGGATGCCGGCGTCGCTGCACTCGCGGTCGTTGCCATGGTCGAGCGGTGCAACTATTACGTGATCTCCGGTCAGGTCGACATCCGCCGCAAACGCATGCTCGACACGCTCGCGACGGTCACGCACGCCGGGCTCTTCGGTGGCGATGGGCGCCGTCCCCGGCTCAGGTCGTAGACGCGCCGAGCGGGCGCCCCAGGTCGTAGGCGCGCCCGCTCCACGAGTCTTGGTTGGTCTATGCGGCGAACGTGATGTCCACCTGATCGGCCCGTTGCGCCTTCGGGTCCGCCGACAGCTCGCCTGCACTGAGCCCACATACGTGCGGGCCAGTCGTGCAGTTGATCATGTCGGCCCCGAGATTCATCGACTCGACTTTGAACTGCAGAGTCACCGTGCCATCCGCGGCGATCGTGCCCGTCGGAATGGTCCGCAAGTCACAGCCGCTGCCACTCTCGTTGTCGCGGGTGCTGCACTCGGTGACGCCGATCGTCTTGCCCGGCGTAAAGTTCTTCGCGACCACCGTCACCGTCTGCCCGTTGGTGAGCCCGGTGCTGGGTGTGACCGTGGCAGTCGGTTTCGCCTTCGCCTTGGTGGTCGACGTGCTGGACTTCTTGCTACTGCCACTGCTACTGCTGCTGCAGGCACCCACGGCGAGCCCGAGCACCGCGAGCACGCACACCAACCGGATCACTGTCTTCGTTGACCGCATCGGTCTCTTTCCCCCTTGTCGGCGACGCAGCCGCCCTCGATGACATGATCTCCTGACTACATATGCCCTCGTGCCGCCTCGCTCACTCGGCGACCGCGTCCGACGGCGGCGACACGCCCGATGCTCGCAGAAACGTGACCGGCTTGCCCGCGAGCACCGGACCCGACGTATGCAGGTGACACGCGACGATCGAGCCCTCGGGCGTGACGAACGGCGGCGGATCCACCTCACGACAGATGTCCATTGCGTGACTGCACCGTGGATGAAACCGGCACCCGGCGGGAGGGTTGAGCGGGCTGGGGATGTCGCCTTGAAGCACGATCCGTTCTCGCTGTCGCTGTTGCACCGGATCGGGAACGGGAATCGCGGAGAGCAGCGCCTCCGTGTACGGATGGGTCGGCCGCGTCGTAGACCTGCTCGGCGTCGCCGAGCTCCACGATGCGGCCGAGGTACATCACGGCGATGCGATCACTGATGTGACGCACCACCGACAGGTCGTGCGCGACGAACAGGAATGACAGGCCGAGCTCGCGCTGCAGGTCGTGGAGCAGATTGATCACCTGCGACTGCGTCGACACATCGAGCGAGCTCACCGGCTCGTCGAGAATGAGGAGCTTCGGATTGAGCGCGAGCGCCCGCGCGACGGCAATGCGCTGGCGTTGGCCGCCCGAGAACTCGTGCGGGTACCGGCGGATGAGATGGCGCCCGAGCCCAACCTGCTCGAGCAGGTCGCCGACGCGCGCATCACGCGCCTTCCCCTTGAGCCCGTCGTGCACCTCGAGCGGCTCACCGACCGTCTCCGCGATCGTGGCGCGTGGGTCGAGCGACGAGTACGGGTCTTGAAACACGATCTGCATCCCGCGTCGCACCGCTTGAAGCCGGCGGGAGTTGAGCGTCGTGAGCTCCTCGCCGTCGATGCTGATCGTGCCGCCGGTCGGTTCGATCAGCCGCAGGATCAGCCGCGCGGTGGTCGACTTGCCCGAGCCGCTTTCACCCACCAGGCCGAGCGTCTCGCCCGGCGCGATCGTGAAGCTCACGTCGTCGACCGCTTTGACGTGGCCGACCACGCGCTTGAGCAGGCCGCTGGTGACGGGGAAATCCTTTGCGAGCTGCTCCACGCGCAACAGCGGCGTCGCCGGCGGAGCAACCGGCGGCGACGCGGTGGCGGTAGGGGGTTTCCAGTGTCGACCCACGAGCTCGAGCTCGTCGACGCGTCCGCAGCGCACCAGAGCTCCGGCCGTACCCACCGGCAGCAACGCGAACGGCGCCTCGACACAGCGCGGGTGCGCGTACGCACAGCGCGGCGCGAACCGGCAGCCGGGGAGCACCTCGTCGGGCCGGGCCACTTGACCCGGGATGACGGGCAACGGCTCACCGGGCGGTGTGGCCTGCGGCATCGACGCCATCAGGCCTTCCGAGTAGGGATGACGGGGCCGTGCGAACAGGTCGTCGACGGTTTCGTGCTCGACGACCTGGCCCGCGTACATGACCACGACCTGGTCACAGATCTCCGCGACCACCCCGAGGTCATGGGTGACGAAGATGATGGCCATGCCGGTGTCGCGTTGGAGCGAGCGGAGCAGCTCGAGGATCTGCGCCTGGATCGTGACGTCGAGCGCGGTCGTCGGCTCGTCGGCGATGAGGAGCTTCGGGTCGTTGGCGAGCGCCATCGCGATCATCGCCCGTTGGCGCATGCCCCCCGAGAAGGCGTGCGGGTAGTCCTTGACCCGCCGGTGCGGGTCTGGGATCCCGACCCGGTCGAGCATCTCGATCGCATGCGTCTTTGCGCGCGCTCGAGAAACCCGCTCGTGCACCCGCACGGTCTCCGCGATCTGGTTGCCGACGGTGAACGCGGGATTCAGGCTGGTCATCGGCTCCTGGAAGATCATCGACAAGTCGTTGCCGCGCAGCCGGCGCATCTCGGCATCCGGCAGCGTTTGCAGGTCGTGACCGTCGAAGCGCAACGTGTCGGCGTGCACCCGGCCGTTGCTGCTCGGGATGAGGCCCATCACCGCCAATGAGGTGACGCTCTTCCCCGAGCCGCTCTCGCCGACGATGCCCAGGGTCTCGTGCGTGGCCACCGACAGGCTGACGTCTTCGACGACACGCAGGCTTCCTTCGGCGCTGCCGAACTCGACCGTGAGCCCCTCGACGGTGAGCAACTCGTCGCGCGCCGCACCCCGCTCGGCGACGACCGGCGCCGGCACGGTCACGACGGCGCCGCCACGATGAAGCTCTCGCGCCCGAGCGCGTCGCGCAGGCCGTCCCCGACAAGGTTGAACCCGAGGATGGCCACGACGATCGCGACCCCCGGCGGCACCAGCGGCCACACCGTCTGGTTGATCGAGGCAAAGCCGCTCTCGAGCATCGTGCCCCAGCTCGACGTGGGCGGCTGGACGCCGAAACCGAGGAAGCTGAGCCCGGCTTCCGCACCGATGGCGTAGCCGAACGCGAGCGCCAGCTGCACGATCATCGGCGAGATCACATTGGGAAAGATGTGCTTGCGCACCATGCGCATCGGCCCCGCACCGACCGACTTCGACGCTTCGATGAACGTCTCTTCCCGTACGGCCAACGTCTGCGCGCGAACCAGCCGCACGATCCCGGGGGTGAACGTGATCGCGATGGCGATCGACGCGACATTGAGGCTGGGACCGAGGATCGCCGCCACCGCGAGCGCGAGCGTGATCGCCGGAAAGGTGAACACCGCGTCCATGAACCGCATGATGAACGCGTCGCTCCACTTTCGGAAATAGCCGGCAGTGAGGCCGAGTGGGAGCGCCAGCAAGGTCGACAGGATGACGACCTGGAACGCCACCTGCATCGACGCGCGCGTGCCCTGGATGAGCCGGCTCAGCTCGTCGCGGCCCACCGAGTCGGTACCGAGCCAGTGCGCGCCCGACGGTCCCTTCTGGAGCACGGGGGACGTCTGGCTCGGACTCTGCGGCGAGAGCACGTTCGCGAAGATCGCGACGAACACGAACAGCAGCACGAGCCCGAGCCCGGCCATCGCGGGTCGGTTGTGGCGGAACCGGCGCCAGAGCCGCCGCGACGGTGATTCCCCGCCGGAACCGCCCCCGGCCAGATGCGTTGGCTGCTGACTCTCGATCTCCTGCTTCGCCTGGTCGACCGACATGCTCATCCGAGACGCACCTTCGGGTTGATGTACGCGTACAGCACGTCGACGAACAGGTTGACGAGCACGAAGATCAGCGCGGCCACGAGCGTGACCCCCTGGATCACGGGGAAATCCTTGTCGTTGAGCGCCTCGAAGAAGTACTGCCCCAGGCCGGGGATCGCGAAGATCCGCTCGATGATCACGCTGCCGCCGAGTAGGTATGCGAACTGGAGGCCGAGCACGGTGACCGGCACGATGGCCGCGTTCTTCAGCGTGTGCTTCAGCACCACCACACGCTGCCGCAAGCCTTTCGCGTGCGCGGTGCGGATGTAATCCTGCTCGAGCGTGTCGGCCAACGCACCACGGAGCTGGCGCGCCAGGCCCGCCGCGCCGGGAATACCCAGCGCGATCCACGGGAGGTAGAGGTGCGTCGCCCATTCCACCGGCGAGACCGTGAAGGGGACATAGCCGATCGCCGGGAGCGCTTTGAGGTTCACCGCGAAGATCCCGATCAGGATCATGGCCAGCCAGAAGTCGGGGATCCCGATACCCACACTCGAGCCCGCCGTGATCAACCGGTCGAGCTTGGAACCCGGACGTGTGCCGGCGAGCACGCCCACCGGCACTCCGATGAGGATCGTCAGCACGAGTGCACCGAGCGCGAGGCTGAGCGTGACCGGGAAGCGCGTCTTGATCTCGCTGGCAACGGAGCGGTTCTTGAAGAACGACTGACCGAGGTCGCCGTGCACGGCGTTACCGACCCAGTCGCCGTATTGCACGACCAGCGGCTCGTCGAGGTTGAGCTCGTGGCGGACCTTTGCGACCTGCGCGGGATCGGCCTTGGTCCCACCGGCGAGCGTCTGGGCGGGGTCGCCGGGGATCAGCAGCGACAGGCCGAACACGATGAACGTGATCAGCAGGAGCAGCGGCACCAGCGCGACGAGCCGTCGCAGGATGTAGGTGGTCAAGGGTCGCTCCCGACAGGCTGGCCGTCGCTCTGACCCCGGTGGCGCACGATCAGCCCTTCAACGTCGCCTTCGTGAGATTGGGCGGGTCGCAGATGTCGAACGGGGCTCCGACCTGGCCGCCGACTCTGTCCTTCTGATACCCGATGACCTGCGGCATGAACGCGATCGGCACATTGAGCGCCTCATCCGAAACGATCTTGGCGGCTTGCTGCACGGTGGCCGCCGCCTTGGCATCGTCGGTCTCGGTGATCGCCTGGTTGAAATTCGCGGTGATGTCGTCGCGCTCGGCACCCGTCCAGATCGCGACGAACTGGTTCTTGCCCCACTCGGAGCGGTACACACCGCGGAACGCCTTCGAGGCAAGCTCCGCGGCGGCGAACGCGTCACCCTGGCCGGAGATGTAGTAGTTGGTCGCGAGGTCGTTGGCGATGATGCGCTTGATCTTGGCCTTGATCCCCACCGCGGCAAGATCGTCCTGGATCTTCGCAGCCTGGTCTTCCATGTTCGAGAGGCCGCCGCCCGGAATCACCAGCGTGAACGTGAAGCCGTTCGGGTACCCCGCTTCTTTCAACAGCTCTTTCGCCCGTGTGGGGTTGTGGGGATACGCATTCGCGATATCGGGGTTGTAGGCGGGCGTGCCCTTGGGCTCGGATTGGGTCGCGACCTCGCCCAGTCCGCGCTGTACGGTCTTGTTGATCTCGTCGGTGTTGATCGCGTACCGGATCGCTTGACGCACCTTCACGTTCTTGAACCACGGCTGGGCGTCCTTCGTGCGGAACTGGAGCTCCAGGAACGCATTGGTGGGCTGCGCGATGACACCGATGCCCTTGTCCTTCTTGAGACTCGTGACGTCGTTGGTCTGGACCGAGACCATGTCGATCGAACCCGCGCGCAGCGCGACAACCGACGGCGGTCCCGACGAGACGTTGGTGAAGTCGAGCGTCGGGATCTTGTACGCGCTCTTGTCCCAATAGCCCGACCACCGCTTCAGCTCGATCTTCGAGCCCGGCGTGTACGAGCTGAACTTGTACGGACCCGCGCCCACCGGGTTGGTGCCGGCGTGCGCAAACGACTTGGGCGCCATGATCATGCCGTCGCGGCCGGTGAACGCGCTGAAGAGATCGAGGCCGGTGTCGTCCTTGGTGTGGATGACCACCGTGTACGGATCGGGGGTGTCGATCGAGTCGATGATGTCGAGCGACGTCAACTGCTTGTTGAGGTTGTTGTGCTCGAGACCCGCCTTCACCGCTTGTGAGTTGAACGGTTCGCCATCCTGGAACTTCAGGCCTTGCCGCAGCGTCAGCGTGACGGTGCGGCCGTCGATCTTCCACGTGAGTGCCTGCCCGGGCTCGAGCGTCTCGGTCTTGGCATTCCAGTGGATGAGGCTGTCGTAGATGTAGAAGCCGGGGATCTGGTCACAGTCACCAGCGCTCTTCGAGACGTCGAACGTGTTCGTGAACCCGGACTCGAAGTCGAAGCCGTAGCGCAGCGCCTTGCCGCCCTGCGAGCCGGCGCCGCTACACGCGGCGAACCCGACGAGCGCCAGGGCGAGCCCGGATGCGACCCATCGACGACCACGGACCGAGCGCCGCGCCGACTTCGCGCCGACCATGAGCCACCCCTCCACACCCCGGACACCTCCAGGCCACTGCGGGCGTCATCGTATGACGCCGGCGTCACGTGTGCAGCGCGCCGGCGGGCACGCGGGCGTCGAAGATGAGCGGCGTCAGGGACCGCCGGGCCGGCCGTCGGGTGACGGCTCATCGTCTTGGGCCGCGGGAAGCAGGTGCTCCCCGAAGGCGTCGAGGTCGCCGAGATCGCCGACCGGGCCGTCGTACGCGACCTGACCGTGACTCAGCACGACGACGACGTCGGCAACCTGCAACGTGTGGTGGACGTGCTGCTCGACGACGAGCAGCGATGTGCCCGCGTCACGGATGGTCTCCAATGTGCGGTACACCTCCTCCACCACGATCGGCGCCAAGCCGAGCGACAGCTCGTCGACGATGAGCAGTCGCGGCGGCCGCACCAACACGCGCGCGAGCGCCAGCATCCTCTGCTCACCTCCGGAGAGCGTGCCGGCGAGCTGGCGCCGACGCTCCCCGAGCCGGGGGAAGAGCTCAAATGCGCGATCCATCGCGGCCGGCACTCCGCCACGACCGAACTGCCGGCGAAACGCCAGGGTCAGATTCTCTTCGACGGACAGCGACGCGAACACCGACCGGCCTTCGGGCGCGTGCACCACGCCCAAGCGCGCGATCCGAAACGGCGGCCGTCGTGTGATGTCGACGCCGTCGAAGAGCACGTGCCCGGCGGTGGGCCGCACCAGCCCGGTGCAGACGCGCGCGACGGTCGTCTTGCCGCCGCCGTTGGATCCGAGCAGCGCGAGCACCGAACCTTCCTTGACCGCGAACGACACGCCGAACAACGCACGGAACGGCCCATAGCCCGCGTCGACGTCGCACAGCTCGAGCAGCGGCGCCGGAAGCTGCGACACGGCGCTCACACGAGATCCCCGAGGTAGGCGCGCCGCACGGACTCGTCTCCGAGCACGGCCGCAGTCGGACCGGACGCGATGGTCATCCCGAAGTCGAGCACGTACAGCCGTGAGACGAAGCTCTGGACCATCTCGACATCGTGCTCCACCAACAAGATGGCCATGTCGTGCTCACGCTGCACCGTTCGCAGCGTCTCGGTGAGCGCCACCGTCTCGTCGCGGTCGAGCCCCGACGACGGCTCGTCGAGCAGGAGCAGCTTCGGCTCGGTCATCAGCGCCCGTCCCACTTCGACGAGCCGGGCACGCCCGAGGCTCAGCGCCTCGATCGGACGGTCGGCAACGTCGGCCAGCCCGAGCAGCTCGAGTGTGTGCTGCGAGCGCTCCCGCTCGGTTGCCGTCGGCCGACCCCGGTTGATGAGGTCTTTCCACAGCCGGCCCGTGCCGGCGTGAGCTCGCTGCGCGACGAGCAGGTGGTCACGCACCGTCGTGCCCGTGAACAGCTCGATGCGCTGAAAGGTGCGGCCGAATCCGAGTCGGGCGCGGCGATAGACGGCCAGGTCGGTGATGTCGCGCCCGTCGAACAGCACCTGTCCCCCGTCGGGACGAATCATGCCGAGCAGGCAGTTGAAGAACGTCGTCTTGCCCGCGCCGTTGGGACCGATGAGCCCGACGATCTCGCCGTGCTCGACCGTCATCGAGACGGAGTCGAGCGCCGTGATCCCCGCGAAGCGCTTGGTGATCTGTCGCGCGTCGAGCAGGGTCACGGCTGCGCTCCCGCGGGCTCCGGCGCGGCGTCGGCGCCGGCGGTCGCGCCCTTCTCATCGGCCGGGCCACTTCCTTTCGCCCCGCGCCGGTCGATCAGTCGCTGGACGAACTCGAGTGACCGCCGTTTCTGCGACTCGAGAATCCCCTCGGGGTGACGCGCGTAGGTGATCGCGCCGAGTCCGAAGAAGACGAACTGCCAGGTCGGTGAAAACCCGAAGAACTTGAGGACTTCGGGGAACAGCACGAGGGCCATGCCGGCGTTGATCGCGCCTTCGACCGTTCGCGCACCCAAGGAGACGACGACGGCGATCCAGAAGAGACTGAAGAAGAAGCTGTAGTCGAGCGGTCGTGCCTGCGAGGAATACGACGCCAGCAACCCCCCGCCGAGGCCCGCGATGCCTGCCGACAGCGCGAGCGCGACGATCTTCGCCCGCGCGGGGTTGATGCCGATCGCCTCTGACGCGACCTCGCTGCCGCGCAGCGCGTCGAGATATCGACCGGTGGTGCCCCGGCGCACGAGGATGACGAGCACGCCCACGATCCCGAGCACCACCAGGCACAGCACAAAGAATGCCCGGTCGTTCGCGAAGTTGATCGGACCGATCTGCGGTCGCGGCACGTCGGGCAGCCTCACACCCCCGCTCACCCAGCCCAGCGGTATGACCACGCTCTCGAACATGAGGCCGAAGGCGAGCGTCGCGAGCGAGAGATAGATCCCGGCGAGGCGAAGCACCGGGATTGCCAGCAAGGCACCGACAAAGGCGGCGAGCACCGCGCTGATCACGACGGCGGTCAGGACCGGCAAGTTGTACGCAGACACCAACTGCGCGGTGCCGAACCCGCCGACACCTGCGAACGCCGCCTGGCACAGCGAGATCTGACCTGCCATGCCGGTGAAGACGGTGATCGACAGGAAGATCGTGCTGAAGATGAGTCCGCGGGTGAACAGGCCCAGCCAGTACTCGTCGAACTGGGTGAGCGCGAGCACGAGGACGGCGAGCACGACGATCACACCGAGCGCGCGGGTCAGGTTGGTGAGGAGCGCGCTGCGCTCGCTCGCGGCGAGTGAAGGCGGCGGCGGGTCGACGCCTGCGAGCGGGTCGGCCAGCGCGCGCCCGTGCCGCAACCCGGGAAGGAAGATCAGAAGGAGGAACAACACGAGGAACGGGAGCGCGGGGCGCAGGTTTTGGGCGAGCAGGCTCGCGGGCGGAAGGTACCCGGCCAGCAGACCTTGGAGGATCCCGAGCAGGATGCCGCCGAGCACGGTCAGCGGGATGCTCGACAAGCGGCCGAACACTGCGGCCGCGATGGCGGCAACGAGCAGGAACGTGAACCGGTTGGGATCGAGTCGCCCCCCCAGCAGCGGCGCGAGCAGCACGCCGGCGAGACCGGCGAACACGCTCGAGATCATCCAGGAGACCGCGCTCACGCGATCGGCGTTGATGCCCGCGAGCTGGGTCATGCGCGGGCTCTCGACGACCGCGCGCATCTGGAGCCCGATCGACGACCAGCGGAACATTGCGACGAGCGCCACGACGACGACCGCGGTGCTCAACAGAATTGCGGCCTGTACCCCGTCGATCACGTACTGACCGAAGTGGTAGGTCGCGTTGTCGTTGCTCCAGATTCCGACGACACCGACCGTATCTGCGCCACCGAGCCAGATCAGCACGAGCTGTGGCACCGCGACGAGCAGACCGAGCGACGTCACGAGCCTGGCGGCTTCCGGCGCGCTCCGTAGATGCCGGAACAAGAACCGGTCGAAGATCAACCCGACCAACGGGGCGACAACAAGGACCGCGAGCACGAACGCGGGCACCATCGGCCAGCCGTGGCGCACGCGGACCACGTAGTAGACGGCCGCCGAGAGGAACGCCTGGGCGCCGAACGCCAGGTTGAACACCCCGGACGTCTTGTACGTGAGCACCAGGCCCGTCGCGACCAGCGCGAAGACACATCCGTATGGAACCCCGAGGATCACATACTTGATCAAGTCGCTCACGGAACGGGCCCCCTATGCCCCGCGGGCTAGCGGTACGTGGGCTTCGGCAGGCTCGCCGGGTTGCGGGGGAAGCATTGGAACGCCTTCCCCTTCGGCACGAACGCCGGCACGAACTTCCCGTTCACGACCTTCAGATACGCATCGCAGCTCTCGGTGAAGTTCTTGTCGTGACTGACGGTCAACGTGCCCGGAAGGAGCCCCCCGGCCGTGTAGTTGCGGAGCTTCGCCGAGTTGAGCGCGTCGATGACCTTCTGGCGCGTGAAGTCGGGACCCGCTCCCTTGAGACCCTGCACGAACAGATCCGCGCTCAGCCACCCGACCACCGCGCTCTCGTTCTTCTGAAACTTAGCTTTGTCCATCCACTTGTTGAAAGCGACCAGGCCGGCGGGCTTCGGGCTTGTCTCGAACGGCGCGAACTGGGTGAGCACGATCGCGCCGTTGAAGAACTCCTTGTTGGCCGCGACGAACTTGTGGTCGTAGGCGTTTGCCAGGTACAGGGTCGCGTCGAGGCTCTGCTTCTTCATCTCCTTGGCCAGGCTGAGCGCCCCGTTCTGGTCGATGCACGTGGCGACGAAGTCGACCCCCTTGCCCTTCATCTGGTCGACTTCGACCGAGAAGTCGGAGTCGCCGAACGACAGGCTCGTGGTCAAGAACTCAACGCTCCCGGCGGTCGGATACTTCTCGAACTCCTCCTTGATGGTGTCGGCGCAGTCTTTCGAGTTCGCGACGTTGTAGGCGAGGATCCCGACCTTCTTCTTCTTCTTTCCGAGCGCGTTCGCGACCAGCGGCACCTGCGGAGTGGGACATCTCGAACACGTGTAGCCGTCGAGCCCGAACAGGTTCTTCGGACCGGTCCACTCGTCGTTGATGCCCCAGCCGACCGCCGGGACGTTCGCGTCGGTCAGATCCTTCGCTCCGCTGAACGACAAGATCGTTGCGACCGGCACGACCGCGAAGACGTTGTCCTGCTGGAGGAGGCCTTGCACCTCCTGCTGGTTCATGCCCACCTGGTCGTCGCGCTTCGAGACGATCTCGAGCTTGCGGCCGTAGATCCCGCCGCCCGCGTTGACCATGTTGAAATACGCCTGGGTGCCGTCGAACGCCGACGCGTACGGACCGTTGAGCGGGTTGGTCTTCGCCACCACGCCACCCACACGGATCGTGTCCTTGGTGACCCCGGGCTGGTCGACGGTCTTGTTGCTGCTGGAGGCCTTCCCCGAGCTCCCCGACGACGAGTTGCTGCACGCGCCGGCTGCCAGCACCAACGCAAGCAACGGCACGACGACTCTCCGAGCACGCATTCGGTCCCCCGGTCCGACGGCTGGAGCCGACTCTAACGTCAGGGACGCTCTGCGCACCATCGGCCCGTTTCGTCCCCCTACATCCCGCGCGAAACGAGATCCTCGGCGTGGCCCGGGTCGAGCTCCTCGGAACCTCGACTCGGGGATGACGGGCGACCCGACCAACCACGAGCCGGGCCCCCGTGCCGCGCGCTAACGGTAGGTGGGCTGCGGGAGTTTCGGCGGGTTCGGCGGGTTGTGCGGTATGCAAACGAACGCCTTGCCCTTCGGAACAAACGTCGGCACGAACTTGTCGTTCACGATCTTCAGATAGGAAGCGCAGGTCTGGATGAACTCCTTGGTGTGGCTGACGGTTTCGCTGCCGGGAAGGAGTCCCCCCGCCGTGTAGTCGCGGAGCTTCGCCGAGTTCAGCGCGTCGATGACCTTCTGGCGGGTGAACTCGGGACCGGCGGCCCGGAGGCCCGCTACGAAGAGATTCGCGTCCAGCCACCCGACCATCGCGCCCTCGTTCCTCTGGAACTTGCCTTTGGCCATCCACTTGTCGAAATCCGCCAGACCCGCGGGCTTCGGGCGCGTCTCGAACGGCGCGAACTGGGTGAGCACGATCGAGCCGTCGAGAAACTCCTTGTTCGCATTGACGAACTTCTGGTCGTAGGCGTTCGGCAGGTACAAGGTCGCGTCGAGCCCCTGCTTCTTCATCTCCTTGGCCAGGCTGAGCACAGCGTTCTGGTCGAGGCACGGCTCGATGAAGTCGACGTGCTTGTCCTTCATCTGGCTGACCTCGACGGAGAAATCGGAGGCGCCGAAGGACAGGCTCGAGGTGACGAAGTCGACATTCGCGGTCGGATACTTTTCGAACGACTTCTTCGCGGTTTCGGCGCAGTCCTTCGAGTTGGCGACGTTGTAGGCGAGGAGCGCGACGTGCTTCTTTCCGGCCTCATGCGCGACCCATGGCACCTGCGGCGTGGGACAGGTGATGCAGGCGTAGCCGTCGAGCCCGAACAGGTTCTTCGGGCCGATCCACTCGTCATTGATCTCCCAGCCGAACGTCGGCACGTTCTGGGCGGCCAGCAACTTCGCGCCGCTGAACGCGGTAATCGTCGCGATCGGCACCGCCGCGAAGACGTTGTCCTGCTGGAGGAGGCCTTGCACCTCCTGCTGGTTGTTGAAGGTCTGGTCGTCGCGTTCGGCAACGAGCTGCAGCTTGCGGCCGTAGATGCCGCCGCTCGCGTTGATCATGTTGAAGTACGCCTTGGTGCCGTCGAACGCCGACGCATACGGACCGTTGAGCGGGTTGGTCTTCGCCACCACGCCACCCACACGGATCGTGTCCTTGGTGACCCCGGGCTGGTCGACGGTCTTGTTGTTGCTGGAGGCCTTCCCGCCCGAGCTCCCCGACGACGAGTTGCTGCACGCGCCGGCTACCAGCACCAACGCAACCAGCGGCACAACGGCTATTCGAGCACGCACTCGGTGCCCCTCCCGGGGTCCAACGGCTGGAGCCGACTCTAACGTCAGAGACGCTGCGAGCAGCATCAGCCCGTTTGGCCCGCGCATCTTGCGCGAAGCTCAATCCCATGGCTCACACCCTCGTCACCTTCCACGCGCACCCCGACGACGAGTCGATCGCCACCGGCGGTGTGATGGCGCAGGCAGCCGCGAGCGGTGACCGCGTCGTGCTCGTGCTCGCGACCCGCGGCGAGCACGGCGAGGTGGCCGACGGCGTGCTCGTCGAAGAGGAGGAACTGTGGCAGCGGCGGGTCGAGGAGACGCAACGGGCGGCCGAGATCCTCGGCGTGGCCAGGGTCGAGTTCCTCGGATACGTCGACTCGGGAATGATGGGCGAACCGACCAACCACGAGCCGGGCTCGTTCTGGTCGACGCCCATCGACGACGCGGCCGCACGACTCGCGGCGATCCTGGAGGAAGAACAGGCCGACACGCTCACGATCTATGACGACAACGGCGGCTACGGACACCCGGACCACATTCAGGTGCATCGCGTCGGCGTGCGCGTGGCCGAGCTCGCGGGCGTCGAGCGTGTCTTGGAGTCGACGATCAACCGCGACCACATCCTCGAGCTCATGCACGATCGCATCGCCGAGATCCAAGAGCACATCGATGCGCCCGATCCCGGCAACTTCGACATGGGCGTGCCCGCGGAGATGATCACCACGACCGTCGACGTGCGCGCGTTCATCGACATCAAGCGCGCCGCAATGGCGGCGCACGCGAGCCAGATCGACGAGGCCTCGTTCTTTCTGGCGATGCCCCCGGACGCGTTCCGCGAGGGTTTCGGCTACGAGTGGTTCATGCGCCGGGGTGCCCCGCCGGGCACGAAGGAGACCTCGCTGTTCGAGCCGGGCAGCTGAGCGGTACACACACGAAGGTTCCGGTCGATCTGAGGCGCAGCCGCGTGCGCGGCACGGACGCGATGGACGCGCGCCCTCACCGGTGGCAGCGTATGGCCCCGACCGCTGCGAGGGAGACCTGATGCGCGTTCGGATCGGGATCGCGACGCTGGCGTTGTTCACGATCGGATTCGTCGTGCTCGCGGCACCTGCGCACGCCGCAACGTTCACGGTCACCACGACAAATGACGTCGTTGACCCGGGTGACGGCCTGCTGTCGCTGCGCGAGGCGTTCGCACAGGCGAGCTCGACGGCCGGCGCGGACGTGATCGATCTGTCCCCCGCGGCGAGCTACTCGCTGACCATCTGCGCGCCTGGCGCCTTGGTGCACACCGGCGCCGACGCGCTCACCCTCCAGGGTCACGGCGCCACGATCACCCAGACGTGTCAGAACACGCCCATCCTGCGCAGCGACGTCGCCGCGCCGACCTTCACCGTCGACAGCGTGACCCTGATCGGGGGGCCCAACAGCGGCATGGCGGTGAACGGCGCCGGGATTCTCTCGGAGAGCCGGCTGGTGCTCTCGAACTCGACCGTCACCGGTGCCGACGGCGGTGCAGGGGGCAACATCATCGACGGCGGTTCCGGCTCGGGAATGACGTACGACATCACGATCACGAACAGCGTCATCACCGGCAACGACAACACGGCGATCAACATTGACTCCGGCAGTGTGTCCGTCAACGGCTCGTCCCAGATCACCTCCAACAACGGGAACGGGATCGGGCTCATCGACGGCTCACCGCTGTCGGTGGTTGACTCGCTCATCAGCGGCAACAGCGGGATCGGCGCCTCGACGACCGGCATGGGCACCTCCCAGCTGACGATCACCGACTCGACCATCGCCGACAACGGGAAGGGTGGAGTCAGCTGCTCGGCCTGTGGCGCAACGACGATCACCGGGTCGACCATCACCGGGAATGGCAGCGCCGCGGCGTTCGAGGGTGGCGGGGTCTCGTTCGTCGTCGACCAGGACGACCCGAGCGATTCGCCCCACCTCACGATCACCGACTCGACCATCGCCGACAACAACGCCGCTCGCCGGGGCGGCGGCGTCTTCGTGGGGTTCGTCGAGTCGTCCGAACCCACCGCGCCGGCGGCCCAGGCAGTGATCACGGGATCGCAGATCACGGGCAACACCACCACGGGGTCCGACCGCGACGGCGGCGGGATCGCCGTCGACACCGGTGACCTCACGGTCACCGACTCCACCGTCGCCGACAACGACGCCGGTACCGGTGGGGCCATGGTGGTTTCCGACGGTGGCGGCATCTACGCGCAGGAGCGCGCCGGCGACGGCGTTACCGAGCCCTACGACGTGACGATCACCGGCTCGACCATCACCGGCAACTCCGCGACCGGCTCGGCCGGCGGCCTCTGGGCCGCCACCGAAGGAGTCGTCGCGGTCACCGGCTCGACGATCGGGGCGAATACGTCTTCGGCTGGCCGAGGTGGTGGCGCCGAGATCCGTGCGCACGCGGCATCCCTGACGAACAGCCAGGTCACCGCCAACGGCGCGCAGGCCGGCGCAGGTGTCTCCTTCTCGGGCCTGAGCGTGCCGGGAACGCTGACCGTCACGGGCTCGACGATCGACGCCAACAACGCGGCCTCGCTCACAGGGAGCGGCGGCGGCCTGCTGCTGAACGCACCGGGCGGGACCAACGCGGTGCTTCAGAACTCGACCATCACCGGCAACCAGGCCAACCGGGGCGGGGGAATCGCCACCGGACTCGACGAGAGTGTGCTGCTCGAGTTCGTGACCCTGACCTCCAACACCGGCGCGGATGGGGCCAACGCGGCCTCGGGCTTCGGCAACTTCGTCACGTCCCGCTCGGTCATCGCGGAGCCGCTCGGGGGTGGGGGGAACTGCAACAGCGTCATCGGGCTCGGTGCGTTCAGCACGCTCGGCTACTCGTGGGCCAGTGACGCCACCTGCAACCTCGGCGCGACCGACACCGTGTCCGCGGCCGACCCCCAACTCGCGGCGTTGGGCGCGAACGGGGGTCCCACCCCGACGCGACTGCCGGCGACCATGAGCCCGCTCGGCGGCCTCGTGCCCGCGGCATCGTGCACCGTCGCGACCGACCAGCGCGGCATCACTCGCCCGCAGGGCACGAACTGCGAACCCGGAGCGGTCGAGATCGCCGAGCCGCCACCCGGTTCCCCAATCGAGGGGACCGGCAATGCCGATCTGCTGTTGGGCACCCTGGGCAACGACGTCATCAACGCCCACGAAGGTCCCGACCTGGTGTTCGGCTTCGGCGGCAATGACACGATCGACGCCGGGCCGGGCAACGATACGGTCGACGCCGGTGCAGGGAACGACACGGTCTTGGGCGGGCCCGGCCGCGACGTGCTGATCGGCGGCGCGGGCAACGACGTCCTCCGCGGTGGGCCCAACGTCGACGTCCTCGTCGGTGGCGGCGGGAACGACACCTACGACGGCGGTCCGGGCCCCGATGTCTGCTTCCTGCCCAACCGCTTGTTCCCCCGCGACTGCTGACCGACCGCGCCCGCGTACCGCCAGAAGCTCTGACGCCGCGGTTACGTGCGCGGCGTGGGCATCGGAGGCGGCCACACACGCTCCACCGGGCGCCGCGTCGGTGTGCGTTTCACGGCAGCGCGTTTCGCCGGCGTGCGCTGCGCCCCCGGCCGTTTCGCGGCCGCCCGCTTGGCCGCCGGCGAGCTCGCGGCGACGCGTTTCGCGGGCTTGCGACCGAGCTCGACTGCGGCTTTGTGCAACTCCGCGAGCGCGTCGGGTACCGCGTCGGCGATCTGCCACAGGTCCGGCAACAGCTCGCGGCACCCGATCAGCCCGAACTCGACCGAGTCGAGATAGCTCACGACCGTGATGTTGAGGCCGGCACCGGCCATGATCGGGCCCAGCGGAAACAGGCTTACGAGCCGGGCGCCGGCACAGTACAGCGGGAACGGCGGACCGGGCACGTTGGACAGCACGAGGTTGACGATCGGCGGGTGCCGCCCCTCGAGCAGCCGGTTGTACACACGCGCGCCTCGGGCGAACAGCACCGGCGCGGCAACCTCGGCCCACTCTTGGAGCGTGTTGCTCCCAACGTCGTCGTGGACGAGCTTCGCGCCACTCATCGCCTCGGCCACCGCGCGCAGGCGCGCGACGGGGTCGTCGAGCTGCACCGGCAGGCTCCCGAACATCGCCGAGACCCGGTTGCCGAGCACGCCTCGGTCGGTCTCGGTGCGCACCGACGCGGGGATCGCGGCGATGAGCGGCTTCTCGGGCACCTCGCTCCGCGCCTCGAGGTAGGTGCGCAGCGCGCCCGCGCACACCGTGAGCACGACGTCGTTGACCGTAACGCCGAACGCGTCCTTGATCTCCTTGATCTCCGACAGTGACGACTCGTGGTACGCGATCGTGCGGTGCGGTGTGATCACGCCGTTGAACGAGGTGCGCGGCGCATTGAACGGCACGCCCGCGGTGAGGTGCTCGTTGCGCACCCGCTGCGTAATTCGGATCGCCGAGCGGGTCGCGTTGCGCAGCGCCTTCGCCATCTTCAGCGGCCGCGTGGCGAACGAGGCGACGGCACCCACGATCATCTCGATCTCGGACGGCACCCGCTCGGGCTCCCAGGCCGCGTGCGCGCCCGCCGCTCCGACCGTGGTGGGCTCGAGATCGAACAGCGTCGCCATGAGCTCGACACCGAGCACGCCGTCGATGGCCGCGTGGTGCAGCTTCGCGACCAGCGCGAGGTGGCCGTGCTCGAGCCCTTCGACGAGCCACATCTCCCAGAGCGGACGGCTGCGATCGAGCTGACGTCCCGCGATGTCGGCAGTGAGTCCGGCGAGCTCGCGCATGCCGCCCGGCTTCGGCAGCGCGACGCGGCGCACGTGGTAGTCGATGTCGAAGTCGGGATCGTCGACCCACAGCGGGTTGTTGAGCTGGAACGGCACCGGCACGAGGCGGCGGCGGAGCGGCGCGAGCCGCGGCAGCCGCTCGTTGATCAGGGCCTTCAGCGTGTCGGCCGAGAACCCGCCGGGCGCGGTGGATGGGTCGAGCACCATCGTGGCCGTGACGTGCATGTGTGTCGTGGGTGTCTCGAGGGCCAGAAAGGCGGCATCGAGTCCGGTCAGGCGCTGCATACGGGGTCTCGGCTCCTGCTTTTCGGGCGACGTGGGCAGGTTTGAGGCTACTGGCCGGCGTACGACCTGCCAACGCATACCGACGGGTACTGCGGGCCACCCGCATCGTGCTGCGATCGGGACGTGAGGCAGACTTGACCCCATGGGTTGGGCCTTTCTCGCGGTGAGTCTCGTCGGCGCGTGGTTCACCGCCAATGCACTGTGGCCGTCGCGCCGGTGGCAGTTGCTGGTCCTCAGCTTCTTCGCCGGGTGGATGACCGGTGAGCTCGCGTACTTCCACCTCGCCTGGCAGGCCGTGGCCACTGCGATCTTCATCTGGGCCGGTGCGCTCGACACGTGGCCCGGTCTCGTCGGGCTCGCGATCACGCTCGTTTCCTGGGCGGGGCTCACCTGGGTGATCATCGTGTCGCTGCGCTCGAAGCACGTGGTCGAAGCCGCGTTACGCGAGGGCCTCGGCGACGACTACCGCTCCGAGATCGCACCCGGGCTCGCGCAGCACCTGGCGCACAGGCTCGTGCGCCGCCAGCTTCTGCTGCCGTTGTGGTTTCGCGACCAACGTGTCGAGGCCACACGCGACATTCCGTATGTCGAAGGTGGCGGCGAGCGCCAGCGGCTCGACATCTACCGGCCGAAGGTGGGCGTCGAGCATGCCCCGGTGCTCCTGCAGATCCACGGTGGCGGCTGGGTGCTCGGCGACAAGGGCCAACAAGGCATGCCGTTGATGATGCACCTCGCCGCGGAAGGCTGGGTGTGCGTCGCCAACAATTATCGCCTCAGTCCCAAGGTGACGTTCCCCGAGCACCTCATCGACTGCAAGCGCGCGCTCGCGTGGGTCCGCGAGCACATCGCCGAGTACGGCGGCAATCCTGATTTCGTCGTGGTCACGGGCGGCTCGGCCGGCGGGCACCTCGCCGCGCTCGTCGCACTCACCCACGACGATCCCCGCTACCAGCCCGGCTTTGAGCATGTCGACACGTCGGTGTCGGCGTGCGTGCCGTTCTACGGCGTCTACGACCTCACGGAGGTCTTCGACTTCCACGGTCCCGGCGAGCAGATCGCCGATTGGATGGCGAAGCGCGTGATGAAGCAGACGATCACCGAGAACCGGCCGCTCTACGAGGAAGGGTCACCCACCAATCGCATCCGCACCGACGCGCCGCCGTTCTTCGTCATCCACGGCACCAACGACAACCTCGTCCCCATCGAGCAGGCGCAGCGATTCGTCGCGAAGTTGCGGGCGATGTCGACCGAGCCGGTCGCCTTCGCGAATATCCCGGGTGCATCACACGCGTTCGAAGTGTTCCACGGGGTGCGCACGGGCAACGCGGTCAACGGCGTCGACCGCTTCCTGGCCTGGCTCTACGAGCGCGTACCAAGCGGAGAAGCCCGAAGCGCCGGCCGATCCGGTGCACGCGACCGAAGGCTCCAACGACACCGCTGCCGCGATCTAGCAACTACCGCGGCACGTCGTCACGCGGCTTGGGCTTGCGCCGCCGGAACAGGATTGGTGGACGCCGGTACCGCAACGAGCGATCCGACGACCACACTGCATACGGCGCCATCACCAGCCCGGCCAGGCCGATGAGCACCGCGTCGTAATTGACCCGCCAGCCCGCGAACTCGCGCCAGCAGCGGTCGCGGTCAGGTCGCATCGGCAGACCGGCGGCGGCGAGCTCCTCGTACAGCTCGTCGAACTCCTCACGAGCGATGCTGATCGGGTCGCCCTGCGCCGGGTCGGGGTCATAGGGGATGCCGAACAGATCCGCGACATGCCGCAGCGCCAGGAAACCCGAACGGATGCAAATGGCGGCCTGCGGAGACCACCGCACCGCGAGCGTCGACTGCGCGAGCGCGGCGGAGTCGAGCACCACGCCCGCGGCCGTGATCCAGGAGCGATCGGCCTGCGGCGAGCGGAAGAACGACAGCACACTGAGCGAGGTGTGGGTCTCCTCGACCTCGGCGAACCACGTCTGCCAGGGCACCCAGACGTCGTCGAGCAACTCGATCTCGCCCGTCAAGTGGGCTCGCCGCAGGAGGGCGAACGGCGACGGCGGTGTACCGGCGCGCACCGAGAGCTGCGCGACGAGCACCTCGCGCTTCGAGAACGCGCTGTAGATCGTCGGCAGGTACGCGATCAACAGCGCCAGGAGGCCGAGGCCGATCGCGGCTTCAGAGAATGCGAGCACCATCGCCGGCAACGTGTCGGGCGGTTGCACGAATCCCAGGGTCAGCATCGACGACCCGCTCATCTCGAACGCCCTGCGCCACGGTTCGATCCCGACGGAACGGAACAGCAGCGTGAACCCCGTGCCGGTCATCACGATCCACACGAACGGGAGCACGAGCAAAGTGAGCGGCGCGTACAGCGCCATGACGCGGTCGCGAGCCTCGTACGTCTTGGTGAAATGCATCACGGCGACGAACATCCTGCGCATCGACACGAAGACGATCCGTGTGTACATCACCGTGACGCCGCGCGGCAGCACGAACGTGCGCACCGCGGAGTCGAGCGTCAGCGCCACGAGCAACGCGCCCGCGACCCCCAACGCGACATCGAACGCCGTCTCCACGCCCAGAGCTTCGTTTACTCGAGGCATTCTCACCAAATAGGTGGTCAATTCCTCGAGTAAACGAAGACGCGGCTCAATCGTCGAGGTCGGGGCGGGTGCGGCGGCCGCGTTTGAGCTGACTCCGCTGACGTTTCGTGTCCAGACGCTTGCGCTTCGCGGCACGGGACGCTTTCGTCGCCACGCGCTGCGGCTCGACATGCAAGGCGTCGGCGAGACGTGATCGCAAGCGTCCGAGCGCGAGCTCCCGGTTGCGCGATTGGGAGCGACTGTCGGTCGCGACGACACGGAGGACCGGGCCGAGGCGGGCCTCGAGACGGGCGCGCTGGCGGGGCCCGAGTGACGGCGAGCCCGCGATGTCGAATCGCAGCTCGGCGCGGGTGTTCGCGGTGTTGGCATGCTGGCCGCCGGGGCCGCCCGAGCCGGTAAAGCGCCACTCGAGCTCGCTCGCGTCGATGGTGCACGAAGGGGTGATCCGAATGCGGTTGACCACGCTCGATGACCGTACCGGCCCCCGGTGGGAGAGCCCGGCCGACCCCCCGTTTCGTGTCCGCCGGCCGCGATTGACATACCGGACATAGCTTCTAGAGTGGCGGACCCAACACGTGACGGGAGTCACGTCTCTGTTTGCCAGCCCTGCAACCTCGACGGCGCGATGCAGGTTCCGAACTCGGGGGGAAGACACCGTGCTCGACGCTCAACGGCCCGTTCGCAGGCGCTGGATCCGCACGCTTGCTGTCTTGACCACGTTGGGCATGGCGATCGCCGCGTGCGGAGGGAGCAGCAGCTCCGGCAAGGCCGGCTCCAACCAAAGTCAGACGCCGGCCAACGAAGGCAAGTCGACCCCCGGCGGCAGCGTCACCTATCTCTTGGAATCGGAGACCGCGGCGGGCTTCTGCCCGCCGCAAAGCACGTGGGCGATCTCCGGGATCATGGTCGCGCAGGCGATCTACGACACGCTCACAGCGCCCAACCTCCAGGGCAAGTTCGTCCCCTACCTGGCGAAGTCGGTCACGCCCAGCGCCGACTACAAGACCTGGACGATCGGCTTGCGTGACGGCGTCAAGTTCCAAAACGGCCAGCCGGTCGACGCCGCCGCGATCGCGCAGAACATGACAGCCTGGACGAAGGGCCAGCTGTTCCAGTTCGTGTACAAGAACATCGACACCGTGACCGCGACCAACCCGACCACCGTGACGGTCACGACGAAGACGCCGTGGCCGGCGTTCCCGGGATACCTGTATCTCGACGGTCGGGCCGCCATCGCGGCGCCGGCACAACTCGACAATGCCGATACCTGCGCCACCAACATGATCGGGAGCGGCCCGTTCAAGCTCAAAGAGTGGAAGCCCAACGATCACCTGACCGCCACGAAGAACCCCGCCTACTGGCAGAAGGACAAGAACGGCGTCCAGCTCCCGTACCTCGCTTCGATCACCTTCAGGCCCGTGGTCGAGGCGGCGCAGCGACTCAATGACTTCAAAGCCGGGCAGAACACGATGATGCACACCACCGACCCGCCCGAGATCGACCAGCTCAATGCGTTGGGAAGCAGCCAAGCGAAGGTCTACGCAGAGCCCGACGGCCATCGCGAGAATCGCTACTACCTCCTCAACACGTCGACGGCGCCATTCGATGACGTCAATGCCCGCAAGGCGTTCGCCATGGCCGTCGACCGCAACGCGCTCATCGAGTTCAACGCGAAGGGCGAGGACAAGGCCGACGGGCCATTCGACAAAAGCGTCCCCGGGTATCTGAGCAACCCGGGCTTCCCGCAGCACAACCTCGCCGAGGCCAAGAAGCTCGTCACCGCGTACAAGACCGCGCACGGCGGTCAGTTCAAGATCCTGCTCGAGGCCACCAACGATCCCGCCAACGTCAATGAGGCGCAGACAATCAAGGAGCAGGTCGCCAAGGCGGGCATCAGCGCCGACATCCAGCAGGAAGACCAATCGTCGTTCATCCAGACCGCGCTGGGCGGCAAGTTCAGCGTGATGCTCTGGCGCAACCACCCGGGCGACACGCCCGACCTGCAGTACGTCTGGTGGTCCACCGGCTCACCAATCAACTTCGGCAAGTTCAACGACCCGCAGCTGCAACAGCTGCTCGACCAGGGGCGCGCCGCGACCACCGACGCGCAGCGGAAGCCGATCTACGAGGCGATCAACCGGCGCTTCGCGTCACAGGTCTACAACCTGTGGGGCTACTACATCCGCTGGGTCATCGCGGCGAAGCCCAACGTCAACGGCGTGCTCGGCCCACCCCTGCCCGACAACGGCGGGCAGCCCCAGTATCTCTACGGGCGCCTTCCCGTCCTCGGCCTGTGGATCAAGTCGTAGGGGTCGAGGAGCCACGGCGACGACCGGCGCGGTGAGACGGGACGCGGGATGCGACTGATCGCGCGCCGGCTCATCATGCTGGTCGTCGTCGTCATCCTTGCGACGTTCATCGTGTTCGCGCTGCAAAAGGCGCGGGGCGGCGATCCTGCAGCGGCGGCCATTCCGTTCGGCACCCCCCAGCAGCGAGCCCAGTTCAACAAGGATCAGCATCTCGACGACCCGTACTTCGTGCAGTACGGAAAATGGCTCGGCAACTTCGTGCAAGGCGACATGGGCAAGAAGTACGACACGAATCAGGACGTGTCCGACCTCGTCAAGGACGCTGCACCGGTGACCATTCAGCTGATCCTGTACTCACAAGTGCTGGCGTTGCTCATCGCCATACCCGCCGGGGTGTTCACTGCCTATCGGGCCGGCACCAAGGCCGACACGGCGATCAATGCGGTCGCGTTCGGGTTGCTGTCGATCCCGGCACTCGTGCTGGCACTCGTGCTCAGCTACTACTTCGGCGCGAAGTGGAAGATCTTCACCAGCGGGTATGTGCCGCTCGGTGCGGGCCTTAGCGAACACATTCAGGGCATGGTGCTCCCCGTCGTCACGCTCGCGGTCGGCCAGATCGCGATCTACATGCGCTTGTTACGCAGCGACATGATCGCGACACTGCAGGAGAACTTCATCACCATGGCGAAGAGCAAAGGCATCTCCAACCAGCGGGTGCTCTGGCGCCACGCGCTCCGACCATCGAGCCTCACATTGCTGACGGTCGCCGGCCTCAACCTCGGCACGCTCATCAGCGGTGCGGTCATCGTCGAAGTGTTGTTCAGCTTGCCCGGCATCGGTCAGCTGCTCGCGACCTCGATCTACGCGGTGCAATATCCCATGCTCCAGAGCCTCGTTGCGCTTATCGCGATTGTGTACGTGGTCATCAACTTCATCCTTGACGTGCTCTACGTCATCGTCGATCCGCGGATCCGTCATGCCTCCGCCACGTAGTCCGGTCGAGTTCGGCAGTGCCGAGGAGAATGAAGGCACGCTGAGCGCCGGGCCGCTGATGCAACTGGCCGCGATCGAAACGGGCCCGACGGGCAAGTCGTCGAGGAAGCGGCTCAGCGTCGGCGCGTGGCTCGCGTTGGTGTGGATGGTCTTCATCGTCGGCGTCGCACTGCTGGCTCCGATCCTGCCGCTGAAGGATCCCGAGGCCCAGAACGTGTCGATCGCACGCCACGGCATTGGCAAAGCGGGAGCGATCCTGGGCGGCGACAGCAACGGTCGCGACATGCTGTCGCGCCTTGCCTGGGGTGCCCGGTCGTCGCTGACGGTGGCGGTCGGCGCCATTCTCCTCGGCTTCATCGTGGGCGGCACCCTTGGCCTCGTCACCGGCTATTACCGAGGCAAGACCGACACCGTCATCTCGGTGATCTTCGACACGCTGGTTTCAATCCCCGCCATCCTGATCGCGGCAACGATGGTCGTCACGTTGAGCCCCGCGTCGACCAAGGGCGGCGGAACGCACCTCAGCCGTCAACTGGTGCTGATTCTCGCGATCGGAGTTGTCGCAGTGCCGCTGCTCGGCCGTATCACGCGCGAGCACGTTGGCCTGGTCGGAACGCGAGTTCGTGCTCGCGGCGCGCGCACAAGGGTCGAAGAACCGGCGCATCATCTTCCGCGAAGTGCTTCCAAACGTGCTGCCCGCGATGTTCTCGATCGCGCTCCTCGGGATCGCCGTCGCCATCGTCGCCGAAGCCGGCCTCGCTGTGCTCGGCGTCGGCGTGAACCCGCCCACGCCGTCGTGGGGCAACATGATCGCGCTCGAGCGCGGCAGCTTGGCGCAGTACCCGTACATGGTCTTTCTGCCCGCGGCCATGATCTTCTTCACGGTGCTCGCGCTCAACTACCTCGGTGATGTGGTGCGCGCCCGCTTCGATGTCCGTGAGGGCGGGCTGTGAGCCGGCGGCACACTCGTCACAAGCTCGACGCGTCGGGCGCGCGCTTCGCCGACGCGCCACTCGAAGGGCCGCTGCTCGTCGTCGACCGCGTCAAGACCGGGTTCGTGACGCCGGCCGGCACGGCGAAAGCGGTCGACGGCGTGTCGTTCTCACTGGAGCGGGGGCGCACGCTCGGCGTCGTCGGCGAGTCGGGCTCGGGCAAGACGGTGCTCTCCCGCTCGATCATGGGGCTGCTTCCCAAGCGAAACGTCGTGCGCGAGGGTTCGGTGATCTTCGAGAACGTGGAGATCAGCACGCTCCGTCCGAGGGAGATGCGCGCGTATCGGGGCGCGCAGATGGCCATGATCTTCCAGGATCCGATGACTTCGCTCAACCCGGTGATGAAAGTGGGCCGCCAGATCACCGAGTCGCTCAACTACCACCTCGACATCTCGCACAGCTACGCGCACGAGCTCGCGGAGGCGCTACTCGGCTCGGTACGGATTCCGGAGCCGGCAAAGCGGCTCAACGAGTACCCGCACCAGCTGTCGGGCGGCATGCGTCAACGGGTGAGCATCGCGATCGCGCTCGCGTGCGGCCCGAAGCTGCTGTTCGCCGACGAACCGACCACCGCGCTCGATGTCACCGTGCAGGCCCAGGTGCTCGACCTTCTCGCGACTCAGCAGCGCGAGCGCTTCATGTCGGTGGTGCTCGTCACCCACGATCTCGGCGTCGTCGCCGGGCGCTGCGACGAGATCGTGGTCATGTACGCGGGCCGCATCGTCGAGAAGGCAACCACGCACACGCTCTTCACCGAGATGCGCATGCCGTACACCGAAGCGCTGGTCCGCTCGATTCCCAACATCGACGATCCCAGCCACACCCGGCTCCAGACGATCCCCGGGCGACCGCCGAGCCTCGTGAACCCGCCGCCCGGTTGCACGTTCGCGCCGCGCTGCCGCTACGTCCAAGACAAGTGCCGCGAAGAAGAGCCGCCGCTCATCCCCGGCCCCACGCCCGGTCACGAGTTTCGTTGCTGGTTCCCCGTCGGCACGCCACAGGGCCAGGCCGCGCTCGAAAGCAACGAGCGCGAGGCCGCGCTCGGCGCAACCGCGGCAAGTGGTACGACCGCGGATCCCACTGCCGTCGCCGCGACCGATTCGTCGCCCGGGCAAGGGAGCTGACCATGGCCGGGAGCGGCACCGCGCACCTTCGCGATGACGAGGAGGCGCTCATGCGCGTGGAGCATCTCGTCGTCGAGTTCAGCACGCACGGCGGCACGGTGCACGCTGTCTCCGACGTGAGCCTCGACATCCTCGAAGGCGAAACCGTCGGTCTCGTCGGTGAATCCGGGTGCGGCAAGTCGACGACCGGACGGGCGATGATCCAGCTCCCGCGGCCCACCTCGGGGAGCGTGCGCTTTGCCGGCGACGAGCTCACGAAGCTCAAGGCCGAGGCGCTGCGACGCATCCGGCCGCGCATGCAGATGATCTTTCAAGATCCCATCTCCTCGCTCAATCCCAGGCGCAAGGTCGGTGACATCGTCGGCGAAGGACTCACGATCTGGAGCACGGCCGGCAAGGACGAGCAGCGCGCCAAGGTCGACGAGATGCTCGACGCCGTCGGGCTCGATCCCGACAGCTCGCGCGACCGCCGTCCACACGAGTTCTCCGGCGGCCAATGTCAGCGCATCTCGATCGCGCGCGCGGTCGTCACCGATCCGAAGCTCATCATCTGCGACGAACCGGTTTCGGCGCTCGACGTGTCGGTACAGGCGCAGATCCTCAACCTGTTGCAGGACATGAAGGCGCGCTACGGACTCACGCTCGTGTTCATAGCCCACGACCTCGCGGTCGTGAAGAACGTGAGCGACCGCGTCATCGTCATGTACCTCGGCAAGTTGTGCGAGGTCGGCGGTCCCGACGAGCTCTACAAACGTCCCGTGCATCCGTATACCGCCGCGCTGCTCGCGGCGATTCCGGTGCCTGATCCCGACGTGCGGCCCGACAGCGCCGACGCCCTCGGTGGTGAGATCCCCTCACCGATTCACCCGCCCAGCGGCTGTGTCTTCCGCACGCGCTGTCCGAAGGCACAAGCGAAGTGCGCGGCCGAGGAGCCGACGATCGCCGAGGTACCCGACCGGCCCGGTCATTTCGTCGCGTGCCACTTCCCGCTCGCAGAGGGTGAGACGCTCGACTTCGCCGCCGGCGCAAACGCTGCGGCGAAGAGGCCCGGCGGCGCGGCCGAGCTCTTGAAGGGCGCGTACGTGGGCGAGGCGTAGGCCGTTCAGGCCGGGCAGGTGTTCGGCGCCGGCTTGCCGGCGATGCGATCGGCGATCCAGCTCAAGATGTCGGCTTTGGCGGCGAACAACACGGGACCGTGCTCCTGCCCCGGATACTGCTTGTAAGAGATCGTGTCGCCGAGGGCGCACGCGCGCTTGTTCCATGCGTCGGTCGTGAACGGCGGCACGAGCGTGTCGGCCAAGCCTTGGAACACGAAGATCGGTGCCTTGGTCTTCGTGTACCCGGGCGTGTTCTTCGTCATCAGCGCGGGCCACGGCGGCGTGTCGGCGGGGTTCTTCGCAATGACTTGCGCGGCCGCCTTGTTGAACACCTTGCCCACGCCGTCCTCACACTCCTTGTCGACGACCTTCGAGTCCTTGAGCGCCTGCGGGGTGAGGATTTGGGGAAGCGACGCCTTGGCCTCCGGATACGCGGCCGCGAAACCCTCGCCGCCGAGCACGACGAGCCCGAGGTAGGCCGGGATGTTGGAAGCCGCACCGAGCAGCAGCTTCAAGTCGCCGACCGGCGCGCCCGCGGCGTCGCCGAGGATTTGGAGGTCGGGCGCGTACTTGGGGGCGATCTGGCCGGCAAACAGCGCCGCGTGGCCGCCCTGCGAGTGGCCGTAGATCACGGTGCGTTTGCTCGCGCCCGCGGCTTTGATCTTGTTGGCCACGCGCACCATGTCGAGCACGCCGCGACCTTCCACCTCGCCGACCAGATACGGGTGACGGCCGGGTGTGCCGAGCCCCTGGTAGTCGGTGGCGACCACGACGTCGCCCGCGGCGGTGAGCTCGTTGACGAACGGCAGCGCCTTCGCCGCGTTCGAGGCCTTCGATTGCGTGCACTTGTCGGCGACACCCGTCGTGCCGTGCGCCCATGTGATCACCGGCCGGCCACCTTTCGGTGCCTTGCCCGTCGGTGCGACGACGATGCCCGACACGGTGATTGGCTTCCCGTCGAGCCCCTTCGACACGTAGAGCACCTTCCAGGCGGTCGTGCCCTTCGGCGCCTTCATCTTGGTGGCCCACACGATGTCGCCCGGCTTGGCGTGCTTCGGAACCTTGCCGTTGTAGAACGCATCGCCGGACGGGCCGGTCTTCGGCGTGCCGCTCGACGACTGCGCGGCGGCCGCGCTCGCCGCGACACCGGAGATCGAGAGCATCAGGACGATGGCCGACGTGAGTGTGAGCGCTCGTTTCATGGCACAGTTCTAGCCGATATGACCGTCTCTGCACTGGTCGGGCCGCTCACGCCGCCGTCATCACCAGCTCCGCCGACACCCCCAATACTCCGAACTGGCCCACGAATACTCAAGTATTCCTTGAGTGAACGCGTACCAGTTCGAGCGGGGTTGTCACGCCGCCTCGGTCGCCGGCGCAGCCTCGAGCGCCACGGCGAGCACCTCACGCACGTCGTCCACGAGATGGAACGTCAACTGCTCACGCACGGCCTCGGGAACGTCGTCGAGATCGGGGCCGTTGCGAGCGGGCAGCACGACAGTCGTGAGCCCGGCCCGTTGTGCGGCCAGCACCTTCTGCTTGACCCCGCCGATCGGCAGCACCCGACCTTGCAGCGTGACCTCGCCCGTCATGCCGACATCGGCACGCACCGGCCGGCCGGTCAGCAGGCTGACGAGCGCGGTGGTCATCGTGACACCCGCCGACGGTCCGTCCTTCGGCACTGCGCCCGCCGGCACGTGCACGTGGACACGTCGGCGATCGATGCGCGTGTTTCCACGCCGAGCTCGGCCGTGTGTGAACGCACGTATGACAGCGCGATCTCGGCCGACTCCTTCATCACGTCGCCGAGCTGGCCGGTGAGCGTGAGGCCGGGCTCGCCGGTGCCATCGCGCGTCGCCTCGACGAACAGCACGTCACCACCGGTGCCGGTGACGGCGAGACCGGTCGCGACGCCGGGCACCGCGGTGCGCTCGGCGGCTCTCGGCGAAGAACTTCGCCCGGCCGAGATGCTCCGCACGGAGTCGGGGCCGATCGTGACCGGCGGCGCCGTCTCACCGCCCGCGATCCCGGCCGCGACCTTGCGCAGCAGCTTGCCGAGCTCGCGTTCGAGGTTCCGCACGCCGGCTTCGCGGGTGTAGTCGGTCACGACGGTGCGCAGCGCGTCGTCGATCAACGGTCACCTCGTCGGCAGCCAGACCGTTGCGCTCGCAGCTGGCGCGCGAAGCAGGTGGTCACGGGCGATCGACGACCTTCTCGTCCTCGGTGTAGCCGTCGAGCCGCACGACCTCCATGCGGTCGAGCAGCGGTCCCGGGATCGTCTCGGCGACGTTCGCCGGTCGCGAGGAACAGCACGTCCGACAGGTCGAGGTCGACCTCGAGGTAGTGGTCGCGGAACGTGTGGTTCTGCGCCGGGTCGAGCACCTCGAGCAACGCGGTCGACGGGTCGCCCCGCCAATCCGCGCCGAGCTTGTCGACCTCGTCGAGCAGGACGACCGGGTTCATCGTCCCGGCCTCCTTGAGCGCGCGCGCGATGCGTCCAGGACGAGCATCCGACGTAGGTGCGCCGGTGGCCACGGATCTCGGCCTCGTCGCGGACGCCGCCGAGCGCGACCCGCACGAACTTGCGGCCGGTGGCACGCGCGACCGACTCACCGAGCGAGGTCTTGCCCACGCCCGGAGGACCGACGAGCGCGACGATCAGCGCCCTGGCCGCGTCCGGTGGTCGCCGCGAGGCCGCGATCGGCGCGCAGCTTGCGCACCGCCAGGTACTCGACGATGCGGTCCTTCACGTCGTCGAGGCCGGTGTGGTCCTCGTCGAGGATCTGCCGGGCCTCGGTCACGTCGAGACGGTCGTCGGAGCGAATGCCCCACGGCACGTCGAGGATCGTGTCGAGCCACGTGCGGATCCAACCGTGCTCCGGGCTCTGATCGCTCGATGCGCTCGAGCCGGTCGACTTCACGGGTCGCCGCGTCGCGCACGCCGTCGGAAAGCCCCGACTCGTCGACGCGGCGGCGGTACTCCTCGATCACGTCCTCTTCAGTGTCGTCACCAAGCTCCTTGCGGATCGCCGCGAGCTGCTGGCGCAAGAGGAACTCGCGCTGCTGCTTCTCCATGCCGTCGGTGACCTCGTTGCGGATCTTGTCGGCCACCTCGTGCTCGGCCAGCGCGTCACGCGCCCAACCGACGACCTGCTCGAGCCGGTCGTCGATGTCGATCGTCTCCAGCAGCTCGACCTTGCGCTCGAGCGCGAGGTCGGGCCACCAACCGGCGGTGTCAGCCAGCGCGCCGGCGTCGGTGACGCCCTGGAGCGCCTCGGCGAGGCGCCCGGCGCCGCGGCGCTCCGCGATGCCGCTCACGAGCACGCGGTACTCGCGCGCAAGCTCGTTGATGCGATCGGTGGGCTCGCTCGTGTCGAGGACGGGCTCGGCTTCGACCCACAGGCCCCGGCCGGTGCCCACGACGCCGGTGCCGACGATGGCGCGGTACAAGCCGCGCAGCACGAGTGCCGGTTGGCCGTTGGGGAGCTCCCCCGACGTTCTCGACCCGGGCCACCGTGCCGACCTTGGCGTAACGGCCGTCGATCCGGGGGACGAGCAGCAGCAGCCGGTCGCCCTCCTGCCGCGGCGTCCGCGGCCGCGCGGGCCTCGTCGCTTTCGAGCGTGATCGTGATGACCATCTGGGGCAGGACCACCCCGCTGGTCAGGGGCAGCATGGGCAGGGCAAGGGTGTCCGTGGCGGGCATCGGGCCTCGGTTCTCGTCGCGATTACACGATTACACGACTGGAGAACCCACAGCCCCGCTCGGACATTCCCGCCCTGCGACCATCCGAAATCCCCGAACGGTCAGGCCCGCCTCCCCCGAACTGGCCCGCGAATGCTCAAGTCTTCCTTGAGCGAATGCGGACCAGTTCGAGCAGATGGCCCGGCCGATCGAACCGGCCCGCGAATGCTCAAGGATTCCTTGAGGGAACGCGGGCCAGTTCGAGACGTGCTGGTCAGGTCGGGCAGCTGCTCGTGGTCAGGGGCTTCCCTGCCAGGCGGTCGGCGATGAACGCGAGTTGGTGGACGCCGTCGTCGTCGAAGATGCTGCCGTGATCTCGCGCGGGAACCGTGACAACCTCCACCTTTGCCCCGAGCTTGCAGACGTCCTTCACGTAACTGTCCATCGCGGCCACCGTCGCGAGCTCGTCCTTGTCGCCCCGGTAGATGTACACGGGCGCCGCAGGCTTGGTCTCGCCGGGAGAGTTCTCGACGAGGCGACTCTGCCATTCGGGAACCTGGTCGGGATCCTTGGTGAACACCGCGGCGTACCCTTTGGTGGCAAGCGGCACCAGGACCCGCTCGTTGCACTCGGTGTCGACGACCGCGCGGTCGGCAAGCACCTCGGGTGTGAAGATGTCGGCCGGTTTGAGGTTCGGGTACGCGGCCGCGAACCCGTAGGTCGCGAGCACGCCAAATCCGAGACCTTGCGGGGCGGTCGGCAGGGACTGGGCGAGCAATTCGAGGTCGGCGACCGGCGCGGTCGCGCCGACCGATACGACGTCGAGGTCGGGCGCGTATTTCGGTGCGATCTGGCCGGCAAACAGCGCCGCGTGACCGCCTTGCGAGTACCCGTACACCGCGACCTTCTTCCCCGCGCCGGTGTCGCTCAGCTGGCGTGCAGCCCGCGCGATGTCGAGGACGCTGCGGCCCTCGCTCACGCCCACGAGATACGGGTGGACGCCCGGCGTGCCGAGCCCCTGGTAGTCGGTCGCCGCCTCCACGTATCCCGCTGCGATCATCTTCTTCACGTCGGGAAGCTCGGTTGCGGCATTGGCCGGCTTCGACGGCGCACACGCCTCGGCTATGCCGGTCGTCTCGTGCGCGTAGCTCAAGACCGGCCGGTCGGATGTCGCCGCCGCTGCCGGGGCGACGACCACGCCTGACACCGCGACGTCGCTTCCGTCGACCGCGCGCGAGTGGTAGAGGACGCGCCACGCCTTCGCGTCGGGTGGCGCGTCGATCGCCTGCGCCCAGATCACGTCTCCGGGCTTGCCCTTCGGCAGTGGTGACGGAGGCCTGTAGAACGCGTCGCCCGCCGGAGCTGCCTCCGTCGTTGTTGTCGTGGCCGCTCTGGTGTGCGACGTAGACGTGGATTTCGCCTTGGACGACGATCCTCCGCCGCCGCACGCCGCGAGCAACATCAACCCGGCCGCGACGAACGGGAGTATGCGCCTCGGTGACCCTGCCATCACTCACCCGGCCTCCGGAGACGAAACGACTCAATGCTTGCACATCGGGCGGCTCGAGATTCCCGAAGACACCTCCGAACTGGCCCGCGAATGCTCAAGTTTTCCTTGAGCGAACGCGGACCAGTTCGAGTGGTGGACTCGACCGGGCGGCCGCAACGGTGGATGGGGGCGTCGCCGGGCCTATGCCGGGAGCTGCGCTTCGATGGAGCTGACGAGCTTCGCGTTGTCCGGCTCGATCATCGGACCGAACCGCGCCACGATCTCGCCGTCAGCCGATACCAGGAACTTCTCGAAGTTCCAGCGGATGTCGCCGGACGCGCCCTCCGCGTCCGCGACTTCGGTCAGCTGCCGGTACAGCGGGTGCCGGCCGTCGCCGTTGACCTCGATCTTCTCGAACAGCGGGAACTCGACCCCGTAGTTGGTCTCGCAGAAGGTCGCGATCTCCTCGGGCGTGCCCGGCTCCTGCGCTCCGAATTGGTTGCAGGGAAATCCGAGCACTTCGAAGCTGCGGGTGCCGTACTTTTCGTGCAGCTGTTGCAGCCCTGCGTACTGCGGCGTCAGGCCGCACTGCGACGCGACGTTGACGATCAACAGTGCCTTGCCTTGGAAGGACGACAGGTCGGTCGGCTTCCCGTCGAGCGAGCTCACCTTCACGTCGTAGATCGACATTGCGCTCCTTTCGAAGTCGCGCGGGGTATCAAGGATCGCACAGCTCGCGGCGGCGAGCACGTGCCGAGCGTGGGCGGCTCAGCTCGGGCCCGTCATCTTGTCGGGCCGCACCAGCTCGTCGAACTTCTCGGCCGTGAGATGACCGAGCTTCACGGCTGCCTCCTTGAGCGTCAGCTTGTGCTGGTGCGCGTGCTTGGCGATGGCAGCCGCGTTGTCGTACCCGATGTGCTGATTGAGCGCGGTCACCAGCATCAGGGAATTGTTGAGGTGCTCGGCGATCCGCTCCTCGTTTGCCTGCAGGCCCTCGATCGCGAACTCGCGGAATGTGCCGCACGCGTCACTGAGCAGGTCGACCGAATGCAGGAAGTTGAAGATCATCACCGGCTTGAACACGTTGAGCTCGAAGTTTCCCTGCGAACCGGCGATGCCGATCGTGGAGTCGTTGCCGAGCACCTGCACGCACACCATCGTCATGGCCTCGCACTGTGTCGGGTTGACCTTCCCCGGCATGATCGACGACCCGGGCTCGTTTGCCGGCAGGATCAGCTCGCCGAGACCCGAGCGCGGCCCCGACGCGAGCCAGCGGATGTCGTTCGCGATCTTCATCAGCGACACCGCGAGCGTCTTGACCGCGCCACTGGCGAACACGAGCGCATCGTGCGCTGCCAGTGCTGCGAACTTGTTGGGCGCCGAAACGAACTCCAGACCCGTCAGCTCCGCGATCTTCGCGGCGGCGCGTACGGCGAACTCGGGATGCGTGTTGAGACCGGTGCCCACCGCGGTGCCACCGATCGCGAGCTCGAACAAGCCGGGCAGCGCGAGCTGCATCCGCTCGAGATCCGCGTCGAGCTGTGCGACGTATCCCGAGAGCTCCTGACCCAGCGTGAGCGGCACCGCGTCTTGGAGGTGCGTGCGACCGATCTTGACGATCGCGGCGAACTGGCTCGCTTTCGCGTCGAACGCATCGCGCAGCTGCTTCACCGAGGGGATGAGCTCGCGTACCAGCTGCTCGGCGGCCGCTATGTGCATCGCAGTCGGGAACGTGTCGTTGGACGATTGCGACATGTTGACGTCGTCGTTGGGATGCACCGGCGTCTTGCTGCCGCGCTCCCCGCCCGCGAGCTCGATGGCGCGGTTGGAGATGACCTCGTTGACGTTCATGTTGGTCTGGGTGCCGCTGCCGGTCTGCCAGACGGAAAGCGGGAACTCATCGTCGTGGGCGCCCGCGATCACTTCGTCGGCTGCTTCGACGATCAGGTCGGCCTCGGCCGCGCCGAGCTTGCCGAGGTCGCGGTTGACGAGCGCGGCCGCCTTCTTCAGCACCGCCATCGCCCGGATCACGGGGACGGGCATGCGATCGTCGCCGATGGAGAAGTGATGCAGCGACCGCTGGGTCTGCGCACCCCAGTACCGGTGCGCGGGCACGTCGACGGGACCCATGCTGTCGGTCTCGCTGCGGTTGGCCGGGATACCGTCGTCGTCGGCCATCGCCGTCGCCTTCCCCTCGTGAACGGGCCCGGCCGAAGGTAGCGCGCCAACGCGTGCTCCAGCCCACTGGGTCCCACGTGGAAAACCTGGCCGGAAAGTGCTAGAATGTCCGTTCCACCGGCAGGGCCTGTCCTCGAAAGGAACCACATGCAGCTCCCCACGCGCCGTTCTGCGCTTGCGATCACCCTCGTGATCGCCGCAGGTCTCGGTGCCTGCTCGAGCGGGTCGAGCAGGGCGGACAAGAAGGCGACATTCGTTGCGCGCGGAGGCGTCGAGCAGGTCTCCGTGACGCGCGCGAAGCCGAGCACTGCCCTCACGCTCGTCGACCACGACAACAAGACCACCGGCACCGGCACGACCGACAAGACCGGCGCGCTGCTCTTCCGCAACGTCGCGCCGGGCTCCGGTTATGTCGTGCAGCAGAAGACCGGCAGCGACACCGCGGGATCGGATGCAGTCACCGTGCTCGACCCGAGCAAGCCGCCCGCAACGAAGACCTACTCCTCACAACAGCTCGTGCCCGGGCTCAACTACCTCCACACCCGTGACGGCACCACGCTCGCGGCGATGGTCCGGCTGCCCGGAGATCCCGACAAGGGGCCGTACCCGACCGTCATCGAATACTCGGGCTACGCCGTCGCCGACCCCGACAACCCGCAACCGAGCGAGCAGATCGCGGGCCTCCTCGGCTACGCAACGGTCGGCGTCAATGTGCGGGGCACCGGTTGCTCGGGCGGCGCGTTCGACCTGTTCGACGCACCCCAGCAGGCCGACGGCTACGACGTGGTCGAGACGGTTGCGGCGCAGCCGTGGGTGCTGAACCAAAAGCCGGGAATGGTCGGCATCTCGTACCCGGGCATCAGCCAGCTGTTCGTCGCCAAGATGCAACCGCCGCACCTCGCTGCGATCGCGCCACTGTCGGTCTACGACGACATCGGCGCGACCGCGTATCCGGGAGGGATCTTCAACGACGGGTTCGCTCTCAGTTGGGCCAAGGGCCGTCAGCACGACGCCGAGGCGGCGCCCGCGTCGGGACAGGAATGGGCGGGCAAGCGGATCAACAGTGGTGATAAGACGTGTAAGGCCAACCAGGCGTTCCGCGGTCAGGCCCGCGACCTGCTCGGTGCGCTCAAGGACAACCAGTACGTGACCGCCGAGACCGCCGCGCTGTCACCGACCAATTTCGTCGACAAGATCAAGGTGCCCACGTTCCTCGCCGGCTCGTTCGAAGACGAGCAGACCGGCCCCCATTTCCCCGACATGCTCCAGAACTTCACCGGCACCGACCAGGCGCACTTCACGGTGCAGAACGGCGTGCACTCCGATCCGCTCGACCCGGCGATCATCATGCGATGGCTCGAGTTCCTCGATCTCTACGTCGCGCACAAGGTTCCGTCGGTTCCCGCGGCGATCCGCGCCGGCGCACCGATTCTCTACAACACGATCATGGGCGTTGACGGCGTGACCCTGCCGCCCGACCGCTTCCCACCCGGCACCACTTACGCGCAGGCAAAGGCGACGTTCGACGCCGATCCGAAAGTGCGCGTGCTCTTCGACAACGGCGCCGGTCCCGGTGCCGCGCCCGGCGCGCCCGTTGCCGGGTTCGAGCACTCCTTCGATCAATGGCCACCGAAGGAGACCAAGGCGACCACGTGGTACTTCGGGTCCGGCGGCACGCTGACAGCTGACAAGCCGACCGCCACCACCGGATCCGATTCCTACGTCTCGGATGCAACCGCACGGCCGCGGAAGAACTTCGACGCGGAGAACGAAGACGACGTGTGGAAGGCGCTGCCCCCGTACAACTGGGAGCCGCTCGTCAACGGCAAGGCCGTGTCGTACATCTCGGCACCGTTGACGGCCGACACGGTGATGGTCGGAAGCGGCAGCGTTGATCTGTGGCTGCAGTCGAGCAAGGCCGACACTGATCTCCAGGTGTCGCTCACCGAGGTGCGGCCCGACGGTCAGGAGATGTACGTGCAGGACGGATGGCTCCGCGCGAGCCGTCGCAAGCTCGACAGCAAAGCCTCGTCGGCTTTGCTGCCCGTCGAGACGCACACCAAGGCCGACGCCGCGCCGCTGCCGGCCGGTACGTTCTCGCTGGTCCGCGTCCCCCTCTACCCGTTCGGCCACGCGTTCCGTGCCGGCTCCCGGATCCGCATCAGTGTGGAAGCCCCGGGCGGCGACCGGCCGCAGTGGACGTTCGACACGATCGACGCGAAGCAGCATCCCACCAACTCGATCGCGTTCACGTCGGTGCATCCGTCCAAGGTCGTGCTCCCGGTGATCCCGGGCATCACCGTGCCGACGCCGCTCCCGGCGTGCCCGTCGTTGCGGGCCGAGCCGTGCCGCGTCTACGTCGCGCCGAGGGCAGGCTGACGTGAGCACGTCCTCGCGAGCGCCGCTGCACTAGGGAGCAACATGTCGGCCGTCTACGACCTTGCAGCGGAGTACGTCGAGCGCTTCGCCGCGCTCCACCCGGTGACGGCAACGGCAGCGGGCATCACCGGCCACGACTACGAGATCACCGACTACTCGCTCGACGGCATCGCCGAACGGGCCGATCACGATCGTGCCGCGCTACGGAAGCTCTCGGCGACACCGGCCGAGAGTGATCGCGATCGCATCGCGGCCGAGGTGCTGCGCGAAGACCTCCAGACGCGCCTCGAGCAGCACGACGCCGGCGAGCGGCTACGCGATCTTCGCATCATCGACAGCCCCGTGTCCGACGTGCGGATGTGCTTCGACCTGATGCCGCGCGAGACCGAAACCGACTGGGAGGTCATCGCCTCCCGGTTGGCGCTCGTGCCGCAGGCGCTCTCCGGATTTCAGGACGCCCTGACGGAGGGCGTCCGCGACGGCGTCGTCGCGGCAGCGCGACAAGCCGCTGTTTGCGCTCAGCAGGCCGACGTGTGGGGCGGTCTCGAAGCCGGCACCAGCCCGTTCTTCTTGACGCTCGTGGCAGACGTCGAGCGCGCCGGTGTCGGCTCCCCCGCGCTGAGCACTCGGCTCGAGGGGCATGCGCAACGCGCCACCGAGGCGTACGCGGCCCTCGGCCGGTTCCTCGTACAGGAGTACCTGCCACACGCTGCAGAGCGCGACGCCGTCGGTCGTGAGCGCTATGCGCTCTGGGCGCGCGCGTTCAACGGCATCGATCTCGACCTCGACGACACCTACGCCTGGGGCTGGCACGAGCTGCACCGACTCGAGCAGGCGATGGCACAGGTCGCGGAGCGGATCCTGCCCGGCGCGTCGCTCGACGAAGTCGTCGAGCACTTGGAGCACGATCCGACGCGGACGATCGAAGGTGTCGACGAGTTCCGCGGGTGGCTGCAAGCGCTCCTCGATCGCACGGTCACCGAGCTCGACGGCGTGCACTTCGACATCCCCGAACCGGTGAAGACCGTCGAGGCGATGATCTCACCGCCGGGCGGCGCCGCCGCGATGTACTACACGGGGCCCGCGGAAGACTTCAGCCGTCCCGGCCGCACCTGGTATCCCACGCTCGCCCACACGAGCTTTCCGCTGTGGGGCGAGGTCTCGACCTGCTACCACGAGGGCGTACCCGGTCATCACCTCCAAATCGCGCAGGTCGTCTACCTGGCCGGCCAGCTCAGCCGCTACCAGCGCACGCTCGCCGGCTCGTCGGGCCACGCGGAGGGATGGGCGCTGTACGCCGAACGGCTCATGGGCGAGCTCGGCTACCTCGACGACCCGGCGTTCGAGCTCGGCATGCTGCGGGCCCAGGCGATGCGCGCGGCGCGTGTCGTCGTCGACATCGGCTTGCACCTCGAGCTCGCCATCCCCGACGACGAACGTTTCGCACCCGGCGAGCGCTGGACCCCCGACCTCGCGGTGCGGTTCATGATCGACCGCTCCAAGTTCGGCGACGAGTTCGCCATCAGCGAGGTCGACCGCTATCTCGGGTGGCCGGGCCAAGCGATCAGCTACAAGGTCGGCGAGCGGGTCTTCCTGCGCGCGCGTGAAGATGCGCGACGCCGCGCCGGCTCGAGCTTCGACCTCAAGGCCTTTCACGCCCGCGCGCTCGATCTCGGGCCCATGGGACTCGGGCAGCTCGAACGCGAGCTCGCGCGGATCGAGCCGTGACGGACCGAAGCGTTGTAGAGGTCGGCGCCACCCGCCGATGACCCTGGCCGGGAGTGATCGGGCGCTCGTCTGCACCGGTCTGGTGAAACGGTACGGCGACCACACCGCGGTCGACGGCGTGGGGTTCGCGATCGCCGCCGGCGAGACGTACGGACTGCTCGGACCAAACGGCGCGGGCAAGACCACCACGATCGCGATGCTCTGCGGCGTACTCGACCGCGACAGCGGCACGATCATGATCGACGGCGCACCGCTCGACGGCGCGGGATCACCGGCGAAGCGCGGCATCGGATTCGTACCGCAAGACGTCGCGCTCTACGCGCCGCTCAGCGCGCGTGAGAATCTCCGCTTCTTCGGCGGCTTGTACGGGTTGCATGGATCCACACTGCGCGACCGCGTCGAGTACGCGCTCGGCGCGGTCGGCTTGACGGATCGCGGTGACGACCACGTCAGCACCTATTCGGGCGGCATGAAACGCCGCTGCAACATCGCCGCGGGTCTGCTGCACCGCCCGCGGGTCTTGATCCTCGACGAGCCGACGGTGGGTGTCGATCCGCAGAGCCGCAACCTGATCTTCGAGAGCGTGATCGCCCTCGCGGCCGAGGGCACTGCCGTGCTGTACACGACGCACTACATGGAGGAAGCACAGCGGCTGTGTGATCGGGTCGGGATCATCGATCAGGGACACATCATCGCCGAAGGGACTCCGCGGGAGCTGATTGCGTTGGTCAGCGAGCGAGACCGCATCCGGCTCGGTACCGCCGGCGCAATCACCGAGTTCGCGGCGGCGTGCCGTGCACTTGACGCCGTGCACGCGGTCAAGGAGGTCGACACCGGCCTCGAGCTCGTCGTCGCACACGCGCGAAACCTGCTGCCGAGGATTTTCGGACTCGCCGAAGAGCTCGACGTCGAGATTTCCACCGTTGAGATCGACGGGCCCAATCTCGAAACGGTCTTCCTGCATCTCACGGGCCACACGCTCCGCGACTGATCCCCATGCGCGCTGCGCTCACGATCGGCCTCAACGATCTCCGCCGGCGCCTGCGAGACCGGTCGGCCCTCGTCGTCGGCGTGATCGCGCCGATCATTCTGGCGGTCATTCTCAGCGTGGCGCTCGGAGGTCGCGGCCGCACGTTCTCGACGACGTTTGCCGTCGTGGACCATGACCACAGCACGCTTTCGCACACATTCGTCACCCAAGTACTTCACGGGCGCGAGCTCCGGTCGGTGATCAAGGTGCGTCACATCGCCTCTGCTGCCGAGGCGCGCCGCGAGGCGCGCGACGGGCACATCGGCGCGGCCTTCGTGTTTCCGGTGGGTTTCTCCGAGGCCACGACGGCGGGCGGTACGGCACGACTCGCGGTGATCCGCAGCGCGTCGAATCCGATTGGAGCCCAGGTGGCCCGAGCGATCGCCACCGACTTCACCACCCGGCTCGCTGCCCCGAGTGTGGCGATCAGCACCGCGGTGCGCGCCGGCGCACGCCATGACGCGGCGCTCGAGGCTGCAGTGGCCCATACAGCCGCAGGCGCGACCGTTGCCTCGACACTCAGCGGTGGAAGTCACCACGCCCCGAGCTACTACGGGCCCGGCATCGCGATGCTGTTGCTCTTCCTGACGGTCGGCAGTGGCGCCCGCAGCATCATCACCGAACGGGACAACGGCACGCTGGCCCGGCTGCTCGCAGGCCCGATCTCGCGGCCGAAGCTGCTGATCGGGAAGAGCATCGCAACGTTCGTGCTGGGCGTCATCACCGTCGGATCAGTGGCGCTCGTTTCCGGCCTTGCGCTCGACGCGCCGTGGGGCAACCCGCTCGGCGTGGTCGCGCTCATCCTCGCCATCGTCGCCGCCGCGGTGGGACTCACCATGATGCTCGTCACTGTCGTGCGCACGGGCGAGCAGGCCGACGCGTACACCGTGCTCATCGGCCTCTCGCTCGCGTTGCTCGGCGGCACGTTCTCGGAGCCCGCGCAACTCCCCGCGCTGATCCAACGCACGCGACTGCTCACTCCCACAGGCTGGGCCCTCAAGGGATTCAGTCAGCTCGCGGCCGGCGGTGGCTTCTCGACGATCGCTCCCGACGTCGTCGCGATCCTCGCGTTCGCCATCGTCACAGCCGGGATCGGTTTCGCTCGCACGAAAAGACTGGCGCGGCCATGATGCGCGTGCTCCGCAACGCCGCGCACATCGGCCTGGTGAGCATCCGTGTTTTCGCGCGCGACCCGGTCGGGATCGCGTTCGTCTTCATCGTTCCGCTGGCGCTGATCTTCGTGATCGGCGTGACGTTAGGGGGCACCTCGCTCAACGTTGCCGTCCTCGACCACGGCTCCGGCGCGCTGGGACACAGTCTCCACAACAGTCTCGACGCGATCCCGGATGTCACCTTGCGCAGCTACTCGTCGCTCGACGGGCTCCGAGGCGCCGTACGGCGCGGCGAGGTCCCCGCCGGCATCGTCATCCCGCCCGGCTACGACCGGACGCTTCGCACCGGCGGGCATGCAACGGTGCGCGTGGTGTCGAATCCGAAGAACACGGCGGGGCGCGCGATCCGCACGAATGTCGACGAGCAGGTCGCGCGCCAGGCATCGGTCGTCCGCGCGGCCCGCGTCGCAACTGCCCAAGGTGGCGGGAGCCTCGACGCCAACCTCGTCTGGGCACACCGCGCTGCGCGCGCGACGCGAGCGTCGAAACGATCGCGAGCCCCGCGGTGGGCCCCTCAGGCCTCGCCGGCATGTCGGGCCTGTCGTACGCCACTCCGGGCCAGCTGGTGTTCTTCATCTTTATGAACGCGCTTGCCGGAACGTATTTCGTCGAATGGCGACACGCGGGGCTGTTTCACCGGATGCTCGCGGCACCACTCGGCCCCGGCACGATTACGGCCGGCCTCGGGCTCGAACGGCTACTTCGTATCTCGTTGCAGGTCCTGGTGATCGTGACCGTGTCGGTGTCGGTGTTCAACGTCTCCTGGGGCGATCCGATTGCTGCGGCTGCGTTGCTCGGTGCATTCGCGCTGGTCGCCGAAAGTGCCGCGCTCCTGATGGGCTCCCTCGCCCGGACCTCGGAACAGGTGACCTCGGTCGGACCCATGATCGGCATTGCGTTCGGGATGCTCGGCGGGTGCCTGTGGCCGCTGGCGATCGTGCCGGTGTCGATGCGTGTCATCGGCCACTTCACGCCCCATGCGTGGGCGATGGACGGGTTCATCGAGGTCATCGGCAACCGGGGGTCACTCGGTGACATCGTGCCCGAGCTCGTGGTGCTCCTCGGCTTCGCGGCAGTCATGGTCCCCCTGTCGGTCGCCACCACGCACCGAGCGCTCAAGAGCAGCTGACAGCACAGCCGGCAACTACACGGCGTCGATACGACCCGCCGCGACGGCAGCCGCCTCCGCTGCGTCGAGCTGCTGCTCCACGATCAGCAGACCGCCGTCCCAGAAGCCGGGATCGGCGAGATCCACACCGACGATGCTTCCCAACTCCTCCGGCGACTGGGAACCGCCACGGCGAAGCAGCTCGAGATAGCTCGGCACGAAGTCGGCGCCGCGCGCCTCATACGCGCGGTAGACCGAGAGCGCGAGGAGCTGACCGTACGCGTACGCGTACACGTAGCCGGGCGTGCCGATGAAGTGCGGGATGTACGACCACCACGTGCGGTAGCCGTCGCTGATCTCCACGGCGTCGCCGAGCATCGGGGTCTGGGTCTCGGCCCACAGCTCGCCGAAACGCTCCACGCTGAGCTCGCCGACGTTACGCCGCTCGGTATGCACGGCGTCCTCGAACCGGTTCATCGCGGTTTGGCGGAACACGGTGGCGATCTGACCCTCGATGCTCTCGGCGAGCAGGGCAAGGCGCGCGGCCGGATCGGTGGTGGCATCGAGCAGCCGACCGAACGTGACCGTCTCACCGAACACCGACGCGGTCTCGGCCAGCGTCAGCGGCGTGGACTGATGGAAGATGCCCTGCTCTCGTGCCAGGTAGGCGTGGAGTCCGTGTCCGAGCTCGTGCGCGAGGGTGAGCACATCGCGGCGGCGTGACGTCCAGTTGAGCATGAGATACGGATGATGTGACGGCACGGTGTAGGCACAGAACGCCCCCGGCCGTTTCGCGGGGCGCACCGGCGCGTCGATCCAGGCTTCATCGAAGAAACGCTTCGCGACATCGGCGAGCTCGGGAGCAAACGACGCGTACGAGTCGAGCACGAGGTCGCGTGCCTCACTCCAACCGAACTCCGACTCCTCCGATGCGACCGACGCCATCCGGTCGTAATCGGCGAGGCGGTCGAGGCTTCAGGAGCCGCGCCTTGAGCGCGTACCAGCGCTGCGGGATGTCGTACCGGCCCTGCACTGCCGCGACGAGTGCTTGCACGGATTCGTCGCTCGCCTCATTCGCGAGGTTCATGCTGGCAAGCCAGCCGGGAAAGTGGCGGAACCGATCGTCGACCGATTTGTCGGCGAGCAACGTGTTGTAGACGAACGCCCGCGTACGCAACCCCGGCGCGAGCGCGGCCGTGACCGCTTCGGCGGCGACGCGGCGCGAGTCCCGGTCGGGCGACGTGAGTCGCGAGAGCGCTTCTTCGAGGCTCACCGTCGCGCCCCCGACCTCAGCGGTGATGACGGACGTCAGCTCGCTGAACAATCGTGTCCACACGTTCGCCCCCGTGACCGCCTTCTCGTTGAGGATGATCTCCTCGGGCTCACTCAGCAGATGCGGGCGGTACCGGCGCGCGGCCTCGAGATGATGCCGGCAGAACTCGAGCCGATCGTCTGCGAGAAGCTCCGCGGCGCGCTCGTCGGGCACGGCCGCCCACTCCAGCTCGAGGAAGAGGAGCTCGGTGGTCAGTGCCGTGCCCCGTTCGTCGACCCGCTGGAGCTGCGCGCCGCGCTCGGGATCGGCCGTGTCGACGGCGAAGCGCAGGGCGGCGTACGAGCCCGCACGACCCACGAGATCATTGACCTCGCCGAGCGACTCCATGACGTCGACCATCGCCGGCACATCGAGGCTCGCGATCGTGCCGCGCCGGGTGGCGAGCTGCTGAGCGATCTGGAGCGCCGTGTCGAGCAGGTCGTCGACCGAGCGGCCATCGAGCAGCGGGTCGAGATCCCACGCCACATCCGAGGCGCCGAGATCAGTGCCGGAGTCAGTAACGGTCATGGCGCCGATCCTATGGCGAACCCGCGATCGATCAGGCGGGTACGGCGCCCGGTTCGAGCGCCTCGGGCAACGGCTCGGCGTGCACGACGGAGAGACGCTGCGTGGCGCGCGTCATTGTCGTGTACAGCAGGCGGAGGCCCACGGCCTCGGGCGCGACGAGCATGCTCGGTTCGATGATGATGACGTGATCGAACTCGAGTCCTTTCGCGTCGACTGCATCCAAGATCGCGATCGGCGCATCGATCGACTCGGCGGTGTCGGCGACCGCACCCACATCCCCGAGCTCGGTGACCAGACGCCGGTGCAATGCGGGCGGCGCGATCACCGCGACGGTGCCGGGCTCGGTGCAGGCCCGGCGGGCGATCCTCGCTCCCGCCCGCACCAGCTCATCGGCGCGCACCGCCTCGAAGACGGGCACGGCACCGGTCGTGCGCACGGAACGCGCCGCCTCGATGCCCGGTGCCGCCGCGGCAAGCACGCGGTTCGCGATCTCCATGATCTCGGCCGGCGTGCGGTAGTTGACGCTCAGCTCGACGCGCCGCACGTGGAGCCGGTGCGAGGCGGCTCGACCGCGGGTGCTCTCGACGGCCGCGATCACGTCTTCCCAATCGTCCAGCGCACCGGGCCGGCTCGCCTGGCCGAAGTCACCGACGAGCGTCATCGAGAGCGACGGGCAACGGCGGGCCACCATGCGCCATTCCATCGCGGAGAGATCCTGGGCCTCGTCGACGAGGACGTGTCCGAACGTGCGCGGCTCGGAGTCGTCGGAGCTGCTCGCTCCCTCGCCGGCGCCGTAGCGCTCGGCAAGTGCGGCCGCCGTCGTGTAGCCGCTCAGGCCGAGCTCGTCGACGACGCGACCGGCCGCTTCGAGCGATGCCTGGTCGGCGCGTCGTCGGCCGCGCCGGCCGCGGCCGGGCTGCGGCCGGCGGACCGAGAATCGAATCGGCCTCGTCGATCAGCGCAATGTCGGCATCGGTCCAGTCGACGTCGTCGACACGGGCCGAGCGGAAACGGAACAACGCCGCTTGCTCGTCCCGAGCCAGTACTCCCCCGGCAGCCGACCGGATCAGCGCCTCGAAGCCGAACAGATCGTGCACCAGCTCGATACCGCTGAGCACCGGCCACATTCGCCAGAGCGCCGCTTTGACGTCGGGGAGGCGACGAAGCCGAGCGGCCAGCTCGGCTTGCCATTCCTCGGGTGGGGCGCCACCGCGCGCGAGCACAGCGGCGGTCGACACGTCGACGAGCTCCTCACTCTCGAGCTCGAGCTGCGGCTCGAATTCAGCCGCAGTGAGATCGACGTCGCGTCGGTACACGCGTATCAACGATTGCCGGAACTGCTCGATCAGATGGTCGACGACGAGTCGCGTGACAAGCGGACGCCGCTCGTTGTGCGTGCCGCGACGCTGACGAGCGCGCTCGATGATCCGGGCGCTCTCGGCGTTCGTGAGCCGCAGCCGATGTCCGTCGAGGGTCACGAGGAGATCGACGCGGAAACACGCGCTCCCGGTCAGCGATGGCATTGGCGATGACCGTGGTCATGCGGAAGTCGCCCTTGACCTTGGCCACGAATGCCGTCTCACGACCGGTGACGGTGAGCTGCGGCTTCAGGCCGTTCGCTGTCGAGAGCTGCACCTCGTCTTCACCGAGCGCGGGCAGCACCTCGTCGATGTAGCGGAGGAAGATTCGGTTCGGGCCCACGAGCAGAACGCCCTGCGCCGCGAGCCGGCGGTGGTGCGTATAAACGAGGTAGGCGGCGCGATGCAGCGACACCGCGGTCTTGCCGGTGCCGGGGCCACCGGAGACGATGAGCATGCCGGCGACCTCGGCCCGGATCGCTTCGTCCTGCTCGGCTTGGATCGTGGCCACGATGTCGCCCATGCGGCCGGTGCGTTCGCGCTCGATCGCGGCGAGCGAGCGCGCCCTCCCCCACGACAGTGAGACCGGCGTCGGCCGTGGCCTCGGTGTCGAACACCTCGTCGTCGAGGCCGAGCAGCTCACGCCCGCGCGTGAGGAAGTGGCGCCGGCGCGCGACGCCCATCGGTGCAACCGGCGTGGCACGGTAGAACGGCTCGGCGACCGGTGCCCGCCAGTCGATGACGAGTGGCGTCTGGTCGGCATCGGTCACCGAGAGCCGGCCGATGTAATAGCGAGGGCCGTCGTCGAGGTCGATACGACCGAAGCAGAGCGGCGCGTCACCGATCTGCAGCGCCGCGAGCCGCCGCCGCGTCGTGGCGGTGGCGATGTCACGCTCCAGCCGGGCCTGGTGGGTCCCGCCGCGCCGCACGTCGGCGTAGCCCTCCGCCACCCACGCGGCCGACCGGCGCATGTGGTCGAGTCGCTCGTATGCGGCATCGAGATAACGCTGCTCGGCGTGGATCTCGGGGTCTCGCGTCACGCAGCTCCTCCCCAGCGGAACAGTGCAGTTTAGTACCTGGGGTGAGCTGCACTTTCGGGCCGCGACGCGCCCTCAGAGCGAGCGGGGCACGGTGACCGTCACGTCATGGGGATCGATGAGCAGCGCTCGGGTGCCGAGTTGCACTTTGTCTCCGTCGGCGGTGACCCACCGACCCGCGAGGTTGGCGAGGGGTTCGCCATTCGCGCCGAGGTCGCGTTCGAGCGTGCGGATGACGCCTGCGTGGGTGACGATCAGCGTGTCGCCGGCCGGAGCTCGCTCGGCGGCGTCGTGGATGGCGGCAAATACACGCGCGAGGAGTGCGTGGTTCGGCTCGAAGCCGGGTGGCGAGCGGTGAGCGTCGAGGTACCCCGGCCACTCGGCCTCGATCTGCGCGCGCGTCAGTCCGGTCCATTCACCGACGTCGCGCTCGCGTAGACGTGGATCGACGGCCACTTCCGCGTCGCCGTCCGGCGCGACGATCAGCTCGGCAGTGCGTCGGGCCCGAGTGAGATCCGAGCTCCGCACCGCGGCCATCGCGCCGAGCGCCGCGCCCCGCGGCGAGCGCCTGACGTTCTCCGAGCGCAGACAACGGCGGATCGGCGTGCCCCTGCCAGCGGCCGCCTTCGTTCCAGGTCGATTCGCCGTGTCGAATCAGCAGCAGGCGGGACATCAGCCTCAGTCGACGAGCTTGGCGAAGTCGGGCTCGCGCTTCTCGAAGAACGCGGTGATCGCTTCGACGTTCTCGGGCGAGCCGATGAGTCGCGCGAACGCGGTGTCCTCTCGGGCACGCGCGGCCCGCACCGCGTCGATACGGCCGGCGACCATGAGCTCCTTGGTGGCCATCACCGATGACAGCGGGCACGACGCGATACGACGCGCAACCTCGAGCGTCTCGACGAGCAGCACGTCGCTGTCGCACCGGCGCCACGCGATGCCGGTCTGCACCGCGGTCTCGGCGTCGATCCAGTCGCTCGTGAGCAGCACGTGCGCTGCCGCCTGCCACCCCATCACGGCAGGGAACAACACGCTGCTCGCGGCTTCGGGTGCGACGCCCAGCGTGGTGAACGGCGTGCGCAGGCGCGCGTCGGACGCGATGAGCACGAGGTCGCAATGCGCGAGCAACGTGAAGCCGATGCCCACGCCCAGGCCGTTGACGGCGGCGAGCAACGGTTTTGGAAATGCAATCACCGTGTCGATGAACGCCGGGAACCCGGGCTCGTCGCCGGTCGTGATCTCGCCCATCTCGGCGATGTCCTGCCCGGCCGAGAACGCACGCCCGGCACCGGTGATGACGACCGCGCCGACGTCCGGCCGCGTCGCGGCCTCCTCGAGCGCTTCGCACGCGGCGCGATACAGGTCGTTGTTGAACGCGTTCAGCGCGTCGGCTCGATCAAGCGTGATGAGACGCACACGGTCGGCGTCTTCGATGCGCAGCATGGGCTCAGTCTGGCAGACGCAGCGAGCGCGGCCCTGCCCGGCATCGACACTCCCCGACGCGGCTCACCCGGCGGTGTTGACGGCGAAGAATCCCTCGGCCAACCGACCTTCGGGCAATCCGGCTTGGGCCGCGGCCATCGTGCCCCACGCGCGCAGGCGCGGCTCGAGCGAGTCGGGGTCGGTCATCTGACTCGAATGGCAGTGGAGCGCGTCGAGCTTCCGATCAAATGCGTCGGTCGTGTCGACGAAGACATCGTTGGCGGGCGCAACCATCATCCACACCTCGTCGACGCTCCACGGCTCGAACCCCTCGGCGAGCAGCTCAGGATGAGCAAACGGGTTGCGTGCGTCGGGATACACGGCGCAGAGCGTCGCTTCGCCGGCGGCAAGGTGATCGGGATGACTCGCGAAGACCCGGCCGTAGTTGCGTTCGGGCGACGGGCAGAGCACACGCTGAGGCCGTACTTGTCGGATCACACGCGACACATCGCGACGCAGCCCGATCGTCGACTCGAGCCGCCCGTCGGGATAGCCGAGGAACGTCAGGTCGGTCACGCCGACCACCTTGGCCGCCGCGGTCTGTTCCACCGCGCCGGATGCCGGGAATCTCCACGCGCGGTACCGCGGGGTCGAACCCGCCCGCGGCGCCGTCGGTCACGATGCAGTAGGAAACTTCGGCACCCGCGTCGGTCCACGTGGCGACACTCCCTGCCGCGCCGAAGTCGACGTCGTCGGGGTGTGCGACCACCACCAAGATGCGTTCGATGCCGTCCAAGCTCACGTCATCGACCCTACCGAGCCCCACGTGGTTCCCGCGCCGAGGCGCAAATGCGCGTCGGACGCGCACGGGGCCGCCCTGATCGGCGGCCCCGGTGCATTCGAAACGGAGCAGACCTAGCGGCGCCTGACCGCCTTTTTCTTCGCAGGTGCCTTCTTCTTCGCGGGCGCTTTCTTGCCGGCGAGCACCGCGTCCTTGAAGCCCTTGAGCGGAGTGATCCGCGCCTTGCCGCGACGCCTTGATCTTGATCGTCTCACCAGTGCCCGGGTTGCGGCCCATGCGCGCGGGACGATCGACTCGCGCGAACTTGCAGAAGCCGCTGATCGCCACGGGCTCGCCCGTCGCCACGGTTTCCGTCACGGTGTCGACGAATGTCTGCAGCATCGCGTCCACGGTCTTGCGGTCGATGTCGACGCCGTCGGCTTCCAGGCGATCTCTGAGCTCGTTGACCAGGTCTCTCCGGTTCACATTGCCTCCTTGGTGGGCCGTATCCGACCCGGCAGCTTTGCCCGCGCCGGGATCCCAGGGCGCGGACCCTAGTAGGCCCGCCGGGAATGCGTGAGGCCTGCGTTGCGAAACCGGACAAAGGTTCTAGAGTGGCGGGTCCAACGCGTGACGGAATCGTGTCTCTATTGCCGGCCCTGCAGCCCTCCACGGCGAGCTGCAGGTCTTGAACTCGGGGGGAACACTGTGCTCGACGCTCAACGGCCTGTTCGTCGGCGCTGGGTCCGCACGCTTGCCGTCTTGAGCACGCTGGGCCTCGCTCTGGCCGCATGCGGCGGCGGCAGCTCCAGCAAGACGACCTCCAGCCAGGGTCAGACGGCGGCCAACGAAGGCAAGCCGACCCCCGGCGGCAGCGTCACCTATCTCTTGGAGTCGGAGACCACCGCCGGCTTCTGCCCGCCGGAAGGCACGTGGGCCATCTCCGGGATCATGGTCGCGCAGGCGATCTACGACACGCTCACGGCACCCAACCTCCAGGGCAAGTTCGTCCCCTACCTGGCGAAGTCGGTCACGCCCAGCGCCGACTACAAGACCTGGACGATCGGCCTGCGCGACGGCGTCAAGTTCCAAAACGGCCAGCCGGTCGACGCCGCCGCGATCGCGCAGAACATCACCGCTTGGAAGACGGGCCAGCTGTTCCAGTTCGTGTACAAGAACATCGACACCGTGGCCGCGACCAACCCGACCACCGTGACGGTCACGATGAAGGTGCCGTGGCCCTCATTCGCGGGGTTCCTGTACCTCGACGGCCGGGCTGCCGTCGCCGCACCCGCGCAGCTCGACAATGCCACTACCTGCCCCACCAACATGATCGGGAGCGGCCCGTTCAAGCTCAAAGAGTGGAAGCCGAACGATCACCTCACCGCCACGAAGAACCCCGATTACTGGCAGAAGGACAAGAACGGCGTCCGGCTCCCGTACCTCGACCAGATCACCTTCCGACCCGTGCCAGAACCGGCTCAGCGAGTCAACAACTTCAGCGCCGGGCAGAACACGATGACGCACATGGACTACCCGCAGCAGCAGGATGAGCTCAAGGCGTTGGGGAGCAGCCAGGCGACGATCTACACGGAGCCAATAGGTCATCGCGAGAATCGCTATTACCTCCTCAACACGTCGGCGGCGCCGTTCGATAACCTCAACGCCCGCAAGGCGTTCGCGATGGCTGTCGACCGCAACGCGCTCATCCAGCTCAACGAGAAAGGTGAGGTCGACAAGGCCGACGGGCCCTTCGACAAGAACGTCCCCGGCTATCTGAGCAACCCGGGCTTCCCGCAGCACAACCTCGCGGAGGCCAAGAAGCTCGTCACCGCCTACAAGGCCGCGCATGGCGGTCAGTTCCATATCGTGCTCGAGTGCACCAACGATACCGAGAACATCAACGAGGCGACGACACTCAAGGAGCAGGTTCAAAAGGCGGGCATCAGCGCCGACATCCAGCCGGAAGACCAATCGAAGTTCATCGAAACGGCGCTGGGCGCCAAGTTCAGCGTGCTGCTGTGGCGCAACCACCCGGGCGACCCACCCGACCTGCAGTACGTCTGGTGGAACACCGGCTCACCCATCAACTTCGGGCAGATCAACGACCCGCAGCTCCAACAGCTGCTCGACCAGGGGCGCGCCGCGACCACCGACGCGCAACGCAAGCCGATCTACGAGGCGATCAACCGGCGCTTCGCGTCACAGGTCTACAACCTGTGGGGCTACTACATCCGCTGGGTCATCGCGGCGAAGCCCAACGTCAACGGCGTGCTCGGCCCACCCCTGCCCGACAACGGCGGGCAGCCCCAGTATCTCTACGGGCGCCTTCCCGTCCTCGGCCTGTGGATCAAGCAGTAGAGCTCGAGGGCCCACGGCGACGCGCGATCAGTGCCGCGGTCGCGGCTGCCGCGCGCGCTGCACCCTCCTGATCGTGCGGTCGAAGCTGCGCCTGAGCAGCGGTGCGACCAGCCCCGTCGTGCGCGCCAACACCGCCGTCTGGGGATCGGCCGTGATCGTGAACCGTCGCCGATCGATGCCACGCAGCACCGACCGCGCGACGGCGTCTGGGTCGCGGGGCTTGATTCCTGCGGAGATGCGCGCGCACTCCTCGGGCTTCGTGCGGTTCTCCTCCGCGAAGCCCGGCGTATCCATGTCGGGAGGGAACACGCACGCGACGTGTATGCCGCAGGGCTTCAGCTCGCTGCGCAGCACCTCCATCAGGCCGCGCACCGCGAACTTGCTCGGCGCATACGCCGCGTAGCCGAACACGCCGACGAGCGCGGCCGCGGATGCGATAGCCACAACGGAGCCGGAGCGTCGTTCGATCATTGCGGGAGTCACAACCCGGACGGCGTTGAGCACCCCGAAGTAGTTGAGCTCCATCTGGGTGCGGAACACGTCCGCGTCAAGCTCGTCGAAATAGCCGGGAAGTGCCGCGCCCGCGGCAGCAACCAGGATGTCGCACGGGCCCGAGCGCGCCACGAGATCGCCGATGGCGACGGAGAGCTGCGCGGCGTCGGTGACGTCGGCAGTCAGCCACTCGACACCACCCGGTCCCATGGAGGCAGCCGCCTCCTTTAGGTGCACTTCGTCGCGGGCGAGGAGCGAGACGGAGTCGCCGCGCGCCGCGAACTGGGCGGCGATGGATCGCCCGAGCCCGCGGGATCCCCCGGTGACGATGGCGTGCATCTCACCGACTGTACTGACGCCGTTCGGTTCGCGTCCGACAAGCGCGCGAAGGCCCCGACGTGTGGAACCCGGGACTAGCGTTCCGGCCCATGGCCACGTACCCGTACGAGGATCGCTTCGCCGTCAACCGCACGCTGCCCGAAACGGGACGGCCCCGCGAGGAGATCCTCGCCGAGCTCGCCGCCATGGCCGAGGAGGAAGACGCCTTCTGGGAGACCGGCAAGTGCTCGGGCACGATGTACTGCGGCGACCACGAGCACTACGGGTTCATGACCGAGGCCTTCGGTCGCTTCGCCCACGTGAACGCGCTGCAGCGCGACATGTGTCCGAGCCAGACCAAGTTCGAGGCCGAGATCATCGCCATGACGCTCGATGTGCTCAACGGCCGTGCGGCGACCGACTCGACCCCGGTCGGCGTGGTGACGACCGGCGGCACCGGCAGCATCCTGCACGCCATGCTCGCCTACCGCGAGCACGGCGCGCAGCAGCGCAACATCACCGCGCCCAACGTGATCAAGCCCGAGACCGGGCACCCGGCATTCGACAAGGCCTGCCATCTGTTCGGCATCGAGTTGCGCAAGGCCCCGGTCGACCCGGAGACCACGCAGGTCGACGTCGACTGGGTGGCCGACCACATCGACGCCGACACCGTCGCCCTCGTCGGCTCGGCGTGCAACTACGGCTACGGCACGGTCGACCCGATCGACGAGCTGTCCGCCCTCGCGGTGCAACGCGACGTCGGCTTGCACGTCGACAGCTGCCTCGGCGGGTACATCCTGCCGTTCGGCCAGAAGCTCGGCTACGACGTTCCGGTCTACGACTACCGGCTCCCGGGCGTCACGAGCATCTCTGCCGACACCCACAAGTACGGTTACGCGTTCAAGGGCTCGTCGGTGTGCACGTTCCGCGACAAGGCGTTGCGCAACGCGCAGTATTTCTTCCTCACCGACTGGAGTGGGGGCAAGTACTGCTCCCCCGGCATGGACGGCTCACGATCGGGAGGTTTGCTGGCGGCAACCTGGGCGGCGATGGTGAGCTTCGGGTGGGAGGGCTACCTGCGCTACGCCAAGAAGATCTTCGAGACATCAGCGGTGATGCAAGAGGCGGTGCGCTCACACCCCGACCTGCACATGCTCGGCAAGCCGACGTTCCTGTTCAGCTTCACGTCCGACGAGTTCGACGTGTACCACGTCAACGACTTCATGCGCCTGCGGGGCTGGCGGTTCAACGGCCAGCAGTACCCGAACGCGCTGCACATGGCCGTGACGCGCCCGCAGACGCAACCCGGTGTCGCCGAAGCGTTCGCCGCGGACCTCGCCGAAGCCGTGCAGTACGCCCGCGAGCACAAGGACGAACCTGCGCAGAGCGGCGCCATCTACGGCGGCGTGCTGGGCGGCATGACTGCGGAGGCCGACACGTTCATCCGCGCGGTGATGGCCGACATGATGGACGAGCAACAGGCCCTCCCTTGACCGTATGACCGACCGGTTCGTGCTCGCCATCGACCTCGGCACGACGGGATTGAAGGTTGGGCTGGTCTCGGTCACCGGCGAGATCGCGTGGACGGCCGACGCCGAGGTCACGACCAACTTCCTTCCGGACGGCGGCGCCGAGCAGGACGCTGACGAGTGGTGGCGGCTGATCACCGACGCGGCCCGCGCCGGCATCGCGAGCGGCGCGGTCGACCCGGAGCACATCGTCGCGGTCAGCACGACCGGGGAGTGGGCCAGCACCGTGCCGGTCGACGAGCGCGGCGTCCCCGTCGGGCCGTGCATCCTCTGGATGGACATGCGAGGCGGCCCCCACATCCGCAAGCGCATCGGCGGCAAGGTGTCGGGCTACAAGGCGAAAGCTCTCGTCACGTGGATCCGCCACACCGGCGGCGCGCCCGCCACCAGCGGCGCCGACCCGATCGGGCACATGCTCCACCTGGCGATCGACCGATCCGACATCGCCGGCGCCGCTCGGTGGTATCTCGAACCGGTCGACTACGTGTCGATGCGTCTCACCGGCGAGGCCGTCGCCACGCTCGGTTCGATGACCGGCGCGTGGCTCACCGACAACCGCGACCTCGACGCGCTCGTCTACGACGACACGCTGCTCGACCTCGCCGGCGTCGACGGGTCGAAGCTGCCACCGCTGCGACCGACTGCGTCGTTGATCGGCGCGGTGCGCGATGACATCGCCGACGACCTCGGCCTCCCCCATGGCGTGAAGGTCGTCGCCGGCACTCCCGACCTGCACTCGGCATCGGTCGGCGCGGGCACCGTCTCGGACTTTCATACGCACATGGCCATCAGCTCCACGTCGTGGATCAGTTGCCCGGTGTCGTTCAAGAAGACCGACGTCGTGCACCAGATCGCCTCGATTCCCGGCGTCGGGCCGCGGGGCTACCTCATCATCAACAACCACGAGACCTCGGGCGCGTGCCTGCAATGGTTGCGCGACAAGGTCATCGCCCCCGACGACGAGTTGGAGCACGGCGCGCGCCCTAGCTTCGGTGCGCTCGTCGACCTCGCCGCGTCAGTGCCGCCGGGTTCGGGTGCTGTGATCTTCACGCCGTGGCTCACCGGGGAGCGCTCCCCCATCGACGACAAGAACGCGCGCGCCGGGTTCCACAACGTCTCGATCACCACCGACCGCGCCGCGATGGTACGAGCCGTGCTCGAAGGCGTCGCCTACAACAACCGCTGGTTACACGAGAGCGTCGAGAAGTTCGCGAAGCGTCGCCTCGACCCGATCCGCGTGTTCGGCGGCGGCGCGCAATCCGACCTGTGGTGCCAGATCCACGCCGACGTCATGGACCGCGCGATCGAACGTCTCGCCGACCCGATTCACACCGGCCTCCGGGGCGCCGCTCTGCTCGCCGGCATCGCGTTGGGTGATGTCGATCGCGCACGAGCACGGGACTATGCACCCATCGACGCCACGTTTACGCCCGATCCCGACGCGCGTGCCGAGTACGAACGCCTCTATCCCGAGTTCCCGAGGCTGTACAAAGCACAGAAGGACATGTTCCGCCGGCTGAATCGGCCCTCGAGAAGCCGCGCGCCCGTCTAACCGCCCTCGTGCAAACGGATGCCACTGACCGGCGTGGCGACGCCGTGGGTACGAGCTGCGCAATCCCTCCGCGCGTGAGCCTCCACGAGGAAGGCGTTGCCGCCCTCACCCGAACGTCGAACGGTCGAGGCCCGGGAACGTTTCTCCAGCATCCGAAGACGAGGCACCATGAACGTAGCGACTGGCTGACCTTCGCCAAAGCCCATCACCTGGTCAATGGTGTAAGCCTCGAGAATGAGCTGACGAGCTACTGCGCCGCCGTTTCTCCGAAGCCATCCAAGTACAAGGCGTGTCAGTGAACCGTGGGCCGGACCGGCGTCAGTCGCCCATGGGCGGCGTATAACCGCCAGGCAGGCTGATCGTCTTGTACTCGAGGAAGGCCTGGAGGCCCTCGGGGCCGAGCTCCCGGCCGATGCCGGATTGCTTGTAGCCGCCGAACGGCGCCGCGAACTCGAGCATGAAGCCGTTGACGGTGTACGTGCCGGTGCGTACCTGCCGGGCGATGTCGATGCCACGCTCGACGTCGGCGCTCCACACCGAGCCGGAGAGGCCGTAGTTGGACTCGTTGGCGATGCGAACCGCGTCGGCCGGGTCGTCGTATGCGATCACCGCGAGCACCGGGCCGAAGATCTCTTCTTGCGCGATGCGCATGGTGTTGTCGACGTCGACGAACACGCTGGGCTCGACGTACCAACCGCGGTCGAGGCCCTTGGGCCGTCCGCCGCCGGTCGCGATCTTCGCGCCTTCTTGCTGGCCCAGCTCGAGGTAGCCCTCGACGCGATCACGCTGGCGTTGCGCGACGAGCGGGCCAATCTCGGTTGCGGGATCGAGCGGATCGCCGACGGTCAGCGCCTCGACGGCGTCCACCAGATGGTCAACCACCTCTTGGTACCGATCGCGTGACGCAAGGATCCGCGTCTGCGCGACGCACGCCTGGCCGTTGTTCATCGTCGCCGCGGGCAGGAGCCCCGGGATGACCTCGTCGAGGTTCGCGTCGTCGAGGATGATCGAAGCCGACTTGCCGCCGAGCTCCAGCGTGACGCGCCGGAGCTGCTCACCGCACAGGCTCGCGATGCGCTTGCCCGCGGCCGTGCTGCCGGTGAACGTGATCTTGTCGACGCCGGGATGGGTGACGAGGTGCTCGCCGACCTCACGTCCGGCGGCGACGATGTTGAGCACACCCTTCGGGAGGCCCGCCTCTTGCAGCGCGGCTGCAAGCTCGTAAGCATCGAACGGCGTTTCCGGCGCGGGCTTGAGCACCATCGTGCAGCCGGCCGCCATCGCCGGCGCGAGCTTCAGCATCGTGACGAAGAGCGGCACGTTCCACGGCACGATCGCGCCGACGACGCCCATCGGCTCGCGGTGCACGAGGGCCGGGCCCATGACGCCGGCACGCAGCTCCTCGAACGGGAACTCATGCGCCAGGCCGGTGTAGTAGTCGAGCACCATCGTGGCCGAGAAGACCTGGCCCATCGTGGCCCAGCCGATCGGGGAGCCCATCTCCTCGGAGATCACGTGCGCGATGTCGTCCATGCGCGACAGGATGATGGCCGAGAGCTTGGCCATGACTTCGGCGCGCTCCGCGGGTGAGGTGCGCGGCCACGGGCCGTGGTCGAACGCCTCGCGTGCCGCGGCCACGGCCCGGTCGATGTCGGCTGTGGTGCCCTCGGGCACGTGGCCGAGCGACTGCTCGGTCGCGGGCGAGATCACTTCGATGGTGTCGCTGCCGCTCGGCGCAACCCATTCGCCACCAATGAAGAGCTTGTCTTCGATGCGCATTTGCTGCTCCCTCGTGGTGCCGTCGGTGCATGGAGATTAGGCGCCGCCGCTGCAGCGCGGCGAAAGGCCCAAATAGGGCCGATATCTCGGTTTGACGAGGCGAAACGGAGGGGACGTTTACTGGCATGAATGCCGCGATGCATCGCCACGGCCGCCCGCGGCTGACCGGGTCGGTGTAACGCCCCGATGTGCTTCTCGGCCGAGGCTGACGTCGTGGCCGGGGTGGTGACGGGCGCCATCGGCATCGATGCGTTGCGACATGCACGCGAACCACAGCAACTCGCGCTCGCGTCACTTCCCGTGTTGCTCGCAGCGCACGAGCTCGACGAGGCGTTCGTGTGGTGGGGCCTCCACGGACAGGTCGCACCGTCGACGGCTCGGGCCGCGCTCTGGGTCTACCTGTTGATCGCGTTCGTTGTGCTACCGGTGCTGGTACCCGCGGCAGTCATGCTCAACGAACCGGATGGCGGGAGACGACGGCTCATGGCCGTGTGCACCGCGGTGGGCGCCGTCGTCGTGTACACGCTGCTCTCGATCATCCTGCGCGCGCCGGTCAGCGCGGTGATCGATGGTCATCACATCGTCTACCGAACGGGCCTTGGGCACGACAGCGCGATCACGCCGCTGTACGTGATCGCGACGTGCACTCCGCTGCTCATCTCCAGCTACCGGCATCTCCGGCAGTTCGGGATCGCCAACCTGGTAGCCGTTGCGTTCCTCAGCTGGCTCGCCAACTCGGGGGTCACGTCACTCTGGTGCACATGGGCGGCAGTCGCCAGCGTGATCATCGCCGTGCACCTGCGTGCCGTGAACAAGCCCGGCATCGCGCCACCATCGCGGGCGCGCGCCGAATCACGGAACTGAGCGCCAACTCATCGGTCTCATGGGAGCTCCAGCGACGACTTTGATGCACGCAATCGCCGGCGGTCGAGACTCCTGCCTCCGGTAGACTGCGCTCGCATGCGTTCCGAATCGCGCGTTCGACGAACAACTGTCGTTGTCGCCGCCACGCTCCTCCTGTTCACGGTCTGGACAACAGTCGGTGCCCGCTCGGTCGCGCGCACTGTGTCGCTGCACGACCCGACGCGCACCGGAGCGACCCACCGCATTACCGGCACGTCACCGAGCGCGGTCGACGTCACCGATGCAGTCATCGGAGCCGTCGTGACCGGCGTCCGGCTCGGCGAGCTTCGAAGCGCGCCGATCTGGCTCCTGCCGGAGCTCGCCGCCGCAATCCTGGCGCTGTTCGCGCTCCGCAGACTGCGGGACGGCACTGCTGCCACGGCGCGTCGCCCTTTCCTGCGCGGTGGTTTCTCTCGCCGCGCGCCTCCACTCGAATCATTCGCGTGAGCGACGCCGCGTAAGCGGCGACGCCCGTGCCGCGGCCACAGCTTGCCGCAGTCCGATTCGAGCACCTCCCGATGCGCCCTTGCCGGTCCGCGTCCCCGTTGTCAGAGAGGACAACCCATGCACAGTCACGATGATGCACTGTCGGTCGGCGTCACGGCCGCCGACATCGCCTGGCCGCTCATCTTGGCGATCTGTTTCGCGCTGATGGTCCTGCCATTCGCCTTCTGGTTCATCGTCCAGTTCGCCACCGATTCCGACAACGCTTCCGATGACGCGCCCGAGTGACCCCGGACGTTTCCAGCTCGCGGAGCGCGACCTTCCCGGCATCGGCAAGGCCTACTCCCTCGAGACAGCGGACGGTGCCCGGCTGCTGGCCGTCATCCACCAGAGCTCGCGACGCGACGTGTATTTGACGCCGCCCGGCGCCGAAGAGCCGGCCGCGAGCGTCGCTCTCAGCGAGGAACAGGCACGCGAGTTCGGCGCCGCGCTCGCGGGCGCGTTCTACAAGCCTGCGGCCCTCGAGCAGGTCGAGGCCGCCGTCGACGGCCTCTTGATCGACTGGGTCACCCTGGGTGACGAGTCCCCCGCCGTGGGTCGGACGATCGCCGAGATGGAGATCCGGCGCCGAACCCGAATGACGGTCGTTGCGCTCGTGCACCCGGGGGCGGAGCCGATCGTCGCGCCCGAACCACACGAGCGGCTCGACCCCAGCGACCGGCTCATCGTGATCGGCCGGCCCGACGACTTTCCGGGACTCGTTTCGCTGTTGACGGGCTGATGGACGCGTCGCTCGTGGCCCTCGGAGGGGCGCTCTTGCTCGCCGGCCTGCTCGGCCGGATCGGACGACGCGCCCGACTCCCGACGATTCCGCTCTTCGTCCTTGCCGGGATCGCATTCGGGCCGCATACCCCCGGGATTGCTTTGGTCGACTCACCGGATGAGCTCGGGTTGTTCGCCACGTTCGGGCTCGTGATGTTGCTGTTCCACCTCGGGCTCGAGTTCTCTGTGCACGACCTGTTGGCGGGCGGACGGACGCTTGCGATCGCGGGTTCGGTGTTTCTCGCGCTGAACGTGGTGACCGGCATCGCGCTCGGTCTCGTATTCGGGTGGGGTGGTCGCGAGGCCCTCGTTGTTGGCGGCGCGGTCGCGATCTCCTCCTCGGCAATCGTGACCAAGCTCTTGACCGAGCTTCGGCGCCTCGGGAATCGGGAGACTCCGCTGATCCTCGGAATCATCGTCGTGGAGGACGTTTTCCTCGCGCTCTACCTCGCGGTCGTTCAGCCCGTCCTCAGTGGCGCGGGTGGTACCGAGATCCTGGTGTCAATCGCGTCGGCCTTCGGGTTCCTGCTCGGGTTCGCGCTGATCGCCCGTTTCGCGACTGGACTCGTCCGTCGCCTGCTCGACGCCGAGAGCGACGAGCTGTTGATCGTGTGCGTGGTCGGGCTCGTCGTGCTCGCCGCGGGTGTGGCTGAAGAGGTCGGGGTCTCCGACGCCATCGCCGCGCTGCTCGTCGGGCTCGTCGTGGCGGAGACCGGACTCACCCGTCGCGTGGAACATCTCGTGCTGCCGTTACGCGACACCTTCGGCGCCATGTTCTTCTTCGTCTTTGGAGTCAGCATCCAACCGAGCCTGGTCCTCGAGGTCATCGGACCGATCCTCCTTGCGGTGCTTGCGAGCCTCATCGTGAACGTGGTGGCCGGCCTCGTCGTCGCCCGTCGCTCCGAGATGTCCCGACGTGCCGGGCTGCGTGTCGGCCTGACCGTGCTTGCGCGCGGCGAGTTCTCGTTGATTCTCGCGGCGCTCGCTACGGCCGCAGGCCTCGACACGCGCGTCGCTGCGTTCATCGCCGGCTACGTGCTCGTGCTCTCGCTGCTTGCACCCGTGCTCGCCACACATTCCGACTTCCTTGCGCGCCGCGTCGAGCGCGGCCCGCCCGGCGACGCGATCGGAACTGGATCACACCCCGCGCCGTCCCGCCCGGCCGAAAAACCGTCGCCCGAGTAGCGAAGTCAGTCGGGCTTGATGTTCTGGTTGAGCTTGAAGAAGTTCGTCGGGTCGTAGTCGCGCTTGACGGCCTTGAGTCGCTCGTACTTCTCGGCGCCGTAGGCCTGCCTGACGCGTTCCTCGCCCTCCTCCATGAGGAAGTTCACGTAGACGCTGGTGTGGTGGGGCGCGAGGGCTGACCAGTAGTCGCGAGCCCACTGCCGCTCCGCCTCGAAGCCGTCAGCGGTCTGGCTGTTGCCGTTGATGTTGAAGGTGAACCCCGCGTGGCGCCCGTTGAACGCTGTCTCGTCTTCGCCGACGCGTGCAACCGCGCCGCCCATCTGCCACAAGGCAATGCTGCTGGCCGGTGACGTGATCTGTGCACCGTGCTCGGCGACGATGTCGATGACGTCGTCGGTGAGCGCTGCGACATCACAGGAGCGGACGTAGTACCACCAGCCGTGCCGGAACGACGGGTCGAACATCTGCTGGTGGACCAGGTACGGCTTGGGTTGGCAGAGGTCGAGCACGGGTGCGCCGAACTCCTTGAGCGGGCGCATGACGCGCTCGCCGTCCTCGACCGGACCGGCATAACAGGCGACGACCGCGATGATGCGCTCGCCGACCAGCTCCGGGGGACGACAGGCAGTGCCGGTGCCCTGCGCTGCACGACGATGGTCATGAGGTCGTCGGGGCAATCCGCGAGCCAGTCGCGGTAGAAACGCAGCACCTCGGGCGCGTCCTCCATCGGCCAAAAGACCGGGCCCGCCACGACGTCAGGGCCCAACGGGTTCAGCCGGAACTCGAAGTCGGTGACGATGCCGAAGTTGCCGCCCCCGCCACGTACGCCCCAGAAGAGATCCGCGTTGTGGTCTTCGCTCGCCTTCACGAACTCGCCGTCGGCGGTGATCACGTCCACCGACTGGAGCTGGTCGATCGTGAGCCCGTACTTCCGCATGATCCACCCGATACCACCGCCGAGCGTGAGGCCCGACAGGCCGGTGTGGGTGACGATCCCAGCGGGGACGGCGAGCCCGAACGCCTGCGTCTCACGATCGAGCTCACCGAGCAGCACGCCGGCCTCGCGCGCGCACCGTCCACGCGTCGGGGTCCACGCGGATGCCCTTCATCGGCCCGAGGTCGATCAGCAGGCCGTCGTCGCACACCGAGAGACCCGGGAAGCTGTGGCCGCCTCCGCGTACGGCGACCAAGAGCTCGTGCTCGCGAGCGAACCGGACGGCGTGACGGACATCGGCGACACCAGTGCATCGAGCGATGAGGCCAGGGCGGCGATCGATGGAGCCGTTCCACACCTTGCGGTGCTCGTCGTACTCACCATCACCCGGCCGGACGAGCTCACCCCGGAACGACGCCTCCAGCTCGTCGACAGCGCCACGGTCGATCAGCGTGTGCTCGGCCACTGAGCTCATCCGGACCTCCTCGGTGCGGCTCACCGAGCAGATTCCCACCCGCGGCGCGGTGCGGCAAGGGGGTGTCGGCGTGCACCCATCGATTTCGATGCTCGGCCGCCCGCGCGAGGTGGGCCCGCGTCTCAGTGCAGCTCGGCGCTACGTGTGGGGTCGCGCCGAGATGCTGCGGCGCAAGCTGCCCGCCGCCTCTAAATGATCACCGCTGCTGACGCTGCTGATGGGAGACCTGCACCTCTGGCGTTTGTGGCCACCACCGTGCATGTGTACCTCTTGGCGGTCGTCAAGCCGGTCACCGTCAGCCGTGAGACGGTGCCACCACCGTTGCTCGACACACATGTCGCGGTGTACCCCGGTGATCGCACTGCCGTTGTCCGTACCGGGCGTGAACGACACTCTGAGCGCACCCGGGGTCGCGACCGGCGGATAGACACTGTGAACACGTCGCCGTAGGTGCTGCCTCGCGGCAGGCAGCCGCGGTCGTTACGGTCCGGGCGCGTCTTGACGCCAAGCGTCCGGCGCCAGCTCGCCTGCGCTGCGGAGCTCGCCGACCAGGTCGTGCTCGAGGAAGCGAACGTCGAGTCCACGCCGACGGAGCTGGTGCCGCAGAGCCGCGATGAACATGCCTTGCCCTTCGACCACGTTGGGAGCAACGACTCGTTGGTTCACGATGGATCGGTGGATCGCGGACGGGTCACAGCGCGCCATTGCCTCAAGTGCACAGTTCAGATCCAGGGTCGTTGACACACCGCACGACGGCGAGGCACCGACTCCAACGATCTCCACGACGTCGAATCCCGAACCCACGTAGTCGGCGATGTCCGCGGCCACACGGCGGGCAAGCCGCCGGTATACCGGCATGGACCACCAGTTGATCCCGGTCACGAAGACGTGTCGTAGGAATCGCCAGCGCAGCGCTCGCGATCCGTAAAGGCGCATCATTCGCGACTTGCGCACACCGCCCCATGCTCGCTGTTCGGGGCACGGCATCTGGTAGAGCGCGATGCCGCCGCCCGTGTAGTGGTCGATAGCTTCCTGCACGACTCCCGGCCGGGTCGCGCCACCGAGATAGCGCACGTTCTCGTTGAGCAGGCAGTGCGAAACGAACACGATCCGCCGGCCGCGGCGGTCCGCCAGCTGGAGGTCGAGTGTCCGCCTCGTGCCCGAGAGGGACACTCGACTGAATCGGAGCCATGTGGTTCCGAGCATCGTGGACGCTCCTCGCGGTCGACAATCCCTGTGAACAGCCTCTTCTCACGATCGCCACGCGACCACTGCCATTTGTCACAAACCTCCCCGTTGATCGTCGGCTTCGGATTCCTCGTGAGGCGCGGACTCTCGCCAGCGGTCCACGCCCTGATTTGATCGCGAAACCCGCGACCAGCAGCGCGGCGGTGCCGTCGGTCCACCACCACCCGCGCCAGTGAGCACCGAGCGCGGTGAGGACTCCTGTACTCAGACACCCGTCGAGCAAGGGCATGGCCGCTTCGGCCCGTAGAGGTTCACTACCCAGGTCGTTGGCGGGAACGCGCTTGAGTCGCGCGAGGCCGAACATGACGAAAGCCGTGACGGCCAAATAGGCAACACCGAGAGGCGAGTTCTCAGGCCGATCACCCCGTATCAGGCCACGGGTGCTCATGATCGCCAGGAATGCGCCGAGAGCCCAGAAGGCAACGGCGATGAGCCGGAGCGAGCGATGTACGCGCCGATCGCCCGGGGCCCGAGTCGTTCGGTTCGACACAAGCGTTCAACGAGCTCGACCTTGTCGTGAAGACCGGCGAGGTCCACGGCCTCCTCGCGTGGAACGGCGCGGGCAAAACCACCACGATCCGTGTCCTGCTCGGGCTCCTCACGGCTTGGTTGCGCGCGCCTCGCAGGCGGCACCGCCATACTCCTTCGCCCGACGCTATTGCCAATGTTGCTCGGTCGCAGCGCGAACGGCGCAACGATGGATCGGCTGTCACGGCTGATCGCCGTTTCGCGCGTTGACAGTCGGCGCAGCAGCGATTGCATCCTCCCGCGGTGAGCGCGACCCGCTGCCATGGTTGATGACCATCTCCGCCGCGTTGTTCACGTTCAAAGTCTTCGTCGACGCGCTTACCGCCATCGACGAACAACAACCCGCGAATGCGCAGCGAAGCGCGCTCGCGGCCGAGTTCACGACCTGGCGTCGCCGCAACGGATACGGAAGACACTCCCGGAAGGATCATCGTGCTCGGCGTCAAGTGGTGGATCCGTCTCCACGGGTTCATCAGCCTCGAGATCGACCGCAACTGCGCTTCCATGTCCGTCGATCACCAACTGTTCTACGATGACGAGATCGACGCGCTCCTACGAGAAAGCGATCATTGATGCCGCCGAGCCCAGCGCGTTCCAACCTGGGTTTGAGCGACGACGCCCGACGCGAAAACGTTGCACGCCTGACCGCGCGGCTGCGCTCCCTCTCGTTCGCGCGGTGTTCTCAAGGGCACCGTGACAGAACGGCGCGGTTGCTCAGTGGTGACTCCTCACCGCGTTCGTGGCCGTTCGTGACCCGAGCATCGACGAATGACGCGCATCACCCCGTCTGTGTGATGGCAGGGCGGTCTAACCGAGGCGGCTGTGATGGATCGTGGCGATCAGCCAGAGCACGACCATTGCTGCCGTTGCGCCGCAAGGCCTGTCTCGCTCGCAGCTACGAGCACTTCGCGCGCCGCCGCAGATTGCGACCACGCCGATGAGTGCTGTCACGGCCAGATAGAGCTTGTTGCCGTGGATCAACTGGTCGACGCTCGGGACCACCGCGCTCGCCGAAGCCGCGACTCCGAGCGCGAGTACGACGATCCCGGTCGCTCGGGTGCCGCTCAGGACCGGCAGCGCGGAGCCGACTGCAATAGCGAACACCCGGGCCGAGCTCCACACACACGCCTCGGCACGTCTCATCAGGGTCGGCGACCACCACGACACCATCGCACGCGGGGGTGCAAGGCCCACTGTTGGCCACTACATCGCCGTCTTTCGGCGCTTCTCGGACGGACGGCATCCCAGCATGTGACCGACGCCCCTAGGGAGCGGTCGCGTGCGCCGTGACGATGATGGGGTGCGCCGGCGCATTCTCGGATTCGGCACGATCGGTGTGGTGCTGATGCTCGCTGCCGGAACAGTCCTGATGCTTCAAGTACGCGTCCACGCGTCGGGAATCAGCGCGTCGTGTGGCGCGCCGTTCGATGTCATCAGCGGACGCGCGAACTGGCAGCAATGGTTCAGCACGGACCTGACTGATCCACGCATCAGTGCAACCAGACCACTCGTCCGTACCGAGGCCTGTCCGACAGCGGTCAACCGGCGCACGACGATCGCGGGCATTCTCGCAGCAACAGGACTGGCGCTCGTGACCGCTGCCGCGCTGCTCGCGGCGCGTGACCGCCGTCGACGTACGCGGCCGATCCCTTTGCGAGCCCTCGGCGCGTGGGTGACCGGCGTCGGCGCGGCGCTCACGGTGGCCGGGTTCATCGGCTTGGTCGTGTTGCTCGCTAATCCTGACGCCGCGCTGTTCCTGTACGTCGATCGATGGGTGATCGCGATCATCGGGATGCTCGTCCTGATCCCCGCGATCGCCGCTGGCCGCGAGCGGACGCGCGCTGATGCTGGTCGCCGACATGCGCGTCGAAGATCGAGTCGATAATGAGCGCGTCGTAGCTGCATCGGCGCCGTGGTCACCCTGCTGATCGTCGCGGGCTGCGCCGGGACACGCGCCGGCACGATTGCGCGACACTTCGGCGCGCTTCACGACGCCCTTCCGACTTCCCGCGCCTGACACACGCGGGAACATGCCGCTCGACGAAGCAATCGGCCGGCGCCGCTCCGCTCGCGACTTCTCCCCCGAGCCTCTGCCGCTCGCGTTGATCGGCCAATTGCTCTGGGCCGGCCAGGGCATCACCTCGCCCGAAGGCAAGCGGACCGCGCCCTCAGCCGGCGGCCTCTATCCGATCGAGCTGTACGTCGTCACGCGACATCAAGTCATGCACTATCTCCCGGCAGGACACCGCGTCGAGGTGCGCACGGACGTCGATCACCGCCGCGAGCTCGCCGACGCCGCGCTCGGCCAGAGCACCGTCGCGAGCGCACCCGCGGTCATCGTCGTCGCGGCGGTTCCGGCACGGACCCGCGCCAAGTATGGCGCGCGAGGCGACACGTTCGTCGCGCTCGAAGCCGGGCACGTGACGCAGAACATCCTCCTTGAGGCAACCGAGCACTCCATGGCGGCCGTACCCATCGGTGGCGTGGATCCGGCCCGAGTGCGGCAGGTGCTCGCGATACCACCCGAGGACGACGTCGAGTATCTCGTGCCCGTCGGCTACCCCGACTGAGCAGCGCGGAACGTCCGCAATCGACGGGACGTCGACGTCCGAACGTCACCACGCGGTGGACGCTGCGGCCGTGAAACGCCGCCGGCGCGATCGTTGCGACCCGACCCGCGTGCTTGGGACGCAGCCTGTTGGATTCGTATTCTGCGGATGAGAATGTCGACGCAGCCACGAGGGCGTACACGCCGGACCGCATCGTGCACTTCGAAGGACGTGCAACTTCACATTACGAGCAGCCGCTCGTCGCGCCGCAGCTCGGGCACGCGTGACAGCTCCCCGCGCGGCTGCATGATGTCGCCGCAGACGTGGCAGATCACCGTCTCGCGTTCGACGCGCCGGCGCCGCCGGTGACGAGCTCGCCCCGGGTCGCCGGTCGGCCATCGGCATCGGGTCGCTCGGGTGGTCGGCGACCGACGCCTCCTCGACGCCGGGCAGGGTCGGCTGGATCCGCTCGTCGACCGTGAGCATGCCCATCTCCTTGCGCTCCTCGAACGGCAGATACTCCACGGCCATACGCCGGAAGATGTAGTCGACGAGGCTCGTCGCGATACGCAGCTCCGGGTCGTCGGTCATGCCCGCAGGCTCGAAACGCATGTTGCTGAACATCTCGCAGAACGCGCCGAGCGGTACGCCGTATTGCAACCCGTGGCTCACCGAGATCGCGAACGTCGTCCATGATCCCGGCCAGCGTCGAGCCCTGCTTGGCCACCTTGAGGAAGACCTCGCCGGGACGGCCGTCTTCGAACTCGCCCACGGTCACATACCCGTGACAGTCGGCGACCCGGAACGAGAACGTCTTCGAGTTGCGCTTGCGCGGCAGCTTCTGGCGGACCGGCTCCTGGATGATCACCGTCTCGACGATCCGCTCGACCTGCTGCTCGTGCTCGTCGGACGCGCCGGCCTTCTTCTGTGTGGACAGCGGCTGCGCGACCTTGCAATTGTCGCGATAGATCGCCACCGCCTTGAGCCCGAGGCGCCACGACTCGATGTGCATCGCCTCGACCTCTTCGACCGTCGCCTCCTCGGGCATGTTGATCGTCTTCGAGATCGCGCCGCTGATGAACGGCTGCACCGCGCCCATCATCGTGACGTGACCCCGGTAATGAATCGCGTTGTCGCCCATCGAGCACGCGAACACCGGCAGGTGCTCGGGGTTGAACGACGGCGCGCCGATGATCGTCTTGTGCTCGTTGATGTAGGCAACGATCGCCTCGACTTGCTCGTCGCTGTAGCCGAGACGGCGCAACGCACGCGGCACCGTGTGGTTGACGATGAGCATCGTGCCGCCACCGACGAGCTTCTTCGACTTGGTCAGAGCGAGATCGGGCTCGATGCCGGTGGTGTCACAATCCATCATCAACGCGATCGTGCCGGTCGGCGCCAGCACGGTTGCCTGCGAGTTACGGACGCCATGCGCAGAGCCGACCTCGACTGCTTCGTCCCACGCCTGCTGCGCGGCATTCACCAGCCCTGCGGACAGGAGCTCGTCGTCGATCTTGTCGACTTCGGCGCGATGCATACGCAACACGTGGAGCATCGCCTCGGCATTGTCGGCGTAGCCGGCGAACGGCCCCATGCGACCGGCGGTGCGCGCGCTCGTGGCGTACGTGTGCCCCGTCATGAGCGCGGTCAACGCGCCCGCCAACGCCCGGCCTTCGGTCGAGTCGTACGCAAGCCCCAGCGCCATGAGCAACGCGCCGAGGTTCGCGTAGCCGAGCCCGAGCTGGCGGAACTGACGACTCGTCTCCGCGATCCGCTCCGTCGGGTAGTCGGCGTTGCCGACGAGGATCTCCTGCGCGGTGAACACCACCTCGATCGTGTGCTTGTAGCCCTCGACGTCGAACGTGTCAGTGTCGTCGAGGTAGCGCAACAGGTTGATGCTCGCGAGGTTGCAGGCCGAGTTGTCGAGGTGCATGTACTCGGAGCACGGGTTGCTCGCGTTGATCCGGCCGGTGTTGGGTGCGGTGTGCCACCGGTTGATCGTAGTGTCGAACTGCATCCCCGGGTCGGCGCACTGCCACGTCGCGTCCGAGATCTGGCGCATCAGCTCACGTGCCTTCACCGTCTTGATCGAGTCACCGGTCTTGACCGCGTAGAGCTGCCAGTCGCGGTCTTCCAGCACGGCTTCCATGAACCCGTCGCTGACGCGAACCGAGTTGTTGGCGTTCTGGTACTGAATCGAGTGGCTGTCCTTGCCGTCGAGATCCATGTCGAAGCCGGCCTCGGCAAGCGCGCGCGCCTTGCGCTCCTCACGCGCCTTGCACCAGATGAACTCTTCGATGTCGGGGTGATCGACATTGAGGATCACCATCTTCGCGGCGCGTCGCGTTTCCCGCCGCTCTTGATCGTGCCCGCCGACGCGTCGGCGCCGCGCATGAAGCTCACGGGCCCACTGGCGGTGCCGCCGCCCTTCAAGTGCTCGTACGACGAACGGATGTTGGACAAGTTGATGCCCGAGCCCGACCCACCCTTGAAGATCGTGCCTTCCTCGCGGTACCAGTTGAGGATGCCGTCCATCGTGTCGTCGACCGCGAGAATGAAGCACGCGCTCGCCTGCGCGGGGACGCCGTTGACGCCGATGTTGAACCACACCGGTGAGTTGAACGCGGCGTGCTGGTGGACGAGCAGGTACTTGAGCTCGTTGCGGAACGCCTCGGCCTCGCCGTCATCGACGAAGTAGCCGTCACGGTGGCCCCAGGCCGTGATCGTGTCGGCAACGCGGTCGATGACCTGACGCAGTGACGTCTCGCGCTCGGGCGTGCCGAGCGTGCCGCGGAAATACTTCTGGGCGACGATGTTGGTCGCGTTCTGCGACCACTCGACCGGGAACTCCACGTCGGCCTGAAAGAACGCGTCGGTGCCGTCCTTGTAGTTGGGGATGCGCGCCTCGCGGCGCTCCCACTCGACGGTGTCGTAGGGATGCGCGCCCGGCTCGGTGAAGAACCGACGGATCCCGATCCCGATCTGCTCCGGCGCCATAGCCATCGGACAGCTTCCCTTCCCCGGTGGGCCCCCCACACAAGATGTTGTGGTTCATTCAGTCAGTCACGCGAGATGCTGGGTAATTACAGCACTGGGATTCGCTGCTGTCAACGCTCATGGCCGAGCACCACCGCAGGTCAGATGCCATTCGCGAAGGTTCGCATTTTCGGAGCTCGCGGCACGCCGGTGGCCGCTACAACGAGCGCGGCGGACGGCGCTTGGGCTCCGTCGTCTTCTGGAGCAACCCCACCTCGCGCTCGAAGTCGCGCGAGATTGTCGAAGTCCTTGTACACGGACGCGAACCGCATGTACGAGACGGGGTCGAGCGCCCGCAACCGCTCGAGCACCGCGAGACCGAGACGCTCGCTCGTCACCTCGGGCCCCTCTTCGCGGACGAGCTCCTCGATCTCGGCCGCGATCGCCGCCACCGTGCCCTCCTCGATCGGACGGTTCTTCACGGCCCGGTCGATGCCGGCCTCGAGCTTCTCTCTGTCGAACGGCTCCTTGACCCCCGAACGCTTCACGACGATGACCGGCAGCTCCTCTAGCCGCTCGTACGTCGTGTACCGCCGTCCGCAGGCGAGACACTCCCGACGGCGGCGGATCGCGACGCCGTCGTCAGCGGGCCGCGAGTCGACGACCTTGTCGTCGATCTCGAGGCAGAACGGGCATCGCACCGCGCCACGGTAGCTGCGCGTCGCCACGGTCACCATGCCCCCGCGTTCCGTGCCCGCTGTGCGAACCGACGCGCGCTATCGCTGCCACACGATCGTCTCGCCCGGCAAGAGCGGCGCGTCGTGGCGAGCTCGGCTCAGCGCGTCGACGACGGGCCGCGGATCACTGTGGGGAACGAGTCGAGTCGCGACGGTCCACAACGAGTCGCCCGGTTTGACCTGATAGCTGACGACGGGCGGCCTGCGCTCGGGGGCCGCGAGGGGTGAGCCCCCGAGCGCTGCGCCGGCCCGTCCCGCCACGACCACGAGCCCGAATCCCAGCAGGATCGCTGCGAGCCGCCTGCGGCGGTATGCCGTAGCGGAGACTCTGGCCCGGCTCTCCGGATGCGGGCGCACAGGAACGGTCGTGGGGCCGATCCGATACCCATATCCGGGCCGTTCAGTGGTCATGACGGCTGCCATTGGAGCTCCTTGTGTGCCGTGCTCAACGTGCGATCACGGTGGTAGCGAATCACGGGGGTGTGACAGTTACACGGGGTGCGGCCCGGGAACCGCTCGAACGCACGTTCGGATCACATCACGAACGCCTGTTCGAGTCAAGGGGTTTCTACGAACAGATGTTTGCCCCGAACGCATGATCGTGTTACCGTGCACGCATGACCGATCTCACGGCCCGCCAGCGCCAGATTCTCGCCTTCATCGACGCCGAAGTCCGCCGGCGGGGCTATCCCCCGAGCGTGCGTGAGATCGGTGAGGCCGTGGGCCTGTCGTCGAGCTCCACGGTCCACGCCCACCTCGCGGCGCTCCAGGACAAGGGGTACATCACCCGCGACCCCACGAAGCCCCGCGCGATCGAGGTGCACTTCGATACCGGGTCGGGAGCGGCGGTCGAGCGGGGAACGGTCCGCCAGGTGCCACTCGTCGGCGACGTCGCGGCCGGCACCGGTGTGCTCGCGGCGGAAAACATCGAAGAGACGCTGCCGCTCCCCGAAGACTTCACCGGCAAGGGCCAGGTCTTCATGGTGCGGGTGCGCGGCGACTCGATGATCGACGCCGGCATTCTCGACGGCGACTACGTCGTGGCCCGCCAGCAAGACACCGCCGATGCCGGCGACACGGTGATCGCCGGCATTCCCGACGACGAGGCGACAGTGAAGACGTTCCTGCGCCGTCGGGGCAAGATCGTGTTGCGCCCCGAGAACCCGACGATGGACGAGATGGTGTTCGACCCGCCCGACGTCTCGATCTACGGCAAGGTCGTCACGGTCCTGCGCCGCTTGTGAGCCCCGTTCCCGCGCGGATCACCTGCGTCACGCTCGGTGTTGCCGACCTCGCACGCGTGACCGCGTTCTACGAGGCACTCGGCTGGGAACGCTCGCCGGCCTCGGCCGACGAGGTCTCGTTCTTCCGCACCGCGGGACCCATGCTGGCGCTCTTCGGTCGAGATGACCTCGCCGCCGACGCGACGGTGCCGTCAACGCTCCGCGCCGGGATGTTCACGGGTGTCACCCTCGCGATCAACGTGAACACCGACGCCGAGGTCGACGATGCCCTTGCCGGCGCGGCGGCCGCCGGCGCCACGATCATCAAGCCGGCGGCGCACACCGACTACGGCGGTTACTCCGGGTACTTCGCCGACCCCGAGGGCAACCTCTGGGAGGTGGTCCGCGCGTTCACCGTCGACGACGCCGGCCGCATCGTCATCCCCTGAATGCTCAGTGCGCGAGCCCGAGAAAGCGCGCCAGCACGGCGTGACACTGCTCGACCGACGCGCGGGTCACGCACTCCCCCGCCGTATGTGACACGGCCGGGTCGCCGCTGCCGAAGTTGACCGCCGGCACGCCGCGCGCCGCGAAACGGGCCACGTCGGTCCATCCCAGCTTGGGATGCACGGGGAGCGCGGCCGACTGCACGAACGCCGCGACCAGTGGGTCGGCGAGGTTGGGTGGCGCAGCCGGGGAGGCGTTGAGCACATCGATGTGGTCGGCTCCCGTGAGCAGCGCCTCCACCTGGGCGCGCGCCTCGCCGACCGAGTAGCACGGCGCGAAGCGACGGTTCACCACGATCGAACACTCGTCGGGCACCACGTTGTTGGCGACGCCACCCTCGACGCGCACGACTTGCAGCGACTCGCGGTACACCAACCCGTCGACGCCGACCGTGTCGCTCTCGTGCGCGGCGATCCGCGCCAGCGCCGCGGCGGCGGCGTGGATCGCGTTGTGTCCCGTCCACGGACGGGCGGAGTGGGCGCGTTCGCCGGCGAAGTGCGCGCGCAGATGCAACGAGCCTTGACACCCTGCCTCCACGGCGCCGCCAGTCGGCTCGAGCAGCACCGCGAAGTCACCGTCGAGCAGGTCGGGCTGCTCGGCGAACACCGCGCGCAGGCCGTTGTGCTCCTCCGCGATCTCCTCGCCTTCGTAGAACACCAGCGTGAGATCGAAGCGCGGCGCCGCGCCCGAAGCACCGACTGCAGCGGCGTCCTCGGCCAGGCGCAACAGCACGGCCAGGCCGCCCTTCATGTCGGCGGCGCCCAGGCCGGAGAGCACGTCTCCGTCGAGGCGGGGTGTGAGATTGTCGTTGGCGGGCACCGTGTCGAGATGGCCGCCCAGCACGACTCGACGGTCCAGACCCTGCTCGGTGCGGGCGATCAGGTTGTTGGCGACCCGGCTCACAACCAGTCCGCGTGCGCGTGTGCGCAGCCGCTGCTCGACCGCGCCGGCGAGCGCCCCCTCGTGGCCACTGACCGACGGCACCCCGATCAGCGCGGCCGTCAGTGCGAGCAGGTCGTCGCTCGGTGTCTCGAGTACCGCCGCGGCATCGCCGTCGCTCACTGGGCGACGCCGTGCTCGCGAAGAATCGCGTTGAGCTTCAACTTGTCGTGCTCCTCGTCCTCGGCGAGGTAGCGCAACACCAGCACGCAGGGCAGCCCGAACTCGCCGCCGGGAAACTGCTTGGCCCGGATGGCCTGCACGGCGATCGCACGCGCCGGCACTTCGCCCCGAGCGATCTCTTCACCGGTGTCGGCGTCGACCACCGGTACCGACGACGTGAGAATCATGCCTGCACCGAGCTTGGCGCCGGCGCCGACGCGCGCGCCGTCGACGATCATGCACCGAGAGCCGATGAACGCGTCGTCTCCGATCACGACCGGCGCGGCCTGCGGCGGCTCGAGCACGCCGCCGATGCCGACACCACCCGAGAGGTGCACCCGCTCGCCGATCTGCGCGCACGAGCCGACCGTCGCCCAGGTGTCGACCATCGTCTCCGCACCCACGCGGGCGCCGATGTTGACGTAGCTCGGCATCAGCACGACGCCCGGCCCCAGATAAGAGCCCCAACGCGCCGACGCGCCCGGCACGACCCGAACCTTCGCCGCTTCGTAGTCGTGCTTCAGCGGGATCTTGTCGTGATACTCGAACGGGCCGACCTCCTCGGCATCCATCCGTCGTAAACGGAACAGCAACAAGATGGCCTGCTTCAACCACTCGTGCACGACGACCGTGCCGTCGACGACCTCCGCGACCCGTGCCTCGCCGTTATTGAGCAGCTCGATCGCCTGATGCACTGCGATCGACGCCTCGTCGGACGGCATGACGGCGCCGAGGTCGTCACGCCCTTCCCACAATGTGCCGATGGTGCGAGCGAGATCATCCACGGATGCGATGCCCTTCCTGCGGTGGCCGGCGGCCCAGGCTAGCGAGCGAGCCCGTCGGGTCCGAGACGCATTCGGCGGTCACGCAATGGCCGTGAGGGCTCCCAGGCGTTCGACCGTGAGGTCGATTCGATCGTCGTGCTGGGTCAACGCAACGCGCACATGGTCACCGGCGTTGTAGAAGTCGCCGGGCGCGACGAGCAAGCCGGTGTGGGCGAGGCGCTCGGCGATGGCCCAGCCGCCGGCATTGCCGGCTGCATCGCGCAGCCACAGGTAGAACGTCGAGTGTCCACCGTCATGCACGAGGCCGGCGGCTTCGAGTGCCGGGAGCAGCCGGGCCCGGCGGGTCGCGTACCGGGCGCGCTGCACGGCGACGTGCTCGTCGTCATCGAGCGCGGCTGCCGCGGCAGCTTGCACCGGCAGCGGCGTCATCATGCCGGCGTGCTTGCGCACCTCACCGAGATAGGTGACAAGCGCGGCGTCGCCGGCCACAAACCCGGCACGCAGCCCCGCCATGTTGGAGCGCTTCGACAGCGAGTGCACGGCAAGCACGCCATTGCTCCCGCCGGCGAGCGCCGTCGCGGGTGGTGCCGCGGCGCCCGCCGCGTCGAACGTGAACTCCGCATAGCACTCGTCGCTCGCGACCACGATGCCGCGGGGGCGGGCCCACTCCACCGCGGCCTCGAGTTGCGCGGAAGTGGCGGACGAGCCGGTGGGGTTGCCGGGCTCGTTCACCCAGAGCACGAGCGCGCGATCAGCGTCGCCGGGCTCGACGCGGCTGAGATCGACCAGCCAGTCGGCGTCGAGCGGCACCGGGACCGCGCGCAGGCCGGCCAGCGTCGCACCCATGGCGTAGGTCGGATACGCGACCGACGGGTACAACACGGTGTCGCGTGTCGGATCATGGAGCGACAGCAGCCGGGGCAACGACGCGACCAACTCCTTCGTGCCCACACACGCGGCCACCTGCTCCGGCGTGAGTGCAACCGCAAACCGGCGTTCGATCCAATCGACGGCGGCTTGGCGGTACCGGGCCGTGCCGATCGACGGCGGGTAGCCCGTCGCTCCCCGCGGTGGTGTCCCCGAGGGCACGCACGGCAACCTCGGGCATCGGATCAACGGGGGTGCCGACCGAGCAGTCGACCACGCCGCCGGGGACAGAGTCTGCCGTCGCGCGCGCAGCTCGGTCAGCCGGTCATGCGGGTACGGCGGTGGTACGAACCCGCCGGCGGGGGTCATCCGCCGACGATAGCGCCGACCGTCATAAATCAGCCGCCTGCGTACGACACGGCTTGACTGCGCCCGTTGTCCTTCGCCGCGTACATCGCAACGTCGGCTCGCCGGAGCAGCTCGCCGGCCGAGACTGCATCTGCACCCGCGTATGCCACACCGACGCTGCACCCGATGACAACCTCGTCTTCACCGAGATCGACGGGCCCGGTCAGGGAGTCGACGACGCGCTGCGCCACTTGCATCGCCTCGTCGGCACTCGTGAGGTCGGGGAGCACCGCCGCGAACTCGTCGCCACCGAGACGGGCAACGGTGTCGGTCGGACGCAGCGCGAGCTGCAATCGGCGAGCCAGGGTTACCAACAGTCGGTCGCCAGAGTGATGACCGAGATTGTCGTTGACGGTCTTGAAGCGATCGAGGTCGAGGTAGATGACCGCGAGCGACGCCGGGTGACGCGCGTGCCGCACCAGCGTGAGCTCGAGGTGCTCGAGGAGCAACGAACGGTTGGGTAGCCCGGTGAGGGCGTCGTGCAAAGCTCTGTGGCTGAGATCCGCCTCGACCGCCTTCACTCGGGTCACGTCGCGCGCCACGCCTTCGACCGCATGCATGACGCCGGCGGCATCGCGGAGCACGACGACCCGATGTTCGGTCCAGACCACCTCGCCGTTGCGATGAACCATGCGCACGATAAGTGGGTCGTCCGCCACGTCGGGATCGTTGTCGGTCTCCTCCTCGGCCATCAGGGTCATCAGACGCTCGCGATCATCCCGATGCACCGCGCGAAAACCGAGATTGGCGTTCGCGTAGAACTCTTCGGGCCGGTACCCGAGGAACGTGCCGAGCGCCGGGTTGATGTACTCGTACGGCGGGCTCGGGCACGAAGCGGATGCGGTAGATCAGGTCGGTTGCGTTCTCCGCGAGTCGCCGGAAGCGCTCTTCGCTCTGTACCAGGGTGTGCTGAGCGGCGAGCAGCTCGGTGGTGCGTTCCGCGACCCGTTGCTCGAGTGTGTCGTGCACGCCACGTAACTCCTCTTCGACGCGCCGGTACGGAGCGATGTCTTCGATGGTCGAGATCCAGTACTCGACCAGGCCACTCTCGTCGCGCACCGGGCGCGCAGTGAGATGACCCCAGACGACCGCACCGTTGCTGCGCACGTAGCGCTTGTCGTATTCGATGCAGTCAACCTCCGTGCGGTCCCTCCCGGCGAGAGCGACACGGTGTTCCTCGAGGTCGTCGGGGTAGGTCAACTCCGCGCGAGTGCGCCCGATGAGGTCGTCGTGCTCGAAGCCCACGAACTCGCACATCGCCTGGTTGACATCGAGGATGCGGTTCTCGGGTGACCAGATGACCGAGGCAACTGGCGAGTCGACGAACGCATGCAGATAAGGTGCGTGCGGCTGGAGTGCCACAGTCTCCGCTCGGACTTCGGCTCGAAGATCGATCGATGACGGCATTGGCGCCTCCTGAAAATTCCGGTCAGCGTAGCGCGCGCGCAAGAAGTCACTCTACGCAGGAGGCCTCACTCTGCGCAGTCTGAATGAAGGGCGAGGAACTCCCGGAAGCGCCCCATTCCCGTCTCGGGGATTCGGGCCCGCACCCTCGTGCCCGCGGCGGCGTGCACCTCGACGAGGACCTCGCCGTCGCGGTGCACTGCCGCGAGCACGTCGCCGCGGTCGTACGGCACGAGCAGCTCGACGATCGTTCCGAGCGCGCGCGCAGCCGCCGGCTGATCGCTTCGACGAGCTTCTCCGCGCCTTCGCCGGTCGCGGCCGACACCGTCACCGAGCCGGGGTGCGCGGCGAGCAGATCATCGACGCCGTCGGGGTCGGCGACATCGAGCTTGTTGAACACCAGGAGCTCGGGCCGTTCGCCGGCACCGATCTCGCGCAAGACCGTGCGGACGGCCTCGATCTGCGCGTCGGCTTCCCACGAGCTGCCGTCGACGACTTGTACCAGCAGGTCGGCGTCGACGACCTCGTCGAGCGTCGAACGGAACGCCTCGACCAGTTGGTGCGGGAGGCGCCGCACGAACCCGACGGTGTCCGCGAGCAGGACGGTTTCGCCGCCGGGGAGGTGCAGACGCCGGATCGTGGGGTCGAGCGTGGAGAAGAGCCGGTCCTCGACGAGCGCGTCGGAACGCGTCAGCACGTTGAGCAACGTCGACTTCCCCGCGTTGGTGTAGCCAACCAGAGCCACGACGGGAACATCGCGGCGGCGCCGAGACTTGCGCTGCGTCGCGCACGTGCGAGCGAGCCGGTCGAGATCGGCTTCGAGCTTCGACACCCGGCGTTGGATCCGCCTGCGGTCGACTTCCAGCTGGGTCTCGCCCGGGCCGCGCGTGCCGATCCCGCCGCCTTGCTGACTCAGCTGCAACCCACGCCCGCGCAACCGCGGCAACCGATAGCGAAGCTGCGCCAACTCCACCTGGACCATGCCCTCCTGGCTGGTGGCGTGCTGGGCGAAGATGTCGAGGATCAGCGCGACGCGGTCGACGACGTCGCGCTCGAACAGCTGCTCGAGATTGCGTTGCTGCGCCGGGGTGAGCTCGTCGTCGAACACGACGACGTCGATGTCGGCATCGTCGGCGAGCTCGCGCAGCTCCTCGGCCTTGCCGGATCCGATGTAGGTCGCGGGGTGGGGCGCGTCGCGGCGCTGCAGCACGGTCTCGACCGGCACGGCACCGGCGGTATCGGTGAGGCAGCGCGAGCTCTTCGAGCGACGCCTCGGCCTCCTCAACGGAGCGAGCGCCAAACCCGGTGCCAACTGAGCAGCGCGCGCTGGCGGACAACGCCGAGATCGACCTCGGTCGCGGTAAGCCGGCGGCGCTGTCGCCCTTGGCGGCTCCGCGTCACGGCCGCAGCTCCGCCGCATCGATCGTCACGTCGAACACGTGGGCCACCGGGCCGTGGAGGCGGATCGTGTCGCGGAGCTCGACCACGAGGTCGCCGCCGGGCACATGGACGGTGACCCGATCACCGACCAGGCCGCGCCGGGCGGCAACCGCAGCGGCCGCACATGCACCGGTCCCGCAGCTCAACGTCTCGCCGACACCCCGCTCCCACGCACGCATCGTGATCGCATCCGGCTCGCCCGGTGTGGGTGCGACGAACTCGACGTTGGTGCGGTTGGGGAAGCGATCGTCGCGCTCGAGGCGCGATCCGTGCTGCACGACGCGCGCCGACGACGGGTCGTCGACGAACAGCACCAGATGTGGATTACCCATGCCCGCGGCGTCGCCCTCGTAGGTGATGCCGTGGAAGGTGGCCTCGAGCCCGAACGGGCTCGGCGCGAAAACGGGAATGTCGGCAGGCTCGAAGGTCACCGGGCCCATGTCGCAGGTCGCCGCGGTCACGGTGCCGGCCGAGGTCTCGAGATCGACGGTGCGGCGTCCCGCAGCGGTATCCACGACGAGGCGCTCGCCGTCGCCGAGACCGGCGCGGTGTGCGACCCAGGCCAGACAGCGGATGCCGTTGCCCGTCATCTCCGCGAGACCGCCATCGGCGTTGCGCAGCACCATGACGCAATCCGCGCCGTCGCGGCCGGGCTCGACCGAGATCAGCCCGTCGGCACCGATACCCCGGTGGCGGTCGCAGACGGAGCACGCGGCGCGCGCGTCGAGCGCGGGCACACGCTCACTCGCGAGTTGCACGAGGAAGTCGTTGCCGGTGGCGTGAAGCTTCGCCAGCTCGATCGAGCTCACCGAGACCACGATTGCAGAAGCGCCGGCAGTATCGCGGCCGGATTCTCCGGCGTGCCGAACCATTCGATGCGAGGGTCCCGACGGAACCACATCCGTTGACGACGCGCGAACGTGGCCGTGCGTCGCAGCGCTCGCTCAAACGCATCGTCGACCGACGAGATCTGTCCTTCGAGAACGCCGATGATCTCGTTGTACCCGATGGCCTGACGCGCGGTACGCGACACCCGGGCGCCGTGACGCCGCACGAGCGCCTCGACCTCCTCGACGAGGCCGATGTCGCGCATCGCGCCGATGCGGGCGGCGATCCGTCGCGCCAGGACCGTCCGTGGCAGCCACACACCCGCGAGACGCACCGGGAACATCGTGGCGCCGCACGCGCCGACACCCGCGCCAAACGACGAGAACGGCTTGCCAGTGATGCGAATGACCTCGAGCGCCCGGACGATGCGGCGCTCGTTGTTGGGGTCGATGTGGGCCGCCGCCGACGGGTCGAGCCGTTCGAGCTCGTCGTACGCCGCCGCCAGACCGCCCGGTTCGGCGGCCCGCGCGGCGATCTCGGCCCGCACGCCGCGATCTTCACCCGGGAAGCGCAGGTCGTCGATCACTGCTTGCACGTACAGCCCGGTACCGCCGACGAGCAGCGCCCGCTTGCCGCGCGACTCGATGTCGGCGACCGCCGCGCGCGCCGCAGCTTGATGGCGCACGACCGACCAGTCTTCGGTCGGCTCGACCAGATCGATCACGTGATGCTGCACCGCGGCCCGTTCGGCTCGTGACGGCTTCGCCGTGCCGATGTCGAGCTTGCGGTAGACCTGCATCGAGTCGATCGAGACGAGCTCCACGTCGTCGAAGTGCTCCGCGACGGCGAGGGCGAGGGCAGATTTCCCGCTTGCGGTCGGCCCGACGAGCGCGAGGTGCGTGGTCGCGGTGGTCACCCAGCCGTCACGGGAATGCGCGTGTGCGGACGTGCCGGCGCGGCCCGGGTCAGCGCAACGAGATCACCGCGGAGCCAGTGCGGTGCCGCGTACGTGATGCGGACGGTCGCAAACCCGCCGGCCTCGGGCGGCACCGGACCACCGTCGAAGTGCACCAGCTTGTTACCCCGGGTGCGACCGGAGCACATCGCGGTGCCATTCTTCGACGCGCCGTCGATCAACACCTCTTCATCGCGGCCCAGCCGCGCCCCGTGCTTCACGAGGGCATGCCGTTCGACGGCGGTCGTGAGTCGTTGCATCCGTTCTTTCGTGACCATCGGATCGATGAAGTCGTCGTGCATCGTCGCCGCCTCGGTACCCGGCCGCGGTGAGAACACGAAGGTGTACGCCGCGTCGTACTCGGCGACCTCGACCACTTCGAGGGTCCGTTCGAAGTCGGCGTCGGTCTCCCCCGGGAAGCCGACGATGATGTCGGTGGTGACCGCCAGGTCGGGGATCGCGCTCCGCGCTTGTGCCAACCGGGTGAGGTATCGCTCGGCCGTGTAGCCGCGGTGCATCCGCGCGAGCGTGCGGTCGCTTCCCGACTGCAGCGGGAGGTGCAGGTGCTCGCACACGGCATCGCACTCGAACATCGCCGCGATGGTCTCGGAGCGAAGGTCTTTGGGGTGCGGCGACGTGAAGCGGATCCGTTGGAGCCCGTCGATCGCGTCGAGGGCGCGAAGAAGGTCGGCAAAGCGCGGTGCGTACTGGCCGGCACCAAGATCACGGCCGTACGAGTTGACGTTCTGGCCGAGCAGCGTGACCTCGCGCACGCCGTCGGCCACTTGCTGCTCGACCTCACGCACGATGTCGCCCATTCGGCGGCTGACCTCGCGGCCTCGCACCGACGGCACGATGCAGAACGCACACTTGTTGTCACAACCGATCTGGATCGTGACCCAGGCGGAATGGCGGTGCTCGCGGTGGGCCGGCAGTGCCGACGGGTACGCGTCGTGCTCCTCGAGGATCTCGATGATCGGACCGTCGAGCCGCGAACGCTCGAGCAGCGCGGGTGCGTTGGCAAGGTTATGCGTACCGAACACGACGTCGACATGTGCAGCTCTCTCGACGATCAGGTCGCGGTCCTTTTGCGCGAGACAGCCGCCCACGGCGATCTGCAGGTCGGGACGTTGCTCCTTGAGCGCCTTCGCCCGTCCGAGGTGCCCGTAGAGCTTGTTGTCGGCGTTCTCGCGGATGCAGCACGTGTTGAAGATGACGACGTCGGCCTGCTCCATGTCGGGGGTCGGTTGCATCCCGTCGGCCACCAGGAGACCGGCGATGCGCTCCGAGTCGTGGTCGTTCATCTGGCAGCCGAAGGTGCGGATGTGGAATCGGCGCGGCTCAGTCATCGGCCGACCAGTGTACGGGGAGCCGGCGCTACGCCCGACGGGCGCGCCGGTGGACGAGGCGTATCAGCGGGCGTTCGACGAGATACCAGCTGGCCGTGGCGGCGGCGACGGTCACGGCGAACACGACCACGCTGACCATGACCGCGTTGCCCGTTTCCGGTCTCCACCCGAACCAGTCGCGCTGCGCGATGACGACGATGTTGTAGTGCCACAGGTAGATGCCGTAGCTGATGACGCCGAGGAACACCATCCACGGTGCGCGCAGGAACCGCCGGATCAGGCCGGCGCCCTGGTCGCCGAGCGCCGCGGGTACGACGATGCACGCGCCGATCGCGGTGCGGCACAGGTCGAGCGCGAGCGCCTGGCCCGGCCCGGGCTTCACGCCGGACGCGCGGCCGAACACCAGCGGGATGGCGACGAAGACGGCGGCCGCGAGCAGCCACCACAGCCACGGCCGGCGTCCCGACCACGCCAGTGCGGCCGTCACCCCGGCGCCCCAGGGCCGCGACACCGACACCGCGAGCAACATCCCGAGCGCGAACACGTGCAGATGTGCCGGCAGCACCAGCACGGCCTGCGGCGGGTCACCGAACGACGCCCACACCACCGCAGCGAGCCCCACGGCGAACATGAGGGCCAAGCCGCCGAGCTCCGCCGCGACCGCGGAGCAGCGCCGCGCACCCAAGACGACCAGATACGCAAAGCACGGCAGGAACACGTAGAACGACACCTCGACTACGAGCGTCCATGCGTGCGGCAACCCGGCAAACACGTCTGCCAGCTGGTTGCCGAAGTACCGCTGCGTCAGCGTCGCGTGGCGGACGATATTGCCCGTGCCGTGCACAGTGGCTTCTCCGAGCACGGCCGTCATGACAAACAGCGCGATCCAGTAAGCGGGATAGATGCGCGTGCCGCGACGCAGGAAGTAGTTGGGGACGCTCGGCCGCCGTTCGCCGCTGAAATGCGCCTGGGCGAACGGCCGGTAGAGCAAGAACCCCGACGCGACGAAGAACACCCACACGCCGGCGTCGAGATTGATCAGGTAGTCGCCCAGGGACCCACGGAACGAGCCGGTGAACAGCGCCGCGTGGAACACGAGCACGGTCACCGCGGCGAGCGCACGCACGCCGTCGAAACACGGGTAGTAGTGCGCGGCACGGCCCGTCCCGGCCTCCATCGGCGCGGGCATCGCCCCGCCCGCGCCCGACGGCACGGCTGGAAGATCAGGCACGCCGTGAGCGTACGTGCTGCGGTCGCGAATTGGCCGAACGGTTGGACGGAACGGTCGGTCAGCCGTCGATATCGGCGCCTTCGTCGTCAGCCGGCAGCACCACCTCGCCGTCTTCGCCACTCGCATCGTCGATGCCGACCAGCGCGCGGATCTTCTCACTGATCTCGACCATCATGTCGAGGTTGTCGGCGAGGAACTGCTTCGCGTTCTCCCGGCCTTGCCCGAGCTGCTCGCCCTCGTAGGTGAACCACGCGCCCGACTTCTTCACGATGCCGAGATCGACACCCACGTCGAGCAGCGAGCCTTCACGGCTGATGCCCTTGCCGTACATGATGTCGAATTCGGCCTGCTTGAACGGCGGCGCGACCTTGTTCTTCACCACCTTGACGCGGGCACGGTTGCCGATCATCTCGGCGCCGTCTTTGATCGTCTCCACCCGGCGGATGTCGAGGCGCACCGACGAGTAGAACTTCAGCGCACGCCCGCCAGGGGTCGTCTCAGGTGAGTTGTGCACCATCACACCGTCGACGAAGTAGTTGTGCGTCCCTTCGATCTCGATGTCGAAGCGGTGCATCGATCGCGTCGGCGGCTTGGTCGCGACGCTCGTGATCGGCAGTGGCACGAGCTCGTACCGCATCGGCGCGACCACCGGCTCGACGCCGAAACGGCCGCGATACTTGGGCAGGAGCTTGTACGCCATCGAGGGATGCACGAACGGCGCGATGAGCGCGTGGAGCTTCGCCGTCTCGTCTTTAGGAAAGGACAGCACGGCTTTCCCGCGGCGGTCGATGAGCTTGGGCGAGATGCCCCACGTGTCGCGGCAGGTACTCGACCAGGCGCACGCGGGTCGTTGCCTCCATCGCCTGGATACAGATCTCCGAGCGACCGCTCCCCTCCCGGGTCCGTTGCTGCAGGCCCTTGGCTCGCAGCGCGAACGTGCCGTCGTCCATGTACCAGATCGCCAGCGACAGCGGGGTCAACTGCTTGAGGTAGTCGCACCCGAAGACCAACTTGTCGTCGACGTAGACCGCGCGCCGGAGCTCGGCCAGCTCGGGAAGCGGCTTCATGTCGCAGCACACGTCGCCCCGGTCGTTGGTCGAGCGGCTGACACCGATGTTTTCGAAGAGACCGGCCTTCCAGTCGCAGTACTCCTCTTGCTTCCCTCCGTGTCCCCACCGCAGACGGGCGCCATGCCCGGAGCGCGTCGGTGACAGCGCGCTGTCTCCCATCAGCCCGCCGAGTGCAACCTCCCACTGGAAGTCGGATAGGAAATGCGGCACTGATTGCAGGACGCGATCGCCGGCCGCGAGCTCCTGCGCCTCACGCCATCCGCCCGGCGTGCGGATCTGGTGGTTGGGTGTGCAGGCGAACTGGGATTTCCCGTTGCCGCCGGGCTTCGCCACCGTGAACTGGAGAAACTCGTCGGTGACCCCGTTGTCGAACCAGTTGACGACCTTCTTCGGAACCACCGCGTCGAGCTCGGGATCGTAGGAGAGGACTTCCACGGGCATCCGCTGGTTGACGATCTTGCCGATCATCTCCTGCGAGCCGTCGGCGAGGGTGACGCGGTGTCGAATACGAGAAGCATCCGAACATCACACCGATCTTCTCCCGCAGCTGGTTGATGAAGATGCAGATCGTGCGGGACCGGTTGAGGTTGGCGGTGAGCTTGCGCAGCGCCTGGCTCATCAGCCGGGCCTGGAGGCCCATGTGGGTGTCGCCCATCTCGCCCTCGATCTCGGCCCGGGGCACGAGCGCGGCCACCGAGTCGATCACGACCACGTCGAGCGCGCCGGAACGGATGAGCATGTCGGTGATCTCGAGGGCCTGCTCGCCCGTGTCGGGTTGGGAGATCAGCAGCTCGTCGACGTTGACGCCGATGGCGCCGGCATAGACCGGATCCATCGCGTGCTCCGCGTCGATGTACGCGCACGCGCCGCCGTTGCGCTGGGCCTCGGCCACCACGTGCATGGCGAGCGTCGACTTGCCCGACGACTCCGGGCCGAAGATCTCGACCACCCGGCCGCGGGGCAGGCCCCCGATGCCGAGCGCCAGGTCGAGCGCGAGCGCGCCCGTGGGAATCGCGGCGACGCCCACGTGGCCCCGCTCGCCGAGCTTCATGATCGCGCCCTTGCCGAACTGCTTTTCGATCTGACCGACCGCCATCTCGAGTGCCTTGTCACGTTCCACCGGTGCTCCTCCTGGATTGCTGCGAACTGTCGTGGGGGGAATTGCCGTTGGCGAGCAACCTACGGCGGGGGTGTGACAGTGATGCGGAACCCGGTGCACGGATGCCCCGAACCCGTGCCCCTGCGACGCTCGAATCACACACGTGGAATTCCACGCGTGTGGGCATGCTAGGGCGAACAGGCGTTCGGGTCAAGCATTGCTCGATCGCCGGTCAGGTGCTCCCGGCCACGCCGTTGAGCGCGTGCCGGGCGACGACGCCGTACTCGGCGCCGGCCGAACGGGTGAGGCTGTACATCACCACCACTTCGTCGACCTGCCACGGGTCACCGATCACCTGGTCGAGCGCGTTGACCTGCACCGAGACGTCACCGGGTGGATTCACGCGCGCGAGCGTGAGATGCGGGTGGAACTCGCGCCGCTCCGGCGCGTAGCCGAGCGGCACCAACGCCTGCTCCACGGTTTGTGCGAGGGACTCCGTCGCGCGGCACGCCTTCACCGACGCCCGCCCACAAGACGTTTGCCTTGGCGACGGACGGAAACGCGCCGGCGCCACCGAACTGCGCGCCGAACGGCGCGATCCGGCTGACGGCCTCGTGGACAGCGTCATTGAGCAGATCGGCATCGGCCGCCCGCCCGAGGAATTGCAGCGTGATGTGCCACTGGTCGCGGCCGGCCCAGCGCAGCTTCTTCCCCGCCTGCGAGCGCCGCACCGGCGAGACGGTGTGCTCGATCGCGTCGAGGACGTCATCGGGCGGCGTGATCGCTACGAACGCACGTCCGATAACCGTCATCGCCCTACCTCATCCCGTCGAGACGCATCCGCAACAGATTAAGCAACGAGATCGTCGAGAACTGCCGGATCCGGTCACGATCACCGGGCAACCGAGCGGTCACCGCTTCGAGCGGCACGCCGGGGAGCGCGAGGCCGAACCAGACGGTGCCGATCGGCTGGCCGTCCTGCTCCGTGGGGCCCGCCACGCCCGTCACGGAGATCCCGACATCGGCTCTGAGCAGACGCCTCGCGCCGTCGGCCATCTCCTTTGCGGACTGCTCACTCACCGCCCGATCGGCCGTGACACCGAGCACCGAGTGCTTCACTTCGGTGGCATACGACGCGATCGAGCCGCGAAACACCTTGCTCGCGCCCGGTGGGTTGGACAGCCGGCTCCCGACCAGACCGCCGGTCAACGACTCGCCCACGGCGATCGTCCATTGCCGTTCGAGCAAACGCGCGATGACGGCATGCTCCATCGTCTCGTCGTCGACGGCGAAAACGAGCTCGCCGAGAATCTCGCGCAAGGCGGCCTCTTCCGCGTCGAGCAACGACCGCGCCGCGGACTCGGTCGCAGCCTTCGCGGTGATCCGCACGACGATGCCCTCGATGCCGCGGCGAGGAACGCGATGGTGGGATTGCTCTGCGCGTCGACCCGCGCCGCGATCATCTCCGCGAGACCGGACTCCGACGCCCCCCACGTCTTCAGCGACCGGGAGCGAATGGTTGCCGCTCCCCCGGAACGGCGGATCAGGTCGGGGAGCACGTGCGCGGTGACCATCTCCTTCATCTCGTACGGCACACCCGGCACCGCGTACACGATCGCCTCGCCGACGGGGCACGCGAGCCCGGGCGCGGTGCCCATCGGATTGTGCAGGACCGTCGCGCCGCGTGGCACGTCGGCCTGGCGGAGGTTGTTGTCGGGCATGTCGCGGCCCCGGCTGCCGAACAGCGACGCGATGTGCTCCACGAGGTCGTCGCGACGCTCGAGGTCGACGCCCATCACCGCGGCCAACGCCTCGCGCGTCACGTCGTCGGGCGTGGGCCCGAGCCCGCCGCAGAGGATCAGGGCGTCGGCGCCGTGCACGAGGTCCTTGATCGCGGCCACCATGCGAGCCAGGTTGTCGCCCACCTGGCGGTGCTCGTAACTCTCGACGCCCGACGCCGCGAGCTGCTCGCCGATCCAGGCACTGTTGGTGTCGACGATCTGGCCGAGCAACAGCTCGGTGCCGATCGCCAGGACCTCACACCGCACGCGTCGCCCGCCAACCGCTGTGGAGAATGTCGAACGCCGAGACCAACGTGAGGGCGACCGCGAACCACAGCACCGTTTGCTGCAGGCCGACGGCGTTCTCGGTGATCGGACACAGCACGACGCCGACCGCGAGCAGCTGGATGACGGTCTTCCACTTGCCGAGGCGCCGTGCCGGCAGCGAGATCCCGCGGCGGGCGGCGAACGAGCGGTACACCGAGATCCCGACTTCGCGCGCCACGACGATCACCAGCGCCGCCCAGGCGAGCTGGTCGCGGAGCGCGAGGGCCAGGAAACCTCCGATCACGAGGAACTTGTCGGCCAGCGGGTCGAGAAACGCGCCCGATCGGGTGGTGCCGTCGCGTCGCGCGACCCACCCGTCGACGCCATCGGTGCACGACAGGACGAACCACAGGGTGACGGTGAGCCAGGATGCGCCCTCCTCGCGCACGAGCACGAGGGTGGGTACCGCGAGCACCAGCCGGGCGATCGTGATCGCGTTGGCGCGCGTGGCAACTGCTCCGGGACCGACGCGCCGCTTCCGAGGGATCGCCGGCGCGCTCATCGGGACGCGACTCCTGCGCGGACTGATCGTCCGGTCAGCGTCAATGGCCGCGCGATCAGATCGGGACCCAGCGCCCCGATGACGAGCGCGCGAACCGTCGAGCCCGGACGCGCGTACGTACCGTCGAGGCGGATGATGCCGTCGATCTCGGGCGCTTCGCGGTGCGTGCGGCCGACGGCGTCGCCGGTGTCGTCGTCAATGCTGTCGACGATCAGATCGACCTCGGTACCCACGAGCGCATCGCGTGCGGCATGGCTGATCGGGTCTTGCACCTCGGAGCATTCGCGCAGCCATTCGTCGACGGTCTCGCCGTCGACCGCGCCGTCGAGCCCGACGGCGGGGGTGCCGTCCTCGGGCGAGAACGCGAAGAAGCCGGCCCAGTCGAGCTGCACGGCGGCGAGGAAGGTGAGCAGCTCGTCGTGCTGGAGCTCGGTCTCGCCGGGAAACCCGACGATGAACGAGGAGCGGAACGCCGCGCTCGGCTCATGCGCCCGGATGGCATCGATCATCGAGACGAATCGCTCGCCGCTCCCCCACCGCCTCATGCGTCGAAGGAGCGGCGCGGCGACGTGTTGCAACGACAGGTCGAAGTACGGCACGACAGTGGGAAGCTCGAGCATGGTGGCGACGAGCGGATCGCGCACCTCACTCGGATAGAGATAGAGGAGGCGGATCCGCTGCAGCCCCAGCGCGGAAAGCCCGTCGAGGCGACGGAGCAGCGGCGCGAGCGCACCGGGCTCGCCCACGTCGCGGCCGTACCAGGCGAGATCCTGCGCGACCAGCACGAGCTCGGCCGCTCCCCCGGCGACCAGCGCGCGCGCTTCGGCCTCGATCGCCTCGGGTACGCGCGACCGCTGTTTGCCGCGAAACGACGGGATGGCGCAGAACGCGCAACCGCGGTCGCAGCCCTCGGCGATCTTGACGTACGCCCACGGTGCGCTGGGCACCGGACGCGGCAGCTCGAGCAGGTCGCGCACGCCGGTGGGAGCGCCCGTCGACGCGCCCGAACGGGTGGGTCCGAGGAGGACCTCTGCCAACGCGCCCTCGGCACCGAACCCGACGACGGCGTCGGCCTCGGGCAGTGCTCGAGCGAGCTCATCGCCATAACGCTCGGCCATGCATCCGGTGACCACGAGCCGGGCGCCGGGCTTGCGGGTACCGGCGAGGGCGAGCGTGGTGTCGATCGACTCCTGGCGCGCCGCCTCGATGAACGCGCACGTGTTGACGACGACGAGATCGGCCTCGTCGGCGGCAGCCGCCGGCTCGAGCCCGTCGGCGAGCAACGAGGCGACCACTTTGTCGGAGTCGACCACGTTCTTGGGGCAACCCAGCGTCTCGACGTAGAAGCGCGCAGCGGCGCCCGTTCGGGGCCGCGCTGGCGCTCCGGATCCGGGTCGCGCCGGCGCGCCCGATCTGGGCCGCGCCCGGGCGCCGGAGGCAGAGTCGCTGGTCACCGGCTCATTCTACAAGCGAGGCTTCGTAGACTGATTGGGCTGCTTCTCGTCGTCAGGAGTCCCCGTGTCGAGCCCGACTGTGTGGTGCCCATCGTGCGGCGCGGAGTACCAGGCCGGTTCGCTGCTCTGCAGCGACTGCCGGGTCGCGCTCGTGAGCACGCCACCGTCATCGCAGCCGGGCACGGTGGGCGCGTGGGGCGTTCGGGCCGAGCAAACGAGCGACGACGACCTCATGGAGCTCGGATCGTGGCCCCGGCTGCCGGCCCAGATTCTGCGGCGGCGACTCGAGAGCGCAGGGCTCTCGGTGATGGTGGAGTGGACGGGCCCGGGCCCCGAGGCGGAAGGCACGATCGTCGTGCCCGCGTCGCAGGCCGAGTTCGCGAGCGCGATCGTCAACGAGCTCGATGTTGACGACGAGGTGCCCGACACCTCGCCACTCGCGTACGTCGTTCGTGTCGAAGAGCACCTTGCCGTTGCCGGCCAGCTGCTCGAGGAGCTCAGGACGCGCCTCGACGAGCAGGAGCGCGACAGCTCGAGCTGAGACCGGGCCGGCTGAGGCCGAAACAACACCCCGGAATCCGCTCGCGCCCGCCGAACTGGTCCGCATTCGCTCAAGGAAAACTTGAGTGTTCGCGGGCCAGTTCGGGGATTGCGCTGCTTCGCGCCCGAATTGCACCCATGTAACTCGCGGCCGGCAGGGTCAGTCAGAGCCGTTCGATAGGCGGAGTAACCCCAAGGAGGTTCTCCATGTACACATTTGCGATTGTCGCCCTGCTCGCCGTCGGTACGGTCAAGTTGGTCGACTTCCTCAGTGACACGCTTCCCATGGTCAAGCCGTTCCGTTCGCTGCTCACGTTCGTGGTCGGCATCGGCGCGGTGGTTGCGCTCGATTACTCGATGTTCGAGGGCTGGGGAGTTGCGGTGCGAGACCGCGCCACAGGCGTGTGGATCACGGGCTTCGTTGTGGCGGGCATGACCGTCGCATGGCGCGCGGTGTTCGCATACCTCACCCACGACCGGGCCGAGCGCGACGAGAGTCTCGGCGAGCACCGGCCGCTGCGGAAGGCGGCGTAGCCGCCGCATTCAGTCTCAGCCGTCAACGATGACGGCTGCGCAACGAGCGAGGGGCGTCCCTTCCGGGGCGCCCCTCGCTCGCGTCCCGATGAACCTCGGCGCGCTAATGGGGGTCGACCACCTCGTGCGCGGAGCGGGTGAGGATGGTCCCGAGCCGCCGGCAGGTCAGCACTCGCCAGCGCAGGACTTTGAGTTCTACGTCTAGATCGTGCGTCTGCTGGTTGGTGAGGTCGACCTTGGACAACTGGTGGGATGACGTGCCTCGAGCACTGAACCATTAGCGAGCTGCTGGTCGCCTCGGGCTCGACAACCGACGACGAGGAGGACTTGGAGTGGTGAAGGTGTTTGTGGGTCATGACTGGGCGGAGGCCCATCACGACATCCATGTCGAAGACGATCAGGGTCGGCGGCTCGCCAAGGCTCGACTGCCCGAAGGCGTCGAGGGCGTCGCACGGTTCCATGAGCTCCTCGCGCCGTTCGTGGAAGAACTCGGCGAGGTGACGATCGCGACCGAGACCGACCGGGGCCTGTTCGTCGCGGCGTTGGTCGCGTCCGGGTATCGGGTGCTGGCGGTGAATCCGATGTCGGCGTCTCGATATCGGGAGCGGTACTCGACATCGGGCGCGAAGTCCGATCCGGGCGATGCGTTCGTGCTTGCCGAGCTCGCTCGCACCGATGGTCACAATCATCGGCCCGTGGCTGGTGACAGCGACCTCGGAGAGGCGATCAAGGTGCTCGCGCGGGCACATCAGCGCTTGATCTGGACCCGACAACGTCAACTCAACCAGCTGCGCTCGACGCTGCGGGAGTTCTATCCAGCCGTGCTGGAAGCGTTCGACGATCTTGGTTCCGGTGACACGTTGGCGGTGCTGGCGATCGCGCCGACCCCGACGTTGGGACGGGGCCTGTCACGCTCGAAGATCGCCTCGGCGTTGCGGCGCGGTCGCCGCCAACGCCGCATCGATGAGCGAGCGATCGAGATCCAGACGGCGTTGCGGGCCGAGCAGCTCGAAGCCCCACCGGTCGTCGCTGCCTCGATGGGCGCGACCGTCACCGCGCTGGTCGCGGTCGCCGTCGAGTTGACCGTCCAGGTCGATCGGCTCGAGACGGAACTGTCCGAGCATTTTGAGTTGCACCCGGACGCCAAGATCATCCGATCCGTGCCAGGACTGGGGATGATCCTGGGCGCCCGGGTGCTCGCAGAGTTCGGAGATGACCCGAACCGCTACGCGAACGCCAAGTGTCGCAAGAATTACGCCGGTACGTCACCCATCACCCGCGCCTCGGGCAAACACCGAGTCGTGCTCGCCCGCTACGCCCGTAACAAACGCCTCGCCGACGCCTGCCACCAGTGGGCGTTCTGCGCGCTCACCACCAGCCCAGGGGCACGCACCTTCTACGACCAACACCGCGCCGCTGGCGACACTCACAACCGGGCCCTACGCCGCGCTCGGGAATCGGCTCGTCGGCATCCTCCACGGCTGCCTCGACCACGGCACGCTCTACGACGAACACACCGCCTGGGCACACCGCACCCAACTCGCCGCTTGACACCTACGACCCGTGGGATGTCTAGACGCGGCTCTGCATCTCCTCGAGGTCGTCGACCGTCATGAGCACGGTGCGTGCCTTCGATCCCTCGGACGGGCCGACCACGCCGCGGCGCTCGAGCAGGTCCATGATGCGCCCGGCGCGTGAGAAGCCGACGCGCAGCTTGCGTTGCAACATGCTCGTCGAGCCCAGGCCACTGCGCACGATGAGTTCCATCGCCTCGTGCAACAGCTCGTCGTCATCGTCGAGATCGCCCTGGCCGGCGGAGCCGCCGCCCGAGCCGTCGTCGGCCACGCCTTCCACGTACAGCGGTTCCTTCGCCTGCCGCTTCCAATGGGCGACGACCTTGTGGACGCAGTCCTCGTCCACCCACGAGCCCTGGATGCGTTGGGCCCGGTTCGACGACGCCGACACGAGCAGCATGTCGCCCTGACCGATGAGCTTCTCGGCGCCCGACTGGTCGAGGATCACGCGCGAGTCGGCGAGGCTGCTGACCGAGAACGCGAGCCGGCTCGGGATGTTGGCCTTGATGACGCCGGTGATCACGTCCACCGACGGCCGCTGCGTCGCGATCACGAGATGGATCCCGACTGCGCGCGCCATCTGCGCGATGCGACAGATGCTCGCCTCCACGTCGCGCGCTGCAACCATCATGAGGTCGTTGAGCTCGTCGACCACGATGACGATGAACGGCAGGCGCTCGTAGCCCTTGCCGGTCACGGGGTCGGGATCGTCTCTGGTCGGGAGGTCACCGCGGTCGAACGCCGCGTTGTAGCCGGTGATGTCACGCACGCCGATCTGCGACAACAGCTCGTAGCGCATGTCCATCTCGCGCACCGCCCAGTCGAGCGCGTTGGCGGCTTTCTTCGGGTTGGTGACGACCGACGTGAGCAGGTGGGGCAGGTCGTTGTATGCGCCGAGCTCGACGCGTTTGGGGTCGACCAGGATCAGACGCACCTGATCGGGAGTCGAACGCATCAGGATGGACGCGACGAGCGAGTTGATACAGCTCGACTTGCCGGCACCAGTCGCTCCCGCGATGAGCAAGTGCGGCATCGTCGCGAGATTGAGCATGTGCGAGCGCCCCGAGATGTCGCGTCCGAGCCCCACCTCGAGCGGGTGCTTCGCCTCCTCGGCCTCCTTCGACGCGAGGACATCGCCGAGCGTGACGAGCTGGCGCTGCTTGTTCGGCACTTCGACGCCGATCGCGCTGCGCCCCGGAATCGGGGCGAGGATCCGCACGTCTGCCGACGCCATCGCGTAGGCGATGTCGTGGCTCAGGCCGGTCACCCGGTTGACCTTGACGCCCGGCGCCAGCTCGAGCTCGTAGCGGGTGACCGTCGGTCCGATGGTCATGCCGACGAGCGCCGCGTCGACCCCGAACTCGCGCAGCGTCGTCTCGAGGATGCTTCCGCCCTCCTCCACCAGGTGCCGGTCGGCCCGGCGGCTGCTGCCGCGCTTCAACAGGTCGGCGGCCGGGAGCTTCCAGGCGTTGGCGCGAGCACCCGGACCGAGATCCATCGCGACCTGGCCGCTCGATTCGACGGTTGTCCTGACGCGTGTCTTGAGGGGTGCGGGCGGACGACCGGGCGCGGCGGCCCCCGCGGCCGGCGGCGCGTCGACCTCGACCGGCGGCACGTCGATATCGACCGGCGGCACGTCGATGTCGAGCGGAGGGATGTCGGCCAACATCTCGTCACCGTTGTCTGCGCCGAGATCTGCGCCATCGCCGAGTTCGTCGGCATGGTCATAGAGCTTCGGGCGCGGCGCGCTGCTCGCGTGTGCGGCTCCGACTTCGTCTCCGGCGGCAGCCGCGTGCTCGTCTGTGGCCTCGGCCGCTTCCGTCTCTGCGTCCTGGTCGTCGACAGCGGCGTCCGCACCCGCCGGCTGCGCACCCTGATCGTCATCTTCGATGTGCGTGACCCGGACCATCTCCCGCAGTCGATGACCGCTCCAACGCGCACCCCTGCTCAGCGCGTGGAAGACGCGCTGCATGGGAATCCCGAGCGCGAGGAGCACACCCAGGATCGCGAGACCGGCAAGCACGACGCTCGCACCCACGACGCCGGTCGCACTCTGCAGCGGTCCGGCAACCAGTGCGCCGGCCAGCCCGCCGGCGTCGCGGAGCTTGTCGAGCGGCCCGTCGACGGCGGGGCTCCCGGCCGCGAGGTGCATCGCACCAATGGCGGTCAGGAACAACAGCGCGGCGCCGAGACCGACGCGCAACGGTGCCGGCTCGGCCCGCTCCTCGTCCGGCTCGCCATCGGTGGCATCGACGGCGTCGCCGTGATGCGGACGCGACCAGAACAGGAGCGCAGCAAGACCGAAGCAAGCAAACGGCACCAATGGCTGCGCTTGGCCGAGCAGCGCGCTGGTGCCCGAAGCGAGCGCATCGCCGAGCGGTCCGGCGAGGTTCGACGCGAGGCCGAGGGTGATGAGGATCCCGAGGATCACGAGCACGACCGCCACCGCATCTGCCCGGTGGCCGTCCAGCTGGGCCGAGGCCGCCTCGCGGCTGCGTTTCCAGAGGGTCGGGGGCGCCTTCGCCGGCCGCTTCGCGCGGCTCTTCGGCCGCGTCGAACTCCGACTCCGCCCCCGCGATGGCGCGGCCCAGCGGCGCCGCCGTCGAGTGGCCATGCCCAAACAGTAACACTGGCCCCACAAGCCACAAGGGATGCATGGGCCGGCGGCCGGTGCCCCGACAGCCGCTGCGTCACTTCACCGTTGCGACCGTCGACGTGCCGGCTTGTTAGAGCGCGGGGGCGTAGCCGCCGTCGACCGGGTACACCTGGCCGGTGATCCAGTCGGTTGCGTCGCTGCACAGCAGCACGGCGAGCGGCGCGGGATCGGACGGCTGGCCGATGCGCCCGACGGGGTACGCACGAGCGAGGTTCTCCCCGAGCGACGGGTCGCGCTCGATTGCCGCAGCGAGCGGGCCGTGGTTCATCGTGCCGAGCGAGATGCAGTTGACGGTGACGCCGTCACGACCGACCTCTGCGGCAAGGCCGCGCGAGAAGCCCATCGCCGCGGCTTTCGCTGCGCCGTACACGACTTGCTTGCGTTCACCCTTGCGGCCGGCGTCGGACACGATCGTCAGGATCCGACCCCACTGCCGTTCGATCATGAACGGCAGATACGCGCGCGTGACACCGAGCACCGCGGCGAGGTTGAGCCGGATGAGCGGATCCCACTCGTCGGGACCGGTCTCGACGAACGGCTTCATCGAGAAGCCCTCGGCGGGAATACCCGCGTTGTTGACCAGGATGTCGACGGCGCCCGTCTCATTGACCATCGCCGGGAGCTGCCCGCCCTCGGTGACGTCGGCAACCACCGCGTGTGCCGTGCCGCGCTCGGCCTCGATCTCTTTCACAACGCCGTCAGCCCGCTCGAGATGCAGGTCGTTGACCCAGACCTCTGCGCCCGCGCGCGCCAGTTGGATGCAGATCGCGCGTCCGACTCCGCCGCCGCCGCCGGTCACGAGCGCGATTCGTCCCTCGATGAAGTTGGACCAGTCGCGGATCACCTCAGACTTCCATCACCACGGGGATGACGGTCGGCCGCCGCTTCGTGCGCTCGTTGATGAACTTGCCCAACGCCTTCCGGGCATGCCGGCGCAGCGTCTCGAAGTCGGTCGCCCCCTCGTCGGTCGCCGCTTCCAACGACTCGAGCACCGCCGCCTTGGCTTCGTCGAGCAGCTCCTCGGCTTCGGGCGCGTAGACCCAGCCGCGGGTCACGATCTCGGGGCCGGTGACCACTTCGCCCGACGCGGCGTCGATGGTCACGATCACGACGACGACGCCTTCTTCCGCAAGGTTCTTCCGGTCGCGCAAGACGCCGTGACCGACGTCGCCGACAATGCCGTCGACGTAGAGGAAGCCGGCGGGCACGGCGCGGCGCTCCACGTCGATGCCGTCGCGATCGATCGTGAGCGTGTCGCCGTCTTCACAGATGAGGACGTGGTCGGCCTGCACACCCACCGCTTCGGCCAGCCGGGCGTGGTGCACCATGTGGCGATACTCGCCGTGCACGGGCACGAACCAGTCGGGCTTGATCAGGTTGAGCACGAATTTCAGCTCCTCCTGCGACGCGTGCCCCGAGACGTGGACGGGCGAGTTGCTGCCGTGTATGACCTCGGCACCGGCGCGGTGCAACGAATCGATCACATTCGACACGCTCGACTCGTTACCGGGGATCGCATGCGCCGAGATCACCACGACGTCGTCTTCGCTGACCTTCACCCACTTGTGCTCGTGCGCCGCCATCAATGACAGCGCGCTGAGCGGCTCACCCTGCGAGCCGGTGCAGATGATGCACACCTCGCCGGGCGCGTAGCGCGGCGTGTCTTCGATGTCGATGATGCGATCGTCGTTCCGCCCGAGATCGAGCAGACCCATCTCGCGTGCCATCGCGACGTTGTGGACCATCGACCGGCCGAGGAACGCAACGCGTCGACCTTCGGTGAGCGCGGCGCGGGCTACCTGCTGCACGCGATGCAGGTGCGACGCGAAGCTCGCGACGACGAAGCGCTTCGTGGGGTGCTCCCGGAAGATCGATCGCATCGCGCCGCCGACCGTGGACTCCGACGCCGTGTACCCGGGCCGCTCCGCGTTGGTGGAGTCGGAAAGCAGCAGCCGCACGCCCCCATCACGACGTGAGATCTCCCCGAGGAGCGCGAGGTCGGTGGTGCGTCCGTCGACAGGTGAGAGATCGAGCTTGAAATCGCCGGTATGCAGAATCGTGCCCGCCGGCGTGTAGTACGCCGTTGCGAACGCACAGGGCACCGAATGCGTCACGGGGATGAACTCGCAGTCGAACGGTCCGATCTTGCGGCGTTCACCGTCGAGCACCGGGATCAGCTCCGTGCGCCCCAACATCCCGGCTTCTTCGATGCGGTTGCGCGCGAGCGCGAGCGACAGCGGCGAGCCGTAGATCGGGAGCGACAGGTCGCGGAGGAGAAAGGCGAGGCCGCCGGCGTGGTCCTCGTGCGCGTGCGTCAGGAACACACCCTCGACGCGATCGGCGTTCTCGCGGAGATACGTGAAGTCGGGGAGCACGAGATCGACGCCGGGCATGTCGGCATCGGGAAACATCAGCCCGCAGTCGACGACGAGGATGCGTCCGTCGACCTCGAGACAGAAGCAGTTGCGCCCGATCTCGCCCAGGCCGCCGAGAAAGACGATGCGAACCGGCTCACTCATGGGCGCAGGCTAGCAAGGCGGGGTTCACCCGCTGTGCCCCGACCGATGACAATGCGCCTACGCGACCGCTTCTTTCGCGGCTGCTGCTTCGCGATCCTTCGCGACCTCGTCGAGCGCGGCGTACTCCTCGCCGGTGTCGGCCCAGTCTTCGAACTGGATGACGCCGAGGTCGGTGAAGCGGTCGCGCAGCCAGCCGTCGCCGGCGTCGAGGAGTCCGAGCTTCTTGCAGTTGGGCACGATCTTCGAGAACAGCATCGACTGGAACATCTGTCGATCGGGGGCCTGGATGACGATCGACAGCGCTTCCTTGACGTCGATGCCCATGCGCTCCCACACCTCTTGCTGCAGGAACCGGTCACGCATGCGAACGGCAGCCTCGAACGCGAACTCCTGGCGTTCGCGGATCTCCGAGTTGCTGAGCTGCTGGTAGAACTCCTGCAACGACAGCACGCCGAACGCGACGTGGCGCGCTTCGTCGCTGATCACGTAGCGCAGGAGCTTCTTGAGCAGCGGCTCGGTGGTCATCGTGTGGATGAAGCCGAACGCCGCGAGCGCGAGGCCCTCGACCATGATCTGCATGCCGAGATACGTCATGTCCCAGCGCGTGTCGCCGATGATGTCGTCGAGCAGCATCCGCAGATGGGCGTTGACCGGGTAGTGCCCCGACAGCTTCGTGTCGAGATACTTGGCGAACACCTCGACGTGACGGGCTTCGTCCATCACCTGGGTGGCGGCGTAGTACTTCGCGTCGATCCACGGCACGGTCTCGACGATCTGCGCGGTGCAGATCAGCGCGCCCTGCTCGCCGTGCATGAATTGCGAAAGCGTCCAGTTCTGGGACTCGACGCCGAACTCGATCCATTCCTTGTCGCCCCACTTCGCGAAGGGCGTGCCCGCGAGGTCCATGCCCGCACCGCCGAAGCCGCTCATCTCGAGGTTCTGCTCGGCGTTGGCGAGCACGACCTTCTCCTGGTCGACCTCGGTGTCCCACGGCAGGTCGGTCGCGCCGTTCCACTGCGATCGCTTCGCCTTCTCGTACAGCTTCACCAGCGCGGGCCGGGAACGCTCGTAGTCCCACGTGAAGATGGCATCGGCGTTGGCACGTACGGCGTGCTCGACCTCGTCGACGTCGGTGTTGCTGACCGAGAGGATCGCCTCGAGGTCGTGGACGTCTTCGCGGCCGATCATGTCGAAGTTGCTCGTGGCCATGTGCGTTACCCCCTGGGGGTGGACGAGACAGCGGTCGGGACGCGGCCGCTGAAACCGGGCAGCAGAAACTCGTGCACGAGCGTGTGGAGGTCGTCGGGATCGGTCAATCGGAACGGGGAGTTGGGTGCGATCGAATACGCAAGCATGGTGCGGGCGATCCACTCGCCCGCGCGTGCGAGGCGATCATCGGCGACGTACGGAGCGAGACACGGTGCGATGAGCCGGCCGGCGTCGGCGAGCAACGCATCGCCCGCGGCGAACGTGACGTGCGGCAGCACGACCTCGGGTTCGAAGGCGAGCACGAACTGCAGTGCGTCGTGCCCGGCGATCTCCCGAGCCGCAGTCGCGATCACGGCCACCACGACGTCTTCGATCGTGGTCTCGGCCGCGGCGGCCGCGCGAAGGATCGCTCGCGATCCGGTCGCGCTCGCTGTGCAGGACCGCCGCGATGAGCGGCGCCTTGCCCCCGAAGTACCGGTAGAGCGTCGCCCGCGCGCATCCCGCTTCGCGGGCTACGTCATCGAGCGTGGTCTTCGACAGGCCGTGCCGGGCGACGCACGTGAGCATCGCCTCGATGGCACGGGATTCCATCGCCTCGGCCGCCGTGACGTCGACCGTGAGATCGGTCGCGGGAAGCTCACCGGTGAGAATCGCCATGAGGTGAGACAATAAACCGAAAAGCGTCTCAGCGTCAATGTGTCTTCGTGCTGTTCCCGGTCAGGGCGCTGCGGGCGCGGCGTCGTCGAGGATGCCCCCGAGCAGCTCCTCGCGGACGAGCCGGCGCACCTGGGCGCGGTCGTCGAGGTCCCACCGACCCGGTGACCCGATCAACGAGAGCACCATGCCGCGCCACGTAATCGGCGGCCTGGTGCCGGTCGACGCCCGGTCGCAGCCGCCCCGCCGCTTCCTCGCGCTCGAGGTACGGCAGGAGGAACGCGGTGATGAACTCGAGCACCCGGTGCTGCTCGACCGTGATGAGCGTGACCAACCGGCCGGGCTCGGTCACGAGCACCTTCTGCAAGACGGCGTGATCCAGCACTGAGCGGCGCGCGAACACGAGGGCGTCCTCCAGCAGGCTCGCGAAGTCGGGTGCGGCGAACACCGCCTCGCCGAGTCGCACGAAGAAGCGGTCCATCTCCCAGCCGACCGCCTCGCGCAGCAGCTGGTCCTTGCCGCCCGGGAACAGGCCGGTAGATCGTGGCGCGCGAAACCCCCGATTCCTTGGCGACGTCGTCGATCGTCGTCTTCGCCAGGCCGAAGCGCGCGACGCATTCGTACGCTCCTTCGAGGACGCGCCCGCGCGGATCGCTCACGCGGTCAACGGTACCGGGCCCCGCCGTCAGGCCCGTTGACCGGCGACGTTCGGGTTCGTCTCGCGACTCGGGCCCGCCGCGAGGGCGGGCCCGAAACGCGAGTGACGCTGATTCGTCAGTTCTTCGGGAACACGAACTTCTCCGCGGTCGGAGAGGTGAAGTTGGTCTTGAGGGCCTTGAGCCCGCCCGGCGAGGACGCGTTGACCTCGAACACGGTGCTCACCTTGGGCGGCACCCGGTCGGCCGCGGGACCGTACTTGTAGTCACCGACGAGACCTTCGAACTTCAACGTGCCGACCTCCTCCATTGCCTTCTTGATCCCCGCCCGGCTGAGGTCACCGTCGGCGACGGCCTTGGCGAGGATCTGACTGACCGTCCAAGCCTGGGAGTAGCCGAACGCGAAATAGATGTCGGGCTTCTGGCCGGGCTTGTACTTGTTGACGTCGGCCAGCATCTGCTTCATCCCGGGCACCGATGTGTCGCCCCACTCGGGACCTTCGGACGCGAGCCAGAAGTGCTTCGCCGCCCACGCCCCGGTCGCTCCCTGTGACAGCAACGACACCCACGAGGGTGCCTGGCCGATCCACCGCTGGTCGAGGTTGTCTGACGCGGCCTTGCCCAGCGTCGGGATCGACGCCGTCGGCAGCGCGATGAAGTACACCGCGTCGCAGTCGGTGCCCTTCACCTGCTGATACTGGGCCGTGAGGTCGGTCTCACTGGCCTTGAACGTCGCAACCGTGCCCAGCTTGAAGTCGAGGTTCTTCTTCGCGAACTGCACGCCGCTGAAACCGGCCGCGCCGTACAGGTCGTCGGGCCGGATCACACAGAGCGTCTTGCCCTTGCCGCCGTTGTCGACCCAGTACGAGAGCGAGTTGATGGCCTGGATCTGGTACGGGCCACGCGACCGGCGCGAGGTTTGGATTGTGGACCCACTCCGCGTCGAGGGTCGCCGGTGACGCGACCATGTTGTCGGCCTTCATCTTCACCAGCACCGCGTTGGTCACATCGGTGCCGAGCACTTGGGCGAGCAACACGACGCTTTGGCGCAGGTCGTTGTAGTTCTGCTGCGCGGTGTTGGCGTTGTACTGGCTGTCACGCACCTCGAGCTTGACCTTGTACTTCCCCGCGATGCCACCTTTGGCATTGAGCGCGTCGAAGTAGACCTTGTTGCCGTCGGTGAGCGGGATGCCGATGATCTGGGCGATGCCCGTCTGCGGCGTGATCGCGCCGAGTGTGATCGTCTTGCCGTCGAAGCCCGCGGTGTTGGCCGGCGCGCCCTTCTTGCCGCCACCTCCGCCGGAGCTGCTGCTACTGCTGCGCCCACACGCAACCATCGCGAGCGCCATCACGGCGATCACGGCGACGAGACGCGTTCCCCTTCGAGCCGTTGCGTTCATGGTCTCTCCCCCCGTTGTCGGCCCAGAGCATACGCGGCCGCGTTCCCAGAGTCCTAGCAGGTCAATACCTGAACGGCCAAGTGCTGAAGTACCCCTTCAGGCGCCCCCAGATCGCAGCCAGCCCCCTCGACTCGATGAGCAGGAACCCGATGATGAGCAGCCCGTAAAGGATCTGGTTGAGCGCGTCCACCGAGATGTGCCCGCTCGTGACCTGCCCGGCGGGCTGCACGAACGGGATGTGGGTGCTCTGGCTGATGCGCTCGATCACCCGGGGCAGACCGACCACCACGAGCGCGCCGACCACCGACCCGCCGATCGTGCCGATTCCGCCGACGATGATCATCGCCACGTACGTGATCGAGAGGGCAAGGCCGGGTGCGCCGCCGAAGTCGGCCGGGCTGACGTGCTGTTGCACCACGCCGAGAAGCCCACCGGCAACCGCCGCGAGCGCGCTCGACACGGCGAACGCGCCGATCTTGTAACGCGTGAGGCTGACACCGATGACCTCGGCCGCGACGTCGCGGTCTCGCACGGCCTGTATCGCGCGACCGGGTCGGCTGCGCACCAGATTCACTGCGAGGATGACCACGATGCCGACAACCAGCCAGATCAGCCAGAACAGGCCCTGGCTGCGCGTGTAGCTGACTCCGCCCAGCTCGAGCTTCGAGAAGTCGAGCGGCCCGATCGAGACGGGCGCGGACGTCGTCGGTACCCGCGGTCCCGCCGGTGAACGATTCCCAGTTGGTGAACACGTGATCGCCGACGTAGAGCAGACCGAGCGTGACGATCGCGAGGTAGTTGCCGCGCAATCGCAACGCGAACGGGCCGATCGCCGCGCCGATGAGCACCACCGACGACCGCAGTGAGCGGCAGCCAGACGAGCAGAGGCAGGTCTTGCCGCACACCGAACCACGCGCGCCACGTACGCGCCGACACCGAGGAAGAACGCTTGCCCGAGCGAGATCTGGCCCGTGTACCCGGTGAGCATGTTGAGACCGATCGCCCCGATCGCCGCGACGCCACATCGGGCCAGCACATCGAGCCAGAAGTCGTCCAGATTGAGTGGAAGCGCGAGCCACACCACGATGAGCAGGACGACGAACAGCTGGCGCCAGCGCGAGTTGAACAGGCGCAGCTTGTCGGCCTCGCGTACGGCCGTGGCGCGGTTTCGTCGGGCCATCAGACCCGCCGCACTTCCGGCGTGCCGAACAGGCCGTACGGCCGGACCATCAGGACGAGCAGCATGACGAAGTACGGCATGACGAGCGTCGAAACCCTGCCCGAGCCACGGCGCGTACTCGGGTTGGTAGCCCGCAGTGAGCGACTGCGACACGCCGATGATGAGGGCACCGACCACCGCGCCGACCGGTGAGTCGAGCCCGCCCAGGATGATGGCCGGGAACGCGGCCAGGGCGACGATCTCGATCTGGGGCGCCACTCCGCCCGTGCTCCCGCCGGCTGCGGCCAGCGTGACACCGGCGACCGCCGCGACTGCGCCGGCGATCGCCCACGCGAGCGCCGAACACCCGGCTCGCACTGATGCCCTGCGCGAGCGCGGCCTCCTGGTCGAGCGCGGTCGCCCGCATCGCGAGCCCCTGCTTGGAGTAGCGGAAGAACACGAAGAACACGGTCAGGACCATCGCGACGAGACCGAGCGTCCAGAAGTCGGCGACCTTGAGATTGAGGTCGCCGAACTTCACCGTGTCGAGCTTCCACGGGTCATCGAGCGACAGCGGGCTCGCGCCCCACACCGCGGGCGTGATCTGCTCGATGATGATGAGCCAGACCGATGGTGACCATGATGAGGACGAACGGCGGCCGGCCGACCAGACGCCGCAGGATCAGCGCCTCGACGAGCAAGCCGATCACCGCCCCGACGGCCATCGCCATGAGGAGCGCGAAGTAGAAGGGCAGATGCCCCACGTCTGGTGGAAGTTGTACGTGAAGTACGCCCCGAGCAGCACGAACCCGCCCTGCGCGAAGTTGATGACCCCGTGGCGCGGTAGATGACGACGAAGCCCGAGCGCGACCAGTGCGTACTGAGCGCCGACCGAGATGCCGGAGAACGTCAGCTCGAGGAACTTCGTCATGGCCGGTACATCCCCTCGATCAGCTCCGCGAACTGCTCGGACACCGCGGCGCGCCGCACCTGCTGCGTCGCGCTGAGCAAGCCGCCCTCGTGGTCGAGCTCGACCGGGAGCACCTCGAACCGCCGCAGCTGGCGCTCGGGCGCGAGTGTGGCGTTGACGTCGTCGACCACGAGGGCGAGGAGCTCGCGCACCTCGGGCTTGCGCGCGAGAACGCGCGGAGTGGTCACGGCCATGTCGTGCTGACGGCACCACTCCCCGACGGCGGCCGGATCGATCGCGAGGAGCGCCGTGAGCGACGGCCGCCCCTCACCGATCACGACCGCTTCGCGCACGAACGGCGAGGCATTCAGCTCTCGCTCGATCAGCCCGGGCGCCACGGCGGTGCCCGACGCCGTGCGGATGCGATCGGCTTTCCGACCGGTGATGGTCAGGAACCCGTCGCTGTCGAGCGCGCCGACGTCGCCGGTACGCAGCCAGCCGTCGGGTGTGAGGGCCGCTCGGGTGGCGGGTTCGTCGCGGTAGTAGTCACGAAAGACGGCCGCGCTCCGCACCAGGAGCTCGCTGTCGTCGGCAAGCCGAACGTCGACGCCCGGGAACGGCAGGCCCGTCGTGCCCGGGCGCACACCGACCGCCGGCGTGCATGACACGACGCCGGCGTCCTCCGTCTGCCCGTAGAGCTCGCGGATCGAGACGTCGATCGATTCGAAGTACTCGAGCACGCTCGGGGCGATCGGCGCGGCCGTCGACAACGCGACACGTATACGCCGCAACCCGAGCTTCGTGCGCAGGCTCCGGTAGAGCAGCACCCAACCGACCGCGCCGGTGCTCCGACCGAGCAGGCCGACTCGCCCGCGCCGGCGCCGCGCCGCGAGCCGCTCCCCGCGCCGGTACCAGTAACGCAGCATCGCCCGCTTGAGTCGGCGCGTGCCGGCTTCCCGGAGCCGCGCGCCGCCGAGCAGCAGCTCCCATACACGGGGAACGCCGAGCAGCACCGTCGGTTGCAGCTCGGCGAGATCGGCGCCGAACGTGTCGGCACCCTCGCCGAAGTTCACGACCGCGCCGGTCGAGACCGCGATACAGCTGGAGAGAAGGCGCTCGGTCACGAAGGCGAACGGCAGGTAGGAGAACAGGTCGTCACCGGCGCGCACACCGAGCGTCTCGTTGGCGATGTCGGCCGCGGCAACGAGGTTGGCGTGCGACAGCACAGCACCCTTTGGGAGTGCGGTGGTGCCGGCCGTGTAGATGACGGTCGCGGGAGCGCTCTGGTCGAGGGCGGCGACACGCCGCGGCCAATCATCCGCGCGCACCTCCCCGAGCACCTCGACTTCCTCGAGACTGAGGACGGACTCGCCGTCGATCTCGCGAATTCCGCGAGTGTCGATCACGATGATCTTGTGCAAGCGCGGCAGCTGCTCGCGGAGCTCGAGCGCCTTGTCGAGCTGCTCCTCGTCTTCGACGATCATGACGAAGCTGCCGGAGTCCCGCAGCGCATGACGCAGCTCGCCGGCCGGGCTGTCCGGGTAGAGCCCGACCGTGAGAGCTCCGATGCCCTGGATCGCGAGATCGGCGACGATCCACTCCACCCGGTTGCCGGAGAGCACGGCGATTCGATCGCCCGCCACGGCACCGAGCTCGAGGAGGCCCGACGCCAGACGGGCGGTGCGCGCCGCGACGTCGGTCCATGTGTGCTCGTCCCAGACTCCGAGACGCTTTTGCCGGATCGCGACCCGGCGCGCCTCGCGTCCTCGCGTTCTGGAGCAGCCGCGCCGGGAGCGACGAGACCTGCGGCGCCGAGGTCGCACCCGTTGCACGGCCGTCGACGGCGACGGTCATGACGCCTGCCCGAGGTATGCCGCGATCACCTTCGGATCGGACTGGATCTCGGCCGGTGTGCCGACGCGATCGCCTGGCCGAAGTCGAGCACGAGCACCCGGTCGGCGATGTCCATGACCATGTGCATGTCATGCTCGACGAGGATCATGGCGAGCCGCAGCTCGTCGCGTACCTCGAGGATGTAGCGCGCCATGTCCTCGATCTCCTCGAGGTTCATCCCCGCCACGGGCTCGTCGAGGAGGAGCAGCATCGGATCCATCGCCAGCGCGCGACCGAGCTCGATGCGCTTCTGGATTCCGTACGGAAGCATCCCCACCGGCTGCCGGCGAAACGGCCCGAGCTCCAGGAGCTCGACGATCTCCTCGCAGCGTCGCCGGTGCACGATCTCTTCGCGCTTCGCCCGCCCGAACCAGAGCGCGCCGGCGAGAAAGCCGGTGCGCATCAGCAGGTGCCGGCCGAGCATGAGATTGTCGATCAACGTCGAGGTTGGAGAAGAGCCCGAGGTTCTGGAACGTGCGCGCGACTCCGCGAGCCGCGATCGCAGGCGGCCGCTTCCCGACGAGGTCGACACCATCGAGCAGCATGTGGCCCGCCTGCGGCCGGTAGACCCCATTGAGGCAGTTGAAGATCGACGTCTTGCCCGCGCCGTTCGGTCCGATGACCGCGGACAGCTCGCCCGGCTGCACCGTGAACGACACGTTGTTGAGCGCGGTGACGCCCCCGAACCGGAGGGTCAGCTCGGAGACGTCGAGGAGCGGGCTCTCGGCGCGCGGTGCGGCGACGCTCATGCGCTCCACCGCTTCTTGCGCCGGTAGCTCTTCACGTCGCGGAACGAGCGGCGGCCCGCCTCGCCGACGCCGAGGTAGAACTCCTGGATGTCGCGGTCGGCCAGGAGCTCCGGTCCGGGTCCGGCTTTCACCACCCGGCCGTTCTCGAGCACGTATCCGTGCTGCGCGATCGAGAGCGCGAGCGTGGCGTTCTGCTCGATCAGGAGCACGCTCGTGCCTTCGTTGTTGATCGCCACGATGATGTCGCGGATCTGTCGCACGATCATCGGCGCGAGACCCAACGACGGCTCGTCGAGCAGCAAGAGCCGCGGTGACGCCATCAGGGCGCGGCCAATCGCCACCATCTGCTGCTCTCCACCCGAGAGGTAACCGGCGGTTGACCTCCGCCGGTCGCGCAGCACCGGGAACAGGTCCATCACGTGCTGGTAGCTCTCACGCACCTTGGCGCTGTCGCGACGCGTGTACGCGCCGGCGCGCAGATTGTCGTCGACGGTGAGCTCCGCGAAGATCCGCCGGCCCTCCATCACCTGCGCCAGGCCGCGTCGCACAATCGCTGCCGGCGCCGTGTGGGCGATCGGGTGGCCGTCAAACTCGACTTCGCCCTTGGTGACTTCGCCGTCATGTGTGGGAAGGAGTCCGGAGACCGCGCGCAGCAGGGTCGTCTTGCCCGCGCCGTTCGCACCGAGCACCGCGACCACGGAGCCGGTCGGCACGTCGATGCTCACGCCGCGGAGCACGAGGATGACGCCGTTGTAGGCGACCTCGAGGTTGCGCACAGCGAGAATCGGGTGCACGGCGTCGCTCATGGCGATTGGACCCTAACAGCCGATTTCCTGCCCGTCCCGGGTGCGACCCGAGCTCAGAGACCGAGCAGCGCGTCGAGACCCACGGTCAATCCGGGACGCGCTCGCACCCCGCGAATCGCGAGGAGCACGCCGGGCATGAACGATGTGCGGTCATAGGAATCGTGGCGGATCGTCAGCGACTGGCCGGTTGTCCCGAGGATCACTTCCTGGTGGGCGACGAGCCCGTTGAGGCGAACCGAGTGCACTCGGATGCCGGGCGCCCCTTCGGCGCCTCGCGCCCCGCCGCGGTCACCTTGGTCGTGGGATCGGCTGACCACTGGTCGGAGGCGGCCGCCATACGCTCCGCCGTGAGCATGGCGGTGCCTGATGGGGCGTCGACCTTCTGATCGTGGTGCATCTCGATCACCTCGGCGGTCTCGAAGTACGGCGCCGCCAGCTCGGCGAAGCGCATCATGAGCACGGCGCCGATGGCGAAGTTGGGAGCGATGACCGCGTGCGCGTTGCCGTCGGTGAACTGGGCCCGGAGTTGCGCGATGTCGTCGCTCGTGAAGCCGGTCGTGCCGACCACGGCGTGCACGCCGCTGTCGGCGCACCACGACAGATTCTCGCGGGCGGCTTCGAGCACGGTGAAGTCGACGGCGACCTCCGCGCCGGCGTCGGCGAGGGCACCCGGCTTCGCGCCGACGTGCAGGCCGGTGCCGTGAATGCCGAGCTGGTCGAGGTCGATCCCCGCGTGCTCGGGGTCGATCGCGGCGACCAGCTCGAGCTCGGGGTCGTCGAGCACTGCCTGGCAGACGGTCGAGCCCATCCGCCCGCCGGCGCCGAACACCCCCACCTTGATCATGCCCGGAGCCTACCGAGCGGCGGCGAATTGCACCTCCGCGTTGCCCCGGCCGGTATCCGACCCGGCAGGGAGCGCGACCCGGGATCAGGCGACGCGGGCTGTGAACGCCGACTCGTCGATGGGACCGATCACAACGAGGCTCCGCTCACCCTGCGCGACGACGCGATCGATAACGCGGGCAACCGCGTCGGGAGTCACCGCATCGACCCGTTGCACGAGCTCGTCGAGCGAGAGGATCTCGCGCATCGTCAGCTCGCTGCTGCCGATTCGGTTCATACGGCTGGTCGAGCTCTCGAGCGACAGGGCCATCGATCCCTTCAGATGGCCCTTCGCCGCGTCGAGCTCGCGCGCAGAGATGCCGCCCTCGTTCACGAGGCGTGCCAGCTCCGCGTCGATGACGCCCAAGACCTCGTCGACCCGTCCCGGGCTTGTGCCTGCGTAGATCGCGAGGGCACCGGTGTCGTCGAACGCAATGCGGTAGGAGTACACGGCGTACGCCAAGCCGCGCTTCTCGCGAACCTCTTCGAACAACCGCGACGACATTCCGCCGCCCAGGGCGGTGTTGAGCACCGTCAGCGCAAACCGGTCGGGATCGTGGCGCGAGAACGCCCGCATCCCGAGCACGAGATGAGCCTGTTCCGTCGCGCGGGTCATCACGGTCAGCGGACGCGCCGGCAAGCCGGTGTAGCCGTGAAACCGATTTGCGTGAGACCCGAGACCCGCCGGCACTCGCGCGCGCTCACCAGGTCGACGACCTGCTGGTGCTCGAGGTTGCCGGCGGCAGCGACGACGACGTTGCGGGGTTCGTAGTGCTTGTGGTGGTGCCCGGCGATCGTCTCGCGTGCCATGTCCGTGACCGACTCGGTGGTGCCGATCACTTCACGGCCGACCGGATGGCCGTTCCACAGTGCCTGCGCGAGGAGCTCGTGCACGAGATCGTCGGGAGTGTCGTCGCGCATGTTGATCTCTTCGAGGATGACGTGTCGTTCCGACTCGACCTCGTCCTCGCGTATCGCCGGCGCCCAGAAGATGTCCGAGAGGATGTCGACGGCAAGCTCGAGCTCCGCGTCAGGGACGCGCACGTAGAACGCGGTCATCTCCTGCGTGGTGAACGCATTCATGTCGCCGCCGATCGACTCGATCGCCTCCGCGATCTCGTGCGCGGGTCGCTTCTCGGATCCCTTGAACAGCAGGTGCTCGAGAAAGTGGCTTGCGCCGTGGAGCGCCTCGGTCTCGTCGCGCGAGCCGGTGCCCACCCAGAAGCCGATTGCCGCGCTCCGCAGTGCGGGAAGTTGTTCGGTGACAACTCGAAGCCCGTTTTCGAGCGCTGTGTGCCGAATGTGCTCGGTCATGCGCGGCCAGGCGCCCAGGTGGTCACCCAGAGGTCATCGGCACGGCCACGGCCCGGGTTTACCGGCCCCCGCGGCCGCCGCCACTGCCGCCACGACCACCGCCGCCACGACCACCGCGCCGGCCGCCACGACCACTACGGGGGGCGCCGCCGGGGCCGCTACTGCGGGCCGCCTCGGCCGGACCGAGGTCGCCGAACTCGTCCTTGACCTGGTCCTCCCAGACCTTCTCGAACGAGGCAACCTCGGTATCGGCATCGTCGGACGCGCGCGCCCGGGACTCCGATGTGGCCCGCCCGTCTCCGCCCTCGCTGCTGCGCGGTTCTGTGGATCTCGGGCGCTCACTGCGCTCACGCCGCGGCGGCCGTTCATCGCGATCGCGATCACGGTCGCGGCCACCACGATCGCCGTCGCCGTCGCCGCCGGAGTCGTCACCGAGCAGCGACAACGAGAGCTTCCCCTGGTTGTCGATGTCGTCGACGCGCACTTGCAGCTCGTCGCCGAGCGAGAGCACGTCTTCGACGCGGTCGATGCGCTTTCCTTGGCCCAGCTTGGAGATATGGAGCAACCCGTCGCGGCCCGGCAGGACATTGACGAACGCGCCGAATTTCGTGATGTTGACCACGCGACCGGTGTACTCGGCTCCGAGCTCGGCGGTCGGTGGATCGAGGATCAGCTCGATGCGGCGCCTGGCCTCCTCGACTTTCTCGCCGTCCTTCGAGCCGATGCTCACGGTGCCCACGACGCCGTCGTCGCTCACGGAGATGTCGGCGCCGCTCTCCTGCTGGATGGTGTTGATCACCTTGCCCTTGGGCCCGATGACCTCGCCGATCTTGTCCATCGGAATCTCGAAGCTCACGATCTTCGGTGCCGTCTCGCGCACGTCGCCTCTCGGCTCCGAGATCGCGTCCGCCATCACGTCGAGAATCTTCAGGCGGGCTTCCTTCGCCTGGTGCAACGCCTCGAGGAGCACGTCGGCGGGCAAGCCGTCGATCTTCGTGTCGAGCTGCAACGCGGTGACGAAGTCGGTCGTACCTGCGACCTTGAAGTCCATGTCGCCGAACGCGTCCTCCGCGCCGAGAATGTCGGTGAGCGTCGTGTACCTGCCGTCGTGGTAGACGAGTCCCATCGCGATCCCGGCGACCGGTGCCTTCAGCGGCACGCCGGCGTCCATCAGCGACAGCGTGGAACCGCACACGGATGCCATCGACGACGAGCCGTTCGACGACAAGACGTCGGACACGACCCGCAAGGTGTACGGCCACTCCTGCGCACTCGGTACCACGGGGAGCAGCGCCCGCTCGGCAAGCGCACCGTGGCCGATCTCACGCCGCTTCGGCGAACCGACACGGCCGGTCTCGCCGGTTGAGAAGGGCGGGAAGTTGTAGTGGTGCATGTAGCGCTTGCGATCGTCGATGCCGATCGTGTCGAGCATCTGCTCCATGCGAGGCATACCGAGCGTGGTGACGGTGAGCACTTGCGTCTCGCCGCGCTGGAAGAGACCGTCGCCGTGTGCCGTCGGGATGAGCCCGACAGCAGCCGAGATGTTGCGGAGATCGCCGAGCCCCCGCCCGTCGATACGCACACCGTCGTTGACGATGCGGCTACGCACGACCTGCTTCTGCACTGAACGGAAGGCCTTCTTGATCTCGCCCTCACGACCGGCAAATGCTCCGGGTGCGGTGTCGGAGCCGACGAGCTCTGCGGTCAGTGCGCCAAGGATCTCGTCGAGGCGCCCGTTGCGGTCGGCCTTGTTCGCGATCGCCATTGCCTCCGCGGTGGGTTCACGCACCGAATCGCCGACCGCGTCGAAGACGTCGTCGGTGTAGTCGACACGCGGCTCGTAGTCGAGGACCTCGATCGGCCCGCTCGCCTCCTGGACGCCTTTGACCAGATCGAGTTGCAGGTCGATCGACGCGCCGATCCACTTCTTGGCTACTTCGAGCCCTTCGGCGATGACCTCCTCGGTCACCTTCTTGGCGCCCTGCTCGTAGAGCTCCCAAGAGGCTTCGGTGCCACCGGCCTCGACCATCATGATCGCGACGTCGCCGTGGGCGAGCTTGCGTCCGGCAACGACGAGCTCGAAGGTCGACTCGTCGCCGGCTTGATACGTGGGGTGCGCGACCCATTCGCCTTCGTGCTGGGCGAGGCGCACGGCACCAATCGGACCGTCGAACGGAATGCCCGACACCATCAGCGCGGCCGACGCGCCGTTGATCGACGCGATGTCGTGCGGGTTCTCGAGGTCGGCACCGAGGATGGTGGCGATCACCTGCACCTCGTTGCGGAAGTCGCCGGGGAACGACGGGCGCAGCGGCCGATCGGTGAGCCGGCACGTGAGCACGGCCTGCTCTCCCGGACGACCCTCGCGGCGGAAGAACGAGCCCGGGATCTTGCCCGCGGCGTACATCCGCTCCTCGACGTCGACCGTCAGCGGGAAGAAGTCGATCCCCTCACGGGGCTTGCTGGTGACGACCGTCGACAACACGGTGGTGTCGCCGACCTGGACCACGACCGCGCCGTGCGCCTGGGGCGCGAGCGTGCCGGTCTCCAATGACATGGTGAGCCCGGCCTCGTTGATGGGACCGGCTACGCGAACTGCGCCGAGCGCCTTGGAATCAGGCATGCGGGCACTCCTCTCTCGTCGACGCCCTGCGCCGACTCTTGGGCGAGAGGATCCCGGTTCCCAGTTGTCACGGCCCCCGTGCTGGCGGTGGCAACTGACAACCGACTTCGCTCTCGCGGTCTTGCTCGGAGAAGCGGACGACCCGCTCCCCTGTCCCGGTTACCTTCGAAGCCCGAGCTTCCCGATGATCGCCCGGTACCGGTCGACGTTGTTGCGCCGGAGGTAATCGAGCAGCCGACGCCGTTGGCCCACGAGCATGAGCAGACCGCGACGCGAGTGATGGTCCTTCTTGTGGACCTTCAAATGCTCGGTCAGGTGGTTGATACGCCCCGTGAGGAGCGCCACCTGCACCTCCGGTGAGCCGGTATCGGTCTCATGGAGGCGGTGCTCTGCGATTGTGGCAGTGGTATCGGGCATCGAGAAGAAAGAAACCTTCTGAGGTGCGGGAATGCATCGGCTCCCTGCCGACGCACGAGCCACACGGTAGCACGGGCCCACGATGCAGAGCCCAGCGGCGCCATCGGCGGACGACCGCCCCAAAGCCATTCTTGCGTCAGCAGCCGGGATCACACCCCGGATTGCGACGCAAGTTCGCGGGAGGGTGGGCGCGAGGTGCCCGCTTCGGGCGGCGTGAGCGGCGGTCAGGTGACGAGCCGGCGGGTCGCGGCGACGTCGAGGGTGATCTCCGCGACGAGGGCGTCGACCGAGTCGAAGCGTTGCTCGCCGCGCAGGCGCTCCACGAAGCGGACCTTCACGTACTCCCCGTACAGGTCGCCGTCGAAGTCGAGCACGTACGCCTCCAGGAGCGAGACCTCGGCGTCGGCGTGGAACGTGGGCCGGCGGCCCAGCGAGACGGCGGCCGGCCGCTCCACCCCGTCTTCGCCGACGAACGTGCCGGCGTAGATCCCGTCCGCAGGCAGGCAGATGTTGGGTGGCACCGCGAGGTTGGCGGTCGGGAACCCCAGGTCGCTGTCCACGCCGGTCGCCCACTTCCACCGTGCCCCGCACCTCGTGCGCGCGCCCGAGCAGCCCGGCGGCCCCGGCGACGTCGCCGGCGGCAAGCAGATGGCGGATCTGCGTCGACGAGTACGGAGCGCCGGATGGGTCACCGTCGATCGCGACCAGGCCGAGACCGAGCACCTCGAAGCCGAGCTCCGCGCCCATGCGGTGCAGCAGCGCGACGTCGCCGCCGCGGCCGTGACCGAAATGGAAGTCGGCGCCGACGACCACGAGCCGCGCGCCCATCAAGTCGGCGAGCACCTCGCGCACGAACTCCTCGGCCGGTTCGCGCGAGCGCTCCTCGTCGAACGGCAGCACACAGCACTCGTCGAGATATCCCGTCGCCGCGAGCAGCTCGAGCTTCTCTTCGAGCGTCGTGAGGAGCTTGGGGGCCGATTCGGGCCGCACCACCTCGGCCGGGTGGCGGTCGAAGGTCACGCACGCGGCCTCGAGGCCGCGCGCGTCGGCCAGCTCCCGCACGAGTCGGAGCACCGCCTGGTGGCCGAGGTGCACGCCGTCGTACGCGCCGATCGTGACCACGGCACCGGGCGCGGGACGGGCGGCTTCCTCGGCCGGCGTGAGCACGCGCATGTGGGCTTCTTAGTCGGCTTCGACCGGCGCGAGCACGACCGCCGGCTTCACCGCGGCCTTCCGCCGCTCGTAAACGGCAACGAGGTCGCCCGCCGGGTCGACGAGCGCGAACGGCCCCGGCTCTGCGGAAGAACCCAGCAGCACCGGGGCGGGGAACGTCACGCCGTGACCAACCGCGCGCACCTGCTCCGTGTCGAGCTCGACGCGAGGGAGGTCGCGCATCGCTGCCGCCGGCGGCAGCACGACCGCGTCGCTGTCGGCCTCGATCACCTCGAGAGGATGGGACTCAGCGAGGGCGAACGAGCCGACACGCAGTCGCCGGAGCGCGCGCGAGATGCGCGCAGCCGCCGAGCACTTCTCCGACGTCGGCGGCAAGCGAACGGATGAACGTGCCACTCCCGCACTCGACGCGGACGGTAGCGACCGGATACGGACCGGGCTCGAACGCCTCGATCTCGAAGCGGTCGACGTGCACCTGGCGGGGTGCGCGATCAACCTCTTTGCCGTGGCGCGCCAGCTCGTGCAGGCGACGGCCGCCAACCCTCACCGCCGAGACCATCGGCGGCATCTGCTCGATGTCTCCGAGGAACTGCTCGGTCGCCGCCTCGACCTCATCGCGGGTCAGCGGCATCGGACGCTTGTCGATGATGTCACCGCTGCTGTCGAGGGTGGTCGTCGCGATGCCGAACACGATCTCGCCCCGATACTCCTTCTGCGTGTCCTGAAGGAAACGCAGAAGGCGCGTGGCGCGTCCGAGCCCTACCAGCAGCACGCCGGTGGCGTCGGGGTCGAGCGTGCCGGCGTGCCCGACGTGCCGCTGGCCGTACGCCTTGCGCAGCTTCGCCACCACGTCATGCGACGTGCACCCGGCGGGCTTGTCGACGACGACCAGGCCATCGGTGCTCATCGGCGCCGCAACAGGGATCGCTCTCGAAGCATCGTCTCGCCGCGCGCCTCAGACCGCGGCTTGGAGGCGAGCGACGACGCTCGGGATGTCGAGCGTCGACGTGAAACCGGCGGCAAAGCGGTGCCCTCCGCCTCCATGCGCCTCCGCGACACGGCACACGTCGATGCGACCGAGCGATCGCAGACTCACGCGCACCGATCCGTCGACCTCTTCTTTCAGCACGCACGTCACCTCGGCTTCGGAAGTGCGGCGCAGAATGTCGATGAGCCCTTCCACCTCGTCCATCGTGACATCGTGACGACGCAACATCTCCTGCGTGACCGCGGTCCACACAAACCGTTGCTCGCGGACGAGCTCGGCGTTGGCCAGCGCCTCGCCCAGCAGCTGCACGTACGCGAAGCGGTGCTCCTCGAAGAGCGTGCGGCTGAGCTCCGCGACCGGGAGGTCGAACTCCATCAACTCGCGGGCGAGCTCGAACACCGCGGCCGTCGTGGTGTCGTACTGGAAACGACCGGTATCGCAGACCAGCGCCGCGTAGATGCACACCGCGGCGGAGCGGTCGAGGTCGAGGCCGAGTTCGCCGACGAGTCGGTGCACCAGCACGGCGCTCGCCGCGGCCTGCGGGTCGATGACGTTGATCGTGCCGTAGCGCTTATTGGAGATGTGATGGTCGATCACGATGAGCTCGCGCGCCGCTTTCGCCGCCGGCTCGAGCTCGCTCAGCCGTCCGAGCGAGCCGCAATCGAAGGTGATCATCACGTCGGGCTCAGCGGGAAAATCGGCCGGCGGCGTGAGCAGGTCCAAGCCCGGCAATTGCCGGTAGTGCGGTGCAGTTGCGAACGGCGCGGGGAATGAGGCGACACAGGTTCGACCGGCGGCGCGCAGCACGTGGAACAAGCCGAGCATCGAACCGAGCGCGTCACCATCGGGGTTCACGTGACATGCGAGCGCGAGCTCATCGGCCTCGGTGATCGCCTTGGCGGCCGCGACGAGTGCGTCGCCGACTTCGCCGTTCTCGCTGCTGACGCTCACGATTCCTCCTGCTTGTCGTGGTGCAGGTTGCGGATGATCTCCTCGACCCGCCGGCCCTGCGCAACTGCCGGGTCCTCATGAAACGACAGTCGCGGGATGTACTTGAGCCGAACCTGGCGACCGAGCACCGTGCGGAGGTGCGGAGATGCCGAAACCAGCGCGGCGGCGGTGTCGGGGTGCTGGTCAGTGGGATCGAGCACCGAATAGTAGACGGTGGCCTGACGCAGATCCGACGTGACCTCGACGCCGGTGACGGTGACGAATCCGAGGCGCGGATCGGAGAGCCGTTCGAGCTCGTCGGCCACCACCTCGTGCACGATCTCGTTGACCCGTGCGATGCGCGGATACCGCCGCGGGTTTTGCTTCGGGCGCGGCACGTCAATCGCCCGGCTCGAGGTACCGAGTCGACGTGTCGAGCAGCTCGACGTCCGGCGCGGCGGCCACGAAACGTTCCACGGTGTCGAGCACCTCGTGCAGGTGGCGCTCGCTCTCGGCGACGATCGCCACGCCGATCGCGGCTCGCTGCCAGCGGTCGTGATGATCGACCTCCGCGACCGACAGGCGGTACTTGTGGCGTAGACCGTCGACGATCGGGCGGATGGTCGCACGCTTCGCCTTCAGCGACCGGCTGGCAGGCACGTGGAGATCGAAGCAGACGGCCACGGCATGCACGTCACCATTGTTACGGCTCCAGTACGCGTTGCGGCACTCGGGCTGCGGTCACGGCTGCGCGGCCACCTGCTCGATGCGGCGACCGTTCAGCGGCTGGACGGGACGGTTGCTCGGCTGCTGCGTCGTCGCGAGCAGGGCCTGAACCTGGTCGGCTCCGAGCGTGATCGGCGTCGCAAAGACGATCCATGTGATGCCTTCGGTGCAGGGTGGCGTGGTGAGCGACCCGTTGCAGCGATGCGCCTTGGTGTCGGTGGGCACGACTTTCGAGAGGTCGACGTCGGCGCTCGTCGCCTTCGGCTGCTCCCCCGGGGCGGGGATGGCGGCGACAATCGGTGCGAGCGCGAGGTTGTCGGCTCCGATCTCGACGAACAATCCGACCGCGGCGAACTTGTGGTCGCCGGACTCGTGAACCAAGTGGATCTGCACACGTCACAGCGAGGATCAAGACGAGCGGACGGTTCCGCATCAAACGCTCCCTCGTCGACGCTCGGATCAGGACGCGCCGGGCGCAGTGCGCGCGATCTCCTTGACCTCGTACGTCTCGATCACGTCGCCCGGCTTGAGATCCTGGTAATTCTCCAAGCCGATGCCGCACTCGAACCCCGACTGCACCTCGCGCGCATCGTCCTTGAATCGCTTCAGCGAAGAGATCGCGCCGTTCCAGATGACGGTGCCGTCGCGCAGGAACCGCACCTTCGAGCCCCGGGTGATCGTGCCCTCACGCACGTAGCAACCGGCCACCTTGCCGACGCGCGGTACCGAGAAGACCTCGCGCACCTCGGCTTCGCCGGTGACGGCCTCCACAAACTCGGGCTTGAGCATGCCGATCAGCGCGGACTGCACGTCTTCGAGGACCTTGTAGATCACCTCGTACAAGCGCAGATCGACGCCCTGGGTCTCCGCGAGCTCACGTGCCTTGCGGTCGGGACGCACGTTGAAGCCGACGACGGTGGCGTTGGACACCGCCGCGAGGTTGATATCCGACTCGGTGATGCCACCGACCCCGCGCAGCACGAACGACAGGCGGACTTCCTCGTGCTCCTGGTCGAGCTTGCGCAACGATTCGGTGACGGCCTCCAGTGAGCCGTGCACGTCGGCCTTGAGAATGAGGTTGAGGGTGGCGACCTCGCCCCGCTGCACCATGGCGAAGATGTCTTCGAGGCGGGCACCGCCGGCGAGCGACATGGGATGCGCGAGGCTCGCAGTCCGGCGCCGGTGGGCGCGGGCTTCGGCCACGATGCGTGCGGTCTTGTCGTCGGGTGCCACCCGCAGCTCGTCGCCTGCGAGGGGAACGTCGTCGAGACCGAGCACTTCGACCGGCATCGACGGACCGGCCTCGATGACCGAGTTGCCGTGCTCGTCGAACAGCGCCCGCACCTTGCCCCAGCCCCCACCCGCGACCACCGGGTCGCCGACGCGGAGCGTGCCGGTGTCGATGAGGGCGGTGACGACCGGGCCGCGCCCGGGATCGAGGTTGGACTCGAGCACGAACGCACGAGCCGGTGCCTTCCGGTTGGCGGCCAGCGGCGGCTCCTCGAGATCGGCGACGAGGATGATGGCGTCGAGCAGCTCTTCGACACCCAACCCCTGCGGCGCCGACACCTCGTTGACGATGGTGTTGCCACCCCACGCCTCGGGCACGAGCTCCTGCTCCACGAGCTGCTGGCGCACACGGCTGGTGTCGGCGTTGTCGCGGTCGATCTTGGTGATCGCAACGATGATCGGAACCTCGGCGGCGCGGGCGTGGTTGATCGCCTCGACGGTTTGCGGCATCACGCCGTCGTCGGCCGCGACAACCAGTACCGCGATATCGGTCGCCTGCGCGCCGCGCGCCCGCATCGCGGTGAACGCCTCGTGACCGGGCGTGTCGATGAACGTGATCGTGCGGTCGTTGCGCTCGATCTGGTACGCGCCGATGTGCTGTGTGATCCCACCCGCTTCGCCTGCGACCACGTTGGCCGAGCGGATCGTGTCGAGCAGCGTCGTCTTGCCGTGGTCGACGTGGCCCATCACGGTGACGATCGGCGCGCGCGGCTCGAGCAGCGCCTCGTCTTCCTCTTCGTCGTCGTCACCGAGGAGCGCCTGCAGCTCGAGCTCGGCTTCCTGGCCGGGCTCGACGAGCAGCACCTCGGCGCCGAGCGTCTCGGCGATGAGCTCGATCATCTCGTCGGCGAGCGACTGCGTGCCGGTGACCATCTCGCCCGCGTCGAAGAGCAGGCGGACAAGGTCGGCCGTCGTGCGGTTGAGCTTGGGCGCGAGCTCTTGAATCGTGCTGCCGCGCTGCACGACGATCTCGCCCTCGGGCACCGGCGCGTCGAGCGGCGTGAGCGTGGGCATCGACGCCGGCCCGAGCTCCTCCAGGTTGCGGCGGCGCCGCTTCTTGCGCCGCGGGCGCTGGCCCTGCGGTCCGCCGGGGCGGCCACGACCGCCGGGGCCACCACCGGGACCGCCGCGTCCGCCGGGGCCGCCACCGGGACCGCCACCGGGGCGACCGCCGGGGCCGCCACCGGGCGCGCCGGTGCGCGGGGGAATCCGCCACCGGCATTCGGGCGGGGCGTGAAGCCACCGGTGCGCGGCGGACCACTGCCGGTGCGCGAGGACCCGCGCCGCCGGGCCGACCGGGTGGCGTGCGCTGGCCGGGCGGGGGCGGGATCGGACGGCCACCACCGGGCGGGGGCGGGATCGGACTGGCCGCGGTGTCGGGCGCGGCGGCCGGCGCATCGGTCGCGGCCGCAGCGGGTTGTTCGGCCGACGGCTCCCGGGCCGGGACTCCGGTCGCGCGGTGCGGCGGCGGCGCCGGCATCGGCGCGCGCTCGGGTTCGGGGATGCCGCCGGTGGAGCGCACCACCCGGTGCGGCGGCAGGGGCATCGGCTCAGGCTCCGCCGGGGTGACGGTGTCGCCGTCGGGTGCGGGCTTGTCAGTGGCGGGCTTCGCCTTCTTGGGCGCGGCCTTGGCCGGCGCTGCCTTCGCCGGCTTGGGCTCCTCGACGACCGGCTCGCGCCGCAGGCCCTTGGAGTCGGCGAGCCGGCGCACCCGGTCGGCCTGTGGATCTTCGATGCTCGAAGAGTGGCTCTTGACCCCGATGCGGAGCTCTTCGGCGAGCTCGAGCACGACGTGGTTCTCCACGCCCAACTCTCTCGCCAGCTCGTAGACCCGGATTTTCTTGGTGGCCAAGACCCTTGCTCGCCTTCGTCGTCGTCGCTCGCGCCACTCGGGCGCACTCAGCTTCTCCGGCGGTCCCGACCGCCGTGATCAGCCGTTCATCGGGACATTGTCGCGCGTAACCATTCCTGCTCAGTGGCGGTAATCGGACTCCGCAGCGCCCGGCTCAATGCCTGTCGCCGCAACGCCTGCTCCGTGCACGCTAGCGACCCGGCACACAACCATGCGCCGCGGCCGGATCCGGGGCCCGCTCCAAGGGAGCCGTCGGGCCGCCGGGCGATGCGTTGCAGCTCGGACGGGTCGGCTGTGCGCCGGCAACCGACGCATGTGCGGCGGCGGGCCAGCGTCAGTCGCCTCCTCCGTCACGCGCCGAGCCGGCGTCGACCGCGGCCTCCGCAGCGGGGGCCGCAGTGTCGTCGGTTGCCTCACCGGCGGGCAGCTCGGATCTTGCGTCCGGAGAGTCAGGGACCGCCGCAACTTCCTCGTCGAGCACGACGGGCGCGTCTTCGGCCGGCTCGGCGGCGTTCGCGGCCGCCGGCACCACGGGCTCGGTCGTGACCGCACCCGCCGCATCGGGAGCGGCGTAGCCGGCGGCTGCAGCCGAGATCGCCTCGCCGCCCTCGGCCGGCTGCCACACGAGCTCGCCGGTCGCGCTCTGGACCCACTCGCCTTCGGCGTACTCGACGCCCCCGCCGGTTTCTTCCTCGGCGAGCTGCGCCTCGCTCTTGATGTCGACGCGCCAACCGGTGAGCCGGGCGGCGAGCCGCGCGTTCTGTCCTTCCTTGCCGATCGCGAGCGACAGTTGGAAGTCGGGCACGATGACCTCGGCAGTGCCCGTATCCGGATGGATGCGCACCTCACGCACGCGCGCCGGCGCGAGCGCCTTCATCACGAACTCCTGCGGGTTGTCGCTGTACGGCACGATGTCGACCTTCTCGCCGCGCAGCTCGTTGACGACCATGCGGACGCGCGAACCGCGTGCACCCACGCAAGCGCCCACCGGATCGACGTTGTTGTCGTTGGATGCGACCGCGAGCTTCGTGCGATGACCCGGCTCGCGTGCGATCGCCTTCAGCTCGACGACACCGTCGACGATCTCGGGCACTTCGAGCTCGAACAGTCGCTTCACGAGACCGGGGTGCGTGCGCGACACCACGATCTGCGGACCCTTCGCCGTCTTGCGGACCTCGACGATGTACGCCTTGAGCCGGCTGCCGTGGTCGTAGCGCTCGTTTTGCACCTGCTCGGCCTGCGGCAGCAGCGCCTCGACCCGACCGAGGTCGAGGAGGGTGTACCGGGCGTCGGTCTGCTGGATGATGCCGGTGACGATGTCGCCCTCGCGGCCCGCGTACTCCTCGTATTTCATCTCGCGTTCCGCTTCGCGGATGCGCTGCAGGATCACCTGCTTGGCGGTCTGCGCTGCGATGCGTCCGAAGTCGTCGGGGGTGTCGTCCCACTCGCGAACGACCTGGCCGTCCTCGTCGAGCTCCTGGGCGATGACCTTGATGTCACCGGTCTCGATGTCGATCTCGACCAGTGCTTCCTCGGCCGACGTTGGCAGCCGCTTGTACGCGGTCACGAGTGCGTTGGCCAACGCCTCGAGCATGATCTCGATCGAGATGCCCTTCTCGCGCTCGATGTTCTCGAGCGCCTCCATCATCTCTGAGTTCATCGGGAAGCCTTTTGTTGATGCTTCGCCTTGCCGGGTTTGGGCGCGGGGCCCCAGTCGAAGACGGTGCGCGCCTGCACGATGTCGTCGTACGTGATCGCTTGCGGCGCGCCGTCGGTCTCGACGGTGATCTGCACCGCATCGGCCGCGGTGAGCGTGCCGCGCTCGCGCACCACGCTGCCGTCCGCGATCCGGTGCTTCACGCTCACAGTCGCGCCGATGGCCCGTACAAAGTGCTCGCGCCGGCGCAGCGGGCGCTCGAGCCCGGGGCTGCTGACTTCGAGCGCGTACGGGGCCCGCGACGACGTCGTGGGCATCGAGAACGGGTGACAGTGCCTGCGTCGCGGCGGTGATCGTGTCGAGGTCGACACCGCCGTCGCGGTCGACGAGCACCTTGAGGACGGCCGCGCGCCCGGTGCCCGTGAGCTCCACGTCGAAGAGCTCGAGGCCGAGCGGCTCGAGGACAGGCGCGAGCGCTCCGGCGATGGTGTCGATCCGCTCTGTCATGCCCGCTCACCTCCTCATTCGCATTTCAATGGCCCGGCTCCGGTCAAGAAAAAACGTGGGCTTACGCCCACGTCTCCGCGACACGGGGCGAGGCCGGATGGTCCCGGCCGAACCAAGCAAGTATATCGAACACCTTCCGGTAAGTCCGGGCCGCGGCGTAGCGTGCGCACGATGGCAAAGCCGGAGGCAGTCGAGCTCGAGGTGGCCGGGCACACCGTCCGGATCACGAATCCCGACAAAGTCTTCTTCCCGGCCCGGGGCGAGACCAAGCTCGACCTCGCCCGGTACTACCTGGCCGTCGGCGACGGCGCCGCTGCGCGGCGCGTACGAACGCCCGACGGTGCTGAAGCGGTTTCCCGACGGCGCCACCGGCGAGCCGTTCTTCCAGAAGCGGGTGCCGGCGAACCGGCCCGAGTGGCTCGAGACCGTGCATGGTCACCTTCCCGAGCGGGCGCTCGGCCGACGAGCTGTGCCCGATCGACGTCGCCCACGTCGTGTGGGCGGTCAACCTCGGTTGCCTCGACCTCAACCCGTGGACGGTGCGGCGCGACGACGTCGACCACCCCGACGAGCTGCGGGTCGACCTCGATCCGCAGCCCGGCGTGCCCTACTCGATGGTCCGAGACGTCGCCGCGGCCGTCCACGAGGTGCTCGACGAGCACGACCTCGTCGGCTTTCCCGAAGACCTCGGGGTCGCGTGGCATCCACGTCAACGTCCGGATCGAGCCCCGCTGGGACTTCCTCGAGGTGCGACGCGCGGCGCTCGCGCTCGGCCGGGCCGTCGAGCGCAAGGATGCCGGCGCTCGCGACGTCGAAGTGGTGGAAGGAGGAGCGGGGCGAGAAGGTGTTCATCGACTACAACCAGAACGCCCGTGACCGCACCGTCGCCTCGGCCTACTCGGTGCGCAGCAACGCCGAGGGTCGGGTGTCGTGCCCGCTCACCTGGGACGAGCTGGCCGACGCGGACCCGGGCGACCTGACGCTCGCGACGGTACCGGCGCGGTACGCGTCGGTCGGTGACCCGTCGGCCGCGATCGACGACGTCGCGTACTCGCTCGAGCCGCTGCTCGACCTCGCGGCGCGCGACGAGCGGAGGGCCTGGGCGACGAGCCGTGGCCACCGAACTTCCCGAAGATGCCCGGCGAGCCGAAACGCGTGCAGCCGAGCCAGGCGAAGAAGAAGACGAAGAAGACCTGACTCCGTCTACTTGCCGAAGACTTCCTCGAGCTCGGTCGGGACGGGGGTCTCGAGCTGCTCGTAGCGTGCACGAGGACGGGTCGCGGTCGGGGCGCCAGCGCTGGAACCGCGCCGTGTGCCGGAACCGGTCGCCCTGCAGGTGCTCGTACGCGACCTCGGCGACCAGCTCGATGCGCAGCGGCTCCCACGACATGTCCTTCTTCGCGTTCCACCGGCTCGGCGCGCCCGGCATGCGCTGGCCGGATCGCCGGTTCGTCGGGATCGCCGCCGCCGAACTCGGCCCAGTCGCGCCACGGGTGATCCTCGAGCGCGTCGGCGCGGTACGGCTCGAGCTCGTCGACGAGCTCGCGTGCGCTCGGCGCCGCGAAGCTCGACGCGACCCCGACGTGATGCAGCGTGCCGTCGTCGTCGTAGAGGCCGAGCAGCAGCGAGCCGACGCCCTTGCCGTCCTTGTGCGTGCGGAAGCCGGCGACCACGCAGTCGCGGTGCGCAGGTGCTTCACCTTGAGCATCCTGCGCTCGCCCTCGCGGTACGCGCCGTCGAGCGGCTTGGCGACGACACCGTCGAGCCCGGCGCCCTCGAACCGGTCGAACCACTGCGCCGCGACCGCGGGATCGCGGTCGACGCGGGCGTGAGGTGGACGGGCGACGTCGCCGTGCCGAGCATCGCCTCGAGCGCGGCCCGGCGCTCCGCGAACGGGTGCTCGCGCAGGTCCTCGTCGCCGACCGCGAGCAGGTCGAACGCCACGAACGACGCCGGCGTCTCGGCCGCGAGCATCGTCGACGCGGCTCGCCGCGGGATGGATGCGCAGCGAGAGCAGGTCGAAGTCGAGCCCGTGCGTCGGTCATGATCACGATCTCGCCGTCGACGACCGCCCGGTCGGGCAGCGCGGCGCGCAGCGGCTCGACGAGCTCCGGGAAGTAGCGGGTGAGCGGCCGCTCGTTGCGGCTGCCGAGCTCGATGTCGTCGCCGTCGCGGAAGACGATGCAGCGGAAGCCGTCCCACTTCGGCTCGTACAGCCCACTGGTCGCCGTCGGCAGCTCGCGCGCCAGCTTCGCGAGCATCGGCGACACCGGCGGCATCACGGGCAGCGTCATGCGTCACGAGCGCGCCGGCGAGCGCGGCGACGACGCCGTCGAGCGGGAGCTCGTCGCGCTCGCCCGTCGCGCGCACCTTGCGCTCGACGATGCCGCGCGCCAGGCCCTTGGCGCCGACGATGAGCTGCACCGGCATGCCGAGGAGATCGGCGTCGGCGAACTTCACGCCCGGCCTCGCGTCGCGGTCGTCGTAGAGCACGGTCGAGACCGCCGGCGCGAGCTCGTCGACGAGCGCGTCGCGGCTTCCGGACCTCGCCGGCGGTGTCGCCCTCGCCGGGCAGCACGATCACGTGCACGTCGAACGGCGCGAGGGCAGCGGCCACGCGATGCCGTTGCTCGTCGTGGTGCTCCTCGACGACCGCGGCGACGATCCGGATGACCCCGATGCCGTAGCAACCCATCACCATCGGGTGCTGCTCGCCGTCCTCGTCGGTGTAGCGGCGCGCCGAGCGCCTCGGTGTACTTGGTGCCGAGCTGGAAGACGTGGCCGACCTCGATGCCGCGGTCGATGCGCAGCGGCTGCGCCGCAGTTCGGGCAGGGATCGCCCGGCTCGACCACGACGATCTCGGCCCACGTGTCGACGTGAAGTCGCGACCGAGCACCGTGTCGCGTCACGTGATGGTCGGCCTCGTTCGCGCCGGTGACCCACGATGGCGGCGCGCGGACCGACGGAGTCGGCGACGACCACGCTGGCGCCCGCGAAGTCGGGGCCGATGTAGCCCTTCGGGAGCTCGGGGTGCGCGGCGAAGTCGTCGTCGGTGTAGAGCGCACGGCCTGACCGGGGAGCGACGGCGCGCTCGAGCGCGAACTCGTTGACCTCGCGGTCGCCGGGCACGAGCGCGAGACCGAGCTCGCCGTCGACGTCGAACGCGATGCACTTCAGCAGCCGGTTCGGCTGCGTCCCGAGATGCTTGGCGACGCCGTCGATCCCGGGCAGGTCGGGCGTGTGCACGCTTCGCGTTCGCGGCGCGTTCGCGCGGCACCGCCGTCTGCTCGCCGGTCGGCTCCTGCCGCGTCGCGGCCTCGGTGTTGGCGGCGTAGTCGCAGTGCTCGCACCACACGAACGTCGTCCTCACCGACCGCGGCGACCGCCATGAACTCCTGGCTCGTGTCGCCGCCGATCTCGCCCGACTGCGCCTTCACCGACCGGAACGTGAGCCCGCAGCGGGTGAAGACCTTCGCGTACGCCTCGTACATCGCGTCGTACGCTGCCTGGCCAGGCCGTCGAGGTCGACGTCGAAGGAGTACGCGTCCTTCATCAGGAACTCGCGCGCCCGCAGCAGCCCGAAGCGCGGCCGCAGCTCGTCGCGGTACTTCCAGTTGATCTGGTACAGGTTCACCGGCAGGTCGCGGTAGCTCGAGTACTCGCCCGCGACCAGTGGTCGTGATCGACCTCCTCCGCCGTCGGCGAGAGGCAGAAGCCGGTCTCCTTGCGGTCCTCGAGCCGGAACATCATCGGCCCGTACGCGGCGTCGCGGCCGGTGCGCTCCCACAGCTCGAGCGGCTGCACGATCGGCAGCAACAGCTCCTGCGCCGCCGGCGGCGTCCATCTCCTCGCGCACGATCTGCTCGACCCTGCGCAGCACCCGGTTGCCGAGCGGCAGCCACGAGTAGATGCCCGACGCGACCTTGCGGATGTACCCGCCCCGCACGAGCAGCCGATGGCTGTCGACCTCGGCGTCGGCCGGGTCGTCGCGCAGCGTGCGCAGGAACAGCTGGGACATCCGCATGTGCGGAGGCTAGCGACTCGCTCGCCGCGCGGCAGCTCCCTTGACTCCGGTGCCGATCGGTGGGTGAAGTGATCGTTCTCCACCCAGAGACCGTTGACCGAATCGTTGGTTTCGAACAGCTTGACCTCCATCTCGTAGTGGTCACCCGGGCTCAGCCCCGCCGTGCATGGTCCCGACCCGGTCGCCGAGAGGAACGATCCGGACAGCGTCGCGGTCTTGGTGGAGTAACCGATCACCGGTCGACCTGCGTACGTCAAACAGCCTTTGACGAACCCAAACATTCGCGGAAGGGCAAAGCGGTCGGGCGGCCCCGCAGCATCTAGTCGGCGGGGCCGAGGATGATCCCCGCTCCGACCGTCGCATTGGTCGGCTCGTCGACGAGGATGAAGCTCCCCGTGGTGCGGTTGCGGCGGTAGTCGTCGAAGAAGAGCGGCACCGTGGTGCGCAGCCTGACCCGGCCGATCTCGTTGAGTGTCAGCTCGCTCGCCGCCGTGTCGTGAGCTGCTGGTCATACGAAGGGCCGGCCGGCGCTCGGGGGTGGTGGCCGCCGGGCCCGTGATGGTCGCCCGATTCGGCCCCGAAAGCTGAGCGAACAGGTCGGGTTATAATTCCGACCTGTTCAGTGGTATTTTGCAGCCCGGCCCGTTCTCGTCACCGATCCCCCCACTCACCTGGAGCAGCAGCCCTATGTCGTCGGCAAACCGATAGCGATGGCGATCAACGTCAGCGACCTCCGATCCCGACCTCTCGATCCCGAGATCGACGACGAGCTCACGCGCTTCGGGGAAGCCGTCGGCCAGTACCTGGCGGGCGAGATCGACGAAGACATCTTCCGGGTGTTCCGCCTGAACCAGGGCGTCTACGGGCAGCGCCAGGGCGGCCACAACCAGATGGTCCGCGTCAAGGTTCCGCACGGACGCGGTCCAACCCGAGCAGCTCGAGATGCTCGGCCACATCAGTGAGGCGTTCTCGCGCGGTTGGGGCCACCTCACGACGCGCCAGAACGTGCAGTTCCACTTCGTGCAGCTCGCCGACACCCCCGAGGTGCTCCGGCTCCTCGCCTCGGTCGGGCTCACGAGTCGCGAAGCGTGTGGCGACACCGTGCGAAACGTCGCCGGCTGCCACCTCGCCGGCGCGTGCCCCTACGAGGTGCTCGACATCAGCCCGTGGGCGCAGGCCACGACCGAGCTGTTCCTGCGCAACCCGATCGCGCAGCGACTGCCGCGCAAGTTCAAGATCAACTTCTCGGGCTGCGCGACCGACTGCGGCCAGGCCATGTTCAACGACGTCGGCGTGATCGGCGTCAACCGGCCCCGCTCCGACGGCACGCTCGAGCCGGGCTTCAAGGTGTTCCTCGCCGGCGGGTCTGGGCGCCAACCCACACCCGGCGCAGGCGCTCGAGGACTTCACCTCCCGTGAGGATCTGCTGCCCACGATCGAGTCGATCCTGCGAGTCTTCGACCACTACGGCAACCGCGACAACAAGCTGCGCGCCCGCATCAAGTGGCTCGTCGACACGATGGGCATCGAGGAGCTGCGCGAGCGCATCGTCAAGGAGCGCAAGTTCCTGCCGTGCGTCGTCGAGCTACCCGGGCGGGCTGCCCGAGCCGGTGTCGGGAACGCGGCGATGCGCCCGCAGGCATGGGTAGCGACGTCGCCGCCGACGGCGGGATCCCGGTCGACTTCCTCGGTCTCGAGCTCGGCCACGAAGTGGGACGTCGCGAACGTCGTGCGCGGGCGGGCCAACGGCACGGTCAGCGTGTACGCCTACTGCCGGCTCGGCGACATCACCGGTGATCAGTGCCGCGGCCTCGCCGACCTCCAGCGCGACATCGGCGTCGAAGTACGCATCACCAACCGCCAGAACTTCGTGCTGCGCGGCCTCGCCGAGGCACAGCTCCCCGAGGTCTACGAACGCCTCGCGGCGCCTCGGGATGGCCGAGCCGGGCGCGGAGCTCTCGCGCGACGTCGTCTCCTGCCCCGGTGCCGACACCTGCAACCTCGCGGTCACCCAGTCGCGCGGCCTCGCCGACGACATCGGCGCCGCGCTCGAGCAGGCCGGCCTCGCGGAGGTTGGTGGCGTGCGCATCAACATCTCCGGGTGCACCAACTCCTGCGGCCAGCACCACATCTCCGACATCGGCTTCGTCGGTCTCGAGCGCCGTGCCCACGGGCGCGCCGCGCCCGGCTACCAGATGCTGCTCGGCGGACGGGTCGGCAACATGGAGATCGCGTTCGGCGAGAAGGCCACCAAGTGCCGGCAAAGGCAGCGTCGGAGGCGGTCGTCCGCGTCGTCGGTCGGTTCGCGGGCGAGCGTGCCGCGGGCGAGACGTTCGGCGAGTGGCTCTCGCCGCTCCGGTGGCGCTGACCGCGGTCGGCACGACACTCAAGGACCTCGATCACTTCCCCACTCCCGAAGAGGCACCCGACTTCTTCGTAGACTTCGACGAGACTGGTCCCTACGTCGCCGATGTCGGCGACAGCGAGTGTGCGACGTGACGAAACTGGCAGGAGTCGTCCCCGGCCTCGGCGAGCTCGCCGCGACGTCCGGGCGCCTGGAGTCGGCACCGGCGTCGAAAATCGTGCGCTGGGCGGCCGACGAGTTCGGCGACGGGCTGGTGCTGGCGGCGTCGTTCCAGGACTGCGTGCTCATCGATGTCGCCGCGCACGTCGTGCCCGACGTGGAAGTGGTCTTCCTCGATACGCAGTACCACTTCGCCGAGACACTCTGGTACGTCGACCAGGTGCGCGAACGCTACGACCTCAACCTGCGCGTCATGCACCCGGAGATCGAGCCCGACGACCTGTGGCAGACCGATACCCGACGCGTGCTGCAGCGGCCGCAAGGTGGTGCCGTTGGCGCGCGCGCTCGAGGGCAAGAGCGCATGGATGACCGGCCTGCGGCGCGTCGAGGCACCCGGCCGGGCCAACGCGCCGGTCGCGAGCTACGACGTCGGCCGCGGCCTGGTCAAGGTGAACCCGCTCGCGACGTGGACCGACCTCGACGTCGAGGGGTACATCCGCGACCGGGAGCTTCCGGTGCATCCGCTGACCGAGCGGGGCTACGCGTCGATCGGCTGCTGGCCGTGCACCGCTATGGTCGGCAACGGTGACGATCCCCGCTTCGGTCGTTGGGCCGACACCGACAAGATCGAGTGCGGTCTGCACGACTAGCCACTCCGCTGCGATGATGGCCACTCCATGTCGGTCCATCAGGTCGCGCAGCAAGGGTTCGGTGCCGGGGCCGAGCGCTACCAACGATCGCGTCCGAGCTATCCGCTCGACGCGGTTGCGTGGCTGGTCGACGCGCTTCGAATCGGGCCGGACGCGACGGCGCTCGACGTGGCCGCCGGCACCGGCATCTTCACCCGTCTGCTCGCGCCGCACGGCGCCCGCTTGATCGCAGTCGAGCCGGTCGAGGCCATGCGCCGGCTCTTCACCGCAACCGTTCCCGGCGTGCCCGTCGTGAGCGGCGTCGCCGAGGCGATGCCGTTCGCCGGCGGCACGATCGACGCGATCACGGTTGCGCAGGCGTTCCACTGGTTCGACGTACAGGAAGCGCCGCGTGAGCTCCACCGTGTGCTGCGTCCGGGAGGCCGGATGGGACTGCTCTGGAACACGCGCGACCGTTCGGTGGATTGGGTCGACGCGTTGTGGTCGATCATCGACCGCTACGAGCGCGACGCCCCGTGGGGTGCCCAGAGCAAACGGCGTGAGCGCGGCGTTTCTCGAGACGCCTTGGTTCGGCGAGCTCCACGAAGCAACGTTCCGTCACGAGCAGGTGCTGACACCCCCGCTCGTCGTGGAACGGATGCTCGGTGTGAGTCATGTAGCGATGCTCCCGCGGGCCGAGCAGCAGGTCGTTGCGGGCGAGGTCCGTGCAATGCTGGCCTCGCATCCCGCCACGCGCGACCACGCAACTGTCGCGATTCCATATCGAGTCGACACGTACTGGCGCGAACGGCAATGAGCAGCAACGTGTCGGGCCGAACGTGTATGGCGGTGACCGCGGGACGGGTCGCGGGCTGGTTGTCGCGCGTCAGCGGTCGCGGCCAGGGTGCGACCGTCAGCGGCCGGGTGATGAACCGCCTGGCACCCAACGCGCTCACCGAGCTCGCACGCGGCCAGCAGGTCACCCTCGTGTCGGCGACCAACGGGAAGACGACGACGACCAAGCTGCTGGTGGCCGTGCTCGAAGCCGCGGGCAAGCCGGTGATCAGCAACGCGACGGGGGCGAATCTCACGTCCGGGATCGCGCCGATCCTGGCGCGTGCGCCCGGTCCCGGGATTGCGGTGCTCGAGGTCGACGAGCGCGTGGTGCGCCGCGTCGTCGACCCGCTGCAGGTGGAGCACCTCGTGCTCGGCAACTTGAGCCGCGACCAGCTCGATCGCTACGGCGAGGTCCACGCTGTCGGCGACCAGTGGCGCACCGTGTGCGAGACACATCCCGACCTGCGCGTCGTCGCGAACGCTGTCCGACCCGCACATCGTGTGGGCGGCGGGCCCGGCCAAGACGACCTGGGTGACGCTCGGCGCGGGATGGCGCAACGACGCGGCGACGTGCCCGAGCTGCGGCGCGTTGCTCGAGTGGACGGTCGAGGCGTTCCGGTGCCCGACGTGCGACTTCGCGCCGCCCGAGACGGCGAACCGGCTGGACGGCGACACGCTGGTGCTCGACGCCACCCGCGTGCCGCTGCAGCTCGCGCTGCCCGGCCGCTGGAACCTTGCGAACGCCGCGCTGGCAGTGACGGCCGCGGTCACCGAGTTCGACGTCGACCCGTCGATCGCTGCAAGTGCCGTCGCATCGGTGCACACGGTCGCCGGTCGCTACACGACCGTCCGCCTTGCAGACGGCCGCGACGCGCACATTCTCCTGGCGAAGAACCCCGCGGGGTGGAGCGAGGTGCTGCAGTATCTTGCCGGCACCGACAGCGCCGTCGTCATCGCCGTCAACGCACGCGTCGCCGACGGGAAGGACCCGTCGTGGTTGTGGGACGTGCCCTACGAGCTCCTGCGCGGGCACGCCGTTGCGTCAGCGGGCGACCGCTGCCTCGACGTCGCGGTGCGATTGCAGTATGCGGGGATCGATGCGGTGGTCGAGCCCGATCCGCTCCGTGCCGCGCTGCGTATACCCGGCAACACCGTGCACATCGTCGCGTCCTACACGCAGTTCTCGGCGCTGTACCGGAAGTTCGGCCGGTGACGGCGCCGCGCGAATCGGCGGTGCGCGTCGGGCTGGTATATCCGGAGTTGCTGGGCACGTACGGCGACCGGGGCAACGCTGTGGTGCTGGTGCAGCGGCTCCAGTGGCGCGGCATCGACGCCGAGCTCGTGGAGGTCAGCGCGGGAGCGTCAATTCCCGACTCGCTCGACGTCTATCTCTTCGGCGGCGGCGAAGACGATCCGCAATCAATGGCCGCCACGGGCATGCGGGCATCGAAGACGCACGTCGAGCGCGCCCGCTCCCACGGCGCGGTCGTGCTCGCGGTCTGCGCGGGCTTCCAGTTGATCGGTGACCGCTACATCGATGCCGACGGCGAGGTCCTCGAGGGGATCGGTCTCGTGAACGCGACCACGTCGCGCGGGCTCGTCCCGACTCATCGGCGAAGTCGTCGTCTCGCCCGACCCGTCGACGGGCCTTCCGCTGCTGACCGGGTTCGAGAACCATGGCGGCCGCACGACGCTCGGCCCGGGCGTCACCCCCCTCGGCCGCGTGGTCAGCGGGGGCGGCAACGGCGACGGGAGCGGCACCGACGGTGCGCTGGCCGACCGCCTCGTCGGTACGTACCTTCACGGACCGGTGCTCCCTCGCAACCCCACGCTCGCCGACCTGTTGCTCACGTGGGTGGTTGGCGAGCTGGCGCCGCTCGACTCGCCGCTGGAGTCACGCCTCCGCGCCGAGCGACTCCACGCGGGCAGCGCGAGCGGCGTGCGCAAGTGGTGGCAGGACCGGATGCTCGCCCGCGGCTGACTGGTCACCCACACGCCCCCATCACGCGGGGTGATCACGCAGCGCTCCGCACCGCGCTCTGCACGGTCGCGAGGACCCATGCCGTCGACGACGGCGCGCTCTGCGGCGCTCACTCCGAGTCGCGGCCGATGCAAACGAACACCATCGAGGAGATGGCGCGCTCGACGTGGAATCGTCAGCTCGACACGGCCGGGGGCGAAGCCATCGAGTCGATGGAGTACCGCCGCGGTCGAATGAGAGGCAACCGCGGCAGGCCCGGCGAACAGGCATGCAGCCATGACATCGCCGCGCCGGCTCTCCGCCACACCTCGATACCGGTAGACACCCGGCGAAACGAGTAACAGGTCACCGGCACACAGCCGATCGAGAAGATTCTGATCGTTGAGCCCAGATGCGAGCGCTTGCGCTCTCGAGATCAGTCCATCTTGCCGGCACGCTCGCTCCGCCAGCTGAGAATCGGCCGCCCGCTTCGTCATGTCCGCATGACACCACACGGGTGTGACACTCCCAACCACTCGAACTGGTCCGCGTTCGCTCAAGGAGAACTTGAGTGATCGCGGGCCAGTTCGGGGATGTCGCGGGCTGTTCGGGGGCGTGACGGGACTAGTCGGCGATCTCGCGGATCTTGTCGATCTTCACCGACGTGTGGTTGGCGTCGGGCCCCTGGATCTGGATCAGCTCGTCGCGGGTGGCGGCGGCGATCGCCTCGGCGTCGGCGTCGGCAGCCGCGAGGCGCGCCTCGACACCCTCTTCGACGATGCGCTCGGCTTCCTCGACGAGCGCGTCGACCATCTCGGCTTCGGGCACGACCCGCACGACGTGCCCCTTCACGAACAGGTGCCCCTTGCCGCGGCCGGCGGCGATGCCCAGATCCGCGTCACGGGCCTCACCGGGCCCGTTGACGACGCAGCCCATCACCGCGACCTGCAACGGGATATTGCGCGCGCTCAACGCGTCTTGAGCCTCTTGTGCGACGCGGATCACGTCGACCTCGGCGCGACCACATGACGGGCACGCGATGAGATCGAGACCCTTGCGCTCCCGCAGGCCGAGCGCCTCGAGCAGTTGACGGCCGGCGCGCGCTTCCTCGACGGGATCGGCAGTGAGCGAGAACCGGATCGTGTCGCCAATGCCTTCGGCGAGCAGCGTCGCGATCCCCGCGGTCGACTTGACCAGCCCGCCCGGCAGCGGGCCGGCCTCCGTGACGCCGAGATGCAACGGGAAGTCGACCGTGTCGGCCAGCAGGCGGTACGCGTCGATCATGACTGCGACGTTGGACGACTTCACCGAGATCTTGACGTCGTCGAAACCGACCTCGGCGAAGTACGCGAGCTCCCGCTGCGCCGACGCCACCAGCGCCTCGGGCGTGGAGCCACCGAAGCGCTGCGCGATGTCGGGGTCGAGGCTCCCGGCGTTGACCCCGATGCGGATCGGCAGTCCCCGGTCCTTGGCCTCTGCCGCGACCGTCTTGATCTGTTCGGGCTTGCGAATGTTGCCGGGGTTGAGGCGCAGCGCCTGCACCCCCGCTTCGATCGCCGCAAGCGCGAGCCGGTGTTGGAAATGGATGTCGGCAACGATCGGAACGGGCGAGCGCGGCACGATCTGCGCTAGGCCTTCCGCAGCCTCTTCCCCGTTGCAGGTGCAGCGCACGATGTCGGCGCCGGCGGCCGCGAGCGAATAGATCTGCGCCAGGGTGCCGTCGACGTCGGCCGTCTTCGTCGTGGTCATCGACTGCACCGAGATCGGCGCGCCGCCACCCACAGGCACCGTGCCCACCTGGATCTGTCGGGTCGCGCGGCGCTCGAACATCGCGTTCAGCCTACGGCTCCATTCGCGTCGCGCTCGAAGGCGTCCGTGCAGGAGACGTCAAGATCCCGTGATGATACGGCGAATGTCGAGGAACGTCGCCGAGAGCCCGAGCGTGAGGAACAAGGCGAGCACCACGACGGAGGCCGGTATCAGCTTGCGGAAGTCGGCATACACGCGCCGACCGCGCACCTTGGACGCGATGGCTTCATAGATCGCGATCGCCGCATGACCGCCGTCGAACGGCAACAGCGGGATCAAGTTGAACAAGGCCAGCACGAGATTGATCAATGCGAGCAAGGCCAGCAGCGCCCAGATGTTGTTGCCGATCAGCTCGCCACCTCTGTCGACGATGCCGATCAGCGAGACGGGGCGGGCGTCCTGGGCCGCGCTCGAGCTAGTCGCGCTCGAGGTGGTGAAGTTCTTGCTGTACTGCTTTACTCCCGTCGGCGAGAGCAGGTGCTGGAAGAAGTCGGCCTCTTGCTTGACGGCACTGCCCATCAGCCCGAACGACCGCGGGACCGCTGCGAGCACGCCGTACTCTTTGAACCCGACGTCGGGGCTCACACCGAGGAAGCCGATGCGGTTGTCCGTCGGGCTTGTTGTCAGCGTTGCCGTCAGCGTGACGGGCTGCCCGTGCCGAACCACGGCGAACGTCAACGCGCGTCCCGCGTTCGGTTCGATGGCGTCCGTGATCTGACCCCATGTGCTGACGTGCCGCCCGTCGATCGCGACGATCCGGTCGCCGGGCTCGAAGCCGGCGCTTGCTGCCGGCGTCTTGTCGCTGATCCTGTCCAATGTCGACGTCGCATACGGCAGACCTTGGCCGACGATGACGACGAAGAAGAGCAGGAACGCGAGCACGAGGTTCACCGTGACCCCGGCGAGGACCACGACGATCCTGTCCTTGAACGGTGCCTGCCGGTAGGTGCGCGCCTCGTCGGCCGGGTCGACCTCCTCCATGTTGTTCATGCCGATGATCCGGTTGTAACCACCGGCCGGGATTGCCTTGATGCCGTACTCGGTCTCGCCGCGCTTGATCGACCAGATGCGGGGCCCGAACCCGAGGAAGAACTCCGTCACCTTCATGCCGGCCCGCTTGGCGGTGATGAAGTGCCCGAGCTCGTGGAGCATGACCACGAGGACGATGCCGGAGATCAGCTCAATCGTGCCGCGGATCGAAGGACGCAGAATCGAGATGAAGACGAGGCCGAGGACGATCAGCCCGGCAACTGCCGCGGCGCGGCGCGGACTGACGTCCTCACTCGCTTCCTCGAGGTAGTCCCTCACGTCGCATTTCTCCGCTCGATCGCGCTTCGCGCCCGTTTTCGCGCCTCCCGGTCTGCTTCCAGAACGTCACTCACCGTGTCAACGTTCCCTGTACCCCCCTGGAGGCTTTCCTGCACCACTTCCGCGATCCCCAGCCACGGTAGGCGTCCGTCGAGGAACGCCTCGACCGCCACTTCGTTGGCGCCGCTCAGCACCGCGGGAGCGCCGCCGCCGGCCCGGCCGGCTGCATACGCGAGCGACAAGCACGGAAACGCATCCAGGTCGGGCGGCTCGAACGTCAACGAGCTGATCGCGGCCCAGTCGATCGCACCGAAGGCCTCGTCGAGCCGGCCCGGCGCGCCGAGCGCGAGCCCGATGGGCAGACGCATGTCGGGCAGGGAGAGCTGCGCCACCGTCGCACCGTCGCTGAACTCCACCATGCCGTGGACAATCGACTGGGGGTGCACGACGACCTCGACGCGATCGAAGTCGACGCCGAACAGCTCGTGGGCCTCGATCACTTCGAGGCCCTTGTTCATGAGCGTCGACGAGTCGATCGTGATCTTGGCTCCCATCGTCCACGTGGGGTGCCGGAGCGCGTCGGCGACGGTGACGTGCTCCAGCTCGGCTCGGCTGCGACCACGGAACGGGCCACCACTCGCAGTCAGGATGATCCGACGCACCTCGTGCGGCTCACCGGCGCGCAACGCCTGGTAGATCGCGGAGTGTTCGGAGTCGACGGGCACGATCTCGCCACCGCCGTTGGCGCGAACTTTGGCGACGACCGGACCGCCGGCGATGAGGCTCTCCTTGTTGGCGAGCGCGAGCCGCTTGCCGCGTTCGAGCGCGCTGATCGTGGCCGGCAATCCCGCGAAACCAACCACCGCGTTGAGCACGACGTCGGCATCGGGCAGCGCGGCGAGCCCCGCCAGCGCGCCGGGATCGGTGAGACCGCTGCGCGCGAGCTCCGGCGCCACGCCGAACTCTTCCGCCTGCTGTGCCAGCAGCTCGGTGTTGCGTCCCGCGGCGAGCGCGAGCACGCGGTACTGATCGCGATGGTTGCGGATGACTTCGAGCGCCTGGGTGCCGACCGACCCGGTGGAACCGAGAACGACGACGCTTCGGGTCAATGCAGTCCCAGATATATGACCAGGTAATAGACGGCCGGGAGGCAGAACAGGATCGCGTCGAAGCGGTCGAGGATCCCTCCGTGGCCGGGGAGGAACGTGCCCAGGTCCTTCACGCCGAGGTCACGCTTGATCATCGACTCGCACAGGTCACCGAGCGGCGCGAGGATCGCGACGACGACGCCGAGCGCGAGACCGTCGCTCAAGCTGCCGTCCCAGGGCGCGAGCCCGAAGCCCTTGCTGACGATGCCGCCGAGCACGAACGCGGCGAGCATCCCGGCAACCAGCCCCTCGACGGTCTTGTGGGGCGAGATCGATGGTGCCAGCGGCGTGCGACCGAGACGCGAGCCGACGAGGTAGCCGGCGACGTCGTAACCGACCGCGCAGATCGCGAGCCCGATGATCATGCCGATACCGTCGGGATACTGCAGCATCAGGGCTGCGAACGCGCCGAGGAAGCCGACATAGACGAAGCCCAGCAGCGTCATCGCGATGTTGACCGTGGCTCGCGCCCGCACGACTTCGAGGAAGTACCACAACATGGTGAAGACGACGACGAGCGTCGTGACGAGCGGGAACGCCTGCAAGCCGTTGTCGAGCTTGTAGGCCGCGCCGACCACTGTGACCGCGCCGAGCACGCCGATGATCGACGCGACCCGGAACCCGGCCTTGCGGAATCCTTCCAAGAGCTCGAACGTCGCGGCGCCGACGATGCCGGCCACGAGCACTGTTGCCCAGCCGCGCCCCGCGCTGAGGAACAGGAGGCACACGACCGCGATCGCGACGCCGGTGACGACGCGGAGGGGGAGATCGGAACCGCTCGTCCGCTCCGGGGCCGCCGCTTCGTCGTCGCCATCTTCGAGATCGAAGTCGAACTCGAAATCTCGGTCGGGGGTTTGCGGCGCGCCCGTCGAACCACTGGGTCGCCGGCGCATCCCGCGGCCGCCCTCGCGGCGGCGGGCAGCAAGGCTCTCGTCGAACTCTTCGTCGTCGTCGACCTGGTCGGCGAGCGCACCGACCGCCGTGCTCTCGTCCTTGAGCGCTTCGGGAGTCGCGAAGTCGCCCTCGGACCAGTCACCGGCTTGCGAACGGAATCGTGGCGCGTTGCCGGTGAGTGGTGCCCACGCGTCGAGATCTTCTTCGCCGGTGATGTCGACGGGCTCGGCCTCGGGCAGGATCACGGGTACTTCGCCGGTGGGCGGGTCGGTCCAATGCGGAAGCTCGACCTGGCCGCTCGTCTCGATCTCAACGCGCTCGTCGATGGGCGTGCCGGGCTCGTCGATGGGCGTGCCGGCCTCGTCGGCGAGCGTGCCCTCAGACGTCGCCGACCACGTGGCGCCGGAGGCCGGCATCGCGCTCGGTTCCGGTTGGCCCGGCTCGTCGGTCCACTCGGATGGCAGCGGGAAGCGCGCCGCCGGCCGCACCGGCGGCTCGGGTCGCGCGGGAACATCGCCGAAGCGGGGTGTGTCGTCGTCGAGCCGGCCGGCTGCCTGGCCGGTCTCGATCGCGGTCTGGGCCTCCTCCGCGCCGAGGATGCGCACACCCTCTCGCCGAGCGGGGGGCGGCGCAGGTTGCTCGTCGCGTTCGTCGCGTTCGTCGCGTTCGCCGTCGCGCCAATCAGACACCGTTGCCCTCCGATCCCCTACCGATCCGGACTGAATTTCCCAGGCTAGACCCCGACCCCCGGAACACACCGGGACCGCCGCCCCCGCCGCGGCCCAACCTATGCAATTGCTCTGCCGCCGGTGTGGATCCTGCGGTCCGCGCGGGCGTTGGCCGCTACACCTCCAGCAGCTCTTCCTCCTTGTGGTGGAGCATCTGGTCGATCTCCGCGACGAGGTCGTGCGTCGTCTTCTCGAGATCCTTCTCCGCCCGGTCGAGCTCGTCGCGGGAGAGATCGCCGTCCTTCTCGAGCGCCTCGAGCTCGTGCCGGGCCTGGCGCCGGACGTTGCGCACCGCCACCCGGCCCTCCTCGGCTCGGTGTTTCACGACCTTCACGAGCTCCTTGCGCCGATCCTCGGTGAGCTGCGGGAAGTTGAGCCGTACGACGTTGCCGTCGTTGGACGGGTTGATGCCGAGGTCGCTCTGCTGGATCGCCTTCTCGACCGCGCCGAGCGATGTCTTGTCGTACGGCGAGATCACGAGCACGCGCGGCTCGGGAACGCTGAACCCGGCCAGTTGCTGCAACGGCACCTCGGAGCCGTAGTAATCGACTTTCAATTTCTCGACCAGGCTCGGGGTTGCCCGGCCGGTGCGCACCGAGCCGAACTCCTCCTGCAGGTGCGCGATCGCCTTGCGCATCTTGTCGCGACAGTCCTTGATCACCATGTCTCGCATCTCCGCTCCGTCACCCGCCATTCACGAACCTCCAGCCGAGCTCACCAGTGTGCCGATCGCCTCGCCGGTGAGCGCCCTGCGGATATTGCCGGGCGCGGTGACATCGAAGACGATGATCGGCAGCTCGTTGTCCATGCAGAACGTGATCGCCGTCGAGTCCATCACTTTGAGGCCGCGATTGAGGACCTCGAAGTGGCTCACCTCGACGAGCTTGACCGCGTCGGGGTCGAGCCGCGGGTCGGCGCTGTAGACGCCGTCGACACCCGAGTGCGTTCCCTTCAGGATCGCCTCGGCACCGACCTCCGCGGCGCGGAGTGCGGCCGTGGTGTCGGTCGTGAAATAGGGGTTGCCGGTGCCGGCGGCGAACACCACGATGCGGCCCTTCTCCAGGTGGCGGATCGCGCGCAGCGGGATGTACGGCTCCGCGACCTGTGCCATCGAGATCGCGGTCTGCACCCGAGTGGGCTGCCCGATGCCTTCGAGCGCGTCTTGCAGCGCCAGCGCGTTGATGACGGTCGCGAGCATCCCCATGTAGTCGGCGCGGGCCCGATCCATGCCCCGCGTCGCGCCACTCATGCCCCGGAAGATGTTGCCGCCGCCGACCACCACGGCGATCTCCACGCCGAGATCGGCCCGGGCCTCGGCGACCTCTTCGGCGATGCGCTGCACGACCGCCGCGTCGATGCCGAAGCCCATCGACAGGTCGGCGAACGCCTCACCGGAGAGCTTGAGCACCACTCTTCCGAACCGGCTGCCGCCCATCTCGTCTCCTACTCGCTGCGTCGGTCGCTGTCGGTCGCTGTGTCGGTCGGAACCGATCAGCCGGGTGCCGGGCTCATTCCTCGCCGATCTTCACTCGCGCGAACCGCCGCACTTCGGCGTCAACGCCCAGCGCGTCGACCAGGGACTTGACCGTGGTCTTCGGCTCCTTCACGAAGCCTTGCTCGAGCAGCACGTTGTCCTTGTAGAACCCGTTGAGGCGCCCTTCGATGATCTTCGGGAGCGCCTGCTCCGGCTTGCCCTCGTTGCGCGTCAACTCCTCGAGCACGGCGCGCTCCTTGTCGACAACATCGGCGGGCACGTCGGCACGCGTCACATAGCGCGGCGCTGCCGAGGCGATGTGCAACGCGATGTCGTGCGCGACCTCACGGGCCTTCGGGTCGGTCGGCCTCACGCCGCCGAGCTCCACGATCACGCCGATGGTGCCGCGGTCGCTTTGCAGGTGCTTGTAGCCGTCGAGGATGCCGTCGGGGCTGTCGTAGCGCACGACGCGTCCCAACTCGACCTTCTCGCCGAGCTTCGACCCGAGCTGCGTGACGGCCTCGCCGACCGTTTGGGACGCGTCGCCGATGAACGGCTGGTCCGCGAGCCCGTCGTCGCCCGCCTCGAGCACCTGATTCACGAGATCGCCGATCACGCTGGTGAAGTCGGCGCCCTTGGCGACGAAGTCGGTCTCGCACGTGAGCTCGACGAGCGCGGCGCTCGTGCCGTCGACTGCGACGTCGATCGCGCCGTTGTCGGCGGCGCGGCCGGCCCGTTTGCTCGCGCCGGCGAGGCCCTTCGTACGCAGCCAGTCTTTCGCCGCGTCGAGATCGCCGCTCGACTCCTCGAGCGCCTTCTTGCAGTCGAGCATGCCGGCGCCGGTCTGCTTGCGCAGCGCGGCGATGTCGGCGGCCGAGACGTCAGCCACTGGTGTCCTCCGGGGCCGACGCAACCGAAGCCGGTGCGGCGGGCTCCGCGGTGTCCGCAGGCTCCGTGGGCCGAGCCGGAGCCGCGTCTGCAGCCGCGGCCGCGGCGTCGGGAGTGGCGGCGTCGGGAGTGGCGGCGTCGCTCGCGGATTCAGGCGGCGGCGGCGGGGGCGGCGGCTTCTTCTTCGTCTCGGCGAGCTTGCGCTCGCGCCCCTTCTGTGCCGCGGCAGCCGCATTGCGGGCCTTCTGCTGCTCGGCGGCGCGGCGCTTCGCTTCTTCGGGATCGAGCGGAGCAGGCGGCGGCACCGCCTTCGCCTCCTCGGCGGCAGCCACCTCTTCTTTCGTGGTCGCCTTGCGCGCGTGCTTGCGCTGATAGAGGAACTGACCTTCGAGCACCGCGTCGGCGACGATGCGGCTCATCAAATTGGCAGAGCGAATCGCGTCGTCGTTGCCCGGGATCACATAGTCGATGATGTCGGGATCACAGTTCGTATCGACGATGGCCACAACCGGGATGCCGAGGCGGTTGGCCTCGGTGACCGCGATGTGCTCCTTCTTGGTGTCGATGACGAAGATCGCGCTCGGGAGACGCTCGAGACGCCGGATGCCACCGAGGTTGCGCTCGAGCTTCGCCAGCTCGCGCTTCACCTTGAGGCCTTCCTTCTTGATCATCTGCTCGGTCTCGCCCGTCTTCACCATGCGCTCGAGCTCTTGCATCTTCGCGACGCGGGCGTGGACGGTCTGGAAGTTGGTGAGCATGCCTCCGAGCCAGCGGTAGTTGATGTACGGGCTCTGTGAGCGCTCGGCCTGCTTCTGCACGGCCTCTTGCGACTGCTTCTTCGTGCCCACGAACAGCACGGTGCCGCCGTCTTCGACGGTGCGCCGGATGAACCGGTAGGCGGTGTCGATCCGCTCCAGGCTCTGCTGCAGATCGATGATGTAGATACCGTTGCGCTCACCGAAGATGAATCGACGCATCTTCGGGTTCCAACGGCGCGTCTGGTGGCCGAAGTGGACGCCGGCCTCCAGCAGCTGCTTCATGGTGACGACAGCCACGAGTAACTCCCTCGGTTGTGACCTCCGCCCGTGCTGCGCTCCGGGGACTCTGGCCTCGGAACGACCTTGGGGTGACGGGCGTGCGTGATCCCGGACCACAAGTGACCCGAGTCGTGGGTGAGTGTAGTCGGGCGCCCGCGTCGCACTCCGAGAGGGCCGCTGTCGTGCGGCAGCCCGCATCGAGCCGGGTGGGGTCGAGGTCGTCAGCGCAGCGTCCGGGCCTCGACGCGGCCGGGTTCGGTGATTCGCAGCGCGACTAGCAGCCGGGCCCCGGCCCTCGCGATCCCCACGGCAGATCCTCCCGGATCGCCGGCGTACACGGTGCGGCCCGACCGCTGATCGAGCTCGATCAGATCTGATGACTCGTCGGTGAATGCCACGACGCCACCACCGGCAACGAGGCGGGTATGAAGGACGGGCCGTTCGAGCATCCGGCGCCAGCGTCGTGCGCCGGTGACCGGGTCGAGGGCGGTCACGGTGCCGAAGTGGTCGACGACGATGTACAGGCCGTTGACGACGACCGGGTGAATCGCGGATTCGAACGACTTGGGCACGGCGGTGCGCCACCGCTCGGCGCCGGTCCGGATGTCGTACGCGACCACCGCAGCGTGACTGTTGCCGTCGCCGGAAGCGACGATCACGGCACCCCCGTCGACGCACCGGGACTCCGGCGTTTGTGCAATCGGGGTACCTATAGGGGCCACTTTTGCACAAACGGTGGTTGGGGCGGCGGCTTGAGCGCTGGTGGGGGCTGACCAACGCTCGGCGCCGGTCAGCGCGTCGGACGCGCGGACCATCGGCCGGTCGGTGCGGTGCCACACCGTGACGAACGAGCCCGATGTCGGGTCGAACGTCGGTTGCGAATGGACGACACCGTCGTGGGTGCGCGACCAGATCGTCGCGCCGGTGCGGGCGTCGACACCACGCAGCTCTCCGGCGTCGGTCGCGAGAAGGACGGTGCCTGCACCTGCTCCGGTACCGATCGCGACGGCAGTCACTTGCGCGGAAAGCGGCAGGGACCAACGCGCGGCGCCGGTGGCGCGTTCGAGCGCGACCGCGCGGTTGTCGGCGGCCACGATCACGAGGTCGTCACCGAGCGCGGGCTCGAGCTCGGCCGACCCCGGAACATGCGTGTGCCATTTCGTGTCGCCGGTCGTCGGGTCGAGCGCGATGACGTCATCGGTCCCGGCGATCACGACGGCGGTCCGGTCGTCGGCGACGAGCGCGCTCGGCCAGCCGGGCACGGTCGTGGACCACGTGGGCTCGGGAACCGACGTGCGAGCGGCCGACGCGCTGGGCGTGTGATGCACGCCGCGCTTCGGGGTCTCGGGCGCGCTCGACGCGCACGCCGCGAGCGCGATCGCCGCGATCAGCGTCGACGTGTACCGCAACGGTGCGCTCATGGTGTGCCTCCGGCAAACGGATTGTCGGCGCGGTGGACCGCGTCGCCGATGGTGTGCTCGATCCGTGTGATCACGACCGGTGCGGCAGCGCCGAGCTCACCGGCGACGAACCCGATGCATGGAGGCGGTCGGCGTTCCAGCGCCGACCGCACGACCCGCAACGCGCGCGAGTCGGTCTGGATCGCGGAATGCGCGTCCGCGCTGTACACCGGGACCATGACGTTGGTCGCGCCGGGCACGTGGGTCTGGTTCCCGGGTACGACGTAATCGAACGGCGAGCCGATCGACGTGTAGTCGATCTGCTCAGGGAGCCTGTGGTCCCAGAGGTGCTTCATGAGATCGGAGCTCTCCGCGAGTTGCTGCACAGATCGCGCATCGGTCGGCGGGATCGGCAATGGCAGCCGGTCGATCCCGCCGGCGAGCGCTCGACCGGCGATGCCACTGCGGATCGTTGCGCCTGCGGTTGCACTCGGCGCGCCCTGGTGCGGTGACGCCAACGTGACCACGCTGCCGATCGGCGGGTAGCTCGGATCGGACGCCTTGTAGACGTACTGCAGAAACACGTCGATCACCACACCGCCCTGCGAGTGGGCGATGAGGTCGACCTCGCGCCCCGGATGCTCGTGCTGCATGGTCTTCAGCTGATCGCGCATCGCGCGCGTGGCGACCATGAGGTCCTCGTACGTATCTTCCTTTGTGTAGAGATCGCTGTGCGGCTTGTACGAGAACTCGGCGACTTCATCAATTCGATAGCCGAGCGTCGCGACGTCGATCCCGCTCGACGGTTCGTCGCGCGTCGAGCGCGCCGTGGTGATGCCGCCCACGTCGAGGAGCATGTGCCCCGAGCCGCCGGTGCCATCGGCAGCCGGGTCGTCGGACGAGCAGCGAAGCCGCGACCGGAACCACGCAAGCAGGCGCCGGCCGGTCTCGAGCAGGTCATGGAGCGTTTGGCCCGCGGGCGTGCGGGCGAGCGCGTGCACGGCGAGCGCGCCGCCGGATCGGAGCCCGTCGACGAGGGCCGAGAGCGTGCGCCGGAGTCCGCGTGCGGCCTCGTTGCCGGCTGCCGCGGCCGCGCTCAATCCGGCGATGACCGCGTCGGCGGCACCCGAGGCAAGATCACCCGCATTGTCGAGTGCACTGTCGATCGCGTCGCCAACCAGGCTGCCGATGCCGCCACCACCGCCGCCGGGCGCCTCGAGATCGGCGCGCACGCCACGGCGCTCGTCGTCGACGGAGGGCAAGGAGTCGCCGCCGGGCGGACCGGCCGGAACGAGATGCACGAGCGTGGAGAGGTCGGTCGGCGCGAACAGGACCATCGGGTCGACGTACCGTTCGCCGATCCGCAGCGCGAAGTGCAGCTCACCAACCGGATGGCCGGGACCGGTGCCGCCCGCGAGCCCGACGACGAAGCCGCGGTCGACGTGCTGGCCGACGCGAACGTCGACCCGTGCGAGGAACGAGTACGACGTGCGGAGATTGGAGCCGTGCGCCACGACGACATGCAGCGTGCCGGCGACGGCGCCCGCGAACGTGATGACGCCATCGCCGGCAGCTCGCACCGGCGTGCCGGCCGCGGCCGCGAAGTCGGCGCCGCGGTGACCGGGCGCGTAGGGCGAACCGGGTGCGTCGAACGGTTGAACGACGGCGCCGTCGACCGGACGGGTCCATTCGGGCGTCGAGGTGCCGGCGGCCGCAGCAGGCAGGGGCGACGCGCACACGACAAGAGCGGTGACGACCGCGCCCGCCAACAGCACGAGACGACATCGATACAGCGGTCGCACATGGCCTCCCCGGAGCTCGGAAACGACACGACTCGGGGAAGCCGAAGGTGAAGTGGGGTCACCCTATCAATGGGGTGCGACTGATTGCGAGGCCGAACGACGAAACGGTGAACCGCGGAGGCGGGCCCTCAGGTGACGCGCTCGCCCGCCGGCTCCACGAGCCGGGAACGCAGTTGCAGGATCGACTTGGTGTGGATCTGACAGACGCGGCTCTCGGTGACGCCCAACACCTTGCCGATCTCCGAGAGCGTGAGGCCCTCGTAGTAGTAGAGCGTGAGCACGAGCCGCTCCCGATCGGGCATGCGGTTGATCGCGTCGGCGAGCAGCGTCTTCATCTCGTCGACCTCGAACGCCTCCACCGGATCGAACGCGCGATCCGCGATGGTGTCGCCGATGGTGGCCGAGCCGCCCCGGTCGTTGTTGTTGCCGGCCGTGAGCAGCTCGTCGAGCGCGACGAGACCGACGAACGAGATCTGCGACAGGTTCTGGGCGAGCTCCTCCTCGGTCAGCTCCAGCTCGGCGGCGATCTCCTTGTCGTCGGGGCTGCGCCGAAGCTCGTTTTCCAGCTTCGAGTACGCCCGCTCGATCGCGCGTGCCTTGGCCCGGATCGAACGCGGCACCCAGTCGATGGAGCGGAGCTCGTCGATGATGGCGCCCTTGATGCGCGAGATCGCGTATGTCTCGAACTTGAACCCGCGCGCGAGATCGAACTTGTCGATCGCGTCGATCAACCCGAAGATCCCGTAGCTCACGAGGTCGGACTGCTCGATGTTCTGCGGCAGGCCCGCCGCAACACGACCGGCGACGAACTTCACGAGCGGCGAGTAATGGAGGATGAGGCGATCACGCGCCTCGAGGGTGCCGTCGCGTTTGTAGTCGAGCCACAGCTCGTTGACGAGTGCCGCAGTCTCGGCTGCGCTCGTATCGACCGCGGTGTCGTCAGGCACGGGGATGCGTTTCGTCGTAGACCGCTTTGAGGCGGTCCTTGCTGAGGTGGGTGTAGATCTGCGTGCTCGCGAGATCGGTGTGGCCGAGCAGCTCCTGCACGGCACGCAAGTCGGCGCCACCGTCGAGCAGGTGGGTCGCGTACGCATGGCGGAACGAGTGCGGGTGCAGTGTCTGGCCGTCGGCCAACGGGCACTTCGCCAGGATGCGCCGCGTGTCACGAGAAGTGAGCGCGCGACCACGCGAGTTGAGAAACACCACGTCAGGTGGCGTCTCGCCCGTCACCAACTCCGCCCGGCCGGTCTCGAGGTACTCGGCGAGCGCGCGCCGCGCGTGTTCGCCCAAGGGGACGCGGCGTTGCTTCGACCCCTTCCCCAGCACGGTGAGCGCGCCGCGCTCGAGCTCGCAGCGGTCGTACGTCAGGCCACACAGCTCGTTCACCCGGAGGCCGGCGCCGTACAGGATCTCGAGGACGGCCAGGTCGCGCCGCGCCATCGCGATCGCAGTGGGGTCGGTGCCGTCCTCGGAATGCGCGACCACGCGGTCGAGCAGCGCGATGGCCTCCGACGTGCGCGGCACACGCGGGAGTCGCGCGTCGCCCTTGGGTGCGCGCAACGCGCGTCCCGCATCGGAGTGCAACACACCCGTGCGATGGAGGTAACGCAGATACCCGCGGATCGCCGCTGCCTTCCGCGCGATCGAACGGCGTGCGAACACGCGCGTGTTGAGATACGCGAGGTAGCGGCGCAGCACCTGATGATCGACGTCGGCAGGCCGCGGACAACCGCCTCGCTCCGCCCATTCGATGAACTGGCGTACGTCGCCGCAATACGCGATTCGGGTGTGCTCGCTCGCGCTGGTGAGCGAGGCCGCGAAGCCTTCGATCTCCCAGTTCATCGGCCCCTGCCGGGTGCGCACCAATGCCGCATTCAATCCTTTGAGGCTAGTCCCCAATCTCGGGGCTGAATTTTGCCTCTCGAAGCTGCGGACGCAACGTTAGCGACCCAATCGCGTGCTTCCGTGCCACACCTCACGGCACTCGACGTAGCTGTCATACCGGCTCGGTATGTTCGATCCGCCCGTCGAGGTCGCGGTCACGGCCTTCCCTCCCTGGAGTCCATGGCACGGAAGGAAGGTCTCGTCGTGCTCGCCTCGGTGCACAGCGCCACGCTCCTCGGCGTCGATGGTCAGGTCGTCACCGTCGAGGTCCACGTCTCCAACGGGCTTCCCGCATACCACGTCGTCGGGCTGCCCGACGCGGCCGTGCGCGAGTCGCGCGAGCGCGTGCGCGCCGCGCTGCTGTCGTCGCAGCTCAGCTGGCCGTTGCGGCGGCTCACCGTCAACCTCGCCCCCGGAGCGATTCGCAAGACCGGCGCCGGTCTCGAGCTCGCCGTCGGGCTCGGCGTGCTCGCGGCCAACGAGGAGCTGCCCGCCGATGTGCTGGACGGGCTCGGGGTGCTCGGTGAGCTGGGTCTCGACGGCTCTGTGCGGCCGGTGCCCGGCACGCTCGCGCTGGTCGACGCGCTCGTCGCGCGCCGGCGTCGACACGGTCGTCGTACCGATCGGCAACGCGGCCGAAGCGGAGCTTGTGCGGGGGACCACGGTGCGCGCCGCGCGCACACTGGGCGAGCTCCGCGCCTGCTTGAAAGGTGAGCTCCCGTGGCCCGACTGGCCCGCCGACGGGGATTGCGCCTCGACGCCGGCTGCCGGCGGTGTGATCGCGCTCGATGACGAGCCGCTCGATCTGGGCGATGTGCGTGGTCTCGGCACGGCGCGCACGGCGCTCGAAGTCGCAGCCGCGGGCGCGCATCACCTCCTGCTCACCGGCGCGCCGGGCGCCGGCAAAACGATGCTCGCGCGGCGGCTCGTCACGATCCTGCCACCGCTCCAACCCGACGAGGCGCTCGAAGTCACCCGCATCCATTCGGTTGCGGGGCGCGCGCCGTTCACCGGTCTCGTAACGCAGCCGCCGTTCCGCAGTCCGCATCACACCGCCTCCACGCCGGCGCTGGTCGGCGGCGGCTCGGGGCGTCCGCATCCGGGTGAGGTCACGCTCGCGCATCGCGGCACGCTGTTCCTCGACGAGCTGGGTGAGTTCGCGCCCGCCGCGCTCGACGCGTTGCGCCAGCCGCTCGAAGCCCGATCTGTGCACATCTCCCGACAGCCGATCTCACTCCAGTTCCCGGCCGCGTTCCAACTGGTCGCGTGCACGAATCCCTGCCCCTGCGGGCGCGCCGACGACGAGTGCCGGTGCTCCGACGTGCAGCGAGCCCGGTACCGGCGGCGGCTGTCGGGTCCACTGCTCGACCGCTTCGATCTCCGCGTGCACGTCCGCCCGTTAGTGGCGGCCTCGCCACGCGGGGAGTCGTCGGCCGACGTCGCGCGCGGGTGCTGAGCGCCGCGGCACGCCAACACGCGCGCTACACCGGGATGCCGTGGCCGCGCAACGCGCAAGTGCCTGCGGGCGCGCTCGAGTCGTCGATTCCGCTCGTGCGTGAGGCAGAGATCGCGTGGCGCGGGGAGGTCGAGCGCCGCCAGCTCACCGGCCGCGGCGCGGCAACGCTGCGGCGCGTGGCGCGCACGCTCGCCGATCTCGACGATGTCGAGGCGATCTCCGGCAGTCACGTCTGTCTCGCGTCGGTGCTGCGCGAGGAGCTGCCGTGAGCTCCCGCACATCCGAACAGGTCGCGGCGGCCACGCTGCTGTGCCTGCCCCAGATGGATCCGCATTGGCTGGAAACGCTCGTCGAGCATTTCGGGAGTTGGACGGTCGCGCTCGATGCGGTTCGTCATCGTCGAGCCACGGCCGCGCTCGTCGCGGGTGATGCGGGCGGACCGGCACGGCGGCGGCGCGACCCTCGTGCGATCGCGGGGCGCTGGCAGCGCGCGGTCGAGGCGAGCGCGGTGCCCGCGACACTCGAAGCGCGTGACACACGCGTGCTTGCTCTGGGTGGAGGCGACTACCCGATCGCCGACGCGCTCCCCCACCGGCCGCCCGTGCTCCTCGCCGAGGGCGCCGCGCCTGCGGCGCTCACGCGCCCTCGTGTCGCGGTCGTGGGCACTCGTGCCGCGAGCCCGTCGGGCCTCGAAGACGCGCGCGAGATGGGGCGTGTCCTCGCCGAGGCGGGCGTCACGGTCGTGAGCGGGCTCGCGATCGGTATCGACGCGGCCGCGCACGAAGGCGCGCTGTCCGGCGGAGGTGGGGTCGTGGGAGTGGTCGCCACCGGTCTCGATGTTGTCTATCCGCGCCGTCACGCGACGCTCTTCGAACGCGTGCGCCGCGCCGGGTTGATCACGGGCGAGACGGCGTTCGGCGTGCAGCCCGAGCGGTGGCGATTTCCGATACGCAATCGGATCATCGCCGCGCTCGCCGACGTCGTCGTCGTTGTGGAGGCGACCATGCACGGCGGTTCGCGCATCACGGCCGAGTACGCGCTCGAGTACGGACGCGCGGTGCTGGCGATGCCCGGCTCGCGCCGCAACCCGTCCGCCGCAGGCTGCAATGCGCTCCTCGCCGACGGTGCGCACCCCCTCCTCGATCCGTCCGACGTGTTCCTGGCGCTCGGCCTCACCGGCGGCGGGTCACGCGGGTGGGCCCGTGCGGCGGAGCGGTCGGCGCCAACCGGCACCGCGGCCGCGGTATTGCGCGCCTGCCACGGCGAGGCCGCACATCCCGACGAGCTCGCGGCGCGAACGGGTATCGAGGCGTGCACGGTCGCCGCCGCGCTGGTCGAGCTCGAACGCACGGGCTGGTTGCGCCGTGCCGGGGCGTGCTACTGGCCTCTGAGCCCGACGGCGTGAAAAGCTATGGCGCATGAGCGACATCCGCTCGCAGCAAACCGGGGCCCAACCGGCGAGCGCCTTTGCCGATTCTGGAAGGCATTTCGCAGAAGTAGCCCGGGCGTTGTTCTCCGAGCCGACGGTCCAGACGACATTGCAACGCATCGTCGATCTCGCAGCAGACACCATCGACGGCTGTGACGCGGCCGGCGTGCTGCTCGTCGACAAGGGCAGGATCGTGGCCGGGGCCTGGTCGAACGATCTGGTGCGTCAGGTCGAGACGCTTGAGTACGAGCTGGGCGAGGGGCCGTGCGTGGACGCCATCCGGAAGCAGCCCGTGTTCGAATCCGCGGATCTCCGCGACGCCATATCGCAGTGGCCGCGGTTCGCGCCCCGTGCGCTCGAAGCAGGGGTCGCGAGCCTGCTCGGATTCCGGCTGTTCCTCGCGGAGGACACCCTCGGTGCGCTCGACCTCTACAGCTACCGTCCCGGCGCGTTGGACGAGACCAGCCGCGCGATCGGCACCGTGTTGGCTTCACACGCGGCAATGGCCCTTGCCGGGGCGCAACTGCGCGAGCATGACCTCGACACCGTCGCGGGATTGCGGGAAGCGCTTCTCACGCGTGATCTGCTCGGCCAGGCGAAGGGAATCCTGATGGCAACTCGGCACGTCGACGCCGACGCCGCCTTCGACCTCCTCATCGAGGCGTCACAGAATCAGAACATCAAGGTGCGCACGATTGCCGAGACCGTGGCGCAAACGGGAGAGCTGCCGGAGCAGTAGCTGCCCGTCGCCGACGGACGCTGATCGTTCTGGGCAGAGTTTTCGACCGCTACGGTCGAAAACTCATCCCAGAAGCTGCGGCTGTCGGCGGCGGCGCTTGTCGGAGAGCGCGGGCGGCGTCCAGCCGGCGTCGTCGGCGTTGAAGTTGGTGCCCGGCGGCACGATCTCGTCGATGCGGTCGAGCAGGTCGGCGTCGAGCGTGATCTCGAGCGCGCCGAGCTGCGACTCGAGTTGCTCCATCGTGCGCGGCCCGATGATGGGCGCAGTGATCGCGGGGTGCGCGAGCACGAACCCGAGCGCGAGCTCGATCAACGTCATGCCGGCCTGGTCCGCGAGCTTCGACAGCTTGGTGACGGCATCGAGCTTTCGCTGGTTTTCCGGCAGCGACATGTCGTAGCGACCGGGGACTCGACTCGCGCGGCGGCTCGTGTTGTCCTTGCCGGGCCCGAACTTGCCTGACAGCCAGCCGCCGGCCAGCGGACTCCACGGGATCACACCCAGGCCGTACTGCTGACACACCGGCAACACGTCGGCCTCGATCGCGCGCACGAGGATCGAATACGGCGGCTGCTCGGTGACGAAGCGCTCGCGGTTGCGGCGTTGCGCCACCCACTGGGCCTCGACAATGGCGTGCGCCTGGTACGTCGAGCTTCCGAAGTAGCGGATCTTGCCTGCGCGCACCAGGTCGGTGAGCGCGCCGAGCGTCTCGTCGACATCGGTGTCGGGATCGGGTCGGTGCACTTGGTACAGATCGATGTAGTCGGTCTCCAGCCGGCGGAGGCTGTTGTCGCACTCGGTGATGATCCAGCGCCGCGAGTTGCCCTGCGCGTTTGGATCCGCACCCATGGTCCCGTGCACCTTCGTGGCGAGCACCACGTGCTCGCGCTCGATGCTCGAGAGCGCCTTCGCGACGATCTCCTCCGACTCACCCGCGGAGTACACGTCGGCGGTGTCGATGAAGTTGATGCCCGCGTCGAGCGCGCGATGAATGATGCGCACCGAGTCGCCGTGATCCGGGTTGCCCCACTCCCCGAACATCATGGCGCCGAGGCACAGCGGGCTGACTTTGACTCCGGTACGGCCGAGCCGGTGATAGTCCATGGCCGGGATCGTACCCAGCGCACTCAGATCGGAACGTGCCGCCGGTCGCCGCTACTCACCGGTGAACTTCGCGTCGCGTTTCTTCAGGAACGCCGTGACCGCCTCGGCAGTGTCGTTGGACCCGAAGTTCATCACCTGCGCGATGTCTTCGGACTCGACCGCCTCGGCCATCGTCACCGAGAGGCTCTGGTTGAGGAGGCGCTTCGACACCGACAGCTGGACGGGCGGCAGCAAGGCAAGACGCCCCGCGAGCTCGGTCACCGTCGCGTCGAGATCGGCCGCCGGCACGACGCGGTTGAGGATGCCGATGCGCTCCGCTTCGGCCGCGCTGATCACGTCGGCCAGGAACACCAGCTCCTTCGCCTTGTGCAGGCCGACGAGCCTCGGCAACAGCCATGACCCGCCGAAGTCGACGCTCAACGCCCGCTTGGAGAAGATCTCGGAGAACCGAGCCGCGTCGGACGCGACGACGAGGTCGCAGCCGAGCGCCAGGTTGCAGCCGGCGCCTGCAGCCACGCCATTCACCGCCGCGATCGTGGGTATGGCGAGCTCGTGGAGCCCGAGCGCGACCCGCCCGACGAGTCGCATCTTGCGCAGGCTGGATCCGACGCCGCCGGCGATGTCGACACCGGCTTCCGGATCACCGAGATCGGCGCCGGAGCAGAACGCCTTGCCGGCGCCGGTGACGACGAGCACGCGGTCGTCGGGGTTGTCGGTGATGACTCGGAACACGGCAAGCAGCTCGCGCCACATCTTGCCGTTGATGGCATTGGCCTTGTCGGGCCGGTTGAGCGTGAGGGTGACTACCCCGTCGGTCCGATCTACGAGCAGCGTCTCCATCGTCTCTCTCCTGATCACGCGCGAATCTTGCCGGTGTGACACTCCCCCGACCACTCAACTGGTCCGCGCTCGCTCAAGGAAAACTTGAGCTTTCGCGGGCCAGTTTGGGAATGTCGCGGCTCGCTACCGTAGCGCCGGCGGTTAGAACGCGCCTTCGAGGACTTCGATCTCGGCTCGTTCGTTGCGGGGCCAGCGAACCGAGGCGACATCGAAGCGCACTTCCCGAACCACCGCCTTCGACTCTTCGAGCCACTTGGCCGCGAGGACGCGCACGCGCTGGCGCTTCTGGTGCGTGATCGCCTCGACCGGCGCACCGAACGCGTCGGTGGACCGCGTCTTCACCTCACAGAACACCACGACGCGATCCCTCGCGAGCACCAGATCGAGCTCGCCCTCGCGGCGGCGCCAGTTGCGCTCGAGCACCTCGTAGCCCGCCGCCTGGTACCACGCTGCCACGGCGTCCTCGCCGGCGGCGCCGAGCGTGCGGCGCGGGTCGACGCGTGCAGAGACAGGATCCGGCGTCTCGGCCGCGCCGGACGGGTCGGTCACGGTCAGAGATCCTTGCCGGCCAGTTCCTCGATGTTGACGTCCTTGAACGTCACCACCTTGACGTTGGCGACGAAGCGCGCCGGGCGGTACATGTCCCACACCCACGCGTCCTGGAGGCTGAGCTCGAAGTAGACGCGACCCTGCTCGTTCTTGGTGTCGATCGACACCGTGTTGGTCAGGTAGAAGCGCCGCTCGGTCTCGACGACGAACTGGAACATCGGCAGGACGTCGCGGTACTCCTTGTAGAGCTGGAGCTCGATCTCTGTTTCGTACCGCTCGAGGTCCTCAGCACTCACGCGAGCCCTCCGAAGTCACGCCGCCAGCTTACGCGAGCTGCGAGACATCTTCGCCGGGGCCACGGCAGCACACGTGCCGCGGAGCAAGATCAGCCGCGCTTCTCTTTGATCTTCGCGGCTTTCCCGATCCGGTCACGCAGGTAGTAGAGCTTCGCCCGCCGCACGTCGCCGCGAACGAGCACCTCGAGCTTCGCGATGATCGGCGAATGCACCGGGAACGTGCGCTCGACACCCACGCCGAAGCTGACCTTGCGGACCGTGAACGTCTCGCGGGCCCCGCTGCCCTTGCGGCGGGTCACCGCACCCTGGAACATCTGCACCCGCTCGCGGCTTCCTTCGACCACACGGACGTGCACCTTCACGGTGTCGCCGGGTGCGAAGTCGGGCACGTCGTCGCGGAGCTGGGCGCGATCGACGAGATCAGTGGCATTCATGGCGCGAGGCTCCTACGGCGATCACCGGTGAAACCAACATCGTAGCCAGCCCCGCAGCTCGGCCTCCATTCTGGGAGCCCCGCCGGAGGAGGATTGCGCCGAATACGGCGCAGGGTCAGAAGGTCATTCAGTCGGGCTCGTCGTGGAGGAGGGCGCGATCGTCGGCGCTGAGGTCTTCGGGCGCGAGCAGATCGGGGCGGCGCTCCATCGTGCGACGCAACGCCTGGGCCCGCCGCCACCGCGCGACTCGGGCGTGGTCACCGGAACGCAGCACCTCGGGCACGGGCGAGCCGCGAAAGTCGGCCGGCTTCGTGTACTGCGGGTACTCGAGCAACGGCGCCCCGGTCGTTGCAAACGACTCGTCGACACCCGACTCCTCGTTGCCCATCACACCCGGCACGAGTCGCGCCACCGCCTCCACCACCACCAGCGCCGCCGCCTCGCCGCCCGCGAGCACGTAATCGCCGACCGAGAGCTCGTCGTCGCACAGGTCGTCGGCCACCCTCTGGTCGACGCCTTCGTAGCGACCGCAGATCATCGAGAAGCCGTCGCCGCCGGCGAGCGTGCGCGCCATATCGTGCTCGAACCGGCGGCCGCCGGCCGAGAGCAGGAACAGCGGCCGTAGCGGCTCGACCGCTTCGACTGCGAGAAAGAGCGGCTCCGGCATCATCACCATGCCCGCGCCCCCGCCAAACGGGGTGTCGTCGACGCTGCGATGACGATCAGGGGCGTGATCACGCGGGTCGTGCAGCCGCACGTCGAGCACGCCCGCCGCGCGCGCCCGACCCAGCAGCGACGCGCGCAGCGCACTCTCGAAGTACGCCGGAAAGATCGAGAACACGTCGATTCGCATCGGCGACGCCGTCACAGGTCGAGCAGCCCATCGGGCAATTCGACGACGACCACGCCATCACGCTGCTCGACGACGAACACCATCGGCACCAGCGCGCCGTTGTCGAGCACCAACAGGTCATGGGCCGGATTGTCTTCGACCGAGGTGACCCGGCCGAGCATCGTGCCGGCGCGGTCGTGCACCTCGTTGCCGATCAGCTCGTGCACCCACGCTTCGCCTTCGGGCGCGTCGCCGAACGGATCACCCGTGAGCACCGCCCCGCGCAGAGCTTCCGCCGCATCGCGGTCGTCGACCCCTTCGAACTGCACCCGCCAACGGCCCTGGTGCTCGTGGGCGTCCCGGATCACCAAGGCGCGGGCACCCGCGTAGAGCACCGCGCCGGGCGTCATCCGCTCGCGCCGGTTGGTGGACAGCGTGACCATGACCTCGCCGCGCAACCCTTTCGCCCGGCCGATACGGCCGACCTCGAGGCGCGCCGCCGTCACGGCACGGCTACTCGACGACGTCGACGTTGGCCTTGACGCCCTCGGAAGCAGCCGCGGCCCGCGCAACCTGACGCAACGCCTGGATCACCCGCCCGCGCTTGCCGATGAGCCGGCCCATGTCGGCAGGGTCGGCATGCACGAGCAAGGTCACCTCGCCCCGGCGCTCCTCGACGTCGATGTCGATCGCGTCGGGATAGTCGGCAACGTTGCGGGTGACGTGCTCGACGACGGCACGGGCGCGTGCACCGACAATGCGGTTGCCCTCTGCGGCGATCTCGTCGTCGTACTCGTCGTCGTAGTCGTCGTCATCCTCGACGACATTTTCGAAGTCGTCGTCGTCAGGTTCGCTCACGTTGCCCGCTCCTCGTTCGCGGCGGCGGCCGCGTCGGGTGCGGACGCCTTCGTTTCCGGCGCGGCAGCCGGCGCGGACGCGGGTGCCGGCGCTGCAGCCGCCGGCGCTTCGGCGGGTGCGTTCTTCGCCTTCTTCTTCACGGTGTGTCGGCCGGTCACGTAGCCCCTGCTGTTGAGCTTGGTCTTGGCCGGCCGCTTGCGCTCCGACTCGAACTGCTCCCACACGCCGGTGACGGTCAAGAGCTTCTGCACCTGATCCGTCGGCTGAGCCCCCTGGCGCAGCCACGCAAGCGCGCGGTCGCCGTCAATATTGATGAGCGACGGGTCGTGGCGCGGCCCGTACTGCCCGATGATCTCGATGAAGCGGCCGTCGCGGGGCTTGCGGCCGTCGGCGACGACGACGCGATAGGTGGGTTGTTTCGTCTTGCCCACTCGCATGAGGCGGATCTTGACGGCCACGGTGACGCTGTCCTCTCGTTGGTGCTGCCGGTCGTGGTGTGCGGCAGGGTCGGGGACAGACCGTGCCGAGCCGGAGGCGGAAGGAGCCAAGCCTACAGAATCAGAGCCCGGGGACCGGAAGCTGCGGTCGCTTGCCGGACGTGACCGACCGCATCATCTGCTGCACCTGCTTGAACTGCTTGAGCATCGCGTTGACTTCCTGGGTCGTCGTGCCGCTGCCCCGGGCGATCCGGAGGCGGCGGGAACCGTTGATCACCGTGGGGTTGCGGCGCTCCTCGATCGTCATCGAGCAGATAATGGCCTCGACCCGGCCCATCTCGCCGTCGTCGACCTGCGCCTTGCGCAGCTCCTTGGGCAACCCGGGCAGCATGCCGATGACGTTCTGCAGCGGGCCCATCTTCTTGATCTGACGCATCTGTTCGAGGAAGTCCTCGAGCGTGAACTGGCCCTTGCGCATCTTCTTTTCGGTCTGCGCTGCCTTCTCGGTATCAAACGTGGCCTCGGCCTTCTCGATGAGCGTGAGCATGTCGCCCATTCCCAGGATCCGGCTCGCCATGCGATCGGGATGGAACGGCTCGAAGTCGTCGAGCGTCTCGCCCGTCCCCACGAACAGGATGGGCTTGCCGACCACTTCCTTCACCGAGAGGGCGGCGCCTCCGCGCGCATCGCCGTCGATCTTGGTGAGCACGATGCCGTCGAGGCCGACGGCGTCGTCGAACGCGGTCGCGACGTTGACTGCTTCCTGGCCGGTCATCGCGTCGACAACGAGCAGCGTGTCGCGCGGCTTGACTGCGTCGCGGACCTGGCGCAGCTCGTGCATGAGCTCGCCGTCGATCTGCAGCCGTCCGGCCGTGTCGACGATCACGACGTTGCGTCCGAGCCGGGCCGCTTCCTCGAGGCTGGTGCGCGCGACGGTGACGGGGTCGGTCGGCTCCGAGAAGACCGGCACGTCGATGCGCTTGCCGAGCACCCGGAGTTGCTCGACCGCCGCCGGACGCTGCAGGTCGGCACCGACGAGCAGTACTTGCAGTCCTCCGCGCTTGAGGTGACGCGCGAGCTTGCCGGCGGCTGTCGTCTTTCCCGATCCCTGGAGACCGGTGAGCATCACCACGGTCGGCGGCTTCGGGTTCATGTCGAGCTTGCCGCTGACGCCGCCAAGGGTCGTCACGAGCTCCTGGTGCACGATCTTGATGACCTGCTGCGCGGGGGTGAGGCTCTTGGCGACGTCGGCGCCGTTCGCCCGTTCTTTGACGCGGGCGATGAAGCCTTTTACGACTCGAACGTTGACGTCGGCTTCGAGCAGCGCCAGTCGGATCTCGCGCGCGATCTCGTCGATGTCCTTCTCTGTGAGCTTCCCGCGGCTTCGCAGGCGCTGAAAGATCCCGTCGAACCGGTCGGCGAGCACGTCAAACAATTCAAGACCTCGGCTTGGGTGTCGAAGTGTATAGACAACCAAACGGTGCCGTCGTAGGTCTCATCCACGAAGCCGAAGATCGTCGGTTCCGGCGATCCGGCCGTTCGCAAAAGGGCAGACAATGATTCACAAGCGGCGGCTCGCAGTGGAGACACTGGTTGCCGCCGTTGCCCTGCTGACGGGTGCTCTCGCCCTCGTGTTCTCCGCACCATCGGCGGCACCCGCGGCCACCCAGTCCCGTGCTCCGGTGCGCTACCACGACTCGACCTTCGCCAACGTCGACGTACAGCACGACGTCTCTTACGGATCAGCAGTCGACACTGCCGGCGATGACGTCTCGTTGGGACTCGACCTCTACCAGCCCACGGGTGACGTCGCGAGGCAACGGCCGGTTCTGATCTTGGCGCACGGCGGTGGCTTCGCCGGCGGCGACAAGGACACAGATTCCGTCGTCACGCTCGCACGGGCATTCGCGCAGCGCGGGTACGTGACCGCCTCGATCAACTACCGCGTCGACCCGCGCGTCTCGCTCGCCTGTTTCCGGGGCGACATCACCTCGCGGTGCCGCAACGCCGCGCTCGAGGCCCAGCACGACGCGCAAGCGGCGGTGCACTGGATCCGCGCCAACTCAGCGGCGCTCCGGGTCGATCCCGGTCGCATCGCGATCGGTGGTCTCTCGGCCGGCGCCGTCGCTGCGCTCGGCGTCGCATACAACGCCGGCGACGCCGGCTCGAGCGGGAACGCCGGACCCGCGTCCGACGTGCAGGCCGCGATTTCGATCTCGGGATTCGCGCTCGACGATTCCTGGATCGGAGCCGGCGACGCCCCGGTGCTGCTGCTCCACGGTACGGCCGACCCGATCGTGCCGTACGAGGAGGCGACGGCGACACGCGACGCCGCAGACGCCGCCGGGCTCGCCACCAACCTGGTAACGGTGGACGGCGGCGGGCACGGCCTGGTTGGCGACGATGCGTTCGTGATCCGGACCACGGCAGAGTTTCTCGCCCGGCAGCTCCGGCTCCCCGCGGCGACGCCCTAGGCGAACAGCGCGTCGAACGCCCGAGGCGAACAGCGCGTCGACGCCCGAGGCGAACAGCGCGTCGAACGCCCTAGGCGAACAGCGCGTCGACGAACTCCTCGGGCTGGAACACGACGAGATCGGCCGGCGATTCGCCGACGCCGACCAGCTTCACCGGGATGCCGAGCTCGGCTTCGATGGCCAGCACAATGCCGCCCTTCGCGGTGCCGTCGAGCTTCGTCAGCACCACACCGGTCACGTCGACCGCCTCGGCGAACTGGCGCGCCTGCACGAGCCCGTTCTGGCCCGTTGACGCGTCGATCACGAGGAGCACTTCCTTCAAGGCCCCCGGTGTGCGCTCGACGATGCGGCGCAGCTTCTTGAGCTCCTCCATCAGGTTCACTTTGGTATGCAACCGCCCCGCGGTGTCGACGAGCACCAGATCCGCGCCGCGGCTCGTTGCGGCGGCCATCGCGTCGAAGATCACCGAGCCGGGATCCGCACCTTCCTGGCCCCGCACCATGTCGGCGCCGACCACGTCGGCCCAATGCCCGAGTTGCTCGGCCGCCGCGGCGCGGAACGTGTCCGCAGCCGCCAGCACGACGTGATGGCCGTCGCCGATCTCTCGCTGCGCAAGCTTGGCAATGGTTGTCGTCTTCCCCACACCATTGACACCGACGAAGAGCCAGACGTTGGTCTCACCGGGAACGAGCCGGAGCGGTCGCTCTGCGGGGCCGAGCGTGGCGACCAGGCCGGTCTTGAGCGCGGCGAGGATGCCATCGGCACTGGTGACGCGCGTGGCAGACGCGTACTCCTTCACGCGTTCGACGACCAGGGCGGTTGTCGGCACGCCGACATCGGCGAGCAGCAACGCCTCCTCGAGGGTCTCCCACGTCTCGTCGTCGACCTTGTGCCCGGCGAGCCGACCGACCGAGCCGGTGAACGCGACTCGCGTCTTCGTGAGCCGATCTCGTAGAGCGCGGCCGAGCCGCCGCCGGCGCCTCCGCGGGCGTCTCGGAGATGACGTCGAGCTCGGGGGGCGGAAGCTGATCGTCGGGCGGGAGCACCGCCGGCAGCGGCGGGAGCTGCTCGTCTTCGGGGATACCGAGGTCGCGCGCGATCCGCTGCGTTCGGCGGGCACCTCGCCGCGACGCGCCGATGCCGACAAACACGAGCACCACGCCGAGCACCAGGATGATGATGATCCCGCCGACACCTTGACTTCCCGACACTGGCGTTCCTCGAGGAGGGGAAGTCCCGACTCTACCGGCCGCTGTCGCTCGCGAATCAGTCCCCGGGCGTCGAAGCGGTGCCCGGCATCACGATGCCGGCGGCGTCGAACGCGGCTTTGATCCGCGCTCGGAGCTCGCGGGCGACGTTCCACTGCTCGAGCGGCCGCGTCTTGACGACCAGCCGGATGAGGATCCGATCGACGCCGAGCTCCTCGACACCCCACACCTCCGGCTCATCGAGGATGACCCCGGCGAACGCCTCGTCGCGCCACATGTCGTCGGCGGTGCGCTTGATCACGTCGATCGCGCCGGGGATGTCGGTCTCGTACGCCACGGCGATGTCGAGAACGGCGCGCGACCACTGCTGCGACTTGTTGCCGACCCGTTTGATCTCGCCGTTGGGGATGTGCCAGACAACGCCCTCGACATCACGCAGGCGCGTGGTGCGCAAGCTGACGCCCTCGACCGTGCCGATCGCCGAGCCGGCGTCGATCACGTCGCCGACACCGAACTGGTCTTCCAGGAGCATGAACATGCCCGTGAGCAGGTCGCGGACGATGCTCTGCGCGCCGAAAGCGAGCGCGACGCCGATCACGCCTGCGCCGGCGATCAGCGGCGTGAGGTTGATGTCGAACTCCCCCAGCACGAGCAGGAAGGCGATCGACCAGATGACGACCGTGACGATGCTGCGCAGCACCGCGCCGAGCGTCGCGGCCCGCTGCATGCGCCGTATGGTCGGTGTCGGGCTCGTGTCGAGAAGCGCGAGCCCGGTCTTTCTGCGAATCTCGGTGAGCTTGTCTCGCGTCCCTTCGTCTTGGAGGTGGCGCACCACCCGCTTGATGAAGAGGCGTGAGATCCGCACCGCGAGGTACGCGACGAGCAGGATCAGCGCGATCTTGAGCGGCTTCGCCAACGCGTCCGCGGTCTCGGCGACGCTCTTGTTGTGGCTGAGGTCGTAGGCCGTCGAGCACGCCCACGACTGCTGACCTTTCGGCCCGCACGCGTCGACCTTCGGGGCCGGCGTGATCTGCACCTGCGTCGCGACCGCGCGAATGAGACGTTCGAGGACCATGGGTGACGCGACGCTATCCGGCCGACCTCACGAAGCCCGCACTGTTGCTACGAGAGCACGATCTCGTCGTGCACGAGATCGCCCGTGATGCGCTGACTCACGACGCGACTCGAGCCGCCCGGCGGCATCGAGACGCCGTAGAGACAGTCGGCCGCCTCCATCGTGCGCTTCTGATGCGACACGACCACCAACTGCGCCTCGCCGCGAAACTCGTGCACCAGATCGAGGAAGCGATGGAGGTTGACGTCGTCGAGCGCGGCTTCCACCTCGTCGAGGAGGTAGAAGGGAGAGGGACGCGCGCGGAACACCGCGAACAGGTAGGCCAGCGCGGTGAGCGAGCGCTCGCCGCCCGAGAGCAGTGAGAGCCGCCGCACGTTCTTGCCCGACGGACGGGCCTCGATCTCGATCCCGGTGTTGAGCACGTCGTCGGGATCGGTCAACGACAACATGCCGCCGCCGCCGGGGAACAAGGTCGAGAACAACGCGGTGAAGTGCCGGCTCACGTCGTCCCACGCGGCTTGGAAGACCATGATGATCTCGCGGTCGACGGCCTTGATCACCCGGTGCAGCTCGCGGCGGCTCTGCTTCACGTCCTCGAGCTGCTGTTGCAGGAACTCGTGGCGTACCTGCAACGCGTCGTGCTCTTGGAGCGCGAGGGGGTTGATCGGTCCCATCAGCCGCAGCTCACGGTCGAGCTCGCGTGCGCGACCCGCGAGGGTGGTGCCCTCGGGTACGTCGGGCTTGGGTGCATCGAGTGCGACGGCGGGTTCGCAGTCGAACTCGGTGCGGAGCTTCTCGACCGCGGTTTCGAGCCGAAGCTTCGTCTCCGCGCCGTCGATCTCGGCGCGGCCGGCGCGCTCGCGCACGCCCGCGAGCTGCTCCTCGAGCGTTGCCCGTTCGCCGCGCAGCACGTCGAGCTGCTCCCCTGACGCGCGGGCAGCCTCCGACTGGCGCCGGCGGCGCTCGCCGAGCCGCTCGTGCAGCGTGTCAACGGCGGCGAGATGCCGCGCGATGCCGGCACTGAGCTGCTCGTATGCCCGGGCGCGCTCGACGAGCCCGCTCCGGCGACGCTCGGCCGTTGCCTGCGCCTCGGGATCGCGCGCCGCGAGCCGGCGCTCCACCTCCTCGAGGCGGCGGGCGAGCACGACGCGTCGCTCCTCGATCGCGGCGGCACGAACCTCGAGGTCGCGCCGCAACATCGTCGCGGCGGCTCGGCGCTGATCGAGATCGGCCTGGGCCTGGCGGCGTGCCTCGTCGGCCGTGACCGCCCGGGCGCGAGCCGTCGTCAGCGTCGCGCGCGCTTCGATCACCGCGGTCTCGGCTGCCGCGCGGCTGTGTTCCGCGGTGGTTGCGCGCTCGACTGCCTCGTCGAGCGCGGCTTGCGTGACGCCGGCGCCGCGCTCACCGCCGACGCGCCACGGGCCTAGCCCACCGAAGCGGTCACCCGCGGGCGTGACGACGATGAGGCCTTGATGTGCGAGCGCGAGGTCGAGCGCAGCTTCCCAGCCGGTTTCGACCATGACGGTGCGGGCGAGCAGGTGGGCGAGAACGGGTTGCAGCCCGGAAAGCCGGGCACGAACGCAGTCGAGCAGGGCACGGCTGCCGGACGGCACGAACTCGCCCTGCGTCGCGTCACCGTGCGCGGTGTCGACCACGAGCAGCAGCGCGTGCGCGTCACCGTCGGCGAGGCGGCGAAGCGCGCGCCGGGCCGCGTCGCCGCTGCCGACCACGACGGCGCGCATCGCGTCGCCGAGCGCCGACGCGACTGCGGCTTCGGCTCCAGGTTGGATCTCGAGATGGTCGACCAGCGGACCTTCGATCCCGGCGATGCCGTCGAGCTCGGCGGCGCCGCCCGCGGCGCGGACCGCTCCGAGCGAGAGGTCGAGCGCTTCGGCCCGTGCCCGCCACCGCGAGACCTCGGCCTCGGCCGCGCGCCAGTGCTCGTCGGCTTCGATGACACGGGCCTCGGCCGTGTCACGCGCCACGTATGCACCCTCGACCGCCCGATCGAGCGCACCACTGTCGATGGCGGCTCGTGCATCGGCCACAAGACGCTCGGCCTCGTCGAGATGATCGAGCTGCGGCGCGAGTGACGTCGCGCGCTCGTCGGCGTCGGTCAGCTCGGCGCGGACCGCGCCCGCGTCGGCGACGAGCGTCTCGACCACACCTTCATCGGCGATGGCGCCGAGCTCGCGTTCGAGGCCGCGTTGCTTTTCGGTGACAAGGGCAGCAAAGCCGCGGCCGCGCTCGCGCAACGACTCCACTCGCACGAGCGACTCGGCAAGATCGTCGTCGCCCATGGCGGTGAGCGTGTGCTCGGCCTCGATCACGGCTTCGTCGAGCTCGCGGAGCCGCGCTCGTACCGACGTGTCGGTCGCGTTGAGCTCGGTGCGTGTGTCGCGCAGCCGTTCGATGCGGGCTTGGAGTCCCGCGATCTCGTGGCCCGCGAGGTGGAGTCGAATCGCGCGCAGCTCGGCGACGATTCCACCGTGGCGGCGCGCCGCGTCGGCTTGGCGATGCAGCGGCGTGAGCTGGCGCCGCACCTCACGTACGAGGTCGTTGAGCCGCAGCAAGTTGCCTTCGGTCGCCTCGAGGCGACGTTCGGCGCGCTCGCGGCGCTTGCGGTACTTCAACACACCCGCCGCTTCCTCGATGATCGCCCGCCGGTCCTCGGGCCGGGCGTTGAGCACTGCGTCGAGCTGGCCCTGGCCCACGATGACGTGCTGCTGGCGCCCGATGCCGGTGTCGGACAGGAGCTCCTGGATGTCGAGGAGCCGGCACGGCGCGCCGTTCAGCTGGTACTCGGAGTCGCCCGAGCGAAAGAGCGTGCGTGTGATCGTGAGCTCCGTGAACTCGATCGGGAGCAGGCCCGCGGTGTTGTCGATCGTGAGTGACACCTCGGCCCGGCCCAGCGCGGCGCGACCGGGCGTGCCGGCAAAGATGAAGTCGTCCATCTTGCCGCCGCGCAGCGTGCGCGGGCCCTGGGCGCCGAGCACCCACGCGACCGCGTCGACGAGGTTCGACTTTCCGGACCCGTTGGGACCGACGACGACCGTGACCCCCGGCTCGAACTCGAGGGTGGTCCGGTCGGCAAACGACTTGAACCCTTTGAGGGTGAGTGACTTGAGGAACACCCGGTCGGACCCCTTTCTCCGCTGTCGGATGGTAGCGAGGCCGCACCCGATTCCCGGGGCAATCTCGGTTAGCGGGCTCGAAAGCTGGCTTCCCCTACCGGCGTCTCGGTCTGCACCTCGACGCGTTCGACCGACGCATGCGGCGGGCCCATACGGCACCAGGCGACCACCGCTTCAACGGCGGCTTCGGGGCCTTCGAGCACGGCCTCGACCGCGCCGTTGTCGCGGTTTCGGACCCAGCCGGTCACGCCGCGCGCCCGGGCCTGATCCGCGCACGACTGGCGGAACCACACACCTTGGACGCGCCCCGACACGACGACCCGACGACGCACCCGCGGCGCGGCGCTCACACCTGACAGGCGTCGCAGAAGAACGTGGAGCGTCCTCCGGTACGGACCCTGACGATCGGGTGGCGGCACCGGCGGCACGCCTCGCCCTCACGGGCGTACACCTTGTGCTGGAGCTGGTATTCGCCCGGCTTGCCGAACAGATCCACGTACTGCTCGTCGGCGAGTGACGAGCCGCGGTATTTCACCGCGTCCTGGAGCGTCTCGACCATCGCGCGGTACAGCCGGCGAATCTCCTGCGCCGAGAGCGAGTCGCTCATGCGGTCCCAGCGCAACCCCGCGGTGAACAGGATCTCGTCGCTGTAGATGTTGCCGATCCCGGCCAGGAACTTCTGGTCCATGAGCAACGGCTTGAGCTTCTGGTGCCGGTCGGCGACGAGGCGCCCGAACGAATCCCACGACATCGACACCTCGAGCGGGTCCATCCCGAGGTGACCGAGCTCGACGAGGTCTTTCTCGACCGCGTCCGATTGCGCGACGAACATCTCACCGAACGTCCGCGGATCGACGAACCGCAGCTGGCCGCCTTGCGTGAACGTGATCGTCACGTGCGTGTGCTTTGCGGTCTTCTCGCTCTTACCCTTGGCTCGCAGCAGCTGACCCGACATGCCGAGGTGGATGACGAGCACGTCGCCATCATCGAGGCGGCACAGGATGTACTTGCCCCGCCGCTCGACACCGGTGATCTTCTTCCCCTCGAGGCGGCTCGCGAACTGCTTGCGGTTGTGGTGACGGCGAATCGAACGCATGCCGTCGGCCTCGACCGTCTTGATCTTCTTGCCCACGATCTCCCGCTCGAGGTCGCGGCGCACGACCTCGACCTCGGGCAGCTCAGGCATTCCGGTCCCCAGACGAGGACGCGTGGTCCTCCGTAGCGTCGGACGCCCCGGCCATATCCGACTCGCGCAGATGAAACCAGGCGGCGCGCGCGGCGACTTGCTCGGCCTGCTTCTTCGAACGACCTTCGCCGGTGCCCTGGATCTCGCCCGCAACCCGCACCGTGGCGAAGAACCGCTTCGAGTGATCGGGGCCTTCATGGCGCACGCGGTACCGCGGGAGCTGGTCGAAACGCTGCGCGACCAGCTCCTGCAGGCGAGTCTTGTAGTCGTGACCCCCGGGGCCGGTCGCACCCTCGTCGATGCGCGTACGCAACAACCGCAGCACGAGCGCCGCTGCACACTCGTACCCGCCGTCGACGTACACCGCTGCAATGAGCGCCTCGAGCCCGTCCGACAGGATGGACGGCTTCTCGCGTCCGCCACTGGCGTCCTCGCCCCGGCCGAGGAGGAGCGCGGCGCCCAAGTCGATCTCACGGGCAACTTCGGCGAGCGTCTCCGCGTTGACCACCGAGGCGCGCACTTTGGCGAGCTCGCCCTCGGGAAGCTGGGGGTTGGTGCGGAACACGTACTCGGTCACGGCGAGCCCGAGCACCGAGTCACCGAGGAACTCGAGGCGCTCGTTGGAGCGAACGTCGGCATGCTCGGCGCAGTACGAGCGGTGCGCGAGCGCCCGCTCGAGCAGCGTGGTATCGGAGAACACGAAACCGATCGTCGCTTCGAGGAGCTGCGCCGGGCTCGTCTGCGGGGTGCTCTGCTCGCGCTGGGCCATCGCCACTGCCTCAGCTCGCGAGACCGAGTCGGACACCGACGTAGTCGACGGCTTCACGAACAGTGTGCAGGTCGCCGAGATCCTCGTCGTCGATGCTGAAGCCGACCGTGCGCTCCCCCAGCTCGTCTTCGAGCGCCTCGACAAGCTCGATGAGCGCGAGCGAGTCGGCGTCGAGGTCTCCGGCGAACTTGCTGTCGAGCGTGATGCGCGCCTCGTCGATCTCGAGGATCTCGGCGAGGCGCTCGCGCAAGATGCGGAACACCTCGTCGGGGCCGATCGGCCCCTGCTCGACGTGCGTCTCAGCCGGCATGGGCAAGTGCCTCCTTCGTGCGGGTGACGACGTCGGCGCCGACACATTCCGCTGCCACGCGCGTGGCGTTGACAATGGCGCGCGCCGATGAGGAGCCGTGCGAGATCACGCACACACCATTGAGACCGAGCAGCACTGCGCCGCCGGTGCTGTCGGGGTCGAGGCCGGCGGCCGCGCTCAACAGCAACGGTGTGATGACCTTGGCTGCTTCTTTCGCTTCCGGCGTCGAATCGAGCACGCCGAACACGAGCCCGGCGATCGCCTTGAACGCGCCCTCGATGCTCTTCAGCGTCACGTTGCCGGTGAAGCCGTCGGTGACGACGACGTCTGCCTTCTGCACCATGAGATCGCCGCCTTCGACGTTGCCGATGAAACCCGGAACGTCTTCGAGCAGCTTGAACGTCTCCTTGCGCAGGTCGTCGCCCTTGCCCGGCTCCTCGCCGTTCGACAGGAGACCCACGGTGGGAGCGTCGACGCCGAACCGGATGCGCGCGTACTCGCGACCCATGCGGGCGAACTGCACCAGCCAATCGGGCGCGCAGTCGACAGTCGCGCCGCCGTCGACGAGCAACTGGGGCCGGCCGCCGGGCACCGGGATCGGCACCGCGATCGCGGGACGCACCACACCACGGATGCGCCCCATGCGCAGCAGCGCCGCCGCCATGGTGGCGCCGGTGTTGCCCGCACCGACCATCGCGTCGGCGCGTCCGTCACGCACGACTTGCGCGCACTGCACGATCGACGAGTCCTTCTTGGTGCGGGCGGATGACGCGGCGTCCTCGGCCATGCCGATGACCTCGGTCGCGAACGCCATCTCGACGCCGTCGGGCGCTTTCCCGCCGGGCAGCAACGGCACGATCGCGTCTTCCCGTCCGACGAGCAGCACGCGCACGCCCAGCTCGGCGTGCGCGAGGAGCGCGCCGGCGACGATCTCGCCCGGAGCCCGGTCGCCGCCCATCGCGTCGATCGCGACGGTGCAGTGTCGTTCAGAGGGAGTCATCGTCACGCGCTAGTCGACCTCGACGACTTGGCGCCCGCGATACCAGCCGCAGTTGCCGCACACCGTGTGGGGCAACTTCGTCGACCCGCAGTTGGGGCACAGCGAGCGCGGCGGAGCCGTGAGCCGCCAGCTCGAGGCGCGGCGTTGCCGGGTCTTCGCTCGAGGGGTCTTGCGCTTGGGAACAGCCATTTGCCGCGCTCCTGTGGGTGGGGTCGGTCCGTCTACAGCTCGAGCTCGGAGAGCGCGGCCCAACGGGGGTCGGTCGGTGAGTGATCGGCAGCATCGTCTGCTGCCGCGAGATCGGCGCACTGGCCGGCCCGGTCGGGCCCGCAGTGCGGGGCGAGCGGGAGCTCGAGGAGCACCGCGTCGCGGACGAGCTGTTCGAGGTCGAGCTCGGGGGCTTCGAGCAGGTAGGTCTCGCCGTCGATCGGTTCGGGCTCGTAGAGCTCGCCGACCGAGCGGGTCATCCGCTCCTCGAGGTCGGTGAGGCACCGGCTGCACTCGGCCTGCCAGACCGCCGAGACGTCACCCCGCACGATGATGCCGTCGGACACCCGTTCGAACAACAGATCGAGCTGCACCGGCGGATCGGCGGCAACGTGCACCGTCGACGTGCCCAGATCAGCGAGCGCGGCCTCCAGATGCACCTCGCGGCGCGCGCCCGGATGGGCCAGCAGATCGGCGATGTCGACGCGCAGCTCGCTCATGTCGTTCGATACCGGTCACCGGCGGGATGTGGGCCCGGGCAACGTGCGGCCGGTGCAAAAGCGGAGGTCGCGGGCCCCGGCGCCGCCTCAACGGCGCGCCGAGCAGCCGCAGATTAGCAGGTGAGCCCATTTTCCAGGTATTTCCAGCCCCGATCGTGGGCTACCTGTCGTCCTGGTCGAAGAACACGCGGTCGTCTACGAGCTCGTCTTCGAGCGGCTCGACAACCACCTGGAGGCGATCGCGCCCCTTTTGCACCGCTTGCATCGTGCGCTCGAGGACGACCTCGAATGCGGCCAGCTTCTGGTCGACGTAGTCCTCGGCCTCGTGCTTGAGCTGGCGGGACTCGGCCTCGGCGGCGGTGACAACGCTCTGGGCCACACGGTTGGCTTCGCGCGCGACCTCGGTGCGCTCGACCATCCGCGCCGCCTGCACCTGCGCCGCCTCCAGGATGTCGTCGGCCTCACGTTTCGCCTGGGCGAGGAACTCCTCGCGCTCCTTCAGCAGCCAGCGCGCATGGCGGAGCTCCTCGGGCAGCTGCGCGATCGCGTCGTCGAGCATGCCGACGAGCTCCTCGCGGTTGACGAGCACCGAGGCCGACATCGGCATCGAGCGGCCGCTCTCGATGAGCTCGCGGACGCGCAGAACCAGCGTCTCGACGTCGAAGTTCGCCGACTCAGGCACCCGGCCCCCCTTTGTGATCGAAGCGAGCCAGCAACCGCTTCGCGATCTGCGGCGGCACCATGCTGGTGACGTCGCCGCCGAACCGCGCCACCTCGCGTACGAGACTCGATGACAGAAACGAGTATTGCGGGCTCGTCGAAATGAAGAACGTGTCGATGCCGGAGAGCCGTTGGTTCATCTGCGCCATCTGCAGCTCGTAGTCGAAATCGGAGATGGCGCGGAGCCCTTTGACGATCGCCTGGGCGTTGTGATCATTCGCGAAGTCGACGAGCAGTCCCTTGAAGAACTCGATGCGCACGTTGCCGAGGTGTGCGGTGACCTCGCGGAGCATCTCCTGGCGCTCCTCGAGCGTGAACATCGACGCCGACTTCTGCGGGTTGCGGATCACGGCGACGATGACGTCGTCGAAGTGACGGGCCGTGCGTTCGATGATGTCGAGATGGCCTTTCGTGACCGGATCGAATGATCCCGGGCAAAGAGCAGTGGCCACGCGGCGTTCTCCTCGTGGGGGACTGGGCTCGAGTGTCGTTCGGCGTTTGGTACGGACGGGCGTCGACCGCGCCGTCACACGGTTACGGCGAGCACGAGCGTATCGCCGTAGTTGCGCCGCCACGAGGTCTCCCACGTCTTCGGGAGCCGGAGCGGCGTCGCCCTCACCGGACGCTCGATGATGACCGATGCGCCGCGCGTGAGCCAACCGGGTAGCGCCAACGCCAGCAACACCGGCTCCAACTCCGTCTCGAGGCTGTCGTACGGCGGATCGAGCAGCACCACATCGAACGGCGCCTCGCGCGGCGGATCGCCCCGGAGCACGGTCTCCACCGCGCCTCGCTCCACCCTCGCCCGATCGACGAAGCCCGTCTTGTCGAGGTTGGCCCGGATCGCCTCCAGTGCGGTGCGGTCCCGCTCGACGAGCAGTGCGTGTTCTGCGCCGCGTGACAGCGCCTCGATGGCGAGTGCGCCGCTCCCCGCGTAGAGGTCGAGGACGGCAGCGTCACGGAGCACCGCGTCACCCAGGGCCGCGAAGACGGACTCTTTGACACGGTCGGTCGTCGGACGCGTGGCGTCACCGGCGGGTGTCGCGAGGCGCATCCCTCGGGCCGAGCCTGCGATCACCCGCACGCCCGTGCGGCGACCCCGACTCACGAGAAGTACTTCACGAGCCAGAGGCTCACGACGGCCAGTTGCTGAACCACCTCGATGCCTTCGGGTGCATGGCCACCCGGGTACCACACCACTTGCTTCGGTTGTCGCGCCGCGTCGTGCAGCGCATCCGCCGCTTGCACCGGGATCAACTCGTCCGTCCGGCCGTTGAGCATGAGCACCGGCCGCGGGCTGATACGACCGACCCAGTGCGCCGGATCGATCGGGTCGAGCACGCGCACCGACTCGTCGAGGTGCGCCGGCGCGGTGAGGCTCGCGTGGAGCCACGGATTGCCCGGGTTGCGGAACAGCTTTCGCCAGTCGCCGCCGGCGACGACGAGCACCGGCGCTTGCACACGCGTATCGCTGCCGGCGAGCATCGCGCCCAGCAATCCGCCCATGCTGAAACCGATGTAGCCGATACGCGCGTTCGCGCATTCGGGGCGTTGTCGGAGCATGTCGATACCCCGGCGGAGGTCGATCACCGTGCCCTGGAGCATCGTGCGCAGGCTGCCCGCGTTGCTGACCACGCGGGTGAGCTCGGATTTTGATCCCCGTTCGCCGTGGGACCGGGCGTCGATCGCGAAGATGGACACTCCCTGCCGCGCGAACACGTCCCAGGAGTTCCGCGTATCCTCCTTGCTGCCGCTGAGGCCGTGCTGAATCACGAGACAGACGGGGTGCGCCGCCGGTTTGTTCGGCACGGAGAGGTAGGCGGGGACGGTCTGGTCGCCGGAGCGGTAGGTCAGGTGAAACGCGCGGTACGTGCCGGTCGCCGCGATTTCGCGCTCCGTCACGTCGAGCGGCGCAGCCCTGTCATACGAGAACGGGTCGCGATCGGTCGTGCCGGGCACGTAGACGATTGGCGCGCCCGTCGACCCCGTCGTCGATGTGACGGATGTCGACTTGTGCGCCCGGCTCCCGTGGTCACTCGAACAGCCGGCGAGCGCGATCGAGCCCACGATCGCGAGCACGAGGAGCGTCCGCGGCGCGTGGTGCGCTCAGCTCTTGAAGAGAAACTCGACGTCGTCACCGAGCAGGTCCTCCACCTCTTCGCGCAGTTGCGGGTGACCCGACAGGTCGGGGTCGGCGTCGAGGATTCGCTCGGCAATCGTACGGGCCCATACCACGGTCTTCTCGTCGCGAGGGATGCGCCCGAGCTTCAAATCGGTAAAGCCGGCCTGACGTTCCCCGAAGACCTCACCCGCGCCTCGAATCTCGAGGTCGCGTTCGGCCAGCAGGAAACCGTCGGTCGACTCGACCATCGCCTCCATGCGCGCCCGGCCGTCGGGCGTCGACGGATCGGCAAAGAGGAAGCACCACGACGCGTCGCCGCCCCTGCCGACGCGACCGCGCAGCTGGTGCAGCTGCGAGAGCCCGAAGCGATCGGCATCCTCGACGATCATCACGGTCGCGTTGGCGACGTCGACACCCACCTCGATCACGGTGGTCGCGACGAGCACGTCGATGTCGCCGGCGCGGAACGCCGCCATCGCCGCTTCCTTGTCGACCGACTTCATCTGGCCGTGGAGGAGCCCGAGCCGCAGCCCCGCCAGATCCTCCGACCGCAGGCGCTCGAGCTCGTCGGTCGCCGCTTTGGCTTCGATCTTGGGTGAGCCTTCGACGAGCGGGCAGACGACGTAAGCCTGGTGGCCGGCGGCGACCTCCGCGCGCAAGCGGTCGTACGCGGCGGAATGCTCGAGCGGGCTCGGCCCGATCAACTCGGTCGTCACCGGCGTGCGGCCCGGTGGCATCTCCCGCAGCTCCGACTTGTCGAGATCGCCGTAGATCAAGAACCCCGCGGTGCGCGGGATCGGCGTGGCCGTCATCACGAGCACGTCGGGGTCGGAGCCCATGCCCTTGAGGATTGCGCGCTGCTCGACACCGAACCGGTGTTGCTCGTCGATGACGGCGAAACCGAGACGGCGGAACTCGACCTCGCCGTAGATGAGCGCGTGCGTGCCGACGACGATGTCGACTTCACCGATCGCGAGCTCCGCAGCAAGTCGGCGGCGCTCCGCCGCGCCGGTGCGGTTGGTGAGCAACGCGACGCGAACCGGCCGCTCGCCCATCAAGTTGGCCTCCGAGCGCACGGTCAGACCTTCGAGCAAACGGGTCGAGCCGAGAAAGTGCTGCTCCGCGAGGACTTCTGTCGGCGCCATCAGCGCGCCCTGGTAGCCGCCCTGCACGGCCATGAGGAGCCCGGCGAACGCAACCACGGTCTTGCCCGAGCCGACCTCGCCTTGCAGCAGCCGGTGCATCGGCGCGCTCGACGCCATGTCTTGTTTGATCTCGCTGATCGCGCGTTGCTGATCGCCGGTGAGCTCGAACGGGAGCCCGCGCACGAACTCGTCGACGAGCGCGCCGTCGACAACGTGCTCGATACCCGCGTGGTCACGCTCGAACGACCGCTTGCGCGGCGACGAGACCGACCTGCATGCGCAGGAACTCGTCGAACTTCAGCCGGCGCTTTGCCTGGCGCGATTCTTCGAATGTCTCGGGTTGATGGATCTTGCGGTACGACCAGGTGCGGTCGCGTACCTTCAGCTCGGTGCGGATGTCGTCGGAGAGCGGCTCCGACAGCTCGCCGGCCGAGTCGAGCGCGGCGGCGACGAGCGGGCGCAGCTGCCAGGTGAAGAGCTCCGCCTTCCCCGACTGCGGGTACACCGGCACGATGACGCCGGTGTTCTCGCCCAGCTTCGCGAGCACGTCGACGACCGGGTTGGTGAGCTGGCGCTTGCCGCGGTAGTGGTCGAGCTTGCCGAAGAACGCGGCTTCCGTGCCTTCGGCGAGCTGCTTCTCGCGCCACGGCTGGTTGAAGAACACGATGTTGAGGGTGGACGTGCCGTCGTGCACGACCGCGTCGACGATCGCCCGGCGTTGACGGCTGCGGCGGCTACTGATGCGTTGCACCTCCGCGAAGACCGTGGCCTCCTCGCCCTCGGCGAGCTCGGCGATCTCGGCGCGCTTCGTGCGATCGTGGTAGCGGCGGGGGTAGTGCTGCAGCAGATCGAGGACCGTCTCGATGCCCATGAGCCGGAGCCGTTCGCGGGTCTTCGGCGTTCACCCCGTCGACCCTGTCGATCGGTGTGCGGTCGAGCGATCGCAGCGTGTGTGCCTTGGGCGCGGCCGTGGCTACTCGACCCCGATGAGATACGGGTAGAGCGGCTGGTCGCCCTCGTGCACCTCCACCTCGATCTGCGGGTAGTTGAACGCCAGGTGCTCCCTGAGCCGCGCTGTGTCCGCGGGGCGCGCGTCGGCGCCGACGAGCACGGTCACGAGCTCCGTCTCGTCGTCGATGAGCTTGTCGACGAGCGCGAACGCGGCTTCGGCGGCGGTGTTGGCCGCCACGTGGATGCCGTCCTCGCTGATCGCGATCCAGTCGCCTTCGGCGATCGGCCCGCACTCGGCGTTGCTGTCGCGTACCGCCTGCGTGACCTCGCCGGCACGCACCCGGCCCGCAGCCTCGGTCATCGCGCCGACGTTGACGCCGATCTCGGCTCGGGGATCGTAGGCAACGAGGGCCGCGAGGGCTTCGACGACCGAGTTCGTGGCCACGATCTCCACTTGCGCGTCGGTGAGCGCGTCGACCTGTTGCGCCACCGGCACGATGTTCTTGTTGTTGGGCAGGACGATCACGGCGTCGGACGGGCAACGGTCGACCGCTTCTTTGATCTGTGCCGTCGACGGGTTCATCGACTGCCCGCCCGCGATCACGTGGTTGACGCCCATGCTCGTGAGCATGCGGGCGAGGCCCTCCCCCACCGCCGCGGCGACGACGCCGGTGGTCAGACGCTCGGTCTCGGGTGCGGAGTACGACCCGAGCGCGCCCACCGCGGTGCTCGCGGACCCACTGCTCCTCTTCCACTTGCTCGACGAGGTCGGTGACGCGGATCTTGTTGGGCTTGCCGGCTTCGATGCCGGCTTCGATCGCGGCGCCGATGTCGTTGGTGTGCACATGACAGTTCCACACGCCCTCGCCGCCGACGACGACGATCGAGTCGCCGATGGAGCTCCACGTCTCTTTGAGACCGGAGATCGTCTCGTCGGGCGCGTCGAGCAGGTACATGACCTCGTAGCGGAGCGACGACGGGTCGCCACCGGCCATATGTGCCGCGACCAAAGCGGGCGCAGCGACCACCTGGGGTTCCGGCACCGCGCGCCCGTCGACCACATTGAGGAACGCGTCGATCAGCAACGTGAAGCCCTGGCCGCCCGCGTCGACCACGCCCGCCTCCGCGAGGACTGGTAGCAGCTCGGGCGTGCTCGCGACGGCGTCGCGCGCCGCGGTGCTCACGTGTTCGAGGATCCCGGCGAGCGACGAGTCGCCGTTGCCGCTCGCCGTCTCGGCGGCCTCCGCGGAACGGCGTACGACCGTGAGGATGGTGCCCTCGACCGGGCGCAAGACCGCCTGGTACGCGGCGTCGGCGGCACGGCGCAGCCCGACCACGAGCTCCGGCCCCGTGGCGGCTTCGAGGGGGGCGAACGTATCGGCGAGCCCGCGCAGGATCTGGGAGAGGATCACGCCCGAATTACCGCGCGCTCCCATCAGTGAACCGTGCGCGATCGCGTGGCAGACCTCGGTCATGCCCTCCGCACTGTCGAGCTCGCCGCAGACCGACTCGAGCGTCAACGCCATGTTGGTGCCGGTGTCACCGTCGGGCACGGGGTACACGTTGAGGAGATTGAGCTCCTCTTGATGCGCGCGAAGGGCATCGCGGTATACGTCGACCACCTGGCGGAGGTCTGGTGCCGAGAGTCGATCGAGCGTCGCGGCCATTGGCTCGGGATGGTAGTTGGCGACCACCCGCGACTATCCTTCGATCTTTCCCCCGTTCCGACCCTTCCCGTCTTCAGCCCGAGGTTTCGTCATGGCAGCCGTCTGCGAGGTGTGCGGGAAGAAGCCCGTGTTCGGCATGAAGCTGAGCCACTCGCACCGTCGCTCGAAGCGTCGCTGGAACCCCAACATCCAGCGCGTCCGAGCGATCGTCGACGGCTCACCGAAGCGCCTGTCGGTCTGCACGTCCTGCCTCAAGGCAGGCAAGGTCCAGAAGCCGTAGCGCGTCCGCATGCAGGGCGTGATCTCTTCCTACGATCCGCGGACAGCGCGAAGGCGTCGTGGTGCGCGACGTCGACCGCGAGCAGTTCACCCTCGCGCTCGACGCGCTCGACGGCTCCGTGTTCCGGATGCTGCGCCAGGGCCAGCGGGTCGTCTTCGAGCTCGACGATGACGGCCGCGCGAGCCATGTGCGCCTGGGCTCCGAACCCGACATGGGCCTTCCCACCGCCGAGGTCTAGCGATTCCCCCGGATCCGAGGGCCGTTCTGCTCCCGGGCCGCCTCGGCTGATCCACCGGCTCGCCTTCGTGTGGCTTCAGGCTGTCCCAGCTCGCGCCGATATCACCGCCGAGCGATCAGGGGGCCGGCCGGGAAGATGATCGCATGAGAGCGGCGGCGTTCGGCCGTGGTGCCGTTCGACGCGCCGCGACCGCGCTGGTTGCGCTTCCCCTGCTCGCGGGTGGCTTCGTCGCACGAGCACCTCCGCCGGCGCCTCCGCAACCCCCTTCGGCTACAACTCGTTTCTCGCCCAGGACGTGCACCAGGGCGGTGGCTGTCCGCCGCTGCCGCCGGATGTTCCTCGCATGACCGCGCCCGTGATGAGCGAAGGCACCGACTGCACCGGCAGTGGCATCAGCATGCGCAGCCAATCGGCGATGGCGACGAGCAGCGGCGGCACGACGACCGTCTACTACGGCGGTTCGCGAAGCAACTTTGCCGTCAATCCCGGCGTGTTCGGCGACACCTGGGTGTGGGACGGCAGCGCATGGACCCCGATCTGCGGCACAACGGTGCCCGGAGCGACAGCGGCGTGCGGCCCGGGCCCCCGCGCCGGCCATTCGATGGGTCCGAACCCGGATGGGCCCGGCGTCGTCCTGTACGGCGGCGCGGTCGACGGCGGCCCTCCCGGACAGGCCGATACCTGGGCGTTCGACGGCGCAACCTGGACTCCCGTCTGCGGCACCACGGTGGCGGGCCACGACCAGCCGTGCGGACCGGGCACGCGATGGGGCGCCACGATGGTGGGCCACGGCGATCAGCTGCTGCTCTTCGGTGGCTTCGCAAACGGCGATCTCGTGAACGACACCTGGTCGTTCAGCGGCTCGACATGGACCAAGGTCAACGACGGCACCGGTACGGCGCCGGACGCTCGTGCGCTCGGCGCGGCCGCGTGGGACGGACACGAGTTCACGCTCTTCGGTGGAGTGGAGATAGGCAGTCCGCCGCCGAGCGGCTCCGACTACACCGTGTCGGACGCGCCGCTCCAAGCCAATACGTTCGGGGCAAACGCGAGCGAGCTCAGTTACCTGGGTGTCGACTACACCAACACCGGACCGGCCGGCGGCGCGAACGGTGTGCTGTTCATCCCCGAAGGTACCGACTACGCCGGGATCACCGCCGACGGCCAGCCCGTGACCGTGCCCGGGTCGGCAGGCTTCTCGAACTACGACGTCGCGCTCGTCGACTTCGGCGGTGTGAACCAGACGACCGCGTACATCGCGGCCGACGCAATGACAGGCAACAGCGAGAGCCGCGATTGCACCGGCGCGGTCGCGCTGTTCGCGCTCACCGCTCATACCGTGACGTGCGCCAATTACGAGCGGAACGTGCTCTCGCAAACGGCGCGGGCGCGGACTACACCGACAACGGCCTGAACACCTTCGAGAGCGGAGCCCCCGGCGATGTCGCCCTCGTCGGCGGCTCGAGCGCCCCGGCCATCACGGCCTCGTCCACCACGGTCTACGACCACGCACTGCCGGGCCTGGGCGGTAGCGGCACCGGCGCGTACTGGCTCACGAGCGGGGACCCGCAGACACCACAGTTCGTGACCGCCGACGACATGCGGCTCGACACGTTCAGTGATGCGAGCTCACCCGTCGACGTGGCGCTCATCGTCGACGGCACGGACCACGGGACCATGTACATCAACCCCGGCGATGCCGCCTTGAGCTCGCGCGATTGCGCCGGGGTGGTCGCGTTGGAGACAGGTACGGGGATCACCTGCGACGGCTACGAACAAGGTGTCTTCACGCCCAGCGGCGACGGACACAGCTACGACCCGAACCCGCTCACGTCATTCACGCCGAGCCTGGCCGCTGCCTCGGCCGGGAGCGCGCCCGGCTCGCGTACGCCGTGCAGCCCCCCGGTGGCCTCGCACTGCTGGCCGACACCTGGAACTGGGACGGCTCCACGTGGCAGCCGAAGTGCGGCACGGCCGTGAGCGGCGCGACGCAGGCGTGTGGCCCCGCAGCCCGCTACGGCGCCGGCTTCGCTTTCCTGCAGGCCACTCCGTCGTCATCGTCGGCGTTGCTCGTCGGCGGCGGCACCTCGACCAATCCCGGGAATCAGAACACGTGGCTGGGTGACATATGGCAGTGGGACGGCGCCACCTGGACGCAGCTCACGTCGAAGTGGACGTCACCGAGCACGAACACCGACACCGACGGCAGTGTCGACGCGCACCCCGCGCCGTTCGCCCCGGTACTCGCGTCGCGACCCGGCGCCTGCACCGTGACACTCGCGGGAACGATCGAGCTCAGCGAGAGCCACAATCAGGTCGCGCGCGGCAGCGGCGTCACGGACATCGGACTCGATGCGAACGGCGACGGCCGGCCCGACGGTTGTGACGGGCCACCGATACCACCCGGTCCGCATCCGTTCGTGGCCAACTCGCCGACCTTCGTTCCCCAGCCCAACACGCGCGGAGCCGGTTCCGGACCGCGATTCGGTTCGGCGTTCGCGACGATGCCGGGCGGAAACAACGCGGTTCTCTACGGCGGCGAGCACCTCTTCGGCGGCGAGATCCTGAGCGACACGTGGACGTTCAACGGTGAGGCCTGGACACCGAACTGCGGCACGACCGAACCCGGCGCAACCGGCGACTGCAGCCCCGGCGCGCGCCTCGGCCAGGCGATGGGCACTGCGCCCAACGGTGTGTTGCTCTACGGGGGTGTCAGGAGCGGTGGTTTGGGTCCGCCACTCGATGGTCAGAGCGGGCTCACGCCAGTTCAGTCCGACGCGTGGCTCTGGAACGGCTCGTCATGGGCGCAAGTCTGCTCGTCGTGCGCGCCCGGACCGCGCGTCGGTGCGGCCGCGGCCGGCAATGGCCGGCAGATGCTGCTCTTCGGTGGCGTGAGCTCCGCAGGGCAGGTATCGAACGCGACGTGGAGCTTCGACGGCACCAACTTCACCGAGGTCGACGCCGGCGGGCCCGACGCACCCTCGGCCCGCGCGTTCGCGTCGATGTCGTGGGACGGCACGCAGTTCGTGCTCTTCGGCGGTGCCGACGCCACCGGGCTCGGTTCGACGGGCCCCGGTGCACCCAAGGCGGACACCTGGGTGTGGACGGGCACCGCGTGGCGTCGCGTCTGTGACACCAAGTGCGGACCGCCGGCCCGGTCATTCGCCGGCTTCTCACGCCTGCCGGCTCCGGCCGGCGCCAACGCCGATCAAGCGACTGCCGCAGTCGGCGCGCTCCTGTTCGGGGGCGCCGCCTGGGAGTCGACGCAACCGGTTCCGGATGCGAGCTTCGACCTGCTCGGCGACACGTGGTTCTGGACCGGCACATTGTGGGAGCGGCTCGTGTCACCGTTCCCCGACCGCATGACGCCGGCACAGCTCGCATGGAATCTCGGCGGTATCCAGACCCCGTGGTTCGGCGTGACGGCCACGATTCAATCCAGTTGCGAGGTCGCGCTCGCCCTGGGCGTGGCCGATCCGAACACCGATCCGCCATCGTTTAAGAGGCAGACCTACCTCATGGGCTTCGACAACAGCAGCGACAGTGGCGGCAAACCGACCTGCGTCGGCGCAACGAGCGGGGGTGGACCGCCGAGCAACCCGGTGTCGGGCATCTTGCCGGTGACCGGTGCCGGTGTGCTCCCGGAGCTCCTGCTCGCGCTCGGGCTGCTCGGCGTGGGCACCACGATGCTCGCCCGGCGGCGTCAACGCGATCCGGCACCGCCGAGCGGGGCACCGCCGTCGGGCTGATGCGCGTGGGTCAACTCACACGCGACACGATGATCTGCTCGACGCGTGCCCGCATCAACGGTCGCGGGCGTGACGGGCAAACAAGCTGTAGACGAAGAGCAACAGCGTGGCGCCGAAGAATGCGACGAGCATCGAATAGAAGCTGAAGTCGTTGATGCCCTCGCTGCCCGCGGCCTTGAAGATCATGCCGCCCAGCAGCCCGCCGCCGATCCCGATGAACATCGTGCCGAGACACCCCGCGCCGCGCACGCCGGTCACGGCCTTGGCGAGCGCACCGGCGATCAGGCCCATCACCACCCACGACAGCCAGCCCATGGCCCGCAACCGTAGCGTCGCAACGCCGGAATCGGCTTCTCGACAGCGGGCCGGTACGATAACGGTCAGCTTCTCGGTCAAGGAGTATCCCCGTGTCGACGACGAGTCCCGCTGCGCAGCAGGATCTTCCGACCCGCAACCGTCGCCTGCTCGAGTGGGTGGAGGAGATGTCCGCCTTGTGCGAGCCCGACTCCGTCCACTGGTGTGACGGTTCGGTGGAGGAGCACGACCTGCTGGCCGATCAGCTCCTGCAGTCGGGCACGTTCGTGGCGCTCGATCCCGACGCCCGCCCAAACTCGTTCTGGGCCGGATCCGACCCCAGCGACGTCGCCCGGGTCGAAGACCGCACGTTCATCTGCTCGGAGCACGAAGCCGGCGCCGGGCCCACCAACAACTGGCGGGAGCCGGTCGAGATGCGGGCGCGCCTCACGAAGCTGTTCTCGGGATCGATGCACGGCCGCACGATGTACGTCGTGCCGTTCAGCATGGGCCCGCTCGGCTCGCCGCTCTCGTACATCGGTGTCGAGATCACCGACTCCCCGTACGTCGCGGCGAGCATGCGCACGATGACGCGCATGGGCACCGCCGCCCTCGAGGTGCTCGGCGACGACGGCGCCTTCGTGCCCTGTATGCACTCGCTCGGCGCCCCACTCGAAGCCGGCCAGGACGACGTGCCGTGGCCATGCAACCCCGACGAGAAATGGATCGTGCAGTTCCCCGAGACGCGTCAGATCTGGTCGTACGGCTCCGGCTACGGCGGCAACGCGCTGCTCGGCAAGAAGTGCTTCGCGCTCCGTATCGCGTCGGTGATCGCGCGCGATGAGGGCTGGCTCGCCGAGCACATGCTCATCCTCAAGCTGACCGCGCCCGACGGGCGCTTCCGCTACATCGCCGCGGCATTCCCGTCGGCATGCGGCAAGACCAACCTCGCGATGCTCGTGCCTTCGATTCCGGGCTGGACCGCAGAGATGATCGGCGACGACATCGCATGGATGAAGTTCGGTGATGACGGCCGGTTGCACGCCATCAACCCGGAGTTCGGGATCTTCGGTGTCGCGCCCGGCACCAACATGGAGACCAACCCCAACGCGATGTTCACGCTCACCGCGAACACGGTGTTCACCAACACCGCGCTCACCGACGACGGCGACGTGTGGTGGGAAGGCATGAGCGAGACGCCGCCCGCGCACCTCACCGACTGGCACCGCGACTCGTGGACCCCCGAATCCGCAACGCCGGCCGCGCACCCCAACTCCCGCTTCTGCGCCCCCGCGTCGCAATGCCCGTCCATCGCGCCGGAGTGGGAAGACCCGAAAGGCGTGCCGATCTCGGCCATCCTCTTGGGCGGCCGGCGCGCGACCACCGTGCCGCTCGTATTCGAGTCGCGTGACTGGCAGCACGGCGTGTTCATCGGCGCCACGATGGGCTCGGAGAAGACGGCGGCAGCCATCGGCGGTCTCGGTGATCTCCGTCGCGATCCGTTCGCAATGGTGCCGTTCTGCGGCTACAACATGGCCGACTACTTCGGGCACTGGCTGTCGATGACCACCCACACCGACGAGTCGAAGCTGCCGAAGATCTACGGCGTCAACTGGTTCCGCAAGGGCGACGACGGGGAGTTCCTGTGGCCGGGCTTCGGCGAGAACGCGCGCGTGCTCGAGTGGGTCTTCAAGCGGGTCGAGGGTGAGCTCGGCGCCAACGACACGCCCATCGGTTTCGTGCCCCACCCGGGCGACGTCGATGTCGACGGGCTCGACGCGTCACCCGAGGCCATTGCTGACGTGGTGAAGGTCGATCTCGACGAGTGGCGCACTGAGGTCGTCCGCATCCGCGAGCACTTCGCCAGGTTCGGCGACACGCTGCCGTCACGTCTCAACGACGAGCTCGCCGCGCTCGAAGCCCGCCTCGCCTGAGCCCAACCGACCGTTTGTTCAAAAGTGGCTCACAGAGCGTCCGCTGGTGCACAAACGCTTTCGGGCGCGGATCGGGCGCTCCCTTTCGGAAGCGCCCGTCCCTGTCGCCGCTCGGGCCGGTGGGTGTGCCTGCCCCGCCTCTCAACCCGCTTGGAGATCACTCTTCGCTCCCGCTGCCGCCCCGGGGGCGAGACAGCAGGCGGGCTGTCAATGATGGAGCCGCCAAGCGTCATTGACCGTTACGAAGAGTGAGTTAACTATGACGCAAAGTGAAAGCATAGTCATGAGGCGAACGGCCCATTTCCCCGACCTTTCTCCGAGTGACTCCGGCCTTCGCCCGGCGGCCCCTCGAGGCCACGGCGGGCAGCCCGCGGTGGACCGACGCGCCGCTACGCTTTGGGGTCCGCATCGAGGGGAGCGCGCCGAATGGCCATCACTGCGTACGTACTGATCCAGACCGAGGTCGGCCGGGCCATCGACGTGGCCAAAAAGGCCAGCGCGATCAGCGGCGTGATCTCGGCCGACGACGTCACCGGCCCGTACGACGTGATCGTCAAGACCGAGGCCGCCACCCTCGATGAGCTCGGCAAGATGGTGGTCTCACAGATCCAAGCGGTGGAGGGCATCACGCGCACCTTCACCTGCCCGGTCGTCAATCTCTGACCGGCGCCGCTACTGCTCCCGCTGACGGCCGGCGCGCCGGACCCGACGCTCGTGGCGCTCGAGCGCGAGCGCGATCAGGCGGTCGAGCAGCTCGGGGTACGGCAGCCCCGAGACGTCCCAGAGACGCGGGTACATCGAGATCGGCGTGAAGCCGGGAATCGTGTTGACCTCGTTGACCACGAAGCCCCGTCCCACCGATCCGTCGGCGCGCCGCTCCTCGAAGAAGAAATCGACGCGCGCCATCGCTTCGCACCGGCATGCGTCGAACGCTTCCACTGCGAGCGCCTGCACCTGGCGCGTCTGATCGACGTCGAGCGGAGCGGGCGCGAGGAGCTGTGCGTCGTCGTGCTCGTACTTGTCGGCGTACGAGTAGAACTCGTCGCCGGGCACGATCTCTCCGGGAAGCGACGCCGCGGGCGGGTCGTCGCCCAGCACGGCCACCTCGATCTCGCGTCCGCCGACGGCCTCCTCGACCACGACCCATTCGTCGAACTGCAACGCGAGCTCGACCGCGGCGCGCAGCGCTTCACCTGTCGCGGCCTTCGACACACCGACCGACGAACCCATGTTGGCCGGCTTGACGAAACACGGATATCCCAGCGTCGACTCGACGTCACCGGCGAACGTGTCGAGATCGTGGCCGTCACGGAACGTGCGCCACGCGGCGATCGGGAGACCCGCTGCCGCGAACGCCCGCTTCATGATGACCTTGTCCATGGCGACGGCAGAGCCCACGACACCGGACCCGACGTACGGAAGCCCCGCGAGCTCCAAGAGTCCCTGCACAGTGCCGTCCTCGCCGTACGGACCATGCAACAGCGGGAACACGACGTCAACGTCGAGCGCGCCCCGGTGCCCGGCCGCGCCGGGTGTCGCGATGAGCTCGTCGAGACCCGTGACCGGCGGGCCCGCCACGTCGAATGCCGCGGGGAGCGCCAATGGATCCGACTCGATCGCGCGCCGCGCCGCGTCGGCAATGAGCCACCGACCATCAGTCGTGATCGCAACCGGCACGACCTCGTACCGCGCCGGGTCGAGCGCCTGTGCGACAGCCACCGCGGTCACCCGCGACACGTCGTGCTCCGCGGAACGTCCGCCGAACAGGAGCATCACGCGCCGGCGCGCGCTCACGCGGTCACCTGGAGCACCGCGCGGATCCCGACACCCACGAGGAACAGCCCGATCAGGCCGTAGAGAAACTCGGGGTGACGCCACCACTTGCCATCACGGCTCGGCCGGAAGTACGGCCGGAACTGCAGCGCGAGCCCGACGGTCAAGAATGCGACGAACCCGTAGAACATGTGCAGCCGCGGCGGTGTGTAGTCCTTGTTCGACACGAGGATGACGCCGATCAGCACTTGCACCATCATGGCCGCCTCGGCCGCGATCGTGACGCCCCAGACCCACCGTCCACGAAGACGCGGCACGCGCCATGCGATCAATGCGATCACACCGGCGATCCCGTTCGCCACGATCGCGAGGTAACCCCATGTCTTGTGGAAGTCGAGCAGCGCGCTGATGCGGGGCTCCTCAACTCGAAGCGTCGGCAGCCGGCGCATCTTCGTGCTGCACCACGTCGAACGACCACAGGTCGCTCTGGTTGCTGACCGGGCCCTCCGTGGTGTGCGCTCGATGCCCGTGTTGGAACGCGGCACTGCTGACCCAGGCGTCGAAATCCTCCTGTGACCGCCATCGCGTATAGACGAGGTACACGTCGCGGTCGTCGGACGGGCGCAGCAGCTCGAACGACTCGAAACCGGGTGATCTTGCGACCTCGCCGGCCCGGCCCGCGAAACGACGCTCGAGCTCGGGGGCCCGGTCGGGGGCCACGGTGATGGCGTTGATGCGGACGACGCTCATGGGCATGCTCCTCGGCTGCGATGATCCCGCAGGTTCTAGCGTCTCGGGGTCGGCCACCGCCTGCTCGGGGGCTCAACCTCGACCGAAGTCGTGCCGATATTGAAGCTTCGGCCCTGTGCCGATCAGGCAGGAGCCGCCGTGACCGCCGCGTATGAGGAAACCGACAGGACCGCGCACGTACCCGAGGCCGGGTCGAGCGGAGCCGGGTACAACGCGCTCGTCGCGGAGCTGCGGCAACCCCTGTCGGCCGTGATCCGATCACTGCAACGCCTGACGCTGCAACGCCTGAGCACGCCGGGCGCGAGTGTGTCCGCGACTCCGCTGATCCGGCGGTCCCGCAGCCTCGCCCAGGATCTGCACGACGTCGTCGAGCAGCTCATCGACGCGGCGCTGCTGGACGAGAGCGCGGCCACTGGCGCACACCAGCGAGCGCTCAGCGGCCGGGAGCTCGTGCGTCTCGTGAGCGAGGAGGTGCGCGACTATCTCGACCCCTCGCGGCTTCGCTTCGAGCTGCCGGCCGATTTCGTCATCATGACGCATCACGACCGTGTGAGCCAGATCGTCGCAAACCTCGTCGCCGGCGCGGCGCGTCGGAGCGACGACCAGCCGGTGACGGTCACGGCCGCACTTGCCGAGCAGGTGTTTCACCTCGACGTCGCCTGGTCCGAACCGCAGTCCACGGCACTCACCGACGAGGACGAGCTCGTGGGGCTGCCGCTCGCGCGGGTGCTCGCCAGCTCGCTCGGCGGCACGATCGAGATCGTCGCGAAGCACGTCGAGATCGTCGCGCGGGTGCAGCTGCCGCAAAAACGTGCGAACGACAGCTCGGGACGTGCCCGCCGCGAGTAGCACGACTACGGCCGCGGCCGCGCTCGACCGTCAGCCGGGCTCGTCGCGCAGGAACCGCTCGATCTCCGAAACGAGCTCGTCGCCGGTCGGGAGGTCGTGTTGGTCGGTCTCGATCGTGCGGATCATCTCCGCCACGTCGGGACGCTCGGCCAGCCCGCCCTCGACGCGTTCGAGGTACTCGTCGACCTCGGTATCCATCGCCCGCAAGTCGGTCTGCACGCCCGCGACGTCGCGCAGTCGCTCGAGCAACGCCCGGATCGCGGGCGAGCTGCGGTTACCGGCGACGTAGTGCGGCACCTGCGCCCACAGGCCGACCGCCGGAATGTCGGCCTCGCCCAGCGCGACTTGCAGCACACTTTGCGCCCCGGTCGGACCGAGATAGTCGAAGCGCAGCGCGCCGACCTCCTGCGCGAGCGCTCGGCTGGTGGCCGTCGCGAGCACCGGCGCGGGACGACGATGCGAGACCACCGCCGGCATCCCCCCGAGCGTCGCCGCGAAGCGCACATCGAGTCGCTGCGCCAGCGTCACGAGCTCGGCGGTAAACGCCCGCCAGTGCAGCGACGGCTCCGGACCGATCACCAGCACGACATCGCACCCGGCCCGTCCGGCAACGAGATCGATGACCGGCCACACGATCTCTCGTGTCGTGCCGTCGACCATACGCACCGTCGGACGGGTCTGTTGCAAGTCGAGCAGGTCGGCGATGTCGACCTGTCCGAACCGCTGCGCGGACTGCAGCTGTTCGGCGAGCGCCGCGGCTGCACCCACTCCGGCCGAGCCGGCGTCGACCCATCCCGAGAGCGCGACCACGAGCACGGGTTCGCGCAGCTTCGGCCACTGCTCGATGTTCAGCATCGGGCGCCCACTCTAGGGCTCAGCTCCGCGAGAACCCGCTGAACCCGCCGTCTGACTTCTTGGCCTTGAACGCGCCTTGGAAATCGGCGCCTTCGAATGCGGGCGGCACCGCGCCCGTCGTCGCGTAACGGTAGAGCGCGGTGCGGTAGATGCCGCTCAATGCAGAGACGACGGCCGCGACGACGAGCAACCACGCGACGCCGAGGGCGATTGCGGGCACCGCAAGCAACATGGTGCCGCTCGCGACGCCGAGCCCGATCACGAGGAGCGCCGGGAGAAACGCGAGAAAGGCGACAACGCTGAGGCCGAACTGGCCCACGATGTTCTCGCCCCATGTCTTGCCGAACAGCTGCTTCGAACGTTTGAACGCGTCGCCGGGACCGACATCCTCGACGACAAGGATCGGAACGACCAAGAACGTGAACACCTCCCACCCACGGGCAAGCAGGCCGGCAACGATCTCGCCGATACGCCCGGTGCTCGCCAGGGCCCGGAGGAGGATCGACACCGTCGCAGTCACGAGCGCCCACGGCAGGATCCGATGCAGACGTGAGTTTGCGACCTGCATCGCACCCGAAACGGTCGCATCGTTTCCCTGGAGCGTCGTGTCGGCACCGGCAACGAGCGCCGCCATGAAATACGTCGTCACAAAAGCGGCGGCCACGTACCAGCACGCGATGAACACGTAGCTCATCGCACCGAGGCTGAAGCCGCTGTTGCTTCCCGACCCGGAGTCACCGTTGCCACTCACGCCGTAGATGAGGAGGCCGAAGACCGCCGCCACCGCCACGTTGCCGAGGAACGACAGCACCGGGAACCACGCCAGCGATCGCTCGGCCTTCAGCACGGCCCACGAGCGCTTGGCGATGTCCCAGGAGTTTCGGAATCGAATCATGCCCGCCCAGTATCCACCATCCGCGAGCAGTCGTTGACATCAGCCCCGAGACGGTGCCATGCGAGTCGTGCAGCCGAATCGATCTCTTCGGCACACACGTAGGCTCCTGCCCTGATGACGCCCCTCGATGACCTCGCGGCGCAAGTGCGCGCCGGCTTCTCCGATGACGGGCCGGTCGCCCTCGTCGCGGCGCCCGGCCGGGTGAATCTGATCGGCGACCACACCGATTACAACGAAGGCTTCGTGTTGCCCACGGCGATCGACAGGGAATGCGTCGTCGGGTGGCGGGCGACGACGAGCGGTCACCTCACGATGCGTTCACGGCAATTCGAGGGGCTCGTCGACATCTCCTCGAGCGGCCGTGTCAACGCCGCGTCGGTCGAGCCCTCCTGGGGCCGGTTCGCCGCGGGTGTCGTCGCTGCGCTCGCCGCTCGCGGTGGCAGCCCCCCGGGGGCAGACCTTGTGATCTCGTCCACCGTGCCCGCGGGCTCGGGCCTGTCGTCGAGCAGCGCGCTGGCGGTCGCGCTCACGCTCGCGTTGGGCGACGCTGCCGGCTTCGTGCTCGATCGGCGCGAGCTCGCTCGCATCGCGCTCGACGCCGAAGTACGCGCGACGGGCGTGCCCGGTGGGCTCATGGACCAGCTCGCGTCGCTGTTCGGTGCGCGCGGCCACGCGCTCCTGATCGACTGCCGATCGCTCGCGATCGAGCCGATCCCGATGCCGAGCGCATATGCCATCCTCGTCGTCAACTCCGGACTTCCACGAGTCCTCGCCCACAGCGAGTACGCGTCACGGCGCGCCGAATGCGAGGCGGCGGCGACGCGACTGGGCCTGACGACGCTGCGGGACGCGACGCTCGCTCAGGTTGCCGACGATCCGCGCGCGCGACATGTCGTCACGGAGAACGCCCGCGTCCTCGAGTTCGCCGGCGCGTTGCGCGCCGGCGAAGCCGGCAGGCTCGGACCACTGCTCCTCGCCAGTCATGCGAGCTTGCGTGACGACTTCGGCGTGTCGACACCGGAGCTCGATTTCCTCGTCGAGACCCTCGTGGAGAACGGGGCAATCGGTGCCCGACTCACCGGCGCCGGTTTCGGCGGCTGTGTCGTCGCGCTCGTCCAGCGAAATCACGCCGACGATGTCGCGGCCAAGACCGTCGCCGGCTACCGGGCCGAGACCGGCGTCGACGCCGAGGCGTTCGTCGTCCGGGCAGTGGGTCGCGCCGGCCCACTCGGTGCGCGCACTGAAACATGACGCTCGACCTGCGGCCGGCAGACGCGCTGCGGCCCGGCGCCGCGCCGGTGAGCGCGCATTCGGAGTTCGCGCCGCTGGTTGACGCGCAACCCGTGGAGTGGAGCGTGGCCGCGCGCCTGCCGTCTGCGCCGATGCCGGTTGGTGGGCACATCTCGATCGACCTCGGTGGTCGGTGGGAACGGTGGGCCGACGTCGATGGCGACCCGTCGTTCCTTGCGCCGGGGCGGCGTGCCGGCGAGCAGCCACCGGCCGACGCAACCTGGCGCAAGGTCGTCGTGCCGGACAACTTCGGCTTCGACGACGAGCTCTCGCGCCAATTCGCGCCCGTGTGGTACCGCCGCACGTTCACCGACCCGCGATCCGACGACGAGCACGCGTTGCGCCGCGTTCGGTTGCGCTTCGGTGCGGTCGACTACCTCGCCGACGTCTGGCTGAACGACGAGCACCTCGGGCATCACGAAGGCTGCTTCGCGCCATTCGGGTTCGACGTCACCGACCGCTTGCGGCGCAGCAACAACATCGTGGTTGCGGTGCAGGATCCGCTCGAAGACCTCGATCCCGCGCAGTTCTTCTTCTTTCATCGCAAGCGCGTGATCAAGGGGACGCTCAACTACCACGACAGCCGTCCGGGCGGGCTCCCCGGCCGCATGCTCACACCACTCGCGGAGGGCGACGATCCATGGGTCTGGACACCCGAGTTCGGCCAGTCGATGACGACAGGCGGCATCGTCCAGCCGGTGACCCTCGAGTGCAGCGGCGACGTCTCGATCGACGGCTGCTTCGTGACGCCGCTCGACGACGCGGGCGGTGCGCAGGTCGCGGTCGTGATGACCAACCACGCCGACCGAACCGCGGGATGTCGCGGTCCACGTCGACATCGGCGGACTGCGGGGGCGCGGTTACCGCCGTTCTGCATCCGGGCGCGTCACGTGTCGATGCCGCGACCGATCTCGGCTCTTTGGCGTTGTGGGAGCCCATCCATTCGGAGCACGGCACACCCGTCGTCCACGAAGTGACGGTGGTGGTCTCGAGCGCGCGGCCGCGCGCTCGACCGGCGCACGATTCGTTTCGGGCGGCGAACGGCGCGCGTCGTGAGCGACGATCGCGGCCACGCGCAACACCTCGAGGTGAATGATCGGCCGGTGTTCGTCAAGGCCGTCAACTACATCCCGTGGCAGCACTTCGCCGAAGTCGGACGGAGCTTCTACGACCGCGATGTCCGCATGATCGCCGATGCGCACGCGAACTCGGTCGGGATCCACGCGCACGTGCAGTCGCCGCACTGCTACGACGCGGCCGATGACGCGGGCGTGCTCGTGTTCCAGGACTTCCCGCTGCAGTGGTTCTACGACTCCGGCACGGACAGCAACCCCGGTTTCGTCGACACGGCGTGCCGGCAGATCGCCGAGATGGCGTACCTGCTCCATCAACACCCCAGCGTCGTGTACTACGCGTGCCACAACGAGCCGGCGCGGATGTTCAGTTACATGACGGGCGTGCCGGCCGACGACGGTCCCGAGACCGACCTGGGCGAACGCCACCTCGACGCCGCGCTGGAGCGTGCGTTGCGATCGGTCGAGACCAGCCGTCACGTCCACCCGGCGTCGGGCATCGGCGACGACGTGCACGCGTACGACGGGTCGCTCAGCGGCGGCACGCTCTACCACGTCGGCAACCAACCGGCATGGTTCGTCTGCGAGTACGGGTTCTGGACCATCGGCCCGCAAGCGGAGAAGTTCGGCGACACCGGCTGGCCGCCCGACGTCGCGCAGATGCGCGAATGGGTGGGCCGTCTGTCGTTCATCGGGTCGACGTGCGCGTTCGCGGGACACCCGACGCGCTTCGAGTCACTCGACGACTGGCGTGCCGCCACCGAGGCCTACGGCGCGGCGCTCGCGAAGTACCAGACCGAATGGTTCCGCGCCCATCGCGGCGCGCCGTACATGGGGTACCGCTGGCACTTCTGGTCGGATTGGTGGGGCTACGCGGGCGGCGGGCTCGTCGACGTCGACCGCGTGCCGAAGGCCACGTACGGCGCCTACTGCGACGCAAGCCGTCCACTGCTCGCGATCGCGTTGGCACGACATTCCGTCGTCGAGCCGGGCACCGTCGCCGTCCCGATCATCGTCGTCAACGACCGCGTCGCGCCGGCGCACGGCACGATCAGCTGGACAGTGCACGCCGCGACGTCCGCGGTGATCGCGCCCGACCCGATGGGTGCACAGCTCGGCACCGCGATGCCCGCAGACGGTGAGCCGATCGCGGTGCCCCACACGCGTGGCGACCCCGTCGAGCACGGCTCGCTCGAGCTCGACGCGCCCGGCGAGTCGGCGACACCCGCCGGCGAGGTTTCAATGCACCTCGAAGCCGGCCAGGCGCGAACACTGGTGCTGCGCTGGACCGACCCGGTGCTCGGCGAGCAGGAGAACACCACCCACTTCCACTGCCCCGCCCCCGACGAAATGCACCCACCGGGCCGCACCGTCATCGGATGAGCCGGCCGCATTTCATTCTTGCGTCACTAGCCGGGATGTCACCCCGGTTTGCGACGCAAGAACGCGATGTGGTCAGCGGCGGCGCGGGTGACGGCGACCGGGGCGCCGGCGGCGGCGCAGCCGCGTCACCAGGAACGGCAATGCCAGCGCGAGCACGACGACAACGCCGGCGATCACCAGCGTCCTGCCGGTCGACGAGGACTTCGACGACGTGCCGGTCACGGTGCCGTGCGCGCCGGCGAGGAAGTAGCCACCGCCGTTGAACGCCGCGCCGACGCTTCCCGTGCCCCCGATCGATTGACTGGCGAGCTCCTGCCAGACACGCCCGTCGGAAGACGACAAGATCGATCGCGCCGGCTGCGGGACGGTGAGCACGATGTTGCCGGGCTTGGTGAGCGGGCCCACAACCGCGCCCGACGGCGAGTACTTCAGCGTGATCCGGTAGGCATTGCCGTCGGCGTTGAGCGGACTGGGCGGCGCGGCGAGCGTCGCCGGATCGAGGGGCACGATCGTGACTGTGACCTTCGTGTCGGCCGCGTGCGCAGCGACCGCGCCTTGCGGCAGGTTGAGCAGGGCTTGCGCGTCGGGTGTGTTGACCACCGCGGCAGCGGAACCGTCTGCCTTCAGCGCGACGTCCACCGATGCCGGTTTGGGCTTGACGTTGCCCGCGGCGAAGTCGGGGGGCGGCTTGACCCACTGGTACGGGGCGGCAGGGCCGATGCCATCGAAGAGCGGACGCACGTGATGGCCGGTCAGCGCGATCGTCGCGACACAGACCACGACGTAGCCGACGGCGATCGCAACGCCTGCCCTGCGTGCATGGCGCGGCAATACCGTGCTCATCGCGCGGGTGTGACCGGCTCGATCGAGTGGGTCGCGAACGTGGGCGGCCACACCACGGCCATCTTGTTGGGTGCGACCCACTCCTCGATGACGCTGATCGCGTTGCGGTTCTCGCCCGCGTCGGGCGCACCCGCCGGAGCGAGATCGAGTCCCCCGCCGTTCGGCAGCGCGCCCAGCGGCAGCTTCGTTGCGACGGCGGCCGCACCGACCGACGCCGGAACGATGGCGCGGGCCCGTGGCAGCACGCGGCCGAAGAGGGCATACGCATTGGAGAATCCGGACAGCGCGGGTGCGCTCATCGAGGCGCCGTACCGAGCGCGATAGCGGTCATTGGCCCACGTGAACATGCGCCTGGCGGCCGGGTGGAGCGAGGCGGGACGCAGCACGTTCGCGTCGGGCTTGTCGGACGCGAACAAGCCGACCGCATCGATGCCGAGGCGTTTGCCGAACTCGGGCATGCAATAGGAGCTGCTCGTGCCGATCGACGCGACAAACGGTACGTGCGCGGCGACGAACGCCTTGCGCAACGCGACGCCGTCGTTGACATAGGCGGACACGAACAGGACATCGGGGTGTGCAGCAGCGATGCGCGCTGCCAGTGCGGCAAAGTCTTTCGTCTCCGCTGGATAGGGGAACGCGCCTGCGAAGGCCTGGCCGCTGCGGTTGATCTCCTCGACGGCACCGGCGCCGACCGCGTGGCCGTACACGTCGTCGATATAGGCGACGCCGTAGCGAAGCGCGCCGTGCGGGCCGAGCCGGGGCGTGACCTCGTCACGGATGAACGCGACCGCGGCGCGGCCGAGGTTCGCGCCCATCGGCGCGGCGCGGAAGAAGTTGCGACCGTTGGCGATGCCGGGCGCGGTGGTTTCGCCGACCGCGCCCGTCTCCCAGAACAGCATCCCGTCGCGGGTCGCGGCCTTGGCGGCAGCAGCCGAGATCGCGCTGCCGTGGCTTCCGACCGCGATCGCGATCCCGTCGCGGTGCAACGCGTCCATCGCGGACGGGACCGCCTCGGCGCGGTCGGCGGGTGCGGAGACGAGCCGGATGGGCCGGCCGTGCACGCCGCCGTGCGCGTTCACCCATTCCATCGCAAGCTGCGCACCGCGGATTTCCTGGCGGCCCGGCACACCCTGGCTCCCGCTCGTCGGGTAGAGCATGCCGATGCTGATCGCGTCGCCGGACGCACTCGAGTTGCAACTCACGCAGAGACCGGCGAAGGCGCTTAGCACGATCGTGAGGACGACGGCGCGACGAAACAGACGAGACATTCAGATCACCACCAGGATGTTGGCGAAGACGTGGGTCGCGGCGGGCACCGCCCAGGAACCGCTCGCGTGACGCTGCCAGCCCAGCAGCAGTCCCGCGGCCAGATCGATCGGCAGGACCCACCAGCCGTACACCGACACATGCACCGCGGCGAACAACACCGCCGACCCGACGATCGCGGCGATCTCCCCACCGACCAGCAGCCGCGCGGTACACGAGTCGCCGGAAGAACGCCTCCTCGGCGACGGCTGCGAGCGTGTTCAACACGAGCACTCGAGACGCGATCGCGGCGGGCGTGTGCCCGCCACCGAGCACACGCCCGAGCGCGAACGCGACGATCCCGACGGCGAGCGGCACGAGGACGCGCCGGCGGGTCAGCGCGATGCGCGGTGCGTTCACAGGCCACATCACGCCAACCAGGAGCAGCGCGACGAAGAGCACGACGAGCTGCGCCGTCGGGTCGGACGCCCAGTGCCCGAACAACGGGCGAGCCGCGAGCAGCGCACAGCCGGCCGCGATGACCAGCAGGAGCGCGTCCGGCCGCGTGATGCTCTCGTCGATCACCCCGGCTCGATCCATCACTGCGGGTCGACTCATCACTGCACCGTGAAGAGCACAGCGGTGATCACCCGATTCTTGAACGGGCGGTGGTCGGTGGCAACGAACTCGGCTTGCAGCAAATGCTTTCCCGGCTTCAGACCGTGGAGGTCCTGCGTCGTGCCGTAGGCCATCGACACGAGCTTGCCGTCGATGGACACGTGAATGTGGCCCTGGTTGCCGTGGAGCGGTCCGCTCACCTTGGTCGATGGCACGACCCGCGCACCGATCAGGTCGAACTTCAGCGTGACGTCGGGGCCAGTCACCTGGTTGGCGGTCGGTTGGACGACGCGCAGACGTGCCGTGGTCGACGGCCGTGTACCGGATGAGCCCGACCCCGATGAGCAGCCCGCTGCGAGCGCGGCCGCCCACACCAATGCCACCAGCACCGACCACACTCGATGGTTCACCCGCACGCGCGTCCCTCCGTCAGCAAACGTCAGGCGGCGACAGCCTGCTCTCGGCCGCCGCCGACCCTATCCCCGCCCTTTACCAGTCCTGTGGCGCATCGGCGCTCGCTGACGCCGCACCGGGACCGGTCTTCCTGCGCCGCGCCACGACGAGCACGGTGGCCACGAGCGCGAGCACGATCGCCAAGATGCCGACGGCCAGCGTGGCATTGGCGCGACTCTTTGCCGCGTCCGACCGAGGACGACGACGCCGCACTCGACGACGACTTCGCCGCGCTGGATGCTCCGGCCGCGACTGCGGTGACCGGCACCTTGACATTGCTGGTCTTCCCGTCGGCGAAGCTCAACGTGACCGTGTAGGTGTACGTGCCGGGTTGATCCGCACCTTCGATCTCGAAACCCCATTGATCGAACGCATCGGGTTTCACCGCCCCGCCCGCCCACGTGATCACGGCTTCGGTGGTATTCACCGTCCAGCCGGCCGGCTCCTGCGTCGTCGTGCCGAACGGCAAATCCTTCGGCGCGGTGAGCACGACCTTGGTGAGGTCGGCCTTCTCCTCATTCGCCGTGCGGAACGTGAAGAACGCTGGCTTGCCGACCGGAAAGCTGGTCGGGTCGATCTGTTCGTGTGCCGACGCCGGCACCGCGAGCAGCACGGTCATCACGGCGGCGAACGCAACAAGAGCTCCGAGCTTCGTTCTGACTCGCATGTGTATTCCTTTCGTTGTCGAGCCTCAGGCTCGAAGATGGAACCGAAACGTCGTGACGATGCGTGGATCTGCCTTGACCGAGGCCTTGTACTCACCGGCGACCGGGAACTTGGCGTCGCCGACGAAGTGGCCCGGCGAGATGAGGCGCATCGCCACGTTCGACGCGGCGCGCTGGGCCGCGCAGCGAAACCGTCGCGTTCGACGACTCCGGACGCGGCACGGCCCCCGCTGTCCACGAACGTCACGTGCACCTGGTTGGCGCCAACCGAGGATGGATCGAGAAACAGCTGGACCGTGTAACCGGCCGCGTGCTGCTCTTGGTTGACCGGACCGTTCGCGGCTTCGGCAAGTGAGCGCCCCGGCACGAGCGCAACGAGCGCGGCCGCACACGCGACCGTGCCGACGAGCACGACGAGCTCGACGCGACTGGTCCGGCCGAAGGATCGCTCGGCACCCGCGCTCTGATCGGTCGCACCCAGTTTGGCGGGCACGACCCATCGGTGCCGCGCCGCGAGCACCAGTGCCAACGCGAGCAGCACCATCTTGGCCAGCACCACGCGGCCGTACGTCGTGCGCCACAACTCGCCCGGTTGGGCGAGGTTGGCCCACGTGTTGATCAGACCGGTCTCGATCACCAGCCCGACCGCCGCCGCCGCGATCGTCGAGAACCTGCGAAGGGTCTCGCGCAGCGCGCGCGGTCGGTCTGCCGGGCCGAGTGCGCGCGCCGCGAGCAGGCCGATCACAAAGAACGCAAGACCACCGACCCATACCGCGGCCACCAGCACGTGCACCGTGATCGAGGTCACGGCGAGAAATGGACGCGGGTCGGTCCGCGCGTGACCGTTGAGCCCGATCGCCAACGAGATCCCGCCGCCGAGCGCGATCGCGGTGGCGATCCATGCGTCCGGTGGCACGCCGAACAGGCGGCGACGGCGCGCGAGGCCGAACATCGGCAACGCCAGCAACACCGTGAGCCCGAGTTGCCACAATGCGAAATGGCCGTACGCCGTGTGCAACACGGAACGGATCACCGTGGACTTCGCGGCGGAGAGCAACGAGAAGCCGGAGACGCTCGCGCCTTCGAACACGATGGTGGCGACACCTGCGACGAGGAGCACGACCCAGCTCGCCACGAGCATCCGCCCGAACCACCGCCGGAAGCGACCGGCGGCTTCCGAGTCGCGTAGCTGCGTAGCAGCGAGCGCCGGCGTCCACACCCACCGGCGGAACACAATCCCACCGACGATCAGAAACAGCGCGGCGAACTCGAGGAACCGCACGACGCCGAATCCCCAGCCCACGACGCGGCCCGCCCCGGTGTCGCCCGAGATCGCGACGGGCGAGATCGACGACGGCGCCCCGACGTAGAACACGAATCCACCGTGCACGGGGTGGCCGTCGGCCGAGACGACGCGCCAGGTCACCGTGTAGGTGCCGTTCTTGAGATGGGGCGTCGTCACGACCACCTCGCTGCCGTGACCGGCGTGGCGGACCGCCCCGTTGTCGGCGCGCTTGCCGTTGACGTCGAAGACACGGATCGCGCCGAAGCTCACCTCGACCGACTCGGAGAAGAAGAGCCGCACCTCTTTGGGCGGGCGCGCGACAGTGCTCTGTGGGGCCGGATCGGTGCGCAGGAGCACCGCGTGCGCCGATGCCGCCGACGCGGAGGCGACGACAAATACGCACGCGAGAGCCAACGCGGCGAAGACGCGTCGAAGATGCATGAGGCGATGTCTCTCGCTGTCGGGAGGAACGAACCCCCCTCCGGACGGAGGGTCAGGCGACAGCGGGAAGTGGCGGACCGCGCGGACGGTCGGGCCAGGTGCTCGCGACACAGACGAGCGCGACATTGATCCATGGGCTCGGAGGGACGGGTCGGGGCCGAAGCGACGCGCGGCGCAGCTGCGCGTCAGATGCGCTGTCACGCGTTCGACGAGTCGCAGCCCGATCACGATGGCGGCGGCGAGGATCAGCTGGAACGTCAGGCCGATCACGAAATTGTGGGTGTGCAGCAGCGTCATCGGCGATATCCCCACCGAAAGCCGCTCGGCGCTCTCCATCGCACCGAACAGCGCCATCTGCCACAGCGCGAGCCGGCCGATCTGGGCAACGGAGCCTGCGGTGCCGATGGTGGCACGCGGCCGCGCTCCGATGTCGGTGCCACGGCGGATCGCGGCGGCCAGCGTGATCAGCGCTGCGAGAAACGCCACGCCCATAGCGAGCGGCCAGTAGCCGTGCCCCGTTTGCTGGAGCACGTACGCACGCTGGGCGGGGTCACGGTACGCGATCACATACGCGATCACGTGCGCGCCGGCAACGCCGGCGATCCCGGCGGCGGCCGAGACGAGCGGCCTGGTACGGATGGATGTCACGACCAGAGGTTAGGTCTCGAGGATGGCAGTGCAAACGCCTGGCGAGACGGTCGCTGAAACTCCTGGCCGAACTGGTTGACTGACGGCATGGCCGTCACCATCTATGGGGTCTGCGCACTCACGTTCATGATGCTGATGTACGCCTTGGAGAGCCGCGCCCAGGGGTTCGTGCTCGCCTTCGCGATCGGCTGCGTTCTGTCGAGCATCTACGGCTTCCTCTCCGGAGCGTGGCCGTTCGGCGTCGTTGAGCTCATCTGGTCCGTCATCGCGCTGCGGCGCTACCGGCAACTGATTGCAAGGTGAGCTCGGTCGTGCCGTCGCTGTCAGCCGCGGCCCGCCTACTCGAATTGCGCGCCGAGTCGCGCTCGGGCGCCGGGAGTGCGGATCCCCCACCAGAACAAATCCTTCCCGTCAACCAGCGCGATCTCCGCATGCGGCACCGCGGCTGCGATCTCGGCCACGTGCCGCTCCCCGAACGGGTACGGCTCGTCCGGCAGCAACACGACCTCGGGATCGAACGCGGCGACCTGGTCGAGCGTCACCTCGGGATAGCGGTTGGCAGCGTCGTCGGGCACGACGTTGTCGAAGCCGACCAGCCCGAGGAGTGACGCGCCGTAGGCATCAGCGGCCATCGTCATCCACGGTCGTCGCCAGATGAGCGTCACCGCGCGCCGGCGCGGCCCTCGATGCGCGCTCGCGCGCAGCCACGCCGACCAGGCCGGCTCGCCGAACGGGTCGGGCACGGCAGCACCCATGCGCTGCGCGAGCGCGGCAACGGCCGGACCGACCGCCGCGGCCGACCGGGGAGACATCGGGTGCACCGCGAGCCCCGATTCCGCGAGCCGGGTGGCATCCTCGACGCGGTTCTCCTCGTCGTTGACGACCACGAGATCCGGTGCGAGCGCGACGATCTCGTCGACGTGCGGGTCCTTCGTGCCTCCCACGGTGGGGAGTCCGGGCTGTTCGCAGAACCGCGTGCACGCGATCGGTGTCAGCCCCAACGCGAGGAGCGTCTCGGTCGCCGAGGGGACGAGCGAGACCACTCGCAGCGCGCGCGGCTCGTTCACATCCGTTGGAGAAGCTCGGCCTTCTTCGCGTCGAACTCGGCAGGCGTGATGACCCCCTGGTCGCGCAGCTCTGCCAGTTGTTTGAGCTGCTCCGCGACCGGCGGTTGCGGCGGCGCGGCCGGTGGCACGTCCGCCGGCGGAACGCTTTGCGGCGCGTGTGCAACGACTTGCGGCGCGGCCCACCCGGCCTGCTTCTTCGCGTTGGCCTCCATCTGACGGTAGATCTCCTGCTGCACCGCGTCGGGATGACGCACGAAGTCGAAATGCGACTGGCCTTGCTTGCCCGCCGACTCGATGTCGAGGTCGCCTGCGCCGATGAAGCGGTCGATGATGCGCTGGTGGAAGTTGATGTTGTTGATGCGCTCCAGCGGGATCTCGACGCCGTGCTTCGCGAGCACACCGGTGCGGAAGATGACGCGGTGGTCGGTGACCACGAAGTGCGTGAACTGCCAGTCGAGAAACTTGATACCGAGCCAGCACGCCCACACCACGAGCAAGATGGCCCAGCCGAAGCCGGTGACCTTCGCCATCGTGCCGGAAAGCCCCACGATGAAGATCCCGGCCACCGCGAGCAGCACACCGCCGAGAATGTGCCTCGCGAAGAACCACCAGTGCGGGCGCAGATCGAGGATGACATTCTCGTTCTCGTTGATCAGGTGCTTGGGGTACGGCATGGCCACAGCGTATTCCCGCGGCGCGGCCGTACGCGTCTCACCGATAGCGCTGCCGTTTGAACACGTCGGCGGCGAACGAGTCGACCCGATCGAGGAACAGCAATCCGTCGAGGTGGTCGAGCTCGTGGAGCAACGCGCGGGCCTCGAACGTGTCCGCTTCGACCTGCAACATCTCGCCCGTGGTGGCAAGCCCGCGCATCACGATCGCGTTGGCGCGCACGACGTTGCCGGTGAGCTCGGGCACGCTCAGACAGCCCTCGCGCGCGGCCGCCGGCCCGCGCCTCGATGAGCACCGGGTCGAACAGCACGACCAGCCCGTGACACGACTCCGCTTTGCGGTGACCGGTGACGTCGACGCAGAACGCGCGCCGCTCGTCGCCGATCTGGTTGGCCGCGAGCCCGACGCACGCCGGCGAGGCGCGCATCGTGTCGACGAGATCCTCGGCGAGCGCGAGCTCACCGTCGCCGACGCGCCCCACCGGCCGCGCCACGCGCTTCAGCACTGGTTGAGGCAAACGAACGACCGGTTGGACGGGCATCGCGTGCGCAGCGAGCGTCAGAGCACGTCGGCATCGGCCGCGTGCAGACTGGTGTCGACGCCGACCTCGGCACCCACCGCGGCGAGATCGGCTCGGAGCTTCGCCGCATCGAGACCCGCGGGCAACGTGACCTCGAACAGCATGGCGTACACCGGTTCCGGCGGCGCGCCGATCAGCCGGGTCTCGAGATCGGTGACGTTGACGCCGTTGTCGGCAAGGAGTCGCGTGATGCGGGCAACCATGCCCGGGTGATCGGCGCCGTAGACCGACAGCACGTATGGATCTCCGACCACGTCGATCGACCGATCGTCGATCCGGCGAACCGCGGTGCCGAGATCAAATGTGCGCGCCGGCTCTTCCAGCGCGGTCTCGACACCCGTCGCACCGCTCGGTGAGTCGACGACGAGCACCATCGCGAAGTGACCGGCAAGGATCGTCATGGAGCAGTCGGCCAGATTGCAACCCTGCTCGAACAGCGCGCCGGTCACCGCGGCGACGATGCCGGGCTGGTCGACACCCAATGTGAAGACGACGAATCGCTCCATCACGGAATCGTAGGACGCCGGCCGATCATGCCCACCCGAGCTCGTGCAGGCGTGCGTCGCTCAAGCCGAAGTGATGACCGACCTCGTGCACGACTGTCGTCCGAATCTTGCGCGCCAGCTCGGTCTCGTCGCTCGCCCGCTCCATCAACGGGCCGCGGAAGATCGTGATGCGATCCGGCAACACACCCGCGTAGTTGCCCGGCGTTCGGTGCGTGAGCATCACGCCCTCGTACAACCCGAGCAGCGTGCCCGGCCGGCCGCCGAGCTGCTCCGCGGTCGGCCAGTCCTCGACGACGACTGCGACGTTGTCCATCTGCGCGGCAAGCTTCGGCGGGATGGAATCGAGCGCGTCAGCCACGAGACTCTCGAACCGAAGCCGCGACACCTCCACGTGCGCACCATATCCGTCGCCCACACCACCTCTTGACGAACGGCGCAACGCGATCTACGTTCTATGAGCCGGCGTGACGACGACGCGGTACCGGGAAACACCCCGACGGGCAACCGGTGGGTTGCGACCGGAACACGAGTTCCAAATCAGCCGGTGGCACCGCCCCTTTCCGGGGTAAGGTGTCGGTTCGGTGCCCAGTCCGAAGTCCGGTGAGCCGGGGTGAAGGCCACATCGATGGAGCATCCGAGGGATGCGCCACCGAGGTGCGGTACCGAGCACAGGAAGGCCCCGAGGAGATCGGAGCTGCGATGCAGCCGAGACTACTCGGGGCCTCTCCGCGTCTCGCCGTTCTCGGCGTCTCAGCCCACGAACCGGCGCCCGAGGAGGGGCTCGATGGCATCGGCCTCGCGCGGCCGGGCAAAGAAGTAGCCCTGCGCCGCGTCGCATTCGAGCGCGCGGAGCTCGACCAGCTGGCGCGTCGTCTCCACACCGCTGGCGATGGCCGGCACTCCCTGCGAATGCGCCAGCGCGATCACCGCGGCAACCGCGGCGCGTCCCCTCCGCTCGCCGAGCGCGGCGACGAGCGCACGGTCGATCTTCAGGCCGTCGGTTAGCGCCTCGCGCAGCACGCCGTGTGCGACGGCATGAGCGTCCAGCCCGTCGATGACCACCCGGGCGCCCGCTTCGTTGAGCGCTCGCAGCGTCTCCACCTGCTCCGGGTGCTCGAGCAGGACGCGGCTCGGCACCTCGACATATGGCTGGCCGGGAGCCAGCCCGGTGGTTGCGATCACCTCCCGCACCACTCGCGGCAGCGACGGGTCGGTGAGCTGGCGGAGTGACAGGTTCACGTGCACTCGCGTCTCGCGTCCGCCCGCCCGTCGCCAGCGCGCAGCCTGGCGCCACGCCTCCCGCAGCACCTGGAGTCCGAGCGGCACCACGACGCCGGTCTGCTCGGAAATGTCGATGAACTCACTGGCATCGAGCACTCCACGGTCGCCGTGGCGCCATCGCGCGAGGGCTTCGACACCCGTCACCGTGCCGGTGGCGAGCTCGATGATCGGTTGGTAGTCCACGGTGATCGCGCCCTGCCCGATTCCGACCGCCAGCTGAGAGGAGAGCTCCTCGGCGCTGTCGGCTGCCCGCACGATCGAGGTGTCGAAGAGCTCGATGCGACCGCGACCGTGTGCCTTGGCGCGGTACATCGCGGCGTCGGCCTCGTGCACGAGCTCCTCGGGCTCTTGATACTCCGGGCCGCTGAGCGCGATGCCGCCGCTGATCCGTACCGTCAGCGAGGCGGGGCCGGCCGAGATGGGCGGGCTCTCGACCGCACAGCGGACGCGTTCCGCGATCATGAGCATCTCGCGCTCGCCGTCGACACCGTCGCACAGCACCACGAACTCGTCGCCACCGAGGCGGGCAACCGTGTCGGACGGCCGTAGCGCCGACTCGATGCGCCGGGCCACGTCGATCAGCACCATGTCACCGACATCGTGGCCGAATGCGTCGTTGATCGTCTTGAAGTGGTCGACGTCGACGAACAGCACCCCCACGACCGTCGCTTCGCGCGCCGAACGAGCCAGCGCCATGCGGATGTGGTCGAGAAGGAGGGCGCGGTTGGGCAGACCCGTCAACGGCTCGTGCGTGGCGCTGTGGGTGAGCTCCAGCTCCCGTTCCCGGCGCTCGGTGATGTCGTCCCCGATCGTCGCCAGCCATTCGATCTCTCCTGCCGTCGTGACCTTGGCGACGATCGACTGCCACACGTGGATGACCTCGCCGGACGCGTCGTACATCGGCAGCTCGCCGCTCCACTGCCGGCAACTGAGCAGTGCCGGGCGCACCTCCTCGTGGTAGCGGTCGTGCGCTCGTGGTGTGAAGACCGCGTCGAGCGTCAGGTTCGTGAGCGACTGCTCGTCGAGCCCGAGACGTTTGCGCGCGGCGGGGTTGAGATACTTCACCTCCCCGTGCGCGTCCGCGATGCCGATCAGGTTCTCGCTGGCGTCGGCCATGAACAGCAGACGGGCGGCGACGTCGGCGGCGGCCAGACCGTCAGAGAAGTGCGCCGTTGACGAAGGGTCCGGCGACGATGTGGACAGCGTCGTCACCGTGGATGCTGTTCCGGCTTGCCTCGCCGTCGTCGCGGTCGGCGGCGACATCAAAGGTGTCGGCCACGGTCGCCCTCACTGGCAGTGCGCCTGCGCTGATGGTCGGCAGTGTAATGACGCTTGTCTGACCGAAACAGCGCGCGTTCTCACCCGAAAACCCGCGTAGCACTCAGCCACCGCGAGCGACACGTTCCGGTACAGAACGCAGATCTGCGCCATCGGGAACGGCAGCGACGTAACCCATTGCTGTCGTACCGGCCCGGTAGGGTCGCTCCATGACTGCAGCGCCGCCTCGCCACGGGCGTGTGGCACACGACGTCGGCGATGACTTGTTGCTCGGTCTCGATGTCACGCAGCGGGCCGCGGTCACGTCCGATGCCGCGCCGCTTGCCATCCTCGCCGGCGCCGGCTCGGGCAAGACACGCGTGCTGACCCGTCGCATCGCCTGGCTCGCGGTCAACCGCCGCATCGACCCGCAACACGTGCTCGCAGTCACGTTCACGCGCAAGGCCGCGGGCGAGCTCGTCGCCCGGCTCGCTCGCCTCGGCGTACGACGCCAGGTCACCGCGGGCACGTTCCATGCGATCGCGCTCGCGCAGCTCCGTCGCCGCCAGACGGATCGCGACCACGCGATGCCTGTCATCCTCGAACGCAAGGCGCGCGTCCTCGTGCCGATGCTCAACGTAAAGGGCGCCGAAGCCGCGCTCCGCGCCGGCGAGCTCGCCGGCGAGATCGAGTGGGCCAAGGCTCGCCTCGTCGGTGCCGAGGCCTACGAGGCCGCCGCCGCCCAGGCGCGCCGGGAGACCCCCCGACCCGCCGCCGAGGTCGCCACGATCTACGAGCGCTACGAGCACGAGAAGCGGCGCCGCGGTCTCGTCGACTTCGACGATTTGATCTGGTGGTGCGCCGACGCGCTCGAAAACGACGAGGAGTTCCAGGCGACGCAGCGCTGGCGATTCCGCCATCTGTTCGTCGACGAGTTCCAAGACGTCAGCCCGGCACAGCTGCGGCTTGTACGCGCCTGGCTCGGCGACCGGACCGACCTGTGCGTGGTGGGCGACGGCGACCAGGCGATCTACGGCTTCTCCGGTGCCGATGCCGGCTATCTGACGCGGTTCGCGCGCCATTTTCCGGGCGCTGGGATCGTGCGGCTCGGGGCGAACTACCGGTCGTCACCGCAAGTCGTGGCGGCCGCGACCGCGGTGTTGCGCGCGAGCGGTGCCGACGCGCCCGCGATGCACGCGCCCGGTGCCGACGGTCCCCCGCCCACCGTCACGGCGTATCCATCCGACGACGACGAGGCACACGGCGTCGCGACGCGCATCCGAGCCGGGCACGGTCCGGATCGTCCCTGGTCGTCGTTCGCGGTGCTCGTGCGCACCAACGCACAATCGGCCGCGTTCGAGGAGTCGCTCCGGCGCGAGAATGTGCCGTTCCGCGTGCGAGGCGGCGGCCGGTTCCTCGAGCGTCCCGAAGTGCGCGGCGGCATTGGACGCGCTCGGCGCCAGTGCACGGAGCGCGCCGGCGCGTCCGTTCGCCGACCATCTCACCGACCTCGTGAGTGATGCCGCCGAAGCGCCCGAAGAACGACGCGAGCACGTGGAAGCGCTGGCGCGGCTGGGGTCGCGAGTACCTCGCGGCCGACGGGGGCCAAGGGTCACTCGACGGGTTTCGCGCCTACCTCGACACGGCGCTGCGCGGTGACGGCGAGGGCGACGTGCGGGCCGACGCGGTCGAGCTGCTCACGTTCCATCGGGCGAAGGGGCTCGAGTTCCCTGTCGTGTTCGTCTCCGGCGTGGAGCGCGGGCTGGTGCCGATCTCGCACGCCGACACGGCGGCCGAGGTTGCCGAGGAGCGCCGCCTGCTGTACGTCGCCGTCAGCCGGGCCGAGCGCGAGCTCCACGTGAGCTGGTCCGAGCAGCGCACGATCGGGCTTCGCACGTACCGGCGCACGCCGAGCCCGTGGCTCGCCGCGATCGAGGCGACGCTGCCCGATTTCGTGCCCGACCCAGCGCCCGCCCGCGATGGCGGGCGGGCAGCCCGCGAGCGGCTCGACGCGGCACGAGACCGCACTGCGCGTGCGGCGCGGCCGGCGTCGGCCGACCTCCCGCCGCCCGACGCCGAGCTGCTGGCAGTGCTCGTCGAGTGGCGCCGCAACCTTGCCCGCGCGTCGAGCGTTCCCGCGTTCGTCATCTTCCACGACAGCACCCTCGCCGCCATCGCCGGTGTGCAGCCCCGCACGCGCGAGGCGCTGCTCGCGTTGCCCGGCATCGGGCCGGTGAAGGCCGAACGGCACGGCGACACGCTCCTGGAGCTGATCAGCCGGCATGCCCCCACGCCAAGGGCAGCACCACCCCCGATTGACACCGGCACCACCGGTTGACGCCTCGGCGCAAGTGGCGCACGATGGCGACAGCGCGAGTGGAGCAGGGTCCGGATAGGGCACGCTGCGCAGGATTCGGACAGCGCAGGAGTCGGGAGGAAGCAATGGCACGGTCGGTCTTCCAGCTCTTCCCCAGCGACGACGGCTGGCCGTATCCCGACGGCGGCACCGAGCCGGTCGCCGATGACGAGATCGATCTCGATGCGCTCGAGCTCCGTGCCGATCGCCACGCCTTCGACGCGCTCGACGCCGCTCGAGTTCGACGTGCTCTCGCGCCGGTTCGGCCTCCAGGGCCGGCCGCAGTCGATGAAGGAGCTGGCGCAGGGCATCGGCTGCTCGCACGCCGAGACCCGCGACATCCTCGGCGGTGCGATCGACAAGCTGCGCACCCGCCTCACCGAGACGGGCTGACCCGCCGCCGCTGTAAGAACGGGGATTTGCAGCAGTCAGCAGGCGCTCCATAAGCCCCGACCGGCACGCTGTGCGGCGAGCTCCTCTTGCAACATCGCGCGCGCGTGGGCGTGGTTGGGCTCGATCACCAGGAGTCGTGCGTAACCGAGTCGCAGCAACTCGTCGTCGAAGCGCGCGCCGTCGACGATCACGTAGGCGAGGCGGCGCCCGTACCTGTCGCGAGCCTCGACGTCGGCTTCGAGACGCACCGTGCGGCCTTCGAGGCGGGACTTCGTGTACGCCGCGGCTTCGGGACCAAAGCATTCCACCGGCTTGCGGGGATCGTGCGTCTCGGGCGTGTTGATCCCGAGCAGACGAACGGTGTCGTGGCCCCCGCCGGGCCCGGTCACATGAATGGTGTCGCCGTCGACCGCACGGGTCACGGTGTAGCTCGTGTCGGCCGCACGTCGAGCCGTTCCGAGAAACCACCCCGCGACCGAGGCGGCGGCAAGGATCGCCACGACGACGGCCCGGGATCGGACCATGACGGCACACTACCCACGGGGTGTGACACTGCGGCCGGCGGAGCCGGGCTACAGGGACCGGCGTTTCGGGTCAACCGCTCGCGCCGTTGCCACCAGTAGGGTGCATTCGCCATGGCTCGCCGCGTGTGGCGCCTCGCGCTCGTTGTCGTACTCCTTCTTGTCGTGGGCGCTGTCGTGCTGACGCTCACCACCCGGCCGCGCCTGTCCGACGACCGATCCGCTGTCGACCACCAGTGGACGCCACTGCGCGCGCCGCTCGCTGCCCGGTACGACAAGCTGACCGGCGCGACTGCGGCGTTCATCAAGGCGGGCGGCGGCGACCGGGCGATCACGAAAGACCTGCTCACCACGCTGAAGCAATGGTCCGTGCTCCACAAGGTGCCGGACGCCAAGGCGGACGCCGCCAAGGAGGCAACAACGGCCAACGAGCTCGAGGGTCTCGGCCGGCGCCTGCGCGCCGCGATCTCCGGCTCCGATCGGTTCCGTTCGGCCGCGCCGGTCACCGACACGATCACCGCGTTCGAAACGACCATTCCCCCGCCCGCGTTGGTCAAGTCGTACAACGATGCCGTGACGAAGTACGAGCACGCCCGGAGCGGCCTGCTCCACCAGACCGTCGCCGACACGTTCGGTTACGACTCACGCCCGGTGCTCCAGATCGGCGGCTAGCGCGCACACCCGCTCGCCCATTTCATTCTTGCGTCGCAAACCGGGGTGACATCCCGGCTGCTGACGCAAGAATGGGGTTTGGTCGCGAGCAGCTAGAGCTGTGCGCCGAGGAGACCTTCGTGCGCGCGTTCGATCCGCGCCACCTCGGTGACCGGCGACACCCGCCAGAAGCAGCGGACGGCAGCGTCCCAATCTCCGAGCAGTCCGCCGACACGCGTCGAGCCGGTGAGCTCGCGATGACGTTCGATGAGGAATCGCAGCTCCGCGGTTTGTGCATCGTCGAGCTGCGCCGCGTCGACCAGCTGGCGATTGAGCCGCGCGCCGAGCAACCCGTCGACGTCGTAGACGAAGGCCTCGCCCCCGGTCATTCCCGCGCCGAGGTTGTAGCCGAAAGGGCCGACGATCACGACGGTGCCGCCGGTCATGTACTCGCACGCATGGTCGCCCGCGCCCTCCACGACCGCAGTCGCACCGCTGTTGCGTACGCAGAACCGCTCGCCGACGTGTCCGGCGATGAAGACCTGACCTCCCGTCGCGCCGTACAGGACCGTGTTGCCGGCCAGTGCCGGATCGCCCGCGTCGTCGGCGGGTGGGCGCACCACGATGCGACCGCCGCCCATACCCTTGCCGAGGTAGTCATTGGCTTCGCCGACCAGCTCGAGATTGACGCCGTCGGCGAGGAACGCACCGAAGCTCTGGCCGGCGGAGCCGGTGAAGCGCGCGTGCAACAGGCCCGGCGGCATGCCGCCTCCCCACTCGAGGCCGATCGCGCCGCCGAGTGACGCGCCGACCGTGCGATCGGCGTTGGTGATGTCGTAGCCAACGGTGACGTCGCGGCCCTCGTACAGCGCGGCGAACCCGTCGAGCAGCAGCTGGGCATCGAGCGGGGAACGTGGCCGCTGGATCGGCACGTGCTCGACGAAACACCGCCCTGCTTCGTGATCGGTTGGCGCGATGAGCAGTGGCGCGAGATCGAGCGTGTCGGCCCGCTCGTCGCCCGTGGGCCGCTGGCGCAACAGCTCGACGCGGCCGATCGCGTCGTCGAGCGTGCGCAGCCCGAGCGACGCGAGCAGCTGGCGGACCTCCTGCGCGACGAACACCATGTACGCCGCGACCCCGTGCGGCGTGCCGGCGAACTTTGCGCGCAAGTTGGGCCGCTGGGTCGCGATGCCGGTCGGACACGTGTCGCGGTGGCAGGCGCGGACCATGATGCAACCCTCGGCGATCATCGCCGCAGTGCCGAACGAGTACTCGTCGGCACCCATCAGCGCCGCGATCATCACGTCGCGGCCGGTGAGAAAGCCGCCGTCGACCCGCAGGCGCACGCGGGTGCGCAGGCCGTTGTAGATCAGGGTCTGCTGCGCGTCGGCGAGGCCGAGCTCCCACGGCATGCCGGCGTGCTTGATCGACGACAGCGGCGACGCACCGGTGCCACCGTTGTTGCCCGAGATCTGCACCACGTCGGCGAGCGCCTTGACGACGCCGGCGGCGATCGTGCCTACGCCGCGCTCGGCAACGAGCTTCACCGAGACCTCGGCCGTCGTGTTGACCTGCTTGAGGTCGTAGATGAGCTGCGCGAGGTCTTCGATCGAGTAGATGTCGTGGTGCGGCGGCGGCGAGATCAGCCCCACGCCGGGCTGCGTGTGCCGGAGGCGGGCGATCTCGCCGCTCACCTTGTGGCCCGGGAGCTGTCCCCCTTCGCCGGGCTTCGAGCCCTGCGCGATCTTGATGTTGAGCTCGTCGGCGAACGCGCAGTACTCGGGCGTGACGCCGAAGCGGCCCGATGCGATCTGCTTGATGCGCGAGTTGCGGTCGCGTTCGGTGCCGCGCGTGCGGAAACGCGCGACATCTTCGCCACCTTCACCGCAGTTGCTCTTCCCGCCGATGAGGTTCATCGCGATGGCGAGCGTCTCGTGCGCCTCGGCCGACAGAGATCCATGTGACATCGCGCCGGTGGAGAACCGGCGCGTGATCTCACCGACCGGCTCGACCTCGTCGAGCGGAATCGGTGCTCCCGCGGGCGCCAGCTCGAGCAGGTCGCGAAGCTCCGTGAGCGGACGCTCCTCCACCGCCTGACGGAACTGGTCGTAGAGGTCGTCACGGCCGTCGTTGATCGCGCGCTGAAGCAAGTGCGCGGCACGCTTGGCCGCAGGGTCGGGTGCGGGTGGCTGCTCGTCGCCCAGGAAGATGACCTTGCCCTGCTCCGCGGGCGGGGCGAGAGGCATCGCGTCGAACTTGCTCGCCTCCTTCTTCGCGCGCTTGCCGTTGCCCGACTCGCCGTCGTCGGCCGGAGTGACGCCGCTCACCAGATGCAGCGCGTCGGACACGTCGGGGTTGTGGGTGTGGTACTCACCGCCGCGCTTGCGGAAACGGATCCAACCCGGTTCGTCGAGCGTGGCCTGTTCGGCACCGAAGCCGGATGCGTGCCGCCGCAGCGCGTCGACGCCGAGCTCCGTGAAGCCGATACCGCCGACGGTCGAAGCGGTGCCGCGCAGGCAACGGTCGACCACATCCGGCCCGAGGCCGATGACCTCGAAGGTCTGCGCGGCGCGATACCCGTCGACCGTGGAGATCCCCATCTTCGAGAAGATCTTCAGCGCGCCGTCTTCGAGCGCCGCCTGCACCTTGGCTTGCGCTTCCGCCGAGTGCAGCTCCCCGAACTGATCGTCGTCGGCCATGCGGGCAACCGACTTCAGCGCGAGACGGGGACACACCGCGTCGGCGCCGTACCCGAGCAGGCATGCGACCGCATGCACGTCGCGCGCGTCGCTCGAGTCCACCACGATCGACGTCCGCTGGCGCAGTCGCTCGCGGATCAGCCGATGGTGCACCGCACCGAGCGCCAGCAGCGACGGGATCGGTGCACGCGACTCGCTGACCCCGTTGTCGGAGACGACGAGGATGCCCGATTGGTTCGCGACTGCGTCAGCCGCCTCGACCTCGAGCTGCTCGAGCGCGCGCTCGAGCCCTTCCGGACCGTCGGCAATGGCGAAGGTCGCGTCGAGGCGCGTGGCCGCGAACGGTGTGCGGTGGTGGTCGAGCAGCGCCTCGACACCGCCGGGATAGAGGAAGAACGTCGGCATCTCCAAGAGGCGCGCCGCCTCGGGTCGCTGGGTGAGCAACGGCTGACGCGGCCCGAGACACGTGCGCAGCGACATCACCAGCCGCTCCCGGAGGTGGTCGATGGGCGGGTTGGTCACTTGCGCGAAGCGCTGCTTCAAGAAATGGAAGACGGGCCGCGGCCGCGACGACAGCGTCGCGAACGGCACGTCGTCACCCATCGAGAACGTCGGCTCCTTCGCGTCGGTGGCCATGGGCTTGAGCACCATCGCCACCTCTTCCTTCGTCATCCCGAACGTCGCTTGGCGCCTGAGCAGGTCGTCGGGCTCGATCGTCGCCTCGATCGCCTGACCGATGTCGCCCGGACGGAGGCCGTCACCGGTCCACTCCGCGTACGGCGCGCGCCGGGCGAGCCACGTCTTGACCGCGAAGTCGTCTTGCACGGCGATGAGGGGCGGCTGCGCAGCCGTGGTGCGATCAGGGTCGACGCACAGCATCTCGCCCGGACCGAGCCGGCCGCGGCGTACCACGCCGTGCCCCGAGACCGGCACCGCGCCGACTTCCGACGCGCACACCACGAGGCCGTCGTCACAGATCTGCCAGCGCAGGGGGCGGAGCCCGTTGCGGTCGAGGCACGCGCCGACGCGCCGTCCGTCGGTGAAGATGAGCCCGGCCGGGCCGTCCCACGGATCGGTGATGCATGCGTGGTAGCGGAAGAAGTCGCGCACGCCGGGTGCAAGGTCGCGCTGGCCCTCCCACGCCTCGGGCACGAGCATCGCGACGGCGTGACGCACGTCGCGCCCACCGCGCAGGAGCAGCTCGACGGTCGTGTCGAGCTTGCCCGAATCAGAGGTGTCGGGATCGAGAACAGGACGCAACAGCTCCTCCGATCCGAGACCCGCGGCCTCGGTGCCCAACACACCGCGCGCGGCCATGCGGTGCTCGTTGCCCTGCAAGGTGTTGATCTCGCCGTTGTGACACGTGTGGTGGAACGGCTGGGCGCGCTCCATGCCGGCGCGGTGTTGGTCGAGAAGCGACTGTGGAACACCGCGAGCGGCGCGTCGAAGTCGTCGGCCGTGAGATCGGGATAGAACGCCGCCAACCGATCGCTGATCACGAGCGCCTTGTACGTGACGAGCGAGAACGACCAGCTCGCGAAGTAATGGCGCACACCGGCCTCGCGACAGGCGGCTTCGGCACGGCGGCGAGCACGAAACGCGCGACGTTCCGCCTGCTCGTCTTCGAAGTCATCGGGACGCAGCATCAACCCGTGCCACATCGCCGGGAGGTCGTCTCGCGCGTGGCCGCCGATCTGTGTCTCGTCGATTGGGATCGCTCGCCAGGCGGCCAGCTCGATGCCTTCTTCGGCGCACGCAGCTGCGACCGCATCGCGCGCGGTCTGGGCGGCCGCAGTGTCGTCGAGATCGAGAAACGCGGTGATCACGCCGATGCGGTCGGCGTCGATCGGCGCCCCGGCTGCTTGTGCGCCCACCCGGGCGAAGAACCGGCGCGGGAATCGGGGTGAGCAGGCCAGCACCGTCGCCCGACAGGCCGTCGGCTGCGATCGCGCTCCGGTGGCGTACGCACGCCAGGCCGGTGAGTGCCTGCTCGACGATCGCCCGGCTCACGCATCCGGCCGCGTCGGCAACGAAGCCGATGCCGCAGGCGTCGAGCTCCGGGCGCTCCCGACGGGAGTGGTGCGTCTCGTGCACGCTGTTGTCTCCTCGCTCCGACCACCGAGGGGAGACGGCTCCGCCGGCGCCTCGCTCACTGGTGGTGCTACTGACTGGTAGGGAGCGACGGCGCTGTCGCGAACCACCAATCATAGCGGACGCACCATTACGCTCCGCCGAATGACCGGTCCCGAGACCACGGTCGCCGTGCTCGGCGGCGGGCAACTGGGCTGGATGCTCGGCCTCGCGGGCATCCCGCTCGGACTGGACTTTCGGTTCCTCGACCCGTCACCCGACGCGCCGGCGCGAGCGCTGGGACCGCTCGTCGTGGGCGCGCTCGACGACGAGTCGGCGCTCAGGAAGGTGGTCAAGGGCGCGGGGCTGGCGACGTTTGAGTGGGAGGGCGTGCCGGCCGACAGCGCCCGGCTCGTGGCCGAGACGGTGCCGGTCATGCCGTCGCCGGTCGCGCTCGAGGTGGCCCAGGACCGCCTCGCCGAGAAGGAGATGTTCCGGCGCCTCGGCATACCCACCGCGGAGTTCGCCGCGGTCGAGGGGCTCGACGAGCTCTGGGGCGCGATCGCCGATGTGGGCCTGCCGGCGGTGCTGAAGACGCGGCGCGGCGGCTACGACGGGAAGCTCCAAGCGGTGCTGCGCACACCCGATGACGTCGAGGAGGCGTGGAGTGGGCTGCCGCGGGTGCCGCTCATCGTGGAGGAGCGCGTCGAGTTCGAGCGGGAGGTGTCGGTCGTTGCGGTGCGGGGTGTCGACGGCGCCATCCGCTGCTGGCCGGTCGTCGCCAACGTGCACCGCGACGGGATCCTGCGGCTGAGCCGCGCGCCGACACCCGGGCTGACCCATGAGCTTCAGGCACTCGCGGAGGCGATCTCGGCACGGGTCCTCGAGGCACTCGAGTACGTGGGTGTGCTCGCGATCGAGCTGTTCGAAGCAGACGGCGAGCTGTTCGCGAACGAGCTCGCACCGCGTGTGCACAACTCGGGTCACTGGACGATCGAAGGCGCGGTGACCAGCCAGTTCGAGAACCACTTGCGCGCGATCGTGGGCTGGCCGCTCGGGTCGACCGCGGCTCGGGGCGTCAGCGCGATGGTCAATTGCATCGGCGGGCTGCCCGATGTCCATGACGTGCTCGCGGTCCCCGGCGCGCACTTGCACGACTACCGCAAGGCCCCGCGTCGCGCCCGCAAGCTCGGCCATGTCACGATCACCGCCCCCGACGTCGACACCCTCGACGAACGCCTCGCGCAACTCCTCCCCCACATCCCGTCCGACGGCTGACCGCCCCCACCACCCGTTTGTGCGATCAGGGCCCCTATAGGGGGCCCGATCGCACAAACGACGCTCTTGACCTTGCGGACGGGTGTTGCGCGTTACTTGACGGCACCCGTCTCGCGGAGCTTCGCGAGCTCGTCGGCGGTGAAGCCCCAGTCGGCGAGCACCTCGTCGGTGTGCTGACCCGGCCACGCCGGCGGCCGCTGGATCGCGCCCGGCGTGCGGCTGAAGCGCGGCGCCGGCGCGGGCTGGTGCAGCGCCGTACTCCTCCACGATCGTGTCCCGCGCCTTGAGGTGCGGGTGCTCGGCGGCCTCGCCCATCGTGCAGCACCGGCGCGAAGCACACGTCGGTGTGCTCGAGGATCTCGCACCACTCGTCACGCGTCTTCGTCTTGAACAGCGCGGTGAAACGCTCGCGCAGCTCGGGCCAGCGTCGTCTGGTCCATCTGGCGGCCGAGCCGACGTCGTCGGCAGACCGAGTGCGCGTGATCAGCTCCGCGTAGAACTGCGGCTCGAGCGACGCCGAGCGAGATGAACTTGCCGTCGGCCGTCTCGTACGTGTCGTAGAACGGCGCGCCGGTGTCGAGCACGTTGGTGCCGAACGTCCCCCAGATGCCCGAGGCGCCGGAAGCCCCACATCATCGTCATGAGGACGGCCGAGCCGTCGACCATCGCCGCGTCGATCACCTGGCCCTTGCCCGACGCGGCCGGCCTCGACGAGCGCGCACGCGACGCCGAACGCCATGCAGCATGCCGCCGCCGCCGAAGTCGCCGACGAGGTTGATCGGCGGCGTCGGCTTGCGTGCCGGCCCGGCCGAAGTGCGCGAGCGCGCCGGCGAGCGCGATGTAGTTGATGTCGTGGCCGGCGGCCTGCGCGTACGGGCCGTCCTGACCCCAGCCCGTCATCCGGCCGTAGACGAGCTTCGGGTTGCGGGCGAGGCACGCGTCGGGCCCGATCCCGAGTCGCTCGGCGACGCCGGGCCGGAAGCCCTCGATGAGCGCGTCGGCCTGCTCGACGAGCGCAGCACGGTCTCGACGCCGTCGGGCTGCTTCAGGTCGACGCCGATCGACCGGCGGCCCGCGGTTGAGGATCTCGAGGTTGGGCGCGGTCGAAGTCGGTGCACCGACCTGCGCCGCGGTCGACGCGCACGACCTCGGCGCCCATGTCGGCGAGCATCATCGCGGCGAACGGGCCCGGCCCGATCCCGGCGATCTCGACGACCTTCACTCCCGACAACGGTCCCGACACGTCGCTCCTCAGGTCAGTTGGGCGCGCCGCACCCTGATGCACGGACTGCGTCGGGCGACGATAGAGCCGGCACGGCGCGAACGCCGGATCGTCACACGTCAGAACGCGAGCGCGAGGCCGGGTCGCGGCCACGGATCGACACGAGCTTGCCGGTGCCCGAGCACGTGACGAACGCGGTCGCGCAGGTCGTCACCGCCGAAGCAGACGTTGGTGACGAGCGGATCGGGCAGAGCGGACGTGCTCCACGGATCCCGACCCGTCGGGCGCGATCACGGTGAGCCCACCGTTGACGAGCGTGCCGACCACGACGTTGCCGGCCGAGTCGACGGCGAGCGAGTCGAGGAGCTGGTAGCCCGGCAACCCGCACAGGAGCGCCGCCGTGCGCCCGACGGGCTCGGCGTGCTCGATCTCGCCCGGGCCCGCGACCAGCCCATGCAGTACACGCGCGCCGGTGTGCGTCTCGGCGACGTACACGGCCGTCCGTCGGGTGAGAGCCCGATGCCGTTCGGCGACTCGAGCGGGTAGATCACCTCGCGGATCGACGAGCCGTCGGCACGCGCGTAGTACACGCCCCCGTGCGTCGCGCTCGCGTGGCCGCGGATCTTCCCGTGGTCGGTGAACCACATGCCGCCGGTGGCGTCGAACACCAGATCGTTGGGCCCCATCAACGGGTGTCCGTCGCACTCGGTCGTACAGCACGCTGACCGCGCCGGTGCGCGAGATCGACCCGCTCGATCCGTCCGCCCGAGTAATCGTCCGGCTGCATCAGGTCAGTGACGGTCAAGCCGCCCATGTCGTGCATCCCGAAGCCACCGCTGTTGCACACGTACACCGCACCGTCAGGACCGATCGCGAGCCCGTTGGGGCCGCCGCCGGGCTCCGCGATGACCTCGACGGTGCCGTCGGGGTGCACACGGTCGACGGTCTTGCGGCCGATCTCGACGACCAGCACCGTGCCGTCGGCCATCCACACGGGGCCCTCGGGGAAGTGCAGCCCGGTCGCGATCTCCGTCACGTCGACGTCCACGGCGACGCAGCGAAGCAGGCTCTCGGCGCACGGTCAACGTCTACTCGAGGCATTCTCATCAATTACCGGGGAAATTCCTCGAGTGAACGAACACCCGCGCCGGGCCCCGCCGCTGCGGGGCGCGGGGAACAATCGTCTGTAATCGGCTACCTTCCTGCCCCCGGGACCGAGAGCAGACAGGGGGGCACATGCGCATCGGACGGGTCGCGGCGCTCGGCGCCCTGGCGGTCCTGACGACGACGCTCGCACTCCCTTCGGCGAACGCCGCAACCCCACCCACGACCACGCCGCCGGTCGACGGGCGATACCAGGAATTCGGCGACGCGGCCGGGTTTCTCAATGTGATCCCGCCGGGCCAGGACGGCACGCTCACGCCGCCGGAGCTCGCCCAGGCCCAAGCGGCCGGCAACGATCCGACGAAGTACCCGCCGCACTACGCCGATCAAGAGTCGCTGTACAGCGCGCTCACGTTCAGCGGCGACAAGCTCAACGACGCCGACCTCGCGAAGTACTACAAGGACGCGTCGTTCGGTGTGAAGAACGGCGACGTCGCCCGCAAGTACTCGCCGAACCCCGACGTCACCGTCCTGCGCGACAAGCAGTATGGCGTCCCGCACATTTACGGCCGCACGCGGTACGCGACGATGTTCGCCGAGGGCTACACCTCGGCCGAGGACCGCTTCCTCGAGATGGATCTGCTGCGCCATCTCGCACAGGGCCGCCTTGCCGAGCTCGTGGGTGCGCCCGCCGCCGGCATGGATCAGGCCGGGTTGACGAACGCGCCGTACACCGACGCCGACTTGCAGAAGCAGCTCGACGACATGAAGGAGTCAGGGCCCGAAGGCGCCTCGGTCGTCGAGGACTTCATCGCGTACACCGACGGCGTCAACAAGCTGCTCGCCGAGGGCAAGGCCAACCCGAGCTTGTTACCGGCCGAGTACGGCGTGATCGGCAAAGCTCCGGAGCCCTGGAGGGTCACCGACGCGGTGTCGGTCGCGTCGGCGGTCGGCGCGCAGTTCGGGAAAGGCGGCGGCCGCGAGGTCGAGAACCTTTGCGGCATCGACAAGCTGACCGCCGCGTACGCCGTGAACATCGAGGCGGCCGAGGCCGCCAAGCCTGCCGGAACCCCCAAGCCCCCCGAAGCGGACGACGCCGCCGCGGCGGCCAGGGCCGGCCGAGCCGAGTTCAGCCGGCTCAAGTTCGATCACAGCGCCGAGGCGCCGGTCACCTCCAGCCCAGCGCGGTGCCATACGGCACCAACCTCGGCAAACGTGATCCCAACGCGTCTCCGTCCCTGGCGTGCCGCGAGCCTGCAACCGGTCGGGGGCGCTCGCGACCCGGTGCAGACCGGTGGACTCGGGTCCGGACCGGGACCACTCGCGCTTCCGCCTGCGCTGCAATCACTGCTCGCGCAGCTCACGCCGGCCGGGCCCAGTCGGGCGGTCGCGCAGACACCGGCGATGAGCAACGCCATCCTCGTGAGCGGCAGGCACACGACCAATGGGCGCCCGATTGCAGTGTTCGGCCCGCAGGTCGGCTACCAGGTGCCGGCCGCGTTGGTGGAGAAAGACGTGCACGGTCCCGGCATCGACGCGCGCGGTGTCGGCTTCGCCGGCGTCGACCAGTACGTGTTGCTCGGCCACGGGCGCGACTACGCGTGGTCTGCAACCTCATCGGGCGCCGACAACGTCGACGACTTCGTGCTCAAGCTCTGCGATCCGAATGGTGGGCCCGTCACGACCGCGTCGATGGGATACGAGTACAAGGGCAAGTGCAAGCCCATCGACTCGTTCCAGCACGTCGAGCGCACGACGACCGGCCTCGCGGGAGCAGGCACCCCGACGACGCTCACGTGGACCATCGAACGCACGAGCGACTATGGACCGCTCGTGGATCGCGGCACGCTCAAGGACGGCACGCCGATCGCAGTGGCGCGCAAGCGCTCCACCTACGGTCGAGAGATTCAGTCGGCGATCGGGTTCAAGCGGCTCAACGACCCCAACACAATGAATGGCGGTTTCGACGCGTTTCGCCACGCGACCGGCAGCAAGATCGACTACACGTTCAACTGGTTCTACGTCGACGCGACGACGATCGGCTATCAGCATTCCTGCCGGTGCCCGAAGCGAGCGACGGGCACCACGTTCGATCTGCCCGCGTGGGGCAACGGCAAGTACGACTGGCAGGGGTACATCTCCCCCGCCGACCAACCCTGGGATGCGAATCCGCCGGCCGGCTTCATCACCTCGTGGAACAACAAGCAGGCCGCGCGCTTCCACCCGGCCGACGACCAGTACAGCTTCGGGCCCGTCCATCGCGTGCAGCTGCTCAACGCGCGCATCACGAAGGCCATCAGCGGTAACCACAAGGTTGACCGCGCAGCCGTTGTCCGCGCGATGAAAGACGCTTCGACCGCCGACCTCCGCGGTGAAGCCGACTTGCCGCTGCTCCTGCAAGTGCTGACCGACCCGCCGGCCGGCATCGATCCGCGCGCGCTCGACCTGCGCGAACGCCTCGAGCTCTGGGCCTCCACAGGTGCACATCGACGCGCGAAGAGCCCCGGCGCGCCCTACGACGGACGCGGTTGCGATCGCGGCAATGGACGCGTGGTGGAAGAACATCCCGGGCGCGATGTTCGCCGTGGGCACGACTGATCCGTTCACCGCGCTCGACTTCGCGATCGATGACAACCCGAGTCAGCATGGCGGCTCGAGCTTCGACTACGGCGCCTACAGCCACGTCGCGAAAGCGTTGCGTCAAGTGCTCGGGCAGCCGGTCACCAGCCCGTTCGTCGCTTCCAGCTTTTGTAACGGCGGCACGCTGGCGCAATGCCGGGCGTTGCTCTGGCAGACCCTCGCAAAGACCGTGCACGACCTCGAGACGGAGTTTGGGTCGCCGACGGTCGACGACTGGCAGCGCAAGCCCGCCGACGACGAGATCCAGTTCACTTCGCTGCTCGTGAGCGTGCCGCCGATGAACTGGGTGAACCGGCCCACCTTCCAGCAGGTCGTCCAACTCGCGACACGGGGCCGGGCCAGGAAGAGCGCCGCTGCCGGTGGCGACAGCAACACCGGCGCGATTGTGATCGTGCTCATCGCGGGCGCGCTCATCGCCATTGCGGTCAGCCTGATCCTTCGACGCCGGCACCGCCGCCACGCCACCGCGCCGGCCGCACCACCCCGGGAGTAACACGCGTGCGGCTGGCGACCTGGAATGTCAACTCGTTGAAGATGCGGCTGCCCCGCGTCGAGGAGTGGTTGCAGTATGCGCAGCCCGACGTGCTGTGCCTCCAGGAGACCAAGCTCACCGACGACGCGTTCCCGCAGCTGTCGTTCTCCGCGCTCGGTTACGACTCGGTGCACCACGGCCAAGGCCAGTGGAACGGTGTCGCGATCCTCTCTCGCGTCGGCATCAGCGATGTCACCAGCGGCTTCGACCAGGAGCGTGTCGACCCCTACGAAGGCGACGCCCGCCTCCTCGCCGCGACGTGCGGCGGGGTTCGCGTCGTCAGCGTCTACGTGCCGAACGGGCGCGAGGTGGGCACCGAGTTCTACGAGCGCAAGCTCGCGTGGCTCGGTTGCCTGCGCGAATGGCTCGACGCAACCGCGCAACCGTCGGATCCCGTCGCGGTGCTCGGCGACTTCAACGTCGCCCCCGAAGACCGCGACGTCTGGTCACCGAAGGCGTTCCGGGGATCGACCCACGTGACACAACCGGAACGCGACGAGCTCACGCGCCTGCGCGAGTGGGGCATGGTCGACGCGTTCAGAGCGCTGTACGACGGCGACCGGTTGTTCAGCTACTGGGACTACCGTCGCGGCGACTTCCACGAGCACCGCGGCATGCGTATCGACCTCGTGTACGTGACCGCCCCGCTGGCCGCGCGGCTGCAGTGGGCGATCGTCGACCGAAACGCCCGCAAGGGCAAAGGGCCCTCAGATCACGCGCCCGTCGTCATCGACCTCGCCGACTAATTGCTCGACCCTGCACTCGCGCGTCAGGCGACGCTACTGGGGTGTGGGGTCGAGCGCCGCCAGCGGTAGAGCGGCGTTCCGCCCTTCCGCAGCCGCGTGTGGTCGGCGTGGCGGTTGAGTGTCAGCACACACGCGCCGGGCACGTAGCAGACGCGCTCGACGTCCTCGATCGTTGCACGCTTCGAATCGAGGCCTGCGTCGCCGAGCGCCCGCGCGCATGCCGCACCCAGCGTGGTGTGCATGAGGTCGGCCACGACGGACGGAAGTGTCTCGTGACATCGCAGCAACCACGAATGCCGAGCACCCTCGATGACCACGAGGTCACCACGCGAACGCGTCGCGGCGTCGCAAGCCGACGCGAGCGGCACGACGAGGTCGCGATCGCCATGCACGTGGACGACCGGCACCCCGGCGCGAGCGAGGTCGGCGAGCGTCTCCACACTCGGACGAGCTCGCACGACGGCCCAACCCGCACGCACCGACAGCCAGGGTCGGGTCACGTGCGTCGCGACCGATCGCGCCGAGCGCCGGCCCAGCGCAACGAGACGGGCCAGGTCGAAGGGCACGGTCGCAATGCTGTCGAGCGCGAAGTCGGCCCAGAAGCGCGCGTGGCGTTGTGGTGACTCGACCAGGGCCCGGAGCCGCCGGTCCCATGACTCGCCGAGAATCGCGTCGATGAGAATCAGCGCGATCGCGCGGTCGGGATCCTTCGCCGCGACCTCGGCAACCAGCCGCCCGCCCATCGAGTGGCCCGCGAGCACGGCGCGCTTGATGCCGAGGTAGTCGAGCGTCCGCGCCACGAGATCGGCAACGTCCTCGAGCGTCGGCTCGTCGCCGGGTATGTGCGGCGTCGACCCGTGCCCGGCGGCGTCGATCGCAACCACCCGAAACCCGAGGGCCACGATGCGCGTGAGCGATTCGGAATAGACGCGTGCTTCGGTGCCGAACCCGTGCACGAGGACGAACGGCATCCCGCGGCCGCCCATCGCGACACCCACGCGGTGTCCGTCGGGCAGCGTGATCACCCTGCGCTCGAGCCGAACCGGACCGCGAGACATCCCGCTCATCATCCATGAGATCGGCACGAAGCTGGTGGACTTGACCCGGCAAAGTTCTCGCGGAAAGTGCTCGCGACAGCGGCCCGCGCCCGGCCGCGCGCGGAACGTGCTCGCGAAGAGCGACAGTCAGGGCCCGACGCGGGCGAGCGCGGCCGCGAGATGGTGGCTCAGCGGTTGGCCGACCGCGGCCATGTCGAGTTGGTAGCGCAGCCGGTCGCCTTCGACCTCGACAACGCGTCGCAACGCGGTGACCTCTTTCGCGGTCGTGGTGCCATGCGTTGCCGTGCTCGAGAGTTCGAAGCGGCCGCCGTCCACGGTGCCCTCGGACACTTCGACCACACCCGAGCCGTGCGCGAGCACGAGCTCGACGCGCCCGCCCGGAGCCGGCCGCCAGAAGCCCGTCTCACTGTGCAGCGCGCGGCCGTCGTCGAGCGCCCACGTGCGCTGCCGGTAGTTCAGCCGCGGCTTGCCGTCGTGGCTGACCACCGTCTCCTCCCGGTACGCGAAGTCGGATGTGGTCGGGTAGCCGCCGGTGCCCTCACCGGCCCAGGCGCCCAACAGCAGCGCCAACCGGCCGACATCGGGATGCAGCGGTGGCGAGGTCACGGCGCGCATCCTAGATCCGGCGATTCCTCCGCACCTGCGCACGCGCCGTCGCGCCGTCGACCCGGCGCGGTCTCGCTACGAGCTGCGCGCGTTGATGGCCTCGATGATCTTCGGCACGATCTTGTGGACGTCGCCGACGATGCCGAGGTCGGCGACCGAGAAGATTGGCGCCTCGCCGTCCTTGTTGATGGCGATGATGTTGTCGGAGCTCTTCATGCCCACCATGTGCTGTGTAGCACCCGAGATGCCGAGGGCGATGTAAACCTTCGGCTTCACGGTCTTGCCGGTCTGGCCCACTTGCTTCGCGTACGGCACCCAGCCCGCATCGACGATCGCACGTGATGCACCCGAAGCGCCGCCGAGCAGCTTCGCCAGCCCATCGACCAACGGCTCGTAGTTTTCCGCAGCGCCGATCCCACGGCCTCCCGCCACGACAACCGTCGCGTCTTCGAGCTTCGGGCCCTCGCGCTCCTCGACGTGGTGATCGAGCACCTTGGCCTCGGCCGCCCGACCGAGATCGCCGGCGTCAGCCGCCACGACTTCGGCGGCGGCCGCGCCACCGGGCTCGGCTGCGAACGACTTCGGCCGGATCGCCGAGAGGTACGGCTTGGGACCTGTGAACGACGTGCCGACGATCGTGTTGCCGCCGAAGATCGCGGTGCCAACCTTCACGGTGTCACCGTCGACGTCGACCGACGCACCGTTGGTGAGCACCGGACGGTCGATCTTCGAGGAGAGCCGGCCGACAGCGTCGCGGCCGTCATAGCTCTGCGCGAACAGCACCAGATCAGGTTGGTGCTCCTCGACAAGCTGTGCGAGCACGCCGGCGCCGACGACACCCGGCAGCACGCCGGCGGCATCCGCGTTGTACACCTTCGCCGCGCCGTACTCACCGAGCTGCGGCGCGATTGCGGCAGCGTCACTACCGATGTAGATCGCCTCCACCGAGTCGCCGATCTCGCGCGCCTTGGTGAGCAGCTCGAGCGTCGCGCTCGTGGGCTTGCCTTCGTCGGACTCGGCGTACACCCACACTTTGGGAAGAGCCATGGTCTCGTCGCCCTTTCTCAGATGACTTTGAGCTGCTCGAGGAACTCGACGACGCGCTGGTAGGTCTCGCCGTCGTCTTCGATCTTCTCGCCGGCCTGACGTTCGGGCGCGGCCTCGACCGACACGATCTCCTGGCGCGCGCCGGCCCAACCGACCTGGTCGCCGCTCAAGCCGAGGTCCGCGGCCTTGACCGCGTCGACCGGCTTGTTCTTCGCCGCCATGATCCCCTTGAACGACGGGTACCGCGGCTCGACGACCCCGGCGGTCACGCTCACGACTGCCGGGAGCTGGGCCGCGACGATGTCGTAGCCCGCTTCGGTCTGACGCTGGATCGTGACCTTGCCGTCGGCGACCTCGACATGCTTCGCGAACGTGAGCGACGGCCAGCCGAGCAGCTCCGCGACCTGCGGCGGGATCGCGCCGGTGTAGCCGTCGGTCGACTCCGTCGCCGTGAGCACCAGGTCGACGTCACCCGCGCGCTCGACCGCCTTCGCGATCACCTTGGCGGTCGACAGCGAGTCGGAGCCGGCCAGCTCGGGATCGGAGACGAGAATGGCCTTCGCCGCGCCCATGGCCAGCGCGGTGCGCAGCCCCGACACCTCGTCGTTGGGAACCATCGACACGAGCGTCACGTCGCCCCCGCCGGCCTTGTCGGCGAGCTGGAGCGCCATCTCGACGCCGAAGCCGTCGGACTCGTCGAGGATGAGCTTGCCCTCGCGCTGCAGCGTCTTGGTCGTGGGGTCGAGCTCCCCCGGTATGGCCGGGTCGGGGATCTGCTTCACGCAGACAATGATGTTCATCGTTCTCCTCGGCTCTGCGGGCTCGGGCGCGCCGCGAGGGACGCGGCCTTGCTCTAGTGGGGAGATTGTGGCGCGCGTGTGGGGTCGCCGTCGAAAAGAGCCGAAACGGGCTAGGCGACGTCGCGCCCGAAGAACACGGCCCCGGTCGCAAGCACCAGTGCGGCGACGTAGCCGCCGATCATGAGCACGGCGGCGCCGGGACTGCGGACCTGCTGGTTGATCTCGACCGAAGCACCATTGATCAGCGCGGAGAGGTTCTCGACGAGCGACCAGGGACGCCACGCCGGCTTCAAGTTGAGGAGCACGGCCGCGACGGCGATCAGGTAGGCGCGCAAAGCGACGAACGGTAGCCTCACGCCTGCAATGCCTGCTGATCCCGACATCGTGGCCGACGTGCTGGTGGTCGGCGCCGGCCCCGCCGGCGTCGCCGCTGCCATCACCTCGCAGCAGCGCGGGCTCCAGACGATCGTCGTCGACAAGGCGACATTCCCGCGCGACAAGACATGTGGTGACGCGCTCACCGCGAACTCGGTGCGGCTCCTCGCACGGCTCGGCTTCGACCTCGACGCGCTGCCCTCCTACACGGCCATCCCCGGGACGGTCATCGTGTCGCCCGACGGCACGCCCGTCTCCTTGCCCATGCCGGCCGACGGCCGGCTCGCGGGGGTCGTGCCCCGGCTCGATCTCGACGCCGCGCTCGTCGCCCACGCAAAGACGCGCGACGTGGTTGTACGCGAAGGCGCCGGAATCTGCGAGCTCGCCACGACCCCGGGCGGGGTTCGCGCACGGCTCACTGACGGCACGTGCGCACGTGCGCGATGGGTGATCGCTGCCGACGGGCAGTACTCGACGGTGCGAAGGCTCCTCGACCGCGGCATGCGGCGCGACCTCGGCTCGTCACACGCGTTTCGCCAGTACTTCTCGGGCGTCGACGAGACGCGGCTGCACGTGTTGTTCGAGCGCGACCTGCTCCCCGGTTACGCCTGGGTGTTCCCACTCGCGGGCGGTCGCGCCAACGTGGGCTTCGGCGTGGTGCGGGGGCCGGGCGTGACCGGCACGTCGCTCGCGCGCGTGTCGCGTGAGCTCAGCTCCCGGCCGGGCATTCGATCCGTGATCGGGTCCCGGGCCACACCGGAGGGCAGTCCTCGGTCGTGGCCGATCCCCGCGGCCTTCGACGCAACGCGGTTGGCCGGCGGGCGGGTGCTGTTCGCGGGCGACGCGGCAGGGGTCGTCGACCCGCTGACGGGTGAGGGCATCGCCCAGGCGTTGCAGACGGCGATGCTCGCGGCCGGCGCGGTTGCCGCCGGCGGTCCGCCCGCCGCGGTGCGAGACCGTTACCGGCACGACGTCGATCGCGCGCTCGGCACCGATCTGCGGCTCGCCCGACACGTCCAGCGTGTCTTGCGGTCGGAGCGACGCACTCGGGTGGCGATGCGCGCTGTCGATACGAGCAACTGGACCCGCCGCAACTTCGCCCGCTGGATGTTCGAGGACTACCCGCGCGCGCTCGCGCTCACGCCCCGACGGTGGTCAAGCCCGGCGCCGCGCCGGGCGTGAAGATCGTTCCGGAGGTCGTGATCATCAACGACCTCGACGGGCACGCGCGCCGCGAGGTCAGCGCGGTCGGGCACCGACGACATCGCCAACGCCGTGCGCTGGGCCGTCGACACCGCGCACGTCAACGTGATCAACATGAGCTTCGGCGAGGTGAAGTTGTGGCCACAGGACGAGGCGGCGATCACGTACGCGGAGTCAAAGGCGTGGTCGTCGTCGCTGCTTCGGGGAATTGGCCGGTCACCGATCCCAACTACCCGGCCGCGTTCGACAACGTGCTCGCTGTCGGCATATGGACTCGAACGGTGAGCTCGACCCCACGTCGGTGACGGGCACGTACGTCGACGTGGTCGCGCCAAGCGGCGCCGTACGCGTCCGCCCTCGCGGCGCTGGTGCGAACGGAGCACCCGACATGGACTGCCGTGCAGAGCCGGGCACGCATCGAGGAAACCGCGCTCGACGCCGGGCCCGCGGGCAAGGATGAGCACTTCGGCTCGGGTCTCATCGCACCCCGGGCCGCGGTCGGCTGCTGAGCCGGGCGCGACTCGCCGGTCGGCGGTCAGACTGGCGGCAAGGAGCGCGCGCCGTTATGCGACGCGCGCGAGCACGCCGCCCACGCGGCTGGTGAGCTCCGAGGGACTGAACGGTTTGATCAGGTAATCGTCGGCGCCCGCTGCGAATCCACGCAGCACGTCGTCGGTGACTGCGCCATGGCCGTCAAGAGAATGACCGGGATCCCTGCAGTGCCGGCCTCGTCCCGGATCCTGCGGCAGAGGTCGATGCCGCTCAGGCCCGGCATCATCCAGTCGAGCACGATGATGTCGGGCAGCGTCTCGACGATCGTCGCGAGCCCCGCATCACCGTCGCGCTCGATCGACACGTCGTATCCGTCCTGCTCGAGCTTGAAGGCGACGAGCTCTACGACATCAGGATCATCGTCGATCACCAGCACACGCGACATGAGTCATTCCTTTGATCAAACAGGCGGACGGCAGGTTGGCGGCGCGATTTTCCTTCAGGGGGTTGTCGGTACGAGACCGGGCCCCCTTGAGCGCGTCTTGTGCCGGTCCCCCGCCCACCACGGAGCTGTCCGTTTGATGAGGAATACGGCAAGCGCATGGCGTTTCCACAACGCGGGACGCGCGAGCCGGAGCCCGCAACGGCTTACGATCTTGCGGTTCGGTTCGATTCGATTGACCATGAGGCCAGCGCCATGACCGGGAGCCATGGATGGCGGAGCTGGGTCTGACACCGGGCGCCAAGCGGCCGATGGTGCTCGTCGTCGAAGACGAAGCCGATTCCCCCGCGCCACTCGTCGAGCTGCTCCACAGCCTGCCGGGCTCGCCGTTCGAGGTCGTGACCGCCGGGTCCGACGTGCAGGTGCTGGACCAGCTGCGAGACGCACCGCCCGACTGCGTGCTCATCGGAGGCCGATCGGCGCGACGCGGCTCGGGCTCTTGCTCGAGCTCGTCGGCGAATACGGAAGAACGCCGTGCGCCGTCGTGCTCGTGGGCACCGGCGACGCACAGCATGCGGTCGCGGCGCTGCGAGCGGGAGCAAACGATTACCTCTCGCAAGGTGCGACGGCCGAGGACCTCTCGAGCTCGATCTGCTTGGCGATCAAGGAGCAAAGCGAGCGATCGGGACGTTGAGCGCCACAGCCGTGTAGGAAGGGTTCATCAGAAGCCTGAGCCACGAAGCGCGGACGCCTCGATGCGGCCACACGCGGAATCCCGGGCACCGGCTTGGGGCTGTCGATCAGCAAAGCCCATGTCGAGGCGATGGGCGGCACGATCATCGTCGACAGCCAACCCGGTAAAGGATCCACCTTCACAGTCCAGCTGCCACTCGCTGCGTCACCCCATCACCGGAACTGGCTTGCGTGTGCTCGAGAAGAAGCGAAGTGATCGCGGCCGGTTCGATCGGGGGGATCGTGGGGCTTACGCCTCGTGTGGTTCGGCGCCCGCCACGACGGGAAACGTGACCGTCATCGTGGTGCCCTCGTCGGGCGCAGATTCGACGCGGATGGTGCCGCCGTGGCGCTCGACCACAGCCTTGGAGATCGCGAGGCCCATGCCGGCCCCCTGCGCCGCGTCGTCGATCGACCGCTCGCACCGGTAGAAGCGGTCGAAGATCCTGTCCTGTTCGGCGAGGGGTATGCCGACTCCGGTGTCGGACACCTTGATGAGGACTTCGTTGTCGGTCTGCCGCGCGTTGATGCTGATGCGCCCGCCGGCGGGGGTGAACTTGACCGCGTTGGACAGGAGATGCAGCAGGACCCGCTCGATGTGGAACGCATCCGCGTCCACCGGTCCCAGGTCCCCCGTGATGTTGATGGAGAGATCGACTCCCTGCAGCATCGCCCTTCCTTTCACCGTCTCGGCAGCCAACTCGATGACCGGCACAGGTCCATCGGGACCGCCTTGATCGAGAACGCGTCCGATTCGATCCCGCCGACGGTCAGGAGATCTTCGACCATTGTCGTCAGCCGTTGCGTGTTGCGCTCGATCACTTCGAGCATCTTGCGATGCATGCGGCTGAGGCCGGCGACCTGGCTATCGCGCATCATCTCGACATAACCGACGATGGTCGTGAGCGGCGTTCGCACCTCGTGCGACACCTGGGCGACGAAGTTGCTCTTCATGCGGTCGAGCTCATGCAGCTCCTCGACCATCGCGTGCTCGCGTGCGAGCCCTTCCCGCAGCTCCGCGTTCAATGCGTGCAGCTCCTCGGCCCTCGCCTCGAGCGCCGTTCCGGCAGCGAACTCGCGTGCGCTCCCTTCCTGCAGCCGCGCGTTCGCTACGCGCAGCTCCTCCGTCATCCGCTCCCGCTCGGCTTCGTCCGCGAGCCGTTTGGTAATCTCGCGCGCGACGGTGCGGACGCCGATCACCTCGCGCGTCGCACGATCGAAGATCGGGCCGCGGCTGAACTCCATCCACGTGTAGGTCCCGTCGCTCCTGCGGAAACGGCACGCGCCGGTAACGTCAGATCCTGCGTCGAGTTCGGTTGCCTCCTGCTCGGCTGACCCGCGGTCGTCGGGGTGGAGCAAGTCCATGCGCGGCGTGCCGACGAGGCGGTCGACGTCCCAGCCGGGCGCCGCCCGGACTGACGGCGAGACGTAGACGATCGTGCCGGCCGGCTCGCTCAGCATGATCAGGTCGGCAATTGCAACGAAGTGGGATCCTCCGGCTCGCTCCACCCGAAGACCTGCTCGGCCTGTCCTGTCCAGGCGAGGATCAGGTCCTCCTCGTCGAAGGACACAAACGCGTCGGTCGTCGTCTCGCCGATTCGGCGGGCTCGCTCCAGAACGTCGTCGACGCGTACCTCTGCCTTCACTCGGGCCACGAGCTCGTCAAGGTCGACCGGCTTGACCAGAAAGTCGGTAGCGCCCACGCCGAGAAACGCGACCTCGTCGTTGACGTCGATCGGGGCGTTGGTCACAAGGATGAGGGGCAGCGAGAGGGCAGTCGCGTCCGCCCGCAGCCGTTCGATGATCGGTGGACCTGTCACCTCGGCAAGCTGCTTGTCGAGCACCACCGTTCTGATCGGTCGGTCATCCAGGATCGCCACCGCGCCCGCTCCATCCGCTGCCGCGGCCACGTCAAATCCAGCGCTGGTGAGCGTGCGCGTGAAGAGCAATCGGGTCGGCTCGTCTTCGTCAACGACGAGGATGACCGGTCGCTCAGATGCGGCCACCGGTCACCACGTTGATCACGGCTTTGAAGGAAGACATCGACGTTCTTCCGTCCTGCGCTGACCTGGCCGCGCACCAGCTCGATCCTCCTTCACAATTTACCGCAGCCGCTGTCCGGCGACAATGTCGCCCAACGTCACCTGCTGGGCACTCCGCGTCACCGCGTCACCGCATCACGTGACCACAGCGCCCCCGACGCGCCATCTCCGCTCCGGCAGACTGAGGCCATGAGCATCGACTTCACGTTGCCGCCCGACGTCGAACACACCCGATTGCAGGTCCGCGAGTTCATGGACGAGGTGGTGCGCCCGGCCGAGGCGAAGCTCAGCGCCGACGCGGGCGTGGGCAACGAACCCGAGCGACGCGCGGTGGTCGCGATGATCGTCGAGCTGCGCGAAGACGCAAAGAAGCGGGGCGTGTGGCTCCCGCACATGCCGGCGGAGTGGGGCGGGCTCGGATTGTCGATCACCGCGATGGCTTTCGTCTCCGCCGAAGCGGCGCGCACGTCATTCGGTCCGTTCATCCTCAACGCGCAGGCGCCCGACGAAGGCAACATGCACACGCTCCTGCATCACGCGACCGACGAGCAGCAAGAGCGCTATCTGCGCCCACTTGTCGAGGGACGGGCGCGCTCGTGCTTCGCGATGACCGAGCCGGAGGTCGCGGGATCTGATCCCACCGGCATCCGCACGTCCGCGGTGCTCGACGACACGACCGGCGAGTGGGTGGTCAACGGCCACAAGTGGTTCATCAGCGGGGCCAAGGGCGCCGCGTTCGCCATCCTGATCGCGAAGACCGATCCCGATGCCGACCCGCCGCAAGCGAGCAACAGCGCGTTGCTCGTCGACCTGCCTGCCGACGGATGGGAGATCGTGCGCGACATCGAGACCATGGCCGGCCGCGGCAATCACTGCGAGATCCGCATCACCGACCTGCGCGTGCCCGCAGCCAACCTCCTCGGCGGTCGCGGCAACGGTCACCTGCTCGGTCAGGCACGACTCGGGCCGGCGCGCCTCGCGCACTGCATGCGGTGGATCGGCCAGACCGAGGTCGCGCTCGAGCTGCTCGTGGAGCGGGCGGAGCAGCGACAGCTGCACGGCGAGGCGCTGGCGGAGAAGCAGGCGATCCAATGGATGATGGCCGACTCCGCCATGGAGCTCTATGCGGCGAAGCTCATGGTGCTGCACGCCGCGTTCAAGATCGAGCACGGCCTGCCGTTCCGCCAGGAGGTCAGCTTCGCGAAGCATCACGTTGCCAACACGCTGTGGCGCGTGGTCGACCGTGCGGTTCAGGTGCACGGCGCGCTCGGCTACTCGACCGACACGCCGCTCGAGCGCATGCTGCGCCACGCCCGTTCGGCCCGACTCGTCGACGGCGCCGACGAGGTGCACCAGGCACTCATCGCCCGCAACGTGCGCGCCGCATACGCCGGCACCGGCTCGCTCCACGCCGCCACCGGCGACCTCGACTTCTGACCGCGACCAGATCGTTCACTCGAGGCATTCTCAGCAAATACCTAGCGAAATCCTCGAGTGAACGCGGATGGATCGTTCACTCGAGGCATTCTCAGCAAATACCTAGCGAAATCCTCGAGTGAACGTGGGTTTGCGTGCGCACGAGTCGCCACCGCGCCGGGGCCGCTCCCTACACTCGACGTCATGCAGACCACCCACTGGCTGAACCCACCGCACTGGTCGAGCGACATCCCGCTCGACACACCGCATTCCCGCATCTCGCTCCTCGAGGAGCGCGGCATGGTGCAGCTGCGAGATGTTGCCGAGCCGCCACCCGAGTCCGAGTACCTGGCGCTCGAGTACATGGACTGGAAGAGCGGCGGCGACACCAACTTCGCGCCGATCGCCACCGCCGACGGCGAGCTCGACTGCCGCGGCTTCTGGAAGCCCGGTGAGGAGCACGCCGACAAGGACGGCATCATCACGTCGAACGGCGCGCTGTGCCCCACCATCGTGCGCTACGTCGAGTCGGTGGGCGCGAACTTCGGGCGGGTACGTGTGATCAAGCTCGAGACCCAGGACTACGACTCGGCGCTCCAGCAGATCCACCGCGACGACAACAACCGGTTCAACCCCGATGACCAGGGCTGGGTCGTGCGCTCGTGGCTCGAGCTCACCGACAACCCCGACAGCTTCATGCTCCTCATGGAGCAGGGCGACGACGGGCTGCCCGACCCGAGCACCGAGATCCGCGTCCCGTTGCACCGCGGTGCGCAGTTCGTGGTCGACACGCAGCGCGTGTGGCACGTGGTGTGCCACACGGGTGCTGCGCCGCGCTACGCGCTCATCTCGAGCTTCGAAAGCGGCCCTGCCCTCGAACGCTGGATCGAGTCGCAGCTTCCGTGAGACGAGCGCGCGCTCAGGCGAGCGCGCGGAGCAATGCCGCGGTGAAGGCGCCCGGCGCTTCCATCATCGGATAGTGCCCGATCCCGGTGAGACGCTCGACGTGCACGTCGGGCCGCTCCGCTGTCAGCTTCTCGACCATCGGCCACACCGCGATCGGGTCGGCGTCGCCCCAGATCACTTCGAGCGGCGACGGATGAAACTCGATCGCGCCCGTCCAGCGCGACTCGTGCTCGCGGCGTTCCTCGATGTAGCGGATCGTCCGCGGGAGCAGGCGGTTGCCGCCGTCGTGCGTCACGAACGCAGCCGTCGCCGCGAGCTGGTCGGCCGGCGGCACGCTGCCGGGCGCGCATGTCGCGGCGAGCGCCGCCTCGATCAGCTCCTGCGAAAAATCGTCGGCGGCCATAGCCTCGTCCGGCATGGCCAGCAGCATCTTCTGGCCGTCGGTGAGCTGCGCGAGCGGCAGGTAGATGCTCCCGTTGGTGAGGACGCGACGCGTCACCACGAAACCCAGCTTCTCGTCGAGGCTCCGCGCGAGGAGCTCGCCCCCGACCGAATCGCCCATGTCGTGGGTCACAAGCGCGACCTCGGGCACGCCGAGCTCCTCGATGAGCGCCTCCACGATGTCGGCTTGCTCGAACAGCGAGTACTTCTGATCGGGCTTGACGGAGAGCCCGAAGCCCACGAAGTCGAGCGCCAGCACCCGGCGCGTCTCCCCGAGTGGTTGCATCACAAATCGCCAGTCGAACGAGCTGGTCGGAAAGCCGTGCAGGAGCAGCACCGGCTCGGCCTGCTCGTCGGCCGCGGCACGGTCGATCACGAAGATGTCATGGGCGCCGACCCGCCGGGTCGCGCCCAGGTGCTTCCACTGTTCGATGAACGGCATCCGCCCGAGGCTAACGCCGCGCGGACCCCGGCTTGACCATCAGATCGCCGGAGGGTCGAATGCCGGAATGCGCTTCGGCATCTTCCTGGCACCGTTCCATGCCCTCCATCAAAATCCGACGCTCGCGATCCACCGCGACCTCGAGCTGATCGAACACCTCGACCGCCTCGGTTACGACGAAGCCTGGATCGGTGAGCACCATTCGGCGGGCGTGGAGATCATCGCGTCACCCGAGGTGTTCATCGCCGCGGCGGCCGAGCGCACGAAGCACATCAAGCTCGGTACGGGTGTGAGCTCGCTTCCCTACCATCACCCGCTGCTGCTCGCGGATCGCATGGTGCTGCTCGACCACCTCACGCGCGGCCGCACGATGCTCGGTATCGGCCCGGGCCAGCTCACCTCTGATGCGCACATGCTCGGCATCCCCGCTGACGCGCAACGACCGCGCATGGAAGAGGCGCTCGACGCGATCATGGCGCTGTTGCGCGGCGAGACCGTTACCAAGGAGACCGACTGGTTCACCTTGCAAGACGCGCGACTCCAGCTCTCGCCGTACTCGCAGCCATGCTTCGACATTGCCGTGGCCGCGACGTTCTCGCCGACCGGCGCGGTGGGCCGTGGGCAAGCACGGCATCGGGATGCTGTCGGTCGCCGCTACCGCGCAACAGGGCATGGACCTGCTGGGTCATCACTGGAGCCTCTGGGAGGAGATCGCGCTCGAGCACGGCCACGTCGCCGATCGCGAGAAGTGGCGGCTCGTCGGCCCGATGCACCTCGCGGAGACCCGCGAGCGGGCACGCAAGGAGGTCGAGTTCGGCATCGCGGAGTTCTCGCGCTACTTCACGCACGTGCTGCCCGCCGGACCGGTGCAGGGCGACACCGTCGGAGAGATCCTCGCCAACAACGAGACCAGCGGCTTCGCGACCATCGGTACGCCCGACGACGCCGCGGCGCGGCATCGAGGAGCTGGTGGAGGCGTCGGGTAACGGCTTCGGCGCGTTCCTGTTCTTCGGGCACGAGTGGGCCGACCGCGAAGCGACGCTGCGCAGCTACGAGCTCTTCGCGCGCGAGGTGATGCCGCGCTTCCAGGGCCAGCTCGACGCGCCGTGGGCGTCAAGCGATTGGGTCGTGGGGAGCGGTGGCGAGTTCGTCAACCGGGCCGGCAACGCGATTCAGGCCGCGATCCAGCATCACGCCGAGGAGCAGGCCGCCAAGCACGCCGGCACGCCCGACTGATCACCGTGTGCCCTCCTCCCCACCTGTCTCGCATCGCATCGACGCCGGCGCGGTCGCGCTCGCCTGCTACGACTGGGGTGGTAGCGGGCCGCCGGTGCTCCTTGCACATCCGACCGGGTTTCACGGTCGGGCCTGGGCGCCCGTCGCGGCACGGCTCGTGCACGCCGGACGGCACGTCTTGTCGTTCGACTTCCGCGGCCACGGCGACAGTGACCGCTCCCCGACCGGGTACCACTGGGACGGCTTCGCCGACGACGTGCTCGCAGTGATCGACGACCTCGGTCTCGCGCATGAGCCCACACTGCTCGCGGCCGGTCACTCGAAGGGCGCTGCTGCGCTGCTCCTCGCCGAAGCGCGCGTGCCCGACACGTTCGCCCGCCTCTGGTGCTACGAGCCGATCATGGTGCCCGGCGCGGAACCGTTGGAACCCTCGCTCGACAATCCTCTTTCGGTAGGGGCGCTCAAACGACGCTTCGTGTGGGACTCACCCGACGAGGCATTTGCAGCGTTCTCGGCGAGGCCTCCACTCAATGCGCTCACACCCGACGCACTCCACGCCTACATCGACGACGGGTTGCGCGCACGCGCCGACGGCCGCTACGAGTTGAAGTGCCTGCCCGAAGACGAAGCGGCGGTGTTCTCGATGGGCCTCGCGCACGACGCGTACCAGCGACTCGGCGAAGTCCACTGCCCCACGGTGATCGCGTGCGGCGAGCACTCCAACGCGATCGGTCCGGCGATCGCGTTGCAGCTGGCGGCGCAGCTGCCGGACGGGCGCCTGGAGGTGATGCCGGGCCTCGGGCACTTCGGCCCGCTCGAGGATCCCGACGCGATCGTGGCGTCGATGCTGCGGTTCGCCGCCGCGACCGCCTGAGCACGGGTGAAGACGGCGAGTCGCGAGACTCAGACGCGCCGGAAGTATTCCTCGGAACCGACGAGCAGTGCGACGATCTCTTCGTCGCGATGCCCGTGACCGATCAGGTAGACCCAGTAGTTGCGCCCGCTTGTTTCTGCGTTACGGCCCAGCAGCGCCTGGCAGTAGCCGTTGACTCTGCTCCCGATCGCCTCGGCGCTCCACGTGATTGCGCCCGCGACCGCGCTGTGCGAGACGCCTTGCTGCAGCAGTTGCACGAAATCGGCACGTCCACCGGCATCGGGCGCACGGTGCAGCACGCCCTGGAACATCGCGCTGACGAAACCATTGGGAGTACCGCCGGCGCCTGCGTAGTACTCCGCGGAACCCATGATGAACGCGGTGGGACTCTCGATCGCAGAGCCGTGGTCGAGCAACGTGCCCAGTACGCGCCGCCTTGGTTGTCGACGCCTCGGTGCAGCAGTTGCCGGTACACACCGTCGACCATCCTGACGTGGTACTCGTGGCCCGACACGATCGCCCACGCCACCGTCGAGCGCGCGACACCCGAGTCGACGAGGTGAGCCCAGTACGCGACGCCCCCGGCATTCGTGTGCGTCCGAGCAGGTCGAGATACACCTGCTTCACGTACCGCTCCGTTGGCATCGCGACCGTGATCCCGGGGTGATAGGCGAACGTGTGGTACGAGTCGCTGACGGGAGCGGCCCCCGGGCGTGATGCCGGAGTCGCCGACGACGATGGTGCCGCTCACGGGTTCGACGAAGCTTTGTGGGCCGCCCAGGGTGCCGAGGTCGCGCATCGTGGGCGCGGTGGCCGCGAGGTAGTACACGAACGCGTGGGTCTCGTGTGCCGTTTCCGTGTGCGCCGAGATCGGTGGTGTCGCGCCGGGCCGCGGCGGCCGGCGCGACCGGCAACAGGGCCGCGCCCCCGGCGATCAGGCCCATGACGAGACCGACCGCGATCCCGCTCCGCCGGCACCACGAGATTCGTCCCATCACCGTTGTAACCCCTTGATCTGTCGGTCCCACTTGGACCCGTAATGCCTTGAACGCCCAGATACGGGGTTTCGTTGACACGCTGGTGACGAAACTGCTCACAGGATCCGTCGGCAGGCGGAGTCCCCGTCGCTGTCACACCCCGGGGTTACTGTCCGGGCATGGGTATCGCGCTGCCGGGATCACTGTCGCCGAGCGCCGTTTCGGCATTCAAAGACTGTCCCCTCGCGTTCAAGTTCTCGTATCTCGACCGGCTGCCCGAGCCTCCGTCGGCCGCCGCGAGCAAGGGCACGCTCGTGCACCGCGCGCTCGAGCTCCTCATGTGTCGTGCGCCCTCCGACCGCGCGCTCGACGCCGCGCTCGTGGATCTCGACAAGGCCTGCGTCGAGCTCGCGGGCCACCCCGACTTTGCCGACCTCGATCTCTCCGAGGCCGAGTGGCGCAGCTTCAACAGCGAAGCTGAGGTACTCGTCCGGCGCTACTTCGAGCTGGAAGACCCGACAACGGTGCGGCCGATGGGCCTCGAGCTGAAGCTGAGCTGTGAGCTCGACGGCGTGCGTCTGCGTGGCGTGATCGACCGCCTCGAGCGTGATCCGGTCAACGGCGAGCTCGTGGTCACCGATTACAAGACCGGCTCGGTGCCGTCCGAGTTCCACGAGAGCAAGCGACTCAGTGGCGTCCACCTCTACGCGCTGTTGTGCGAGCGCATGCTCGGGGAGCGTCCCGCGCGAGTGCAGTTGCTGTACCTGTCGAAGCCGGAGGCGATCATCGCCCGGCCGACCGAGCAGTCGGTGACCGCCGTCGTGCGCAAGACGAATGCGTTGTGGAACGCCGTCACACGCGGGTGTGCACACGACGACTTCCGGCCGAGTCCCGGGCCGTTGTGCAACTACTGCACGTTCAAGCCCTACTGCCCCGCGTTCGGCGGCGATCCTGCCGAAGCCGCAGTGCTCCGCGGACCGGGCTCGGTGATCGAGCCCGCGCTGCCACTCGTCGCCGGCTGAACCCGCTCGACCGGCCGAGCTCGCAGACGCCGCGAGACACGACGCCCGAGCCCGGTAGGCTCGTCGTCCCGATGCTTCGCGACCACATTCGCACGTTCGACGCGCGCGGTCGATGCCTGGATCGACCGGCATCGAAGCCCTGCACTCGACCGACTCTTCTACGGCTTGTCGAGCGCGGCCGACCAGAGCTTGCTCTGGCACGCCGCGGGCGCCGCGCATGCGGCACGCACCGGAGAGCCCGCGGCCGCGTTGCGTTTCAGCGCCGCGCTGGGTATTGAGTCTGCGGTCACCAACGGCCCGATCAAGCTGCTCTTCCAGCGGGTCCGACCCACACCCGACCAGGTCGACGGCCCGCTCCCGTTCGGGATGCGCCGGCCGATCACCAGCGCGTTCCCGTCCGGTCACGCGACGGCCGGCTTCATGGCCGCGTCGTTATTGGCGCGCGACTCCGACCTCGGGGTGGCGTGGTTCGGGCTCGCCGCACTCGTGGCCGGCAGCCGGGTCTACGTGCAAATGCACCACGCGTCGGATGTGGTCGCGGGCGCCGCACTCGGGCTCGGCATGGGCATGCTCGCGCGGCGGTTCCTCCCGCGATGACCCATCGCCGCGGAATGCCCTACGCCGGCGCGGCGTTGCGAACGGAGATCACAATCGTCCGGAGGATCACGTGACCCGCGAGCTTGCTGTGACATTCGACTACCGCTGCCCGTTCGCACGCAACGCACACGAGGCGCTCATCACCGCGACACGTGAAGGCACGCTCGACATCGACGTGCGCTGGCTCGCCTTCTCGCTCGATCAGGCCCACGTCGCCGAGGGCGAGCCCGCGATCTGGGACCGCCCCGACGGAGAGCGTGGCACGGGTGTGCTCGCGCTCGAGTGGGGCATCGCGGTGCGTGACCGGTTTCCCGACGCGTTCCTCGACTTTCACTGGGCGATGTTCGCGGCCCGCCATGACGACGGCCTGCAGATCAAGGAAGAAAGCGTCGTGCGCGACGTGGCCGGAGCGGCGGGCCTCGACGTCGACGCGGTGGCCGGCGAGGTGGCGAGCGGGCGCCCGCTGAAGACGCTCGCGGCCGAGCACATCGAAGCCGTCGACCGCTGGAAGGTGTTCGGCGTGCCGACGTACATCGAAGGCGAGAACGCGGTGTTTATCCGCTTCATGGACCGGAACAACGTCGAGGATCTCGAACGCGCGCTCGGGCTCCTCGATTGGACGAGATTCAACGAGTTCAAGCGCACGACGATCCCCCGCTGACCCGCAGGTCCGCCACCCCACTTGCGTCAGCCGTCTCTGCAGGCGACCCTTGGCCCATGCGCATGAGTGACACCGAGGCGATCATGTGGGCGGTCGAGAAGGACCCTGCCCTTCGCTCCGACTTCGTCAACATCACAGTGCTCGACGAGTTGCCGGATGAGCAGCGGCTCCGGGCAAAGCTCGAGGCGGCGATGATCGACGTTCCCCGGCTCGCCCAGCGGGTTGTCAACCCACCGCTACGCATTGCCCCGCCCGAGTGGCGCCACGACCCCACGCTCGATCTCGACTACCACTTTCGCAAGGTGGCGTTGCCGGCGCCGGGCGGGATGCGCGAGCTCCTCGACGTCGCGGCCTCGCTCGCGTCGACACCGCTCGACCGCTCCCGGCCGCTCTGGGAGTTCACCCTGATCGAAGGGCTCGCCGACGGGCGCGCCGCTGTCATCCAGAAGATGCACCACACGATCACCGATGGCGTCGGGGGCATTCGCCTGTCGCTGAGCCTTGTCGACTTCGAGCGTGATCCCGCGCCCAAGCGCGGCCCGCGTGAAGCGGCGCGACAGATCGCCGAGGACGCGGCGAAGGAGCAAGCGACGCCGCCGCTCGATCCGATCAACCGCACCTCACCGCTCGAGGTGGTCGCCGACGCGCTCGGGTTCGCGCTCCGCCAACCGCTCGGCATCGCCCGGCACGGCCTCGGCTCCGCCGTGCATCTTGCGACACACCCGCGTGACATCGCACCGGCCGTCGCGGGCGCCGCCGCGCTCGCGGGATCAGTCCACCGGCAGGTGCTGGTCACGGATTCGGCGCGCTCCCAGCTGCTCCGCGACCGATCGCTCGGCCGGCGCTTCGAAGTGATGCAAGTGCCGTTCGACGAGGCGAAAGCGGCCGCGAGGAAGCTCGGCGGCAGTCTCAACGACCTCTTCGTGACCGCTGTTGCGGGAGGCCTCGGCACGTATCACGACCTGATGGGTAAGCCGAGCGACGAGCTTCGGATGGCAATGGCGATCAGCGTCCGAAAGAAGGGCGACCACAGCGGCGGCAACGCCTTCGTGCCGACACGCATCATCGTGCCGGTGCGCCCCAAAGATCCCGCCGCGCGCTTCTGCCTGGTGCGCGAACAGCTCCTCACCGTGAAGGGGGAACCCGCGCTTGGCGCCGCCGGATCGCTTGCCGGCATGTTGTCTTCGCTTCCCACGGCGGTGCTCGTCGCGGTCACTCGCAGTCAGGCCCGCACCATCGACTTTGCGACGTCCAACCTGCGCGGAAGCCCGGTCGATCTGTACATGGGTGGTGCACGCATCGCGGCCAACTATCCGATGGGCCCCCGCACCGGTTGCGCGCTCAACGTCACCATGATGACCTACCGCGGCTCGCTCGACCTCGGCGTCAATCTCGACCCGGTGGCGATCAGCGATCCCGCGGCACTGATGGACTGCTTCCGGGATTCGTTCGCGGCGCTGCTCGAGTTCGCGACCTGAGCTACAGCGACCGCCGGCGCAGCGCGGGCGGGTCGGGCACGGCGTCGGACCATTCCGTGAACCCGGGGTCGCGCCAGTCATCGTGGTGACACGCGGCGCCCTCGTCGATGACGTACAGATGCAGCGTCGGTGCGTCCTCCGCGAGCGCGAACAGATCGATCGCACGCCGGTGAGGCGCTGAAGCCTTGAGCAGGTCGACGAGCGCGACCACCGCGACGAACGCGGCTTCGACATGCCGGGCACGCAGAGACCGTCGCGGCATCGAGGCCGCCGGTCAACGAGAAGAGGGACTGCGCCTCTGCGGCATCGAGGGTGACTCGCTCCCCTTCGTCGTCCACGAACACCAGATTGCCGGGCTCGTGACGAACGGGAGGCATGTCCGCAAGCTAGCCGCGGTGTCACCCCTGCCTGCGCTTGGGCCGTCACTGCACCGACCTAGCCTTGAGGCAAGGGAGGCTCCGTGACCGAGCCCACAAGTCGTGACCGCTTCCGCGCTCGATGGCCACGGGGGACGGCAGCGGGCGCGGTGGCGCTCGGTTTTATCCTCGTGATCGTCGTGACCGCCATCGTCGTGCAGCGCCGATCGGGACGCGCCCTCGACGCGCTGTCACTCACCTCGACGGAAGTCGACAACAACCGCAGCAGTGGCGCGGGCGCGTCGGTCGAGTACCGGCTCGCGACCACACTGCCGGAGCTGCCGGGCCAAGCGACCGTGTATCAGCTGCGACCCACGCCGTTGACGCGCGCCGACGCGTCGCGCATGTCGAAGGCACTTGGGTTGGGCGGCGTGCAACCGGCCGCGGGCGGAGGGTGGCGCGCGACCGCGAAAGGTGCGACGTTCGACGTCACGGCGACCCCCACGAGCTGGTCGGTGCATCTGACGCGCACGAGCGCCGCGCCGAGCTCGCCACCCGGTGGCGCGAGACTCTGCATCCAGATCTCTCCGCCACCCCCGGGCTGTGAGCCGGTTCCGGCGACGACAACGTCGGGGCCGGGAACTACCACCCCGGCGGCTCCGCCGGCGAGCTCCCCTCCCGCGACGTCGTCGTCGGCCGAGGCGACCGCGAGGTCTGCTCTCCACGCGATGGGCGTGCCGGCATCGGATGCCCGCGCTGCGGTCAAGACCACATCCGCCGGCTTCACGGTGACGTTGACCCCGCTGGTGGGCGACATTGCCGTGACGGGGCTCGAGTGGACCTTCGACGTGAGCCCAGCCGGCGCGATCGACCGCGTCGACGGCCTGCTCGTCGATCTCGAAGACATCGGTGACTACCCGCTCAGCACGGCCCGCTCGGCGTACGACACGCTCGCCCGCCGCGGCGCCGCCACCGCAACCGGACGTCGAACAACCGTGCCGGATGACACACGGCCCGTCGTGCTCATCGAGCACATGCAGCTCGGGCTCATGGTGGTCGTCGGCACCGAGCCCGCGGCGGTGTACGTCGTGCCCACGCACCTGTTCACAGGACACTTCAAGGCGGCGAACGCGCCGTTCACCACGGCTCGCGTCGCGGTCGACCCACGATGGCTCGCGGGCGCCGCCGGTCTGGGTACCACACCGTCGACGCCACCCGCCACGGTGCCCGTGCCCCGCCCCGGGTTCAGCGACAACTCCGGCAGCGGCTCCGCACCGGGCGTGACGACCGGCACGTCACCCGGGGCGACTGCGGGGAACCCGCCCACGACGACCCCCTGATTGACCGCCGCCCGGTAGGGTCCGGCGGTGCACGCGGTCACGATCACCGAGGGCCGGCTCGACTGGCGCCGCCATCCCGACCCGCACCCGGCCCGCGGCGAACTGCTGGTCGAAGTACGCGCCGCGGGTGTGAACGGTGCCGACATGCTCCAGCGCCGCGGCCTGTACCCCGCGCCCGCCGGGAGCGCGGCCGACATCCCCGGTCTCGAGCTGGCGGGCGAGGTGATCGAGACCGGACCCGAGGTCGAGCGCTTCTCGGCGGGCGACCGGGTCATGGCCGTGGTGGGCGGCGGGGCCCAAGCCGAGCTTGCGGTGGTGCACGAACGCGTCGCCCTCGCGGTGCCCGCCAGTGTGCCGTGGGAGGCCGCCGGCGGCTTCCCCGAGGTCTTCACGACTGCGCACGACGCGCTCTTCACGCAGTGCGGGGTCACGCTGGGCGAGCGAGCACTGGTGCACGGCGCCGCGGGCGGCGTAGGCATCGCCGGTGTGCAGCTCGCAGCGCGCGCCGGAGCGCGCGTGACCGCGACCGTCCGCAACGCGGCGCTTCGCGACGATGTTGCCGCGATCGGCGCCCGGTCCGGCTCGGTGGTTGTCGTGGCTCCCGACGAATTCGTTGCCGAGGCGCCGTTCGACGTCGTCCTCGAGCTCGTCGGCGCGCCCAACCTCCCGAGCGATCTCGATGCGCTGGCCATCGGCGGTCGCATCGCGGTGATCGGTGTCGGCGCCGGCGCGACCACCGAGCTCAACCTGCTCACGTTGATGGGAAGACGGGCTCGGCTGCACGGGTCGACGTTGCGCGCGCGACCGCTCGAGCAGAAAGCCGGTGCGGCGCGTGCAGTCGAAGCCCACGTGTTGCCGCTGCTTGCTGCCGGCGACCTCGAGGTGCCCGTTGCGGCGACGTACGCGATGGACGACGCCACGACCGCGTACGACCACTTCGCCGGGGGCGGCAAGCTCGGCAAGATCGTCCTCGTCCGCCCCTGAGATCTTCGTTCTTGCGTCGCAAACCGGGGTGACATCCCGGCTGCTGACGCAAGAACGATCCCGGATACGCGTTCGTGCGTCATTCATCGTCGTGGCACGACCTTTCTGACGCAAGAACGGGGCGGTTGCGCCGGGTTAGCTGATCGTGATCACGATCTTCGGCGGGGTCGGGCTGCCGTCGACGATGAACGGGCGCTTCGCATCGAGTCCGATCACCCAGACCAGCACGCCCTCGAAGTCAGAGATGCGCTTGATCTCCAGCACGTGCTGCATCCCGTCGGGGGTGAGGGCGCTCGGACCCGTGTACGTGAGCGGCGCGTCGGGCTTGGTGAGATCGGCGCCCATCGCGCTGTCGAATCGCACGACGAGGAACGCGTCTGCCGTTGACCTTGAGGATCTGGTCACCCTGGCCCGATCGGAACGGCCCGGACTGGTACCCGATGGTGTAGCCGGGTGAGGTGCCGACGCCGGTCGATCGGAAATCAAACGTGACGACGTCGCGGCAGTCGACCGGTGCGCCATCGACACCGGTGAGCAACATCTGCACGGTCGCCGCCTGCTGCCGGCTCGCCGTGGTGCCCACCGCGGGCGGACAACCCGTCGAGGCCGGCGACGTTCCCGGCGCGCTGTTCGCGCCGGGGCTCGTGGCGGCGTTCGACGAGCGCGGTGCAGCCTTCGACGCCGTGCTCCCGCCACCCCCGCCGCACGAAGCAAGGGGGACCGATGCGAACACGAGTAGCGCCGCGAGACGCCGGCGACCCATCGGACGCAGGCTAGCGAGCGGTACGATCGCCGTCCCGCCTGTCAGGAGATGCCATGACGCCCATGAGCGAGACCGCCGACGGTGACGTGGTCATCGTCGAAGCCGCCCGCACGCCACTCGGGCGCCGTAACGGCGGGCTCTCCACCGTGCATCCGGCCGAGCTGCTCGGCGCGGCGCAACAGGCGGTGATCGAGCGTTCGGGCATCGATCCGTCGGTGGTCGGCCAGGTCGTCGCCGGGTGTGTCACCCAGACCGGTGAGCAGACGTTCAACATCGCGCGCACCGCCTGGCTGGCATCGGGCTTTCCGATGTCGGTCGCCGGCACCACCGTCGACTCGCAGTGTGGCTCGTCCCAGCAGGCCACCAACCTCGGCGCGGCGCTCGTCAAGAGCGGCGTCGTCGACGTCGCGCTCGCGTGTGGCGTCGAGTCGATGAGTCGCGTCCCGTTGGGCACAAGCGTCAAGCAGGGTCCGGGCCGGCCGATTCCCAAGACGTACTTCGGGCGTTACGAGATGACGTCGCAGTTCGAAGGCGCCGAGCGCATCGCGGAGAAATGGTCGATCACTCGCGCGGATTGCGACGCGTTCGGCCTTCAGTCGCAACAGCGCGCCCGGCGGGCCTGGGACGAGGGACGGTTCGAGCGCGAGGTGGTGCCGGTCGACGCGCCCGATCTCGGCGACGACGGCAAGCCGTCGGGTACCACCCATCGCGTCGCTCGCGACGAGGGGCTGCGCGAGACCTCTCTCGAAGCGCTCGCCGCGCTGAAGCCGGTCGGGCGCGAAGACGGCGTGCACACCGCCGGTACGTCCTCACAGATCACCGACGGCGCGGCCGCGGTGCTCATGATGACGGCCGCGAAGGCGAAGGAGCTGGGCCTGCGCCCACGCGCCCGTGTGGTCGATCAATGCCTGGTCGGCGTCGATCCGGTGCTCATGCTCACCGGACCCATCGACGCGACCCAGCACCTCCTGGCGCGCACCGGCCTCGGGCTCGACGACATCGACACCGTCGAGATCAACGAGGCGTTCGCGTCGGTCGTGCTCGCATGGGCCCGCGAAGTGGGCGCGGACCTGGCGAAGGTCAATCCCAACGGCGGCGCGATCGCGATCGGCCACCCGGTGGGTGCGACCGGTGCGCGTCTCGCGACGACCGCATTGCACGAGCTCGAACGCACTGACGCACGGTTCGGATTGATCACCATGTGCTGCGGCGGTGGGCTCGGCAGCGGCACGATCATCGAACGGCTCGGCTGATCCGTCAGAGCCCCCGGCCGGCCCGCGTTCCGTGCTTGGTAGATTCCGCCTGTGCCGACACTTGCCGAGCGCCTCGGCTACGCCTCCGACGCCAAGCTGCTCATCGTCAACTGCGACGACCTCGGACTGACGCGCTCCGCCAACGTCGCGGTCTACGAAGCGTTGCGCAACGGCCGCGCTACGAGCGCCTCGCTCATGGTGCCGTGTCCGTGGGCCCGCGACGCCGCCGCGCAGTACCGCGGTGAAGACGTTGGCGTGCACCTCACCCTCAATGCCGAGTGGGAGACATTCCGTTGGGGGCCGATCACGCACGGTCCCAGCCTGCTCGACGGCGACGGCGGCTTTCCTCGCACGATCGAGGACGCGTGGGACCACGCCGACATCGAGGAGGTGCGCAGGGAGTGCCGGGCACAGCTCGAGCGGGCGATCATCTGGGGCTTCGACGTCAGCCACCTCGACAGTCACCTGGGCACGCTCCAGCTTCGGGCCGACTTCTTCGACGTCTACCTCGAGCTGGCCGTCGACTTCTCGTTGCCGCTGCGGATGGCCGGTGCGAGCGCGGAGCGCGTGGTCGGCTTCCCGTTCCGCCGGCTCGCGGCCGAGGAAGGGATCGTGTTCCCCGATCACTTGGTGATCTGCCCGGTCGGGGCCCGCCGCAAGATCGAGCGCGTGCTCTTCGACTTACGGCCGGGTGTGACCGAGCTGTATCTCCACCCCGCGCTCGACACCGACGAGCTGCGCGCGGCGTGCGGCGACTGGGCGGGCCGCGTCGAAGATCACGCGTACCTCTGCGACGATCCGTCCCTTCCCGATCTCATCGGGCGCGCCGGCGCGGTGCAGATCGGCTATCGCGAGCTGCGCGACCTGCAGCGCGCGGACGGATGACCCCGGCCGAGCTTCACGCGCTCGTCTCCGCGGCGCTGCCCGACGAGGACCTGACCGTCGACGACGTCGAGACATGCTGTTACGGGCCCGGCAGCGAAGTGCTCGGCGACGACCGCGCCGCGGTGGCTGTCACTGTGCGCCGGTGGGACGGGTGGGCCGTCGCCTGGATCCTGCTCCTCGCGGTCGCGCCCGACCATCAGCGCCGGGGCCACGGGCGCCGGCTCGTCGACGAGGCGTGCACCTGGGCGCGCGTCCAGGGGGCACGCGAGCTGCAGCTCGGCACGGCGGTGCCGCGCTACGTGTGGCCAGGCGTCGACTTCGGCCTCACCGGCGCGTTGTGCCTGACCGAGGCGTGCGGCTTCGAGCCGTACGGCGCCGCGTTCAACATGACGATCCCCACGAGCTTCCGTGCGCCGGTGCCCGCCGGCGTCACGATCGAACGGGAGTCCGGCCGGGGAGCGATCGAGCTTGCGGAGAGCGAGTTCCCCGAGTGGGTGGAGGAGGTCACGCGCGGGATCGGCAAAGGCGTGTGCTTCTCGGCCCGCGACGCGGAGCACGGCACGGTCGGGTTCGCCGCCCACTCCGTCAACCGGCATGGCCACATCGGCCCGATGGCGAGCGACCCCGAGCGCCGGGGCGGCGGCGTCGGCAACGCACTGCTCAGCGCGCTGTGCGAAGACATCGCCGGCATGTACGGCACCCGGGAGACCGAGGTCTCGTGGGTGGGTCCGGCGAGCTTCTACGCCAAGGCCGGCGCGCGCGTGAGTCGGGTGTTCCAGAACGGCAAGCTGGCGCTCTAGTACTCCGTGATCGTGCGGATCTTCTCCTGCAGCGCCTTGTACTCGGGACTGCTGGTGAGCGGCATGAGCTGCATGAGCTTGGCCATGTTGCCGGTCACCTTCATGCGCCCCTGCATGAACGCGGCGTTGGGATCGAGATCGCCCTGCTGGATCTTCACCGAGTCCTCGTAGTTGAGGGTCATCGTGAAATCGGAGTCCGCGATCTCGCCCAGCTGCGACTCGAGCAGCTTGCCGTTCTCCAACAGCCAGTAGTACCTGATCTCACCCTCGGGCCCGCCGGTGACCACGTACTGCATACGGGCCGACGCACCTGGCCGTTCGGGCTGGTCGGTGGCGAGTGCTCGGGATTCGTCGATCCACTCCTGCGACAGGTACTTCGGCATGCGGTCTCCTCTGTGCGGACGATGGAAGCGGATTCTATGAGCGCGGGCGCCGCGTGTCAGCCGCGGACGGAACCGCCGAACGGAGACCCGCAAACAAGTCGTCTTCGGGGCCGCCGGCCGGCGCAGCGGTGTCGACCTGGCCGCGCACGAGTTGGTATTCCTCCCAAGGGAACACCTCGCGGATCACGTCGTCGGGAAGGCGCATCCAGAAGCCTTCGGGATCGACCTGGGTGCGATGCGCGAGCAGCGCGCCGCGCCGCTTGTGCAGAAAGTCGCCCACGTCGACGAACGCCGTGAAGCGGTCGTCGTGGTCGGGGAACCCCCGCTCGAACCACTGCGCGAACGGGCTCTCCAACCCTCGGCGCTCGAAGGCCTCGTGGAGCGAGAGCACGCGACGGCGTGACCAGCCGGTGTAGTAGAGCTTCGCCGGCTGCCACGGTGCCCCGGCATCCGGAAACTGATCAGGGTCACCCGCCGCGTCGAACGCAGGTGCCGAGATCTCGTGCACCCGGATGTGATCGGGGTGCGGGTAGAACTCACGGTCGTCGGCGTACGTCACGATCACCTGCGGACGCTCGTGCCGGATCACGCGCACCAGCCGCTCGACCGCCTCGTCGAGTGGCGCGTTGGCGAAGTTGTCGGGCTGCGCGTTGACCTCGGTGCCGGCCATGCCCGAGTCGTGGTAGCCGAGCAGGTGCAGCGCGTCGTAGCCCAGCACGTCGACGCTCGCCTGCAGCTCCGCCATGCGAACCACGAGCAGGTTCTCGCGCACCTCGGGCGTGTCCGCCGCGGGATTCAGGATGTCGCCGGCCTCACCGCCGGTGCAGCACACCAAGACGCTCCGGATGCCTTCGGCCGCATACTTGGCGACGGTGCCGCTCCCCTTCGACGCCTCGTCGTCGGGATGCGCGTGCACTTGCAGCATGCACAGCCGGTTGCCGGCCACGTCGACCGGCGGATCGGGCGGAGCGGGGTGCGCGGCCATGGCCCACGAAGCTACCCGCGGTCTTCCGGCGAGCGGAACGGCTCATCTAGCCGGCGAGTCCGGTCATCGGCGGGCCGGGTGCGGGGAGACCGAGCATCTTCGCGAGGAGATGGGTGACGAGGTTGTTGGTCTCCATGTCGGACTCGACCGGCAGGAAGTCGTAGTCGACGCACATCTGGGCGACGCGCATCATGATCACCGCGAACCGGAGGCCGGCGAAGACCTGGTAGTAGTCGAGGTGGCGCACGGGCCGGCCGGTCAGGTGCTCGTAGCGCGCGACGGTCGCGTCGTAGCTCGGAAAGCCCGGGAGTCGAGCGACGCTGAGCGCCTCACTGAAATGGCGGTCGAGGAAGATCCACCACGCGAGATCCTGTTCGGGATTTCCGAGCGTCACCATCTCCCAGTCGAGCACCGCGACGCACTCAAAATCGCGAAAGATCTGATTGCTGATCCGGGAGTCACCCCAACAGAGGCCCAACGGCTCCTCGTCGGTCGGCCGGTTGGCCTTGACCCAGTCAAGCGCGGCCTTGGCGATCGGCTGCGGCTTGCCGCGCGCTGCCCACGCGAAATACTCGTCGTAGTACGCCAGCTGCTGGTCGAGGCCCGGCCGGCCGAGCTCGGGCCGGTCGAGGAAATCGAAGCCGAGCGCGCGCCAGTCGAGCTGGTGCACGCGCGCCATCGTGTCGATGCCCGTCCACCAGAGCCGCTCCTGCTGCTCGGGCGCGGCGTCGTGCACCCAGCCCTCCATCGTGTACGGCGGGTTGTCGGTCGGGATCCGGCCGTCAACCTTGCTCATGACGTAGAACGGCGCGCCGAGCACGCTCTCGTCTTCCTCGAGCCACCACATTCGGGGCACGGGCACGTCGGTCTGCTCGCCGAGGATCTTCATCACTTGGTACTGCAGCGCGACGTCGACCTCGGGAAAGATCTGGTAGCCACTTGGTCGAACCCGCGCCACGAAGCCATCGGCATGCGCGACATCGCCTTCGGTCCAGGTGGCGTCGAAGAGGAGCGTGTCGTTGGAGAAGCCGGTCGACGTCGGTCCGCTGAGCTCCGACAGCTCGAGCCCGTCTGGAGCCGGGAGCTTGGCGGCCATCCACTCGGTCAGCTGCTTGCGAGTCGTCTCCGGATCGCGTTGCTGCGGGATCGGCATGCGCCGAACCTAGCGTCGCCAGCCGGCGGCGGCACCCGACGACGCGCTCGAACCTCAGGGAACGTCGGAGACGACTGCCGTGAGCGACCACAGCTCGACGCGTCCGATGTCGCGTATCCGATGGGAGCGCAGGCGTCGCCACTCGATGCCGGCGTCGTACTCGAGCGCATCGTGAACCGAATCCGAAGCCACCACGGAGCCGGGCCGCGCGAGCGCGACGATGCGACTGGCCAGATTGACGACCGGCCCGTAGTAGTCGCCCTCCTGCGCGAGCATCGTGCCGTAACCGACGCCGGCGCGCGCTTCGGGCAGCACGTCATCGAGCGCCGACCGCTCGATGAGCCGCACCGCGATCTGAACTGCGGCAGCAACGTCAGCCGCGACGAACATCACCTCGTCGCCGATCGTCTTCACGACCCGCCCGCCGAGCTGGGCGACGGTGTCGTACGCGAGCTCATCGAACCGCGCGACCATTGCGGCAAGCTCGTCGGGCTCGAGCTCCTGGCTCAGCGCGGTGTACCCGACGAGGTCGACGAAGCCGACCGCGAGCTCGGCACGCCGCCGGCGGCGGTCTCGTCGAGGGCGAGCTTGCGCCACAACGCCGCCCGGAGCTGCACACGCAGCACGTAGTCGATGAGCGGCGCCAGCCGGTCCCAGTCGAACGTGTCGACGCGCGAACTCGGCGATCTCGTCGTCGGCCAGACCACGTTCCTTCGCGTCGCGAACCTGCTCGACCAGCCGTTGACTGAACAGCTCCGCGATCACGAGCTTGCGCCGAGCTGATGAGCCGCACCTGCTGCACGAGCGCAATCGACGGACTCTTCCGGCGTGTCCGTCGAGCTCTCGAGCTGCTGGCGCAACATCACGAGCGTCTCCACGTCATCGTCGGTGAAGAGACGTATTCCGGACGGCACGTCGGGAAACCCGAGCGCGCGCCACAGGCGAATCGAGAGCTCACGCTCCATCCCGGCACGGGCCGCTGACCTCTTCGGCGTCGTAGCGCTGACGGCCGGACCGCAGGTCGCGATCGAGCGTGAGCAAGGTGAGGTGGCCTTCCCGGCGCGGCCCGCTCGATCTCGTCGTCGGTCGCCCCGCGCCGGCGAAGGAACAAGCGCAGCTTGCGGTTCATCGATTGCGGTTCATCGATTGCGGGGCCGTTCGGACGTCATGCCGAGCGGGGGACCTCGCTCCACGGCAGCTCGCGCGAGTTGTCCGGCTCCTTCGGCAGGCCGAGCACGCGCTCGCCGAGGATGTTGCGCATGACGTCGGAGGTGCCGCCCTCGATCGTGTTGGCCTGCGCCCGCAGGAAGCCCGAGCGCGACGCTGGCGACGTCGTCACGGTCGGACGGCGCCCGCCCGACGTGCCCTCGTCTTCGAGAGCTCGGCGCCTTCCCACGCGATGCCGCCGCACGCCCTCGAGGTCGAGCGCGAGCTTCTGCAGCCGCTGGTTGAACTCGGCCTGCATGCAGCTTCGTGATCGAGCCCTCCGGCCCGGCCTCGCCGCCGCTCTTGCGCTTGTCCGCCGCGCGCTGGTTGTTGAGCCGGATCAGCCGGCTCTCGATGTAGGCCTGGGCGAGCCGCTGGCGTGCGAGCGGGTCGGTGATTGCCGCTGGTGGCGGTCGAGCGAGACGGTCGATCGGGCTGCCGCCGACGGCGTCGCCACCGATCGAGCCCGCACCCGACAGCGACACCCGCTCGTTCATCAGCGTGGTGATCGCGACCTTCCAGCCGTCGCCCTCGCGGACCGAGCATCCAGTCGTGGCGGACGCGGGCGTCGTTGAAGAACACCTCGTTGAACTCGGCGTCGCCGGTGATCTGCACCAGCGGCCGCACCTCGACGCCGGGCTGCGTGCATGTCGACGACGAAGTACGAGAGGCCCGTTGTGCTTCGGCACGTCGGGGTTGGTGCGGCACGAGCAGCATCCCCCACTTCGAGAGGTGCGCCACCGTCGTCCAGACCTTCTGGCCGTTGACGACCCACTCGTCGCCGTCGCGCACCGGCGCGGGTCGAGAGCCCGGCGACGTCGGAGCCCGCGCCGGGCTCGCTGAACAGCTGGCACCAGATCTCCTGGTTGCACGCGAGCGGCCGCAGCAGCCGGTGCTTCATCTCCTCGGTCCCCCAGGCCATGACCGTCGGGCCGCCCATGCCGATCCCGATGATGTTGAACGGCCGCGGCACCTTGTAGTGGTTGAGCACCTCGTTGACGAGCCTTGGCCTCGCCGGGCGACAGCGACAGTCCCGGCGCCGTACTCCGCCGGCCAGGTCGGCGTCGCGTAGCCGGCCTCGCCGAGCCGGACGCACCAGTCGGCATAGTCGACCTGCTTGCGCAGCGCCGATGCCTGCTCCTCGTCGCCCGCGTCGATTGCGCCGAGCCACCCCGCGGGTAACTGCTCCTCGAGCCACGCGAGCGTTTGGGCGCGCAGCTGCTCGGCGGTGAGCTCCGCGGCATCGACGCTCATTGCGACCTCCACACGTGGGGCGAGCCGTAGACGCTCGTGTGCACTCATCGTAATCGTCCGCTGACCGATCGGTCACTATCGCGCGCGCCGCGGGGTACAGATCGACGAAGCGTGCTCGCTAGCCTTGCCCGCCGTGAACGTCGAGCGGCGCGTGCCTCGCCCCCGGCTCGGCAACCTTGCAGTATCCGAGCGGCCCGTCGTGGCCGCGTTTGTCGTCGCGGGCGTGATGCTCGTCGCCGTGCTCGGCGCGCTCGTCGAACGCGTCGTATACCGCGGCCGCATCTTGCCGGGTGTCGCCGTAGCAGGTGTACACGTCGCCGGTGATCACGAACGAACCGCGCTGCGAGCAATCGAGCCCGCTGCTCGCGCGGCAAACACGCGAAGAGTGCGTGTCCGCGCAAGCGGTAGGCAGTTCACCCTCGACCCCCGAACGATCGGCTACCGGGCCGACGCCCACCAAACGGTACGCGACGCCCGGGAAGCGGGACGGTCGCGCAATCCGATCGCACAGATCGAAGGCGTCCTCCTGCGGCGCATCCGCGCCGACCACGTCGACCTCTCGGCGTCGTGGGATGAGGTTCGTGTCGAGGCGTTGCTCGACCGCTGGGATCGACGCGTGGGGCACGGTCTCGTCAACGGCGGCTTGAAGCTCGATGGCGCGCGGGTCACGGTGATCGAGCCGAAGGCCGGCGTCGGCATCATTCGAGCCGATGCCCGGCGTCGAATCGCTGCCGCGCTGCGCGGCGACGCCCGCGGCGTCGTCACGCTGCCTGTCGGACACACCAGCCCGTCGGTCGGCCGCGACGCGGTGGAGCGGGCCGCAGTCAAGGTCCGACGGGCGCTCGAGACGAGACATGTGCTGCGCGTGCGGGGCACCAACATCACGATCACACCCAAACAACTGGCGGCTGCGATGACCACCACACGACGCAACGGCGAGGTGGTGCTGGGCGTCGAACCGGCCAAGTTGCGCTTCGTGCTGGGTGCCGCGCTCGGTCGTTTGGAGCAGCCACCGGTCGACGCCGGCTTCGCGGTCGACGGTGCCAAGGTCACCGTCGTTCCGTCGGTGACCGGCCGGCAAGTCGACCTCGAGCAAGTGGCCGCGTCGATCTTCGCCGGCCGGCGATCGGTGGTCGGCCACCTCGTCACCGCGAAACCGGCGCACGATACGGCGTGGGCACGGCGACTCCACATCACCGGGCTTGTGTCGACGTTCACGACGTACCACCCGGCGGGGCAGGCTCGGGTGAAGAACATCCATCACGCGGCCGACGTCGTGAACAACACCGTCGTCGAGCCGGGGCACACGTTCTCGCTCAATGCGAAGCTCGGGCAGCGCTCGTCGCGGAGTGGGTACGTCCGCGCTCCCGTCTTCGCGGCCGACGAGGGTTTCTTCGAGGACTTCGGTGGCGGTGTCAGCCAGTTCTCGACGACGCTGTTCAACGCGACGTTCTTCGGTGGTTACAAGGACGTCACCCATACCCCCCACTCCATCTACATCTCGCGCTATCCCATGGGTCGGGAGGCGACGCTCAACTACGGCTCGATCGACAACGAGTTCAAGAACGACACCACGTCCGGCATGCTCATCCGCACCAGCTACACCGCGACATCGATCACCGTGTCGTACTACGGCGACACTGACGGTCGCACGGTCAAGGCCGAGGGACCGCACATCATCGAACGCACGCCGGCAACAATGGAGTGCGTCAACACGGTCTTCCTCATGCCGGGAGCGACGAAGCCGGTACCCGAAGAACCGGGCTACGACGGCATCATCGTGGAGAACTTCCGCAACATCTCGAAGCCGGGACAACCCGATACGCGCGAGCGCTTCTCGTGGACCTACCAGATGCGGCCGAAGAAAGTGTTCTGTGGTGTCGCCGCGCCCGCGCCACCGGCCCCGCCCCCCACGCCTGCGCCGGCCGCGCCGGGCACGCCACCTGCTGCGCCGACCACGCCGTCATCGACGCCGTGAGCGCGACACGTGGCACCCGAGGAGCTCACACCACCCGACGAGCGCCACCCCGTCGCCGCAGACGGCTCGTCTGCCAGCCCAGCTCGAGCACGGCGATCGCGACTCCGGCGACTGCGGCCGCATCGCCGACCACGCGCACATCCGGGATCTCCAGCTTGAAGAAGTCGCGCGACAAGGGAATCGCGACGATGAGCACCACCGCCGCGATGATCACGACGATGAGCGTTGCCCGCCACCTGGTGAACGGCCGGGCGAGCATGATGAGGATCCACAGCGCAACGATCAGGAGCACCAGTGTCGCGGTGGTCTTTTGTTCCTTGTGCGTTGCGCCCTCCAATCGCGCCAGCCAGTAGGCCACGAGCGTGGCGGTGGCGGCGACCGTGCCCGCGGGGATCGCGAATCTCATCACCCGCGGGAGGAACCCGGGCACGTACCGCTGCGTGTTGGGTGCGAGCGCCAGGAAGAACGCGGGGATACCGATCGTGAAGTCGCCGATGAGCGTCAGATGCCGGGGCAGCAAGGGGAACGGCCAGCCGTGGCCGACCGCGGTCAAGACGATCACGACGGTGATCAGCATCGTGTACACGGTCTTCGTGAGAAACAGATTCGCGACCCGCTCGATGTTCGCGATCACGCGACGCCCCTCTGCGACGACGCCGGGCATCGTCGAGAACTTGCCGTCCAACAGCACCAGCTGGGCGACGGCCCGCGTCGCCGCCGCGCCCGAACCCATGGCGACACCGATGTCGGCGTCCTTCAGCGCGAGCGCATCGTTGACGCCGTCTCCCGTCATGGCGACGACGTGGTCGCGAGACTGCAGCGCGGCAACCATCTCACGCTTCTGGTGCGGCGTGACGCGGCCGAACACCGAGTGCTGCTCCAGCACGTCGGCGAGCTCGTCGCGCGCTTCGGGGAGCTCGCGTGCGTCGAACGGCTCACCCGCGTGTGGCAAGCCGACTCTCGCGGCCACTGCCGCGACGGTGCGCGGGTTGTCGCCCGAGATCACCTTGAGGGTGACCCCCTGCGCGTCGAAGTACGTGAGCGTCTCAGCGGCGTCGGGCCGCAGCTTCTCTTCGAGCAGGACGAGCGCAACCGCACGCAGGCCCCCGGGAAGCTCCTCGCCGCCGAGTGGCTGGTCAGTGTGAACCAGCAGCAGCGTGCGGCTCCCGGTGCCCGCGAGCTCGTCGGCCTGCACGAGCACCGGGTCGTCGGATGGAGCGTGGGCCCACACCATCTCGGGCGCGCCGACGACCCACGTACCCTGCGAGTCGAACGACGCGGCGCTCCACTTCCGGGCCGACGAGAACGCGACGGTCTCGGTGGATGCCCATCCGCCTGGAGGCGTGAAGGCGGCACCGATGGCGCGCATCGTTGCGTTCGCGCTCTCGTCCGCCGCCAACGAGCCCAGCGCGGAGCGCGCAATCTCCTCGTCGCCGTCGAGCATCACGAGCTCGTGGAACTGCACGGTGCCTTCGGTCAGCGTGCCGGTCTTGTCGAGGCACACGACGTCGACGCGCGCGAGGCCTTCGACGGCCGGCAGCTCCTGCACCAGCACATTGCGCCGGGCGAGGGTCACCGCCGCCACGCCGAACGCGACGCTCGTGAGAAGCACGAGGCCCTGCGGCACCATGCCCACGACTGCGGCGACCGTCGAGCGCAGCGCCTCGAACCAGTCAGAACCGGTGGAGGCGACCTGGCTCCACAACAGCAGCCCGGAGATCGGGATGAGCGCCCAGGTGACGAAGCGCAAGATCTTGTCGATGCCCGTCATCAGCTCCGAACGCGTCAGCGCGAACCGGCGCGCCTCGTTGGCCAGCTTCGCGCGCGTACGCATCGGCCCCGACGCGGGTGGCTTGAAAGCGTCCCGAGCCGGCCACCACGAAGCTGCCTGACAGCACCTCGGTGCCCGGTGTCTTGACGACCGGGTCGGATTCGCCGGTGAGCAGTGACTCGTCGACCTCGAGCCCGGCAGTTGACCGCACCACGCCGTCGGCCGGGACCTGGTCACCCGTGGTCAGCTCCAGGAGGTCATCGAGCACGACGGCGTCCACCTCGATCTCGTCGACACTGCCATCGCGCACGACACGGGCACGCGGCGCGCTCAGCACCGCGAGCCGGTCGAGGGTGCGCTTCGCCCGCACCTCCTGCACGATGCCGATGAGCGAGTTGGTGATCACGACACCCATGAAGAGCCCGTCGCCAGGCGAGCCGACGACCAGCACGATCACGAACATCGTCGTCAGAATCGCGTTGAACCGGGTGAGCACGTTGGCCCGCACGATCTCGCCGAACGTGCGGCTGGTCTTCTCGGTCGCCTCGTTGGTGAGTCCACGCGCGACTCGATCGCGTACTTCATCGTGTATGAGCCCCGAGGCCGGCGTCTCGTGCGGCGGAGACTCGACGGCAGGCGCCGGCTCGCCCGTCACCGGAGACGTTGCCACGATGGCGAACGGTAGCCCAGGAACCGTGAGCCGATCCTGCAAGTACGCTTTGGCACGCAGACGCCGCGATCCGGGAGTGTTGTGAGCGAGATTGCGCCCGACTATCCGTACCCTTCCGATTGGGAGTGCGACGTCGCGCTGTCCGACGGTGGCACCGTACACGTCCGCGCGATCCGTCCCGACGACGACGCGGCACTGCTGGCGCTCTACGAGCGCATGTCGGAGGAGTCGCTGTACCTGCGGTTCTTCTCGCCGGTACCGCCTCCGTCGGCGCGCCAGCTCGACCGGTTGGCCACGGTTGACCATCGGGAGCGCGTGGCCCTCATCGCCGAGCTCGGCGGTGACATCGTCGCGGTGGCGCGCTACGACTGCTTTCCCGCCGGCCACGAGGCCGAGGTGGCCTTCATCGTCGACGACGAGTTCCAGGGCCGCGGGATCGGCACCCTGCTGCTCGAGCAGCTCGCGGCAATCGGGCGCGAGGAGGGCATCACGCGGTTCGTCGCGACAACATTGCCGCAGAACCGGCGGATGCTCGACGTGTTCAGCGACGCGGGCTACACGGTGACACGCACGTTCTCGGAAGGAGCGGTCGAGGTATCGTTCCCGATCGAGGTCACCGAGGCGTCGCTGGCGGTGCAGCAGCAACGCGAGCAGCACGCCGAGGCCCGCTCGATGGGACGGCTCCTCGCACCGACGTCGATCGCCGTGATCGGCGCCGGTCGCCGGCCCAACACGATCGGCCACGAGCTCTTCCGCAACCTGCTTGCCGGCAACTTCAGCGGCCCGGTCTATCCCGTCAATCCTTCGGCATCGAGCGTCGCGAGCGTGCGGGCGTACCCGAGCATCCTCGACGTGCCCGACCAGGTCGATATGGCCGTCATCACGGTACCGGCGGCCGACGTGCTCGACGTCGTCGAGCAGTGCGCCCGGAAGGCGGTGCGCGGGCTCGTGGTGATCACGGCCGGGTTCGCCGAGATCGGTGGTGAGCATGTGAGCACCGAGCACGAGCTGGTCGAGATCGTGCGGCGGTACGGCATGCGCATGGTCGGTCCGAATTGCATGGGCGTGATCAACACCAATCCCGCCGTGCAGATGAACGCGACGTTCGCGCCCTTTGCCGCGCCGTCGGGACGGGTCGGGTTCTTATCGCAATCCGGCGGGCTCGGCATCGAGCTGTTGGGGCGGGCGTCGGAGCTCGGGCTCGGCATCTCGACCTTCGTGTCAGTGGGCAACAAGGCCGACGTGAGCGGTAACGACCTCCTGCAGTACTGGGAAGAGGATCCCGACACCGACGTGATCCTCATGTACCTCGAGTCGTTCGGCAACCCGCGCAAGTTCGCGCGGCTTGCACGACGCGTGTCGCGCGCGAAGCCGATCGTCGCGATGAAGAGTGGGCGCACCGGCGCCGGCACGCGCGGGGCGTCGTCACACACGGCCGCACTGGCGAGTCCCGACGACACGGTCGACGCGCTGTTCGCGCAAGCCGGCGTGATCAGGGTCGCGACCCTCGAGCAGCTCTTCGGTACCGCCCAGCTGCTGGCTCACCAACCGCTGCCGCGGGGACGGCGAGTCGCCATCGTGAGCAACGGCGGCGGCCCGGGCATTCTCGCCGCCGACGCGTGCGAAAGCGCGGGACTCGAAGTGCCGGAGCTGAATGCCGGCGCGCAAGCGGAGCTGCGGTCCTTCGTGTCACCGGACGCAAGTGTGCGCAACCCGATCGACCTCGTGGCCGCGGCGACTGCCACCACGTACGAGCGAACCTTGCGCACGCTCCTTGCCGACGACCAGATCGACGCGCTGCTCGCCATCTTCGTGCCGCCCCTCGTGACCCGAGCCGCCGACGTGGCCCGCGCCGTCGCGACTGCGGCGGCCGACGCCGGCGACAAGACGGTCCTCACGTGCTTTCTCGGTCATACCGGCCTCCCCAACGCGCTCCGCGGCACCGGCCCGTCCGCCGGCAAGGCCACCGGCCACCGCGCCGTCCCGTCGTTCGCGTTCCCCGAAGCGGCGGCCGCCGCGCTCGGACGGGCTGCGGATCATGCCGACTGGCTCCGTCGCGATGAGGGCCAGGTGCCGGCGTTCGATGATGTCGACATCGAGGCGGCACGCGCGCTCGTCGACGAACGAATGGAGTTCCATGTCGACGGCGCGTGGCTCGATCCTGACGTGGCCGCGCGCCTGTGTGAGTGCTTCGGGGTCGTTGTCGCGCCGTCGGTCTGGGTCGCGAGCGCGTCCGGCGCTCTCAGCGCGGCGGAGGAGATCGGCTACCCCGTCGCGCTCAAGGCCGGCTCGGGCGCCATTGTGCACAAGACCGACGTGGGCGCGGTGCACCTCGATCTCGACTCTTCCGAGGCCGTGACCGACGCATTCGAAGCCATGCGCACCGCGTTGGGCGACGAGATGGGCGGCGCGATCGTGCAGCCCATGGTCGCATCGGGTGTCGAGACGATCGTAGGCGTCACCCACGACCCGTTGTTCGGCTCGCTCGTGCTGTTCGGTATGGGCGGTGTCGCCGCAGAGCTGATCCGCGACCGGGCGTTGCGGATCCTGCCGCTCACCGATGTCGACGCGCACGAGCTCGTGCGTTCGGTGCGGAGCTCACCGTTGTTGTTCGGCTATCGCGGCGCGCCCGAAGCCAACGTCGACGCGCTCGAGCAGCTGCTGCTGCGCGTTGGTCGCCTCGCCGACGCGGTGCCGGAAGTTGTCGAGATGGACTGCAACCCCGTCATCGTCACACCGACGGGAGCGACCGTCGTCGACGTCAAGATCCGCCTCGCGCCGCCGGCACCTCACCGCCTCCCCGGCGTCCGCCGCCTTCACGGCACCTGACGGGTGCAGCGCGGCGCGGCACCCGTCATCCATTCTTGCGTCAGCAGCCGGGATGTCACCCCGGTTTGCGACGCAAGAATGATTGCTGGAGCGTTAGGGGGTCGCGGGTGGAGTGTCGGCCCGGGGCGCGCGCGGGGTGTCGGGGTTGCCCTCCGAGGCGAACGCCGTTGCTGCGAGACCGGCGACGCCACCGGCGAGACCCGCGAGCTCGATCGGCACGACGATCTTCGTGCTCTGACCGTTGCCCAGCGACTTGAGCATCTCGAAGTACTGAATCGTCATCGTCTTCGCGTCGATGTCGCGCGCTGCACCGTAGATGGCCTCCAATGCGAGGGCGAAGCCCTGCGCGCGCAGCTCGGCGGCCTGCTTGTCGCCCTCGGCCGACAGGATCGCGGCCTGCTTCAGGCCTTCGGCGGAGAGGATGTTGGCCTGCTTGCTGCCCTCGGCGCGCAGCACCGCGGCCGACTTGTCGCCCTCGGCCTCGGTGACGAGCGCGCGCCGCGTGCGCTCGGCCGACATCTGGCGCGTCATCGCTTCTTGCACCGTGGGCGGCGGGATGATCTCGCGGATCTCGACGTTGGTGACCTTCACGCCCCAACGCTCGGTGATCTCGTCGAGCTTCGTGCGCAGGATCAGGTTGATCTCGTCGCGTTTGGCGAGCACGTCGTCGAGGGAGATGTCACCGACGACCGAACGCAGCGTCGTCGCGGCAATGGCCTGCGCCGCACCGGCGAAGTTGGCGACCTGCACCACGCTCGACTCGGGGTCGACGACCTTGAAGAACGTGATGAAGTCGATCGAGATGCCGGCGTTGTCCTTGGTGATCGACGTCTGGTGCGGGATCTCCAAGAAGAACTCGCGCAAGTCGACGAATGACGGCCGGTCGACGAACGGGATGAGCAGCACGATGCCCGGCCCGCGGACGCCGATGACCCGGCCGAGGCGGAACAGCACGATCCGCTGGTACTCCCGCACGACCTTCAACATCAACGGGAGAATGAGCAGCAGGAGCACCACGACGACGCCAAGCGCGATCAGGACTTCTACCACTCAGGTGACCTCCGACTTCGGCGTGGATTCGTCCACGCGCCCTGCCGCGTCGAGGAGCTCGACGTCGAGCACCAATCCTCGCACCTCCAGCACCCGCACCTCTGCACCGACCGGCGCGACGACGCCAGGCGTGACCAGTCGGGCCGACCAGATCTCGCCGCGCACTCGCACGTGGCCGGCCGGGGCAAGGGTGTCAGTGACCTTGCCCACATGGCCCACGATGCGGACCGCGCCCGTGCGCACCGGCTGGTGGCGCGCCTCGATGCCCTTGCGCACCGCGAAGGCGAAGAACGCGCCGATCGCGATGGCGATCACGAAGATCAGCGGCCGCGAGACCTGCGCGTTCGGAACTGCGCCGTCGAAGAGGAACAGCCCTCCGAACACCAGACACAAGATGCCGGCGAACGTCGCGACCCCGTGCGCGTGCACCTTGAGGTCGAGCACGAAGAATATGAACGCCGCCGCCAGCAACACGAGCGCGCCGACGTTGACGGGAAGCACCGACAGGATCATGAGCGAGCAGACGAGCAGGATCAGCCCGATGACGCCGGGAATGTTGATTCCCGGATGGAGGATCTCGAAGATCAGCCCGGCGATACCGAGCACGAAGAACACGAACGCGATGTTGGGATCGTCGAGTTGATGCAGGATCCACTCGCCCACAGACAGGTGGACGGTGTTCACCTCTGCGTCGCTCACGGCGAGCGTCTTGGTTCCTGTCGACGTCGCGACACGACGCCCGTCGGCCGCGGCCAAGACGGCCGAGGGGCTCCCGGCAATGAAATCGATCACGTCGATCCGTTTCGCCTCGACCGCGGAGACGCTCACCGAGTCACGGACGGCCCGCTCGGCCCAACCGACGTTGCGGCGCCGCTGCTCGGCGAGCGAACGGATGTACGCGACGGCGTCGTTGGTGACCTTCTCCGACAGCAGGTTGCCGGTAAGCCCGACCGGGTGCGCGGCACCGACGTTGGTGCCCGGGGCCATTGCCGCGAGCGGGCATCCGATGAGGATGAACGCGCCGGCCGACGCCGCCCGGGCCCCCGACGGGCCGACCCAGCAGATCACCGGCACGGTCGACTTCTGGATCTTCTTGATGATGCTGCGCATCGACGAATCGAGGCCGCCGGGCGTGTCGAGCCGGACGAGCACGGCTGCGGCATGGGCGCGCTGCGCCCGGTCCAATCCGCGATTGACCATGTTGGCCACGAACGGGTCGACGGGCCCGGTGATCGGGATCTCGTAGACGGTGGGCCGTGAGGTCGCCGCGTGGGCTGCCACGCCACCACCCCACGTCGTCGCCAGCACCGCCGCGAGCCCGATGAACGCCGGCGCAACGCGGCGGAGCATCGGCTATGCGCTTCGGCTCGGCGAGTCGTGCGCCGGCACGAGCTCGATCTCGCCCGTGTCGTCGTCTTCGAACAGCTCGTAGCCGCCCAGCTGTGCCAGCCGGACACGGCCCTCGTCGGGCCCGATCGCGATGAGCTCGTCACCCGCTTGCAGGCGCACCGGCCCTCGCGGCCGGTACAGGTACCGGCCCGCGCGACGGATGGCAAGCAGGTAATAGCCCGTCTCGAGCTCGAGCTTCGCCTCGCTGAGTGTGCGCCCGTCGAGCGCGGAACCCGCGGCGACCGGCACCCGCGCGATCACCTCGTCGGTGTCGCCGAGCGCCATCGCGAGCACCGGGTGCATCTCCTCTTCCTTCTCGATGAGCCACACCATCTGTTGCGCGGCGTCGCCGATCTCCTCTGCGGCGTCGCCCAGGTGGAGGAGCCCTCGGAGCGGCGAAGGGTCGATCTCGCCGGCAGCGCTGCGAAGCACCCAAATCTCGAGCCGCTCGCGCATCTCGTCGAGCCGGTCCTCGAGCGCGCTCACCTCGGCGGCCAGGCTCTGATCGTTGAACAGCAGCGCCGAGTAGGCGAGCCCGACCGCGACCTCCGAGATGTTCTTCATCTCGACGAGCACGTCGACCGCGCGGTCGAGGTCGGTGATCGCGGGGTCTTCCTCGACCTCCGGAGGGCGCCATTCCGGGGCGCCGGCGAGCTCACGGAGCTCGGGAATCCCACCCGACGGTCCTCGCAGGATGAGCACGTCGTCGGGTCGCAGCGTGTCGTCGCCGTCGGGGTCGATCATCCACTCCTTGCCGCGGCGGATCGCGACGACGCGCATCCCGACTTCGACCGGCAGCTCGACGTCAACGAGCTGTCGATGCGCGAGTGTCGAGCCGTCGCGCACACGCACGCGATGCGAGACCTCCTCGGCCGCGGCAAGATCAGCGACGAGCGCGGCGGGGATGCCCAACTTGTGCGTGACGATGCGCGAGATGTTGACGGCGGCGTTCGCGAGCCGCTCGATCGCGGCAACGACGTGGAGCACGCTCGACATCTGCTCGGCGTCGCGCGGCGAACGCGCCGCGAGCACGCAGATCTCGCGCATCTCGTGCACCATGCCGCTCAGGCGCTCCTCGAGCTCGTGCACCTCTTCGGCCATGTCGGCATCGCCGAAGAACAGCGCTGCGTAGCTGAGATCCACCATGAGCTCGGAAGTGTCTTTCGCCTCCGAGAGCATGGCCTTCAGGTTTCGCGGGGGTTTCTCTTCCATCAACCACCGTCCGGCTCAGGTCAAGCCCAGAGCCACGATCGCCAGGATAAGCGACAGCGCGCCCAGCAGGTCGAGGCTCGAACAGACGATCGGAATCCCATGGTTGTCGGGGTCGAGACCGAGGCGATGCGTCGCGACCGCGCCGTAGTACCCGATGAGTACGGCAAACGTGGTCGCGAAGAACCCGGCCAGCATCGACACGCCGATCATCGACGGCAGCCCCGGGCTGTGGAGACCCGCGATCCCGGAGGCGATGTCGGCCGAGATGGCAAGCAGGAGGAAGACCGGCACCGCGTACATGTAGATCAGCGCGACATCTTCTCCCACTGACCGGAACGGGTACCGCGACGGCTGGAGCGTGCCGAGGTGCAGCTTCGTCGACACGCGCGCGGAGAGGATGCTACCGAGGGAGCCCGAGTCTTCGAGGAACGGTGGTATGAGCACGAGCAGCGCCGGGAAGGTCACGAAGGACGCGAATCGCTTCTCGATCGTGAGCCCGGCAACCACGTCGACCGCGCCGGCGAGCACGAGGATCGGGAACGACTCGCGCGCGATGCGCCGGAAGATTGGCAACTTCGTGCGCAACGCCACGACGAGACCCCCGATGCCGAGGAAGATGCACACGACCAGGACGATCGGCGTGACCCACTGCAAGCCCACGAGGTAGGTGGCAAGGAACAGGCTGGGCAGCGTCACCATGTCGCCGGCCGCGGTCACAATCGGAGCCGAGACGTTGTCGAGGTCCCAGCCCCGATTGGCACTCAGGTTCGCGACGACGACGGTCAGCGCGAGCACGACGACCGACGAGATGATGCCGCCCACCACCGCAATGACGATGAAGTCGCCGAGCGAGATCGTGTTCTGAAGACCGAAGCCGACGGCGATCGTCTTGGCGAGCACCGCCAGCACGAGCGAGATCGACAGCGACAGCGAGATCGATGCGGCAAGGTTCTGGCCGACAAGCGTCTCGCGCCGGCGGGAGAGGCGGAACGTGCCGGCGTGGATCGAGGTGCCGAGCCGGCTGCCCAGCGCGCCGAAGATGTTGCCCCGCATCCCGATTGCCGCGGGCACCAGCACGAGCAGGCCGGGAAGACTTTCGAGCGTGCCGGTGATCGAGCCGAGGGTCAGACCGGCGAGAAGGTCACCACCCGATGAGATCAGGAGCGCGACGAAGCCCGCCCGGACGCCTGCGGCATCCGACCGCAACAGCGCGCGAAATCGCGCGGCGACGGCACGCCATGAGCGAAACATTGGTACTCGGAGGCTCGTTCATCACTTCTCGTCGGTCCATGTGGTCATACAAGGGTAATACGGTTCACGCGCGATGACACCTTTCGACGTGCTCACCTTCGCGGTGTTGACGTTCGTCGGTGTACGGCTCGCGCAGGCCGCGCATCTCTCGGTGCTGAGCCGGTCCCGCATGTGGTTGCTCGTACGGGGCGTGCGACCTCGTCATGTGCTGCTGGCGATCCCGGTGCTCGCGGCGGTGATCGCCGTCGCGCTCGGCGCTCTTCACCGTGCCGGGCCTGTCGTGGGGCTGGTGGACGGCGCTCGGCGGCGAGGGCAACCCGGTGTTCGGCACCAGCAAGTCGACGCAGGGCTCACCGTTCGAGGTCATCATTCCGCTGGCGTTCCTCCTCTTGCTCGTGCCCGGTCTTCCACTGCTCGTCGAGAACGAAGAGCAGGTCTTTCGCCGCGGCGCCGAGCGGCGCACCTGGATGCAGAACACGGGTCGGTGCGTGCTGTTCGGCCTGGCGCATGCCGTCATCGGGATCCCGATCGGCGCCGCGCTCGCTCTCTCGATCGGCGGCGGCTATCTCACGATTATGTACCTGCGCGGTTTCCGGACGGCGGGAACCCAAGCGGGCGCGCTGGCGGAGTCGACCCGCGCGCATCTCGCATACGACCTGGTGATCGTGGCGCTGGTCGCGGTCGCGCTGGTGGTGGATCTCGCGCTCGGCACTTGACGCGCGCCCGCGCCGTCAGCGGAAGTCGCGCGAGGGTAACGCGTCGCCGGTCTGGAGCGAGAGTGGCGCGATGCGCTGCGCGAGGAGGTTGATCACACCCTGGTGGCGTTCGAGGACGCCGCGAATGCGGAGCACCGGTGCTGTGCGCGCGATCTTGCGGAAACGCTTCCACACGTTGGGCGTGCAGATCACGTTCACCAGCCCGCACTCGTCTTCCAGGTTGAGGAACACGACGCCCTTGGCGGTCGACGGCTGCTGACGGTGGGTCACGATGCCGCCGACCTCGACCACCGAACGGTGCTGCAACTCCCGCAACGCCTCGGTGGTGACGACCCCTTGGCGCGTCAGCTCGTCGCGCACGAACTCGGTGGGATGCCGCCCGGGCGACAGGCCGGTCGCGCGCAGGTCGAAGGCGGTCTCCTCCACCGCGCTCAGCCCGGGAAGCGGCGGGGCCTCGATACCGGTCACGAGACCGGGCAGCGTGTGCGACTCGACGTCGAGGTGACGGCGAGGCCGGGCCTCGTGCAGCGCACCCGCAGCCCAGAGCGCGCCGCGGCGGGTCTGGTCGAAGCAGCCGAACGCGCCTGCGGTCGCGAGCGACTCGACCGCGTCGACCGACGCGCCGGTACGGCGAACGAAGTCTTCGATGCCGCCGAACGGGTGCTGCAACCGCTCGTCGTCGATCCGGTCGAGCAGCGCGTCGCGTAGCCCGCGCACGTATCGCAGCCCGATGCGGACGGCGTGGATCGACGGATCCGCGTGCCACGCGGTACGTGGGTGCCCGATCGGGCCGGCGGCCTCGGTGCGCGATTCGAGCGTGCAGTGCTTGCGCGATGCGTTGACGTCGGGACCGAGCACCTCGACACCGTGGCGGGTCGCGTCGCGCACCAGGGTGTGCGGCGAGTAGAAGCCCATCGGCTGCGCGTTGAGCAACGCGCACGCGAACTCGGCCGGGTAGTGCAGCTTGATCCACGAGCTGGAGTAGACGAGGTAGGCGAAGCTCACCGAGTGGCTCTCGGGAAAGCCGAAGTCGGCGAACGCCTCGAGCTTGTGCGCGACCTCGTCGGCCACTTCGCCGGTGATGCCGTTCGCGGCCATGCCCTCCATCAAGCGGCCCCGCAGACGCGCCATCCGCTGGTGCGACCGCTTCGATCCCATCGCCTGGCGCAGTTGATCGGCTTCGCCGGGCGTGAAGTTGGCGACGTCGATCGCCATTTGCATGAGCTGCTCCTGGAACAGCGGCACACCGAGGGTCTTCTTCAGGCACGGCTCGAGCAACGGGTGGAGATAGGTGACCGGCTCCTCGCCATTGCGCCGGCGGAGATACGGATGCACCGATCCGCCTTGGATCGGGCCGGGTCGGATGAGCGCGACTTCCACCACCAGGTCGTAGAAGCATTCCGGTCGCAGCCGCGGCAGCGTCGCCATCTGGGCGCGGCTCTCGACCTGGAACACGCCGATGGTGTCGGCCGCGCTCAACAACGCGTAGACCTCGGGCTCTTGCGGGATCGTCGCGAGGTCGATGTCGACACCTTCGTGCTCGTGCACGAGGTCGACGGCGAGATGCAGCATCGTGAGCATGCCGAGACCGAGCAGGTCGAACTTCACGAGGCCCGCGGCCGCGCAATCGTCCTTGTCCCACTGGAGCACCGAGCGGTTGTCCATGCGGGCCCACTCGATCGGGCAGAACTCGACCAGCGGCCGGTCGGCCATCACCATCCCGCCGGAGTGGATGCCGAGATGGCGCGGGTAGTCGAGCACCTGCGTGGCGAGATCGAGCACGACATCGGGGATGGCCGGCGCGTCGTCCTCACGGTGCCCGGGTGTGAGCGCGTCGAACGCGGCCGCGTGCCGGCGGGGCTCTCCGCCGTGCCCGGCGGCGTCGCGTCCACCCCAGCGGTCGACCCAGGTGGTGATCGCGTCGGCCTGTCCCGGCGACAGCCCCGCCACCTTCGCCATCTCGCGCGATCGCGGAACGCGGCCGGTACGTGATGACGTTCGCGACCTGCGCGGCGCGGTCGCGGCCGTAACTCTCGTAGACGTACTGAATGACCTCCTCGCGGCGCTGGTGCTCGATGTCGAGGTCGATGTCGGGCGGGCCGTCACGCTCGGGTGACAGGAACCGCTCGAACAGCAGACCGAGCGCGACCGCATCCGCCTTCGTGACCCCGAGCGCGTAACACACCGCGCTGTTGGCCGCGCTCGCCGCGCCCCTGGCAGTAGATGTCGTTGCGCCGGCAGAAGTCGACGATGTCGTGCAACAACAGGAAGTAGCCGGGAAAGTTGAGCTGCTCGACCACACCGAGCTCATAGTCGATCTGGCGGAGCGCCTGCTCGTGTTGCGGATGGGTCGGCGCATAGAAGACGGCCGCGCCGCGCAAGGTCAGCTCGCGCAGCCAGGTCATCGGCGTGTGACCGGCCGGGACGTCGTAGTCGGGCAGGTTGGGCGCCGCGAGCTTGAGGTCGAACGCGCACGCATCGGCGATCTCCACGCTGCGGTCGACCGCACCCGGCCAGCGGGCGAAGCGACGATGCTGCTCGGCAGCGCTCCGCAAGTGGGCGAACGGCGCCGCGGGCAGCCACCCGTCGATCTCGTCGAGGCTGCGGCGGGCCCGGATCGCGGCGAGCGCGGTCGCGAGCCGGCGCTGCTGCGGCGTGGCGTAGTGCACGTTGTTGGTCGCGACCACGTCGACACCCGTGCGGATCGCCATCTCGGCCAGCGCGTCGTTGCGATGCCGGTCGAGCGGATCGCCGTGATCCCACAGCTCCACGAGCACGCGGTCGCGACCGAACGCTTCGACGAGACGCGCCAGCTCGCGTTGCGCGGCCGCGGGACCATCGCGCACCAACGCGGCGGGTACCGCGCCTTTGCGACAGCCCGTGAGCACGAACCAGTGGTCATTGCCCGTACCGGCACAACCGTTGGTGACGTGCACAGCGGCTCGCGCCGCGCTGGCAAGGGCGGGAACGGAGTGACGCGGCGCGCCCTTCTCCCCCGCGAGCTGCGCTTCGCTGATCGCACGGGCGAGCCGGGCGTGCCCGACCGGCCCTTGCGCGAGCACGACGAGGTGCTCGCCGGGCGGGTCGGCATCGCCGTTGGGTGGCGCGCCGGCGCCGAGGGTCAACTCCGCGCCGAACACCGTGGGCAGCTCGAGCGCGCGTGCAACTTCCGCGAAGCGGACGATCCCGTAGAAGCCGTCGTGATCAGTGACCGCGAGCGCGTGCAGCCCGAGCCGGACGGCTTCTTCGACGAGCTCCTCCGGATGGCTTGCCCCGTCGAGGAACGAGAAGTTGGTGTGACAGTGGAGCTCCGCGTATCCGGAAGCGCTGGGCATCGGCGCGCACTTAGTCGTAGAGCGCTTCGACGCCGGCGCGGCCCTGCTCGACGGCAACGAGACACGCGACCGCCCGATGGTCGCCGCCGCCGTGATGGCCGTCACGCGGTGTCTCGTTCGCGTCGGCCATGTCGACGACGACCTGCCACAGCACGCGGCGCCGGCGCGTCAGACGGTCCCACCACCGCACGTCGTGGGGCCACGGACCGGCCCACGACTCGACCACGATCGTGCGCGCCGACCACAGCCGTTCACAACGCAACGCGATCGGCGCGCCCGACACCGCGCCGCGGCCCGACACGGTGACCGGCTGCCCGCCGGCGCCGAGCAGCTCCGCTACCAACGGCGGGTCGAACACGCGCGCCGGCGCGGGACCCGGAACCTGACCCGGCCACCCCGGTGTTTCCTGCGTCCCCTTCGACTCGGGTTGGCGCGGATCCCCCCATGGAACCCAGCGCACCCGCTCTGCCGGCGTGCGGCCGCCTTGTTGCACCGCAGTGGCGACCGCGTCGTGTCCCAACATTGTTTGCACCCGCGTGAGCACACGCGCCGCGCGATCGCCCGCGGCCGCGTCACCGCCCCAGAACCCGAGCTGGCGTCCGGTCGCCGGTGTCACTTCGTCGGGTACGAGTCGCAGCAACGCGAGACCGCCGGTGACGATGTCGGCATCCGCGAGATCGGGATCCGTGCGCGGCCCGTCTGCGGCCGCGAGCCAGCCTTCGAGCTGCCACCGCACGCGCGTCGCGAGCGCGGCGGGTGTGAGCGCACCCTCGTGACGCCAGCACCGTGACAACTGCTCGCCGTGCTCGGTCTCGGCTTCGATACGCACCCGCGTGCACGCGAGGCCCAGCGCACCAAGCCGGTCGAGCAGGCGGTCGGCGAGACCCTTGGCAACGAACGCCGCTGTCTCGACCTGCACCGCGGGCGGATCGAGCTCGGCGGTTTCGGTCAACTCTGGCGGTGGCGGCGTCGGAGGCGCGGCGTGCTCGTCGAGGCCCCGGGCCAACCGGTGGGCGCCGCGGCCGGCGGCACCGAAGCGGCCGAGCACCGCAGGCTCGGGCAAAGCGGCGAACGCGCCCAGCGTGCGCAAGCCCAACCGCACCAGCAGGTCGGCGAGCTCGGGATCGCCCAGCGCGCGCACCGACCAGGGAGCGAGGAACTCCGTCGTCGCGTCGGGGCTGACGGCGTACACGCTGTCATCGCGGCGTGCAGCCACGCGCGCCGCGAGCCGAGCCGCGAAACGACCGTCACCGATGCCGGCGCGCACCCCGTCGACACCCACACCGAGCACCGCGTCGCGCACATGCACGGCGAGCCCGTCATCGCCGCCGAAATAGCGCGACGGACCCCGGGTGGGAAACGTCAGGAGCCCGGGTCGCTCGAGCACCAGACGCGGGGTGATCGTCTCCACCGCGGCTGCAACCGCTTCGAACGCACGCGCCTCCACGTGCGGATCGGCAGTGGCTACGACGAGCCCGGCGCAACGGGCCTCGGCTTCGCGCCGGCGCAGTCCCACGACCACACCTTCGGCGCGTGCCTCCCGCGAGGCGGCGCGCACGATGCCGCCACGCCCGTTGTCGCCACGTCCGATGTCACCGTCGAGCACTGCGACGGGCGCGTCGAGCAGTGACCGATCGCGACGCCGAAGCGCGACGACCGGCCAGTCGGGACACCACACGCAGCACGTCCGCTCCGCCAACGGACGTCACCTCCTCAACCCACGCGGGCCAATGCACCCTTCTGGCGCCGCGCCGCGACACCTCGCCCGTCGACCTGCACGGCGAGCGCGCGCTCCCCGAGGAGACCACCACCCGCGTCGAGCTCCGACCACGCCGTGGTCTCGACGGTGAGACGCACTGTGGCCTCGACCGGCCACCGCCCCGTCGCGACCAGCACCACGCCGCGCTCGCGGGCGCGCGCCGCCAGCCGGCGCGCGTCGCCGGCCCGTACGTGTGGTGGCGTTGCCGTGAGCACGAGGCTCACGCCGTCGAGCAACGCGGCGATCACCGCCGCCCAGCGGGCGGGGGGCACCCGCCGGACAACGGCGAACCGTTCGAGCACCACGTCGTGCTCGGCGACCGCCAAGCCGCCGAGGGTGCCTTCGAGATCAACTGCCGCGGCCCACTCGCCCGCGGCGGTCGCGGCGCGTGCGAGCTGCAACGTCACCGACGTGACGCCGGCACCGTGCGCTCCGTCGACCACGACGGTCGCACCCCGCTGCACCGCTGCTCCCGGCAACAACTCGCCGAGCGGGCCGGTGACCGGCAACACCCGGTCACGCGCCAACACCACCGGTCGCACCGCCCGCGCCGCAGTGCCAAGGAGCTCGCGTGCCTCACGGTCACGCCGGGGAAGCGCAGTTACCGTCACCCGCTTACCGTACCGAACATATGTTCGATCGGTCAAGTCCGCGCCCGCGCCGCAGGGCAGCGTGTTCGGCCGCTTTCGAACTGGTCCGCGTTCGCTCAAGGAAAACTTGAGTATTCGCGGGCCAGTTCGCTGGAACTGCTCGGGATCAGAACGGGGTGGGTGGGACAGCTACGCCGTGGGTTCGGGCGGGATCACCGGCTCGACGCCGATGGCCCGCAGGTTCTCGGGCGACCAGCCCGCCTCGTCGCCGTAGTACCCGAAGAGATGCTCCATCGTCTCGACGACTTTGGGCTCGAGCGCGTGCCATCGCTCCGGCGGCGCCTCCACCGTCACGACGTTGGAGTACACGGTCACCCCGGTCGCGCCGAGATCGAACAGCCGCCGGGCGAGCACATCGGGCGGGCGGGCGCCCTCAGTGGCTCCCATCGATGCGTACCGCTCGATCGACATGCTCGTGAGCGACCGGTTGCACTCGAAGACGTACACGGACGGCGACGCGCCCGCACGTGCGGTGACAGTGATCTCCTGGCCCATGGACTCGAGGTTAGAGCGGGTCGAGGAGGCCGGTGGAACCGCTCAGGCCGTGCGCCCGAGCGCCGCCAGCAGCTCAGTCTGACGGTCGGCCCCGGGTGGTGTCTCCAAGCGGGTGCCGAACATGCCACTGCCGGCGAGCATGTCGACCTGGGGCTCGAGAACGGCCCAACATGCCTCGACCAGCTCGGGATCGAGCCTCGTGTCCTGGCCGGTCGACTTGGCGACGTCCCAGCCGTGGATCAGCACGTCGATGAAGCGGTGGCCGCCGTACACCTCGCCCGGAACGGGCCCGTACGACACGGCACATGGACGCTCCATCACGCCCGGCGCCCGGAATGCGTCGCCCGCGATCTTCGCCGAGGCGTCGTACGCGCCGAGGGGGTCGTCGCCCAGCACGTCGCCGTCGAGGCGGGTGCCGACCTCGTCGATCGTCTTGCCGACCGTCAGCTCGCCGGCCCACAGGTTGCCGCTCACGATGTGGTTGACCAGCTCACGTACGGTCCAGTCGCTGCAATCCGATGCTCGCTGCCACTGGTCGGCGCCGACATCGGCCACGAATCGCCGGGTCGAGTCGAGTGCCCGTACGTGCAGCTCACCGAGGTCCGTGCTCATGGTCCGCCCCCCGTTTTGACGGCGCTCTTGACGCCCATGCAACGCCGCGTGGTCGCGGCCGTCAAGGCCGGGACGTTACAGGAACAGCCGTCCGGGTGGCGGCGCGACGCCGCGCCAGCACAGTCCGTCCATGAACACCCACGATCTCCGGTGGATCGCGCTCGGCCCGTAGCCGGCGAGCGCGTGCTTGTGGACGGGCGCGGGATAGCCCACGTTGGACTCGAAGCCGTACCGCGGGATAGTGCACCGACTCCTCGATCATGTGGTGGTCACGCACCACCTTGGCGAGGCATGACGCGGCGGCGACCGACAGGCACTTGGTGTCGCCTTTGACCACCGTGGTGACCTTTGCACCGAGACCGAGGTAGTCGAACGAACCGTCGAGGATGATGCGGTCGGCCACAAAGCCCTGCGCGGCGAGCTGTGCGAGGCAGCGCCGGCCCGCGGCCCGTTGCGCCGCGGTCATGCCCAGCTCGTCGCACTCCTCGTGTGAAGCGTGTCCGATGGCGAACGCGAGGGCCCATCGCCTCACCTTCGTCGCCGCCACCTCTCGCTGCTCACGCGTCAGCTGCTTGCTGTCGCGCACACCGCGCAGATGCGTGGGACCGGGAACAACCGCGGCGACGGTCACCGGCCCGGCCCACGCGCCCCGGCCGACCTCGTCGATGCCGACGACGACGCGTTCGCCGGCATCCCAGCAGCGGCGTTCGATTCGTAGCGTGGGCGGTGCGCTACGCGCAGGTGTCGCCGTGGTGATCAATGGCACTACCGGACGATAACAAGTCGAGAAATGTGACGTGCACGTCTTCAGATCGAAACATCCGAGGATTAGTGTCCGGAACATGCAACCGGGACTTCGTGTCGAAGTTCGATCTCGTTTCGATCAGCGCTGGGCGCGCGGGTTCGAAATCGAGGAAGTCATCGAGGCCAACGGCAACGGCCCACATTACCGCGTGCGGCGACGCAGCGACGGCTCGGTGCTGCCCTCCCTCTTCGTCGACGACGAGCTTCGCGAAGAGAAGAAGCACTCGATGTGGTGGGTCTGACGCGCGTCGCGCGCGTCAGCCCGTTTCGAGGTCGCGGTTGAGCGCCGCGATCAGGTCTTCCACCGAGATGGCCTGATACGTGGTCGTGCGCATCGTGCCGCGCGCCGCCAGCTTGATCGCCGCCCGGGCCATCGCGGATTCGTCGGGCGCCTCGATGACGTTGAGGAAGTCGTACTGACCCATGAGGCCGTACTGCGCGACCACCTTGAGGCCCATGGCCTCGACCTCCTCGGTGACCTCGCGGATCCGCTCCGGGTTCTCCCGCACGGTCGCCCAGCCGTCGGGTCCGAGCGTGGTGAGCATCACATATGTCGACATGCGCGCAGCCTAGCTAGGTCGCCTCGAGCCGGGCGATGTTGGCTGCCTCCCCGGGGTCGGCCGCGGTCGCAAACCACACGTCGAGCATCTCGCGTCCCACGTCGGGGCTGGTCAGCCGCAGGCTCATGACGAGCACGTTCGCGTCGTTCCACTTCGCGCGCGCCCTCGGCGGTTGCCGTGTCGGTACACAGCGCGGCTCGCACCCCGCGCACCTTGTTTGCCGCGATCGACGCGCCGGTACCCGTCCAGCAGAACAGCACGCCCGTGTCGGCGCGCCGGTGCGCAACCGCTTCTCCCACGCGGCGCCCGACGTCGGCCCATTCGAGGGCCTCTCCCGCCGGCGGACCGACGAGGGTGAGGTCGTGGCCCTGCTCTCGCAGCGCGGCTGCGACCGCTTCAGTGAGCTCCGTCTTCTCGTCGGAACCGAGCACGACGCGCATGGCGTCAGCCTATGACGGCCTCTGACGAGCGGACGCGAAGCGACCGGCGGGCTGCGATGCCCGCCGGTCGCTCCTGCGGAGAGATTGCGGTGTTGTTAACGACCAGTGGTCGGGTCGGGCGACGGTCCTCCGCTCATCACCGTCTCGGGCTCGCCCTCAAGACCAACGATGTCGAGCTCGTTGACCACGAGGTTGTCGTAGGCGAGTACGCCCATCTCGTGCCGGTCGACACCGTCGAGCTCGACCACTTCGGTCGGTCGGATGCCACCCTTCATGACCGCGTTCTGGATCTTGAAGAAGGCGAAGGCGATGCCGAACATCACGAGGCAGATCGTGAGCGCGCCGGCTGTCTGCGCAGCGAGCTGGCCCACGGCGACATCCAGAAACCTGCCCTTCTCGAGCGCGGGCAGGATGCCGATGACTCCCGGTGCCTTGGCCGCAGCGCCGTTGACCGTCAGGTTCCAGCCGGCGCCGTCGTCACCCGTCGCGAAGATCCCGATGCTCAGGACGCCCCAGATGCCGCAGACGCCGTGGACCGAGATCGCGCCCACGGGGTCATCGACACCGATTCGCTCGAAGAAGAGCACCGACTCGACAACGATCACGGCGGCGATGGTGCCGATGACGGCGGCACCGACCGGCGACACGAACGCGCATGGCGCAGTGATGGCGACGAGGCCCGCGAGCATGCCGTTGGCCATCATGCCCGGGTCGGGCTTGTTGCTCATTCGCTTGATGCACATGCAGTAGAACATCGCGATCGTCGCACCGAAGGCCGCCGCGATCGCGGTGTTCGCCGCCACGACGGCGAAGCGCACGTCGGTTGCTGCCAGCGTGGACGCAGCGTTGAAGCCGAACCATCCGAACAACAGGATGAACGTGCCGAGCATCGCCATGGGGATGTTGTGCCCGCCCAGGGTGCGCGGCTTGCCGTTGGCCGCGTACTTCCCGATGCGAGGTCCGAGCACGAGCGCGCCCGCGAGCCCGGCGACACCACCCATCGCGTGCACGACACCGGACCCGGCGAAGTCCGTATAACCGAAGCCCCAGTGCAGGCTGTTGCCGAGCTGGCTCAGCCAGCCGCCGCCCCAGGTCCACGCCCCGAACAACGGGTAGTAGATCGCGCCACAGAAGAGCCCCCAACCCACGAAGGCATTCCACTTCCAACGTTCGGCCATCGCGCCCGTGGGGATCGTGGCGGTGGTGTCCATGAAGGCCACCATGTAGAGGAAGAAGGCGGCCGATGGCGCAAGCCCCGTAAGGCCATGCATGTTGCTGAGGCCGAAGCCACCGTGCCAGAGAAGCACCCAGTGATGGCTCGGGCTCCCGATGAGTGCGCCGCCGACGGACTTATCGAGACCGAACAGGTTCGGGAAGCTGTAGCCACCGAACATAAAGCCGTAGCCGACGACGAAGAACGCGACGAACCCGAGCCCGAAGACCGCGAAGTTGGTCGACATGACGTGCGCCGCGTGTTTTGCGCGACAGAAACCGGTCTCGACGAGCGCGAAACCGGCCTGCATGAAGATCACGAGCACCGCACCGATCACGACCCACAGCATGTTGAGGCTGACGGCGACGTCACTCGGGGCGACCTTCGGCCCTTGGTACACCGGTGTGGGTCCGGCTGCTGACGCCACGCCCGCCCCCAGCACCACCATCAGCGTCGCGAGCACGCCCGTAATCGCGAGTTTCCTTCGTAATCTCACGCCAACCCTCCTGAGAATCGGGCGGTAGTGGCCACTGGTCGCCGCCGCCCGTCCGGCACGTCGCCTCAAGCTAAGGAGAACGGATTACCGGTCGAGTGCCGGCGTGTGAACGAACTGCGACTCCGACCTGACCGCAAGCTGACAGTCAGGGCCGTCCCGATCGCGGCCGTATCCTGACCGGATGCCCGCCGGCCCGACGACCGTCGCGATCGTGCCCCATACCCATTGGGACCGCGAGTGGTACGCGCCGTTCCAGACGTTCCGGGTGCGGCTCGTCGGCCTCCTCGACCAGCTCCTCGCGCTCCTCGAACGCGATGCGTCCTACGCCCGGTTCCTCCTCGACGGCCAGACGGCCGTGCTCGACGACTACCTCGAGATCCGACCGGAAGCCGCCGACACCCTGCGCCGGCTCACCGCGAGCGGCCGCGTCTCGGTGGGGCCGTGGATGATCCTGATGGACGAGTTCATGGTGTCGGGCGAGACGATCGTTCGCGACCTGCAGCTCGGGCTGCGCCGCGCCGCGGAGCTGGGTGGCGCGATGCCCGTCGGCTACCTCCCCGACATGTTCGGCCACGTCGCGCAGATGCCCCAGATCCTTCGCCTCGCCGGGCTCGAGCACGCGGTGGTGTGGCGAGGCGTGCCGGCAGCGATCGACAAGACCGCCTTCTGGTGGGAAGCACCCGACGGGTCGCGTGTACGTGCTGAGTATCTCTACGGGTCGTACTCGAACGGCCGAGACCTTCCCGACGACCCGAAGCAACTCGTCGGCCGTGCGCACGGCTACGAGCTCGAGCTCGGCCCCGCTCGACTGCCGGGTGGCGGCATCTTGTTGATGAACGGCACCGACCACCAGTTGCCCCAGCCGTGGCTCGGCCGGGTCGTCGCAGAAGCCAACGAGCAGCAGGACGACTACCGCTTCGTGGTCACCTCCCTCGCGGAGTTCCTCACCGAGCAACCGGTCGACGGGCTCGCGACGTGGCCCGGCGAGCTCCGGTCGGGGGCGCGCGCCAACGTGCTCATGGGCGTCGCGTCGAATCGCGTCGACGTGCATCAGGCGTGCGCCCTCGCCGAGCGGGCGATCGAACGACGAGCCGAACCGCTGTGCACGCTTCTCCTCCCGGCCGACGAGTACCCGAGCGCGCTCCTCGACGTCGCGTGGAAGCAGCTCGTGCTCAACTCGGCGCACGACTCGTCGTGCGCGTGCAGCGCCGACGAGGTCGTCGAGCAGGTGGTGGTGCGGTACGCGGAGGCGCGCCAGATCGGTGACGCGCTCACCCGTCTCGCGATTCGTCGCCTCGCAGCCGAAATCGACGCACCGCCATCGTCCACGATCGTCGTGAATCCGACGCAGCACGAGCGCAGCGGGCCGGTGCAGGGCTACGTTCGCGGCGACGGCGACGTGCACATGGTCCGCGCCGACGGCACACCGTGTTGCACGCAGGTACTGCGCGTCGTGGGTGGCGAGGGTTTCTCGACGTTGGTGACCGGCCAGAAGGTGCGCTGGGTGCTCGACCTGATGCGAGGTCCCGAGTTCGCGGGCGAGCAGATCGCCGGGTACGAGATGACCACCGCCGATGACGGGACTGTCGACCTCGTCTTCCGAGCCGCCGGTCCCGGCGACGCGACGATCGACTTGCAGGAGCTGCGCGATCAGTTGCTCGAGCTGGGCGCGCGCGACACGACGTTCCGGTTTCGGGTGCTCCTCGCCGCGACCAACGAGGTGGTCTTCGCGGCGCGCGACGTGCCCGGGTTCGGCTGGGACACGTACACAGTCGCGTCCGGCCCGGGCCCGTCCTCGGCCGTCCGCGCCAATGGGCACGCGCTCGCCAACGAGCACCTCGTGGTCGCGGTCGACCCGAGCGACGGCACCTTCTCGGTGCGCACGACCGACGGGCTCGAGCTTCGCGGATGCAATCGCTACGTCGACGGCGGCGACGGCGGCGACACCTACAACTACTCGCCGCCGGCGCACGATGTCACCGTCGACCGGGCGGAGTCGGTCGCGGTGTCGGTGCTCGACGCGGGCCCGGTGCGCGCCCGGCTGCTCGTCGAGTCGACGTATCGCTGGCCGACGCACGCAATCGGCGACTTCATGTCGTGCTCCGAGCGCAGCGCCGACGTCGCCGGCGTCATCGTGCAGACGACCCTCGAGCTGCGCGCCGACGAGCAGTTCGTGCGGATCCACACCGAGCTCGACAACGTCTGCCGCGACCACCGGCTGCGGGCCCACTTCCCGCTGCCGGCGACCGTCGACGGCTCCGACGCGGAATGTGCCTACGCGGTGGTGCACCGGCGGCTCATTGCGGAAGGTGGACCCCAGGAGGCCGGACTGCCGACGTTCGTCTCCCGGCGGTTCGTCTCGGTGTCCGACGGCACGACCGGGCTCGCGCTCCTCCACGACGGCCTCCTCGAGTACGAGGTCGTCGACGGCGGCGCGGCGCTCGCGCTCACCCTGTTGCGCGCGACCGGTTATCTCTCCCGCGCCGACCTCGCGCTGCGCCAGAGCCCGGCCGGGCCGCTCGACCAGCTGGCGGGCCCCCAGCTTCTCGGCCGTCACGCCGTCGACTACGCCCTGCTGCCTCACCGCGGCGACTGGCGCACGGCCGGTTGCCACGCACGCGCCGACGAGTTCCTCGTGCCACTCGAACGCGTGCGCGGTGGCGCACACGCCGGGGCGTCCCGAGCGGCGACCGGACAGGCGCTGTCCGTCGACGGCGCCACTGTCGCGGCGCTGCATCACGACGACAGCGGGCCCGTGCTGCGCATCTTCAACCCGTCGCCCGATTCGGCGACCGCCAACATCGAGAGTGAGGGTGTGCCGGTCACGGGCTTCGCCGTCGACCTCCGCGGCCGGCGATTGGGACCGCTCGCAGGCTCCGTGCCGCTCGGCCCGTGGGAGATCGCGACGCTACGGCTCGATTGAGCGCCGCAACTCGACCACTTCCACCGGGTCGTCCAGCCCCGCGACCGATTGCCTTCCCGCTCCAACGGCTGCAAAGCCGCTGCCGCCGGCGAGCCGGCGACCGACCGCGGCAGTGGCCAGGATCGTGCCCGGCTCGGCCAGCCCCACGAGTCGAGCCGCCAAGTTGACGACCGGTCCGAACACGTCGCCTTCGCGCACGAGCACCTCGCCCGCGGCCAGCCCGATCCGAAGATCGGGAAGGTCGGGCTCCGCCGCGTGGGCTTCCAACATCGAGACCGCGATGTCGGCAGCATCCGCAGCTGCTCCCGCGATGAACATGGCCTCGTCGCCGATGAGCTTCACCAACCGCGAGCCCTCGCGGGACGCAAGCTCGCCTACTCGTTGCTCGAATCCACTCACGAGATGATCGAGCTCGATCGTCGACAGCCGCTCGGTCAACGCGGTGAAACCGACGAGATCGGCGAATCCGACAACGACATCGGTGGTGCCGTGCTCCGTCGGTGCGATGCCCCAGAGTGAGTACCGCTGCCCGGCGACCGCGATGTGGTGACGGTGCAACACATCGATGACGCCACCGAGCCGGGGGATGAGATCCGTCGCCATCTCGACGAAGATCTGCGCGATGTCGGCGTCGCTCCCACCGCCGGTACGCATCGGGGCCTCGAGCGCCGAACGCACGGCGGCAACCTCGGCATCGGCGAGACGCGAGAGCGACGCACCCATCGTGCGCAGCACTTGCAACGCCACCTCCTCGCCGAAGAGCGCGAGCATCTCGACGACGAGCGCGAAGACCTGCGGGTCGGCGTCGGTGCACACCTGTGCGTCGGGCTCCGGTTCCGCGAGGCCGAGCGCGCGCCAGGTCCGGCCCGCCATCGGCGGCTCCATCCCACCCCGCGCCGCGGCGTCGTCGAGCGTCAGTCGCTCGGCGCCGCCGTAGATGATCCGCACGGCCGCGAGCACATGCAGGCGGCGTTCATCGATCGCGGCCCGCACTTCCTCGAAGGTCGCACCGTGGTCGAGCGCAAGGCGCAGCAGCCCCAGCCGACCGGCTGCGTCGAGCGCGGCCGGGTCGTAGAAACCCTCCGCGATCAGCTCGTCGACGTTCACGACACCGAGACGGGTGTCAGCAGCTTCTCGCCGGTGCGCGCATCGGTCCCCCAGTCGGGATCGAGCCCCGGGCACCGCAACGTGACACCCGGCCGTTGGCAGTCCCACAACAGCACCGGCCACATCGCATGCCAGCGCACCGCGTACGACACGAGCCCGGCGCGAGTGGGCGCGTCGTGGACATCGAGCGACGCGCCGCCCCACGAACGCGGCCAGTCGGTGAGCAACGTGACCTCGTCGTCGCGTGCGTCGGATGCGAGCGCGGCGCGCACGTCGAGCAGCAGAGCGGCGGGATCACCTTCGCCGCCGAGCTCGGGCCATGAGGTCGGCGGTGGACGCCGGGCCGCCCGCCGGCGCCCGCGCACGCCCAGCCGCCGCCACGCAGCGTCGGCTTCGGTGTCGAAGCCCCAGTCTTCGAGCGCCATGACCACCGACGGATCGGGTCGGGCCGCGCCCTCGGCCCCGAGGAGCACCTGGCACCGGGCCACGTCGATGGCGCGCTGCAGTCGCTCGTCGGGCAGCTCGACACGCATCGCGCGCCCGAGCTGCGCCGCCCATCCCACCGCCGCCTGCTCGGCCGACGGCATGTTCCGGAGATCGGCGGCATCGACCGCCATCGTGTCGCGGCCGTCGATGACCACGGCGGAACGCAGGTGTGTGCGGTGGGGCAACGGCAGGAGCAGCGCGACCTCGGCGCCCGCAGCACGGCAGTCGAGCGAAGGAATCGCGTCGGCGCGGGCGTCACCGCGGCGCACGATGTCGAGCGCGTCGCCGGTACTCGACACCGCCCACCGGGCCGGACGGCGCGGCATCAGCAGCGCCGGTCGTCCGTCGATCTGCAGCTGCGTGTCGTGCACGACGACTCGTCCGAGACGCTTGCCTGCGACCGCCCGCAGCACGAGTGCGATCACGAACGGCGCACCCGAGGTGTTCTCGACGTCGATCACGAGCGCGTCGGCCGGCCCGCCGACGCCGTAAACGCGCTGCACGGCGTCGCCGCCCGGCACGCGCATCGACGTCTCGACGACCGGCGTCGCGCCCATGGTGTGTTGGCGAACGGCGACCTCATCGGCAGGGACGTGCCAGCGATCGTCGGCGCCGATCCACCAGTCGAGCTCCCAGCCCTCGTCACTGCGGACGCGTCCCCGCGTATCGACCTGCGCCCGTGCTCGACCGCCGAGGGCGCCAACCAGCGTGTCGCGTGGTTGGCTCAATGAAGGCCGTGGAGCTCGGGCTTCGCCTCGCGCAGCATGAGCGCCGGCACGATCTCGGCGGCCTTGCGGCCCTCATAGAGCACCGCCCCGACGAGCGTCGAGATCGGCATCTCGACGCCGACGCGCTGGGCGAGCGCGAGCACGGCCTCCGTCGTCTTCACTCCCTCGGCCACCATGTGCATGTCGGCGACGATGTCGTCGAGCGTGCGTCCCTGGCCGAGCTGAAAGCCGACCGTGCGGTTGCGGCTCTTGTCGCTGATGCACGTGGCGACGAGGTCGCCCATGCCCGCGAGACCCGAGAAGGTGAGCGGGTCACCGCCGAGCGCCACGCCGAGCCGGGCCAGCTCCGCCAGGCCGCGGGTGATCAGCGCACCCTTCGTGTTGTCGCCATAGCCGAGGCCGGCCGCGATGCCGGCTGCGATCGCGATGACGTTCTTCAGCGCGCCGGCAATCTCGCAACCGACGACGTCGGGGTTGGTATAGACGCGGAACGTGCGGGTCATGAAGAGCTGCTGCAGTTGCGCAGCCACTGCTTCGTCGCGCATCGCGATCACCGACGCCGTCGGCTGACCCTCGGCGACCTCGCGAGCGAGGTTCGGCCCCGTGACCACGCCGATGCGATCCGGGTCGTGGGCCGGCAGCACCTCGGCGACGACCTCGGTCATGCGTCGCAGCGTGCCCTGCTCGACGCCCTTCGAGAGACTCACCACCGGCACGTGCGGGCCGATCAGGTCGGCGGCGGCGGTGAGCACGTCGCGATAGCCGTGCGACGGCACCCCCATCACGATCACGTCGGCGCCGCTGCACGCCTCGCCCAGGTCGTTCGTGGCGACGAGATCGGTGGGGAGCGAGATGCCCGCGAGGTACATGGTGTTCTCGTGCTCCGCGTTGATCTTCGTCACGAGCTCGGGCTCGCGCGCCCACAGCACCGTCGGCGCGTTGCCGGCGACGAGACCGGCGAACGCGGTGCCCCAGGACCCCGCGCCGATGACCGCGACGCTGCTCGTGCTCGTGCTCGTGCTCGTGCTCATGCTCCCCCGCTTCGGTCGCCTGCGCCCGATGCACCATGACGGTCTCGGGTCTTCGTACCCACCAGTCGTCCTCTCCGGGCTCGGGGCGCTGGGGATAGATCTCGCGGGCGCGCGCGACGCACGCTGCGATTGCAACCATGATCCGCTCCGTGGCGGCGTGCACATCCTCGTGGGCGCCGATGGGCACCGGTTGCCCGACCACTGCCACCTCGGCGATCCCCCACCGCCACCGCGGCTTGCGGCCCTTGAAGAGGGTCCGGTGGGCGCCCCAGAGCCCCACGGGCGTGACCGGCACTCCGGACTGCTCGGCAAGGCGCGCGGTGCCCGTCTTGGCCGCCATCGGTTCCAAGTCGAGCGAGATGGTGCCCTCGGGGAACACCGAGACGCACTCGCCCCGGCGCAGCGCCTCGACCGCGGGGTCGAGCGACCCGGCCGCGTCGGCGGTCTCGCGTTTGACGGGGATCTGGCGGGCGTGACGAAGCAGGAAGCCGACGCCCCGCTTGTCGAACAGCTCGGCTTTGGCGAGGAAACGCACCCGCCGATGACGTCGGTCGGCGACGTTGGCGAGCGCGAACGGATCCAGGTACGACGTGTGATTGGTCGCGAGAATCACCGGCCCACGCACCGGGATGCGGTGCCCGTCTTCGATCGTCCACTGCATCCCGTGACGCACAGGTATGACGCATGTCGAGCGCAGGACGGGATACACGATTTCCACGGCCGGTAGCATACGCACGAAGATGCAGCTTGAATCGGTCGAGATCGGACGGTGTGCCTTCACTGCATGGCGATGCCGTTGAACGCCGCCGCGAACGACAGGGGTCGTCGTGCCCATCCGGGCCTTCGCTCTCGGCAAGGCCCGCCTGGCCACGCGTGTGGCCGGCGCCGACCGCGCCGACCTCGGTCGCCGGCTTGCGGCGACGGTCGTGGCCGCGGCCGGTGATCTGCCGGTGGTCGTGGTGTCGAGTGCCCCCGAAGTGCTCGACTGGGCCGCCGAGCTCGGCCTGACGGTGCTCGCCGATCCGGGCACGCTCGACGCCGCGGCCGACGTGGGTCGCGAGCATTTCCGCCGGCGTCGCTGCGCACGCGTGATCGTGGCCCACGCCGATCTCGCCCGGGCGCGCGCGCTCGGCGGCATCGCCCGCGACGGATCTCGACCGATTACCGCGCTGGTGCCGTGCCACCGCGATGACGGCACACCCGTGCTCTCGCTGCCGGCCGACGCACCGTTCCGCTTCGCCTACGGACCGGGCTCGTTCCGGCGTCACGCAGCCGAGTCGCGGCGACTGGGCCTCGGGCTGCGTGTCGTGCGCGACCCCGACCTCGCGTTCGACGTCGACGTGCCGGCCGACCTCGCCGAAGCCGAGCTGATTCCGTGAGCGACACTCGCACTCCGGCGACCGTCGATCTTGCGGTGCCGGGGCGAGTCCTGGCGATCGGCGCGCACCCCGACGACATCGAGTTCGGCTGCGGGGCAACGCTCGCCAAATGGGCCGCGGGCGGCGCCTCGGTCCACCTCCTCGTGCTCACCGACGGCTCGAAGGGCTCCTGGGACCCCGTCATCGACGTGCACGACCTCACGCGCGTCCGGCTCGAGGAGCAACGAGCCGCGGCTGCAACGCTGGGAAGCGACACCGTGCAGACGCTGGGCGCCGTCGACGGCGAGCTCGAGAACGGGCGAGAGGAGCGGGCGGCCGTCTGCGCCGTGCTGCGCCGGATTCGCCCCGACGTCGTGCTCGGTCACGACCCCTGGAAGCGATACCGGCTCCACCCCGATCATCGCCGCGCCGGCGAGCTCACGATCGATGCGATCGTCGACGCACGCGACCCGCTGTTCTTCCCTGAGCAGGAGCTCGCACCGCACCGTCCGCAGACTCTGCTGTTATTCGAGGCCGAAGAGGTCGACCATCTCGAACGCGTGGAAGGTTTCGTCGACCAAAAGGTTGCGGCGTTGCTGTGTCACCGGAGCCAGTGGCGTTCGACGATGGGTATCGAAGCCGACTCGCCGTCGGCCACTGCGCAACGCGACGCGTTCGCGACACGCATTGTTGACGAGGCACGCGACGCAGCGCGCGCGACGAGCGAGCGCAGCGAGTCGAGCTTGGCGCCGGTCTCACCGTGCGCGAGCACGGAGCGGCGACCGCTCCAAAGGGGCGCCGGCGGGTATCCCGACGGCGCAGGGAGCGCGACCATGGAGGCGGAAGCGTTCAAGCGCATCGACGACCTCTGATCGCGCGCCGGCCGCGACTGTCGCGACGCGTAGATGGAGGGACCCGAAGGCCCCTCCATCTGCTTGGGTGTGGACGGTGTAGCGGCTAGCGACGCTTCGCAGGACGACGCTTGGCCGGCTTGCGAGTGGCCTTCTTGGCCGCCCGCTTCTTCGCCGGACCCTTGCGCTTGACAGCCTTGCGACGCTTCGCCGGCTTACGCGGGAGCTTCTTCGCCGCCCGCTTCTTCGCCGGACCCTTGCGCTTCACTGCCTTGCGACGCTTCGCCGGCTTACGCGGGAGCTTCTTCGCCGCCCGCTTCTTCGCCGGACCCTTGCGCTTAACAGCCTTGCGACGCTTCGCCGGCTTACGTGCCGCCGTCTTCTTCGCCGCACGCCGCTTCGCGGGTGCTTTTCTCTTCGCCGGCTTACGCGCCGTCTTCTTTGCTGCTGACTTCCGTGCTGTTCGTCTCTTTGCCGGAGGCACGGTCACCACCTCTCTAGTCGGGTTACTGTCGAATGCAGGTCGAACGGCAAGACGCCCCTCGCACCTACTTCACGGCGGACTTGAAGGCGGCTCCCGCCGAGAACTTCACGCCCTTCGACGCCGCGATATTGACCGGCTCGCCGGTGCGCGGATTACGCCCCATGCGAGCGGCACGATCTGTGCGTGACCAGGCACCGAAGCCCGGCAACGTGACCTTGTCGCCTTGCGATACCGCGTCCTGCACTGCCTTGATGAACGCGTTCACGGCCTTCTCGGCGTCACCTCTGCCGAGGTCCGCGCCTTCTGCTGTCGCGTTCGCCACGACCGCGTCAACGAGCTCAGACTTGTTCACGCCAACCTCCGCGTTCGGCTCGCGCTGTGCGCGTGTACCCAGAGAAGTTGAACGTATTCGGCATGCAAGGTCAAGCATTTCCGATGTTTTGCACGTCCGCGCGCCGCGTGTCGGCACGCGATGTCCACACCTCGCGCGAGTTTGTTGTCACGCGCGCTGCACGTGTCGCGCGCACCCGTGCGAACGATGAATTCGCCGCTCGATCGCAATAGATACAACAGATTCGCGCCATCAACACACGCGCGTGACGTCGTCGCGTGCGTCGTCGCGTTGACGATGACAACGCTTGACAACGCCACGCGTTCGCCGGTGTGCACATCAAGAAAAAAATTTCGTGATGACAGCAAGATTCGCGGATTGCGATGCAAACGGATTAGTGCAGAACGGACAACACGCGTCGCGCGAGAAGAGTGAATTTGAGCGCGTCAGAGACCGCTCACGCGCCGAAACCGCGCTGCACGCGCGACCGCGGCACACGCCGGCGCGACACGTGACGCCGCGACGAGCGCGGCGAGCGCGGTCGAGGAGGACGCGAACGCGATCGAGCATGGCGCCGGCTGCACCGTGCGCGAGGGAACCGGCGCCGGTCCCGAAGCGACGCCGGCGAGGATCCCGACGGCGGGGAGAGCGCGACCAAAGAACAGGGCCCGACCTCCGAACGAGGCCGGGCCCGGGAGCAGCCCCGAGCAGATTCGAACTGCCGCTTCCGCCTTGAGAGGGCGGCGTCCTAGGCCACTAGACGACGGGGCCGGGTGCACACCGATCGATCGCGGCGTGCGACCGGCGAGATGGCGACTCGCCGGCGGGCTCGGGGGGGAGGACTCGAACCCCCAACGACAGGACCAGAACCTGTTGTGTTACCGATTACACCACCCCCGAAGGTGTCGCCAGGATAGCGACTCCCGACACGAGCTTCCCCACCCGCCCGGTGCGCGACAACCGGTTGAACCCGATGATCCGTCCGACCGCGACGCGCACTGACTCATTGAAGAAGCGTCGCCACTCACTGATGCCGGTGATCGGGCTCGTGTGCGTGGGTGACGTCACCGCGTCGAGTCCGAGGTCATCGGCGATGAGGCGGATGCGCAGCGAGTGGAACGGGTCGGAGACGAGCGTGACCTTGGTGACGCCGCGTTGTTTCAGGATGCGCGCCGACGCGGCGAGCGACTCCCACGAGGACACAGACGTGGTCTCGCGCAGGATCGCGGCGTCGGGGATTCCTTTGCCGTGCAGGTAGTCGGCGCCCGCGCCGGCTTCGGTGAACTTGTCGCCGGGCTGTTTGCCGCCCGTGACGACGATCATCGGCGCGATGTGGTCGTGGTACAGCTGGGCGGCGTGATCGAGGCGGGCGCGGAACACCGCGGTCGGCCGGCCGTTGTACTGCGCCGCCCCGAGCACGACGATGGCTTGCGACCGGCGTGTGCTGTCGTGACGTGCAGCCCACCACACCTGCACGAATGTCACCGCGAAGTACGTGAAGCCGAGCAGCACCACGACACCGATCACCCAGCGCGTCCTGCGGAACGGCATCATCCGCCGCCGTGGAGCCGGTCGCGAGCCGCGCGTACTCGGGTCAGCGCGCGCTCGCGGCCGAGCAGGTGGATCGAGTCGAACAGCGGGAGACCCGCGCGGCGCCCTTCGACCGCGGTGTACACGGCGGTGAGCCCCTTGGAGGGCTTCACGCCGAGCGGCTGGAGCACGGGCCGCAGGTCGATCGCGTCAACCGTCCAGTCGCAGGTCTCGAGGTGGGCGAGCACGGCATCCAGGATCGCCCCGACCTGGTCGGTGGCCACGAGCCGGTCCCACGACTCGGGCTCGATCGCGAAGTCGGCGTCATCGACGAAGAGGAAGTCCATCTGGCCGACGAGGGCGACGAGCGTGACCGCCCGCTCCTGACCGATTCGCAGGGCGCCATGGAACGTGCCGGTATCGAGCGAAGAGCCGAACCGCTCGACGGCGAACGGCCGGGCGCGCGTCGTCGAGCTCGTCGAGTGGGAGGGCGCGCAGGTGCTCGCCGTTCATCCAGTCGAGCTTCTGGTGGTCGAAGAAGGCCGCCGAGTGGGTCACGCGCTCGAGCTCGAAGCCGGCCACGATCTGCTCGGGCTCCAGCACCTCGCGGCCGTCTTCGGGCGCCCAGCCGAGAAGCGCGAGGTAATTGAGGACTGCCTCGGCCAGGTAGCCGTCGTGATGGAAGTCTTCGAGCGCCACCGCGCCGTGACGCTTCGAGAGCTTGCCGCGGTCGGCGCCGACCAGCAGCGGCAGGTGTGCGTACACCGGTCGGTCGGTCACCCCGAGCGCGGCCCGGAGCGCGAGCACGCGGTGCGTGGAGTCGAGCAGGTCCTCACCCCGGATGACGTGCGTGATCGCCATCTCGAGGTCGTCGACGGCGTTGGCGAGGAAGAACAGCGGGGTGCCGCCCGAGCGCACGATGACGAAGTCCGCGATGTGGGCCCACTCGACGCTGACCTCGCCGCGGATGAGATCGTCGAACGTGCTGACGCCGTCGTCGGGCGAACGGAACCGGATCGAGGCGGTGCGGCCCTCGGCCGCGAGCACGGCTCGCTCGTCGGGCGAGAGGTCGCGGCAGTGGCCGTCGTAGCCGGGAGGACGGCCGGCGGCCTTCGCCGCCTCGTTGCGCGCCTTCAGCTCCTCTTCGGTGCAGTAGCACTCGTACGCATCGCCGCTGGCGATCAGCTGATCGGCGGCCGCGAGGTAGCCCGCGAAGCGGGTGCTCTGGAGCACTGGGCCTTCGTCCCAATCGAGGCCGAGCCAGGCCATGGTCGTCTGGATGCCCTCGACCCACTCGGCACGAGACCGCGTGACGTCGGTGTCTTCGATGCGCAAGATGAACGTGCCGCCGTGATGGCGCGCGAACAGCCAGTTGAACAGCGCGGTGTGCGCCGAGCCCACGTGCAGCGACCCGCTCGGCGCGGGTGAGAAGCGGACCCGGACGGCGGCCATCCGGGGAGTGTACGAGGCGCCGGTCAGCTCTCCGGGGGCAGCTCGTCGAGCACACGGCGGGCGATGACGATGCGCTGCACCTGGTTGGTGCCTTCGTAGATCTGCGTCACCTTGGCGTCCCGCATCATGCGCTCCACGGGGAAATCGCGCGTGTAGCCCGCGCCGCCGAACAGTTGCACCGCGTCGGTGGTGACGCGCATGGCGGTATCGGACGCGAAGAGCTTCGCCATCGCCGAGGCCCGGGTGACGCCGGGGTCGCCGGCATCGATCCTGGCGCAGGCCGAGTACACGAGGAGTCGAGCCGCTTCGAGCTGCGTGGCCATGTCGGCGAGCATGAACTGGATGCCCTGGAAGTCGGCGATGCGCTGATCGAACTGACGGCGCTCGGTCACGTACCGCGCCGCGACATCGAGCGCACCCTGCGCGATGCCGACGGCCTGCGCGCCGACGATCGGCCGCGACGCGTCGAGCGCGGCCATCGCGTAGCCGAACGCGCGGCCCTCTTCGCCGATGAGATTCTCGGCCGGCACCGGCACGTCGTCGAGCACGATCTCGCCCGTCGGTGAGCCGCGCACACCCATCTTGTGCTCGAGCTTGCCGATCGAGAAGCCGGGGAACGTCTTCTCGACCACGAACGCGCTGATCCCCCGGTAGCCGGCATCGGGATCGGTCTTGGCGAACACGGTGTAGAAGTCGGAGATCCCCGCGTTGGTGATCCACACCTTGGTGCCCGAGAGCACGTAGTGGTCGCCGTCGCGCACAGCCCGCATCGCCATCGACGCGACGTCGCTGCCGGCGTTGGGCTCCGACAGGCAGTAGCTCGCCTGGCACTCGCCCGACGCGACGCGTGGCACATATTTCGTCTGCAACGCGGGAGTGCCGTGGCGCATCAGCACCGACATCGCGAGTCGCGAGATGAGCACGAAGAGCGACGACGACGCACAGACACGCGCCACCTCCTCGACGGCGAGCGCGTAGGTCATGGTGTCGCCGCCCTCACCGCCGAGCGCTTCGGGGTACAGGGCCCGCACGAAGCCCGAGTCGCGCCAGGCGTCGAACGACGCCCAGGGATACTCCTCGCGTTCGTCGGCTGCGGCTGCCTGCGGCGCGATCTCCTTGTCGGCGAAGCGCCGTAGCGCCGCCTTGAGCTGCTGCTGCTCCTCGGTGAGCAAGAAGCTCATGTCGGCCCGGCCGTAGCAGCGGCAGCAGCCGAGGCGCGGAGGTCCTCCTGCGCGCGTGGCACCTGGGCCGTGAACGCGCTCGAGGTGAGCCGCAACAATTCGTCGGGCACCGCATCGATCAGCGAGCGCCGTTGGACGTAATCGTCGTTCGCGTCGTGCACCGCGCGCACGCGCCATTCGACGAAATCGTCGGGCACGTTGCCCTCGTAGCCGAGCAGGGCACGCGCGGCGTCGACGTCGGCCATCACCGGCGCCCGCCCGAACAGCGAGGCTCGCTTCATCGCGATCTCGGCAATCACGCCCATGGCGTCGTCGACGCGCTCGTGCGGGGCGGTGACGAGTTGATCCTTGATGCGCTCGACCAGCGTGAGCGCGTAGCCGACGTTGGGACCGGGCGAGCCCAGCAACGCGCCGCTCGGCTGGCCCGCTTCCAGGTCACCGGGACGATCAGCCCGCCACGCGTTGGCAGCAGGCAGCTTCACGCCCGGCGCAAGGTTGGTCTCCTGGCGCGGCTCATCTTCGAGACGGGCGGGGATGTAGGGATCGGTCGGCATCGGCGCGAGCTAGCCGTTCGACTCGGCTTTGAGCAAGCCGAACACCAGCGAGTCGGCCAGCGCCTGCCATGACGCCTCGATGATGTTGTCGCTCACGCCGATGGTCGTCCACGTGCGCTCGCCGTCAGTGGAGTCGACCAGCACGCGGGTGACGGCACCGGTGCCCTTCTGGGTGTCGAGCACGCGCACCTTGTAATCGGTGAGATGTACGTGGTCGAGCGCCGGATAGCGCGTGCTGACGGCCTTGCGCAGCGCGCCGTCGAGCGCGTTCACGGGCCCGTTGCCTTCCGAGGTTGCGATGATCCGCTCACCGCCGACGTGCACCTTGAGCGTGGCTTCCGTCGTGACGCCGCCCGGCGTCTCTTCGGCGTCGAGATCGTCGGTGATCACCCGGAACGTCTCGACGCGGAACCACGGCTGGCGCCACCCGGTCGCGTGGCGCATCAGCAGCTCGAGCGACGCGTCGGCCACCTCGAAGTGGTACCCCTCGTGCTCGAGCCGTTTGAGCGTGTCGATCACCTCGTTGAGCTGCGGCCCGTCGAGCTCGATCCCCAGCTCCTGCGCCTTGAGCGTGAGCGTCGACTTGCCGGCGAGCTCCGAGACCACGAAACGGGTGCCGTTGCCGACGCTGTCGGGGTGCACGTGCTCGTACGCGTCGGGGCGCTTGGCGATCGCGCTCGTGTGGATGCCGGCCTTGTGCGCGAACGCAGACGAGCCCACGAACGGCGCCTGCGGATTGAGGGCCATGTTGACGAGCTCGGCGACGTGGTGCGCGACCGGTGTGAGCCGCTCGAACCGGTCGCTCGGGATCGTCTCGATGCCCATCTTCAGCGTGAGGTCGGGGATGATCGTGGTGAGGTTGCAGTTGCCGGTGCGCTCGCCGTAGCCGTTGATGGTGCCCTGCACCTGGGTGGCGCCGCCGCGTACGCCGGCGAGCGCGTTGGCGACGCCGGTGCCCGCGTCGTCGTGGAGGTGTACCGCGATCACGACGTCGTCACCGAAGTAGGCCACGACCTCGCGCACGATGCCTTCGACCTCGTGCGGCAGCGTGCCGCCGTTGGTGTCGCACAGCACCAGATGCGACGCGCCCTTCACGGCCGCGCCTTCGAGCACGCGCAGCGCGAACTCGGGATTGCGCCGGTAGCCGTCGAAGAAGTGCTCGGCGTCGAAGAGCACGTCCATGCCCTGGGCGCGGAGGTACTCGACCGAGTCGGCGACCATGGCGACGCCTTCGTCGAGATCGGTCTGGAGCGCTTCGAGCACGTGGTAGTCCCACGTCTTGCCGACGATGCATGCGGTCGGCGCGCCCGACTCGACCAGATGACGGAGCGTGTCGTCGGAGTCGACCTTGCCCTTGATGCGACGCGTCATGCCGAATGCGACGAGCCGGCTGGTGTCGAGCGTCAGCTCGTTGCCGATGCGCCGGAACAACTCGTCGTCTTTCGGATTCGCGCCCGGCCAGCCGGCCTCGATGAAATGCACGCCGAGCCAGTCGAGCTGCTCCGCGATACGCAGCTTGTCGTCGACGGTCAGGGAGATGCCCTCGAGCTGCGACCCGTCCCGCAACGTTGTGTCGTAGATCTCGACCGCGGCAGGCCACTCTGGATCACGGGTGTCGAGCGTCTCGTTGAGCGGGCTGTCAGCGGACATATTCGAGCCAGTCTCGATAGGTGTCGAGCTCGCCGTGCACCGCGGCGAAGTAGGTCTCCTGGATCTTGCGGGTGATCTCGCCCGGCTCGCCGATCTCGCGGTCGTCGACCGAGCGCATGGGCACGATCTCGGCGGCGGTGCCGGTGAGGAACGCCTCGTCGGCGAGATACAGATCACTGCGCAGGAGGTTGTCTTCGCGCACCTCGTAGCCGAGGTCGCGTGCGATGGTAATCACCGAGTCGCGCGTCAGACCCTCGAGCGCGCCCGACGACAGCGGCGGCGTCACCAGCACGCCGTTGCGCACGATGAACACGTTCTCGCCGGTGCACTCGGCCACGAAGCCGTGCGTGTTGAGCATGATCGCCTCGTCGTAGCCGGCTTTGAGCGCCTCGACCTTCGCGAGGCTCGAGTTGACGTAGATACCGGTGCCCTTTGCCGCGGCCGGATTCACGTTGGGATCGATGCGCCGCCACGACGACACCTTCATGCGCACGCCGTGCTTGAGGCCCTCGTCGCCGAGGTACGTGCCCCAGGGCCACACGGCGATCGACACCTGCACCGGCGACGTGAGCGGGTTGAGACCCATCTCGCCGTACCCGAGGTACACGATGGGCCGGATGTAGCAGGACTCCACGCCGTTGACGCGGATCGTCTCCTTGACCGCCTCGACGAGCTCCTCGACCGAGTACGGCATCTCGATCAGGAACAGGTCGGCCGACTCGTGGAGCCGTCGGATGTGGTCGGTGAGCCGGAACACCGCGGGGCCGTTTGCCGTCGGGTACGCGCGGATGCCCTCGAACACACCGGACCCGTAATGGAGCGTGTGCGTGAGCACGTGGATGCGCGCGTCGTCCCAATCGACGAGCTTTCCGTCCATCCAGATCTTCTCGGTGGTCTCGAACGGCATTTCGGTGCTGCCTTTCTGTTGACCGCGCTCAGACGGCGCGGGCGATCGCGTCGCCGACCTCCGACGTGGTGCCCACCACGTCGTCGGATCCGGCAACTGCTTTTCGGATACGGGCCGCGCTGTCAGCTTCGCCGAGGAACTCGGCGAGCATCGCAGCGGAGATGATCGCGGCGCGTGGATCGGCCGTGCCTGTGCCCACGATGTCGGGCGCGGAGCCGTGCACGGGCTCGAACATTGACGGCCCGGTGCGCGCCGGGTTGAGGTTGGCCGACGCGGCACGGCCGATGCCGCCCGAGACCGCGCCACCGAGGTCGGTGAGGATGTCGCCGAACAGATTGTCGGTGACCACGACGTCGTAGCGGCCGGGGTCCTGCACGAAGTAGATGCACGCCGCGTCGATGTGGTGATAGCCGGTGGCAACGTCGGGATACTCGGTCGCCACCTCGTTGAACGTGCGCTGCCACAAGTCGCCGGAGAAGGTCAGCACGTTGGTCTTGTGCACCAGGGTGAGGTGCTTGCGGTCACGCGACCGGGCCAGGTCGAACGCGTAGCGCACGCAGCGCTCCACGCCCATCCGCGTGTTGACCGATCCCTGCGTCGCGACTTCGTGGGGCGTGCCGTGGCGCAGGAACCCGCCCTCGCCCGCGTAGACACCTTCGGTGTTCTCGCGCACGACGACCAGATCGATACCGTCGTTGTACGCGCTCGGCCCCGCAACAAATGGCCGGAGGTTGATGTAGAGGTCGAGCGCAAACCGCAACTCGAGCAGCAGGCCCCGTTCGAGCACACCGGGTGGCACGTCGGGAGTGCCGACGGCACCGAGCAGCACGGCGTCGAGGGTGCGGATCTCGTCGAGCGTCGCGTCGGGCAAGACCTCGCCGGTTTCGAGATAGCGCGCCCCACCGAGGTCGAACGGCACCGCCACATGATCGACGCCTGTGGCGCGCAGCACCTTCTCGGCCTCGGCCACGACCTCGGGGCCGATGCCGTCACCGCCGATGATGCCGATCCTGTAGGTCACGGTGTTCCTGTCTGGCTTGGGCTTGGTCGGATGCGGGTGTGATGTGGGCTGTTGCAGAGTCGGGGAACGAAAAACCGCCCACCGAGGTGGACGGTCGAGAGCGAACGCCGGACTGCGGCGCTCGCTACAAGATAATGACGCCGAAGCCGTCGTCGAAACGATCGTCGGTGGCGTCGTGGCGCGCGGTGGTCGAGCCGTCACACATAGAACCATCAGGTTCCCATTCCGGACGAGCACTGTCAAACGAGTAACCGCATCGTCAGCGTCCACCGGCGCGCCAGGTATCTTCATCGCCATGGAACGGCCCGAACAACCGCACCTCTCACCCCGAGCGCATCAGCGCCTGCAGGACGAGCTCGAGGAGCGCTCCAACAAAAGGCGCAAGGAGATCTCGGCGTGGATCGAGAAGGCACGCGAGCACGGTGACATTCGTGAGAACGCCGACTTCGACGCGGCGAAGAACGAGCAGGGCCACAACGAGGCGCGTATCCGCCAGCTCGAGCAGCTCCTCAAGTACGCGATCGTCGTCGAAGGGACAGCGGGCGACGTCGTCGCGCCGGGCACCGTCGTCGAGATTCGCATGGACGACGACGAAGACACGATGTCGTACCTCGTGGGTTCCATCGAGGAGCGGCATCCCGAGCTCGACGTGCTGTCGACGAGCTCGCCGCTCGGTCAGGCGCTCGTCGGTCACGCGCCCGGCGAGGTCGTCAACTACGACGGCCCGAGCCGCGCGTTCGAAGTGGAAGTCGTGAGCGTCCGCTCGCTCGACTGACGTACCTCAGCCTCGCTCGAGATCCTCACAGCGCCGCTTCAGCCCCTCGGCCTCCATTCGCACGTACCGCCGGGTGATGCGGGAGCCGAGCAGGGCGACGAGCGGAGACAGCGGGCCGGTCTGGGAGATGCCGAGGGTCACGCTCACGGCACCGGCCGGTCGAGGCGTCAACCGGTGCTCGGCAGTGGAGTTGACCCCCGGGGCGCTCGCGGTCCAAGTGAACGAGCGCTCGGGCTCGAGATCGGTGACCTCCCACACCGCGGCCGGAAGCTTGGGCTGGCGGACGCGCGCTCTACTCCCCACGGCGAACGGGCCTTCGTCGAGACGCTGGACGCTCGTCATCGAAGCTGTCCATTGCGGCCACCGCTCGACGTCGGTCAGCACCGCCCAGACATCGCGGGGCGCGGCATCGATGTCGATCGCAGCCTCGCACTGCATGACGCGCATTCTACGGTCCGACGTCCAGGAGCGCTCACAAGCGAGGCGTTCCCCATCCGCCGCCGCCGGGCGTCAGGATGCGCAACACGTCGCCCGGCTCCAGGTCCAGTGTCACCTTGTCGGCGACGCGCTCGGCCGTCGCCTCGACGCCGCCGCGCAACAACCAGTTCTCGCCCGCCGCGCCGGGGCCGCCACCGGCGAGGCCCCACGGCCGGCTGGTGCGCCGCTCGGTGACGAGCGAGACGGTCGCCGGTGCGAGGAGCTGGAGATCGCGCCGGATCCCGTCGCCGCCCGACCAGCGACCTGCACCGCCGCTCCCGCTGCGCAGCCCGTACACGCGGACTCGTACCGGCAAGGCGCGTTCGAGTGCCTCGATCGGCGTGTCACGCGTGTTGGTCATGTTGGTGTGCACGCCGCTCATACCGTCGCGACCGGGCCGCCCACCTTGGCCGCCGCCGATCGTCTCGTAGTACACCCACGTGTCACCGCCGAGCATGACGTTGTTCATCGTGCCCTGGCTCGCGGCGCCGAGCCGGTCGGGCACCGCGTTCGCGAGCGCACCCAGGCAGACGTCGGCGACGCGCTGGCTCACCTCGACGTTTCCGGCGCCGACCGCGACCGGCGGTTGCGCCGCGACGACCGTGCCGACCGGTGCCAGCACCGTGACCGGTCGCATGGCCCCACCGTTCGCGGGGATCGTCGGGGTCGGTCGCGCGACCGCAACGCGAACGCGACTGCGCTCACCGTCACCGCTTCGACCGCGTTGACGTTGCCCGGACGCTGCGCCCCCGTACCGGTGAAGTCGAAGGTCGCGGTCTCACCCGCGATGCGCAACGTCACGACGACCGGTGTCGACTGCTGTTGTTCGGGGCGGGGACCCGCCGAGTCGAGCACGTCGTCGAAGCGCCATTCGCCGTCGGGCAGCTCTGTGCAGCGCGGCGCGCATGCGGCGCTCGCCGTAGTCAATGATCTCGGCGAACGCGTCGGGCGCGGTGGAGCCGAGGTGCCGGGCCAGCGCAGCGAGGCGTTCCACACCGAGCCGGTTCGCGCCTATCTGCGCGTCGAGATCGCCGCGCCGCTCGTCGGGTGTGCGCGAGCTCGACGCGAACCTCGCCTCGACGGCGGCCGTCAGGAGCATCGGCGGGAACCGCAGCCCCTCCTCGTCGATCTCGAGCGCGTCGGGTGGCATCGAGCCGGGCGCAATGCCGCCGAGGTCCGCGTGGTGCGCGCGGTTCGCGGCCCAGCCGACGAGCTCCGTCGTCGACGAAGCACGGCGCCACGAGCGTGACGTCGTTGAGGTGCGTCCCCCCGGCGAACGGGTCGTTGAGCACGATCTGCTCACCGGCCCTCACGCCATGTTCCGCGGTTGCGTCGATCGCGGCGTGCACGGCAGCGGGCATCGAGCCGAGATGCACGGGAATGTGCTCCGCCTGCACGAGCAGATCGCCGTCGGCGGCGAACAGCGCGGCCGAGCAGTCGGCGCGCTCCTTGATGTTGGGGCTGTACGCGGCGCGGCGCAGCACACCACCCATCTCCTCGGCGATGCCGACGAGGCGCGAGATCAACACCTGCAACGAGGCGGGGTCGAGTCTCATGGACCCGCGCTCCGCTCGAGGATCCAGGCGCCGAGCGGGCCGGGCTCGGCCGTCCAGCCGTCGGGCACCCAGACCGTGCAGTCGGCTTCGGCGACGACCTGCGGCCCGACGACCCGGCGACGAACAACTTCCGGGAGCGCCTCGATGTCGAGTGGCGCGTCGCGGCGCGCGGGCCCGCAGCGCGACCACCTCGATCGGGGCGTCGGCGCGGGCGTAGCCGTTGCGGCGCGCGTGCTCGTCGTGGAACGCGTCGACCGTCGCGACGGTGAGCTCGTGGCTCTGTCCCGCGTAGCGGCAGTCGACGAACGTCTCGGCTCCGGCAGCGTCGCCGCCCACGAGCGCAACCGCCTCCCGTCGGAGGCCGTTGAGCGCGTCGTCCAGTCCGTCGGTCTCGCCGGGCGTCGACCAGCTGCGGACGAGCTCGCGCTGCGCGCGGAGAGCACAGCAGCCCGACGGCCGAGAACACGCCCGCCCGCGGCGGCACGATCACCGCGCGCATCGCCGAGCGCGTCGGCCACCGCGCACGCATGGAGCGGACCGGCGCCGCCGAACGCGACGAGCGCCAGCTCGCGAGGGTCAACGCCGCGCTCGACCGTCACCGACCGCACCGCGCGTTCCATCGCCGCGTCGACGACGGCAATCGACACCGTCGGCCGAGACTCCGGCCTGCTCGAGCGCCGGCCGCGCCGCGGCGCAGGTCCAGCCGGCCGAGACCGGGGAACGCGGCTCCGCGCGGGATGCGACCGAGCACGAGATCCGCGTCGGTGACGGTCGGTGCCTCGGCCCGCCGTGGCCGTAACACGCGGGACCCGGCACCGCGCCGGCGCTCTCCGGACCGACCACCAGCGCGCCGCCGGCATCGAGGCGCGCGATCGAACCTCCGCCCGCACCGATCGTGTGGATGTCGAGCGCCGGCAACCGGATCGGGAACCCCGCGACCTTCGTGATCGGCGCCGGCTCGGGCACGCCGCCCCGGACCAGGCACACGTCGGTGCTCGTGCCGCCCATGTCGAAGCACACCGCGTCGGGCAGTCCGCACGCGGTCGCCAGCTCGGCGGCGGCGCGGACGCCGCCCGCCGGGCCCGTGAGCAGCAGCGATGCGGGAAGCTCCGCCGCTTGCACCGCCGGCATCAGGCCACCGGCCGACGTCATGACCAGCACCGAGTCGGCGAGCGCGGCGAGGTCGCGGAGGTACGGACGGCAGACCGGCCGCAGCATCGCGTTCGCGACCGTCGTGACGATCCGTTCGTACTCCCGGAACTCGGGCGAGACGTCGTGCGAGCACGTCACATCGAATCCCCGGCACGAACGCGCCTGCGCGACCGCCTGCTCGTGCGCCGCGTTCAGGTCGGCGTGCAGCAGACAGACCGCCACCGCGTCGACGTCGGCGGCGAACGAGTCGAGGTGCTCGAGCGTCAGCGGCTCGATCTCGTGGCCGTCGGCGTCGAGGCGCCCGCCGACCTCGAACCGGAGCTCGCGGGGTACGAGCGGCTCGGGCCGATCGGCGAACGGGTCGTACAGCGACGGGCGCACCTGGCGCGCGATCTCGATGACGTCGCCGGTACCGGTCGTCGCGACCAGCGCGACCCTGCCCCCGCGCCGCTCGCAGCAGCGCGTTGGTCGCCACGGTCGTGCCGTGCGCCAGCAACTCGGCCCGCGCGCCGGCCGGCACCGCCGCGGCGATTGCGTCGCGCACGGCCGCTGCCGGATCGTCGGGAGTGGAGCAGACCTTGGCCACTGCGCCGTCGTCGGTCACCACGTCGGTGAACGTGCCCCCGGTGTCGACGCCGAGCTTCATGGCGCTCAGCGTGGCATCTTTCGAGTTGTCGCGACGGGTCAGTGACGTCTGCTCCTTAGTGACGTCTCCGGCCGGCAAGCCGCTTGCGGGGGGTGACGCCCCTCGCGATCGCCTCGACGATCGCGGTCTTCGCGGCCTCGTTGAGCTTGCGGTCGTTGCGGTCGGTGAGCTCGAACCGGTCGACGGCGAGGCCGGCGATGGTCGCGAGGCGAGCCGAGTGCACGTTGGCTCCGGCGCTCGCGAGCGCCACCGTGATCGTGTGCAGCAAGCCGGCCCGGTCGGGGCTGCGCACCTCGCAGAGCGTGTACCAGGGCGACGCGTCGTCGTCGAACGTCACCTCGGCATTCGGGTTCGGCGGCGAGCTGAGCGGCGCGTCGAACGCGACGACGATCGCGTCCGCGAGCGCTCGCCGTCGAGGCGGATCGACTGCTCGTGATTGATCCGCGCCAGGTGACGATGCCGCGGGACCGGCGACGCTGCACCCGAAACGACTCGAGCGCGCCGTCGTCGGGCCAGGTCGCGACCACTGCGTCGAGCACGTCGAGGCCGTGGTCGGCGAGGACGCCGGAGACGGTCGCCAGCAGCCCGGGACGGTCGCGAGACGCTACCTCACCCGCCACTTCGATCTGCCCGCCGCCGCTCCGTGCAGCTCGTACACGCTGACCCGCGCCCGGCCACGCGCCGGCAACGGCTCGAGCAACGCGACCTGCCGTGCGACGTCGGACGCCTCTTGTGCGAGCAGGTAGGCGCGCGGTGCGCTTGGATCCGCTCGATCACCCGCGGATCTCGCGGACTGGCACGGATCGCCTCGGCACGACGACGCTCGACCAGGTTGCGGGCCTCGAGGCCGGTGAGGTCGACCGCTCCAGCAACGCGAGCACCAGCTCATCGAGCTGATCGAGGCGGTCCTCTTCCACCTGCTCGGAATCGCCGAGCGCGAGGCTCAGCAGGTACAGCGCTCGGGCGCGCTCGGGCCGTTCGAGGTGGGCGGCGAGCTGGAGCACCGCTCCTCGTCGAACGCGTCGACCCGATTCGCCGCGGCGCGCATGAGGTTCGAGTCACCGACGAGCAGCGCGATCTCCTGCTCCGCGGCCGCGCCGAGGTCGAGCCGCTTCACCAGTCGGCGGGCGGGCTCGACGGGTGACGTGTCCTCGCCGGCCGTGTCGAGGATGAGCGCCGCGAGCAGCAGCCACTCCGGATGCGTCAGCTTCGAGTGCCGGGCCGCCGCACGCGGATCGCCGGTCGCGAGATCGCGGATGCGCTCGACGAGCGAGAACCGCAGCACCTGGCTCGGGATCGAGCAGGAATGGGTCGGCGCGCCGGCGTCGCACCGCGTCGGCGAGCTCGGGAAGCGCACGCTCGAGCACGCCGCTCGCTTCGAGGAATCGCCACGTGCGGTCGTTGCCGCGTAGCAGCACCTCAGAGGAGGTCCGTCGATTCCCGGTCCCAACGCAACGGCTCGTTCGCCCAGACCGCCCAGCCAGTCGAGCAGGCGTTGCCGGGACGGCCATCGGCCATGGCGAGCGCCGCTTGCAGCCCGACGTTGAGCGCGCATCCGGTCCGGTGGCGTCGCCGGCGAGATCGACGACGCCGTCGTCGATGCGCAGCCATCCACCCTGCCGGCATCGGCGACGTCACGTCGGCCCGCCGGGCCGCGTTCAGCGCGGATCCGGTCTGAGGCGCCATCGCAAGCAGCGGCGGCGCCATCAGCGTGGTGACGAGCACCACGAGCAAGCAGCGAGGCGTAGAGATCGTCGTCCGAGCACGCCCTCCTGCAGCCCGATGGTCGCGAAGATCAGCCCGACCTCGCCACGGGGAATCATGCCGAGGCCGATGAGCGGCTTGTCGCCCGGTGAACCGATCGCACCGACCGCGGCCAGCGAGCTTGCCGACGACCGCGACAACGACGAGCGCGGCGGCGATCTCGAGCACCGACGGCCGCGACGAATCGATGCGACATCGACGTCGATGCCGATCTGCGAGGAAGAAGACCGGGATGAAGAGGTGGCCGACCGGGGTGAGATCGCGCGCGATCCGCTCGCGCTGGTCGCTGCGGCTGAGCGAGAGCCCGGCGACGAACGCGCCGATGATCGGGGCGAGCTTCGCGGCGTCGGCGAGCTCGCGCGAACGAGAGCGTGAACGCGAGCGCGAGCGCGACCAAGCGTGCCCGGCGACCGCGAGTAACGGCTGAGCGCCTCGGAACAGCGGTGGACCGAACGGCCTTCGAACCGACCACCGTGGTCACCACCAGGAAGCCGACCGCGACGCCGACGATGCCGAGCACTGTAGCAGCGACACCGTGCCCTCGGTGACGATGCGCACGACGACGGTGAGGATCACGAGGCCGAGCACGTCGTCGGCCACGGCCGCACCGAGCACCGTCCGCGCCTCGACCGTCGTCGAGGGCACGGAGGTCGCTGAAGACGCGCGCGGTGATGCCGACGCTCGTCGCCGCGAGTGCGGCGCCGAGGAACAGTGCGGTGTTGGAGTCGTAGCCGAACACCCGTCGCGACACCGAAGCCCGTCGCCATCGGCACGAGACACCCACGACTGCGACGCTCATCGACGCGCGACCGACGGCGCGCCAGCTCGCGGACGTCCATCTCCATGCCCGACCTGGAGCAGCAGCAGGATCACGCCGAGCTCGGCGAGGACCTCGAGGACGTCTCGTCGGCACCGACCAGCCCGAGCACCGACGGACCGATGAGCATCCCGGCGACGATCTCGCCGACGACGCGGGGAACCTTGATCCGCTCGGCGATCTCGGCCGCGAGCTTGGCCGCGACGAGCACGACAAGGATGTCCCGGAGGATCTCGACGACGGTCATGGTCTGCATCATCCGCTTAGTGCGCGTGGTGCTCGTCGCGACTCTGGAGGAGGTAGCCCCGCGAGCGAACGGTGCGGACCTCGAGCCCGAGCGGCGCGATCCGGCGGCGAAGCCGGAGGACGTGCACGTCGAGCGCGTTGCGGGTCGGCGCGCCGCCGGCCACGCCCGGCGAGCCAGCGACTCGCGACCGACGACCGCACCGAACCGCTCGACCAGCGCGCGCCGCGAGCGCGCGCTCGACCGGCGAGAGCGACACCCATCCGTCCCCGGAAGCGCAGCAGGCCGTCGTCGTCGATCTCGGGCGACCTGGTCGCCGCTCGACGCCGCGCCTCGAGCGTCGCGACCCGGGCCCGCACGTCGCGGTCCTCGGCCGGCAGCCGGATCCAGTCCTCGAGCGGATCCACCGAGTCGGGGGGCGGCTCGTCGGGCCCCACGAGCAGCAGCCGGGGCGTCCCGGCGGCACGAAGCTCGCCAAGATGGACGTTCTCTTCGGGCCAGCGCACCAGCACGACGTCCATCGGCAGTGACGGTACGGCCGGAATGTTTCGCGTTTGTTTCGCGGGTGAACCCACGCTGGCACCCCGATTCGGGGCTCGGTCAGCCCCGGCTTCAGCCGGTCCAGACGTGCCGTTCGAGCGCCTTGGCCGCCGCCGTCACGAGTGCGCCGAGGCGCCGCCCGGGCCGCCGGCCGAGCCGGTCGATCGGCCCGCTGACAGTGATCGCGGCCACGACCGCGCCGGACGGATCGCGCACCGGTGCGCTCACGCTGGCGACGCCGGGCTCCCGCTCCGCCACCGCTCGCCGCCCAACCCCGGCGTCGCACGGCACGCCAACCGAGCCGGCGGGATGCCGAAGCGATCGGCGTCGTCGGCCCACGCGAGCAGCACCTCGCCCCCGAGCCCGCGATCGAGCGGAAGCGACGCACCGACCGGCACCGTGTCGCGCAGCCCGGCTCGGCCGCTCCGATGCGGCGACGCACACCCGCCGGTCGCCGTCGCGGACGTAGAGCTGCGCGGTCTCGCCCGTCTCGTCGCGCAACTCGGCGAGGATCGGTCGCCGCGGCATCGACGAGCTCCACCGCGGTCGCCGGCGCGCGCGCCCCACGCGAGCAGCCGCACCCCGAGGCGGAACCGGCCGCGCTCGTCGCGTCCGACGAGCCCGTGCGACTTCGAGCGCGACCGCGAGCCGGTGCGCCGTCGGGCGCGAGAGCCCGGTCGCGTCGACGAGATCGGCGAGACTCGCCGACCCGCGCTCGGCCAGAGCTCGAGGATGGCGACCGACTTGTCGACGACGCCCACGCCACTTACGACCTCCTCCGGCTACACTGTCCATATACCGATATTAGCGTCTCATATAGTGAGACGCCCGCCATCTGCTCGAATGAGAGCGACCACATGGCGAAGACGCTCAGCGAGAAGGTGTGGGAGCGCCACGTCGTGCACCGCGCCGACGGCGAGCCCGACCTGCTCTACATCGACCTGCACCTCGTGCACGAGGTCACGTCGCCGCAGGCGTTCGACGGCCTCCGGTTGAACGGGCGCAGCGTGCGCCGGCCCGAGCTCACGCGTCGCGACGATGGACCACAACGTGCCCGACGACCGACATCGACCAGCCGGTCGACGGATCCGATCTCGGCGAAGCAGATCGACGTGCTCGCGCGCCAACTGCGCCGAGTTCGGCATCCGGCTCTACCCGATGGGCGATCCCGGCCAGGGCATCGTGCACGTGATCGGACCCGAGCAGGGGCTCACCCAGCCGGGGATGACGATCGTGTGCGGCGACAGCCACACCTCGACGCACGGCGCGTTCGGCGCGCTCGCGTTCGGCATCGGCACGAGCGAGGTCGAGCACGTCCTTGCCACCCAGACACTCCCCCAGGAGAAGCCGGGCACGATGGCGGTCACGCGTCGACGGCGACCTGCCGGCGGGCGTCACCGCGAAGGACGTCGTGCTGTCGATCATCGCCCGGATCGGCACCGGCGGCGGCATCGGTTCGATCATCGAGTACCGCGGCTCGGCGATCCGGGCCCTCTCGATGGAGGGCCGCATGACGGTGTGCAACATGTCGATCGAGGCGGGCGCGCGCGCCGGCATGATCGCACCCGACGACACGACGTTCGCGTACCTCGAAGGCCGTCCCTACGCGCCCAAGGGCGCCGACTGGGAGCAGCGCGCTCGACGCGTGGCGCGCACTGCCCACCGATGCGGACGCGGCGTTCGACAAGGAGGTCGTGCTCGACGCGGCCGCGCTCGCGACCGTCGGTGAGCTGGGGCACGAACCCGGCGCAGACGACGACCATCGACGACGTCGTGCCCGACCCCGCGAGCTACACCGACCCCATCGCGCGTGAGTCGGCCCAACGCGCCTTGCAGTACATGGGCCTGAAAGCCGGCACCGCGATTCGCGACATCGCCGTCGACACGGTGTTCATCGGGTCGTGCACCAACTCGCGCATCGAGGACCTCCGGGCCGCGGCCGACGTCACGCGGGGTCGCACATTGAAGGACGGGATGCGCGCGCTGGTCGTGCCCGGTTCGATGAAGGTCAAAGCCGCAGGCCGAGGCCGAGGGTCTCGACCAGGTCTTCACCGCCGCGGGATTCGAGTGGCGTGAAGCCGGATGCTCGATGTGCCTGGCCATGAACCCCGACAAGCTCGCCGCGGGCGAGCGGTGCGCGTCGACACGAGCAACCGCAACTTCGAGGGCCGCCAGGGCAAGGGCGGGCGCACCCACCTCGTCTCACCCGCGGTCGCGGCCGCCACCGCGATCGCCGGCCACTTCACCACTCCCGAGGACTTGCGCTGATGGAACCGGTCAGAGAGATCATCGCCCGGGCCGTCCCACTCGACCGCTCCGACGTCGACACCGACCAGATCATCCCGTCCGACTGGCTGAAGCGCGTCGAGCGCACGGGGTTCGGCGAGGGACTGTTCTCCGAGTGGCGTGAGCGCTCCGACTTCGTCCTCAACCAGGAGCGCTACGAAGGCGCGGAGATTCTCGTGGCCGGACCGAGCTTCGGTACCGGCTCGTCACGCGAGCACGCCGCCTGGTCTCTGCAGGACTACGGGTTTCGTGCGGTGATCTCGCCGCGCTTCGCCGACATCTTCCGCAACAACTGCCACAAGATCGGCCTCGTGGCCATCGAGCTCCCCCAGCCGGTGATCGAACGCATCATGCGCGCGGTCGAGGACGATCACACGATCGAGATCGTGGTCGACGTGGTCGACCGGCGGGTCGCGGTGCCGGCCATCGACCTCGACGAGCCGTTCGAGCTCGACGACCACACCCATCACCGCATCCTGCACGGCCTCGACGACATCGGTATCACGCTCACGCACGAGGCCGACATCACCGCGTACGAGGTCGCGCGGCCGAGCTGGAGCCCGACGATCACGACCGGGGCGTAACGCCCGTGTCGCCGCCGAAGAGCGCGAGCTCACGCCACTTCCAGTAGCACTCGACCTGGTCGAAGCCGAACGCGCGCAACCACTCCAACTGGGTCTCCACCGGGGCGAGCTTGTTGGACGGGTCGTCGGTCGCCGCTGTCTTGCCGATTGCATCGAGGAACTCGTCGTGCAACTTGGCGGTCGCTGACGCGACGTGCTCGAGGTTGAGGAACGTGCCGCCGGGCGTGAGCCGGTCGAAGACCTCGCCGTAGAGCACGCGTTTGCGCTCGTCAACACAGTGGTGGATCGCAAAGCTCGACACGACGAGGTCGAAGCTGCCCCACGAGTCGGGAAGCGGCGCGTCGAGATCATGCTCGACGATCTCGACCCGCGGCTCGTCTGCGAAGCGCTGGCGGGCGAGCCCGAGCATCTCGGCCGAGAAGTCGACGCCCACACCGGTCGCGCCGGGTCGCGCGTCGAGGACCATGGCGAGCGTGTTGCCGTCGCCGGTACCGAGGTCGAGCACCCGCGCCGGCGTGTTGGGCAGCACCTCGAGCAGCACCGCCAGCCCCTCGACGCGATGCGGAATGTCGTCGCGTTCCGACAGGTACCGCTGCGCCCACGCCGCTTCCGTCCACCGGTTCACCGGTTGATTGACGGCCGCCGCCTCACTCATGACGCCCGCAACCGCAAGCGTTTGTGCGCGAGCGCGCCCTATAGGGGCCACTTTTGCACAAACGGTGGGGGGTCATGGGCCGACGTCGGGGTCGCGTTGGTCGTTGCGCTCGCGCATGCGGACGATGCGGTTGACCGCGTTGAGGTACGCGCGGGCGGAGGCTTCGACGACGTCGGTGGACACGCCACGGCCGGCAGCCTTCAGGCCGCCGACGTCGAGCTGGATCACGACGTCACCGAGCGCGTCGCCGCCGCCGGTCACCGACGACACCTTGAAGTCGATCACGGTGCCCGACACGCCGGTGGCCGCGGCCGATCGCGGCGATCACGGCGTCGATCATGCCGTTGCCCGCACCCGTCGCGTCAACCTTGGTGCCCGACTCGCTGTCGTTGAGCACGACCGTCGCGCTCGGCGTCGCCAGCGTGCCGCCGTGCACGTCGAGGCTGACCATGCTGAACCGGTGCACGAGGCTCGTGCCGAGCTCCTCGACGACGATCGCCTCGAGGTCGGCTTCGGTGATCTCGACCTTGCGGTCGGAGAGCTCCTTGAAGCGCGTGAACGCGGCGTTGAGCGCGTCGCCCTGCACCTTGATGCCCATCTTCGCCAGCGTGTCGGCGAACGCGTGGCGGCCGGAGTGCTTGCCCAGCACGATCTGCGCCGCCTGCTGGCCCACGGTGCCCGCGTCGATGATCTCGTAGGTCTCTCGGTCTTCGAGCACGCCGTGCTGATGGATGCCGGCCTCGTGCGCGAACGCGTTGCGCCCGACAACGGCCTTGTTGTACTGCACCGGATAGCCGGTGAGCCGGGCGACGATACGTGACGTGCGCGCCAGCTCCTCGGTGCGCACGCGCGTGTCGAGCGCGCTCGAAGAAGTCGCGGCGGGTCTTGATCGCCATGACGACCTCTTCGAGCGCGGCGTTGCCCGCACGCTCCCCCAGCCCGTTGATCGCGCACTCGACTTGTCGCGCGACCGGCCCTGACGCCCGCGAGCGAGTTGGCCACCGCGAGGCCGAGGTCGTCGTGACAGTGGGTGGAGACGATGTAGTCGCCGTGCACGCGCGTCGAGGACGTACGTGATCAGCTCGCCGAACTCCTCGGGCATGCCGAAGCCGACCGTGTCGGGGATGTTGAGGGTGGTCGCGCCGTTGTCGACGGCCAGTTGTGACACCTCGCACATGAAGTCGACCTCGGAGCGGCTGGCGTCCTCGGGCGAGAACTCGACGTCGTCGCAATAGCTCTTCGCCCGGGCCACGCCGGCCGCGGCTTCCGCCTTGACCTGGTCTTCGGTCATGCGCAGCTTCTTCTTCATGTGGATGGCCGACGTGGCGATGAAGACGTGCAGGCGCGGCTGCTCCGCGTGTCGCACCGCCTCCCACGCCCGGTCGACGTCCTTGAACCCGGTGCGCGAGCAGCGCCGCGATCGTCGAACCCTTCACGGACTTGGCGATGGCCTCGACCGCGTCGAAGTCGCCGTCGCTCGCGATCGGGAAGCCGGCCTCGATGATGTCGACACCGAGGTTGGCGAGCTGCTCGGCGATCTCCAGCTTCTCGGCGACGTCGAGGGAGATGCCGGGCGACTGCTCGCCGTCCCGCAGGGTCGTGTCGAAGATCTTCACCGTGTCCATCGCAGTCTCCGATTCAAGTTTTGCAACGAAAAACCCCTCGGCCTGAAGGCACGAGGAGGCGTCCGCGAGCACCGAAGGGGTGCTCGCCGCTAGATAAGGAGCAGGTGGCAGGTGTGCAGTTCCTTGATCATGAACCAATCACCTTACAGGCAGCGTTGCCCAAGTCAAACCAATTCGCCGCCGACGTGCGAGACTCCCGGCGCACAGGAGGTGCACTCGGTGACGAAACTCGTTCGCAAGATGCTCGGGCTCGGGATACTGGCGGCCATCGGCTACGCGATCTGGCGCGCGTTCCAGAATCGCTCGCAGCCGTCGACGATCACGTGGGAACACCAGCCGTTCCCGTATCCGCCGCAACCTCAGGCGGCGCCGCCACACGAAGAGTCGGCCGGAGCCGGCGCAGACGGCCTCGTCGCGACGGCCGTCGACGCCACCGACGGGGCGTGTCCGACGACGCATCCGATCAAGGCCAAGCTGGCAAGCGGGATCTACCACGTGCCCGGTGGCGCGGCGTACGACCGCACACACGCCGACCGCTGTTACGCCAATACCGCCGCCGCCGAGGCTGACGGGCTCCGCCCGGCCAAGCACTAAGCCTCGATCCACCGATTTGAGGTTTCGTCTGGCTGATTTGTCGGTGAGGTGCGTGCGTCGCGTGTGTTTGAGTGCCGAGGGGCGGCTGGTGGGGTCGGTTTCGGTTCGTGGTCGCCTGAGTGTGTGACGTTCGCCGCGCTCGAGGCGTGGTTCGCTGTTGGCCGTCCGTCTTTCGCGCTCGACGCGGTGCGATGCTCAGGTGAGCATCGGGAGTGCGCGCAGCTTGTCGAGCGCGCTGAGGAACGCGTCGGCCCAGGGCCATCGTGCCGGGAGGCGAAGCGTGGATCGTCCGCTGCGGTTGACGACGCGGCCGGGCAACGCGAACAGCTTCGTTCGCATGGTGCGCGCGACCGTGAGCTGCGCGTCGGGATGCACCTCGCCGAGTCGGGCGGTCCAACGCATGAGGTTGTGAGCGAGCACCGCGCAGGCGAGCCAAGCGGCGTTGGCGAAGAACTTGCCGGATGGGCAGTGCGTGAGACCGGCACCCTCTTTGAGGTCACGGATCGCGAGTTCGACCGTGGCGTGATCGCGGTGGAACTGATCGACCTCGACGGTCGGCCGGTCGAGGTTGGTGATGAACGCGTGGTAGCGCCAGTCAGGCCACAGCTGCGCTTGGGTTGGGTCGATGAGGCGGGTGCGGCGCACCATAAGCCGGAACTCGCGTTGCCGCTTGTCGTGGCCGCGGGTCACGTAAGTGGTCTCGGCGACCGCGGCCTCACCGCCGTCGGGGTAGACGATCGGTGTCCACGACTGCTCGGGAATCGTCTCAATGCAGGCCCGCAGCGGCTTTCTCAACGCGACGGTGATGGACCAATCGACCCCCAAGCGATCGAGCGTGTCGATCAGCGCATAGGACCAGAACCCCGAATCGGCGCGCAGCACGACCGCGCCGGTGGCGCCGGCGCGCCGCACCCGGGCGATCAGTTCTTCGACGAAACGCTGCACCCCGCGTTGGCTCGATCCCTTGCGGAAGCGTGCGTGGAGCACCTCGCCGGTCTGGGCGCGAGTGGCGAGCAGCGGGTGGTAACCGAGCTGGCGGGTGTAGCCGTAGGCGGCACCCTGTTTCTGTTTGCCGTGCACCTCGCACATCGTCGAATCGAGATCGATCGTCATGGGGTCGGCGCCGGGGCCGGCCCCGGCATTCCACGCGCGCCGGAACGTCTCGGCGATGACCTTGTCGAGTTGACGGACATGCCCGAACGTGAACGCGCGCAAGAACGAGCCGAGCGTCGAGGGCGCCATCACCCGAAACGGCAACACTCGTTGCGTCGCGCCCGCGCGCAGTATGTCGGCGTGATCAATGTGCGTGCCGCCCGCCAAGATCGTCGCGACCAACGACAAGATCTTGCGGCCCGGACGCGACCCGCCGACCCGGCCCCGGAGCCGCACCGTCACGTTCACCAACGACTCAAGGCCAAGCCGGACCATCAGCGTGGCCGGCGCGATCAGACCCACGTTCGCGACCAGCGACTCGTCATCGAAGATCACCTCAACACGATCGATCCTCCGCGATACTCCACCCACAGGAAGTGCCTCCTCGACTGGCGACAACGACGACGTAAGACACCGTCATCGTCCCAGCTCAGGAGGCACTTTCCGCGGATACGCGAACTCGCTCAGCCACTACTCATCGGTGGATCGAGGCTAAGTGGTCGCGCTCGAGACGGAGCGCCTGCTGCTTCGCCAGTTCCGCGTCGACGACCTCGACGCGTTCGCGGCGATGGGTGCCGACCTCGAGGTGATGGAGTTCCTCGGTCCGGTGATGTCGCGACGCGACGCGTGGCGTGCCATGGCGATGATGCTCGGGCACTGGGAGCTGCGCGGCTACGGAAGCTGGGCCATCGAGGAACGCGCGACCGGACAGCTGGTCGGGCGCATCGGTCTCTACAACCCGAGGGGTGGCCGGGCCTCGAAGTGGGCTGGACGCTGGCACGCGCGGCGTGGGGTCGCGGGTACGCGAAAGAGGGCGCACGGGCGTCACTCGACTACGCGTTCGACACACTCGGCGCCGATCACGTCATCAGCGTGATCCATCCCGACAACGCGCGTTCCATCGCCGTGGCCGAGCGCCTCGGTGAGCGCTACGAGCGAATGTGGAACCTCGACGGCGCCGAGGTCGCGATCTACGGGATCGCCCGTCCCTGACGTGCGGCCCGTCGCCGGAGCCGCGGGTGCGGTCGCCGGCTCAGTCGAGCTCGATGCCCTGCGCGGTCTGGATGCCGTCGGACGCGTTGAGCTGCTCGAGCACCGGTGCCGGCACTGCCTGGTCGGTGGAGAGCACCATGAGCGCGGCGTCACCCGTGGGGCCGCGGCCCACGTGGATGTCGGAGATGTTGACGCCCGCATCGCCGAGCACGGACGTCACCTTGCCGATCATGCCCGGACGGTCGTCGTTGTGCACGACGAGCATGTGGCGCGACGGCGGCAGATCGACGATGTGCTCGTCGAGCGCGACGATCCGGGGCGCCTCGTGCGTACCGGCGAGCGTCCCCGACACGTGCACCTGGCGGTCGCCGCGCCGGCCCCGCAGCGTGACGAGGTTGACGTAGTCGCGCACCGATGACGATGTCGTCTCGCGCACGCTGAGACCGCGCTCCTCCGCGAGCTGCGGTGCGTTCACGAACGTCACCGGCTCCTCGATGACCGGGCCCAACACTCCCTTGAGCGCGCCGAGCGTCAACACCCGGCAGTCATAGTCGGCGATCTGACCCTCGTAGCTGAGCTCGAGCGTTTCGACCGCACCACCGGCGAGCGCGGTGAACAGACGGCCGAGTCGTTCGACCAGCGGCAGGAACGGCTGCACCGTGGCGTTGGCCTCCTTTGCCGCGAGGTTCACGGCGAACGGCACGAACTCGCCGCGTAACGCGAGCACCACCTGGTCGGCGATCGTCTGACCGGCCTTGTCCTGCGCCTCCGCCGTGGACGCGCCGAGATGCGGTGTCACCACCACCGGATCGAGCCCGAACAGCGGCGACTCGGTGGTCGGCTCGGCCGCGAACACGTCGAGCGCCGCGCCGGCGATGCGGCCGTCGGCAACTGCGGACGCAAGCGCCGCTTCGTCGACGATCCCGCCGCGCGACGTGTTGATGATCCGCAACGTGGGCTTGGCCTTGGCGAGCAGGTCGACGGAGATGAGCCCGAGGGTCTCGGGCGTCTTCGGCAGGTGCACGGTGAGGAAGTCGGCCTCCCGCACGACCTCGTCGAGCGCAGGGAGGAGCTGCACCCCGAGCTGGCGGGCGCGGTCGTTGCTGACGTACGGGTCGTACGCGACGAGGTGCATCCCGAAGGCCAGGGCGCGCTGGGCCACGAGCACGCCGACACGTCCGAGACCGACGATGCCGAGCGTCTTGCCGTGCAACTCGACGCCTTGCCAACGGGTGCGATTCCAAGCGCCGGCTTTCAGGTCGCGATCGGCCTGGGGGATGTTGCGGGCCTGCGCGAGCATCAATGCGATCGTGTGCTCGGCAGCCGACAGCACATTGCTCTGCGGCGCGTTCACGACCATCACGCCGCGGCGGGTGGCCTCTTCCACATCGACGTTGTCGAGCCCGATGCCGGCCCGCCCGACAACGACGAGGTCGCTCGCGGCCTCGAGCACAGCCGATGTCACTTGCGTCGCGCTGCGGATCACGATCGCATGCCGCGCCCGGCACCGCGCCGACGAGCTCCTCGGGTGTCAGGCCGAGCTGCACGTCGACCTCAAGCCCGGCGGCCCGCATCGCATCGAGCCCACTCGCGGCAAGCTGCTCGGTGACGAGCACTCGTTGGGTCATGCGCCCAATAACGCCGCGATGCGCTCGATCCCCGTGACGAGATCGTCGTCACCGAGCGCGAACGACAGGCGCGCGTAGCCTGGCGCACCGAATGCCTCTCCCGGTACCACCGCCACCTTCGCCTCGTCGAGGAATACCTCGCTCAGCTCCAGTGAGGTACGCGGCGTGTGATGCGCGATCTCGCGTCCGAGCACGCCCGTGAACGAGGGGAAGCAGTAGAACGCGCCTTGTGGCTCGATGCAGGTGACGCCGGGGATCGCGTCAAGCATGCGGTGCATTGTGGTACCCCGCCGATCGAACGCGGCACGCATCTCGCCCGCGGCTTCCAAGTCGCCGCTCACAGCCGCGAGCGCAGCGAGCTGTGACACGTTGGCGACGTTGGACGTCGTGTGCGACTGAAAGTTGGTCGAGGCCTTGATCACGTCGGTGGGACCGATCATCCAACCCACGCGCCAGCCGGTCATCGCGTACGTCTTGGCGACGCCGTTGATGACCACACAGGTATCGGCCAGCTCGGGCACGAGCGCCGGCATCGAGGTGAACTGGTGGTCGCCATAGGTCAGGTGCTCGTAGATCTCGTCGGTGACGACCCAGACACCGTGCTCCACGGCCCAGCGCCCGATCGCCTCGACTTCCTCCGGCGGGTACACCGCGCCGGTCGGGTTGTTCGGCGAGACGAACATCAGCGCCTTGGTTCGCGGCGTGCGCGCCGCTTCGAGTTGCGCCACGGTCACCCGGAACCCTGTTGCCTCGGTGGTCGGCAGAACCACCGGTTGGCCGCCCGCGAGCGCGATGGCCTCGGGATACGTCGTCCAGTACGGCGCGAGAAGCAGCACCTCGTCACCGGGGTCGAGCAGCGTCTCGAACGTGTTGTACACCGCGTGCTTCGCTCCGTTGGTCACGAGCACCTGCTCGGCGCGACAGTCGAAGCCCGAGTCGCGCTTGGTCTTGACCGCGATGGCCGCGCGCAGCTCCGGCAATCCCCCTGCGGGCGTGTAGTGGTGCGCGCGCGGTTCGCGACATGCGGCCGCGGCCGCTTCGCAGATGTGCGGGGGCGTCGGGAAGTCGGGCTCACCGGCACCAAAACCGATGACCGGCTCACCCGCTGCTTGCAACGCCTTGGCCTTCGCGTCGACGGCGAGCGTCGCCGATTCGGCGATGGCCGCGATCCTCTGCGAGATGCGGTCGGTACGGGAGGTCACGGCAGCCACCCTAGCCAGCGACTCTGACCGATCCGGACCGATTCTGTGGCGCCCAGTCCGACCTCGACCGCTCGGCCTCCCCTACCCTGACGCCTCATGTCACGCCCGGTCCGGGCACTGCTGGGGTGTCTTCTTGTTCTCGTCGCGCTCGCGTGCGCTCTCGCCACGCCGGCCGATGCTCGGACGCCCGCGGCCACCAGCAGCCCACCGGGCGCGCCGCCGAAGGCCTACATCATCGTCGACGCCGACTCCGGTGCAGTGATCGACGCGTCCAACCCACACGCATCGCTTCCCCCGGCGAGCACGGTGAAGCTCATGACCGCCGTCACGGCGCTCGAAACGTTGCCGTTGAGCGCGCCGCTCACGGTCAGCGCCCGCGCCGCGGGTGTGCCTTCGCGGAAGATCAACATGCAAGACGGCGAGCTGTGGAGCGTAGACAACACCGTGAAGTCGCTGCTGATCGTGTCGGCCAACGACGCCGCCTACGCGATCGCCGAGAACGCGTCGGGCTCGCTCGAGAGCTTCGCCGCGACGATGAAGCAGACCGGCAAGGAGCTCGGCTTACGCGACAGCAGCTTCGGTGACCCGGCGGGCCTCGACAACGACCAGGGCTTTGGCTTCGGCGACATGATGAGCGCCTTCGACCTCGCCGTCGTGGCCCGCAACGCATTGTCGGTGCCGGAGATCGCGCAAAGCATGACGCTCCAGAAGTTCGAGTTCACCGGGCCGGGCAACATCGGGCACGTCATCAAGAACGAGAACCTGATGCTGTCGATGTATCCGGGCGCGACCGGTCTGAAGACGGGCTTCACCGACAAGGCCGGCCGTACGCTGGTGGCGTCCGCGACCAGAGATGGCCGCACGATGATCGCGGTCGTGCTCGGCTACTTCGACACGTACAAGTTCGCGCAGGGCCTCCTCGACGCCGGATTCCGGTCGACACCGAACGCCCGCGGCACCGGCGAGAAGATCCCCGCGCCGCGAGTGCTCACCGCGCAGGCCCGCGCCGACGCGTGGGGCAACCTTCCTCGCGCGCTCGGGCGCGCGGGGAAGGTTGGCGCACCGCAGGTGCTGGGCGCGACGCAGACGGCGACCCCGCCGGCATCGCGGCCCGGTTCGAAAGCCGCCGCCGGGAGCACGCGGCGGCGAGCTCCGTCGGCGAGCGCGACCAAGACTCCGGCGACGCGCACCAGCGCGTCGGGCAGCGGTTGGCTCTCGCTGCCGCGGCTGATCGCGGCCGGCCTACTGGCACTCGTCGCGCTCTTGCTGCTCCGCCGGCGTGCGGTCAAGCGTCGACGCAAGCGCCGGCTCGCTCTGCAACGCGATCTTGCCCAGGCGCGCCGGCGCGGCATGATCCAGGTGCTCGAACCGCCGATGCCGCAGGTGCACGTCGAGGTGATCCGTCCGCCGGGCAATGGTCAAAACGGCGGGCACGAACGCGAACGCGAGTCCGAGCACAGCTGACGACCCGGTGTTATGCGGTGACGGCAACCTCGTCGTGCCTCCACGCGTGCACGTCGCGAAGACGCGGGTCGTTGGAGAACACCTCGTCGATGGGCTCGTCGATACGGAGCCGCTTCTGGATCAGGCGGACGACGTTCTCCTGGTTGTAGAGCATCATCGTGACGGCGACGCCGACCTCACCTGCTCTCGCGGTGCGGCCGGAGCGGTGCAGGTACGCCTTCTCGTCTTCGGGCGGGTCGTAATGCAGCACGACGTCGACGCCGTCGACGTGGATGCCGCGCGCCGCCACGTCGGTGGCCACGAGCACGCGCACCTTGCCCGACGAGAAGTCGGCCAGCGCACGCTCACGTGCGCCCTGCCGGAGGTCGCCGTGGATCGCGCCGGCACGCACGTTTTCCCGCTTGAGCTGGAGGACGAGCCGATCGGCGCCGCGCTTGGTGCGCACGAAGATGAGCGTGCGCTCGGCACCCTCCGCGATCGCCGCCGCGACTTTCACCTTGTCCATCTGGTGCACCAGGAGGAAGCGGTGCTCCATCTCGTCGACCGTGTGCTCTTCCGAGTCGACCTCGTGATGAACCGGATCGTGCATGTAGCGCGAGACGAGACGCTCGACGGCGCCGTCGAGCGTCGCCGAGAACAGCATCGTCTGATGCTCGACTTCGATGCGATGCAGGATCTTCTGTACCTGGGGCATGAAACCCATGTCGGCCATGCGATCAGCCTCGTCGAGCACGAGCACCTCGACGTCCGCGACCGACAGCTCCTTGCGCTCGATCAGGTCGATGAGCCGTCCCGGCGTGCCGATGACGACGTCGACACCCTTCTCGAGGGCGCGGATCTGCGGGTCCATCGAGGTACCGCCGTAGAACGCGGCGACCCGGCGGTCGCACAGCTTGCCGAGCGGTGCCAGCACCTGCTTGACCTGCTTCGCGAGCTCGCGCGTGGGCACGAGCACGAGGGCACGGGGACGGTGGGGTTGGGCCTGCGCGATGTTCTCCAACAGCGGAAGGCCGAACGCGAGCGTCTTGCCCGAGCCCGTCTTCGCCTTGCCGCAGATGTCGCGGCCGGCGAGGCCGTCGGCGATCGTGAGCGCTTGAATCTCGAATGGTTCGGTGATGCCGTCGCGCGCGAGTGCATCGACAAGATCGGGTGAGACGCCGAGCGTCTCGAAGGTGGGTGCCATATTGGTGGAGCTCGCTTTCGTCGGATGCTCTGTCATCGTGTGGATCGTGCTGTGCCGCCAGGGTCGGCGGTGGGCCGAGCCTCGAGGCGACTCCGTGCACGAGAACGCGATGCGTTGCCGACGAAGGGCGATGAGGTGACCCGCGAGCGTGGATGTGTGCTCGTCGCCACCAGGATACTCGACGGGTATAGAGAGCTCGAACAGGGGGTGATCGCGCCGATGCGTGGAGAGACTGATCGCATGGCGGCCGATGGTCTGTACGGTCACGGCGAAGACCGCACCATCCGCGAAGTGCTCGCCGGTCTCGAGGCGCGAGGATTCAAGGGCCAGTTCGTGCCGCGAGCCGGCGCGCAGGTGGAGTGCATCGCCTGTGGCAAGCGGTCGCCTGCCGATCACACGTTGTTACGCCAGCTGTGCCGACTCGAAGGGGATTCCGATCCGGCCGACATGCTCGCGGTGGTCGCGCTTGCGTGCCCGCGCTGCGACGCGCTCGGCACCGCTGTGCTCGGCTACGGCCCCGAGGCCTCCGACATCGACGCCGAGGTGCTCTCGGGGCTCGAGGACGGGCGCACCAACTGAGCCGCAGTCGCGCTCACCAGGGCATCGCCACGCCGCCGTTGGGCCGGATGATCTGCCCGGTCACGAACGACGCGGCGTCGGACACGAGATAGAGGATCGCGGCGGCAATGTCTTCGGGCGTGCCCACCCGCCCGAGCGGTGCCATCGCGCCGAAGCGCTTCTTGTAGGCCTGAAACTTCTCCTCGTCGACCTCGCCGGTGTCGTCGACGAAGTTGTGGCGGGAAAATCCGGTGAGGATGATGCCCGGCGCGAGCGCGTTGACGCGAATGCCTTTGGGGCCGGCTTCGACTGCGAGCGTCTTCGTGAGCATCGCGACCGCGGCCTTCGTCATGCCGTAGCACGCGAGCGTGGGCGCGGGCGTGTCGATTGCACCCGACGAGATGTTGACGATGTTGCCCGACCCTTGCGGCACCATCACGCGCATCGCGGCCTGGCAGCCGTAGAACACGCTCTTGAGGTTGATGGAGAGGATGCGCTCGAACTCGTCGTCGGTCACCTCGGTGACCATCTTGTTGTGGGGGACGCCGGCGATGTTGGCCACGATGTCGACGCGGCCGTACTCGCCGGCAGCGCGGTCGACGAGCGCGTCGACCTCAGTGCGTTGCGTCACATCGGTACGCACGACGAGAGCCGTGCCACCGTCGGCGCTGATGCCGTCGGCGGTGTCGTGTGCGCCCTTCTCGTCGATGTCGCCGCGCACGACGGTGGCGCCGACGCTTGCCAGCGTCTGCGCGGTCGCCTGCCCGATCCCGCTGGCCCCCCCGGTGAGCACGGCTACCCGGCCCGAGAGGTCGTAGGCCTGCAAGGCATTCGTCATCGGAGTGTGCTCCAGTGGTCGTTCGTCGTCGGGCACGCGTCCAGCGGTCGGCCTGACGGCCGTGTCAGAGACTACGTGTGGGGCCGACTACCGTTCGTAACAGGCTCATGACGAAATTGACGGTCGTCTCGTTCAACACCCACGCGGGGCTCCACGCCCCCAGTGGCATTCACGGGTGCCCCCCGTACGACCTCGAGCAGGTGTTGCGCGACTTCGAGGCCGACGTGATCGTGCTGCAAGAAGTGTGGCAGCCCGACGACGACGTGAGCCCGGTCGAGAAGGCAGCGGCCGCCAGGGGCGACGAGATGCACACCGTCTCGCTGGGCCGACGCGGTCCGGACCGATCGTGGTCCACGCCTGCGCCTTCCGGGCACGGGAAAAGGGACCGTCAGCGTCGCCGTCCTGACACGCCATCCTGTCGTGAGCAGTGCCGAGTTGCCCGTCGGGCGGGTGCTGGGCGATCCGGCGCTCGATCGGCGCGCGCTGCATCTCGGCCTTGACGTCGACGGGACCGTCGTCGACGTCGTCGCGGTGCACCTGACCTCGCGCCTGCCGCACGGACCGCCGATCCAGATGCGACGCCTGCGCACCCAGCTCCCTGACGGCGCCCGTCCGGCGATCGTCGCGGGCGACTTCAACTTTTGGGGCCCGGCCGTCTCTGCCGTGTTGCCCGGCTGGCGGCGCCCGGTGCGCGGCCGATCCTGGCCGTCGCACCGTCCGCACAGCCAGATCGATCACGTGTTGCTCGGTCCGGGCACCGAAGTGCTCGACGCCGCGGTGCTCGACGATGTCGGCTCCGACCATCTGCCCATCCGCGTCACCCTCGACTTGCGCTAGAACAGCTCCACCGCGACACGGGGAGAGCGCAATGGCGGAGACGGTTCGGGGAGTCGTCGCCCGGAGCAAGGGCGCGAAAGTGTCGGTGGAGTCGATCGTCGTGCCCGATCCGGGCCCCGGCGAGGCGGTCGTGCGCGTGCAGGCGTGCGGCGTGTGCCACACCGACCTGCATTACCGGACCGGCGCGATCAACGACGACTATCCGTTCCTGCTCGGCCACGAAGCCGCGGGGATCGTGGAAGCGGTGGGCGAGGGCGTCGACACGGTCTCACCCAACGACTTCGTGATCCTCGCGTGGCGCGCCCCGTGCGGACAGTGCCGGTCCTGCCGTCGCGGGCGCCCGTGGTACTGCTTCGACAGCCAGAATGCGAAGCAGCCGATGACGCTGCTCGACGGCACCCCGCTCTCACCCGCGCTCGGCATCGGGGCGTTCGCCGACAAGACACTCGTGGCCGCCGCCCAGGCAGTCGCCGTCAACCCCGCAGCGAGTCCGGAGGCCGCCGGTCTGGTCGGCTGCGGCGTGATGGCCGGGCTGGGCGCAGCGATGAACACCGGCCAGGTGCAGCGCGGCGACACCGTCGCCGTGTTCGGCTGTGGCGGGGTGGGCAACGCCGCGATCCAGGGCGCGGCGCTGGCGGGCGCCCGTCGCATCATCGCAATCGACGTCGACGCGCGAAAGCTCGCTCTCGCGACCGAGTTCGGTGCCACGCACACAATCGATTCGAGCCGCACCGACCCGGTCGAGGCCGTCCGCGCGCTCACCGGAGACAACGGCGCCGACGTCTGCATCGAAGCTGTCGGCAGGCCCGAAGTGATGCAGCAGGCGTTCTTCGCGCGCGATCTCGCCGGCACGCTCGTACAAGTCGGCGTGCCCGACCCGTCGATGAAGATCGAGCTGCCGATGATCGAGTTCTTCGGCCGCGGGGGCGCGCTCAAGCCGTCGTGGTACGGCGACTGTCTGCCGACACGCGACTTTCCGATGCTGATCGATCTCTATCTCGAGGGGAAGCTCGATCTCGACCGCTTCGTGTCGGAGACGATCACGCTCGACGACGTCGAGGCGGCCTTCGTCAAGATGGAGCGAGGCGAAGTGCTGCGGTCGGTCGTGGTGCTCTGAGCGCCGAAACCGCGCACGGTCGTTTGCTTTTGGGCAGAGTTTTCGACCGCTACGGTCGAAAACTCTGCCCAGAACGGTGGTATCGGGTTTTGCGCAGGCGCGTGCCGACCCGTCTAGCCGACCGCCGTAGTGCCGTCGTTGCGCACACCGAGGTAGTTGCCATCCGAAAGCGTGATGCCGCGCCAGCGGTCGCTCTGCAACGATGAGAACCGTTTCGGTTGGAGGCGCCAATCCATCTTGACTGCGTGGACGCCGCCGAAGCCGTCGAGCACCGCGAAGCCCCATGTGTCGGTCGTGCCCGACGTGTACACGAGGAAGTCGCGCGCGATATCCCAGCCGTTCCAGTACGGGCCGCCCGCCGGCAGCCTCGCCGTGCCGGCCATGTGGATCGCACCGAACCCGTCGAGCACGAACACCCCCCGGTTGTCGGGCGTGAACTGGAGGCTGCGGGCGATGTCCCACCCTTTCCACCACTGCGGCGTGAGCCTGGGCGCGTCGCCGAACGCGTGGACTCCGCCCCACCCGTCGAGCACCGCGTACCCGCGACCGGTGGAGCTGATGGCGACACTGCGCGCGATGTCCCACCCGTTCCAGTACACGCCGCCGAGTTGACTGAGCGCGCTGGCCGAGCCGAACAGGTGGAATGCGCCGTACCCGTCGAGTACGGCATAGCCGAGGCCGTTGGGCATCACCGCGATGTCGCGGGCGATGTCCCAGCCGAAGTGGGGCGAGCCGTAGTACGGCGCGCCGCCGCGCGCCGTGACGGTGCCGTCGCCGTTCAGCACGTAGTAGCCGCCGAGCGGGTTGCTCGCGACGGCCCGACCGGGTTGGGCCAGGTTCGCCGGGCAGTTGAGGCCGCTCGGAAAGCTGAGCCCGTCGGCGGGGCAGTTACCGGGCAGTCCCGCGCCCATCAGCATGTTCTGGAACATGCTGAGGATGCCTTGGCCGTAGGTCGTGCCGGGCACTGCCCAGCGTCCGTTGAGGTCGGTCCAGTTCGGCGCGATGCCGCGGTATGACACGGGCGGGCTGAGCAGCGAGGAATGGAAGTTGCGGTCCGCGTACCCACGGAGCAGCTCCATCTGGGCACGCACGCCGGTACGCCGCGTCCGGGAACGTGTGGCCGCCGTGACAGCTGTTGCATGCACCGAGGCCCGCGTAGTTGTAGTCGCCCGGATGCACCTGCCCGTAGGAGGGGAAGCTGAGCCAGCCTGTCTCGATGATGGTCTGCGCGAACGCTACGTCGCCGCGGACGTTGGCTGCCGAGCCTTCTTCGATGAAGAGTTGCGCGAGATTGTCGACGGTCAGACCCCAAGGAAGGTTCGCGGTCTTGCCGTTCGCTCGGAACCAGTTCGCCATCTGCGTCGCCGTCATCGTCGAGCGGCCCATGATCGACGAGCCCGCCGGCGGACCACCCGACTCGCACGCGGCGAGGCCAACGAGCGCGGCGGCGAGGAAGATGGTGCAAATGCGCGCGCGAAGAGTCATTACAGAAGACATCGGCGGAGAACGTCCTCGAGTTGAGGGCCTCTGCATCGTACGGCAGCGCACGGCGCCTGCCGCGGATGACCATCACATCTCCGCGCGGCGTGTGACCTCCGGCACGATTACGGGTTGTGAATGAGTGAAACGCCTGCTCCGGGCACTGCGCGGGACACGCGCAGGATACGGTCCGAGGCGCAGACGCACTCATCTGCCGAGCCCGCGCACCAGGAGACAGCATGACGACGAGCGAGCTGCACGATCAGGTTGTCGTCATCACCGGCGGGAACGCGGGGATCGGCAAGGAGACCGCGGTCAACCTGGCACGCCTCGGCGCACACGTGATCGTCACCGCTCGCAACCCATCACGAGGAGCGGCGGCGCTCGAGGAGATCCGAACCCGCAGCGGCAGCGCTGACATCGAGGTCATGGCACTCGACCTCGCGAGCTTCGCGTCGATCCGGGCGTTCGCGAAGCAGCTTCTCGACCAACAGGATCGACTCGACGTGCTCGTCAACAACGCCGGCCTCGTGCTCAACAAGCGCCAGGAGACGGCGGACGGATTCGAGATGCAGTTCGGTGTCAACTATCTCGGTCACTTCCTGCTCACGAATCTCCTACTCGCCCGGTTGAAGGCAAACACCGCCGGCGCGCGGGTTGTCATCGTGTCGTCGCACGCGCACAAGTGGGCGCGTCACGGGCTCGACTTCGACAACTTGCAGTCGACCGGCCGTGGCTGGCCCTACGGCATCTACTCGAAGACCAAGCTCGCGAACATCCTCTTCATGCGCGAGCTCGCGCGCCGGCTCGGTGACACGCAGGTGACGGCGAACGCATTGCACCCCGGGTTCGTCGCGAGCCGGTTCAGCCGTGACGGCGACGCCGGCGTGCTGGGCACGACCGCGATGGTGATCGGGCGGCCGTTTGCGATCAGCCCGGCGAAAGGCGCGCTCACGTCGACCTATCTCGCGTCGTCACCCGACGTCGCGGGCATCACCGGCGAGCACTTCTACAAGTGCCGGCCCACCTCGATATCCAAGTACGGCCTCGACGCGGACGCGGCCCGGCGCCTGTGGGACGTCAGCGAGCAACTCGTGGCCGAAGCCGGCTGAGCGCCGCGGCACCGAACCCTTCTTCCGTTCTGGGCAGATTTTCGACCGTAGCGGTCGAAAACTCATCCCAAAAGCGAGCCGGTTGCCGGCAACGCGTGCGGGCTAGCCGATCCAACCCGCGTCGGAGAGCTTGCGGTCGATGGAGAACGCCGCGCTCGATGAGACCGAGGTGCGTGAAGGCCTGCGGGAAGTTGCCCAGGTGCTCACCGTGCGGCCCGAGCTCTTCGGCGTAGAGCCCCACGTGGTTGGCGTATCCGAGCATCTTCTCGAACACGAACCGCGCCTTCTGCGCGTCGCCGGAGCGGGCCCGCACCTCCGCGTACCAGAACGAGCACATGTTGAAGGTGCCCTCGTCGCCCATCAGCCCGTCGCTCGCCGCGTTGCCGACGCGATAGCGGTAGACGAGCGAGTCATCGACGAGATCCTCCTCGATGGCGCGCAGCGTGGAGAGCCAGCGGGGATCCATCGGGCTGATGAACTTCACCATCGGCATCAGCAACGTCGACGCGTCGACCGTCGTCACGCCCTTGTGCTGCACGAACGTCTGGCGATTCGGATCCCAGAAGTTGTCGAAGATGTCGTGGTAGATCGCGTCACGGGTCGTGCGCCAGCGCGCGAACGGATATGGGAACGATCGCCGGTCGGCGAGGCGGATCGCGCGATCGACGGCGACCCAGCACATGAGCCTCGAGTAGAGGAACTCCCGTTGGCCACCGCGCACCTCCCAGATCCCCTCGTCGGGACGCTGCCAGTTCTCGGCGACGTAGTCGACCAGACGCACGCACGCCTGCCACAGCTCGTGCGAGATCGGGGCTCCGTACTTGTTGTAGAGGTAGATCGAGTCCATGAGCTCGCCGTAGATGTCGAGCTGCAACTGGTCGTACGCGCCGTTGCCGACGCGCACCGGCGATGAGTCGCGGTACCCCTCGAGATTGTCGAGGGTGGACTCGGTGAGCAGCTTGCGTCCGTCGCAGCCGTACATGATCTGCATCGAGCCGTCGGGATTGAGATCCATGCACCGATCCTCGATCCAGTGCATGAAGTTGCCGGCCTCGGCCGTGTAGCCCAGCCGGATGAGCGCGAAGAGCGTGAACGACGCGTCGCGGATCCACGTGTAGCGGTAGTCCCAGTTGCGCTCGCCGCCCAACTCTTCGGGTAGGCCGAAGGTCGGCGCCGCGATGAGTGACCCGTGCGTGTTGGACACGAGCAGCTTCAACACCAGCGCGGAGCGGTGCACGATCTCGCGCCAGCGGCCCGTGTAGGTGCAGTGCGACAGCCAGGTGCGCCAGAAGTTGACGGTTTCCTTGAACGACTCGGAGACATAGTTCGGAGACTCGGCCGGGCTCGTCGCGCCCGGCACTGCCGCTTCGAGGATGAACGCGGCCGTCTCGCCGGCACCCAGTGTGAAGCGCGCGACTGCGGCGCCCTCAAGGATCTCGACCGGCACTTCCGCTCGGAGCCGCAACGCGGTTTTGTCAGGCCCGTCGGAAACGAAGACGACTTCGCCGTCACGTTGCTCGACCCGATGCGAGGCGCGCGCGTAGTCGAAACGCGGATTGCAGATGAGGTCGTAGCTCACCTCGCCGCGCACGGTCTTCACGCGCCGCACGATCGTGTGGCAGTGCGCACTCGGGTCGGCGCCCACCGGCATGAAGTCGGAGACCTCGCCGACGCCTTCCTTGGCGAGGAAACGCGTGATCAGCACGTTGGTGTCGGGCAGGTACAGCTGCTTGACCGCACCCTCGAGGCAGGGACGGACCTGGAACCGACCGCCGTTGTGGCGATCGAGCAACGCGGCGAAGACGGTCGGCGAGTCGAAGTGCGGGTAGCTCAGGAAGTCGATCGAGCCGTCCATCCCGACGAGCGCGACGGTGTGCAGGTCACCGATGATCCCGTAGTTCTCGATCGGCTGGTACTGCGCGTCGTCCACGCGGACCCCCTCGCGCCGGTCATTCGCCGGCCGATGGTGCCACGGATGACGTCAGGCCGGGGGCGCAGGCTCCGCGGCGAGGATCGCGCCGATGCGGCGCAGCTGCTCCGTCTCCGAACCGAGGGTGAACTCGATCTGCTTCACCCACAGGAAGTAGCGGTGGATCGGGTAGTCGAGGTCGATGCTGATGCCGCCGTGCACGTGCAGCGCGGCGTGCACCACGCGGCTGCCGCCTTCGGCGGCCCAGTACTTCGCCGTCGCCACCTCGGTCGGCGACGGCTCGTCCTCGGCGAGGTGCGTCGCGGCCTGGAGCATCGTGAGCTTGATGGCCTCGGTGTCGATGTAGGAGTCGGCCATGCGCTGGCCGACCGCCTGGAACGTGCCGATCGCGCGGTCGAACTGCTTGCGCGTCGGTCGTGTACTCCGCGGTGATGCGCAGCGCCTCCTGGCACGACACCGGCGGCGATCGCGCAGATGCCGGTCGTCGTGCGTGTCGAGGAGCCAGCGAGGTGCTCGCGGCCGTCCGCGATCTCGCCGATGCGGTCGGCGGCTTCCACCGTCGACGCCGTCGAGCGTCACCACGAACTGCGGCTCGTGGTTCATCGTCTCCTGGCGCTCGAGCGTGACCCCGTCTGCCTTCGGGTCGCACGAGGAAGAGCCCGATGTCCTCGCCGACCCGTGCCGGCACGAGGATCCCCGTCGGCGATGTGCGCCGCGGCACGTTCACCTTCTCGCCGTCGATCCGCCAGCGTCGCCCGAGCGCTCCCGCGATCGTCTGCGGCTCGTCCGGCGGCGTGCCGAGCTCGTTGAGCGCCGCGGTGAGCACGACCGCCGCTGACGACGCCGGGCAGAAGGCGAGCCTGCTGCTCCGCGGTGCCGAACTCGGCGATCGGCAGCGCGCACCGATCACGAGCGTGTGGAGCAACGGCAGCGGCGCGACGGTCCGACCCTGCTCCTGGAGGATGAGGCACAGCTCGAGGAAGCCGTAGCCGAGGCCGCCGATGCTCCTCGGGCAGCGCGACGCCGAGCAGGTTCGCCTTCGCGAGCTCGGCCCACGTGTCGCGGTCGAACCAGTCCGTCGCTGCTGTCGAGCTCGCGCAGGTGCGCCGAGCGTCATGCGGTCGCCGAGGATCTGCGTGGCCAGGCCCTGGAGCTCCTGCTGCTCGTCGCTGAGGGTGAAGTCCATCTCGTCTCCTGTCGTGTGGTTTTCGTTCTTGCGTCAACAGCCGGGATGTCACCCCGGATTGCGACGCAGTTCGAGTGTGTCGAGTCACCGGGGGGAGCCGGGCATGTTGAGGCCGAAGATGGCGATCAGGTCGCGCTGCATCTCGTTGGTGCCGCCGCCGAACGTGAGGATGTGCATGCTGCGCACGCGCCTCGAGCCGGCCCTTGAGGACCGCCTCGGGTGAGCCGCACTTCACGCGGCGCTGACGGGCCGAGGATCTCCATGCAGCAGCCGGAACGCCTCGAGGTAGAACTCGGTGCCGAACACCTTGATCGTCGACGCGTCGGCCGGGTTCAGCGGCGCGCCCTGCGGTCGCGTCCGCCGCGATCTTCCAGTTCGCGAGCTTCAGGAACTCGAGCTTGGCGTGCACGCGTCGCCAGGTTGAGCTGCACCCACTCCTGGTCGATCACGCGGCGGCCGTCGGCGAGCTTGGTGTCCTGCGCCCACCGGCGCACGTCCTCGAGCTGGCGCTCGACGACGCCCGCTCGCGCACAGCGTGACGCGCTCGTGGTTGAGCTGGTTGGTGATGAGGTTCCAGCCCTGGTTCTCGCCGCCGACGAGGTTGCCGACGGGCACGCGCACGTCCTCGTAGTACGTGACGTTGGTGTTGAGGCCACCCATGTTCTTGATCGGCTCGCACTTGAAGCCGGGCGTGTCGGTCGGGACGATGATGATCGAGATGCCCTTGTGCTTCTTCACGTTCGGGTCGGTGCGCACCGCGAGCCAGATGTAGTCGGCGTCGGTCGCGAGGCTGGTGAAGACCTTCTGGCCGTTGATCACGTACTCGTCGCCGTCGCGCTCGGCGCTCGTCTTGAGCGACGCGAGGTCGGTGCCGGCGTCGGGCTCGGTGTAGCCGATGGCGAAGTGGATCTCGCCGTCCAGGATCTTCGGCAGGTAGAAGTCCTTCTGCTCCTGCGCTGCCGTACCGCATGATCGTCGGGCGCGACCGAGTTGATCGTGAGCATCGGGCACCGGCGCGCCGGCGCGCATCGACTCGTCGAAGAAGATGAACTGCTCGATCGCGCGTGCGGCCCTGGCCGCCGTACTCCTTGGGCCAGCCGATGCCGGCCCAGCCGTCGTCGGCCATCTGCTTCCAGATCTTGCGCGGGACCGGGCCGATGCCCTCACCGCGTCGAGAGCTGGGCTTCGACCTCGGGGGTGAGCAGCTCGCGCGTAGTAGTCGCGCAGCTCCGTCGGAGCGCCTCATGTTCCTCGGAGTAGCCGACGTACATGGAGAATCCTTCCGCCGCCGGGATGTGAACCGGCCGGGACTCGGGCCAATGACCGTACCCGCAAGGTAGAACAGGTTCCAGTTTGCCCCATCAGGCCGGTCGAGCTCTCCGGAACGCCTGCACCGAGGGAAATCCGACCAGGAGCGTCTGGACGTACCGGCGCTGGCGATCCGGACAACCGTGCCTAGGAGCGCGCTGCCCAGGTGCGCGCCGGACAAAATTCGCCGCAGAGAGGTTCCCTCCGGAGAGGTCAGCGCTGCCGAGGTATGTGCCGATCACCTTCGCTCCGGTCCGGGTCGCGCTCGTGAGGGTTGCGAAGGCCAACTGCGTCAGGTTCGCGTTGGAGAGGTTCGCGTTGGTCACCGGGACACCTCGTCGCGGTCACGCGTCGAGCTCGCGCACCCCGCCCTTTGGCTCACTCTCGAACCGGAGCTCGCACGTCAGGCAGTCGTACCTCACCGGTCGACTCCCGGGCTCGACATCGGGTTCCAGGTCGATCAGGTCACCGCCGCACTCGGAGCACACGCGCACCATGCGGCGAACCTACGGGCCGGTGGGACAGTTCCGCGAGCGGTTGGCCTCGGCTGTTCGTCAGAAGAGCCCTCAAGGTCGCGCGCCCGACTGTCGAGAAGAAGGCAGACCCCCTGAGCGGGGACGCCCGGTTCAGACAAGGTACCGAATCGCTTGCCGCGTCACCGAGGCTCGGGAAGAGGCGGAGCCATGCCACGGAATCGAGCAGCGAGACAGCGCGCCAGAATTTGGCGTCGCCGACGCGTGTCCGCTTCGCTCGCGCCTTTGGCAGTCATCGTGAGCGTGGCGATGCTGATCCCGATCATTCGAGGCGACGCGGCCACAGGCCTCAGCCTCGGGAGTGCGGAGAGCTTCGCGGTCCTCGCTGGTACGGCCATCACAAACACCGGCACGACCACGATCGTCGGCGACGTCGGAAGCTCCCCAACCTCTGCGATTACAGGGTTTGGAACGGTGGCGCTCACCGGCACCAACCACGGCGGTGACGCGAGCAACGGTGCAGGCCAAGACGGATCTCGACGCCGCTTACGTCGAGGCCGTTAGTAGCGCCCCGACCGCCACAATCGGTACCGAGCTCGGGGGGACCACGGTGACGCCGGGCGTCTACAACTCTGCAGCCGGCACCTTCGCCATCACTGGCACGTTGACCCTGGACAGTCAGAGCGATCCGAACGCCGTGTTCATCTTTCAGATGGCAACCACACTCACTACCGCGGCGGCCAGCGCAGTCACCTTCTCCAATGGGGGCAGCGCATGCAATGTCTTCTGGCAGGTCGGTAGCTCCGCCACGCTCGGGGCGAACACACAACTGCTGGGAAGCATCCTCGCGTTCACATCGATCACGTCTGGTGCGGGTTCGAGCATCGCGGGTCGCTTGCTTGCCGAGGGCGGTGCCGTGACGATCGACAGCAACAACATCACGGTCCCGGCCTGTACTCCGCCACCTCCTCCCACTACGACAACAACGACCGAGCCACCGACCACGACAACAACCGCGCCTACGACGACCACGACAACAACCGCGCCTACGACGACCACGACAACCGAGCCACCGACGACCACGACGACCGAGGCCCCGACCGGTCACGACGACCGAGCCACCGACGACCACGACGACCGCGGCCCCACCGGTCACGACGACCGAGCCACCGACGACCACGACGACCGCGGCCCCACCGACAACCACAAGCAGCACGCCTGCCCCCACCACCACGACCGGCGCCCCGCTGCCAGCTACCACGACGACAACTGATCCCACGACGAGCACCACCGGCCTCGGAAGCACGACGACCACCGCGGCAACGACGACGTCAGCGGACGCGAACGCGGCAATCGCTACGGCAGCGCCGGTTGTCTCAACGTCGGCTAACGCCTCTGGCATGGCCGTGACCGGTTCCGACCCTCGCGTCCCGCTTATTGGGGGAACGACGCTGGCCTTCGGGCTGCTTCTGACCGTGCTGTCCAGCCGGCGTGGCCGACGTCAAATCCGCTGAGTGGTCGCCCGGATCGCACATCGAGACGATCAAGCAGCGGCTCGGGCACTCGTCGATTCGGGCACGAGCGACGTGCACGGGAGTCGCCGGGCCAGGTCCCGCGGCTTGAAATCGAACGAATCCCAAAGGGCTTCGGGAATCGCCGGAGCAACTCGACGAGCCTGGTCGATGACATCACCGGGTCGGTGAACACCGTCCTCAGATCGGCGAGGAGCCGAACCGACAAGGACTCCTCCACCGCGTCGGCGTCGGCTTCCCGGGTGAAACGAGCGCCGCCTTCTTGGCGCGGGCGGGCCAGTCACCTCCGGCAAGGTCCGCGAGAGCGACGAGGGGAGCCCACACGTCCGCGGCTCGGTCCTCGACCGGGAGCTCGGGGTCTGTGGCTTCGAGGGTTTTCAGGTTCCCGCGAACCCATGCTCCGAGCCGTTCGCCGAGCGCCCGAATTAGCGCGCAGCGGGGATGGCCGTCGGGGAATGGCTCGTCAGGAACGTCCAAGTACGGCGTGCCGGTCACGTCGGACGGATGCGCGCTTCGCGCGAGCGTGTCGGCCTTGAGGTCGACTGCTCGACCGCCTCGGAACGCAAGAAGCACGGCATGATCGACATGCCACGGTCGACGAGCCGCCACCGTTCGCGTGCGACGAGCGAAGATGCCGATGGGGCGTCGAGCGTGAGGATCGGATAGCGGTCGAGGTCGACGAGCGCGCCTTCTGATTCGGTCGACCCGGTGCGGCGAGACGTCATCGACATCCTGGCTGGGCCTCCTCACGCTGCGATCGCGGCGCCACGGTACGCCGCCGGCTCGGCCGTCCGAGACCCGGCATCACCCGTACGCTGGGCCGCCGAGCCCGCGGACAAGGGAGACCCATGAAGGCGCTGCTGTGGGGAGTGGAACACGAGCCCCAGCCGATCCCCGAGACCGACAACGCGCTCGTTACGCGGGCTCGCGGACGCACCGATGGACCTGCTCGAGATCGACGACCCCGGCTTCCTGCTCCCCGACTGGGTGGTGACGAAGCCCCGCCTCACCGGCATCTGCGGCTCCGATTCGAAGCAGGTCTTCATGGACTGGGGCCACGTCGGTCTCGACAACCCGATGACGGCCTTCGTCTCCTTCCCGCAAGTGCTCGGCCACGAGGTCGTTGCCGATGTCGTCGCGCTCGGCCCCGAGGCCGAGGGACTCGACGTGGGTGACCGCGTCGTGCTCAACCCGTGGTTGTCATGCGGGCCGCGCGGCGTCGAGCCGTTCTGCCCGGCATGCGAGGTCGGTGATTACTCGTTGTGCTGGAACTTCTCTCGTGGGCCGATCGCGCCCGGCATTCACACCGGCACGTCGAAGGACGCATCGGGCGGATACGCACAGCTCATGCCGGCGCACGACTCGATGCTCTTCAAGGTGCCCGACGACATCTCCGACGAGGTCGCGGTGTTCGCCGACCCGTTCACGGTGTCGTTGCACGCGGTGACGCGCCACTCCCCTCCCCCGGGCGGCAAGGTGATGATCTACGGCGCAGGCGCGCTCGGCACCTGCGCGACCGCGATCCTCCGCGCGCTGTATCCCGACGTGGAAGTGCTGGTCGTCGCGCGTTTCGGCGCGCAGGCGGAGCTGGCCCGCAAGCTCGGCGCAACCGTGATCGGCCACGAGCCCGCGGTACAGGTGATCGAGGAGGCGGCCGCGTGGTCGGGCGGCTTCTTGCAGCCGAGCGGGGGCCTGCCGATGGCGTATCCGGGTGGCATCGACGTGGTCTACGACACCGTGGGCAAGCAGGAGACGTTCGAAGTCGGCTCACGCGTCCTCAAGGCGCGCGGCACGCTCGTGAAGGCGGGCGTGCACGGGCCGACCCAGTGGGAAGACACGCCGCTGTACTTCAAGGAGCTCTCGATGGTCGGCTCCAATGCGTTCGGCTTCGAGGAGATCGACGGCGTGCGCAAGCACGGGATCGAGCACTACCTCGATCTCGTCGGCGACGGCCGTATCGATCTCGGCGGCATGCTCACCCACCAGTTCGCCCTCGACGACTGGCGCGATGCGTTCGAGACGATCGCGACGCAGGGCGACACCGGGGCGATCAAAGTCGCTTTTGACCAGCGGGCCTGAGCAACAACGGCACGCGCCGCCCCACGTTCCGCGCGCCTTTCGCGTTCACTCGAGGAATCACCCCGGTATTTGCCGAGAATGCCTCGAGTGAACGATGGCGCGGACGCCGGTTGGCGCTACGGGCGCACTCGCGGCTTCGACAGGCCGAGCGCGTTCTCGCGCATCACGAGGCGGATCTCGTCGTCGGTGAAGCCGTCGAGCTCCTTGGCGAACGCGACCGGGTCAGCGAGTCCCTCGGCGTGCGGGAAGTCGGAACCGAAGATGATGTTGCCGGAACCGAGTGTGTCCTTCAGCTCGAGCAGATTGTCCTCGTAGTAGGGCGAGACCCAGACGCGTTCGCGCAGCGTCTCGGTCGGGTCGCCCGACGGGAACGCGTTGGGTACTTGTCCGTACACCTTCTTCATCTTCTTCGCGAGCACGGGCACCCACTCACTCCCGCTCTCGATCGTCGCGATCCGCACGTTGGGATGGCGCGCGAGCACGCCGTGACAGATGAGCGCGGTAACCAGGTCGTAGATCGGACGATCGGACGACGTGATCGTCTTGAACGGGTTCTGGCGGAACGCCTCCATCTCGCCGCTCTCGCCCCAGTCTTCGGCGTAGCGGTGATAGCCGCTCTCACCGGAGTGATACGCAACGGTGATGCCGGCCTCGTTGATGCGCGCCCAGAACGGGTCGTAGACGGGATCACCGGGTGAGCGGAAGTGTCCGGGTGTCTGCACCGGGCCGGCGCGCATCACGATCACGCGCGCGCCATGCCCCAGCGCCCAGTCGCTCTCGGCGACGGCGCGGTCGGGATCGAGCAGCGTGAAATACGGTGCGGTGAAGATGCGGTCGCGGTAGTTGAAGCCCCAGTCTTCGTCGAGCCACTCGTTGAATGCGTGGAACGCGGCGTGGGCCGCCTCTGGGTCGTGGACCAGTGCCTGCTCCATGCCGACACCCAGTGTCGGGAAGAGGAAGCAGCCTTCGATGCCTTGCTCGTCCATGAGCGCGAGGCGCGCGTCACGGTTGCGATATGCGGGACTGATCGGATCGAGCTCGCCGAACGCCGAGCGCAGGTCGTCGCCCGCCTTGTGACCCCGGAAGTACTCGTCGAGCGCGCCGGGCCGCGCGACGGGGTCGAACGTGGGGTTCGGGATGAACCGGTTGACCCGACCGGCCACGAGCAGCCGCTGCTTCCCGTCGATCTCGGCCCATTGCATCGTGCGCTTCGCCATCTTCGGGTCGAGGTGACGGGTGAACGCGTCGACCGCCTCGTAGTAGTGGTTGTCGGCGTCGAACGCCTGGTAGTCGAGCTGCGCCATGCCACTCCCCTCGGTCGTGCGGCGACGGTGGGTCTGCCGCCGTGCTTGCACGGTAGCCAACGCGGGCCGGGCACAGAACACCGGCGTTAGATTCACGCGCCCGGCCCCGAAAGGAGTTGCTGTGCCCGACGCCGGACTCCCCCCGCTCCCCGAGTCGGAATGGGACGACGAGACCCGCGCCATGCTCTCGCCCGACCTTCCGGGCGGCGGGCGCGTGCTCAACATCTTCGCGACGCTGTCGCGGCACCCGAAGCTCATGAAGCGCTGGCTCGTGTTCGGTTCACACGTGCTCGCCAAGAGCACCCTGCCGGCACGCGATCGGGAGCTGCTCATCCTGCGGACGGGCTGGCGCTGCCGCGCGCCGTATGAGTGGGGCCAGCACGTGGTGATCGCGCGCGCGGCCGGGATCACCGACGTGGAGATCGCGCAAATCGCCGCCGGGCCCGACGATCGGGGCTGGGACCCGTTCGAGGTAACCTTGCTGCGCGCCGCCGACGAGTTGCACGACGACTTGTGCGTGAGCGCACCCACGTGGCACGCGCTCGCCGACCGGTACACGGAGCAACAGCTGCTCGATCTGCTGTTCTGTGTCGGCCAGTACCACCTCGTGTCGATGGCGCTCAACTCACTCCGAGTGGCGCGCGACGACAACGTCGACGGTGTGCCGTTCCCCGAGAGAAGCGCGTAGCGGCGTCAGTCGGCGCCGGGCACCGCGCCGAGCTGCTGCATGAGCGCCATCGTGTCGACGACGTTCCAGTGCTCGACCATCTTGCCGGCGCGTACACGCACGATGTCGATGACATCCCACGCGACCTCCCGGCCGGTTGGCTCGATGTCCATCAGCGGCCCCTGGTGCGTCCCGTGGAACGTCTTCCGGGTCACCACCTTGTCGCCATCAGTGAGCTGATCATGGATCACCGCGTGGAGGTCGGGGAACGCATCGCGCAGCATGCCGAAGAGCGCGAGCACGCCGTCGCGGTCAGGTGGGAGCGGATCCAGTGTGCTGTGGTTGAAGAAGTCGTCCGACAACAACTCCTCGGCGACGGCGACCTCACCCTTGGACTGGTATTCCTCCACGAAGCGACGGACGACAAGCGCGTTGGCATTGGGCACGGGGCCACCTCCCGGTCGACTCTGCTGGAAGGCGTTCGCCACGCGGCCCGCGGCGGATCACCGGCGCCGGTTGCCCGCGGGGGCCGGCGCGCTAGTTGCCCGAGCCACCGCCGCCCGCAGCGCCGCCCCCGCCGGGCGCGTTGGCCGCGTTGGCCGGGACTTCGGCGATCGAGTTGGCGGTGACAGAGCTTCCACTGCTGTTGCCGCCCGACGACGAACCCGCCGCCGTCACGCGCACGTTGGTGCCCTTGGTGAGGTCACTGATCGCGCCCGGGGCGCTCTTCGTGACCGTCGTGCTCGGCGTGATCGTCACCTTCACGTTGCCGGCGCGCGTCGTCAGGGTCAGCGTGTCGCCGTTGACGGACGACACGGTGCCGATCAACCCTTGGCCGAAACCACCACCACCGCCCGCGCCGCCGCCGGTGCCGGGAGTCGCACCGGTCCCGCTACCACCTCCGGCACCGCCGGGGAAGCCACCACCGCCGCCGCCTCCGGCGGTATTGCCCGCGGGGAGCTTGCCGGCGCGGAACTGCGTGAGTGCATCGGCAAATGTCTTCGGGCCGCTGCTGCCGCCACTCGAGTTGCCGATGAAGAAGCCGCCGACCGCGCCGAGCACGAGCGCAGCAACCGCGATCGCGATCACGGGGCCGACTTTCAACATCTTGGGCTCCTTGCGGTTGTACACGGGGACCGCGGGCTGCGTCGCGCCGGCTGCCGCGCCCGGAACGGGCGGTTCCGGTGGCGGAATCGGCGTGAGATCGGCATCGTCGTCGGGCGGGATGGTGCTCATCATGGAACCTTTCGGTGGGGGGTCATCGGTCTAGGCCGGCACGAGCCGGCCGTCGTCGAGCAGCAGCCGCCGGTCGGCGACCGCGGCGATGCCGGGGTCGTGAGTGATCATCACGATGGTGCGGCCGTCATCGTGAATACGGTGGAAGAGGTCGAGGATCTCGTGACCGGATGCGGTGTCGAGGTTGCCGGTGGGCTCGTCCGCGAGCACCAGGGCGGGGTCGGTAACGAGCGCACGCGCGACCGCGACGCGCTGGGTCTCGCCGCCGGAGAGCTCACTCGCGTCATGTTCGACCCGTTCCTTGAGCCCGACACGGTGAAGCGCGTCGCGGGCACGTTCCTCGCGTTCGTGGCGCGGCATTCGTCGGTAGACGAGCGGTGTCGCGACGTTGTCGAGCGCGCTCGTGCGCGGCAGCAGTTGGAACGACTGGAACACGAAACCGATCCGCCGGTTGCGGACGTTCGCCTGCTCGTTGTCGCCGAGATCTGACACGTCGTCGCCCGCGAGCTCGTACACACCGGCGTCGGGGTGATCCAGCAGTCCGAGGATGTTGAGCAGCGTCGATTTTCCCGACCCGGACGGACCGAGCACCGCCACCCATTCGCCGCGGTACACCTCGAGGTCGATGCTTCGTAATACCGGTACCGGGTTCGGACCGCGGTGATACGTGCGCGCCAACGCCCAGGTACGAAGAATCGGTTGCTCGTCCACAAGCCAAGTGTGGGCGCCACCGGTGAGATAGCCGTGAGCTGCACCTAAATCTTTGGTGAGAGAGCCCGGCTTCTTGGCTGAATCTCACGAACGCCGTCTTGAATGACCGGAAGGAGTCACGAACGAGGGGAACGGGATGCGCAGGCGCAGCAGGGGAAGAGTCATTGCGGTCGTTGTGATCGTGCTCGTCCTTGTCGGTGGCGGGATCGGCGCACTTGTGGCCGCGGGAAACAGCGGCGACAGCTCGGCTTCGACCCAGATCGTGACCGCCACGGCTCGCCGCGGTTCACTGACGCAAGCGGTCTCGGCCACGTTCACCCTCGCACTCAACTCGACCGGCAACCTCGTGGCACCCGGTACCCCGACCGGCGCGACCGCATCATCGACCACCGGGTCGACTGGCGGTTCCACTGCCGCCGGCAGCGGAACCGGCACGAACGCAGGCACGACGGGCACGACCGCTGCCGCGTCGGGCTCCACGTCCACTTCGTCGACCAGCGCACAGGTACTCACCGCGCTCTCGCTCGGTGTCGGTCAGCCCGTCCCCGCGATGCAGCCCGTCATGCAGGTGAACGGCGGCCCGATCTTCAGCATCCCGATGGGCGTGCCGCTGTACCGGACACTCATCTCCGGCGACACTGGCGCCGACGTCTGGGCTGCGCAAAACGCGCTCATCGGCGCCGGCTACGGGATCGGCAGCGACAGCTTCGGCACGTACGGCAGCGGCACGGTCGACGCGGTCGACGCGTTTCAACTGGCGCAGAACGTCACTGAGACCGGCCAGATCTCACTCGACCAGTTCGTCTCGTACGCGCCCGGCTCGATCGTGCAATCGCTGTCGACGGCGGTCGGCGACCGTGTGACAGCCGGCGCGACGATCGCGTCCCTCGGTGTTCCCGGTTCGATGGTCGCTCAGGCATCCGTGAGTCAAAGCGATTTCACGAAGGTGCAGGTCGGTCAATCCGTGGCGCTCAGCTTCGACGCGCTCACCGGCCAGACCGCAACCGGCGTTGTGTTCGCGCTTCCGACGCAGGCGGCGAGCTCGGGCAGTACGAGCGCCGCGGCGGGGAGCTCGTCGCCCGTGCAGTACACGGTGACGATCGTGTCGGGCGCATGGCCGAAGGGCACGCTCTCGGGGATGACGGGCACCGCGAGCATCGCGATCACCAGTCGCACCAACGTCGTGATCGTGCCGACGTCGGCGGTCGGTGGCTCCGGTGACAACCCGACGGTGCAGGTCATGGTGAACGGCAAAGCCACCTCGAAACCGGTAGTCGTCGGACTGTCGACCTCGGACGGCACGGAGATCATCACCGGCGCCCAGCCCGGTGACGTCGTCGTCACCGGCACCAACCAGGCGCAGACAACCGTGAGCTCCACCGCGAACGGTGCCGGTGGACCGGGCGGCGGTGGTGGCGGCTTCGGTGGTGGCGGAGGCGGCTTCGGTGGCGGCGGAGGCGGTCCCGGCGGGGCCGGCACCGGTACCGGCGGCGGCACCCGCACCGGGAACGGCGGATGATCACCGAGTCGATCCGTCTCGCGCTCGGGCGACTGCGCGCGAACGCCGCTCGCTCGGCGCTCACCGTGTTGGGCGTGGTCATCGGTGTCGGCGCGATCGTCACACTCGTCGCGGTCGGCAACGGCTCGGCCGCGAATGTGAACGACCAATTTGCGGGCCTCGGCGCGAACACACTCACCGTCTCGCGTGGCCGCGGTTTCAGCGGTGGTCTTCGCGGCGCGGCCGGCTCCGGCACAGCGCTGACGACAACCGACGCGAAGGCGCTGGCTCGGAGCCCCGAAGTCAAGGCCACCGCGCCAGTGCTCCAGGCGTCGGCCACCGCGTCGCACGGCACCGTGAGCGAGACAGCCAACATCCAAGGCACCACCACGGCCGCCGTCGGCGTCGACAATCTCGACGTGCAGGTCGGCACGTTCTGGAGCGGCTTCGCGGAGAGCCGCGGCGCTACCGGTCGTCGTCCTCGGCGCAACCCTCGCGTCCGACCTCAACCTTCGAGGTCAGAGTGCGCTCGGCCAGACCGTCCAGCTCGGCGGTGAGCCGTTCACCGTGCTCGGCATTCTCCAGCCGCAGGGCGGTGCCGGCTTCACCAGTCCCGACTCGGACGCGCTCGGTGCCGATGCAGTCAATGGTCGGACGGCTCACCGCGGCGAACGCGAGCCTCAGCTCGATCCGCGTGGAGGCTGCACCGGGGAAGGTGAGCAGCTTCGGCACCGCCGTGGAAGCGACGATGCGGGAGTCGCACCAACTCGCCACCTCGGCCACTGACGACTTCCTCGTGATCAACCCCACGACGATCATCGCGGCACGGAAGAGCTCGTCGGCGACGTTCACGCGTCTCATAACCGCGATCGCTGCCATCAGCCTGCTCGTCGGCGGCATCGGTATCGCCAACGTCATGCTCGTTGCGGTGCGGGAACGAACCCGCGAGATCGGCATCCGGCGCGCGGTCGGCGCGAAACGGCGCGACATTCTCGTGCAATTCCTCACCGAAGCGACCGTGCTCAGCATCCTCGGCGGCATGCTCGGCGCTGCGCTCGGCCTCGCGCTCGCCTACTCGTTGCCGAACATTTCGCATACGCGAGCGATCGTGTCGTGGCCGCCCGCGTTCATCGCGCTCGCGGCATCGGCGTTCGTGGGCATCGTTGCCGGCGTCGGGCCCGCCAACATGGCCGCCCGCCTCGAACCGGCCGAGGCGCTGCGGTACGAGTAACTCCGCTACGACGCTCAGCGCGAGGGCATCGGTACCGGGTCGGGTTCGCCCGGCGGATCGTCGGAGACCTCGGGTTCGAGCCGGTTCGCAACTGTCGGGAACCGCAACCGGAAACACGCGCCGCCGTCGGGAACATTCTCCGCGACCGCCTGGCCATGGTGGCTCTCCATCACCCGGGACACGATCGACAACCCCAGCCCCGAGCCGGGCATCGAACGGGCTGCCGGCGCGCGGTAGAAGCGGTCGAAGATGTGGGGCAGGTCGGCGGGATCGATGCCGGGCCCGTGGTCGCGCACGACGACCTCGCCGTCGTGCGAGCTCACTTCGATCACGCTGCCGGGCGGACTCCATTTACACGCGTTGTCGAGCACGTTCGCGAGCGCGCGCGAGATGAGCTCCGCTTCGCCGTGCACGACCGACGGCTCACAATCGGTTTCGAGGTGGATTCCGGACGAGTGCCGGCGGGACCGATCGACCGCACGCCGCACGAGATCGTCGAGGCGCACGTCGACCCACTCCTCTTCACGGCCGGGCCCGTCGCCACGCGCGAGCTCGACGAGGTCGCCCACGAGCGTGCCGAACTCGGCGAGCTGCTCGGTCACGTCGGCCAGCAGCTGCTCCCTATCGGCGGCCGGCATCTGCGACTGCCGGGCCAGCACCTCGATATTTGTTCGGAGGGCCGTCAACGGCGTACGGAGCTCGTGGCTTGCGTCCGACACCAGCTGCCGTTGTTCGTCGCGGCTCGCGGCCAGCGCGGTGAGCATCGCGTTGAAGCTCTCGGCGAGTCGCCCGAGCTCGTCGCGGCGGTCGACCTCGATCGTGGCCGTGAGATCCTGGGTCTCGGTAACGTGCTCCGCAGCCCGCGTCAGCCTCTTCACCGGACCGAGTGACGTGCGGGCCACGAAGAAACCGAGCGCAGCCGCGAGCGCGATACCGCCCAGGGCGATGAGCAACAGATCGCGGCGAAGCCGGCCGAGCGTGTTGTCGACGTCAGTGAGCGGCCGGCCGAGCTGGAGTGCGATCCCCGGATCGGTGGACACGGTGATGACCCGCAGGTGCGTGCCGCCGACGTCGACACTACGTAGTAACGACGAATGCCCGTTCGTTGCTGCCGCGAGATCCGCATGGTTGATCGGCAGCGCGTGTTGGTCCGCCGGGTGGGCGCTGGATCCGTCCGCGCCGACGACCTGAAAGTACTCGGCGCTGGTGTTGCGGAACGGCGACGGCGGCAACCCCCGGCCGATCGTGTCCCGGATCCGGTTGGGATCGATGAGCGCGGCGCGCTCCTTGAGCGAGCTGTCGAGCTGCCCGTTCAACTGGTGCGCGGTCGCAACATAGCTAACGGCCGACGCGCACACCACGGCGACGGCGACCGCGGTAGCGGCGAGCAGCAGCAGCCGGGTGCGCAGACTCATTGCTCGCGGATCACGTAACCGACGCCGCGGATGGTGTGGATAAGCCGCGGTTCGCCGCCGGCCTCGGTCTTGCGCCGGAGGTAGCCGATGTAGACGTCGAGCGAGTTGGAGTTGGCGTCGACGTCGTAACCCCACACCTGTTCGAAGATGAGCGCTCGCGGCAGGAGCCGCCGAGGGTTGCGGGCGAAGAGCTCGAGGAGCAGAAACTCCGTGCGGGTCAACTCCATCACGCGGTCGCCGCGTCGAGCTTCGTACGCGAGTGGGTCGACGGTCAGGTCGGCGAACGTGAACGGGCCGGCGCCCGGGGCCGCTGTCGAGCGGCGCAGGATCGCGCGCAGCCGGGCAAGCAGCTCCTGGAGCGCGAACGGCTTCACCAGGTAGTCATCGGCCCCGGCATCGAGACCGACCACCCGGTCGGTCACTGTTTCGCGTGCGGTCAACATCAGGATCGGAACACGATCGCCGCCGGCCCGAATGCGCTCGCAGAGCCCGATGCCGTCCAGCCGGGGCATGAGCACGTCGACGATCAACGCGTCGGCGGGTCGGTTTGCCAGCAATTCCAGCGCTTCGATGCCATCGCCGGCGAGGTCAACGTCGTAGCCCTCGAAACCCAGCGCGCGGCGCACCGCCTCCCGAACCGAGGGCTCGTCGTCGACGACAAGAATCCGCATCCCACCAGTCTGCTCGCCGAAGGTGAGAGTGAGCTGAAGCCCGGGAGAAACGCAATTCTTCGCGAATTTTCAGATTCGGCTTGGAGTGTTCTCAGCTCCGGAGAATCGAATGATGCGGCGCGGAGACAAGCGCAACCCCGGCGCTTGACCCAGAGCAGCTCCGCGTTTCGAGGCCGCAGGATGGGGCGTGCCCAGCCGGCGCCCTGTCCGCGGACCTCGACCCGCAGTTCAGCCGGCGAGGAGGTCGCGGGCGCCGGTGTCGGCCGACGGGTGACGCAGGCGGGCGAGCGCTCGGGCCTCGATCTGGCGGATGCGTTCGCGGGTGAGGTCGAACAACTCGCCGACCTCGTCGTGGCTGCGGGGCTCTCCCCGATCGAGCCCGAAGCGCAGCGCGACGATCTGGCGCTCACGGTCGTCGAGCAACGAGAGCAGCTTCGCGATCTCCGCGGGCAGTACCGCGAGCGCGGCGGCGTCGAAGGGCGACTGTGCTGAGGCGTCCTCGACGAGATCGCCGAGCTCGGTCTCGCCGTCTTCACTCACCGGCTCGGAGAGCGAGACCGGATCGTTGGCGATGCGCAGCAGGTCGACGACCTTCTCCTCGGGCAGGTCGAGCTCGACGCCGAGCTCCGCGACGGTCGGCGTGCGTCCGAGCTCGCTTTCGAGCTGGGCGCGGGCCCGGTGGAGGCGCAGAACCATGTCGCCGGCGTGCACCGGCAGACGGATGGTGCGGGCGCTGTTGGCGATGCCACGCTGGATCGCCTGACGGATCCACCAGGTCGCGTACGTGGAGAACTTGAAGCCCTTGCGCCAGTCGAACTTCTCGACCGCATGGAGCAGGCCGAGGTTGCCCTCCTGCACGATGTCGAGCAGGGGCAGGCCGGACGCCTGGTACTTCTTGGCGATCGAGACGACCAGGCGCAGGTTGGAGTTGATGAAGGTCTGGCGGGCGGCATCGCCCCGGGCCACGAGCTTGGTGAGCTCGCGCTTCTCGGCGCGCTTGAGGCCCGGGCCGGCCGCGGCGAGGGTCTCGGCGGCGGCGGCGCCGGCCTCGATCTCCTGGGCGAGGCGCGCCTCGTCGGCCTTGGTCAGCAGAGCATGCCGACCGATGTCATCGAGATAGAGCCGGACGAGATCCTCGTCCTCGCGCTCGACTCGCCTTCTCATCGCCTGAGCCACCTTCGACGAACCTCCATTGGCCACATCCGCCCCGGGGGAGGCGGGAAGACCATGTACAAGCGCAGTAACACCTCGACCCCTCGGGATGTTCCGGGTCGGCGGGCGCAACTGCACTTGAGTCTGACATGGTGTACCCGATTGCCGGGCCCCCGGCACGTGAAATTTCCGAGGAGAAGGGGACACCATGACCTATCGGGTGGTCCAGTGGAGCACCGGCAACGTCGGAAAGCTCGCCCTTCAGGGCATTCTCGACCATCCCGACCTCGAGCTCGTGGGGCTCTGGGTCCATAACCGGGACAAGGCGGGACGTGACGCCGGCGAGCTGGCGGGCCGTGAGCCGGTGGGGGTGATCGCCACCAACGACGTCGGCGAGATCCTCGCGCTCGGTGCCGATTGCGTGTCGCACAACGCCACCGGCGACCTCCGCCCCGTGGAGGCCGTCGAGGAGATGTGCGAGCTGCTGGCGTCGGGCGCCAACGTGGTGTCGACGTCGGTGGTCAATCTGATCTACCCGCCCGCCGCCGACAAGGGGATGGTCGAGAAGCTCGCCGCCGCCTGCAAGGCCGGCGGCTCGTCGTTCTTCACGTCGGGCATCGACCCCGGCTTCGCCAACGACCTCCTCCCCCTCGTGCTCTCCGGCTTCTCGTCTCGTATCGACTCGATCCGCGTGATGGAGATTCTCGACTACTCCACCTACACCCAGCCCGAGGTGCTCTTCGAGACGATGGGCTTCGGCAAGCCGCTCGACCACGAGCCGCTGATGCTGCTGCCGGGCTCGCTCACCTACGCGTGGGGCGGCGTGGTCGCGATGCTGGCCGACGGCCTCGGCGTCGAGCTCGACGAGATCCGCGAGACGCACGAGAGGTGGGCCGCCGCCGATGCGTTCGACACCGGCATCGGCGTGATCGAGGCCGGCACGATGGCGGGGTTGCGCTTCGAGATCCAAGGCATCGTGGACGGCGAGCCCAAGCTGGTTGTCGAGCACGTCACCCGCATGAACCAGGCGGTCGCGCCCGAGTGGCCGCAGTGGAGCGGGCAGGGCTCGTACCGAATCCTGATTTCCGGCAACCCGACGATGAAGTGCGAGCTCGAGTTGCTCGGTGAGGACGGCGATCACAACACCGGCGGCCTGCTCGCCACCGCGATGCGGCTCCTCAACGCGATCCCGGCCGTGTGCGACGCGCCGCCCGGCCTGCTCTCCACCCTCGACCTGCCCCTCGTGACCGGCCGGCATTTGATGGACTGACGCGCCGCGCGCTCGTTCTTGCGTCAAAAGGTCGTGTCATGTCCATTACTGACGCAAGAACCGGGAGTGGTCCGCTCGACGTGTCGGGACTCGTCCGCTTTCGTGCAACGGCTCGTGGTTCGGGCAAGCTATTGGGGTGCAACTTGAACCCGCGCTGACCGAGGGAACGGTGGAGCTGTGCGACGGCCGCAAGATCGGCTACGCGGAGTATGGCTCTCCCGACGGGCTGCCGGTGCTGTGGTTTCACGGCACGCCCGGCGCCCGGGGTCAGATCCCACCCATGGCTCGAACGGCCGCCGCCGAGCGCGGGATGCGGATCATCGCGGTGGAGCGGCCCGGCACCGGTCGCTCGACGCGGTTTCATCACCCCAACATCCTCGCGTCGACCGACGACATCCGGCAGTTTGCCGACTCGCTCAAACTCGATCGGTTCGGAGTCGTCGGGCTGTCCGGCGGCGGGCCCTACGTGCTCGCGTGCGCGTACGCGATGCCGGAACGGGTCGTCGCGGGGATCGTGCTCGGCGGGGTTGCGCCGTCTCGCGGCGAGGAGGCGCCTGCGGGCGGAATCGTCGGGATCCTGCCGCGGTTCGAGATTCTGCTCAGGTCGGTGCGTGATCCGCTCGGGTTCGGGCTCACCGCCGCGGCGCGTTCGTTGCGCCCGGTCGGCAAGCAGGCGATGTTCCTGTACATGCTCACGACACCCGAGGGTGACCGGCGCGTCTTCCGACGCCCCGAGATGCAAGCGATGTTCCTCGACGACCTCAACACCGCCGCGCGCGAGGGGCTCGGGGCGTTCGTGAACGACCTGGTGCTCCTCGCACGCGACTGGGGTTTTCTGATGCAAGACATCCGCGTGCCGATCCGCTTCTGGCACGGCGACGCGGACAACGTCGTGCCGCTCGCGCACGGCGAGCACCAGGCCGCGCTGGTCGCGGACGCAGAGCTCCGCGTGCGCCCCGGCGAGAGCCATCTCGGCAACCTCGACGCGTCCGAGGAGTTTCTCGACGTGATCCTCTCGCTGTGGCCCGATGCCACGCCCGTCGAGCCCGACGCCGTCGAGCCCGACGCCGCCACGCCCGTCGAGCCCGACGCCGCCACGCCCGTCGAGCCCGACATCGCGCCGGCCGCGGCGCCGGAGACTCCGTAGGCGACGCATGGCTGACGCGAGCACCGGGCCAATGCGAGGCTGGTACGACATCCACACCGCGCTGCGCGTCGAGGTCACCAAGCTCCGCGCCGAGGTCGCTCAGCTGCCGGCCGACGCCAACGGGCTCGCCGCTCTCGACGGACGCTTCGACTTCCTGCGCCAGGTCGTCACCGCGCACTCGACGGCCGAAGACGCAGTGCTGTTCCCTGCGATGCGCGCACGCGGCATCGACGTGCCCGACGCAATCACGGCTGACCATCGCACCGAGCTCGGCACCCTGTACGACATTCACCGCAGCTTGGTGGAGCTCCGCCTCGACAGGGAGCACACGGCGACGTCGCCGGCGCGGGCAATTGTGGCCGAGACGGCCCGCGTGTTCGAAGACAATCTCGTCGCGCACATCCGGGTCGAGGAAGACGAGCTCGTCCCCCCGCTGTTCGAACGCTTCGACGACGACGAGCAGGCGGCGCTCTTCGCGAGGATCATCGCTTCCGATCCTCCGGAGCTCGTGCCGAGACTGCTGCCGTGGATGCTCGAGTCGATCTCGGCCGAGCACCGCGCGGCCGAGATCGAAGACCTCCACAAGTCGCTGCCGCCCGAGCTCTTCACGGGAATCGCGGATCTGCTCGAGGGCACGCTGCCCCGCGAGATGTGGGCCGACCTCGAGCAGCGGCTCCCCGACGTCCTCGGCTGAGATCTCCGGCGCAGGAATCCCGGCTTTCCCCGAACTGGCCCGCGAACGCTCAAGTATTTCTTGAGGGAACGCTGACCAGTTCGGTCAGTGCATGAGGTAACGGTCGATCACGCGGTGCATGTGCAGCACGTTGCTCTCTTGGCGAGGGTTGAGGCGCGAACCCCGGAAGCCGCGTGACTTCATGCCGGTCTGCACCTCGACCATGTTGGCGTAGTCCTGGTTTGTGACCATGCCCCAGTCGCGCGCGGTCCAGTCGGTGTAGATCCGGGGCTCGACCGCGGGGGCGGGTGGGCGGGGCTCGGCCACTCGAGCACCCATGTGTCCTTGATGGAGCGGTCGGGGTCGAGGCCATCGGGACGCGTGCGAAACACGATCGCGCTCCCCGGATAGATCGGTCCGACGACGTTGGGAAACACGAAGACGTCGTCCGCGCTGGTGAGCTGCTCATCGGCGAATGCCGAGACATCGAGTCCGCGGGCGGCGAGGAGCTCGCGCCGGCGAGCTTGGAACGTGGGAAGCAGCGCGCCCGGTGGAAGGTCGGCCACGCGGAGCTCGTCGACCAGCGCGGTCTCCTCACCGAGGAACGCGCCGCCGAGGCCCCGCACGAGCCCGGCGAGAATCTCGCCTTCGTCGACGTCGCCGGCTTCGATGTCGAGGCGTGGGCTCGGACGCAGCTCGCGGCGGGCGTTCGGCAGCCGTCCGTAGTGCGCGTGGGTGGCGAACTGCTCGTACTCGATGCTCACGTCGTCGGTCCAGAGCAACAGCTGCGGATGCGTGCCCTGCACGTGATACGCCTCGTTGAACGCGTCGACGACCACCTTCCAGTTCGCGGGGATGAACGTGCTCAAGGAGCCGCGAAGCCGCATCTCGTCGAGGTGATACGGCGCGAGGAGTGTGGGAAGCGGGTCGAGAAAGTCGAGCAGCGGCTCGGCATCGGCATCCATGTTGACGAAGACGAAGCCACCCCAGCGCTCGGCCCGCACGTCGCCGAGGCGCAGACCGTCGGGCAACGCCGTGAACTCTTCGCGGTCGACGACACGCGTGAGCTCGCCGTCGAGTGCGTACCGCCAGCCGTGAAATCGACACTGGATCCGGCCGTCGTCGAAATGGCCGCGGCCGGCAGCGAGACGCGTGCCGCGGTGCAGGCACACGTTGCAATGCGCGGTGATGACGTCAGGCGCGCTGCGCACCAGGAGGATCGACTGGTCGCCGACCGTGTACTCGACATAGTCGCCGGGCTGCGGGATCTCCTCCTCGCGGCACGCGATCTGCCAGACCCTGGGCCAGAGACGATCCATCTCGAGATCGAGGAACGCGCGCGAGAGGTAACGCTCCTTCGGCACGAAGCCGTCGTCTCGTACGAGCATCGGCGTGATCTCGCCGGCCGTCATGGCGGGCCCTCCGGGTCGCGGGCAGAATCGCAATGTAGCGACGGTCCGGTGGGAGCGACAGTAGGTGCGGCGGTTGGAGTTCAATCTCGCTGATCTCTTCGAATGCGTCGCCGATCACGTTCCGGAGCGGGAGGCGCTGGTCGCGGGAGCGTCGCGTCTCACCTACCGCGACCTCGACGAGCGCGCGACACGCCTCGCGCACGGCCTCCACAAGCTGGGCGTGAAGCCGCACGAGCATGTCGGGTTGCTGCTCACGAACGACGCCGAGTACCTGGAAGCGATGCTCGCGTGTTACAAGCTGCGCGCCGTTCCCGTGAACATCAACGATCGCTACGTCGAGGACGAGCTCGCCTATCTGTTCGACGACGCCGATCTCGTCGCGTTGATCTCACATCGGTCGTTTGCGCCGAGTCTCGACGGGGTGCGAGCACGGTCTCCGGGTTTGCGGGTCGTGATCGAAGTCGACGACGCGGGCGATGTGCACGGGGCGGCCGACGGTGTGCCGTACGAAGAGGTGCTTGCCTCCGGATCCCCTGCCCGCGACTTCCCCCAGCGCTCGGCCGACGACCACTACATCCTCTACACCGGCGGCACCACCGGGCTGCCGCGCGGTGTCGTGTGGCGACAGGAAGACATCTTCTTCGCCGCGCTCGGCGGCGGGAACCCCGGTGGCCCACGCATCGAGCGGCCCGAAGACATCGGTCCTTCAGTCGTCGCGAACCCGGCCGGGCGTGTGCGCCCGTTCCTCGCGCCGGGATCCGAGCCACCCGACTTCGTGTCGCTCGGTCTCGGGCCGCTCATGCACGCGGGCGGTCAGTGGTCGGCGCTCGGCACGCTGCTCGGCGGCGGGCGCGCCGTGATCTACACCGATGCGCACATGGACATGACACAAGTGCTGCGCCTCATCGAGCGCGAGCGGATCGTCGCGTTGAACCTCGTCGGAGACCCGAGCGGACGTCCGTTGCTGGCCGCGCTGCGCGACGCGCGCGATGCGTACGACACGTCGTCGCTGCTCATGCTCGGCTCGGGCGGCAGCATGCTGTCGGCCGACGTGAAGCACGGACTGTTCGACGTGCTGCCCAGCCTGCTCGCGATCATCGAGGGCATCGGCTCGTCGGAGTCACCCGCGCAGGCGGTGTCGGTCACGAACCGGGCCGGCGCGCCCACGACGCAGTCAATGCGCTTCGCGGCAAAGGCCGAGACGATGGTCGTCGACGGCGACCTGCGACCGATCACTCCGGGCTCGGGAGAGGTCGGGCGGCTGGCGACGCGCGGCTACGTGCCCGTCGGCTACTACGGCGATCCCGAGCGCACGGCACGCACGCTGGTGGAGATCGACGGACACCGGTGGGTGCTACCCGGCGACATGGCGACGATCGATGCCGACGGCACCGTCGAGCTGCTCGGCCGCGGTTCCCTCTGCATCAACACCGGCGGCGAGAAGGTGTACCCCGAAGAGGTGGAGGCGGTGCTCGTCGCGCACCCCAAGGTTGCCGACGCGATCGTCGTCGGCGCGCCCGACGAGCAGTGGGGACAGCGCGTCGTCGCGGTGGTGCAACCAACGCGTGCCGACGATCCACCCCGCCTCGACGAGCTCCGTGCGCACTGCCGCGGGCCGGCTGGCCGGATACAAGGCGCCGCGCACCCTGCCGCGTGGTCAAGGCGGTGCAGCGCAGCCCTGCCGGCAAGGCCGACTACGGCTGGGCGAGCGCCATCGCGAACGGAGACTGAAGACGCGACAGTGGCCGCCTGCCGGGGCAGGCGGCCACCATCATCGACTTCCGAACGAAACCGTCAGGCGCAGAGGCCCGCCGGGTCGGACGTGTTGCAACGGTTGAACTTGAACACGTTGCCGGTGCCGCTGCCATCCGAGAAGATGTCGTTCGGCACGTTGCCGTGCAGGTGGTTGCCGACAATCGTGTTGTTGTTCGGTGGCGAGCTCGGGTCGAACGCGATGAGGGCGATGCCACCGCTCGGCACCCCGGTGGGTCCACCCGGGGCGTTGTTGTTGATGACGTTGTGGCGCACCACGACGTTGCTGTCGCCGGCGATGCCGACCCCGAGACCCGACCTCGGGGGCGGGCCCTCACCTTCGGCAGGGCACGCCTTGTTGTTGGCGACGATCCAGTTGTCGGTGATCCGCACGTTCCCAAACGGGCCCGGACCGGCGCCGCCGTCGTTGAGCGCGAGCACGCCGATGCAGTTGCCGGTGAACGCGTTGTCGGAGATGTGGCCACCGACTGCGTCGCGGAAGAGCACTCCTTCACCCAGGTTGCGCCAGGAGACGTTGTGCTCGATCGCGACATTGGCGTGAGGTGACTCGCCGACGTAGAAGCCGGCGTCGCCGTTGTCGTGGGACAGGTTGCGGATGTAGCTGACGTTCTGCGAGTGCAACGAGAAGATGCCGTAGCCGCCGTTGTGCGAGAACTCGTCGTTGAACACAGTGAAGTTGCGGCCCCCGTAGACGAACGTACCGTCGCCGCTAAAACCGTTGACCCTGAAGCCTGCGACCACGACATTGTCGACGGTCTGGATCACGTCACCGGTGGCGTCATCGATCTGGCCGTGCACGCAGATACCCGTCTCGGTCGGCGGGTCGTTGCCCTGGTTGCAGAGGCTGCCGCCGGGCGTGGCTGCGGGCACGATCACTGCATGGAACCCGATCAGATGGATGCCGTTGGTCGCGATCTCCAGGCTCCCGTGGTACACGCCCGGTCGCACGATGATCGTGTCGCCCGGCGCCGCCGCGTCGATCGCGGCCTGGATCGATTGACCCGGTCGAACGACGCTCTGATCGCGATGGCGATCGTGGCGCCCGTCGTGGCCGTCGTTGGCACTCGCTGCCGGTGCCATCCCCGCGAGCGCCCCGCTGAGTGCAAGGGTCGTCGCCGCGACGAGCATCATCGATCTCGTTCTCATTCCGCCTCCTGGTTGAGTGTTGCCCGAGAACACTTTGAGCGAGGTGGGATCTCTCCAGATCGAGACGGAACGAAACGGTCATCGGGTGATTGCGCCACTACCAGCCACGACTCGGGATCCCGACCGAGGAATCGGCGTCACGGAACGCGATTAGTCGTAACGTTGCGCGCGATATGGCAGGACCGCGCGTCAACGCCGCGCCGTGAGCAGGCTGCTGGCACACGTGGTGCCGCTCGCGATCGGCGCTGCGTTGAGCCCCACGCTGTTGATCGTCGTGATTGTCATGCTCACGGGCCAGTCGCGGCCGCGCACGCGGGCAGCGGCATTGGTCGCCGGGGCCGCGGTGGTGCTCGTAGCGATCGCAGTGGCCATCCAACTCGGGGTCGGTACGGGGCTTCATGGCGCGCGTCATACCGACGCGTCGGGTGCGGTCGACCTCGTGCTCGGCGTGCTGCTCATCACCGTGAGCATCGGCGAAGTGATCCACCGGGCGACGCACGGACCCAAAGAGCCGTCACCCGACGAGAGATCCACGGGTGGACCGCTGCGGGCGGGCCTGGTCGGCGTGAGCCTGATGGCCGTGAACGTCAGCACGCTCGCGCTCTACCTGGCCGCGCTGAAGGAAATACACCTCGCGTGGGTCACGAACAGCGAGCGTGTGCTCGTGACCGCGCTCGTCATCGGCATCATCCTCCTGCCGCTGGTGCTGCCGGTCGCGCTGGCGGCACTGTTTCGCTCGGCCGCGGATCCGGTGCTGCGCCGAATCGGCGCCATGCTGACGAAGGACGGCGCGTGGCTGGCCGGGGCAATCTTCGCCGCGTTCGGCATCTACCTCGTGCTCAAGGGTGCCCGGGTCCTCTGAACGCTCCGCTCGCGGCGCGACGCCACACCGGCTGTCACAATGCATTCCGGAACGAGCCGCGCCAACCTCCACAAGGAGCCGCTCATGTCACGACGGATCACCACCGTGAGCGCCCGCGAGATGCCGTGCCCCAAGGAGGTGGCGCGCACCGCCATCTGGGAGATCAAGAACATCGAGCACACGGAAGTGAAGGCGGACGCCGTCGACGTCACGCCCGCCGATCCGATGCGCGGCAGCTACAAGGTGCGCGGCCACTTCGCGGGCGTGCCGTGGCGGGGCGAGTTCGACTACGAGCTCAACGAGGGCGGGTTCCACAGTCGCAACGTGGGCGTGCCGCCGGAGCACGCGACGATCGAAGGTGGGTTCATCGTCACGCCGACTGCCGACGGCTGCACCGTCATCCACTACGAGCAGTACGTGCTGCCCGCCGCGCTCGTACCGATCACGTGGCTCATTCGTGCCTATCTCCGCTGGAGCATGCACCGTGAGCTGCGCGACCTCGAACGCCTGCTCACGACACGACGCTCAACGCCGGCACGGCACCGCGCCGTCGATCAGGTCGCGCACTCCTCGTAGGCGCCGCGCACTCCTCGTAGAGACACAGCGCATTGACCAGGCGCATCTGCTCCGGGTTCCGGCAATGCAGCCGGAGCAGCTCGGGACTGCACACGATGATCGACATCGCGTGGCGCGCGACACCGCGACGTTGAGACGGTGCAGGTCGTACAGGAACTCGATCGTGCGCGACACGTCCTCGGCGCTCGACGTGGCCATCGAATAGATCGCCACCGCCGCTTCCTGACCCTGGAACTTGTCGACCGTGCCAACCCGCGCGCCCTCGGGAAGCTGCTCGCCCAGGCAGGCCACCTGCGCGTTGTACGGCGCGACGATCAGCACATCCTCGAGCTCCAGCTCGGCTTCCAGACCGTCTTTGTCGATCCACGTGCGGCCGATCAGCCCATGGACGAGCTTCGCGACGCGGCGTGCCTCGTCGGTCGACGAGCTTCGGTCGCCGGCATGCCGGACCGGAACGAAGCGGAGACCCGACCCGATGAGCAGCGATTCTCCCGCGCCGTCGACGCGCTGGCGCTCGAGAGACGGTTCGGAGTGAAGGCGTCCCTCGTACGAAGTCTCCGAGATGAACTGGCACACGTCGGGATGCATCCGGTACGTGGTGTCGAGGAACAGACCGAGATCCGCCGGCATGGTCTCGTGCTCGCCGAGCACGTGCCCGAGCGCCGAGGCGCCCGCGCCGTCGGGGTGCGTGCCGTTGCCGGGCTGGGCGAGCTGCCGGGGGTCGCCGAGCAACACGATGTTGCGCGCCGCGCGGCTCACCGCCACCACGTTCGCGAGCGACATCTGCCCTGCCTCGTCGACGAACAGCACATCGAGCGTGCCGGCCATCTCGTCAAGGGCAAAGAGCCACGCGGTACCGGCCACGAGGTTGATGTTCCGATCATCGAGCGCGCTGACGACCTCATGGGCCTTCGTCGTCGTTTCGACCGCGTCGATGCCGCAATGCTGATGTTGCTCGGGGTCGCATTTCTGCAGCGCCCGAGGCCTGACACCGTTGTCGCCCGCGACCTCGAAGATCTCGTTGAGCAGCGTCCCGATCACAGCATGCGAGTTCGCGGTCACGCCCACGCGGCAGCCGCGACGGAGCAGCTCCACGACCATGTGCGCGCCGGCATAGGTCTTGCCCGACCCGGGCGGACCTTGCACCGCGAGGCACGTGTCGTCGAGTCGCGTCACGACGCGCACCGCCGTGTCGATGAGCTTCTCGCCGTCGGGACGGATCAATGCACCCGGTTCGGCTCCTTGAATCCACGGTGCGCGCCGGAGCAGCAGGTCACGGGCAGCGCGGTATGGTCCCGGCCCCTCGATTCCGTGCTCCACGACCCAGCGCCCGACCGCCGCGACGGAGTCTTCGATCTTCTTGGTGTTGATGGGCCCCGGCGCGATCAGATTCGTCGGGTGCGGAACGTCGCTGTTCTTCCCGCGCTTGAGGTCGATCGTGCCGCGCTCGTCGTCGATGTCGAAGACGGTGCCCGCACTCTGCTCCGTCGCGGGATCCACGGGCTCGACGCCGATCCCGAACTTGTGATCCTGCGGTACGAACTTGTAGCGGTGCACGGTCGACTGCTTCACAGAGCCGACCTCGCCTTCGTACTCGAGTCCGCCGATGCATTCGGCGTCATCGACGAACTCGTCGCCGGAAAGATCGTGGAGACGGCGGAAGAACGCCCACCATTCGGGTCGGGCCTCGCGCCGGTACCAGTGCAGCAACTGAGCCAGGAGCCAGCGCGCGTGCTGTGCTTCGCCGCGCTCGTCCGGCTCCCCGACGCCGGCGGCGAGCTCGCTTTCGATCGCCTCGAGCTTTGCGTCCTGCTCCGCGACACGCTCGGACGGCACGGAGTCTCGTTCGGCGGGTCGTGGGATCTCGCCGAACTCGCGCTCCGCCTCCGGGCGGCGCGCTTCAAGCCACGCGCGGAGCAGCCGGGTCGACTCGCAGTCGTCGCAGTTGTAGTCGGCGATCTCGTCGAGGATCTGTTCGCGCTCTCTCGGGGCGTCGCTCTCGAGGTATCGCTCGTACGCGACGATGCTCGACCCGCCGTCGGCAACTGCACCCACGTCGCGCTCCATGTAGAGCGCTTCGATCTTCTTGAGCCCGTAGCCCTCGGTTGAGATCTGCACGCTCTGGAGCACCACCCGGTGGAGGTCGACGAACGCGCCGCCACGCAGCAGGCGCGTCGACCTCGTCTTCGCCGCGTCCCGTACTTGCCCATCAGCCGTTTGACGGCGGTCTGCTCGTACGCCGCGTAGTGGTAGACGTGGGCGTCCGGGTATTGCAGGCGTCGAGCGGTCACGAAGTCGATGAACGCTTCGAACGCGCGCTGCTCGCCGGCAAGGTCATGGCCCCAGAAGGCGCGGTACTCCGGTGCGCCGCCGACGTTGTCGACGACACCGAAGAGGTACTCGAGGCCGCCGTCCAACGCCCACGGGTCACCTTCCATGTCGAAGAACAAGTCGCCGGACGACGGCGACGGAAGGCCGGCGAGCCCGCGGCCCTGGCCGCTTGCATCGGGTGGCTCGGGCGCCAGAAGCGCGAACTTCGGCGGATGGCGCCCGGCGCCTTCGACCTGCAACCTGGCCTGATCACGCAGCCGCTCGAGCGTGGCCTCGCCGATCCCCGGAACCGCGATGTTGCTCTCGGCGAGCGACGTCATCGTCCCGATGCGTGCTGCGAGGAGCCTGCGGGTCTGGTCGCGGCCCATCCGGGCGACCAATGAGAGGTGGTCGTCGTCGCGGCGGCGCTGGTCGCAGGCCCCTTCCCAGCGGCACATGCCGCAGTGGTCGACCGGGTCGGGATACAGCTCGCCGCCCGGGTCGGCGACGAACAAGAGGTACCGCGTCTTGAGCGATCGGTAGTACGCGCCGTAGTCGGCGACGCGGAATGGATGCACCAACTTGTCGCCGGTGATCACGTGCATCTGCCGCGGCGCGACGCCTTGCAGACGCTCGACCTGCTCCGAGTACGCGGCACATCTGCAAGAGCGCGGCGGCCTTGACGCGCTTCGCGAGCTTGGCGTCGGCGACCTCGTAGGACCACGCGCCGAGCTCGCTCGGCTCCTCGACGCGCAATAGGTAGTCGGCGTGACCACGCCAGAGACCATCGAAGAATGTCGCCTGATAGATCACGCCGGCGCCCGCACGCATCGCCGCGAGCGTGTCGGCCTCGGCGCGCTCGAGGTCGGCGCGGCCGGAGACGCGGTTCGCTATCTCGACGACGGATTTCCCTTCCGTCTTGAACTGCTCGAGCCGCTCCGCCTCGTGCAGCTCGCCGTGCCGCGTGAGAACGTCGAGCTCCGGATCGTCGCGTTGCGGACGCTCGAGCTCGCCTCGTGTCACCGCGAGCTCGAGCTGCGTCAGACGCTCGCACGCGGCGAAGCTCGTCAAGTCGGTCGGGCTGAGAACGAGCTCGTCGTCGAGCAGTTGCACCGTGCCTCCCTACCTGGCACCCCCGGCTACCGGCCCACCGTAGACCCCGGGTAGGTCCACGAAATCCGGGCGTCGGACCCCCGGAGTGCCTGTCGGGTACCGCCCTTGACAGTTGTCGCCGGTAGCGGATGCTGGTAACACCAGACGAGGCACGATCGGGAGGTGGCACGTTGAGCGAGACGGCAATCGACCTGGAAGGCATCGACCGGGAACGTCAACGACTACGGGACCTGCACATGGTCCCCCGTGACGACCGGGCGGCGAGCAGCGCGCGGGGCGTCCACCACGTCGCCCTGCTCTGCACCGACGTGGAACGCACCATCCGCTTCTACCAGGACGTCCTCGAGTTCCCGCTCACCGACTTGTTCGAGAACCGCGACTACCGCGGCTCCAACCACTTCTTCTTCGACATCGGCAACGGCAACGGACTCGCGTTCTTCGACTTTCCGGGCCTCGACCTCGGGCCCTACGCCGAGGTGCTCGGCGGGTTGCACCACCTGGCGATCTCCGTCGAGCCCGACCGCTGGGAGCACCTGCGTACGAAGCTCCGTGATGCCGGCGTCGACTGCGAGGAGATGAGCGGCGCGTCGCTGTACTTCCGTGATCCCGACGGCACCCGCCTCGAGCTCATCAAGGATCCGCTCGGGGAGATGTACGGCACGATCGTCCTGTGACCAGGCCGAACGGCTCGCGCTGCTGTTGAGCACACCGATTGCGTTCACGTACGACGCGACGCCCGGGCGGGTCGTGTTCGGAGTCGGTGCACTCGACCGGGTGGCCGGCGAGACCGCGGCGCTCGGGGCTGCCCAGGTCTTCATCGTGGCGAGCAATTCCGCCCGCGCGGCCGCGGGCGCGGGTCGCGGTTGCGCTCGACGCGTCGCACACGCGCACGTGGACCGAGGTCACCCAGCACGTGCCCGCGGACCTGGCCACCCGGGCCACCGACGCAGCGCGCACCGATGGCGCCGACGCGATCGTCGCGATCGGGGGCGGCTCGGCGACCGGGCTCGCGAAGGCCATTGCACTGCAACTGACGATCCCGATCGTCGCGGTGCCGACCACCTACGCCGGCTCCGAACAGACGCCCGTCTTCGGCATCACGGGTGAGCACAAGCAGACGGGCCGCGATCCGCGGGTGCTCCCCCGCGTCAGCATCTACGACCCGGCGCTCACGATCTCGCTGCCGGCCGCGATGACGGCGACCAGCGCCGGGAACGCGCTGGCCCATTGCGTGGAGGCACTCTGGGCTCCCGACGCGAGCCCCGTGCCGACGCTGCTCGCGACGGAAGCAATCCACGTGATCGAGCACGCGCTACCCGACGCGACCGTACGTCCCGCCGACCTCGACGCGCGCACCCGGTTGCTCCTCGGTGCGTATCTCGCGAGCGGGGCGTTCTCGGCCACGACGATGGGACTCCACCACCGCCTCTGTCACGTGCTCGGCGGCACCTATGGCCTCGACCATTCGGCCACGCACGCGGTGCTCCTCCCTTACGTCGTCGCGTTCGAAGCCGCGGCCGCGCCCGACGCGGTCGCCGTGATCGCTCGCGCGCTCGGCTCGGTCGACGCCGCGGGTGCGCTGCGCGATCTCCTGGTCCGCGCGGGTGCAGCGGCGAGCCTCGCCGACCTCGGGCTCCCGGCCGGCGTGCTCGACGACGCGGCAACCCGGGTCGTGGCGGAAGCGCCTCCGAGCCCACGTCCACTCGACGTCGCCGCGGTGCGCACCCTGCTCGCCGACGCGCAGGCGGGCCACTACCCGTCGGCCGCGGGCTAACCCCCCCCAACCGCTCGTTTACTCGAGGTATTCACCCCCTATTTGCTGAGAATGCCTCGAGGAAACGAGGGGTGCGCCGGCGGCCCGGAAGACGACCAGCGCCGGCGCCGACGAGTTGGCGGTCGCCTACGAGCGGGTCGAGCAGATCACCGATGAGTTGGCGTTGCAGCCCTACCGCGACGGTCTGACCGACGCCGAGCTGGAGCTGCTGACCACGGAGCAGATCGCCCGACCGCTGTGGCGTCGGGCGTCATTCCGTTCCCGAACCCGATCGGCCTCACGCCGCCCGCATGACAGCCCCCGCCGGCCGCGCATCGCGTCAACCATGCGTTCACTCGAGGAATTACCCCGCTATTTGCTGGAAATACCTCGAGTAAACGAGTCATTGACTTCGGAGCGCAGCGTCAACGTGGTCACGACGCCTCCACCTCGAGGACCCGCCAGTCTGCCCGACCGGCCTTGCCCGGCGCCGCCACGCCTGCGTCCCCCGGCTGCGCGCTTTCACCACCCCTGCACACTGTGTAACGTCCCCAGTTCGGGACGCCGCAACGGGGGGACGGCTCGTGCACAAGTTCTGGGGTTGGCTCGGCCTGAACCTCGGCAAGCACTGGATCGTCGTCGTCGCCGGCGGCGCGGTCATCACCGTCGGCGCTCGGTTACGGGATCACGAACCTCGAGTTCGCCACCGGCCAGGACAGCTACCTCAACAAGAGTCGACCAGGTCTACAAGGACAGCGTCGCCTACCAGAAGCTGTTCGGCGGCCAGGCCATGGTCACGCTCGTCACCATGGACAAGGGCCACACGGTCAAGGAGCTCTTCACACCCGAGAACATCGCGCAGTGGAAGGCGGTCGAGAAGCCAAGCTCCGCGGCAGCAAGCACATCGTCAACGTGGTGAGCCCGCTGACCGCGCTGCAGTTCAACGACAACGCTGGTGACCAGCCCGACGGGTGATCCCACCCAGAGCCTCGCCGGCAAGATCCTCCTCGCCGACACCGCACGCGACCCGACGCCCGCCGGGCAGGCCGCGCGCAACGACGACGCGGTCGAAGACGCTGACGCGCCTGAACGCAATCCCGGCCGCGCGAGCGCACCCTCGACAACCAGGCGTACGTCGACTTCCTGCTCCACGACAACCAGGGCAAGCATCCGCAAGCCGCTCCTCGCGAACTTCCCCGACGACCGCACGCGCAGATCGTCACGCGCCTGCCGGGCAACGCCTCGATCAAGGACGAGGGCAGCGTCGGCTGACTTCGTCAGGCCCAGACCGCCAAGCTGCACTTCCCGAACGCCACCATCGTGACCACCGGCGCACCGGTGCTCCTGCAGAACGTCAACGACTACCTGACCGGCGGGATGCTCACGCTCGGGGCGATCGCGCTCATCGATCATGGCGCTGATCCTGCTGCTGCTGTTCAGCGTGCGCTGGCGACTGCTCGCGCTCCTGGTCGTCGTGATGGGCGTCATCTGGGCGTTCGGCATCGTCGGCTACCTCGGCATCCCGCTCACGATCGTGACGATCGCGGGCCTGCCGGTGATGCTCGGCATCGGCATCGACTACGCGATCCAGATGCACGCGCGCATCGAGGAGGAGGTCGTCGTCGACCGCGCCGCGCACCCGATCCAGGAGACGCTCGCGCAACCTCGGGCCCGCGCTGCTCGTCGTGACCTTCGACGCGATCTTCGCGTTCGCCGCGCTCCGCTTCGCGAAGGTGCCGATGCTCCGGCAGTTCGGACTGCTGCTCGCGGTCGGCGTCGCGACGATCTGCATCAACAGCATCATGGGTCCGCTCGCGATCCTCGGGATCCGCGAGTACAAGTCGCCCACGAAGTCCAAGGACTTCCGCGCCGGACCGCTCGGCCGCCTCGTGGTATGGCTCGGCAGCATCTCGGCGAAGGCGGCGGTCTGGCTCGCCATCGCGAGCCTCATCATCTTCACCGGCGGAATCCTCGTGGAGGGCAAGCTCATGCTCCAGACCGACCCGATCCAATGGGTCAACCAGAAGTCGCAGGTGATCAAGGACCTGCACGTGCTCGACAAGCAGATCCGGCTCCTCCAGCGAGCTCGGCGTGTACGTGCAGTCCAACGAGGGCTTCAGCGACGAGAGCGTCGGCTACCTCGACCGGTTCACGCGCGAGCGAGATCGAAGAAATACCCCACGACGCTGCTCACCGCGGCGAGCCTCGTCGAGGTCGTGAGCGACCTGAGCGACGTACCCGGGGCGCAGCACGTCGCCCCCACCGGCGCGCAGGTGAAGGCGGCGTACGACGTGGCGCCGAAAGACATCCAGCTCTCGACAGTGGTGCCCTCCGGCAAGGCGCTCAACCTCGTGTACCGCACCGGCCCGAGCGGCCTCGACGCACGCGCCGAAGTCGTGCGCCATATCCGCAAGACCGCCAACCCGCCCGCAGGGGTGAGCGCCACACCGTCGGGCCTCGCGGTGGTCGGCGTCGGCTTGCTCGACAACCTCGAGGCAAACCGGGTCGAGCTCACCTACCTCGCCATCGCTCTTCGTGTTCCTGTTCCTCTCCGTCCGGCTCCGGAGCGTCGTGCGCGCACTGCTGTCGCTCGTCCCCGTGCTCATCGCGGTCGGTGCCGCGTCGCTGTTCGAGTACGCGTTCAGCCTCAAGCTCAGCCCGATGACCGCGGTCGGCGGACCGCTCGTGGTCGCCGCGTGCACCGAGTTCACGTCACTGATCCTGCTGCGCTTCGTCGAGGAGCGGCGGCGCGGTTACTCGCCGCGTGCCGCGATCGAAGTCACCGCGTCGCGCACCGGCCGCGGCGTTCTTCGTCTCCGCGCTCACCGCGATCACCGGCGTCGCGGTCATCGCGCACGTCGTCGCTCCCGCTGCTGCGCGACTTCGGCATCGTCGTGGGCCTCAACGTCACCGTCGCGCTGCTGAGCGCGCTCGTCGTGCTGCCACCGATGCTCGTCTGGGCCGACTCCGGCGGACGCAACTGGGTCTCCAAGCGCCTCGTCCCCAAGGAGATCCTCGAGACGGCGAACGCTCCCGCGGAGCCCGTGCTCGTCGGCTAGAGCCAGCGCACGTCGGCAGGACAGCGTCCCGTGCGACGGTTGTCCGGGCCGGCTCAGCTCGCGGCGGTGTCCGGCGCGTCCGTCTCGAGCGGCGCGCCGTGGGCGTGCCAGTCGTACACGACGCTCGTCCGAGCCAGGATGTCGGCCCAGTCACGACGCTTGCGGTCGATCAGGATCCACGCGAAGCCGATCCCGAACGTAGCGAGCGACAGCAGGTACCCGCAGAATCGAATCAGCGAGCGCGACCAGCCCACGGCACCGCCGTCGCGCCTGACCACGCGGAGGCCCAGGATCGCCTTGCCGACCGTCTTGCCGAAGAGCCACCACCCGGCCCAGAAGTACAACACGCTCCAACCGGCAAGGATCGCCGACGCCGCGGGTTCGGGCACCGCGGTGACGTCGAGGCGATTGAAGCTCAGCACCTGCACGGTCAGCGTGCCGAGCACGAGCCCGGAGTAGAAGATGATCGAGATCACGACGATGTCGATGAACATCGCCGCGACCCGGCTCGCGAACCCGGCCGTCTCGCCCTGTTGGTGGGGGCGGAGTGCCTCGATCACGGCGGCGCCGGGGGAAGCGCGACCTCGCCGCCCGACGAGTCCGCGGAGCTCGACGAGTTTGACGAACCCCCGCCGTCTGACGAGTCCGTCGATTCTGACGACTCTGTCCGCGCCGCGTGGCGCAGGCGGGCGCGCGCCATCACCTTGTCGACGAGCGCGTCGGCGCCGACGGCCCGTCCACGCGCCTTGTCGAGCATGTGGCCGGTCACACCACCGCTCGACGACATGACCACGTCGGTGATGTCGAGATTGGCGATGATTTTGTCGAGGTTCAAGCGCTCGACGATCCGATTGACGTCGAGCCGTTCGACGATCGAGTCGGTCATGAATCCCACGGCCAGCTCGATCGCGGCGCCTGCGGCCGCCTCGCCTTTCTCTCGCTCCTCGGCGCGAAATGTGGCCCACGCCGACCTCCGACTCTCCAACGGATCTCGCACGACAGCGGGCATCGAGCCGCCGACGGTGCCCGCGGCGCGTCCTACGACTGCGGCACCGGATCCGGCTGCCTGAGTCACGCGCGCCACAACTCTCACGGGTCCCGCGCCGGGCCCTGCGTCCGCGGCGGCGGGTGCGTCCGGGGCCGCGCTCGCCTCGACGGCAGCGTCCACGAGCCGGCCGACGCCCCTTCCTACGAGGATGGCGGCGCCGAATCCGAGCCGCAGCGACGCGACCGCGACCTCGGACGCCCGAGGACGGCTCGGCGATGGCTCCGACGGCGCGGGCGCCTCGCCGCTCTCGGGGTGTGCGGCTTCAACGGACATGTACCGAGAATGGCCCGCGGAACGCACGCACGCAACAACCCACATGGGTGATCTGGGCCTCCGCGCAAGGCAGTTGCGTGATCACCCCTTCCGGATAATGTCGATCCGCTCCAATCTCCCGCATACTGCGGCCGGCCGACGCCGCGTGGCCGCCGGCGGTGTTGCCGCGGTTGCGAACGGAGGTGCAGTGGCAACCGACACGACGCAGCCCGGGGCCCCGGCCGAGGAGAGCGCCGACACGACAGCGCCAGCCCCGGGCCGAATCCGCCGATGGCGCGAGGGCAGCTTCGGCCCGGCATCAGAGCTGCCGTACCGACGCCGGACGAGCGACTGGATCCGGCTCGTGGCCGCAGCGGCAGTCCTCACGGCGCTGTGCCGTCACGTCAACGACGTGACGCACACCGAGAAGAGCGTGTTCGACTTCTTCAACACGCTGCCGTCCGGGCTGCAGTCGTTCTTCCGGCTGCTGTACGCGGTCGGCACACTCTGGGCGGTCGGGCTCGTCGTATCGGCCGCGCTGCTTGCCCGACGCTGGCGGCTCGCGCGCGACATGGGGATCGCGGGCGTTGCCGCATGGGCGATCGCCCGCGCGATGGGCGCGCTCGTCGCGCAGGACAAGAGCGTCAGCAAGAGTCTCGATGCCGTCGTCCGCTTCGGCCACGACAGTCCGAACTTCCCGCTCGCACGCCTCGCGGTGGTCGTCGCAGTCATCGCGGTGGCAGGGCCGTACGTCACCCGAGCGACGCGCCGGTTGGGGCAGGTGCTCGTGCTCTTGATCACTGTCGCCGCGATGTACCTCGGCACGGGGTATCCGAACGATCTCCTCGCCGCGATCTTCCTCGGCTGGGGCATTGCCGCGGTGGTCCATCTGGTCTTCCGGTCGCCGGGTGGGCGCCCGACCACCGCTCAGGTCGCGGCCGCGCTCGACGAGCTCGGCGTCGCCGCTCGCGACGTGCACCTCGCACCCGAACAACCCACAGGATCGACACTGATGCTCGCCACCGACGACCAGAGCCCGCTGCGCCTGAAGGTCCTCGGTCGCGACGAGGCCGACGCACAAGTGATGTCGAAACTCTGGCGTTTCATCGTCTACAAGGACTCCGGCCGGGAGCTCTACCTCAACCGCGAGCACGACGTCGAGCACCAGGCGTACACGATGCTGCTCGCCGAGCGGGCCGGTGCGCGCGTTCCCGAGATGGTCGCCGCCGGAAAGGGCGGACCTGGAGCCGCCGTCCTGGTGGACCGGCCGCCCGCGGGGCCGCTACTCGCGGATGTAGACGCCGGCTCGGTCACTGACGATCTCCTGCGCGCGGTGTGGGCCCAGGTCGGTGACCTCCGCGCGGCGCGGATCGCCCATGGCCGGCTCAGCGCGACCGCGATCGTGGTCACCGACGACGGCCCCGCGATCGTCGATTTCGACACCGCGGTGGCTCCTGCGTCAACGCACCGGATCGCGGTCGACGTCGCGGACCTTCTCGCTTCGACCGCGGGGATCGTCGGAGAAGAACGGGCCGTCGACGCCGCGGTACGCGGGCTCGGAAAAGAAACACTCGCGGCGGCGATACCCGTGATGCAGCCCGGGGTGCTGACCCGTGATACCCGTCACGCGGTCAAGCACAAGGAGCTCGGGCAGCGGATGAAGAAGCTGCGCGAGCTGAGCGCGACCGCGACCGGCACCGAGGTTCCGACCCTGGAGGAGCTGCACCGGGTCAGCGGCATGAACCTCGCCATGGCCATCGGCACGCTCTTCGCGCTGGTCGTGCTCCTCGGCGAGGTGGGGAGCCCATCGGCGATGTGGGACACGATCAAGAACGCGCAGTGGAGCTGGGCGGTCCTCGCGTTCATCCTCTCGCTGGCCACGAACTTCGGATATGCGATCGCGTTGCAGGGCACGGTGCCCGAAACGCTGCCGTTGCTGACGACGGCCGAGGTCGAGTTGGGGATGTCGTTCTCGAACCTCGCCATCCCGAGCGTCGGCGGGATCGCGATGCAGATCCGCTACCTGCAGAAGCAGGGTGTACCGATCGCCTCGGCCGTCGCCGCCGGCGGCTTCCTCAGCGGCTTCATCAACACGGTCGAGTCGGTCGTCATCTTCGTCATCGCGCTCGCCCTCTCACCGACGGCGGTGCACACGGGATCGATCCCGACGAGCTCGATCGCGGCGGTGATCCTGATCGCCATCCTCGTCGTGGCCCTGGGCGCGGGCCTCGTGTTCGGCCTCCCCCGGTTGCGGCGTCGCGTGATGCCGCCCCTCAAGGAGGGCCTCAACACACTCTGGTCGGCGATGCGCTCGCCGAAGCGCCTGGGTCAGCTCTTCGCGGGCAACATCCTGGCGACATTGCTGTACGGGTTCGTGTTGTGGTGCTGCATCCTCGCGTTCGGCGGGAGCATCTCGTACTGGACCTTGTTGGTGCTCAACATCGGTATCGGCACGATCGCGTCGATGGTGCCCATCCCGGGCGGCAACGTGGCGGTCGGCACGATCGGGATGACGGGTGCGCTCACCGCGGTCGGAATCAGCAACGAGGTTGCGGTCGCGGCGGTGCTCCTCAACCAGATCGTCGTCAACTACGTCCCGGCCGTGTTGGGTTGGTTCGCGACCAAGCACCTGCTGGACCACGACTACATCTAGACATCCCACGGGTCGTAGGTGTCAAGCGGCGAGTTGGGTGCGGTGTGCCCAGGCGGTGTGTTCGTCGTAGAGCGTGCCGTGGTCGAGGCAGCCGTGGAGGATGCCGACGAGCCGATTCCCGAGCGCGCGGAGGGCCCGGTTGTGAGTGTCGCCAGCGGCGCGGTGTTGGTCGTAGAAGGTGCGTGCCCCTGGGCTGGTGGTGAGCGCGGCAGAACGCCCACTGGTGGCAGGCGTCGGCGAGGCGTTTGTTACGGGCGTAGCGGGCGAGCACGACTCGGTGTTTGCCCGAGGCGCGGGTGATGGGTGACGTACCGGCGTAATTCTTGCGACACTTGGCGTTCGCGTAGCGGTTCGGGTCATCTCCGAACTCTGCGAGCACCCGGGCGCCCAGGATCATCCCCAGTCCTGGCACGGATCGGATGATCTTGGCGTCCGGGTGCAACTCAAAATGCTCGGACAGTTCCGTCTCGAGCCGATCGACCTGGACGGTCAACTCGACGGCGACCGCGACCAGCGCGGTGACGGTCGCGCCCATCGAGGCAGCGACGACCGGTGGGGCTTCGAGCTGCTCGGCCCGCAACGCCGTCTGGATCTCGATCGCTCGCTCATCGATGCGGCGTTGGCGGCGACCGCGCCGCAACGCCGAGGCGATCTTCGAGCGTGACAGGCCCCGTCCCAACGTCGGGGTCGGCGCGATCGCCAGCACCGCCAACGTGTCACCGGAACCAAGATCGTCGAACGCTTCCAGCACGGCTGGATAGAACTCCCGCAGCGTCGAGCGCAGCTGGTTGAGTTGACGTTGTCGGGTCCAGATCAAGCGCTGATGTGCCCGCGCGAGCACCTTGATCGCCTCTCCGAGGTCGCTGTCACCAGCCACGGGCCGATGATCGTGACCATCGGTGCGAGCGAGCTCGGCAAGCACGAACGCATCGCCCGGATCGGACTTCGCGCCCGATGTCGAGTACCGCTCCCGATATCGAGACGCCGACATCGGATTCACCGCCAGCACCCGATACCCGGACGCGACCAACGCCGCGACGAACAGGCCCCGGTCGGTCTCGGTCGCGATCGTCACCTCGCCGAGTTCTTCCACGAACGGCGCGAGGAGCTCATGGAACCGTGCGACGCCCTCGACGCCTTCGGGCAGTCGAGCCTTGGCGAGCCGCCGACCCTGATCGTCTTCGACATGGATGTCGTGATGGGCCTCCGCCCAGTCATGACCCACAAACACCTTCACCACTCCAAGTCCTCCTCGTCGTCGGTTGTCGAGCCCGAGGCGACCAGCAGCTCGCTAATGGTTCAGTGCTCGAGGCACGTCATCCCACCAGTTGTCCAAGGTCGACCTCACCAACCAGCAGACGCACGATCTAGACGTAGAACTCAAAGTCCTGCGCTGGCGAGTGCTGACCTGCCGGCGGCTCGGGACCATCCTCACCCGCTCCGCGCACGAGGTGGTCGACCCCCATTAGCGGAGGAGCGACGGATGAGCCCCGACGAGCCACGGCAGCCACCGACCGAGCGAACGCAAGGCACCACCACTGCGTTCAACGCGTTGGAACTGATGGGCGACCGATTCGACGACCCGAAGCTCGAGTGGCGCCGGTTGTTCTCGGAGTTGTTCGGCACGTTCCTGCTCGTGTTGGTCGGCGCCGGCAGCCCTGTCGTCGCCGCCGCGACCGGGGTCACCCTCGGCCAGGGCGCTGCCGTCACGGCGCCGGGTTTGATGGTGATGGCGATCATCCTGTTCATGGGCGCGGTCTCCGGCGCGCACCTCAATCCCGCGGTCAGCATCGCGTTCGCAGTGCGGCACGACTTCCCGTGGCGGCGCGTACCCGGCTACATCGTCGTGCAGCTGACCGGCGCCACGCTCGCGTGCTTGTTCCTCTGGGCGACGTTCGGCAAGATCGGGATGCTGGGAGCAACCGAACCGGGGCACGGCATCACCGCGGGCCAGGCGATGGTGGTCGAGCTCGTGCTCACCGTGGGCCTCGTCAGCGTCATTCTCGGCACGGCATCACGGGCGCAGAACGTCGGGAGCCTGTCCGCGATCGCGGTCGGCGGCTACATCATCCTCGCCGGGCTCTGGGCCTCACCGGTGAGTGGCGCCTCCATGAACCCGGCCCGCTCGTTCGGGCCCGACCTCGTGAATCTCGACTTTCACAACTACTGGGTCTATGTGGTCGGCCCCATCTCCGGCGCAGCCATCGCCACGGTGCTCGCGTTCATCCTCCGCGGTGCCGGCGACGTCGGTGGCCGGCTCGCGGCGCGCGGTGCGCTCGATGACGGGCCCCAGCGGGCCGGGCCCACGTCACCGGATGCCTGAGCACGCTCACCGTGCACCGTGCCGGCGGCGGCCGTAGCCATCCCTCGGCTATCCGCCTCCCGGGTCACGCGGTTGCTTACCCTGGAGCGGAGGCAGCGGTGATCGAGGAACCGCGCCGGTAGCCGGCACCAGGGGGAACGCTATGAGCCGGGTCGAAGCAGTTGTGATCGACGAGAATCGCGTGTCGCGAATCACGGTGAGCCCACGAAGCTGGGGCATCTACCTGTTCCTCGGCATCGCGTGGATGCTGCTCGGGATACTGATCATGTCGTACCACGTGGAGACGTTGAGCGTGCTCGCCATCTTCACGGGTATCGCGTTCCTGGCCGGCGGCGTCACCGAGATCGTGGACGCGTTCAAGCTGCAGTCGGGATTCCGGTGGCTGCTGGCCGCGTTCGGAGCGCTCTCGGTCGCGGTCGGGATCGTGGCGATCGCGTGGCCGCAGCCGACGCTGTACGTCATCGCGGTGCTGATCGGCTGGTATCTCGTGATCATGGGGATCGTGCACTTCGTGGTGGCCCTGTTCCACACCCACCAGCAGTACTGGTGGGCCGGGCTGCTGCTCGGCCTGGTGGAGTTCGCGATCGGGGCGTGGGCCGCGAGCTACCCCGGCAAGTCGCTGACGGTGTTCGCCGTCCTTATCGGGGTGTGGGCGTTGGTCCACGGCATCATCGAGATCTTCGCCGCGTTCGTGCTGCGCGGGCTCGAGCGCGACCTACGTGCTACCACCGGCTGAGCCGCGACTCGTCGAGCCCACCCCCGCAAACTGGTCCGCGTTCGCTCAAGAAATACCGAAGCGATCGCGGGCCGGTTCGATCCGTTGGGCGAATCCCCCGCCTTCGGCCCCACTGGAGACGCCGGACAAGCGGGGGTCAAGCCGTGTCTTCACCCGGCGTCGACGCAGTGCCTTCGCCGCCCGCGGGTCGAAGACTCTCGCGACGCGGACGCATCGACCCGACGAGCAACGAGATGACGGTGACAAGGTAGATCTGGCCGGTGAGCGCCTCCAGCACGGCGAGCGCACGCCCGAATCCCTCTGCCGCAGTCAGGTCGCCGTACCCGACCGTGGTTTGCGTCACGAAGCTGAAGTAGAGGTAGTCCGCGATCGTCGCGTGGGTTGTCTGCGCGAAGAACGGATCGGAGCTGAAGGCGCCGACCGCCCCGTATACGAATGCGAACATCATGCCGAGCAGCACGTAGATGCACAGCGCTCCGAGAATGGTCTTGACGTCGATCACGGGGCGTTGCAACAACCCACGAAGGATCACGACGGGTGCCACGCCGACCAGCAGCGCGCTCACCACGAAGAACGCGCCGCGCAGGTCATCGCCTTCGCTCATGGTGGGGATCGAGGCGACAGCCACGACAATGATCAGGACGAGGATCGCAGTCGTGATGCGGATCGTCCGCGGGCTGACGCGTGATGCCGACATGGCAACCAGCAGCGTGAGCGATTGGAGAATGATGGTCACGACCCGCGTCCACTCGCTCGGTGACGCCGACGCCTCGACCATGTACGTGACGATGAGGAGCAGCAGGACGACGCCGTAGCGGTAGCCGGGCAGGCGGCGTTCGATCTCGTCGAGCCCGGTCTCGTCCGGGCGCGACGCGTTCCCCTCGGCCGCGGTCATGTGAGGGCGGGCACCGGGCCGCCGGTGGTCACTACTTCGCGAGCCGTCGTCATCGCCGCGCTCCGTCGGGTCGGGCAGCAACGAGCGTCCCCCGACCTTGGGTCGGGAGCATCACCCACGCCGGGTGAACTTGGCTGCAACGCCTTGACAGGTGCGAGCATTGTCACGCACTGTTGCGAGATGACTGATCCCGGGGCCCCGAGCTCGGGTGCGCCCAGTGGACTAAAAGAGCAGGCGGCGCGGGTCGCCCGCCTTCGGCCGGAGGTCACCGCGCTCGTACTCATCGTGCTGTGGCTCGGGCTCGAGATCGCCTGGCGCTGGCGCCGGATGAAGGCTTGGATCGGGTAGACCCACCGGCAGCTCACGCGTCACCGTGACGCACGATGCTCACGAGCGCCCGGAGCGTCGGGCGATCGATGCGCGCAACGGTCGCAGCCGGGGACGCGCCGGGCGCGTCGTGTGCGAGCCGGACGCGCAAGGCACGAGGACGGATCGTGAAGACGACCGGCGGCTCGACGCGCACGAACTCCCCGTCGATCCCTGCCGCGAGCGGAGCGTCGGCATCCAGCTCGAACGTCGGGGCCGTCCACTCGTCGTATCCGGAGAAGCTGCGGAGCCGGCCCAACGCCTGCATGGTGGTGAGCCGGGCTGCGTCGGCGGCATCGCTCACCCGGATGCTCACGATCCCGAGCATTCCGGTATCCATGCGTTCCCGCGTGCCGACGCCGCCGACCTTGGTGATGTTGTACGGATTGTTCGACACGAGGACGAGCTCCGTGGTGCGCCGGGGCGTGCCGTCGGGTCCCGTGAACCTGAGCTCGGGCGCCCGCCCGTCCGGCCCCAGTAGCTCCGGAAGCATGGCCGCGACGGTCTGCACCTTGGCGTCGCGGTACTCGGCCGACTTCACGATCTCGCCGTAGACGCCGAACGACACATTGTTGACGAACACACGGCCGGCGACGACGCCGACGTCGACACGGCGCTCCCGACCGTCGGCGAACGCCTCGAGCGCGCCCACGACATCGTCGCGGTCGACACCGAGGTCGAGGGCCAGATGGTTCCGGGTCCCGGCCGGCACACACACGTACGGCAGGTCGTGCTCGAGCGCCACGGCCGCGACCACGGCCTGGGAGCCGTCGCCGCCCGCCGCACCGAGCGCGTCGGCTCCGCGGGCGACCGCTTCGAGTGCCTGCTCGTGAAAGTCGTCGTCGGGACCGAGCACCACCGGCTCGATCCCGCGCCGGCGCGCTTCCTCGACGAGGTGGAACTCCCCCACCTTCCCGCCACCCGATTTCGGGTTCATGAGCAGCACCGGGTGCCGTACCGGCTCGACCGGAACCGTCTCCTCGACGTGGGCGCGAACGCGTACACCGCCGAGCGCGTATCGAGCCGAGCCCGCCGCGCCGGCGAGGAGCAGCACCACGACCGCCACATCACGCAGCGCACTCTGCGTCGCGAGCGCCACCAGGAACGCGATTGCCACCCCGACGAGTGCGACGGCAGCGAGCACAGTCGCCACGAGCCGAGCCGTCCCGCGCCGCGTGATCGCGATCCAGACACACGCGACGGCGAACGACGTGGCGATCACGACGACGATCAGCGCGCCGAAGTTTCTGAGCGCGAACAGGAGCGCGCTGGCCGGTGCGGCGATGCCCAGTATGAGCGCAGCGACGGCGGCTATGCGTCGCGCCATGCCACGATCATGTGCTCGGGGCCACCACGTTGACGTACCCGGCGCCGTGGTCGAGCTGGTAGTTGAGGTTCATCGCCGCGTTGATCAGCGCCAGATGCGTGAACGCCTGGGGGAAGTTGCCGAGCTGCTCGCCGCTGAGCCCAATCTCCTCCGAGAACAGGCCCACGTGGTTCGCATAGGTGAGCATCTTCTCGAACGTGAGACGCGCCTCGTCGAGACGCCCGGAGCGTGCGAGCGCGTCGACGTAGAGGAACGTGCACAACGAGAACGTACCCTCGGAACCCTGCAGACCGTCGGGCGAGGCCTTGGGGTCGTAGCGGTACACGAGGCTGTCGGACACGAGCACCTTGTCCATCGCGTTGAGCGTCGACTGCCACTTCTCGTCGCCCGGGACGATGAACCCGACGAGCGGCATGAGCAGCAGCGAGGCGTCGAGCACGTCACTGCCCTCGTACTGCACGAAGGCCTGCATCTTCTCGTTCCAGCCTTTGGTCATGACGGTGCGGTAGATCTCGTCGCGCTCGCGGGTCCACCGCTCGAGCTCGGCGGGACGCCCGCGCTCGACGGCCATGCGGATGGCCCGGTCGAGCGCCACCCAGCTCATGACGCGTGCATAGGTGAACGGCTTCCGGCCGCCGCGCGTCTCCCAGATGCCCTCGTCGGGCTGGTCCCAGTGCTCGCAGAGCCAGTCGATCATCGCCACGATGTCGTTCCAACCGCGATCACCAAGGCTGGCGACACTCATTGCCTGGTCGACGAAGCGGATCGAGTCCATCGCCTCGCCGTAGATGTCGAGCTGCAGCTGGGTGGCGGCGCCGTTGCCGATGCGAACCGGCGCAGACCCGCGGTAGCCCTCGAAATGGTCGAGGGTCTCCTCGATGAGATCGGTGCTGCCGTCGACCCGGTACATGATGTTGAGCGGCGTGGCGCCGTTTCCCGCATTCTGCTCGGCGGTGTTGCGCAGCCACTCTGTGAACGCGGCGGCCTCCTCGGTGTACCCGAGGCCCAGGAGCGCGTAGACGGAGAACGACGCGTCGCGGACCCACGTGTAGCGGTAGTCCCAGTTGCGCTCGCCACCGACCTGCTCGGGAAGCCCGGCTGTCGGCGCGGCAACGAGGCCGCCGCTCGGCGCGTACGTCATCAGCTTGAGCGTCATTGCCGAACGCTGCACCGCCTCGCGCCAACGGCCCTGGTACGTGCCCCGCCCGAGCCACGCCTTCCAGTACGCGACCGTGTCGGTGAACAGGCCGATCAGCTCGCCGTGACCGATCGTCGTCGGCGCGTCGGCGCCGCCGGACTCGAGCACCATGCCCACCCATTCGGTCGGGGTGACGGTGAATCGGGCCCGAGCGTCGCCCTCGTGGTGTTCCAGCGGCGTGGTGCCCGTGAGGTTGAGAGTCAACGAGGGTGACTCGAACACCGCGCTCGTGCCGCTCACGCTCGTCTTGTGCGACTGGCGCCCGTAGTCGAAGCGCGGGTGGATTCGGGCCTCGAACTCCACCTCGCCGCGAATTCCCCGGACAGCGCGGACCAGCCGGTGGCGGTCAGTGGCCACGCCGGGTTTCTCGATTGGCATGAAGTCGATCACCTCGGCGACGCCCGCGGGCGACAACGAACGCGTGACCAGCACCGCGGTGTCGGGCAGGTACATCTGCTTCGTGACGTGGTCGCTGCTGGTCGGTGCGAGCGCGAAGTGGCCGCCCTTCCGGTGGTCGAGCAGCGACGCGAACACGCTCGGAGAGTCGAAGCGCGGGCAGGCAGAACCAGTCGACGGTGCCCTCCGTCGTGACGAGCGCGGCCGTCTGCAGGTCACCGATGAGGCCGTGATCCGCAATAGGGGGATACTTCGTCGGCATCGTCAGCTACTCCTCATGGCGTGCACACACGACATTCCATTCTTGCGTCAGCAGCCGGGATGTCACCCCGGTTTGCGACGCAAGAATGAAGTGTGGGGGGCGGCGGGGTGTGGGGCATCATCCGCTTCGGACGAAGGGCGGCTACGACGCGGGCGCAGCGGTCGCGGGCTCGGCAGCGGGGCGCGGGGCGAATGTCGCCGACGCGACGTACGCGACGACGACGGCCACGATCACGAGCGGCATGACCGCGAGGCCGTCCTTGGCGAGCAACAGCGTGGCGAGCATGACCGAGGTCAGCGGGAGCCGCAGCATCACCGCGACCATCGCGCCGATACCCATCGCCACGCCCGGAACGAGCGGCAACCCCGGAAGGTGCGAGAGCGCGATTCCGCCGGCCGCGCCGATGTACATCGCCGGGAAGATCGGCCCGCCGCGGAAGCTGCTCAGCGACAAGCCATATGCAAGGCCCTTGAACGCCACGAGCGCCACCAGCGCGCCGGCCGAATACGCCGCGCTGTTCGCGATGAGCGTCGGCAGGTCGGTCTGGCCGGAGAACAACACCTCGGAGGTGGGCTTCCCGGTGATCTCGGCGTACGCGATCGCGCAGCCGGCGACGGCGAGACCGGCTACCGGCGTCAACAGCACCATCCGGCGTTCGACGCGCGGTTTCAGGAACAGCGCGAACCGTCGGATCGCGGAGCCGAGCACCGTGGCCGCGAGACCGATGGCGATCGCCCACAGGAACTGGGCCGCGTCGGGCCGCGCGAACGGCGGGAGGTTGGGGATCGCCAATGAGAACGTGCCCAACCCCGTCCACGAGTCGAGCCCGATGAAGATCAGCGAACCGACACCGGCGGCCAGGAGGCCCGGCACGAGCACGATCCCGAGCATCGGCCCGCCGATCCCCGCACCCTCCATCAAGAGGAACGCGGCGAGGATCGGTGAGCCCAGGAGCGCACTGATCGCGGCGAAGCTCCCCGCTGCCGCGACCATGGTGACGGTCATCGGAGGTGCATCTCGCTTCGCGAGGCGTACCGCGCACACCGCGAGCCCCCCACCCAGCGCGATGAGCGGCGCCTCCGGCCCGATCACCACACCCAGGGCGAGCGACGCGAGGGCCGCGAGGAAGATGCCCGGAAGCTCGATCGGCTCCGGCGCCCCGCCCGCCTTGAAACCCTCCGCCGGCGGATGGCCGCAGGTGCCCGGGAGATGCTTGATCGTGAGTCCGACCAACACACCGGCCAAAACGAGTGGCAGCAACGGCCACCACGTCGGCTCCGAGTGGAAGCCGAGATCCTTCGGAAGATCCGTGAAGACCCAGGTCTGGAGCTTCTCGATCAGGTAGAGAAAGCCCCAGGCCGCGGCCGAGATCGGCACGCCGAGGAGCGCCGCGAGCACCAGGAGCGCCCGGTACTTCTTGGTCCGCAGCGGTGCGAACGGATCGTCCGGCGCGGCCGGGGCGGCCGGTGTGGCCGACGGGGTCGGCGGAGTCGGGGTCAAGGGTCTCGACTCTGTGGCGAGACGACCGGGCCGTCATCATCCGGCATGGGTGAAGCGCGACCGCCGAGGCCGCAGCGGTGTCAGCCGGTCACTCCGTCACTCGGTCACTCGGTCACTCGGTCACTCGGTCACTCGGTCACTCGGTCATCTGGCCGGCGGCGACGACCTCGGGATCGGCCGTTCGTTCCCAGTAGACGGCGCCGAATGTGGCCACCATGACCCAGCTGACGGCGACGAGCACGATGAACGTGATGAACGCGAACGCAACGCCGATCCCACCGAAGCTCTGGGTCCACTGCGTCAACCAGTACGGGACGATCACGTGGCCGAGGAGGACGATCACGAGGCTCATCACGGTGCCGGCGACCGCCGTGGGCAGGAGCGCGCGCCAACCACCGAGGTCGCGGTTGAGCAGCAGGCGCGGTGTGACGAGCCACAACGCGAACGTGACTCCCAGGCTCACGACGAGCGCGGCGAGCGTCCACACGATCCCCTCACGCGCGAGCGAGTAGCGGGCTGACTCGGTCACGCCGAGCGTGATCATGTACAGCACGAACCAGGCGCCGCCCCGCGCCGCGCCGCGGAGGAACGAATGCTCGGGCACGCGCCAGGCCATCGCGAACGCACGGGCGAGAAAGCCCGCGAGCGGGACACCCCCGACCAGGATGCTGAAGAGCCCGAGCACGGTCGCGTCGCTTCGCTCGGAGCTCGCGCTGGAGAACGTGTCACGCACGACTCGCGCGGTTTCGCTGTGGAGGTTGAACTGCCGAATGACGAGATCGGCCGAGCTGCGATTCGATTTGAACGACTCGGCCCAGGCGAACCCGATCAGGATCAGCGGGACCACCGTGGTGAACAACGCGACGCCGATCGCGGCGGCGAGCTCGTAGCCGCGTATCTCGTCGTAGCGCCGGTGCCACGCGACCAGCACGCCGACGTGCCGGTTTCGCTCGAGCTCGGCGACCCGTCGCGCGAAGCCTTCCTGGGCGCGGGCCGTCCGTCCGGCCAGCGTTCCGGCTCCTTGTTCGGGACTCACCTCAGATCCGGTGTTCACGCTCCCACCTTCGGGCCCTCATCACCCCGGGAGGGTGAAACGCCCGGCATCACCCGCTCTGGCGGATGGCGGCGCCGCACGTGTTGTGCGATGCTCGCCGGGAAACGACCGGTTTCCCGCTTGCGCACGTGGCGTTTGCCGCGTCCCGCGACGAGAAGGAGGACATCATCGTGTCACTGGCAAACGACATCGGGTCCGGACAGGTGCTCCTGTTCATGCTCGAGTTCTTTTTCTTCATCATCTGGATCTGGCTCCTGATCGTGGTGTTCAGCGACATCTTCCGCAGCCACGACATCGGCGGGTTCGCGAAGGCGATCTGGGTCCTCTTCGTGGTCATCCTCCCGTACCTGGGGGTGCTCGTCTATCTCATCGCCCGCGGGCACAAGATGAGCGAGCACGCGCAGCAGGCCGCCCAGGCGCAGGACGCCGCGTTCAAGCAGTACGTCCAGCAGGCCGCCGGCAGCGGATCGAGCAGCCCCTCCGAAGAGCTCGCGCGACTCGCGGACCTGAAGGCACAGGGCGTCATCGACGACGCCGAGTTCGATCGGCTGAAGGCGAAGGTCGTCACCGGATAGCACGACTCGCTCCACACCGCGCGCGATCTGGGGGCCCTGCCCCCAGATTGCCGCGCGGCGCAGCCACCCCGATCCGGGCGGTCCGAGCTGTCAGCTGTCTCCTGATGGCGGCCGCGCTGCACCGCGCCACGCCTGGGAGCCGGCGGAGGTCGCAGCCCGGAACCGCTTGGTCATCCCCCTGGCCGTCTCGCTCGGCGGCCGGTCGAGCTCGCGGCGGGCCCATTGACGCGCCGCCGACGCGAACGCGACGCCGACAAGGACCATGCCCGTCGCCCCGATCACACTGCCGACACCGACGAGCACCGCGCCGCCGAGAAGCAGCTTGCGGTCCAGGTGCACGGGGGACTCGTTGTGCTGACTCATCGCCATAGTCGCCCATCCTCGCGCCGTGGCGACGCGCTTCGAGACACCTCGTGGTCATCACCCCGCTTGGATGATCCGGCCCGGGCAATCACCCGCATTGGGGGACGACTCCAAGAGCCTCGCCGACGACGATGCCCAGGTCAGAGCCGATGACGGCGCGCAGCCTGCCCCGAGGGCCGCGTCGATCGATCACCGTCAAGACCCGGAATCGAGGGCGCACTCATGGCGCAGGACCACTACGACGTCATCATCATCGGGAGCGGTGCCGGTGGTGGGACGCTGGCGTGGAAGCTGGCGCCGTCGGGGAAGCGGATCCTGCTGCTCGAGCGCGGTGACTATCTCCCCCGCGAGCGCGACAACTGGGATACCCAGGCGGTGTTCCTGCGTGGCAAGTACACGACGACCGAGAAGTGGATCGACGCCAACGCCAACGAGTTCACGCCCGAGCTGAACTACTACGTCGGGGGCAACACCAAGTTCTACGGCGCCGCGCTGTTTCGGCTTCGCCCGCAAGACTTCGGCGAGATCACGCACCACGGCGGCCTGTCCCCGGCGTGGCCGCTGGGCTACGAGGATCTCGAGCCGTGGTACGCCGCGGCCGAGAAGCTCTACGTCGTGCACGGCAAAGCCGGCGAGGACACGACCGACGGGCCGCGCAGCGGCGAGTTCCCGTACCCGCCGGTGAAGCACGAGCCGCGAATCCAGCAGCTCAACGACGACCTGGAGAGCCTGGGCCTGCACCCGTCGCACCTCCCGATCGGCGTGATGCTCGACCAGGACGACGACGGGAACGCGGTGCACACCAGCCAGTGCATCCGCTGCGACCGGGTCGACGGGTTCCCGTGCCTCGTCAACGGCAAGGCCGACGCCCAGACGGTGTGCGTCGATCCCGCGCTCGAGCACGACAACCTCGATCTCGTGACGAACGCCAAGGTCGACCGCCTCGAGACCGATGCGAGCGGACGGCAGGTCACCGCCGTCGTGGCGACCATGGCCGACGGTTCGGAAGCCCGCTTCTCGGGCGACGTCGTCGTCGTGTCGTGCGGGGCGCTGAACTCGTCGTTGCTGCTGCTGCGCTCCGCCAACGACGCGCATCCGAACGGGCTCGCGAACCGCTCCGACCAGGTCGGGCGCAACTACATGCGCCACAACAACGTCGCGATGATGGCGCTGTCGAAGGAACCGAACCCGACCAATTTCCAGAAGACGCTCGCGATGAACGACTGGTACCTGAAGGGCGAGGACTGGGATTACCCGTGGGGCGGCATCCAGATGCTCGGCAAGTCCGATGGCGAGCAGCTCACGCGCAAGACACCGCCTTCCTCGCGTGGGCGGCGAAGGCCTCGTGCCCGCGAGCAGTCTCGAGATGATCGCGCACCACGGCGTCGACTTCTGGCTCTCGTCGGAGGACCTGCCGCACGCCGAGAACCGGGTCTACCATCGACAAGAGCGACGACATGGTGCGTCTCAACGCTCGAGCCGAGACCAACCCCGAAGGGCTGAAGCGGCTGCGCAAGAAGTTCGACTCGATGCTCTCCGACCTCGGGATGCACGACGGCACGCACGAGCGCAAGCTGTACATGCACGAGGCGATGGACATCTCGGCCACTGCCCACCAGGCGGGCACCGCACGGTTCGGAACCGACCCGCAGACGCTCGGTGCTCGACACCGACTGCAAGGCCCACGACGTCGACAACCTCTACGTCGTCGACTCGTCGCTTCTTCCCGTCGATCGGCGCAGTGAACCCGACGCTGACGATCATCGCCAACGCCTTGCGTGTCGGCCAACACCTCACCGAGCGGCTCGCCTCGTAGGGCGGCGATCATGTCGGCGCTGCTCCTCGCGGTGAACCCGGTGCCCTGGGCACGCTCGCAGATGGCGTTCACGCTCGCGTTCCACATCATCCTCGTGCCGCTCGGCGTGTCGTGGGCGAGCCATGGCGCTCATCGCGAACTACCGCGGCGCTCAAGCACGACGACGCCGACGCGTTGCTGCTCGCGCAGCGCTGGTCGAAGTACATGGCGGTCACGTTCGCCGTCGGCGCGGTCACCGGCACCGTGCTCACGTTCGAGTTCGGCCTGCTCTGGCCCAAGTTCATGGGCCGCTGGGGCGCCGCGTTCGGCATCCCGTTCGCGATCGAAGGACTCTTCTTCTTCACCGAGGCGATCTTCGTCGCGATCTACATCTACGGCTGGACGCGCCTGAAGCCGTGGCCGCACTTCTGGACCGGCGTGCCGATCGTCGATCGCCGGCATCGGTGGCAGCTGTGTCGGTCGTGGCGGCGAACGCGTGGATGAACGAGCCGTCGGGCTTCACCCTGAACTCGCGCGGGCAAGGTCGTGGACGTCGATCCGGTCGGGCGTGATCTTCAACAAGGCGATGCCGTTGGAGTCGCTGCACATGATCGTGGCGGCGTATGTCGTCGGCGGCTTTCTCATCGCGTCGGTGTACGCGATGGGGCTGCTGCGCGGCCGGCGCGATCGCTACCACCGGCTCGGCTTCATCATCCCGTTCACTGTCGGCTCGATCGCGGTCCCGATCCAGATGGCCGTCGGCGACAGCGCTCGCCCGGTGGGTGTACAACAACGAGCCCACGAAGTTCGCCGCGATCGAGCTGGTCCCGAAGACCTCGAGCGACGTACCCGAGACGCTGCTTCGGCCATCTCAACTCGAGCGGCAACGTCACCGGTGGAATCACGATTCCCGGGCTCGCGTCGATCCTGTCGGATCCCAGCACGGGCAAGAGCACCGTCGTCACGGGCCTCGACTCGTATCCCGACGAGCAGCCGGCCGACCATCGGCGAGGTCAACGTCGTGCACCTGTCGTGGGACATCATGGTCGGGCTCGGCACGCTGTTGACGCTGTTGGCGCTGTGGTACGCCGCGTCCTGGCTGTTCAAGCGCGACTATCCCGAAGAACAAGTGGTTCCTCCGGGCAGCCTCGTGCGCCGGCGTCCTCGTCCGTCATCGCGCATCGAAGCCGGGTGGGTCGTCACCGAGGTCGGGCGTCAACCCTGGATCGTCTACAACTACCTCAAGGTCGAAGACGCAGCGACCACCAACGGCGGCGTGTGGATCACATTCCTTGTCGTGGCGGCCCTCTACCTCGGCGCTCGGGGTCACCACGATCCTCGTGCTGCGCGGGCATGAGCCGGCGATGGCGCGAGGCAAAGGAGGCCGACGAGTCGGACGTGCCGTACGGGCCGCGCGGACCCTCCCCCGGCGATGGAGCAGGAACGCCCGAGAAGGTCCCGGTCGCATGAGGCGCGGAGCGAGTCGTGAGTGACGCGGTCGCGGTCGTGTTGTTCTTCGGCATCATCGCGTACGCGGTGTTCGGCGGCGCCGACTTCGGCGCCGGCTTCTGGGACCTCATCGCGGGAGGCGCCAAGCGGGGAGAGCGGCCGCGCGCCGCTGGTCGACCACTCGATCGGACCGGTCTGGGAAGCCAACCACGTGTGGCTCATCTTCTCGCTCGTCGTGCTGTGGACCGCGTTCCCCGAGGCCTTCGCGTCGATCACGCTCACGCTGTTCGTGCCGCTCACGATCGCCGCGCTCGGCATCGTGCTTCGCGGCTCGAGCTTCGCGTTCCGCAAGAGCGTGTTCCGCACGACGCGACCGGCGGAACTTCGGCGCCGCCTTCGCGATCGTCGTCGGTGATCGTCCCGTACTGCCTGGGCGCGGTCGCGGGCGCGGTCGCCTCGGGACGCGTGCCGGCCGGGAGGCAAGGCGGGCGACCCGTGGTCGAGCTGGATCAACCCGACCTCGATCCTGGGCGGCGTGCTCGCCGTCGCCGTCTGCGCCTATCTCGCGGCGGTGTACCTGATCTGGGACGCCCGTCGACTGGAGCACCCCGACCTTGTCGACTACTTCTCGCGGCGGGCGATCGTGGCGGCCATCGTCACCGGCGCCGTGGCGTTCGCGGGAATCTTCGTGTTGCGCTCCGACGCCCGCTACGTCTTCGACGGTCTGACGTCGCGGGCGCTCCCGCTCGTCATCGTCTCGGCGCTCTGCGGCGCCGGATCCCTCGTGTTGCTGCTCCGCCACGCGCACCGGTACGCGCGCTTCCTCTCGATCGGCGCGGTCGCCACGGTGGTCGCCGCATGGGGCGTCGCCCAGTACCCGTACATCCTCCCCACGACGCTCAAGCTGTCGCAGGCGGCCGCGCCTTCGCCCACGATCACTGCAGTGCTGATCGTGTTCGGCATCGCGGCCGTGATTATCCTGCCGTCACTCGCATTGCTCTACGTGCTCGACCAACGCAGCTTGCTCCCCGCCGAAGGCGGGGAAGCCTCTTGACCCGGGAGACCACATGACACTGCAGGGCAAGGTCTGCATCGTGACCGGCGGCAACAGCGGCATCGGGAAGTCGGTGGTGATAGCGCTGGCAAAGCAGGGGGCCAACGTGGTCATCGACTACGTGGCCGACGAGCAGGCGACCGAAGACCTCGAGAAGCAGGTCGTCGCGCTCGGTGACCAGGCCATCGGCGTCGAAGCCGACGTGAGCAAGGTCGCCGACCTCCAGCGACTGGTCGACGCGGCGGTCAAGTCCTTCGGGCGCGTCGACGTGATGGTCAACAACGCGGGAGTGGAGACGCGCTCCGGGATCCTCGACACCACCGAGGCGCAGTACGAGAAGGTCATGGAGATCAATCTGAAGAGCGCCTTCTTCGGCACGCAGCTCGCGGCCAAGCAGATGATCAAGCAGGGCGACGGTGGGAGGATCGTCAACATCACCTCGGTGCACGAAGACTGGCCGATGCCGGGGAACGCCCCGTACTGCCTCTCGAAAGGTGGCATGCGGATGCTGACCCGCACCGCAGGCGTGGAGCTGGCGCAGCACAACATCCTTGTCGTGGGCATCGGCCCCGGTGCGGTCGCGACCCCGATCAACACCGAGACGATGGAGGATCCCAAGAAGATGAAGACGCTCGACCGGGCGATCCCTCTCGGGCGCATGGCCGAGCCGGCCGAGATCGGCGGCGCCGTGGCCTTCCTCGCCGGCGACGCGGCGAGCTACATCACGGCGACGACCATCTTCGTCGACGGAGGAATCATGCACAGCAGCCCGGGTCTGTAGTCCGGCATGCCCGGCAACCCGCGCGAGACATCGGTCGTCATCGTCGGTGGTGGCTTCGCCGGTGCGGCGTGCGCGAAGAAGCTGGCCAAGCACGACGTGCACGTGACCCTCATCGATCGGAACAACTACAACCAGTTCCAGCCGATGCTCTATCAGTTCGCGACCGTGCAGGTCACGTCGATCGATGTCGCGCCGGCCGTTGCGCGACATGTTCCGCAAGCACAAGACCGTCGACGTGAAGATGGCCGAGGTCATCCGCGCCGACCCCGATACGAAGACGGTCACGTCGACCGACGGCGCGATGTTCTCCGGCGACTACCTCGTGCTCGCCATGGGAGCGCAGGCCAACTTCTTCCACACGCCCGGCGCCGACACGAACGCGTTCCCGCTCTACGCCCTGGCCGACGCGCAGCGCCTGCGGTCCCGGATCTTCGCGGTGTTCGAGGACGCCGATCGAAATCCGAAGCTGCTCGACCAGGGCGCCTTGAACTTCGTGATCGTCGGGGCCGGAGCGACCGGAGTGGAGACGGCCGGTGCGCTTGCCGACCTGATCAACGACGTGATGCCGGCGCGTTTCCACGATCTTTCGCTCAACGTCGCGCGGATCTACGTTGTCGATCCGGCGCCGGTGGTGCTCGCGCCCTTCTCCGACCGGGCACACGAGTACGCGGCGGGCGCGCTCCGGAAGAAGCATGTGGAGCTCAAGCTCGGCGTGAAGGTCGACAAGGTGGCAGCCGACCGCGTCGTCCTGTCCGACGGCAGCGAGATCATGACGCGCACCGTGGTGTGGGCCGGGGGCATCCAAGCCTCTGCCGTCGCCGCGAACGCCGGTGTGCCGCAAGGCCACGGCGGGCGGGTCGAGGTGAACGACGACCTCACCGTGAAAGGCGCCACGCGTGTCTTCGCGCTCGGCGACGTCGCCAACACACCCGGCCCCGACGGGAAGCCGTTCCCCCAGCTGGGTTCGGTTGCGCTGCAAGCGGGCCGGTGGGCGGCCAAGAACATCCTCGCCGACATCGACGGCAAGCAGCTGAGCCCGTTTCATTACCGCGACAAGGGAATCATGGCCATGATCGGTCGCAACGCGGCGGTGGCGGAGATGGGCCCGCGCCGCCGCGAGCTCCACGGCTTCCTCGCGTACATGTCGTGGCTCGGCGTGCACGCAGCGCTCCTCGACGGCTTTCGCGAGCGCTTCGACGCGCTCCGAACCTGGGGCTGGGACTACCTGTCGAAGAACCGCGCGCCGTCGATCATCGACCGGCCCGACGCAGCAACGATCGATTGGCACGACGCGTAGCCGAAGAGCCGGAGGGATCGAGCCGATGCCACGTATCCGCAATCAGTCGCTCGGAGGTCGGGCCGACCAGGCCGGCATCCTCTTCGCCGCGGCGAACGCCCCGCTCGGTTTCCAGCGCACACTGATGCCGCGGGGCGTCATCGATCAGGCGCTGGTCACGGGGCTATCGGCGTCGGCGAACCACGCGCTCGTGAGCCTGGTGCAGGAGACGATGCAGTCCGCTGCGCTCGTGCTCGCCGGCCAGGGCGGCCGCCGCACGGTCGACGAGCAACGGTGGAGCCGCGCCGCGCTCGATCGGCGACTTCGCGGCGATCGGCGCCGGTGTCGCAATCCAACGGGCGCTGCGCGAGTACCCCCGCGAACCGTTGCCACGAGCGGGCGCGCGCGCAGCCGGCTTCTGGCTCGCGACGAGTGGGACGGCGGGTGCGATCGTGGGGGCGCTGCAAGAGTCATATGAGGCCGCGGGGTTGAAACGCGGCAGGACCATCGCGGTGGTCGGGCCGGCGGCGGCAGCGCTCGCCGGCCTCAACACCTGGCAGATACGGCGCAGGGCGCACCTCGACACCGATCTTCCGCCGGAAGACGCGCCGGTCTCGTTGGTAAAGTCGATCGCGTTCGGGCTGGGCGTCAGCGCCGGCATGTCGGTGTTCGGTGGACGTCGAACGCAAGCTCGCCGACATCGTGTCGCAGTCGGCCGCCCGCGTCCTGCCCGGGAACGCCGGCGGTCTGGCGGCCGCTCGGCCACGCGGTCGCGCTCGCCGGGCTCGGCTGCGAGCGCCCGCTTCTTGGCCGACAAGATCCTGCAGCGCATCGAGGGCGTGCAGGAGTCGGCCGAAGCCGCGTTCGACATCCCGCCGCCCAGCCCGCTGCTCAGCGGGAGTCACGAGAGCCTCGTGCCGTTCGACACGCTGTCGCGCGCGGGCCGTCGGTACGTGTGGATGGTCGGCTCCGCCGGACAAGATCGCCGAAGTCATGGGCGAGCCCGCGGTCGCGACACCGATCCGCGCCTACGTCGGCACTCGAGAGTGCACCGACCGAGCAGGAGCGCGTCGATCTCGCGATGCGCGAGCTCGAACGCACCGGCGCGTTCGACCGCTCGTGGCTGATGATCGCGTCGCCGACCGGTACCGGCTACGTCAACTACGCGGCCGTCTCGATCCTCGAGTTCCTGACGCGTGGCGACTGCGCGACCGTCGCGATGCAGTACTCGGCGCGGCCGTCGCCGCTGTCGCTCGACCGGGTCAGCGAAGGCCGGCTCGCACACGCTGCTGCTCTGTGCAGCCATCCGCGACCGGCTCGCACAGTGCCCGCCCGGGAACGCGGCCGAAGGTGGTGCTGTTCGGCGAGAGCCTCGGCGCGTGGACGAGCCAGGACGGGTTCGTCGATCAGGGCACGCAGGGTCTTGTCGACGCGGGCATCGACGTACGCGATCTGGATCGGCACGCCGCACTTCAGCAAGTGGAAGGAGCGGGTGCTCTTCGATGACCGGCCCGACGTCGACCGCGACCTCGATCGGCGTGTTCAACGACATCGGCGAGTGGGAGGCACTCGACGCCGGCGACACGCGATCGGCTTCGCTACGTGATGATCACGCACTACGACGACGGTGTCGGCGTGTTCGGGCCCGAGCTCATGATCCAGGCGCCCGAGTGGCTGGGCGACCCCGCGACGCGGCACGCGTCGGTGCCGAAGGGCATGCGGTGGATGCCGTCGACGACGTTCTTCCAGGTGCTGGTCGACATGAAGAACGCTGCCAACGTCGTGCCCGGCGTGTTCGCGGCGAAGGGACACGACTATCGCGCCGACCTGCTGCCGTTCTTCCACGCGGTGCTCGGTCTCGAGGCCACGCCCGAGCAACTGGCGAGCATCCGTGAGCGTCTCGAGGAGCGCGAGTTGTTCCGCACCCACTGGATGGAGCAGCACGGCACAGCCGACAAGAGCTTGGCTGCCAGCGTCCTCGCGCGGTTGATGGAAGAGGAGCGCGAGGCCGGCCGCGACACCGACGAACGTCTTCTTCGAGTCGTACGTGAGGTCGCAGCCGAGGAGTTCGACGCGAGCGGAGGTGTCGCCGTCTCGTGACGCGAGGCCGGCGCGCGGCCGCAGCCGAGCTCGTTGCGATCGGCTGCATTGCCGCCTGGAACCTCGGGCTCACTCGCCTTCCACGCCGCGCCCGCATCCCGGCCAACGTCGCTGCGGCCACTGCGCTCGTCGGCCTGGCGCGGGTTGCAGGAGTCCGGCGTTCGGAGCTGGGACTCGATCCCGCGCAGCTCGGGCGGGGGGTGCGGGTCGGGCTCGTTGCCGCCGCGCCGCTCGCGGCTGCCACCGCCGGCGCCGTTGTGGTGCCGCAGACGCGCCGGTTCCTGGCCGACGAGCAGATCACCGCGACCAGTCCCGGTCGGAGGCCGCGTTCGAGACGCTCGTGCGGATACCGATCGAGACGGCGCTCGCCGAAGAGCTGGCGTTCCGGGGCGTGCTGCTCGCGCTCGGCTCACGCGCAGCGGCCGCGCGGGTGGGCCGTCGCAACGTCGTCACTGTGCTTCGGGCTGTGGCACGTGATGCCGACCCTCGGAGTTGTCACACGACGCGTGGGTGGCGCGAACGGCGTGTCCATGCCCGCTTCGACGGTCGGCGTCGTCGTGGCGACCGGAATCGCGGGCGCCGGGTTCGCCTGGTTACGGCTGCACGCGGACAGCATCGCCGCGCCGATCGTGACACACGCGGCGGTCAACATGGTCGCGTTCGCGGGGGTGCCGCGACCGAGATCACGGGGCCGGCTGAGCACGATCTCGCCCTGGGCGCGGTGGTCACTCGTCGTCGAGAAGACCGAGTCCCGCGAGGAGCGCGACCTCGTCCCAGTACTGGCGGAACGACTTGATCCGTTCGCCGCGGAACTCCGCGACGGTCACCCCTTCCAGCGAGATCCGCCGGCCGGTGGCGTCGACGGTGGTCTCGTCGTCGAGCACGAACGGTCCGCTGTGCGTCGCCGACACGATCCATTCCGCGTAAGCCTTGTCGCCGACCACGTCGATCGGTGCGATCGTCACCTCGATGTCGCTGAACGCACCGGCGCGCTCCTCCAACTCGACCGCAAGCTCCTCGACCGACGAGACGCTGATCGAGGGTGTCCGGCCCTTCACGTCGTCGGTGTAGAGATCCGCGAGGAGCTCAGCGTCACCGGCGACGCTGGCCTCCAAGCCGAGGCGCAGGTTCGTCGCTCGCACCTCGGACAGCGTCGTCGTCGTCATCGGCGCTCCTCTCCCTTCAGACCCCGAGCACCCGGGCCTTGGCGGCCGCGAACTCCGCGTCGGTGAGTGCACCCGACTCGTGCAGCTTGGCGCGGCGTTCGAGCTCACCGGTCTCGTCGACGGGTGCCGCAGCGGGCACCGGAGCAGCTGCCCGCGGAGCAACTTGCGCCGCGCCGCCAACCGCCGCGCCCACCGCAAGGCGGGCCAATGGACGCCGGGGTCGCATGAGCAGTCCCATCGCGTGCCTCCTCCGCATCGCCATCACACAACGAGCGGCACACCCGCAACATCACCCGGACCGGGTGAATCCCGGGTCGCCACCGGAGCGCCCGGCCGACCGGGTCGACTCAAATCTCGACCGCGTTCCGCGCCATCATCCGAAGCGGGTGAATAAGGGCCGTTTCGGACTCGGCGACCCGGCGACCCGCTAGGACTCGAGCAGGCCGAGCTCGCGGGCGCGCGCCACCGCACTGCCACGCGACGACACACCGAGCTTGCGATAGATCGCGATCGCCTGCGACTTGACGGTGTTGCGCGACACGAAGAGCTGCTCGGCGATCTTCGACATCGACAGGTGCATCGGGAGATACCCGAGCACCCGGAGCTCGGCCGCCGTGAGGGCCAGCGGACCGACAATCGCTTCCGCGAACACCTCCAGGCTCGACTCGAGCTCGGCGACGCGCTCGTGCAGACCGGCCGCCGCCGGCAGCTTGGCAAGCAACGGGCGCAACTCCCGCAGGAGCTCCCGCGTCGTCGCCGTGTCACCCATCGACAGGCTCGCTCGGGCGAGCACGACTCGCGCCTGCGCCCGAAGATGGGGTGCAACGCGCCCGAGCGCCCGCACGAGCCGGAGCGAGCCGTCCAGGGCGAGGCGCGCGTCCTCGGCCTCTCCGCTGTGGGCGAACGCCAGCGCGTGCACTGCGGGAACGATCGCCATCGGCGGATACTCGGCGAGCCCGCGCTCGTCGACGTAGGTCTGGGCCCGCCCGGCCACCGACACGGCCTCGTCCCACTCGCCGCCATCGGCCGCGAGCAACGCGAGCTCTGCAAGGCAGTTCGCGTGCACGGCCGGCCACAGCACGGCGGAGCTCAGCGCAGCGTCTTCGAAGCGCGCCCGCGCCCCGTCGACGTCGCCGGACACCTGACGCGTGACCCCCGCGTAGAAGCGCGCCACCGTGTGCCCCGGGCTGCGCGCGTTCTCGAGCAGGAACGCCCGGTCGGCGTGCTCCTGGGCGATGTCGCCGTCGGCGAGCACCGCTTTGAACACCTCGAGATGCGATTCGAGCTCCGAGGTGGCGTCGCGGGCCTGCCCGCCGTCGCCGTGCGCGGCGAGCCACATCCAATGGGACGCCTCGTCGGCACGACCGTTCGCGAGATCGACCGACGCCGCCGCGAGCGCGAGCATCGGATGCGCGGCGATCTCGTCGTCGGTGAACGCGTCGAGCCATCGCACGACGGTCGCGATGCGACCCCTGACGATGCAGAGGCCGGTGCTCTCCCAGACCAGGTCGCCGGCGCGTTCGATGTCGCCACCCGCGAGCACGTGCCGGATCGCCGGGTCATGCCGTCCGTGTCGCTCGTACCAGGCGCCCGCGCGACGGTGGAGCAGCAACTCGAGATCCGCGTCGCGGCGGTGCAGCTCCCGCTGGAGCCACTCCCGGAACAGGCCGTGGTAGCGGAAGCGCTCGCCCCTACCATCCAGTTGCACCAGCAGGAGGTTGGACCGGTACAGCTCCTCGAGCAGCACACCCGATCCCTGCTGTTCGAGCACCGCATCGCAAAGCGAGCTGTTGAGCTCGTCGAGGATCGACGTGCGCACGAGGAACTCGACCGTCGGCGCGTCCACGCCGGCGAGCACCTCCTGCGCGATGTACTCGGCGAGCCCGCGGTCGGCTGCCGTCAACGCGTCGGCGCCGCCCTCGTCCACCAGCGCCGCCGCAGCCAGCGACAGACCGGCGGCCCAACCCTCGGCGCGCTCCATCAGGAGTTCGAGGTCGGCCGTCTCGAGCTCCGCCCCGGCCGACGACAGCAGGAGCTCCCCTTCGCTCACCCCCATCGCGAGCTCGGCCGCGCCCAGCCGAACGGCATCCACCGCGCCGACACCCTCGCCGGCGCTCGGCGCGCGGTCGGAACGCCCGACCAGCGCAGCCTGCGACCCGGTGGGGAGCTGCGCGAGGACTGCGGCGATCACATCGAGCGCCGCCCCCTGCGTGAGGTGGTGCACGTCGTCGACGACGACGACACACGGGCTCGTGCGGGTTGCGAGCGCGGCCCCGATGTGAACGGCCGACGCAATGCTCGTCGCATCCGAGCTACCCGGCAGCGTGGCGGTGAGCTCCGCGCCGAACGGCTCGATCTCGTCGAGGGCACGGATCAGGGAGCGAAGCAGCGCGGAGGGTTCGTTGTGCCTGTCGTCGACGCGCAGCCACGCGAACGGTCGCTCGTCGTCGGCGGCCCACTGCCGCACGAGCGTTGTCTTGCCGTATCCGGCCGGCGCCGCGATCGCCACAAGAGAGCGATCCGAGTCGAGCAGACGCTCGACGAGCAGGGCGCGACGCACCTCGCGCGAGCTACGGGCGGTGCGAGTCGCGAGCACGCGTGCGGAGGAAACGGTCGCGACCACGATACGCCTCCCCTCGTCTGCGCCGGCCGGGTGCGGTGCCTGACTGGCAGTGCGGCGCGTGTCTCTAGCATGCCCATCCGCGCTGTGTGCGCACTCCGCAGCGTGTCTCACACACCGAAGTTCTCCGGCCACCGAACGCGACCGCCGCCAACGCATTACGCCACCTGTGTCCTATTCGCTCCGCGCGATCCCGCCAGGAGGCAGCCTCGAGGTCTTCACCCGTTCTGGGGGATGTGAGCCGCCGTGATGCGACTCCAAGATGTGCCATGAGCCCGCGTCGTAACGCCCATCTCACCGTCGCGGACCGCGTCGCCGCCGGCAGAGACGCCCGCACGGCGACACCCCGGTCGAGTCACGCAGGGTGGGAACCCGCGCGATGACCGCCCCGACCCGCTCGTTCTTCTCGAGCAGCAGGACGCGACGCGCGAGCCCGACCTCGTGCCGGTGCGCCACGGCCGCATGGCGGTGTCGCCGTTCACGTTCTATCGGGGCGGTGCGAGGATCATGGCGGTGGACCTGCGCGACACGCCGCGCGCCGGTCTCGACGTCCAGCTCTGCGGCGATGCCCACCTCTCGAACTTCGGCGTGTTCGCGTCGCCCGAGCGCAACTTGCTGTTCGATCTCAACGACTTCGACGAGACGCTTCCCGGGCCGTTCGAGTACGACGTGGCGCGCCTCGCCGCGAGCTTCTTCATCGTGGGCCGCAACAACGGGTTCACCGATGCCCAGAGCCAGAACGCGGCGCTGGCATCGGTGACGTCGTATCGCGAGGCGATGGCGGAGTTCGCCGAGATGGGGACGTTGGCCGTGTGGTACTCGCGCATGCAGGCCGACGAGATCCTCGACCTCATCCGCAGCTCCGCGACGAAGCAGCAGCTGGCGGCAAGGAAGCGTGGCGAGAAGAGCACCGAGAAGGCCCTGGCGAAAGCACGCACGAGAGACAGCCTGTCCGCGCTCTCCAAGCTCGGCGAGATGGTCGACGGCCAGTACCGGATCGCGAGCCAGCCGCCGATCGTCATCCCCGCGCGAGCTCGCGCCCGCAATGGGGCTCGACCCCGACCAGGTCCAGCGCGCGCTCCGAGACCAGCTGCGCGACTACCGGGCCACCATCGACGACGACCATCGCCACCTGATCGACCGCTTCGAGGTAATCGACGTCGCACGCAAGGTCGTTGGCGTGGGAAGTGTGGGCACACGCGCGTTCATCGCGTTGTTGCAGGGTCGCGACCAGCAGGATCCGCTGTTCCTCCAAGTGAAGGAAGCCACCAACTCCGTGCTCGAAGACAGTCTGCCGAAGAGCCGCTACCGCCATCAGGGTGAGCGAGTGGTGAACGGTCAGCGGATGATGCAGGCCGCGAGCGACATCTTTCTCGGCTGGACGAAGGGTCGCGACGTGACCCGCCACTTCTACTGGCGGCAGCTCCGCGACATGAAGGGCTCCGCCGAGGTCGAGGGCCTGCTGCCCGAGGGGCTCGGCCTCTACGGCCGCATCTGCGGCTGGACGCTGAGCCGGGCCCACGCCCGGTCGGGTGACCCGATCGCGATCGCGTCGTATCTCGGCAAGCGTGACCGCTTCGACCAGGCGATGGCCGACTTCGCCCATCGCTACGCCGACCAGAACGACCGCGACTACGAAGCGTTCGTCGCCGCGATCCGCTCCGGTGCGATCGAGGCGCAGGAAGGCGTCTGAGCGGCCGGCTCAGGCGGGTTGACCGACTCGGTCACTCCGTTTCGCGCTGCCGTCCTCCGCGAGCGGCTCGCGTCCGAAGAACTCGATGACGACGAGCAGCAACAGGAGCAAGACCGCGAGCCAGAAGACGACCATCGGCGTGGGACGGTCCCACAGGAAGAGCACAAGGAAAGCCACAACCGCGGCGATGATGCGCATCACGCCTTTGCGCCGGATGAAGAAGGCCTTCGCCGAGAGCACCTTCCAGCCCGCGTTGTCGCTCTCGTGTCCCAGCCAGTTCACGATTCGGCGAACGCTGCGGCGGAACCAGACTGCGAGACGTGACGGGCCCGCGAAGAACGCGGCAATGACCACGATGATGCTGAACGACAACACGGCGCGTACCGACGTGTGGAGGAGGCGGACCAGCGCGTCGAATACGGCTGCTGCCGCGTCGCTGGGCACCCCGGCGCTCGTGACCCCGTCGAGGTAGATGCTGCGGCCGACGGCCAGACCAAGTGCAACGACGCCGGCACCGAGTGTGAACACGACCGCCGCTCTCATGAACCCGCGCCGGCGGTTGGCCGACAAGAAGACTGATCCGCCGAAGAGGGCAAGAACGAGGAACGGCAGCAGGAACGCGATCTTGTTGAAAACCCCCACCGCGTGCCGGACCTTGTACAGGTCCTTCGACTGGAAGATCGTGACGTTGCCCGAGACCTTGTCGGCGGGAATCTTCGAGAACGCGCTGATACCGGTTTGCTCGAGTCGCTTCTTGGCCTGCTCCGCGACCTGGGAGAGGTCGACGGTCACGGCCCCGTTGCTGTTGGCATTCACCGCGCCGTTCTTCTTGCCGGTCAGCACCCTGTCGAGCGCGGTGTGGGCCCTTCGATTCGCGTTGACCCAGAGCGTCTCGAACTGCTTGCTCTCGACGGCCTTCAGCGCGGCCGCGTGGGTGAAGCTCTTCACCCCGGCCGTGATCGGTCCGGCCAGAGGCTGCGCCTTGTCGGGGAGCGCGTCCTTCACGTATGCGTTGACGTCGACTTGTTCGAAGAGCCGCGTCGTCACCCTGTCGGCCAGGTACGACTGCACGGCGGGGTCGGACGCGAGCGGCTTGACCGTCGCGACGTAGCGACCCGTGTCGGTGAGCTGGGTGTGCACGTACAACGTGATGAGGGTGATCGGCGTCAGGAGGAAGCCGAGCACGAGCAGCAACGAAACCCAGAACCGGTGATGCCGGCGGTGTTTGCCGCCACCGCTCGAGCCGCCCTGCGATCCGCCGTCGCCTTCGAGGGCGGCGGTTCGCGCCTCGAGCTCCGCGACGCGACGCTTCTCCTCGTCGAGCTCGGCCGACAGCGTCTCGTTGTCGGCCGGGCTCGGCGTACCCGGGCTGTCTGACGTCATGCTTCGACCGCCTCCGTCATTCCTCGCGCCGTTGCGGCGTCCGAGTGTGCAGAAGGTTAGGACGACCAGTCGTCACCCGACCAGGGTGAACCGGCTGAAATCCGTTTTGGTCGCATACGGCGGCATCACCCGTTGTGGGTGATGGAGGACGACGGCCATCCGCGTATCGCCCACTTTGGAGGGTTCGCCGGCTGGTCTCTGCGGGGACAATGAGACGGTTGCTAGTACCGGTCAGGGGCCCGCGACGCGGGACCTGAATGACACGAGGAGGTCCCGTGCAAGATGCACCGAGCAACGACGAGGGTTACGGGTGGTTGGTGTTCTCCGCAATCCTGCTGATGACCGCCGGGGTGATGCGGTTCTTCGACGGCATCTGGGCCCTGAACTTCAACGGGGCCGTCCCGGACGGCCTCAAAGACGGCATCCTCGGTGACAGCCTGTCGACCTACGGATGGACGTGGATCATCGTTGGGGTCATCCTCTTCCTCGCGGGTATGGGCGTCCTGACGCGTGGACAGTTGGCGCGGTGGATCGGGATCATCGCCGCGTCGATCGGCGCGATCTCGGCGATCTGGTGGATGCCCTACTACCCGGTGTGGTCGCTGATGTACATCTTCTTGGCGATCTTCGTGGTCTATGGCCTGTCAGCCCACGGGGGTCGCGAAGTCGGGGTCCGGTAACCGGGGCTCCTGCCTTGTCGGACGCGTGTTGCGCGCCGAGCTCCGGCCGTCGCGAGGCTCGGCGCGCACGCGCGCCCGCAGCGCGGCGAAACGTCCCCGGCACCGCCAAGCCTGGTCGCGCTCCCGGGCGGTGCGTTCCGCATGGGTGACGAATCGGTGTGGGCGTATCCCGGCGATGGCGAAGGTCCGGCTCACCAGGTCGTCGTCGAGCCGTTCCGCGTCGACCCCTACACCGTCAGCACTGCGCGCTTTGCAGCGTTCGTCGACGCGACGGGCCACGAGACGGATGCGGAGCGCTACGGATGGTCGTTTGTGTTCGGCGGGCTCCTTCCCGACGACTTTCCCGAGACGCGAGGTGTGGCGAGCGCGCCATGGTGGCGCCAGGTCGAGGGTGCCGATTGGCGCCATCCCGAGGGCACGCACTCCGGTCTCGACGGGCGCGCTGATCACCCCGTGGTGCACGTGTCTTGGAACGACGCGCAGGCCTACTGCGCGTGGTCGGGCACTCGGCTGCCGACCGAGGCCGAATGGGAGTACGCGGCCCGCGGCGGTGCGACGAGCTCGTTTCCATGGGGCGACGACCTCGAGCCGGGCGGCGAGCACCGGATGAACGTGTTCCAGGGGCGATTCCCGGTCGAGAACACGGGCGCCGACGGCTATGTGGGCACCGCTCCGGTCGACGCGTTCGAGCCCAACGGCTTCGGGCTGTTCAACGTCACCGGCAACGTGTGGGAATGGTGCGCCGATTGGTACGACGCAAGCTATTACGCGCGGAGCGCGCAGCAATACCCGACCGGGCCCACCGGCGGCGACCAGCGCGTGCTCCGAGGCGGCTCGTACCTCTGCCACCTCTCGTACTGCCGGCGATACCGGGTCGCGGCTCGCTACAGCAGTGAGCCGGTGAGCTCCACCGGCAACATCGGCTTCCGCGTCGCCGCGTCGTAGCGCGCCGCGGGCGCGTTCGCTCGAGCCAGAATGAACGCGTGAAGCTTCGAGTCGGCGTGGTGCTGTGGGTGCTCTCGTGGATCCCGTACGGGATCATCCTCGGCCTCGACGGCCCCGCGCTGACCGCAGCGTGGGTGTTCGAGATTCTCCTCGGCGTCGTCGGCCTCGCCCTGGCCGGCACCGAATTCGCGCAAGCCGTGAAGGAACAGGGCTGGAAGCGCGCCCCGGGCATCGCGTGGCACGCGCTCGTGCACGGCCACGACGTCGAGGCCACAACCTGAGCTCCTGTAGCACCCGCGCCGGGCGCGGTTACAGGTGACTGAAGCCGCTGGACTCCTCTTTGGTCATCGACACGGTCACCGGGTGCTTGCCGAAATGAGCGATTGCGTCGCGCATGTCGTCGACGAGCAGCGACGCGAGATCGCGGCTGACTCCTTGGCGCACCAGGATGCGCTGCACGGGGATGTCCGACGCGGTGCCGGTGAGTGTGTAGGCCGGCACCTGCCACCCCTGCATACGCAGTCGGTCGGCCAGGTCGAAGAGCGTGTAGCCGGGATCGGCGCCTTCCCGGATTCGCCACGTCACCGTCGGGATACCCGTGTCGGGGTTGCTGTCGCACAGCAGCTCGAACGGTCCGAGTTGCGGGACGATCCCCGCGAGGTACTTCCCCGTCTCGTACGACGCCATGTGGATGCGCCGGTATCCCTCGCGACCCAGCCGTAGGAAGTCGTAGTACTGCGCGACGATCTGGCCGGCCGGGCGCGAGAAGTTGAGCTGGAACACGGGCATGTCGCCACCGAGGTAGTTGACGTGGAAGATCAGGTCGTCAGGTAGCTCTGTCTTGTCGCGCCAGATCACCCAGCCCACGCCGAGCGGAGCCAGACCGAACTTGTGCCCCGACGCGCTGATCGACTTGACCCGCGGCACGCGGAAGTCCCACTCGAGGTCGGGGTTGCAGAACGGAGCCAGGAATCCCCCACTCGCTCCATCGACGTGAATGTCGATGTCGAGACCTTTGTCGGCCTGCAGCTGGTCGAGCGCGGCGGCGAGCGGCTTCACCATCTCGTACGCGCCCGTGTACGTCACGCCAAGGGTCGGCACGACGAAGATCGTGTTCTCGTCGACGCGCTCGAGCATGTCTGCCGCGTCCATGCCGTAGTGACCCGGCGACATCGGGACCTCGCGCATCTCGATGTCCCAGTACTTGGCGAACTTGTGCCAGACGACCTGCACCGGCCCGCAGACCATGTTGGGCTCGTCGGTCGGCAGACCCGCGGCGCGACGCTTCGCGCGCCAGCGCCACTTGGCGGCCATGCCCGCCATCATGCACGCCTCGGACGAACCGATCGCCGACGACCCCACGGTGTTGGACGAATCAGGGGCGTTCCACAAGTCGGCCATCATGTGCACGGCTCGACGTTCGACCTCGGCGGTCTGGGGGTACTCGTCGCGATCGATCATGTTCTTGTCGATCGACAACTCCATGAGCTGGTGAACTTCGGGCTCCTCCCACGTCTGACAGAACGTCGCCAGGTTCTGGCGGGAGTTGCCGTCGAGCATGAGCTCGTCCGACACGATCTGAAACGCCTGCTCCGGGCTCGACTCGCTGCCGGGGAACTTGTACTTCGGTACGGCCGAGGTCATGTCCTGGCCGGCGAACACCGAGTCGTCCAGTTGCTCACGAACCGAATCGCGATCGTGCAGCGTCATCGTTCGTTCCTTTGCGTCATGGCGCGAAAGCGCGCGGACTCGGAGCTCAACGTCGGACGAACGTACGGCGCCGGCACCTCGGCGTCATCACCCACATCGGCTGACCGTTCAGATGCCGAGCAGCTGCGCCTTCTTCGCCGAGAATTCCTCGTCGGTCAGGATTCCCTGGTCGTGGAGCTGCGCGAGCTGCGTGAGCTCAGCGTTGAGATCGGGCTCGGCGGGCGCCGCCGCGGGCGGAGGCGCGGCCGGTTCGGCAGATTGCTGCTGCGCCTCGGCGTCTTGCGCGGCGTACTTCTGCTGCTGATGGTGCGCGACCCCGCCGGACACCGCAGCGGCCGTGCCGACGACCGCCGCTGTCCGCAGCAATGGCCTTCCTCGTCGAAGCATCTCTGGTTCCTCTCGTTGATTTGTGACTTCAGGGTTCGATCAGCTCGCGCCGAGCACCTCGTCGACGACTTCCTTGGGGATCCGGATCGAAGCGATCATCTCGCCGCCCGAGTCGAGGACCGCGTCGCGGAACCGCGTCGCCCACACGTGCTCGAACAGCAGGATCGCGGCGGACGAGTCGGGCTCCAGCGCGGCACCGAGATCCGCGATGTCTTCGTCCGACACCAGCCCGCTCGGCTCCTCGACGTGCGGGCGGAACGCTGCGCTCGTCGCCTCGTCGAGGTCCGCGAGCTCGATGCCGACCACCTCACCGTCGGCACCCTTGGTGACGAACACCAGATCGATCACCCGGATCGTCCCGGCCTCCACGAGCTCCTCGAGCGCCGGCGCGATCTCACCGGTGAACTGATTCTTCGGGAAGCCGACCACGAGGATCTCGACGGGTCCGATGTCCATATCGTGTCTCCTGTCGTCTCACTCTCGGGACAAAGAGCGGTAGCCGCCCACCCGCGGGTGGCCGCCAACTCGTCGGCGCATCATGATGCGCACGGCCGGGTCTGGCAACTCGGGGCGAGGAGACCGCGTGGACAACGAAGCGCTTTGGGAGCAGCACGCAGGGTGGTGGCAACGCGAGTTCTCCGGCGGCGCCGACCCTGAATACAAAGAGCAGATCCTCCCGCTGGTTGCTCGTCATCTCCGAGGTGCGCGACGCGTGCTCGACATCGGATGCGGAGAAGGCCAAGTGGCCCGACGCATCGCGGCGCTCGGTGCGGAGGTGGTCGGAGTCGATCCGACGCCGTCACAAGTCAGCGGCGCCCGTGACCGCGCGGGCGGACCCTGTTACGCGCGGGCGCGCGGCGAGGCGCTGCCGTGCCGCAGCGGGGCGTTCGATGCCGTGGTGCTGTGCCTCGCGCTCGAGCACATCGACGCGTTCGAGGCCGCGATCTGCGAAGCGGCGCGGGTGATCGAGCCGGGCGGCCGGTTCGTGCTGCTGTTGTGTCACCCGTTGCTCCAGGCACCGGGAAGCGGCTGGGTCGACGACCGGATCGTCGGCGAGCACTACTGGCGAGTCGGGGCCTACCTGGGTGACGACACGGTCGTCGACAACGTCGCGCCGGGCGTCGACCTGGTGTTCATCCATCGCCCGCTCAGCCGCTACGTCCACGCGATGGGCGAAGCCGGTCTCCTGATCGACGACATGGAAGAGCCGTCACCTCCCGCACAATTTCTTGCGGACACGTGGGGCTACGCCGAAGCCGCGACGATCCCACGCGTGCTCCTCCTGCGCGCCCGCCGTCTGGCATAGGACCGCCGGCGCTCCGCGACTTCTTGTCGAACCTCGCCGCCGCCGTCGCTGTTCGCATACTCACGACCGCGCGGCATGGCAACATTCGCTGTGACTTCGCTGCGCCCGAGTGCCGACGAGCCTGCCGCCGGGGCGGGTCAGCGCGCGGTCGGCGCCGATCCGGTTCGGCCGGGGCGGCCCTACCCGCTCGGTGCGACCATGGTCGACGGGCCCGATGGGATGCCGGGCACCAACTTCGCCGTGACCTCCGCGGTCGCCGACGGCATGGTGCTGTGCCTGTTCGACGAGCACGGGACCGAGCGCGAGATCCCAGTGGTCGACGTCGACGCCGACGTGTGGCATGTCTTCGTTCCCGGCGTGGGGGCCGGTCAACGCTACGGCTTTCGGGCCCATGGTCCGTTCGACCCGAGCCGGGGTCTGCGCACCAACGCGGCGAAGCTGCTCCTCGACCCCTACGCCCGCGCAACGGTCGGTGAGGTGGTCTTCGGTCCCGAGGTCCTCGGCCACGACACCACGGACCCCGACCGCGCGAGCACGCTCGACTCGGCCGATCACGTGCCTCGGTCGCTCGTGGTCGACTCCGCCTTCGACTGGGGCACCGACGTACGCCCCGAGCGGCCGCTCGCCGACACGATCATCTACGAGGTCCACGTCAAGGGCTTCACCATGACGCATCCCGAGGTACACCCAGAGCTACGGGGCACCTACGCCGGTCTCGCCGACGAAGCCGCCATCGCCCACCTGGTCGACCTGGGCGTCACGGCCGTCGAGCTGTTGCCCGTGCATCAGCACGTGTCCGAGGAGTTCGTGGTCGCCCGAGGGCTGACCAACTACTGGGGCTACAACACGATCGGATACTTCGCCCCCCACGCCGCCTACTCGGCCGAGGTGCGGGCCGGTCGACCCGGCGGCCAGGTTGCAGAGTTCAAGATGATGGTCCGGGCCCTGCACGACGCCGGCATCGAGGTGCTGCTCGACGTGGTGTTCAACCACACCGCCGAGGGCGGCGACGACGGCCCGACCCTGTGCCACCGCGGCCTCGACAACCCGGGGTACTACCGCCTCGACCCCGCCGACCCCCGGCGCTACGTCGACACCACCGGATGCGGCAACTCGCTCAATGTCCGTGACCCCTCCTGTCTCCGCCTGATCATGGACTCACTGCGGTACTGGGTCAGCGAGATGCACGTCGACGGCTTCCGCTTCGACCTGGCCCCCAGCCTGGCCCGTGGACCGGGCGGCTTCGAACGGCTCGCCTCCTTCTTCGGCCTCGTGGCGCAGGACCCCGTCGTCTCGCGGGTCAAGCTGATCGCCGAGCCATGGGACGTCGGACAGCTCGACAGCTACCAACTCGGCCGGTTCCCGCCGCTGTGGAGCGAGTGGAACGGCCGCTATCGAGACACGATGCGCGACTTCTGGCGAATTCAGGACTGCACGCTCCGCGACTTCGCCACCCGATTTGCCGGCTCGCCCGACCTCTTCGGTGACGACCGTCGCCTGCCCACCGCCTCGGTCAACCTGATCACCGTCCACGACGGCTTCACCCTGCGCGACCTGGTCTCGTACGGGATCAAGCACAACGAGGCGAACGGCGAGAACAACCGCGACGGCACCGACGACAACCGATCCTGGAACGGTGGGATCGAGGGCGATACCGACGATCCCGACGTCACGGTTGGACGGGCGCGGCGCTCGCGGGCGCTGCTCGCCACGTTGCTGCTGTCGTTCGGCGTCCCCCTGCTGCTCGGCGGCGACGAGCTCGGGCGCACCCAACGCGGCAACAACAACGGCTACTGCCAGGACGACGACCTCACCTGGTTCGACTGGCTCTCGGTCGACGAAGACCTCCTCACCTTCACGCGTCGGGTCATCGCCCTCCGCCTGGCCCACCCGGTCTTCCGGCGGCGGCGTTTCCTCTCCGGCGCGGACGTCGCCGAGCTGGGGTGGCGCACACCCTCCGGCCTCCCGATGACACCCGCCGACTGGGACGACCCTCACACCCGAGCCGTAGCGATCCTTCTCGACGGGAGCGACGAACCCGACCGGGCCGACGACGGGTCGCTGCTGATCGATGACGACTTCCTTGTGCTGGTCAACAGCTGGCGCGAGACGGTGACGTTCGCCGTTCCACCCGCACGTGCCGGGCGGCGATGGACCGTCGAGCTCGAGACATCCGAACCCACAGCCACGACCGATTCGATCCTGGAAACCGGTGACGGCGTCGCAGTCGGGCCCGAGTCCATCGTGGTGCTCCGATCACCGCGACGCGCCACCGCGTAAGGTGGCGACACCCGCGCCCGAGTAGTGTTCAGATAGGTTTCACCTCCCGCGGACCTTGGCACTGGCGCGCATGCTTCCCGCGATGGTTCACTGAGTGAGGCAACTGCTTCACGAATTGAGCCAGGAGGATGACGGACGCACGACCGTCGTCATCGGCAATGAAGAAGAGGTAGGGCAATCAGCATTCAGCCGGATACTGCGAAGCGAGCGCCGTCCCCGACCCGGTCGCGGCGTCGGACCCGCCTGACGGCGCACGACGTCCGCGGTCGGCTGGAGCGTCTTGCCCGCGACCTGCGCTGGACGTGGCACCGCGAGGCCCTCTCGTTGTTCCGGCAGTTGGATCCCGTTGCCTGGGAGGCCGCCGGTGGCAATCCGGTGCGTCTCGTCGCGATACTCGACGCCGCGCGCGTCGCGGCGGTCCTCGATGACCCCGACCTCCTGCGCCTGCTAATCGACGTGTCCGACGACTTCGAGCATCACCGGCGGCGTCCCGAGCCGTGGTTCGTGCTCGCGCACGGGTCGAAGCCGATACAGGTCGCGTACTTCGCGGCGGAGTTCGCGCTGGCCGACTGCCTGCCGATCTTCGCCGGAGGGCTCGGCGCAGTGGCGGGCGAGCTGCTGAAGTCCGCGAGCGCGCTGGGGGTGCCGGTCGTTGGCGTCGGGCTGCTCTATCGCGAGACCTCGCACCAGTGGCTCGACGCCGAACGTCACCAACAGGAGACGTGGGAGTCGCTCGACACGCGCGATCTCCCGATCGCACTCGCGCGCACCGCCGAAGGACGCCCACTCGAGGTCCGGGTCCCGTTGCCGGGGCGCCATGTCGTCGCCCGCGTGTGGCAGGTCGATGTCGGAGGCACCGGCCTGATCCTGTTGGACACCGACGTTCCGTTGAATCAGCCGCAGGATCGCACGATCACGCGGCGCCTGTACCCGAGCGAGCTCGGCACGAAGCTCCGTCAGGAGCTCGTTCTCGGACTCGGTGGACCGCGCGCGCTTCGCGCGCTCGGGATCGAGCCGACGGTCGTCCACCTCAACGAGGGCCACGCCGCGTTCGCCGCCCTCGAGCGGATCGGTGGACTCGCCCGCGAGGAGGGGCTCGGGTTCGACGAGGCCGTGCTCGCCGCCGCGCCGGGTCTCGTGTTCACGACCCACACGCCGGTCGCAGCCGGGCACGACTACTTCGCCCCGCACCTCGCCAACCACTACCTCGGACCCGTCACCGCCGAGCTCGGGCTTCCCCTGGAACGGGTACTCGCGCTCGGTCGTCATGACCCGGACGACCCCGCCGACAGCTTCTGCCCGACCGTGTTGGCGCTGCGCCTCTCCGCGCGGCGGAACGGGGTGAGCGCGCTCCACGGCCGGGTCACCAGTCATCTCTGGCGGGGCCTCTGGCCGCGAGTGCCCGAGCCCGAGATTCCAGTCGAGCACGTGACCAACGGCGTGCACCTGCAATCGTGGGTCTCGCCCGAGCTCTCGGTGCTGTTCGACGCGGCGCTGGGTGAGCGTTGGCGTACGACGCCGGGCGACGTCGGGATGTGGGCACGGATCGATGACCTGCCCGACGAGGAGCTGTGGGCGACGCGCCAGGGGGCGCGGGAGCGGTTGGTGCAGTACGCGTGGCGCTCACTGCGCCTTCAGTTCGTGCGCCGGGGTGCCGACCCGGAAACGCTGGCGGGCTGCGACACCCGCCTCGACCCGAACGCACTGACGATCGGGTTTGTCTGCCGCTTCGTTGCCTACAAACGTCCAACGCTCTTCCTGGCCGACCGCGACCGGCTGGCCCGACTGCTGCGGAGCGACGACCGGCCGGTGCAGATGGTTTTCGCGGGCAAGGCGCATCCGCAGGACGGAAACGGCAAGGAGCTCCTGCGCGAGGTCGTGCACTTCGCCCGCGACGCGGGCGTCGCTGATCGCGTGGTCTTTCTCGAGGACTTCGACGTCGGAATGGACCGCCACCTCTCCCAGGGTGCGGACGTGTGGCTCAGCACCCCGGCCCGCCCCGAGGAGGCCTGCGGCATCGGCGGGATGAAGTCGGGTATCAACGGCGGGCTGAACCTGAGCACGCTCGACGGATGGTGGGACGAGGCGTACCGGGAGTCGGACCCCCCGATCGGCTGGCCGATCGGGACCCGCGACACCTACGACGACCCCGCACGCCAGGCCGCCGTCGACGCGGCGTCGCTGTACGACCGGCTGGAGCAGGAGATCGTGCCGGCGTACTACGAGCGCGACGCCGCGGCGTTGCCCCGCCGATGGATCGCGAGCATGAAGGCCTCGATGAGCGCGCTCGCTCCGATGTGGAGCTCACACCGGATGGTGCAGGACTACGCGCAACACATCTGGGTCCCGCAGACCGACCGGGTCGAGCATCTCCTCGCGAATGACGGGGCCGAGGCGCGCGACCTCGCCCGGTACCTCGGGCGCCTGCGAGCCGCGTGGCCCGAGGTCCGCGTGCTCGATGTGGGGTGCACCCCGTCCGGCGACGGTTCCGGCCGGGCCGTTGCAACGGTCGCGCTCGGTCGACTCGGGCCGGCCGACGTGGCGGTGCAGCTGCGCATCGACCACGGCGACGGTCGGGCGGCCGTGCATCACCTCCTCCGCGACGCGGGCGTCGGTCCCGGCGGCGGCCGGCGGTTCGAGCTCGCGCTCGCGCCCGGCACCCTGGAGCCCGACTCCGTGGTCGCAGTGCGCGTGCTGCCGAGGCATCCGGGCCTCGACGACCCGCTCTCCACCGGGCTCGTGCGCTGGTCGGGCGGTTCGTGACCGGGAGGGCGCCCGGATGAGCCAGCGCGGCACCGACCCGCTCCGCTCGCTCGCCGCCGCGTGCAATGTCGAACCCGGCTACTCGGGCATCGACGGCGTCTGGCACGATGCGTCCCCCGAGGCCCTCATCGCGGTCCTCCGCGCGCTCGGCCTTCCGATCGACCGCCCCGAGGACGCGCCGAGCGCCCGGCGCGCGTTGCGGGCCAAGGGCTGGAGCCGCGTGCTGGAGCCGGTCGTCGTCGCGTGGGACGGCACACCCGGCGCCGGGCTGCTCCGGCTGCCGGAGGCATTCGACGACTCGATCGCCGACTGTCGGGTGACGCTGGAGGACGGTTCGACACGCGACTGGCGCACGCGGGTCGGTGACCTTCCCGTCGCCGCCACGACCCGGCTGGGCAGCCGGACCACCTCGGCTCGCCGGCTGCCGCTCCCCGACGCGCTGCCGTTCGGCGCGCACCGACTCGAGGTGTTCGTCGCCGGCGCAGCGTACGAGTGCGAGGTGCTCGCGACGCCGTCGGGCGCGTGCACGAGCCGGTCCGATCCCCTCGCGCGCACCTGGGGCACGGTCATCCCGCTCTCCGCGCTGCGTACCTTTCGCAGCGCAGGCACCGGAGATCTCGGCGATCTCGCCGATGTCGCCCGCTGGTCGGCCGGCCGCGGCGCGGAGATCGTCGCATCGTTGCCACTGCTCGCCGCGTTCCTCCGCGAGCCCTGCGAGCCCAGCCCGTACGCGCCGGTGAGCCGTCGATTCTGGAACGAGATGTACCTCGACCTCGAACGAATTCCGGACCTGCGCTGGTCGCCGAAAGCGGCCGCGCTGCTGAGCAGCCCGGGCATGCAAAAGGAGCTGGCCTCGCTCCGCGCCACCACGCGCGTGGCCTTCGCGAGGGTCGCGGCCGCCAAGCGGCGCGTGCTCAAGGTTCTCGTCGAGGGGCTGGCGGACGGCCCTGCCGGACGCCAGGCCGAGTTCCGGTCCTGGGTCGCGGGCCACGCCGACGTCGCCGACTACGCCCGGTTCCGCGCCGCCGGGGAGCGGTTCGGCACGAACTGGCGATCATGGCCCGCGATGCTGCGCGACGGGCATGTGCGGTTCGCCGATGTCCCGCCGAGCGCCGAGGCGTACCACCGATACGTGCAATGGGTGACCGAAGAGCAGCTCGCCGCGGTCTCCGCCGACCTGCGGCGGAGGGGCCAGACACTCGGGTTCGACCTGCCGGTGGGCGCGCACCCCGACGGCTACGACGTGTGGCGCGACCGTGCGCAGTACGTCGACGGCATCTCCGCCGGCGCGCCGCCCGACGGCTTCTTCCCCGGGGGCCAGTCGTGGGGGTTCCCACCACTGCATCCCGACGCCTCTCGCGTCGGTGGCCACGGCGCGTTCCGGGCCGCGCTCGCGCACCATCTTCGACACGCGGGCCTGCTCCGGATCGACCACGTGATGGTGTTGCATCGACTCCTCTGGGTCCCCGACGGCATGAGTCCCGAGGATGGTGTGTACGTGCGCTATCCCGCCGACGAGCTGTGGGCCGCGCTGTGCCTCGAGGCGCACCGCCACAAGGCCGACATCGTCGGCGAAGATCTCGGCACGGTCCCGGACGAGGTGCGTGAGGCGATGCGCTCGCACCGCGCCCGGACGATGACCGTCGCGCAGTTCGACCTCGACCCGAACGCGCCCGAGCCGATCCGGCCGCCGCGGCCGGGCAGCGTCATGTCGTGGGGAACCCACGACCTGCCGACGTTCGCCGGCTGGTGGGAAGCGCGCGACGTCGCGCGCCGGGAGACGGACGGCATCCTCACGGAGCAGGAGGCGGCCGGCGCGTACGCGGAACGGGCGGTGCGACGTGACGCGCTCTGGCGGGCTTCCGGCGGCGAAGGTGAGGCACCGGCCCACCCGCCACGCGAGGCCCTGGACCGGATGGTGGAGACGATGGGCGCGAGCGAAGCCTCGGTCGTGCTCATGAGCGTCGAGGACCTCTGGCTCGAACCGGAGTCGTTCAACGCGCCGGGCACCGTGAGTCCCGACAACTGGACGGGGCGCGCCCGACTGACCCTCGAGGAGCTCGACGCCGACGAGCCCGCGGCGGCGACGCTCGCGCGGCTCGCCGCGACGCGGCCTTGGGAACCGCTTCAGCCGCCCGCCGCCGTCGTCGGCGAGCCGCTGCACGACGTCTCGTTGCTGACGCCGTACGACGTGCACCTGCTCAACGAGGGCCGCCACTACGACCTCGCCGCGAAGCTCGGCGCGCACATCGTGACCCACGAGGGCCTTCGAGGCATCTTCTTCGCGGTCTGGGCACCCGATGCTGCTTCGGTGGGCGTGATCGGTGACTTCAACGCCTGGAGCGACGGGCGCCACCCGTTGCACCCGGTCGGGAGCTCGGGCATCTGGGAGGGCTTCGTCCCGGGCATCGCGGCGGGCAGCATTTACAAGTACCGGATCCGCTCGCGGCACGGGAACCGCATCGAGGACAAGGCCGACCCGTTGGCATTCGCGGCGGAGGAGTCGCCGAGGACCGCGTCGGTGGTGTGGGACCTCGACTACGAGTGGCGCGACGCGGTGTGGATGGCCACGAGGGCCAAGCTGCAACGACCCGACCAGCCGATCTCGATCTACGAGGTGCACCTTGGATCGTGGGCACGGGTCTCGGAGGAGGGCGACCGTCCGCTCACGTACCGCGAGATCGCGCCGCGTCTGGCGGACCACGTGCTGGCGCTCGGGTTCACCCATGTCGAGCTCATGCCGGTGATGGAGCACCCCTTCTATGGATCCTGGGGCTACCAGGTCACCGGGTACTTCGCTCCGACCAGCCGCTACGGGAGTCCGCAGGACCTCATGGCGATGATCGATCATCTCCACCAACGCGGCATCGGTGTCATCCTCGACTGGGTGCCGTCTCACTTCCCCGCCGACGCACACGGCCTCGCCGAGTTCGACGGCACGCACTTGTACGAGCATGCCGATCCCCGCCAGCGGATCCACCCGGACTGGGGCAGCTCCCTCTTCAACTATGGACGGAACGAGATCCGGAGCTTCCTCGTGAGCGCCGCGTTGTTCTGGCTCGAGCACTACCACGCCGACGGATTGCGGATGGACGCCGTCGCTTCGATGCTCTATCTCGACTACTCGCGCGTCGAGGGCGAGTGGGTGCCGAATCGGTACGGCGGCCGCGAGAACCTCGAGGCGCTCCAGTTCCTGCGCGACTGCAGTGTCGCGATCGGTGACCGCTACCCGGAAGCGCTCACCTTCGCCGAGGAGTCAACCGCCTGGCCGGGCGTGACTCGGCCGGTGCACCTCGGAGGACTCGGGTTCCACTACAAGTGGGACATGGGTTGGATGCACGACACGCTCGCGTGGTTCGCGCGCGACCCGGTGCACCGTGGCTTCCATCTCGAAGAGCTCACGTTCCGCATGCTGTACGCGGGAACGGAACAGTTCGTACTGCCGCTCAGCCACGACGAGGTCGTCCACGGGAAGGGCTCGCTGCTGAGCCGGATGCCCGGCGACGACTGGCAGCGCTTCGCGAACCTGCGGCTGCTGCTCGCGTACCAGTACGCGCTGCCGGGCAAGAAGCTGCTCTTCATGGGCTCGGAGCTCGCGCAGTGGGTGGAATGGAATCATGAGCGCAGCCTGGATTGGCACCTCCTGGACTTCGACCTGCACGCCGGGATGTGCGCGTGGGTCGGCGCGCTGAACCGGCTGTACCGAGACGTGCCGGCCCTGCACCAAGGCGATACGATGCCGCACGGCTTCGCGTGGATCGACTGCCACGATCGGGAGCACGCGGTCCTGAGCATGCTCCGTACCGGCGACGACCCGCTGGACCCGGCGATCGTCGTGCTCAACCTCACGCCCGTGCCGCGCGAGGGCTATGTGATCGGCGCGCCGCTGCCGGGGCGATGGGACGTCGTCGCGTGCTCGGACGCGTCGGAGTTCGGCGGCAGCGACTACCCGGTCGCCCGGTCGGTCGAGGCACGGGAGCCCGGCTGGCACGAACGGCCCTACGCCCTGGAGCTGGAGCTCCCGCCGCTCGGTGCCGTGATCCTGCGCCGCGCGCCCGGATGAGCGCGTCTCGAGCACCGGCTGGAGCACCGCGCCTCGTGCGCCGTTAGCGTGGCCCCCATGGTCCCCGGGCGCACCGATCTTCCTCGCCGCGTGGCGCGACTCACGAGCCACCTCCCGGCCCCGCTCGAGCCACTCGCGAAATTGGCCTACAACTACCGGTGGTCTTGGGCGCCGAACGGGCCGTCGGTGTTCCGCGACATCGACGCGTACCGCTGGGAGCGCAACAACACGAATCCGGTACGCCTGCTCCTCGAGGCGGACCCCGAAGTGCTCGAACGGGCCGCGACCGACGCCGACCTGCTGGAGCGCATTGATGCCGTCGTAGCCCTGTGCGCGGCAGAGACCCCAGCCGGCGATCTCGAGCAACGCCCCGAGCACCCGGTCGCGTTCTTCTGCGCAGAGTTCGCGGTGCACGCGTCGCTGCCCGTCTACTCCGGCGGCCTCGGTGTGCTCGCAGGCGACATCCTCAAGGAGGCCTCTGACCGGGCGCTGCCGTTCGTCGGGATCGGGATGTTCTACAGCAACGGATATTTCCACCAACGCCTCGACCTCTCGGGTTGGCAGATGGAGTACTGGATCGAAAACGACGCCGACCTCTTGCCGGTGGTGCGTTGCGTCGGCGCGGACGGCCGGCCGCTGAGGGTAACCGTCCCGGTCCGAGGTCGCGACGTGATCGCCCGCGTCTGGTGCGCACGCGTCGGGCGGGTTCCTCTGCTCCTGCTCGACACCGCGGTTCCCGAGAACGCGCCAGTCGATCGCTGGATCACGGCCCGCCTGTACGAACGCAATCCCGAGATCCGGCTGGCCCAATACCTGGTGCTCGGCGTTGGCGGGCTCCGTGCGCTCGAGCACCTCGAGATCGAGCCGTCGGTGCTGCATCTCAACGAGGGGCACGCGGCGTCGGCGGCGCTCCAACTCGCCGCGGCACACGTCGCCCGGGGAGCAAGCCTGCCCGATGCGCTCGCCGCCGTGCGCGAGCGCATCGTGTTCACGACGCACACACCGGTCGCGGCCGGAAACGAGACGTACGACGCCGATCAGGTCCTGCACGCGGTGCCGGCGCTGCCCGCGCAGCTCGGTGTCGACGCGGCGGGCCTTCTCGGCCTCGGCCGGGTGCACCCGGAGGACCCCCACGAGCCCTTCGGCATGACACAACTTGCGATTCGCGCGAGCCGGGCAGTGAACGCGGTCAGCCGCCGTCATGGTGAGGTCGCCCGCGAGATGTGGCAACCGATGTTCCCCGGCACGAGCGTCGACGACGTCCCGATCGGGCACGTGACCAACGGCGTGCACGTGCCCAGCTGGCTCGCCCCGCCCGTGCGGGCGCTGTTCGACCGGCACTTCGGCGACGGCTGGCAGGTCCGGGCCGCCGACCCGTCGACGTGGTCCGCGGTCGACAGCATCACCGACGAGGAGCTTTGGGAGGCCCGGGCTGCCTGCCGGCGACGGCTCGTCGAGATGGTGCGCCGCCGGAGCGTCGCGGATCGGCTGCGACGCGGCGAGACGCTCGAGTACGTCGAGTCCGCGGCGGAGACGTTCGATCCGGAGGTGCTCACAGTCGGGTTCGCGCGGCGCATCGCCGGCTACAAGCGCCTGCACCTCCTCACGCATGACCCGCAACGCGCGCTCGCGCTGCTGGACGGTAACCGCAGGGTCCAGTTCGTCTTCGGCGGCAAGGCCCACCCGCGCGACGACGATGCGAAACGGATACTCCAGGGTGTCTTCTCGCTGAAGTCGTGGCCGCTCGTGTCGGCCAGAGTCGCCTTCCTCGAGGACTACGACCTGAGCTTCGCTCAGACCTTCATCGCCGGGTGCGACGTGTGGGTGAATCTGCCGCGTCCCCCGTTCGAGGCGAGCGGCACGAGCGGGATGAAGGCGGCGATGAACGGCGTGCTGAACCTCAGCGTGCTCGACGGCTGGTGGTCGGAGGCGTACGACGGCACCAACGGCTGGGCGATCGACAGCTCGCTCGAGGGCGACGAAGGCGCGCAGGACGCGCGCGACGCCATGGCGTTCTACGACCTGTTCGAGCAGAAGATCGTCCCCCGCTTCTCCGACCGCGACGACCGCGGCATCCCGACCGGCTGGCTGGCTCAGATCCGGTCCGCGATGCGCAGCATCGGGCCACAGTTCTGCGCGGCGAGGATGCTGGAGCAGTACGAACACGACATCTACCGATTCACCTGACCGTTCTTGGCGCGTCACATCCAAGCGGCGAGCCCGCGGTGACGGAAGTCGGACTACTTCTTGTCGAAGCCCTCGTACGCATCGAAATCGAAGCCGTCGTCGTCGCCGTCGCTGTTGCCGTAGTCACGACCGCGCTTCATGGCGACCACACCCGCGATGACGCAGAGCACCGCGGCGACAGCGAAGAGAATCAACCCTAAGTACATGCCCGCAGCGTAGTGCGGCTCCACCCGAGACTTGCCGTCACGGCGCAGCCCGGCTCGCGCCGGGTCGCGGCAACACCGGCGGAGCGAACGACAACTAGCCTCTCACCAACGCGCAGCAAGTCGCTGCCCTCGCGGAGCTCAGCGGGGTTCGAAGCGACAACCACCATGCGGGGAGGGCAAACAGTGTCGTCCAGGTCTTCGCTTGGCGTACTCGTCATAGTGATCGCGGTCGCCGTCGGCGCGTGCGGTGGCGGACGCGACAAGAACGCGCAGAGTGGATCCGGGCGGGTGATCTACGCCACACACTGCGCCAGCTGCCACGGGACGAGCGGCGGCGGCACCAGCGCGGGCCCGCAGCTCTCGGGCGGCAAGGTCGTGCGTGATCTCCCGAACGTCGACGATGAGATCACAGTGGTGTCGAACGGTCGCGGGCTGATGCCGGCCGCGAAAATCCAGCTCACCCCCAAGCAGATCCAAGCCGTGGTGCGCTACACGCGAGAAGGTCTGTGACCAACTCTTCAGAATCCGGATTCCGGAAGCACGACGTAGACGCCAGATTCTTTACGCCGCATTCTTCGGACACGACGCGCACCACGTTCCTCGCGGCTGCCGAGACCTCCGGTGGCCGGGACACATGTTGGACGTGACCGCTCACCAGTAGCGACATGTTGACCCTCTTCCATCCAGCTCTGAGTGTCGCGATGTCGCCAGCTACCTCTTTGGGCGCCACCTGCTTGTGGTGGCGGTCTTGCACAACGCTTCGCGCGCGCCGTCACGCGCGCATGCACAACCTTCGGCGCGGCCCCCACGAGCTCGGTGCAACAGAGCCTCCGCGACGACCTCCGACGGCGCGACGAGGGGCTTTGGACCTGGCGTCGGCGTGCAAAGCGCGTCATGCTTCAAAAGAAGCCTGCCGGAGGGAGTCGATGAGCGATCTCGCCGAGTTCCACGTCAGTGAAGTCGACGCCTTCACGATGGGGCTCGAGCGCGACCCGCTGCTGCGATCGACGATCGTGGCCCTCGCGCTCTTCGACCGCGCCCCGAGCTGGCAACTCCTTTGCGAGCGGATCGAGCGCGCGACGCGACTCGCGCCGACGTTTCGCATGAAGCTGGTCCCGACCCCGTGGAGGCTTGCCCCGCCCCGCTGGGTCGTCGACTCCGACTTCGACCTGAGCTGGCACCTGCGCCGCGGTCGGGTCGGCGAACCGGGCGGGCTGCCCGCTGTGCTCACGTTCGCGCGCAACTTGGGGATGACCGCGTTCGACCACGACCGTCCGCTCTGGGAGTTCACCCTTCTCGAGGGCCTGCCCGAGGGCCGCGCCGCCCTCGTGATGAAGGTGCACCACGCCCTGACAGATGGCATCGGCGGCATCCAGATCGCCGCGCACGTCGTCGACCTCGAGCGCGAGGCCGGCCCTCTCGGGCCGGTGCCCGACGAACCGGTCGCGAACCACCGCGGCCCGCTCGACGCGCTGAGCGACGCGGCGTCGTACAACGTGCGTCGGTCGGTAGCGAACGCAAGAAGTCTCGCACGACTGCTTCCCGGCGCCGTCGCAGCGACCGTGCGTCACCCGTTCAGGACTGCGAGCGACGCCACCGCCACCATGCTGTCGATCGCCCGCTTCGTGCAGCCGATCACCGCCACCGACTCGCCGGTGATGACCGATCGCCGCCTTCAGTGGCGCTATGAGACGTTGGACGTTCCCCTCGATGCGCTGCACGATGCAGCGAGGACCGCGGGCGGCACCCTCAACGACGCGTTCCTCGCCGGCGTCACGGGCGGGCTCCGGCGTTATCACGAGCAACACGGCGGGATGGCCGAGCGGCTCCGCGTCACGATGCCGATCAGCGTTCGCGCCGCCGACGATCCCGAGGGTGGCAACAAGGTGACATTGGTCCGCTTCGAGGTTCCTGTCAGCACGCGCGACCCGGCCGAGCGCATCTCCCTCATCCACGGCCTCTGCGGTCGGCTCCGCACGGAACGGGCGATCCCGTATTCGAACGCCATCGCCGGCGCGCTGAACCTCCTGCCGGTCACGGTGACCGGTGGGATGTTCAAGCACGTGGACTTCCTGGCGAGCAACGTGCCCGGTTTCCATGACGCGGTGTACATGGGTGGTGCGCGCCTCGAGGCCTTCCACGCGTTCGGACCGACGCTGGGCTCGGCCGCGAACATCACGCTGATGTCGTATCGCGGGACGTGTCACATCGGCGTCAACACCGACAGCGGCGCGATCCCCGATCCCGAGGTGTTCGCCCGCCTCCTCTCCGAAGGCTTCGACGAAGTTCTCGCGCTCGCCGGCTGAGCGTGTGGTGCCGAAGCTCGTCGGGGACATTGTCCCGCCGCGCAATGATGGGGCCATGGTCCATGAACCTGCGATCGGCGACGTGACCTCCACCGAGAACGGCACGTACACGCTCGCCTCGCTGACGCCACGGAGTTGAGAGCGACCACATCTTGCCCTGCCCTCCCCTCTCGGCGGCTCAGCTCACGGCTTCCGCCGCCTTCACCAGCTCGGCGAGCGACTCGTGGATTCCACCGGCGAGCGCCCAGACGTCGGACACGAGCTCCGGACAGGTCATGATTCCGAAGTCGATCGAGTCGCCGTAGCTGAGCACGGTGATATTGAGTCCGATCGCATCGAGAACCGGGCCGAACGGGTAGACGGCGATCACTCGCGCCTCGCCGGCGTAGAGCGGCACGGGTGGACCGGGAACGTTGGAGATGAGCACGTTGAAGATCGGCGGGAGGCGCTCCGAGAAACGCGACCAGACGTAGAGACGAACCGCGGCCGCCCACAGCGCAGGGGCCGGGAGGTCCGCCCAGTCCATCACGACGTCTTCGACTCCCGACTCGTGTAGGCGCTTCGCGCTCCGCGCGGCGTCGCGTATGACGAGCAATCGCTTCACGGGTTCGTCGACGTCGGTCGCGAGGTTCGCGAACCAGCCCGACACCATGTTGCCCAACGATGCGAACGTGTCTTCGGTCCGCACCGAGACGGGTACGGCCGCGACGAGCGGGGTGCCGGGCAATTCGTCGCGAGCAGCAAGATAGCGTCGAAGCGCACCGGCGCACAACGCCAGAACGACGTCGTTCACCGTCGCGCCGAACGCATGCGACACTCCTTTGACGTCGGCGAGCGGGATGTCGGCGAAGGCCACGGATCGCCGCGACGTGACCGGGTGGTTCAGCGAGGTGTCGGGCGCGCGGAACGGCATGGCCGGCGGCACCTCTCCCTCCTCCGCGCGCGGTCGCCGCGCCAGCTTCCACGCGGACGTCGCCGTCCGGCCGAACGTCCGAGCAGCCCGCAAGGGCAGAGTCGCGAGCGAAGGGACGGTCTCGGCGAGCATGCGGACGCCCGATGGGATCGTCTCGCCCGCCGACGGCGGTGGCATCTCGGTCGGCGCGGGTCCCGGCTCGATCGTGAGGAGCCGACCCATCAGCAGGGCACCTCCCACGCCGTCGGCGCAGGCGTGGTGGATCTTCGCCAGGATGGCGACGCACCCGTGCTCGAGTCCCTCGATGAACCACATCTCCCAGAGGGGACGGCTGCGGTCGAGCTTGGTGCTCGCGAGCAAGCCGCTCAGCGTCGCGAGCTCGCGGGGCCCGCCGGGCGGAGGGACCGCGACGCGGTGCAGGTGCGCGTCGAGGTCGAAGGCGGGATCGTCGACCCAGCTCGGACGGTCGAGCCCGAAGGGGACTTCGAGCAGGCGCTCTCGCAACGGCGGGAGGTCTGCCGCGAGCGCTGCGACCAGTCGGCGCGCCGCGTCGAAGTCGAAACCGCCGGTCGACGGGTCGAGGACCATGAGGGCCCCGATGTGCATGTGCCATGCGGGGGTCTCGCCGTAGAGCATGTCGGCATCGATGCCGCTCAGCTTGCGCACCGTGCCTCCATTCCGACTCCGAGCGCCCGCGACGTCAGTACCCCTCTTGTCTCACACTTTTGCCGTCAGGTCGAGAGCCGACCCGGGACGAGAAGCGCCCGGAGCGACATCATGTACGAATGAGCATCGGCAAGGTCTCGAAAGCGGTCCTCATCACGGGGTGCTCGACCGGCATCGGCCGTGCCACCGCGCAGCACCTGGCCGCCCGCGGTTGGACCGTGTACGCGACCGCCCGCCGTCCGGAGTCCATCGAGGACCTCGCCGCGCACGGGTGTCGCCTCCTGCGAATCGACGTGTGCGACGAGGCGTCGATGCAACACGCCGTCGAGATCGTGGAGGCGGAGGAAGGGGCCGTCGGCGTGCTCGTGAACAACGCCGGGTACGGTCTCGAAGGCCCGATCGAGGAGGTGTCGCTCGACGAGGCCCGTCGCCAGTTCGAGACGAACCTCTTCGGGCCCACGCGTCTCACCCAGCTCGTCGTCCCCGGTATGCGCCGGCAAGGCTGGGGGAAGATCGTCAACGTGAGCTCGGTGGGCGGCCGGATCACGATCCCCGGCGGCGGTGCCTACCACGCGAGCAAGCACGCGCTCGAGGCGCTCAGCGACGCGCTCCGCTTCGAGGTCCGCGACTTCGGCATCGACGTGATCCTCATCGAGCCGGGTGCGATCCGCAGCAGCTGGGTGGATACGGCGGTCGCGAGCATGCGACGTCCTCGCGATCCGCACAGCCCCTACGCGGCATTCGTCGACGCCGTCGCGAACCGCCTCCGAGGAGCCCATGAGGGGCTCCTCGCGCTCGCCGCGGCGGGCCCCGAGTCCGTGGCACACGTCGTGGAGCGGGCGATCACGGCACGACGGCCCCGGACCCGCTACGCGGTGCCGGCGGCGGCGGCCCTGTTCATCATCTCGCGCCGCTTGCTCCCCGATCGTGCGTGGGACGCGTCCATGCGCCGGCTCCTCCCGTCGCCCGGCGCCCCCGGCCCGGCCAACCACCCGCCGCCCGCCTCATGACCTTCGATCAAGGGAAGGATCACATGGGACTGGCGAGAGACCAGTTGCAGATTGAAGACACCGTGGTCGTCGAGGCGCCGCTGCAGGTCGTGTGGGAGTACCTGATGGACATCACCAAGATCCCCGAGTTCCACCCGCGGGTGACCAAGGTGGACCTCCTGTCGGGGACGGGCCGGCGGGCGGAGGGGGTGTCCTACAAGTGCAGCATCACCGAGGGCCGCGGGAAGGGTATGTGCGTCGAAAAGATCGTTGAGATCGTGCCACTGCAGAGCTTTGTGACGACTATTCCCGAGGATTCGTGGGGGATCAGCAAGCTCTTTGCAAACTACCTGGTCGACACCGTCGTGACCGCGATCGACACGCACAAGACACGCGTCACGATCCGTCAGCACTATGCGACGAGGAGCATGAGAGCGAAGTTTGCAAACCTGCTGGCTCGGCGGAAGATCGCCTCGCAAACCGCAGACACGTTGCGTGCGATCAAGCGCGGGATCGAACGCGATTGGAAGATGAGCAAGTCGTAGTCAGGTCCGACCACGCGCCGAGAAGGCCGAGCGGACCGGACCGAGTCGTGCAATTCTCCCGAGAGGTTCCGCTACAGCACGTCGTGGTGCGAGCACATCCGGACTGTCGCTCTCAACCGCTGAAGCGCGGGAACTCGCGAGCAAACAGCGCGATGCACTCGGGGCGTGGTTTCGTCGAGCAGCCGGGGCAGTTGATCGGATCGACGGCGCGCAGATTGCCCCGGGTCTCCTGCCAACAGTGGTCGCACGACCGGCACAACCAGTGGACCATCTCACAATCGGCGACGCGTGCAAGCGGCGCGACCCCACACCGCGGGCAATCTCGAGGGTCATGCCCGGCGGCCATCTCGGTCGAATCGGGGAAGAGTTCCATTCCGCACCCCCAGGTCGCTTGCAATCATCGTACGCCGAGCAGCCGCGGCATAGAGGCAGAAGTCACATCCCGGCGGCTGACTCGCGGCAACGGATCTCCGCAGTGTCGTGATGATGGCCGGCCGGGACGGGCCTTGAAGGGAGCCCCCGAGAAAGGGGCCAGCTCGTGGTCCGTCGCGGACCACTAGCATCGGGCTGGGCAGGTACCCGTCTCGACTTTGGCCACTAACTGGTTCTGCAAACAGAAATGGGGAATTTGTCATGGCAAAGAAGCTAGACGGAAAAGTGGTTATCCTGACGGGCACGAGCGCAGGCCTTGGAAAGCAAATGGCCGTCTATTTGGCCAAAGAAGGCGCCAAGTTGTCCATGTGCGCGAGGAGAACAGAGAAGTTGATGGAAACGGCGAGACTCTGCGAGGAGGCAGGCGCGGAAGTCTTGGCCCTAACGTGTGATGTCTCGAAGTATGAGAATCTGCAGAACTACGTTGAGAAGACGATTGAGCGCTTCGGGACGGTGGACGTTCTGATCAACAATGCCAGCGCTCTAGCCGTTCGCGTTCCTTTCCTTGAAGAGGACACGGAGGAGCTGGACAGACAGCTGCATACCGGCCTCTACGCCTACTGGAATCTGATGCAGCTGTGCTACCCCTACCTGAAGGGCAAGAGCTCCTCCATCATCAATTTCACTTCCGGTGTGTATCAGGTCGGCTTTGAACAAATGGCCGCATATGTTGCCGACAAGGCGGCGATTCGCGGGCTTTCCATGGTCGTGGCTCGCGAATGGGGGAAGGATGGCATTCGTTGTAATACCGTCAGCCCTGCCGCGATGACCGAGACCATCATGGAGAATCTGCCGCCAGAGTTTGAAGAATACGTGGTGAGTCGCTCCCGCGACAACGCAATGGGAAGAGTGGGTGATCCGTATCAGGACATTGCACCGGTCACGCTATTCCTGGCCTCTGACGACAGTCGATGGATCACTGGCCAGAACATCAACGTGGATGGCGGCGTGCCCGAGCTCATTCTGATGTAGGGCCCGTCAGACGCCACCAAAGCGCGTGCACGACAACGGTTGATCCGCTGGTTCGACCGCTGCAACCAGACCCGGCGTCACAGCAACTGCGCTGGCGCGCGCCAATCGCGTGCGAGAAGATCACCACCCGAACGCAGCGCGCCGCGTAACCCGAGCCCTCCACGATCCCGGGGGGAGTTCCAAAGGACCGAGATGTCAAGCATGGTCTCCGACACTGATAGCGGGTCGCGTCGACCTCTGAGGGTTGTTCAATGGGCGACCGGCAACATCGGCTCGCGAGCACTGCAGCAGGTGATTGGGCATCCGCACCTCGAGCTCGTCGGCCTGTACGCGCACAGCGCCGAGAAGGCGGGCCACGACGCCGGCGAGCTGTGCGGGCTCGGCCCAACCGGCGTGCTTGCCACCAATGACGTCGATGACATCATCGCCCTCGGCGCCGACTGCGTGCTGTACATGCCCCGCACCACCGATGTAGACGTGCTGTGCCGGCTGCTGGCGGCCGGCACCAACGTCGTGTCGACGTGTGGCGTCTTCCACCACCCGCCGAGCATGGACCCGGAGGTTCGTGCCCGGGTGGACGCGGCATGTGCCGAGGGTGGCGCCTCGGTCCACAGCACGGGCAGCAGCCCCGGCTTCATCACCGAAGCCGTGCCGCTCGTGTTGTCGTCCATCCAGTGCCACCTGGACCGGATGACCATCGACGAGTTCGCTGACCTGTCGCAGCGCGACTCCCCAGGGCTGCTGTTCGACGTCATGGGGTTCGGGAAGCCGCCCGCCGAGCTCGACCCGGGGCGGGTCTCGCACCTGCGCGAGAGCTTCGGCCCGTCGCTGCGCACGGTCGGCGACGCGCTGTCCCTCCCGCTCGACTCGGTGGAGGCCCACGGTGACATCGCCGTGACGCCACGCACCGTCGAGATCGCGGCGGGCACGCTGGAAGCCGGCACCATGGCGGCACAACGGACGACCATCTCGGGCATGCGCGACGGCCGGGAGCGCCTTCGCTTCCGCGCCACGTGGTTCTGCTGCCATGAGCTGGATCCGTCATGGGACCTGCTCTCGACAGGGTGGAAGGTGTCCGTGGAGGGCGACGCGCCGCTCGAGCTCGACGTTCGCATGCCGATCCCGCTCGAGCGTATGGCCTCGACCACACCGGGCTACACGGCGAACCGCGCCGTGAACGCGATCCCCTTCGTATGCGCAGCGACGCCGGGCATCCGCTCGGTCATGGACCTCCCGGCGATCCTGCCGACGCTGACCTGACGGTCAACCGGGTCAGCGCGGCGGTTCAGTGGGCATGGTCGCCACCGTCAGCCCTCGGCGGGTTCGAGCGACGGGTCATAGAGGAGCTCGACACTCAGACTGAGCTGGTCTTCGTCATCGGGATCCTGGGCAAAGAAGGCGGCGGTGACCTGCACCACAATCGTGCTTCCGTCTTCGAGTGGGAACTCCACGAGCTGACTCACAATCGCTCCTCCTCAGCTAGGTCGAGACAGGCACAGCCAGTGGCGCGAACAGAAACTTTGGATCTGGGAAAAGGCGTGGCGCGAGTGGCTCTCTCGCCCCCTCACACAGGTCGAATCAGGACGCGGGTGGGATGTTCTGGTTCAGGCGGAAGAGGTTCTGCGGGTCCCACTTCTTCTTGAGCTCGCGCAGTCGGTTGTACTTCTCTCGCCCGAACGCGGCTTCGACCCGTCCTTGACCCTCGTCGCCGAGGAAGTTGAGGTACGCGCGACCCGTCGACCACGGCTTCATCGCTCCTGCGAGGTCTTTCGTGTACGCGATGTTCTTCTCGGTTTCGACAGGGTCCTCCCACATCGAGAGGTAATGGATGTTGAAGCGGGCCTGGCGCTCTCCGAACGCCATCGCGTCCTCGTCGACGCGCGCGATCGCCCCGCGGCCCGGGAGGACGATGATCTGCGTCATGGGCGATACGGGCTGCGTGGCCTTTGCCACGAGAATCTCGAGCGCCTCGTCGGAAAGATCGTCGTAGAAGTCAGCCGTCCAGTAGTTCAGTAGCCCTTTCGGGTTGGCACCGTCGAGGAGCGTCTGCACTGCGACGTACGGCATCGGCTGCACCATCTGCAACGCCGGCGGGCCGAAGTCTCGCAACGGCTTGAACGCGATCTCGCCCTCTTCGGCCGGCCCCGCGTAACAGCAGATCACGCCGATGACGGGATGACCCTGCACCTCTTTGGGCACGAAGTCTTCAGGCGGCGCGCAGATGAACGCGAGGCCGCTGCCGACCTCGTCGGGCGCGTCGCGCACGAAGTCGCGGTAGAAGGGCAACAGGTCGCGGCCGACCTCGGCGGGGTACACGAGCATGCCGCCGAACACGATCGGTCCGAGCTCGTGGAGGCGGAGATGGAACGCGGTGACGATGCCGAAGTTCCCGCTGCCCCCACGGAGTCCCCAGAGCAGATCCGCGTTCTCGTCGTCGGATGCCGTCACGATCCGGCCGTCGGCCGTGACGACTTCGGCCTTCACGAGGTTGTCGCATACGAGGCCAAACTTGCGGTCGAGCCAGCCGCTGCCGCTGCCGAGCGCGAGTCCGGAGATACCCGTGGTCGTCACCCGCCCACCGGTGCACGCCAGCCCGTGCTCTTGGGTCGCGGCATCGAATTCGCCCCAGGTCAATCCCGCTTCGGCGCGCACGAGACGAGCGTCGACGTCGACGTCGACGCCTTTCATGCCGCGAAGGTCGACGACCACACCGGCATCACACATCGAGGCGCCGGTCACCCCGTGGCCGCCCCCATGGACCGCGAGCGGAAGCCGCTGCTCGCGGCGAGGTTCACCGCGGCAACCACGTCGTCGGCGCAGGTACAACGGGCGATGAGCACCGGGCGGCGGTCGATCATTCCGTTGAAGATCTTGCGGGCGTCGTCGTACGCACTGTCGCCAGGATGGATCAGGGTGCCCTTGAAGCCGGGCAACTCGAAGCGGGCAGTCGTCTGCGTCATCGGACCTCCTAGGTCAAAGCCGTGCATTCGGACGCCTGCCTTGGCTTCGGCGAGAGAGTGGCACGCCGGCAAGCCGCGCGCCAGTACCTCGCGCATGAGCTTCGAGTGTGCAAACGCGCCCGCCTCCTTGTCGACCAGCCGGTCGGCGTGCTCGTCGAGGGCGGCGCGCACGCTCGGCATCAGGCTGCAACTCGCCGCCCGCCGCCGACACCGCGCCATCATCGGCTGACCTCGAACCGATCGCGCGCCGGTCCTGGCTCAGCGTTCGGCGAACTCGACCAGCGTGTCGAGCTCATCCTGGGTGCCGATGGCGATGATCACCTGCCCGCTCCGGATCTCGGTGTCGGGCGGCGGGTTGGTGTGAAAGGTCCCGTCCTCGTCGCGTAGAGCCAGCACCAGGGCCCCGGTGTGGTCGCGTATCTTGGTGTCCCGCAACGACTGCCCCGCGATCGGTGACCCCGCGGTCGACCGGCACCTCTTCCAGCCGGAACTCGAGGGCGCGTTCGCGCATCACCACGTCGAGGAACTCCGCGACGTGGGGCCGCAGCACGAACGCGGCCATCCGGGCACCGCCGATGCTCTGCGGGTTCACCACCCGGTCTGCGCCCGCCCGGCGCAGCTTCTCCCCGCTGTTCTGGCTCCGAGCGCGGGCCACGATGAACAGGTCGGGTCTTGAGCGCGCGGGCACTGAGCGTGATGAACGAGTTCGCCGCGTCACCCTCGACCGCGGCCACCAGCGCGGCCGCCCGATCGATCCCGGCCGCGCGCAGGACGGCGTCCTCGGTGGCGTCGCCCACCACCACACGGTGCGACACCCCGTCCAGGATCGCATCGTCGAGCTCCACGATCACGAGCCCACGGCCCGCCGCCGCGACCTCTCCGGCGATTGAGCGGCCCACGCGCCCCCAGCCGCAGACGATGACGTGGTCGTGCAGCGACGCGATCGACTGTTCCATGCGACGTCTCCCGAGCAGTTCGTTGAGGCGGCCTTCGATGAATGTCTCGATGAGCACGCTGAATGCGTACAGGGCGGCACCGACCCCCACGAGGATCAGGACCATGGTGAACACCTGACCGCCCGGCGACAGCGGCTCGACTTCGCGAAAGCCCACTGTCGAAACCGTGGTGACCGTCTGGTACGTCGCGTCGAGGAGGTCGAAGCCGAGCACCAGATATCCGATGGTGCCGGCCACCAGCACGAGCAGCAAAGCGATCATGGCGCCGGCCAGTCGCCGCCAGTGGCTCATCGGTCACAGGCTACGCAGCCTCGACGACGTGCTGGGGCCCGATGCGAACGGTGCCGGTCGCGGCGGAAGGCGCGAAGTTGTTTGCGACCGCGCAGCCAGGGCTGGCGCTTGCAAGCCCACAGGTCGCGGCCGCGACCGACAGGCGCAGAAGTGGCTCAGTCGCCCAGTACGCCGTCGATGATGTGGACGGTGCGGTCGGCGTAGTGCGTCATGCGCTCGTCGTGGGTGACGACGATGGCGGCGATCCCCCGTGAGTTCATCTCGCTCGCGGATGAGCTCCATCACCTGCTCGCCGAGGTGGGTGTCGAGCGCCGACGTCGGTTCGTCGAAGAGCACGAGGTCGGGGTCGTTCATCAGCGCCCGGCCGATGGCGACCCGTTGGCGCTGGCCACCCGAGAGCGTCGCAGGGCAGGTGGTCGCGGCGGTTCGCCGAGGCCGAGCTCCTCGAGGAGCTGGTCGGCGCGCCTGCGGGCCGGGCGCGCCGGTGCGGCGCCCGATCTCGTCGACCACGAGCAGGTTCTCGCGCGCGGTGAGGAACGGCACGAGGTTCACGGTCTGGAAGACGAAGCCGACGTGCTCGCGACGGAAGTCGGTGAGCTGCTTCGGCGAGTACTCGGAGATGTCCTCGCCGCCGACGACCACGCTGCCCTCGGTGGGCGACAGGATGCCGCCGGCGATCGAGCACAGCGTGGTCTTGCCCGATCCGGACGGGCCGACGAGCGCGACGATCTCGTCGTGGCCGATGGTGAGGGTCGCGTGGTCGAGCGCGATCACCTCTTCGTCGCCGGTGGGGTACACCTTGCGCACCGAGTCCAGTGCGCAGCGCCGGCTCGCCGTGCCGTTCTTCATGACGACCTCCCGATCGCGGAAGCAGGATCGACGCGCAGCACGCGCCGGAGCGAGAAGGCGCTGCCCGACGACCGCTGCGAGCACCAGCGCGGCGCTGCTGACGATCAGGCGGCTCGGGAGCAGCTGGTACGGGATCGTGCCCGGCGGCAGCAGGTCCGGTCGAGCGCGCAGCGCGAAGCCGGAGCCGATCGCCGCCGCGATGAGCGCGACCACCACGGCCTGCACACGACGCCGCCGAACAGCGTGCGCGATCGTGCGCCGATCGCCTTCAACATGCCGTAGAGGCCGATGCGTTCGACCGTGAGCAGCGCGAAGAACAGCGCCACCACCACGATCGCGATCACGAGCGTCACGCCGATGATCTGGTTGAACACCGACCGCTGCTGGCGCACCCCGCCGATCGAGTCGGCGGCCTCGGTGGCGGAGACGGTCTCGGTCGCGCCGCCGGTCGCCCGGTCGATCGCCGCGCGCGACCGACGACGCGTCGCCGGCCGGTGCGCACGACGAGCGTCTGGAACACGCCGGAACCGACCGACGACGCCGGCCGGTTGGCGTTCTGCACGTCGCGCCACGTCGTCGGCCGACGCCCACAGCGACCCGGCGCCGGAATAGCTCACGTTGTCGACGAAGCCGACGACGTGCACCGGCGTGCGGGCCGGCCCGAGCTGCAACGTGTCGCCGCGCTTCACGCCCTCGTCCCGGAGGATGCTGTCGGCGTAGGCCGTGCCGGCCGCGGGCGGCGACGGCACGCCCCGCGGCGCCCGCTGGTAGCCGAACAGCGCGACGTCGACGAGATCGCGCGGCCCGTTCCCGGGGACCCGCGCGCCGAGTTGGGTGACGCCGATCCCGCCGACGCCGGTCACGCCGGGAACCGCCTCCACCTGCGCGCGCACCTCGGGCGTGATCCGGCTCCGCAGGAACGACTTCTCGGCCGTCGCCGAGAACACGACGAGGTCGGCGCGCTGCGCGCGGATCGCCCCGGTCGAGCGCTGGATCAACCCGTCGAGCAGTCCGCCGAGCAGCATGAGCAGCATCGCGATGAGCGTGAGCAGCGCGGCCGCGGTCGCGAACCGAGCCGGCCTCCGGCGCATCTCGCGGAGCGCGATCCTCACGAGCCCAACCCCCCGCCCGAGAGCGCCTCGATCGGCTCGATGCGCAGCACCCGGCGGGCCGAGAACCACGAGCTGGCGACGCCGAGCACCAGGATGCCCAATCCCCAGCCGACCACCGCGGTCGACGTCGAAGTGCAGGGGGATCGAACCGACCCGTTGGAACGACACCGGCAGGTAGAGCAGCGTGCCGATCGCGACACCCAGCCCCACCACGACGAGCACCTGCAGGAGGAGCGCCCAGACCAGCGTCTTCGAGCGCGCGCCGATCGCCCGCAGCAGCGTGAGCGTGCGCGCCTTCTGCAGCGTGACGATCAGGAAGAACAGCCCGATGACGAGCGGGACGACAAGACCGTAGAGCAGGAAGATCACGAGGAACGAGCGACTCACCTGCGCGACCCCCGGCGCCTTGCGGGCCGCGTCACGGCGCGTGAGGGCCTCGAGCTCGTTGCTCACCGCGTCGACCCGGGTCACGAGCTGGTGGGCGCTCACACCCGCCGCGGGCGCGACGCCCAGCGCGTTCGGGCAGCGGCGTCGCGCGCGTCGGGGTTCGCCGCGCGCACCGCCTGCTCCCATGTGCCGTAGCGGGTGAACACCGTGGGGATCGCCTGGAGGTTCGTGTCGCGGGACTGGCCGACGATGCGGATCGCGTAGCCACCGGGCTCCACCCGCACGACGTCGCCCAGGCCGAAGCCCTCCGCCGCGTCGGTCTCGTTCGCGACGCCCTCGCCGTCGGCCCGGGGGTACCGACCCGCGACGAGCTGCTGCGGCGCGCCGAGCTCACGGTGCTCGTAACCGATGACGGCCGCGCCCGTGATCGAGGCGCCGGCCCGCACGCTGAAGGTGCTCTGGCCGATCTTTCCGGCGCGTGCGACACCGTCGACCGCCCGCACCTGCGCCTCGAGCGCGGGGGTGATCGAGCTGCTCTGGAGATTGCGCCGGCCGTCGGTGCTGTACACGAGCACCGGCGCCGTCTGGTGCTCGATCGCGCCGACGAACGAGGTGATCAGCCCGTCGCGAAACGCCTGCTGGAACAGGATGAGGAACACGAGCAGGGCGATGGCGCCGATCAACAGCCCGAAGCGCACCTTCGCCCGCGCCATCTCCTTGAACGCGATCACGAGTGCGTGCTCCCGGGCGTGTCTCGACGGAGCATGCGAGCGTAATCGCCGTCTTGCCGCTTCAACGGGGCAAACCCCGGCCGTGACCGCACGTCGGGCGGGTTTCGCTGCGTGATCGCCAACTCTACGCTTGTCCTCATGGACCAGCCGGTACGCGCTGCGCTTGCGCTGGGCAGCGGAGGCGCGCGGGGTTACGCGCATATTGGCGTCATCCAGGTGCTCGAGGAACGCGGCGTCGAGATTGTCGCCGTCGCGGGATCGTCGATGGGTGCTCTGGTCGGCGGGCTCTATGCCGCGGGGAAGCTCGATGAATACACCGAGTGGGTCAGCAACCTGACGCAGTTCGACGTGCTGCGCCTGTTGGACGTCTCCCTTACCGCGCCGGGCATGATCCGAGCCGAGAAGATCTTCGCCCGAATGCGCGAGCTGCTCGACGGCGCCCTGATCGAGGACCTCCCCGTCCCCTTCACCGCAGTGGCGACGGATCTCTTGGCCCGCAAGGCGGTCTGGTTCCAGCGGGGCCCGGTCGATGCCGCAGTGCGCGCATCGATCGCGACGCCGGGCATGTTCCCGCCGGTGATGTTGAACGGTCGCGTGCTCGTCGACGGGGGCCTGATGGATCCCGTTCCGGTAGCACCGACCGCATCGGCTCGTGCTGACGTGACGATTGCGATCGATCTCGGCGGTGAGCGAGGTGGACCGCAAGAGGGATCACCTGCGCGCGAGACAGCCGAGGACCGTCCGGTCGACGAATGGGTCGATCGCTTCCGTCGCGGCACATCAAACCTGCTCGACCGGGATCTCGTCCGCTCGTTGCTGAGCCGCTTCGGGGGCGCGTCGAAGCCGGGCGCCGACGACGAAACGGACTCGGCCGGCGAGCCACTCGACACGTTGCCCGCTGGTCTCAGCAGGTTCGACGTAATGAATCAGTCGCTCGAGGCGATGCAGAGCGTGCTGACCCGCTATCGCCTTGCCGGCGACCCACCCGATGTGCTCGTTACCATCCCGAAGGACGCGTGCCGAACTCTCGACTTTCACCGCGCGTCCGACATGATCGCACTCGGTCGCGACCTCACCATTGACGCACTCGATGGCGCCGATCTCTTCCCTCGTTCGGAATGAGCTGACGCTGCGGTTCGGTCGTTCGGTGATGGACTAGGTGCGACCGAACCAGCGCTGGATCCGACTGGTTCCGAACTCGACCTTGTCCGCGGCGAGAGCCGGCGAGGGCCCTTCGAAGTTCCCGGTGGGTGTCTCTCCACTCTGGAACGTGACGTCGACGCGGGCGACTTGGTCGTGGCCGAACTCCAGGTAGCACAGCCCGCGACCGTCGTACTGCGCAGACCCCGTGGTTCCTCCAATGAGCGCACGGATTCGGTCGGCGACCACTGCTGCCTGTCCTTCGGCGAAGACGCCTGCCTTCGGTGTTCCGACGCTGGTCACGTCGCCGACGGCGTAGACACCCGGAAATGCGGTCTCGAGCGTCTGCGGGTTGACCGGGATCCATCCGTCGACGGTCAGCCCCGATGCCTCCACTACTGCGGGCGCTCGGTGCACCGGGACCCCCATGAACAGGTCGTAGGGCATCTCGCTTCCGTCGGCGAGCAGCGCAACCTTGCGAGCGGGGTCGAGCCCCCGCACCAACTGCTCGGGATGCCAGTCGATTCGGCGTTCGGCGAATGCGGCGAGCAGCGCCTGCGAGGCCGCGGGCGAGGGTGGGACGGGAACGCCCATGGGCATGACGAGTGAGATTTGCGAACCGTCCCGAAGCCCTCGCTCCTCGAGGTAGTCATGCACTAGGAGCGCGGTCTCGCTCGGCGCCGGAGGGCATTTGAACGGCGTCGACGTGACCGCGACGATCACCCGGCCACCGGTGAACCGTTCCAGCACGTCGCGGAGCGCGAAGGCACCTGGCACCGTGTAGAACTCGTTGCCCCCTTCGACCAGCCCCGGCGTCGCCGTCGGATCCAGATCGGCTCCGAGAGCGACCACCAAGATGTCCGCGTCGAAGGATCCGGCGTCGGTCTCGACGCGTTTGGTGACGGGATCGATCGACCGCACCGTCGACTGGACGAACTGCACCCCCGGCTTAACGACCTCAAGGTAGGGGTGGTGAACCGCTGCCGGGGTGGCTCGCCCGAACATGACGTCGAGCTTCGAGTATCCGAAGATGAAGCCGTCGTTCTGATCGATCAGCACGACGTCAACGTCGTCACCGAGCTCTTCCGACAACCGGGCCGTCAGCTCCAGACCGCCGAACCCTCCACCGAGAACCAAGACGCGCATGGCGGAAGAATACAGAGCGCACTCAGGTGGAGTACCGCCTCGACGAGAGTCCTTCGCTAACGCCGCCCGGCGCTGCGACGGGGCGCAGCCTTACGGTCGCTCCCGACGGTCATGCGTTCCTTCGCAGCTGCTCTCGGCCCGCGCGTGGCGATCGACGCGGGTCCGGGGTGTCTGCGTCAGCTGACCGTCTCGAACGGCGGGGGCCCGAGGATCTCGATTCCGCGAGGGTTTTCTTTCGCCGACGCTTGGATGCGTGCGATGTCGACCGTCTCGGACGTCTCGTCGGTCGCGGGCTCGCTCGCGCCGCGGTAGAACGCCTGGCCGATCCCGGGCGTCTGCACGGTGAGGAGCCGGGCCTGGTCCGAGACCACGAGAAAGGCGTGCGGTACACCCTTCGGGGTGAACGTCATGCCGCCGGCACCGACTGCGGTCGTGGCACCGTCGACGTTGACGAGGATCTCGCCCTCGAGGATGTACACCATCTCGTCGGCTTCGGGATGCCGGTGGAGTGGCGTGGTCTTGCCCTGCACCATTACGTCTTCGAACAGGAAGAACGCCCCGTCGGTGTCGTCGGTCGTGAGCTTCCACGTGTGGCGGCCACCTCCGAGGAACGCCCGTTTGTCGCCCTCGCCGCTGGCCCGGATGATCGGAACTTGAGCGTTCATGTTGTACCGCCTGCTCGCATCGGTTGTGGGACGTGTATCCCATGACGAGAGTACGGTATCATTATGGGAATGTCAATCCCATACGAGCTCGACGGCCGCGTCGAGCAAAAGCGCCGCACGCGGGACGCGCTCATCGCCGCGACCCGCGAGCTCATAGCAAGAGGCGGGACGGCCACGGTGGAGGCGGCGGCGGATGCGGCGTCCATCTCCCGCAGCACTGCCTATCGGTACTTCCCGAATCAACGCGCGCTCTTCATCGCGGCCCATCCGGAGACGGCCGCGACTTCTCTGCTGCCCGACGACGCACCCGACGACGCGACAACTCGACTCGACCTCGTCATCGACGCGTTCACTCGCGCGACCGTCGCGAACGAGGCCCAGCAACGAACGATGCTTCGACTCTCGCTCGAAGCCGACTCGGTCGATCGCTCACAACTGCCGCTGCGGCAAGGTCGAGGGATCAAGTGGATCGAGGAAGCACTCGCGCCGCTCCGCGACCAGATGTCCGAAGCCCAAATTCACCGCCTCACCCTCGCGATACGGAGCGCAACCGGAATTGAAGCGCTCGTGTGGCTGACCGACGTCGCCGGGCTGTCGCGAGACGACGCACGCGAACTCATGCGCTGGTCGGCCGGCGCCCTGCTGCAGTCGGCACTTGCCCACAAGACAACTGACGCGCGCGCCTGAATCAGAACCGACGATGGGCGCCAGGAGCGTCAGCCGATCCTGCGGGGCGCCGCGCGGCCTCCGCGTCCAACGTCCGAGTTCGTAGACTTCGGCCTCTTGAGGAACCCTCGGAGCACGCGGCGGCGCGCTGCAGGGGTCATCGTCGTGACCATCCTCGTAGCCGCCGTCGTGCTCGGCGGACTCGGCTGCAGTTCCGGCGCGACCACCCGGTCGACATCCCGTGCGACGCCCACCAGGTGGCGATTCCACGGGACCATCGCCGAGACGAACCTCCCGCAGGGCAAGGTGCTCGTCGAGGAACGGCCGTTCGCGATCACGTTGCGACCACGGTCGAGCCCGGCGCATGAGCTCGTCGCGCCCGGCCCCGCGGGGTGCGGATGCGCCGACCTCGGCTTCGTGGTTGCCACCGGTGTCGTTCGCGTCACGTCGTGGGCGCCCAAGAGTCGCGGGAGCGCGCTCACCGGACCTGCGCGCCTCAGCGACGGCACGACGGCCACGATGCGTATCGATGCCACGCGCGATCGGGGCGTGCACATCGTGCTCCGTCCGCCGGCCGGCTCTTCCCGGCCCTCCGCGTGGGAGCTCGGGATCCCACACTCGCGCAACGAAGGTATCTACGGGCTCACCGAGCGCATCGTCGACGACTACAACCAGTCGGAGCTCGTCCCCGCCGAGGTCGGCTCCCTCGATCGCACGGGTGAGATCGTGAAGATGTATGTCACGCCGACGATCTCGGGGTACGCACCGTTCTTCCAGTCGTCGCGGAGTTACGGCGTGCTGGTCGACGGAACCATGCCGGGCACTTACGACGTCGCGCACAACGATCCGGCGATCACGCGCCTCACGTTCGAGTTACCACAGCGCGGACCCTCTGCAGTCGAGGCGTCGATGCACCTCTTCCTCGGCGACCATCTCGCGATCCTCGACCAGTTCACTCGTCTCACCGGGAGGCCGGTCCGGCCATCCGACGCGGTGTTCACACACTGGCGCGGGCGCGACGAAGACCCGGTGGGCAAGCCGGTGCGGTGGCACGGCATCCCGATCAACCCGACGGTGGCCGAAGACCTCGCCGCGTACGAACGCGCGCGCATCCCGCCCGGCATCTTCCACTTCGACCGACCCTGGGCGGTCGGCAGCGAGGGGTACGGCGACCTCGTCTGGGATCCGGCGCGGTTCCCGAACGCGCAACGCATGCTGGCGGAGATGCGCCGCGTCGGGTGGAAGATCGAGGTCTGGGTGTCGCCATGGGTGCTCGACGCACCAAACGCGTACGCAAAAGCACACGGGTACCTCGCACCGAACTCGACGCGCGCGCTCGACCTGACGAATCCTCACGCGGTCGCGTGGGAGGAACGGCGAATCGTTGCGTTCCTGCGGGGCCCCGAGGGCCGACATGTTGACGGGTTCTTCCTCGATCGCGGCGACGAGTTCGACGTGTCCTCCCAGGCCACCGATATCTACCACGACGGTCGGAGCGGTCGCGAGATCCACAACGCATATCCGGTGCTCTACGAGCGCATGTTCCACGACGCGCTCGTGAAGGCGCGCGGCACGACGCACGGGAATGCGAACGGCTGGTTGCTCGCGTGGCCGTCGTACACGGGGTCGCAGGCCTACGTGGTGCGCTGGCCGGGTGACACGCACAGCCGCACCGGCGTCCTCATCCCTGAGCAACCCGAGACCAGCGCGTCCACCGACAAGGGTCTGCGCAGCTACCTGATCAGCATGCAGCGCGCCGCGTTCATGGGCACCGATGCCATCGGCTCCGACACCGGCGGCTATTCGCAATGGAACGACAAGGATCTGTACGCGCGCTGGATCGAGGTGAGCGCCCTCAGCCCGCTGATGCGCTTCCACGGCAAGGGTCCTGCGCCGTGGGGCGCGAACGCCGGCGGCACGACCGACATCACGTTGCTCGAGATCTACCGGCGCTACGTGCGCCTCCACCACGCGCTGGCGCCGACCCTCGAGCAGTTGGCCGAGCGCGCGCACACGCACGGCACGCCGATCATCCGCCCGCTCGTGTTCGAGTGGAACACCACGACTGCGCGCGACGCCTGGGACGAGTGGCTGGTAGGCCGCGACGTGCTGGTGGCACCCGTCTGGCGTTCGGGCAACCGGTCGCGAACCGTGTGGATCCCGCCCGGGAAGTGGACCGACGTGTGGCACCCGCACACAACGATCGTCGGTCCGCGCAAGCTGACCGTCGACGTTCCCCTCGACCACATACTCCTCTACACGCGTGCCGGCAGCCGGCTGTCGACCACGATCACCCGATCGTTGGCGAGCCGCTAGCGCGTCAGAGGCTCGCCCGGGACTGGCGCGAGGGGGGCGCTATGCAGTGGCGGAAGTTTCGGCACCCGTTCAGCGCTCGATGCGGTCCGGGAGCAGGAACGGGTAGGGGCGACGCCGGACGCGGCGCTGCCAGGTCCGGTCGGCGCGCCGCACGGCCTGGAGCAGGTTCCACGTCCGGGCGTCACTGCGATAGTCGCGACGCACCTCGTCCTCGGTCAGCGGCGGATCGAGCCGCCCGCCGGCTGCCTCGAGGACGGCCGGGATCCACGACTCGAGTCGCTCCTTGATCAGATTGGCGGCGAGATCGAGGACGACCGTGCGGGGCGCGTGATAGCGGCGGATGATCCCCGGCAGGACCAGACGACGCACCGGTGCGCGCAGCAACCAGGGCAGTTCCGCGAGGAACACCTCCGTGTCAAGCTCCCAGCGGCCCTCGGCGGTGCAGAGCATCGGGGGCGTGACGTCGAAGTAGGTGAGTCGACCGTCGCACACCGCCCAGTTCGAGAGCTGGGCGTCCAATCCGACATGTGCGTCGACGACCTTCAGCGCGACGTCGACGATCTCACCGAGCAGGGCCGCGGCGTCGCCACCGCCGGCCACGATCGTGATCGCGAGCGTGTCCGGTGCAAGGACCGGCTGGACGCAGTAGAGCGCGACGCGACCGTCAGCGAGCTGGACTCGGTCGATCTCGGTCTCGATGACGTGCACACCGCGCGCTGCGAGCGCATCGAGGTAGCGATCGAAGACCGCCGTGTAGCGATCGGCCGCCTTCATCGACCGGAACGGCGGGAGGCGCTTGCACGCCCAACGAGGCTCGTCGGCCGGCGACCCCAGCACGAGGGAGATCTCGCCGTAGCCCACCACGCGCAACGCCGTCGCATCGGCGCGTTGCAGCGCGTCCATGACGTCGAGCTCGAGCCGCTCGAGCTCCGAGTGCTCGATCACGCGAACGTCCTCCGCACGATCGCGACGATCTCGTCGATCTCGTCGTCGGTCACCACGAGCGGAGGGAGGAACTGCAGGACCGACGTGTCGTTGTTGGCGAACACCGCGAACACTCCGGCACCGATCAGGTCACGCGCCGCGACCATCCCGTCGCCCTCGCCGGGGAACTTCAGCCCCATGAAGAGCCCCCGGCGCCGGATGTGGAACGGCAGGTCGGCGAACTCCGCCTCGAAGCGCGCGCCCACGGCCTCGACGCGATCGAGGAAGCCCGGTGCCTCGATGACGTCGAGCGTCGCGAGCGCCGCGACGCATCCGAGCTCGGCGCCGCCGAAGGTCGAGATGTGGACGAACGGATGCTCGTCGAAGAAGGAGTGGGTCTCGGCGGTCATGAGCGTCGCCGTGATCGGATAGATGCCTCCGCTCAGACCCTTGCCCGTGGTGAGCAGGTCGGGCTCGAGGCCCTCTGGGCGGAAGTACCACATCGTGCCGGTGCGTCCGAGCCCGGTCTGGACCTCGTCGAGCACGAAGCAGGCGCCCCGCTCGCGACAGATGCGCTCGACGCCCGACAGGTAGCCGGGCTCCGGGATGGACATGCCGAGGGTGGCCGGGATCGGCTCGAGGATCACGGCGGCGGTGGTGTCGTCGACCGTCCGATCGAGCGCGGCGAGGTCGTTGAACGGAACCTGGACGAACCCCGGGAGGTTGGGGCCGAAGGGATCCCGATACTCCGGGTCGCCCGCCGCGAGCGCGAGACCGGTGTGACCGTGGTAGCCGCCCACCGCCGAGACCACGCCCACCCGACCGGTCCGAGCCCGAGCGAGCTTGATCGCGAGGTCGTTCGCCTCGCCGCCGCCGACGCCGAACACCACGCCCGGCAGGAGTCCGCCGGTGGAGGCGGCCAGGCGCTCGGCGAGGGTCGCGCGCCACCCGGACACGAGATGGTGGTTGCCGATGTCGAGATCATCGAGCGCGTCGCGCACCGCGCCCACCACGCCGGGATGACGGTGACCGAGATTGAACACGCCGCCGTTGCAGTGGCAGTTGAACAACCAGCGGCCGTCGAACGCATCACGGAAACGTGAGCCCTGCCGCTCCCCCATCACGAGGTCGAGCCCGAGCGCCTCGAACGCAGCCACCTTGCCGCGGTTGACGTGGGCGGCGAACGCGGCCGAGGTCGCGGCCGACGATCCGTACGGCTGACCGCCGCTCACGACCGCACCTCACTCGCGCCACGCGCGGCGAGCGGGAGGCCTGCCCGGCGATTGCGGACCTGCCAGTACCGCCGGGCCCAGAGCGGCCTCGTGTCGCGCGGCTCCGCGTGGCGCACGGCGTCCGTCCAGCGCGCCAGGAGACGGTCCGCTTCGGCGAATGCCTCGACGGGCTCGGGCGGATCGGCCAACCAGCGCGCCTCGACCTCGTCGCGCTCGGGTACGAACCGGGAGGCGAGACGGGCGGGATCGGCCATGACCCGGCGGTGCAGGAGCTCGTGGCGCCACCAGAGACACCGGGCGTCGAAGCGATCGGACGGGGCCGGGCCGAGATCGAGCGGCTCCGCGACCCGAACCGGCTTGAAGATCCCGGTGCACGGCGCCGCGGTCGCGGTGACCCAGTGCGCCACGCCGCCGGGCCGGAGCTCGGCGACCCACGACGCCGCGGTCTGCGACGCCGCGATGGTTCCCCCGGCATGCATGCACGGCGCGGCGAGCGCGCCGGTGAGCGGCGAGTAACGCGGGACCGGCCCCCCCGTCCCGTGATCGCGCAGCACGGCCATCAGATCGCCGGCACCATCGCTGCCCCGTGCACCCGGCTCCGTGATGTCGCGCCGGGCGCGGCATCGCGAGAAGTGGGTGTGCAGCCGATCGGCGTTCGCCACGAAGCCGGGGATCGTCAAGCCGTTGCTGATGGAGCGCGCACCGGCGGTGACCCGCTCCACCGCCCACTTCCCGCCGGCGGTCTCGAGCACGAACGCCTCGCGGGAGTCGGCCACGATGAAGCTGTTGTGGTACGTCGCGCTGCGCTTCTCGTGGCCGCAGCCGCCGCCCTGCCCGTGGCGCTCGAGCAGGGCGACGATCGTCTCGACACCGTCGGTGGCCGTCGCCGTCCGCTCGAGCCCCAGGCGCAGCAGGTCCATGCCGGTCAGCCCGACGTCGGCATAGGGCTCGCGGGTGAAGACGGCCTCGTTCCCGATCACCACGCCATGCTCGTTCGCGCCGATCTCGGCGCCCCACATCCAGAAGGGCCGGCTGAGGAGCACGGCATTGGTCTCGGCGACCTGGTCGATCTCGATCCACGTGCACCGCAGCTTCGTCCCCGCCGAGTGGCTGCGACGCGGCTGCCAGTCGAGGAGCTGCGCCTCGTTGGGATCGCGGCCGGAGCTCTTCGCGAACAGCACGCGGTCGGTGCCGACGGCCACCATCGTGTCGCACATGCGGCGAAGGGTACGCCGCACCGATGTCGGCGGTCATCCGAGCGCCGCGGAGTGAAGAGAACCGCACCCTGCCAGGTCAGTAGTTGAAGGTCAGCGCTCCACCCTGTGTGAACTCATAGAGCGACGGCGCGCCTTTGACTTCGGCGCCCTGCACCCACGCGGCCGATTCAAGATTGCGGGTCTTGACACACACGGGACACGCGAAGAAGCGGCCGCCTTTGTTCACGTACTCGGCGTGGAGGTCTTTGATCGACGGCGCTCCGGGCACCGAAAGTCCGTCGGAATAGCCCTCGGTGGCGACATGGACGCCGTCTTTGGTGAGCCACATCAGGGCCTGCTTGCCGGCCCGTAGCGCCTCGACCCCGAGCAGGTAACCGGTCAACACTGCTTCGGGATCGTCGGATCCGTGGGTTTGGCCGATCACGACCTTGTCGTCTGCTGCCATCTCATGCTCCTCCTGTTGTTCGCGGAAGCTCCGTCCTGGAGCTCGGTTTCGTCGCCGGCACGGAAACGCATTTCACCCCGAACGTCTCGGTCGCTCCCTGCGCCGACTCCGAGATGAAGTGGTACTGAGGATTGACTCGCGTCATCACGCCCTTCCTCCTTCTCCGCCGACCGCGATTTCGTGGCCCGCGTGCTTCCATTCCGGGAAGCCGTCCTCCAGACGGCGAGCTCGGATACCGCGACGCTGGAGACCTCTGACAACATCGTCTGCGTACACGCAGAACGGTCCGCGGCAATACGCGACGACCTCACCGTCTTTGGGGATCGTGCGAAGAAGCCGCCGCACTTCGTCGGGTGGCATCGACCGCGCACCGAGAATGTGTCCAGCGGTGTACTCGGCCGTCGGGCGTGCATCGATCACGACGACGTTGCGGCGTCGTAGCCGGGATGCAAGCTCCGCGCGGCGTAATCGCCTCCAGGTCACGCCGGTCGCCGAGGTACACGTTCGTGAGCCGTTCGATCCCCGCAACATGTTCCGCGGCCACATCACGCAGCGCCGACCAGAGTACACCGACCGGCTCGCTCGCCAGCTTGTAGAACACGCGCGTCCCCTCGCGGCGGCTCGTCAGCAGGCCGGCGCGCGTCAGGGCGTGCAGGTGATGCGAGGTATTGGCGACGGTCTGATCGATCTCGCCCGCGAGCTCGTCGACAGAGCGTTCGCCTTGCGCGAGAACGTCGACGATCTCGGCCCGCCGGCCGCTCCCGAGCGCCTTGGCGACCTCGGCGAACGCATCGAAGAGAACATCCTTGGCTTCACGATCGCTCATTGGAGATGCATATTGAGGCCGGCGCCCCCTGTTTGTCAAGTATTCAAGCAATCACTTGACAATAGCCCGACGAGCGCTCAGAATGCCGCGACAAGGCACGCGACGTCGAGGTCGCGTAAGACCCGAGGGGATCCCCATGCGAGATCAAGCCGCGACCCGGTTCGTCGCCGCCCCACCCGACGATGTCTTCGGGCTCATCACCGCTCCCGGGCGTCTGCCCGAATGGAACCGCGCGATCGTTCGTGTCGTCGACTCGCCTGATGAACTGCGACCGGGTGCCGAGTGGGTGGTCCAACTCTCCGCGCTCGGGCAGTCGTGGCCGAGTCGCTCGACGGTCGTCGACATCGACCGGGAAGCGCGACGCTTTGTGTACCGGTCGCAGACCGACGACGGCAACCCTTCCTACGCCGACTGGTCGTGGCAGGTTGCCGATGCTCCCGGTGGGTGCGAAGTAGCGGTTTCGTGCGCGCTGCATCCCGCCACGTTCTGGCGGCGCGTACTGCTGGCGAAGGTTCGAGCCTCGCAACTGCAACGACGGGAGCTGCCCGCGTCGCTGCGTGCGCTCGCGTCGGTCGCGACGACCGTGCACGACGCATGACGCATGACGAGATCGTGACGTTCGTCGATGAGGACCTCGGGCTTGTGGTCGATCCGCCTCGGATTCCCGACCGCCACCGTGCCGAGGCCGCCGCGCGTGGCCTCGAGATCGCTTTCACGGCCGACACACAATCCCATGCCGACTACGTGTCGGGCAGCCCCGAGCTTGCGGCAAAAGGTGCAGTGTTCCTCGCGTCGAAGGACGCCGAACAACTCGCCGGCGAGATCGGCGGTGGACTCGATGCGTGGCGCACCGCCGGATTCCCCGTGACGACCGTCGACCTCGTCGATTCCGGCGTGGCCGGCGGACCCGGCGACTGGTCCACAACCACCGGCAACGACCTCAAGACTGGCGCGTGACCGACCCCGCGACCGCTGCCCCGATCCGGTTGGGGCTACGCGAGAACCTCGGCCAGTTCGCGCTGCTCGTCGGCGTCAACGCGCTCGTCGGCGGCATGATCGGCCAGGAACGCACGGTCCTCCCGCTTCTCGCCGATCGCGTCTTCGGCCTCACCGCCTACACCGCCGCGCTGACGTTCATCCTCGCGTTCGGCGCGACGAAAGCTGCCACGAACTTCTTCGCCGGCACGCTCTCGGACAGGCACGGCCGCAAACCTGTCCTCGTCGCGGGCTGGCTCGTGGCCCTCCCCATCCCGTTCATGCTCATGTGGGCACCCTCGTGGGGCTGGATCATCTTCGCCAACGTCCTCCTCGGCGTGAACCAAGGCCTCACCTGGTCGACCACCGTCATCATGAAGATCGACCTCGTGGGCCCCGCCCGGCGCGGCTTCGCCATGGGACTCAACGAAGCCGCCGGCTACGGCGCGGTCGCGATCACCGCGCTCGCCACCGGTTTCATCGCCGCCCGCTACGGTCTGCGCCCCGAGCCGTTCTTCCTCGGCGTCGCGTACGCCGGGCTCGGCCTCGGCCTGTCCACCCTGTTCGTGCGCGAGACCCATGGCCACGCCCGCCACGAAGCCGCCACGCACACCACCACCAACGCGTCGCTACACGGCGACCTCACCACCGGCGAGGTGTTCACCCTCACCAGCTTCACCGAACCGGCGCTCTCGTCGTGCAGCCAGGCCGGCATGGTCAACAACCTCAATGACGGCCTCGCCTGGGGCCTGTTCCCCCTGTACTTCGCCGCCGCCGGACTCTCAGTCGGGCGCATCGGCGTTCTGGCCGCGCTCTACCCCGCCGTGTGGGGACTCGGCCAGCTCGGCACCGGCGCGCTCTCCGACCGGATCGGCCGCAAGTGGCTCATCGTCGGCGGCATGCTCACCCAAGCACTCGCGATCGGCCTGATCGCCGCCACGTCGGGTTTCGGTTCTTGGGCTGCCGGTGCGGTGCTCCTCGGTGCCGGCACTGCGATGGTCTACCCGACGCTGCTCGCCGCCATCGGCGACGTCGCCCACCCAACCTGGCGCGCGTCCGCCGTAGGGATCTACCGGCTCTGGCGCGACGGCGGCTTCGCCGTCGGCGCACTCCTCGCCGGCGTGATCGCCGACGCCTTCGGACTCGAAGCCGCGATCTGGGCCGTCGCCGCAATCACCGCCCTCTCGGGTCTCGTCGTCGCGCTGCGCATGTACGAGACACACCCGAGTGGAAGGAGATCAGTGCCGCCCACGGGCGCGCTCGCACCAACCGTCGACGTCGAAACCTGACGGCAGCCTGCTCCCCGACTGCCAAACCCGTTTCGGCGCGTCCGAAGGCTGTCGCGATCGCTGGTACGGCCCGTTGAACGACTCTCTGCGCCACTGACCGGCCGATCCGGAGCTCAATGCCACCGCGGCCCCGAGTTTTGTGCCAAGGTTTCCCCATCCCCCGCCCTCGGCCCTCGTGTGGAGCCTGTGACAAACCCACGATGGGCATGTCAGCGGGGGCTTCTCACCACAGCTCGGAACGCGAACCACGCGATCCGCGAACGCGCGAAGCCCGATCTCCGAACGCGGTCTCGTGGTCAGGAGCGCGAGGCGCGTCCCAACGCGCCATACCGCGCCGCTAATCAGGTCACGCCCCGTGAGCGCGATGAAAAGGCGAGCACGATCTCGCTGACGATCCAGGAGTTGTTATTCATCCAGTCCCTCACCTTCGGCAGGAAGGCCTCAGCCCGCGCACCGAAGAGCCCGACCATCAGCGATGGGAGCGCGAGGATCAGCAGGGTCAGTGCCACGAAGATGAGCAGGCGGCGCGATTGAGATTCGTCATACCCTCAATACCCCAAGGCGCACTGCACCAGCGATGCGCATCCGTCCGAACAGGCAGCCCCAGCCATGCGCCGCAGTTCGTTCGCCGTTCTCCCACTCTCACTCCTCTTGGTCGCGGTGTCGGTGACTGCGTGCAGCAGTGACAGCAAGTCGTCGCAGCAAGCTGCTGTCTGCAGCGATGCCAGCGCGCTGAAGGATTCGGTGAACCAGTTGGGTACCGATGTCAAGAGCGGCAATTTCGGCAACGCCAAGGATCAGGTCTCCAAGGTGCAGTCGGACTTCACCGCGCTCGAGAGCTCGGCCAAGAAGTTGGCTTCGTCGGAGAAGGCGTCGGTCCAGGCCGACCTTCAGGGCGTCAAGGGCACACTCAGCGATCTCACGTCGGCGACCAGCCTTGCCGATATCCAGTCCACGCTCGGCAAAGCGGAGTCCCAGCTCAAGGGCGCGGCGGACTCCATCAGCAAGACGCTCAGCTGCTAGTCGACGCGCCCGAGCAACCCACGGCGTAACCGCAACTGCACCAAAGCCCGCGCAACGTTTGTGAACCTACGTCGAGACGACGAGCGCGGCGCCGGTAAGGACGATAAGTACTCCAGCCGCGCTGTACAGATTCTCATCAGACAGCTGGGCACTGTCTGGTTTGACTATCAGCGCGACCTTTGCAACGACAAAGCCCAGCCCGAAGAGCGCGATGCCGGTGCGGAGCCACGCGAGGTAGGTGCGATCGTTCGCGAGTTCCGTGTCCATTCCTCAAGTCAACTGCGGATGCGCAACTCACGCCACAGGCGTCGGCCAGCATCTGACCGTCACGGAGCGCCCAGTCTCTCGCCGGTGCAGATCAACCCGTCGTGCGACCACGTCGGAACCCCTCTCCACTTCCGCTCCTCGACGACTTCGGGATCGGCGTCCTTGACCAACGCACGGAGCCGGCCGAGCATCTCGCCCCGCCAGTCGCGGAGCTCCTTGATTCTCGCGTCGATCAATTGAGAAGGAGACTTGCTGATCTGCGACCCGCTCTTCTTCATGCCGGCGAGCTCGCGGTTTCGGCGGCATAGAAACTCTCGGATTTCCGCTTGACGCGGGGGCCGTGATTTCCTAGAATCGAACATATGTTCGATGGCGAACACCGCGAAAAGAGTCCTCGCATCGATGGTCTCGAAGGCGCAATGGCCGAGCTAGCCGGGGTGATCAACGCAGCGCAAGGTCGGCTCGTGCAATTGATCGCCGAGGGTCTCGAAGCAGGCCTGTGGCAGCAGTCCGGGATCCACTCGCCCACGCAGTGGCTCACCTGGCAGCTCGGCATCTCGAGCGGCCACGCCGGTCGCCTGGTCGCCCTCGCGCAGCGCGCCGGGGAGCTCCCCGCCACGATGCAGGCGTTCGCGCACGGGGAGGTCTCGCTCGAGCAAGCTGCTGTCGTTGCCCGCCACGTCCCCGCCGATCACGAAGCATCCGCCGTCGCGCTCGCTCGCCGGTGCACCGTCCATCAGCTTTCCCGTGCGCTGCACCGCTACTCGTTCGAGCCGGCCACCGAATCGGAGCAACCCGAAGCCCAACCCGAACGTCGCGTCGTGTCGTTCGGTGCAAGCGAGCACGGTCGTTGGCGCATGCACGCCGACTTGCCGCTCGACGAAGGCGCAGTGGTCGAACAAGCGCTCGTCGCCAAGCACCACGACTTGTTCACCAAAGCATCCGACGATGCCGAACGCGTCGAGGTCACCTGGGCCGACGCGCTCGTCGCCGTCGCCGAAGGATCACTCACCACCGACGACGCGCGCCTTCCCGGTTCGCATCGCGTCATGATCCACGCGCACCTCGAAGCCGACCCGGCAAACCCGACCGGCGTGGGCGCGGTGTCGCTGCACCTCGGCAGTCGACTGCCGAGCGAGCTCCGCCGATTCCTCACGTGCGACGTGCCCGTCCGGCCGATCTTCGAACGACACGGCAAGCCCGTGAGCGTCGGCCGCACGATGCGGATCGTGCCCGGGCGCACCCGCCGAGCCGTCGAGCACCGCGACGGCGGCTGCGCGGTCCCGGGATGCAGCGCCACCCGATTCCTCCAGATCCACCACATCGAGCACTGGGAAGATGGCGGCGCAAGCGACACCGCGAACCTCGTCGCACTCTGCCGACGACATCATCGGTCGCATCATCTCGGCGAGCTCCGCATCGAAGGCGACGCCGATCGAACCCGCGGCGACCCCGAAGGTCTGCACTTCGCCGACGCGCGTGGCCGACCGATCGAACCGAGCGGCACACCGCGACCACCCGGCGAGCTCCCACGCGGACCGCGCTACAAGCACCCGTCCGGCGAGCACCTCGACCCACTCGACGTCACCATCGCACCCAGTCGCGCCGCCTGACACTCGTCGCCACCCTGCGGCCTCCGTAGGCTTGCAAGTCGTGTCGGCCACACTCCCCGGCGCGGCTTCGGACGTCCGACGCGGAGTGTACGGTCCGTCAGCAGGGCCGTCGCGGGAGAGGACGTGGCGATGGATTTCGGCGCGCATCTGCCGCTGATGGATTTCGGCGGTCATCCCTTCACCCTCGAGCACCTTGTCGGCTATACGAAGACGGCCGCACAACTCGGCTTCGCCGCCGTTTCCGTGAATGACCACATGGTGTTCTCGGTGCCCTGGTTGGACGGTCCGACGGCGCTCGCGGCGATGATCGAGCACTCAGGCGATATGGATCTGGCGACCACGATCGCCCTCACAGTGGTCCGCGGACCGGTGGCGGTCGCGAAGACCCTGGGCGCGATCGATCGCCTTTCTGGGGGTCGCCTGGTCGTCGGCCTGGGACCCGGATCATCGCCACAGGATTACGAGGCTGTCGGCATCGACTTTGCCGAACGATGGCCGCGCTTCGATGAGGCGACGCAGGCATTGCGGGCCTTGTGGCGACGCGGCGGCGAAGCATTCGTCGGGCGCTTCTATTCGACCGAGGGAATCAGTCTGGATCCAAGGCCGGCGCAACCGAATGGACCGCCGATCTGGCTCGGGAGTTGGGGTTCTGAGGCCGGGCTGCGTCGGGTCGCGCGCCTCGCCGATGGCTGGCTGGCATCGGCCTACAACACCACACCTGAGCTGTTCGGCACTGCTTGGCAAGGCCTTCGCGGGCTACTAGTCGACGGCGGGAAGGACCCGGACGCGTTCCCCAACGCGCTGGCGACGATGTGGTGCTACATCACCGACGATGATGCCGAAGCGGATCGCATTCTGCGAGAGCGCGTGGCGCCGACGATTCACCGACCCGAGGAAACGCTGCGCGAGCGCCTTCCGATCGGGCCGCCCGAGTTGTTCGCCGAAAAGCTCTCTGCGTTCGCGCGCGGGCGTCCAACGGGTCTTCGTGTGGCCCGTCGCCGATGAGCAACACCAGCTCGAGCTCTTCTGGGAACGAGTTCGCCCCCTCGTTGCCGGGGATACGACGCGCTGACACGTGCGCCAACACATCGACCTCGTCCGCCATTTGGGGCCGCGCAGGCAGTCAGAGAGCGCCGTGCGGGCTCAATGCAACCGTGCCCTCGCGCACATCCTGAATGCGACGCCGTCGGTTCAGCCCTCGATCGTCGTCTCTCTGGCGGACTCCACGGGCAGGAGGATGGCGCCTGCGAGGAAGCAGAGACCGCCGACGAAGGTGCCGACGTTGACGAGTGTGATGTTGGCGATCTCGCCGGTCGTATGCAGGTAGCGCGCTGCGATCGCGGCGGCACCGAACGCGACCGATCCGGCCATGTTGACCCCGGCGATCCACCACCCGGTCGAGCCGTCTGGGTGTGGTCGGATGGCTCGGTTGACCTCGGAGTAGGCGAGCCAGCTGGCGACGAGGAAGCAGATCGAGCCGAAGACGTCCGGGGCCCAGATCAGGTGGCGCTCCTGATCCAGCGTGAGATCTGTGCGCGTGGCAGCGAACGTGGTGATGTTGAAGAAGACCGTGCCGACGAGCTGCACCGCCGCGGCCCACCAATCGATCCGGCGCGGGGTCGCGCCGAGGAGCGCACGTAATCCGCGTGGCCCCGCTGAGCCGGGTGAGATCCCTGTCGGCGCGCTTCGTGTCTCGTGGTACTGCACTGCGCTGGCGGTGGTGAAGAACAAAGACCCGACGAAGAACGTCGCGGCGACGACCGCCGGTTGGATGTGGTCGAAGTAGAGCGGGGTGGAACCGAGCGCGAAGCAGATCGACCCGATGGCGAAGAGTCCACCCATCCACCAACTCGCCGCGCTCGGACGCCGCCCGCCATAGCGCAGGAGTGGTCGTGACCGGTCGCTCACCACGCGCACGCCGAGCCGCTTGCGGTGCCGACGTGAGGTCCACTCGACCTCGCTGCCGTCGGGGCGGCGGAGCCGCGCGTGGGTCACGAAGGGTCCCGGTCCGGAGGTACTCAGCACCTTCCATCCCGCGGGCAGGTTCGACAGCGCCGGTAGGTCCTCCACCTGGTGATGCGGGTCGAGCGTCACAGGGCCAGGCCGGCCCTGGCCTCACTGTGTGCCGCCGAACGGTCGGGAGCGGTCCACAGGTCCGGCTTTGCCGAGACCCGACGCGTCGGCGCCTCGGCCTCGAGCTCGTCGTACGCCACCGCGAGGTCCCGCAAGAGAACGTCGATCATCTGGCGGCTGAGGTTACGGCACCGAGACCATCTCGCTCTGCGCACGCGACGGGCCCCTCGGTCTCGGCGTGCTCACCGAAACCGGCGACCTGCACTTCGAAACACTGCGACGCGTCCGCACCCACCGCAACCCCGGTCGCAACGGGACCTACCGCTGGTACAACGACTACCGACTCCCCGACAGCTACGGCGGCCCGACAGCGTTTCGCCGCGCGCTCACCGACCGGTTGAAGGAAAGAGCCAAAGCACGCCAGGCCCATCTCGTTGAACCGGTGGATCACCTCCCGCGGAGCGCCTCGAGCTCGGTCTCCATGGTCATGTCGTCCTCCCGGTTCTACGCGACGGGTTCGACGCCGACGAGCGTCGTGCGGTGCATGAGGCGTGGCGAGGTGGGCTCGAAGGGGAGGGCTCGGTGGAGCATCCCGGTGTTGTCCCAGATGACGAGGTCGCCGCGTCGCCAGCGGTGACGCAGGACGAACCGCGGTTGGGTGGACCACTCGAGGAGCCGATCGAGCAGCGCCTGTCCGTCATCGGCGGCCCAGCCGACGACCTCGGCGGCGGTGGCGCCGAGGACCAGCGACTTGCGCCCGTCGCGACGGGCCCAGACCAGCGGATGCACGCGGGTCGGCACGCGTTCCCACCCCGCTTGGTCGGCCTCGGACGCGTCGGGATGGCCGCGCCGCTGCGCCGTTGCGAAGCTGTGCACGACGCGCAGTTCGGCGATCTCCCACTTCTCGGCTTCGGAGATGTCAACCTCGCGATAGACGATGACGCCGTAGCGGTCGAGGGCGGCGAGACAGTCGTCGGCGACGGCCCGGTCGACGAGCTGGGTACCCGACATGCCGGTGATCTCGACACCGACGTGCGGTGTCAACGGGGTTGCGGTAACGGACATGGCCCTTCCCAGACGGGCTCGCCGACCAGTAGTGTTGTACGACCGTATAGCAGGGAGAAGGACGAATGCGGATTGGCTTGACGGGCGGCGGTGCGACGGTTGACAAGGTCGTCCGGCAGGCCGGGCAGGCGGAGGCGGACGGTTTCACGTCGTTGTGGTACGCCAGCGTGGTCACCGGCGACCCGCTCGTGGCGATGGCCATCGCCGGTCGGGAGACCTCGAGGATCGAGCTCGGTACCGCGGTGTTGCAGACGTATCCGTGCCACCCGCTGCTCCAGGCGAACCGCGCCGCCTCGGTCGTCGACGCCATGGGGCGCTCGGGCTTCACCCTCGGCATCGGGCCATCGCACGAGCCGTTGATCAGGCGCGTGTACGGCCTCTCCTATGACCATCCGGGGCGGAGCACCGAGGAGTACCTGCGCATCCTCACGGGTGTGCTGCGGGGCGACACGGTCGACTTCGACGGCGAGGACTGGACGGCGCGCTCGGACGGCCGGGCGGTGACGCCGGCTCATCCTGTTCCCGTGCTCGTCGCGGCGTTGGGGCCGAGGTTGCTGCGCGTCGCGGGCGAAGTCGCCGACGGCACTGTGTTGTGGATGGCCTCACCGCGGGCTATCGAGATCCATATCGCACCGAAGGTCCACGCCGCCGCCGCCGCAGTCGGCCGCCCGGTGCCGCGCATCGTCGCCGGCCTCCCGGTTGCGGTGCATGACGACGAGACGGAAGCCCGTGCCGCCGCTGCCGCGCACGCCGCCACCTACGCGGCGATGGAGAATTACCAGCGCATCCTCGAGATCGGCAACGCCTCGACCCCCGCGGACGCCGCCATCGTCGGCGACGAGTCGGCCGTGCGAGCGCAGCTCCGGTCGCTCCTCGACGCCGGCGCCACCGACGTCTGGGCCGCCGTGTTCCCTGTCGGTGATGACCGGGCAACGTCGCTGCGGCGAACGATGGACCTGCTGAAGGAGCTCGTGTCCTAGGACGAACCGCGTGTGGCGGGTAGCCGGCTGCGAGAATGCCCGGCAGCGACTGAGCGAGGTTGTGCATGGCATCCCCCCGGCGTGTGGGCGCGGAGACATCGAAGACGAGATACTTGCTGCTCGACTGCGTCGAGCGGTTGATGTTGGAGACGGGCTATGCCGGCGTGACCTACCGCGCCCTGGCCGCGAAGGCGGGCGTCACTGCCGGGCTGGTCCAGTACTACTTCCCGACCCTCGAAGACTTGTTCGTCGCCGCCATCCGCAGACGGTCCGAGCAGAACCTCGAGCGGCTCGCTGAGGCGCTGCGAACGAACGCGGACCAGCCGCTGCGCGTGCTGTGGGAGTACAGCCGAGACGAGTCGACGGCGGCGCTCACGACAGAGTTCTTGGCACTCGGCAACCACCGCAAGTCGATTCGATCGGAGATCACCGAGGTGACCGAGCAGGTTCGTCGCCTCCAGCTCGACGCGCTCGAAGCGACGTTCGGCGAGAAAGACGGTGCCGCCCTCGCGAAGCTGTCGCCGAGCGCGCTGTTGTTCGTGCTGACCGGGATCCCGAAACTGATCCAGCTCGAAGCGGGCGTCGGCATCTCGTCCGCACACGCCGACGTGGTGGAGGCGTTCGAGCGATACCTCGAGTCGGTGGAGCCATCCGCCCGTGCCGCCCGACGCAAGCCCTCTGCGGCACGTCCGAAGAAGCGGCGCGCAGTAGAACAGTCTCGCATGATCCTTGTACGACCGTATAGCGCGATGCTGTACGATCGTATGGGGCCGGACGAGCACGGAGGAGCGCGTTGAGTCGTGTCGCAGTCGTGACCGGCGGAGCGTCAGGGCTGGGGCTGTCGATCTGCGAGCACCTCGCCGCGCAAGACCGACGGGTGGCGGTCCTCGACCGGGATGCCGACGGCGCCGAGAAGGTGGCTGAGGGGCTTCGCGCCGGTGGCGCCGACGCCATCGCCGCCGCGGTCGACGTGTCGGACCGGGCCGCCGTCGACAGGGTGTTCGAGAAGGTGCGCGCCGAGCTCGGCCCCATCGAGATCCTGGTCACCAGCGCAGCTGTCTCAGGGTTCGTGCCGTTCGAGGAGATCAAACTCGATGACTGGGAGCGGACGATCAGGGTGAACCTCACGGGAACGTTCAACTGTCTCCAGTCGGCCATCGCCGACATGGTGGCGGCGGGCTGGGGCCGGATCGTCACCATCTCCTCGGCGGCCGGTCAGACCGGTTCGTTGCGCCAGGCGCACTACTCGGCATCGAAGGGCGGCGTGATCGCCCTGACCAAGACCGTCGCCCTCGAGTACGCGTCACGTGGGATCACGGTCAACACGATCCCGCCTTTCACGGTCGACACGCCGATGCTGCGCGCCGCTCAGGAGTCGAAGTACCTGCCGAACGCCGATGTGCTGGCGAGGATGATCCCGGCGGGTCGGCTCGGAACGGGGGACGACATCGGCGCGACGTGCGCGTTCCTGTGCTCGGACGGAGCCAGCTACATCACCGGTCAAGTCATCGGTGTCAACGGAGGTGCGGTCCTTTGAGCGAACGGTTCTCGCTGGAGGGCAAGGTCGCCATCGTCACGGGTGGTGGCACCGGCATCGGACGCGGCACGGCGCTCGTGCTCGCCGAGCACGGTGCCGACGTCGCGCTGGCGGCTCGACGGGCCGAGCCGTTGCAGTCGACGGCGAAGGAGATCGAAGCGCTCGGACGACGGGCGCTCGTCGTGGTGACCGACGTGACCCAGCCCGAGCAGTGCAAGAAACTGGTCGATACGACCCTGCGGGGTCTGGGCCGGGTGGACGTCCTGGTGAACAACGCCGGCGGCGGGCAGACCAAGCCGATCATGAAGTGGACCGAGGAGGAGTGGCACGCCACCCTCGACCTCAACCTCGGCAGCGTGTGGTTCCTCTCGCGGTACGCGGCGCAGCCCATGATCGAGCAGGGCCAGGGGTCGATCGTCAACATCTCGTCGGGCGCGAGCCTGCTCGCCATGCCCCAGGCCGCGATCTACGGTGCTGCGAAGGCCGGCGTGAACAACCTGACGGGTGCGATGGCCGCGTCGTGGACCCGCAAGGGCGTCCGGGTGAACAGCATCGCTGTCGGAGCGGTCCGTGCCGCGTCGCTGGTCGACGAGGCCAAGCGGCACGGACTCGACGTGGACGCCCTCGGGACGACCAATGCCATGGGCCGCCTCGGGGAACCCGAGGAGATCGGCTACGGCGTTCTCTTCTTCGCGTCCGATGCCTCGAGCTTCTGCTCGGGTCAGACGCTCTACATGCACGGCGGCCCAGGACCTGCGGGCGTTTGAACGGAAGTGCTCAGGGCCGGCCGGTCAGATGACGCCGATGCCGGCGGCTTCGTTGCGCTTGCGCCACTCGGCTCGGGGCATGCGGGTGGTGTCGACGTCCGCGGCGCAGCGCCGCGAAGGGCGCCGACGGTCGCCTGTTCCTTGGCGAGTGTGGGCGAACGGGTCCCAGTCGAAGAACCGGCAGGCGTTCTCCCAGGTGATCTTGTGGATCTCCTCGTCGGTGCAGCCGGCGCCCTGGAGCTCGCCCCAGACGTGCTCCGGCGACTCCGGCCAGGTCGTGTCGGTGTGCGGGTAGTCGCACTCCCACGCGATGAGGTCGATGCCGATCTCGTCGACGGAGCTTCAGCCCGGACGGGTCGGTGATGAAGCAGGCGAGGACGTGCTCGCGGAACACGTCGGAGGGGAGCTTGCCCTCGCCGAAGCTGTTGTCGATCCAGGTCTGGTTCTGGAAGTGGCGGTCGACCCGGTCGAGGTAGAAGGGGATCCACCCGATGCCGCCCTCCGACAGCGCCACCTTCAGGTCGGGGAACTTGCGCAGCGTCGGGCCGAACAGCAGGTCCTGGGCGGTCAGCATCGTGACCTGCGACGGCACCACGATGTAGATGGTCGACGGCCGCCTCGGGCGCCAACGTGATGAGCGACCACGCCGCGCCGATGTGCGAGCGACAACACCATGTTGTTGTCGACCAGCGCGGCGAGCATCGGGTCCCAGTGGCCGGACAGGAAGCTCGGCAGCCCGAACGTGTGCGGCGCCTCGAGGAAGCTGATCGAGCGGCAGCCCTTCTTGGCGAGCCGGTTGACCTCGGCGACCGCGAGGTCGACGTCCCACAGGGGCACGACGCCGAGCGGGATGAACCGGCCCGGGTAGGTGCCGCACCACTCGTCGATGTGCCAGTCGTTGTAGGCCTGGAGCATCACGAGCGACAGCTCCTTGTCGGGCGCCTCGTTGAACGTGCGGGCGTTGAAGCCCGCCATCGTCGGGAAGCACATCGACGCCAGAACGCCGTTGGCGTTCATGTCCCGCACGCGCTCGTGCACGTCGAAGCAGCCCGGCCGCAGCTCCGACAGCGTCGCCGGGGTTGAAGCCCCACTCCTCCGATGGCCAGCCGACCGTCGCCGCCATGCCGAACGGGGTCGACGTGCGTCTCGCCCTGGAACACCCACTCGTCCGCGCCGTGCGTCGTTGCGGACGACCTTCGGGCGCCTGGTCCCGCCACTTCGTCGGCACGTGGTTCTCGAACATGTCCGGCGGCTCGACCATGTGGTCGTCGATGCTGACGAGGATCATGTCGTCCATGCGCATTGCGGCTGCTCCTCTCGGTTGGGTGCGGCCTCGTCGCACGCCCCGACCGCTGGGTCAGACGCCCATCGTCGCGGACCGCTGTACGTTCGTATGCACAACGTACAGCACGAGCGCCACACTCTCCTACAGCGCGCCCGGCAACACCTCGCCCTCCGGCGGCCCGTCCTTCCCCCACTTCGCCTCCAGGGCGTCGAGCTGGACGAACCGCTTCGGTGTGTGAGCGTCGACGCTCAGCCGAACTCCGTGATGCCGCCGTCGACGACGACCGCTTGCCCAGTGATGTAGCTCGATTCGCCACTCAGCAGGAACAGCGTCGCGTAGGCGACGTCCCACACGGTCGCCTGCCGGCCGAGCGGCAAATGGACTTCGCGCGCGACGGCATGCTGGCAGACGCCCAACGGCCGAGGGGCGTGTCGACGGGCCCGGGCACGACGAGGTTGGCACGGATACCCCGTTGGGCGCCCTCGAGCGCGACGTGGCGGCAGAGCCCGAAGAGGGCCGCCTTCGAGGCGTCGTACGCCGGGAGGTGGGTGCCCGCCTTCAAGCTCGCAGCCGACCCGACGAACACGATCGTGCTGCCGTCATCAACGATCGGCAGCGCGGCGCGCGCGACGAGGAAGTGCGACCACGCGTTCACCGCGAAGATCTCGTCCCACACTTCGGGTGACGTGTTCGCCAGGTCGGTGCCGTACCCGAAGCCGACGTTGGCAACGACGCCGTCGAGACCGCCGAGCCCGTCGTCCGCGTCGTGGACCAGACGGTTGCACGCGTCGGCGTCGCGAACGTCTGCGACGATCGTCGCGGTCTTGGCGCCTTCTTGAGCGCACAGCTTCGCGGTGTGTTCGGCGGCGTCCTTGTCCACATCGACGCACGCGACGCTCGCTCCCTCCCGCGCGCACAGCACTGCCATCGCGCGCCCATTGCCGATCGGCGCGTCGGGATCCGCCGAGGGGCACGTGCCCGCGCCGACGACCACGACGCGACGACCGGTGAGCCGGCCGTGGCTTGGCGCGGTGCCGAGTGACTCAGGCGTGAGCTCCACTCTTCGAATCTAACACCGGCGCGGTCGCGCCCGCACCGGCGCGACCCATCCAAACGGAGGCTGTCGCGCAACTCGGTTGGGTGCACGCGTTTGGTCCCACCCTTGGTCATGATCCGCGCATGGCGCGGCTCAAGCGGGTCGGGTTCGACGGATCACGGGGTCCTGTTGCCAACCCTCGGCCCATGAGCGTGATGACGGTCAGGCGCGTGCGGGCGCGTAGGAGCTTACAGCCGGGTGCTATCCACACGGGTCGCGGCGACGGTCGACGTCAGCGACTGGGGCGCGGTCGACGAGGCACTCGACACGTGCTCACTGACCTGGTCGTGCACTCGCGGACCGGCAAGCCCGATTAGCATCGGGCACGTGCCATCGCATCCGGCGACGTCAAGCGCGGTCGATGAGCTCCGCACGCAGGCTCTCGGCGGAGCAGTCTCGCTTGCGCTACGCGCCGCGGCGAGCCACTCTGCACGCACGATCGACGCGTGAGGAGGCGGCGTGGACGCGCGAGTGGATGTGCCCGCCGACCCCGGGTTCGTGCGGACGCTGGGCGCCGCCGAAGAGGGGATCGACACGCTCGAGACGGTCAAGGCGAGGTGTCACATCGTGCGCGTGATCGCGTACGAGGGCGTCCTCGACACCGAGGTCTTCGCGCGCGCGTTGCGCCACACGTTGGACCGCCGGGTACTCGCGAACACCCGCATCGTGCGGCCTCCCGGAGCGGTGCCGTACTTCGCCCGCAGCGAACGACCGCCGGAGTTCAGCGTCGTCGACCGGGTCGACACCGAACATTGGCGCGCGGAGTTCGAGCGCCAGATGTCGACGCCGGTGAGCGCCGATCACGTGCTGCGGGTGTGCGTGCTGGTCGGTGACCACGGTGGCGAAGTCGTGCTCTCATGTCATCACGCGGTCTGCGACGGGCGATCCTTGACCCGGTTCTGCTGCGACGTGGTCGACGAGTACGGATGGCTCCAGCGTGGTGCGCCGGGTGATCCCACCGCGGTCGCGGGCGCGGTGAGCCCTCCGATCGAGGAGATCCTGCCGCAGCGGCTCACGGGTCCCGAGCGTCAGGAGATCATGGACCGCTTTATCGCCGATCGCGCCGCGATCGCGCTGTCGCCCCCGGGCTTCGTCATGGATGCGGGTCCGCAGGTCGGGTCCTCACCGGCGAACCGCGTGCTCACCTACGAGTTGCCGCCCGCGCCGGTCGAGGTGCTCAGCGGCCTCGCCCGCGCGAACGGCACAACCATCGGCGGCGCGATCTCCGCCGCGATCCTCCGGGCCGGCGTGGATATCGGTGGTCAGCAGGCGGAAGACGAGCTCGGGATCTTCTCGAACATCGACCTGCGACCCCACCTGCGCGAGCACGTCCCGGTCACGAACATGGGCATGTACGCGACGAGCTGGCCGGGTGCGCACGCGGACATCCGCACGAAGTCGTTCTGGGCGCTCGCACGAGAGGTGACCGAGGACGTCCTGTCGTCCATCGAGTCGCTCGACGCGCATTGCAACATCCTCCTCGCGGCGTTCTCACTGAAGATGCACGTGGCCGGCGAGATTCCGGTGTGGCCGCAGTTCATGCTGGCGAACCTGGGACGCGTCGACCTTCCTCGGCCGACCGAGTCCTTCCGGGTCCGGAGCATCCACGGCGGCACACCGTCGGTGGGCGGTGGACCGTTCTTCTTCTGCTGCGCGGTCGGGCTGTCCGGGGCGATCGCGATCGACGTGAACTACGAGTCCCCCACGATCGGCGACGACGTCGCGCGCGGGTTCGGTGAATCGCTGATCGAACGCCTCATCGCCGAGAGCGGACTCGCAGCGCCACCGCAGGCGTGACTACGGCGACGCGACTGCGCTGGCCGCGGCTCGCACGGCGTTCGTCCGCGCCGTCGGGTGCACCGCGAACATCGGAGGCCGAAGTACGGGACCATGCCGAGCAGCGGCGACACGACGAGGACCGCGACGATCGCGGCCGATGGGGTCGACCAGCCTTGCTTGACACGCAGCTCGTAGGTAGACCGCGGCGGACGTGTACGCCTGCGCGCCGAAGGCCAGGTTGAACACTCCCGAGACCTTGTAGGTGAGGACGAAGGCGACCGCGACGAGCGCGAACACGCAGCCGATCGGGAAGCCCTGGATGACCCAGCTGGTCAGCTCATACACGTGCGCCTCCGACGCGGAGTCGGGCTCGCAGGTTCAGCTCCGCTTCCTACTTGGCCGTCGTGGTGGTCGTCTTGGTCGTCTTGGTCGTCGTGGTGGTGGTCTTGGCTGCCGCGGCGGCCTGGTCGTAGGTGATCGGCGGCCCCGCGAAGCTGACGTTCACCGGGTCCCGCCACTCGCGCTCGGGCAGCCTGCCGTCGAAGCAGACCCACGGCTTGGCGCCGCCGTCGTCGAGCACGCCCACGACCTTGCTGTTGTGGATCTGCGTGTAGTTCGCGCACTGCCACGGCGAGCGCGAGTCCGGCTTGACTTTCGGATTGTGCTCCTTGGTCCAGTCGATCGGGACGAGCCAACCCGCCGCGTCATAGTTCGTCTGACGGTTCCAGGCGTCGATGAGGTTCTGACGCGTGAAGTTGGGACCCGCGGCCTTGAGCCCGTCGACGAACTGCATGGCGGAGATCCAGCCCTCCGTCGAAGCCTCGTTGATCTTGACGCCGTGCGAGTGCATCCAGTCGAGGAAGACCTTCTGCGCGGCCGTGGGCGGGGTGTGCTCGAGCGCGAGGTACCGCGGGAGGACGTAGTCACCCTCGAGCAGCTTGCCGTTCTTCGCAATGAAATCGGCGTCGAAGACTGAGGTCCCCCCGTTGACCGGTCACGTTTGTTGCGCGGCCTGGTCGGCTCGGGATTGACGGTATAGCTGTTCCCACTCGATGGGCGGCAGGTAGCCGAGGCTCGAGTGCAGGCGGTGTTGGTTGTATCGGTTGATCCAGGCGAAGATCGCTCGGCGTGCATCGGCTCGCGTGGCGAAGCGGTAGCGGGCGACGACTTCTCGTTTGAGTGATGACCAGAACGATTCGGCGACCGCGTTGTCCCAGCACACCCGGGTGCGGCCGACCGATTGGATCATGTCGAGGTCTGCGATCAGCTGGCGGTAGTCGCTCGAGAGGTATTGGCTGCCGCGGTCACCGTGGAAGATGATCCCGGCGGGTCTGGCCGCCACGGACCGCGGTTGCCATCTCGAGCGCGTCGGCGACGAGCTCGATGCGCATGTGTGCGGCCATCGAGTAGCCCAACAAGCGACGCGAACCGAGGTCGAGCACCGACGCGACGTACAACCAGCCTTCACCGGTCGCGACGTAGGTGATGTCGCCGACCCAGGCGACATCCGGCGCGGCGGGCGCGAACCGTCGACCGATCAGATCCGGTAACGGCGGGTGCTCCTCGGCGGGGATCGTGGTGCGGACCTTGGCCGGCTTGTGCACGCCGACGATGCCGTGGTGTCGCATCAGTCGCCGGACGCGCTTGTGGTTCACCGCTCGTCGCCGACGGGCGAGTTCGGTGGTCACGCGCGGCTCGCCATAGGTGGCATCGGACTCGGCGTGGATCTCACGCATCACCGCGACCAACTCGGCCTCCGCGAGCTCCACCGCGGTTGGTCCAGCCGCGGCTCGTGCCCGCCAGTCGTGAAACGCCTGACGGGACACCTCCGCGACCTCACACGCCATCGTGATCGGGAAACCCTCGGCCTTCCGGGCAGTGACCCGACGCGTTCGACGTCCACGTGCGCGTCGTCGCGAGCAGTGGTCGCGCACGCGACACGCCGCTGGGCGCCGGTGACGGCTTGGTCGGCGCGGGTGATGTCGTCGCGTCCGCCACTCGCATGGCGAGACCTCGGGCAGCTTCGTGATGTTCGTGCTCGGCGCGAGTGAGCGCCTCGCGTGCGTGCTCGAGTTCACGACGGCGGTCGGGCGGCCGGGCGGCGACGATGGCGGCCTGGTGGTCGCGTTCGGTTCGCAGGGCACGGTCGAGCGTCCATGGGTCGTCCGCTGCCGCGAGTGTTTTGGGGTCGGCTCGGCGCATCGCGTCCGCGACGACCTGGCTCGCGAGTCGCGATTGATGATCGCCAAGCCGACCGCAAGCCCACCAAGCCGCTTCCGCAGCCCAAGCCGGTCCCGGACGCGATCCCTTGGGGCATCGCCTACGAGCCCGGCGTCACCACGCTGCCACCGGTACCGACGACCGTGCCGGCCGACACCTACACCCTGAAGGGCAAGAAGGGCTCGGCCGAGGTGGTCGTCACCGACGGTCCGTCGCGTTTCAACCCGGGCGCCACCGAGGTGGTCTCGGTCGCGGTCACGTACACGAACTACAGCGCCGATGGACTGAACTCCGTCGACGGCACTGAGGCGGGCACCCGCGCCACGACGCCGACCTCCTGGACGTGGCAATCCGACCTCACGTTTAGCGGACTGCACAATGGCACCAGAAAAGACCAGCCCCGGAGGATTCGTGGTGACACACAGGGCGGACTGGGCGGTCTCGCGACCTTCCGCGGACCCTCACGACAACGCTCGGCGGCTTGACGCTCAACTCACCGACTTCCTGACACCGCACGTCAGCGGTCAAGGTTCACGTACGACTGAATGAGGGGGAGGCGACACCAATGGCCGACGAACTGCGCTTCGACGAGCGGGTCGTGGCGGTGACCGGAGCAGGACGAGGGTTGGGACGGTCACATGCGTTACTGCTCGCGGGCCGCGGCGCCCACGTGCTCGTCAACGACCTCGGGACCGACGCATCGGGACGAGGGTTCGACGCCGGCCCCGCGCAGAGGGTCGTGACCGAGATCGAGGCCGCCGGCGGCTCCGCCGTCGCAAGCATCGCCACCGTCGCCACCGTCGACGGTGCTCGATCGATCATCGATGACGCTCTCTCCCGATGGGGGCGCATCGACGTGCTCATCAACAATGCAGGCCCGGGAAGCGCACCGTCGACGATCGACCAGGTCGACGAAGACGAGCTTCGTCGGATGTTCGAGATCCACGTGTACGGATCGTTCTTCACCATCGGTGCGGCGTGGCCGCACATGGTGGACCAGGGGTACGGGCGAATCCTCAACACCTCATCGAGCGGTGCATTCGGACTCACCGGCGAGTACGCCTACACCGGCGCAAAGGCCGCGCTGCTCGGGGTGACCAAAGCGCTCGCCGTCGACGGTGCCGCCCACGGCATCAAGGTGAACGCGCTGCTGCCGATGGCCTACACCCGCCTCGCGGAGCTCGTGCCTGACAAAGCCGTGCGAGATTGGATGCGCTCGACGTTCACGCCGGAGCAGGTCGCGGCCGTCGCGGTCGCCCTCGTGCACGAGAACGTGCCCTTCACCGGCGAGGCCATCTCCACTGGCGGCGGTCGCGTGGCACGCGCGTTCTTCGGCGTGGTCCCGGGGACCTGGGACGCAGCGATCACCCCGGAGAGGGTGCTCGAGAAGATCGACGACTCCATGTCGACCGACGAGTTCACAATCCTGAACAGCACCATGGACGAGGCGGTCTACCTCGCCCCGCCGGACTCAGCCGCGCATGGAACAAGCTGGATAGGGCAGGGCTAACCATACCGACTGGCGCCGCTGGGCAATGGCGCGCGGACTCGGTGTCGACGCCGCCGACAGTGACAGCATCCCGTGGAGGACCGCATGGGGCACCGTCCTTCTCGGGCGAGACACAGCGTCAGCGTCGAACCGGATCGCGGGAGACTCTCCTTCGGTACCGACGCAGTGCCGCCAGGCAGCGACTGAGCCGTTGCGAGCGGCACCCCAGCGACTACCCCGATGGCGGCAACGAGCACCCCAAGAGCATCGACGCGACCGGCGAAATGCTCGCAGGCGTCTCCGAGCGGGAACCCGACACCGAACGGCACGAGGCGGCACTCCGCGAAGCGATCAAGGAATGCGACCGGAAGATCGAGCGCTACAGCAAGCTCCTCGACCGAGACGGCGACGTCGCCATCGCCGCCCAATGGATCACCGAAGTCCACCGCGAACGCCGGGCCCTCGAAGCGCAGCTCGGCTATCAGATCCCCGGCGGCAAGATGACCAAGGACCAAGTCAAGGCCCTCGTCGTTGCATTGCGAGACATCGTCGACGTGCTCACCTATGCCGAACCAGCCGACAAGGCCGAACTGTACGCGAACGCGAGGGCGGCGAACACGCCGCCGTTGCCGAGTCCGAAGACCAGGTTGGTCAGGTGCTCCACCCGAGCGTGCTCCTACGCTCCGGCCGCGGCCCGGCGTGTCCCGGGTCGCAGCCGATGCTGTTCAGTCCTCTCAGCCCGGGATCGGCGTGTCGCCGACCGACTTGTACACCGTCGGCTGACCCTTGGCGTCGAGCACCGTGACGAGCCCGGCTCGGGTGCACAGCGCCGGCGACCCGGGAACCGCCTTGCCGTTGCACCGGAAGTGGAGGCCGCCGCCCGGGAGCGCCTTCCACGGCATCTTCTTGGCGGTCGCGATGACGTTCTGCGACGTGATGTCACCCGTGAACCCTTCGAGGGCGACGTGGAACCCCATGACGCTGATGAACATGAGCTCCCCCGCGCTGCCGGGATCGGCGTGGCCCTTCACCTTCGGGGCGATCTCCTGCTGGTAGATCGCGAGGCCGGGGTCGGGTGGATGGCCGTCGACCGGTGCCGTCGCCGACTCGGTGACGCCCTTCAGGACGGAGGGCGGGACCGCCTTGCGGGTCGAGGCGTCGACGCACTGCTGGAAGACCGTGACCTTACCGGTGTAGCCGACGGCGTGGAGGCCGTTCATTACCGCGATGCACGTGGTGTTGGCGCCGATCGCGTGCACCAGCCCCGCGCCGCTCGACACGATCTGCTGCATCTGCGGCGTCACGTCGGCGGCGCCGACCGGGATCCGCACCACGTCCAGGCCGATTCCCGCCTTCTTGAACTGCGCCGGGCCCTGCGATTCCCAGAACGACGTCGCTGCCGGAACATCGATCACTGTGGCGGCGACCTTCTTGATCTTGTTCGCCTTGGCCACGGCGATCGGCATGTCGGCCAACACGGCGTACACGTTCCCGAAGACGAACGTCGAGGTGGCGTCAGACAGAACGGTTTTGTCGGGATTCCCGTACAGGAACGTCGGCATGTGCGCGGCGTGCAACGGCGTGTAGACGTTCGTCACGACGCCGCTCTGGCCGATCACCACGGTCGCGACGCCGTTCTGGATCATCTGGTTGGCGCAGTCGGTGGCGCCGCCCGGGTCGCCGTGGGTCTCGCAGGTGTACACCTTGACCGGCCGGCCGCCGATACCGCCGTAACCGTCGAGGTAGGCGAACGTCTCCTTCGCGACGTCGCCCTCGATCGAGTTGTCCGCCGCGGGGTTGCGGCCGTCGCTGATGACGCCGACCTTGACCGGCTCACCCGTGGCCTGCTTCGGCGCTCCCAGGAGCAGCTTCGCGGCGCTGGACGAGCTCACGCCCTTGGCCGTGGTCGACGACCCGCTGGTCCCGCTCGTCTTGCTGCTCGAGCTACCGCTGCTGCCGCACGCCGATACGAGCACCACCGCGGCAAGCACGCCGACGACCGCTCGCCGCCAGCTGCCATAGCCCCGCCGCTCGCGGGCAACGCTCCGCTGAACCATCCCGACTCCCCCCTCGTGCAAGGTGTACCGCTGGACGAGATCGCACTCCAGGTTCCTTAACTCATGTCCGTACAGGGCGCATTCATGCGCGGCGGTGTCGCTCGTGCCGCGGTCCAGGAAAGAAAGAGACGTTCGGGCGGCCGAGCGGTTGTTCGCCGCGCGCGGCCTCGACGCCGTATCACCATGACGAGGCCTACGAGCATCGAACGGCGCAGCGTCCGCGCGTGCTCGCCTTCCCGAACTGAGACCCGGAGGCAGTCCCGGGGGCATGATGCGACTCACCACCGCAGCGCGGCCGTCTCGAGTGACAGCGGGCGTTCGTACGACGGGTCGGTGCGATCCCGTGTGCCCTTGATGTAGCCCTGCTCCTCGAAGAACGGGGATTGCAGCATCGAGGCGTCTGCAGTGAGCATCAGCTCCACCGTCGAGCGCCGAACTGCGATCTTCCAGGTGCCGTTGCGTCGCTCGAGCCGGTCGATGTAGCGACCGTTGAGCAAGGTGGCGGTCGCGCCGTCGGGGCTCAGCATCGCGACCAGCGCGTAGCTCTCCGCGTGGGCGACGTCACCGTCGATCTCACATGTTTGCGTCGTAATGTTGTGCACGTGCGTCTGGGAGGTCATGGCATGAACCGCGTTCGCCCACGGCGCGTACTCGGGCCCACGGTTCACGGTCGAGCCGTGCTCATCGATGCCGTCGTCGTGGTACGTACTCGTGAGCAGTTCGACGTCGTGCCGATCACAGCCGCGGGCATGGCGAGCAATGCAGTCAACAATCGCTGTGCGGTCCTTGAGGTACTGGACCTCTCGGCGCAGGTCCTCGAGTTGTGCTTCGATCATCACGTAGTTTCCGGAGTCAGGCGACGGCCTCTTCGCCGACGAGGGCGTGCAACCGCTATACAGTTGTACAACATCGGCGAAGGGAGCACAAGTGCCGATCCGATCGACCCCCGGCCGCCAGATCGCCGCTGAAGACGGCCGGCACCTGTGAGTGACGTCGCCGCGCCGCGCCTCGTACCGTTACCACCCGAGCGCTGGGACAGAGACGCGCTCGCGGCGCTGCGTGTCGCGTTCCCGGAGGGCGTCGTCGACCGCTTTCTCGCAGCCGATGCCGACGCCGCACCCGTGCCGAACGTGCTCGCGACGATGATGCACCATCCCGCCCTCGCCGGCCCGTTCTTCGCCTACAACCGCGTGCTCCTCTGGGAACCTGCGCTCGAGCCACGCGCGCGAACTGATGGTGCTCCGCGTGTCCTGGCGGACGCGCTCCCGCTACGAATGGGTGCACCATGTACGGTTCGCCGCGCAGCACGGGATCACCGCGGAAGACGTCGATGCGATTGCGCGCGGTGTCGACGCCGTCACCTGGACGCCGCTCGAGCGCGCCCTGGTCGCCGCGACCGATCAGCTGATCGATCGTTACAGAATCGACGACGACACGTGGGCGCGCCTGGCCGAGCACCTCGACGAGCGCGAGCTCGTGGAGCTCGTGTTCCTCATCGGCACGTACACGTGCTTGGCAATGGCGTTCAACAGTTTCGGGCTGCAGCTCGAGTCCGACATCGACACGAGCGGGATGCCAGTCCCGCCCGATTGACGCTGTCCGCTCGGCGCGCAGTGCTGCCGTAGGTCGCGCCGCAGCGAGACGATTTCTCGACCAGCTCGATCCGAATCTCGGTAGGCACGTCGCGATCGGCGCGGTTCCGACTTGTGCTATACGTTCGTATAACGTGCCGGGCCGAGGAGGAGCGGTGAGCGACGACGGTCTGTACTACGACCCGTACGACGTCGAGATCGACGTCGACCCGTACCCGACCTACCGCCGTCTGCGCGACGAGGCACCGCTCTACTACAACAAGCGCTACGACTTCTGGGCCCTGAGCCGCTTCTCGGACGTCGAGGCGGCCCTGAAGGACTCGAAGCGCCTCAGCTCGGCCAAGGGCGACATCCTCGAGGTCGTCAAGGCCGACCCCGTCATGCCGCCCGGCGTGTTCATCAACGAGGACCCGCCGCTCCACACCATCCACCGCGCACTGGTGTCGCGGGCCTTCACCCCGAAGAAGATGAAGGCGTTGGAAGCGAAGGTTCGGGCCTTCTGCGCCGTGTGCCTGGACCCGCTGGTGGGCTCCGACCGGTTCGACTTCGTGCTCGACCTCGGCGCGGAACTGCCGATGAGGACGATCGGCATGTTGGTCGGCATCCCCGACGCCGACCAGCCGGCGGTGCGCGACGCAGGCCCGACGCACCCTACGGAACGAGCCCGGCGAGCCGCTGCCGGTCCAGAAGGACCACTACTTCGACGGCAACCTGTTCGCCGAGTACGTGGCGTGGCGGGAGAAGAACCCCTCGGACGACCTCGTCACCGAGCTGCTGAACACCGAGTTCGAGGACATCTCCGGCACGGTCCGCCGGTTGACCAAGGAGGAGATGCTCATCTTTCTCGCCGTGATCGCCGGCGCCGGCGTCGAGACCACGGGCAGGCTGTTCGGGTGGATGGGCAAGGTGCTGGCCGAGCACCCGGACCAGCGTCGTGAGGTGGTCGAGGACCGCTCGCTCATTCCGAACGCGATCGAGGAGCTGCTGCGCTACGAGCCGCCCGGGCCGCACGTCGCGCGATACGTCGCCGAGGACGTCGAATATCACGGGCAGCGGGTGCCGGCCGGGAGCGCGTTGCTGCTCATGCTCGCGTCGGCCAACCGGGACGAGCGCCAGTTCGAGGACGCGGACCGCTTCGACATCCATCGGGACCTCGGCCAGCACGTGACGTTCGGATACGGCGTGCACTTCTGCCTCGGAGCGGCCCTGGCCCGCCTCGAGGCCCGCATCGCGCTCGACGAGGTGCTGAACCGGTTTCCGGAGTGGCAGATCGACATGGCCAACGCCCGCCGGGCCCCGACCTCGACGGTCCGGGGCTGGGACTCCATGCCGGCCGTCATCGGATGACCCGCCAACGCAACAGTGCACCGCGGAGCAAGACAGCGTCTCGATCCAGCGCGGCCCGATCCGAGTCAACGCAACAGCGCCGATCGGTCACCGTGGGACGAGTTCACCGTAGAAGTAGGAGGCGGTAACGCCGCCGTCGACGAGGAAGTCGCTGCCGGTGATGAACGCGCCGTCGGGACCCATGAGAAGCGCGCCCTTGGTGCGCGTTTGTTACCGCTGCGTGGGTTCTGCCGGTCGGGGGGCGCTGGTCGATCCCACCTCCGAGCTGTTGCCGTTCGAGACGACCCGCTATATAGATGACACGTGACAACGATGCGCATCGCGAGGCTCGTATCGGTCAACGTCGGGCTTCCGCAAGAGATCACGTGGCGGGGGCAGACCGTTGTCACGGGAATCTGGAAGGCGGCGGTCGAGGGGCCGCGAACCGTCCGGCGTCTGAACGTGGACGGTGACGGCCAGGGTGATCTGAAGGGTCACGGAGGCGAGCACCGGGCTGTGTACGTGTACCAGCTCGACTCGTACCGATACTGGCAGGACCAGATGAAGCGCGACGATTTCAGCTTCGGCCAGTTCGGCGAGAATTTCACGGTCGACGGGCTCAGCGACGACGAGGTCTGCATCGGCGACCGGTATCGCATCGGCTCGGCGCTCTTCGAGGTCACCCAGCCGCGGGTCACGTGCTATCGAGTCGGGATCCGGATGGACGAGCCGCGCATGGCTGCGCTCCTCGTGGCCCACGGCCGTCCGGGCTTCTACTTCCGCGTGCTCGAAGAGGGCGACGTTCGGGCCGGCGACGACGTGATGAAGATCGCGACCGGGAGCGAGGCGATGACGGTCGCCGACGTCAACGCGCTGCTCTACCTCGCCGGCCGTCACGATGTCGAGCAACTCCGGCGCGCGCTCCGCATCCCGGCGCTCAGCCCGGGCTGGCAGGTATCCCTGCGGGCGCTTCTCGACGAGCAGCTCGGGGGTTCCCCTGAAGGAGGGAACGCAGGGCTGACGGCGCAAGATCCACCGCCGGCGTGGCGCGGCTTTCGCACGCTGCGGGTCGCGGCGAAGCGATCGGAGAGCAGCGATGTCGTGTCCCTGGAGCTGGAGTCCGACGACGGTCAGCCCCTAGCCCGGCCGCGACCCGGCCAATTCATCACGCTCAAGCTCAGGCCGGGCCAGGACTCCTCGCCACTCGTGCGTAGCTATTCGCTTTCGGGATCCCCGGGTGATGCCAACTACAGGATCGGTGTCAAGGTCGAACCCCACGGCGCCGCCGGCCGCCACATCCGACGGGACGTCGGTATCGGCGATCGGTTGGAGGTCGGGGCCCCACGAGGATTGTTCATCCTTGACGACAGCGAGCGGCCGGTCGTGCTCGTCAGCGCCGGAGTCGGCGTGACGCCGCTGCTGGCGATGCTGCATGCGCTCCACGACCGCCGTTCGACTCGCGACATCTGGTGGTTCCACGGCGCACGGAACAGATCCGAGCACGCGTTCGCCGAAGAGACAGGATCGCTCTTGGACGACCTTGTGCACGTGCACCGTCGCATCTGGTACAGCCGACCAAGCCCGACCGACCGCACGGACACGGACTACGACGCGGTCGGTCGCATCACCCCGGAGGCACTCGAAGCGGCGGGGGTCCCCATGGACGGCGTGTACTACCTGTGCGGACCGAGCGCGTTCATGGACGCGTTGCGCGAGGGTCTCGCCGCGCTCGGGGTTGCTGTCGGGCGTGTGCACACGGAGATCTTCGGTGCACAGGGGTCGACCACGCCCGGAGTCGTCGCAGTTCCGATGCCGCCGCCGCATCAACCCGAGGGCGTACCGGGATCGGGACCGCTCATCTCGTTCGTGCGCACAGGCCTCAACGTGCGTTGGGGTGAGCGGTGGCCAAGCATCCTCGAGTTGGCCGAGGCCTGTGATGTGCCGGTGCGATGGTCGTGTCGCTCCGGCGTTTGCCACACTTGCGAGACCGGTCTCCTCGATGGAACGGTCGACTACGCCCCCGAGCCACTCGAGGCGCCCGCCGTGGCCAACCTACTCGTGTGCTGCTCGCGCCCCGCCACCGATCTCGTGATCGACCTTTGATTGACCGCGCGGTGATAATCGCGCCGTTGCGTGTGGGCGATAACCGACCGAGGCATTGTCCGCTCGCGGAGGAGTGCTTCGGCCCGGCGGCGAGAGAAGCCCGCCATGAGCGATCAACTCCCTGATCGTCGCATGAACCCGGCCCACCACCGAGATCCCGCATGACTGAGTCGCACGTTCCAGCCAACTGAAGACGAGACGAGCGCCCCGTAGTGGTGACGGCAGCACGAGATCACCCGCCGTGGGTGAGGCGCTCGATTGCGATTCGCCTTATGCTCACCGTCGAAGACGCGCCGCACCAGTGATACGCATCCGTCCGAACAGGGAGCCCCAGCCATGCGCCGCAGTTCGTTCGCCGTTCTCCCACTCTCACTCCTCTTGGTCGCGGTGTCGGTGACTGCGTGCAGCAGTGACAGCAAGTCGTCGCAGCAAGCTGCTGTCTGCAGCGATGCCAGCTCTCTGAAGGATTCGGTGAACCAGTTGGGTACCGATATCAAGAGCGGCAATTTCGGCAACGCCAAGGATCAGGTCTCCAAGGTGCAGTCGGACTTCACCGCGCTCGAGAGCTCGGCCAAGAAGTTGGCTTCGTCGGAGAAGGCGTCGGTCCAGGCCGACCTTCAGGGCGTCAAGGGCACACTCAGCGATCTCACGTCGGCGACCAGCCTTGCCGATATCCAGTCCACGCTCGGCAAAGCGGAGTCCCAGCTCAAGGGCGCGGCGGACTCCATCAGCAAGACGCTCAGCTGCTAGTCGACGCGCCCGAGCAACCCACGGCGTAACCGCAACTGCACCAAAGCCCGCGCAACGTTTGTGAACCTACGTCGAGACGACGATGAGTGCCGAGAGGAGCACCGCGCCGATCACGGCGACCGTGGTGATCGTCAACGGCCATCTAGGCCCGGCTGCTTCGTCGCCCTTCAGCACCTTCAATACCGCCCGCGTGCTGGACATGCCCAACGACGACGAGCGCGGCGCCGGTAAGGACGATAAGTACTCCAGCCGCGCTGTACAGATCTTCATCAGACAGCTGGGCACTGTCTGGTTTGACTATCAGCGCGACCTTTGCAACGACAAAGCCCAGCCCGAAGAGCCGCGATGCCGGTGCGGAGCCACGCGAGGTAGGTGCGATCGTTCGCGAGTTCCGTGTCCATTCCTCAAGTCAACTGCGGATGCGCAGCTCACGCCACAGGCGTCCGGCCAGCATCTGACGGTTACGCGTGCACGCCGGGCGCTTCAGACGATGAGAGACCCCGGGTCCCGGACTCGACCTCGACGATGAGGGCCACCTCGACGATGAGGGCCACCTTTGCAACGACAAAGCCCAGCCCGAAGAGCGCGATGCCGGTACGGAGCCACGCGAGGAAGGTGCGGTCGTTCGCGAGTTGCGAGTCAGTCATGTGCTCTCGGTGGTCCGGCATCGAGCGAACGCTTATCGTCCTGCCGCGCGTTGGCTGGCGGCCGGGACTCTCGGCGCGGCCCGGTAAATAGCTTCCTCCCGCCGCTGACTGCGCCGGCGCAAAACCTTCCCTGTGGGAGACTCGGGACGTGCCGATCCGCGAGAACTGCCGCCATTTCGAGGCTCGCACCTACGACGACGGTGAGATCGCTCGGTTCTGCGAGCTCGGCCTCGCGCCGGAGCAGCCCTGGCGTTGCCCCGAGAACTGCTCACACTTCGAGCTGTCGGTGATCGACGGGACGTTCGTCACCGCGCCGTTCAATCGCCCGTCGGTGGAAGACGAACCCGACGCGGCGCCCGATGATGTCGAGGGGGTCCTCGCCGACGCCGAAGCGATCGTCGAGCACGCAGAACCCGAGGTGATTGGTGACCTCGAAGACTCCAAGACCGGACGCCGGCGGTGGTGGCAGCGCAGGAAGCGTCTCCCTCCCGACGACGGAAACGGGTTCCGGCTCAGCAATCGGTGAGCGCACCCCGGTGCGCTGGGTTCAGCCGTCGATCGTCGTCTCTCTCGCGGACTCCACGGGCAACACGACGACCGCAGGTTGGCTCAGCGAGCCGGCGCGGACCCGCCGTAAGGTCCGGTCGTATGGACGTATCTGGATACAACCATGCCGACTCGATCATCATCAACCAACCCCCCGAAGACGTCTATGCGATCGTCAGCGACGTGACACGGATCGGCGAGCTCAGCCCCGTGTGCCAGTCCGGCACATGGGACAACCCAAGCGAGGCAGGCACGGCGGGCTCCTGGTTCACCGGCCACAACGCCATTGGCGAGTTCACCTGGGACACTCATTGCCAGGTCGTCGTCGCCGCGCCTGGCCAGGAGTTCACCTTCATCAACCACGGGCCAAGCGGTGACGCCGAGCTGGTGCGCTGGGGCTACACCTTTGAATCAGAGGGCAATGGCACCAGAGCGACCGAGTTATGGCAGGTCCTTCCGGCCTACCCGGACTTCGTCAGCGCTGGAGATCCGAACCTCGACGTCAAGGCACGCATCGACGGAATGGCCCAGATGGCGCTGGACGGCATCACAGACACCCTCGCCAACCTCAAGCGCGTCGCCGAATCCTGAGCAAGGCAGGTCCGCTCAGTCATTCGAATTGGCAGCCCGCACGAGGTCGTTGCGCGATCGGTAGACCGCAATGCGCTCTGACCTCTGGAAGTGCCTTCCTTGGGCTCTTGTGGAGGTGATGCGAGGACGTTCAGACCACGAGCACCCGGCCGCGGCACTTGGCGTGAAGTGTTGGCGCGAGCGTTGCGTTCAGGTGTTGAGTGCGGCCTGCCATGGGGTCATGTCGAGGGATGGGTACGCGCGCGGCGACGCCTGCGAGTGTTTCGGCGGTCCAGTAGGGGTCGCCGGGTCTTGGGAAGCCGAGCGCGCTGAGTTGACGCCATGTCCTCGGCGCGAGCCGGGAAGGCGTGGTAGCCGATCCATTCGGTACCGGCCGGTTTGAAGGCGACCGCGAGCATGAACCGCGCCGCGCGGGCCGTGCTGAGCGGTACGCCTTCTTCTATTTGAGTCCGAGCTGGCGCATGCGAGTAGTGACGAGCTTCCTCACGAGACGCTTGGGCAGCGGTTTGTCGATCGCGAAGTGCAGCGATCCCTTTGTCTGCTCGAACTGTGTGACGTCGTCGCCGAGCGCTGCGAGCACCGAGCCACTGTGAGGCAGGTAGCTCAGATGGTGCTTGAACGCAGCGAAGCCGGCCACCGCCTTGCCCCGAACCTTGAACGTGGGCACGCCGTAGGAGATGCATTGTTCTGCCTCGGGCACGACTTCGAGGATCGCCCTCCGCAGCGCCTCGAGAGTGCTTCGCTTGGGCTCGTCGAGCATCGCGAGGTAGCGGTCGATTTCTCGTGACGACATAACGGCAGTCCTCCACCGGCATCGAGCCGATCGTTCGAGCGGCAACGGCGAGCGATCACGATTGCTGCAGGGCGGGGCTCCCATCCTGGGAGAGGATCGGAGACGGCCTGAACCCCTTGAATGTGAGGTAGATGCCAAGGGACAACTCCCAAATGAACTCCGGGATTGTCAGGAGGCCATTCAACGAGGATCCTTGCTCGTAGGCCCCAAACAGGACGGCGACCGCCGAAGCGAAGACCAAGGGTCCACCGATCAGGCCCAACCGAGCCATCCATCGTGGCACGAGCCCCGACGTGTACATCAAGTACCCGAGCAAGAGCCCGTTCCCGAAGCCCGCACAGAAGGCAGGCCCAAGGAGGAACGTCCAGTCATGGAACGCGACCAGAGACCGGCCGGCGATGATAAGTGAGCCATGGTCTGCGCGGCCTGCTCCTGCGAGGTCCTGCCGCAACGTCACGACCGAAAGCAAGCTGATGACGCCGACGATGATGATCGTCGATTCAAGGACGCGGCTGGCGACATAGCCCAGCGCGACACTTTCCCTTTGCCGCTTGAGGATGGGGAACAGCACGACGGCGGTGCCGATGTTTGTGATGGCGAGGAGGACTTCGAGGAACGCGCCGAACGAGACGCGCGCGTCGGCGCCTGCGCCGACGATGTAGCGAGTGTTGTTGAGCACCGGGTCGTAGAGCAGTAACGCTGCAATAGAGGTAACGAAAGTGAGCAGGAAGAATACGCCCGCAATGAGCGCCGTCTTTCTCGTTGGACTCACAGGGATGCCTCTCGTAGGGAAGGGCGGAGTGTAGGGGGGGTGTCGCGTTGAAGATGCGAGCCACCGCTGTCATAACGGGTGGGGCTGTCGTAGGTCAGGGCAGCGTGACTGTCTCGGTAAACGTTACTGAGGTGTTCCCCGACACCTTCACGATGGCGGCCAGACTCCGCCCGAGCGGTGGACGCCAGATAGCGCGTCACCCCTCGCGCGGCGTCGGCTCCAGCGGCGGCACGGGGACGGTGATCGCCGGCGCCTCGGTGCCTCCGTCCACCTGGAACACCTTCCCGGTGACCCAGGAGCCGGCAGGCGACGCCAGGTACAGCGCGGCGCAGGCAATGTCCTCCGGCGTGCCGGGGCGGTGCATCGGCGTGTTCGCCTCGAACATCATGCGGAGGTTGTCGTCGGTGAGGACAACCTCGAGCGCCTGCGTGGCCACGCCGCCGACGGAGATGGCGTTGACCCGCACACGCGGTGCCAATTCGGCGGCGAGGTTCTTCGTCACCATGTTCAGCGCCGCCTTGCCGGCGCCATAGGCGACGAAGGCGGTCTGCACCATGTCGCTCGAGCGCGACGAGATATTCACCACCGCCCCCTCGCCGGCCGTGTCGACCATGGCGCGCACGGCCCGGCGCGTGAGGAGGAAGGCGGACGTGACGTTGAAGCGCAGCGCCGTCTCGAAGAACGCCTCGTCGGTGTCCATCGCCGCGCGGGGCATCGTGCCTCCCGCGTTGTTGACGAGGATGTCGACACGGCCGAGCTCCGCGACCGTGGTTTCCACCAGCCGCTCGTGGTCGGCGGTCCGCATGACGTCGGTGGGCACGGCCAGGGCGCGCCGCCGCGCGCCCGAACCTCGTCGGCGACCGCCTCGATGTCGGCGACCGTGCGCGCTGCGCACACCACATCCGCGCCGGCCTCGGCGAAGCCGATGGCGATCCCGCGTCCGATGCCTTTCCCCGCGCCAGTGACGATCCCCACCTTGCCGTCGAGACGGAAGCGGTCGAGGATCACCTCGTCGTCCCGTCGGCGCGGAGGCGGCGGTCGGCGCGACCTGCGATCAGCGGCAAGTCGAGGTAGGTGCGGATGCCGGGCTCGGCGCGGCACACGTAGGGCACCGCGTTCACGCAGTGCATCGCCGTCGCCACGATGCCGGGGTTGCGCGCGAGGCCTGCCGCCACTGACTCGGGGTGCAGGCCGTGAAACGTGAGGTGGACGGGAGGGTCACCCTCCACCTCCACCTCGAAGCGCTCGCCTTCGGACCCGAACGTCCAGGGCGGGTCGAGGTGTTCCTCGCCCATGAGCCAGTTCACCGCGGCGGTGACGACGGGCGTCCCGTCGACCGTCCCCTCCCACCGGAACCGCTGCGCGGCGACGAGACCCGGCTCGATCGTGCCGATCGGTGACTCGATGGGCTCGGTGGCGACCGCGACCTCGTGCGTGGTGCCCAGCTCGTCGTCGAGGGCGACGCCGAGCACATCGGCCACCATGTGCACGGACTGGCCGAACCCCTGCCCGAGCACTTCGAGCATGATGCTCGTCCGCGCCACCGCTGGCTCCGAGCCGAACAGCATCACGTCGCGCACCACGTCGGGCGCGTCATAGGTGCGGATGTCGGAGAACTCCTCGGCGCGCACGCGGGTGATGCGCCCGCACAGCGCCGACACGCTCAACGGGAAGCGTTCGGTGATCCCGCCGGGGTGGATGCCCGTACCGTGGAGCACGCTCCCGCCCCCCCGACACGCCTCCTCCAGCTCCCCCGCCGTGGCGGGGTCCGGGTAGACCCACCCGACCGGCGTGACCACGCTCTTGCCCGAGCGGAGGATCCGGGCGACGACCGCCGGGTCCGGGAGCAGCGGGGCGTACACGACACAGTCCGCCTCCATGGCGAGGAGCTCGTCGACGTCGGTGGTGGCCGTAACGCCGACGGTGCCGAGCCCGCGCCCGACGATCTCGCTGACGTCGCGCCCGTGCTTGTCCGCGCCGTGCACCCAGCAGCCCACGAGCTCCAGCTCGGGGTGGTCGAGGACAGCCTCGATGGCGGCCTTCCCCACACCGCCGGTGGCCCACTGGATGACGCGCCAGGTCACAGGGTGGCGAGTCTGCATGCGACCCGCGCCCGCCGCAAGCGGCGCGCACGCGCGCCCAGCCACCGTGCTCGGTGGAACGACGCTCCGGCGTACGCCATGCTGGGAGGCATGCACGACCCAGGGGTTCCAGCCCACAGGGAGGCGACATCATGACGACGCCGGACACGGACCGGATTCTCGGCGCGGTGCGTGAGCGCTATGGCGACGCGGCCCGCGCCGCCACCGACGCCTCGTGCTGCTCGACCCCGGGTGCTGCAACCGGCCTCATCGGCAGCTCCCTGTACGACGAGCACGACGCCGACACCCTGCCCGATGCGGCGCTGGCCGCGGCGCTCGGTTGCGGGAATCCGACGATGCTCGCCGACCTGCACCCCGGCGAGATCGTGCTCGACCTCGGGTCAGGTGGCGGGATCGATGTGCTGCTGTCGGCCCGCCGCGTCGGCCCGACGGGGCTGGCCTACGGCCTCGATATGACTCCGGAGATGCTCGAGCTCGCTCGGCAGAACCAGGCCGAGGCGGGTGTCATCAACGCCGAGTTCCTCCTCGGGACCATCGAAGACGTCCCGCTCCCCGACGCGTCGGTCGACGTGATCATCTCCAACTGCGTGGTGAACCTCTCCCCCGACAAAGACGCGGTGCTGCGCGAGGCGTTCCGGGTGCTGAGACCCGACGGGCGCCTGGCGATCTCCGACATCGTCCTACGCCGGCCGCTGCCCGTCGCAGTGCAGGAGATCGTCGCGCTCTGGACTGGGTGCGTCGCGGGCGCGCTGCTCGAGCGTGACTACCTGGCGAAGCTGGACGCGGCGGGCTTCGTGGATGTCAGCGTCGAGGCCAGCCGCGTGTTCGAGCGCGATGATCTCACTCGCCTCGCCGGTGACATGCTCGCTGCCATCGACATACCAGTGGACTTCGACCTGGATGCGACCATCACCGATCTCGATGGCGAGGTCATGAGCGCATTCGTGCGTGGCCGCAAGCCCAGCTGAGCACGCGCAGCGTCATCACCACCGCTACGGCCGTGGCCTGCTCGATTCGGACGGGCCCGGGCCCACGGAAGATGTTTGATTCCGTGGATCAGCTCTTGGCTTTGGACTTGTTCAGGGTCACGGCGGCGCGAACGAGAGTCTTCAACGCCTTCTCGTTGATCTTCTCGCCCTCGTGGAAGTCGATGGCACGCCTTGTGTTCCCGTCAAGACTGGAGTTGAAGAGGCCCGAAGGATCCTTCAGAGCCGCCCCTTTGGCGAAGGTCATCTTCACGACGCTCTTGTACGTCTCGCCGGTGCAGATCAATCCGTCGTGCGACCACGCCGGAACGCCTCTCCACTTCCACTCCTCGACGACTTCGGGATCGGCTTCCTTGACCACGGCACGGAGCCGGCTGAGCATCTCGCCCCGCCAGTCGCCGAGCTCCTTGATTCTCGCGTCGATCAGCTGAGAAGGAGACTCGCTGTTCTGCGACCCGCTCTTCTTCATGCCCGTTTCTCTTCCTTGGTCCCGAGGCTTTGATACATGGGGGTCACCGTCACCGTGCCGAATTTGCCTGGAGCTTCGCGCCACGAACCACCGACGTCGTAAAGTTGGTCACCGATCGTCGCTCTACCTACTAACGATGTACTTCTGCTGCTGGGCCTCGCCAAGTTCTTTCGTGCCGTTGCCGACGCGCAGATAGAACGCTTCCTTCTTCTCCATCTGTCCGTCGCGCTCCACTTTGACCGTGGCTTCAACGGGAAATCCGCAAGGGCGTACGTGCGCGCTGCGCCGCTTCGTCAGGCTTCCCGACCTGCAAGCCTACGGAGGCCGCAGGGTGGCGACGAGTGTCAGGCGGCGCGACTGGGTGCGATGGTGACGTCGAGTGGGTCGAGGTGCTCGCCGGACGGGTGCTTGTAGCGCGGTCCGCGTGGGAGCTCGCCGGGTGGTCGCGGTGTGCCGCTCGGTTCGATCGGTCGGCCGCGCGCGTCGGCGAAGTGCAGACCTTCGGGGTCGCCGCGGGTTCGATCGGCGTCGCCTTCGATGCGGAGCTCGCCGAGATGATGCGACCGATGATGTCGTCGGCAGAGTGCGACGAGGTTCGCGGTGTCGCTTGCGCCGCCATCTTCCCAGTGCTCGATGTGGTGGATCTGGAGGAATCGGGTGGCGCTGCATCCCGGGACCGCGCAGCCGCCGTCGCGGTGCTCGACGGCTCGGCGGGTGCGCCCGGGCACGATCCGCATCGTGCGGCCGACGCTCACGGGCTTGCCGTGTCGTTCGAAGATCGGCCGGACGGGCGCGTCGCACGTGAGGAATCGGCGGAGCTCGCTCGGCAGTCGGCTGCCGAGGTGCAGCGACACCGCGCCCACGCCGGTCGGGTTTGCCGGGTCGGCTTCGAGGTGCGCGTGGATCATGACGCGATGCGAACCGGGAAGGCGCGCGTCGTCGGTCGTGAGTGATCCTTCGGCGACGGCGACGAGCGCGTCGGCCCAGGTGACCTCGACGCGTTCGGCATCGTCGGATGCTTTGGTGAACAAGTCGTGGTGCTTGGCGACGAGCGCTTGTTCGACCATTGCGCCTTCGTCGAGCGGCAAGTCGGCATGCATGCGCCAACGACCGTGCTCGCTTGCACCGAACGACACGACGCGACGTTCGGGTTGGGCTTCGGGTTGCTCCGATTCGGTGGCCGGCTCGAACGAGTAGCGGTGCAGCGCACGGGAAAGCTGATGGACGGTGCACCGGCGAGCGAGCGCGACGGCGGATGCTTCGTGATCGGCGGGGACGTGGCGGGCAACGACAACAGCTTGCTCGAGCGAGACCTCCCCGTGCGCGAACGCCTGCATCGTGGCGGGGAGCTCCCCGGCGCGCTGCGCGAGGGCGACCAGGCGACCGGCGTGGCCGCTCGAGATGCCGAGCTGCCAGGTGAGCCACTGCGTGGGCGAGTGGATCCCGGACTGCTGCCACAGGCCTGCTTCGAGACCCTCGGCGATCAATTGCACGAGCCGACCTTGCGCCGCGTTGATCACCCCGGCCAGCTCGGCCATTGCGCCTTCGAGACCATCGATGCGAGGACTCTTTTCGCGGTGTTCGCCATCGAACATATGTTCGATTCTAGGAAATCACGGCCCCCGCGTCAAGCGGAAATCCGAGAGTTTCTATGCAGCCGAAACCGCGAGCTCGCCGGTCACCGCGGCCGTGATCAACGCCTGACGATGCTCGGCGAGAAGCTCTAGTTGGCGCCCCAGGGCGGCACTGTTGCATTGAGCCCGCGCGCCGCCTCTCGGACAGTTGCCTGAAGCGGAATGAGCAATTCGCGCCAAGCGAGATAGGTTGACTCGCTCGGTTCGCACACCGCCCAGCTCGCCGACAGAGCGCGCGGCGTGTCCGTTTTGCGCTATCGCAACAGTGCCGCGAAGCGTCTGTACAAGTCGGTCATTGCGCCACCCCTGCTGGCTCGGTGTCGATTGCCCGATCGACAGTTGTGCTCTCGCGACGACGCCTACCCGCGAACCCGTAGCCGGCCCCGACGAGCAGCACCACGCCGGGTGCAATGAAGAGCCACGGCAATGCCCGGTACGGCGTCGCGTCTGCATTGTGGAACTCGTCCATGTACTGGACCTGACTGAGCGACAAGGCGCGCGCACCCTTGTAGATGCTCGCGTCCCACTTGTCGAGGAACTTCATCAACGCCGGGTAGTTGGTATGCAGATAGGTGCCGAACGCCGCATCCGACATGCCGAGCTTCTGCGCGACCCGCGGGGAACATGGCCTTGCGCATCTCGATGAACGCGGCGTTGAAGCTGAACGTGTCGTTCACCGTCGCGTCCGACACCGCAACCGAGAACGGCGGCCGCGCCGCTTCGGCAACGTGTTCGGCCGCGTCGGTCTTGCCGAACCAGCCCAGCACCAATGGTCCGACGACCAACCCCAGTCCGACGAGGAAGATCGCGACGATCGGGAGCGACGAACCGCCGAGTCGGTCACTCAGGAAGATGAGCAAACCCACCACGCCGAGGGCTACACCCAGCAAGAGCAAGGCCCACGGACCGACCGTTACGGGTATGCCCGTAGCCGGAAATTCGTCGGCGCTCGCGAAGTTGTCTTGTTGCGCGAGCACCGCCTTGGTAGCGGGATTGAGGTACTTCACCGTGACCGGTACGCGCCCGAGGAACGCGGCAACATGCGGGTAGTTCGTCGCGACGAAGGCGTTGAAGTCCGCGTCGCTGAGCTTGAGCTTGGCTTGCAACTCGGGAAGGAACTTGTTGAAGAGCTCGGCGCCACCCGCGTTGACCAGCGCGAGATTGGCCCGGAATGGGCCGAGTCCCTGTGCGCTCATGACGGGCCGGTAGCGATCGGCCAAATACTGCGCGTCGCGCGTCCGGCTGAACAGCGAAAGTCCGAACGGGATCACGATCAGGTACGCGGCGACGATCAAGGTGATCGTGCCCATGACGCGACGGCTGCGACTCATGTTCCGACCCTCTCGCGGAGTTCGCGCGATCGCCGAAGCCACCTCGGGGCTGGAGGTCGGCCTCGTCGTGTACCGCGCGGGCGGTGACCCGAACTACGAGCCCTTCGTCACCCAGCCCGTCGAGCAGGCGGTGGCGCTCATCGAGCGGAACTGCCTGATGCCGATGCGCCTGTGCCACCACTTCGCGGCCCCGATGCAGGAGCGAGGTCGCGGCGGTATCGTGATGCTGTCGTCAGGCGCGGGTCTTGTCGGGGGTCGGAACATGGTGGCCTCCGGCGCGTCGAAGGCGTTCGACATGGTGATGGCCGAAGCACTGTGGGCCGAACTGGACTGGAGCGGCGTCGATGTCCTCGGCGTGGTTCTTGGGGTGGCCGACACTCCGGCTTTGCGGCGGACCCTGGTCCGTCGGGGCCAACTGGCCGATTTGGACGCGCCGATCCCGGGTGCGGCCACCGCCGAGGAGGTGGTCGCGGAGGCGCTCGCAAGCCTGTCGAATGGGCCGACCTGCTTCGCGACCGAAGATGTGCGTGAGGGCGTCAAGCACCTGGGCGCCATGTCGCGCAACGACGCCGCCCGGCTCATGCTGGAGCTCGACGGCGGCGTGATGGGACCCGACCAGGAGGCACCGACATGAGCGGAGTCGTCGACCGCGAGGTTCGGCAGGACGTCGCCGAAGTCCTGGTCCGGTACGCCACTGGCATCGACCGGCGAGACTGGCCGCAGCTCCGGTCGTGCTTCACCGAGAGCTGCGAAGCCGACTACGGCGACATCGGTGTCTGGCACAGCGCCGAGGAGATCACCGCGCGGATGCGGGAGGCCCACGAGACCTGCGGGCATACGATGCACCGCATCACCAACGTTGTGGTGACAGCCGATGACGGTGGCGTCACCGCTCGCAGCTACGTCGACGGCATCGTCATGCTCGCCGATAACCAGGCCGGCACACGAGCGACGGGCTACTACGACGACAAGCTCGTCGCGACCGACGACGGATGGAAGATCACCCGCCGCCGCTTCACCATGGTCCTGCTCCAGTTCTTCCCCGAAGGCACGAGCGTCGACCTCCACGCCTAGCCCGACGATGACCCAAGAGGAGCGACGCATGCGAGCAGTGGTGCTGCGAGGGGGCCGCCTCGAGGTGCGCGAGACCGCCGATCCCGTCCCCGGCGAAGGTGAGCTGCTGCTGCGGACCCTGGCCACCGCAATCTGCGCGTCGGATGTGCACTTCATCGACCACCACGACGCCATCCCGGCGGGTGGCCCGACCGGCATCGTCTACGACCCCGACCGTGACATCGTCCTCGGCCACGAGTTCGTCGGTGAGGTCATCGGCCACGGCCCCGGGTGCACCGATCAGCTCCCGCTCGGCACACGCGTGACCGCGATGCCGATCCTGCTCGTCGACGGCGGGCTCGCCGGTACCAAGGTGATCGGGCAGCACCCCGAGGCCCAGGGCAGCTTCGGCGAGCTCCTCGTTGTGTCCGAAGTGATGGCTCGCGCGGTCCCCGTCGAGGCTTCGAACGACGCCGTCGCGCTGGTCGACGCGTTCGCCGTGGGCGAGTTCTACGTTCGCAGCTCGGGGATAGAACCGGGCGAGATCCCCATCGTCATCGGCGCCGGTGCTATTGGGCTCTCCGCTGTTGCCGCCCTCGCCGCGCGGGAAATCGAGCCGATCGTCGTGTCCGACTTCAAGCCCGACCGGCTCGAACTGGCGAAGCGGTTCGGCGCCCACGTTCTGGTGAACCCGCAGGAGCGGTCTCCGTTCGAGGTGTGGAAGGAGCTCGCCGTCGAGCGGTGGTGCACGAAGCCCGCCGTGGTTTTCGAGTGTGTCGGTGCCGTCGGGTTGGTCCAGAAGATCGTCGACTCCTGCGAGATGTGGACCCGCATTTTCGCCGCCGGCGGCTGGTACACGGGTGACGCGCTCGACTGCACCGCCGCGACCCATAAGGGCGTCTCGATCCAGTTCGGCGGTGGCCCGCACCCGGAAGACTGGTACGGCACGCTCGACGCGATCTGCGACGGCCGACTCGACCCCCTCCCGAGCGTCGGTCGAATCATCGGCCTCGGCGAGGTGCCCGAAGCCCTCGAACACGCGCGCCGAGGCGAGGGGCCACCTCGTGTCATCGTCCACCCACACGACGCCTGACGTGCTGAGAGCCAGCCTGCGTTCGGGCCATGCACTGGTGGGTGCGCCGTGAGTGTCATGTTCGGCATGCGCTTCGACTTCCGCAACCCGTCCTTCGCCGGTACGACGCCCGCGGAGCGCTACGAAGCGGCCCTCGATATGGCTGAGTGGGCCGACCGGCTCGGGTGCGTAAGCATCGCGGTCTCCGAGCACCACGGCTCGCCGGACGGCTACCTGCCGAGCCCCCTGACGATGACCGCCGCCTTGGCAGCGCGCACAACGAACGTGCGCTTCATGATCGCCGCGCTGATCGCGCCGTTCTACGACCCCCTGCGGCTCGCCGAGGACTCGATCGTCCTCGATCACCTCAGCAAAGGCCGCGTCGACCTCATCGTCGGCGCCGGCTACGTCAGCGAAGAGTTCGCTATGTTCGACGTCCCCGTCGCCGAGCGAGCCAAGCGCGTGACCGAGGTCGTGCGCACTCTCAAGGCGGCCTTCACCGGTAAGCCGTTCGAATACCGAGGTCGGACCGTCCACGTCACGCCTGCCCCGTACCGCGACGGGGGTCCCACGCTCATCCTCGGCGGCAGCAGCGAAGGCGCCGCGCGACGGGCTGCCCGCATCGCCGATGGGTTCCTCCCGTCGGTGCCGGAGGTTTGGGAGTTCTACCGCGACGAGGTGCAGCGCCTCGGCCGCTCCGATCCCGGCCCGAGTCCGATCGGCCAAAACCGCACCGTGGCCCTCGCCGACGACGTCGAAGTGGGTTGGCAGCAGATGGGTCCGTACTTCCTCCACGAGGCCAACGCCTACGGCACCTGGCAAGCCCGAGAGGGTGTTGCATCGCCGTACCGCAACGCCTCCGACATCGATGAGCTCCGGGCGACCGGCCAGTACGCCGTACTGACCCCGGACCAATACATCGACGAGCTGCGCGCAGCGTCGTTCCCGTTCGCGTTCTTCCATCCATTGTGCGGTGGGATGCCCATCGAGCTCGCCTGGTCGAGCCTGCATCTGTTCGAGCACGAAGTCAGTCCAGCGTTCACAGACGCCCGATGACTGGGCTCGATGACCTGCATGGTCGGATCGCCGTCGTGACTGGCGGCGGGTCTGGTCTCGGGGCGGCCATGTGCCGGGAGTTCGCCGGTGCCGGGATGGCGGTGGCCGCGCTTGACATCGACGAGGCGAACGCCGCGGCCACCGCGGCGACGCTCGCCGAGGACTTCGGTGTCCCGACCGTCGGGCTGCGCGTGGACGTGGGCGACACGGCATCCGTCGACACGGCCGCCGATGAGGTCGCCCGCGTGCTCGGCGGCTGCGACGTGCTCTGCGCGAACGTCGGCGTGCAGCAGTTCGGCGCGATCGACCGCCTCACCGAGGACGACTGGCAGTGGGTGGTCAACGTCAACGTGCTGGGCACGGTGCGTACGGTCGCGTCCTTCCTGCCGCTCATCCGCGAGCGTGAGGGCTTCCGGCGCATCGTGCTCACGGCCTCGTCCGGCGCACTGATCCCGGGCGTTCGGCTCGCTGCGTACACGGCGACGAAGGACGCCGTGTACGGGTACGGGGAGACCCTGCGTCTTGAGCTCGCGGACGAGGGAATCGGCGTGATGCTCGTGTTCCCGGCGGGGATGAGCACGCGGCACCTCGAGAGCAGCAAGCTCGCCCGGCCCGCCAAGATCGGCGAGTGGGTCATCGCGCCCGACGACATCGACGCGATGTTGTCGAGCCGCAGCATCGGCGATGAGCACGTGGTGACAGCGGAGTACGCGATCCGCAACCTGCTCACCGACCTGCTCGCGAACGAGCCGTACCTGATCACGCACGGCGAGTACCGCGCGGCGTATCACGCGCGCCAGGCCGCGCTCGAGGCGGCGTTCGACCGCATGGAACACTCGTGATGGGACTGTTGCATTGGCGGAGAGTCGAGGTGGGCGGTGAGGGTGGCGGGATGATGCCTCGCGGTTCTCGTCCGATGCCCGAAGTGCCAAGCTCAGCCTTCAAGGGTTTTCGGTTCCCGCCCAAGATCATCGTCCTCGCCCTGCGGTGGTACCTGCGGTACGGGCTCTCCTCCCGCGACGTCGAAGAACTTCTGGGCGAGCGTGGGGATCGAGGTGGACCACGTCACCGTGTACCGGTGGGTGCAGCGCTTCACACCGCTCGGCAGACGCAGCCGGGCCCGGTCGGCACACGGTCCGCGATCGCTGGTTCGTGGACGAGACCTACGTCAAGGTCGCCGGCCGCTGGCGCTCCGTCTATCGGGCGATCGACCAGCACGTTCAGATCATCGACGTCTCCCCGCGGCGCTCCTACCTCCGGCCGCGGCCCGGCGCTCCCGGGTCGCAGCGGCGATCCCGATGCTGATTAGTCCTCTCAGTCCTTGATCGGCGTGTCGCCGACCGGCTTGTACACCGTCGGCTGGCCCTTGTCGTCGAGCTGCGTGACCAGCCCGCCTGGTTCGCACAGCGCCGGATTCCCGGAAACTGCCTTGCCGTTGCACCGGAAGTGGAGGCCGCCGCCGCCCGGGCGCAGCTTCGACGGCATCTTCTTGATGGTCGCGATGACGTTCTGCGGCGTGATGGCACCCGTGATCCCTTCGAGTGCGACGTGGAATCCCATGATGCTGATGAACATGAGCTCCCCCGCGGTGCCGGGATCGACATGACCCTTCACCTTCGGGGCGATCTCCTTCTCGTAGATCGCGAGGCCGGGATCGGTCGGGTCGCCGATCGGCGCCGTCGACCACTCGTAGACGCCCTTCAGGACGGAGACGGGGACCGCCTTGCGGGTCGAGGCGTCGATGCAGTTCGTTAAGGTCGAGACTTTACCGGTGTAGCCGACGGCGTGGAGGCCGTTCAGCACCGCGATGCACGTGGTATTGGCGCCGATCGTGTGCACCAGCCCCACGCCGCTCGACGCGATGCGCTGCATCTGCGGCGTCACGTCGGCGGCGCCGACCGGGATCCGCACGACCTGCAGGCCGATTCCCGCCTTCTTGAACTGCGCCGGGCCCTCCGATTCCCAGAACGACGTCGCCGCCGGAACATCGATCACTGCGATGGCGACCTTCTTGATCTTGTTCGCCTTGGCCACGGCGATCGGCAGGTCGGACGACGCGGAGAAGGGGTTCCCGAGGGCGAACGTCGAGGTGGTGTCACCCAGAACGGTCTTGTCGAAAACCCCGTACAGGAACGTCGGTATGTGGGCGGCGTGCAACGGCGTGTAGACGTTCGTCACCACGGCGCTCTGGCCGATCACCACGGCCACGACGCCGTTCTGGATCATCTGGTTGGCACAGTCGGTGGCGCCGCCCGGATCGCCGTGGGTCTCACAGATGTACACCTTGACCGGCCGGCCGCCGATACCGCCGTAACCGTCGAGGTAGGCGAACGTCTCCTTCGCGACGTCCCCCTCGATCGAGTTGTCCTGCGTGGGGTTGCGGCCGTCGCTGATGACACCGACCTTGACCGGCTCACCCGTGGCCTGCTTCGGCGCTCCCAGGAGCAGCTTCGCGGCGCTGGACGAGCTCACGCCCTTGGAGGCCGTGGTCGACGACCCGCTGGTCCCGCTCGCCTTGCTGTTCGAGCTACCGCTGCTGCCGCACGCCGATACGAGCACCACCGCGGCGAGCACGCCAACGACCGCTCGCCGCCAGCCGCCATAGCCCAGCCGCGGCCCGATGTGCGTGTCGTTCGAGACGACGACGCGTTCCGTGCTGTCCATCATCGGACGACCACCGGCATGCGCTCCCAGCCCCGCATCGTTGACGTCGGCGCCAGCTCGACGTTGTCGTAGTCCACGTCCCACTCCGGCCAGCGGTTCAGGATCTCGTCGAGCGCCACGCGACCCTCGAGCCGGGCGAGGCTCGCACCCAGGCAGTAGTGGAGGCCGTAGCCGAAGGTCAGGTGCTGGAGGTCGTCTCGGAAGATGTCGTAGACCTCCGGGTGCTCGAACTTGCGCGGGTCGCGGTTCGCCGACGCCATGATCAGCAGCACGGCGCTGCCGGTAGGAATGGTGGTGCCGTAGTACTCGACGTCCTGCATCACGTACCGCGCGCTGGCGTGACCGGTCGGCTCGAACCGCAGCGTCTCGTCGATGATGTTGGGCAGCAGTGACCGGTCTTCGACGACGGCGCGGCGCTGGTCGGGGTGCTCGGCCAGCACCTTGGCGAGCCAGCCGATCAGCCGGCCGGTCGTCTCGTTTCCGGCACCGGCGATCACGGCCGCATAGGTGAGCACCTCCTGCCGCGTGAGCGTGCGCCGTTCGCCGTGCTCGTCCTCGAATTCGGCGTTGAGGAGGTGGGTCATGAGGTCGTCGGAGGGATGCTCGGCGCGCCAGGCGATGTAGTCGGCGAACATGGCGCTGTTGGTGACCTCCTCTTGCTTCACCGCCATGGGCTTGCCCGGCGTGGTGCGGAGGTTGGCGTCGGTCTTGTCCCGGACGGCGAGCTGATCCTGCTCGGGGATGCCGAGCAGCATGCCGATGACCCGCATCGGCATGATCGCGCCCAGTTCGGCGACGATGTCGAAGCCGCCGGCGCCGACGAGCGGGTCGAGGCACCGGACGCAGAACGCTCGGATCTGGTCCTCGAGCTCCGCGACTCGACGGGGCGTGAAGATCCGCGACATGAGGCCGCGGTGCATGGTGTGAATGGGCGGGTCCTCGAAGAGGATCACGCCCGGCGGCAGCTCGACGCCCGCCTTGATGACGTCGAGGATGTCGCTGCGCGTGTTGGAGAACGTCTGCCAGTCGACGTGCGCCTGGTGCACGTCGTCGTAGCGCGACAGGGCCCAGAAGTCGTAGCGCTCGTTGTAGTAGACGGGCGCTTCCTCCCGAAGCCGCTCGTACACCGGGTACGGGTCGGCGTTGATGTCGACGTCGTAGGGATCGAAGTACACCGCGGTGTTTGGCATGGTCGACCTCACGAAGGCATGGTGGCAGTGATCCCGCCGTCGATCGGAATGACGGCGCCCGTGACGAACGACGCCCGGTCGGACGCGAGGAAGCAGGCGACCTCGGCGATCTCCTCGGGCTCGGCGGCGCGACCCATCGGCGCGCCCTGCAGCAGCGCCGGGAACTTCTCGATCGCCTCGCGGCCGCCGGCGAGCTCGGTCACGGTCAGCCCCGGGCAGATGGCGTTCGCGCGGATGCCCTTCCGGCCGTACTCGATGGCGGCCTGCTTCGTGTACGCGATCACTCCTGCCTTCGACGCGCTGTAGATGCCGACGGGCTGGCGCGATCCGTTCATCCCGCCGGTAGAAGACCAGTTCAAGATGACGCCACCGCCGGTCGGCAGCATCGTCCGCACCGCGTGCTTCGTGCCGAGGATCACGCCGAGCAGGTTCACGCTCATGATCCGCTCGTACTCCTCGACCGTTGCATCGGCGACCTTCCCGTGACCGGCGATGCCGGCCACGTTGCACGCCACGTCGACCTTGCCGAACGCGTCGAGGGCGGCGGCGAACATCGCCTCGACGTCCTCCTCCTTGGACACGTCCGCGTGAAACGGCACGAACGCGTCACCCAGCTCCTGGGCCGTCTCCTTCTCCCGGCCGCTGATGTCGGCGCCGAGCACTTTGGCGCCCTCGCGCACGAACACCGTGGCCGTGGTCCGTGCCATGCCCGACCCGGCACCGGTGATGACGGCGACCTTCCCCTCGAGTTCACCCATGGCCATGTTCTACACCACAAAGTGAAGCGAGTGCTCTACTTTCTTTGGATGAGCCCTGATCGGCTAAAGATATCAACGTGGTGCAGCCCCGCCGCCCCCGCTCTGCGACGCCGGAGAAGCGTCGCCGGCTCCTCGACGCCGCGGAGCAGATCATGCTGAAGGACGGCTACGCCGCCGTGACGTCGCGCCGGGTGGAGGCCGAGGCAGGGATCAAGCTTCACTACCACTTCGGCACGATCGACGATCTGTTCATCGCCGTCGTCCGTCGCCACGGGGAGCGAAGTGTGGCCCGGCTGGCCGACGCGCTCGCGTCGCCGGAGCCACTCCGGGCTTGGTGGCAGCTGGTTTCCGACCGGCGAGGAAATGCGCTGCTCGTGGAGCTCACCGCGGCTGCGAATCACCGTCCCGCTCTGCAGGCGGAGACCGCGTCGTTCGCCCGCCAGGTCCGCCGCATGCAGCTCGAGGCCCTCGACGCGCTGCTCGACGACTATGACATCGACCGGGAGCAGTTCCCCCCGGCGCTCGTGGCGTCGGCGGTCCAGGGCATGGGATTCGTGATGGCGCACGACCAGGCGGCGGCGTTCGACACCGCCCAGGAGGAAGCCTCAGCGGCGATGGCGCGGCTGCTCGACCGGCTCGAGGCGACGCGAGCCGCGCGCCGCGCTCCTTGACCCTGCACCTGCTTCTAAGTTAGAACGGTCGCTCCACTTCTCGTGCGGGAGCGACGACATGATTACCACGACCGTTCGCCCGTTCCGGTTCGGGTTTACGGGCGGCGCATCGTCGAAGCGCGAGAAGCTCCTCGACTCGGCGCGCACCGTCGAGGCGCTCGGCTACTCGACATTCGGGCTCGCCGACCACTTCGTGCGTCCCTTCGCGCCGCTCATTGCGGGCCAGGCCGTCGCCGACGCGACGACGACGCTGCGGATCACGCAGACGGTGCTCGCTCAGGACTTCCGTGAGCCCGCGATGCTCGCCAAGGAGCTCGCGACCCTCGACGTTCTGTCCGAAGGACGCCTCCAGGTCGGTCTCGGCGCCGGCTGGCTACGGCAGGAGTACGAGGACGCAGGAATGCGCTTCGACCCCGCCCCCGTCCGCATCGCGCGCCTCGAGGAGACGGCGATCATCCTCAAGGGCCTCTTCTCGGAGGGACCGTTCAGCTTCGCTGGCGAGCACTACCGGGTCAACGAGCTCCGCGGCGTCCCGAGACCGGTGCAGCAACCGCGGCCGCCGATCATGATCGGGGGAGGCGCCAGGTTGGTGCTGTCGGTCGCGGCGCGGCACGCCGACATCGTGCAGCTGATGCCGAGCAACCCCGGCGGCAAGTCGCTGCTCGACGCGTCGCAGCTCTCCGCCGAGGCGGTCGGGGACAAGATCGGCTGGATTCGCGACGCCTCCGGGAGCCGGTTCGACGAGATCGAGCTCAGTGCCCAGTTGCTGGAGTGCGCAGTCACCGACCAGCCGGCAGAGCACCTGAACGACTTTGCCGACCGCATCGCGATGGTGACCGAGCGGATGGGCGGGGCTCGCGTCGCGTTCGACCCGGAGGATCTGCGGAAGTCTCCGATCGTCGCCGTCGGTTCGCTCGACGATGTGTGCGGGAAGCTCGTCGAGACCCGCGCTCGGTATGGCATCAGCTATTTCTCGGCGCCGATCGACGCACGACCCGAGGTGCTCGCGCCAGTGATCAAACGCCTCGCCGGAACGTGACCACCGCGGCGCGCGACATCGGGGCCCGCGTCCGCCGCGTCGAGGACGCGCGGCTGCTGCGGGGCCGTGGCACGTTCGTCGACGACATCACCCGTCCCGGCATGCGGCATGCCTGCTTCGTGCGGAGCCCCTTCGCGCGAGCCCGCAGCCGCAGCATCGACACGACCGCCGCGCGCGCGGTGCCGGGTGTGCGCGCCGTGTTCACCGCCGCTGATCTCAATCCCGGTGTCGGTTTGTGATCGGTCAGGATTCCCGCGCTGCCCGCAGTACGCGGCGCCACACCCCGCGGTAGGCATCGAGGCCGTCGACGGAGAGCCAACTGTCGGGACCGGTGGCGATCGAGACCCGCTCGGGGACGCTGCCCCACAGTGGCACCTCGGCTTCGGCCCACCCGGTGATCGCTTCTTGGTAATCGTGGGTGTAGGTCCGCGCCGAGCAGATCACCAAACCCACAGGCACTTTGCGGGGCACCATCTCGAGCACCGCTTCGACTCGGGGAGTCTCGACCCCGCCCACCCGAGTGGGTAGAACCACCACATCAGCACCCTCAAGTGCTTTGGCCAGGAGTCGTTCGTGGCCTGGTGGTGTATCAACGATGGCGGCGTCGTCGCGTCCGATGCCGGCGAGCGCCTTGGCCAAGAGCCGCTCGGTGGGCGCTTCGACGAGATCCACCCGTTCGAAGTTTTGGTCCTCCGCGTCGTCGATCCAGTCGGCCGCGCTGGCCTGCGGATCAGCGTCAACCAACGTGACCGAGCGTCGACTCGCGGCGGCCAGCGCCGCCAGGTACACCGCCGTTGTCGTCTTGCCGACCCCGCCCTTGAGTGCAGCCACCACCATGATCATCACGCAAACGTAGCGAGTGGACGACGCCCGCACCCAACGCCACCCGAACTCACACCCCGCGCGTCACCTTGGGCTCGCTCTCGCGACTCGGAGACGCGTCCGCGGACACCCCTTCTCATGGCTCGCGAAGTGCGCGACGATCCGATGTGCGAGCACCCGAGAGGGGAGGTGCCGCTGGTGGAAATCGGTGATCAGGTCGAGGTCCACACCAAGTTCAGCGACTCGTGGGTCGGCGGTTTCGAGATAGCCGAGATCGTCCCGGACGGCTACCGTGTGCGCCGCAAGTCCGACGGCTCACTCTTGCCGGGCTACACCTCGGAGTCCGACGTGCGGCCGAGCGTCTAGTTCCCGCGCAGCGGTTGCGCATGCCCTCGACCCGGCGTTCTACGAGTCGCTTGTCGCCAGGCGAGACCCGCGATGTCTTCGGCCATCGACCAGTGGAGCGGCGTCTCGGGTGCGAGTTCTTCGACGACCCGCGCGTACGCGTCGTGCTGGAGAGCGTTCCGACGCACTCGGTCCTTGCCTTCGAGTGAGCGGGGACCGGTCGACTTCGTTGAGTTCGCCCGCCGGGCGGCGATCTCCTTCTCGTTCAGCCTCTGCGCACGCTTGTTACGTACGACAGATGGCCTGTCCCAGCAACGTTGCCCTCGTCGGCAACGCCTTGACGGTGGTCTCTCAGGGGGAGCAAACTCCGACCCCGACGGGCGCCGATTGGTGGCGGACGATGTGTTCGTGCCCGACCGGGGAGACGGCATGGCGGTGGATGCAACGCCGTTGGACGTCGCCGACCTGCCCGCGGTGCTCGCCGGCCCGATTCTTCGCCGCCTCACCAGGACGACGGTGTCGGTGTGGGTGGCACTGTCCCGAGGCGACAATGTCACCCTGGCCGTGCAGGTCGCCGGCGACGCAACCCAGTCGACCTCCGCCACGGTGGCTCCGGTGCGTGTGGGCACAAGCCTCTGGTTGGCGACTCTTACCGTTCACGCAGCAGGCGGACAGTTCGTCGCCGGCACGGCCTACACCTACCGTCTCAGCTCTCCCGGATGGCCGGCCGAACCCGACTGGGCCTCGCTGTCGTTGACCGCGACGTTCCCCGGTTTCCTCGGGCTACCGGCGCATCTGGACGACTTCACGATCCTGCACACGTCGTGCCGCAAGGTGCACGGCGGCGGGATGGACGCCCTGGCCACCGCGTCGGACCTGGTCGTCGAGGGTATCGCCGCGAACGATCCGCAAGCGCGTCCGCATCTGCTGGTCATGACCGGCGACCAGATCTATGCCGACGAGGTCCCTGCGCCATTGGCCCCGCGCATCCGTCGGGTGGCCGCCGACCTGGTCGGGATCGACGAGACGGCGATCTTCGGAGCATTGCCGAAGATCGGAGGCCGACAGGCGCCGAGCAACTCCTTCGGGTTGACGTCGGAGGCTGCGACTGATCACTTGTGGGGGCTGGGTGAGTTTCTGGCCACCTACCTGCTGTACTGGTCGGACGTGCTGTGGCCCGCCGCGGTGCCCCGGTGGGCCGACCTCGACCCTGCCAACGACCTCGACCCCGCGGCCGGGCTCGACAGCGCAGCGTGGGACGACCTCGCCGATGCGGTGCAGAGATTCGCGACCAGCCTCGACAAGGTCCGCCTGCTGCTTGCCAACGTCCCGACGCTGATGATCCTCGACGACCACGAGATCACCGATGACTGGAACCTGAACTATCCCTGGGCGCAGACGGTCTACGCCGACCGCAGAGCCAGCCGGATCGTGGCCAACGGTCTGCTCGCCTATGTGCTGTGCCAACACTGGGGCAACGCTGCGGACCGATTCGCCACCGCGGGTACGACCGAGGCTCAGGTACTCGCTGCCGCGACTTTCGCGGCCGGCGCGAGCCCGGACTCCGACGCGCTACGCGCCCTGATCGGCGTCCCCACCGCTGCGCCGCCGGCGCCACCATCGACGCTACGGGACCTCTCCGCGGCTGGTGCCATCCGCTACGACGTCGCACTCGGACCGTCCGACGGGTACCCGATGCGGATCGTGCTGCTGGACGAGCGGACCGTACGCGAGTTCCACCGGGTCGATCAACCGGCCGGCCGGGTGTCCCTCGCGGCACTCGAGGTCATGCTGCCGACGCCGCCGGCGCAAGGAGCCCCGGTGAGCATCGTGGTGACGCCGTCGCCGGCCTTCGGCACGCACATCGTCGAGCATGTCGTGCAGCCTGCCGCCAACCTGCTGCCCGGCGGTGCCGCGTTCGTCGACTACGAGTCCTGGGGCGGGGCGACGCCGAATCACCAGAGCCTCATCTCCCGGCTGACCGCCTACAAGCCGGTGGTCGTGCTGTCCGGCGACGTGCACTACGGCTCCGCCGCAGCGGTGACCGATATGCGATCCGGCCAGACCAGCCGGTTCGCACAGCTCACCGCCAGCGCCGCACAAAATGCCGAGAACAAGACGATGGTGCTGCACCTGCTCGGCGATTTCGCGACGAAGGTCGGCATCGAACGGCCGCGTCGCTACGTCGGCTTCGCCGCACTCTCTGCAACGCAGCGCGCTCAGCTGGCCGCGCCGCCACCGGCCGGCACGGTGCTGCCGTACGACGACGTCGTAGACATCTCGCTGGGCCGGGTGTTCCGAGCCGGTCAGGAGACACCAGCTGTGCTGTCGGCCGACGTCGCGGCGGCCTACGGGCTCGGATCGGGCGACTGGTCCTACGAGATCGCCCCGGTCGACGACGAGGAGCTGCCACCGGTCGGCAACGCGCTGCTCGTCGCCATGGCCGGCGCGCCCGCGGCGTGGACAGGCTGGGACCCGGCGAAGTCCTACAGCATGGTCGGCGCCCTGCGCGCGCGTCGGACCTGCATCGGATCGGCCGCGTGTGGACCGGGCTGCCGCAGGTGGCTCGCGCGCGGTTCGTGAGCGGGCCGCCGCTGGTCGTACACCAGCGCCTTGCCGGACCGGTCGGCCTCGACCCGGCCGTGAGCACCAGGCATCACACCGACACCGTGGTCAGCCTCTCGTGAGCGCCGGTCATGGCTGAGACGACGTCGCTGTTCGAGCAGCTCAGCACGACCGTGGCCGACGCGGTCCGCTCTGCTCTGGACGGAACCAACCCGAACCTCGCTGCTCTCGTCCCGCCGGACGCCGTTGCCGCGAGGTCGGACATCGACGACCTGCTGGCAAAGGCGCACGGGGTCGGCCAGGCGGGTGACCCCGCGACGTGGGCGAGCGCGCTCGACAGCTGGGCCGCGTCGCTGAACCAGCTCGCGCGCGACGCGTTCGGCGGCACCGACCCCGACGGCACGATGCTGGTGCGGGTGTTGCAGGAGCGCACGCCTCGGGTCGCGGCCTTCCTCGCGCTCAGCGGAGTCATCGTGACCCCGGTGCAGGGTGCGGCGACTCTCGACTGGCAGAAGCTCCGTCAACTGATCCTGGATCCTGGGACACTCGTCAACGAGGACCTCTGGGACGCATTGCTCGGCGATGCCGGCATCCCCGGCAGCGGCCACCTGCCGGCCGTCATCGTTGCCCTGCTGATCCTGTTCCCGCAGACGCTGCTGGCGATGCTGCACGACGGCCTGCAGGTCGCCCCGCTCGCCCTGCCGCCCACCGACGGTCCCGGGCCGTGGCGCGACTTCCGCACCGCGAGCGCAGATTGGATCTCCTTCACGCTGCCGTTGCCGGACTTCGCCAAACCGGCCGACCAACAGGTCCCGAGGACGATCTACGACCTCGTCGCCGACCTCGAACCGCAGCTGTCGGCCACGCTGGCTCTCCGCTCGAACCGCCGGAGCATCCCGAGCGGCTCGGTGACCGACTTCGAGATGTGGCTGGCGCTGGCGCTGCAGCTGGACAAGTGGGAGCACGACTTCGGCGACAGCTGGATCCTGCGGGTGACACCCGGATTGTCCGGAGGCTTCGGCCACACCGACACCGGCTGGCACGGTGCGTTCCGCGCCTTCGCCACCCAACCGCTGCCGAGCTCGTTCGGCCCCGACGACCCGGTCGTCGTGACGTTCAGTCGCGAGCTTCCCGGCGGTGCACCGGACGTCGCGCTGGGTCCGCCGTACGACACCCGCATCGTCATCAACGACGTGGGGGCCTATCTCAAACTGCGCGAGGACCATCCGATCGTCGAGCTCGGCCTGTACGTGCACAAGCTGTCCGCGGTGCTCACCAACCGGTGGTGGCGCACGTTCGGGGCGACCAACACGCTGTTCGGCGAGGGTATCCGGTTCGACCTGGACCTCGAGCTGGCGTATGTCGAGGGCAAGGGCGTGCTGCTGAACCTGCAGGCCGGACTGCAGATGACGCTCGATCTGGACTGGACCCCGCTCGGCGACCGACCGCCGTCGGTGAACTCCGGTCAGTCCCGGCCGAGCGACAAGGCGTTCGACCTGACGATCCACAGCGTCAGCATCCACATCCCCCTGGAGGCGACGCAGGACGACTTCAACGTGAGGCTGGAACTGCGAGTCCACGCGTCGTTGCGGATCGGACCGGTCGTGGTGGTCATCGACGGCCTCGGTGGCTGGGTCGGCTGGTGGACGGAGGGCGATCCCCCCCAGCGAGACCACATCGGGTTCCTGCCACCGACCGGCGCCGGGATCCAGCTGGAGCTCTCCGGCGTCGCCGGCGGCGGCTTCCTCGACTTCACCGGTGGCCCGAACGAGCGGTTCGGCGGCCTGCTGTATCTGCGCGTCCAGGCCTTCGAGGTGACGGCCTTCGGCATCCACGAGCTGACCGGCCAACCAGGTGACGCGCACCGTCGCACGTCGTTGATCATGGTGATCGGCATCCGGTTCTCGCCCGGGATCCAGCTGGGTTACGGCTTTGCCATCACCGGCTTCGGCGGCCTGGTCGGCATCAACCGGCGCTCGGACACCGACGCCCTCCGCGAGCGGCTCACGTCCGGCGCGGCCGGAAACGTGCTGTTCGCCGAGGACCCGGTTCGTAATGCCCCGGACATCCTCGACGACCTGGATGCGTTGTTCCCCGCCGCAGACGGGGTCTACGTGTTCGGCCCGACCATCCAGATCAGTTGGCTCAGCGTCGGGTCCGGCAAGCTCGTGCGGTTCGACGTCGGGTTGTTCATCGAGTTCCCCGGTCCGACCAAGATCGTGCTGCTCGGTTCGGTGCGCGCCTCGCTGCCCGGCGACGTGGACAACAAGATCTTCTTCATCCGGATCGACCTCGTCGGGGTCCTCGACTTCACCAAGAAGGTCCTCGAGTTCGACGCGACCCTGATCAGCTCGCACGTCTTCGAGATCTTCGTCGTCACCGGTGATGCTGCCTTCCGTGCGAGCTGGGGCGACAAGCCGTACATGATGCTGTCGGTCGGCGGCTTCTACCCGGGCTTCAACCCCGAGCCGGCGGTGTTCCCCGACATGACCCGGGTCGCGCTGACGATGAAGGAGCAGAAGGTCGGGCTCTTCTTGCGCGGCGAGTCGTACTTCGCCGCGACGACCAACACCCTGCAGTTCGGCGCGCGGATCGAGGCCGGCGTGCACCTTGGCCCGCTCAACGCGGTGGGTTTCGTCAGCCTCGACGCGCTGATCCAGTTCGTGCCGTTCCACTTCGAGATCGACTTCGCGGCGGGTTTCCAGGTGCGCTGGAATGCGCTCAGCTTCGGCAGTGTCACGATCAGCGGGACGATCTCCGGACCGGGACCGGTCACGCTCAGCGGCAAGTTCCACATCGATCTGCTGTTCTGGAGCATCGACTGGAGCGATTCCTGGACGCTCGGCTCGGCCCCAGTTCCGGCGCCGCCGCCGGTCGGCAGCGCCGCGCAGAAGATGCAGGCCGAACTGGCTCGACCCGAGAACCTCAGTGCCGACGGCGGATCGGACCATCACGCGGCCCAACAGGTGCGCGGCACGCCCACCCGTGCGGTGGTCTCCCCACTCGGCGTCCTGGTCTGGGTGCAGCACCGAGCGCCGACGGGTATCGCCCTCGACCGGTTCGAGGGCCAGCCACTCGACGCCCAGCAGAAGCTGCAGGTCACCGCCGATGTCCAAGGGGCAGCATCGGCGCAGGACTGGTTCAGCCCCGGGTCGTATGCCGAGCTCAGTGGCGCCGAGGCGCTCAACCGTCCTTCGTTCGAGCGATTGGACGCCGGGCTCACCTTCGGCTTCGCCGACAGCAGCTCCACGACCGTCGATCACCCGTACCAGGTCACCGAGATCCGGGTCCCTCAGCCACCGCGCCCGGTCGATCCGATCGGCTTCCCCGTCATCACGCTCGATGCGGTGCTGCTCCGCAGCGGATCTGTCGCCGTGCGTACCACGACTGCCGCGGTGACCGTCGGTGAGGAGACCTACGTCGTTCGGGCAGCCGACGCCTCGGTGCAGCAGACGGCCCGCAGCCGGACCGAGGCCTATCAGGAGGCCAAGCGGTCCGGCGGCCTGGCACTGCCGCGTGACGACGTCGTCGTGCTGGCCGGGATCTGAGGGAGCAGCGATGGCTGGGAACCTGCGCTTCTACGGCTGGCACCGCTCGGCCGTGTACGACCTCGCCTCCGGACCGGCCCTGACCGAGGGCCGCCTCACCGGAGCGTTCACGCTCACCCTGGCCAACACGCTGCCGCCCGGGGAATCGGTCAGCCAGCCGGTGCACTTCTCGATCATGGGGCCAGGCGACGTCGCCGACCTCAAGGCCGGCGCGGTCGTGCACACGATGCCGCCGCCGGGGACCCCGGACCACGAGCAGGACAAGTGCGTCCACGTCGACCTCGCCGCACCCGACCTGCCGTGGCGCTACGCCCCGACGCTCGCCAACGGCCGACAGCTGCGCCCGTGGATCGTGCTCGTGGTCGGCACAGCGGACACTGTCGCCCTGCAGGCCAACCACACCGTCACCTTGTCCGGCTCGGCGATCACTGCGCACGACCTGTCCCGCTCGAGTCGCTGGGCGCACGTGCAAGAGGACCCTGATCAACCCGGCACGCTGATCTCCCGACTGGTCTGTGAACACCAGCTGGATGCGCTGACGGCCTACGTCGCCGTGGTCGTGCCGGCGTTCACCATCCTCGGCCAGCCGGCGTGGAGCAACGCGACGACGTCGGTGACCCTGCCGGCGTACTACTCGTGGCAGTTCTCCACCGGCGAGGCAGGCGACTTCGCTGCGCTTGCCGGACGGCTGAAGCCGGGGCCGGCCTCGGCGGCGCTCGGCCGGGCGCCGATGGGGTACCCGCCGGTGCCGAACGCGGCGCAGCTCCAGTTGCGTGGGGCCCTCGCACCGATCGGCTCGAGCGATGCCGACGTCGCCACCGACGTCGCCGACGACGTCACCGTGCTCACCACCACGCCGGTCGACCCGCGCCGACCGGTGATCGGCGTGCCTGCCTACGGCGCATGCTGGGTCGCTGATCCCAGAAGCACCACGTGGGGCAGCCGGTTCGACACCGACCCTCGAGCCCGCGGGACCGCCGGGCTCGGGGCATGGGCGGGCATCGTGCAACAGGACGTCATCGCCGATGCTGCGGCAGCCCAGGCCGGTGCGTTGGACATCGCCGCGCAGCGGATCCGGCAGCTGTCTCTCGGCCTGGCCGCCGCCCGGTCGCTGTGGACTCGGCGCACCCCGACCGACGACGTGCGCCGGATGAGCCTGTTCGGTCCGGCGCTGCGCCGGATGGTCACCTCGACAGGCTCGGTCCGCGACACGGTCGCCGGCGCCGGTCGGCCGCTCGCGTCCGCGTTGTTCTCCGCCGCGGCGAGGCGGGTGCTGCGGTCCGGTCCTGCCCGTACCGCCGCCGTCGCTGCGGCCGACACCGACCCTCGCGCGTTGATCACGGCCGCCAACACGGTTCCGCGGCCGCCGGCCCGCTCGCCCGGTCAACTGCCCCACACCGATCGGATGGCGAAGGTGCTGCACGTCCCTCCGCTCGACCCCGCCATCGCTGCCGGCGTACGCGCCAAACGGGTGCCCGGCGCCGACCTCGACGCCCTCGCTCAGCGTTTCGACCGCAGCGGATACTCCGCCGGGCTGGTGCAGCGCTTCAACGCCGGGGTGACCTCTGCCATCACGCGGGTGCGCACCGGTGCGCCCGTCCCCTACTTCGCCCTGCTCGACATCCTCGATCCACCCGGTGGCGCCCGCCACACCGAAGAAGAGCTGCATGGTGCGCTGACCAAACTGGGCGCTGCGAGCAGCCTCGGCAACCAAGGCGATCTGCTCCGGCTCGGTGCGGCGCTGCTCACCAACGAGCCGCAGCGACCGTCCGCGCCGATCGATGCCGACGTCGCCGCCGGCTCCGTCGCCGCCGCCGTCGACCCGACCGTCGTCCGGCCGGTCGTCGTCGACCGGGTGCTGTCGACGATCTCCGGGCTGACCAGCCAGCCGCTCGCGCCGCCGGAGCTAAGTCCGGACCTGGACCTGCCGGCCTGGCAGTTCCTGCGCGACCACGCCGGCGACTGGCTGCTCCCCGGCGCCGACGGGCTGGACGAGGATCAGGTGGTCGCCGTGCAGACCAACCCGGTGTTCGTCGACGCGTTCCTCCTCGGCTTGAACACCCAGTCGCTCGGGGAGCTGCGGTTCCGCAACATCCCCGTCCTCAGCGGTGCCACCCCGATGCGTCAGTTCTGGTCGCGCAGCGACCCTGACGCCGGCAGCTACGACGACGACATTGTCGGCGTAGATGCCTGGCCCGCGGACTCGGATCTCGGCGCGGCCAGCCATCAGAGCGCTGCCGCAGCGGCCAGTGCGGATCTCGTCCTGGTCCTGCGCACGCCGCTGTTCCGCCGCTACCCGCGCACACTGGTCTACCTCGTGCCGGCGGCAACAGCAGCGGGCCAGCCCGACTGGGTGGCCGACCCTGACACCAGCCAGCGGCTGCTGCCGATATTCCAAGGAGCCATCGGCGGCGACATCACCTTCTTCGGCTTCGACCTCGACCCCGCAAAGGCCGCGAGCCACTGGGTGGTGCTCGAGGAGCCCCCGCACGGGGTGCGCTTCTACAACACCGGCCCGACACCGACCCAGGTGGTGCAGATGGCGGCTGCGACCGACGGAGCGATGTTCTCCTCGGCCGTGTTCGCCGATCCGCTTCGCGTGCTCCTCCGCGGCGACGCGCTCCTTCCGGGAGGCGTGCCGTGACCGTCACGCCACCACCGCCGATCGTCGGAGTGCTGCTGCCACTACGCGTCGAGACGAAGTTCTCCCCGCCGCAAGGGTTGGCCGGCTGGCTGTTGCGGGTGCGGGTCATCCCGGACGTGCCGTCGGTGGACGGCCACGACCCGCTGGCCAGCGACGTGGAGCTGGACAGTGTGACGTCCCTCTGGCAGAACTGCTCCGGTAACCTGTCCACCGGGCAGGGGATCGTCGAGTGGCGAGCGTTCTGTGCCCGGCACGGAGCCGGCCGGGCAGCCTGGCTTGCCCGGACGTTCCCGCCCGTCACGACCGGTGGCGAGATCACCATCAACCGGCCCGCGCAGGTGCGGACCGACCCGCGGATCGCCGACCTCGCCGGCCTGCCCCCCACGATCGAGCTGTGGCTGGCGCGCGGGGGTGCCGCACCGGCGCGGGTCGCCACCCTCGCCCTCGACCCCGCGTTGCTTCGTTCGGACCTGCCCGACCCCACTTCCGGCGAGTCGCGCTGGTGGTCGTCCTACGTCACCGCCGTGCAGGCCGGACTGGCCACCGAGATTGATCTGGGCAGTCGCGCGGACGACATCGACGTTCTCTACGCGGTCGGTACCGGAGGCGGCGACCCGGCGCCGCTGTTCGCGGCTCATCGTGACTCCGGTGAGCTGGCGGTGCTTGCGCTCGGCACTGCCACCAACACCGTCGACGGTGAGCCGGCCGCCGACCTGGCGACGGACCCGGAAACCTGGCGCGCGCTCGTGCTCTCCGGCGGCGCCGGAGACCTCGGCACCGCCGCGGTCAGCTCGGCCATCACCGGACAACCCGATGCGTTGGCACCGCTGCCCGGTGGTGGCAGCTACCACGGCGAGCTGAACCGGCACATGGTGGCCGCACTGTGGCCGGCGGTCTTCGGCTACGGGCTGAAGAACCTGTGGAGCGTCGGCGAGCGCGCCTTCACCGTCGGGGAATGGGCCCTCGACAACCTCCTGCCGGAGGGCCCGATCCCGCCGTTGCGAATCGGTGAGCAGCCGTACGGCGTGCTGCCGGTGACCGATCTGCACAGCTGGGTTCCTGCCACCGACGATCCTGCGATCGAAGAACAGCTGCGGCCCTCGCTGATCCGCCTGCTCGACGCGTGGGCCGCGGCCGCCGAGGCGGTCGGCACGACGGCGGGGGCCGACACCGAGAAGCTGCTGCAGTTGCTTGGACACACGCCCAGCTCCACCGACTATTCCTGGCGATGGTTCGTCCCCCTCGAGCTGCTGCACCCGCTCGGATGGGGCTTCGGCAAGGGCGTGCTGCACGCGGATCTGGTGAAGTGGTGGGACCTGACGGCTGCACCCGTGCTCGGGTTCGGGGTGCGCCCCACCCGGCGCTACGGCAGCGCCGGCTATCCACAGGACGCCCGGTTGCCGCTGGTGCAGCCGAACAACCTGAGCGCACCGATGACCCTGGGCGACGCGCTCGGTCGTCTCGCGCAGGCGCCGCCGCGCGTCCTGGTCAGCGCGAGCGGGTTGAAGGAACTCTTCGGCCGACTGCCGAACAGCCTGCTGTTCCGGCTCTCCCTGTTCTCCCTGGTTGCCGGCGCGGCCGAGGTCGCTCGCGGGGGAGCCGGGCAACGTGGCGCCCTTCTCGAACCTCCCTATGCGGCCGACGCGCTGGCCACCGAGCTGGCGACCTGGGTGGCCCAGATGGACCCGAACCAGCTTCCCGGGCACGTGTCGTCGGCCCTATGGGTGGCCGCCCGCGACGGAATCGCGCAGCTGGCCGGTTTCGAGGTGGCCGACCTCGAGCGGGCGTTCACTGCGACGCTCGACACGGCGGCGTACCGGCTCGACCCGTGGGTCACGGGCATCGCGTGGCGGCGCTTGCAGACACTGCCCGCCCCGGTCCGCGACCTCGGTGTCTACGGGTGGGTGGACGCGCCCCGGCCCGCCGACCAGACCGCGTTCGCGCCGGAGTTCCTGCATGCGCCGTCGACCGCCCAGGCGCTCACCGCCGCGGTGCTCCGCGACCGCTCGTTGTCCGACCACGACCCTGCCCGGTGGCACATGGACCTCACCTCCGATCGGGTACGGCTCGCGGACTCTCTGGCGGCCGAGGTGCGCCTGGGCGCTCACCTGAGCGAGGCGCTCGGCCGCGCCGTGGAACGGGTGGTCGCCGCACAGGCCGACGTGGAACGGCTGCGCACGATCTTTCCGATCCGCGCCGAGCACGCCGGGCGGCGGGTTTGCGACGGCAGCCAGGTGCTGGAGCGGCTGCGCGACGACCCGGCCTCGCTCGGGCTCGTCGACGCAGTGCTCGACGAGTTGCGAACGATCGCCGACGCCGTCGACGTGTACGCGGACCTGCTGGTCGCTGACGCGGTCTTCGACGTGGTGTCCGGACGGACGCGCGAGGCCGCGCCCGCGATGGACGCAGCCGCCGGGCTGGCCGCTCCCCCGGTGCTGGACGTGATCCGGACCCAGCGGCACGGCCGCGGGGTGGCCACGTTCGTCGTCGCCGCTCTGCCGGCCGTGCCCGGGCCGAGCACCCTCGACGCGACGACCAGCCCGGGCCGGATCGCCGACCCGTCGATCGCTGCCTATCTCGACACCGCGTTCGGGGCTGCCACCGACCCGGCGTGGACCTGGACCGTGCACCATCCAGACGGGGTGACGATCAGCCCGATCACGCTGTCCGACCTCGGCCTGGCTCCGGTGGACACAGCGGGGATCTCCGGTGCCGCCCTGGCACGCACCGCGCTGGCGGCCAGCGGTGCGCCGGCGGACTCCACCGTCACCCCGGACGGCGAGTTCGAAGCGCACACGCGGCTGATCCGGCTGATCCGGCTGTTCGGCGGCCAGCCGGCAACGGTGGCAGACCTCGCCGACGACGGGTCTTCGCCGGACTCCGTCGCGATCCAGGCCGACCTGCTGGCCAGATACAACGACCTGAGCGACGTCGCAGGCATGGTGGTCGAGCGGTTGCAGGCCGCCGTCACTGGCACCGACGATGACCGCGCCCACGCGTTGCGGGCAGCGCTCGCCTGGGGGATCACGCCGCTGGAGCACGACAACCCCGACCCGGCCACTCTGGTGACCCGGGCCCGTGACGCGTTGGCGGCTCGGCTCGGCACTGCGCCGTCACCGGCTGACGCAGCCGTGCTCGGGGCCCTGGACCTGGCGCGGGCGCTCTCCGAGCTGGCGGCGGCGGAAGGACGGCTGCCCGTGCTGGCCCGGCACCGCCTCGACCAGGTGCCGGCGAAACTCGTGCCCGACGCCGCGCGGGCGTTCGGATCGCCCGGCTTGGAGCCGGATTGGCTCGAGACGGTCGCCCCCGTTCGGCGCGCAGTCGCCCGGCTCGAGGCCTATCAGCTCGCCCAGCGGGGTGCGGGCAGAGTCGCCCTGTCCGGGTGGACGAACACGCCGGGTGACCCGTGGCAGACCGTCGTGCCACCGGCCACGCCGCAGGGTCTGGCGGCCACCCGCACCCTGGTGGCTGCGTTCGGGCCGCCGGGAGTGCTCGACCCGGGCACCGACCCGACTCGGCAGGTGGCCGTGGTCCTGCTGGACAGTTGGTCGGAAACCGTTCCCGCCACCGAGCACCCGACCTCGGTGGCCCTGCACGTCGACACACCGGGATCGCGCCCGCCGCAGGCGATCCTGCTGGCTGTCCCGCCGGACCTCGGCACCCCGCTGGACACCCCAGGCACGGTGGACATCGTGATCCAAGCCCGCATGTTGGCGCATGCCCGCGCGGCGACGCCGGACTTGCTCGACGACTACGCCAGCGGCCTGCCGTTGACAATGCTGCCCGCCAACCCCCCAGCGGGCGTCCTGTTCGACCCGGCCTGAGAGGACAGACCGTGCCGCTGCGCTATGACCTCTACCGCAGGTTGGAGCCACTCCGCCCCGGCGGCGACCTGGACATCGGGTTCCGGGCCTCGGTGCATGACCCGGCCTGGTTCCTCGCACGACAGTGGCAGCTGGGTGAGCACCAAGGTGAGGACGCCGGGTCACCCGTCATGATCAGCTACGTCGCCTCGCAGATCCCGGTGGACCCATACGGCGGCGACCCGGGGATGGACCCGCAGGTCACTCCTCCGGAGGCGATCGTCGAGGCCGAGCCGGAGGACTGGTGGACGGTCGGCCGCCGCGTCCGCCTCGGCCGGGCTGCCGCCGGCGCGCTCCCCGACGGGCGGGCGCCGGATCAGGACGCCGCGCTTCGGCTGGGCGATCTCGCACCGCCGTACGACGAGTTCTCCGGTAGCTACGACGGTCTGGCCTGCTACCGGGCCCGAGCCGCACTCGGGCTGCCCGAGGGAATGTTCGCCGAGGTGCCGGAACGCGTGCCAGTAGATCTGTGGGACCCGGCCGAGCTCGTCTACAGCGCCAGCTTCGGCACGGGAGGCGGCACCGGGCCGGTGCTGGACGTGCCACGACACGACGGTGGCGACCTGGACTGGTACTCCGTGCGCTCACCGGACCCGGGAACACCGCCGGTCAACTGGCCTGCGCCGGTCGAGGTGCTGCCCAACCGGCTGCACTACCCCGGCGCCCCGCAACCGCGGTGGTGGCAGATCGAGGACGCCAAGGTCGACGTGGGCGGGTTTGCCCCTGACCGCAGCCACCTGGCCACCATGCTGTTGATCGACCTCGTCGTCTCGCACGCGGACGACTGGTTCAGCTTCCCGGTCGCTGCCACTGCCGGGACGGTCGTCACGATCCATTCGGTGCAGGTTCGCGACACCTTCGATGACGTCATCGATGTCCAGGCTCCGTCCGACTGGAGCCTGTTCGGCGTGACCGGTCTGTCGCCCACCTCACTGGTCGTGTGGCCCACGGTGGCGACTCCGCTGAACGGTTCCGTGCTGGACGACGTCACGATCGGCATCGACGAGGACGCCAACCTGCTGTGGGCCATCGAACGCCGGACCGACGGCCGGGAGCTGGCCCCGGCACCGGCACAGGCTGTCGCTGCCGGTCCGGCGCCCGCGGGTCAGCTCGCCGCCGACGGGCGCAAGTCCTACAACTACCTACCGTCCAGCTCGGTCGCCCCGTACTGGCATCCGTACGAGATCCATGAGGTCGACGGCCGGCGCCGGTTCATCCAGAGCCGGATGGCTGATCTGCGTACCCGGCCGCCGACGCTCATGCCCGCACCGGTCACCGACCTGCTGGCCGACCCGGCGGCGGCGCCACAGGGGCCCGTGCACCAGATCGAACCCGCGACCGTGCCGACCACCGGTATCCGGCTGGAACGACGCTACGTGCTCGGCCGCGCCAGTGACGGCACTGCCGTGCTGTGGCGCCAGCGCCGACGCCTGCCGCTGTCGGCCCCGCCCGTGTCCGGGCTGCGCTTCGATATCCTCGAGGAGCGGGCGACGCTTACCTGAGATCGCGACCTGACGCCCGCCGGCGGGGTTCGGCTGGGCTCGACCCGCCGGACGGCCTGAGGCATCGCTCAAACAAGAAAGATACGGTGTGCCATTGGTCACCGGAGGAGCGATGGAGGGAGCGCAGTGACGATTCGTGTCGTGCAGTGGACGACGGGCAACGTCGGCAGGCAGTCGGTCGAGGCAGTGTTGAAACGCCCGGACGTCGAGCTGGTCGGTTGCTACGCCTGGTCGGAGGACAAGTCCGGCAAAGACATCGGTGAGCTGTGCGGACTTGCCCCCATCGGGCTCACGGCCACGAACGACATCGACGCGCTGCTCGCCCTCAAGCCCGACTGCGTCATCTACAACCCGATGTGGTTCAACGTGGACGAGATGGTCCGCATCCTCGAGTCCGGCGCCAACATCGTCTCCACGGCGGCCTTCATCAACGGCCGGTCGTACCCCGACGACGGGCGCCAGCGGCTCCTCGACGCCTGCGCGAAGGGCCGCAGCTCGATGTTCGGGAGCGGCGTCAGCCCGGGCTACATCGAGCTCATCGCCATCGCGCTGGCCAACGCCTCGGACCGCATCGACTACGTGCTGATCAGCGAGGAGGCTGACACCACGGCCTACGACTCGCCGCCCACCGAGATCCCAGTGGGCTTCGGACGCCCGCTCGACGACCCCGAGCTCCCGGGCATGACCGCGGCGGCGACGGTGGTCTTCAGCGAAGCGGTCGCCCTGGTGGGCGATGCCCTCGGGGTCGTGTTCGACGAGATCGTGTGCGAGGCCGAGTACGCCAAGACGACCAAGGAGATCGACCTCGGCTCCTGGACGCTGGCCAAGGACACCGTCGCCGGCGTCACGATCCACTGGCTCGGCAAGATCGGCGGCAAGAGCATCGTCGAGATGCGGGTGCGGTGGCGCAAGGGCGACGCGCTCGAGCCCAACTGGGACGTCGGCATGGGGTGGACGATCGAGATCCAGGGCCGGCCCACGATCACCACGAAAGTCGACATCCTGCCGCCGCCGTACTTCGAGGCGACGACCATGGAGGAGTTCATGGTCCTCGGGCACATCCTCACCGCGCTACCCGTCATCAACGCCATCCCCGCCGTCGTCGCCGCGCCGCCCGGGATCATCACGTACGAAGACATCCCGCTCCCGATGCCCAAGGGCTACGTCCCGACCTGACCGATGGGCAACGCGTCGACAGGTGATCGCTCCCGCCTGGGTGACGGTGTGGGCCCGGCAGCCGCCGCGTCGATCGCCTGCGGGTCGACGTCACGGCGGACCTGCGGCGTCGACAACCACCCCGCTGCGGATATCGACCGAACGGGGGACGACATGGAATCGTCTGGCAGCCCGTCCGCGGGCCCCCTCGACGCCTACATGATCGCTCGGCTTGACGCCCCCGCGCTTCGACCATCGGCGGCCAGCAACAGACCCTGGGCCTGGACCACCTGGCGATACGGCAACGAGATCGACCTCGTCATCTCCTCGAGCAACACCCGCTGCTTCTTGGTGAGCGTCGGCGGCGCAGCGCGATGACCGGCATCACCCAAAGGTACTCTGCGTCACTATTTCAGCGACGGACCACTAGGCCGTCGCTGGCGAGTCCGGGCTTGCGGGTTGCTTCAGCCATTGCTGCGTGGCGTTCTGTCCGTTGTCGAAGAGCGTGGTGCGTTGTTGCGGGGTGATATCGAAGTCGGTCGCGGTGATGCCGGTCGCGTCAATAAAGATCGTCCGCGCCACCTTGTCGGGCGTGAGGTAGTAACGGTTGGCGTTGTTGAGCAGTGTCTGGAGGCAATCGAGTGCTTCGTGGAACGTGTCGTGACTTGCTCGCGCGGGCGGCATGGTGGTGTCACGGGCCGACAGCTTGATGCCGATCGTCGGCCACCGCTGAGGCTGGCCGTCGCTGCGGTCGAACACTTCCACGGGGAAGTTCGACAACAGCCCGCCGTCAACCCACGTCACGGTGCCCGCCGCGTAGCTGACACCGCCGTAGGTCGCGGCGCCGGCTTTGACCCGAACGGGTTCGAAGAAGAACGGAATCGACATGGAGGCACGTACCGCATCGACGATGCATTGGCGGTCGGGTTCGAGGCCATAGTTGCCGTAGTCCCACGGCAGGCGCACAACCTTGCGTCGGGTGATGTCGGCGGCGTGCACGATGAGCGAGTAACGGAGATCTTCGGACAGCGAGCTGTCGGGGTCGTCCATCCTCAGTTGGGCGAAGGTCGTGATTCCGATCTGTTCGAGAATGCCGCCGAGCCACTCCACGAGATAGTCGCCCGAGTGAAGACCCATGTGCAGCAGCAACGCCCCCGCGTCGCCGACTCTGCCGAGCTCACGTCGCAGCGATCCCTCCGCTTGAAACTTCGGATAGTCGACCGAGTCGACGTAGTCCTTCAGATTCGTGAGCGGCTTCCCAGCAGCCTGCAACGCCGCGACGATCGCGGCCGTGATCGCGCCCGCGCTCGTGCCGGCGACACGCGGGAACCGGTAACCCTCGTCGTTCAACGCGAGCACGGCACCGACGAGCCCGATCCCCTTCACGCCTCCACCTTCGAGCACCAGGTCGGCCTTCTTGCCTTCGGGCACCGTCACGAGCGACGCATCAGTCATGCCAATCTCCCTCTCGCGGATCTCGACGCCACCGAAGGATAAGACCGCACACCATCGCGGCGCTGATAGGTGCCGCAACGCTAGGGTCGGCGATCTGCTCACGATACGTGGGCCCGCGTCGAAGGAACCGCCAAGGGCACGGTTGCGTTGGCGCAAACGGACACGCCGCGTGCCAATGCCAAGGAAGCTTCGTCCCTGTTGCCCGCGGCTCTCCCCGCACCGCGACGGCGCGGAGAACGTCCGTCAGGCTTACGAGCGGGTTGCTCGGGTGGTCACGTTCACGGCGAACTCGACCACCCGGGCCTCGATCTCGGCCCGCTCGAAATCGATCGTCGCGACGTGATAGCTCCGGGTCAGCACCATCCATTCGACCGGTCCGGCGACGACGGACGCGAAGTGCGCGCTCGACTCGGGGGCGACCACGTGGTCCTGCTCGCTCACGATCACGAACGACGGGCAGTGGATGTCGGGGAGGCTGGCCTGCAGCGTGTCCACCGCGTCGAGCAGCGAGAGCAGCTGCTGTACCGGGACCTCGTCGTAGGCAAGCTCGGTCTGGCTCGGGTCGGCGACGTCGTTGCCAAGTCCGGGGATGCGGGTCACGCCGCCGGCGTTCGCAGCTTCGAGCCCGGCCCGCACCGCCGGGTCGGCCGGCGCCAACGCGCCGTTGATCACGACGAGTCCTGCGATCTCGGGATGGCGGGCCGTGAGCCACGCGCCAAGGGTCGCACCCATCGAGAGCCCGATCACGACCACGCTCGCACACTCGGCGGCGAGCTGCGCGTAGATGCGTTCAGCCGTGGTCGACCAGTCAGAAAAAGACGTCGTCGCCATGTCGTCCACCGACGTGCCGTGGCCCGGCAACCGAGGAAGCTCTACCGCGAACCCAGCCTCGGCCAGCGACCGGGCAAGCCCGCGCATCGACTGCGGCGCGCCCGAGAAACCGTGCAGGACCAGTGCACCATTCGGTCCTCCGTCGACCGAGAGCGGCTCGGCGCCCTCGAGCACGGTGAGGTCGTCGTGATCAGCATGCATAGGGTCATCATGTCCCTCGGTGATCCGCGAGTGGTGGCACGCCCCCAAGCGACGGATGCGTGCCGAGAGCGGACGACGTTCCAAGAGGCCATGGACGCGATCGCGAGAGGTGTCGGGGCGATCACCGCGCTGGCGCGCGCGGGGCTCCAGCTCCTCACCCGGAGAGCCCGCGCTAACGGCCGTAAGCTCCCCGGGCGTGTACGTCGAGGAGCTCCCGAGCGGGGCGCGCACCATCACGGGTGTGGCCACATCGGTGACAGCGTTCCTCGGCAAGGCGCGGCGAGGACCCGTCGACAAGGCGACCACGTTGACCAGCTTCGGCGACTTCGAGCGCGTGTTCGGCGGACTCGATGCCGGCATGACCCTGGGCTACGCGGTGCGCGACTTCTTCGGCAACGGGGGCGGCCAGGCCGTCGTGGTCCGCCTCTACAAGAAGACGGGCGGCAAAGCCGCGAAAGCCACCTTCGACATCACCAACCTGGCGCTCGAGGCTGCCTCCGAAGGAGCTTGGGGTAATCAGGTGCAGGTGCGGGTCGATCAGAAGCCCGCGGCCGATCCCAACGTCGTCGCCGTGGCGACCGGGCTCGGCGTCGCGCCCGCCGACGTTTTCGATCTCACGGTTCGAGATGGCGCAACCGGCGCCATCGAGAGCATCCTCAACGTCACGACCAACGAGAGCGCTCGTCGGGTGGACCGGGTCCTCGCCACCGAGTCCAGGCTCGTGGCGGTGCCGACCACCACCCCCATGCCCGGCACGGCGACGCCCAGCGCCAATTCCGGTGCTCTCAGTGACGCAGACGTGTGGACGGCGAACGGCAAGTCGACCTCGGCCAAGTCGTCCCCGGCGAACGCCGTCGCTGCCGACAGCGCGGCGCTTACCTCGAGCGACTACAAGGGCTCGCTCACGAACACGACCGCCCTCTATGCCCTCGAGCAGGCGGATCTGTTCAACCTGCTGTGCGTCACCGCTGATGCTCGTGGCGGCGACGTACCCGACGATGTGTACAGCGACGCGCTCGACTACTGCGTGCAACGCCGCGCTGTGCTGCTCGTCGATCCCAAGGCGGCCTGGTCCGATGCTGCGACGGCTCAGAGTGGGGTGGCCGGCATGAACCTCACGGGTGACCGCGGCCGCAACGGCGCTGTGTACTTCCCCCGGGTGCAGCAGTTCGATCCGCTGCTCGACAGCCAGATCGACACGTTCGCGCCGAGTGGGATGATCGCCGGCGTCCTGGCCCGCACCGATGCCCAGCGGGGCGTGTGGAAAGCGCCGGCGGGCACCGATGCATCGCTCAACGGCATTGCCGGCCTGACAGTCGAGTTGACCGATCCCGAGAACGGGCTGCTGAACCGGCTCGGCATCAACTGCCTGCGTACGTTCCCGACTTTCGGTCGGGTGGTATGGGGGGCGCGCACGCTGCGCGGCACCGACGCCGCTGCCGACGAGTACAAGTACCTGCCGGTCCGGCGGACGGCGCTCTTCATTGAAGAGAGCCTCTACCGCGGGCTGAAGTGGGTCGTCTTCGAGCCGAACGACGATCCCCTGTGGGCCCAGATCCGCCTCGACGTCGGTGCCTTCATGCACAACCTTTTCCGCCAGGGCGCGTTCGAGGGAAAGACCCCGCGTGACGCGTACCTGGTCAAGTGCGACAGCGAAACGACGACGCAAAACGACATCAATCTCGGCGTCGTGAACATCCTGGTCGGCTTCGCCCCACTGAGGCCGGCCGAATTCGTGATCATTCGGTTGCAGCAGCTGGCGGGCCAGATCCAGGCCTGACCGGGGCGGGCGCTGTTGCATTGGCGCATCTTGGTGAAGCGCAATCACGCGTCTTCGTGCTTGTCTTGCCGGTGTTGTCGGACTTGTGATGGGGTACGGCACGATGATCGGAGAAGTGGCGCAGGAGTTGCGCGCGATCGCGCTGTCGTGTGTTGACGCGGCCGGGTATTTCCCGGCCGTCTACTCGCGAGTTACAGCGCAGATCGCCGCTTCGATCGACGACGGAAAGTTTGAAGACGGTGAACGTATGAACCTCTTCGCGACCGTCTTCGCGTCCCGTTACACGCGCGTGTTGCGACAGGAGATTCCGCGCCCGCGTTGCTGGCAAGCCTCATGGGACGTCGCCGGAGACAATCGTCTGTTGATCGTCCAGCACATCCTGCTCGCCATCAACGCCCACGTGAACTTTGATCTCCCCCAGGCGGTCGTCGAGGTTGCGCGCCAGACAGGAGACCTTGATCGTGTACGCGTCGATTTCAACGCAATCAACGATGTGCTGGCCACTACCTCGGTGGGGGTGCTGCGCGATCTCGACCGGATGTCACGGTGGGTCAACGAGGTCGCTCGTCTGGGGGGTGACCGCGTCTTCAGGTTCTCGTTGCAGGTAGCCCGTGAACAGGCATGGGGCGCAGCTGAGCGCCTCTACGTCCTCGATGATCAACAACGAGCGGCGTACGTGGACGAGCTCGACCAGTTGGTGTCCGTGCTCGCCTATCTGATCGCGCACCCAACGCCTCCTGCGAGTCTCCTCGTGCCGATCGCCCGGCGGTTCGAACAGCGCGATCCGAGAACGGTTGCTGCTGCTCTGCTCGGCAGCGCATAGGAGACTCGCGGTCGGAAACGTGCGCGTGGCTCGCCGGCGTTTTCGGGCCCGGGCCACACCAAATGTTGGGTTGACCGTGTGGTGTCGATCGCGCGGCAAGCCTGAACGGTCACCCTCGATGTGCATCTCGATTTCGACAGGGCCTGGCGCCCAGGTGGCGGGACCTCGTCACTTGGTGCCGGCATGGTGCGGTCGAGTCGTCGTCGACAACCTCCCGTATCTTCTCGATGACCAGAGCGGGTGAGTACAGGTAGATGTGATGCCCGCTCTTGGTCTGTGTGATCTGTTTGGCGGCTAACGCCGGCGCCAAGCGTTCCTGTGAGGCCAGCCAATTCGCGAAGCTCACGAGCTGGGCATCGGCGGCGCCGCGTTGATCCGGTTGAACGCGTCGATGACCTCCACACCTTCTCGCACCTGCGCCGAGGTGGCGCGGTTGGTCTGGTCCCAATTCGCGAGCTTGCCTGGGCTGATGGCGTCTGCGATGAGCTCGGTGGCAGCGTCGACCATCACCAGACCAGCGTACGGAGCAGTCACACCCGGTATTCCGGGTTGGGGAAGTCGAAGCGGCAGCCGGCGTCCCATGCGGTCCGCTGATTGCCATGGGCGGGTATGCCGCCGTTGTCCTTGAGCATCCGCGCGAGGTGCATCAGGTTCCATGCCATGAAGGTGGTGTTCCGGTTCGTGAAGTCGTTTGCCGGACCACCCGACCCAGGGTCGAGGTACGACGGTCCGGGGCCGGCTTCACCGAGCCACGCGGTATCGGCCTGCGGCGGGATCACATAGCCCAGGTGCTGCAGTGAGTACAGGACGTTCATCGAGCAATGCTTCGCGCCGTCCTCGTTCCCGGTGACGATGCACCCGCCGACACGGCCGTAGTACGCGTACTGCCCCGCATCGTTGAGGAGGTGCGAGTTCCCGTAGAGACGCTCGATCACCCGGGTGCACACCGAGGACTTCTCGCCGAGCCAGATGGGCATCGCGAGGATCAGGATGTCGGCCCCCATCACTTGCTCGAAGATCGCCGGCCACTCGTCGGCATCCCAACCATGCTCGGTCATGTCGGGATAGATCCCGGTCGCGATGTCGTGGTCGATCGCGCGGATGACGTCGACGCGCACGTCATTCGCCTCGAAGATCGCGATCGCGAGGTCCGCGAGGCCTTGTGTGTGCGAAACCTCCGGCGAGCGCTTGAGCGTGCAGTTGATGACGAGGGCCCTGAGGTCGGAGAAGTCCCACGTGCTTTCATCGGACCACTGCTGTTGGATCTCGTTGAGGTTCATGCGGGTGGCTCCAACTCCTCGCGTTTGATCGGCGCGGCTTCGGAGTCCGTCACCGCATGCACGTGCTTTCGGATGATGTCAGGCTGGTGTCGTGAAAGTTGGAGAAACTGCCCGGCGATCCCGCGTGGTCACGGCACATGACATTGAACTGTTCACCGAGATGACGGGAGACCGCAACCCGCTCCACTACGACGAAGCCGCTGCGGCCGGGAGCCGGTTCGGCGCCATCATCGTCCAAGGCGGGGTGACATCGGGACTCCTGAACGCACTGGTCGCCGAGGATTTACCCGGGCCCGGCAGTGTGTTCCTGCACGTCGATTGGAACTTTCGCGCGCCCGTTCGGCCCGGCGACGAGATCACTGCCGAGGCGGAAGTCTTGTCGGTGCGTGAGGACAAGCCCATCTGCGAACTCCGCACGACGATCTACAACCATGACGGCACCATCGTGCTCGACGGCACCGCGCTCGTCTACCGCGAAACCCTCCAGGCCACGAGCGAGTGAACGCTCGGGGGGACGGTTGCATTGGCCGAAAGTCGCGGTGAATCGCGACCAGCGGCGCGGAGGCAGCACCAATCGGTAGGGGAGGCCCAATGGATCGGTTCGCGCAAGCCATGTTCGTCGAGCGGGCGCCGGGTCTGTTCGCCCTCGTGATCCGGATTGTCGCGGGCGGGTTCTTCGTTTCCGTGTCACTCGGAAAGTTCTTCGACCACGCGAGCGAGACCAACGACTTCGACCGCTATGGCTTACCGCTCCCGGCGGCAGCCGTCATCGTCGCCGGCCTCATTGAGCTTCTCGGCGGCCTCGCTCTCATCGTTGGCCTTGGAACACGCATCGCGGCGGCCGCGCTCGCGGCCGACATGGTGGGCGCCATCGCGACGGCCGGACGCGTCGACGGCGGCACCTTCCACCTGGGCGTTGCTCCGGCGCTGCTCCTGCTCATGCTCGTCGTGTTGTGGGCTGGACCGGGAACGTGGTCACTCGACCGCGTCGTGGCCCGCCGGCTTGAACGTCGTCACACGTCGAGCGCGTAGCGAACAATGTGCTCACCAACCGAATGCTCATTCTCCCGCGCTACTTGATGGTCACGGGTCGGGCGCGTCGGGCGGGGCGACACCGTCGCCGTCGGAACCTCCGTCCGGTCGGTACCAGCGGCTCGGGCGCTGGTACGCGCTCACGGACGAGGTACCCATGACGAGCTCCGCGGCCACGGCCGCGAGCACCGCGGGCACGACGAAGCCCGGCCTTCCGGTCGTCTCGGCCACGAACATCACCGCAGCGAGCGGCACCCCGTATCCGGCTCCGAGAAACGCGGCGACGCCGACCACGACGAACAGTGTCGTGTGGGTATCGCCCACCGCGGTGCCTGCGAGGCGGCCGAGCAACGCACCCATGACGACGAGCGGCACAAACAAACCGCCGACACCACCTCCCGCGACGGTTGCGCCTGTCGTGACGCCGCGCAAGACAAGCACGAGGAGGACGAGCCACACGGCGCGCGACGGATTGATCGCCCAGGCGAGGGTCTCGTAGCCCGGTCCGATCACGAGGCGCCCGTCGGAGACCGCCTCGACGATACCGAAACTCCCCGCAAGAACGAGTCCGGCGATCGGGACGCGCCATGTCGCCGGTGTCGAGGCGACGAGTCTCTTGGCCCGACGGATGACCCAGGCGAAGGTGCGCGCGCCGAAGCCTGCCGCGAGGCCGAGTGCGACGGCGCCGGCGAGATCCGCAAACGAGAACGGCGGGGTACCGCTCACCGGCAGGATCGCGCTGGTGCCATTGATCGCGACGAAGGCGAGGTAGCCGCTGGCCGCGCCGACCAGCGATGGGAGCAGCATGTGGCGGGCGAGATCGTCTTGGTACGGGACCTCGAGCGCGAACACAGCTCCGGTCGCAGGCGCCTTGAAGATCGCAGCCACCCCGGCCGCCGCGCCCGCAACCAGCAAGATCTGCTGGTCTGCACTCGGTACCAGTCGCGCGAACCGTCGTTGCAGGAAGGCGCCAATCGACGCGCCGAGATATTGCGACGGTCCTTCGAGACCCATCGCGCCGCCGAAGCCGAGCGTCGCGACCGCGGCAAGCATCCGGCCCGGGACCTCGCGGGCCCGCAACGGATGGCTCGGGTCGTGAAAGGCCTCAATGTAAGCGTCGGCAGATCCCGAGTCCTTGGTCCGAGCGACGTGGCGCAGCGCGAGCGCTGCGCACACCAACCCGACACCCGGCAGGAAGGCAAGGAGCCACGGCGACAGCTTCGTAAAGTTGTCGAAGAGCCCGTCGACGACGACACGGTCAAAGAGCGCGACCCCCACGCCCGCGAGCAGGCCGGTCACCGCGGCGAGCAACACGGCCTCGCGCAACCGGCGCGCGAGCGCGAAGAACTCGCTGACACGCCGCATCCATGGGGACCCGGCCGTGTCGCCCGGAGTCACTTGAGTCCCCAGCCTTGGGCCCAGGCCGCCTCCGGCGGTTCATTTGCCGCGTCGCCGAAGGCGTTGAGCGCCTCGATGACTGCCGCGCGTTGCGCACGCGGGACGTGCCGCACAACCACCGCCATCTCCGCGCGTCGCCGCTGCGTCACCTGATCGACCAAGTTCTTCCCGCGCGCCGTACATGCGAGCGTGACCTCGCGACGGTCGTCGGCGGAATCTCGGCGCGTGATAAGTCGCTTCGCGACAAGCCGATCGCACATTCGTGTGATCGTCGAGGTGTGGACCCCGAGTGCGCCGGCGAGCGTTCGGCCCGACTGCGGACCCCGACTCGCCAGGACCACGAGCGTCCGGTACTGGGCGAGCGTCACATCCGCGTCAACCCCGGCCAGCGAACGCGCGGCGATCGCAACGAGCACACGCGACGCCCGGAGCATCGCGTCCACAACGGCGTCCGTACTCGGCGATCCCGATCGTTGCATAGTGCAACGATTATCGTAACCGCCCGCCAGCGCCCAGGCGCTTGCTGCTTCAAGGACAGAGCTATTCGACCGATTTCCGGAACGGATTCTGGGAACGTGCGCGGTAGCGTCGCGGCGGCGTGCCGGGAAGTCTGGTCGGCGATCCGTAGTCCTCGACACGGAGCGTCGCTGCATGTCTTCTCGCCAAGTCCGATTGCCGCTGGGCCGCTACCTCCCGCCGATGGGGAGCGCGTTCGTCGCGATCGAAGCGCTTGGTGGAGTCGTCTTGCTCGCCGCCACCATCGCGGCATTGGTGTGGGCGAACGTCTCATTCTCATCGTACGGACAGTTCTGGTCCACGCATCTGACCGTCGGCGTGGGCGAATTCACGCTCACCGAAAGCCTCCAGCTCTGGGTCAACGACGGACTCATGGCGGTGTTCTTCTTCGTGGTGGGCCTCGAGATCAAGCGCGAGCTCGTCCGCGGCGAGCTTCGCGATCCGCGGACCGCGAGCCTGCCCGTCTTCGCGGCCATCGGCGGCATGGCCCTCCCCGCGCTTCTCTACGTGGCGTGCAACGCCGGTGGTGTCGGGCACGGCGGCTGGGGAATCCCGATGGCGACCGACATCGCGTTCGCGGTTGCGCTCCTCGCGATCGTGGGGTCACGTGTGTCATCCAACCTGAAGCTCTTCCTCGTCACCCTGGCGATCGTCGACGACGTCGGCGCCATCGCGGTGATTGCGGTCTTCTATTCGGGTTCCGTCTCTGGCGCGTGGCTTCTCGGAGCTGCAGGCGCAGTCATCGCAATCCTGATCCTGCAGCGGCTGGGCGTGCGGCACGCCCTCGTCTACGTCGCGCCTGCAGTCGTCCTTTGGGTGTGCGTCCTAGAGTCCGGAATCCAGGCGACGATCGCCGGCGTCGCGCTCGGTTTCTTGACCCCAGCGCGCCCGTTCGGCGGACGCCGGGTGATCGAACCGCTCGAAGCCCGGCTGCATCCGTGGTCGAGCCTCGCGATCGTGCCGCTGTTCGCCCTCGCGAACGCGGGCGTCTTCCTCGGTGGTGACACCGTCGAGCGCGCCGCGAACAGCCCAATCGCCTGGGGCATCATCCTCGGGCTCGTCGTCGGGAAGCCGCTCGGCATCTTCGCCACCACCGCGGTCGCGCGTACGCCTACGGCTCGGTCGACTGCCCGAAGGCGTGCGGCTCGTCCACGTGCTCGCCGCCGGCGCAGCGGCCGGTATCGGGTTCACCGTCTCCCTGTTCGTCGCGAGCCTGGCCTTCGGCGGATCCCGGCTCACCGAAGCCAAGGTCGCGATCCTCACGGCGTCGGTGATCAGCGGCGCCATCGGCGTGATACTGCTCGGTGTCACAACGCGTGGACCGAAAACCCATAGCGACGCCGCGCAATGAAAGCCGACACCTCCGTACGCCACGGACCCGCCGCTCGTCCTGTCCCCGCGAATGCCGACTACGGGAGCCGACCGGTGGCCCGAGCCCATCGCTCGACTTCGGCCCATGCCCAGATCAGGCCCATACGCAGTTGCAGCACCGGCTGCGGAAGATCTTCGTGCCTACGCCGCCAGTCGTGAACCACGCTCGTGCTCAGACCAAGACGCTCAGCGATCTCTGCGACCCCGACGAGCTCATCAGCGGCGTAGCGCTTCGCCATGACCTGAGCCGGTCATGAGGAGCCTGCGATCGGTCGATCCGTGACCCGCCGCTCCCGGGTTACCTGGCGACGCGGTCGTGTATTGCAGTCAGTGCCCGGGTGACGGCGACAGAGTCGTCGTGGAGAACGCTGACGATGTTCGTGCCTGCGAGAAGGACGCCGAGCTCGAACGCGCGCTGCGTGGGATCGGTGTCAGCCGGAAGCTCGCCCTTGTCGACGGCGGACCTCGCCTCGGCTTCGAGGAGGTGACGCCACTCCTGTTGGACGCGCGCGACCTCGTCGTGGACTCGCCCGGGCCGTCCGCCGAGCTCGGCGGAGGCGGCCACGAAGAAACAGCCGCCTGGGAAGACTCGCCGTTCCACGTAGGAGAGGTAGCCCTCGCAGAGGCCGAGCAGGCGTTCCTCGGATCCGGAGAGGGACCGTTGCATCGGCGCTCCAGCGCGAACGGTGGTGGGGAGTCGGGATGAGGCCTCACGACCCGTCCGAGGAACGTCGTCGAAACGACAACAGCTGTGGACCTAATGGGACAGCTGTCAAACACTCCGCATGCGCGCCAGCGTTGACTTCGGTTGTCACCACCCGATCCATCTACCGGATCCCGAGGATTCGCTCCGGACACGGAGAAGCGTTGGCCGTCGGACCGACGGCAACCACACGGAAATCCTCGGCTATCCAGCAGCCCAGGTCAGAGGAGACGTAAGGTCGCCGGCTGCCGGCGCTACGTCTACCGGGCGATCGACCAACGCGGTCAGATCATCGACGTCTACGTCTCCCCACGACGCGACCTCGGAGCGCCACGCCATTCTTCGCATTCACCGAACTCGCCCGGACGATGGGATGGGACGTCGACCTCTCGAGGTCTTCCGCGGCCCGACCCAGATCAACGCAACAGCGCCCAGGTGCTCGACCCGAGCGCGCTCCTGCGTTCGGCCGCGGCCCGGCGTGTCCCGGGTCGCGGCCGATGCTGATCAGTCCTCTCAGCCCGGGATCGGGGTGTCGCCGACCGGCTTGTACACCGTCGGCTGACCCTTGGCGTCGAGCACCGTGACGAGCCCGGCTCGGACGCACAGCGCCGGCGACGAGGGAACCGCCTTGCCGTTGCACCGGAAGTGGAGGCCGCCGCCCGGGAGCACCTTCCACGGCATCTTCTTGGCGGTCGCGATGACGTTCTGCGACGTGATGTCACCCGTGATCCCTTCGAGGGCGACGTGGAACCCCATGATGCTGATGAACATGAGCTCCCCCGCGCTGCCGGGATTGACGTGGCCCTTCACCTTCGGGGCGATCTCCTTCTCGTAGATCGCGAGGCCGGGGTCGGTCGAAGTGCCGCCGACGGGCGCCACCCCCGACATGTTGACGCCCTTCAGCACGGAGGCGGGGACCGCCTTGCGGGTCGAGGCGTCGACGCACTGCTGCACGACCGTGACCTTGCCGGTGTAGCCGACGGCGTGGAGGCCGTTCATTACCGCGATGCACGTGGTATTGGCGCCGATCGTGTGCACCAGCCCCGCGCCGCTCGACACGATGCGCTGCATCTGCGGCGTCACGTCGGCGGCGCCGACCGGGATCCGCACCACGTCCAGGCTGATTCCCGCCTTCTTGAACTGCGCCGGGCCCTCCGATTCCCAGAACGACGTCGCCGCCGGAACATCGATCACTGTGGCGGCGGCCTTCTTGATCTTGTTCGCCTTGGCCACGGCGATCGGCATGTCGGCCAACACGGCGAAGGGGTTCCCGAGGGCGAACGTCGAGGTGGCGTCAGACAGAACGGTCTCGTCGAAAACCCCGAACACGAACGTCGGCATGTTGGCGGCGTGCAACGGCGTGTAGACGTTCGTCACGACGCCGCTCTGGCCGATAACCACGGCCACGACGCCGTTCTGGATCATCTGGTTGGCGCAGTCGGTGGCGCCGCCCGGGTCCTGGTGGGTCTCGCAGACGTACACCTTGACCGGCCGGCCGCCGATGCCGCCGTAACCGTCGAGGTAGGCGAACGTCTCCTTCGCGACGTCCCCCTCGATCGAGTTGTCCGCCGCGGGGTTGCGGCCGTCGCTGATGACGCCGACCTTGACTGGCTCACCCGTGGCCTGCTTCGGCGCTCCCAGGAGCTTCTCGACGCTGGCCGAGCTCACGCCCTTGGCCGTGGTCGACGTCCCGCTGGTCCCGCTCGACTTGTTGTCCGAGCTACCGCTGCTGCCGCACGCCGATACGAGCACCACCGCGGCGAGCACGCCAACGACCGCTCGCCGCCAGCCGCCATAGCCGCGCCGCTCGCGGGCAACGCTGCGCTGAACCATCCCGACTCCCCCCTCGTGCAAGATGCACCGCTGGACGAGCGTGCACTCTAGGTCCCTTGACTCATGTCGTACAGGGCGCCTTCATGCGCGGCTCCGTACAGGGCGCATGCGCGGTCGCTCGTGCCCCGGTCCAGAAAAGAAGAGACGTTCGGGCGGCCGAACGGTTGTTCGCCGCCCGCGGCCTCGACGCCGGATCGCTCCCGCCAGATCACTCCCGCCGGCTCTGTTGCGTTGAGTCGGAACTGGCCGTGCAAGACGGAGCTGCGGTCCCGTTTCCCGTTCAGATGACTCGGGCGAGTTGGATGAACGCGGCCGCGATGCGCCGATGGGACCGGGCGTCGCCCCCGAGTTGGTAGTGGCCGCGCCGAAGGTTCTGTATGAACGCGTGACCGCGCATAATCATGCGTACGGTTTGGTCGCGTTTGAGTCGGCGCGTCGGATGGAGGCGGGACTTGAGCCGGCCGTGGTCTGATTCGATCTTGTTGTTCGCGTACTGCTGTTGTGGAACGCGGCCGGGATCAGCTCATCGATCACGGACCGTAACGTCCAGGCCCGGTCGGTCACGCGAACGCGGGCATGGCCCGATGCAACAGAGCCCGTGCATTTCACACCCGCAGACGACCCCCGTTGGCGACCGCCGGCGATGACGGAGAGAAGCCGATCGCGGTCCACCGCAGGCCAGGTTCGCCACCGTCGCAGGCGAGATTCCTGTTGCCATGCGAGGAACTTGGGGGCAGGATGCGTCGAAGAAGGCCGGGGGCTGCCCGCGCCGTTAACAGAGGGGTGATCCGGATGTCACAGACTGAGGTTCCTCCCACGCAGAGCGGTGCGCCGCTCTCCGCGCCGACCATCGCCGACCCGGGCCCGCTCGGGTTGGGCGCGTTCGCGATGACCACGTTCGCGCTGAGCGTCTTCAATACGAACATGCTGTCCAAGACGCTGGAGGCGAGCGTGCTCGCGTTGGCGTTGTTCTACGGTGGGGCAGTCCAGCTGTTGGCCGGGATGTGGGAGTTCCGCAGAGGCAATACGTTCGCTGCGCTCGCTTTCAGCTCTTTCGGTGCGTTCTGGTTGTCGTACTGGTATTACGTCGACCGAATCGTGCCGAAGCTACCGGCGACCGAAGTGCACAAAGCGTCCGGGTTGTTCCTCCTCGGGTGGGCGATCTTCACCCTCTATATGACGATCGCGAGCCTGCGCACGACCGCAGCGATCGCCGCGGTGTTCGTCGCGTTGACGGTGACATTCGTGCTTCTCACGATCGGCGCGTTCGCCACTGGCAGCATGGCCAAGAACGTGACGAAGGCCGGCGGATGGGCGGGCCTGGTCACCGCCGCGTGCACGTGGTATGCGTCGTTCGCCGTCGTCACCAACTCCACCTTCAAGCGGACGGTCCTGCCGGTCTGGCCGCTCGGCTGAATCGCGCTCGAAGGTCATCCACGGTCGCTTCGCCATGCCGGTCGACGTGGTTTTGCGCTAACGCAACAGTGCCTCACCGGGTGAACGCGGTGAAATGGTCGAGGACTTCGGGGTTCGCGAGCGATTCGCGGGACGCGGCCCGATCGGCGGGGGTGCCGGTGAGGATCCGCTTGACCGGGACCTCGAGCTTCTTGCCCGAGAGGGTGCGCGGGATTCCCGATACGGCCTCGATGCGATCCGGAACGTGTCGGGGCGACAGCTGCACACGCAAGACGGTGGCGATCCGGCCGCGCAGCTCGTCGTCGAGCTCCACGCCGGGGGCGAGCGCGACGAACAGGATGAGCTCGCCGATTCCGTCGTCGTTCTCCAGGTGCACCACGAGGCTGTCGGCGACCTCGGGCAGGGCCTCGACGGCCGCGTAGAAGTCGCTGGTACCGAGGCGGACACCGCCGCGGTTCAACGTGGCGTCGGAGCGTCCGGTGATCGTGCACGCGCCGTCGTCGAAGAACGTGATCCAATCGCCATGGCGCCACACGCCCGGGTAGTCGGCGAAGTACGCGGCGCGGTACCGCTCGTTGTCGGGATCAGCCCACAAGCACACCGGCATCGAGGGCATCGGCGCGGTGATCACCATCTCGCCCTGCACGCCCGCTGGGCATTCGGCGCCCGACGCGTCGAACGCGCGCACGTCGCAACCGAGCAGGCGACAGGAGATTTCGCCCGCGCGCACCGGCAGGAGAGGCACCATGCCGACGAACGCGGTGCACACATCGGTGCCCCCGCTGATCGACGTGACCTGCACGCGGTCGCCCACCGCATCGCGCACCCAACGGAATCCGTCGGCTGGGAGGGGCGCGCCCGTCGACCCGACGGCGCGGCAGGCGCGAGAGGTCGAGCTCACGACCGGGCGCGAGGCCCGACTTATGGCATGCCATGAGGAACGGCGCGCTCGCCCCGAGCACGTCGACGCGCTCGTCGGCCGCGAGCCGCCAGAGCGCAGAGAGATCGGGGTGCCCCGGGTCACCGTCGTAGAGCACGATCGCCGCACCGACGAGCAGCCCCGACACGAGGTAGTTCCACATCATCCACCCGGTCGTGGAGAACCACATGAACCGGTCGCCAGGTCCGAGATCCTGGTGGAGCGCGAGCACCTTCAGGTGCTCGGCGGTGATACCCCCGTGCCCGTGCACGATCGCCTTGGGCAGGCCGGTGGTGCCGGAGGAGTACAGGACGTAGAGCGGATGATCGGATGGCACGGCGTCGACGTCGAGCGGCGTGTGCTCGGCCAGCAGCCCTGTCCAACCGTCGTCGCCGGTGCCGAGGTAGCGGATCGGCACGACGTGGCGCACCGTCGGCAGCGCGGCACGGATGGTGTCGACGTCGGAGCGGCGGTCGATGACCTTGGTGCCGTAGCGATAGCCGTCGACCGCCAGCAGTACCGTGGGTTCCACCTGCGCGAAGCGATCGACCACCGCACGCGGGCCGAACTCCGGTGGGCACGACGACCACACCGCGCCCAATGACGCGGCCGCGAGGAAAGCGATAAGCGTTTCGGGGATGTTGGGCGTGAAGGCAACGACCCTGTCGCCCGAGCGAACACCGAGCCGAACGAGACCGGCGCGACACCGCGCGACCTGATCGGCGAGCTCCCCCCACGTGAGCTGCGAGCGTTCGCGGGTCTGCGAGCGCGCCACGACCGCCACCGCGTCGGGTTCGACACCCGCGAACGCAAGCGCGTGTTCCGCGTAGTTCAGGGTGCCGTCGGGAAACCAGCGGCTGGGCATCGACCGGTCGCCATCACCGAGCACACGCGACGGCCGTGCGTGCCAACGCATCCCGCTCCACGCGGCCAGCGCGTCCCAGAACCCTTCGAGGTCGTCGACGGACCAGGCCCACAGCTCGGCGTAACTGCGAAACGTACGGCCGCGTTCGACGGTGAGCCACCGGAGGAACTCGCCGATCCGACTCCGGTCGACGACCTCGGCCGGCGGCGACCAGACGACCTCGCCGCGAACGAGATCAGTCACGACGGCCCCGTGGGCATCTCAGCTCGCCTCGAACTCCGGCAGTGCACCAGCCTTGGCCACCCGGCTCGGCAGCTGTCGACCGATGAGAACCGCGAGCCGCTCCCCCGCCGCGAGCAACGCGGCCAGCTCGACGCCGGTTGCGACGCCGAGATCGCCCAGCAGCAGCACGAGGTCCTCGGTTGCGAGGTTGCCTCCTGCTTCCGGAGCAAACGGCGAACCACCGAGCCCGCCGAGCGACGTGTCGAACCGGTGGACACCGAGCCGGAGCGCAGCGTAGGCGTTCGTGAGCGCCGTACCGCGCGTGTCGTGGAGGTGGAGGCCCACATCGAGTATCACCGTCGACAGCACGAGCTCGATCCGACGAGGCGTCGCGACCCCGGTCGTATCCGCCAGGGTGAGCCGGTCGACGCCGATCGTGGAGAGCCGGCTGCACACCTCGGCGACCCACGACGCGGTCACGCGGTCATCGAAGGGCGAGCCGAACGCGCACGACACCACCGCGTCCACTACCTGATCGCGCGCGAGCCCGCTTACCTGCGCCACCTGTACGAGCGACTCGTCGACCGACATGCCGACGTTCCTTTGACTGTACTCCTCCGACGCCGAGACGGTCACCGTGAGGTGCTCGATGCCGGCATCCAGCGCGAGTTGCGCGCCGCGTGCGTTCGGCACGAGCGCCCAGCACCGTCGATCCGGTGCGGGAGTGACACTCGCGACGACCTCACCCGAACCCGCCATCGCGGGGACGGCCTTCGGTGACACGAACGCCCCGACCTCGACGTCGGCGAGGCCCGAGGCGAACAGATCCTCGACGAGCGAGACCCGGTCCTCGGCGGCGAGTGGTGGGAGTGGCTGGAGACCGTCGCGCGGGCAGCAGTCCCGGATCTCGACGCTCGCGGGCAGGCCGGTCATGCCGACCGACCCGGCCGCGCCGGGTGCTCGATGCTCATCGGGCGGCACTGTTGCATTGAGCCACTGTCCCGTTCGGGGACGACAGTATGGCAATGCTTCGATCCCACGGCCCTCGTATGCCCATCGTCCCGGCTTCGGCGTTCGCCGGGTTCCGGTTCCCGCCCGAGGTCATCGTCCTCGCCCTGCGTTGGTATCTGCGGTACGGGCTCTCCGGCCGCGACGTCGAAGAGCTCCTCAATGAGCGCGGGATTGAGGTCGACCACGTCACCGTCTTCCGCTGGGTCCAGCGCTTCACCCCGCTGTTGGCCGACGCGGCCCGGCCGTGCCGGCACGTCGTCGGCGACCGCTGGTTTGTGGACGAGACCTCTGTGAAAGTCGCCGGCCGGTGGCGCCACCTTACCGGGCGATCGATCAGTACAGCCACATCATCGCTTACGGTTGCGTCGTTGACGTCGCTCGGGTGAAGCGACAAAGGTTGGCCGTCTATGACGGTGACGAGTGGAGGCCGCGACCTGTTCGCGGGTCGGCAGTCTCTGCCGACAGCGGCGTTGCTCCTGTTGTCGGCTGCGGGAGCGTGGATCGCGATCGTCGCGCTGAGCTATGGCATGGGTGCGATGCCCGGGACGATGGGGCTCGGTGTCATCGCGTTCGTCGGCGTATGGACGTTGATGATGGCCGCGATGATGCTGCCGGGCGTCGTGCCGTTCGCGTCGTTCTACACACGGCGCTTCACCGAACATCGCCCGCGGCGCCTCCTCGCCTTCGCGGCCGGGTACCTCCTCGCGTGGTGTGTGATTGGGCTCCCCGCGTTCGGTCTCGCCTGGATCACCGAACGACTCGTCGCTCACGACGCGACGGCTGCGACCGCGCTCGCAGCGATCATCTTTCTGTCGTGCGGCGTGTACCAACTCACGCCGTTCAAGGATCGTTGTCTCGCGTTGTGTCGTTCGCCGCTCGGCTTCACGTTGAAGTACTCGGCGTACCACGGCCCCGGTCGCGACCTCCGTGCCGGTGCGCTCCACGGTCTCTTCTGCACCGGTTGTTGCTGGGCGCTGATGCTGGTGCTGCTCGCGTTCGGTCTCATGAACGTGTTCGCGATGCTCGCGGTCGCGGCGGTCGTGCTCATCGAGAAGGCGTGGCGAGGAGGCGTCGGGTTCGCCCGCGCCGTCGGTGTGGCATCCATCGTGCTCGCAATCGTCGTCGTCGGGCATCCGGCGATCGCACCCGGCCTGCACTCGCCGAGCTCGATGATGACGAAGGGAAGGATGTGAACGACTGGCAGGTCCGCGGCTCGTACTTCGAAGGCTGCAACTGCGAAGCGATCTGCCCGTGCCGAGCGGTCCACGGCCGTCCCGGCGGCCCATCCACCTACGGCGAGTGTTTCGGTGCCTTGTCATGGATCGTGGAAGCCGGACACGCCGATGACCTCGACCTCTCGGGGCTGTCTGTTGTCATGACGTTGCGCTACTTCGACAACGTGGAACCGACAACACGCTGGGAAGTCGTGCTCTACATCGACGACCGCGCCACCACAGAGCAACTGGCGGCGCTCGCCGACATCTTCCTCGGACGCGCCGGCGGCGCCGTCGCCGGACTGTACGGCCCTGCGATCGGCGAGATACACGCCGTCCGCGCCGCTCGCATCACCCTCGAACACGTCGCGCCCCGTAAACGGATCGGCGTCGTCGGCTACGTCACCCTCGAAGGCGAAGGCGCCGCCTCCGACACCGGCGACGTGCAATGCGGCATCCCCGGATTCGATCACCCCGGCACCGAACTCTACGGCACCGGCTTCGAAGCCACCGACCCGCTCCTCCGCTTCGAAGTACGCGGCAAACGCCACGCGTCCTTCTTCACCGACTTCGACTACCACTCCGACGCCGCCACCTGACCGCCGGAGGCTCACCATCTCGACGGTTCAGGTGGGTTGTGCTCGGTCGATTGCGCAGCACCGAGGGGTCGTGTTTGTGCCTTGAGGTCAAACGGTACGTGCGAGCACGGCCTCGGTGTCGCGCTCGAACCGCGATCTTGTTGAACCGCGACAGACACATGACGGTCCATGGGTTTGTTCGGGTCTCCTCTGTTCCGTGAGGGTTGGTTCGGCCGGACCAGACTCGAATCGATCTCGAGTTACGAGACGTCTTCGTCACGCTGTTTCCAGTCAGGCATCGTGCCTTGCCGAAGTGCCTGCTCAACACCATACGCTCGCGTCATGAGTGTCGGTTCAGACGGAGGGCGGCGATGACAACGCTGCGCACCTTTGGGCACGGCACGCTCACTGCCGAGGCGTTCGCCTCGTTGCTCGACGGTGCGCGTGTCGGTCGCGTGGTGGACGTGCGGTCGTTTCCCGGCAGCCGTCACAACCCGCAGTTCGGTCGTGAGGAGATGGAGCGGTGGGTGCCAGACGCGGGACATCGGCTACGTCTGGATGCGCGAATTGGGCGGTCGACGCCGACCGATCGCTGGCTCGAAGCACGTTGCGCTGCGCAACGACGCATTCCGGGCCTACGCCGACTACATGGAGACGCCTGACTTCCTCGCAGGCGTCGAGAATTTGCTGACGCTTGCCAGAAGCGAACCGACGGCCGTGATGTGCAGTGAGTCGGTGTGGTGGCGTTGCCATCGTCGTCTGCTCGCCGACCATCTCGTGCTGGTGCGAGGCGTCGACGTCGTGCACCTCATGCACGATGGCCGTCTCACTCCCCATGTCCCCACCGAAGGCGTGCGCCTCGTCAACGACACGCTCGTCTACGACGTCGGGATCACACCGCCGCTGTCGGTCACTGATCCGACGGACGTCGGTCGGACGGCGGCGGTCAGGCAGAGCAGCGCCCGCTCGTCACCCGATGGCCAACGGCGGGGCGGCCACCTTGGACTCGTCAGATCGACTGTCGATAGCCGAAGAATTCGTGGTCCTGGTTGTAGCCGCCGTAGCCCCCGCCGATGTGGGAGAAGTCTGCGACGAACTCCACACCCTTGATCCACTTCACCTGCTTGAAGCCGAGCTGTGTCTCGTTGCGCAACCGCAGCGGAGCGCCGTGGCCGAAAGACAGCGGCGCACCGTTCATGTCGTAAGCGAGCATCGTCAAGTGGTAACTCATCTGGTCGATCGAGTGTGCGTCGTAGTAGACGCCCTCGTCGGCGCCGTCGCCGAGCGAATAGAAGACGACCCACTTGGCTTCGGGCTGCGGCTTGACCAGGTCCATGATGGCCTGCATCGACACGCCACCCCACTTGGCGATCCCCGACCATCCCTGGATGCAGAACTGTTGGGTGATCTGCTCGTGGTGCGGGAGGGCGCGCAACTGGGCCAGGGAGAGGTCGGCAGGGTTGTCGACCAGACCGTTGATGCGCAACCGATAGTCGACGAAGTTTCCGTCGAAGAGTGCCTTGTACTCGTCGGAGTCGGGGTACTGCCCGTTGTGCCAGAAGTAGGGTGAGATGTCTTTCTCGGTGTACTCGCCCGGGGTGGCGTCCACGTGCTCGAAGAGGCGCTGTGCGGGACCGATCAGCGCGAAGCCGACTCGCTGCACGACGCGGGGGTGACGCAGGGTGAATGGGGTCGCCGCCACCCAGCCGACGATGACCACGACCATCGACGCCGCGAAGACTGCGAAACCGATCCAACTGTCATCATTGCGTGCCGCATAGACGTGGTTCAGGTTGTTGAGCAGTCCGGTCGTGAACACGAGGGCGACGTGGCTCACGATGAACACGAGGAACCAGACCAGTACCAGAAAGTGCAGGGATCGTGCGGTCTGGATGCTCAGCACCTTGCTGACCCGCTTGAAGCGCGTCGAGAGTGCCGGTGACATGCCGAGCCCGGTGATGAGCGCGAGTGGTGCGGCAACGAAGATCGTGACGAAGTAAGCGAGCAGTTGAAGACTGTTGTACGCGACCCATCCGTTCTCGGTCGGCCAGTGCAACGACAGGTACTGGATCAGCACCGAGAGCGCGTTGGGGAACACGGCCCAAGTGGTGGGCACGACGCGACGCCACTGAGAGGTCGTGAACAACAGGACGTAGAAGACGACGCCGTTGAGTAACCACAGGGAAGCCGTTCCGAGGTGCCACCAGCGGGCGAGACCGATTGAGTGTCGGATCCCTGGCAGACCAACCTGGCGCGGCAGGCTGATGGAGTCTTGCTTCGCGGTCCACAAGGGCTCGTCCGGAACCGGCTTCTGGATGCGGAACCATTCCTTGCCGGGAGTGCTGTGCCTCGTCCAGTACAACCGAGGGTGGTCACTGAGGATCTGCACTCCGGACCGGATGATGAAGATCAACAGGAACAGGTTGAAGAAGTGCTGCACGCCGACCCAGATCGGCAGCCCAGGACTCGCTTTGGCGCTGGCGGTCTCGACGGTGCCGGGGTGGCGGGCGATGAAACGCTCGACGGACGGGATGTTGCGCAGCCCCTTCGCGGCCGCCACGGCACCGATCAAGACGACAAACCCGATCGGCAGCAACCAGAGCAGGTTGAACCATCTGCTGCGACCGATGCGCACCCGCGGCGCGATGCCCTGCACCTGGGGGATCGACCCGGCCCACGTCGTCGGATCGACGACATCCTCGCCCTTCGTCAGCTGCGACCTGAAGCTCCGCACCACCTCCGGAGAGATCCCCGACGGTGCCCGCGTGCGACGGTGCCTCAGCGGGCCGGTCGCCACGGTCAGCACGGTCAGCCATCAGGCATCGCTCTCCGCAGGTCTCCGTCCCTGCTCACGCCTCAGAGGCGGGGCGGAAACGGCGGGGCGAGGAAGGCGAGCAGGGTGAGCCCAGTCCGACCCTCGTTGGACAGGCGCAACTCCTCATCACCCCGGTAGAAGGCGAGAGACCCCGCTTCGAACCGAACCGTTCGATTGCTGTCATGCCCAGGGGCGTCGCTCAGGCTGATGATGTCCATTTCGGCAGCATCGCACGGCGCGACCCGGAGCCGCACGGCGGACGGCGGACGGCGGACGGCGGACGGCGGACGGCGGACGGCGGACGGCGGACGGCGGACGGAGCCTTCATACGACCGCGGCTTCAGCCATCCCGTTTGCGATCTCGAACCTCACGGTGTCAGGTCGTGTCGTCGCCGGGGAATACGTCGGACTCGGACGGATGCCACACCGGGCTGTCGGCGGCCGTTTCGACATTGAAGCCGTAGTCGAACACCAGCGTTCCGCCGAATGTCGCGCCCAGCGACACGAGCCCCGCGATCACAATCGAGAGCACGAGAATCGAATCCCGACCCGCGACGCCTTCAGCGAATGGTTCGACACACAATGGTCCGAGCGCGACCGTCACCTCACCGACCGCAACGCACGCGATCACGGCGCAAGCCGAGATGATCCCCAAGGGGCCTCGACGTACCGAGACCGCGCGCTGACCGAGTACTTCGGTCGCGCCAGCGGTCAGTCGCTCGAACCGATCGCCGTTCCCACCGATGGATTCGCGATTGCAACGACGCAAGACGCTCTGGCCGCTCCGAGACCTTTCCCTCGGGTCGATACTCTCGGGCTGTGAGTACCGCTGTCGTCGTCTTCACGCGCGATCTACGGGTACGGGACCATCCTGCGCTCGTGGCTGCGTGCGACGCGTCTCACGTGGTGCCGCTCTTCGTTATCGACGACGCGCTCGTGAGCAGGCCGCATGCTTGCGCGAATCGACTCCAGTTCCTGGTCGAGTCGCTCGCGGACATCGACGCATCTTTACGCCGGCGTGAGGCCGCGTTGGTGGTGCGCCGCGGCACTTGGGTCGAAGAGGTCGCCCGCGCCGTCGATGACTGTGGCGCCGATGTCGTGTATCTCAGTGATGACGTCTCGGCCTTCGCGAAGGCACGACTGCATGCGTTGCTCGCGGTCGGAGCGCGACAAGGGTTCACCGTGGCCACGTTCCCGGGGGGAACGGTGATCCCACCGGGAGTGCTGCTCACCGGTTCAGGAACGGCGTATCAGATGTTCAGCCCCTTCTACCGTCGCTGGATCGCCGCGTCGTGGCGCAACCCGGCCCCTACGCCGGAACACCTGTCACTGCCCCACGGATTCGATCCCGGCCGATTGCCGACGTTGGCGATGCTGACCGATGTCGCGCCGTCGCCCGAAGTGATCGCGGGCGGCGAGAGCGCCGGGCTCGCCCGGTTGCGGACCTGGACCGCGGAGGAACTCGAGGGCTACCCCGAACGTCGTGACGCGGTCGCGGTCGACGCGACGTCGCGTTGCTCGCCGTACCTGCATTTCGGGTGCCTGTCGCCACTCGAGGTCGCGATCGGGCTACGAGACCGAACCGGAGGCGCCGCCTTCGTGCGCCAGCTGTGCTGGCGTGACTTCTTCCACCAGCTCCTGGCCGCTCGACCCGAGCTCGCCTCGCAAGACCTACGCGCTCGAGGTACACCGTCCGGGAGCGAAGACGAAGCCTTCGCAGCCTGGTGCGCCGGACGGACGGGCTACCCGCTGGTCGACGCCGGCATGCGTCAACTCCAAGTCGAAGGCTTCATCCACAACCGGGTGCGCATGGTGGTCGCGTCGTTCCTCACCAAGGACCTCGACGTGGCATGGCAGGTCGGCGCCCGCCATTTCATGGGGCTGCTCGTCGACGGCGACATCGCGAACAATCAGCTCAACTGGCAATGGGTCGCCGGGACCGGGACCGACACCAATCCGCATCGCGTGTTGAACCCGACCCGCCAGTCGGAACGGTTCGATCCCGACGGAGGCTACATCCGCCGCTATGTGACCGAGCTCGCTGACCTCGACGTTTCGATGATTCATGATCCACCGGATGTGGAGCGGATCCGCCGCGGTTACGTACCAAAGATCGTCGACCATGCCGAAGCGGTCGCCGGCTACCGGGCCCGGCTCGCAACGAACGCTTCGCACTGAGGCATCACCGCACTCGATACGAACTGGGCAGCTCCCCAACCGGAAGCCCAGGTGAGCGTGCGCGGTCGAGGCCGCGCACTGCCGCGAATTCGCACAGCGCGGCGCTGTTCATCCGCCGACAGGTCCGGCGCCGTAGACGTTGCATGAGTCGACGGAAGAGCATGCCTGCGCGCGTCGACCCCGGCCCCGGACAAGAGTCGGTGTGGGACTACCCGCGGCCACCCCGGCTCGAGGTCGCACGCGGGCGGCTACGTGTCGTGCTCGGCGGGGTAACGATCGCGGACACCGTTTCGGGATCGAGAGTCCTCGAGACGAGTCATCCCCCGAACTACTACTTCCCGCTGGCCGACATCAGGTCCGACGCGCTGATCCCGCGAGGATGGGTCGAGCTCGTGTGAGTGGAAGGGTCAGGCGCAGTACTTCACGGTCCGAGGCGGTGACCGGGTCGAGCGACGCGCGGCATGGAGCTACCCGAATCCGAACCCCGTGTATGTGGAGCTGGCGGGGATGGTCGCGTTCTATCCGGCGCTGATGGATGCCTGCTTCGTTGCCGAGGAACTGGTGTACTCGCAGCCGGGCGGCTTCTATGGTGGCTGGATCACGAATGACGTGGTCGGGCCGTTCAAAGGAGCGCCCGACACGAACGGATGGTGAGCTGCTCCCGCTGGGGCCGCAGCGCATCCGGGAGTGATGCCGAGCCCAGCTGCGGTGGTCGGTGCGAGTAGTTCTCCTGGGGTTGTCGGCTCCGTATCGCGCCGTGGTTACGGCAGCGGCTTCATTCTTCGTCGACTCCTTTCTTCGGCACGCTTCCTGACGCACCGTCCCCGCGATGACCCAGGCCAACGCTCAGGGAACGTTGGGACTCCGCGGACGTGCTCTCGGCATCGGGCTCCCCTGCCGAGTAGCGGCCGTCCTTCGTGATGGGGTCGAGGATCGGGGCGGGTTGAGACGAACCCGACCGCGTGTGTACGCGGTGCCATCCGTTCGTGCTCCCGCTCCGGACACTCATTGATCCGCCCATACGGACCTGAGGAGCTCGCATGCAGACCATGAACTCACGATCGATAGCAGGTCGTCGGGCGATGGTGAAACTCGCCCTGTTCGGCGCAGCGTTCGCGTCGTTCCTGCTGTCCGTCTACTTGTACTTCGTCGCCGACGACAAGATCGCGGGAATCTTCGTGGGGATCTGGGTCCCGTCGATCCACTCGCTCGGTGCGCTGCTCTTGGCCGGCGAGGGGAATGGGCGATGAGTGAGACGGTGCTCTTCGAGATCGGTGCGGTGATATTCGTCGCGGTCAGCACCGCCGTATTCCTCTACGGCCTGATGGCATTCAGGGATTGGCAAGACCGCGACGACACGCGAGCCGACGCCCGTCTTCCGGCCGGAGCGCAGGAGCGTGTTGCCGCCGTTTCCGGTCGGGACGGCAACGTGCAACCGATCGCCCCGTCGCTTCGACCCGAGAATGACTTGACCAGCAATGCCTCGCGGCCCTCAGCGGCATGAAATCCACCTCGTGAACACGCCGACCGACCCGCCTGGGCCGCATCGCATTGCGAGTTCGTCGTGATGTCGGAGTGGCGAGCTATTCGGGGTTATCCGATCGTCGAGCCGGCGCACTTGGAACTCGCGGCGCCGTAGGCTCGACCGGCGAACTCTGGAGGCGAAGGCGATGAGTACCGAGCCCGGCCGTCGGGCGAAGGGCGACGAGCGTCTTGCGATGCTGGCCGCCCTCGTCAACGGCGACGTCCCACTCGCCTATCGGCTCGCGATCGAGCTCCTTGCGCACGGCGTGCCCTTCGATGACATCGTCGGTCGACGTGCTCAGCCCGGTGCAGGAAGAGTTGGGCCGCCGGTGGGCAGCCGGCGATCTGGGCGTCGCCGACGAGCACGCAGCGAGCGCGGCCGTCGATGACCTGCTGGTCAGGCTCGGCGCGACGGCCGAGAGCCCCCGTGGTCCGGCCGTGGTCGTCGCGAGCGCCGAGCACGATGCACACGCGCTGGGCGGTCGGGTCGTCGCGAGCGCACTCGCCCTCGAGGGCTACCGCGTGATGTTTCTCGGCGCATCGGTACCCGCCGCCGATCTCGCCGACTTTCTCGACTACAACAGCCGCTCGCGCTCGCCCTCAGCTGCTCCATCCCGACCGCCCTCGTCGGAGCGGCCCGTTCGGTCGCGGCCGCGCACGAGCTCGGCAATACCCGTTGTGGGCGGCGGCCGCGCGCTCGCGACCGCCGAACGAGCGACGCGACTCGGTGTCGACGCGCTCGCCCGTCGTTCCCCGGCGACGCAGTCCAGATCCTGCGAACGTGGGAGCAGTCCCCACCGGGCCATCTCGCCACCGCGCCTCGCCCGATTCCCGAACACCCGGCGTTCGCCTATCGCAGCCACGCCGTCGTCGCTGCCGCGATCGAAGCGGCCGCGAACGGCGACACCACGGCATCCTTCCTTGCCGACGAACTGCAGCGTGTGCTGCAGGTCGTCGAAAGCTGCGCTCGTCGTCGAGGAGCCCGCTCTGATCGAGGAACATGTTCAGTGGCTGCGTGACACCGGCCTCGCGCACGGGTTCGCGCTTGCTGACATCGACGCTGCGCTCGCAGTGCTCGCCGAAGCGATGAACGGCGATCTGCAACGCGCAGGTAGTGCCTTGCGTGCTGCGCTCAACTGAACGCGCGAGCTGACACGCGTCGTGCGTCACGGACCGTGCAGGTCTTGGGCTGCGAGCAGAGTGCGGAGCTTCGCCAAGCCGCTGCGGATGCGGCTCTTGACGGTGCCCTCGGGCTCGTTGAGCATCCGGGCGACGGTTCGGTAGCTGTGGCCCCCGAGATAGGCGAGCTCGACTGCGTGTCGTTCGGTATCCGGGAGTTGCGCGAGAGCATGGTGGACGGCATCGGCGACGGTCTGCGCGACGACCTCTGCCTCGACTCCAGCCTCCGGAGAGCTCGTCCTGGCCGCGTCGCGCTTTTCGCGTGCCTGCCGCGCGGCATCAGATCGCATGACATCGAGCGCCCGTCCGTGAGTGACCGCGAGCAAGAATGCGCGCAGTGACCCACGCTGCGCGTCGAAACGCGACGACCGTTCCCAGAGCCGCAAGAACACCTCCTGGGAGATCTCCTCTGCGCGTCCGCTGTCACCGACGAGCCGGCGGGCGAACGAGAGCACCGGCCCGCGATGGCGTCGCACGGCCTCGGCCATTGCCGCCTCGTCGCGCCGCGTGACTGCGGCGACCAGCTCATTGTCGTCGGCCTCGCTGAGATCTTCCCTCGCCACAGCTCCACCTGGTCCGGTCGTGTGCAGACCAAAGTTACGCCGAGCACCGAAACCGGCACGGACGAGCCTGCCCGGTGGCTACAACGCGTGGGCGAGAGACTTCGCGAGCGTGGCGTGTTGCTCGATGCTGAGGGCGAGTGGCCGGAAGATGAACCTGTGGAACGGTGCCACCGCATACCAGTACGCACGACCGAACAGACCGCGAGGGCGAAACAGCGCACGCTGCACGAACAACACTCCTTCTGGTTCGGGTTCGGGCGTGATCGACCACTCGAGCCATGCGTCGCCCGGCAAACGCATCTCGGCGCGAAGCCGCAAGAGACGCGAAGGTTCGAGCGCTTCGACACGCCAGAAGTCGACCACGTCGCCAACACGCAGGTCGGTCGGATGACGGCGTCCGCGCCGCATGCCGACACCGCCGACCAGGCGGTCCAGCCAACCGCGCAGAGCCCATAACCAGTTGCCGACGAGCCATCCCCGATCGCCACCCAACGCGCAGACTTCACGGTAGAGCGCTTCGGGCGTTGCGTTCGTGTGGACGACCTGACGGTCAGTGAGGATCGTCGCGCCGGCCCAGTCGGGATCGGTCGAGATCGGATCCGCGGGCGTTCGCCCGTACAGCTCTGCGTCGGTCCCATGGGTGGACACCTCGACGTCGCCAACTCGCCGCAACGCAAGTTCGACCGCCTCGCGGCACCCGATCGGATGGTACGGAACCACCTTGTCGATCGCGTGTGAGTGCACGACGACTTCGTTGACGAGGCTGTCGATCAGCGGGCGCGCGAGCTCGGCCGGAATCGGCGTGACGAGCCCGACCCACAGTGACGAGAGGCGCGGACTCAACACCGGCACTGGCACGATCACCCGCTTTCGGAGACCGGCGGCCCGCGCGTACATGTCCATCATCTCGCGGTAAGTGACGACATCGGCACCGCCGATCTCAAACACCTGCCCGTACGCGTCGGCATTGCCGAGGACACCGGTGAGGTAGACGAGCACGTCGCGCACCGCGATCGGCTGCACACGCGTCTCGACCCATCGCGGTGTGGTCATGACGGGCAGCACCTCGACGAGATGACGCAACATCTCGAAGCTCGCGCTTCCCGAGCCGATGACGACCGCCGCGCGCAGTTCTGTCAGTGGCACAGGTCCGGCAGCCAACACGCGACCGACCTCGTGTCGGCTCGCAAGATGCGGTGAAAGCGCGCCGGTTGCGTTCGTCCCCCAACCCGCCGAGATAGATGATTTGTTCGACGCCGACGTCAGCGGCCGCGTCGCGGAAATTCTCTGCAGCCGTCCGGTCACACGTCTGCCAGTCCGGCTGCGAACCAATCGAGTGCACCAGGTAGTAGGCCGTATCGACATCGCGGAAAGTCGCGGCGAGCGACTTGCGGTTGAGCACGTCCCCCGTTACTACCTCCACGTCGGCACGCCAGGATTCCGCGTCCAGCTTGTCGGGTGTGCGGGCAAGGCATCGCACGTGATGGCCCGCCCCAACGAGCTCGGCGATCAACCGTCGCCCGATGTAACCCGTCGCTCCCGCAACGAGGACACGACGAGGGTGACCGTTCACTCGAGAGCCGCGCGTCGGCGCAACGAGGAAACGAACCGTTCCGGCTCCGCGAGGGTGAGCGTGATCCCGGGATGACGAAAGGAGCTTGTCGGAACGAGGCCGGTCACGGGTTCGCGCAACAGGACGCAGACACCTCCCTTGGATGTCGTGCCGAACGTGAGACCGCGATCGACGAACGACCCGCGGGGACCGATGGCCTTGAACCAGCGGTAGGGGCCGGTTCGGCACACGTCTCGCACATTTGCGATCGAGGTCTCACAGGTCCACGGCCCGAAGCGCGCCGCGAGCCGCTCGGGGGTGAGCGTGACATGCGCCGTACCTGGCGTGACACCAATCAGGGCGAGCATCGGACGGAACGTCGCGTCGAACTCGAACTCGAACTGCTCGATCGGCGGCGGCTCACCGGCGGTAGCGACGTCGTGCGCATCGTCAGCGGTAAGGGCCGCGAGCAGTTCGTCTCGTGCCGGTTCGGTCGCCGGCCCGGCCGTGCGCCCACGCACGCGACCGTCGGTGTCGACCAATAGCACCGTCACCGTACAGGTGTCGTCGATCGCGAGCGCGTCGGTGACGCGCCGGACGTCCGTGTAGACAGTGAGCGTGCGGCGACGCGCCTCTTGCAGGCGCACGGCCTGGGCCATACCGCCGTCGATGAAAGGCCGACCCGACGACCAGCGCGTCGCGATCACCGGAACCTCGTAGCACCGGAGGTACGGATGCTGCGCCGCGATCGTGTCGAACCACGTGACCCACGAGTCGACCATCGCCTGCTGCTCCCGTCTGAACGCGACAACGACGAGATTGGACGTGCCCGCGAAGTCATCGGGTAGAGAGCGCGTCCGTCCTTCGAGGTCGCGTGCCTCGAGACGCGGGAATCGTATCGACGCAAGAGCCTTGGCGCTCGGCTCGCTCATAGGCTCCCTCTACCCTTTCGGCTGCGTCGCAAGTACAGGCCCTGTGCCATACAACTTCTCTACGTCACGGGCACGGAAAGCGGACGACCAGTCGGCGAGAAAACGATCTGCGTAGGTCCGTCCGTTCGCCTGGACGGTACGCGTGTCCCGCGCCAACGCGACAGAACCCGCTCAGGAGCGGAGGACGTTCGCGAAGATCAGCCAAGCCAGCACGCTCTTGGCGCCGAGGCTCAACGCGATGTAAGTCACCTCGCCACTGACGTAGTCGCGCCAGCGGCCGACCTGGCGGTATTGCAGGACCATGTTGAGCGCGAAGCTGAAGAAGAGCACGAGTTCGATGACCGTGATCGCGTACACGAAAGCGGGGGGACGAGCCGGACCACCGAAGAGGTAGACCGCGATCGCGATCCAGGGGACGGCGCCGACCACGCAGCCGAACCAGAAGGCACTCCAATCGGCCGATCCGGGCTTCTGCTGGCGCTCCATGAGGAGGCCAAACAGGATCATCGCCGAGTTCGCCGCGAAGATGGCGAGCAGGGCAGCCACGTCGCGGATGCCGACGAACATCGCGATCAGCACGATCATGATGGACGCGCTGATCGAGTATTCGATCCACCGCGGGTAGTTCGATCGCGCGTCGAGGTTCCGCTCGTACCACCGATGGACACGTGGCGACGCGATGATGAGATGATCTGCCGCCGCAAGCAGCAGGAACGCGGCCACGACGGCGCCAATCGAAACGGTGAACAGCACCTGACTGGGGGCGGCGCGCTGGACGGCGACCGGATCCGAACGGAGATACGACGCGGTCACCGGCAGCGACAAGTCATTGCTGAGCAGCAGCATCACAAGCGCTTCTGCCGCCAGCACGAGGCCCACCGCGACGTTCGCGACACGAAGGCGTCGATATCGTTGCTCGTTCGGTGCCTCGACCACTGCCGACCTTCCCCGCTCAGCCGTCGCTTCGACCATAGCGACAAGTGCGTGCCGCGATGCGCCACGACCGCAACCCGACTACGTGCCGGCACGGTCGGGCCGCATCGCCGAGGAGCGGCGTGAAGCGTTCCACCTACCGCCAGGTGTACTCGGTCATCGGGTTCGTGACCGTCGCCTCACCACCCAGCGGGCCCTCCGCCAACTCAACAGTGCCGGATGGGGTCATCCGCATCGTTGACAGCTCCGTAGTTCGGTTAACCCAAACGAACGGCGGCGCGAGAGCCCGTCGGAGCGAAAGGAAATCCACCGATGCACATCTCCCGTCCCCTGCGCGTCCTCGCCGCGACGGCAGCCCTCGCCGTCGTCGTAGGCGCCTGCAGCAGCAGCAGCGACAACAAGTCGTCTTCGAAGAGCGACAAGGCCAGTCAGACCTCGAGCTCGACCTCGAGCCCGACGAAGTCGTCCGGCACCGTGGTCTCTGTCGCGTCCGCTAACCCCGACTTCAGCACCCTGGTCACCGCGGTCAAGAAGGCCGGGCTCGTCGAGACCTTGAACGGTGCCGGCCCCTACACCGTGTTCGCGCCCACGAACGCGGCGTTCGCCAAGATCCCGGCGGACCAGCTCAACGCGATCCTCGCGGACAAGGCCCAGTTGACGAAGATCCTCACGTACCACGTGGTGCCGGGGAAGGTGATGGCCGCGGACCTCCAGCGCGCACAGATGGTGAAGACCGTCGAGGGCCAGGATGTGGACATCAAGGTCGCGACCGGCGCTGCGACGATCAACGGCTGCAACATCGTCAAGACCGATGTGGCCGCGTCGAACGGCGTGATCCACGTCATCGACTGCGTCCTCACACCGCCGGCCTAGCGGGTTCAGGCGTTCCGGAGTGAGGGAGCCCTTTCCCCCGAGGGCTCCCTCACTCCGTTCTCCGGCACGTCGACATCCGATACGCAGGCTCCGGCTGCGAACGTCGCCGGTGCGCAAGGCATCGTCTACGACACTGCGCTGCGACCGCAGCTCGGGCAAAGGCGCAGTTCAGCGGGTCCGGACGAGTTCTTCGGTACCCACAACATCAGCGCTTCCATTGATCCCGGCCTTGAATGCGCTGGAGGTCGCGGACGAGTGTCTGGCGCCACTGGCGTTTGACGGGACCCGATCCCGGGGTCACGATTGCCCAGTTCGCAAAGGAGAGGACGGACGTCTTGGCTGAGAGCGTCTATACGGTCATCGAGCTCGTCGGCACGAGCACGGAGTCGTGGGAAAAGGCGGCCGCTGCTGCGGTCGAGAAGGCGTCGGGCAGTCTGCGCGACCTGCGGATCGCCGAGGTCGCTGAGTTGGACGTGCAGATCGAAGACGGCAAGGCGAAGACCTATCGGGCGAGGCTCAAGGTGTCGTTCAAGTACGAAGAGTGAACATTCACCTGTCGACGCGCGTGCCGTGATGCCGAGCACGCATCGGTTGTCCCTGCGACGATGCAGTCGTGGCCGCCAACGACGACTGGCGTCTTAGCGGGCAAAAGGCCTACCTGGCGGGGCGGACGCTGGCGTGGCGCAGCGGGGCCACGCGTTCGAGCACCCAGTCCTGCGCCTCCTCGAGCGGAATCAAATTGCTCACACCAACACACGCGCCTTCGAGGGGCTACACCACTGGTTCGACCTCGATCTGGACGCCCGAGTACAGCGCCATGCCGCCGAGAAGATCGATGTCGTCGGTGTTGGTCAGGTTGTTGACATTCGTGTGCAAGTGCCCGTGGGGAATGGAGCAGACGCCCTTGCGCATGCCGCGATCCACCTTCGCGGTCAGGACGATCTCGCCATAGGTGCGTACGAGTTCGACAGGTTCGCTGGTCACGGCATTCCTTCCAATCTCTCTCCGCCGATCAGCACAACTCGCCTGGCAACGCGCCTGAGGTTCCGGCCGGGTCGAAGGATGTGGTTGCCCGCTTCGTGGCCGCAGCGTCGCGCTTTTGCTCGAAGTGCACGACGCTGAGCGCGGCCAGATCGTCTTGGGTGATGCGTATCGCTGCGGGCGGGTTCGCGCCGTCGCGTGCTCGAATGAAGTTCTTGTCGTTGCGCAGGTACGGCCGGTAGAAGTCCAGAGCGTCGTCGAGGAGCGCGTCGTACTTGCCGAGGAGCTCCCGATCCTCCACCAGATCGAGGCGCAACCGGTCGATCGAGCTTTCGGGTCCGACGCGCGCCTGCTCGATGGTGATCGGGAACGGATTGGTGAGGTGGAAGTACCGTCCGCCGGCCTGTGGCGCGTCGGCCAGCCCGATCGCTTCCCTCACCAGCAGGTCGATCGGCACCAGGTTGAGTGACGAATGCGGTTCCACGAAGAGCTTGACCCTGTGGTGATCCAGATATCCGTCTTCCTTGCGCTCGATCAACCGACAGAGTCGTTCCAACCCGCGTAAGAAGCCGTAGTAGCCGCTGTCGGAGCTCGACCGGTGCGTCGAGAGGTTGCCGACGACGATCGACGGTCGCATGATGCGGACCCGCTCGAACCGCGCTGCATTGGCGACCACGATGTCTTCGCCTTGCCGCTTCGAGGCTTCGTACCAGTTGTTCGGATCGAAACGTCGGTCGTACGGATCCTCATGCACATCACCGACGCGCAGGCCGGCGACGTACGCGGTGCTGATGTGGTTGAGCTCGGGGATGCCAAGCTCTGCGACCGTCTCGACCATGTGTGCGGTGCCGTCGACGTTCGTGGCCATGATCTCGGCCTTGTGCTTGTCCTCGTAAAGCAGTGACGCCGCGGCGTGCCACACCTCGTCCGGACGATCAGCCGCGAGTCGCGCCCGATCCGCAGCCGTGAGCCCGAGCCCCGGCTGCGCGATGTCACCGGCCAGCGGCACGAGCCGTCGGAGCTGCTCGTCGAGCCCGTCCTCGATGCCGGCTGCGTCTCCCGCGGCACGGACCGCGCGGTGCAGCCGCTCGGTCATGTCGCCGCGCGGTCGCACGACGCAGTAGACGCGCTCACGACCCGAGCTCAACAGCTCCAGCGCGAGACTGCTACCGAGGAACCCCGTGGCGCCCGTGAGCAAGGCAATGCGTGAGGTCATCGATGGCCTCTCGGGTGGTCGCACACCCTGGAACTTAGTTCTCGATTGCGGCAGGCCTCGCTCCGGGTGTTGGCCGCACCGCCTGGCGCATGAGAGCCTGTGCCGAATGCGAGAGGGCGCCCCACCCGAGAGAGACCGTTCCGAGACGACGGATCCGTTGTCCGTTTCCCGGCGCGCGGTCGCGCTCGGGTTCGAGGCCTTTGCCCGCGCCGCGTTCAGGATCTACATCACCCTCGACGTGCAGGGGAGAGAAAAGGTCCCAGTCGGCGGGTATGTCGTGGTGAGCAACCACGCGTCACACCTTGACGCCGTCGTGCTCATGCACGTCGCCGGTGGGTCATTTCGCCGCTTTCACATCGCGGCCGCGGGTGACTACTTCTTCGGGTCCGCAATGGCGGAAGCGGCCGGCCGGAAGCCATCACGGTTTGGCTTGCTCCTTCGCAACGCGCTGCGCCTCGAGCCGATGCCGGTCCGACAGCTCAGCGAGACTGCCGAACGGCGCGCTGCGCGCCAACACGCGTTCGCGCGACTCGGGGCATCGTGTCACGCGGGCGATGTTGTGGTTCTCTTCCCGGAGGGCGGGCGTTCGCCCGACGGGGAGATGCGACGGTTCCGCGCCGGCATCGACGAGCTTGGCGCGCAGTTCGACGGCCCGATCGTGCCCATGTACATCGACGGCGCGTACGCATTGTGGCCCAAAGGCAAGCGATGGCCGCGGCGCGGGAAGGTCACGGTCACGATCGGCGACCCGATCTTCTCGGCCGTGAACGGCGACTCGAGCACCAAGCGGCCACGACTGTCGAAACGGCTCGAGGCAGAAGTGCGGAGACTTGCAGGAGCCCCGATCGGCAAGGAGCGCCACATGGTGCAGCACATGAAGTGGTGGGGTTGGGGTGACGAGCAGGTGACGTTCACCCACGCGGACAAGCCCGACCTCGCGCCATTCGTCCGGGAGAAGATCGGGATCGATATTGACGGTCCGAGCGACCCGGTCATCGACTTCGATGCGCTCACGATCGACGCTCCCGTCTTGAACGAGGCGTTCGCCGAGGCGCTCGCGAATGTCCTGCGCGCCGATCAGATCACCTCGGAGCCGATGGAGCGCGTCGTCCACACGTACGGCAAGAGCCTCCGCGACCTCCTGCGCGTTCGCCGCGGCGACCTGGGTCGGCTGCCGGACGTGATCGTGTACCCGGAAGCCGAAGATGACGTCGTGGCGATCATGTCGACGGCGTTGGCGCACGATGTTGTAGTCATTCCGTTCGGTGGCGGCACGAACATCTCCGAGAGCCTCGAGCCATCTCGCGGGGAGTCGCGCACCGTCCTCTCGGTCGACATGCGGAAGATGGACGTGGTGATCGAGATCGACGACGTCGCCCGTCTGGCGCGGGTGCAGGCCGGAGTGCTCGGCCCGCGCCTCGAAGAGCAGCTCAACGCGAAGGGCTGGACCTTCGGGCACTTCCCGGACAGCTTCACCTACTCGACGCTCGGCGGATGGATCGCGACCCGGTCGTCGGGTATGCAGTCCGACAAGTACGGCGACATCGCCGACATCACTACGGCGTTGCGCGCCGTCACGCCCGCGGGCGTCCTCGTCACGCGCGCGGTGCCGTCCAAGTCGACCGGGCCCGACGTGAACCAGATGCTGCTCGGGAGCGAGGGTCGCCTGGGGATCATCACCGTAGCCACCGTGCGCGTGCACCGGACCCCTGAGGTCCGCAAGATCCTCGGCTACCTCTTCCCGGACTGGTACGGCGCGATCTCCGCAATGGCCGAGATCGCGGAGAGCGACGCATCGCCGTCGGTCACCCGTGTCGCGGACCCGCACGAGACGCAATTCTCCTTCGCGACGAAGAAGCCGGGCGGCCTCGTCGACAAGTACTCCTCGGTGGCGCTCAAGAAGTTCCTCGGGCGAGTCAAGCACTACGACATGGATCGCGGCGTGTCTCGGATTCATCGGCTACGAGGGCACCGAGAAGCACGTGAAGCTGCAGCGCAAGCTCGTCGGCGAGATCGTGTCGCGCCACAACGGCATCTGCATCGGCTCCGGTCCGGGCGCACTTTACGACCAGAAGAAGTTCGACACGCCGTACATCCGTGATCACCTCCTCGCCTACGGGGCGCTCGCCGACGTGTCCGAGACCTCGGCGCCCTGGAGCGTGCTGCCGAAGCTCTACGACGGGGTGATCGAGGCGGCCGAGAAGGCGTTCGCGGAGCTGGAGGTCGCGGGCTGGATCATGTGCCACCTCTCGCACTCATACCACTCGGGCGCGTGCCTCTACTTCACCTTCGCGTTCCGCGGCTCCGAACGATCCGACGTGCTCGACCAGTACGCAATCGTCAAAACCGCCATCCAACAGGCGTTCATCGACGAAGGCGGCACACTCTCCCATCACCACGCGGTCGGGCTCGCGCACGCGCCCTGGCTCGAGCAGGACATCTCGGCGGCGGGCGTCAGCATGATCCGAGCACTCTTCGACGGCGTCGACCCTGGTCACCAGCTCAATCCGGGCAAGATCGTCGACTGACCGGATCAGCGCCCTCGGGAGGATTCGAACCTGCCAGACGGTTCGATCTCCAGAACCGCGTGATCCACCCGAATCGTCCTGTCGGTGACACGCCCGGTACCCCGCGCCACCGTCTGACGAGTGAACCCGGGGATCGCACTGTTTCGGCACATTCGCGGTTTGAGCGATCCGTTCGTACATCGGGGCCCGAGCGAACTTCAGGGCGAACGAGCGACGCAGCCAGGATCCGGTCGTGTCGCGGAAACGCCTGCTCAGCATGCCCGGACGGGTTCCGGCACCCACACCTTGAAAGACGAGGATGGAGTCATGGCACGAGAGAAGACAGCAGTTGACTCCTTGTGGCACCCGCAGCGTTCTCAATACACGGACGGCACGAATGTCTGGTCCTCGAGCGGCGGGCGTACGTAGTCGTCGGGCTGGCGTCTTGGGAGCTTCAACGGTTTCGAGGTGACGTCCTGGTAGGGCACCACGCTCAACAGATGCCGGATGCAGTTCAGTCGAGCGCGTCGCTTGTCGCTCGCGTCGACCACCAGCCACGGCGACCACTTCGTGTCCGTAAATTGAAACATTGCGTCCTTCGCCCGCGAGTAGTCGGCCCACCGGGCGCGGGACTCGAGGTCCATCGCGCTCAGCTTCCAACGCTTCTCCGGATCCTTGATACGCGACTGGAACCGTCGTTCTTGTTCGGCGTCGCTCACCGAGAACCAGTACTTCACCAGCACGAGACCCGAACGGATCAACATGCGCTCGAACTCCGGGCACGACCGCAGGAACTCCTCATACTCGTCCTGCGTGCAGAACCCCATGACGTGCTCCACGCCGGCACGGTTGTACCAACTGCGATCGAACAACACGATCTCTCCAGCAGTGGGAAGGTGCTCTACGTAACGCTGGAAGTACCACTGTCTACGCTCGCGCTCAGTCGGCATGTCGAGCGCGACCACGCGCACCACCCGCGGGTTCGTACGTTCGACGATGCGCTTGATCGTGCCGCCCTTCCCAGCAGCGTCGCGCCCCTCGAACAGCACGCACATCTTGATGCCTTCGTGGCGCACCCACTCCTGCAGCTTCACGAGCTCACGCTGGAGCGGAACCAGCTCGCGCCGGTACACGCCCGCCGATAGCGCAGGAGACACGGAATCCGACTTCGTCATACAGCAAACCTTTCCGCTGCCAACTGCTCCGCCTCAACGAGCGCGAACGGCACTGTTGCATTGAGCCATCGCTCAGCGGGGACGACGGTGTGGGAATGCTCCGATCCCACAGTCCTCGCGTTCCCGCCGGAGATCATCGTCCTTGCCTTGCGATGGTACTTGCGGTGCGGGCTCTATCGCGATGCCGAGGAGCTCCTCGGCGAGCGTGGGATCGAGGTCGAGCACGCCTGCGTCACGGCCCGGTCTTCATGTGGCTCCTCTTCGCCGCGCTGCAGTCGGTGTACGGCAGCGCGCGACGCGTCGAAGCGGAGCTCGCACTTCTGCATGACCTGGGACTGATCCCGATCAACAGGGTCAGTGCCGCGCAAGCAGCAGTTCTTAAGGCCCCGAGCCGCAAGGGCGGCCGGCGCGTTCCGAAGAGCACCTACGTCGAAGACAAGACCATCGAAACACCGACCGGTAAGACCGTCTCCCTCTACGCGCGCGACGGCGCCCTCGGTCTCGGCGTGCTCACCGAAACCGGCGACCTGCACTTCGAACCGCTGCGACGCGTCCGTACCCACCGCAATGCCGGTCGCAACCAGACCTACCGCTGGTACAACGACTACCGACTCCCCGACACCTATCGGCGGCGGCACGATCACGGTCCGGCTCCACGGCACCCCCGCCGACAGCGCCCGCAAGCTCAACCGGACCGAGAATCTCCGACCGATCCCTGGAACGTGCGCGGCGATCGAGCCGTGCCGGCGCCGAGGAACTAGCCGCCAGCCTGGTCCACGCGCCCGTGTCTGAAGTGTCCCAGAACGACGAGGCCTCCTGCTGGTCCTGGGTGACCCCGACCGCCGGCTCGGAGCGATACCGAGCGGTCTGCCGGCGAGCGTGTCGGCGCTGTCTTCGACGGTTCCGGGCGGTCGTGTGGACGCCAGAAGGGCACGATCAGTGCGTTTGCACAGAGCTGACTCAGATAACCAGACTGCACCGGAGGAGGGTGGCCGTGGCCGAGATTGACTTCGACGGCGCTGTTGAGGCGTTCAGGCTCGCGCAGGACTCGTTCTTGAAGGGTGATCCAGCACCAGTGCTCGACCTCTTCTCACGGCGTGACGACGCATCACTCGCGAATCCATACGGTCCACCTCACGTCGGCTTCGCGAACGTCGCCAAGGCGACGGAAGCGGCGGCCGCCAACTTCAAGGCCGGCTCGATTCGTTTCGAGGAACTCTCGAGATTCACCACCCCTGACCTTGGCTATGTCGTCGAACTCGAGAGGATCGAGGTGCAGGTGGCCGGTAGCGATGCGATGACGCCGATGTCGCTCAGGGCCACGATGATCTTTCGTCGTGAGGGAGACACCTGGAAGGTCGCGCATCGCCACGCCGACCCGATCACGACGGCTCGACCGGTTCGCCCCGCCAACGAGGCTTAGCCGTCGACCGACATCCAACCATCGACGCGGTGGCGCTTGTGCATCAGTGCTGCCGATGTGGATGCACCAGAAGTGGATTCGATCGTGAGCGATTCGGAAGCACACGCGAAGCGCCGAAGGCCATCCGATATCGCGCGTCCACAGGTGTCCATCGTTGCGATGTCAGCAGTGCCTTTCAACGCCGGTTCGGGTTCGGCACCTCGCCGGCGATGGGGTTCGGGCTAACCGCCCGTGACCGCGCTCATTGGCGCCGTGCCAGGCGTGTCGTACGGTGGCCAGCCCCGCTTGATGGAGTGTCTCATGGACAACGAACCGACGCCGTCCGCGGTCCAGGATCCCGGACCTTTCTTCCACGGTACGAAGGTTGACCTGAAGGCCGGCGATGTTCTGAAACCCGGGCACCGCTCCAACTTCGGTGCGGGGAGAACGGCGAACTACGTGTACGTGACCGCAACCTTGGATGCGGCCACGTGGGGAGCAGAACTCGCGGTGGGCGAGGCGCCCGGCCGGATCTACCGGGTGGAACCGACGGGCCCGATTGAGGATGACCCGAACCTGACGGACAAGAAGTTCCCGGGCAACCCGACGAGGTCGTACCGAACACTGCAGCCGCTGCGGGTGGTCGAAGAGATCCTGGACTGGGAGCCGCATCCGCGCGAGATGCTGCAAGCCATGCGGGACCGCCTCGAGGAGCTCAAGCGGCTCGGCGTCGAAGCGATCAACGACTGAGCGAACTCCGCGTCGAACGCGAAGACAGCCAGCGGCGCCGACGTTGTGAGGACGACGCGCGCACGACCACGATCTACGACCGTCGACGCCAGAACTTCGATCGCCACGCCGCCTACGTCCAACACGCAGACCGTCTCGGCCGCAACGAGGTCGGTCAGGAACAGCTCTCGTTCCGTCCCGAGGTACGCGGTCGCGCGCTCCGCCAAGTCCGGGCGTGAGCAGAATGCCGGTACTTCTGCGATCTTCGAAATCCCGAGCGGATGTTTCCTGTGTCCGCGACACTGTCCCAATGGGTGATCTCGTGCCACCCGATCCGCCCCTCGGAGGAGTTCAGGCCGCTCTGCGTCCGTTCCGGGTCAGCGATGCGGCCGCAATCTCCGAGTCCTGCCGGGATCCCGACATACCCCGGTTCACGATGATGCCGGAGGCGATGACTGAAGATCAGGCTAGGCAGTGGGTCGAGCGCGGCCTTCAACGGTGGCCTCGCGGTCTGGCTCGTTTTGCGGTGACAGTGCCGCCTTCAGACGAATGCGCTGGTCAGATTGGTATTCAGTTCGACTTCGCCAGGCGTCGAGCTGAGGCGTTCTGATTGTCGACGACGGTCCAATACTGAGCATCTGACGCCGGTCGAATTCTGCGCGATCCACCATCACGCGTAGAGATCGATTGATCCTCGAGTCACGCCGACTCGGGGAGGGAAGGGTGCACGACGTGAAGGACTGGGCTGAGGTCCATCGCTTGTTTCATCGGGAGCGGTGGTCGAAGACGGCGATCGCCGAGAAGCTTGAGATGAGCCGCAACACCGTGGATCGGCTGTTGGGTCTCGATGAGCCGCCGCGTTATGAGCGAGTGAGTCGTGGGTCGGCACTCGATCGTTTCGACGACGACATCGTGGCGATGCTCACCGAGAACCCGAAGGCGCCGGCGACGGTGATTTTGGAGCGGTTGCGTCCTTTGGGTTACGCGGGTGGGATCACCGTGTTGAAGGAGCGTCTCGCGCGGCTGCGCCCGGTGATGGTCGCGGCGAAGAGTTATCAGCGAACGAGTTATCTGCCAGGCGAGATCGCCCAGCTGGATTGGTGGCACACCGGCTGCGCGGTCCCGGTCGGCAAGGACATCTGCCGGGAGGCGTTCGGGCTGGTGGCGACGTTGCCGCATTCGGCTGCGCACGCAACGTGTTTCACGTTCTCGCGAACCACGCCGGACTTCTGCGCGGCTGCGCTCGGATGCTTCGCGCGTCTGGGTGGTGTGCCGGAGAAGGCGGTGACCGACAACGAGGGTTGCATCGTCAAACCTCGACACGGTGGTCGTGCGCAACTCGTCGACGAGGTCGCGGCGCTGTTCGGTCATCTGTTGTTGCGTCCGGTGATCCTTCGGCCCCGGTTCCCTGAAGGCAAGGGTCAAGACGAACGCACCGTTGGTTATCTTCAGACCTCGTTCTTGCCGCTGCGCCGGTTCGCTTCGATCGAGGACCTGCAGGCCCAACACGACGACTGGGCGAAAACCGTCGCGTTCGAACGTCACCACCGGCGTGTCGGCGCGAAAGTCGCTGACGCGTGGCGGGTCGAGCGGGGCTTCCTCCGCGCGCTTCCCGACCCGCTCCCCGATGTCGACACGCGCACCGAGGCCCGGGTGATGAAAGACGGCTTCGTCCGTGTCCGCGACGTCGACTACTCGGTGCCGCCGGGACTTTCGGGGCGAAGAGTCCAGGTCCGCTGCTCACTCACCGAGGTTGTTGTCCACCTCGAAGGCGAGCTCGTCGCAGCCCACCGGCGATCGTTCGTGCCCGCCGACGTGGTGCTCGATCCGGCCCATGTCCGGGCGCTTCGCCTACACCGCAGCTCGAAACGCCGCCTCAAGGCCGGCGACGTCACCGTCGCGGCAGCGGACCTCGCCCGCTACGACGCTGCGGTGGGGATCTCGTGACCCGAGCCGGCTCAGAGATCGCGTTCCTCTCCCGAGCGCTCAAGGCCCCGCGCATCGCGGAACGGGCCAGCCCGCTCGCGAAGCGCGCCACCGACGAGGGCTGGGACCACGAGACCTACCTCGCTGCAGTGCTCTCCGAAGAGGTCGCCGCCCGCGAAACCCACGGCGGTCAGCACCGGGTGAAGGCAGCCCGGTTCCCGCAAGTCAAGACCCTCGACGACTTCGACTTCACGTTCCAACGGTCGGTGAAGCACCAGACCATGGCGCACCTCGCGCAGCTCGACTTCCTCACCGAAGCAAAGAACGTCATCTTCTTGGGCCCTCCCGGCACCGGCAAGACCCACCTGTCGATCGCGCTCGGCGTCCATGCCGCCAGGCGCGGCCACCGCGTCGCGTTCGCGTCGGCCCAGGACTGGGTCGGGCGCCTCGGCGAAGCACGCCGCGCCGGCCGGCTCGAAGACGAACTCGAACGGCTCCGGCGCATTCCCCTCGTCATCGTCGACGAAGTCGGCTACATCCCCTTCGACCCCGACGCCGCCGCCCTGTTCTTCGCGCTGATCTCGTCTCGCTACGAGCGTGCCAGCCTGATCGTGAGCTCCAACAAGACCTTCTCCGCCTGGGCAGAAATCTTCGGCGATGCCGTCGCCGTCGCTGCCATGGTCGACCGCCTCGTGCATCACGCCGAGATCGTCGTCCTCCAAGGCGACAGCTACCGCCTCAAGGACCGCACCAAGGAGGTCGCCATCACCGAACACCACTGAACGCGCAGTTTTCACCCGGCGAATCCCGCGCAGTTTTCACCCGGCGTTGACATTCTACTGGCTTGATCGTCGCGTTCGAGGCCGTGGTATCGCGGTGGAGGCGCTCAGTCTCGTCACTGAGTGGGCTTTTCGAGACTTTGGAATCGTGCGGGTGCAGCTCGTCACTCATCTCGACAACGAGCGCTCGCAAAGGGTCGCCGAGCGCTGCGGTTTCAGCCGCGAGGGTGTCCTGAGGGCATGGGAACCGATCAAGGACGAGCAGCCGGACGTCGTCATATGGAGCCGCCTCGTCAACGACCCGTCGCCGGATCTCGGTCACGCATAGCGGCAAGGTACGAACGCAAACGCTCCTCCCAAAACGTTCACCTGACCGGAGCGCCGGGGCTGTCCCCGATCGTCCAATACACGGGTGATCTTTGGGACATCCGCGACATGGTCGGGGAGGCACTGTTGCATTGGCGCATGGTCGCGGTGGGCGGTGAGGGTGCCGGGATGATGCCTTCGCCGCTCTCGCCACCGTGTTCCGGTGCCACCTTCAGCGTTTCATGGCTTCCGGTTCCCGCCCGAGATCATCGTGCTCGCGGTGCGCTGGTACCTCCGGTATGGCCTCTCCTCCCGCGACGTCGAAGAGCTGCTCGCCGAACGTGGACTCGACCACGTCACCGTGTACCGGCGGGTACAGCGCTTCACCCCGCTGTTCGCAGATGCGGCCCGGCCGTGTCGGCACACGGTCCGCGACCGACCATGGCAGGCTCAAAGCTCGGCTTCGATCGATGCGGGGCCTCAAACGCGACCACACCGCGCAGGTGATCATGCGCGGTCACGCGTTGCTGCAGAACCTGCGTCGCGGCCACTACGAACTCGGGCTTGATACCCACCACCACCAGCGCATCGCGACAGCGTTCACCGAACTCGCCCGGACGATCTGAACGGGAACCACGACGGCACCTCGGTACCGCGCGGCCCGAGCCCGCAACCGTGGTCTGGTCTGACGTGCCGCCCACCCGCACGCCATGCCATGCAACCGACGCCGGTTCGACGAGTGAAGCGTCGTCGAGGTCGAGACCGGCGGGAAGCTCTACCAACTTCTCCGACGGGACGCGGAACTGCTCGACCATCCCGCCGTCCTACATGATTCCGAGTGCCATCTGCGCCGACCGATGGCACAAGTTGTTGCATCCGGAGCGGCAGTAGTTGCAGTCCCCGCAGCCGAACAATCCCTCCACCGCGACGGGTGTCCCGTCGGCGCGCACCCCGGCCAACTCGTGTCCCAGGATCTTCGCGGTCCCCAGGGCCAGGTATCCGAGGTCAGACGCACAGATGCCGGCAACCCGCATGGTGATGACCTGACCGGGCGGCTCGTCGACCTCGACCAATTTCGGCTTGCCTTCATGTCCACGTACTGCGCGCATGGCCGCTCCCTGCGCCTCCAGGGGCTTCGCCGGTCCAGCGCGTCGGAGCGTACGCCCGCTCCTCTTTGGCACACTGCTGGCATGCAGCAGCTGAATGACCGGATCGGCGTCGTGACCGGCGCGGCGAGTGGGATTGGTCTCGGGATCGCGCACGCGTTCGCGAATGCCGGCATGAAGGTCGTGATGTCCGACGTCGACCAAACGCGACTTGCACGAGAAGTCGCGGCGGTCGGGGAACACCGAGCGATGGGTGTCGTCTGTGATGTCGCCGATCCCGACGCAGTCGAGGCGCTCGCTGATCGCGCGCAAGAGCGCTTCGGTCCGGTCGACGTCGTCTGCAACAACGCGGGGATCATTCGAGGAGGGTCGGTGTGGGAGGTCCCGCTCGCCGACTGGGAAGCGGTGCTCAACGTGAACCTCAAGGGTGTGCTGCACGGCATTCGCACGTTCGTGCCGCGTATGCTCGCGGCGGGCACCGAAGCGCACATGGTCAACGTCGCGTCCATGGCTGCCGTCGTTCCGGTCGCTGGCATCGGGCCCTACAACGTCGCGAAGCACGGTGTGCTGGCACTCAGCGACACGCTGGCCATTGAGCTCGCCGCGGCCGGCGCACCCATCGGTGTGACCGTCGTGATGCCGGGGCGCGTGCCGAGTCGGCTGGGTAAGCCCGTCGAAGCCCCGGACGAGCCCGAACCCACGACCCTCGACCCGGACATGCTCGCGGCCGACGATGTCGGACACATGGTGGTCGAGGCCATCCTCGACGACCGCCGGTACCTGTTCACCCACCCTGAACGCATCCCGGAGGTGGAGCGCCGGTTTGCGCGCATCACCGCACGACAACCGGAGCCGGGCTGAAGGGCGCTGTTGCGTTGAGTTGGATCGGGCCGCGCGGTACCGAGGTGTCGTCCTGGTTCCCGTTCAGATCGTCCGGGCGAGTTCGGTGAACGCTGTCGCGATGCGCTGGTGGTGGCGGGTATCAAGCCCGAGCTCGTAGTGGCCGCGACGCAGGTTCTGCAGCAACGCGTGACCGCGCATGATCACCTGCGCGGTGTGGTCGCCTTTGAGGCCCCGCATCGATCGGAGCCGAGCTTTCGGCCGGCCGTGGTCGCACTCGACGCGGTTGTTCGCGTACTGCTCGGTGTTGTGAAACGCGGCGGGCGTGAGCGCATCGATCGCAGCCCGTAACGCCGGGGCCCGGTCGGTCACCACCTCGGTCGGCTCGCCGTAGGCGCGGAACGCAGTCGCGAAGAACTGTGGCGTGGCGCTTCGAGGTCGCGTCGTGGGGAGACGGAGACGTCGATGATCTGGCCGTGCTGGTCGATCGCCCGGTAGACGGAGCGCCAGCGGCCGGCGACCTTCACGTAGGTCTCGTCGACGAACCAGCGATCGCGGACCGTGTGCCGACCGGGCCCGGCTGCGCCTGCCAAACAGCGGTGTTGCTCGTCACCAAGGCGCGCGCCCGCCAGCGGTTGATCCGTTGGTTCGACCGGTACAACCAGACGCGGCGGCACAGCCACTGCGGCTGGCGTGCCCCCATCACGTACGAGAAGATCAACATCAACACGGCCCGAGCCGCGTAACCCGAATTCTCCACGATCCGGGGGGAGGTCCAGGGGTTCTCGTCTCAATACAGCCGGATTGACGCTCAGCCGGTGGGCATGGAGGCCAGGGAGCATGAGGCGTCGACAATGTTGGGTGGGATTGGTTTCGCTTGCGTTGGTGCTTGCCGCGTGCGCGCCCGTTTCCCAGCCCAGCGACCCCGCGTACCAGAGTCAGGTGCTCACCGGGAACCAGAACGAGACGTATAGCCTCGCTCTCCGCCACGGCGCGGTCACCATTGCCGCTGCAGCCACGAACACAGGTGGTAATACCCGCACGGCCTTCTATCCGGCCGGGCAGTCGCCACGCGCAGACGAACAATCGTGTGCGACGTGGTCCGCGCAGAGCCGGACCGTGCAGCAAGGCGCGGCGCTGCGAGTTGCAACAACGAACGGCACGACCCGCGCCGTGACGGTCACCAAGAACCTCTGGTATTACACCTTCTGGCAGTTCAACATCCACCTGTGGGACACCAGCCGGCCCGGCGCCTTCACGCAGCTGGCCACCTTCGACCTCTCCTCGGTCTTCCGGAAGTCGGGACAGCTGGTAGCGCTGCCTTGGGATCTCTGTGCCCGCGTGATCGGCGACCAACTGAGCTTCGAAGCATGGATTGACGGACAAACGCGTCCAGCCTGGGGGGACACCGCGCATGGGGGTAGCGTCCGCCTCCCAGCCGGCTGGGATTATCGAGGTCACGCCGGGTGGTACATCGGTCATCTCCGACCCGGCGACACGGCGACATTCACGCACCTCCTGGCAGGAGCACCGAAACCATCGAACGCCGAGACGAGTGGAGGGCCCCTCATCCAGTCCGCGCCTCGTCTCGTGTCGCCCATCCCGGCCAAGCCGCCACGGGGCGCTGTTGCGTTGAGTTGGATCGGGCCGCGTGTTACCGAGGTGCCGTCCTGGTTCCCGTTCAGATCGTCCGGGCGAGTTCGGTGAACGCGGTCGCGATGCGCCGGTGGTGGCGGGTATCAAGCCCGAGCTCGTAGTGGCCGCGACGCAGGTTTTGCATCAACGCGTGACCGCGCATGATCATCTGCGCGGTGTGGTCGCGTTTGAGGCCCCGCATCGATCGGAGCCGGGCTTTGAGCCTGCCATGGTCGCACTCGACGCGGTTGTTCGCGCACTGCTCGGTGTTGTGAAACGCGGCGGGCGTGAGCTCATCGATCGCAGCCCGTAACGCCGGTCGGTCACCACCTCGGTCGGTTCGCCGTGGGCGCGGAACGCATCGTTCAGTTCGGCCATCGACCCCACACGCGGGACCGGGACCAGATGCCGGCGACGGAACCGGCCGACCTCGCCCTCGACGCCGCCCTTCTCGTATGCCCCGTCGATGCCGGGCATGCAAAAGAAGCTGTCGAAGCGGTAGTTCGATCGCAGCGCAATGAACCGTTCCGACTCGTGCCGGTCGCGACCCTTGAGGACCTTCACGACGGCAGCCTTCAGATTGTCGTAGCGGATCCGGCCCGGCACACCACCGAAGTGCGCGAACGCGCGGACGTGACCGTCCAAGAACACCTCTTGTGCCTCGTTCAGATTCGCCCGACAGAACCCGCGGCCCGACGCCGAGAGACGCATCACGAACAACGACACCTCGCACAACACCCCCCGGCGAGATACACGCTGATCGTGCCGAAGTCGACCTCGGCTTCCGCGCCCAACGGATGCGTCTGCGGGACCGTCACCTTCGCCAACGGCAACTCTTGGCACGCGAAGAACTAGACTCGCAGGTGCGCCGCGGCCCCTTGGGGTGACGGAGTATCAGGAGCGGAACGACGTGTCAGGCGCCGCGCGCAAGGAGGGCATGTCGTGGTCATTCAGTCCGCCGAGCAGCCCATCGAGCTGAAGAAGACCTACTGCAAGATCTGCACGACGTCATGCGCTGTGGTGGCCGAGGTCCAGGGCGACCAGATCCTGCGGGTGCGCGGCGACATGGACCACCCCCTGTACCAGGGGTACACCTGCCCGAAGGGCCGCGCCACCGGGCAGCTCCATCATCACCCCGGGGCGATCACCCGGCCGATGATGCGGAAGGACGGCGAGCTCGTCGAGGTGAGCTGGGACGAGGCGCTCGACGACATCGGCGTGAAGCTGCGCACGGTCCTCGACACCTACGGTCCGGACTACGTCGGCATGTACATGGGCAGCGGCTTCGGCATCGACTCGTCCGGCTACGCGATGGAGGCGGCGTTCTACAGCTACCTGGGCACGCCGCCGAAGTTCTCGCCGCTCACCAACGACAGCTGCTACGAGGCCATGCTGGCCTCGGCGGTCGGCCGTGGGCTGTCGCCGAAGGTCGACTACCACAACACGATGATGGTGCTGTACGTCGGCATCAACCCGATCGTGAGCCACGGCGACAACAACTGCATGTGGGACCCGGTGACCTGGCTGCGGTCGATCCTGAAGCGCGGCGGTGAGATCTGGACCGTCGATCCGGTTCACACCGCGACCGCGAAGATGTCGACCCGCCACATCCGCGCGACGCCGGGCAAGGACTACGCGATGCTCGCCTGGATCGTGAAGGAGATCATCAACAACGGTCCGCTGAAGCCGAAGCAGCCGGTCCAGGGCCTCGCCGAGCTGCGGGCCGCGCTCGACGGCTACGACCTGGCCACGGCCGCCGAGGTGGCGGGGGTTACCGAGCAGGAGATCAGGGACCTGTACGAGGCCATCCGCCGGGCCGGGATCGTGTCGACGGAGACCGGCACCGGCATCGGCATGGGCCCGGGCGCGAACCTGACCGCCTGGTTCTGCTGGCTGATTATGATCCTGACCGGCTCGACCAACGAGATCGGCGGCGCCTGGTTCCACCCCGGGTTCTTCAACCCCCGCGAGAAGTACGAGGGGTGGACCCCGACCCAGACCTTCTACCCCGGCTCGAGGGTCCGGCCCGACATCAAGTCCGTCATCGGGCCGGCGGGCGGCCCGGACTGGCCCTGCGCGGTGCTTGGTCCCGAGATCGAGGCCGGCAACATCCGGGCCTTCTTCAACTTCGGCGGCAACATCATCAAGTCCTTCCCGGACGCCAACGCCCTGACCCGACTGCTGCCGACCCTCAAGCTGAACGTACTCACCGAGATCGTCCACAACAACGTGGTGCCGCTGTCGACCCACGTGCTGCCGACCAAGGACTGCGTCGAGCGTCCCGAGCTCCTCAGCTGGGACATACTGCGCTGGAACGTCTCCATGCAGTACAACAAGCCGCTCGTCAAGCCGATGGGTGAGCGCCGCTCGGGCTGGTGGGTCGTTTCCCAGTTCATGCGGCGGGCCGGCATCCCGGTGCCGGACTACGTCCCCGAGGACGACAGCGACGCCGATGTCGACGACTACATGCTCTCCCAGCTGTTCACCGAGCGGGCACGGTGCACCTTCGAGGAGCTGCAAGAGAAGGAGTACGTCGAGTTCCCGCTGGAGCATCCGGCCGAGTGGGTCGACCGGCACCTCGAGCGCGCCGGTGGTTGGATGCTGTCTCCGCCAGAGCTCATCGACCAGTGGACGAGGTTCCGCGCCGAGGACCAAGCGAACCGCGGCCGGCCGCGACCGCTCGTCTACACCTCGCGGCGCCAGATCAGGCACTTCAACGGCAACCTGGCGCTGCTCGGCGAGCCCGCCGACGTCATCATGAGCACCGAGACCGCCGCGGAGCACGGCATCGTCGACGGCCAGAACGTCAAAGTCCGCACCAAGTCCGGCGAGATCACCCTCACCGCCAGGATCGATCCCATGATGCTCAAGGGTGTCTGCTCGATTTCCCACGGCCACACCGAGGGCAACGTCAACGAGCTGACGAGCAGGTTCGACATGGACCCCCTCGGCGGCATGGCCCACTACTCGGCCGTCCCGATCGAGATCGAGGCCGTCCCCTTCGACGAGGGCCAGCCGCCCCGCGCCGGCTGAGCAGCCTGTGACGCGAAGTCAAGGCTGGTTTCCCGGGTGTCGGGGCGCGTGGCATCGCTGGCGTCCCGCGGTTGGTGTAAACGACGCGAGACGCAGGCTCCGTTGGTGCTTCTACCCGGCGGGTGCGACAGCCTCCTTCCCAACAGTCGGCGCGAGATGCTCGCGGCGTAGGTCTGGCAGTCGACGTAGCGCGACGGTGCTTATGGTGAAACCGCGCCGGCCGTGTGACGCGTGGTCGAGCACAGCCCATACGAGGGTGAGGCAGCTTGTCTCGCCGGGAGCCGACCGATCACTTTCACGCGTCGGCGGGTCTCACCGAAGCTGCGTTCGATGAAGTTCGAGTGCCGTTTCCAGTGCTCGACCGGGAACCTGTGGGTGCCGGAAACTCGAGCTCTGTGTCCCGAGTCGTTCGACCCGACGCAGGCGCGTGGCTGTAACGCGGCGAGCCCGGGGTGAACGGTGGACGGCGTCGCCGGGCGGGGGGAGGCGCCAAGTCCGACGTGTGCCGCGTCGCTCAGTGGCGTTGGGCACGGAGGTGTGCTTGGTCGTGCGTTAGGCGGCGTGGCGGTATTGGTTGATGAGGCCACCGAGGATCTGACCGCGCTGTACGTGGGTGGGGCGCGTGGGGGAATGCGAGCTGGGATCGGTGGTCGTTGTTGGAGCGATCGGTGGGGGTCGATGCTGGTTGGAGTGAGCCACGTAAGCGTCGAGGACCCGTTAAAGGTGCCCGGGTCCGAGGATGAGGATACGGTCGATGCATTCGCGTCGGACGGTGCCGATCCAGCGTTCCGTGTAGGCGTTCGCGACCGGGGTGCGCACGGGAGTCCGCAAGGGCTCAATGTGTTCGCTGCGGAACACGGTGTCGAACCCGACAGTGAACTTCGTGTCGCGATCGCGGATCAGGAACCGCAACTCGCGTTCGGAGAACTGATCGGTGATGTTGCGGGCTTGTTGAGTGGCCCAGTGTCCGCTCGGTAGGCGGTAATTCCGGCGAGATGCACGCGGCGGGTGTCGAGTTCGATGAAGAACAGCACGTAGAGGCGGCGAAGCCACATCGTGTCGACAGTGAAGAAGTCACACGCGATGACCTGCTTGGCTTGCGCGTGGAGAACTCGCGCCACGACGGCCCACGCCGCGTGGGATTCGGGTCGATGCCAGCCTGTCTGAGGATCGACCACACGGTCGACGGCGCGATGCGAGCGCCGAGGCCGACCAGCTCGCCATGGATGCGGCGATAACCCCAGGTTGGATTCTCTCGAGCGCGGCGGACGATCTACGCACGCAAGTCGGCCGGGAGGCCCGGTCGGCCAGGGCGACGATGCGGGTAGGTCCAGTGGCGAGCGACCAGTCGCCGGTGCAAGCGCACGATCGTGGTCGGTGTGATCTCGGCGCTCGCGTCCTGCCTGGAGTGAGCCCCGGCTAGGCAGGCTGCTTCTCGACAGCGGCGAGGGCGCTCCGCAGAAACGAGCCCCAGACCCATTTGCCGACTGTGTGGTGGACGGCGCTGGCGATCCTGCCCTTCGGCCCGCGGCGGAAGCCGCGGTGTAGGACCAGCTCCACCTCGCTTCCGCCGTCGCGAGCAGTGGCCCGGAGCTCCCACGTGCTGCCAGGCTGAAAGATGTTGGAGTCGATCACCGTTGCCTTCACCGATCCCGGTTGCGACCACTCGTAGCGGTTCCGCTCCCAGAAGAGGCCGACGACCCAGGTCCCCTCCGTTACCTCGGCGAAGTTCTCGCCGCTCTCGTGGACCTCGAGGTGCCTTGCCCTCACGTTCGGCCACACGTCCGCACGCCGATCGGAGAAGTCGCGAGCGGCCTCGAGCACTCGCTGGGGAGGTGAGGGCGTCTCGGCGGCCACCTTGATCGTCAACACGTGACGACCCTTCTCCAACAGAGCTTCGTTCGGATTCATCGGATCGCTCCTTTCGTACGGACGGCGTTCAGCGCATCGATCTCCGTGTGCTGCGCACGAGCACACCCCACGTGGCGACCAGGAACACGACCGCGAACGCTGCCGAGGATGAGCCAGTAGGTGCCGGTGGACTGCGTGCCGGCATCGCCGAACGACGCGAGCAGCGGAGGCCCGAGTCGTCGAGCCGCCGTGCGCGAGGATTCGTCGTGCCCCGAGGTCGTGACCGATGGCCTCGAAGGCCCAGCGCGATGGCATCATCACGCTGAGGGCGGCGCCGGCCCTCGCCATGAGGTTCACCGGGCAGGATGGCACCCGAGAACAACACGGCGGGAAAGCACAACATCGGCAGGGCGAGCGTCGCCTGCGCGACGTTTCCGACCGCGGCGGAGGTGAGCAGGCCGAGGCCGAGGGCCGCGACCGCGCACAACAGCAGGCCGACCGCCATCGAGGCGTAGGTCGACAGCGGGCGACTCGGGCAGGCGGTCCAACAGGCGAAGCACACCCAGCATGGCCACGATCACGACGAGGAGGAACGGCACGAGGACGGTCACCTTCGACGCCACGTACGCGCCGAGCCGCAGGCCGACGAGGCGTTCGCGGCGCACGATCGTTCGCTCGGTGCAGATCTGGAGCAAGCCGTAGGTGAGCCCGAAGAAGAACGCGGCAAAGACGATCCAGAAGCCGATCATCACCATCGAGCTCGGGCTCGGGTCCTGGAAGTCGAACGCGCCGGGCCGGAAGAGGATGGCGAACATGCCGACGACGAGCGCCGGTGACCCGAGCAGGATCGCGAGCGTCAAGGGGTTGCGCACGAATGTCTCGAGCGTCCGGCGGGTGAGGACACCCCATTGTGTGAACCCGCTCGCCACCGGTCGCTTGTTCACGTCTCGGCTGGACGGCGTCGGGCGCCGGCACCGCAGCGGTCGTGCCCGCGGCGTAGGTGGTGCTGTCCACGTCGGCCAGGCGGCGGTAGAGCTCCGGGACCGAGCTGACCTCGAAGTGCTCGAGCGCTTCGTCGACGGTGCCGACGAAGCCGACTCGCCCACCCCGCGCCATGAACACGACGCGATCGCACAGAGCGAGGTCCTCGACCGAGTGCGTGGTGAACACGACCGTCGCCGACCGGTCGGCGAGCTCGCGCAGGTGGGCGATCAGCTCCGCGCTCGTGACCGGGTCGAGGCCGGACGTCGGCTCGTCGAGGAAGAAGACGTGCGGATCGGTGAGCAGCTCGACGGCGATGCTGGCGCGCTTGCGCTGCCCGCCGCTCAGCGAGCCGACCCGGACGTCGGCGTGCTCGGTCAGCCCGACGGTGTCGATCGCGGCACGGACCGCGTCGTCGACCTCGGCCGCGGTCGTCGACGACGGGAGCCGGAGCCGCGCCGCGTAGCGGAGCGTGTGCTGAAGAGGCAGGTCGGCGTGGATGATGTCGTCCTGCGGCACGTAGCCGAGCACGCTGCGGAACTTCCGCAGGTTGGCGTGCAGGTCGATGCCGTCGAAGCGCACCGATCCCGACGCTGGTCGGGGCGATGCCGGCGATCGCCTCCAGCAGCGTCGTCTTGCCGGCGCCGCTGGGACCGACGATCGCGACGAGCTCACCGGCCGACGACCGTGAACGACACGGCGTCCAGGAGCGTCAGCTCGCCTCGGCTGCGGACCTGGACCCGCCGGGACAGCTCGTCGACGTCGACGCAGAAGCCCTGCGGGTTGCGACGCTCGCGGCGGGCGTCGTCGTTGCTTCTCGGTCCTCGAGTCGAACGTCGCCGTCCCGTCGTTCGACTGCAGGTGCTACGGTCACGGTCCCTCCTAGATAGCACGACCGTTCGTGCTATGACTGGAGAGTACGACCGATCGTGCTATCTTGTCAAGATGCCCGGCCAACGGAAGCAGCGCGCCGACGGAGAACGCACCCGCGAAGCGATCGTGCGCGAGGCCGTGTCGCTCGCGACCCTCGACGGACTCGAAGGCCTCTCGATCGGCAACCTCGCCGGCGCGCTCGACATGAGCAAGAGCGGCATCTACGCCCACTTCGGCTCGAAGCAAGATCTCCAACTCGCCACCGTGGACGAAGCGGAACGGATCTTCCAAGCCGAGGTCATCGAACCGGCACTCGCCGCCGCGCCGGGACTCGCGCAGCTCGTCGCGGTGTGCGACGCCTTCTTCGACCACCTCATGCGGCGCACGTTCCCCGGCGGCTGCTTCTTCGCCGGGGCCGTCCTCGAGATGGGCACCCGCCCGGGACCGGTCAAAGAACAGATCGCAGCGTTTCAAGGCGGGTTCACGGCACTGATCCGCCAGTTCATCGTCACCGCACTCGAACAACACGAACTCCCCGCCGACGAGGACCCCGACGCACTCACCTTCGAACTGAACGGCATCATCCTCGCCGCCAACACCAACTTCGTCCTACGCGAAGACCCCGCCGCGCTCGACATGGCCAGAGCACATCGTCCGCCGACGACTCGGAATCACAACGACAACCACGTCCCCACCCCCAACCACCGGCATCAAGTCGGCCCTCAAAAAGACGCGGAAAAGACCCGACCCGACCGCCGTCGACGCCGACCCTCAGATCGCGCCACTGACACACAGCTCCTGACCGCTTGAATGGTCGCGCAGCACGACGCTGAACCCTTGGCGGTGCAGGTCTCGGGTTGAGGCTGCCCCCATTGACCGGTCACGTTTGTTACGCGGCCTGGTGGCTCGGGATTGACGGTATTCGCGAAGGACACGCCATCAGCCGCGCGGCGTCACCGATGCTCGAGCGAAACCGCAGGTCAACGACTCGAACCGAGTTTCCGGCACCCACAGGTTTGTCTTCGTCGAGAAGCACAAGGCCCGATTCGAGCATCTCGCGTCGCAAATCGAGATTGGATGGCCTGCCGCGGACCGCTAAGCGCGCGGGTAAGCACCCCGGGATCTGACGGCCCCGTGCGCTAAAAATCCAGAACGAACTCGACGCGAACGATTTCGAATGCCTCGGCGTATTGGCGGCCCATCTCCATTCCGCGGAAGCGCGCCCTTGCCAGCACTCCGTCGATCCAACCTTCGCCGAATTTGCGATGCTCGCTCTCATGACAACACACGGCCGCGACCTTCTGATCGATGGTCTCGTCGATCGCGATGTACGCCTGTGGTTTGAAGGCAATGTGTGACCGGCCTGAAGGCGTGATCGGCTCGTACATGAGAATCGAGTTTCGCCGTCGGGCTGCCGCAATGGTCGCGAGAGCGGTGTTGGCATGTGAACGGTGAGTGTCGAACGGCCAATGCGTGAACACCATCGTTGGATCGAGTTCGTCGATTGCCTGCTCGATGAGTTCAACCGTCGCCGAATCGTTATCGATGTCCTTGGCAGGGAAGTCGTGCACTCGCAGGTTGTCGACACCGAGCTCCTTGGCCGCGGCTTGGCCCTCCGAGAGCGCCGTAAGCCGTTCGCGCGAGCGCGTGCCGTCATAACTCTCATACGCCGAATCAGACAGGACCAGCCAGGACACGGCTGCTCCCAACGCCGAGAGCCGTGCTGCGGTTCCTCCGGCCGCAAGCTCGATGTCATCGAGATGGGCCCCCACGAAGAGCGTTCTTGCGAACGCCCCGTTCAGCGCCATTCATCGAAAATAGCGACAAGAGGCCTTCGAAGGCACTGTTGCATTGGAGCATGGTCGCGGTGGGCGGTGAGGTCACGTCCGCTGAGGTGGTGTGCGACGACGGTCGCGTCAACCTCGTGGTGATGTTCTATCCGACTTCGGCGAGTTGTGCTGCGGTCACCTCCTGGGGCTGGTCGGCGAGGGCGCCGTCGATGACGCGCATGCGAGCTTTGGTGAGGCTCTCGACGCTCATGTAGCGTCGTGCGACGGCCCACTCGTCGTGTTGTTCGGCGAGCACGGCGCCGACGAGACGGATCATCGAGGAGCGGTTCGGGAAGATCCCGACGACGTCGGTGCGACGGCGGAGTTCCTTGTTGAGTCGTTCTTGGGGATTGTTGGATCGGATCTGACGCCAGTGCTCTTTGGGGAACCCGGTGAAGGCCAACACGTCGGGAGCGGCGTCGACGAGCATCACTGCCGCGTCGCCGAACCGTTCCTCGAGTTGTTCAACGACCCGTGCGTGTTGCGCCCAGGTGGTGGTCGCGTCGGGTTGTTCGAAGATCGAGCGCACGAGGGTCGCGACCATCGCTTGCGCGGACTTCGGCACGCGGGTCAGCAAGTTGCGCACGAAGTGTGTGCGACACCGCTGCCAGCTCGCGCCGGGCAACGCGCCGCCGATCGCGTTCTTCAACCCTTCGTGGGCGTCGGAGATCACCAGCTGCACGCCCGAGAGGCCCCGTGCGACAAGCGACCGCAGGAACGCGGTCCAGCCGGCGCCGTCTTCGGTGGTGAACACGTCCACGCCTAGCACCTCCCGGTGCCCCTCGACGTTCACACCGGTCGCGATGACACACGCGACGTTCACGATCCGGCCGCCTTCACGGACCTTCTGGGTGAGCGCATCGACCCACACATACGTGTAAGGCCCGGCGTCGAGGGGCCGGGTGCGGAACGCTTCCACGATCAGATCAAGCGACTTGGCGAGCTCGCTCACCTGTGACTTGGAGATCCCCTCGATGCCCATCGCCTTGACCACATCATCGACACGCCGCGTCGAGACACCCTCCACGTAGCACTGGGCGACCACCGCGACCATCGCCTGTTCCGCCCGTCGGCGCGGCTCGAGCAGCCAGCCCGGAAAGCAACTCCCTTCACGGAGCTTTGGGATCCCGAGATCGATCGTGCCCACCCGGGTATCCCACCGGCGTTGGCGATACCCGTTGCGGACGTTCGCCCGATCCGGGGTCCGCTCCGCGTAGCCGGCGTTGCACACCGCCGAGGCCTCCGCGCCCATCAACTGCTCCACGAACGTCGCCAACATCGAACGGACCAGATCCGGATCCGCTTCCGCCAGATGCTGCACGAGCCACTCGCGCGGGTCCATCATGTTCGGGACTGCCACCGTGTTCCTCCTCATGTCGATCCTTGTGGAAGGTCTTCATGAGGTTGACGCGGTGGCCGTCGCGTCCGAGGGACCCTCAGCCCCTCAAACAACTACCCCGCACACCACACCCCTGGACGTAACTGGGCGGTGAGGGTGCCGGGATGATGCCTCGCCGCTCTCGCCACCGTGTTCCGGTACCACCTTCAGCGTTTCATGGCTTCCGGTTCCCTCCCGAGATCATCGTGCTCGCGGTGCGCTGGTACCTCCGGTATGGCCTCTCCTCCCGCGACGTCGAAGAGCTGCTCGCCGAACGTGGAATCGAGGTCGACCACGGCACCGGGTACCGGTGGGTGCAGCGCTTCACCCCGCTGTTCGCGGATGCGGCCCGGCCGTGTCGCCACGCGGTCGGCGATCGCTGGTTCGTCGACGAGACCAACGTCAAGGTCGCCGGACGCTGGCGCTCCGTCTACCGGGCGATCGACCAGCACGGCCAGATCATCGACGTCTCCGTCTCCCCACGCCGCGACCCCCGGGTGGCGCGACGGTTCTTCGCTCCTGCGCTCCGCGCCCACGGCGAACCGACCGAGGTGGTCACCGACCGGGCCCCGGCGTTACGGGCCACGATCGATGCGCTCACGCCCGCCGCGTTTCACAACACCTAGCAGTGCGCGAACCAACCGCATCGAGTGCGACCACGGCCGGCTCAAAGCCCGGCTCCGACCGATCCGGGGGCTCAAACGCGACCACACCGCGCGGGTGGTCATGCGCGGTCACGCGTTGATGCAGAACATTCGTCGCGGCCACTACGAGCTCGGGCTTGACGCCCGCCACCACCGGCGCATCGCGGCAGCGTTCACCGAACTCGCCCGGACGATCTGAACGGGAACCAGGACGACACCTCGGTACCGCGCGGTCCGATCCAACTCAACGCAACAGCGCCCGCGCGCCAACACGTCGACCTGCTCGGCTACGCACTGATGGTCAACGGCATCGCGCTCCACCGACACGCGAAACGCCGACAACCCCTCGCCGCCTGACGGCCGGCGCGTTCTCCCGCCCATGTCCGGCCGATTCAACGCGTCCACACACAGCCAAACGGCACGCACGGCCCGCCGAACGACCTGAATGAGCGGCTAGCGGGCTGAACCCGAGCCCAATGCCAACGCTGCCCCGAGTTTTGTGCCAAGTTTTCTCCATCCCCCGCCCTCGTAGCTCAGGGGATAGAGCATCGGTTTCCTAAACCGTGTGTCGCAGGTTCGAATCCTGCCGAGGGCGCCGATGTGATGTGTTAGTTCGGCAGTGGCTTGTCGAATCGTGTTCGGTTGTTCCTTTCCGCGTGTTCGGTAGTTGCCTGACACGTGTTCGGTTGATGCTTGACACCTCGGTCCCATGGCCTTCGGCGCGTTGCGCGGTGCGGGCGCCACGGGGCCGCGGGCGTGACATGGCTCGACGCGGTCCGCGGTGACGCGCAGCTTGCGTCATCCAGGTGGGGGCGTCGTTGAGATCGTCGTGGTCGTCGTGGTCAACCGGCGGGGCGCCGGCGGCGGGGTGTGGCTGATGACAGCGACGCCGTGGATGATCGAGTCGACAAAGCGCACAACCCCCGAGGAGTATCCCGAACATGCCGTGGGGGCGGGAACGGGGTCCAGGCAGAAGTGGGCTTCGTCGAGGGCCCGCACCCGGATGGTCCCTGTGCACTCCCCGCGCAAGCAGGGCATGGTGGCCGCGTAGCGCCCGGACGCGGGGTCGAGAAACAGCGGAGTCGGGTCGGCGACGTAATTGCTGCGAGTCGCTCCGATGCGAACGTAGATGTTTGGGACCACCCGATCCGTCGGCGTGGTCCCGATTCCGCCGGGGTCTGCTGTGAACACGATGGGAACCTGGTGCTGCACGGACCAGAAGTTCACCGCCCAGGTCGCGTCGGTCGTGTACGAGCCCGGATACGGCCGAGACGCCGAGCAGGAGCTGAGGTTGTTGCCTGAAAAAGAAACGACGACTGCGCGCACGTTGTAGGTGTCGGCGTCGTGTTGCATCCAGCCGTGCCAGTCACACTGGGAGGTACCGCCCGCGCTGCGCACGACGACGTTCCAACCCGGCAATTGGGCGTGGAGCCGGGCCGTGAGGTGGGCGCTGGACTGCAGGATCAGCGAGTCGCCGTACACCGCGATCGTCGGAGGAGCAGGTGACGGCACGCAGCCCGCCGCGATGAGACCGAGCACCGCTGCCCCCACGAGCAGCAGCCCATGACGGCGCAGCCGTGGACATCGAAATCTCGGTTGTCTCATCCATTACAACGTCGACACCTGAGCCCTCGACTGGAGGTGCTCGGGCCATGCATTGGTGGGCTGCCGAGGCGCCTCAGCCGTACATCAACGACCCCGGGGTGGTCAGCAGCTCGCCCGTCTCGAGCCACGTCTTCAGCCCGGAGAGGATCATCGGCCAGCCGCCGTACAGCTCGTCGTTCGCGCCGTCGCGAAGCTCGTCGTGGGTCACGGTCAGGTGGCACGAGTCACCGACCGGCTCGATCTCCCAAGTGACTCTCGAGGTCCCCTCGCGCTTCACGTCGTCGCTCCAGAGCGCAACCATGCTCTGCACGAGCCGGCGCGGCGGGTCGACCTCGAGAATCTCGCCTTCGCCCAGCACACCGCCGCCTGGGTGGGTCATCTCGTAGTTCGAGCCGGCCGTCCACTCCGAGGTGACCCGGGCGCCGAAGTTGTACTTGCTCCGGATCTCGCCGTCGGTGATCGCTTCCCAGAGGCGCTCCGGAGTGGTGCGGATGTAGATCTCGAAAACCTTTTCCATGGGATTCTCCAGTCTCTGCTTGAGGCCGCTGAGCGCGGCGGTCCAGGGCTCGGCGTACTTGCTCACCCACCGGTCGTGGACGAGGCGGATCGGGACCGGGTTCAGGAAGTGGAGCTTCTCGCGGCCTCGCCGCCGGGTGACCACGAGGCCCGCCTCCTCGAGCTGCTTCAAGTGCTTCATCACGCCGAAGCGCGACATCTCGAAACGCTCCTCGAGCGCGCTCAGCGTCTGGCCGTCCTCGCGGAAGAGCTCGTCGAGCAGGCTCCGCCGCGTCGGATCGGCAAGGGCTCTGAACACGTCGTCCACGCTCGGAGAGAATAGGTGACCGTTTGGTCACATGTCAACCCGTGATGATTCCGGAGCGCGATCGAGCCCGACTTTCAGGGACGGCGACCAGCCGGCGGTTGCCGGCTACAGACGCCGAGCTACCGAGGCATGAACGCGTTCCGATCCTTGACGACGTACGCCAGGATCAGGGCGAGGGGGAAGAAGAGCAAGCTCAAGAGGAAGTACCCGAAGAAGCTGTGGCCCTTGCGACCGGCGACGCGCGCCGGCCAGAAGGCAATGGCGATCCAGATGATCAGCCCCACGATCCCGAGCGTGATGTTCACGACTGCTCCTGCTGCCAACATGCAAGTCACCATCATTTCCTTCTCGTCCGACGCGAATCATCTCCAAACACTTCAGCGGGTCCGCGCACAAATCACCTCGATCGGGTGAACCGGAACGTCAGCGTAACGGTGTGGCCCGCGCGCTGAACGGATCCCCACAGGCGCGCGCATGAGTCTTCTGATGAACCGCGTTCGGCCCGCGACCGTTGTCACAAGCGATGAGACCATCGGGTTCAGCGAGCCCCGCATACGCTCGCCGGGTGACGCCGGGGAGATCGGTCGAGTGACGCGAAGGGCTCGGGCGTCCCTGCGCTCGGCATGGTCGTGTGGGTCGTCTTCGTCGCTGCCGGCAGCGCGCTCGAGCGGATCACGCTCATCGACTCGATCCTCGTCTTCGCGCCGTTGGTGATCGTGCCGCTCACGCGACCGCTCACGCCCGTCGTACGGCCACTCCCGTCCTGGGTCGAGCTCGGCGCAGCGGCGGCGATCGCCATCGCGTTCCTGCTCGACGCGGGAGTCTTGGCCGTTTCACTCTGGACGCTTGCCGCCGTGACCATCTTCGCCGCTGCTCCCAGAACCCCGCGCGCGCCCTACTTCCTGCTGGTCATCTCGTCGCTTTCGGTGCTCGCGCCGATGGTGCTCGCCGTGTTCTGGGCCGTCTCGCAGTACACCTACGTTGCCGCGTTGAGCATCCCCGACATGGCCAGGGTCCACGGAACACTGAACGCGTTCGGCTTCGTGACGTGCGGCCTCGTCGGATGGCGGCTCGCGGCGTCATCGCAACCGGCGTCCCAACCTGCCGGCGCTACCTGACGTGTGCGCGCGGCATCGAAGACGACGGATCAGAGCTCGGCGCTCTCGACGGTCTCGACAATTCGGGCGGCTGGGTTGCGCATGACGTCCTTGCCGGGCCCGGCCCAGATCGCCTGCATCGTCTCGAGAAACCGCTCGGCTTCTGCAACGGTGCCGAACTCCAAGTCGATCATCACGAAGTTCGGATCGTCCGCGGCCTGCAAGATCTGGTAGCTGCGTACACCCGACGCTTTGCGATCGGCAGGGTCGGCGTCGAACACGCGTTTCCAGACGTCATAGTCCGGGACGGTGTGTTCAATCCGCACGATCGGCATGTCGGCTCTCCTCAAAGTCCTGGGCTGAGCACTCGACCGTAGCGGTCGAAGACTCAGCCCAGAAGAGAACCCGGCGGCAATTCGGGGCGGAGGGCCGTACGCCACCTGCACCCCCGTCAACGACGAGGTCAAGCTCCCGACGCGACGGCCGGCTGATCCAGGGCGCGTATCTCGTAGGCGCAGTGGCGGGCGCCGGCGACCATGTGCTGGACGCGCTCGACCTCGGCGCCGGGAAGCACGGCGCGGATGAAGTCGAGCTCGCTGGTGCAGGCTTGCCCGTAGCGCTTGGCGACGGCCCAGATCGCGCAGTTGTGCTCCACGATGCGGTACACGCCGGGCACGACCTTCTCCGACGTTGCGAGGTATCCGTCCTCGTCGAGGATCCGCGTCAACTCGGCGACGCGACCACTAAGGCTCCGCTTGGGCGCGAGGCGAGCACGCGCGCCGGCGATGCGTTGCTCGCGACGCTTCGCGAAGAGGTCGTCGAGGAGCGCGGCGTCGGCGTCGGCGACGTAGCCGAGCAGCTCGTTGGTGAGCTCGCCGTAGGCCTTGGGAAAGAAGGTGTCGGCGGCGGGCGTGACGGAATAGCAGAGCGTTCGACGGCCGCGCCTCGCAGTCGGCGGTGACGACTCGGTCGCGTCCACGAGTCCCGCCTCCGCGAGCGCACTGAGGTGCTGGCGCGCCCCGCTCACCGTCATCGCGAGCTGCTCCGCGACCTGCTCGGCGGTCGCCTCGCCGCGCCGGCGCACGGCGTACAGCACGGCGCGTCGCCCGGCGGGAAGTGCCTTGGGCGCGGCAGCACCGCGGGTGGTGGTCACGCGCGGGCTCCGTCGCGCAGGACCAGGTGCGTGTCGCCGAACTCGTGCCAGAGGTAGCCGCGGTCCAGTGCGCGGCGGTACGCGCGTTCGAGCACGTCGTGGTCGGCAAACGCCTCGAGCATCCAGAGATGCGACGACTCCGGCTCGTGCCAGCCGGTCACGAGCGCGTCGACCGAGCTCACCGGCGTCGCACCGGTGACGACGACATCGGTCCAACCGTGACCGGGATGCACGACACCACGGTCGTCGGTGACGGTTGCGAGCGCGCGCACCACGGTGGTACCGGCAGCGATCACTTTGCCGCCGCGCCGGCGAACGTCGTTGATGATGGCTGCGGTCGCGCTCGGCACGCGATAGCGCTCCGGGTACGGAAGCTCATCGCCTTCGAGCGACGACACGCCGGCGTGCAGCAGCAGCGGTGCGATGAGCACGCCGCGCGCCGCCAGGTCGGTGACGAGCTCGGGTGTGAACGGCCGGCTCGCGCTGGGCATCTCGGCGCTGCCGGGCTCCTGCGCAAAGACGGTTTGGTACGTGCTGAGCGGCCAATCGCGTGGCACGTGCCGGTAGTGGATCGGACGGCCGTGATCGCGCAGGTAGCTGTCGACGCCCGCGTCGAGCTCGAGTGCCGCGATCCACAACCGCATCGAGACGCCGAACCGTGCGAGCAGCCGCACGTGCCCGCCGTCGAGCAGCTCGACATCCGTCGCGTCATCGAGGAACCTCGGAGCAGTGCTCCCACCATCGGGTTGGCGCACTTCGACGAGCCACACGTCGCCGGGCAGCACCCCCGACAGGTGCACGACGATCGGTTCGCCTTGCGGCGACCGCCCGTCGAGCGCGGCCGCGACCGTGCCCGACGTGTTCACGACGAGGAGGTCACCGGGCGCAAGGAACGCGCCGAGCTCGTGGAAGCGCGCGTCGACCGGCTCGGCGTCACCCGCGGCTCACGAGAAGGCGGACCTCGTCACGCCGGAGCCCGCGCGCCTCGGGGGGCTCGTGCGCCTCGTTCGCCGGATCGAGCGCGAAGTCGAGCCGTGGGGGTGGAGCGAGCATCGTCATGACAGAGTCGCCTCCGCCGGCACGAGCGCCGCGGCCTGGTAGCGACCGCTCGGCTGATCACCGTGAATGAGCGTCAACAGACCCGGCACGCTCGCTTCCGGCTCCGGACGATCGGAGATGTCCTCGCCGGGAAACGCGTCCTGATGCATCTCGGTGCGCATGTCGCCGGGGTCGACGACCAGCACGCGCAGGTCGGGCCGCTCCTGGGCGAGGATCGCGACTCGCGTGCTCGAGCGCGGCCTTCGACGCGCCGTAGCCGCCCCAACCTTCGTACGGTTCGACCGCGGCATCCGACGTCACGTTCACGATCGTCGCGCCGTCCGCGAGCTGGTGGTCGAATGCCTGCACCAACGCGATCGGCGCGACCACGTTGACGTCGAACACGCGACGCAACGTCTCGACGTCGATGTCGCGCAGTGACGGCAGCGGGCTCACGCCGAGGGTGCTCGCGTTGTTGACGAGCAGTCGCACCGGGCCGAGCTCGGCCGCGGCGCGGGCGAGCGCGTCGCGATGCGCGGCGTCGGTCACGTCGCCGGCGACGCCCCTGACGTCGGTCAACGGCGCGAGACGCGCGACCGCGGCGTCGAGCCGGTCGGCCCGGCGGGCGTCGAAGACGAGAGCCCAGCCGTCTCGGGCAAGCGCCTCGACGAGTGCGAGACCGAGCCCTTGCGACCCTCCCGTCACGACCGCTACCGGCTTCGTGGTGCGCTGGGAATCCGCCATGAGGGCCTCCTCGTCGTCCATCAAAGAACAACCTATTACTTGTTCTTATCAATGGCAAGCGCGTTCTCCGTGTTCCCCGATCCGGAGCGCAGCGAAGGCGTCGAACACAATGGACTGACGCCGGACGCCGGACGTCGGACGGCCGCCACCAGCGCCCAGCGGGACAACACCTTGCGACATGCCTAGTTGGAAGCAGCACAGCCGAGGCGTTCCCGACACGCCGCCACAGCCCCCCAGGCGCCGGCGGCGGCTCTGGTGGTCGCTGGCGGTCCTTGCCGTCATCGCCGCACTGATCCCGTTGGGGCTGTGGCTGTTGCGTCCGAAGCGCATCGACGTCACTGTCGACCGGCGTGATGTCACCATCGGCGCCCCGTTCAACGTGGGCCATGCGCTCAGGGCCGCCAAGCGGGCGTGGCCGCGCGACGGCACGCTCCGGGCGGTGGTCACCCGACACGTCCTCGACGCCCACTGGAACCGAAGCGTCGTCATGGTCAGCCGTCGCCCCGTCAGCTCGCGCGCGCACCTCTCCGACAGCGCACGAATCAGCGTGCACATCGCGCGCGACGAGGTCGAGCCCACCGTGCAACGCCGCGTGCCGGTCGCGGCACCGGGCCTTCCACCGGTGGAACATGAGCTGTGGCTGCCGGGCGCCGCCGGCCTTGCCGACCAGGTCGTGGGAACCCACAGCGGCGAGGTTGTGCACCAAACGACCGTGCAAGCACCGGTGCCGGCCTCGCGCATGCCCGGCAATGTCATCGCGTTGACGTTCGACGACGGACCCGATCCGATCAACACCCCACAGGTGCTCGCGATCCTCGATCGCTTCCACGTCAAGGCGACGTTCTGCATCGTCGGCACCGCCGCCCGCAAGCACCCCGAGCTGATCACTGCGATCCGCGCCCAGGGACATGCGCTCTGTGACCACACCGAGACGCACACGTACCTCGACCGGATCCCTGTGGGCGAGATCGCGGCCCAGATCTCGGGACCGGCCGACTTCTCCCACTCCCTCACCGGCGACACCCTCAGGTTCATGCGCCCGCCGTACGGTGGGATCAACCAATCGGTACTCGACATCTCCCACAAACAGGGCTTCCGTGTACTCGAATGGTCGGTCGACCCGCGGGACTTCGAAAGGCCGCCCGCGCTCGCGATCACCGGGCGCGTGCTCGCGGGGGTTCGACCCGGTCGCATCGTGTTGATGCACGACGGAGGGAGCAATCGCGCCCAGACGATCGCCGCGTTGCCGGTGATCATCACGCAGCTCCAGGCCCAGGGCTACACGTTCGTCCAACCAGTCGCGTAGACGGCGTGACAGCGGAACACGAATCCGCGAAAGTGTGCTGATGAGCGTTACCGATTCACCGACGCCGCCGCTCGACGACGTCTCCGGTCGGCTACTGCAACTCTTCACCGGCTTCGTGGTCACGCAGGCGCTGCACGCCGCGGCCGCCCTCGAAGTGCCCGACCTCGTCGCCGACGGTCCCGTCCCGATCGCCGACCTGGCGAAACTCAGTGGCGCGCATCCCGAGGCTCTGGACCGGCTGCTCCGGACTCTCGCCGGTTATGGGGTGTTCGCCGAGGTCTCGCCGGGGCAGTTCGGCCCGACGGCGCTTTCCCGCGCGCTCGAGACTGATGCCGCCGGATCGATGCGGCCCTACATCCTCTGGCTCGGTGAGGTGACGTACAGCGCGTTCCGAGAGCTCGAGCACAGCGTACGCACCGGACAACCGGCGTTCGAACAAGTCTTCGGTGCCTCATTGTTCGACTACATGCGGGCAAATCCCGATCAAGGCGCCAAGTTCGACGCGGCGATGGCGGCGACAAGTGTTGGTCGCGTTCGCGGGGTTGTTCGACCGAGACTGGAGCGACGCCGCCACGGTGATCGATGTGGGCGGCGGAAACGCCACCATCATGCGAGAGCTCCTCGCGCGTGAGCCGCAACTACGCGGCGCGGTGTTCGACCAACCCCAAGCGGTCGGCGGAGCGGTAGCCATGATCGCGGCTGACGGACTGTCCGATCGGTGTGCGTGCATCCCCGGCGACTTCTTCGCGGAAGTCCCGTCCGGCTTCGACGTCTACTTGTTGTCGCAGATCCTTCACGACTGGGACGACGAACGGGCGACTGCCATTCTGCGCAACTGCCGCACTGCGATCCCGCAGCACGGCCGCCTCGTCATCCTCGACCAGGTGATTCCACCTGGCGACGCCCCCCACCCGGGCAAGATTCTCGACATGATCATGCTCGTGGCCACCGACGGCGGCCGGGAGCGTTCCGAGCCGCAGTGGGCGACGCTGTTGGAGAACGCGGGATTCACAATCGAACGCATCGGGCCCTCGGGACGGAGCGGCATCATCGAGTGCCGCCCTGTATAGAGGAGAACGAGCGAAGAACACCCGCAGTGGGTCCAGGCGCGAGAATCGATGCATGCTGAGTGAAGCGCCGGCCGTCCCGGGCGCGCCCTGCACCGGTCGGCGCGCCGGCATCTGACCCGGATGCTCATCCCCTTTCATGCCTCCGAACGAGCGACCCTCGGCGTCGAGATGGAGCTCGCGCTCGTCGATCGCGAGGATGGCGAGCTCGTGAGCGGGGCGTCCGCGATTCTGTCCGCGCTGGCGCGCCATGCGGGTGTCGAAACGCATCCCAAGGCGAAGCACGAGCTGTTCGAGAGCACGATCGAGATCATCACCGGCATCTGCGAGACAGTCGGCGAGGCACGAGCCGATCTTGGCGGCACGCTGGCCGAGGTCACCGCCGAGGCGGATCGCTTCGGCCTCGCGCCGATCTGCGTCGGCAGCCACCCCTATTCGAGCTGGCACGACCAGAAGGTGAGCCCCGACGCCCGCTACCACGACCTCGTGCACGAGATGCAGTGGACGGCCGAACGCCTGCTCATCTTCGGCGTCCACTTCCACGTCGGCGTGCGCTCGGCCGAGAAGTCCATCGCGATCGCGAACGCGCTCGTCACCTACTTGCCGCACCTCCTCGCGCTCTCGGCATCGAGCCCGTACTGGCATTCGCGCGACACCGGTCTCGCGTCGTGTCGCACGAAAGTGTTCGAAGCGCTGCCTACCGCGGGGCTGCCGTACCGCATCGCGGACTGGGGCGAGTTCGAGACGTTCATGGAGACCCTCGTCACCGCGCGGGCGATCAAGTCGATCCGCGAAGTGTGGTGGGACATCCGTCCGCACCCCGACTTCGGCACGGTCGAGCTGCGCATGTGCGACGGAATTCCGACATTGCGCGAGGTCGCGGCGGTCGCCGCGCTCGCGCAGAGTCTTGTCGCGTCGCTCGACGCGCGCCTCGACGCGGGCGAGACGCTTGCTGCTCCGCGCGAATGGGTCGTGCGCCAGAACAAGTGGTTCGCGACGCGTCACGGCATCGAGGCCGAGCTGATCGTAAACGACCATGGCGAGCGCACACCCGCGTGCGAACAGGTGCACGAGCTGCTGGTCGAGCTCGCGCCAACTGCCCGAGAGCTCGGATGCGCCGCCGAGCTCGAAGATGTCACCACGATCCTCGAGCGCGGGCCCAGCTATCTGCGCCAGAGACGCATCCTCGCCGGCGGGGGCAGGCTCATCGATGTCGTGCACGCATTGATCGAGGAGCTCGCAACCGACACACCCGGAGCGACGGCGTGATCGCGCCGGCAACAGCAGCCCTCGACACCTTCCTCGACGCGCACTTCGAGGAGCTGGTCGCGTTCCGCCGGCAGGTTCACGCCCGGCCCGAGCGCAGCCGCGAGGAGTTCGAGACCACCGCGCTCGTTGCGCAGCGCCTCGAAGTCGCCGGCCTGCACCCCCTGGTACTCCCATCGGGAACGGGTCTCGTGTGTGACATCGGAGCGAGCAACGGCACGACCGTTGCGCTGCGCGCCGACCTCGACGCGCTCTCGATGATCGACGAGAAGAACGTGCACTATCGATCGCAGCATGAGGGAGTCGCGCACGCGTGCGGCCACGACGTGCATACGACGATGGTGCTCGGCGCCGGTCTCGCGCTCGCACGCATCCTCGCGGCACACGATGCGGCCGGCCGGGTACGGCTGTTGTTCCAACCCGCCGAGGAGGCCGTGCCCGGGGGCGCGCTCGACGTGATCGAAGCCGGGGGTCTCGACGGTGTGGACGCGATCTTCGGTCTGCACTGCGATCCCAAGCTCGACACCGGCCAGGTCGGTGTGCGCGTCGGCGGGATCACTTCGGCGGCGGACCTCATCGAGATCCGCCTCCACGGCCCGGGTGGCCACACCGCTCGCCCCGAGCTCACCGCCGATCTCGTCGCGATCGCCGGTCGGGTCGCGGCCGAGCTTCCGAGCCTCGTGCGCGCCCGCGAGCCCGAGCTCAACATCGTCTTTGGTGCGATCCACGCCGGTCAGGCGCCCAACGTGATCCCGTCACTCGCAGTCGTCAGTGGCTCCGCACGCACGCCGGATCGGGGCGCATGGGACGGCGCAGCCGCGCTCGTCACCGAGGTGCTCGACACGCTGGTCACCCCCCTCGGAGCGACCTTCGAGCTCGTACACCGCCGCGGCGCGCCTCCGGTCAACAACGATGCACGTGCGACGGCGCTCCTCGACCGCGCCGCGCGGCGTGTGCTCGGCGACGTGGCGGTCGTTCCCACCATCCAGAGCGCCGGCGGCGACGACTTCTCGTGGTACCTCGAACGGGTCCCGGGTGCGTATGCACGACTCGGCGTGCACGACCCGGCGTCCGACCGCCCGCGACTCGACCTGCATGCGAGCATGTTCGACGTCGACGAACGCGCGATCGCGGTGGGAATCAGGGTGCTCGTGCAGACGTCGCTCGACGTGCTCGACGACGCGGTGGCAAACACCTGAGCCGTGTGGTCGCGTCACCGGGTCCGCCTGAAGGCCGGGCAGGGACGGCCTCCAGGCCGGACTCCGGACAATCGGACGGCTGCGGGCATCGGGACGCCATCCGACTCGCGCGACGCGATACCCCGGGTGCCGCCCGGTGAAACCAACGGCGGAGAGACTCGTGTCACGTTTCCGCGCACCCCCCGCCGGGAAGAACCGTGAACACGCGTGTGCACCGATGGTGCGCGCGGCAAGATTCGAATGAACCGAATGATGGGGAGTTTCCGATATGGGCGAGAAGACTGACGACATCAAGGGCCGGGCCAAGGAAGCAGTCGGCGACCTCACTGACGACGACGACCTCAAGCGCGAAGGCAAGGCCGACCGTGCCGGCGGGAAGGTCAAGGGTATTGCCGAGGATGCCAAGGACAAGGTCGAAGACGTCGTCGACGCAGTGAAGGACAAGCTGCACCGCGACTGATCGAGACGCACCGCCGATCAGCGGTGCCGAGCCGTGACGCGTCCCGACCCCCTGGGCCGTTACCGCTCGAAGCGCCGCTTCGAATCGACACCCGAGCCGTCCGGCACGTCTGCCGAGCAGACCACTCCGGACGGCTCGGCGCGTTTCGTGGTGCAGGAGCATCACGCCCGCGCGCTCCACTGGGACTTACGCCTCGAACGTGACGGCGCACTCGCGTCGTGGGCCGTTCCCAAGGGCATCCCGACAAATCCGCGCCGCAACCACCGCGCGGTGCACACCGAGGATCACCCGCTCGAGTACCTCGAGTTCGAGGGCGACGTCCCCAAGGGTCAGTACGGCGCCGGCACGATGACGGTCTGGGATCGTGGCACCTACACCACCGAGAAGTTCCGCCCCGATGAGGTCATCGTGGTGTTGCACGGCGAGCGCGTGCAGGGTCGGTACGCGCTGTTCCAGACCGATGGCGACAGCTGGATGATCCATCGCATGGACCCGCCGGCCGATCCCACGCGCGAACCCATGCCCGAGCAGCTCGAGCCGATGCTCGCGACCCTCGGCGACAAGTTGCCCCGGGACGACGACGCGTGGGCGTTCGAGGTCAAGTGGGACGGCATCCGCGCGCTGGCATACATCGAGGGTGGTCGAATCCGCTTGCAAGGCCGCCGCGGCAACGACATCACGCATCGGTATCCCGAGCTCCGCGCGCTCGGGGCGGCGCTCGGCGCGACCGAGGTGGTGCTCGACGGCGAGATCGTCGCGTTCGACGACGAGCGACCGAGCTTCGAGCGGCTACAACCGCGCATGCACGTCGACGACGCCCGCGCGATCCGCCGGCTCGCGAACGAAGTGCCGGTCGTGTACGCCATCTTCGACGTGCTCTGGCTCAACGGTCACCTCACCACCGAGCTCGCGTTTCGCGATCGCCGGCACCTGCTCGAGCAACTCGCGTTGCAGGGCGCGTCATGGCAGACGCCGGCCGCACACGAGGGTGGCGGCGCGGACCTCCTCGAGGCGACGAAGCGACTCGGTCTCGAGGGTGTCGTCGCGAAACGGCTCGACAGCACCTACGAGCCCGGGCTCCGCTCGACCGCGTGGCGCAAGATCAAGAACCACGCGACGCAAGAGTTCGTCGTCGGGGGCTGGCTTCCCGGGCAAGGTGCGCGATCCGACACGCTCGGCGCGTTGGTTCTCGGCTACCACGACGGCGACGCGCTGAAGTACGCGGGCCGCGTCGGCACCGGTTTCAGCGACGCGGAGCTCCGCCGGCTGCAGAGTCTCCTGGCGGAGCGGGAACGCCCGACGAGCCCGTTCTCCCCCGCGCCGAAGCTCAAGGAGGTGCGCTGGGTCGCGCCCGAGCTCGTCGCAAATGTGCGTTTCACCGAGTGGACGAAGGCAGGTCAGATTCGCCATCCCGCGTACCTCGGTCTCCGCGATGACGAGGACCCCGCGAGGTGGTGCGCGAAGCGGCGCCCGAGACGGAGCTCGGCGGCCGGTAACGTCTCGCACAACCGACAGAGGAGCAGGTTGATGGCGCGGTTCAAGGTCGGGGTGCAGCTGCATCCCCAGGCGACTGATGTCAGCGAGCTGCGCGGCGGCATGGCGCGCCGTCGACGGTCTCGGCGTCGACAGCATGTGGGTGTGGGACCACTTCTATCCGCTCTACGGCGATCCCGACGACAAGCACTACGAGGCCTACACGCTGCTGGCCGCGATGGCGGTCGAGACGCAGCACGCGAAGTTCGGCGCGCTCGTCACGTGCAACTCGTATCGCAATCCCAATCTCCTGGCCGACATGGCCCGCACGATCGACCATCTCAGCGGGGGCCGGTTCATTCTCGGCATCGGTTCGGGCTGGTTCGAGCGCGACTACCAGGAGTACGGGTACGAGTTCGGCACTGCGCCGGAGCGCTTGCGCGCGCTGGCCGCCGCGTTGCCCGTCATCAAGGCCCGGCTCGAGAAGCTCAACCCGCCGCCCGTCCAGCGCCCGCTCCCGATCTTCATCGGTGGCGGTGGCGAGACGGTCACGCTTCGGCTCGTTGCCGAGCACGCGCACTTGTGGAACACCTTCGGCCCGCCGGCCAACTTCGCGCACAAGAACGAGGTGCTCGACGAGTGGTGCGCACGCCTCGGTCGCGACCCGAAGGAGATCGAGCGCACTGTCGGAATCGGATCCGACGAGATCGTCCATGTCACCGACTACCTCGATGCCGGCGCGGACCACGTGATCTTGATGATGGGCGCGCCGTTCGACCTCGGGCCGGTCGAGCAGCTTCTCGCCGCCGCGAACGACTGACGACGCTCAGCCGGGCAAAGTCTCGTCCTCGGCCTCGCCGGCCACGTGCCGTGACAGCGTGGGAAACAAGGAGAGCCCCACGAGGATCGGGAGCCAGAAGCTGAACAGTCGCCAGCCGAGCACCGTGGCAGTCGCCGCTGCGACCGGCGCGCCGGCGGCGACGAACGAGGCGATCATCGCCGACTCGACGATGCCGATGCCCCCGGGCGTGAGCGGGACCGCGGCCGCGAGCTGACCGATCACGTACGCCAGGAGCACCGCGGTCAAGGGCGTGCCGCGCCCGACAGTGACCGCGACCGCAGTGAGCGCAGCAACGTCGAACAACCAGTTGGCCGTTGCCCATGCAAGTCCCCATCGCAAGGCGTGGCGGTCGTGGGCGAGCTCGCGCACACCTTCGACCGCCTTCTGCACTCCGGCTCCGACCGCGGCCGGATCGAGGCCGGCACGAAACCGTGCCGGCACCCGGCCGAGGAGCCGCTCCACCAGCTTGCCTGCGGCCGCGGGGTTCCGGACCGCCGGAATGATCCCCACTACGACGGCGACGATCGCCCCCGCCACCACGGCCACGCTCAATGCCGCGCTGCCGCTGTCGCCGCCCACGATCGCGAGCACGACCGTGGGCACCAGCAGCAGGGCGAGCACAAACGACGACAGCATGCCGCTCGCCGCGAGCGCAGCGGTCGCCCGTACGGCATCGAGGCCAGCTCGACGCAACGCGCCGACGACGACGGCCATCGCCGCGGTGGTACCGCCCGGGAGCGTGCGCCCCAGTGAGGTACCCACGATCGTGGTGCGCTGGACCAGATTCTGCGACACGTCCTGGCCCATCGAGCGCAGCACGACGCGTACCAGCTCTCCGTAGGACAACAAGCTTGCGGCTTCGAACACGACGAGTGCGACGATCGCAACCGGACTCCCCCGTGCGAATGCCGCTCCGACGTGCTTGAACCCGGCGATTCGCGGCCAGATCAGGTGCACCGCCAGCGCGACCGCGAAGATCTGGAACGCAATTCGGAGGGTTCGCCGTCGGGCCCGATGTGACGACGAGCTCTTCACCACGCCATGGTGTCATGCGCCGTCGACGGCTCGCGTCACTCGGTGCCGCGTACCGCCGGCGAGTCGGCCGTGCAAAGCTGCCGCACGCTTCGCGAGAAATGAGTCTCAACACATGTCCCGAGCTTCTTCAGGTTGGTTTCGCCCTCGCTCGTTCGCGCTCGCCGTCATGACAGTCATCGCCATCGGCGGCGCCTGCAGCAGTAACGGTGGCTCGCAGACGACGAAGCGCCCCCGCACCGCCGCCACGTCGACCGTGCCGACGAAGGCGTCCGGTCCGACGACCACGGCGACCGCGCCTGCGGCAGGTTCCGACATCGTGTACGAGCACACGCTGGCCGGGATGCTGAGTCCCGCCGTCGCCGGCGACCCGGCCCGGGTGTACGTGCCCAACAGCGAGTCGGGCACCGTCGATGTGATCGATCCGGCGACGTTCACGGTGATCGACCACTTCGCGACCGGTGCCCTCCCACAACACGTCGTGCCCGGATACGACCTGCAAACGCTGTACGTCAACAACAACCGCGGCAACACGCTCACGCCGATCGACCCGCGCACCGGCAAGCCGGGCGCGCCGATTCCCGTCGACGACCCGTACAACCTCTACTTCACGCTCGACGGCACGAAAGCCGTCGTCATGGCGGAGCGCAACAGCCAGCTCGACTTCCGCGACCCGAAGACATGGGCGCTCGTCAAGAGCGTTCCGATCGCGCACAAGGGCGTGAACCACGCCGACTTCACCGCCGACGGCAAGACGATGATCGTGAGCTGTGAGTTCTCCGGGTGGCTCGTGCGAATCGACGTGCCCTCGATGACCGTGACCGGCGAGCTCGACGTCGGTGGCCAGCCGATCGACGTGCGACTCTCACCGGATGGCAAGGTGATGTACGTGGCCAATCAGAGCCGCAACGGCGTGTCGGTCATCGACCCGGTCGCGCTCAAGGAGGTCAGTTTCATCCCCACCGGGAAAGGCGCCCACGGTCTCTACCCGAGCCGCAACGCGCAGCAGTTGTACGTGACCAACCGCCTCGGAGGATCGATCTCGGTGATCAACTTCGCGACCCGCTCCGTGGTGGCCACCTGGGTCATCGGCGGCACCCCCGACATGGGCGGCGTGTCGGCCGACGGCACCCAGCTCTGGCTCACCGGTCGGTACAGCGGGGCCGTCTACGTCGTCGACACGAAGACGGGCACCCTCCTGAAGACGATCGCCGTGGGTCGGGGCCCGCACGGCCTCGCGGTGTTTCCGCAGCCCGGCAGGTTCAGCCTCGGCCACACCGGCAACTACCGCTAGCTGCTCACGCGCCTCGGGTCACTTGCCGGTGATCGCAACGACGCTCGACAGCGTCGCGCGGTTGGAACCCTGCCCGCCGATGAGGTAGCTGGTGTCGCCGATCGTCACGAGCGCGGCATCGGAGACCGGGGCGGGCAGCGCGCCCACCGGTTGCACCGCGTGCGTCTTCACGTCGAACCGGAGAATCTGCGCGGTCACCGTGTTGTTCGCGAAGCCGCCGAGCACGTAGATCGCGCCACCGATCGTGACCGCGCTCGCATGTGACCACGGTTGCGGAAGCTGTCCGACGACCGTGGTCTTGCGCGTCGCAGGATCGAAACGCTGCACCGAGCGGGTGTCGACGCCGCCGGTGACGCCACCGAAGACATAGATCGCGCCGTCGGCCACGGCGGCGGCGGGATAGCGGACAGGCTCGGCGAGCTTGCCGACCACGTCGAAGTTCAACCCGTCGGCGGTCGCCAGCACGTCGGGCGTGAACGTCTTGCCGTTGAAGCCCGCGAGCACGTACGCCCTGTCGCCGACCGACACGGCGACCTGGTCGGAACGGGGCTCCGGCAGCATCCCGATGTCTTTGGTGTTGCGCTCCGGTGTGTACGCCTGCACCACCGCGCTCTGCGTATCGCCCGCGGCGCCGCCGCCGAACACGACCTGCGAGATCCCGATCCTGGCGCCGGCGGCATCGTGCACCGAGTGCAGCAGCGCGCCGGTGGTCGCGCTCAGACCGGTCGCCGGATCAACACGGAGGATCGTGGCCGTCGGCTGCTTCGAGCCGTCGAGACCGCCGAGGACGAACACCACGTTGCCGTCGGTGAGCGCCACCGCGCGCGCGCGGCGCCGGGAGCTTCCACGACGCGGGAGCGGCATTGATCCCCGCCGTGGCAACGCCCCCGGCCACGGTCGTGGTCGTCGATCGGGACGACTTCGGCTTTCCCGTCGTGGACGCCGTCGACTTGGAGCTGCTCGACGACCCGCCGCTCGAACACGCCGCGACGATGAGCGCGACCGCGACCGCGGACACCACAAGGACACGGGACCGGCGCGGCATCGGGTCATCCTGCCACGCGCCCCAACCCGCCTTACGGTCGCGGCAGACCCCAGACTCCTCATTCTTGCGTCGCAATCCGGGATGTCACCCCGGCTGCTGACGCAAGTACGCGATGTGGGCGGGCGCGTTACGATCGGGGCGCCAATCGAATTTGGGGAGCTCGGGCAAGCCGGGCTGAGAGGGTGGCCAAGTCGCCGTCGGTCGATCGTCACTGACTGCCGGCGCCGTCGTCACCGACCCCTCGAACCTGCCCTGGGTAATGCCAGCGAAGGGAAGCAATCGGTGGATGCCGGAGCCTCACGGCCTGCGGCGAAGGTGGCGGTGATCTTCACCGGCGGCGATCCCGTGCCGCCGGCCGCGCTCGCACGGGTTCCGGCGGACGCGTTCGTGATCGCGGCCGACTCCGGGTTGCACCATGTCGGCGCCGGGCGGCGCGTCGACCTCGTGATCGGTGACTTCGACTCCGTCGATGCGGACGCCCTCGACGCGGCCGTGTCGTCGGGCGCAACGGCCGAGCGCCATCCCGAAGCCAAGGACCACACCGACCTCGACCTCGCGCTGCGCGCCGCGCTCGGGCGCGGCTTCACGAGGGTGGTCGTCGTCGGTGGCTACGGCGGCCGCGTCGACCATTTCCTCACCAACGCGCTGCTCCTCGGCTCCGTCGAGTTTGCCGACCTCGCGATCACCGCCTACGTCGGCGCGGCCCGGATCATCGTCGTACGAGCGCGTACCGACGTCGACGGCCGTCCCGGCGAGCTGTGCTCCCTTCTTGCGGTCGGAGGCCCGGCGCGCGCGGTGCGCACGACCGGACTGCTCTACCCGCTCGACGGCGAGGACCTCCTCCCCGGTTCGAGCCGCGGTGTCAGCAACCAGCTCACGGCTCCGCTCGCGACCGTCACCATCGAGGCCGGCACGTTGCTGGCCGTTCAACCCGAGTTCGGAGGCACTTGACATGCGTCGCTTCGTCATCCCGTGCACGGTGGTGCTCGCACTGGCGTCGGCGTGCGGCTCGTCCGGCTCGTCCGGCACCTCGGGCTCGTCGGGCACGGCGGGCACGTCGGGCACGGCAAAGTCGCCGACCACGATCACGCTCGTCACGCACGACTCGTTCGCCGTGTCGAAGTCGGTGCTCAACGACTTCACGAAGCGCACCGGCGTGAAGGTGAAGGTGGTCGCGTCGGGCGACGCCGGCGCGGCGCTCAACCAGGTCATCCTCACCAAGAGCCACCCGCTCGGTGACGCGTTCTTCGGCGTCGACAACACGCTGCTCGCGCCGCGGTGAGCGCCGGGATCTTCGAGCGCTACCGGTCGCCGCAGCTCTCGCAAGTACCAACGCAGTACCAACTGGCTTCGCGCAACGAGCTCACCCCTGTCGACCATGGCGACGTGTGCGTCAACTTCGACCGCGCCGAGCTCGCCAAACGCAAGCTCCCGGCGCCGCGCACGCTCGCCGACCTCGCGAAGCCGATCTACAAGGACCTCCTCGTGACCGAGAACCCGGCGACGTCGTCACCCGGGCTCGTGTTCATGCTCGCCACGATCGCGAGGTACGGCACCGGCGGCTGGCAGCGCTACTGGAGCAGCCTGCGTGCGAATGGCGTGAAGGTCGAGGCCGGTTGGGACCAGGCCTACAACGGCGACTTCTCCGCCGGTCCCGGCCACGGCGACCGCCCCCTGGTGGTCTCGTATGCGACGAGCCCGCCCGCTTCGGTCGATCCGAGCACGAAGCCGCTCCCCGCACAGGCGCCGGTCGGCACCGCGCTCGACACGTGCGCCAAGCAGATCGAGTTCGTCGGCGTGCTTCGGGGCACGCACCATCAGGCGGCGGCGCGGCAGCTCGTCGACGAGATGCTGTCGACGCGCTTTCAACAAGACCTGCCGCTGCAGATGTACGTGCTTCCGGTGCGTGACGGCGCCAAGCTGCCGGCGCTGTTCGTGAAGTACGCCGACCAGCCGCAACATTCGTTCCAGCTGCCGCCGGCCACCGTGGAGCGCAACCGCGAGACCTGGATCGGACAATGGACCGATCGCGTCATCGGATGAGCCGTCCGGCCGCGGCCGCGGCGGCGCGCGCCTGTGCACGGGCGCTGCTCGTGATCATCCCGGTCGTGTTCGTCGGTGTGTTCTTCGTGTACCCGGTCGCCTCGATCATCGGCCGCGGCCTGGCGCCGCGCCGGCACCTCGACCTCTCGCCCCTCGGCGACGTGCTGTCGAGTCGATCGCTTCGCCACATCATCTGGTTCACGGTGTGGCAGGCCGTGCTGTCGACGCTGCTCACGCTCATCGCCGCGCTGCCCGCCGCGTATGTGCTCGCGCGGTACGAGTTCCGGGGGAAGCGGTTCGTCCACGCGCTCGTGACCGTACCCTTCGTGCTCCCAACCGTCGTCGTGGGCGCCGCGTTCGCGAGCCTCCTCCGTCCCAGCGGCCCCTTGGGCGGGCTCGGCCTCGACCAGTCGCTCACTGCGATCCTCGTCGCGCATGTGTTCTTCAACTACGCCGTCGTCGTGCGCACGGTCGGAGGCCTGTGGTCGCACCTCGATCGGCGCCAGGAGGAAGCGGCGCGTGTGCTCGGTGCAAGCCGGTGGCGGGCGTTCCGCGAGGTGACGCTGCCGGCGCTGCGACCCGCGATCGCAGCTGCCGCGTCGATTGTGTTCCTGTTCACGTTCACGTCGTTCGGCGTGATCCTGATCCTCGGCGGCCCGCGCTTCACGACGCTCGAGGTGGAGATCTTTCGCCAGACGTTCGAGTTGCTGCACCTTCCGCTCGCGGCGGCGCTGGCAATCGTGCAACTGCTCGCGGTGGTCGCCACCCTCGTGGTCGCCGGCCGCGCGCAGAGCCGGCGCAACACCGCGCTCGCGCTGCGCGCCACTGCCGACGTCGCCCGCCGCCCGCGCAACCCGCGCGAGCGTGCCACGATCGCCGGCGTGCTCGCGACAATGGCCGTCCTCCTCGGCGTACCGATCGCCGTGCTCGTCGATCGTTCCCTGTCCACCCGATCCGGTTACGGCTTCGGTTACTACCGCTCGCTGTCCACCATCCATGCCGGCAGCTCGCTCTTCGTGCCGCCGAGCGAGGCGATCCGCAACTCACTCGTGTTCGCGACGGCGGCAACCGTCATCGCGCTCGTCGTCGGCGGACTGGCCTCGTTCGCGCTCGCGTCGCGCCGACCCGGACACGGCGTGAACCGCGCCGGTCTCGACATGCTGCTGATGCTCCCGCTCGGCACGTCGGCCGTGACGATCGGATTCGGGTTTCTCATCGCGCTCGACCACCCGCCGCTCGATCTCCGCACCTCACCGCTGTTGATCCCGATCGCGCACGCGCTCGTGGCAATCCCGTTCGTCGTGCGGATCATGCTTCCCGTGCTCCGCTCGGTCGACAATCGCCTGCGCGAGGCGGCAAGCGTGCTCGGGGCGAGCCCCGCGCGCGTGTGGCGCGAGGTCGATCTGCCCATCGTCGCACGGGCCGCGCTCGTCGCAGCCGGGTTCGCGTTCGCGATCTCGCTCGGCGAGTTCGGCGCGACGATCTTCATCGTGCGGCCCGACTATCCGACCCTTCCCGTTGAGATCTACCGGTTGCTGACACACCCCGGCATCGACAATTTCGGGGCCGCGATGGCGGCGAGCACGATCCTGATGCTCGTGACCGCCGCCACGGTGCTCACGATCGAGCGCTTCCGCGTCCGCGGGGTCGGCGAGTTCTGAGCCGTGCTCACCGTCGAGCACCTCGTCGTGCAGTACGACGACACGCGCGCGCTCGACGGGCTCGATCTCACCGTCGCCGACGGCGAGACACTCTGTGTGCTCGGGCCGAGCGGAAGTGGCAAGAGCACGCTCCTCCGCGCCATCGCCGGGCTCGAGCCGCTCGCGGCGGGTCGCGTCCGCGTGGAACGGCCACGACCTTGTCGGCGTCCCTCCGCACCGCCGCAATCTCGGGCTCATGTTCCAGGACCACGCGTTGTTCCCGCATCGCGACGTGCTCGGCAACGTCGCGTTCGGCTTGCGGATGCAGGGGCTCGACACCGCGGCGGTGGCGCAGCGAGCGCGCGAGACGCTCGCGCTGGTCGGGCTGGCCGGCTTCGAGCAGCGGCGGATCCCGCAGCTCTCGGGTGGCGAGCAGCAGCGCGTCGCCCTGGCCCGCGCGCTCGCCCCCGCACCCCGGCTCCTCATGCTCGACGAGCCGCTCGGGTCGCTCGACCGCAACCTCCGCGACCGTCTCGTGCTCGAGCTCCGGGAGCTCTTCGTGCGCCTGCACGTGACCGCGCTCTTCGTGACCCACGATCACGAGGAGGCGTTTGCCATCGGTGACCGGGTCGCCATCATGCGGGGCGGGCGCATCGAGCAGGCCGGCTCCCCTGCCGACGTCTGGCGCCGGCCGGCGACGGCGTTCACCGCCCGGTTCCTCGGCTACAACGTCATGACGCTCGGGAACGGGCCGATTGCGATTCGACCCGAGGGCCTGCAGCTCGATGCCGATGGCCCGATCGAGGGAGTGGTGCGCTCACGCACGTTCCGGCGCGACCACTTCCTCGTCGAGGTCGAGCTTGCGGACGGCGACCTCCTCGAAGTCGCCGCACCCGCCACACCCGCCGCACCCGCCGCTCACGGCGGCTTGCCGGAGGTCGGTGCCCGGGTGCGCGTGTCGGCCGATCCGTCCGCCGTGGTGACCCTTGTCACACCCTGAGTCCCCTCTGCACCGAATCTCCACACGTCCGGCGAGACTCCTGCAGACCAGGTCTTTATCCTGACTGCAATGCAGCGCAGCGCTCCTGCTCCAGCTGCGACGCGGACGATCGTGGTCATCGAGGACGAAGCCTCGATCGCCTCCGCGGTCGCCGCCCGGCTTCGAAGCGAGGGCTTCGAGGTCTCGATCGCCGGCGACGGCCCGAGTGGCGTCGACCTCTGTCAGGAAGTGGAACCCGACCTTGTGGTGCTCGACCTCATGTTGCCCGGCCTCGACGGCCTCGAAGTGTGCCGGCGGATCCAGCACGAACGCCCGACGGCGGTGCTCATGCTCACCGCCCGCGACTCCGAGACCGATCTCGTCGTCGGGCTCGCCGTCGGCGCCGACGACTACCTCACGAAGCCGTTCTCGGCCCGCGAGCTCGTTGCCCGCGTCCACGCGATCTTGCGCCGGGCCGAGCGTTCCGCGCAGACCCCCGACGGCGACCCGGTCCTGCGGATGGGCGACGTCGTGCTCGACCGTTCGACGCGACGCGTGGAGTGTCGCGACAACACCGTGCACCTCACCCCCACCGAGTTCGACCTGCTCGCTCACCTGGTGTCAGCACCGGGCCGCGTCTTCACGCGCGACCAACTCCTCAGCGACGTATGGGGCTACCGCGACGGCGCCGGTGGGCGCACGATCGACTCACACGTCGCGCGCGCTGCGACGCAAGCTCGGCGACCACGTGATCCGCACCGTGCACGGCGTCGGCTATGCCGCCCGACCGGAACCGTCATGAGACCGCTCGACCCGGTGCCGTCGATCAAGATCAAGCTCGGCGCGTTGATCTTCGCCGCGGTCGCGGTGACAGTCATGGTCTTCTGGGCCGGCATCAAGCTCGGCATCTGGCCCTCGGTCAGCGGCGTGATCGCGGCCGCGGTCGCGCTGTTGATGGTGAAGTTCCTCGCCAGCGGCATGACGTCGCCGCTGCGTGACATGGCCGACGCGGCCCGCGAGATGGCACGGGGCAAGTACGGCCGGCGGGTCACGGCCACGTCTCGCGACGAGGTCGGCGACCTCGCGCGGGCGTTCAACAAGATGGCGGCCGAGCTCGCCGAAACCGACCGTGTGCGACGCGACCTCGTCGCCAACGTGTCGCACGAGCTGCGCACGCCCATCACCGCGTTGCAGGCCGTCCTCGAGAACTTGATCGACGGCGTGGCGCCACCCGATGACGCGACGCTCCGCACGATGCTCGCCCAAGTGGAGCGGCTCGGCCGTCTCGTCACGCAGCTGCTCGACCTGTCCCGCCTCGAGTCGGGCGCGGTACCGCTCGACCGTGAGGAGTTCTCGGTCGAGCCGATGCTGGAGCACGCGGTGCGTGAGTCGCGCCTGCACACGCCTGACGTCGCGGTGGCGGTCGTCGTCGAGACGCCCGGCCTCACTGCCGACGCCGATCAGGAACGTGTGCACCAAGTCGTCGCGAACCTGCTCGAGAACGCGGTGCGGTACACGCCGCACGGTGGCAGCGTCGAGGTGCGTGCCCGACGCAGCGCCACGGGGGTCACGATTGAAGTGTGCGACGACGGCCCGGGGATCCCCGAGCCGGAGCGAGCGCGGATCTTCGAGCGCTTCTACCGCGCCGACACCGCGCGGGCCACGACTGATGGCGGCGCCGGCCTCGGCCTCGCCATCGCGCAATGGATCGTCGACCTCCACGGAGGCGAGATCCACCCCGAACAACGCCAGCCACACGGCTGTCGCATGGTCGTCACATTGCCGAGCGCGGCATGACACGGCCCTCGACGTCGGGCGACGGTCACGACGCTGACCACCTACAGGGAGCATGAGCATGGCATTGGCCACGATCGACGAGGCACTGAAGCGCATCCGGCGCGGCGAGATGGTGCTCGTCGTCGACGACGAAGAACGCGAAAACGAGGGTGACCTCACGATGGCCGCCGAGTGGGTCACGGCCGAGGCGGTCAACTTCATGCTGCGGTGGGCCCGCGGGCTGGTGTGCATGCCGTGCGACGCGACCCGGCTCACGCACCTCGAGATCGGGCCCATGGTGCCCAATGCGACGTGCGACACCGTGTTCACGGTGTCGATCGACCATCACTCCGTCGGAAGCGGCATCTCCGCGGCCGATCGTGCCACCACCATGCGGCGGGTGCTCGAGCCATCAGCCCGCGCCGACGACTTCATCCGACCGGGCCACGTGTTCCCGCTGCGCGCCCGTCCCGGCGGCGTGCTCGAACGACGCGGCCACACCGAGGCCGCGGTCGACCTCGCCAAGCTCGCGGGACTCTCTCCGTGCGCCGTCATCTGCGAGGTGCTGCACGACGACGGCTCGGCGGCGCGCTTCCCGTTCCTCGAGCTCTTCGCCGTGGAGCATCGCATCTCGTTGATCTCGGTCGAGCAGGTCGTCGAGTACCGCGAACGTCACGAGCTCCTCACACCGGCAACCGGCAACGGTGCTCGCCGCGCGCCCGCACCCCTGCTGCTGTAACCCGCGACCAGCGACACCAGCGAACTGGCCCGCGAATCCTCAAGTCTTCCTTGAGTGAACGTGGACCAGTTCGAGCTCGGGCCGTCCGAATGGGCCGGAAGACACTGGCGGGCGTCGTGCAGACGGGGCAGGCTGAACCCCTGACGAAGGAGGATCCATGCCCACGTTGCGCCAGCTCGCCGTACGCGCCGGCACGGTTGCCGCGGCCGTCGGAGTGGTCGCCGTCGCGAGTGGCACCACGCGGACCGCACGGGCGGCGCGTCAGGCCGGTGCGGCGCTCGGCCGCCGGGCACGCGATGTGCGGCACCGCGTCGCGGTCACGCGCGATCGGGTCACGGCCGGCTCGCCCGACCCGGATGTGTCCGACGACGTGCTCGCCGACCGTGTGCGCTCCGTGCTCGGTCCGCTCGAAAAGGAGCTCGACGTGCCGCGTGTGCACGTGATGGTCGAAGACCACGTCGTCCTGCTCCACGGCGACGTCCCTGCGCTCACCGACGCGGATCGGATCGCGCACGTGGCGCTCGACGTGTCCGGCGTCGTCGGCGCCGAGTCGTACCTTCACGTCGGCTTGCTCGCGAGCGACACCCGTCCCTCGTCGGGACGCTTTCGAGCCGGCCCGTCCCCGGCCCTCAAGAAGCTCCTTGCCGCCGCTCGGGCCGCAGGTGCCGACGATGCCAACGACATGCTCGCCGTGCGCGCGGTGCTGGGCGCGTTCTCGGATCGGCTGCCGCCGCACGAGCGCGAGCATCTGCTCGGCCACCTGCCCGACGACGCGCGCCTGCTCGCCGGTCCGCCGCGACGCAAGGGCGCGGCACCCGCCAGGCTGCGCACCGTCAACGAGCTGCTCGCGGTCGCCGGCGCGCGTGGCCACATCGACGCTGCGCACGTCGAGGCGGTGGCACGATCGGTGCTCGGCGCGATGCGTCAGCTCGTACCCGAGGAAGATCGTGACGTCGCCGCCGTGCTCCCCGCGGAGTTGGAAAAGCTCTGGGACGGAGCCGTACCGGCGCGCTGAGCTTCGGTGGGTTCAGTGCAGGAGCGAGAGCACCAGCAAGACCTGGGCGACGTGGTACGTGACGATGATCGCGAGCGGCCCCCACGAGAGACGATGACGAAACTCGTTCCACGCGATGATCAGATCGGAGGCGAAGAACAGCGCCGCGCCGGCACCGGCCCAGGGATTGCCGGTCGCGAGCGTGCTCGCCACCATCGCCGAGATCACGACGAGATAGGTGAGCAACGGCGCGACGAGTGACCGATCGTCACCCGCCAGCACATCTGGCAGGATCCGGCTCGCAAACCCCACCGCGACGACCACCACAGGCACCGCGGCGAGCGCGATCGCGCCACCGGAGCCGCCGTGGAGGTTGAAGCCCACGATGTAGGCCACGTGACCGACCAGAAACGCGCTCAGGCCCGCTGCGAAGGTGCGGTGGTTGCGCGGGAGCATCAGGAAGATGTCGCCGATCAACGACAAGGCCAGCGCGGCGACGAACCAGGCGCGGGTATCGGCGTGCCGGGGATCGAGCGTCAGCGCGACACCGATCAGCGCGACGAGCGTGGCCGGCTTGCACACGTACTCGAGCCGTTTCGCGTCCCGCGCCACCGCGAACCAGTCGGCGACCGCGAACGCGGCCGTGACCACCAAGAGGATCCACGATGCGCCCGTCACGAGCGGCAGTTTTACTGCACTGAACCGAAAGCTCAGTAACCCGGACGGCTCAAGAGGCCGCGTGGACGCACGCTCTTGAAGGCGGTGCCCAACACCACCGCGCCCGTGGCGAGATAGACGGCGTCGAGCGCGAACGCCGCCGCAAGCTGCCCGACCAGCACGGTGCCATCGGCCAGGAACGCGCGCAGCGCTGTGAAGACATGCGAGACCGGTATCGCGTTCGCGATCGGCTGCAGCCAGCCCGGCAACGACGAGACCGGATAGAACACCGCTGCCACCGGCTGGATGAGCAGCGCGAGTGACCACGCGAGCACCTCGGCGTTGGATCCGAAGCGCAGCACCGCGGCACGGATCATCAGGCCGAGCGCCCAACCGAACATGACCAGGGCAATGAACGACGGGATGAGCGTCGCCCCGAGCGTGAGGATGTTGAAGTCGAACGCGAACGCGACGAACACCACCAGCAACACGGTGCCGGTCACCACGCGCACCAGCGAGAAGATGATCGCCCCCGTGACGTACTCGCGCTGGTTCATCGGTGACGCGTAGAGATTGACGATGCTCCGGTCCCACATGTCCATCAGCTGCGTCATCGCCAGCTCCTGCTGGGTGCGGAAGCACACGTCCCACAGGATGACGGCGCCGAGCAACACGTCGACGCCACCCGGCAGGTCGGTGTTCTGTTGCGCGAGGTAGGTCGTGAGGAACCCCCACAGCACGACCTCGATGAACGGCCAGTAGAGGATCTCCATGATGCGCAACGGGCTGTGGCGCATCACATAGAAGTTCTGCAACATCACCCCGCGAACGCGACGCCAGCTCATCACGTCACCGCGCCGTGTCGAGCGGGCCATTGGCCGCGTCTTCGGCCACTTTCAGGTACACCTCTTCGAGATCCTCGGCGCCGAACCGCGCCCGGAGCTCGGCCGACGTCGCGTCGGCGACGACGCGCCCCTGGGCGATGAAGAGGATCCGTTCGGCGACCCGTTCGATCTCGGTCATGTTGTGGCTCGTGATGAGAATCGTCATCCCGCGCTCGTCGGCGATGCGGCGCAGCAGCGCGTGTACCACCACGGCTCGTTCGGGATCGAGGCTCGCGGTCGGCTCGTCGAGGAACAACACCTCCGGCTGGTTCACCAGCGACTTGGCCAGCAGCACGATCGTCTGCTGGCCAGTCGAGAGGCTCATGCCGGGCCGTGCAAGGAAGTCGTGGAGGCTCAACAGGTCGGCAACGTCGGCGATCGCGGCGTCGGGATCGGGCACTTCGTAGAGCTCGCAATAGATGCGGAGCAGCTCGCGGACGCGGAGCCGCCACGGCAGCTGGACGTACGACGCGGTGAAGCCGGTGGGCTTGAGCGCAGCGCTCCGGTCCGCGACGACATCGCGGCCGAGGATCTTGATCGAGCCCGATGTGGGCAGCGTGAGCCCGAGCAGCATGTGGATGGTGGTCGTCTTGCCCGCGCCGTTGGGCCCGAGCAACGCGGCAGACCTGACCACGCGGCACGCTGAACGTCACACCGTCGATCACTCTTCGGCCGCCGAAATCCTTGACCAGATCAGCGACGTCGAGCGCGTTCATTTTGGTCAGGCTATCGGTACCGACGTTCGCGCCGCCTCCGGAATTTCGGTACGGTCCGTGAACCACCCGGCTACCGGGATGCGGTCACGCGGGCCAGCATGCGCGAAAGGCGAGCGCGGTTGTAACGCTGGATGATGATGCACGGTACGTTCGCGATGAGGCCGTAGCCCGCCATCACGAGCCCGAGCCACCATGGGTTCCACAGGAAGAAGAACGGGGTTGCGCCCATCACCAGCCAGTGCGTGAGCTCGGCTCGCCTGGTCTCTGCGATGAACCGTTCGAGATACGCGTGGTCGCGGCGGGCCACGTGGCGCTTCGAGAACCCACCGGCGAACAGCGTGCCCGCCTCGGGGAGCACGTCTTTCCAGCGTTTGATCCGCAGGCGTCGCTCGTAGAACGACGGGTCTCGTTCGGCGCGCGTCAGGCGCAACAGGCCGGCGTCGCGTTGCAGTCGAGCAACGGGAATCTTGTGCGCGGCGTACCCGGCGGACGCGCTCCACCCCGCCCACACGCCGGCGTCGAGCAGCGCGAGCCAGGCGTTGCGCTCGGTGACGACACTCATCGCGACCGCGCGCCTCTCACGGATATCGAACGGCCTTTCCAGTGCACCTCACCTCGTGCCATCAAAACGAGCGACCAGAGAAAGATCGCAACGAATGCGGCCGCCGGAATCGGATACAGCAGCGCGGTCACCACGCCGAAGTTGCCGACCTGGCGCAGCATGACGAACATCTGCACGACGTAGGCGCCGTATGCGACCCACACGATCGCGCTCGGACCCGACCCTCCTGCTACGAGGTCGATCGCACCGCGCCACGCGTTCCATCCCGCGAGCAGCGCGCCTGCCACCCAGAGGAACGTGAGCGCGACGCGCCAGAGCGGCGTGCTGCCGGCGCCCGTGGAGAAGTTCTTGCTCCAGCCCTCGACGAGCTGGCGTACGCCGCGCGGATACATGCGAAAGCTGATCGCGCCGCGGCCGCCGAGGCTGTCGACCGGCTGCCCCGCAGCTTGCATCCGGCGCGCGAAGCGCGACATCTTCGAGCACCGAGCCACGCACCGACTCGTGATCGCCGTGCGCGAGGTAGTCGTCGCGGCGCACGGTGACACACGCTCCGAACGCGCCCGAGCACGCCGTCGCGGGCGCCACAGCGCCGACGTGCCGACGCCCATCACCGCGATGAGGTTGAACAGCGCCGAGAGCCGTTCGTACGGGCGGTGCATGCGGTGGTACGGCTGCACCGATACCAGTCCGCCGCGGCGAGACCGGTATGCGACCACGCGCTCGAGCAGGTCGGGCTCGGGTTCGGTGTCGGCATCGAGGAATACGAGCACGTCGCCGCGGGCCACCTGCGCGCCCTGCCACGACGCCCAGGCCTTGCCGGTCCAGCCGTGCGGCAGGTCGGCAGCAGTGACCACCTCGACGCCCGCAGTTCGCGCGACGGCCGCCGTGGAATCGTGGGAGTGGTCGTCGACCAGGATCACCTCATCGGGCGACGCGGTCTGGCGCGCCAGCGCCCGCAGGAGCTTGGGGAGCTGCGCGGCCTCGTTGCGCGCCGGCACGATGACCGAGACCGTGGGCGTCGACGAGCGGGCAATACGGGTCGAACGGCTGAGCACCCGGACGCGAAAGCACAGGAGCCAGCCGGCGAGCCACGCGAGCAACAGGAACACGCCCGGGCCGTCCAGCGTCTGCCTCCCCCGATCATTCGCACATGGCGTCGTGAGGTCTTCGCCGCGGCGCCATCGTAGGGATCGCCGGCGGCGGCTGCGCCGGTCGAGCCGCGCAGTAGGGTCGCCATCGATCGACCGTCCCGAGGAGCACATATGGACTTCGAGCTCAGCCCCAAGGCAATCGAGCTGCGCGCGCCGCTGCAGGAGTTCATCGACACCCGCGTCGACGCGGCAACCGACGTCTACGACACGCAGGTGCGCGAGTCGGGCGATCCCCACTTCCACCCGCCGGTCATGGAGGACCTCAAGCTCGAAGCCCGCGAGCGTGGTCTGTGGAACCTCTTCCTTCCGAACGACCGATTCGGCGCCGGGCTGTCCAACCTCGACTACGCGCCGCTGTGCGAGCTCATGGGCCGCAACCTGCTCGCACCCGAGGCCACGAACTGCGCCGCGCCCGACACCGGCAACATGGAGCTCCTCGCCGAGTTCGGCACGCCCGAGCAGCAGGAACAGTGGCTGCAGCCGCTGCTCGACGGCGAGATCCGCTCGTGCTTCGCGATGACCGAGCCGTGGGTCGCGAGCTCCGACGCCACGAACATCCAGAGTCGCATCGAGCGTGACGGCGACCACTACGTCGTCAACGCGCACAAGTGGTGGACGAGCTGGTGCCGCGTCGCCGCGCTGCAAGGTGGCGATCCTCATGGGCGTCTCCGATCCCGACGCCGACCCGTACCACCGCCACTCGATGATCCTCGTGCCGTTCGACGCGGCCGGCGTCCGAGATCGTGCGCACACTGCCGGTCTTCGGCCACGACGCCGGCGGCGGCCACTGCGAGACGTTGTTCGACAACGTCCGCGTGCCCGCGACCAACCTGCTCGGCGGAGAGGGCAACGGCTTCGCCCTCGCACAGGCCCGGCTCGGTCCCGGGCGCATCCACCACTGCATGCGGGCGATCGGTCTGGCCGAGAAGGCGCTTGCAGCTGATGTGCGAGCGCGCCCAACAGCGGACCGCGTTCGGCAAGCCGCTCGCGGAGCAAGGCGTCGTGCAGGATCGCATCGCGAGAGTCGCGCGTCGAGATCGAGCAGGCCCGGCTGCTCACGATGAAGGCCGCCTGGCTGATGGACACCGTCGGCAACAAGGGCGCGCGTTTCGAGATCGCCGCGATCAAGGTGGTGGCGGCACGGGTTGCGACGACGGTGATCGACCGCGCGATCCAGCTGTTCGGCGGCGCCGGCGTGTCCGACGACTGGCCGCTCGCGGACATGTACGCGCACGCCCGCACCCTGCACCTCGTCGACGGCCCCGACGAGGTGCACAAGAAGCAGATCGCCCGCCGGGAGCTTCGCAAGTACGAGCGATCCGGCACCTGAAGTTGCCCGCGTACGCTGCGGCCCGATGAAGATCCGCATCGGGTACGGGCTCGGCGCGCAACGCGGACTCGATCGCACGTCGGTTGGCCGAGCTCGTCGACGGCCTCGAAGCGCGCGGCTTCGACTCACTCTGGCTCTCGGAGCGTGTCACCGCACCGGCACCCGACCCGATCATCGGCCTCACGTTCGCCGCCGCACGCACGGAACGGCTCAAGCTCGGCACGAGCGTGCAGGTGCTGCCCGGCCGCAATCCCGCGTTGCTGGCGAAGGAGCTCGCGAGCCTCGACGTGCTGTCGGACGGCAGGTTCCTCCCCGCGTTCGGTCTCGGCAATGTGGTCGCCGGTGAGCAACAGGCGTTCGGCGTCGCACGCGAGGAACGCGCGCCGTGGTTCGACGAGGCGCTGCCGCTCATCCGACGTCTGTGGTCCGAGGACCGCGTCGACCACGACGGACCGCGGTTCCACTACGAGCAGTTGACGGTGAGACCGAAGCCGGTCCAGCAGCCGCTCGACGTGTGGCTCGGTGGCCAGGCGCCGAGCGAGCTACGGCGCGTCGGGCGGCTCGGTGACGGCTGGCTCGCGAGCTTCGTGACGCCCGACGACTGCGCGACGGCACGTCCGGTGATCGAAGCAGCCGCGAGCGACGCGAGTCGCGCGATCGATCCCGAGCACTTCGGCGCGATGGTGTTCTACGCCCGGAGCGCGCTCCCGCCCGCCCTCGCCGGCCGCCTGGCCGCGGTCCGCCCCGGCGCCGACCCGGCCGAGCTCGTGCCCGTGGGCTTGGACGCGCTCCGCACACGACTCGAGGCGTTCGTCGCGATCGAGTTCTCGAAGCTCGTGCTCGTGCCGGTCGAGGAACCGAAGTCATGGGACGACGAGCTGGCAGCGCTTACGCCGCTGCTCGAGCTCCAGAGTTGATGCCGTGCTCGCCCACGGTGCCGACCCGCAGGTCGTGCAGCTCGAACCGCTCGGCCAGCAAGCGCAACGCACCGAGGCCCGCGTGCCACGACCCGGGTGACGACGTGCAGTCGGAGTCGTGCAACAAGACGGTGCCGCCGCGCGAGGTGACCCCGGCCGACGTCGTTCGCGACCGACTCGGGCGTTGCCTGCGGACGCCAGTCGCGGCCCCAGGCCGTCCACAGCACGGTGTCGAGCTCGAGGCGGCGCGCCGCGCGCAGCGCTCCGCGCGACAGCGTGCCGTACGGCGGACGGAACCATGTCGGCGTTACGCCGGTCGCGCCGGCGATCACGTCGCGCGACCGGGAGATGTCGTCGAACGCGGCGCTCGGGGAGCGGCCGAGCATGCTCGTGTGCTCGTCGCCATGGACCGCGACCTCATGTCCGGCGGCCGCGACCTCGGCTGCCAGGCCGGGCGCGGTGCGCACCATGTCGCCGAGCATGAAGAACGTGGCGTGCCATCCAAGGCGGTCGAGCTCCTCGAGGAACGCGGGCGTCGAGGCCGGATCGGGACCGTCGTCGAAGGTCGAGCGCGACGTGGTCGGCGTCACCGATGCCCGCGAGCGCCGGGGCGAGGCGTCGGCGCAACACTGACACGCTCGCCAGCGCGGGTGCGGCGTGGAACGCAGCCGCAGCGACAATGCCTGCCGCGCCGGTGGCCGCGACAAGCGTGCGACGGTTCAGCGCAACACCTCGAGCGGTTGCTCGTGCAGACCCGCGACCTGCACCCGCTCCGCGAGCGAGGAGATCGCCACCTGGACGACGCCCGGATCACTCTTGCGAGCGTCGAGCAGGTACACACCCCGGTCGGTAAACGTTGCCGGAATGTTGGCGGCCGTGAACGTGTGGTCGGGCTTCACGAGCTTCTGCTTCTTGCGGTGGGAGAAGAACTGATCGAAAGAGTCGAGACGCCGCCCGGGCACGAACTCGTGCGCGGCGACGCCCGTCTCCTTCGAGATCACGCTGGCCGAATGCTCGACATCATTTCGCGCCCGCTGCCAGCGAAGCGGACGGCCCTTGCCCCATCCGCCGTTGCCGATGTCGACGCCGGCATCCGCGAGATGCTCCAGCTGGTGCCCACAATGCTGCGCGGTACGACCGTCGACGATCACGGTCATGCCTGAGGTCTTCAGCGCCGCGACCAGCTCGGGATCGTGGAGCTCCGCACGGTTGACGCGCACGCCGATGTACACCTGGCCGGTGGCGCCGCGGGGCGCCTTGGCCACACCCACGCCCCGCGCCGCGACTGCCTGCGCACCGATGGTGAGACCGCCGTAGACGAGCGCAAGGGACGCGGCCACGCTCGCGACCCGCCGCGGAGACTTGCGGACGCGGAGCGGTGCGGGCACGAAGTCGGCCTGCGCGGCGGTCTCGAGCACGTCGTCACTCGGGTCGCTCGCGAACAGTGCCGATGCGTTGTGCAGGAGACGCTGGCGGGCGATTCCGGGTGCCGTGACTTCGGCGAGCGCGGTCGCGAGCTCGTCGTCGTCGTGCGCGTAGCGGTTGACGCCGACGCCGGCCATCGTCTGCGCGTTGTCGCGCCCGTGACCGGGGATCGGCCGGTAGGTCACCACCGGAACGCCGAACGCGAAGGCCTCCATGCACGTGAGACCGCCCGCATTCTCGACCAGCGCGTCGGAAGCGGCCATCAACTTGGGCATCTGATCCGTCCAGCCGACGACAGTGCCGATACCGAGCTCGTCGAGGTCGCGCTTGAGCATTTCGTCGCGCCCGCACACCGTGATCGGGTGGAAATCACCCGCCGCCGCGATGGCTCTCACGGTGTCGCTGACCTCGCCGACGCCCCACGAGCCGGCGACGACGAGCACGGTGCGATCGGTCGGCGCGAGGTCGAGCCGGCGGCGCGCCTCGTCGCGGTCGGGACGGTCGACACGAAACGCCTCACGCACCAACGGGCCGGGCGCGCGGCATTCGCCGTCGCTGTGGCGCTGCGCGAGCTCGGCCGAGCGCGGGCTCACGGTCAGATGCAGATCGACGCTGTGGTGCACCCACATCTGGTGCACCGAGAAGTCGGTGCAGAACGTCACGACCGGGATCCGCAGCAGGCCCTTCTTGCGCCACCGGCCGAGCACGAGCGCCGGCAGGCCGTACGTGCAGACGATCACATCGGGATCGAACTGCTCGATCACACGCCGGAGGCGCACGCGCGTGAACCACGAGTCGATCAGGACGACAGGCCAGTAGACCAGCGGCAGGAGGTACTTGTAGGTGAGCTCGTACGACCACGGCGCCCACCGCAGTTGGGCCCGATACGTCCACCGCACCAGTCCGCCGATGTCGAACGGCGCCATCGTCATGAAGTCGCGCACCTCGGCGCGGTGACCACGCGCTTCGAGGCGGCGGCGCAGCTCATTGGCCGCACCGTCATGACCCGCGCCCATCGACGCGGACAAGATGAGCACTCCCCGGCGCATCCGGGTCACACTACTTTGGGTGTCGATGGACATCCTGTTCGCGCTGGGCGCGGCCTTCCTCTACGCGGCTGCGTCGGTGCTCCAACAGCGGGAAGCGGAGTCGCTGCCCGACGAGCACTCCTTGCGGTTGCGCTTGATGCTCGAGCTGCTTCGCCGGCCGTTATGGCTGGCAGGATATGCGGCGGATTGGCTCGCATTCGGGATGCAGGCAGCGGCCCTGTCAGTGGGCTCGCTGATCGTCGTACAGCCGCTGATTGTCACAGGACTGCTCTTCGCACTGCCGATCGGTGCGACGTGGTCGGGCCGCCGTCTCACCCGCGTGGATGTGCTCTGGGCGTTGGTCCTCACCGGATCGCTGGCCGTCTTCCTGCTCGTGGGGTCCCCGACCGGCGGCGTCGACCAGGCCTCGAGCGGCGCGTGGCTGCTCTGCGCGGCGGTCTTGACACCGTTCGTGCTCGTCGCGCTCATCGCCGGAATGCGTGCGCACGGCGCCGCACGGGCGGTCATGTTCGCCGCGGTCACGGGCGTGCTGTACGGCGTGACCGCCGCGCTGACCAAGACCAGCGTCAATCTCCTCGGTGACGGTCTGGGCACGTTCCTCACCAATTGGGAGCCGTACGCGCTCGCAGCCGCCGCCAGCGTGGGCATGCTGGTCAACCAGAGCGCGTTCCAGGCCGGCTCGCTCACTGCGTCGTTGCCCACGCTCACGATCCTGGAGCCGATCGTCGCCGCGATCATCGGTGTGACCTTGATGCAGGAAAAGCTCCAGGCCAGTGGCGCGGCCGCGTGGATGGCGATCGCGCTCGCGGTCGCCGGCATGGTCGTAGGCGCCGGCGCGCTCGCGCGCAGCGCCGCGAAGCTCGAAGCCGACCTCGCCTCGGTCACCCACCTCGCGGCCCCTTGACGGCGGCGGCACTTCACGGCGAGGAGCCTCAGCCGAGTGTCTCCACCTCGAGGTCACCGGCCTCGTTGCGAGCGCGCAGCACTTTCTTGTCGAACTTGCCGACGCTCGTCTTGGGCACCTCGTCGATGAAGGTCCACCGCTCGGGCAGTTGCCATTTCACGATCTTTCCGGCCAGAAACTCGCGCAGCTCGTCGGCGGTCACCTCGGACCCCTCGCGGCGAACGACGCACGCGAGCGGGCGCTCGTCCCAACGCGGATCGGGTACGCCGATCACGCTCGCTTCGAGCACGTCGGGGTGAGCCATGAGCGCATTTTCGAGCTCGACCGACGAGATCCACTCCCCACCTGATTTGATGACGTCTTTGGAGCGGTCGGTGAGCTGCATGAAACCCCTCGCGTCGACGGTGCCGACGTCACCCGTTCGCAACCAGCCGTCGTCGAACTTCTCGGGCGACGGATCGAGGTAGTAGCTGCTCGTGACCCACGGGCCGCGCACTTCGATCTCGCCGAGGGCCTCACCGTCCCACGGCTGCACGGCACCATCCAAGCCGACGATGCGCAGCTCGACGCCGGGCACGATCCGGCCGGTCTTGGCCCGCCAGTCCATCTCCCCCTCGCCACCGATCTCGACCTGCTTCGGAGGGTGGGCCACCGACCCCATCGGACTCGTCTCCGTCATTCCCCAGGCCTGGATGATGCGCACACCGTGCTCGCGCTCGAATGCCTCCATCAGGCTCCGAGGTACTGCGGACCCACCGACCACGACCATGCGGAACGACGAGAGGTCGACCGAATGGTCCGCGCTGTAGCGCAGCACATCGGCCCAGATCGTGGGCACCGCGCCCGAGAACGTGGGCTGCTCCTGGTCGATGAAACGCACGAGCGGCTCGGCTTGGAGGAACCGCGCCGGCATCAGGAAATCGGAGCCCGCCATCCAGCCCGCGTACGGCAGACCCCACGCATTTGCGTGGAACATCGGCACGATCGCGAGCACGCGGTCGCGTTCGGTGAGCGCCATGGCGCCGGCGTCGCACGCCGCCATCGAATGCAGATACGACGAGCGGTGCGAGTAGACGACGCCCTTCGGATTGCCGGTGGTGCCGCTCGTGTAACACATCGCCGACGCCGCACGCTCGTCGACGTCGGGCCACGCAAAGCCGGGCTGCTCCGCTGCGAGCAGCTCGTCGTAGCGCAACACGGTTGCGCCGTTCACGGTGAGCGAATCGGCGTCACCTTCGCCGATCACGATGAAATGCTCGACGGTCTTGAGCTCGGCCGCGACCCTGGCGAGTAGCGGTATGACGCTCGCGTCGACGATCACCACACGGTCTTCCGCGTGGTTGGTGACGTACGCGAGCTGCTCGGGGAACAAGCGAATATTGAGGGTGTGCAGCACCGCGCCCATCACCGGGATCGCGAAATAGGCCTCGAGGTGCTCCTGGGTGTTCCAGGCGAACGTGCCGACGCGGTCGCCGGGCTCGATGCCGAGTCGGTGGAGCGCGGCGGCGAGTCGTTCGACGCGCTCGGCGACTTCGACGAACGTGGCCTGCCGGCTCCCGTCGCCTTCAAAGGTCACGACGAGGCTCTCACCGTGCACCGCCCGACCGTGGCGGAAGATCGAGCCGATCGTCAGCGGATAGTCGGGCATCGTGCTCTGCATCGCTGCGCTCCTTCGTGGGCTCTCAGCCTGTTCGTGATCAGCGAGTCGAACGAATCATGGCGCGTCGAGAGCCGGAGGGACAGCGCGACCCGTCCTGCACGCCTCGATTCAGCCGCCGTAGTTCAAGCGGGTGTCTTCCATACGGAGCACCGGAGTGTCTTCGGCCTTCTGGAACCCACAATCAACGATCTCGCCGAGGAACAACGAGTGCGTGCCGAGATGCACGTTTTGACGCACCTCGCAGTCGAGGTAGGCCAGTGCCTGGTCGAGGACCGGCGCGCCGGTGACAGCATCGTGGAAGGCGAAGCCGTTGAGCGTTTTCGCGTCGAGGTCGACATCGACGGGCTTGCCGAACTTGCGCACGATCGCTCGATCCTCGCGATCGAGAATGCACAGCGCGAAGATCCCGCCTTCAACGATGAGCTCGTGGGTGAACGCCGTGCGCTCGACACTGATACCGACCAACTTCGGGTCGGAGTCCACCTGGGTCGCCCAGTTGAGCGTCATGCCGTTGCGCCGTTCCCCCGCTCGCGCGCCGACAACGTAGAGGCCTGACGGCATCGTCCAGAACACGCGGCGCCGCAGCTTGTCGTACGCCGCTGGATCGGAGCCCTCGGGGAACGGGCCCACCAGCCCTTCCTGCGAGGCCATACGCGGAGACTATCGCCAGTGATATGCGTTCACGCCGAACCGGAGCGGCTCATCCCGCCGGCTCGTACCACAGCACGACATTTCCATTGCCAAGTGTCCGGTCGTTGGTCAAGGTCAAGCCCACCTTGTCCTTGACGCCGTCGAACATGGTCTTCCCGCTGCCGAGAACAATTGGAATCACCACGACTTGATACTCGTCGATCAAACGCGCCTCGGTGAGTTGAGCGACGATGCTGGCACTCCCCATGATGACCATGTCCGGGGCGGGTTCCTGTTTCATCTTCACAACTTCCGCCGCGATATCGCCCTTCACCACCTTGGCGTTGCTCCACGACGCCGTTTCGAGCGTGCGCGAGAACACAACCTTGGGCTTGCTGTTCATTCGCTCGGCGACAACCGGAACCGCCCCCAACGCCGCCGGCGTCGGCCAGTAGGCGGCCATCATCTCGTAGGTAACCCGCCCAAAAAGGAGCTCGGCTTCGCCGCTTGCGTTCTCCGACGCGAACTTCACCCACTCTGCGTCGTCCCTGTGGGCCCAGCTCATGTCGCCGTGAGCGTCGCAAAGGTAACCATCGAGCGACACCATGTTGAACACCCTGAGCTTGCGCACACGCTCTCCTCAGGCCAGGCCGGTGGCGTCGAACATCCACGAGAGGTCAGCGGTGTCGAGCCGCTCGTGGTACTCGCGCGGCGCGGCGGACAGGAGCGTCTGGAGGTCCCAGTAGTCTTTCCACAACGTGATGACCCCGTCGGCGACGTGCTGCACCGAGACGAACGGCAGCGCCACGGTCTCGCCGCCGGCCCAGTGCCAGACCTCGGTGTGCTCCGTCACGACGATGTCGCCCTCGGCGACCACGACACCGGGCCGGTGCTCGTAGCCCGCGAGGGTCTCGAGGCCGAGCCGCAGCCGGGCTTCGATGTCGGCGGGACCTCGGGCTGCAGTCGACGGGCCGGTGGGTACGTCGTAGTAGATCGAGTCGGGCCCGAAGAACGAGCGGATGCGGGGCCAGTCGTGGGCGTACAACGCGGCCCAGAAGCGGGCCGTCACCGCCGTGGGCTCGAAGACGCCGCTCACCGCCGGTCCCAGGGGAACGAGCCGGGTCGGATCACGAGGTCATCCACGCCGGGAGGCTACCGCGAGCACCGAAATGGGACAAAGCGCCTGCGCCGGCGGTCTCGATGACCAGGACGGGCCACGCTGAAGAGGCCGGCCCGGGGCCGCTGATCCACCCGCCACCTGATACCCTTGATTTGATCCCGTTTCCGGCGTTGCTCCGCGCGTTCGGAGATGGGGTTCCGCAAGGGCACACCGGCTCTCCTGCCGCCACTCCTTGCGTGTCGCACCTGCGACACGTCGGATGAGCGTCTCGGGTTCGTGACGCCTCTCGCGAGACCTATCCGTAAAACCGCAAGGAGCAACACCGTGGCAACAGGCACCGTCAAGTGGTTCAACGCAGAGAAGGGCTTCGGCTTCATCGCCCGCGAGGGCGGCGATGACGTCTTCGTGCACTTCTCGGCAATCCAGGGCACCGGGTACCGGTCGCTCGAAGAAGGTCAGAAAGTCGAGTTCGATGTCGCTCCGGGTCGCAAGGGCGAAGAAGCCCAGAACGTCCGAGCAGTCTGACGGACGGCCCGGCGCCCCCGGGCCGTCCTCCGAAATCTCATCCCAGTCCACCGAGCGGGGCCACAAGCCCCGACCAAGCCTTGAAGGCGGTGGGTCATGTCCGGCAAGCAACGCACAACGTTTGCAAAGCTCGAGAAGGAGCGCGCGCGCCGCGCGAAGCAAGAGGCCAAGCGCGCGCGGCGGCAAGGTCGTGAGATCGAAGGCGTCGAGGGCCCGGCCATCTCGAGCCCGTTGACGGCCACACTCGATTCCGACATCGACCTCGATGCGCCGGAATCGGCAGCCGAGGCAGCACCCGGCGACCTCCGCTCCGTCGAACGCAGTTCGCCCTAGCAGTTACTCCACCGGCGGCGCGGGCGGCTCGCTTTCGAGCAGCGCTCGCGCGGCGTCACGATCCTCTTCGAACACCAGCACCGTCGCGCCACGTAGGACCGTGTAGAACGGCGCCCAGCCCTCAGCGTCATTGGCGTTGACCGTCGCCTTGATGCCGTTCGTCTCGAGCATGCCGGCGACCACACGAGCTTCCGTCGGCGAGGGGAATGCCGCCAGCTCGACGATGCGCCCGTCGCGGCGAGGTGTCGCGCGATCTCGGGCCACACGTCGATGATACCGGGGGCCTGAGATCGATCCGTCGAAGCCCTGACGCCTGAATCACGGCCTCCGGTACCGTGACGCCGTCGTGGATCTGTCGCGTTCGTTCGCACCGCTGCGCCACCGCATGTTCGCGATCCTGTGGACCGGCGCGTTCGTGTCGAACATCGGCACGTGGATGGAGACGGTCGGCGTCGGCATCCTGGTCACCGAGGCGACCGGCCGAGTCGGTCTGGACCGGCCTCGTCGCCGCCGCGGCGGCATTCGTGCCGCGCGGCGTTCGCTCGGCCCCGTCGGCGGTGCGCTCGCCGACCGGCTCCCGCGCAAGCGCGCTCCTGCTCACCACGACGACGATCCAGACCGTGCTCGCCGCACGCTCACGCTCCTTGCCGTGCTGGGCGACACCCGCGCCCCGGCGGTCGTCACGCTGATCGTGTTCGCCGCCGGCTGCGCCAGGCCATCGGCTTCCCCGCGTACCAGGCCGTGCTCCCCGACCTCGTGCCCGAGGAGGATCTCGTCGGCGCGGTCGCGCTCTCGTCCGCGCAGTGGAACCTCGGCCGCGTGATCGGCCCCGCGCTCGCCGGCGTCGTGATCAGTGATCGGCGGCTACGAGTGGGCGTTCGCGCATCAACACCGTGAGCTTCCTCGCCGTGATCGTCGGCGCTGTCGCGCAGCTCGCGCTCCCGCCGCCGGTCGCGCGCGGTGGCGCAGTCGATCCTGCGGTCGATCCGGGAAGGGCTGCGCGTACGTGCGACGTGATCCGGGCCTGCGGGTCGTGGTCGGCGTACATGGTCGTCAACACGCTGCTCGCCGCGCCGTTCATCGCGCTCGTCCCGGCGATGGCCGAGAAGGTGCTCGACGAAGGCACGACGCGGCACCGCGGTCCTCGTCACCGCGCAGGGCGTCGGCGCGGTCACGATGGCGCTGTCCCTCGCCGGGCTCGTCGCTCGCGTTCGGCAACCGCCGGGTGATGCTCATGGTGCTGTGGGGGCTCCCGCCTGCGCTCGTGCTCTACGCCGTCATGCCGTGCTCGCGCTCTCGGTCGTCGCCATCTTCTTCGTCGGGCTTCCTCTACCTCGGCGCGCTCTCGAGCTTCACGAGCATCGCCCAGCTCCGCGCGCCCGCCGCGGTGCGCGGACGGGTGCTGAGCGTGCTGCTGGTGATGCTCGGCTCGCTCTACCCGCTCGGCGCCATCGCTGCAGGGCGCGATCGCCGACGAGATCGGCCTGCGCGCACGACCGCGGGCGCCGCGGCGCTCATGCTCGCGGTGCTCGTTGCTCGCCCGCATCGTCGACCCGGCTTCGCCGACGCGCTCGAGATGCCCAAGTCCGCGGCCGGCCCGGCCGCAGGCGAGGCAGCGCCGCCGACCGAGCTCATCGAGGAGATCCGAACCCGCTAGCGTCGAGTTGAACGGTGATCCACGACCACGATCGGGAGGATCAGCCATGGCGGCAGTCGATCGTCCAACGCGAAGACCGAGGACGCGTGGCGATCGTCACGCTCAACCGGCCCGAGGCGCGCAACGCGGTCAACGTCGATCTCGCCGACCGCGATGGAGGCCGCGCTCGACGACGCTCGAGGCCGACGACCCGATCGTCAGGTCGTGATCCTCACCGGTGCGGGCTCGACGTTCTGCGCGGGCGCCGACCTGAAGCAGGTCGCGAAGCGGCGAAGGGCTGCGAGCTCGCGACGCAAGCGCGGCGGCTTCGGCGGGCATCGTCACCCGCGACTTCCCCAAGCCGCTGATCGCCGCGGTCAACGGTCCGGCGCTCGCGGGCGGCTTCGAGATCGTGCTGGCGTGCGACCTCGTCGTCGCCGCCGACCACGCGCGGTTCGGGCTGCCCGAGGTCAAGCGCGGGCCTCTTCGCCGCCGCCGGTGGGCTCATCCGGCTGCCGAAGCGGATCCCGCTCGCGATCGCGACCGAGCTCGCGATCACCGGTGACCCGATCGACGCCGCGGCGTGCGCTCAGCTCGGTCTCGTCAACCGCGTCGTGCCGCGCGCCGAGGTCCTCGACGGCGCACTCGCGCTCGCCGACCGCATCGCGGCCAACGGGCCGCTCGCGGTGCGCAACACCCTGAAGATGGTGCGCGAGGCGGCTGACCTCACCGAGGAGCAGGCGCTGGCCGCGCAACTACGAGCTGGCGATCGAGGTCTTCTGCGATGGACTCGATCGAGGGTGCGACGGCGTTCGCCGAGAAGCGTGCCCGGTGTGGAAGAGCAGCTGAGGACGGCTCGGTGCGGCTTCGACTGCGGGAGTGATCGCCCTAGAATTGCCACTCATGCGGACCCGTGCTCCCGAACGAGCCGAGCCGACCCGGTGGCGGGTCGAGGAGCTGGCGCGCCGGTAAGGGGTCTCGGTCGACACGATCCGCTTCGACCAGAAGCGCCGCCTGGTACCGCCGCCGATCGGGAGGGTCGCATCGGGTGGTACGGCACCGACCACGTCGAGCGTCTGGCTCGCATCCGTGAGCTGCAGCAGCAGGGTTTCTCGCTCGCGATGATCCGGGCGCGGCGGGGTGAGCTGATCCGACCGACGTGCCGCTCGCTGCTGCCGTGGTCGATGTCGCGACGACGGCGACGCCGGCGAGGAGGAGTTCCTGAGCCTCGACGAGCTGGCAGCGCGGTAATCGGGCGTCCCGCCGGTGTCGCTCGACGCGGTCGTGCGCGAGCGGCTTCGAGTGCCGCGCGTCCACGGTGGCACGCCACGGTTCACCGCATCCGACGTCGCGTAGCGTGCAGGGCGGCTTACGCCTGCTGGAGACCGGTTTGCCGCTCCCCGAGCTGCTCGAGCTCGTGTGCCGGACGACCCGCACCGACCCGCGCAGTCGCGGAGCACGCGGTCGCGATGTTCGACGAGCACGTGCGTCACGCGATTCGCGTGGTCCGACAAGACCGACGACGAGAGGCGGAGCAGCTCGTCGAGGCGTTCCGCGTGCCGCTGCCGTCGGTAACCGCGGCTCGTCGAGCACCACTTCCGGCGGGTGCTGCTCGAAGTCGCGCAGGTAGCACCTGGTCTTAGTCGGCGAGCCGGCCGAAGCTGGCTGCCATCACGCCGAGGCGATCCGCAGGATCGAGTCATGACCGTGGTCGAGCATCACGAGCGTCGCGACCACACTCCCGCGTGGTGACGAGAGGCAGCGGTTGTCGAGGCCATGTTCGACCGGGTCGGCGCCACGGTACGACCGCCTCAACCGCATCATCTCGCTCGGTCTCGATCGTCGGTGGCGGCGCCGCACGGTGCGGGCGTTGCACCTGCCCGCAGGTTCCCACCGTGTCTCGCACCCTCGTGTGCGGCACCGGCGACCTCTGCAACGATCTCGTTGCCGCCGGGCACCGGCCGGTCGGAGTCGATTTCTCCGTGGGGATGCCCGCAATGTGCGTCGCCACCATTACTGCGCGCCGACGCAACCCGCTCGCCGGTGCCGTCAGGATCGGTCGACGGGATCGGTGCGCCGGCTTCGTGCTCCCGCAACTCTCGTTCTTCCGCCCGCGCAAGTTCTTCCACGAGTGCTCCCGCGTGCCGCGGCGGGGCGGACGGTCCGCTCGCGACGCGGCCGAGCCCACCAGCCGGGTGATCCTGGGCGGCAAGACGAGCGCGGTTCGAAGGCATCGTGCCGTGGATCGGCGCGCGCCGGTCGCTCAACGTGGACGTGTACCAGATCCCCCGCAGTCCACCGCCTACCTCCTGCTGCCCGGTGAGCTGGTCGTGCTCATCGAAAGCTGCGGGTTCACCGCGGTGCACCGCACGCCGATGGTGGCGGGTCCGTCCAACTCCTGAGCGGCACGAGCCGATGACCAGCACCGCGGCAGTCGCCGAGGGCCTGTCCGCCCGCACACCGGGGAGATCGAAGCCGCCCGCCGATCTGATCTCGCTGTTGTCATCGGATGGGTTCGGTGTGGCTGCAGGACGGCATCGGGTTCGTCACCGCAGGCGTGGTGGCCGGAGTTGCCCCCGGACCTCGCCGCGAAGACACTCGCCGCGATCGAACACGACGATGCATCCGGGCTCTCGGGCGCCGGCGTCCGTGCGGCTCGGCGTGTTGCTGTTCCACGGCGCGGCGGGTGGCGACCTGATGATCCCGCCCGCATCACCGGCCTCGACGCGGGCGCCGGTGGTGGAGACCGGCGCTCCGGCCGGGCCGGAGCATCCTGCACTCCGTCTTCCGCAACCCACCCGGTTCACCTTGCGAACGCGGCCGCACGTGCCGCGTGGCGCGCCTCCGTCGAACGGGCCCTTGTGATGATCGACAGCGGCGACACCCTGGTCAAGGTGTTCGCCCCAAGGTTACGATCGACACCGACGAGCCCCTCGACATTCGGAGGCTCGTGGCGCCTGCCGGCGCCCAGTCGGGTTGCTTCGTGTACTCCCATGCCGGGCTCGTCGGCGCTGACCCCGGAGCTGCTCGTGTGGCGTTGGCGAACGAGTCCACATCCCGGCCGATGGCCGGCACCGTCATTCGCGTACCGGCGACGCGGCGCACGACGCGCTCGCTGCCGACAACATCCAGCCGTTCCACGAGGAATGCTCAACATCGTCCGTTTCGTCGATGCGGTCGCGGCCGCCCTACGCGTACTCGTGACGACGTGATCGCCTACCCGCACCCACAAGTTGTCCCCCTCGCCAACGTGCGCATCTGGCGACAACGATCACCGTGCGGTGTTGAAGCCGCAGGTCCGTCTGGCCGCCGAGATCGCGGGCGCTGTATCCGACGTGGCTCGTCGTGCATGTGACGGGCGCGGCGGCCGATGCTATTGCCGATGAGGTCGTCGATACCGCGACCGGGCCGTCCGGTGGGCCGGGTCGACGCCCACGGCGACGGCGAGTGGGCCGTCGTGCTCCGGCCG
>CAWEZO010000006.1:0-15158 GCA_963813635.1 uncultured Actinomycetes bacterium | reverse complement strand
GACGTATCGCCCTGCTCGACTGCCTGCGACATCTCTTTCGCCGCCTGGGTGCTGCGGAACACGGCGCGGACGCGCTCGAGTGGATCGTCGATGTTCGTCGGGAGCGACACCATCATGGTCGCGACCTGGTTGCCGCCGCCCTCACCGTCGTCGCCGACGCGGGTCGCAATCGGAACGGCAGTCACCAACGGCTCGATGGGCAGTGCATCGTGGTTGCGTAGATACGCGCGCGTGGCGCCGGCGACAATCGCCAGCACGACGTCATTCACCTTGACGTCGAGACGGCGCTTCAGCTGCCGGACGTCGTCGAGGGCGACAGACGCGATCACCAGGCGGCGGCGCGGTCCCACGAGACCGTTGAAGAGGGTGTCGGGCGCGCGTAAGCCGGGGAGGTCCTGCTTCCTCTCGGACCGTAGGAACGACAATGTCGTCTGCCCCCGCGCGACCGTCTTTCCGGCGTAGCGCGCCACCCGCAGCGGGGTGCGAACGGCGGACGCGATACCTCGCAGCAGCAACTCAGCGTCGGACGGCTCGGACGGTGTAGGAGGCGTTACTCCTACGGGCGGTCGAGGCGCCAGCCTCGGTTCGAAGTCATAGAGCTGCTCCGACAGGCTCGCTCCCGTCATACCGTCCATGATGCAGTGGTGGTACTTCAACAGGAGCGCCACGTGGCGACCGTCGTTCACGCCATCGATGAACCACGCCTCCCACAGCGGTCGGCGGCGGTCGAGCTGGTAGCTCATCAGCTCGCCGACGAGATCCCCGAGCTCGCGCCGACCCCCGGGTGCGGGCACCGCGATAGTTCGCAGGTGGTAGTCGAGGTGGAAGTCGGCGTCGTCGACCCACACGGGGCGGTCAAGGTGCAGAGGCACCTCCTTCAGCTTCCAGCGGAACTTCGGGACACCGGCCAGGCGCTCCGCGATGCGGGCCCGCATGGTGGCGTAGTCGAACTTCGGCGAGCCCGAAGGGTCGAGCACAAAAAGGCCGCCGAGGTGCTGATGCGTGACGGGATTCTCGGTCGACAGGAAGAGAGCGTCCGTTCCCGAGAGGCGTTCCATGACCGACGTCACCCACTGGGCGCCGGGTCAACGGCGCGCCGCTTCGCAGTACATCACGTCGAGGAACCGCTCGATCGCCCGTACGGTGTACATGGCACGAACCGACGAGAGCATCTCGAACGCGTGTTGGGCTCGCGGCAGTTCGGCGTAGACGACGGGCTGTTTGGAGGTCTTCCGCAACGCGTCGACGAATCCGCGTGCCTGTTCCACGAGGGCGAACGAATCGTTGCGGCCATGGATCACGAAGCACGGTGGCGCGTCGGGTCCGGCCTGGAGCGTCGGCGACGCCCCTTCGCAGACATCCTGCGATGCGCCGAGCTCGGAGCCGAACAGCCGAACGCGCGAGGAACTCGGTAGATCCCGGCACGAGGTGGCCGTGGTGGGTGAAGTCGTAGATGCCGTAGAGCGGTACGGCGGCCTGGACGCTGGTGTCGGCGTCCTCAAATCCCGGCTGGAACTCGGCGCGGTTGGGCGTCACGGCTGCGAGGGCGGCAAGGTGGCCACCGGCTGAGCCGCTGTGATCGCCACGAACGATGGGTCGCCGCCGTGCTCGGCGATGTTGGCCTTCACCCAAGTCATCGCCTGCTTCACGTCGACGATGTGGTCCGGCCAGAGTGCCGCGCCGTGCCGCCGGTAGTTGATCGCCGCGGTGACCCAACCGCGTTCGGCGAGGTGCGACAGGAGCGGGTAGGCCTGACCTGCCTTCCGCCCTGCCACCCACCCACCGCCGTGGACCTGGATGAGCACGGGTGCCCGCGCGTCATCCGGAAGATCGCTGCGGCGCCAAATGTCGAGTTGCTTCCGCGCGCCGAAATCGCCGTAGGAGATGTCTTGGGCGCTCGTGTAGCGCCGGCGCGGACCGTGGCGCGGGATCGCGACGTGCATTCGCCGGAGCGGGACGTCGATTGGCGGGGTCCGGGATGCGGTGATCCGGTCACGATAGTCGCGTCCGAACTCGTCGACGAGCGCGTGCTCGAGTACCACGCTTGACCGCAGCGCCGCCCGATGCAGGCCGACCAGGCCGAGCCACGAGACGGCCGACACTGCCAACCCCGTGCGTCCAGTGACGGTCCCCAGCTCGTCGATTCGATCGACGAAGCGGTCGTTCCAGCGGCACCGGCGGGCTCTGGATGTCCTAGCCGGTACGACGGATGCCGTCGTACCACAGCAGCTCTCAGTTCTTCTCGGGATTGGCGTTCCCTGGTGAGGAGTTCGGGCATGACCAAGCAACTTGAGCCCGGTGATGCAGTGATCATCCCCTGGGGAGTTGATGAGATCCGGGGTGTCGTCGCGGAGGTTTGCGGTGAGGCGCCACGGGTGCACGTTGTCGTCGAACTGACGCCTGAGATGAGCAGCTAGGTGTAGATCCCATCCACGTTTGTCACACGGGCCTCCTTGAGGCTTGGGGGTGCTGAAGCCGCCCTCACCACAAGGAGTGCCCGTGTTGGTTCACGGTAACGCCCGTCTCTTGCCGCGCCAGCGGACCCTGATGTGCGAGCGAGTCCGTCTCGAAGGTTGGTCGGTCGACGAAGCCGCAGAAGCGTTCGCGGTCTCGACCCGGACCGTGTTTCGGTGGTTGTGTCGCTACGACGCAGGCGAAGCGATGACCGATCGGTCTTCAGCTCCGGGTCGAGTCCCGGGTCGGACTCCGGCTCGGACCGAGGCGCTCATCGAGCAACTTCGCCGGCTGCGCTGGACTTCGACGCGGCATCGTGGCAGAGCTGAACATGGCGACATCGACGGTGGGCGCGATCCTGGCTCGCCTCGGTCTCAACCGGCTGTCACGACTCGAGCCGCCCGAGCCCCCGAACCGCTATTGCCGTCGTCATCCCGGCGAGCTGATCCACATCGACATCAAGAAGCTGGGTCGGTTCGATCAGCCCGGGCTCCCGGCCCATCTCCGCCAAGCCGGATACCGCCGCGCCGGTGCCGGCAGGCGCGGGTGGGACTACTGCCATGTCGCCGTCGATGACACCAGCCGGATCGCGTACGTCGAGATCCTCGATGACGAGAAAGGTCCGACCTGCACCGCGTTCTGCGCCGCGCGATCGCTTGGTTCGCTGACCACGGCATCACCGTCCAGCGGGTCATGACCGACAACGGCCCTGGCTACCTCTCACGCCTCCACGCAACCACGATCGTCGAGCTCGGCATCAAGCACCTCCGAACCCGCCCCTACCGGCCCCGCACCAACGGGAAAGCCGAAAGGTTCATCCAAACCCTCCAAGCCGAATGGGCGTACGCGGTCCGCTACCAGACCCACCACCACCGCGCCGCTGCACTCCCAGCCTGGCTCGAGTACTACAACTATCGACGACCCCACAGCGCCCTCGGCCACAAGACCCCTGCCGACGTCATCGGCACTGACTAACGCTGTTGGGATCTACATCTAGGTCGTGGACGAGCCGACGACCGTCACCCTTCCGTTCGAGAGCGTCCGTCCAGTACGTGTACCTGCCTGATCACGCGGCAGGTGACGGCCGTCGGTTGTCAGCGTGCGTGGTCGTCTTCGAATGCACGGGGTGAGAGGTGGCACGACCCAGCCACCTGCCACGTGTCCTTCGCACGGTCGCGTCTCGCGCTGTCCGCTGCGGGCCACTTTCAGCGAAGGGCAATTGGAGATCGTTACCTCGGCGCCAGAGCGCGGGCGAAGCTCAGCTCGTGGCCGTCTGGGTCGTGGATGTGGAAGTAGCGCTCGCCCCACGGGGCGTCCGTAGGTGAGGTTTCCGGATCGAACCCGGCCGCGCGAGCGCGTCGGTACATCGCGTCCACGTCGTCGACCCACAACACAACTCGACCCCAGACGCCCCTTCGGGGCGAGCCGCCTGTGTCGAGTTGCAGGTTGAGGTAGCCGGCGCCGACCCGGAAGCTCGTGAAAGTCGCCTCCTGTCCTCCGTAGAGCAGATGGAAGCCGAGCGCTCGGTAGAACGCCACGGCCTCAACCATGTCCACGGTCAGCAGCGTTACCGCGCTCGATGCTCTCGACCGGCTCTCGTTGCGCCTCCACGCCGGCCAGCCTTACAGGAAGCTGGCAAGGCCAGGCGTGAAGCGCTGCACCCACCGGTAGACGGTGACGTGGTCGACCTCGATCCCACGCTCGGCCAGGAGCTCTTCGACATCGCGATAGGAAAAGCCCGAACCGTAGGTACCAGCGCACAGCAAGGACGATGACCTCGGGTGGGAACCGGTAGCCCTTGAACGCCGAACTTTGGACCGCGGGTACCGGACGACAACGGCGAGGCATCATCCCGCCACCCTCACCGCCCACCGCGACCATGCGCCAATGCAACAGAGCCCTGAACCCCGACGCCCTGCCATCTTTCGACGAAGGTGCGCTCGATGTCGCGAGCCCGCACCGATTGCCTGCACCCCTCTGTGTCAGCGCGCCAGCAGATTCGCCGCGACAGAACGACACTGCGACCGAGCGGCGGATCGGTGCGCCAAGGCCGGTGCTTGTGCCTGCGGCACGTGACTGCAAGGGTGAGACCGAGATCCCCAAGAGGAGGTGGCCTGGATGTACGCGGTATTCACCGAGGTCAACGCAACCGAGTCCAACACCGAGGCGGCGCGTGAGTTTCTGCCGCAGTATGCCGCGCCTGCTGCCCGCGAACACGGTGCCAAGGGCGGTTATTGGCTCGCTCCCCGGGGTGGGCGTGGCGTCGCCATCGTGGTTTTTGAGACCGAAGAGGGAGCGCGCGAGGCTGCGGCCATGTTCCGTGTAGGCGAGCCTCCGATGCCGGGTAGTCCGGAGGGTGTCACCGTCAAGACGGTGGAGGTACGTGAGGTACTCGCTGCGGTCTGAGAACCCGGGTGGCTCGTCGACGACCTCGCGAGACAGTGAACTGCGACCAAAGACCTTGCGGCGCGCACAGATTGCCAAGCCTGAGATCCGGGGATACGGGGTCTAACGGCACCCAACAGTGTCGTTGTCACCGAGGCCGTCGCCCCCTCCGGCCCCAACGGCAACGTCGAGACATGCGATGTCGTGCTCCGCTCCCCGCAACTCGGCTCTGAGATCAGGAGTGTTGGGCTGCGCGGCCGTCATCTTCACCTGCGCGCTCGCCTTGTGCACCTGCGCGGTGAGGCCGTTGATGCGGACGGCCATCAGCGCTGCCGACGAAACCTGCGAGCGCGACGACGACGGTGAAGATCCAAAGGAGTTTGGGCCTGCCGTCTCAGGCGGAGCCCTCCATAAGAGATGACGTATCTCTCTGTGGAGGCGCCCGATGCCCCGACCCTCACGACCTCCGATCGAAGTGAACTGCCACGAGTGCGGAGCGAGCATGATCATCGTGTAGCCAGCAGCGGGCCAACTATGAAGCGGCACGGGCGTCGCGTTCGATGTAGCCAGGGCCCCAGTCGGTCGCAGCAATTCGCGTGGCGCGAACCGTGCTCGGCGGTTCGTTCATCCAGCGGTGTTGGTAACCGGGGGCCGCTGTCGATCGGCCGCATCCGGCACCGAGCCGCGGGTGAGCCGGTGCAGCGTCGTGGTGTCGTCGCTCAACGCACGTACAGGGTGCCGTCCCGCTCCTCGACCGTGCCCCGCCGCAACGGCAGCACCCGGGTCAAGAGCATGTTCGCGGCACCGAGGCCCGGGACCTTGGCGAAGATCCCTTGCGGCCCGCGCACCATTCGGCCAGTCTCGACGTCGTACTTCGCGCCGTGCCACGGGCACACCAGGCAGCCGTCGTCGTCGATCGAGCCGCCGGCGAGGTCGGCCCGCAGGTGCCGGCAGCGGCGACCCACCGCGAACAGCGTTCCGGTCGCGTTCCCGACCGCGTAGCGGCCCGTTCCTGTGACTCGGCCCGGCGTGAGCTCGGACGCTCGCACCACCTCGGTCTCCGGCGCCATCGCACGCTCCCTTCGCAGCGAACGCAAGCGACTGTACCCCGCTCGTCGCGAGCCCGTCAGGCCCCGCACACCGCTCCTCGAGCAGCCGTTGTCGTCACCGGCAACCGCGGCAGAGGTCAGAGGTCGTCGGCATCCTGAACCTGTAACGGCAGGTCTCGGCAGCAACAGTCGGGGAAGCCGCACGCGGACACTCGTACGCCGCGCTCAACGAGACATCCGCACTGGGCGCAACGCATCTCCACGTCGCAAGTAGGTCGGTCTCTTCACCGCGGAGATGAGCGACGAGGCATCACTCGCCCGGATCGCAACGCCAGACCATCGGTGGCCTCGTAGTGCTGTCCCGGGCATGACGTCACGGTGATCCCACTGCAATGGTGAGGGTGACGGGATAATGCCTCGCCGTTCTCGTCCGGTGCTCGAAGTGCCGAGGTCAGCGTTCAAGGGTTTTCGGTTCCCGCCCGAGATCATCGTCCTCGCCCTGCGGTGGTACCTGCGGTACGGGCTCTCCTCCCGCGACGTCGAAGAACTTCTGGGCGAGCGTGGGATCGAGGTGGACCACGTCACCGCGTACCGGTGGGTGCAGCGCTTCACACCGCTGTTGGCAGGCGCAGCCCGGCCGTGTCGGGCACGCGGTCGGCAATCGCTGGTTCGTCGACGAGACCTACGTCAAGGTCGCCGGCCGCTGGCGCTCCGTCTATCGGGCGATCGACCAGCGCGTTCAGATCATCGACGTCTCCCCGCGACGCGACCTCGGAGCGCCACGCCAGTTCTTCGCGACTGCGCTCCGCGCGCACGGCAAGCCGACGGAAGTGGTGACCGACCGGGCCCCGGCGTTACGGGCCGCGATCGATGAGCTCATGCCCGCCGCGTTTCACAACACCGAGCAGTACGCGAACAACCGCGTCGAGTGCGACGACGGCCGGCTCAAAGTCCGGCTCCGACCGATGCGGCGCCTCAAACGCGACCACACCGCGCGGGTGGTCATGCGCGGTCACGCGTTGATACAGAACCTGCGTCGCGGCCACTACGAGCTCGGGCTTGACGCCCGCCACCACCAGCGCATCGCGACAGCGTTCACCGAACTCGCCCGGACGATCTGAACGGGAACCAGGACGACACCTCGGTACCGCGCGGCCCGATCCAACTCAACGCAACAGCGCCTCCGCGCGGGGCGCCTTCGGGGCTCGTAGATCGACCTCTTGATCGCTCCGGATCACCGAGCGTGGTTGCGACGAGGTCGGCCGGCATCAGCCTCGGCGTATACGGCCGCGCAGCGCCGCGAAACAGAGCGTCATGCTGAGCGCACCGACGACGGCGACTGCGAGCAACGCCTTGGCGAGGTCGCCGGCGTTCCATCCGACGGACACGAGCGATCGCAGTCCTTCCAAGAGGTAGGTCACCGGATTCCATGTGGCAACGACTTTGAGCCAACCCGAGAGCTGGCTCCTCGGCACGTACGAGGTCGTGAGGAACAAGAACGGGAAGAAGAGCAAGAACGCGGAGTTCACTGCGCCCGGGTTCCCGGTCTTCAGCGCGATCGCGTACCCGAACCCCGAGAACGCGAGACTCCAGAGCGCGGCGATCGCGATGAACGCGACGATCCCGATCGGGCCCGCTTCGAAGCGCACGCCGAGCAGGAACCCGACGATGATGATCGGCACCGTGAGCGCGGCCGCGACGGCCACGTCGGCGACCAGATGCCCGAGCAGGATCGCAAGCCGCCGGACCGGACTCAGCAGGAGCCGGTCGAAGTAGCCGTTCTGCACGTCGATCACGAGGGCAGGCGCGCGCGACACGCCGGTGAGGCCCAACAGGATTGCGGTCGGCATCTGGAACGCGCGGAAGTCGAAGTTCGGAATGTTGTGCTCGGTGAGCTTCTGCAACGTGCCGACATTGACCAGGAAGAAGAACAGCGCAATGAACACGGGCGGCATCACCGACTCGAGATCCCTGGGCACCGCACGCAACGCGCGTCCGGCAACCGAGACGACGTCGGCGACGAAGCCCGCCGGCCGGGGCTCGACCTTCGGCGGTTGTGGTCGAAGCACTCTCGGGGCGGTTGTCACAGCAGTCATCACGCAGCCTCCTTCTTGGTGGCCTCGTTGTCGATGCGCGAGCCCGTCAACTCGAGGAAGACGTCGTCGAGCGTTGGCGTGCGCAGTGTCAGAACGTGGATCGGCACACCGCATTTGCTGAGAGCGACGGCAACCGCGCTGATCGTCGCCGGACCGTCGCCGGCCGACACCATGATCTCGTTGCCGTGCGCCTCGACGCCGATCACACCGTCGACGTGCTCGACAGCCGCACACGCCGCTCGGGCATCACCGTCGACGCGTGCGACGATCATGTCGGAGCCGATCGCTCGCTTCAGGTCGGCCGGCGCGCCTTCGGCGACGATCCGGCCGTGGTCGATGATGCCGACGCGACCTGCGAGTGCGTCGGCCTCTTCGAGGTACTGCGTCGTGAGGAACACCGTCATCCCGAAGTCATTGTTCAGGCGGCGAACCTCTTCCCACACCACCGCACGGCTCACGGGATCGAGTCCCGTGGTCGGTTCGTCGAGGAATAGGACGTCGGGGTTGTGAATGAGCGCGGCCGCGAGGTCGAGGCGGCGCTTCATCCCGCCGGAGTAGGTGGCGATGCGACGGTCGAGGGCATCACCGAGGTCGATCAGCTCGCCGAGCTCGTCGACGCGCCGGCGAGCGTCCGCGCGTGACAAGCCGTAGAGCCGCGCTTGCAGCAGGAGCAACTCGGTTCCGGTCTGACGCGGATCGAGCGCGGCTTCTTGCAGCGCTGCCCCGATGCGCAACCGCACCTCGCCCGGCTGCTCCGCGACGTCGAAGCCCGCGACCGACGCGGTTCCGCTCGTCGGTGCGAGCAGCGTGCACAGCATGCGGACCATCGTCGACTTGCCGGCCCCATTCGGTCCGAGGAATCCGTAGATCTCACCGGCTTCGACATCGAGGTCCACGCCGTTCACCGCGGCGACGCCGCCGAACTCGCGCACGACCGATTCGCAACGTATCGCGGAGCTGTTCATGTGCCTCTCCCTTGTTCGAACATCAGACGGTCGTTCGAGCGCGAACTCATCGCGCGGGGAGTTGCTGCATCGACCAGGCGTTGCCATCGGGATCGCAGAAGTACACGAACCGGCCCCACGGAAAGTCCTGCACGTCCGACACCTCCACCCCGCGCCGGACCAGCTCGTCGCGTGCGGCCTCCGCATCGGCCACGACGAGCTGCATTCCCTTCAGCGAACCGGGGACGGAGTCGACGATGCCGCGACCGAACGCGATCGAGCATGCCGAACCCGGCGGCGTGCATTGCACGAAACGGATGTCGTCGCTGACCGTCTGGTCGATGTCGGCGACGAAGCCGACCTGGTCGACGTAGAACGCCTTCGCGCGGTCCACGTCGGAGACCGGCACGGCTACGAGCTCGAGCTTCATTTCCATCGCTCACTCCGCACATCTCGGGTGGTTCCTACGGATGAGACGGTACGGAGCATTGCGGTCAGATCCTGACCGCAATATGGGGAAAGATTGAGGCATGACGGATCCGACGGCTCGGGCCCTACGCCTGCTCTCCCTGCTGCAGACGTACAAGTTCTGGTCGGGCGAGGAGCTGGCCGCGCAACTCGAGGTCAGCCCGCGCACGCTGCGCCGAGACGTCGACCGGCTCCGGGAGTTGGGCTATCCGGTCGACGCGACGCCGGGCGCAACCGGTGGGTACCGGCTCGCGGCCGGCGCACACCTGCCGCCTCTGCTGCTGGACGACGACGAGGCGGTCGCCATCGCGGTCGGCCTGCGTGCCGCAGCCGGCGCGTCCATCGAGGGCATCGAGGAAACGTCCGTGCGCGCGCTCGCCAAACTCGAACAGGTCCTCCCCGACCGCTTGCGCCGTCGAGTCAACGCGGTGCACACCAACGTGTCGTCGATGCGCTGGGGCGTCGACACCGCGAACGTCGACGCCGACGCACTGGCCGTGCTCGCATTGGCGTGTCGCGACAACGAGCAGGTCCGCTTCGACTATCGCCGCCGCGACGGCGACGAGGCGCAACGGCTCGTCGAGCCGCACAACCTCGTGTCCGCGGGACGCCGCTGGTACCTCGTTGGTTGGGACGTGCGACGTAAAGACTGGCGAACATTTCGGCTCGACCGGCTCGACGCACCGCGACTGGGCGGCGTTCGGTTTCGTCCGCGCGAGCTTCCCGCCGAGAACGCGGCCGCATTCGTCGCCGCGTCCATCGCGGCGATGCCCGTGCCCTTCGCAGCGGCCATCATCGCGGCCGGACCCGTTGCGGCAGTGCGCAGCGTCGTCCGCTACGCGAATGCCGAGGTCGAAGCCATCGACGACGCAAGTTGCCGCGTGCTGATCCGCTCGGATTCGCGAGCGTGGCTGATCGCCGTCGTCGCCCTCCTCGCAACGGAATTCGAGATCGTCGTCGAAGAGCCCGCCGACCTGCTCGCGGACGTCAAGAGGCTCGGTCGTCGCCTCCGGGCGGTCGCGACGCGATCCGCGCAATGAACACGAGCAACTCGCCGTCGCGTCCTCTCATGGCGCGTTGACGCGTAGGGCCTGAGCGGCGCGCGTGCGACGCTGCCGTTCAGTGTGCGGCGGAGCGTGTGGCCCGCCGCTTGGCCGCCGCCGTGATGTCGGCGGCCGGCAGGGAGCCGGGCTGCTTGCTGCCGGGGGCTGGATGGCCGGGTTGAAGGGTGCCGGCAGCGATCTGCACGGCGGCCCAATCGGCCCAGTCGATGAGCATGGTGTAGAGCCGGCGGCCGGATTCGATCGCGCGCCGGCTGGCTCGACCGCGACCGACCGCGGTGGGCCGTGACGGTGGTCGAGGGTCTCGAAGGCGGCCGGGCGGCGGTCGTCGTCAAGCTCCACCGCATGCTCACCGACGGGGTGGGCGGGATCGCCATGCTGCTCTACCTCCTCGACGCGACCCGCGACCGCGGCGATCTGGACCCGATGCCGCCGCTCCCCCATGACGACGACGTGCACAGCCGCCGGGCCCTGCTCTTCGACGCGCTGGCCGCTCGCCGGAAGCAGGCGAGCGGTTTCGCGCGGTGCGGGCAGGCTGGCGCTGCGGGCAGGCTGGCGCTGCGCGGAGCGCCCGAACTGGTCCGCCACCCCGCGTCCGCGGTACGTAGCGCGGCCCGCAACGTTCGGGCCCTCGGCCGCGTGATGAAGCCGCCGACTGAGACGCTGTCCCCGATCATGCTCGACCGCCGGGGCTGGTCACGGTTCGGGACGTCGACTTGACTGCGATGCGCGCCGTGGCCCGGTCGCAACACGCCACCGTGAACGACGTGTTCCTCGCCGCCCTCGGGAACGGCTTCGCCCGCTATCACGAGAAGCACGGTGCGCCGGTCGAGCGGTTACGGGTGGCCGTCGCCGTCGACATCCGGGGAGCGGGTGATTCGCCGTACGGGAACCAGGCGCGCGGGAGCACGATCGTCATACCGGTCGGCACCGACGACCCGGCAAAGTACATCCGGGCCCACCACGACGCAGCGGCCCTCTTGCGCGAGGACGTCGCGCAACCGCTCGCTACCGCGGTCGGCTCGGTAATGACCACGTTGGGACCGTTCGTCTCCGGCTTGATGGGCGCCATGCTGAAGCACTGCGACTTCGCGGCCAGCAACATCCGCGGTGTCGACGTCCCGCTCTACCTCGGTGGAGCCGAGATGCTCCAGCTCCACGGTTCGGCCCGGGCATGGGCACCGCTGCGGACATCACGCTGGTGTCGTACCGGGACACGGCGTTCAACGCCTTCAACACCGGCGCCACCGCCATCCCCGACGTCGACGAGCTCGTCGAGTGCATGCGCCAAGGCTTCGACGCGTTCCTTGCCCTCGGCGGATAGGTCCGCACGTCGCCGCGAACCTCAACCCGTCAAGCCTGCAGGAACGGGCGCAGCCACTCCTCGTCGCTCGCGGTGGCCCGCCAGCCCGCGAGCAGCGTACGACCGAGCGGGTCGCACCCGTACCGCAGCGGCCCGCCATCATCGACGATCGCGTCGGCGATCGCCCGGGCTGCCTCCGCCGCCGGCGTGTACTCCCCCCGGCGGCTCTCGCGCATCTGCCACAGGTGCTCGGCGAGCGCTCGGTACGGCTCGTGCTCGATCGCCGCGGGCGGATGGTCCGACACCGCGAGCATGTCGGTCTCGATTGGCCCCGGCATGATCTCGACAACCCGGATGCCGAACTGCCGGACCTCCGCCTGCAGCGACTCGCCGAGCGCGCTCACGGCCGCCTTGCTCGCCCGGTAGGCGGCGAAGAAGGGGACGGGCGCCAGGAGCGACGACGAGGTCAGGTTGCAGATCACGCCGCCGCCCTTGGCGCGCAGCAGCGGGATGGCGCGACGGGTCACCTCGACGAGGCCGAAGACGTTCGTCTCGAACAGCGTCCGCCAAATCTCGAGGGGCATCACCTCGACCGGCAGGTCCTCGTCGTACACGCCCGCGCTGTTCACCAGCACGCGGAGATCGGCCGGCAGCGCGATCGACGCAGGGTCGTTCACGTCGAGGCGCTGGACCCGCAGCGTGCCGGCGCGGCGGCCCGTCTCGGCAAGCAGCGACTCACCCGCCGCCGGGTCGCGCATGGTCGCGACGACGTCGAAGCCCCGGGCCGCGAGCTCCGCCGCGACCGCTCGCCCGATCCCGCGGCTCGCGCCCGTGACGACCGCAGCGCCCTTCGCGTCCATGTGGCCTCCATCACCGTGGGCGGCCGGCTTCGGCCGGCCGGACAACCTTACGGCGGCCCGCCGGCGTCGAGATGCGCTTCACCGGCGAGCGGACGGCTACGGCTGGCGCGCGTCGCGGTTCGCCGCGCCTGGTCTCGCTCTTCGCCGAGCACATCGACAGTCTCGAAGACCCGATCCCGGTCGCGGTCGAAACCCAGCGCCTGAAGGGTGCCAGCTTCGTCGAGGCGCTCCTGCCAACGATGTTCTCGTCCACTGTTCCGCCCGAGGACGTATCCGCGTCCGAAGCCTCGATGCGGGATTCCATCCGGCCGGCTTCCGTGCCATGGCGCGCGCGGCAAACGAGGACCTACGTCGCGTGCTTCCGACGGTCGATGTACCGACGCTCCTGATCTACGGGGAGGAGGACGAGCGCGCGCCGAAGTATGTGGCCGAGGATCTTCGCCCTCGATCCCCACGGCCAGGCTCGTCGCACTCCCCGGCGTCGGGCATGTGTGCAACGTCGAGGCGCCTCGACGATTCAACGGCGAAGTTCGCAGGTTCCTCCGCGCCAATCATGGTTGATTGGCCGTTCTCCTCGCGTCCCACACGCAGAGGTGAGGATCGCAGAACAGGCGTGTCGGAGGGGGGACTCGTACCCTAACCCCACGCGCGTCGGTCGAAGGCTGGCTCGACGTTACTGCGCAAGAGAGGCGGTCACGCTGATTCGATGACTGTTCCGTACCGATGACTGCTCCGTACCTTTGTTGCGCGGCTTGTGCCGAGGTTCCAAGGATCTCGCCGATCCGTTGGCATGAGATGCCCTTGGTCCGTGCCGCGGTCACGGCGTCGAGGATCTGCCGCTCCCCTCTTGCTTGTGCGACGACCGCCCGCTCGAGCACATACTGCTCTAAGCCTCGATCCACCGATGAGTAGTGGCTGAGCGAGTTCGCGTATCCGCGGAAAGTGCCTCCTGAGCTGGGACGATGACGGTGTCTTACGTCGTCGTTGTCGCCAGTCGAGGAGGCACTTCCTGTGGGTGGAGTATCGCGCAGGATCGATCGTGTTGAGGTGATCTTCGATGACGAGTCGCTGGTCGCGAACGCGGGTCTGATCGCGCCGGCCACGCTGATGGTCCGGCTTGGCCTTGAGTCGTTGGTGAACGTGACGGTGCGGCTCCGGGGCCGGGTCGGCGGGTCGCGTCCGGGCCGCAAGATCTTGTCGTTGGTCGCGACGATCTTGGCGGGCGGCACGCACATTGATCACGCCGACATACTCCGCGCGGGCGCGACGCAACGAGTGTTGCCGTTTCGGGTGATGGCGCCCTCGACGCTCGGCTCGTTCTTGCGCGCGTTCACGTTCGGGCATGTCCGTCAACTCGACAAGGTCATCGCCGAGACGTTCCGGCGCGCGTGGAATGCCGGGGCCGGCCCCGGCGCCGACCCCATGACGATCGATCTCGATTCGACGATGTGCGAGGTGCACGGCAAACAGAAACAGGGTGCCGCCTACGGCTACACCCGCCAGCTCGGTTACCACCCGCTGCTCGCCACTCGCGCCCAGACCGGCGAGGTGCTCCACGCACGCTTCCGCAAGGGATCGAGCCAACGCGGGGTGCAGCGTTTCGTCGAAGAACTGATCGCCCGGGTGCGGCGCGCCGGCGCCACCGGCGCGGTCGTGCTGCGCGCCGATTCGGGGTTCTGGTCCTATGCGCTGATCGACACGCTCGATCGCTTGGGGGTCGATTGGTCCATCACCGTCGCGTTGAGAAAGCCGCTGCGGGCCTGCATTGAGACGATTCCCGAGCAGTCGTGGACACCGATCGTCTACCCCGACGGCGGTGAGGCCGCGGTCGCCGAGACCACTTACGTGACCCGCGGCCACGACAAGCGGCAACGCGAGTTCCGGCTTATGGTGCGCCGCACCCGCCTCATCGACCCAACCCAAGCGCAGCTGTGGCCTGACTGGCGCTACCACGCGTTCATCACCAACCTCGACCGGCCGACCGTCGAGGTCGATCAGTTCCACCGCGATCACGCCACGGTCGAACTCGCGATCCGTGACCTCAAAGAGGGTGCCGGTCTCACGCACTGCCCATCCGGCAAGTTCTTCGCCAACGCCGCTTGGCTCGCCTGCGCGGTGCTCGCTCACAACCTCATGCGTTGGACCGCCCGACTCGGCGAGGTGCATCCCGACGCGCAGCTCACGGTCGTGCGCGCACCATGCGAACGAAGCTGTTCGCGTTGCCCGGCCGCGTCGTCAACCGCAGCGGACGATCCACGCTTCGCCTCCCGGCACGATGGCCCTGGGCCGACGCGTTCCTCAGCGCGCTCGACAAGCTGCGCGCACTCCCGATGCTCACCTGAGCATCGCACCGCGTCGAGCGCGAAAGACGGACGGCCAACAGCGAACCACGCCTCGAGCGCGGCGAACGTCACACACTCAGGCGACCACGAACCGAAACCGACCCCACCAGCCGCCCCTCGGCACTCAAACGCACGCGACGCACGCACCTCACCGACAAATCAGCCAGACGAAACCTCAAATCGGTGGATCGAGGCT
>CAWEZO010000005.1:0-8420 GCA_963813635.1 uncultured Actinomycetes bacterium | reverse complement strand
AGAAGTAGCCGCGGCCGCTGTGCCGGCCTGTTCGTTAGCGGCGCTCGGCTGCGCGTCGCGCCTGCCGCTTGAGGCGACAAGGTCGCGGCTGCTGCGTCTAACGCGACCGGAACCGATAACGAGTCTGCGCGAAGTCGCCTTTGGCGAACGCGAGAACCTTTGTCGGAACCACCTCGAAGACCAGCGCCTCGCCGCCCTCGCCCTGGAATGCTCCATTCGCCACGTCGAAGTGCCAATCACCGTGGTATTTCGATTCCCACACGCTGACGAGCCGGTGCAGGAGAACGTCGTCGGTGATCCGCTGCGCGCTTCCCTCGATCACCACGTCGAGTCCGGATTTCCAGGTGTTGTTCCCGGTCGTAAGCGCGCAGTTCGCGTTCCTGGTCAGGTTGACGCCCTTCTGCTCGCCGGCACCGGTACAGAAGTAGAGCGCGCCGTCGCACCAAACCGCGGGAAGCGGCGTGACGTGGGAACGACCATCCGGTCTGACCGTCGAGATCCAGAAGAGCTCGGCCTCGTCGATAATCTGGCGAACGTCCGCCCACGACGTCGCGGATGCATCGGGATTACTGAAGCGCGGATCGAGCTCGGTCACAGGTTCGGTCGCTGCCATCTGTCCGCTCCTTTCTCGTTCACTCATCGAGCGCCGCGTACACACCGGTCCAGAAGTCCTGAATGACGGCTGGCGGCGGGAAAGCACTGACGAACGCGTCGGTCGTCAACACGACGCCGACAAGGTCCTTGTCGGGATCATTCCCCCACGACGAGCCGAGACCGCCGGCCCACCCGTAGCTCCCGATCGTCGGACCCAATCCCGTGCGCCGAACCTGGACACCAACGCCGAAGCCCCACCCTTGCGAGCCGTCGGGCGAAGGTCCGGTTGCACCTCGTTCCGCCCCGATCTGATCGGTGGTCATCGCGTCGACCGACGCCCGAGACAACAGCCGCGAGCCGTCGCGTAAGCGCCCGCCCGACAACAGCATCCGGCCGAAGGCGTGCACGTCGTCGAGCGTGGACACGACGCCACCCGCGCCCGAAGGAAAGGCGGGTGGCGTCGCCCACTGGCCGCGGGGCGCGTCGAAGACACTCCGCTCCCCGGTCGCGGGGTCGATCGTGTAACAGGAGCCGAGACGCTCGAGATGATCGGTCGAGAAGCCGGTGTCGACCATCCCGACCGGTTCGAAGACCCGCGTGCGCAGGAACTCCCCCAGGGGTTGACCGGCGGCACGCGCGATGAGCACACCGAGCACGTCCGAGCCGGTGTTGTAGAGCCAGCGTTCCCCCGGCTGGTACAACAGCGGGAGCGTCGACAGCCGACGCATCCATTCGTCGGGCGCGGGCGGCACCTGTGGTTCCGGCGCACCACTGCCCAAGGCGAGCTCGCCCATCGCGTCGAGCAGCGGCTGCGGCCAGGGCGCCTCGAAATCCATCCCGAGCCCGAGCCGGAACGTGAGGACGTCGTGCACCGTGATCGGACGATGCGCCGGAACCGTGTCACCTTCGAGGGATCCACGCCCGTCGACGAGCACGCGCCGATCGGCGAGCTCGGGAAGCAGCGCGTCGACGGGATCCGCCAGACGCAACGCGCATTCCTCCACGAGGAGCAGCGCCCCAACCGCGACGATCGGTTTCGTCATCGAGGCAATGCGAAAGATGCTGTCTCGACGAACCGGATTGGGTTCTCCCCGGGTGACGCACCCGGCCGAGCCGACCTCGACGTCATCGCCGCGGGCGGCAAGCCACGCCAAGCCGCCGACCCTGTCCTGTTCCACATGGCCGGCCATCACGTCACGAAGACCCGTGAGACGACCGGCATCGAATCCGCTCATGGAAGTTCGATGCTACGACGACCACAGAGTCATCAATGGGCGACAGTTGCACACCTGACCCGCCGAGCCCTCCGGTCGTAACGGGGCAAGGTCTCTCTCACGGTCGCTGGATGCCTGGAACCAGGGCAGCAGTTCCGCGCTTGTGGCCGTCGGCAGCTCGCCGTAGCGCGTACGAAATTCGTACGTCACGCCGCCCGACGTGAGGTCTTTGTGTCTTCGCTCGTGCTCGTTGCAACGCGCTCCTCAAGGAGGTCGATGTGTCGGGCGAACGTGAGTGCGCCGATTCCGAGCGCGCTGGCTGCCTGTCCGCTAACGACAACGGCACTGCTGCCCTAGGTCGGGTAGTCGATCGGCGCGGTCTTGTAGCGCGCGGGTTCGTGATGGGCTATCTGGCCGGTTGCTTCGCCTGAGCCCGCAAGGTTGCTGTCCAGGTTTGGTAGCCGCCGTCGAGGTTGCGTGCTTGGATCCCGAGTTCTTGCATCAGGGCGGTCGCGGTGTGTCCTCGTTGGCCGACCTCGCAATAGACGACGATGGGGGCGGCCGTGAGCGTGTTGAGTTGGTCGCGTAGTGAGTCGATCGGCAGGTTGATCGATCCGGGGATGGCGCCGGCGGCGTGTTCCTCGGCGGTGCGCACGTCCATCAGGGTCCAGCCTTGGGCGACGAGCGCATCGAGCTCGCTCGGTTCGACGATGTCGCAGTCGCCGCTCAGCACGTTCTCGGCCATGTAGCCGAGCATGTTGACGGGATCCTTGGCGGATGAGAACGGCGGGGCATACGCCAGTTCGAGGTCGGCGAGGCGGTCGGCAGTCATGCCGCCGGCCATCGCGGTTGCGATCACGTCGATCCGTTTGTCCACGCCGTTGCGGCCGACGATTTGTGCGCCGAGAATCGTTCCGTCGTCCGGGTCGAAGATCAGTTTCGCGGACATGCGCGTCGCGCCGGGGTAGTAGGTGGCATGGTCGAACGGGTGTGAGTGGATTGCTCGGAACGGCAGCCCTGCTGCTTGCAGGCGCCGTTCGCTCCATCCGACGGTCGCGGCAACCAGATCGAAGACCTTGACGATCGCCGTCCCCGTCGACGCGACCGAGTGTGATTGTCGCCCGGCGATGTGGTCGGCCACCCTTCGACCTTGACGATTCGCAACGTTCGCGAGCGCGATCAGCGACTTCGCGTGCGAGATCGCGTCCGACTTCTCGACGGCGTCGCCCACCGCGTAGATGTCGGGATCATTCGTCTGGTTCGTGTCCGTGACCGCGATACCGCCGCTCGGTCCGAGCTCCAGGCCGGCCGCTTCCGCGAGTCGCACATCGGGTCGCACCCCAATCGCGCCGACAACAAGTTCCGCGGGAAGGGTCCGTCCATCGGCAAGCGTCACGGTGGTGTCGTCCACCGATGCCACCGTCGCTCCGGTCTCGACATGAACGCCGTGCGCGATCGAGCTCGTCCTCGACGAGAATGGCAAGCTCCGGATCGAGCGGCGGAAGCACCTGCGGCGTGGCCTCGACGATCGTGACATCGATGCCCTGCACGACGAGATTCTCGGCCATCTCGAGCCCGATGAACCCCGCACCGATCACGACCGCGGTTGACGGCGCAACGTCGACGTCGGACAGCAGCCGGGCTGCGTCCTCGACCGTCCGTAGGGTGCGAACACGGTCATAGCCGGGGATCGGGGGCCGCACGGGCGCCGCGCCCGTGCTGAGCACGAGCTTGTCGTAGCCAACCACCGTCTCCGCACCAGTGATCGTCGAACGGGCCGTCACGGTGTGCCCCACGCGATCGATCGCAACGACCTCGTTGTCGACCCTCGCGTCGAGACGGAAGCGAGCAAAGAGCTGCTCCGGGGTCTGGAGTGTCAGGTCCTCTTCCTCTTCGATCAGCCCTCCAACGAAATAGGGCAAACCACAGTTGGCGAACGAGACGTGACCAGACCGTTCGAGAACCGTGATACTCGCGTCAGCGTCAAGGCGGCGAAGACGCGTCGCCGCCGACATCCCTCCCGCGACACCACCCACAATCACCACACGCATGGCCCGCCTGGCTTCCGAGGGATCAGCAACCATCTCGCCACCCTAAGGTCGAAGTGCTCGGAGCTTCAGTTCAGTGCGAAAGGGGGTGGCTACCGCTGCCGCGCGCAGCTCTCGCGAGCAGAACTCGAGTGCGGTCTTCGTCTTGGTCGTGTGCACTGCCGACAGTTCGACGTCGCGGCGCCGTGCAGAAAGGCGCGACGCCGGATCCTGACGATGCGCCGGACTTCTTTTCGCAACCTCCCGACTGCAATCGTGTTGTCCGTCCGTTGCGATCAGGCCAGGTCGAAGCGATCGAGGTTCATGACGTTGTCCCGCGCAGCCACGAAGTCGTCCACGAACTTCTGCTGCCGCGTCTTCGCACACGTAGACCTCGGCGATGGCTCGGAGCTGGGCATTCGAACCGAAGACGAGGTCGACGGCGGTGACGGTCCACTTGACCATGCCGGTCTCGCGGTCGCGGCCCTCGTAGACGTGCTCGGTGGAGGAGACCTGCCACTCGGTGTTACCGGGCTGGCCGCAGCGAGACGAAGGGGTGTGCGCGCACGAAGCGCCGTAGCGCTTCGTCGGAATGCAGGTTGCCCCATCCCAGCACGGTGCCGAGCAGGCGAAGCCGCCACGGATGACACGTTCGAAAGTCGATCGCGACGGCGACCGCTTCGTCGTCTGTGAGGAAGCGATGTTCGGGGACGAACGAGTCCCTCCCAATCCGGACTTCGAGCGCCGGGTGCGCTCGCAGGTTGCGGACCCAGTCGGCGCCGGCACCCCATGCCGAGCAAATCACCGCTTCGCGGGTGTCGCCGTCGTAGCGCAGCGCGACTCAGGTTGCGAGAAACGTCGTGACCATCCCCGAGATCCATTCGGCTCGCTCGAGCATGCCCACGTGAGTCGTGCCGGGCAGGATCGCGAACTGCGAGGTCGGCAGCTCGGGGGCCAGGTCACCGAAGACTCCGCCGCCGAGGTGCCGGAACATGTCGACAGCGTGCTCCAGGCGCGTGCCGTCCGAGTCGCCAATCAGGATCAATGCAGGCGCAGTGAGGTCGTCGATCGGCCAGTCGAATGGGGTCATGTCGAGCTGCTTGAGTTTCACGATCAGCGTCGGGAACACGGCCGGGTCTGGCGCCGTCCGCTGATACGCGTCTCGCCACGGCGTCCCGTCGAACATCTCGGGTGTGATGTTCTCGATGCCGCCCAGCACCTCGGGGTACATGCCACCGCTGCTGTAGGAGGCCGAAGCGATGACGAGCTTGCGAACCCGATCGGGATGCCGAAGCCCGAGTTGGAGCGCGACGCCGCCGCCCAGGCTGTAGCCGTAGACATCGGCCCGGTCGATCCCCAGATGTTTGAGGAGCGCGGCGGTGTCGTCGGCGAAGGCTTCGTACGAGAACGGGCGGTCGATGTCGGCGGTGTGGCCGTGCCCCTGAAACTCCACGGCGATGACCCTGCGGTGCTGGGCGAGGGCCGGCACGAGATCGCCCATCAGCTCGACGGTCATGTAAGCGCCCGGCAACACGAGAAGGGCTTCTCCACTGCCGTGGATCTCGTAGTAGAGCTCGAGTCCGTTGACTGCCGCATAGCCCGAATCGTGCGCCATCATCTCTGCTCGATCCGGTAGTTGACGTACGCGACGCCGTTTTCGAGCCCCTCACACGCCTGCAGCGAGATCGCGCCCTCGATCGGCAGCGTCGGGAACAGCCGGGGACCCTCACCCCTGGTCAAGGGATACACGAACAAATGGAGCTCATCGGCGAGGCCGTCCGCCAGCAGCGCCCGCACGAGCGTCGCACTGCCACTTGTGTACAACCAGCCGGCCACCTCGTCTTTGAGCTGACGGATCGTCTTGGGGTCATACCCGCCGACGACCGTGGTGTTCTGCCAGGTCGGGTCGACGAGCGTTGACGACACGACATACTTCGTCGCGTCGTTGAAGAACGCTGCGCCGGGATCGTCCTCTACGGTGCGGGTCGACCACGCCGGCTCGAACATCTGATACGTCGTGCGACCGAGCAGCAGACGCGGTCGCGTCGCCCATGACGCCCCCGATCAACTCGCCCATCCTTGGCGTGAAGCCGAAATCCGCGGTCCAAGTCGGCTCGTCGATGACACCATCGAGGCTCATGAACTCGTGGACGTGGATCTCTCCCATCGTTCGCTCCTTCTCTCCAGCCATCCGTGACCGGCATCGGCGATCCCACACCTCCCCCAACGGTCGCATTGGAATTGGACACCGTCCACGAGATTTCCGACTCGAGGTCAAGGAGCAATCGATACCCCTGCCAGGCCTCATCTGCGCAGCCGCGCCGTTCCACGAGCGCCGATCGGCCGATCGGCTTCTCATCCCGGGCCGAGTCACGCGGTCGACCGTTCCCGTCGGCACCTCCGTCACGGTGGCCCTCCCCGACCGGATCTTGACCGGCCAAGCATCGCGCCGGCGCGGGCACAACACCGGCGGTACCTGTCGAGCCACTGCTGCTTGTCGAGCACGAAGCCGAAGGGAGTTGGGACCTCAACGCCAACGTGGCGAAGCGTTTCAGATCAATTGAGCGGGGCAACGTCAGCTGACGCCCCCCTCACCCTCATCGGTGCGACGTCGCGCGGTCGAATGGCGCCGGTGAGCGCGGTGACCGAGATGCTCCACCGCCCCAGGCGCGGGCTGAGCCGCACGGGCCATCGAGCAACACGCCCGGACGCGGCTGCCGCCTCAGCGCCGAACGACCACGCGCTCAGGCGGCAGTAGGGGCAGCCAGCCGACTGCTATCTGCCGGTGCGTTCGCGGTGCTTGCATCCTGGCCAGCAGCAGGGCCGACGCTCGCCTTCCTCCAGCTCCTCCTGGGTCCGGCGAATACGGCGTTCTCGGGTCATCTCCTGCTTGGCATCCTCGACCCAGCAGATGAACTCGTTACGGGCCAGAGGCGTGACGTCGTTCCAGGCATCGAGTGCCGTGGGGTTGGCGATCAGCGCCTTGCGCAGGTCTCCTGGAAGCTTGTGCACCACTCCACCGAGCACTCGCGGGCTGCTCATAGCACGACGGTAATGCGCAGGGCCAGCCCATTCATTGCGGGTAGAGGCCTGCCACCAAGGTGCTGTACTGGGACACCGCGCGATTGCGCACGACGCCCTCCGCAGAGGAGCGCACAGAACAGTTGCGTCCAGGGGTGTGGTGTGCGGGGTAGTTGTTTGAGGGGCTGAGGGTCCCTCGGACGCGACGGCCACCGCGTCAACCTCATGAAGACCTTCCACAAGGATCGACATGAGGAGGAACACGGTGGCAGTCCCGAACATGATGGACCCGCGCGAGTGGCTCGTGCAGCATCTGGCGGAAGCGGATCCGGATCTGGTCCGTTCGATGTTGGCGACGTTCGTGGAGCAGTTGATGGGCGCGGAGGCCTCGGCGGTGTGCAACGCCGGCTACGCGGAGCGGACCCCGGATTGGGCGAACATCCGCAACGGGTATCGCCAACGCGGTGGGATACCCGGGTGGGCACGATCGATCTCGGGATCCCAAAGCTCCGTGAAGGGAGTTACTTTCCGGGCTGGCTGCTCGAGCCGCGCCGACGGGCGGAACAGGCGATGGTCGCGGTGGTCGCCCAGTGCTACGTGGAGGGTGTCTCGACGCGGCGCGTCGATGATGTGGTCAAGGCGATGGGCATCGAGGGGATCTCCAAGTCACAGGTGAGCGAGCTCGCCAAGTCGCTTGATCTGATCGTGGAAGCGTTCCGCACCCGGCCCCTCGACGCCGGGCCCTACACGTATGTGTGGGTCGATGCGCTCACCCAGAAGGTCCGTGAAGGCGGCCGGATCGTGAACGTCGCGTGTGTCATCGCGACCGGTGTGAACGTCGAGGGGCACCGGGAGGTGCTAGGCGTGGACGTGTTCACCACCGAAGACGGCGCCGGCTGGACCGCGTTCCTGCGGTCGCTTGTCGCACGGGGCCTCTCGGGCGTGCAGCTGGTGATCTCCGACGCGCACGAAGGGCTGAAGAACGCGATCGCGGGCGTGTTGGCGGGCGCGAGCTGGCAGCGGTGTCGCACACATTTCGTGCGCAACTTGCTGACACGGGTTCCGAAGTCCGCCCAGGCGATGGTCGCGACTCTCGTGCGTTCGATCTTCGAACAGCCCGACGCGACCACCACCTGGGCGCAGCACGCCCGGGTCGTCGACCAACTCGAGGAACGCTTCGGCGACGCGGCCGCGATGCTCGTCGACGCGGCTCACGACGTGTTGGCGTTCACCGCGTTCCCCAAAGAGCACTGGCGTCAGATCCGGTCCAACAATCCCCAAGAGCGACTGAACAAGGAACTCCGGCGCCGCACCGACGTCGTCGGGATCTTCCCGAACCGTGCCTCGATGATCCGTCTCGTCGGCGCCGTGCTCGCCGAGCAACACGACGAGTGGGCCGTCGCCCGACGCTACATGAGCGTCGAGAGCCTCACCAAGGCCCGCATGCGCGTCATCGACGGCGCCCTCGCCGACCAGCCCCAGGAGGTGACCGCAGCACAACTCGCCGAAGTCGGATAGAACATCACCACGAGGTTGACGCGACCGTCGTCGCACACCACCTCAG
>CAWEZO010000004.1:0-21724 GCA_963813635.1 uncultured Actinomycetes bacterium | reverse complement strand
GGCTACGGGCGGCTCCGGGGCGGCGGGGACTCGGCAGCGGGCGGGTCACCTCCAGCCAGGGCTGGCCGGGCTCGACTTGCTCCAGGCGCAGGGCCGGATGGATGGGGTTGCGCTGCGGATCGCTGCGGGCGCCCATTTCCTTCACGAAACGCGCCAGGGGATCGAGCGCCGTGGCCAGGCCGGTGGTGTGGTAGTGCATGGGGATGACGGCGTGCGGCTCAAGCAGACTAATGACCTCTGCCGCCTGCGCCGCGTTCAGGCTGTTGCCGCCGCCGACCGGCGCCAGCAGCACGTCTACTCGCCCCATGGCCTCGATCTGTGTCTGTGACAAGACGTGCCCCAGGTCGCCCAGATGGCATACGACCAGATCCTCCAGCTGTATCAGGTAGATCGTGACCTTGCCGCGCTCTTTGCCCTCGCTCGCTGTCGTGATAGGCGGCGATGCCGGTGATGAAGATGTTCTTGATCTCGTACTCGCCCGGCCCGTTGACCAGGTGCGGGCCCCGCCGACCCCCAGCGCATGATTGTGGCCGGCGTGCTCATGGCTGACGGTCACCATGTCCGCCTGCAAACGTGGCAGGCTGAGGCCGATCGTCTTGCTGAAGGGATCGGTGATGACCGTCCCCTCTTTGCCCTTCAGCCGGAAGCAGGAATGCCCCAGCCACGTGATCTCCATATGCCCTCCAGGTGCTTGATAGAACGCAGGTGAACGCTGACGAGGCGCAGATGAACGCTGCAAGAGCCTCTGCTTACATCGTTCCGTCGCTTCAGATTGCAAGTATCCTAAGAACGTGTAGGACCGCAGACAAAGGCCTCTCTCCGCGTCGATCAGCGTTCATTCAGCGTTCATGTGAACGCTGGGGAGTCCTGGTCCAGCTCGTGGAACTCAAAGACATCGAGCTCCCCGAGACCATGAAGCGGGCGATGGCGAGAGAAGCCGAAGCCGAGCGGGAGAAGCGGGCGAAGATCATCGCCGCAGAAGGCGAGGCGCTCAGCGCCGGCAAGCTGGCAGAAGCGGCCGACGTGATGCTCGACCACCCGATCGCGTCGCAGCTCCGCAACCTCCAGGTGCTCGGCGAGATCGCCGTCGAACGGAACTCGACGATCATCTTCCCCGCGCAGTTCCTCGACAGCGTGCGCACCGTGTCCGAGTTCGTCGAAGGCGAACGCCGCCACGCGCCCCGCACTCGGCGCCACCCAACAGTCGGCTCCTCCACGGACCGCGGAGTCCCCGGGCTCGCGAGAACGCACGGACAGCGTGACCGGGTAAGAACGCCGAGCCGCTCGGCGATCAAGGCTAGGTGTCCCAATACAACTGATCACCCGGCTGATGATGACCGCGATGCCGATTTCGAAATGTCGCACGAACTCGCTCTGACGCTCGGCACGCAGCGCGTCGGGCGATGCGGAGCTTGGCGTCGGGTGAGCTTCGGGCGAAGATCAGCTCGCGTCCCTCGCGCAGCATCGTGTCAAGCTCTGCCTCGCTCATCTGGTCAAGTTCGGTACACCTCGAACGACGGCATCGGCGACCTGCTCGGCAACTGGAGCGCCGGCGCCGACCTCGGCGAGGTGCTCGGCGCTCGAGCCCGACCAACTCGTCCACGTCGACGAACCCGGGCGCCGGCCACGCTCGACCAGCTCCGCGCGCTGCTCCCCGCGATGATCCCCGACGCACCTCGCCGCGCTCGAAGCCGCCGGGGTCGTCGAGCGATGCCAGCCCGACCGCTTCTGCGTCCCCAGCCCGTCGCTGCTCCAACTCGCCATCGATGCCCAGAGCGCGGGTCTCGCCCCCGACGACGTGATCGCCCTGCTCGGCGCGATTCAGCGGGCAGCCGACACGGTCGCCGACGAAGTCGTCCACCAGATCGGTCGACTCCCGGCCGACACCGACGCTGTGAGCCACCGCGGCGTTCCTCCAACGGGGTCGGGGTCTGCTCGCCCATGGTGTCGGCCGGCTCACCATCCACCGGATCGGCCAGAAGCTCGGCATCACCGACGAAGCCGACCTCGATCCCACCATCGACCGCATCGTCGAACAGCGAGGCAACCCGACATGACCGACACGGCGAACGTATCCCAGTTCGAGGCCTGGAACGGCGACAGCGGCCAACGCTGGGTCGCCGGCGCGGACGAGCGCGACCGGATCCTCGCACCCGTCGCCGACGTGCTCCTCGCCGTCGCAGCTCCAACTCCTGGGACCCGGGTGCTCGACGTCGGCTGCGGCTGCGGCGCCACCACCCTCATGGCAGCCACCCAGGTCGGCGACACCGGCTCGGTGACCGGCATCGACCTCTCGGCGCCCATGCTCGACGTCGCGCGCCGACGCGCCCGTGCCGCTCGCGCCGATCAACACCACGCTTCGTGCACGCCGATGCGCAGACCCACGCTTTCGAGCCGGGGTCCGTCGATCTGGTCATCAGCCGGTTCGGCACCATGTTCTTCTCCGACCCCGACGCTGCCTTCCGCAACATCGCAACGGCCCTGACGTCCCAGGGACGGCTCTGTCTCGCCACGTGGCAACCACTCGCGGCCAACGAGTGGCTCGCCATCCCCGGCGCAGCCCTCCTCCAGCACGCCGACCTGCCCCCGACGATCCACGGACCGGGGATGTTCGCCCAGTCCGACCCCGACGTGGTCACTGCCACCCTGCGCGCCGCCGGCTTCGGGACCATCACCATCGACGCGGCCGACGTCACGTTCACCATCGGTCAGACCATCGACGAAGCCGTCGAGTACCTGGCCGACAGCGGACCCGGACGGGCCCTCCTCGAGACCATCCCCGAAGGCCCGGCCCGTGAAGCCGCCCTCGCGGACGTGCGCGACAGCCTCGTCGCCCACCACGACCCGTCAGGTGTTCGGCTCGGTGGCGGGATCTGGCTGATCACCGCGGCACGCTGACACCCGCTCGGTCACACTGGACCGGGAGTCGAACAAGAGGAGCCGACATGACGGTACGGATGGGCCTGGTGTTGGACTGCGCAAACCCCGAAGCGCTCGCCGCGTTCTGGGCACCGGCGTTGGGTTACACGAACGTCGGCAGTGCGGGCAGCTACGTGATGCTCCTGCCCGCCGAGGGTGACGGCCCGCAACTCCTCCTGCAGCGGGTGGTCAGAAGCGAAGGCCGCGAAGAACCGGATGCATCTCGACATCCACGTCGCCGACATCGAGCGCCGAAGCCGACCGTCTCGTCGCGCTCGGTGCGCGTCTAGTCCAGACCGACTCGTTGGAGGAGCACGGCACGAACTGGTTCCTCATGGCCGACCCGGAGGGCAACGAGTTCTGCATCTGCGACTCCGGCAGCTCGCCACCTGACCGATCGCTCAGCCGCTGCGACGGTTCTGCATCGGGCAGCGTCGCGGTTCTCCCAGTGCCGGTCGAGGGACCGACGATCCCGGCGAACGCGACCGGCGTCGGACCCGGTATCGCTGCGTAGGCACCGATGCGCAGCGCGTGGTCGAGGTCGTGCCAGAGGTCGTCGACGTCTTCGCACCCGACGCTGAGCCGCAGCAGCGCCGGCGGGGTCGTCTCCTCGCCGGGCCAACGCGCCCGACGTTCAATGGTCGTCTCGATGCCGCCGAGGCTCGTGGCGTGGACGATCAGTCGGGCTGATCGGGCGACGGCTTCCGCTGCGGGTGCGCCGCCGAATACCTCGAACGAGACCATGAACCCCGGCCACGTCATCTCGCGCGTCGGCGCGATCGTGCGACTCGTCGGTCGGCAGGCCTGGGTAGCGGACGCGTTCGATGCCGGGATGGTCGAGCAACCGTCTGTGCGAGCTCACCCGTGCGTTGGCCTCGGCGCGTTCGTACCGCAGCGCGAAGGGTTCGCAGACCACGGAGCGCGAGGAACGCTTCCATCGGTCCGGGGATCGCGCCGTGGCTGCTTCGCCTGCCGTCGGAGCCGTTCGTGCAGGTCGCTCTTGCGCGAGGTTGGTAATGGTCGCGCCGAGGATCACGTCGGAGTGTCCGGCGAGGAACTTGGTGACGCTGTGCACCACAACGTCGGCGCCGTGTTCGAGCGGCCGCTGTCCGAGTGGCGTCGCGAAGGTGTTGTCGACTGCGACGAGCACGCTCCGATCGTGCGCACCCCGACAGAGCGCCCGAAGATCAGCGACTTCGAGGAGCGGGTTGGTGGGCGACTCGACGAACAGGAGATCGGCGCCATCGCACGCGTCCAGGGTCGCGTCGGTGTCGGCGATGTCGACGAACCTGACGGTCCAGCGGCCATCAGGCACAGCCGAGGAGGTTGCGGGTGCCGTAGTACGAGTGGATGGGTGCGACGACACCCCACCAATCGGGACCTCGTCGAGCACCGCCATCGTCGCGGCCATGCCGGAGGCGAACGCGAGGGCGCGGCCACCTTCGAGCGCGCCGAGCGCATCTTCCAAGGCGGTCCAGGTCGGGTTGCCATCGCGGCCGTAGGCAACGGGCCCGCCGGCATGAAACGTCGAGGCGAACGTGACCGGTTCGTTGAGCGGGCCGTCTGGTTGTCGCTTCGGTCGACCGGCGGTGACCGCCAGCGTGCTCGGTGCGACCGAGGTAGTTCAGTCGTTCGTGGTCGATACCTAACTGCCGGTCTCCGAACTGGATACCCCGACGGCGTCACGCTCCCGGCGATCGGGGACGGGCGCCCGCTCCGACGTCCGCGGTGCCCGTGGCGTCGACAGCTGAATCGCTGACGGATACACAGATGGTCGTGCCATGATTCATGACGTGCTCGTCGCGCTTGATTCGAATGTTGTTGACCTCATCGAAAACGCGTGCGTGTCGCCGGAGCACGTCGACGCCATGGAGGCGGTAGAGCCTCCGCCGCGCTTCAGAGACATACCTCCGTGGCAAGAGGCCGAGGTGTTCGCCTGCTACTGGCTGCTCGCGATGGCGCCCGCCTGGCCATCGACTCTCTACACCTTTTCAGACGCGCTGTACAAAGAGGTGTCGAGAGCCCCACGCGCCGGATCACTTCTTCGTACCGCTCTCGATGTTCTGGTCCGGGAGGAACAAGAGCCGCCGTATCGGTGTCCCGACCCGAGGCGATGTCCCGGAGCGAGCGACGTGAGAGCGGAGAGCGTGAAGCCTGCCGATGCGATCCACATCGCTGATGCCATCGGTCTCAGTTGCGACTACTTCCTCACCAACGATCGCCAACTCCGGAATCGGTCCGTCGCCTTGGAGGCGCGCTGGCGGCTCAGAGTTCGCCGTCCGTCGGAGTTCCTCGCGGACGCGGTGCGCGCTGGCGCACCGTGGACGACCCGGTCGCCGTGGCCATGGGAGAGCATCGAAAGGATCCGAGCCGGGAACCCACCGCGTCAACGCGTGACCGCGCATGACCACACCTGCGTGTGGTCGCGTTCGAGGCCCCGCATCGGTCGGAGCCGGGCTTTGAGCCTGCCGTGGTCGCACTCGATGCGGTTGTTCGCGTACTGCTCGGTGTTGTGAAACGCCCCGGGCATGAGCTCATCGATCGCGGCCCGTAACGCCGGGGCCCGGTCGGTGACCACCTCGGTCGGTTCGCCGTGGGCGCGCAGCGCAGTCGCGAAGAACCGTCGCGCCGCTCCGATGTCCGCGTCGTGGGGAGACGTAGACGTCGATGATCTGACCGCGCTGGTCGATCGCCCGATAGACGTAGCGCCAGCGGCCCGCGACCTTGACGTAGGTCTCGTCGACGAACCAGCGGTCGCCGACCGCGTGGCGACACGGCCGGGCTGCGTCTGCGAACAGCGGTGTGCAGCGCTGCACCCACCGGTACACGGTGACGTGGTCCACCTCGATCCCACGCTCGCCCAGAAGTTCTTCGACATCGCGATAAGAGAGCCCGTACCGCAGGTACCACCGCAGGGCGAGGACGATGATCTCGGGCGGGACCGAAAAGCCTTGAACGCTGAGCTTGGCACTTCGGGCATCGGACGAGAGCGGCGAGGCATCATCCCGTCACCCTCACCGCCCACCGCGACTCTCCGCCAATGCAATAGTCCCACCGCGCCCAACGCGGCCGCTTGCCGCAATCGAAGCTCGTGAGGCGTCGCTCGGTTGCCCCGGTAGCGGGAGGTGACAGGTTGCGTCGCGGCGCTGGCGCGGGCAATGTGAGTGCTCGTGGCCGAGCAGTGGTTCCTGAAGCTCGACGGGATCGAGGGCGAATCCACCGACGCCGCCCACAAGGGCGAGATCGACGTCGAGTCCTGGTCGTGGGGCGTCACGCAAGCCGGGAGCTCGGGTTTGGGCGGAGGCGGAGGGAGCGGGAAGGCCGCCTTCGAGGACATGCACTTCGTGGCTCGGATCAGTAAGGCGTCGCCGAAGCTGTTCCTCTCGTGCGCGACCGGCAGCCATCACAAGGTGGCGACGCTGAGCGGCGCGTGGACCGCGGGCAAGGGCAAGACCGTCGATTTCTTGAAGTACAAGCTCTCCGACGTGCAAGTGACGAGCGTGCAACACAGCGACAGCGAGGCCGGCGCGCCCATGGAGCAGTTCTCGTTGCAGTACGGCAAGTTCGAGATCAGCTACTCGCCGCAGACCACTTCGGGCACGCTCGGCGCCGCCGTGACGGCCGGCTTCGACGTGCTGCAGCACAAGAAGCTCTGAGTTCATCCCACCTCCGGGAGCAGGAAGCCTTGCTCGACCAGCCGGCGGACAACGGGAAGAGCTGCACGTGCGAGCGTCGACGGGTCCGCATCGGCAGCATGCGCGGCGTCGCGGAGGACGGTGCCGAGCGATGTCGTTCCGTCGCACGCGGCGACGATCGCCGCGACCACGTCGTCGATCTCACCCTCCCAGCACAACCCCGCGGTTTGGCGCAACACCCGGTCGGTGACCGACCATCCGCCCGCCGTCGGCTGTGCTCGTTCGTCGAGGATCACGTCGGGGGCGACGCGGAGGACAGCCTCGCCGAGCTTCTCGTCCGGGTGCGCGTCGAGGAAGTCGACGAGCTCGAACGCGGCGCCGAGGTGGTCGCCGCACGGCATCGCGAAGTCTTGCGTGGCCTCCTCGGCCCGGAACCATGCGCGGTCGTCGCTGCGCTTGCGCAGGGTGATCAGTCCGAGGCCGACGGCTTCGATCCGGTGCCGTTCGTAGTACGTCATCCACTGGTCGTACTCGGGCTCCCACCGCGCTGCGGGTTCGGTCTGGCGCAGCCAGCTCGCGGCATGCGCACCCGGGTCGAGCGTCTCGCGCGCCAACACGAGCGCGTCGCAACCCGTGCCGTCGAACCAACCGGCGAGCCGGTCGCGCCAATCTTCACCCTTCACGTGTGCCCACGAGGCCAGGAGCTGGCAGTGGCCACCCGCGCCGAAGCAAGCGAGATCGGCACGCCGATGACAAAGAGCCGCAACAAAGTGTCGAGGGTGTCTTGCGCCCACGTCACGCGGTGCAACGGGGCGAGCTCACCGCCGGAGAGATGCGCGAAACGTGGGGCCCGAGACGTTCGGTGAGCGCATCGAGCGTGAACCCGGCGTCGTCCAGGACGCCGCGGGCCGCCTCGCCGTGTCGGGACCATCGAAGAAACGCACCGGCTCCATCGTGCCCGATGCTCGGCCGTCCGCGGCAAGACGCCGCAGTGCTCCGGTACGGTGCGAGACCGTCGTCGGCGATATTAGACGTGATGGAAGACCATCTCGACGTGCTCGCATCGACGGTGCACGCACTGTTGCGTTGGACGCAAATGGGACACGAAACCGCCTCGCCGTGAATGGGAATCGGAGTAGTTCGGCTCTGACCGCCCCGGGGAATCCCTGAGGCGGTCAGAGCGAAGCTGTTTGGTGCGGTTCAGCCGACGCAGATCTGTTCGAACGTCGGGTCGCTGACCGTAACCTCACCGTTGGCGTTGATCGTCAGGTGGAACGGTTTCTCGAACCTCTCCATCGGGTTCTGGCCCGCTAATCCCCGGCCCGCCGAGAAAGATGGCTAGCGCAAATCGTTTTGTAGCATCACGCGCTCGGGCCGTCGGACCGAGTCGGACGGGCGACTTTTAGCGGCACCGTTGCGTTAGCGCAAAACGGACACGCCGCTTGCCTCGTTGCGGCGTCGGGCGAGTGCGCGCGAACCGAACGAGTCGACCGATTGCGGGCCGACCGAATCGCCTATTTGGCATCGGGTCGGTATCCAGACGGCGGTGCTTGGGCTCAATGCGAGAAGCTGCACCAGGGTCGCCGAGGACGCGACGATGCTGCTAGGGGACGGTTCTTCGCGCCACGGATCCGGAAGGATCACGAGCGGAACTGACCGTCGTCACACGGTGATGACGACCTTTCCTTGGGCGCGGTTCTCGCTCACATACTGGATCGCGTTCGGCGTGTCACTGAGTAGATACGTGCGGTCGATCGCCGGTTTGATCTGTTCGTCCTCGATGAGATCGCGGAGCACGTTCAGATCTTTGGAGTTCTCCGACGAGGTGAGCATCCCCAGCGTCTGGTGCACGAACAGGGACAGCAGAACTCCGCGAAGCGATCGGTCGAACCCGCCGAGCCAGCGTCCGCCGGTCTCGCCGCCGACGATCACGAGAGTTCCTCGCGGAGTGAGAGCTCGACGAAGGTGCGACAGCCGGCGATTCCCTCCGATGTCGAGGATGACGTCGTAGCGGTGGTCGCCCGCGGTGAAGTCGTCACGGGTGTAGTCGACGACGTGGTCGGCGCCGAGGGATCGGACCAGGTCCACCTTGGCAGTGCTGCACACGCCGGTGACTTCCGCGCCGAAGGCCTTCGCGATCTGCACGGCGAACGTACCCACGCCTCCCGACGCGCCGATGATCAGTACCTCCTGTCCGGGCTGCACCTTCGCCTTGCGGACGGCCTGAAGCGCGGTACTCCCGGAGATGGGGGCGCTCGCGGCCTCCTCGAACGAAAGGTTCGCGGGCTTCGGTGCGAGCTTGCTCATTTCAGCGCGGGCGTACTCGGCGAACGACCCGTCGCAGGTGCCGTAGACCTCGTCGCCTGGGTTGAACTCGGTCACGTCCTTGCCGACGGCCTCAACCGTTCCGGCGAGGGCCCGGCCAGGGTTGGAGGCCTTGGGCGAGCGAACACCGAAGCCCGCGAAGCGGATCGCATACGGCAGGCCGGTCATGACGTGCCAGGTGCCGCGATCCACGCTCGCCGCCGCCACCCGAACCAGGACCTGGTCGTCGCCGATCGTGGGCCTGGCGACCTGGGCGAGTCGAAGCACAACGTGCGGCACCGTGCCGTACGCGTCCTGAACGATCGCGCTCATCATCTCCGGGCTGCCGGTCATGGGCGTCGCCTCAATCGATTGGGCTCGAACACGCGGCCGGTGTTCCATGGGTTGGCCTCGAGCCACGTCACGACCGACAACGTCATCCTGACCGCACCCCGGCTGTCAGTCCGCCCGTTGTGTACTCGTCTTGCGAGTCGGCGACAAGGACCTGGCTTCGCGCCAGGAGTATTCCACGTCAACGCTCGTCCCTGGGTCCACTTGACCGGCGCAAGTACGGACGAGATCGGGACGACGGGTCCGAGCGAGGAGGATCCTGTGGCGCAGGGCAAGGATGCTCTGGACGAACTGGGTTCCCCGGTGCGAGAGCGGCGCGAGCGGATACGAGCCGTGTTCGGGGCGTAGGGCTCGCTGAACGGCGCGGTGTTCACCGACGGCGCGCCTGACCGCCATGGCATACTCACGTCGTGGGGCTCGATGAGGAGCTGGCCGCGCTTGAGCCGTTCAGCGCGTGTGATGCCCGGGCGCTCGGAACTTTCGCTGACGCTCTTGCCGTGCAACAGCATGAGCCCGGTGCCGTCCTCGTCCGAGAGGGCGAGCAGGGCGACTCGTTCCTAGTCATCCTCGACGGCTGCGTCAGGATCGCGAGCGGCGACGGCGGGGAGCGCGATGTCCGCCACGCCGGCGCCGGTGCGATCCTCGGTGAATTGGCCATGCTCACCGCGCGGCCCCGTATGGCGACCATCACCGCCGAGACGTCTGTCCGGACCGCGGTCGGCGATCGCGGCGCCTTCGACCTGCTTGTCGACCTGCCGGGCGTCTCGGAACTGCTTGCGGCGACGGTCGCCCGGCGTTTGGCTGAGACAGCACGCACCGTCCCGGTCACCCTTGGTGACGGGTCGGCGATCACGCTCAGGCCCCTGCTCCCGGAGGACCACGACGAGCTTGTCGACCTCGTCGGGCGGCAAAGAGCACAGTGGCTCAGGCACCGGTTCTTCACCGGTGGAGCTCCGAGCCCAGGCACGATCGAGCACCTCGCGAATATCAACTACATCGACCACTTCGCCTGGGTAGCAGTCGCGGCCGCGTCAAAGCGAGGCGCGGGCATCGGGAGGTACGCCAGGCTCCGCGACGACCACGCCACTGCGGAACTCGCCTTCGGCGTGGTCCGCGAGCACGAGGGGCGTGGCATCGCGACGCTGCTCCTCGGAGCGCTGGCGGTGACGGCTGCCACCGCCGGGATCACCCACTTCACGGCGGAGGTCCTGTATGACAACACGCCGATGCGGGCGGTGTTCCACAAAGTTCGCACGCAGTGGACCTATCTCGAGCGCGGTGTCGGGTCGACCAGGTTCGAGGTGGCATCAGCGACCGGACTCGTCGACGACGAACTCGCGGACACGCTTTGTCAGTGCCGCGGCGACATTGTCACCGGTGCCGGGCTCGCGCTTGCCCAGCCGGCGCGCTCCTGAGTGGGCTGACAGCCGCTCGCCGGTGAGGGAGGCAACCTGAGACGGATGCAGGTAGCCGCCGGTTCCAGCCGTGGACCAAACGGTGGGGCTCTGTTGCGTTGAGTCGGAACTGGCCGTGCAAGACCGAGCTGCGCTCCGTTTCCGTTCAGATGACTCGGGCGAGCTCGGTGAACGCGGCCGCGATGCGCCGATGGGACCGGGCGTCGCCCCCGAGTTCGTAGTGGCCGCGCCGAAGGTTCTGCATGAACGCGTGACCGCGCATGGTCACGCGTGCGGTTTGGTCGCGTTTGAGTCCGCGCATCGGACGGAGGCGGGACTTGAGCCGGCCGTGGTCTGATTCGATTTTGTTGTTCGCGTACCGCTCGGTGTTGTGGAACACAGCAGGCATGAGCTCGTCAACGACCGCCAGCAAGGTCCAGCGCGGTCAGTCACTACCTCAGTGGGCTCGCCGTGAGCGCGAAGCGCCGTCGCGAAGAACCGCCGCGCCGCCCGGGTGTCGCGTCGGGCTGAACATTCGGCGCGGCCACTACGAACTCGGCTCTGATGCGCGCGCCAATCGGGCACGCGTCGCGCACGCGTTCGGCGAACTCGCCCGAAACGATCTGAATGGACGCGGACAGCAAGTCCAGGTCCGGACGCGGCACGGTCCGAGACAACGCAACAGAGCCCTGCCGGATCACATGACTGCCACGCTCGACCGTGACCTCTGCCCGTCATGCGCGCCAGCGGGCCTATCGCCCCGGAGTCTGAGGAACAACCGTCCGCTCCGAAGCCGTCCGCGATCGTCACCCCTCACTCGGCGGCGAGGACCTCCTCGATCCACGCCATCGCGGCGATCGCCGTCGGGAAGCCTGCCGTCGAGATGGCAAGCACCGCAGTCTGACGGATGTCCTCGTCACTCACACCTACCGCCCGCGCCTCGGCGCACGTTCGAGCGAACTGCGCCCTCCGCGAGCGCGCCGATCGCGATCCCGAGCTTCACCAGACGCTGCGATCTGGCGTCGAGACCTCCGGCGTCCTCCGCCGCCTTGCCCAGCGCGTCAAGTGAGTGCGCGACGTCCGGGTAGCGCTCACCGAACCGTACGTACACATCCGGCAGATACTCAGACATCGCGAGACCTCCTCGCTCCTGTCTAGCTGTGAAACTGACGTTTGCCGGGCACTGTTGCATTGACGGATCCGCCGGCCGGCGCCGGCCCCGCGGAAGAATCCTCGCCACTCCTCAAAATCCGGCAATTCATCATAAATGCACCGCGTTTCGCGGTCCCATTCTGGCGCTGAGAGGCACGGGAGGTATCCGTTTTGCGCTAACGCAACAGTGCCAGCTGATCGATTCCGCACTGTCGACCTTGCGAGTGGCGGGCTGACCGACGGTCGCTTGGCGAGCGCAAATCGTTTTGTAGCATCACGCGCTCGGGCCGTCGGACCGAGCCCGCCTGGCGGTCAGCGGTGACGCTCCGGCTCCTCGATCGCCCGCGAACGCTCGCTCCGATACCCGGGTTCGCTACGTGTTCACGCCCGGCACACGAGCCACGTCACGACCGACAACCAAGACCACCACGACACGGACCCGAACCCGACCATTGGCCGGTTCGGACCCACGCTCCTAGGGGGCACCGAGCGAAAGACGTACGGTGGCGTTCCACCGCTCAATCCGATGAAGCGAGGTCCGCAATGGCCACCACCCGCTCCGCCACCACCATCTGGCACGGATCCCTCATGGAAGGGGCCGGACGCGTCGAGCTCGAGTCGTCAGGTCTCGGCGGCTTCGATGTCACCTGGGCGTCGCGGGCCGAGGATCCCGCCGGTCGCACAAGCCCCGAAGAGCTCATCGGAGCCGCCCACTCGTCGTGCTTCTCCATGGCCCTGTCGAACGCGCTCGCCAAGGAGGGAACACCGCCGGAGACGCTCGAGACGAAGGCCGAGGTCACCTTCCAGCCCGGCGAGGGGATCACCGGGATCCACCTGACGGTGCGCGGCGACGTCCCCGGTATGACATCCGGCGAGTTCGCCGCCGCCGCTGAGGCAGCAAAGACGGGCTGTCCGGTCAGTCAGGCGCTCGCCGGCACCACCATCACGCTCACGGCAACCCTCGCCTGACCTGCCGGTCGCGCGCCCTCGCGGGGAACTCGGCGCGAGCAACCGGCGTTCAGGGACAGCGGCATGGACGCTGCGGAGGCCGGGTCAACGAGCGGCCAGGTCAGCGAGATGCCAAGCTGGGCGCCATGGCCATCGCGCTGGACGGACTCCGCACCGTCATCTATCCGTCCCCGGATCTAGATGCAGCCAAGACGTGGTGGACCGGGTTTCTCGAAATCGATCCGTACTTCGACGAACCGTTCTACGTGGGCTACAACGTCGGAGGCTACGAGCTCGGGCTCATGCCAAGCGCCAACCCATCGGATGGCGCATTGACCTACTGGGGCGTCGCGGATGTGGCGGCCGCCGTTGCTGCCGCGATCGCCGACGGAGCCACCGAGCACGCCCCGGTCGCTGACGTTGGAGAGGGCATCGTCACGGCAACGGTCAGAACGCCACCCGGAGCGATCCTCGGGCTGATCTATAACCCTCACTTCAGTATCCCCTGAGGCCCGGCGGTCTCTCGACGAACGCTTGCTCCTCGATGGTCTCCCTTGGACCGCACCAGTCCGGCGTTATACGGGTGATCTTGTCAAGCACTGTTTCCGGCGATTCGTTCGAGGAGGCCGTTGAAGAGGGCCTCGCGGTCGGGTTGGTCGTGGTCGGCGGGGCGTGTTGACTCATTCTTCCCGCGCCAGTACACAACCGGCGATGCGAGCGTCGGTCCTCGACGAGATGTTCACTATGCGGCCCGCGCCCGCGGTCCGCAGGTGGAGTACTGCGTGCCGAGCGAGACGCATGGGCGCGATCACCATCGTCTCGAACGCAGCGCGTGCCTCCTCGTCAGTGACATCGTCGATCGAACCGGTCACCGAGTAGCCCCCGTTGTTGACCAGCGCGAACGGTTTCAGCTCGTCGATGACACGCGCGCAACCGTCGGCATCGGTGACGTCCAACAACATGGTCTCCACCGCCACGCCGGCCTCGGCTGCCGCAGCGGCGACGATCGCGGCCTTCGACCGGTGCCGACCGACCGCAACCCACGCCGCGCGAGCTCGATCACCGTAGCCAAGCCGATGCCTGAGTTGGCACCAGTCGTGAGGACCGTGCGCGTATCGCTCACAACCGAAGGGTATGCGTCCCCGATGCGGCCGCGTCAGGCGACATCCCGGTCGCTCAGCAACGAGAATCTGCCAATGAGCGCCGGGCTTGTCGTCGCAGTGGGGATGGCGCTGGCCTTCGCGTTCACCAATGGTGTTCACGACGCGGCGAACGCGATCGCGACGCTCGTCGCGACTCGCGCCGCGCGTCCGGGTACCGCGGTGCTGCTCGCGGCGGCGGGCAACGTACTCGGCCCGCTCCTGCTCGGGAGCGCGGTGGCGAACACAATCGCGGGCATCGTCACGGTTCCGTCGAACCAGATGATCCAGGTCCTCGGCGCCGCGCTCACGGGCGCGGTCGTGTGGAACGGGCTCACCTGGTGGCGCGGCTTGCCGTCGAGCTCGGGACACGCGCTGCTCGGCGGCCTCGTCGGCGCCGCGCTCGCCGAGGGCGGCACCGGCTCGGTCAACTGGGGCGGCTTCGACGGAATCAAACCGGTCGGGGTGCTCGGCGTCGCTACATATCTGACGATCGCGCCCGTGGTGGGCTTCGCGGCCGGGCTCGTCGTGGACCGCGCATTGCACCGCGCCGCGCAGCGAAGCACCCGGCGCGTACGCGGGCCCGTGCGCGCCGGGCAATGGATCATGTCGGAAGGTCTCGCGCTGAGTCACGGCGCCAACGACGCGCAAAAGGCTGTCGGCGTCGTCGCGCTCCTTCTCGTGGCCGGCGGCGAGCTCGGGCATCTCGCGGCGCCGCCATGGGTCGAACTGGCGTGCGGCCTCGCACTCACCGCGGGGACCGCGCTGGGTGGCTGGCCGATCGTGCGGACGCTCGGCCGGCGCATCATCCTGATCCGACCCATCGATGCGCTCGCGAGCCAAAGTGGGTCCACCGCGGTTCTGCTCGGCGCGTCAGTGCTGGGCGCACCCGTGAGCACGACCCAGGTCGTCGCGTCGTCGGTAGTCGGCGTGGGCGGCGGACGGCACCGTTGGCGCCACGTGCGCTGGCGCGTCGTGCGCGCCATGCTGATCGCCTGGCTGGTGACCGTTCCGGCAACCGCCGTGTTCGCGGTCGTCGCTCTGCTGCCTTGGAGGTGGTTGACGTGACCACCAAACGTTGGTTCCTGCCGGAGAATCCGGATCTGCTCGCAATGCTCCGCGAGCAGGCCGCGATCACGGTGGAGGCGATGGACGCGCTCGTCGCCTGGTCTGACGGTGACGCCGCCGCGGAGGGCACTGTCCGCGACTGCGAGCATCGCGCCGATGCCGCCAAACGCGAGCTTTGGCGGACCCTCCGAGACGCGTTCTCACCTCCGCTCGACGCCGAGGACCTCTACACACTGTCGGCCGACCTCGACGAGGTGCTCAACGCGGCGAAGGATCTCGTGCGTGAGATGGAAGTCATGGACATGAAGCCCGACGCTCCGACGCACGAGATGGTCACGCTCCTCGCGGAAGCGGTCGGCCATCTCGCCGACGCGTTCCGATGTCTCGGCAGCGACGATGACGCCACCCAGGCCGCCGATGCCGCGATCAAGAGCCAGCGCCGGGTCGAGCACGCCTACCGGCCCGCGATGTCAGCGCTCCTCCAAGTCTCCGACTTGCGTGAAGTCACATCTCGGCGCGAGATCTACCGCCGACTTTCTCGCATTGGCGACCTCGTCCACACAGTCGCCGAACGAGTCTGGTACTCGGTGGTCAAAGAGGCGTAACAGCGACGACCGTGGTTGCGTGAGAACGTCGGCGCTCGCCAGTGCGGGCCGCGGCGGCGTCGACGTCCGGTCAGTCAGACGAGCCTCCGTTGCTTGTACAGCGGAAGCCAGCACACTGTCCCAATATCCCGCGGAAGAGGCCGAGAAACGCGCCACCGATGTGCCGTTGTGGGACACGCCGGCGCACGCGGACCTATCCAGCCTGCCGCCGCACATACGTTCGTGCCGGAGGGGGGACTTGCGGCTTGAAGCAACTCCCCCACTCACGCGGATCGTCTGCCTTGCGGCGTAGGTCCACGCTGGACGTCGACCTACGTTGCGAACGTCGACACGCGGCCCTCGTGACCTGCCCGGTCGCGGCGGCCTCGCCCGTGACCAGCGAAAACACTTCTCGGCAGTTCGCTGTCGTTCGGCGCCGTTCTTCGAAGTCCCGCGGACTTTTCGCGGACCGACGATCGGTGAGCGGTCGCCCCGTGCGGAGTCCTCTCGCGATCTGGGTCCCTCGTCCAACCCTCGCCACCGGGCGATCGCGAGTGCCCGGTCCCGGCACTATGAGACGCCCCTGAAGCGGGATTCGGGGACGCGTAAAGTGTGTCGTTATTCAGGTCGCTCGATCTGCGCCGCCAGAGCACCTGTGCCCATAGCGACCCCGCCGGCGCCTACCCCAACAACGCCTTCTTCGATGACCTCGTACCCTTCCTCAAGAAGGTCGGCTCCTAGCCAACCTTCGGTTCTGTTGGCCAACGGTGTCGGGGACAACGAGTGCGACGGAGGTGGCGGCGGGCGTGGTTCGGCGTGCCGACCTGGTGGCGGACGTGCGCGTCTTGGCTCGTGCGGGGCTCTTGAGGCCGCCGCGACCGAACCGGGCGTGGGCGCTCGGGCGTGCGCTGCGGTATTACGGGTCGACCCTTGCCGGTGGCTTCGCGGCCAACGCCGCGCGGTATCCGGAGCGTCGCGGCGGTCGTTGACGAGCGGGTCGTGCTCTCCTTCGCGGAGCTGCATCGCCGCAGCAACGCGCAGGCCAATGCGTTCCGGGCGCGCGGTGTGAGCGCGGGGGCGAAGGTCGGCGTGCTGTGTCGGAACCACGCCGGTTTCGTTGAGGCGATCGCGGCACTCGCCAAGCTCGGTGCCGATACGGTCTCGCTCAACACCGGCTTTGCCGCTCCCCAGCTGCGCGACGTTCTCGAGCGCGAGCGCGTGGTCGCCGTGGTGCACGACGAGGAGTTCAGGCACAGTCCTCGACGGTGCCGCCCCAGACATGGTCCGGTTCGTCGCCTGGCACGACGGCCCATCGGATCGGCCGACGCTGGACGAGCTCGCGAACTCCGGTGACCCGGGTGACCCACCGCGGCCGACCGCGTCCCGGTCGGACGATCATCCTGACCTCGGGAACGACGGGCACCCCGAAGGGTGTGCCGCGCGAGCAACGCGCCGGTCTCGGCCCCGGGCTGGCGCTGTTGTCGGTGCTCCCGATGCGTTCCGGCGATGTGAGCGTGATCGCCGCGCCGCTGTTTCATTCCTGGGGCTTCGGCCATCTTGCGCTCGGCTTGGTGCTGGGCGGGACGGCCGTGCTGCAACGCCGCTTCGACCCGGAGGCCACGCTGGCGGCGGTCGCGGCGCACCGCGCGCACGGACTGGTCGCGGTGCCAGTGATGCTCCGACGCATCCTCGCGGTCCCCGAATCGGTGCGGGCCCAGTACGACACGACTTCCCTGCGCTACGTGGCCGTCAGCGGCTCCGCGCTGCCCGGCCGGCTCGCCGTGGACTTCATGGACGCGTTCGGCGACGTCGTGTTCAACCTCTACGGCTCCACCGAGGTCGCGTACGGGACGCTCGCGGGCCCCGCCGATCTTCGCGCCTCACCGAGCACGGCGGGCAGGCCGCTGCGCGACACGACGATCGAGATCCGCGACCAGAACGACGCGCCGGTACCGACGGGAGAGCGGGGTCGGATCTTCGTCTCCAATCCAATGCTCTTCGGCGGTTACACCGACGGCGGCACGAAGTGGGTGACGCGCGGGCTGATGAGTACCGGCGACGTCGGGTACCTCGACGAGGAGGGCCGCCTCTTCGTCGAGGGACGCGAGGACGACATGATCGTGTCGGGTGGTGAGAACGTGTTCCCCGAGGAGGTCGAGCAGTTGCTCCTCGAGCATGCGGGCGTCGCCGACGCAGCCGTCGTCGGGGTCCCAGACTCCGAGTTCGGGCAGCGGCTCAAGGCCTACGTTGTCCCGGCTCCCGGGGCGTCGCCGACGGCGGACGATCTGCGCGCCCATGTGCGCGACCACCTGGCACGCCACAAGGTCCCCCGAGACGTGGAACTCGTCGACGAGCTCCCCCGGAACACCACCGGGAAGCTCGTCCGCCGGCTGCTGCCCGGCTCAGACCCATCCATCTGAGAAGCCGAGGTCACGCGCGAAAGACACCAGCCTGCCAATCCTCGGGCCTGGTCGAGCTGCTTGGCGATGGCCAACGGAGATGTTGGGGAGGGCGCTGTTGCGTTGAGTTGGATCGGGCCGCGCGGTACCGAGGTGCCGTCCTGGTTCCCGTTCAGATCGTCCGGGCGAGTTCGGTGAACGCGGTCGCGACGCGCCGGTGGTGCGCGGGTGTCGAGCCCGAGTTCGTAGTGGCCGCGACGCATGTTCTGCATGAACGCGTGACCGCGCATGACCACACCGGCGGTGTGGTCGCGTTTGAGGCCGCGCATCGGTCGGAGCCGGGCTTTGAGCCGGCCGTGGTCGCACTCGACGCGGTTGTTCGCGTACTGCTCGGTGTTGTGAAACGCGGCGGGGATGAGCTCATCGATCGCAGCCCGTAACGCCGGGGCCCGGTCGGTCACGACCTCGGTCGGCTCGCCGTGGGCGCGCGAGCGCCGTCGCGAAGAACCGTCGTGCCGCTCGGGTGTCGCGTCGCGGGGAGACGTAGACGTCGATGATCTGGCCGTGCTGGTCGACCGCCCGGTACACGTAGCGCCACCGGCCGGCGACCTTCACGTAGGTCTCGTCCACGAACCAACGGTCGCCGACCGCGTGGCGGCACGGCCGGGCTGCGTCGGCGAGCAGCGGCGTGAAGCGCTGCACCCACCGGTACACGGTGACGTGGTCGACCTCGATCCCACGCTCGCCGAGGAGTTCTTCGACGTCGCGGTAGGAGAGCCCGTACCGCAGGTACCACCGCACGGCGAGGACGATGATCTCGGGCGGGAACCGAAAACCCTTGAACGCCGAGCTCGGCACTTCGGGTACCGGACGAGAACGGCGAGGCATCATCCCGCCACCCTCACCGCCCACCGCGACTCTCCGCCAATGCAACAGTCCCCTACACCTGCACTGCGAGTTGACTGCTCCGCTTCGTCACGTGGGCGGCCTTCCTTCTCACGGGCCTGGCCCTGCCGAGTAGCCTGAGCGCCGATGACAGCGTCATCATCCACGGGCAGCAACCCCGCATCGGGACTCACGGTCGCCGTCACGGGCCCGACCGTGGACTGGGAAAGCCGTTCGTCCGCGCCCTGGAGCTTCACGCCTGAGGTCGGCGTGCTGATGGCGAGGTGGCTGTTCGATCTGGGCAACCTCGGCTGGAAGAAGACGGAATACCGCCAAGGGGACATCTTGACCCGGGCTGCGGTGAACGAACTGGTTGCGGGAGTAGATGTCGTTGTGCACCGTGCCTTCATTGTGGTGAAGGCCTCGGCAGCAGCTACGACATCAACACTGAGGGATCGCCGCAATGTGTTCGAAGCAACGTGCCGGCATTCCGAGGCTCGTCTACACCTCCCTATCAGTCGCGGCCTACGGGTACCACGACCACGAGGGGCTGCTCACCGAGGGGATGTCCAACCCGCGGTGCCGCAGCGCGCACGTGTACTCCCACCAGAAAGCCGCTGTCGACCGCGCTGCTCCATGAGGCGCTCACGGTTCGGCAACTGAGGCCTACGTGTTCCGGCCGTGCGTCGCCGGGCCCGAGGCCCCGGCGCTTCTGGACCAGCTTCCATACCTGCGCTCGAGCACAAGCTACCGCCCGTCGGCCGCTACGAGCACTCCGGCGGATGCCCGCGGTCAAGCCGGGGTCTGCCCGACCACGGTGTGCCGTACTTCCAGTCGTCCACCATGACGATGTTGCCAGGGCATTGGTGGCGGGCGTGCTGGAGAGCGGCACCTGGGCGTCTCAACCTCGCCGGGGCCAGCGGTCCGCTGGTCCGACGTCGCCGACGAACTCGACTGGTACACGGTCCGGATTCCAAGCGGCGACGCGCGTGGCGGCGAACGTGCTCCGCCGGATCCCCCCGCTCGGCGCGGTCGAGGCAGGCTGGCTCGAGGCGCTACGCGTCCCATGCCATGGACTGCACCCGCGGCTCGCCGACAGCTGGGTTGGCAGCCGAGATACGACGGCCGTCAAACGCTCCACGAGCTGGTGGTGGCGTCGAGGACGCATCATCTCGCCCGAGCGCCACGTGCCCGCGACAGCGGCAAGCCGCAGCGCGCCCGGCTGCCACGCCTTGCTCATCCCTGGTAGAGGGATGGGCCCCGACTGTGAATCCCCGCGCCCACAGAGACGAACAGCGCCGTACGCCCGGCGTCCAGTCGCACCGACTGGAGCGCCGCCGCGAGGCGGCCGAATGTCCACGCCGGCGAGGGCTTCCGACGGCGACCGGACGCGGTGGCGGGCACGCCCAGCCGCGTCGCAGTGCGGCCGCGAACCCCGGAACCGACGCCGTCGCGACGCCGAAGTCGACCTCGTCGAGGTCGACGCTGGCCGCGCAGCTCGCCGACGGTCGACTCGGCGCAATCAAGTGCCCGAACCGTGTAGGACTCGGCGATCTCAACGGTAAGGACGTTCCGCCCCTGATCGCTCAGCCCCGGCCGGGCGTCTGCTGCCAGTCAACATAGCTCCGGAACAGCCCGGCGTATTCGGGGAAACATCACGAATCGGAACGCCGTGAACCCGCGCCGAAATCATCCGCGCTCAACAGCACCGCGCCGCCGACCGCGGGAAAACCGAAGCCTTCAGCAGCACGCCCGGCTCCGGGTCGATGTCTGCGACCACCATCCCCAGCTTGACAATTCCCGCACGGAGCATGCCATCGACCAGGTGAAATGCCCGACAACAGCCACACGCCCCGTTGCGACGTCAAACGAAACGTTTCCTGACCCGCTCCGGGCTGCTGTTCGGGTTCGCGCCCATGTCCTCCTGATCAACGACGCGGTCGCCGGCTCGCTGATGCCCTTGTCGTTGTAGACGCCGGCGTTGATGAGCAGGTCCACGTCCTCCGCAGTCCGGTTCCGGCCGTTCCAGACAGAGTCGGGCGGCCGCATCAGCAAGCCCCAGCGCCTCCTGGACGACCGACCGTCCGTGGTCGCGGTCGCCTCAATGATCGTGCCCATAGCGCCCCACCAGCTGACCGACCGTGAAGATCACGATGCCCACCTCCTTCGACTCGAAGCAAGCGAGAGCAGCAGGACCCTGTCCTCGACGAAGCGGCCCTCCCTCAGATATTTGCTCAGAGCGACGAAATGCGTCGTGGACGAGGTGTTGCCCAACTCATCGACGGTGATCACCACGTGCTTCAACCTCAATCCATAACCAAGAGAACTGCACCATCGCCTTCTCGATCGCCCGAGCCGAGGTCGATGCGGATCAGTACGGATCTGGGTCGAGTCTATGAGCCGAGGATCGAGCATTTCCCTGAAGCATCGGGACTGCTTCCTCGGTCGCGGCCCTGTGGATCTCGCGGCATTGGTATGCATCGTCACCCCAGGGCCGATCGTCGGCGGGAACGCCACGCACAAGCGACTGTGCTCCGCCAATGTCGTGAACCCAGCCACCTCGATCCCCGCAGCGCCCTCCGGCGCCCGCTCGAGAATCGTGGGCGCCGGCGTCCCCGAGCGTCAGCGAGGCGAGCTGGTGGTCCATCACCGTGCGGACCTCCTGCGCGGCGTTGCGCCCCAGCTCTGAGATGTACTCGCCGCTGACGACCATCCCGGTGCCGGATCCCGGCCTTGCCGAATCAGGTGATCGAAATGAACACGCCGGTCATCATCCGCATATGTGTTGGAGAATGTCGAGGCCGAGGGCGAGGTCTTGCGCCCGAGCGCAGCTTTCAGCGAACATGCTCACGGGCGGCTCGAGCTCAACCGCAGGCCACCGACGTGACGGCTGATGCTCGACACGATCAGGACGTCCAGCAATACGTACTTAGTCAGGTAGACCAG
>CAWEZO010000003.1:0-38469 GCA_963813635.1 uncultured Actinomycetes bacterium | reverse complement strand
GTCATCGAGGCAATGCGAAAGATGCTGTCTCGACCAACCGGATCGGGTTCTCCCCGGTGACGCACCCGGCCGAGCCGACCTCGACGTCATCGCCGCGGGCGGCAAGCCACGCCAAGCCGCCGACCCTGTCCTGTTCCACATGGCCGGCCATCACGTCACGAAGACCCGTGAGACGACCGGCATCGAATCCGCTCATGGAAGTTCGATGCTACGACGACCACAGAGTCATCAATGGGCGACAGTTGCACACCTGACCCGCCGAGCCCTCCGGTCGTAACGGGGCAGGCTTCCTCCACGGTCGCTGGATGCCTGGAACCAGGGCAGCAGTTCCGCGCTTGTGGCCGTCGGCAGCTCGCCAGCGCGTACGAAATTCGTACGTCACGCCGCCCGACGTGAGGTCTTTGTGTCTTCGCTCGTGCTCGTTGCAACGCGCTCCTCAAGGAGGTCGATGTGTCGGGCGAACGTGAGTGCGCCGATTCCGAGCGCGCTGGCTGCCTGTCCGCTAACGACAACGGCACTGCTGCCCTAGGTCGGGTAGTCGATCGGCGCGTCTTGTAGCGCGGCGGGTTCGTGATGGGCTATCTGCCCGCTTGCTGCGCCTGAGCCCGCAAGGTTGCTCTCCAGGTTTGGTAGCCGCCGTCGAGGTTGCGAGCTTGGATCCCAAGTTCTTGCATCAGGGCGGTCGCGGTGTGTCCTCGTTGGCCGACCTCGCAATAGACGACGATGGGGGCGGCCGTGAGCGTGTGGAGTTGGTCGTGTAGTGAGTCGATTGGCAGGTTGATCGATCCGGGGATGGCGCCGGCGGCGTGTTCCTCGACGGTGCGCACGTCCATCAGGGTCCAGCCTTGGGCGACGAGCGCATCGAGCTCGCTCGGTTCGACGATGTCGCAGTCGCCGCTCAGCACGTTCTCGGCCATGTAGCCGAGCATGTTGACGGGATCCTTTGCGGATGAGAACGGCGGGGCATACGCCAGTTCGAGGTCGGCGAGGCGGTCGGCAGTCATGCCGCCGGCCATCGCGGTCGCGATCACGTCGATCCGTTTGTCCACGCCGTTACGGCCGACGATTTGCGCGCCGAGAATCGTTCCGTCGTCCGGGTCGAAGATCAGTTTCGCGCACATGCGCGTCGCGCGCCGGGGTAGTAGGTGGCATGGTCGAACGGGTGTGAGTGGATTGCTCGGAACGGCAGCCCTGCTGCTAGCAGGCGCCGTTCGCTCCATCCGACCGTCGCGGCAACCAGATCGAAGATCTTGACGATCGCCGTCCCCGTCGACGCGACCGTGTGTGACTGTCGCCCGGCGATGTGGTCGGCCACCCTTCGACCTTGGCGATTCGCAACGTTCGTGAGCGCGATCAGCGACTTTCGCGTGCGAGATCGCGTCCGACTTCTCTACGGCGTCGCCCACGGCGTAGATGTCGGGATCGTTCGTCTGGTTCGTGTCCGTGACAGCGATACCGCCGCTCGGTCCGAGGTCCAGGCCGGCCGCCTCCGCGAGTTGCACATCCGGCCGCACCCCAATCGCGCCGATGACAAGTTCCGCGGGAACCGTCCGTCCATCGGCAAGCGTCACGGCGTTGTCGTGCACCGATGCGACCGTCGCTCCGGTCTCGACATGAACGCCGTGCGCGATGAGCTCGTCCTCGACGAGAATGGCAAGCTCCGGATCGAGCGGCGGAAGCACCTGCGGCGTGGCCTCGATGATCGTGACATCGATGCCCTGCACGACGAGATTCTCAGCCATCTCGAGCCCAATGAACCCCGCGCCGATCACCACCGCGGTTGACGGCGCAACCTCGACGTCGGACAGGAGCCGGGCTGCATCCTCGACCGTCCGTAGGGTGCGAACACGGTCATAGCCGGGGATCGGGGGGCGCACGGGCGCCGCGCCCGTGCTGAGCACGAGCTTGTCGTAGCCAACAACCGCCTCCGCACCAGTGATCGTCGAGCGGGCCGTCACCGTGTGCCCCCGCGATCGATCGCAACGACCTCGTTGTCGACCCTCGGGTCGAGACGGAAGCGAGCAAAGAGCTGCTCCGGGGTCTGGAGTGTCAGGTCCTGTTCCTCTTCGATCAGCCCTCCGACGAAATAGGGCAAACCACAATTGGCGAACGAGACGTGACCAGACCGTTCGAGAATCGTGATACTCGCGTCAGCGTCAAGGCGGCGAAGACGCGTCGCCGCCGACATACCTCCCGCGACACCACCCACAATCACCACACGCATGGGCGGCCTGGCTTCCGAGCGATCAACACCCATCTCGCCACCCTAACGTCGAGGTGCTCGGAGTTTCAGTTCAGTGCGAAAGGGGGTGGCTACCGCTGCGCGCGCGCAGCTCTCGCGAGCAGAACTCGAGTGCGGTCTTCGTCTTGGTCGCGTGCACTGCCGGCAGTTCGACGTCGCGCGCCGTGCAGAAAGGCGCGACGCCGGATCCTGACGATGCGCCGGACTTCTTTCGCAACCTCCCGACTGCAATCGTGTTGTCCGTCCGTTGCGATCAGGCCAGGTCGAAGCGATCGAGGTTCATGACGTTGTCCCGCGCAGCCACGAAGTCGTCCACGAACTTCTGCTGCGCGTCTTCGCACGCGTAGACCTCGGCGATGCCTCGGAGCTGGGCATTCGAACCGAAGACAAGGTCGACGGCGGTGACGGTCCACTTGACCATGCCGGTCTCGCGGTCGCGGCTCTCGTAGACGTGCTCGGTGGAGGAGACCTGCCACTCGGTGTTACCGGGCTGGCCGCAGCGAGACGAAGGGGTGTGCGCGCACGAAGCGCCGTAGCGCTTCGTCGGAATGCAGGTTGCCCCATCCCAGCACGGTGCCGAGCAGGCGAAGCCGCCACGGATGACACGTTCGAAAGTCGATCGCGACGGCGACCGCTTCGTCGTCTGTGAGGAAGCGATGTTCGGGGACGAACGAGTCCCTCGCAATCCGGACTTCGAGCGCCTGGTGCGCTCGCAGGTTGCGGACCCAGTCGGCGTCGGCACCCCATGCCGAGCAAATCACCGCTTCGCGGGTGTCGCCGTCGTAGCGCAGCGCGACTCAGGTTGCGAGAAACGTCGTGACCATCCCCGAGATCCATTCGGCTCGCTCGAGCATGCCCACGTGAGTCGTGCCGGGCAGGATCGCGAACTGCGAGGTCGGCAGCTCGGGGGCCAGGTCACCGAAGACTCCGCCGCCGAGGTGCCGGAACATGTCGACAGCGTGCTCCAAGCGCGTGCCGTCCGAGTCGCCAATCAGGATCAATGCAGGCGCAGTGAGGTCGTCGATCGGCCAGTCGAATGGGGTCATGTCGAGCTGCTTGAGTTTCACGATCAGCGTCGGGAACGCGGCCGGGTCTGGCGCCGTCCGCTGATACGCGTCTCGCCACGGCGTCCCGTCGAACATCTCGGGTGTGATGTTCTCAATGCCGCCCAGCACCTCGGGGTACATGCCACCGCTGCTGTAGGAGGCCGAAGCGATGACGAGCTTGCGAACCCGATCGGGATGCCGAAGCCCGAGTTGGAGCGCGACGCCGCCGCCCAGGCTGTAGCCGTAGACATCGGCCCGGTCGATCCCCAGATGTTTGAGGAGCGCGGCGGTGTCGTCGGCGAAGGCTTCGTACGAGAACGGGCGGTCGATGTCGGCGGTGTGGCCGTGCCCCTGAAACTCCACGGCGATGACCCTGCGGTGCTGGGCGAGGGCCGGCACGAGATCGCCCATCAGCTCGACGGTCATGTAAGCGCCCGGCAACACGAGAAGGGCTTCTCCACTGCCGTGGATCTCGTAGTAGAGCTCGAGTCCGTTGACTGCCGCATAGCCCGAATCGTGCGCCATCATCTCTGCTCGATCCGGTAGTTGACGTACGCGACGCCGTTTTCGAGCCCCTCACACGCCTGCAGCGAGATCGCGCCCTCGATCGGCAGCGTCGGGAACAGCCGGGGACCCTCACCCCTGGTCAAGGGATACACGAACAGATGGAGCTCATCGGCGAGGCCGTCCGCCAGCAGCGCCCGCACGAGCGTCGCACTGCCACTTGTGTACAACCAGCCGGCCACCTCGTCTTTGAGCTGACGGATCGTCTTGGGGTCATACCCGCCGACGACCGTGGTGTTCTGCCAGGTCGGGTCGACGAGCGTTGACGACACGACATACTTCGTCGCGTCGTTGAAGAACGCTGCGCCGGGATCGTCCTCTACGGTGCGGGTCGACCACGCCGGCTCGAACATCTGATACGTCGTGCGACCGAGCAGCAGCGCGGTCGCGTCGCCCATGACGCCCCCGATCAACTCGCCCATCCTTGGTGTGAAGCCGAAATCCGCGGTCCAAGTCGGCTCGTCGATGACACCATCGAGGCTGATGAACTCGTGGACGTGGATCTCTCCCATCGTTCGCTCCTTCTCTCCAGCCATCCGTGACCGGCATCGGCGATCCCACACCTCCCCCAACGGTCGCATTGGAATTGGACACCGTCCACGAGATTTTCCGACTCGAGGTCAAGGAGCAATCGATACCCCTGCCAGGCCTCATCTGCGCAGCCGCGCCGTTCCACGAGCGCCGATCGGCCGATCGGCTTCTCATCCCGGGCCGAGTCACGCGGTCGACCGTTCCCGTCGGCACCTCCGTCACGGTGGCCCTCCCCGACCGGATCTTGACCGGCCAAGCATCGCGCCGGCGCGGGCACAACACCGGCGGTACCTGTCGAGCCACTGCTGCTTGTCGAGCATGAAGCCGAAGGGAGTTGGGACCTCAACGCCAACGTGGCGAAGCGTTTCAGATCAATTGAGCGGGGCAACGTCAGCTGACGCCCCCCTCACCCTCATTGGTGCGACGTCGCGCGGTTGAATGGCGCCGGTGAGCGCGGTGACCGAGATGCTCCACCACCCCAGGCGCGGGGTGAGCCGCACGGGCCATCGAGCAACACGCCCGGACGCGGCTGCCGCCTCAGCGCCGAACGACCACGCGCTTAGGCGGCAGTAGGGGCAGCCAGCCGACTGCTATCTGCCGGTGCGTTCGCGGTGCTTGCATCCTGGCCAGCAGCAGGGCCGACGCTCGCCTTCCTCCAGCTCCTCCTGGGTCCGGCGAATACGGCGTTCTCGGGTCATCTCCTGCTTGGCATCCTCGACCCAGCAGATGAACTCGTTACGGGCCAGAGGCGTGACGTCGTTCCAGGCATCGAGTGCCGTGGGGTTGGCGATCAGCGCCTTGCGCAGGTCTCCTGGAAGCTTGTGCACCACTCCACCGAGCACTCGCGGGCTGCTCATAGCGCGACGGTAATGCGTCAGGGCCAGCCCATTCATTGCGGGTAGAGGCCTGCCACCAAGGTGCTGTACTAGGACACGCGCGATTGCGCACGACGCCCTCCGCAGAGGAGCGCACAGAACAGTTGCGTCCAGGGGTGTGGTGTGCGGGGTAGTTGTTTGAGGGGCTGAGGGTCCCTCGGACGCGACGGCCACCGCGTCAACCTCATGAAGACCTTCCACAAGGATCGACATGAGGAGGAACACGGTGGCAGTCCCGAACATGATGGACCCGCGCGAGTGGCTCGTGCAGCATCTGGCGGAAGCGGATCCGGATCTGGTCCGTTCGATGTTGGCGACGTTCGTGGAGCAGTTGATGGGCGCGGAGGCCTCGGCGGTGTGCAACGCCGGCTACGCGGAGCGGACCCCGGATCGGGCGAACGTCCGCAACGGGTATCGCCAACGCCGGTGGGATACCCGGGTGGGCACGATCGATCTCGGGATCCCAAAGCTCCGTGAAGGGAGTTACTTTCCGGGCTGGCTGCTCGAGCCGCGCCGACGGGCGGAACAGGCGATGGTCGCGGTGGTCGCCCAGTGCTACGTGGAGGGTGTCTCGACGCGGCGTGTCGATGATGTGGTCAAGGCGATGGGCATCGAGGGGATCTCCAAGTCACAGGTGAGCGAGCTCGCCAAGTCGCTTGATCTGATCGTGGAAGCGTTCCGCACCCGGCCCCTCGACGCCGGGCCTTACACGTATGTGTGGGTCGATGCGCTCACCCAGAAGGTCCGTGAAGGCGGCCGGATCGTGAACGTCGCGTGTGTTATCGCGACCGGTGTGAACGTCGAGGGGCACCGGGAGGTGCTAGGCGTGGACGTGTTCACCACCGAAGACGGCGCCGGCTGGACCGCGTTCCTGCGGTCGCTTGTCGCACGGGGCCTCTCGGGCGTGCAGCTGGTGATCTCCGACGCGCACGAAGGGCTGAAGAACGCGATCGCGGGCGTGTTGGCGGGCGCGAGCTGGCAGCGGTGTCGCACACATTTCGTGCGCAACTTGCTGACACGGGTTCCGAAGTCCGCCCAGGCGATGGTCGCGACTCTCGTACGTTCGATCTTCGAACAGCCCGACGCGACCACAACCTGGGCGCAGCACGCACGGGTCGTCGCCCAACTCGAGGAACGCTTCGCCGACGCGGCAGTGATGCTCGTCGACGCCGCTCCCGACGTGTTGGCCTTCACCGCGTTCCCCAAAGAGCACTGGCGTCAGATCCGATCCAACAATCCCCAAGAACGACTCAACAAGGAACTCCGTCGCCGCACCGACGTCGTCGGGATCTTCCCGAACCGCTCCGTCGATGATCCGTCTCGTCGGCGCCGTGCTCGCCGAACAACACGACGAGTGGGCCGTCGCACGACGCTACATGAGCGTCGAGAGCCTCACCAAAGCTCGCATGCGCGTCATCGACGGCGCCCTCGCCGACCAGCCCCAGGAGGTGACCGCAGCACAACTCGCCGAAGTCGGATAGAACATCACCACGAGGTTGACGCGACCGTCGTCGCACACCACCTCAGCGGACGTGACCCTTCCTGCTCGCCGCTCCCCCGCTGCGACTGCCCGGATCGTGCGCTCCCCGGCCACACCGATCGCGACAGTCTGAACGCTTTGTAGTCCTCCGCGACACGGCAGAGCACTTCGGCCGACCCGCTGAGCTCAGGAGGTACTTGCGGCATGATCAAGCTCATCGCGCTGATCAAGCGTCGCCCCGACGTCACAGTCGAGGCGTTCTGCGACTACTACGAGTACCGGCATGCGCCCCTGTTCCACCGGTCGATCCCGCCCGAGGTCGCCGGTGCCATCAAGTCGTACTCGCAGAACCACGCCTTAGTGCTCGGGCGCAGCAGTCCTGAACCGGTCTACGACTGCGTGACTGAGTTCGGCTTCGATGATCTCGCCGGTTTGCGTGTGTGGTCGGACTGGTATCTCGGCGACGGAGGCAAGGTGCTGAGGGACGACGAGGAGAACTTCATGGATCCGAGCGGGCGTGTCGTGATCGTGACCGAGGAGCGGAACATCGGGGTCGGCCGCTGATGTTCGCCGCCACGGTGACCCGGATCGAGCGGGACGACCCACTCACCGGACTGCACGTCGGCGACCACCCGGATCCGGTGGCAGAGGAGGGCTGGACGATCGTCCAGGTGAAGGTCGCTTCAGTCAACTATCACGACATCCTGACGATGCGCGGCCACGGCCCGAAGAACTCGCCGCTGCCACGGGTGCTCGGATCCGACGGCGTGGGCGTCGACGAGGCCGGGAACGACGCCTAATTCGACTCTTGTCGCGCTGGCGGGGGCGTGCCCAGGGTCTGCACGCTCAGTCGGCAGCCGTCGGGTCCCGCGCGCCACCGATGGTCGACGCCGGTGACCACGACGCAGTCGCCCGCCTCGAGGCGGTGCGGCCCATCATCGAGTATCAGTTCCACGCTGCCCGAAAGGACGACGTCGAAGTCGAGGGTGTCGGTGTGGTGCATCGGGAGCTCCATGTTCCGCTCGTACTCCACGACGAACCAGCGGGCCAACCCGGGTGCCACACCGAGGTCGAAGGTCGGCGCCTGTCCGATCGGCCGAGCCGATGGCGGGCTTTGCTCGGTAGAGAACACGATCGCTAGCGCAAGCCCAGCCGTAGTCGGGCCGAACGCCAGTGTGCCCTCCTCGACGACACAGCTTCGGCCCGCGTCATCCAGACCAGTAATGAGCCTGCGCACCGGCCGACCGTAGCTCCGGAGAGAGCTGAGCGCGTCCCGCCGCGTCACCCAGATCGACGCACTCCTCGATCAAGTCGCGCAGTCGGAGATGCTGGGCAAGCGTGGCTGGCAACATCAGCCCCGCGTCGGCCACCGCATGCTCGTCATCGAAGATCACATCGAGCCGGCGACGCAGCCGCCAGATCCGTCGCTCTCCTACCCGGCGAACTTGAACGTCAGCATCTCGAATGTCCTTGCGTTCTCCGATCGGAACCGCCCCAGCGGACGCCCCACCGCGATGTAGAGGGCCAGGGCAACCGGCGGAACATCCTGCCGTTGCACGAACGTGCCGCTCCGCCAGGCGAGTTGATGCACCCTACGGGACTGTCACCACCGATGGCCGACGTCGACCACTAGTCGCGACTTCGACCCGGGGCCCCGCAGCACGAGCACCCGGAACGGCAACCGGGCTCGCACGCCGAGGCCGAAGGTGGTGTATCCCTCGAACGATCCACCTGAGGCGACCTGACGGAACGTGCGGAACCCGCCCACGGCGACGATGTTCGACTCATTGGGTGGACTGAAGGTGGGCCTTCCATTGAGGTCATAGGTCGGCGCGTGCAGCGTCACGTCGAGAAAAGCCCCGCCTCGCAGCGGCACGGGCAGGCCGCTGCCCTGCCGGAGCACCTCAGGGACATAGCCGACGTGGTAGCCGACCGCCGGCCCGCTGAGGTCGATGACGAGGCGATCGAAGCAGGTGTGCTCGCCGGCAGCGGACATTCGTGAGCAACGTAGGCGGAAACTGGGGACCCTGACTGGCCTGCTTGGGCAGCGAACCCCAGGAGAGCGCGCAGGACGGAGCGGGTACTGGTACTGGTACTGGTACTGGTACTCGTACTCGTACTGGTACTGGTACTGGTACTGGTACTCGCAGTCCCGACGAGCAGCCCGACAACCGCCAGCACGGCGGCGGCGGTCCCAGTGGCCACCAGGTGCCCGGATCGCTTCATGTTCCTCTCCTTCTCCGAAAGATGGACCTCGCTCAAACAGACGCCTCAACGGCGACCGGCGTTGACACACCTGCAGATTTCAGCTCCACGCGAGGCGGTGTGGATCCGACCGATCACGCCCGTGAGCCAGGCGTGGCGGAGAGCTGGTGCAGACGGCGCGCGCTTCCTCCACGCGAAGTATCCCGACTTGGTCACGTCCAGGACCCGCACGCGACCTGGATCGGGCGGCCGTCGCTCGCGATCATCGCGATGGCTGCCCACCGCCGTTTGGGCTGACCGCCTCCTTCAACAGCTCGTTCGCGCGTCTGTCACCGCGAGCTCGGTATCGAGGTCCGCGATTCGTTTCCGTGCTGCGACGAGCTCCGTATGATCGCTGCTCGTCAGACCGCTGCGTTCACCACGATCGATCTGATCCTGCTGGCGCCACGTGTAGATCGCCTGGGGGCTGATCCCAAGCTCGGCCGCGACCTGAGCGACCGGCCGACCCGATGCGACCAGGTCCAACACTCGCTGACGAAACTCCGCCGGATATCGCTTTGGCATGCCGACCTTCCTTCGAGGCCGCTGGCATGCAATCCAACAACACAACTCCGTGAAACCCGGGGCACATCACCGACTCCACCGACCCGGGGCACATCAAAGCGTCCGGTGGGATGATGGCGAGGGTGACCTTCCGGTTGGACCGGACGATGAACGCAGCGGCTGGTGACGCACTGGTCGCGCTGTATCGCGAGCACTACCGGTCGCTGGTGCGGCTCGCCAATCTGCTGCTGAACGACCAGGGCCGCAGCGAGGAGATCGTCCAGGACGCCTTCGTCGAGATCCAACTCAGTTGGGGCGGCTTGCGTCGGCTCGACCGCGCCCCGGCCTACCTACGCTCGGCCGTGATGAACGGGGCCCGCTCCGAACTTCGCCATGGCAAGGTCGTCGCCCGGTTCGTCGAGCGGCGCACCGTCTCGCCTGCTGCGCCGACTCCCGAAGCGGGGGCGCTCGGGGCGGCCGAGCACCAACGGGTGGTGGACGCCCTGCGCCGGCTCCCCGCCCGCCAGCGCGAGGCGCTGGCCCTGCGGTACTACCTGGACCTCGGCGAGCGCGAAATGGCCGAGGCGATGGGTGTCTCGCCGGGCTCGGTGAAGACTCACCTCCGGCGAGGCCTAGCCGCGGTGACCAGCCTGTTGGGCGAGACTTCGGAGGACGACCGATGAGCCTCGAAGGACCGCCTCCGCGCCGCCATGCGGGCCGAGACAAGCCGCGTCGAGCCCGACGACCTCACCAGCCTGACCAAAATCGGGACCCGAGCCCGGGCCGTCCGCCATCGCCGCCGGGCGGTCGTGGCAGCGACGTTGGATGCCTTGATCGTGGCTGCGGGACTGGTGATTGCGCCTCACTTCGAGGCGAACAAACAGACTGTCAGACTCACCAACGAACCCGCTCGGCCGACGTTGCCCACGACTACCACGGTGACAATCCAGCCGGACACCACCATTATCACTGCGACGCCCGAGACCACGGTGGAGTTGCCCCCGTTCTGGTGGACACGGGTTGTGACGGATCACGCGGCGCGGGTGGCAGCGTAGACCTCGGCGGGGGTCCGGTCCTCGATCGAGCTGGCCGCCGTTGCACCTGTGCCATCTTTCGTACTGCCGGCGCTACCGGGTCTCGGCGCGCTTCGGGAGCGAACCCGTGAGCTCCGCCGGACACACCGGCTTCCGAGTCGCCGCCGACGCCTGAGTCGACCCGGGTTCGACCGGGCGGTCGCCTCTAAGCGTTTCCCTCGGCGCTCTGCGCCATCTTTTGCTGCGCGTCGGCGAGCGCGCCCTTGAGCGCTTTGACGTGATTGCCCTCGGCTTCGCCGACGACCTTCTGCACCGCTCGCGTCACAACCGGTTCCACCTTCTCCGCGGCCGAGTGCGGATACGCGACGATCAGGCCCGCCCCACCGATGGGGATGGTCTCCTCGGCCATCTTCTCGATGCCGCTGCCGATCTTCTTGTGGAGCGCCTTGCCACCGGCGGCGCCGACCGCCGCGCCGATCGCAGTCGCCGCGAGCAGCGGGGGTGCGAACAGGCCGACGACGAGCCCGACACCGGTCATTCCGGCGGCGCCCTCTTCGACCGTGTGGTCGGTCTGCTCCAGCGAGACGTTGCCTTCGAGGTCCTTGCTCACGACAACCGCGCCCCAGAGGCGCTCGCCACAACTGAGGACCGACTCGTAGTCCTCGTGTGCCGCGGCAGTCGACAGGTATCCCCCGATCAGTACATCGGTCGTCTCGTCGTCGATCTTCATCGAGCCCTCCTGGCGTCGCTGATCATGCCGACAACGCGTGCGCGGCTTGTCCGTGCTGCTCGGCCGTGTGCACCGCCAGCTCGTCCTGCGCGGACAGATGCGGGCTGATGTCGAACACCACCTTCTTCACAGTGCCCGTGAAGGCGAACGGCTTCTGGTGCTCGTAGGCGCGGTCAACAACCCCACCGTTGTCGCGGCCGATGTCCATTCCTGAGTAGCCCGAGAAGCGGATCGGCACCGTGTGGTCCATTCGCCCCTTCCCGACGGGTCGGTCGTCTATGAACAGCGTCACCGCGCCACCCGTGGCCGGCGTGGCTCCGTCCGCCTCGAACTCCATGCGTACGGTCACCTCACCTGACGGGAGGTCCTCCTCCGCCACCTGCTTGAAGATGAACACACCCATCATCGAGTACGTGTGGGTGAGCTTGCCGTCCTTGACGTAGAGCGTGAAACCGCCGAGGTGGTCGGCTTCTGCGACGATGACGCCCTCGGCGCCCCCGTCCGGGATCACCAGGTCGGCGCTGATCGAGTAGGACCGGTTGTAGATCCGGGGGATCATGCCCGACAGCACGTTCTGGACGTCGCCCCGGAACTCGAACCTCGTCTCCTCGGGGATCGGGGGTACCAGACCGAAGAACGTCGAAAGCGTGGCGAGGAGCGGCAACACCTTGTACCGCTCCGCCTCCTGCCAGAACAGGTCCTTCAGCTCCTGGACCTTCTCAGGATGGTCCGCGGCGACATTCTTCGCCTGTGAGAAGTCGTCGGGCAGGTAGTACAGCTCGGCCGGGCCGGCGTCCGGATCCCAGACGCCGGGCGCGTACGGCTTGAGCGCGTCGGGCGTCAGCACCCACGGGATGCGCTCTGTCTTCATCGCCAGCCACCAGCCGTCCTTGTACATGGCGCGGTTGCCGATGGTCTCGAAGTACTGCTGGGTCCGGTGTTCGGGGGCGGCACCGTCGGTGAGCGACGCCGCGAAGGAGGATCCGTGCAACGGCTCCTGGTGGATGCCGTCGACCGAGTCGGGTGCCGGGATGCCGGCGAGCTCGAGGATGGTGGGCGCCACGTCGATGACGTGGGTGAACTGGGAATGCAGCCCGCCACCGTTCTGAATGCGATCGGGCCAGTGCGCAACCATCGGGTTGCGGGTGCCCCCGAGGTGTGAACCCACCTGCTTGCCCCATTGGAACGGCGTGTTGCCGGCCCACGCCCATGCGGCCGAGTAGTGGGGGTCCATGATCGCGTCGCCCCACTTCTCGAGCCCGCCGTACCGCTCGGAGAGCTGAAGTTGCATCTCGTCGGTGAGCGGGATGCCGTTCTGCATCGTGAGCTCGTTGAACGAGCCGGTGATCGTGCCTTCCATGCTGGCGCCGTTGTCGCCCCAGATCCAGAGGATGAGCGTGTTGTCGAGCTCGCCCAGCTCCTCGATGGCGTCGATCACGCGGCCGACGTTGTAGTCGGCGTTCTCCGAATACCCGGCATAGACCTCCATCTGACGCGCGTAGAACGACTTCAAATTTTCGGGCAGGTCGTCCCATGCGGGAAACGCGGCGTCCCGGGGTGTGAGCTCGGTGTCGGCCGGGATCACGCCGAGCTCCTTCTGGCGCGCGAATGTCTCTTCGCGGAGCTTGTCCCACCCCTGGTCGAACTTCCCGGCGTACTTGTCGGCCCACTCCTTCGCGACGTGGTGCGGGGAATGGCTGCAACCGGTCGAGAAGTACACCAAGAACGGCTTGTGCGTGTCCTGGGCTCGGACCCCGTGCAACCACTCGATGCTGCGGTCCGCCATCGCATCCGGGAAGTAGTACGGATCCTCGTCGTCGTAGTAGTCGGGTGGCGTGCCGATGATCTTCTGGTTCTCGGCCAGGCATGGGTCCCATTGGCTCGCTTCACCGCCAAGGAAGCCGTAGAAGTAGTCGAAGCCCCACCCGTTGGGCCACCGGTCGAACGGCCCGGCAGCGCCCTGCTGTCCGTCGGGCGTCAGGTGCCATTTCCCGAAAGCTGCCGTGCTGTAGCCGTTCTCCTTGAGCGTCCGAGGGAGCGGCGCGCAGTCGCGTGGCAAGGTTGCCGAGTAGCCGGGGAAACCACCTGCGAACTCGCCGATGGAACCGAAGCCCACGGTGTGGTTGTTGCGTCCGGTGAGCAGCGAGGCGCGTGTCGGTGAACAAAGTGCGGTGACATGGAAACGGTTGTACTTCACGCCGCCTTCCGCGATCCGGGTGTAGTTCGGAGTCTGAATCGGGCCCCCGAAGGTGCTCGGGTTCCCGAAGCCAGCGTCGTCGATAAGCACAAGCAGCACGTTCGGCGCGCCCTCGGGGGGCGTGGGATGCGAGATCAGGTTCCAGTCAGGCTGCGACCCGTCGAGCGTCTTGTTGACGACTCCCGAGAAGGTCGGCCGCCGGATCGGGAGGTGATTGCGATCGACTTCGCTCATCCTCGTTTTCCTTCCTTGAGGGCCCGCCGAACATCCGGGCATGGTCCATGATCAGGTCGCGAGACTGCGGCGACGCGGCTCATCTCTGGTCGGGCTCTGCAATCTCTTCGCGAAGCGTGCCTTGTGCAGCTCCTGAGCCGGCGCGGCCACCGCCACGGCCTCGGAGCACGTACGCGGCCGCGACCGCCACTGCGGCGCCGGCAAGCGGGCCCGCAACGTACACCCAGTACCGCGTCAAAGTTCGCGCCCACTGCATCCGGTCCGAAGGTACGCGCCGGGTTCATCGACGCACCTGAGATCGGGCTGCCCCAGAGTCCCGCGAGCGCGATGTAGGCACCGACCCCGAACGCACCGACGATGCCGAGGTTCTGCGCGCCGGATGCCGTACCGAGGATGACGCTGACGAGGCCGAACGTCAGGATCAATTCCATCCAGAACGCATCGGCGTTCGAGAAGCCATGCGCGGGATAGTTCGACCCGTAGGTCGCGGAGACGTGCACCACAGCTTGGAGAAACCACGCTGCCAATGTGGCCCCAGCAAGTTGGACCACGACGTACCCCGGGACCCGCCACCACGGGAAATCGCGTCGCAACGCGAACCCGATGCTCACCGCAGGGTTGAGGTGCGCGCCCGAGACCTTGCCCATGAACAAGATGATCGCCAACACCATCAGCCCTGGTGCGACGACCGCCGCGCTCCGGCTGATCGTTCCGGGAAACGCCTGGCCCATCATCCCGCCGCCCGCCGCGACGAGGACCAGAAAGAAGGTGCCAAGCAACTCGGAGAGCAGCCGACGCCACTCCTGGGACGAATCCTGGAAGTCCTCAATTGCCGCTTCGAGAGACTCGACCTGGTCGGCCAGCACGTGGGGCGCGGATGTCTGTGCGTTCGCGTTCATCGCGATCTCCTCACGGTCGCGGTGGCAGCTGAGCAGGTCGCACGATCAACCTCGTGGGCGTTCGGGTCGCGCGTCATCGCCACCCCCGCGATCTGTCCCCGATACCAGCTAACCGGCCGCCTGAGCGATCGCTGCGTCGTAGAGAGCGTCGACGTCTCCCTTGGTGGTGTCGTCGATGACGGCCTTCGTCGCATGGCTCAGCATTGGCGCGATGTCCGGGCGCGAAAGCCGTTGGACTGGTCACCTGTCCGTACGAGCGCGATCCACGCGTGACGTGCCCGTTCGCGCCAGCCCGCGACCGACCTTCATCGATACTTACTCTAGGGCTGGGAATTTGTCACCGTCCAGATCGGGTAAAGCCAGCGCACAACCCCGTGAGAACGCGAAATGGGACAGAGCCACGGCGCCACACCTTCTGGGGGGCTACATGGGTTCGATGGCGTCCGCCGGGCGCGCAATCACGTAGATCAACATCCCGAAGAACGGGATGATCAGGATCAGGAACGCCCAGCCGGCCTTCGCCCAGCCGCTATGGTCGTGACGGCGGAAGTTGTCGATGAACGCCCAGATTATCGCGAAGAAGATCGAGAACAGCGCCCAGAACACGAGCAAGACCACACACAAGCTCAAGAGCGGAAAGTCGTACACGAGCACAGCGCCTCCTAAGTTGGTGTCACGAGCTCTCGTCGCAGATGGGTTGGGCACACGTGGTGCCGCACTCGGACGGTACAGAGGCAGCGCCCGCGAAGCATCGCCCAGAAGGGGTGAACATCACGCGCACGAACGATTCGACTCCGGGAACCCGTACACCAACAGCACGTCGGAGCCGTCGACCGTCGACGAAGACGGTGACGTCGAGGCCGCAGATGCGCAGCGTCTTTCCGGCGATCCTCATCGGTAGTCCGCCGTGTATCGATCTCGGAACCATCAGACGCCTTCGAGCGCCTCGAGTCGACCGGAGCGGATCGCCTCGGTGAACGCCTCGTAGTCCTGCTCGTTCTGGTCTGCGTAGCGCTCGGAGAAGTCGACGATCGCCCGGTCGAACCCGTCCTTGTTGCCCAGGTAGGCGGCCAGCGCGACCGGGTCGCCGGAACGGGCGTGCGCCCGCGCCAGCGTCCAGCCGCAGACCTGGCCGTAGAACGCGAGCGCCGCGGGCATCATCGTCTCGATCACCGCCGAGCCCTTCATGTCGCGCAGCTGCCGCCAGTACAGGTAGCGGCCGGCCTCGCACGCCCTTCGTCCAGCCCAGGAAGATGTCGCTCGCGGCCTGCATCATCCGCTGGCCCTGCACCACTCGCTCGCCGGCCTGCGCGGTAGCGGCTCTTCGGCAGGTGATCCTCCAGGACCGACGTGGTCGCCTCCTTGACCTGGAGGAACAACGGATCCTGCGTCGTCGCGACCGTGGAGCAAGCACGATGAACGCGCGCGTCCCGACGCTGCCGACGCCGACGACCTTGCGGGCCATGTCGACGATCTCGAAGCGCTCGAGCGAGTTGCTCGCCGGTCATCCTGCAACGTCGCGCGGTAGGCGCGGAACTGCTCATGGACGTTGTGCTCGAGCTCGTCGACCGAGAGACCGAGGTTGGCGGCCAGGTCGCGTGCCGGAACGACGATCGGGGGCTGGCTGATGATCCGGTGCCGTCCGTCGACCACCTCCGCGAGCTTCGACAGTGCCTGCAGGCTGTCACGGGTGTGCGCCTTCTGCGCCGTCTTCTTCGGCGGCCTTCCGGGCGGCCTTGGCGCCCTTCGCGCTCTTCTTGTCGTCGCGTTCGAGCGTCCGGGTCGATCTTGTCGATCGACGTCCATGAGCTCCTGCTCGGACAGGTGCGCGTACCAGATGTCCATCGTGTGCATCCGGGCGAACTCGGCCATCGCTTCGCGATAGGCCCGCACCGAGCGCGCCGGTGGCGGCGCGGGCGTCGGCCTTGCTGAAGCCGTTGTTGCGGGCGGCGATCGTGAAGCTCGCGGCCATGCGCTTCACGTCGTACTCGAACGGCCCGGGGAGCGTCTCGTCGAAGTCGTTGAGGTCGAACAGCAGCGTCCGCTCCGGCGACGCGAACGCACCGAAGTTCGAGAGGTGCGCGTCACCGCAGAGCTGGACGTTCAGGCCGGCGACCGGCGTGTCCTTCAGGTCGGCGGCCATGATCTTCGCGGCGCCCCGGTAGAACGTGAACGGAGAGACCATCATCCGTCCGTGACGAACCGGCACGAGGTCCGGCTCGCGAGTCGTGTTCTGCTCCTCGAGCAACGCGACCGGATCGGCGGCGCCCGGCGGCGGGAACCCATCCACTGTGGTCGGACGGGGCAGCCTTTGTCGACGGGCCGACCTTCCCGCGTGCCTTCTCGTTCACTCGACGGTCTGGATGCAGGACCGTCGTCATGTGGATGCCTCCTGCGTGGTCCGATGGGCCTCAGCGATTCCGAGTCGAGTCTCGCATTACCGTCACGCCCGACTCAATGTCGGATCCGGCGTGGGCCAACACGCCGAGGGCCTCTCGAGCGGAGTCGTCTCTGCACTCGCCGCTCGACGATTATGGGGACGAAGTCCGTGACCGCGCATTCGAGTAGACGGCGAACTCGCACTCGACCTCGGCCGCGATCGCGGCGACATCGAACAGCCGTCCCGAAACGGCTCGTGAGTGAGTCGACGACCGACTTCGACTTGACGTCTCGGACGCGTGAGCGTTCTCTTGACATCGGCGGATGACCTCTCGGCACTTCGATCTCGGGTACGTCGCGCACCTCTCAGTCCTTCATACGTGATCGAGCGCTCGTTGTCATCACCCGAACCGGGTGACGGTCCGAGCGACGAGCGTGATAGACCAGGTCACCGCACCCCGAAGATCCGCCGAGGCCGACTAGCCTCGAGGACTACTCGGGTGCTGCCTCGAGGAGACCGAGCTCCCGAGCGCGCAGCAACGGCCTCGCTGCGCGACGAAACGTCGAGCTTCCGGTAGACGGTACGACCTTTGACTCTTGATCGTGTTGCGCGTCACGAACAGTTCCGCCTGCGATTTCTCCCGAGCGAGAGATGGGTGCGCAGATGGCGCAGCACCCGCAGCTCCGGCGGACGTCAACGAGCCGCGCCACGCCCGTCGCGTCGACTCGCTCGGGAGTCGATCAAGCTTCGTACCGACTCGACGCGCGGGAGCAGCGCCTCCCAGCCAGGCATCACGTCCAGCAACGCGGCAGCTTCGTCGCTCAAGGCTGCGAGCCGCTGGCGACGTCACCGAGCAGGATCGAGGTCCGGGCGATCGCGCACCGGATCACACTCCGCCCACGGCTCGAAGCCTGTGATGTGCGCCAGCAGTTCGCGCGTCGGTTCCAATCGCTCATCGCGTGGGATGTCGCACGAACCTGAGCCTCGTACAACGCCGAGACCGCGAACCAAGGCCTGCGCGGGCTTCTCCTCGACTCTGGATGTTCGCGAACGATCGCCCTCGCGTGCTCGATCCGCGCTTCGGCGTCTGCCCAATTGTCGTCGTCAATGGCCGCCAGGGCGAAGAACGCCTCGCCACCGGCTTCGCCGGGGCATCGGTGCGCCGCTCCTTCGCACCAACGCATCCCACTTTGAGAGTGCGTCGGAGTCGTCTCCTTCCAGGTGCAACGCCCACGCCTCGTGCATGCACGCGAGGAAGTGGAAGTGACTCGACGTCGGAAGAAGATGGCATGCAAGCTCGGCCTTCTCCCGCATGTCGTGCAAGCCATCGGCCGCGACCATCGCATGCGAACAACGCGAGAATGGCTTCACGTCGTTCGCCGTTCGGCAAATACTCGCTCCCGTCGGCTTCTCGCGACAGCAGATCCACCACGAGACCTCGCCGGATCCCCGATCGCGAGCCTGTACGCCGCGACAATCAGTGCCATCGTCGGGTCTTCGATGAGCGCGGCGTCATCCGAAAGACGCGAGCCACTGGCCGATCACGCTCGACCGGCCCGTGCCGACGAAGACCGGGAGCGACTGCCAGATCAGATCGCGGCGCGCGCGACCGTCACCTGCCGCGAATGCGTATCGGATCGCTGCGTCGGGGTCGCCCACGTCCTCGCACCAAAGGCTCGCCCGACGATTCAGGGTTCCCTCGAGCTCGGGATTCCGCCTGCGGAGCTCGTCGGCGAGCAGGTCGCGCAAAAGATGGTGGTAGCGGTACCACTCGCCGTGCCTGTCGAGCCGGAGGATCATCAGGTTGCTTGCCGCCAAGTCGTCGAGCACGCGTGCCGACCCGGCTCGGTCGAGCACGGCGTCGCACAGCGACCCGGAGAGCCGCTCGAGCACGGAGGTCTGCAGGAGGAACGCGACCACGTCGTCGTCAAGACTCCGCAACAGCTCGTCCCGCAAGTACTCCCCGACGAACCGATCGTTCCCCGAGTACTCGAATGCGGCGCCGCCAGGGTCACGACTTGCCTGCAGCGAGAGGGCGGCGAGGTACAAGCCCGCAGGCCACCCCTCGGTGCGCTCGGTGAGCGCAGTCATTGCCTGTCGAGTGAGGCTCGAGTCCGCAAGCACAGAGCAGCATTTCGCTCTCGTCGTCGCGCAGGGCGAGTGCTGCCGCGTCGAGCTCGAAGAGCTCGTCGCTCGCTCGAAGCCGTGCGAGGCGAAGCCTGGGCCGGCGCCGCCCGGCCAGCACCACCTGCGAGTCGGGCGGCAAGTGCTCGACGAGCGTGGAGACGACGGCGTCGCTGTCCGGGCTCGAGAGGACGTGCACGTCGTCGAGCACGAGGACGAAAGGCCGTGAGCGCCGTTCCAGAACGGAGCCGAGGTGGGGCAGCAACGACGTCGTGACATCGGTGTCGATGCGCGCGAGCAAGGCGAGGTCCGTCTCCTCAAGTGGCTCGATCGCGTGCAGCGCGCGAATCACGTACGCGGCGAGCACGGGCGCGGCATTCTCCCGCTCGGTTACCGTGACCCAGGCGAATTGACGCTCGTCGATCTCCTCCCATTCGGCAACCAGGGTGGTCTTGCCGTATCCCGGGGGCGCCGACACCACGATCACGCGCGGCGTCAGTGTCGGCAAGAGCCGGGAGACGGCCTACGCGACGTACCGTGCCGCGCCGGAGGCTTGGCGTAAAGAGCTGGGTGTCGAACGGCGCCAGCAGCGAGATTCGGACGTATGGAGGCAGCGGTGCGGTTGCGTCCGTGGCGCCGGACGCAACCGCCTTCGGGCTGTCAACCATTGCTATCCCACCCCCCGAACCGCAATGCAGGCGTCAACAGATCGGACTGTTTCCGACCGTTGCACGCAGGGCCGAAGGACCTGCCGACGTTGAGCGCGCAACGAATGCCGCGACGGCTCATCCGTCGCCTCAGCTGATCGTGACCCTGGGCCGGTAAACGCCAGCCTGGAGATCTTCGACCAGATTGTCCGTGACCGCAAGAATCTCGCGGGGATGTCGGCCAGCACGATCGCTCGGGTTAGAAACAAGCCTCCGGCACGCGCGGGGCCTACTGCCGTGCCATGGCGGCCCGCATCTCGGCCTCGGTGTCGGTGACCAGCTCGCCGCTCACGTCGAGGGTGACCGTGTGGATCGTTCCGGTGAACGCGAAGGGGCCCGCGTAGTCGAGGGTGATCGACGAGCCCGGGTTCGCGCCGCAGGTGAGGGCCCCCGGGTTCAGGATCATCGGAGTCGTGTACGGCGCGTCGGTCTCACCGACGAGCTTGCCGTCGACGTAGAGCTGGAGGCGCCCTGGGGCACCCTTGCCCTCGAGCATGTTCAGCTCGCCGGTCGGTTCGAACTCGAACCGCACCTCGTGTCGGCCTGCCGGTACTGCATCGGCGGATTCCACCCTGAAGTAGTCGCGCGCGACGTAGTTGTGCACGTAGACGAGCTTGCCGTCCTTCATGAAGAACGAGTAGCCGCCGGGCACGGCACCCTGACACAGCAGCACACCTTCGGCGCCGCCCGTCGGGGATCTCGACGTCGGCGGTGATGCTGTGGGGCCGGTTCAGCACCTTGGGCGTCGCGAAGTACGGCACCGACTGCGTGTCGGGGAAGTACACGTAGCGGTCGCGCGGCGCGGCGAGCAACGGCCTCTCCACGAGCAGCCGTTCGAGCGCGCTTCCGTCGACCGGCAGGACGTTGTACTTGCCGGCCTCGGCGTACCAGGTACCGATCAGCGCGATCAGACGGTCGCGGTTGTCGGCCGCGACGTTCTTGCGTCTCCGCGAAGTCCTCCTCGACGTGGTACAGCTCCCAGCCGGTCGCGTCGAGCTCGCTGAGGGTGTCGGCCGAGATGGGTGCGCCGAACGGCTGCTTCGCCTCCGCGAACGACGGGCCCGGCCACGGGCACACGGCGCGCCAGCCGTCGTGATAGATCGAACGGTGGCCGAGCATCTCGAAGTACTGCGTGTGATGTTTCGTCTCCGCGGCCGCGTCGTCGAACGTGTGCGCGAAGCTCACACCCTGGATCGGTGACTGCGGGACGCCCTTGATCGTGGTGGGTGCCTCGATGCCGAGCAGGTCGAGCACGGTCGGCACCATGTCGATGATGTGCGCGTACTGCGTGCGCAGCTCACCGCGGGCCTTGATCCGCGCCGGCCAGTGCACGATGAACGGATCGCTCGCACCGCCGCGGTAGGTCTCGCGCTTCCACCGGCGGAACGGCGTGTTCCCGGCGAAGGTCCAGCCCCACGGGTAGTGGTTGTAGTGCTTGGGGCCGCCGAGCTCGTCGATGACCTTCAGGTCGTCCTCGACGGGTCCCGGGCAGTTGTTGAAGAACTCTGCTTCGTTCGTGGTACCGGTGACGCCGCCTTCGGCGCTCGCGCCGTTGTCGGAGACGACCATGATCAGCGTGTTGTCGAGCTGACCGATCGAGCGCAGGAACTCGATGAGGCGGCCGATGTGGTGGTCGGTGTGGCTGAGGAACCCGGCGAACACCTCCATCTCGCGCGCGTAGAGGCGGCGTTGGTCTGCCGTCAGCGAGTCCCAGTCGGGCACGTCGGGGTCGTGGCGGGAGAGCTCGCAGTCGGCCGGCACGATACCGAGCTCCTTCTGACGGGCGAAGGTGCGCGTGCGGTAGGCGTCCCACCCGTCGTCGAACTTTCCGGCGTACTTGTCGGCCCACTCCTTCGGCACGTGGTGCGGGGCGTGGGTCGCGCCCGGGCAGAAGTGCAGGTAGAACGGCTTGTCGGGATCGACCTGCTTGGCGTCGGCGATGAACTGCACGGCCTTGTCGACGAGGTCGGGGGTGAGGTGGTACCCCTCCTCGGGCGTGGCGGGCGGCTCGACCTGATGGTTGTCGTACACGAGGTCGGGATTCCACTGGCTGGTGTCGCCGCCGAGGAACCCGTAGAAGCGCTCGAAGCCACGGCCGAGCGGCCAGCGGTCGTAGGGCCCGGCCCCGGACTCCTGACTGGACGGGATCAGGTGCCACTTGCCCAGCATGTAGGTGTTGTAGCCATGCGCGAGCAGCATCTCCGACAGGTAGCCGTTCTCGAACGGCACGTTGCCGTCGTAGCCGGGGAAGCCGGTGGCGAACTCGGTGACGCACGCCATGGCGTTGCTGTGATGGTTGCGGCCCGTGACGATGCACGACCGGCTGGGCGAGCACAGCGCGGTCGTGTGCATGTTGTTGTAGCGCAGGCCGTTCGCCGCGAGCGCGTCGAGGTTCGGCGTCTCGATCGGGCTGCCGAAACAGCCGAGCTGCCCGAAACCCGTGTCGTCGAGCACCACGAACAAGACGTTGGGCGCACCCTTCGGTGCCCGTTTCGGCATGGGCCACGCCGGGCTCGACTCGTCCGCGGTGCGCCCGATCACACCCGGGAACTGATGCCCCGGCTCGAACTGGATCAACGGCATCTCGAGTCCTCCATCTTCTCTGCCCGTTGCCGCAGGTCTGCATCGCGGGCGGGATCACACCGAGGTGCGAGCCTTGCTATCTGATTCGTCATGGCATCTGGTTGGCGCCGCTGGAACGAGGCCAGCGCTCGACGCGTGGTGCCGTCGGCTGCGACGTTCCGCCACTGGCGATGGTCGGCTCTCATCCGAAAGTCGCGCTCACCGCGATCTTGACGCGATCCGCGACGAACCGCCGCGCGCCGGCCATCGGTAAACCGCGCAGGCGAACTCAGCTGTTGTAGACGGCTGTAGAGCGGTCGTCCACCATGTACGCCATGATCAGTGAGAGCGGGAAGAACAGGAGGCTCAGGCAGAAGTAGCCGATGAAGCTGTGGCCTTTGCGACCAGCCACCCTCGCCGGCCAGAACGCAATCGCGATCCAGATGATGAGTCCGACGATTCCGACGCCGTACCACATTTCGATCTCCTCGAGCTTTACGTCCGGACCGCTGGGCGTTCCGACTCATGGGTTTTGATTGGTCAGCCGCGGGGGCCGGGCCGGCGCTCTTCGCGTCGATCCTGGCGCCGGTTGACACCATGGGAGACGACCGCCGCGGTGCCGACGACTGCGGCTGTCCGCGCTACCGGCGCGCCGATCACGCCTGGGCGTGCCCTTCTCCTCGGTCCGATGGGCATGTCAGCTTCCTTCCTCTTCCTCCGCCGCTTCGAGCGAAGCGATGATCGCTTGGATCGGGATCCGTCCGTTGGCGATGAGCTGGCCGCCTGATCGGCGGACACAGGAGGCGAACGGCGCTGCCCAGGTGTTTTCCCAGATCACGACGCCGGCCACGCTCCCGGGCTCCATCGCCGCCGCGAGATGGGCGACGTCGTCCTCGGCGAGGATCTCGGCGAGTTGCGCCTCGAACCTGCGGAGTTCGCCGACCTCCTCGAGGTCGTCGAACTCCATCGCCTCGATGTCGCCGTTCTTGTCTTTCACGAGGACCATCAGGTCGAGCACGCGGATGAGCTCGGCTTCAGCCAGCCTCGCAAGCTCGGCTGCCACTTCGCCCGTGAAGTTCGCGCTTCCCTCGGGAAACTCGATCACGGCAAAGTCGACGGGCCCGAGTTCGTCAAGATCAGTTGCACCCATTGTCGTTCCTTCCGCCTCGACGGTCATCGCCTTGCTGATCGGCGGCCCAAGGTGAGACGCCGCAAGAGTCGATCACCGACTCTGCCACCTCCCGGGCACGGCGTCGTCACCCAGATGAGGTGAACGCACGATGTGAGCAATCGGGACCTGGTCCGTGTCACGCGTTCGCTGGCGCCCCACGTGGAGGCGGCGGGAACCTCGAGCCTCCGCGCAGCATTCTTCCGATCGGTCGTGTGCTGCGGTCACCTGATCCGGGTGATGACATTGTCGTATCTGTCGGCAAGGATCGGCGGGTGGCTGGTCCCGGACGGTTGCGCGAGATGCATCGACGCGGCTCGCGGAAGGTCGTGTGCTCTCCCCGCCCGCAAGCAGCGAGTGAACGGAGCCGCAGGCGACGTCCACCGTTGTGACCAGCACCCCGCTGACCGGTTCGTCGGCGACTGACGGCTCGTCGGTCACGGGCGACCCGGGCATCGGACGACGCTGGCGTTCCCGAACGGCGTCCTGGGCGACATCGCGTGGCTCGTGGTCGCGTCGATCGGCGTCGTCCTGTGCGCGCTGTGGTCCGGAGCGAACACGGATGTCGACGAGAACCTCTGCAAGGCGATCAACGGTCTCGGCAACGGACTCGAAGGCCTCGCAACGGCGTTCACCTTCCTCGGCTCCATCTGGTTCGTCGCGATCGTCGTCGTGCTGCTGGTCGTCATCCGTTGGTTTCCCGCCGCACGCGACGTCGCGATCGCCGCCGGCGGCGCGTGGTTGCTCGCGATCGGCATCAACGCGTTGGCCGACACACGATCCGTGAGCTCGCTCGACGTCCGGACCGGCGATGGACCGGTGTTCCTGACCGCGAGCGTCGCCACGGCGACGGCGCTGCTCGTCGCGCTCGCGCCGTACGTCGCCGCGTCCGTACCGTCGCCTCGGGATCCTGCTCGTAGCTTTCGTCGCCATGTCGGCGGTGTACCTGGGCACCGGTCTCGCCTCCGACGTGATCGGCGGGTTCTTCCTCGGGATCGTCGCCGGTGCCGCCGTGCACGTCGCGTTCGGCGCGCCGGGTGGTCGGCCGACTGCGTCTCAGCTTCGCGACGCCGTGGATCAGCTGGGATTCGATGTCACCGAGCATCGGCCACGACCTCGTCCAGGTCCCCCGTGCCACCGCGGTCGACGTGCGCACCCGAGAGGGATCACGCCTCCGCGTGCTCGCGTTCGGTCGCGACCAGCGCGACGGACAGTTCCTCTCGAAGATGTGGCGCTCGCTGGCCTACAAGGCGCCCGGTGTTCCCGTCTTCGGCACGCGCCTGCAACAGGTCGAGCACCTCGCGTACGGACTCCTCCTCGCCGAGCAGGCGCGTGTCCGGGCCCCGCGTCTCCGTAAGACCGGCGTCGCCGGGCCCGACGCCGCGCTGCTGATCACGGATCAGATGGCCGGAACCGCGCTGGCGGATCTGGGTGAGGGCGTGACTGACTCCGTACTGGCCTCGGCGTGGGAGCAGCTCGGGAAGCTGCACGCAGCGGGCGTGGCGCACGGTGAGCTCGACGCGACTCGCCTGGTCGTCGACGACGGCGAGGTCGCGTTCTTCGACCTGGGAGCCTCTTACGTTGGCACCGAGGCGTACTGGCTGCAGCGCGACGTCGCGACCGCTGCTCGTCGTCAGCGCGCAGCTCGTCGGCGACGATCGCGCGATCGCGGCGGCGCTCGTCGGCTCTGGGAAGGGAACGGCTCGGAGAGGTCATCCCGTACGTGCAGCCGGCGACACTGCCTCCGGCTGCGACCAAGGGACGCAAGCATCTCGGCAAGGCCCTGAAGCAGATGCGGACGGATCTCACGACGGCCACCGGGGTCGAAGACGTGCCCCCGCTCAAGGTCCAACGTCTCACCTGGATCAACATCGGGATGCTCGCCGGCGTGCTGCTCGCGGTCGCGATCGGGATCTCCAGCCTCCAGGGGATCGATTGGCAATCGATCCAATCCGAGCTCGAGAACGCGACATGGAGCTGGGCGCTGCTGGCGCTGATCCTCTATCCGCTCGTGCCGATGGCATGGGCTACGGCGCTGATGGGATGCGTCAAGAAGGATCTCGCGTTCGTCCCCACGACATTGGTGCAACTGGCGTGCAGCTTCTTGAACTTGATCACGCCGAACGGCATCGGCGGGACGGCCCTGCAGCTCGACTACCTACATCACCAGGACGTACCCGTCGCGACCGGTGGGAGCGCGATGGTGCTCAGCACCGGCGTCGGCGGCGCGATCCAGATGATCTTGTTCGTGATCGCCGCTGCCATCACCGCGACGAGCCTCAACAGCTACGACACCGGGGGAAGCGTGACGCTCGCCGCGATCGCCGTCGTCGCCGCGTTGATCGGCGTCATCCTCTGGATCCCCAAGGTGCGGAACAAGGTCATGCCGGCGGCGAAGCAGGCAGGAAGCGACATCTGGGCCGTACTCCGCAACCCGAAGAAGGGCGCGCAGCTCTTCGGCGGCGATCTGGCCGGCAACCTCATCTATCCCGCGCTCCTCGGGCTGTGCCTCCTCGCGTTCCACCAGTCCCTCGACTACGCGCAGCTCATGGTCGTGCAGATCGGCGCAGGGATGCTCGGCAACACCGCGCCCGTGCCGGGCGGGATCGGCGTGGAAGAAGCCGGTCTCATGGCCGGGCTCACCGCGTTCGGGATCCCGACCAACCCGGCGCTCGCGACCGTGCTCGTGTTCCGTACCATCACCTTCCTGCTTCCGCCCGTGTTCGGCTTCTTCACGCTTCGCCGGCTCCGTGCACAGGGAATCGCCTGAGAGCCCGGTACTCGGAACGGGGGTTATCGATGGGAACAGAGCCAACTCCCCTCGGTTCGGGAGCACTCGAGCCCCGGCCCGGCGTAGCCGTTCGTGACGGCGCCCAGTGCCTCGCACGTCTCGCGCAGTGGCGATCGCGGCCGATGACTGGTCCGGTTCCACACGCCTGATCGACGACGTGGAATCGACGATCGAGGATTCGAGCTCGACATCCGGCCCGCAATGGGCGGCCCCACAGTGGCGGCGGCACTCGTCCGGGCCGGCAAGGGGACGCCACCGAAGCGCGCCGACTTGCGAAGCACGGCATGTTCCTCGTCTCGATGGTCACGAATCTCGGCCCGTGGATGAACGTAGAGGCGTCGCGCTGGCCCGGGCGCTACTCATGCTGGGCGATACCGCAGAGGCGCTGACTCCTCGTGCACTGGTAGGCGGTGCTTCGCCATCGCTGCATGACATCCTGACCGTACGCGGCTACTCCAGGGAACACTCAGGAACAACTCCCGCACGCAACAGCGTCATTTTCGGCGGTGTGGCGCATGGCGCCGAGTTCCTCGTCGCGGTTGCCTGTCCCCAAGCAGGCACTTCGGGCATGCCCGCGGCGGTGTCTCCGCCGCGCGTTATGGACCGCAGCCTTCAGGAAGTTCGGCGCGCTTGCCAGGGTCGGGGGTCGTGTCCGCGTCCTCGGCGATGCACAGCACGACGCTGCCGGTCTTGGTTTCGGTCTCGACGTAGCGTGTGGCTGCGACGACTTGTTCGAGCGGATAGTGGCGGTCCACCACCGCGCGGTACTCGCCCGACGCTACGAGGTGTTTGATGAGCTCGACGTCGGCTCTCGTGTAGCGCGGAAGTGGGAATGCGACACGCTTTCGTCCGAAGCGTGCGGTCCATAGCGCCAATGCCGGATTCTGCTGCCAGGGCCCCAGATCCGTGGAAAGGTACATGCCCCCATCCTTGACGGCCTTCCGGCATCGGGCGAACGACAGTTTGCCGACGGCGTCGAACACGACGTCATAGGGATCGCTGGTTTCGGTGAAGTCTTCGTGCCGGTAGTCGAGAACAGTGTCGGCGCCGAGCGAGCGCACGAGCTCGACATTCTCCGCGCCGCACACGGCCGTGACGTCCGCGCCGAAGTGTTTCGCGAGCTGCACCGCCGCGCTGCCGATCGATCCCGACGCGCCGTACACGACGATGCGCGTTCTCGGACCAACCGCGGCTTGCCGCAGGTACGCGAGCGCGAGGATCGCGCCGTCGCACAACGCCGCCGCTTCAGCGAACGACACGCCCGCCGGCATCATCGCGACCGGCGCGTCCTGCTTCACCAACACATACTCGGCCTGCGTGCCGAACACGTCCGCGTTCACGCCGAACACTCGGTCACCGATCGCAAACTCCGTCACAGCGTCACCGACCGCCTCGACGACCCCGGCGAACTCAGTCCCGAGAATCCGCTTCTTCGGTCGGACGAGGCCGCTGAAGAACCGGACGATGAACGGCTTCGCGGCGCGGAACCCGCAGTCGGTGCGATTGACTGTGCACGCGTGCACCTCGACCCGCAGCTGGTCGGGTGCCGGGCTCGGCTGCGCCACCAGCTCGACGTGCAGCACGTCGGGCGGCCCATAGCGGTCGTGCACGACGGCGCGCATCTGTCGGGCGTGCTTCTCGCTTTCAGTCGATGCCATCGCACCACCTCCGGAGGTAAGTGCACACTGGTCCCCTCGTCGTTCGCCAGACAGAGCCGAATGTCACTCCATCCTCACCAAGCACCTCCTTGGAGTCCGGAGGCCGTAGCGCCTCCATCGCCCTTCTTCAATTGGCGTTAGGTCTACCGCGATGCTCCTGTCGGTCGCGGCGGGCCGAAGGCGCGACTGGGTCTCACACCGGCGACGTTGCCCTTCAGGGACTCAGCGCCGGCCTTCGCAGACAGTCCGAAGACTCGACGTGATATTTCAGCCGATGCACTGTCTTCCCAACGGGCATCGAGTCGAGGTGCGCGGAGCATCGATCGTCGTTGCGCTCTCGCAGAGCTTCACGTGTCCACAGATGCGGACGGGTCCTCCTGAAAGAGCCCGATCGTGTTGCCCTCGGAATCTGCGACATAGGCCGACCACCCGACGGCCGGAACCGGTAGCTTGCCTTGGAGAATCTTGCCGCCGCGCGATGCGACCCGTGCCAGTGTGGTGTCGATGTCGCTCACACCGGCGATCAGAACCGGGCTCCGATGCAGATCGCCCCGACCGACCAGCGCACCGTTGGCGCCAGGCTCGTCATCTGCACCACCCCGCACCAGCCAATACGGCTGATCGCCGAGATCGGATATCTCCCAACCAAGCACCTCGCGGTAGAAGGCGCTTGCACGAGCGGCATCGTCAATTGGGATCTCGAAGTGCACGATCTTCGACACGTGTCCCTCCAGGCGGCACAGTTCGGTCTGGGCGCATTCTGATGCAAGGCAGCACCGTCGTGGAATTCAGGGACTCGAACCCGGGGGGTTCAACTCGTGCGTAAGAGGCGCGCGGTGCGATCAGCGAGTCGACGCCTCGGCGACGTGGGGTCGCGACTCGCGCCAGTGCCTCACTCCTTCATTGACTGCAGCGGCGGCGACGAGCAGTGCGGCGGCGGGGTCGGTCCACCACCAACCGAGCCACGCGTTGAGGACGAGGGCGGCGAGCACGCTCGTGCTGAGGCATCCGTCGAGGAACGTCATCGCGGCTTCGGCATGCAAGGGCTCGCTCCCGACCAGTCGAGCTGTTGTGCGTTTGAGCCCGGAGAGTCCGAACATCACACAGGCCGTGATCGCCAGGTAGATGACACCGACCGGAGAGCTGTCGGACCGATCCTGGCGTATGAGCCCTCGGACGCTCATGATCGTAAGGAACGCTGCGAGGATCCAAAAGGCGACGGCAATCAACCGCAGGGCACGGTGGATGCGCCGGTCTCCGGGATCGTGGCGGTCGTCATGCAGGTTCCGGATGACGACGGTCGATGCGAAGATTTCGATGACGGAGTCGAGGCCGAATGCGATCAACGCCAGCGAGCCGGCCTGCACACCGAGGGTGATCGTGACTACGACTTCCATCGCGTTCCACGCGTTGGTCGCCCATTCGAGCCGGAGCCCCCGTCGGCGCAGAGCAGCGGCTGTCCGGCGTGTCGTCACATCATCATTCGACACCCCTGACGCCGCCCTGGCCAGCGCAGTATCCCGCCCGCGGCTGGGCCGACGAGGGTTAGCGCACGATGACGACGGGGCACTCCGCGTGTTGCGCGACCTGCTGGCTCACAGAGCCGAGCAACAGCCCGGCGAACCCACCTCGGCCCCGGAAGCCGATTACGACGAGTGTCGCATCGCGCGATGCGTCGACGATCGCTGATGCTGCACTCCCGTTGACGAGGAGCTTGTCGATCGGTATGTCGGTCACGGCGTCGTCGGCCACCGTGTCGTCGAGCACTCGTTGAGCATTCGCCTCGTAACGTTCGGTGTCCTCGCCAAGCGTGCCCCAGGTCGGTCCGAACGGTGCTTGCCAGGCGTGGACGACGAGGAGCGTGGATTGCCGGAGTCGGCTCTCGTCGATCGCCCACTCGAGCGCACGCCGTGAGCCGTCAGAACCGTCGATGCCAACCACAATCCGTTCCATCGCAACTCCTCCTAGCTCAACGGTTCACAGCGACCGCTCCCGCACGATCGTCGCCACGTTGATGCGCCTGAGGCCCCGCCAGGTGCTCCACTGCGCGACGACGGATGCCGCGAAGACCGCAACGCAGACGAGCACGACCGTCGAGGTCTGCATGCGCAGCTCCCAGCGATACCCGAGGTTCTCGTAGTTCGACATGAACCAGCGGGCGAGCCCGATGCCGGCGAACAGACCGATCGGGATTCCGGTCACTGTGAGAAGCAGGTTCTCCGTCGCGACGAGCCGGCCGAGGACGCCACGCGACATGCCGGCGGCGTGGAGCGTGCCGAGCTCGACGCTGCGTTCGGCGAGATTCGCGGACATCGCGTTGTACAACAGCGCGACGGCCATGACGATCGCGAACAGCAGCATGACCCCGACGAGGACATCCATGATCGCGAACGCGTCGCGCAACGTCGCCTCAAGTGCTGCGTTGTCGAAGTAGGCGGCGGCGCCGGGCAGCATCCCGAGCCGGTGCGCGGCCGCGTCACGCGTCGACGCCCGAGCGGAGCTGCACGAGCGCTCCCGACGCCGTCGAACGTCCGACGACAGGTCGAGATGGTCGAGCGACGTGTACGCCACCGCGGTGAGCGGCTCGTCGACAAAGCCGACGACGCGTTCGACAAGACGCGTGCCGTTGGCGGCGCGTCACCGTCACGCTCGTCACCGGCACCGATCGACAGCAGCCGGCCGAGACCCCGGCCGAGCAGCAGCCACCATTGCGCGGCAACGTGACGGTGCGGCCACCGGGTTCGACGAAGTGGTGCATCGTCGTGTCGGCCGTCAGGCCCATGAGGATCGTGTCGAACCGCTTCGCGCCATTCGTGAGCGTCACCTCGACACGCGCGAACGGCTCGGCGGCCGCGACCGCCGGGTCGCGACGCGCGGCCGCGACGAGCCCGGCTGTCGTTGCCGGGCGTCGCGTACAGCTGGCCGCTCGGAACGGTCGACGGTGCCGTACTGGCGGTCGAGGACGTTCGCGACCGTGTCCCGCAAGCCCGGCGAACACCAGCACGAGACTCAGCGACACGGCGACACCGACAATGGTGAACGCTGCACGACGACGGTTGCGGCCGAGGCCCCGCACGACCATCCGCCAGCGGGCGGGCAGGTGCCGGACGGGCGGCACGAGCCGTTCGAGCAACGACCGCGACCCGGCGCCGGCCGGCGTGACGCGCATGGCCTCGGCCGGCGTCGTGCGGGCCGCGGCGCGTGCCGGGCCCCACGCGGCGAGCGCGGTGGCCGCGACGCCCGCTGACCGCGGCGACGAGCAGCGTCGCCGGGTGCAGCGAGCTGACCGACAACGGCAAGCCGAGCGCGTCCGTGTACATCGCCCGTGAACCACCGGCCCAGGAGCACACCGCCGACGAGTCCCGGTACGGCGGCCGCGATCCCGGCGACGAGCCCGTAGCCGAGGTAGTGGCGGCGCAGCGTGCGCGGCGCGATGCCGTTGGCGGCGAGCGTGCCGATGACGGCGCGCTGCGCGGCGACGAGCCGCGACAGCAAGATGAACGCGCCGAACACGGCCGCGACGAGGAACAGCAGCGGCAGCAGGTTCGCGAACTGGCCGAAGGTCTTGACGTCCTGGTCCAGGGCGACGAACGACGGCTGGTCCGTGCGGGCCTGGACGACGAGGCCGTGGTCGCGGGCCGAGTGACGTCGCGGCCGACACGAGCGCAGCCGCCTGGCTGCGGTCGGCCGCGTACAGCGCCAGCTGCTGGTCCGGCGTGCGCCGTCAGCGTCTTGGCGAACGACGCCGGAGCGAACACGACGCCGAACTGCGCGGCGCTCGTCATCACCTCCTGCTGCGAGCGCGCCGGCCAGAAGTACTCGGTGGCCAGCCCGCTGCCGGAGACGACGACCGGCTGCCAGCCCGATCGGGCCGAACAGCTCGATCGTGCTGCCCGGCTTCAAGTCGAAGTAGTCGGTGAGGTGCTGTTCGACCAGGACCTCACCGTCACGCGGGAGCCGTCCCTGGCGCAGCGCGATCTGTGCCGACCTCGGGCTGACCGCCGTCCGGAAGGCTCACGACCCGGCCGAGCAGTGTGTGGTCACCGATGCGGGCGCCGAGATCCTGCTGGGTGCGGGCCGTGACGAACGGTGCGCCCGGCAGGCGCGCCGCATCGCCGGCGACCGTGTCGACGTTCGGGCCGCTGAGCACGACGTCGGGCAGGCGCTGGGTGCTGTACGCGGTCGCGAACGAGTCCTTCAGGTTCCGGTACGCGTCGCTGGCGGCGACGAACACCGCGATGCCGATGGCGACCACGACCACGACCGCGAGCGAACTGGGTTCGCTGGCGCCACACGTCCCGGCGCAGCTTGCGGGCAAGAGACGCGGCTCACCACTCGAGCTCCTCGGCCTCGACCGGATGCGCGACCCGTTCGTCGCTGGCGATCGCGCCCGAGTGCAGGCGCACGACCCGGTCGGCCATGCGGGCGATCGCCGAGTTGTGCGTCACCAGCAGCACCGTGTGGTGGCCTTCGCGGGCGAGATCGCGCAACACGCCGAGCACCTGCCGGCCCGTCGTCCAGATCGAGGCTGCCGGTCGGCTCGTCGCACAGCACCAGCGGCGGTTCCTTCACCAGCGCCCGGGCGATCGCCACCCGCTGCTGCTGGCCGCCCGACAGCTGCGCCGGGAACCGGTCGGCGACGTCCGCCAGCCCGACCCGCGCGAGCGCGGCCCGGCTGCGCGCTTCGGCGTCGCGTGCCGGTGACCTCGGCGAGCAGCTGGACGTTCTCGAGCGCGGTCAAGGTCGGCACCAGGTTGAAGAACTGGAACACGAACCCGACCCGGTCACGCCGATACGCCGTCAGCTCCTCGGCGCGTTCAGCGCCGCGATGTCCGTACCGGCGACGACGACCGAGCCGCCGGTCGCTTCCTCGATCCCGCCGATCACGTTCAGCAGCGTCGTCTTGCCCGACCCCGACGGGCCGAGGATGACGACGAACTCGCCCGGGCGCGACATCGAGCGCCACCCCCCGCAACGCGTCGACCGCAACCGCGCCCGTCCCGTACCGCTTCGTGCAGCCCGCACCGCGACGGCCGGCGCGCCCGAACGTGCCGCTTCCTCAGCGGCGGCCGCCAGCTCGGTCGCGCCATGACGGCGGTGAGCCAACGTACGCACACACCCTCCCTTCTGCGGCCCGCCAACGCACGGCCTCGCGTCTCCCACGTCCATTGGACCCGACCCGACACCCCCCTAACAAGGGCCAAGGACCCTCGTGCCACGACGACCGGTCCTCACACCAGGCCAGCCCGACGTAGTGGTGCGGCCCCGGAGGCATTGCTGTTCGGGCCTTGGACCCTACGAGGCGAGAACCGTTCCGAGCAGGCTGGCAGCGGAGGCGCGACACGCTCGAGTTCGACAGTGCCGGCAAGAGGATCGGTCCTCTGTCTGCTGTCTGCGCTCGACATGTGCTGATTCTCGTCGGGGGGTAAAGCAATGAGCGTAGGAGCAACCCGATCGGCGAAGCTCCCGCTGGCGTGGTTCGTGCCCACTGCCTGGCGCGTTCATCGCGCGCTGTACCGGCTCAGTGGCGGCCGGTTCTGTGGACCACATCGGACAAGCGCGGGTGGGGTGCGCTGCGCCTTACGACCATCGGGCGGAAGTCCGGGCAAGAGCGCAGCGTCATCATCGGCTACCTCGAGGACGGTCCCAACCTTGTGGCCCTCGCCATGAACGGCTGGGACGAAGGCCATTCATCGTGGTGGCTCGACCTCGAGGCGCACCCCGACGCCGTCGTTCGACTGACCCGCCAGCAGCCGGCCCAGTGCGCGCACGCCGCTCCATCGGAAACGAGCGCGATCGGCTCTGGGAGCGCTGGCTCGCTGTGAGCCGATCCTCGACGTGTACGCCGGGCGGCGATCCACCGAGACGCCAGTCGTCGTCCTTGAACCCATGACGGGCCTGCCATGAGCTCTCACCGCCGACGTCAAACGAGTCGCCAACACCGCGCTGGCTGCCTATCGCGCGCACGATCGTCCGCTGATACGTGCAGCCGTCGTCCACCGGTACGGTCCGCCGGAGGTTGCACGCGTCTTCGAGGCTCCACAGCCGACCCGCAGGCCGATGAGGTGCTAGTGCGGGTCATGGCGGCAGCCGCGACCGCGGGTGACTCGCGCATCCGGGGTGCGCGGTTCCCACCGGGGTTCGGATTCCCGGCGCGGCTGGCGTTCGGCATCGTCCGCTCGCGACGACCAATCCTCGGTAGCTGCTTCGCCGGGATCGTCGAGACCGCCGCCTCGCGAGGCGGTGACCTCGCGTCGGGCGACGAGGTGTGCGGCATGACCGGGACCAGGATCTGACACTCCCTCACCGACCGTCAGCGGCAGGCTCCCCACGAATCTGCGACACGTCCGGCGGTTCCTGCTTTCGACTGGTATTCGCGACAGCGACCAGGAAGCGTTCCAGGTCATAGAGCGCCGCCTTGGCAGCAGGGTTGGCGAGCGGCGGGTACATCAGATCGAAGGCGTGCTCGGTCCAGATGTACTCGACGTACACGACGGGGACGCCGGCTGCCTCCAGTGATCGGTGCAGCCGTCGGGCAGCTTCGAGCGGCACCACCGCGTCATGCGTTCCCTGGAACATGAGCGTCGGCGGGCAGGCTGGATTCACGTGGTGGATCGGCGACGCCAGGTCATACATCGCTGTGGCGGATTCCCCAGGCTCGACGCCCAGCAGGTTCCGGACCAGCTGGCGCACGGGCGGTGCGGGCGGGGACTGCGCGGCGGTCAGCGGTCGTCCCATCATCAAGACGTTGAGGAGGTTGGCGACCTTGCCGGGCTCCTTGCGATCCCACACCTGCGGCGATGAGGTTGCAGCCTGTTGTCCAAGCCACCGCTCGACGGCGGATGCCATCTCCGGGATGCCGTACCAGGAGACCACCGCCATCACCGACGTATCCGCGCCGTGCAACTCCTCCGGGACCAGGTTGGGCTCGTGCGGCGCGTAGGCGGCCAGGAGCGCGATGTGGGCGCCGGACGACCCGCCCATCACGACCACCCGCTCGGGATCGATTCCGTAGCGCTCGGCATTCGCCTTGATCCAGGCAACCGCGCGATGCACGTCGCCCACCATGCCGAACACATCCGTCTCGGGGCAGCTCCGGTGCGCGGCGTCCATGACGACGTGGCCCTGCGCGGTGAGCTGGCGGAAGAGTGGGCGCGTGAGAACGTCTTTGTCGAAGAAGTGCCACGAGCCGCCGTACAGGTAAACGATGGCCGTGCCGGTACGCTCGACGCCCGCCGCCGGCTCCCAGATGTCCGCGAGGAGCTGGCGATCGGTGCCGGGAATCGTCCAGAAGGGCACGTCGCGCGCCCAGCGTGGCGCCGGCACCCGGGGCAGGCGCATCGACCGGCGATGCTGGAGCATCCTGCGCTCGGCGTCGGGACGGATCCGCTGTTTCCAGTCCGTCCCGAACGCCCGCTCGTGACCATCGTGGGAGGCGGTTACCCGAGTGATGTAGTACGTCCCGACACTTGCGCCGAGCACGCCGGTGATCATGGCGAATCGTGAGCGGCGGATGACGCCGAGGGCGGCCGTGAGTGCCCCGAGGACGGTCAGCGCTGGCGTCTGCGCCGTAGCTGTCGACTTGAGAATGAAGCCCCGATAACGTGTTGACCGGGCGCACCACCAGCGCGGAGAGACTGGCTGAGAGCACACCGAGGAGGGCGGCGAGACGTTTCGTGGGAGCGTCCTTCCACATTGCTGCAATGCCGGGTCGGGGATGCCAATCCAGAGGAACGGGTCCTCCGAAAGTTACCGGCTGCTGCCTCCTCGGGGGGCTCCTCAAGGAGCGGACGTCACGAACGGCGATGAACGCCCCACGCATCGCTCGGTTCGTTTGGAACTGCCTTCCTCACAGCCGCCACGGCCAGGTCGGGGCGAGTACGGACCGACGGCGGTCCCGGTTCGGAACGGCCCATCTCGCGACCGGAAATAGCCGTTCGTCCATCCTCGCGATCGCGAGCACCGACGCGGGTGTCGCAGAACGCGCGCCCCAGAACGTGCGGGCGCAGCCCCAATGACCATGGCCGAAGTGCCTATTGGGACACGCGATTAGGCACGACGCCCTGCGCAGAGGAGCGCACAGAACTCGCCGAGCGAACTACTCCCGGGAGTACTCCCGTGATAGTCCCGGACCAACTCGCGAACCTGATCTTCGACTGGATCGAAACCTGGTACAACCCGCGCCGCCGACACTCGTACTGCGAGATGCTCAGCCCCGTCGCTACGAGACCGCCACCGCGGCATGATCACCACACCCAACCCGTCCGCCAAAACGGGATGCTCAAGTCCCGGCTTATGGTGCGCCGCATCCGCCTCGTCGTCCTACCCAAGCGCAGCTGCCGCCTCACTGGCGCTACCACGCGTTGATCACCAACCTCGACCGGCCGACCGTCGGGTCGATCAGTTCCACCGCGATCACGCCTCGGTTCGCACTCGCGATCCGTGACCTCAATGAGGTTGCCGCCCTCACGCACTGCCCATCCGGCAAGTTCCTCGCCAACGCCGCTCGGCTCGCCTGCTCGGTGCTCGCTTCACGACCTCATGCCTCCGCCCGCCCGAGCTCGGCTCGGTGCATCCCGCCGCGACAGCTCCGGTCTCGTGCCGACCATGCGAACAAACTGTTCGCGGTGCCCGGCGGCGTCGTCAACCGCCGCCGACCATCCCCGCTTCGCCTCGCGGCACGACTGTCCCTGTGCCAACGGTGCCCCAGCGTGCTCGGCAAGCCGCGCGCACCCTCCGATGCTCACCCGGCATCGCGTCTGTCGCGCGCGAAAGACGGACGGCCAACAGCGAACCACGCCTCGAGCGCGGCGAACGTCACGCCCTCCCGCGACCACGAACCGAGACCGACCCCACCAGCCGCCCCTCTGCGCCCGCTTCCACACCCGACGCACGCACCTCACCGACAAATCAGCCAGTCGAAAGCTCACACCGCTGGATCGACGCTAAGTACACGCGACCCCTGGCAAGCATCGCTGGTCGCCGTGACGATCGCGTGACGCACTACTCCCGAAACTACTCTCGTTCCGGGACAGCGCAGTCGAGTGGGTCGACCGCGCGTTCTGGGAGACCGTCCGGGGGGCGTGGACGGCGCGCAGATCCCCGAATCGGGCGTGGTCTGGCCATCGTCCGCTGAGGCGAATCGCGGTCGCCTCAGGTCCAGGTTGCCGTCTGGATGGTCCCCGTGGCCCGGCTCAACCTGAGGCGGCAACGCAAGCCTTGGCCAACCGACAGTCGGGAGGGGCGCCCCGTCCGTCAGCGCGCAGAACGGGTACGGCCGACGCGGCTGTTCACGGCCTCCCGTCGAGGAAGGGTTCGACGAGGGCGAGCAGGGCGTCAGTACGCCGAATCACCTGCATGTGGGTCGTGCCGGGCAACACCGCTAGCTGGGCATCGGGAAAGAGTTCGAGCATCAGCGCGGCGTGCTCCAGGCGCACGAAGTCCTGGTCACCGACGATGAGCAGCGTCGGCCCCGCGATGCCACCGATCGCAGCGTCCGACCAGCCCTCCAACTCCGACACCACGGGCTGCATCTTCTCCAGGAACGGGAAGAAGTGCTCGGGGTCGGGCGCTACCGCCTCGTACGCCACCCTCATTGCGTCGAAGTCCGCCTCGGTCGGGAGCAGAGGCGAGGTCTGCTCAGGGTCCTGGATCTCGGGGTGATACCCGTCGGCTCGGATGTGACCCGAGGCGAGCACGAGCCGACCGACGCGCGCCGGGTACGTGACAGCCATCTCGATCGACACCAGACTCCCGAGGCTGTAACCGAACAGTTCGGCCCGTTCGATGCCCAGGTGATCGAGGAGACCGACCACGTCGGCGGCAAAGTTGGCAAGCGTCACGGGTCGGTCGGTGTCGGCGGTGTGGCCATGGCCCTGGAGGTCGACAGCGATCACCTGGTGCGCCTCGGCCAGCCGGGGGATCATCGCCCAGAAGCACGTCTCGGCGTTCAGCACGCCGCCGTGCAGCACGACGAGCGGTCGGCCTGTCCCGTGGACCTCGTGATAGAGGTCGATGCCGTTGATCGATACGCGCGTGCCGCTCATCGCAGTCTCCTGTCTAGCGCAGTCGTGGTCTGTAGTCTCGGCGCCGGCCACAGCCGAAACTCATCGAACGATCGCCATTGCGCCCGCACAGATCGACGGTTTCGCGCGGTTCGGTCGCCTCGGCGAACCGAACGGCACCCGTGGCAGTGAGGTCGACTTGTCGTTCAGCGGCTGAGGTTCAGCCCACGGTCTTCACGAAGCGGCGGATCTCCGCGGCACAAGCCTCAGGGTCCTCCACCACACACGCATGGCCGAGCTTCGGGAGTACAACGAGCTGCGATGTCGAGATCGCGGAATGGAGCGCGTCGGCGTTCGCGAGCGGCGACCGAGCGTCGGCCTCGCCGTGCAGGACTAGCGTCGGCACGTCGACCGTGGGCAGCACCGGCCGGAGGTCGGTCTCGGCGCCAATGTAGCCCGCGGCTCGAATCGTTGCTGGGCGTATGTTCTCACGCA
>CAWEZO010000002.1:0-1042463 GCA_963813635.1 uncultured Actinomycetes bacterium | reverse complement strand
CCCTTTTCATCGTCCGTGCCGGGGACGTAGACGTCATCGACGCCCGCGACACCGGCGACATCGGGATTCTCCGCCTGCCACCGCCAGTTCGCCATGAGCGACTTGAAGATCGCGACGTAGTCGGTGCCCGTGTTCTCCAACGTGGGACGCGGGGTGCCGTGCAGCGACCCGCCGGGGATGGGCTTGCTCAAGTCGATGCGCACGACCTTGGGCTTGGCGGTCGTCGTCGTGCTCGATGAGACCCGCGGTCGCCCATTCGAAGTGCTTCGCCGCGCGCTCCCCGAACCGCCGCCGCTGCAGCCCGCCACGAGCGCAGCACCACACGCGCTGATGACGACAAGTTGTCTGAAGCGACGCATAGCGGCGAGACTACCCGACCGTCCCTTTCGCTACGAAAGCGGAAAACATCCGAAACTGCTGTGCCCGGAGCCAGCTACTGTAGCGTATCCGCTACACTCCTGGTATGAGTCGAGCCGGTGACCTGATCTTCGAAGCGCGCCGGCGCGCCGGGCTCAGCCAAGCCGAGCTCGCACGCCGAGCGGGCGTCAGCCGTCCCACCGTCAACGCCTACGAGCGCGGTCGGCGGGAGCCCGGCGCCGAGGCACTCCAGCGGCTCCTCGCCGCGGCGGGTTCCCGCCTCAGTCTCGTGCCTGCGTTCGAGTACCCCGACCCTGAACAGGCTGCACGCGATCTCGTCGACCTCCTGAGCCTGGCCGACGCCATCCCGACCCGGGGTGGGCGACGGCCGCTGCTCTTTCCATCGTTGGCGCGGCGATGAAGTCGCCTGACCTCGCGACCAAGGTCGTCGCGATTCACGACTCCCTCGAGCGCGCGCAGATCCCGCACGCGTTCGGCGGCGCGTTGGCGCTCGCGTACTACGTCCTCGACGTCCGCGCGACAAAGGACATCGACGTCAACATCTTCGTCGCACCCGACAATGTGGAGAAGGTCTTTACCGCACTACCAACAGGAATCGCGAGTGATGCGGCGGATCTCGCCACCGTGCAACGCGACGCGCAGGTACGTCTCTGGTGGGACGAGACGCCGGTCGATCTGTTCTTCGACGTGGACGAGATCCATCAGCAGGCCGTCGAGCACATCCACGCGGTTCCGTTCGCCGACACGCACATCCCGATCCTGGGCAGCACCGAGCTCGTCGTGTTCAAGATGCTCTTCGCGCGTCCGAAGGATTGGCTCGACATCGCGGAGATGCTCCGAGCCGGCATCATCGACGTTGTCGCGGTCTCCGCATCATTCGCGCGCCTGCCCGGTGCAGACGACGAATCGTTGCAGCGTTTCCAGGAACTGGTCAGGGAGCACGGGTAGCACCGCGGCCGCGGCACCGCGATGCCCACTCGGAACGGACAAACAGGACTCCCGGCGTCGGTGACGTCACAGGCTCGGCGCTCGGGTCGTCTTCCGGGCAAAGAGGGCTACAGGCACCTGCGGATCGGGTCGATCAACCCGCGCATGGCTCAGACCATCGACGAACGGCTGGAGCGGCTCGCCGAGCTCCGCGCGAACGGCTCGCTGACCGACGAAGAGTTCACGGCCGCGAAGGCGAGCGCGCTCGACGAACGCGCGACGACCGACTCGTCCGAGACTGCCTCGGAGCCGATTCAATTTCATTTCAGCCTCGGATGGATGCTCCTGGCCGCGGTCATCCTCGGCAGCACGTTCGTCGGCTTGAGCACGGTCACGGAATGGGCTGCCGCGCAACGGCCGGCGGCGATCGTGGTCTGTCCGAGTGGCTCGTTTCGGCCGGGGTTCAAGGTCTCGTATTCCGTTGCGACGAAAGGCGTCGACTTCGCGTCGGCCTGCGTGAAGAACGGCACGGCCCATTCGGTCTCGGGCCTCTTCCTCACGGCGGTGCTCGCCGTTGAGTACACCGCGATCGCGTTCCTCGTCCTCCTCGCGCTGCGCACGGTGGTTCGAGCCCGCAAGTCGCGACGGGATGTCGACCAGCCATCGCCCGGAGTCACGGCGTAGCGACAGCTCCGTAAGCTCCTGACCCCCGCTACCGCAACATCGGGGGTGCACCCGGAAGGTACCTAGCTCGGCCGGACTCGCACGGCCAGTGCGATGATTCCGGGGACTGCGATCGGAGGGGTCAAATGTCGAAGTTCAAGAAGGGCGACAAGGTGATCGTCACGCACGGCGACTTCAAGGGCGAGCGCGGCGCGATCGTCGACAAGAAGCTGCTCACCGAGGGCATCACCGTTGCGCTCGAGAAGAACGGCAAGGAGATCAAGACCCAAGAGGACCACGTCAGCCTGGCCGACTGACGGCTCGGAACGGACCGCGCGGCACAGGAGATCCGCGTTCTTCCGGACACCGTGGTTCAGAATGCGTTGATGGACCAACCCCAAGGCAACGACGCAACTCCTCCCGAAGCCGCGAGTCCCAACGCGCCAACTCCGACCCCGCCGCCGGCGTCCGACATGGGCGCATCGGTTGTGGGACGCACGGCGATCGTGATCGCTGCGGTCGTCCTGATCGCGTCGGCGACCCTTGTCGCGATCGCGCTGGTGCAGTTGTGGCCCGCGGGGACGGGACTGTCGCCTGCCGCGCACTCCTACGTGGTGCTGGGTGTGCACACCACGCTCACCGGTGACCGGGACCTGATGCTCATCGCCGCATTGAGCGGCGCGCTCGGTGCGATGTTGCACTCTTTACGTTCGCTCTCGGTGTATGTCGGCGAACGCGCGCTGCTGTGGAGCTGGATGTTGTTCTACGCGTGCCTTCCCGTGATCGGCGCGATCTTGTCGCTGCTGTTCTATTTCGTGCTGCGCGGTGGTTTGATCTCGGGGCAGGCCACGTCGCGCGACGTCAACCCGTTCGGCACGGCGGCCGTCGCCGGGTTGGTGGGTTTGTTCTCGACGCAGGCCGCAGAGATGCTCAAGAATGTCTTCACGGCCATCTTCACGAAGGCGCCGCAAGGTTCCGACTCCGTGTCGCACGGAGGCGCCAACCCCTAGCCGGAACCGAAGGTGGCGCGCCGGCGCCGCTGGAGCGCGTCGTACATCCGAGGCAAAGGAAACGCCATGGCCATTGGATTGTTTCTCGACGTCGACAACACGCTGACGAAGGATTACATCCAGCGGTACTACGCCAGGGCTCTCGGCTGCGTCGAGCAGTACGACGAGATCGAGAAGGCATTCGGCGTCGGCGACTCAACGCCGACCAGGTCGGCCGGCAGCGGGCCGGTACGAGCTGACCATCGGGGTCGGCGACGACGTCGACAAGGACGGCCCGTTCCTGAGCGCGTGCACGTCCATCCCCGAGTGACCTCAGCGGTGTGACGCGGCTGAGCTACGCGCCGGCAACCAGCGACGGCATTCACGACGCGCTCGTCGGAGCGGTCGAGTCCCTTCGGCAGGCCGTCGAAGAGAGCTGAGCGCGGTCGGTCACCACCGGCTTCGTTGCAGGTCGTGCAGCGCACGACGTGCGGCGTGGTTGCCGCACATCCCGTGCACCCCCGCGCCCGGGGGTGTTGCCGCCGAGCACAGGTAGATCCCCGGAATGCCGGTCGCGTAGGGATCGGTCGCGGCGCGCGGCGCGCGATCAGCTGGCGGAAGTTGTTCGCGCCGCCTCCGATGTCGCCGCCGACGTAATTGGGGTTGTACCGCTCGAGCGCCGCCGGTGGCGTCACGTGCCGCGCGACGATGCGCTCGCGGGTACCCGGCGCGAACCGTTCGATCTGATCCACGATGCTGCCGGTCGCGTCACCGTCGTACCCGTTGGGCACGTGCGCGTACGACCACACCGGGTGGATGTCACCCGACGAGCGCTGCGGGTCGCACAGATACTGCTGGCACACGAGCACGAACGGACGCTCCGGCATCCGGCCGCGGTGCACGTCGGCTTCGCTCGCCGCGATCTCCTCCAACGTGCCACCGACGTGGACGGTGCCCGCGCGGCGGCACGCGTCGGCCGTCCACGGGATGCCGCCCTCGACCGCGAGATCCACCTTGTACGCGGCGGGGCCGTACTTCCAGCGGCTGAACGCGCGGCGTGTGCGCGCCGGGAGCCGGTCACCGGCGATGCTCACCAGCGCGCCGGGTGAGGTGTCGAACAACGTCACGCGTGCGGAGGGGAGTTGCGCGAGCGACGTGACCCGCACGCCGGTCTCGATCGTGCCGCCGAGATGTTCGAGCAGGCCGGCGAGCGCGGCGGTGATGGCCTGCGAACCGCCGGCGGCGACGGGCCAACCGACGGCGTGACCGGCGGTCGCCATCATCACGCCGACTGCGGACGAGACCGGCCGGTTGAGCGGCTGGATGATGTGCGCCGCGCACCCGGCGAACAGCGCGGCGGGCTTCGTCGGTGTGGAACCGGTGCGCGAGGGCGGTCGCCGGCAACAACGCGTGCAGGCCGAAGCGCTTCAAGGTGATCGGGTGGCGCGGCACGTGCACGATCGGCCCGAGGATCTCGGGGGCAAGCTCGTCGAAGTGCTCGACGAGCCGCGAGAACGTGCGATGCCACGCCTTGCCGTCGGGTCCGAGCCCGGCGACGGTGTCGTCGAGCGAGCGGACCAAGACCGAGGCGCGGCCCCCGTCGAGCGGGTGCGCGAGGTCGACCTCGGGCCAGCGCCACTCCAGGCCGTACTCGTCGAGCGGGAGCGACGCGAGAAACGGTGATGCCGCGCCGAACGGGTGCGTGGCGGAACAGACGTCGTGCAGCACGCCGGGCACGGTCAACTCCGCGGTGCGCGTGCCGCCACCGATCTCGTCGGCGGCTTCCAGCACGGTCACCGAGAGACCGGTCTGCGCGAGCGTCACCGCGGCCGCGAGCCCGTTGGGTCCCGAGCCCACGACGACCGCGTCGACTTCAGGCGGCACTACCCGGCTCCAATGAAAGCTCGAGGTCTCCACCCCACGGTTGCAGATCGAGCAGATCGGCGGTCTTCACGTGCCCGGCCGCGAGCCGACCCTGCGCCGCGTCGACGACGCGCCACTGCATCGTGGCCGTGCCGGCGGGTTGGGATTCCATGAACACGCAGCGCAGCTCGCCCGGCGCGAAGCCGCACTGCGCCTGGAGCGCGGCGAGGAGCTGTTCGTCGTGGAGGTGGCCTTCACCGAAGTTCCACCCGAGCGACGCGCCCGCGACGAGCTCGCCGTCCACAATCTCGAACGCGTCGAGTCCTTTGGCGCGCACGTCGTCGTCGCCGAGGTCGTTGATCGCGACCGGGAGCAGCGCGTTGAGCGCGCGCCCGTGCAGGTGCATCGCCCGGAACGCCTGGATGCGACCGAGCGTCTGCTCGTAGGTGCCCGCTCCGAAGAGCTTCTCGAGCTGCGTGCGGGGGACGGCGGCCGACTTGGTGAGCTTGTCATCGAGGGTCTGGAACAGCCCGGGCCGCCACAGCCACGCGCTGACCGCCCAGTTGCCCGCGTAGTAACGCATCGACGGAAGGAAGGAGAACTTGTCGGGTCGGAGATTGCCGAGGATCGGGATGACGACCAGGCACACGATCAACACCGCGATCAGCAACGGCGAGCCGATCGACCAGATGCGCACATCCGAGTGCGCGCCGAACAGGACGAGGCCGGAGTAGATGAAGAACACGTTCCATTCGAGCGGAACGCCCAACGGGAAGCTGGTGAGGATGATCAGATGGAAGCCGACCATCACGATCAACGCGAGTGTGGTGAGTGTGCCGCCCCTGCTGAACAGCAACACGATCGGAAACGTGTACTCGGTGACCGTGGCCGCGCGCGAGATGGCTGCGGCCAGGCGCGAGCCGCGCATGTCGTCGGGGTAGTCGCGGTAGAGCTTCTTGCGCATCCATTTCGGGAGCATCGGGTTGTTGGACATCATCACCGCGATGACGTTGGGGAAGTGGTAGTTGAGCTTCGACGTCGCGGCCCAGAACCACAACGCGAACTGCACGGCCTTCGACCCGGCGAACAGATCCGACGGGAACAGGAACACGAACACCAACAGGAGGTAATGCTCCGAACGGCCGGCGAGGAACACGGTCTTGTCGCGCAGGCCCAGCACGACGTACACCGCGAGGATCGGGATGAGCATCCCTCGTGTCATGTACGGCGTGCGAGCTCACGAGCGCGTGTACCACCAAGGCGACGAAGGCGACGTAGAGCGCGACGTCGAAGACGCTGCGACGGTTGCCGTCGGTGAACGGCACCCACCGGAACGGCGCGAGCCGCGTCGTGCCCGGTCGCAGCCAGTACGCGAACGCGGTCACGGGCGGCAGGTAGCGGCCGGTGAGCGGGCCGCTCCCGCATCCGAAGCCGAGGCTCTCGAAGAGCAGCGACCACAGCACCGCCTTCTCGAACACGATCGCGTCGCTCCACCAGTTGTCGATGTTGCCGAGCCCGCCGAGGTGGGGCGTCGTCGAGGCGAACACCAGGAAGCCACCGATATAGAGGACAAGCTTCAGCGCGTAGAAGAGGTAGGCGATGCCGGGGGCGCCGAAGCCCTGCATGGCCCAGGCCTGGCACATCAACCGGAGCCGTCCCTGGTACGGGCGCTTCGCCCAGTCGTCGAGATCGAACTCCGGCTCCGCCGGCTTCACCAGCCCCATTCAGCGCCCCATCTCTCGCATGACGGCGAACCGCAACTATCTACCCCGCCCGGAGAGATATCTGTCGTAGGCGCGAGAGTGCCGGCGACGGGGTACGGGTGGCCTGGTATCACTCGGAAAGCCCACCCGTCCGCGCCGCCGCCGGCTCAGAGAGTTCTACGGATCAGAACGGCGATCAGATTGCGCTGCGTGCCCGACGAGCGACTCCGCATGGTTCGATATTCTGCACGAGGCTCGTCGGGAGGCTCGACACGGCATGTGGCTCCAGTGGGGGCAAGCGTTCGTCATCGCGATCGTCCTGGCCGCCTTCGGACTGGCGGCGCGATCCGCGCGGCGGCGCGAGGTCGTGGTCGCCGGCGCATTCGCGGGAGACGGCGCTGGTGCTCGTGCTCTACGGGATGTGGCAGTACGCCATCGCCCATTCGACCCAGGTGCCCGGCGCGATCGCCCGCGCGCGGTGGATCTGGCACGTCGAGCGCGTGCTGCACCTCCCGAGTGAGCTGAGCCTGCAGCACCTGGTGCTCCCGCACCCGTTGCTGGTGCAGGCGGCCAACGCGTACTACGCGCTCGCCCATGTCAACGTGTTCCTCATCTTCCTCATCTGGCTCTTTGTGCGGCATCGCGATCAGTACCCGCCCGTGCGCAACACCCTGGCGATAGCGACCGGGGCGTCGCTAGTGATCCGCCTCTGGTCGGTCGCGCCGCCACGCATGCTCGGTGGTCTCGGCTTCGTCGACACCGGGTTTCGTTACCACCAGTCGGTGTACCAGCAGGGCTCGTTCGGCGATGTGGCGGCGATGCCGTCGGTGCACGTCGTATGGGCGGTGCTCATCGGCGTCGCCGTGTGGCAGATCAGCGAGAGCCGGTGGCGTTGGATCGGACCCGGCCACGCGGTGCTCACCATCCTCGTGATCACCGTCACCGCCAACCACTGGTGGGCCGACGGCATCGTCGGCGTCTGGCTGCTCGCGCTCGCGTGGCTCGTGCAGCGTTGGGCCCCGGTGCTCGCGCGCGGGGTGCGCACGCGACTCGCCACACCACGCGCCCGCACGGCACCGACGTGGGAAGGCGCGACGCTCACGTCCACACATGCTGCATTGGCAACGGACGCCGCTCCCGCCCGCGACTGAATCGTGGAGCCCAACCTCTTGCTGCCCGCGCAGCCCTTCACCTCGGTCGACGACTACGTCGCGGCCGGAGGCGGACGCGCGCTCGCAGCGGCCGTCGAGCACGGCGCCGAGTGGGTGCTCGACCAACTCGATCGCTCCGGCCTGCGCGGCCGAGGCGGTGCCGGGTTTCCCGCCGGCGCGCAAGTGGCGGTCGGTCGCGACGGGCGGCCCCGAAGCCGGTGACCGTTACGTCGTCGCGAACGGCGCCGAGGGCGAGCCCGGCACGTTCAAGGACCGGCCGCTCATGCGTGCCAACCCCTACCAGGTGCTCGAAGGGCTTGTCGATCGCCGCGACCGTCGTCGGTCGCGCGCGAGGCGTTCATCGCGGTGAAGGCGTCGTTCGCGCCCCGAGATCGCGGCGCTCGAGCGCGCGCTGGAGGAGATGGCCGCGGCCGGCCTGCTGTGCGACGCGCCGGTCAGCCTCGTGGGCGGTCCCGAGGAGTACCTCTTCGGAGAGGAGAAGGGCGCTGCTCGAAGTCATCGAGGGCAACGAGCCGATGCCGCGATGGCTGCCGCCGTATCTGCACGGGCTGTTCGCGACGACGCCACAGGAGGGCTGGTCGGGCGGCAGCGCAGAGGTCGCGCCGCGTCGCGCAGCCGGGCCGCACGGGCTCCAACCCGACGCTGGTCAGCAACGTGGAGACGCTGGCGAACGTGCCGCTGATCCTCACGCGCGGCGCCGACTGGTACCGCAGCATCGGGACGGCCGAGACGCCGGGCCCGTTGCTCTGCACCGTCGTCGGCGATGTCACGCACGCGGGCTTCGCCGAGATCGAGCCGGGCACGACGCTGCGCGACGTCATCGACCGCGTCGGCGGTGGCACGCGCCCGGGGCACGAGGTGAAAGCGGTGCTGTCGGGCGTCGCGAATCCGGTGCTCACCGCGGCCGCGCTCGACACGCCCGTCAGCTACGAAGGCTTCGCCGCCGCCGGCAGCGGCCTGGGATCGGTCGGCTTCATCGTCTTTGACGACACGCGCGACATGCTCGCCGTCGCCCGCATGGTGTCTCGATTCCTCTACGTCGAGTCGTGCGGACAGTGCCGCGCCTGCAAGTACGGGTGCGGCGAGATCACCCGTCGCCTCGACACCCTGGCCGAGAGCCACGGCACCGAGCTCGACGTCGAGGTCATCGGCGAACGCCTCGAAGGCGTGATCGACCAGAACCGGTGCTTCCTCGGCGAGGAAGAGCAGCGCGTGGTCAGCAGCCTCTTGCGGACCTTTCCCGGCGACTTCGTGCGCGAGCTCGAGGGTGCCGCGCCCCTCGAACCGCTCCCGATTCCCAAGATCGTCGACATCCACGACGGCATCGCGATCTACGACGACGCCCAGATGCGCAAACAACCCGACTGGACGTACGCGCCCGCGTGACGTCACGCTCTTCGGCGATGACACCGACCCCCGATCGACCGTCCACCGAGCCGACCATGCGGGCACCGCTTGATCGCCGGGCGCCGCGCGGGGCGCAGGAGCTTCGCGTCGGGCTCCTCGGTCTCGGGGCCATCAACTCCGTCGTGTGCAACGAGCTGGTTGCGGGCGCGGTGCCCGGTGCGCGCGTCGTTGCCGTCGTGACGACCGGCGGCGAGACGCCGCCCGAGCCCGTCGTCCTCACCGACATCGACACGCTCGTGCAGACCGTCGATCTGGTCGTCGAGGCCGCGAGCCACGAAGCGCTCGATGATCACGGCGAAGCGATCCTCACCGCCGGTTGCGACCTGCTGGTCGTGTCGGTCGGCGCGCTGGCCGACGAGGGGTTGTTCCAACGTCTGTTGAGCAGCGATCCCGGGCGGCTGACGCTCACGACCGGGGCGGTCGGCGGGCTCGATCTGTTGCAGGCCGCGGTGCGCGCCGGCCCCCTCGACTCGGTGACGCTGACCACGACGAAGCGTGCGTCGTCGCTCGTCCAGCCGTGGATGGACGCCGCGCTGATCACGAAGCTGGAGCAGGGCGCGGACCGGATCGAGCTCTTTCGCGGCCCCGCGCGTGAGGCCGCGACCCGTTTCCCGCGGTCGCTCAACGTTGCCGCTGCTCTTGCGCTCGCGGTGGGGTCCTGGGACGGCGTCGAGGTCGTGGTCATCGGTGATCCGAATGCCACCGCGACGGTGCACGCGATCGACGCGGTCGGTGCGATCGGCAGCTACCACTTCGAGACGACCAACGCGGTCTCGAAGCAATCCGACGACGAGCTCGGTGACCGCGTACACGGTGCTGCGCCGGGGTCGCGGCGATTGCCGCTCGCCGCTGGAGCTTCGTCTGACCACTTCGCGGTGACCCTGGACGCGAGCCGCGGCGGACGACAGACTGCGCTCGGCGGGGTCGTCCGGCCTGCGGGTCATGACGAACACGATCGGACACACGATCGGGAGGATTGACATGACCGTCGTAGGGTCGGCGCAATCGGTGATTCACCCGGGCCGGTGGAAGGATGCGCTGGGCCTGGCATCGGAAGTGTCGAAGCTCCTCGGACGCCACGGCGCGAAAGAAACCCGGTACATGACGGCGTCAACTGCGGGCGAGGCCACAGCCACCTGCGTATACAGCGCCGAGTACGAGAACATGGAGGCCTTCGGAGCTGCAAGCGACGGCTTGATCGCCGACCAGGACCTGCATTCGATCATCGAACGGTCACGCGGGCCGGCGAGCCCCGTCACCGTGACCGGTCAAAGCATCTTCACCGAGCTGCTCCTGGAGCGCACCGGCAACCGGGAGCGCGGCAACTACGTCGAGGTGCACATCAGCCGGGTCACACCCGGACGTGCGGGAGAGGTCCTCGAGACGGCGCGCGACGTCGCCGACTTTGTCGAGGCGCGTGGCGCCACCAACGCGCAGCTCGGCACCATCGGCGCCGCGGGCTCGTTCACCGGCGCTGTGAGCATGTCGTGGGAGTTCCCGTCGATGCCGCGCCCTCGGCAAGCTCGCCGACATGTGGCTGTCCGACCCCGCCGGCCTGGCGATCTACGAGTCGTCCCTGAGCGCCGACCCGGCCACCACGGAGATCTTCAGTGGCATCTACCAGGTGATCCCGATCTGATCGCGCGAGCGCGGCTCGTCAGATGAAGCGGATGATGGAGAGCCCACCGACGACGAGGCAATAGATCGCGAACGGCATGAGGTTGCGGCTCTGGAAGAACCGCACCAGGAACCGCACCGAGAAGTACGCCGCGATGCCGGCGGCCAAACTGCCGACGACCATTTGGCCGCGGACGGACGTGCCGTTGGAGCCGAGCATCTCGGGCAGCTTGTACAGGCCGGCGGCGAGGATGATCGGGGTCGCGAGCAGGAACGAGAAGCGGGCCGCGTCCTCGTGGTCGAGGCCGCGAACAAGGCCGGCGACCATCGTGATCCCGGATCGGCTGATACCGGCGAACAGCGCGCCGATTTGGGCGGTGCCGACGAACACCGACTCGCGAAACGCGAGCGTGTCGAGTCTCCGGCCCGGCTCGGGGCTGCTCGTGGTCTGCGGTTGCTGCGCGGAGAGTGCGCGCACCTCGGGGCGCCGACGCACCACCTCACCGGCCGCCAGGATCAGGCCGTTGATGGTGAGGAACACCGCGCCGGCGAGCGGCTTGGCGAACGACGTGCGCAGAGAGCGCTCGAAGACGAGCCCGATGATGCCGGTCGGGATCGTCGCAACAATCAGCAGCCAGGCCAGCCGCTCGTCGGGGGTCTCGAGCTTGCGCGTGCGCAGCGTGCGGAAGAAGCCCTTGATGATGCGCGCCCAGTCGTCGCGGAAGAAGATGAGGAGCGCGATCGCCGTCGCCGAGTGCAGCGCGACGAGGAACACGAGATAGAACGACTCGTCGGCCGCCTGGCCCTTCACGAGTTGGTCCCAGCCGAGCCAGGCCGGCACCAGCACCGAGTGGCCGAGACTCGAGATCGGAAACAGCTCGGTGACGCCTTGCAGCAAGCCGATCAGGATCGCCTGGAGATAGCTCACGCCGAAATCCTTGATGGGGGGAGGCGAACCCTGCCGAGCTCGCCGCAAGACGGTAACCGCTCCCACGTTTACTCGAGGCATTCTCAGCAAATAGATAGGGAAATCCTCGAGTAAACGAGAACTTGCGCCGCGCTCGCGAAAGGGGTGGGCTCGGCAGCTAGCGCCGGACCCCGACGTCGTCGTGCATGCGGTCGACGAGCGCAAGAAGGCGGTCGTGCATCTCGCCGGCCGGGCGGTGCGCACGATCGCCGTGGCCGGCGAGGACCCATTCGAAGCGACAGGTGTGCGCGAGACGTTCGAGGGAACGGGTCAGCTCCGACCACGAGTACCAGGTCGCGTGGCGATGCGCGGCAAGGTCGTTGGACTCACGGCTCCAGTACAACGAGTCGCCCGAGAACAAGAACGTGTCCTCGAGGACGAAGGCGGTACTGCCGCGCGTGTGGCCGGGAATCGCGGAGCGCGTGCAGCCCGGGTTGGATCTCCACCAGTTCCGACCCCTCGATGAGGTCGGTTGCGAACGGGGCGGCGTCGACCTCGATCGCGTGGATCCACACCCACCGCGTCGAAGTGCTCGGCCCAGCGTTGTGCGTCGGCAACATCGTCCTGATGCGTCAGCAGTACGTGACGAATCCCGCCGAGCGACGCGATCGAATCGGCCAGCCGCCGGTTCCAGCGCGGTGAGTCGACGAGCACGTTGCCTTCGGGGCGCACGGCAAAGAACGCGTTGGCTCCGAACGAGTCTTCGTGGTTGTAGCCGCAGTAGAAGACACCGTCGTGGAGCTCCTGGGGAAACAGACCCGGTGGTGGCCGGCGGTGCAGTGTGCGGGTGCCGATCGATTGCGTCGGACACGCGAGCGATGCCCGCCACGCGGCTCGTTCGTCTTCCGGGTCGGGTTGAGCGACCACGATCGAAAGGCCGGCGTCGTCAGCGAACACGTCGCCCGCGATCTGGCGGCACACGTCGCAGTCGATGCAGCGCGTATCGACGTACCACTCGCCGGGGACGTTCGCCGGGTTGACGAGATCCAGTCGAGCCATCGGATGATCCAGGGGAGAGCCGAGTGTCGAATGCGCTGCGCGTACGGAACGATGATAAAGAGGAGTGCTGCACAGCGCTGCGGGGACGGTGAATTATGGACATCGGCATCGGGCTCCCCGCGACCATTCCCAACGTGGAGGGCCGGGTGGTCCTCGACTGGGCGAGGGCTGCCGACGGCCGCGGATTCTCGACGCTCGGCGTGATCGACCGCATCGCATACGGCAACTACGAGCCGCTCACGACGCTGGCGGCCGCCGCCGCGGTGACCGAGCGGATCCGATTGACGACCGCGATCCTGTTGGCTCCGCTCCGGACCAATCACACCGAATTCGCGAAACGGGCGGCGACCATCGACCGCCTCTCGAATGGCCGGCTGGTCTTGGGGCTTGCTCCCGGCGGACGGGAAGACGACTTCACCGTGAGCGACGTCGACTTTCACAGTCGAGGCCGCGCCTTCGACGCGCTTCTGGAACGGGCGAGGGCGGTGTGGCGGGGCGAGGTGCCCCCGGTCGGCCCCACGCCGCTGACGCCCGGCGGGCCGCCACTCATCTTCGGCGGCCAGACCGACGCGACGTTCCGGCGCGTCGCGCAGCACGGCACCGGATGGATTGCTGCCGGTGGCAGCCGCGAGAGGTTTGCGCAGTTGGCGGCCGCGGTGCGTGACGCGTGGTCGGCTGCGGGCCGCGACGGGAGCCCTCGTCTGCTCGCACTGACCTACTTCGCGTTGGGCGCCAACGCCAGTGCCGCGGCCGACGGGTATCTCCACGACTACTACGCGTTCCTCGGTCCGATAGCGGATCAGCTCGCGGCGAGCGCGCTCGTGACCCCCGAACAAATCGCGGAGAACATCGCTGCGCTGCGCGACGCCGGGTGCGACGAGCTCATCCTCTTCCCGTGCGACCCCGACGTCGCCCAAGTGGACCGACTCGCAGAGGCAGCCGGCCTCGCAACGTGACTCGCCGGTGCTCTTGCCCGGCGCGTCGGACGCTCATACCCTGCGATCGACGAGGGAGCGAGCGATGTTGCTGAACGGTGTCAACCATGTGGCGATTCTCACCAACGACACCGAGCGGCTCCACGCGTTCTATCGGGACGTGTTCGACGCGACCGTGTTCCACGACCAGAAGGAAGGCGACGGCGTGCGACTCTCGTTCGTCGAGATCGGTGGGAACGCCATGCTCAACATCTTCGAGGTCGTCGGCAACACCGAAGCCGAGCGCCAAACGCCGATGTTCGGCCGCGGCCGCATCGATCACATCGGCCTCGAAGCCGCTTCGCAAGAGGCGTTCGACACGATTCGCGAGCGGCTCATCGCGTGCGGCGCGACCGATGGTTTCGTCACCGACTTCGGGGCCGCCATCAGCGTGTTCTTTCGCGATCCCGACGGCCTGGAGGGCGAGGTCCTCCTGCACAACCCGTCCGCCCGACCCGAGGACATGAAACCCCCGGGCACGCCCGCAGCCGGCTACGAACCGGTTTCGTGAGCGCGTCCGTGCCTTCTGGGCAGAGTTTTCGACCGTAGCGGTCGAAAACTCATCCCAGAACGGCCATTTGATCAGGTGTGGTGGCGCGCGGCCAGCGCGGTCAGGTACGCGCGTGTGCGCGTCTTGTCTTCGCCACTCGCGTACTCGGCCGCGATGAAGTCGGTCGCGCCCGCCGCCGCCAACTGCTCGATCTGTTGGTCGATCGCTGCCTCGTCGCCGATGATCGCCACGTCGGCCGGGCCGGCGGCGCCCTCCTTGTCGAGCATGGCCCGGTACGACGGCAGCTGGCCGTAGATCGCGAAGACCGCGTCGGCGCGGGCGCGTGCGGCGTCGATGTCGTCGCTCACGCAGATCGGCAACACACACACGACGCGCGGCGCCGGCCGGCCCGCTTCTTCGGCGGCGGCGGTGATCGTGGGCACGACGTGGTCTTTGATCGTCGCGGGACCCGTCATCCAGAGCGCCGTGCCGGCAGCGCGCGCCCCGGCGAGGTGAAGCATGTGCGGTGCCAGCGCCGCGAGGAGCACGGGAACCTTGTGGACGCGCGGTGTCGAGAGCGTGATGTTGGCGCGCATCGTCTCGCCCTCGAAGGAAACGGTGCCTTCATCGAGGAGCGGGACCAGTATCGACAGGTACTCGCGCATGTGGCGCGCCGGTTTGTCGAACGAGTAGCCGAACATGTTCTCGATGACGATCTGGTGCGAGAGGCCGATCCCGAGCGCGAGCTGCCCATCGATGGCCGTCTGCACGGTGAGCGCTTGCTGGGCCAGCGTCACGGGGTGGCGCGGATAGGTGGGGACCACCGCCGTGCCCACCTCGATCCCCGGCACCTGAGCGCCGATGACTGCCAGCGTCGTCAGCGCATCGAGCCCGAAGATGTTGGAGATCCACGCCGACGCGAAACCCGCCGTGGCGGCCTGCTCGAGCTGGGTGCGAAGCTCACCGAAGACGTCGGTGTCAGGTGCGGGCTCGATGAGCGAGATCCCGATTCGCATCGTGTCGTCTCCCTTGCGATGGTGCAGCCCGAGAGCTCGGGCCGCTTCACCGAATGTTGCGGAGATTCTTACCCTTTCCGAGCGGCGCTCATTACGGCGTTCTTACCCCACGGTGTGAGAGTGCGTCTCGTGCCTCGGGCTCGACAGCCCGCCAGACGAGAGGAATCCGATGAACAAGACCGTCACGGCAGCCGCGGTTGCGGCCGCGATGCTCGCCGGTGCCGGAGCCAGCGCGGCGATCTTCGTGCCGCACCTGGCCGGCGCGGATACCGGCACGTCCACGCCCACCTCCACGCCCGGTTACGACCGGCACGGTCCCGGTGGTCCGGGTGGCTTCGGTGGCCGGCACGAGCTGGTGTCGGACGCATCGGTCGTGGCCAAGGCGATCGGGATCAGCGAGGCAGACCTGAAGTCGGCGCTCCAGTCGGGCAAGACGATCGCCGATGTGGCGAAGGCGCACAACGTCGACCCGAAGAAGGTCATCGACGCGTTGGTTGCGGACGGCCAGAGCGAGCTCGCCGATGCAGTGAAGAACGGCCGGCTCACCCAGGCGCAAGCCGATGAGACGAAGACCCACCTCACCCAGCACGCGACCGATCAGGTCAACGGCAAGTTCCGAGGTGGTCCCGGCGGTCCTGGCGGTCCCGGTGGTCCGGGTGGCCGGCACGCGGCAGCCGTGGCGAAGGCGATCGGGATCAGCGAGGCAGACCTGAGGTCGGCGTTGCAGTCGGGCAAGACGATCGCCGACGTGGCGAAGGCGCACAACGTCGATCCGAAGAAAGTCATCGACGCGCTGGTTGCCGACGAGCAGAGCCAGCTCGCCGATGCGGTGAAGAACGGTCGGCTCACCCAGGCGCAAGCCGATGAGATGAAGACCCACCTCACCGAGCACGCGACCGATCAGGTCAACGGCACGTTCCACGGCGGTTCGCGTCTGCACGACGGCCCCGGAGGTCGTGGTGGTTTCGGTGGTCCTGATGGTCCCGGTCCGGACGGGTCGGGGCGTGGCGACAACCCGTCAACCGCACCATCGAGCGCAAGCGTCTAAGTCGCCCCACCCAGTCACCGGCGCTGCCCCCCGGCGCCGGCACTCCGAGCAGCGCGATCGCCTCCGCGGTCGCGCTGCTCGCGTTACGGCACCAACCGATTGATTGTGCGATCAGGGCCCCTATAGGGGGCCCGATCGCACAAACGTTGCGCGCGCTCGGCGCGCTCGATGCGGCTCGCGCCGCTCTTGCGAGACGGGCGCCGCGTTACGAATCGGGCGCTGCGGCCCCGGGCGGGGGATCGGTGGGACCTGCGGGTGCCAACGTGAGCGTGACGATCGCCCCGCCGTCGGGATGATTGGTCGCGGTCACCGTGCCGCCGTGTTCCTCGGCGACGTGCTGCACGATCGAGAGTCCGAGGCCCGACCCGGGAAGGGCGCGTGCTGCGTCGGCGCGGTAGAAGCGGTCGAAGACGCGTCCGAGATCGTGCGGCGCGAAGCCGGTGCCGTGATCGCGCACCGACACTGACCCCTGCCGCACACTCACCTCGATCGGCGAGCCGTCGGGACTGAACTTGGCCGCGTTGTCGAGCACGTTGTCGATCGCGCGCAGGAGTTGACGCGGTCGTCCGACGATGTGGCTCGGCTGCGCATCGAGTGTGATCGTCCGGCCGCTGCGCCGGCGAGCGCGGTCGACGGCGCGGCCGACCAGGTCATCGAGCTCGAGGTGCCGCTCGGGCTCGTCGTCGCGCTGGTCGGTGACGAGTGCGACGAGCTCGTCGACGAGCGCGTTGAGCTCATGTGATTCGAGATCGAGGTCGTCGAGCACGCGGCCGCGCGTGTCGTCGGGCAGCTTGCGGTAGCGCCGCAGCGTGTCGATGTTGGTGCGCAGACTTGTGAGCGGAGTGCGCAACTCGTGGCCGGCATCCTCCGCGAGACGCTGTTGCTGCTCGCGCGAGTTGGTCAACGCGGCGAGCATCGTGGCAAAGGCACGGGCGAGACGGCCGGTCTCGTCGCGACCAGCGGTCGGGATGTCGGCCTCGAGGTTGCCCGTCTCGCTGATCTGCTCGGCGGCCTGGGTGAGGCGGTTGAGTGGGCGCACGACGCGCCGGGCGATGAGCCATCCGGCGAGAGCAGCCGCGCCGATGCTGAGCAACCCGATCAGCAGATACCGGTTGCGCAACGAGTCGAGCACGTGACTGGTCTCGCCGAGGTCGCGGCCCAACTGAACGGCGCCGCCGCCGCCGACCGGGATCGTGAGGATGCGCAAGGACTTGCCGTTCACCTTCTGGGTTCGCAGTTGTGCCGAGGCGCGGCCGCCTGCTGCCGCGAGCTCCCGGTCCTCGTGATCGACCGGGATGGTCGTCTCCGAGCTTGCGGCGATCACCTCGCCGGATGCAGAGAGGCATTGCGCGATCGTCGTGCCGGGCGGAGTCGCAGGCGGAGCAGCGTCGCCTTCGTCGCTCGAGCCGGGCGCAGGGCCCCGCGCCGCGAGACTGAGGCAGAGGTCCCGCGCGGTCCTTCCATCGGGCTCCGCGTACCGGCTTCCGTAGCTCGTGAGGGAGCGGTCGACCTCGTGGTGGAGCGCTCGGCTGGTGCTCACGTAACCGGTGACGCCGACCGCGATCACCGCGGCTGCGGCGAGCAGCGCGAGCACGAGCGCGAGGCGCGCCCGCAGGCTCAAGTGTCCCGGAGCGTGTAGCCCACGCCCCGCACGGTCTGGATCAGGCGAGGTTCTCCGCCCTCCTCGGTCTTGCGCCGCAAGTACCCGATGTAGACCGCGAGCGCTTTCGACTCGGGTCCGAAGTCGTAGTCCCAGATCCGTTCGTAGATCGTCGAGTGCTCGAGGACGATCCCCGAATTGTGCGTGAGGAGCTGGAGCAGCTCGAACTCCGTCTTCGTGAGCTCGATCTCACGGTCGCCGCGCCATACCCGGCGTGCCGCCTCGTCGATACGGAGGTCGGCGACACGCAACTCGCGGTCGGGCTCGTCGTAGGTGGTCCGGCGCAGCAACGCCCGGATGCGGGCGAGGAGCTCTTCCAACGAGAACGGCTTCGGCAGGTAGTCATCGGCACCGGCGTCGAGTCCGGACACACGGTCGGAGACCTCGGTGCGCGCGGTCAGGATGAGGATCGGGCTGTGGTCGCCTCGGGTGCGCAACTGCCGGCAGACCGCCAACCCGTCGAGCGTCGGCATCATCACGTCGAGGACGAACGCGTCGGGCGCTTGTAGGGCCGCGGCGTCGAGCGCGTCCACGCCGTTGGTGACCGCGGTCACGTTGTAGCCCTCCAGCTCGAGCGCCCGTGTGACCGACTCACGGATGGCGCGATCGTCGTCGGCCAGGAGAATCCGGCTGGTCATCGCACCATTCTCTCCGATAGCGGTGAGACACGGGTAAGAGCATTCGCACCGCATTCTTACCTTTGCCGTCACTGCCTCTTACCTGTCTCGACCAAGCTGTCCTCATGCCGGCGATGGCCCGTGGCAACGACCGCGGCGCCGTGGCACGGCAGACAATCCGCAGCCAAGGAGGAGCGACATGAGCATCAAACGAGCGACCCGCTTGCGGTGGCGCCGGACCTGGAAGTCACGGGCGTTGGTAGCCGGAGTCGGTGTGGCCGCGGTTGCAGGTGGCGTTCACGCCGCGAGCACCAGTACGCACGGATCGACGACGGCTTCGCACCCCAACACCGTGAGGATCCAGAGCTCGGACGACGATGCGACCGAGTCGACAAGCTCGCCGTACCTGGAGCCGGATGACGGCGCACAGGCGGCCCAGACCAACCCGCCGGCCAACCCGCCGGCCAACTCGGCGCAGAGCAACTCATCGAGCAACTCGTCCGGCAATTCGTCGAACAACTCGTCCGGCAGTTCGCAGACGCAGTCGTCGACGCGCGCGAGCTGAGACCCATGGACGAGCGAAGGTTCCGCGTCATGGGCACCGATGCGCACGTCATCGTGGTCGGTGGTGCCCGCGAGGCCACAGCACGTGCCGCAGCGCGTCTCGACGCGCTCGAGCAGCGGTGGAGCCGCTTTCTTCCCGACAGCGAGCTGTCGCGGTTGAACGCGGCCGACGGCATGCCGTGCGTCGTCTCAGCCGACACGCTCCTGCTCGTCAACCTGCTCCGGCGCGCGTGGCGCGACACGCACGGTCGCTTCGACCCGACGATGCACGACGCGCTCGTCTCGCTCGGGTACGAGCGCTCCTGGCCGGACGTTGACGCGGTCGACGAGCTCCCCGCCGCGACTGCGGCACGGGGCTGCGCGGAGATCACGATCGATCACAACACGCGGATGGTGTGGCTCCCGGCTGGCCTCCACCTCGATGCCGGCGGACTCGGCAAAGGTCTCGCCGCGGATCTCGTCGCCGGTGAGCTCGTCGAGAGCGGCGCCGCGGGCGCGATGGTCAACGTCGGCGGCGACCTGCGTGTGATCGGTGAACCGCCGGAAGGGGAGCACTGGCGTCTGCGCGTCGAGCATCCGGCAGACAGCGAGCAGACCGTCGCGGAGATTCCGATCGCCGGTGGCGGTATCGCGACCACGAGCCGGGGCCGGCGCACCTGGTCGGCCGGTGGGCAGACCGTGCACCACGTCCTCGATCCGCAGACCGGCCAGGCGGCCGACCGCCCGTGGGTCACCGCGACGGTCGTCGCGGGCACGGCGTGGTGGGCCGAGGCACTGGCCAAAGTCGCGTTTCTCGACGGCACACTCTCCGGCCATCGCGCCGCCGCGCTCTTCGTCGACGAGGACGGCACGGTCCGCACCTCCGGAGACGATGCGGAGCGTTGGTTCCAGATTCCCGAAGGAGCCGTCGCATGAACTCGACACTGTGGTGGTACGTCGCGCGGAGCAGCGGGCTCGTCGCGTGGTTCTTCCTCGTCGCGACGTTGATCCTGGGCACGCTCGCGTCGGGCAAGCTCGTCGAGCGCAAGGGCGCGCGCCGCTGGCTGCTCGACTTGCATCCATATCTCGCCGGCCTGTCACTCCTGCTCGTCGTGCTGCACATCGCCGCGATCCTCGCCGACCACATGGTGCCGTTCACCTGGACCGACGCGATCGTGCCGTTCGCATCGTCGTGGCGGCCGGTGGCCGTCGCATGGGGCGTGATCGGGTTGTGGCTGCTCGCGGCGATTCAGGTCACGTCGCTCGCGCGCCGGCACATGCCGAAACGGGTGTGGCACGCGATCCACCTCACGAGCTACGGGCTGTGCGCGGTCACCACGATTCACGCGGTGACCGCGGGCACCGACCTCGGAGTGCCGATCGTCGCCGAAGCGGTCGCGGGCACCGTGGCGTTCGCCATGGCCCTGAGCGTGGTGCGACTGGCACGGGCGCACTCCAACGTCGAGCCCGTGGCACCGGCGGCCGCGCGGCGGTCATCCGCGCGGGTCACCCGCTCGGCTCCGGCGGCGGCTCGTCCCTCCTCGCGCGTTGCGCGCCCGGCGCCGGCAGCGGCGCGGCCCTCCTCCTCGCGCGTTGCGCGGACCGCACCGGCGGCCGCGCGCCCGTTCGTGGCCGACTACCCCCCGGACGATGATGACGTGCCGCCCTCCGGCTCAACCGGCCCCGATTCGAGGCCGGTCGAGGCCGCGGGTCGTCAGCGCGCCAGGTCGCGGTCTTCGACGACGTCGAGGTTGTAGAACGTCGGCGGGCCGTCCGACAGCGCCATCATCTTTTGCGAGAACTGCTGGGTCGTGGGCGAGCTCGAGTTCTTCATCGCGTCGTCGTACGAGTCGAAGAACACCACGTTGAAATAGTGCCCCGGGTTGTCCCGGTCCTCTGTGAGGATCCGGCGACGCGCGGTCGTGTCGGTGGCGGCCGCTTCCCACTCGTCGCCCAGCCTGCGCATCTCGTCGAACTTCGACGACCGGAACTCGATGATCTGGATGAACGCCATTCAAGCCTCCTTGGCTGTGCCCGGTTGATTCCCTGGCGGCTCCGGCGGACGGCGTCCGTTCGCTGTAGCCCCAGCGTTTGGTACTGAGCGTGCCCTCTGGGGGCCATTTTCGAACAAACGGTCGTCGGGTGCGGGATGGCGCGGTTGTGATTCGTGGCCCGGCGCGGGGCACACTTTCTGCACCGTGACGACCTCCGAGCGCCGTTTTGCCTACAAGCCGGCCCTCGACGGCCTCCGGGCGTTCGCCGTCGCTGCCGTGATTCTCTACCACTTCGGCTACGGCTGGGCGAGCGGCGGGTTCCTCGGCGTCGACACGTTCTTCGTGCTGTCGGGGTACCTCATCACGAGCCTGCTGGTGGGCGAATGGTCGGCGACGGGCGCGATCAACCGCGTGAAGTTCTGGGCTCGTCGCGCACGCCGCCTCCTGCCCGCGTTGATGATCGTGCTGCTGGCGGTCGCGATCTACGGCGCCGTTGCGGTGCCGGCGGCCCAGCTCGGCAAGCTGCGCGGCGACGGACTGGCGACGCTGTTCTACACGGAGAACTGGCGACTCATCTTCTCGCAGCAGTCGTACTTCGACCTGTTCAGCGCGCCGTCGCCGTTGCGCCACGCGTGGTCACTCGCGATCGAGGAGCAGTTCTACATCTTCTGGCCGTTGATCGTGATCGCCTGCTTGAAGCTGGGGCGTGGGACGCGCCGGTATCTCGTCGCGTTCTGCGTCATCGGCACGATTGCGTCGGCAGTGCTCATGGCGGTGCTGTATCACGCCACCGATCCCTCGCGTGCGTATTACGGCACCGACACGCGGGCGCAGCTCCTGCTCGTCGGCGCGCTGCTCGCGCTGCTGCTCGAGCGATGGCAGCCGCGCAGCAAGGTCGCGACCAACACCGTGCACGTGGGTGGGCTGGTGTTCGGGATCGCCTGTCTCGCGGCGTACGCCAGCGTCGGCGACAAGGCCGCATACATGTATCACGGCGGCGACCTCCTGTTCGGTGTTGCGGTCACGTGCGTCATCGCGTCGGCCGTGCTGCCGGGGCGGTCGCCTGTGCGTGCGCTTCTCGCGCTCGGCCCGCTGTGCTGGGTCGGCCAGATCTCCTACGGCCTCTATCTGTGGCACTGGCCGGTGCAGGTCTACCTGACGCCTCGGCGCACGGGATTGGACGGCCTGGCGCTCAACGGCGCACGTCTGGGCACCACGTTGGCGATCGCCGCCGTGTCGTATTACGTGGTCGAGCTGCCGATCCGGCGCGGCGTGGTGCTGCGCGGCCGGGTCGCCCACGGCGCCGCGCCCGCGGCGGCGATGGCGACGGCGATGGTGATTCTCGTCGCGACCGCCGGTGCCGTCGCGCCGTCGGCCGTGTACGCCGCGCCCAAATCCGCGGCCATGCCGAAGCTCCCGCCCCCGCCGCCGTCAACCGCCCCGCCCGTGACCGTCGCGCAGCAGGCGTCGGTGGCTGCCGCGCCGCCGCCCCCGCGCACGATCGCGCTCGTCGGCGATTCCGTCGTCGACAGCCTCGTCCCCGGCATGCAGCAGGTCGCGGGCGCGAGGGGCGCGCATCGTGAGCGGCGCCCTCCCGGGCTGTCCCGTCGCGAATGGCGTGTCGGTCGATCCCGACGGGGCACCGTTCAAGTGGTCGTTCGACTGCCTGAAAGTGGTGCCCGACTTCGAGCAGAAGCTCATCGAGCAGCAGCGACCCGATCTCGTGGTGTGGCTCAGCACGTGGGAGACCGCCGACCGGCTCGTCGACGGGAAACATCTCAAGTTCGGCACGCCCGAACACGATGCCGCGTTGCTGCAAGCCATGGAGGAAGCGCGGGTGCGCCTCAGCGCGCAGGGTGCGCGGATCATGATCCTCACGGTGCCGGCGCTCGCGGCCACCGACTACAAGGATCCCAAGCCGAGCGCGATCCAGTACGCACATCTCAACGGTCTCATCCGGCAATTCGCCCGCGAGCATCCGGACGGCCTGAGCGTCGTCGATTTTGCCAACATCGTGTGTCCCGGCGGCTATCCGTGCCCCGAGGTGATCGACGGGCTGCGGCTCCGCCCCGACGGCGGCCACTTCACCAAGGAGACCTCCGTATGGGCCGCGGAGCGGCTCGTGCCCAAGCTGTTCGAGGCCCCGGCATGAGTCCTGCGGCGAGGTTTCATCGAGCTCGGGTGTACCTCGCTGCGCTCGGCGTGGTCGTGCTCGCTGCCAGTGTCGTGCTGGTCGTGTTGCTCAGCACGACCGGCAACACCTCGTCCCCGCGTCACCTGGTGCATGCCCGGGCGAAGACCCCGGCAACGGTGCCGGCAACAGCAGCGGCACCCGCGCCGTCGACCACTGCGCCGTCGACCGCCGCACCTGTGCCGCCCACCACCGCACCCGCGCCGCCGCCCCCCACGACGACGGTCCCGCCGAAGTTGAAGGTCGTGTTCGTCGGCGACTCGGTGGCCGGGAGCCTGGCTCCCGGCATGACGCAGGTCTTGGCCGCGCATGGCGCAACGTTCGTGAACGCGAGTGTCACCGGCTGTCCCAATGCCAATGGTGTGACGGTCAACGCCGACACCGGTGTGCCGTTCCCACACTCGGAGCGGTGCGCAAGCCTCGTGCCGCTGTACCAGGCGACGGTGATCGCCAAGGAACGACCCGATCTGGTCCTGTGGCTCAGCACGTGGGAGACCGCCGACCGGCTCGTCAACGGGCAGCACCTCCGGTCGGGTACGCCGGAACACGACGCGGATCTGCTCCGGGCGATGGAGGAAGCGCGGGTGCGGCTCACCGCGCACGGCGCGCGGCTCGTCATGCTCACATCGGTGCCGCTCGCCGATAGTGAGCTCGGTCGTGCGAGCCTGCCGTATCCAGACTTGCATCTCACCGACCTCATCCGACGGTTCGCGGCGCAGCACACCGATACCGTGCGGGTGGTCGACCTCGCCGCGATCGTGTGCCCGACGTACCCGTGCCCGACGGTGATGGACGGCGTGCTGATCCGACCCGGCGGTGGGCACTACACGCCGGAGAGCTCGGTGTGGGTCGCGCAACGGCTCGTGCCCCAAGTGCTCGCTGCCTTCCCGCGCTAGCGGCGAGGCGCGGGCTGGTTGGCTGGGTGGGCCGTCAGGGCCCGGTGTCTTCGGCCGGATGCTCGACGAGTGCGACGACGCGCGTCGACATGAAGCTCGCCGTGCGCACCACGGTGCCCGTGCGGGTCACTTCGACCACCTCGACCAGGCCTCGAGCAACACTTGACTCGACGCGGCGACCCGCCCTTGTGGCCACCACGTCGAAGCCGCGGACGCCGTTGCCGATATCCACGAGGATCTCGATGCGGTCGCCTTTCATTCGGGTGATCGTCGGCGCATCGGGCGGCGCTGTCAATTGCTCGCCGGGTGAGCTGCGCGACGCTTGCCGCACAGGGAGGTGTCGATGGCCCATCAGCCGTGGTGGCGTGTGATCGGGACCGTCGGCGTCCTTGCGATCGGCATCGCCGTTGTTCCTGCCGCAGGGGTGGCCGCGGCCCGCAAGGCGACGCCGGACCGTCCGGTTGCCCTCACGGTCACCGGCATCGGCGGGCCGATCGGTGTCGATCCCGACGGCGTGGTGTTCGCGTCGACGGCGCGGCCAACGGCATCGTGATCCTGACCATCGGTGCCGGCAGCTACACGTTCCGCACCTGACGCCGGCGCGTACGAAACGCGCTGATTCCTGACGAGTTGAACCCGGGCTCTTCGGCGCATCCGGGCGTTTGTTTCAAGCGCGGCACGCCGCACGTCGATATCTAAAGGGTCGCATCGGCGCGCCCACCCAGCCAGGGGGGGCGATCGTCTTCTATGCGCCGATGAAGGATCGAGTTGACCGACGTGTTGAAATCCGCGGACGAGGCGGAGATTGCGACCGTGTTGCTGACGCTGGCAACCGGCTTCCTCCACCGTGACGCGGATTCGCTGCGGAACGTCTATTCCGCCGACGCCGACTGGACCGACGCGCACGGGACCTCGAGGCACGGACGCCACGACATCATCGAGTACCACCGGGCAATGTTTGCGGACGAGGAATTCGCTATCGACGAGTACGTTGCCCTCCCGCAACTGTCGCTGCGGTTCGTGACCGGCACGGTTGCCGTCGCCCGTAGCTACTCGGAGCAGCGCGCCGCGCCGACCGAGCGCGGCTACGAGATGCCGATCCGTCGCAACCACTCCCTCAAGGTGCTGGCGAAGCAACCCAACGGCCGGTGGCTCATCATCTCCGACATCTACATGGACAACGACAGCGACGACGGGAACTCGAGCGGCGAGTAGGGCTCCGGCGGGCAGCGCGCGTCTGGCGGTGTGACCATCGCTGATTACGCTGGGCGCTCGTGATGTTTCGGCGACATGGGTTGCCCGACGGCTGGGAAAGCATCGTCGCCGAGCACCTCGCCGTTTGGCCCGGGCTCGAGACCGCCGAACGCGAGCAGGTCCGACAGGACGCCGACTGGCTGCTGCGCCACAAGCATTGGGAAGCGGCGCGCGACTTCGCCCTCACCGACGAGATGAGGGGCACGATCGCAGCCCATGCCGCGGTGCTCGTCCTCGGGCTCGACGTCGGTTTCTACAGCGAGGTCAGCGCGGTCATCGTGTGGCCAACCACGTTCGGCGAAGGTGGCGCGCCATTGGACGCGATTCCCGGCCGCAACCGCCGCACCGAGCCCAGCATCGTCCCCGGTCTCTACAACGAGAGCCCGGTGCGGGTCCTCGGCCAGGCTCACGCACGGCGAGGACCCGTTGATGATCGCGTGGGACGACGTCGTGAGGGGGTCGAGCCACCCCGAGCGCGGCCACAACGTCGTGTACCACGAGCTCGCGCACAAGCTCGACATGCTCAACGATCTTGTGGACGGCACGCCGCCGCTCGAGAGCCGCGCCGACGTCGACCGGTGGGTCGAGGTGTGCACCGACGCGTTCCAAGCGATGCGCGACGGCGCGGAGCGACCGCCACTGCAGCCGTACGGAGCAACGAACCCGGCCGAGTTCTTCGCGGTCGCGACCGAGGCGTTCTTCGACGTGCCGATCGAGCTCGACGAGCACGAACCCGACCTCTACACGGTCCTGCGGGCGTTCTACAACCAGGACCCGGCTGAACGCGCCCGCCGCACCTGGGCGTAGCTGACGTGTTGGCGCGTCAACGTTTGTGCACCAGCGGTACCTATAGGGGCCACTTTTGCACAAACGGTGGGGTGGGTCAGCCGCCGCGTGCGTCGTCGGGGCCGAGCTCGGGCACGTCGCGGGCGAGTCCGCTCAGGATTTCGAGGAGCTCGTCAGGCGCGTAGGGCCGGTTCGCCTCGACACCCGGCGGCGCGGGAGCGGCCGGCACGAGGAGATCCTCGTCGTGACTCTCCGCGCCGCGCCGGTGGGCCCAGACGTTGACCGAGTAGATCGCCGGGATGTGCACCAGCCGGAAGTCGAAGTCCTCGTTGCGCTCGTCGGCCCAGCGCTCCGCGATCTCGAGGGCCGCGACGGTGCTTGCGACGAACGGCCCTTCGTTGACGTGCGAGAACTCGTGCTCCCGGGCGCTGATCGTGGTGGTCTCGGCGGACGCCACGACCTCGCGGTCGACCTCGAGGAAGAAACGCCACGCGGACGGCTTGGCGTCGCGGAGGGACGGGCGCTCGCGCAGATCGTCGAGACCCAGCGTGAAGACCTGGTGGGGCGCGGCCACCGTTATCTGCTCGGGTCGGGCTCGACGGAGCGCCCGGACTCCGAACTGTCCGCGGTCGCCCAACGCGCCGAGCGAGCCTCGCAACGCATCGACAGCCTCGTCGGGCGGGTCTGGTGCCTGCAGCGGCATCGTGTACCTCCTAGGCCTTCGTGAAGTAGGTGTGCGTCCAGCTGCCGGTCGACTGGTAGGTGCTGGTCAGCGTGGCGAACGTGATGTCGGACTTCCCGTAGATCGGATCGTCGACGGCGACATAGTCGGTCGCGTCGTCGAGGTAGCCGATGATCGCGAGGAAATGCGCACCACCGCCCGACCACGCGACGCGGATACCGACCGGCCGGCTCGCGTTGATCTCGGTCTTCATGGACGCGAACGTGCCGGCGCTGTTATCTCGGTGGTCGAAATGGCCGACTCGTGTGAGCGCGGTGTCGAGGTAGCCGTACACGTTGCACGCCCCGGAGCCGCCGGTGCCGCAACAGTCGGTACGGCCGGTCTCGCCGTTCGCGACGGTGCACTGCGTCCACGTGGTCACCGAGTTGTAGTACACCGCGGTGCTGGTCGAGGTCGCCGCCCAGCACCAGTTGGTCTGCTGCTGCGATTGCATGTTGAACCCGAGGCGGTCCCACTGCGGCAACAGCCATTTCAGGTACTTCCAGAGGTCGAACCAACGTTTGACCTTGATCTCGATCACACCGAGACGCTTTTCGAGCTCTTCGCCGATCTTGCTGTGCGTCGGCTTCACCCGCTGGAGCTCGAGCTGGATCCGACTCGTGTCGAGGAGCTGCGGCCTGGCCTCTGCGCGCACATCAAGCCCTTTCTGCCGAAAGTCTCACGGGAGTATCCAGGAGCGGCCTCTCAACGTCAACCAAAACTTCGAGCGCGCTGGACGCGTGCGACGCGCCGCGTTCTTTCGTACGATCACCGCGCGTGACCGCCGACAACAGTGTGCTGCACGAGCTCGTCTACCTGTACGTGGGTGTCGACGATGTCGATGCGTCGATCGCGTTCTACCGGGAAGCATTCGGCGCCGAGCTCGTGTGGCGCTTCGATGCATTCGGTACCGAAGTCGCGGCGGTGCGCGTCACCGACGTGGGGCCGTTGGTGTTGCTCGCCGAGCATCGGGAAGCGCCGAGCGTGCTGCCGATCTGGACGGTGACCGACCTCGACGCGGCGATCGAGCGGCTCGCGTCGTCGAGCTTCGAAGCGGTGGGGGAGACCGCGGGCACTCCCGACGGGCCCGTCCACGTGCTGCGCGATCCGAGCGGCAACGAGATCGGGTTGCTACGGCCCGACCGTCCCAACGCCCTCGAAGCCGCCTACGCCGACCCCGACAACACCAAGGCCGTCCGCTGACGCCCCACCCCACCGTTTGTGCAATCGTGGCCCCTATAGGGCACCTGATTGCACAAACGTTGACGCGCCAACGGGCCGGCTACGACCAGGTGCCGGAGGGCGAGATGCCGTACAGCGCCGGACGGGTCGTGCACGACGCCGACTCGCACATCATGGAGCCGCCGACCTGGCTGCGCGACCACGCCGATCCGCAATTTCGCGACCGGATCACGCCGTCGAGCCTGTCCAGCGGCAACGAGCTTCGGCAGACCGGCGACCCGACCGAGCAGCTGCGCGATCTCGACGCGACGTTCGCGCGCGGCTTCGGGAACGGCATGCATCGCCGGCATACCGCGCAGATGAGGAAGCCGAGATCATGGCCAGGAAGAACTTCGCGGCCACCGGGGCCTTTGTCGCCGAGGACCGGGCCCGCGCGCTCGACCTGCTCGGGTTCTCGACCCAGCTCGTGTTCAACACGTTCCACAACCGGCGGCTGCGCGACTGGGAACATGCCGGCGACATCGATCTCGCCTACGCGGTCGCGCGCGCTCACAACCGCGGCATGCTCGAGTTCTGCTCTGTCGATGCGCGCTTGTTGCCGACGTGTTACGTACCGCTGGTCGATTTCGACCGTGCCGCGGCGATGACCGACGAAGCGATCGAGATGGGTGCCGCGGCGCTCCTCGTCGCATCGGGGTGTCCACCCACGCACTCACCCAGCCACATCGCGCTCGACCCGGTATGGGCGCGCGCTCAGGAGGCGCGCCTCCCCGTCGTGTTCCACGTCGGCGGTACCGGCGACCTCCTCGACGCCGAGTACTTCGTCAACGGCCTCCCGGTGCCACCCGACTTCCACGGCGGGGAGGAGAATTTCCGGTCGGTCGACTTCATGGCGATTCCCGTCCAGCCCGCGCAGACACTCGCGACGATGATCTTCGACGGGGTGCTCGACCGTTTTCCCGCGCTCCGTTTCGGGGTGATCGAGCAGGGCGCGGTCTGGCTGCCGTCGTGGATGCGCCAGATGGAGTCCGCGTTCGAAGCGTTTGCGCGCCACGAGGACCGGTTGCGCGCGCTGTCGCTGCGGCCGAGCGAGTTCGTTCAGCGTCAGGTCCGTGCCACGCCGTACCCCACCGAGGACGTCGGCTGGATCATCGAGCAGGCCGGTCCCGACGTGTGCCTGTTCTCCTCCGACTATCCGCACGTCGAGGGAGGCCGGCGCCCGATCGAACGCTTCGAGGCATCGTTGGGCGGCGCGAGCGAAGACGTGCGGCGCCGCTTCTACTGCGACAACTTCCTCGACCTCATGGGCTCCGCGATGGCGGTCGTCTGAGCCCGTTTTTTCGGGCGCGCGGCGCTAATTCAGGCCGGAGCAATGATTGCTTGCGACTCTGGCCAAGTCGTCGAGCGGCGTGAACGCGAGCGTCGCTCTGTCGACCCGCCATCGGAAGTCCTGCACGCCCGATGCCGTCGTGTCGTGCACATGGAGCACGAAGTTGTCGGGGCCGTTGCCCGATTCGGTCGAGACCGTCTGTGACGTGGAATCCTCGATTGGTGCGGGGAACGGATAGCACTGATTCGCGGCGCTCTGGAGCTTGGACTTCGCCCGGTCCTCGGCGGAGGGCCCGGCCTGGGTGTTGGGCGTCGTGTTCGGTGTCGTGTTCGGTGTCGTGTTCGGGGTGGTGTTCGGTACCGAGTTCGGTGTGCCGGTCGGCGTGTCGGTGCCGCCGCTGCTGCCGGGGGAAGGTCTGACCGGTCCTCGGATCGACGAGCGTGAACGTGTCGATGATCACCGTGTTCTTGATGATCACGGTCAGGCTGTTGGGGTTGTAGCCCGACCACCTCGGGCCGTAGTACACCCTTGGGTACGGGACCGGGCTCGTGAGCGGATTGCCGCAGTAGCACTTCGTCACCGGCTCGCCCTTGTCGTCGACGAGCACCGCCGTGCCGGCTTGCAGCACGCTCTGGATCGTCGTGACGTGCCCGTTCTTGAACCCGTGGTTGGTGACGCGCGTGTCGGAGCGCAAGAGCACTGATGTCAGCCCGTCGACGTAGGTGGAGATTTCGCTCTGCTGAATCCCCAACGTCGACGCCCACGCCGCGCCCTTGTCGGGATGCTGCTGGAGGAACGTGACGAGCTGCGTCTTGTCGCACTGCGCTTGATTCTGGGTGCCGCCGTACAGGCCGACCTGGCCGCCTTGCTGCGTCGAGACGCCGGACGTTTTCACCGCGGGCATGTTGTTGTAGTCGGTGCCCGTCGGCGGAGAGAACGGGTTGGCGCCGGTGCTCGAGATCGGCTCGGTGAGGACCTCTTTGCCCTTGCTCGCGGTCTTCTTTTCTGAATCGCCTCCCGCGAGCAGGATGGCGGCGATGACGGCCGCGCCCACGACCACGACCGCGGCGATCACCCACAAGACGCGGTTGCGGGTCTGCGCCCCACCGGACGCCGGCGGCGGCGGCGGCGCGCCGGCAACGGGAGGCATATCCGGCGGGACGGTGCTCATCGCTGCCCCCTCGTAACGCGGCCGATCCTGCCTTTGCGCCGCACCCTATCAAACCCACACAAACGGTGCGTTGGCAGCCGTTCAGTGGAACTCGTCGACGTGGTGCACGCGGCCTGCGTCGCGGGTGAAGAGGACGTCGTTGTAGCCCTTGCCCGGCTCGATCATGTCGAAGACCAGCGGCGGCACGTAGGTGATGTACAGCGCACGACGGCCGGCCGCGTGGCGCTCCGCGGGGGCGGCGCGGCGTGCAGCGTGTGGCCGTAGTGGATGGTCACGTCGCCGGGCTCGGTGTTGATCGCTACGGTCGGAAGCCGGTCGGTCTCGTCGGCCTGGGGTAGCCGTGACGTGCCGAGGTGCGAGCCCGCGATCATGTGGAGCTGGCCCGCCGCGGCAGTCGCGGCGTCGAGCTGGATGCCAACGTTGAGCATCGGACACTTCACCGAGTGGCCACCCATCCCGCAGTCACGGTGCCAGGGCAAGTCGGCGAGGCCGGTCTCCGCGCCCGGCACCTTGATCACCACGCCGTGGCCGTCGAGCCGGTCGCTCGCGTCGCGCAACTCGGTGCCGGCCAGCGCCCCGATCCGGCGAAGGCGTGCGTCGTCGCCCAGCGCGGCGATGAAGCTCGATTGCTCGCTGAGGTAATTGACGCGGTTGCAGACATCCTTGCCGTCGACCGTGGTCCACCACGACTTCTCGTCGTCGGGACGCGCCCGAAGCACGGCAGGGTCGACGTCGGCGCGCAAACGCAGGATCTCGTCGTCGCGCAGCACGCCCCGCAGGTGGACGAAGCCGGCGCGGTCGAGGAAGTCGCGGATCTCCGCGTCGGGATCGTCGAGCGTGAACGACGTCGTGAGGTCGAGGGTTTGCCCACGACGGTCGACAACCGGCGGCGCATCGGTGAGGTCGTAGATGGCCTGGCCGTCGAACGCTGCCCGCAGCGCCGGCTCCCAGCGCGCGAGGTGCCCGAAGCTGCCCCTGGGAAACGACAGCCGCTCCGCGTAGAGGAGGGCGAAGCACGTGCGCAGCTCCCACACGAAGTCGCACCAGTCGGCGTACGTGAGCTCGACGACGGTATGGGCATCATCGTCACCGGCAGTCATGACGATGCCGTCGGCCGACGGCGTGTACGTGTAGGCGCGCCCGTCGTCGATACGGAACGCGATCGACTGCACCCCGTCGAGGTCCGTGGCCGCCAGCGCGCCGTTCCCGGCAGCAAGACGCGCCGGCAGGTCGACCGTGTGGAACTGCTCGAAATCGATCGGCCCGAAGCGTGCGCTCACGAGCGGCGACAGTACTGTCGAGTCCTCGTTTCGAGGAAGCCGCCGCCCGTGCCGGGAACACACTGCTCGCTCGTCGCGTTGTCCCTTCGCAACGCCGTCCCCACGCCCGGGAGTCGCCATGCCGGCTGTCACCGCTGATACCACGACCCTCGATCGAGCTCCCGCACCCGCGGCAGGCACCCCGCGTTCGGTGGTGTCGGTGACCACCGCGCCGGCCGGTTTCGAGGGCGAGGGCTTCCCGGTGCGGCGCGCGTTCGCCGGTGTTCCCGCGGAGGCGCTCGACCCGTTCATCCACATGGACCAGATGGGCGCGATCGAATACGCGCCCGGCGAACCGAAGGGCACGCCGTGGCACCCGCACCGCGGGTTCGAGACCGTCACCTACATCATCGACGGCACGTTCCAACACCAGGATTCGAACGGCGGCGGCGGTCTCATCACCGATGGCGACACGCAATGGATGACGGCCGGGTCGGGCCTCCTGCACATCGAGACACCGCCCGAGGAGCTCGTGATCAGCGGGGGTCTGTTCCACGGGCTGCAGCTGTGGGTCAACCTGCCGGCGGCCGACAAGTTCATTCCGCCGCGCTACCAGGGCCTCGAAGGGAAGGACGTCACGTTGCTCGCGTCACCCGACGGTGGCGCGCTGCTCCGGGTCGTCGCCGGTGATGTCGGTGGGCACAAGGGCCCGGGCTCGACGCACACTCCGATCGCGTTCGTGCACGCGACGCTCGCGCCCGGCGCGCGGCTCGCGCTGCCATGGCGCCGCGACTTCAACGTGTTGGTCTACGCGTTGGTGGGTTCGGGACGTGTGGGTGCCGAGCAACGTCCGATCCGCGAAGGGCAGCTGGCGGTGTTCGGCGAGGGTGACTCGATCGAGGTGATCGCCGACGAGCACCAGCCCGGTGCGGGCGACACGCTCGAGTTGTTGCTCCTCGGGGGCGCGCCGATCCGCGAGCCGGTCGAGTGGTACGGACCGTTCGTGATGAACACCCGAGCCGAGATCGTGCAAGCGCTCGATGATTTCGAAGCCGGACGTCTCGGCGTCGTGCCGCCCGGCGCGCTCCAGCCGTACCACGCCGGCTGATGTAGCGCGTCACTCAGAGACCGAGCGGAGCGACCGGCAGCTGCGTGCCGCACGTGCTCGTGGCCGGCACACCCGCGAAGCGCTGTTGCAACCATGTGAACACGATCGGCGCGGCAGTGAAACCGGCTTTCATGTGGCCGAGATCGCCGATGAAGTTTGCCGTCACATTGGCGCCCGCGGCACACGCGTCCCGCACGTAGGTGGCGGTGGATCCGGGCAGCACGAGGGGGTCGTCGAGGCCCTGGGCGATGTAGGTCGGGGCGCTGAGCGGGAGCGGCGCGGTGTTGGCCGTCACGACCTTGTGCCACGCCGGCAACGTCAACGGGTTCACCTTCATGATCGGCTTCGAGCCGAGCAGGTGGCGGACCTCGAGATCGATGAGCCCGGCCTGGATGCACTTGTTCGCGATGGTTCGGTAATTGCCGGCGTCACGGTTCCAGAGCGGCGCGACGTCGAGCTCGGGATACGCCGCCGGCCAACCGACGAGCGTTTCGGTGGCGATGAGTGAGCCACCGACCGTGTTCCATTGGTGTTGCATCAGGATTGCGAGCTCCGCCGCCGGTGCGGCGGCCGCGGCCGCGACGATCTGCAACTCTGGTGCGAGCCGGCTCGCGAGCTGTTCGGTCCACAACACGGATGCGCCGCCTTGGGAGTGACCCCACAGCGCGACACGGGTGCTCGCATCGACGCCGGGCATGGTCCGCGCCGCGCGTATCGAGTACAGGACGTCGCGTGCCGCGGCCTGGCCCACGAGATATTGCAGCGTGCCCGCGGTCCCGAGCCCGCTGTAGTCGGTCGCCACGACGGCCCATCCGGCGGCGAGAAAGTTTGTCAGACCCGGGATGCCGGCTTCGACGTCGGGGCGGCGCGACGCCGCGCAGTCATCGCCCATTCCGGCAGTGCCGTGCGCCCACGCGAGCACCGGTCGACCACCGGCCGGCGCGGGCTCCGACGGCACGAACACGAGCCCGCCGCTCACCGAAGGTGATCCGTCGGCGCGGGCCGAGCGGTACAGGATGCGGCGTCCGGTCGCGTGCCCCGGCACTCCGCCGACGGGCTCGGAGCGAAAGACGGTGCCCAGCGGCGCGGCCTGCCACCCGGCCGGCGCCACGTAGAACGGCGCGAGCTTCTGCTGTTGCGCGGCGGTCTTGTGCGCCGCGCGGTCGTTCTTCAATGTGAGCGCACCGACGACCGCGAGCGCGAGCACGACGACGGTCACGATGAAGCCGGTCACGTAGTTGCGTACCCCGCGCCAGAACCGGTGTCGCGATGCGACCATGGCGCTTGTATCGGCACGTCTTCACCCGACCTGAGGAGCGGTCGAAAGGCGCCCCGGCGACCGCACCGCAACTCATTCTTGCGTCAGCAGCCGGGATGTCACCCCGGTTCGCGACGCAAGAATGAGACGGAGTGTGCCCCTTTCGCCCTGCGACGGCGCGCCGTATGCTCCCGCGCACTGTCACGACGAGAGGGGTTGCACATGGCCGTGTTTCTGGGAGCCTTCCCGGTCTTGCCGGGCAAAGAAGACGACGGGCGCAAGTTCGCGCAAGAGACGTTGGGGCGGGGCGAGGAGTTTGCGGCCTCGCAGAAGAAGTCCGGCATAACAAAGGAAGAATGGTCTCTGCAGGAAACGCCGATGGGTTCACTCGTCATCGTGCGCTTCGAAGCCGATGACATCGAAAAGGCGTTCATCCGGCTCGCCGAGTCGACCGACCCCATTGACGTGTGGTTCAAAGCACAGGTCATGGAAATTTCCGGTGTCGACTTGGGCGCACCGCCCGAGGGGCCGCCGCCGGAGATGGTTCTTGACTGGCGCGCCTGACGCACCACTCAGCACTGCCTGATCGCCCGAGCGTGGACGCCGCGCGCGCGGAATCGTACGCTCCGCCCGTGCGACGACTCGGCGCGGCGATAGTGGTCGCTGCGATGACGCTCGCCGCGTGCAGCAGCAGCTCCAGCTCGGGCGCGAAAGCGGCCGGGAAGCCCGCGAGCGTGACCGCGGTGAGTCAGAACATCCTGCATGGCGACGCTTGTCCCGCCGCGACCGACCGCTGCCATGTCGCGGATCGCGTCGCGCTGTTCACTCGTCAGCTCGCCGACGCCAACTGCCCACAACTCGTCGGCCTCGAGGAGGCGAACCGGGCGATCGTCGACCTGTTCCGCGAGTCATTGCCGAAGATCTGCAACGGCAAGTACCGCATCGTGTCCGACGACGACCCGAGTCTCGACCGCGAAGTCGTGTTCACAACGTTGCCGGTGCTCGGCTCGCAGCGAACCCGCCTCGCCGGTCTCTTCCGCACCGCGTTCTGGGTGCGCGTCGCGGCGCCCGTTGGCGCGGTCGAGTTCGTGATGACGCACCTCTCCAGCGGGAGCGACGACCGCCCGTGCGACTCGCAGACGTGTCCGAAGCCCTGCAAGGCGAGCGACAAGGTCGGCGCGTGTGAGGCCCGCCAAGTGGTGGATTGGATCGGCAAGCTCCGAGTGGCCGACGACGTCGTGATCTTCGGTGGCGATCTCAATGCGAAGCCCAACGAGCCGATTGCCCGGGTGATCCGAGATTCCGGTGCGATCGACTCGCATCTCGCGGCCAAGAACCCCGAGTGCAATCCGACGACCGGCGCACAGTGCACGAGCGGCCGGGTCGACACCGACATGAGCGATCTCGAGAACGGTTCGAGTCGCGAGACCGAGCGCATCGACTACCTCTGGCTGTTGACCAAGCGCTCGTGCACGATCGGGAAGCCGACCGGACTGTTCAACGCGACCCCGGCAACGAATGGCCCGAGCGGCCTCGCGTTTCCTTCCGACCACACCGGCGTGACGGCAACCGTCGTGTGCTCGACGACCGCGCAGCAGCGCGCTGCGGCGAGCAAGGCGACGGTCACGACCAAAGCGCCGACGGCGACGACCGTCGCCGGTCCGGTCGATCCGGCGGTGACGGCCGCGATCACCATTGCGTTCCAGACCGTCTTCAACGGTGACGTGACCGACATCGAAGCGAAGCTGGCAGCGATCGAAGACGGCGATCGGCTCCGCCCCTCGTTCATCGAGAACTACAACAAGACCAAGGAGATCGCGTCGAAGATTCGCGTTCGCATCGACGCCCTGAAGCCCAAAGACGCGTCGCACGCCGATGTGACCTACACGCTGCTGCTCGACAACGCGGCGGTGCTCGACCATCTCCCGGGCGCGGCCGTGCTCAAGAACGGTCACTGGCTGGTCAGCCGCCGCACTTACTGCGACGTCAGCACCCAAGGCGCGACGACGATCCCCGAACCCTGCCGCTGACGCCGAGCCCGAACACCGTTTGTGCAAAAGTGGCCCCAGAGCGTCCGCTGGTGCACAAACGCCTCGTCGGAGAGGGAGCGAGCATGGACGTGCGATCGATCGAACAGGTTGAGCCCGTCGTCGAGCACAACGGCACGGTGCCGGTGTGGTGGCTCGTGTCACCGCGGGAGATGAAGGACATCACCGACGGCGGCTACCTCGAGCTCGCAAACGAATTCGAGGTGCCGGGCGGTTCGTACGTGTACCCGCACTCCCACCCGACGCACGAGTTCTATTACGTGACCTCGGGGCGAGGCACGATGACGATCGGCGACGAGGAGTGCGAGATCTCGCAGGGCGATCTCGTGCACATCCCGCCCGACGTCACGCACAGCCTGCGTCCGATCAGCGACACCGCTCCGATCCACTGCTTCTGCTTCGCGGTCGGCGTCAAAGGCGCGCCACCGATCGACTACACGACCCACGACGACTAGCGAATGCCGCGCGAACGGCGGCGGCGGTTCGCACGGTACGCCACGTCACCAACCACGACGGACGAGACGGTGGCCCACGGTGGCCGCACGCGCAAGTTCCGTCTGCACGTCCCGACCGACCTCGGTGAGCGGCCTGTGCCGTTGGTGATCCAGTTTCACGGTGGCGGCGGCGCGGGGCGGGGCATCGATCGGCTCACGCGCTTTCACGACCTCGCCGACCACGAGCGCTTCGTCGTGGTCGCCCCGAGCGGCGTCGCCCGCAATTGGAACGACGGACGCATCGCCCCCCGGATGCGCGCCGCCATGGAAGGCGTCGACGACGTTGGGTTCATCGCGACGCTGATCGACTCGATCGCGGCGCCGCGCTCCGATCGATCGCCGTCGTGTCTACGGGGTCGGGATGTCGAACGGGGCGATGATGGCGGGTCGCCTCGCCTGCCAACTGTCGGAACGCATCGCCGCGATCGTGCAGATCGCGGGTACAGCAGCGGCAGACGCCGCGCAGTGGTGTCATCCCGGGCGGCCCGTCCCGGTGATGCAGATCCACGGCACCGCAGATCCACTCGTGCCGTACGAGGGCGGCCCGCTCGGAGGCGGCCGTCACGGACGACGCCGTCTTCAAGGCCGGCTCGAGGGTCGCGGCGTCGTGATGAGTGTGGACGACTGGGCCTCGCTCTGGGTCGCCAACAACCACGCCGACGGTCCGGCCGTGACGAACGTGGGCGACGACGTCTCCGTGCGCACATGGCGGGGGACCGATCGCCAATCCGACCTCGAGTTCTGGCGGATCGAGCACGGCGGTCACACGTGGCCGGGTGGCTCGCAATATCTTCCGGAACGAGTCATCGGACCCACGTCGAAGACCTTCGACGCCACCCCGCCGATTTGGCGGTTCCTGTCAGCCCATTCCTTGGACTGATCGCGTCACGACAAGACGTCCTTGCGGCGGAACCAGAACCAGCCGAACGCGCTGAACGCGAGCACGTACGGGATCTGAATCAGCCAGCCGGTGTGCATGTCGTTGGTCGAGCCGCCGATGAACAGGTTGATCCAGGCGTCGACGTAGTGGGTCGGGAAGAAGTAGCGGATCTTGCCGATCGCCTCGATGTTGTCGAGGATCCGCGTCACGAAATAGAAGCCGATCGGTGCGAAGATCGCACCCGCGACCGAGTCGGTCATCGTCGACACCATAAACCCGAGCGCGACAACGGCAGCGAGACCCCAGAACACGTACAACGTCGAGAGCGCAAGGTTCGCGATCACGTGGCCCACCGACTGCTGGATGCCGAGGATCGGTACGCTCAAGGCGTGGAGGCCGAACGTCGCGCCGCCGGCGGCGAGCCCGACGACCGACACCAAGATCGTGGCGATGAACGTGAGCAGCAGCGCCGATGCAAGCTTCGCCCCGAGGAGCCGCCCGCGCGCGATGGGGCGGGTCAGGATCGCGCGGAAGTTGCCCCAGCTCGCTTCGGACGACACGGAGTCGCCGCCGAACAACGAGGCGATCACGACCAGCAGAAAGCCGCTCATCACTTCGAGCGCGAAGACCGGGAGGAAAATACCCGTCTGCGTCGCGAAGTACGACAGGTCGGCGTCCTCACCACCGCCGAAATGCCGGCCGCCGCCGTCACCAGTTGGGAAGTCGGGCGGATTGACCTTCAGCGCGAACGCAATGATCAGCGGCACCGCGATGATGATGCCGAGCACGACGTAGGTGCGGGGACGCCGCACATGCTTGATCATCTCCATGCGGAACGTCGCGAGCATCAGTCGTCGCCTTCGTTGACGAGCCCGAGGAACGCGTCTTCGAGCCGGTGACGCGACGTGACGGTGTCGACCGCCAGGCCGGCCCGCACGAGCGCGGCGACGAGCGCGGACCGGGCCGTGCCGTCGAGGCTCACATCGAGACCGGCGCCTTCCGTACGTACCGACTTCACCCCCGGAAGGGCTTCGAGCAACGCGCGGGCGCGGGCCGTGTCGTCGACCTCGATGTACGCGGAGCTCGACGACTGGATGAGATCGTCCACGCTGCCGGCCGCGACGAGGCGGCCCCGGTCCATCACGACGGCGTGGGTGCAGACCTGCTCGACCTCGGAAAGCAAGTGGCTCGACAGCAGGACCGTCACGCCCTGGGTTCCGAGCCGCAGCAGCAGGTCGCGGATCTCGCGCATCTCACCCGGGTCGAGACCGTTGGTCGGCTCGTCGAGCACGAGCACCTCGGGGTGCCCCAGTAGCGCGCGCGCGACCCCGAGTCGTTGGCGCATGCCCTGCGAGTATGTCTTGACCTTGCGGTGGACGGCGTCGCCGAGGCCGGCGACCGCCAGCGCGGCGTCGAGGTTGGCATCGGCCAGGTGGCTCCCGCCGACCGCCTCCCAGTACACGCGCAGGTTGCGCATCCCCGAGAGATACGGCACGAACGATGCGTGCTCGATCATCGAGCCGACGCGCAGGAGGGTCGGGCTCCCGGGCCGCATGCTCGTGCCCAGAATCCGCGCGTCACCACCCGTGGGTCGCACGAGCCCGAGCAGCATGCGTAGCGCCGTGGTCTTGCCCGCGCCGTTGGGGCCCAGCAACCCGCAGATCTGGCCGCGCTCCACTTGGAAAGTGAGGGAGTCGACGGCCAGCACCGCGTCTGCTGAAGCGCTTGGACAGATCGACGACTTCGATCACGACGTCGGCGCCGCGGCCTTCGGATGGCGCGCCTGCCGGTTCGGTCAGGGTCGGTTGAGCCATGCAGCTGCTCCGGGAGATCGGGGGGACGCGCCCTTCAGGGTACTGGTCGCGCGTCGGCTTCATTCTCGCGGCCGGTTCACCATCACCATGCACCGCGCATGTGAAGATCCGGCAAGGAAGCGCCAGTCTTCCTTACCCGGCAGCGTTCCGCGCGTGCCCGGCGGCACACCGGTCTCAGTTGGTGGTGCAGCCCGGGTTGTAGACGTCGGCCGGGATCTGACCCGGCTTGCAGTACTTCGACCGGTCGACGACCGTCCACGCGGTGCCGCTCGCCTTCAAGAGATCGGTGGCCTCGTAGCCATCGGTGCCGACGTTGACGTCGACGCCCGCCCACGCCCAGCCGCCGTCGCAGCCGAAGTCGGTGATCGACGGGTTGGGCCCCGACGACGGCGAGCCGCGCACCGTGTCGAGGATCGCCGCGCTCGTGCACGGTGGCGCGCTCGCAGGCTTGGTCGTCGTCGGCGGGGTCTGCGTGCAGACCTTCGTGCCCGCTTGCGCCGCGGGACGCAGCTTCTGCTCCGTCGCCGAGCCGTACTGGCCGTCCGCGGTGAGCCCACTTGCAGTCTGGAATGCCGTCATGCCGGCGCGCGTCACCGGCCCGATGATGCCGTCGATCGTGCCCGAGAAACATCCCACCGTGGTGAGGTCGGTCTGCAGCGTCTTGATCTGCGTCGGGCCGAGCAACGCGTTCTTTTGCTTCGCCACCTTCACCGACGACGTGGTGCTCGTGCTGGCCTTGCTGGTGCTCGTGCTCTTGGCCTTCGACGAGCTGCCGGACGAGCCGCACGCGGCGACGAACACAATCAAGCCGGCGAGCGCGAGCCCGCTCACGATTCGACGACCTGCCACGGTCTGCCTCCTGCGGTACCCGGCGCAGATGCCGGGGCGTTCGCGGACGGCCGATGCTAACCGGCGTCCGGGATCGGACGCGCTCTGCTAGGAGAAGTGGGTGTGCGGGCGCTCGAGCGCCTCGCCGTCGACGATGAGATCGACCTTCTCGTTGTAGAACGCGAACAGCCCCGCGATCGGCAAGCTCTCACGGAATGGCGCGCGGTACGACCATGCGAGGTCGGGGATCACGTCGGCGCCCGCACGCACGGCCCACGTATGCGCCTCGCCCTTGTACGGACAATGCGTCACGGTCTCTGTCGGCGTCAGCAGGTCCATCCGTACGTCGACGCGAGGCAGGTAGTACCGCGTGGGCAGCCCGGTCTCGAACAGCAGCTTCGGGTGGTGCGAGTCGGCGACGGTCATGCCGTTGACCACCACCTGCACGTGGCGCGAGCTGTCGAGGATGTCGACGCGCGTGTACGGGCTGCGCGCGTGCGTGAACACCTCCTCGTCTTCCTCGAACCACGCATCCATCGGTTCCCAATCGAAGCGCACGAGGTCGCGCAGCTCCTCGATCGGCGAATCGACGTACTGCCGGGCGGCATCAGTCGCCTCGCTGGTGCCCGCCTTGACCGTGAAGTGGTGCGCGTCGCCACGGCTCGGGGAGTGCGTCACCGTGTCGGTGGCCACGAGCAGATCGGTGCGCACGTCGGCGCGCGGGAAGTAGTAGTGCGGGTAGTACGGAATCTCCCAGACGAGCTTCGCGTGGCGTGTGTCGGCCACGACCTCGCCACCGAGGTGCACGCGGACCCGCTTCGGACTGTCCTCGACCCGCACTCTTCCTCGGGAAGTCTCGGCCATACCCGTGCCAACGTCGCCGGAATGCGTCAGGATTCCCGATCCGCAACCGGAGAGATCAGGAGCACCCATGACTGCGATCCCCGACGCCGTCCGCGAAGTCCTCACCTCGGGCCGGCTCGCCCACCTCGTCACGCTGAATCCCGACGGCACCCCGCAGGTCACGTGCATCTGGGTGGGGGTCGAAGATGACGAGATCGTGTCCGGACACCTCATGGCCAACAAGAAGGTGCGCAACGTGCAGCGCGATCCGGGCGTCACGCTCTCGATCGAGGCCGAGGGTCGCAGCCACGGCGCGCTCGACCATTTCCTGGTGGTCAACGGCACCGCCCGTATCACCGAAGGCGGCGCTGCCGAGCTGCTCCAGCGACTCGCGCACGTCTATCTCGGTCCCGAGGTGAGGTTCCCGACGATGGACGACCCGCCCGCCGGTTACGTCATGCGCACCACGATCACCCGGATCGGCGGCGTCGGGCCGTGGGCGGCTTGAGCCCAAGAGTCGAACCGTGGACGGCCCAGCCCCAAAGAAACCGAACTGGCCCGCGATCACTTCGGTATTTCTTGAGCAAACGCGGACCAGTTCCAGGTGGTGGGGGCGGGCTACCGCTAGCGCGCGGTCAGCTCCGCGAGGCGGGCCGGTTTGGGCCAGCGCACCCTGGTGGCCCAGCCGGCGCGTTCGAACAGACGAATCAGCGCAGCCGACGAGTCGAGCTGGCCGCGCTGTGCGCCGTGACGCGCGGATGACGGATACGCGTGGTGCAGGTTGTGCCAGCACTCGCCCATCGAGAGCACCGCCATCGGTGCGAAGTTGCGGCTCAGGTCATTGGTGACGAACGGACGTCGCCCGAACATGTGGCACAGCGAGTTGACGCTCCACGTCACATGGTGCAGCAGCGCCATGCGCACCAGCCCGGCCCACAACAGCGCGGTGAGGCCGGCACCGATCGTGCCACCGAGGCCCCAGCCGATGAAGAACGGAATCGCGAGCGAGCTGATGGCGAACACGGGGAACAGACGCCCGATGAGCACGAGGTCGTCATCGCCGAGCAGGTCGGGCGCGAACCGCTCGACTGACGTGCTGTCGGTTGTGAAGAGCCAGCCGACGTGCGCGTGCACGAACCCGCGGAGCTGGCCGGTGGGAGTGTTGCCGTAGCCGTGCGGCGAGTGCGGGTCGCCGGGTTGATCGCTGAACATGTGGTGGCGACGGTGGTTCGCGACCCAGCTGATGACCGAGCCTTCCAGCGCCATCGACCCGGCAACGGCCAGTGAGATCTTCAGCCCACGATTGGCCTTGAAGCTGCCGTGCGTGAGCATCCGGTGGAAGCCGATCGTGACGCCATGCCCGGTGATCGCGTACAACGTCACCGCGAGGAGCACGTCACGCAGATTGATGGCGTTTCCCCAGAGGAACGGCAGTGCGATCGCGAGCGCGACCGCGGGACCGACAACGAGCACGACGGTGATGATCTTGCCCACGACGTCGGGCTTGCGCTCGACGGTCGCCTCGGCGGGAACGCGCGGCGGCGGAGCTGGCTTTTCGAGCAGGGTCTGCATCGGAGCCTTCCTCGAGCATGCGCAGGGTGGACCAAATCCGTGGTCCGACCCCTGCCGGTTCGGGCCCGATGCGCGTCAGAACGACGCGTGTATCAGGGTACTCGACCTCCCGACGGTGCCGAGCAACGGGAAAGCGGGACCTTCGCGGACCGCAATTGTCCCGCGACCGCCCCCGTGAACGCTCTCCGCTATCAGGCTGTTTCCGTATGCAGGAGCGCTTGCATGTCGACGTGCGAGAGCTCGGCCGGCGACGACGACTGGATGAAGTCGCGGAGCACCCGCACGAACCGTCGCGGGTCGTCGCGATGGGGATAATGGCCCGCGCCCTCGAAGATCTCGAGCCGGCTGCCCGGCATTGCGTCGTGCGCCTGGTAGGCGTGGTCGACCGGAATGATGCGGTCGTGGTCGCCCCAGATCAACAGGGTGGGCATCGCTGCCGCGAGATAGAGGCGGTCACGCGCGTCGACCCGCTGACCTGCCACATCGACAACGGAACGGAGTGTGTGCACGAACGCCTCTCGCGTCTCGCGCGTCGCCGAGCGACTCGAAGCTGCGCCAGATCTCCTGGACCGCAGGCTTCGCGTGGAAACCGAGACGTTGGAACAATCCGCCGAGCATCGTGCCCGCGGTGCGAACCGGCGCCGAGCATCCCAAGGCGAGCATGTACTGCGCACCCGGCAGCGCCAGCGCCCGCAGCCCGGCGTGCACCTCTTGGCCGAGCCCACCGCTGCTGACCAGCACGAGCCGTTCACAACGTTCGGGGTACTGATAGGCGAATTGCATCGCGACGCCGCCACCCAGTGACTGGCCGAGGATGGTGGCCCGGTTATGGCCGAGCTTGGTGAGCAGGTCGCGCAGCCCGCTCGCGTAGTTGCCGAGCGAGTAGTCGCCGCGAAACTTCTCCGAGTTGCCGTGGCCGGGCAGGTCGGGCGCGATCACCGTCGCCTGCTCGGCCAGTGCGGGCATTACGTCCTGCCACGTCGACGCGGAGCCGGCCATCCCGTGAATGAGCAACAGCGCGGGACCCTCGCCGCCCATGCGGTACGCGACGTGATGCCCGTGAATCGAGATCTTCTGCAGCTTCATGTGTGCTCCCTATCGAAACTTCCGGCGAGCGCCGCGACGACGCGGCCGAACTCGCTTCGCGAAATACCCTATCGCCCAACTTCGCGGCGAGTCCCCTCGGAACCAACGCTTGTCACCGAGCCGAAACCTTCGTTTACTCGAGGCATTACCGGCAAATACCGGGGTGTTTCCTCGAGTGAACGAAGAGATCGCGCCTCGCGTGAGTGAGGTCGCGCTACGTGGCGCGCCGGTACGCGTGCGACGGCTCGACGGGCACGTGCGACGGCTCGACGGGCATGCGCCACGTGCTGCGGTGGCGCCACACGAAGTAGGTGAGCGAACCGAAGACGATCGGTGCGAGGTATGTGAGCGCGTGGAACAGGAGGACGGCCGCGACGACGCTCGCCTTGTCGGCACCGAAGCCGACCAGCGCGCCGGTCAAGCCGAGCTCCACCACACCGAGGCCGCCCGGCGTCAGGGGAATCGTGGACAGCAGCCGCACGAACGCGAATGCGGCGAGCACCTCGGCCCAGCTGACGGCGCTGCTCGAGATGCCCGTCCCCCGCACCGCGAGCAGCAACACGACGTAGAGCGAGAGTTGGCTGACGACGGTAAAGATCGTCAGCCGCAGCCACGAACGCCGTACCAGCAGCCGCAATCGTGTGCGGAACTCCGACGCCGCGTCTTTCCATCCGGTGACCGCCGGCCGGCGTACGAGCCGGCGCAGCTGCGAGTAGCCCCGGGCGGCGAGACCGCCGGCCCGCCGCGCGGCACTGTCGCTGTGGAGCAGCATCACGATGCCGCCTACGGTCGCGGCCAGCACGCCGACACCGATGAGCGACGCCGAGAGGCGGGCGAGGCTGGCGTGACCTTGGGTTGCGAGCACGCCGAGAGCCAGAATGGGGAGCCCGAGCTTCACCAGCGTGTTCCAGATGCCCGTGAGCAGGACCGCGGAGCTCGTGGTCGACGCGCCGAAGCCCCATGACCGGTACATGGCTGCCGTCACGCCCACTCCGAGCGCACCGCCGGCCGGCATCGTGTTGGCGACCGCGGTCGACGACTCGGTGACCACAACGGCCTGCGTATACGTGAGCCCCGGCGTGGCCACGCGCAAGACGAACGCGTAGGTCACCAGATTCCATGCCGCGGCAATGAGCAGGATCACGAGCGCGACGACGCTCATGTCGCGGATCTGCGTCCAGACGTCGGAGATGCTCGCGACTTTCGGCAGCGCGAAGACGAAGACGGCAACGACGACCGCGAGTGAAACCACCATCCGGATGGTGCGTCGATCGCGCACGCGGACCGGATCAGCAGACACGGCCGGCATGGGCAGACTCTCAGTTGTCCCTGCCGGTGCCACAGGTCCACGGTAGCAAGAACTCGGCGCCGCGAATTTCATCCGGCGAAATGACGATGGACAACATGGTTGGGCCGGTTGCCCGCCACCACTGCAGGCGTTCTCGCGGCAGCAGCGGCGCGCGTAGTCTCGGCGCCGTGAGCGCTCCCGCCATCCGGGCCGAAGAGATCTCCAAGTCCTTCGACGAGGTGCAGGCGCTGAAAGCCGTCTCGTTCGAAGTGCCCACCGGCACCGTGCTCGGGCTCCTGGGCCCCAACGGTGCGGGCAAGACGACCGCTGTTCGCATCCTGACCACGCTCCTGTGGCCCGACCACGGGCGTGCGGAGGTGCTCGGCATGAGCGTCACGGAGCAACCGCAACGGGTGCGCGCATCGATCGGGCTCGCCGGCCAGTCCGCCGCGGTCGACGAGAACCTCACGGCGGAGGAAAACCTTCAGCTCGTCGGCCGGCTCACCCATATCGCCCGCGATGACATCGCGCGCGAGAGCGCGCTGCTCTTGGAGCGCTTCAAGCTCGTCGACGCGGCCGACCGGCTCGTGCGCACCTTCTCCGGGGGCATGCGCCGCCGCCTCGACCTTGCCGCCGCACTCGTGCACCGGCCACCGGTGCTGTTTCTCGACGAGCCCACCACCGGACTCGATCCGCAAGGACGTAGCGAGATGTGGGCCATCATCGAGGAGCTGGTCGACGCCGACACCACCGTGTTGCTCACGACGCAATATCTCGAGGAGGCCGACCGGCTCGCCGACAACATCGTCGTCATCGCTCAGGGGGCCGTGATCGCCGAAGGGACGGCGGCGCAGCTCAAGGCCCGGCTCGGCGCGACCGTCATCGAAGTCGCGTTCAGCGACGAGGCCCACGCTGCCACCGCGGCCGACGTGCTCGGTCCGATCGGCCATGTATCGCGCGACGGCCACCAACTGCGTGTCAACGTCGACGACGGTGCCCGCGCGATGCTCGAGACGGTGCGGGTGCTCGACGCCGCCAAGTTCCCCGTCACGACGATGGCGCTCCGAGAGCCGACGCTCGATGACGTGTTCCTCTCGCTCACCGGTCACGCCGTGGAGGACGCGACGGAGACCGACGACACGGAGCCGGCGAAGCGGGGCAGAAGGAGGCAGGCCTCGTGACGAGCTTCGTTCCGGCGATCTCATCGGGCGTGCGCGACGAGCGTCCGCACGTCGTGAGCGATGCGCTCACGATCACCTGGCGTAACTTGCTGAACCTGCGGCGCAACCCGCGACTGCTGGTCTTCGCGACCATCCAGCCCGTCGTCTTCGTGCTGATGTTCACCTATGTCTTCGGCGGCGCGATCAAGATCCCCGGCGTGCCCTACATCGATTATCTGATGCCCGGCATCTTCGTGCAGACGATCACGTTCGGCGCGCTCAATACCGGAGTCGGGCTCGCCGACGACCTCAAGAAGGGCCTGATCGAGCGATTCCGTTCGTTGCCCATGGCCCGCTCCGCGGTGCTGAGCGGCCGCACGCTTGCCGACCTGTTCCGAAACGTGTTCGTGGTCCTGTTGATGTGCGTCGTCGGATTCGCGGTCGGGTGGCGCATCAGCACCGACTTCGCCGGCCTCCTGGCCGCTCTGCTCCTCCTCCTTGCGTTCGCCTACTCGCTGTCATGGATGTTCGGCGTCGTCGGGCTCTTCTCTCCGGACGGTGAGACCGCCCAGGCGGTGTCGTTCCCGATCCTCGCGCCACTGGTGTTCGCTTCGTCGGCGTTCGTGCGGCCCGCCACGATGCCCAGTTGGTTGCAGGCATTCGCAGAGCATCAGCCGGTGTCGGTCGTAGTCGACGCGGTGCGCGCGTTGACGCTCGGTGGCCCTACTGCGTCGAAGGTCATGGCGGCGATCGTGTGGATCGTCGCGATCGTGGCGATCTTCGCCCCACTCGCCATCATCCGTTACCGCCGCGTCACCTAGGAGCACGCCCATGGCCGAGCTCGTCATGCTGTCGACGACCGATGGCGAGATGCCCGCCTACGTCGCGGCGCCGACCGATGACGTCACGGGCGCGATCGTCGTGGTGCAGGAGGCATTCGGTCTCACGTCGCACATCGAAGACATCTGCCGGCGACTCGCCGCGGCCGGCTTCACGGCGGTCGCGCCGGCGTTGTTCCATCGTGAGGGCTCGCCGGCATTGTCGTACGGCGACATGGAGGCGGTGGTGCCGTTGGCGAAGTCGTTGACCGCCGACGGCATCGCAACCGACATCGACGCGGCGTTCGACTTTCTCGCGGGCAAGGGCTTCGCCGCGACGAACTGCGGCATCATCGGCTTCTGCATGGGCGGCAGCGTCGCGTTCTACACCGCGGTGCGCCGTTCATTCGGCGCCGCAGTCACGTTCTACGGCGGTGGCATCACCCAGGGCCGCTTCGGCTTCCCTCCGCAGATTGAGGTCGCGGCACAGCTTCAGACTCCCTGGCTCGGGCTCTACGGCGACCTCGATCAGGGCATTCCTCCGGACGAGGTCGAGCGTCTGCGCGTGGCCACCGCGACCGCCGGTGTGCCGACCGAGATCGTGCGATATACCGAGGCCGCCCACGGGTTCAACTGCGACGAGCGCGACGCGTATCACGAGCCGTCCGCCACCGACGCCTGGCAGCGCACCCTCGACCACTTCGCCCGCTCCCTGCGCTAGCGGCTCCTTCGCTCGCGCCTTTCTCGTTTACTCGAGGATTTCACCAGGTATTTGCTGAGAATGCCTCGAGTGAACGCGCGTTTGGGGGTGTCGGTCGCCGGGTTGTCTGCTACAACCGGCGCATGCCGCCCACCGTCTTCGGTTCTCCGAAAGAGCTTCTCGGCGCAGCCGGTCAGGAGCTCGGCACCAGTGATTGGGTCGAGATCACTCAGGAGCAGATCAATCAGTTCGCCGACGCGACCGGCGATCGTCAGTGGATCCACACCGACGTCGAACGCGCGAAGCAAGGGCCGTTCGGCACGCCGATCGCGCACGGCTATCTCACGATGTCGCTCGCGGGCATGTTCCTGCCCCAGATCGCGGTGGTGCACGGGATCACCATGGGCCTCAACTACGGCGTCGACCGCGTGCGTTTTCCCGCACCGGTGCCGGTCGGGTCGCGTGTGCGTGGTCGGGGCCAGCTGCTCTCGGCGACCGAGGTGCCGGGTGGTGTGCAAGTGGTGACACGGGTGACGATCGAGCTCGAGGGTTCGGAGAAGCCCGCGGCCGTCGTCGACACCGTGAGCCGCTACCTCACCTAGCCCAACCCACCGTTTGTGCAATCGGTGCCCCTATAGGGCACCTGATTGCACAAACGCTCTCGGGCTTACGCGTCGAACGACCAGCGTGTCGCCGAGTCGGGGAACGCCTTCGTCCATCCGAAGGCCCGCCGTGGCTGCAACCGGAAGACCGGATTGTTGTCGGGGTCGGGTACCGGCTCCGTGTACTTGGCCTCGAACGCCTCGAGAAGCGGGCGCAGCTCGGTCGGGTCCGCGACGCGAGTTGCCGACCCTTCGACAACGACCGGGTCGGGCCCGTTCTCGGTGTGCACGACACAGCGTGCATTCGTCGACAAGTTGCGCGCTTTGCGTGACTCGCCGCCGGTGCTGAAGAAGAAGCAGTCATCCCGCCAGAGACCCCAGACCGGCATCGCGTGCGGCACGCCGTCGCGACTCACCGTGGCCACCCAGTAATCGTGCGCGGCGGCGAGCCGGTCGCGCGCCCACGACCATGACAGCAACCCGTCACCCTCGTCGGGTCCGGCGATCCCATACTCCGGCATGTGCGGCCGGTCCGCCCGTGGTTCGGTCACCGGTCCCTCCTCGTGTGTGACGAAGGTCATCGTGCGGGAAGACTGCACGATTGACGGCGGTTCGACTGCGTGGACGAAGATGGCGCACCCGCCCACCTCCATCCTTCCCTCCCCCGAAGGAGTGAGCATGTCGCTCGAAGCTTTGACCCGTTGGTGTCACCGCCGCCGGCGCCTCGTGCTCGTGGCGTGGATCGTTGCCTTCATCATCATGGTCGTGCTCGGCAAGACCGTCGGTGGCGAGTACAACCGCAGCTTCAGCTTGCCGGGCGCGGAGTCGCAGAAGGCCATCGACATGTTGAAGACCCGCTTTCCGGCGAGGGCGGGCGACACGTTCGATGTCGTCTACCGCGCGCCCGCGGGTGTCGCGAATCCTGCGGTGAAGACCGACATGGAGAAGCTCTTTGTGCGCTTGAAGGGCCTCGAGCACATCAAGGACGTGCAAAGCCCGTACGCGCCGGGCGGCGAACGCCAGATCGCACCAGACGGCAAGATTGCCGTCGCCACGGTGCAGCTCGACGTGCAGGCCAGCGTTCCGTCCAAGGCGCAGATCGTCAAGTACATCGACGCGGTCAAGGCCGCGAACCACTCCGGCCTCCAAGTGGAGGCCGGCGGATTCGTGATCCAGCGTGGCGAGAGCGCCCCGCCCGGCGGCACCGAAGTCATCGGGCTCATCGCCGCGGTCATCATCCTGCTCATCGCGTTCGGCTCGGTGCTCGCGATGGGTCTGCCGATTCTCATCGCGGTCACCGGCATCGGTATCGGTCTCGCGATCGTGGAGCTCCTCGCGCATGTTGTGAAAGTGCCGGAGTTCGCCCCCCAGGTCGCGGCAATGGTCGGGCTCGGTGTCGGCATCGACTACGCGCTGTTCATCGTGACCCGGTATCGCGGCGGGCTCAGCAGCGGCAAGACGCCACTCGACGCGACGATCGAAGCCGCGACGACTGCCGGTCGCGCGGTGCTGTTCGCCGGCACCACCGTCATCATCTCGCTGCTGGGCATGTTCTTCATGCGCTTCTCGTTCTTGAACGGCCTCGCGCTCGGCGCGTCGGCTGCCGTGCTCATGACGATGCTCGCCGCGATCACGCTGCTACCGTCGATGCTCGGCTTCACCGGCCGCGGCATCGACAAGTTCCGGGTGCCGTTCTTCCACCGTCGTGAGGGAAATCACCGCGAGACGCTCGCGTACCGGTGGAGCCGTGAGGTGCAGCGCCACCCCTGGGTCGCGGGCTTGCTCGCGCTGATCGTGCTCCTGGTGCTGGCCGTTCCGATGTTGTCGCTCCACTTCGGTACCGCCGACGCGGGTAACGACCTGCCGTCACAGACCACGCGCCACGCCTACGACCTCACGTCGAAGGGATTCGGTCCGGGATTCAACGGACCGCTCGTGGTTGCCGCCGACCTGCGGCACTCAGGTTCCTCGGGCGTGGTCGACCGGCTGGGCAACGCGCTCGAGGGCACCAAGGGTGTCGCGTCGGTCAAAGCGCCGCGCGTCAACCCGAAGGGCGACGCGGCCATCATCACCGTGTATCCCACGACGTCGCCACAAGACGTGCGCACCGACAACCTCGTGCATCACCTGCGCAACGACGTCGTGCCGAATGCCATCAAAGGCACCGGCGCGGTGGTCAACGTCGGTGGAGATACCGCGATCACTCTCGATTTCAGCACTCGGATCGCCGACCGGCTGCCGTTCTTCATCGGCGCGGTGATCGTCCTGTCGTTCCTGCTGCTGATGACGGTGTTCCGCTCGCTGCTCGTCGCGTTGAAGGCCGCAATCATGAACCTCCTGTCGGTCGGCGCCGCGTACGGCGTGATCGTGGCCGTGTTCCAGTGGGGCTGGTTCAAAGACTTCTTCGGGATCGAGAGGGGGCCCATCGAGGCCTGGGTGCCGATGATGCTGTTCGCGATCCTCTTCGGCCTCTCCATGGACTACGAGGTGTTCCTCATCTCACGCATCCGGGAGGAGTACTTGAAGAGCGGCGACAACGCAGAGGCCGTCGCGGACGGCCTTGCTGCAACCGCGCGTGTCATCACCGCGGCCGCCGCGATCATGATCGCGGTGTTCCTCTCGTTCGCGCTCAGCGACCTCCGGGTGCTCAAGCTCATGGGCGTCGGTCTCTCCGTTGCGGTGTTCGTCGACGCGACGCTGGTACGGATGGTGCTCGTGCCGTCGACGATGGAGCTGCTCGGCAACGCCAACTGGTGGCTGCCACGCTGGCTCGATCGCCTGCTGCCGAACGTGCACGTGGAGGGCGCAGCCTCGGCGGCGCCGGCAGTGGTGAGCGAGGAGCGCACACCCGAACCGGTGTGACCGCGGTCCACAATTCATTCTTGCGTCGAGAACCGGGATGTGACACCGGCTGTTGACGCAAGTTCGCGGGCTCAATCCTGGCGCTGCCGGCGCACGCCTGCGATCGTGTACCACGCGGCCGCGATCGCGAGCCACGAGCCGTTGACGACGACGCCCTGCGTGCGGCGGCGCAACACCCAGCCGGCGACGATGGCCGCCACCGCGAGCTCGTGGGCCACGAACCAGGTGGTGCGACGCTCCCGCACGACCGGGATCCACCGCGAGATCACGACGATCGCCACCGGATAGCCGATCCCGAAGAGCACCTTCTCCTGCACGGATGTGAATCTATAGCGCCCGATGTCGGCGAACCCGCGGATGACGGACAAGCGTCATCGAGGCTAGAAAGCAGAGTCCACGACGAAGGCGAGGGCGACCATGAGGGCACGGGGCCGATCGACCTGCGTGATCGCGGCGGCGATCGCGCTCGCAGCCGCGGCGTGCTCATCGGGTGGGTCGAGCAAGGCGAAGCAGCCGACGTCGTCGTCCAAGTCTGCTGCCTCGACGACGACGTCATCGACGAAGACCGCGGCGCCGAAGATCCAGCACGTCTTCGTCATCAACCTCGAGAACAAGAACTACGACCAGACGTGGGGCCCGAGCTCGCCCGCGCCGTACCTCTCCAAGACCCTCACCGCGCAGGGCGAGCTGCTCACGCAGTACTTCGGCATCGCGCACGTGTCGCTCGGCAACTACATCGCCCAGATCAGCGGCCAGGCGCCCGACCCGGCGACGCGAGCCGACTGCATCACCTACACCGACTTCAAGAGCACCGGCACCGGTGAGCTCGGTCAAGCGCTCGGCAACGGTTGCGTGTACCCCGCGTCGGTGAAGACCGTCGCCGACCAGCTCACCGCGAAGGGTCGTACCTGGCGCACCTACCAGGAAGACATGGGCAACTCCGCGACCGAGCCGAAGACGTGCCGCCACCCGCCGATCGGCGAGGCCGACCCGACCATCCTCGCCCGGAAGGGTGACCAGTACGCGAACGCGGCACAACCCGTTCGTCTATTTCCACTCCATCATCGATTCGCCGGCTTGCAAGAAGAACGCGGTCGGGCTCGATCGTCTCGAAACCGACCTCTCATCGGCCGCGAGCACACCGAACCTCGTGTACATCAGCCCCAACCTGTGTCACGACGGCCACGACGCGCCGTGTGTCGACGGCCAGCCCGGCGGGCTCGCGTCGGCCGACACGTGGCTCAAGCAGTGGGTGCCGAAGATCCTGGCGTCGCCCGCGTACAAGCAGAGCGGCCTGCTGATCATCACGTTCGACGAGGCCGAGCTCGACGATTCGTCCGCTTGCTGTAACACGCCGCCGTCGCCCAACGTGCCGACGCCGGGCGGGGGACGAATTGGTGCCGTGGTGCTGTCGCCGTTCGTGAAGGCCGCGAGCACCAACGCGACGCCGTACAACCACTACGCGTTGCTGTGCAGCATGGAGGACCTGTTCGGCCTCAGTCACCTCGGTTTCGCGGGGGCGCCGGGACTCAAGTGCTTCGGGCCCGACGTGTACAACGCCAAGTCGTGACCGAAGGCGGGCGCCGACTGCCGCTCGAAGACGTCCGGATCATCGCAGTGGAGCAGTTCGGCGCCGGGCCGTTCGGTTCGATGCAGCTGGCCGATCTCGGCGCCGACGTGATCAAGATCGAAGACCCGGGCACCGGCGGTGACGTCGGTCGATCGGTGCCGCCGTACGCGCAGGGCGACGAAGACGGCGACAACCTCTTCTTCGAGGCGTTCAATCGAAACAAGCGCAGCGTGAGCCTTGACCTGTCGGTGCCGGCGGGCCGTGAGGTATTCGAAAAGCTCGTGCGAGTCTCCGACGCGGTCTACTCCAACCTGCGCGGCGACGTGCCGGCGCGTCTGCGCATCCGCTACGACGACCTCGCGCCCGTCAACGCGGCGATCGTGTGCTGTTCGCTGTCGGGCTTCGGGATGACCGGGCCGCGCGCGGCCGAACCCGGATACGACTACATCTTGCAGGGGATGGCGGGCTGGATGAGCCTCACCGGCGAGCCCGACGGGCCGCCCACGAAGTCGGGGCTGTCGCTCGTCGACTTCTCCGGCGGGCTCGCGGCCGCATGTGCACTGCTCGCGGGGGTCCACGCCGGCGCGACGCGACGGCGTCGGCACCGACTGCGACGTGTCGCTGTTCGACACCGCGATCGCGATGCTCTCGTATCCCGCGGTGTGGCACCTGACGGCCGGGTTCGAGCCGGTGCGCACGGCACAGTCCGCGCATCCGACGCTCGTGCCGTTCCAGAACTTTCAGACCGCGGACGGCTGGATCGTGGTCGCCTGCCCGAAGGAGAAGTTCTGGCGTCCGCTGCCCGAGGCGCTCGGCCGTCCCGAACTGGCGACCGACCCCCGATTCGCGACGTTCGCCGACCGGCACGAGCATCGGGGCGAGGTGCTCGGGATCATCGCCGACGCGCTCCGCCGCGAGTCGACGTCACACTGGCTCGACGTGTTGACCGCGGCCGGCGTGCCGTGCGGGCCGGTCAACGACGTTGCCGCGGCCCTTACCGACCCGCAGACCCAGGCGCGCGGCCTCGTCGTCGAGACCGACCATCCCGCGTGGGGCACGGTGCGCCAGGTCGCCGGCCCGGTCCGCGTCGGCGAGCGGCGCGCCTCGCACCGCCGCGCCCCGCGGCGCGATGAAGATGCGGACGCGATCCTGCATGACCTGCTCGGCTACGACGCCGGCGCAGTTGCCCGCCTCGCCGCTGCCGGCGCGTTCGGAGCGGCACATGACTGAAACCGGGCTTGATTTGATCGACCTGACCGACCTCGATCGCTTTGCCGGGGGTTTTCCGCACGACGCGTTCACCATGCTGCGACGCGAAGCGCCGGTCTGGTGGCACCAGCCCACTGCGCACACGCCCGACGGCGAAGGCTTCTGGGTGATCAGCCGCCATGCCGACGTGCTCGACGTGCTGCGCGACGCGGCCACGTTCTCGTCGGAGACCGGCCCGGGCCGCACCGGCGGCGGCACGATCCTCGAGGATCTGCCACCCGGGATCGCGACCGGCGTGATGATCAACATGTCGGACCCACCCGAGCACACGAAGATCCGTGGACTCGTCAACCGCGCGTTCACGCCGCGTGCGATCGACGCGCTCGACGAGTGGTTGCGCGCCCGTAATCGCGCGATCGTCGATGCGGCGCTCGAGCGTCGTGAGGTCGACTTCCTCGTCGACGTCGCCGCCGAGCTGCCGCTCCAGACGATCGCGCAGATCATGGGTGTCTCCCAGGCCGACCGGCACCAGCTGTTCGAGTGGACGACGGTCATCACCGATTACTCCGACCGCGACCTCGCCGGCACGAGCGACCGGATGCTCGAGGCCGCGATCGGCATGCGTGTCTACGCCGACGCGCTCATCGCCGAGAAGCGTGAACACCCGGCCGACGACATGTTCAGCACCGTGGTGCACGCAACCGCGGACGCCGATGGCGGCGCCGTCGAGGCGATGTCAGTCGACGAGCTCCAGGCGTTCTTCTCGCTGCTGTTCGTGGCCGGAAGCGAGACGACGCGCAACGCGATCGCGGGCGGGTTGCTCGCGCTGCTCCAACATCCCGACGAGCTGGCGCGCTTACGGGGCGACCGCGGGCTGCTGCCGACGGCCGTCGAGGAGATGCTGCGGTGGACGAGTCCCACCGCGTACAACCGGCGCACCGCGACCCGCGACGTGGAGCTTCACGGTCAGATGATCCGGGCAGGGGAGAAGACGACGCACTGGTACTCGTCGGCGAATCGCGACGAGGACGTGTTCGACGCTCCGTTCCGCTTCGACGCGACACGCCAACCCAACGCCCATCTCGCGTTCGGTCACGGGCTGCACCACTGTCTCGGTGCCGCGCTGGCGCGGCGCGAGATGCGCATCATGTACGAGGAGTTGCTGCCTCGCTGCTCGGGGATCGAGGCGACCGGCCCGGTGGAGTGGGGGAGGAGCAACAAGCACACGACGATTCGCCACCTGCCGGTGCGTCTGGTCCGCGCGTGAACGACGCGCGGTCGAGCGGGTCGAGACCGAGCCCGGCGCGCGCACCGCGACGGTCGAGCTCGTCGGTCGCAGCCCGATGAGCGACGACGCCGTTCGCACGATCGATTGCTTCACCGTCGATGATGCCGGCGCGATCACGGACCTCTACGTCGAGCTCTGCTGACTTGGTCAGACCGCCGTTGTGGGTTCCTTGGCGCGGAACATCAGCACGCTCAGGACGATGACCCACAGGGCCCAGAGCAGAATCGACACCAAGCCCAGTGCGGCGAGCCCGTCGCTCGTGCTCGCGATCGAGGCCCCGCTCACAATCAGCGCCGCGCCGAGCACGAGGCCGGCCCCACCCAACCACCCCGGAAACACTTTCGTGCGCAACGACACAGCCGAGGTCGCGAGGACGAGCACTGCGACCCCGAATGCCCCGGCTGCTCCCAGCCCGAACGACAGGAGGTAGAAGAACTTCGCCTCGGCCGGCCCGACATTTTTGAGCTCGAGCGCCACCGTGGCGCTGATCGCGCCCGAAACGGCCTGCAGCGTCCCCGTGAGCACCAGGCCGAGCACGGCTGCCACCGCGAGGCCGGGTTGGCCGCCGTCGGCCCGGCGCAACGTTGCCCACAGCGTTGCTGCCCACCACAAGATCGGTATCGTCACCAACCCGCCGAGAACCGCCGAGGCTTTGAGCCCGCCCTCGTTGTCGCGGTAGTACTTCAAGATCTTTTCCGCCGAATCAGACGTCTTCGGCGGCGACCCGGCGACCACGACGGAGGCGACGATGAGGATGATGGCCAAGATCCCGGCGAGCGCGCCGTACCGCTCCCACTTCATCGAATCATCCACCACAGACCCCCTCTGTAGAGCCGATCACAACCCAATCCGGTGCACTTTGACGGTGCAGCATGCGGGTATTCGCGAGGAAGGTCAAGCACCCCTCGCCCCGGCGTTCGGACCGGCTCGCCCGCTGCCGTGGCTCAGTCGAGCACGGTCGCGGCGATGAGGTCCTCGAGGTAGCGGTCGTCCCACCACGAGATTTGCAGCTCCTTCGCCCGCCGGAAGTAGAGCTGGATGTCGTAGTCGAGGGTGAAGCCGACGCCGCCGAACACCTGCTGTGCCATCGCGGTGACATCGCGGAACGTCTGGCACGCGAACAGCTTCGCCATCGGCGCGAGCCGGTCGACCGGCCTGCCGTCCGCCCTCGCCCACGCGGCCTCGTGCACGAGGACGGTCGCCCCGTCGACGGCGGTCGACGCGTCCGCGAGGTAATGCGCGATCGCCTGGAACGCGCCCAGCGGCTTGTCGAACTGCTCGCGATCCTTGGCGTACTGCACCGTGATGTCGAGGGCGTACTGCGCACCGCCGACGGCCTGCGCGGCGAGCAGGATGACGCCATCGAGCATCGTGTCGTGCCACGTCCCCCAGCCCGAGCCCGCTGCGCCGATCCGATCGCCGGCCGTCACACTCACACTGTCCAACGTCACCGCGTACTGCGTGTCGGAAGCGATCGTGTGCTGTTGCTCCATCGTGACGCCGGTGGCCGACGGCTGTACGAGGAACAGGTCGATGTCGTGCACGCCGTCGCCGGTGCGCGCCGGCACGAGCAGATGCGTCGCGGCGCCGGCGAACGGCACATGCCACTTCTCGCCGTCGAGACGAAAGCCGTCGCCGTCGGGTGTCGCTCGCAGCTGGACACCGGCGGGGCCGAAGCCGTGCTCGGGCTCGAGCCACGCCGTGGTAACGATCGCTTCGCCGCGCGCGATCTTCGGCAGCAGCTCGCGCTGCTGTTCGTCGCTGCCCGCGCGCAACAGCACGCCGGCGGCCATGACCGCGCTCACGAAGTGTGGTGACGGCGTGAGCGCGCGGCCCAGCTCTTCGTACACGACCGCGCCTTCGAGCAGTGTCATGCCGGAGCCGCCGTACTCGGCCGGCACCATGAGCCCGATGAGGTCGAGCGCCGCGAGCTGCTTCCAGAACTCGCGCGAGTAACCGACCGGGTCGTCTTCGAGCTCCCGCACGGTATCGACGGACGCGTACGAGCCACAGACGCCGCGCACCATCTCGCGCAGCATCTCCTGCTCCTCGGTGAAGTCGAGATCGACTGCCATCAGCGCGCTCCTCGTCGACGTGATCCGGCGGTCACGGCTTCCACGACCCGCCGCTGCGCGCCCACGGGTTATCGGCATCCGAGACCGGCAACGCGAGCCGCACCGAGCAGTCGGTCTTCGTCTCGACGCCGACCGACAACGTGACGAGCAGCGAGACCCAGCCGCACCCGGCATCGTCGGTCTCGATCTGTTCGACGGTCCCTGCGAGCACCATCGTGTCGCCGGGGAACACCGAGCCGAGCATGCGGAACTTCATCCGGCCGAGGCGACCTTTCGGTCCACTCCAGTCGGTGAGGTAGCGCTCGAACCACCCGGCCTGGTTGGGCGTGTTCAAGAAGATGTTCTGCGTGCCGTTGCGGTTGACCGCGAAGTCGTAGTCGTGATGCATCGGCCGCCAGTCGCGCGCCGCCAGCGCGCCGAGCACGACGGTGGTCGCGGTCACGTCGTAGGCGAGCGGCGGGAGCTCGTCGCCGTCGTGCACGTCGGCAAGCGTGAGCTGTTTGATGTCGGGCTCCATCACTCGCCGCTCCGATAGCCGAAACCGGTGTACGACTCGACACCCACGAGCTCGTCGCGTTGATTGAAGTACTCGACGTCGATCACCCAGAACCGGCCCGAACCGAGCTTCGTGGTCTTCGGCTCGCTGACCGAGCGCAGCACCTGGTGGGTGCGCAGCACGTCGCCCGGCCGGACGGGCGTGTGAAAGATGATCGTGTTGTCCGTCATGACCGCCTCGGGCAATCCGAAGCGTTCCTTCAAGTCGAAGTGGACCTGCAGCGGCAGCACCTCGGTCGTGCGTCCGGGCGCCCAGTGATGCGGACGGAACCACACCGACAGCATCGTCGGCGGCGCGATGGGGCCGTCGGTCAGCTCGGCGGCGACCGCGTCGTCCCAAAAGAGCGGGTTGCCGTTCTCGACGGACGCGCACGACGTCCAGATGTAGCCGCGTTCGACGGGGAAGTCGCCCGTGATCTCGTACTGCGTCTTGCCGATGAGCTCGGTGACGTCGTCGGGCAGGTCGCTCATGCCACCGCTCCGTGCTCGCGCAGGGCCGCGATCTCGGCGTCGCTGTAGCCCGCCGCGCTCAGTAGCTCGTCGGTATCGGTGACGTCGGGGTCGCGAACAAGCGGTGCGTCCTGCGCCCGGTCCATACCCGCGAGCACCCAGCCGACCTGCCGGAACGGGCCGTGCATGTCGTGCTTGGCGTCGACAAAGTCTCCGCGCGCGTTGAGGTGCTCGTCGTCGACCAGCTCGGCTACCGACGCGACCGGCGAGACGCACGTGTCGGCGGGACCGAGCGCGGCGACCCACTCGTCACGCGACCGGGTCGCGAACGCCGCCCGGAACGCAGCCCGGATCTCGTCTTGCGCCGCGTCGTCGGTCTGGTGCCCGGTCCATTGCTCACAGCCGAGCGCGCGGCAGAGGTTGGCGTAGAACACGGGCTCGATCGCGCCGACGGCCACCCAGCGATCGTCGGCGCAGCGGTACATGTCGTAACACGCGTACCGGCCGGTCAAGATGTTGTGGCGCGGTCCCGGCAGCTCGCCGGTGGCAAGGTACTCGTCGATGTAGAGCGACATCAGGGCCACGACGCCGTCGGCGACCGACACGTCGAGATGCGCACCCTCACCAGTGCCGGCCCGGGCGACGAGCGCGGCGAGGACCGCCATCGCCGCGTGCATGCCGCCGCCCGCGCTGTCGGCGATCGTGGCGCCCGGCAACGCCGGACCGCCCTCGGCGTCGCGGCCCGAACAGTCGAGGTAGCCGCCGACCGCGAGGTAGTTGAGGTCGTGACCGGCCCACTGCGCGTGCGGGCCGTCCTGGCCGTAGCCAGTGGTCGAGCAGTAGACGACACCTGCGTTTATGGCGCGTACCGCGTCGTAGCCGATGCCGAGCCGGTCGACGACACCGGGCCGGAAGCTCTCGATCACAACGTCGGCGCCGCCCGCCAATCGCAGGAACGCGTCGCGTCCGGCGTCCGACTTCAAGTCGAGCTGCACGCGCTTCATGCCCCGGTGCCCGCTGTACGCGTAGAACGGCGGCGTGATCTGCACCGCGCCGTGCTTCGGTGTGGGCGCGACCTTGATGACGATCGCGCCGTAGTCGGCGAGCCAGCGCGACGTGCGCGCCGCGGGGCCGACGCTTGCGAGGTCGAGCACCGTGATGCCCGTGAGTGGAGACGAGGCCATCTAGAAGTTCTTCGGCAGTCCGAGGCCCCGGCGGGCGATGATGTTCTTCTGGATCTCCGACGAGCCGCCGCCGATCGTGTCGATGACGGTGTAGCGATAGGTCGACTCGGCCCGGCCCTCCATCGGCGCGGTCTTCGTGTGCACGCGCAACTGGCTGCCGGGCGCGCCGATGTCCATCGACGCGTCGGCGAGCCGCCGCGACCACTCGGTCGCGAACAGCTTGTACTTCGACGACTCGACCGTGGGCGGGGGGATGCTGCGGTCGTGCTCCGACTTCATCGAGGCCGCGACCACCTTCAGCCCGAGCACGCGTGCGACCTCGCCGTCGGTCACGAGTCGCGCCAGCCGGTGGCGGATCACCGGATCGTCGCGCAGCGGCTTGCCGTCACGAGTGGCGGTGCGCACGTAGTCGATCAGCACGTCGAGGCGCTGCTGCATCGGTGAGTACGTGAACATCGTGAAGCGCTCGAGGTCGAGCGCCTGCGAGATGTACTGGAAGCCGTGGTTGACTTCGCCGACCACGTACTCGTCGGGCACGAACACGTCTTCGATGAACACCTCGTTGGTGCGTTCGTCACCCATCGTCCAGATCTCACGGATCGTCACACCGGGATCGTCGAGCGGCACGAGCATCAACGTGATGCCGCGGTGCTTGTTGTTTGGGTCGGTGCGCGTGCCGAGCCAGTACCACTCGGCGAAGTGGGCCGACGTCGTCCAGGTCTTCTGCCCGTTGAGCAGCCAGCCGGTCTTGCCGTCGCGCTCGGCGGGCTCGGCCTTCAAGCGCATCGATGCAGCATCGGAGCCCGCGTTGGGCTCGCTGTAGCCGACGGCGAACTCGACGTCGTTGTTGAGGATCATCGGCAGGAACTTCTCCTTGAGGAAGTCGTTGCCGTGCGCGATGACCGTCTTGCCGATGATGCCGACGCCCTTGCCGATCTGCGGTCCGCCCCGCCGCGCCAGCGCTTCGTTCAGCAGGTATTCGTAGACGCCTTCGCCCTCGGAGCCGCCGTACTCCTTGGGCCAGGTGAGCCCGAGCCACCCGTGCCGGCCGAGCTCGCGCATGAAGGCGCGCCGCTTCGGCGTGTCGACGATCTGGGCCATGTTCTCGCGTGTGACGTCGAAGACCTCGGGGTCGTCGTGCTCGTCGAGAAACACCTCGACATCGGCCGCGAACGCCCGCTGCTCAGGAGAGAACTCGAAGTCCATGCCGCTGCGATCTTACGGTTGGCCACCCCCCGTTTGTGCAATCGGTGCCCCTATAGGGGGCCCGATTGCACAAACGCTGGGGTAGCTACGCGATGACGCCGGCGGCGCGCAGGGCCGCGAGTCGGGTGTCGTCGAGGGCGAGCTCGGCGCGCAGCACGTCGTCGGTGTGTTCGCCCACCCACGGCACCCGCGTTTCCGGACCCTCGGCGACCTTCGACATCTTCACCGGGTTACCGGGAATGAGGACGGGCTCGGCCACGCCGTCGGTGCGCGGCATCTCCACGAGCATGTCGCGCGCGGCCACGTGCGGATCGGCGATCACATCCGGTGCCGCGTTGGACGGGCCCGCCGCGATCCCGGCCGCGGTCAGCTCCTGAGCGGCTTCGAGCTTCGTGCGCGTCGACGCCCATGACTCCACCGCAGGACGAATCACGCTCTCGAGCAGCGGCGCCCAACCGGCGCGCGTCGCGAAGCGCGGGTCGTCCTTCCATTCGGGCGCGCCCACCAGATCCGCGAGCCGTTCGAACTGGTGCTCGCGGATGATCTGCACCACCACGTACCCGTCGGACGCGCGAAAGCCCTCGCAGATCACCTCGAGCTCCTTCTCGGGCTCGGGCCGCACACCCAGCGACCAGAAGTTGGTGACCACGTCGGTCATCGCAACCATCGCGTCGAGCATTGCGATGTCGACGTACTGCCCTTCACCGGTCAGGTCGCGGTGCCGCAACCCGGCAAGCACGCCGATCACCCCGAACAACGCCGAGCTGATGTCACCGAGCGCGCCGACGGGAATCGTGACCGGTGGACGGTCGGGTCCGCTCTTGTACTCGTAGATCCCCGACATGGCCTCGGCGATCGACGCGTATGCGGGCCAGTCGCGATAGGGCGTGTCGACGGTATTGCCGAATCCCGAGATCGACAGGTAGATGGCGCGTGGGTTGGCAGCGGCGATCACGTCGTAGCCCAGGCCGAGACGATCCATCGTGCCGGCCTTGAAGTTCTCGGCGATCACGTCGAAGCGCGGTACCAAGGCCAGGAACAGCTCACGCCCCTCCGGTGTCTTCAGGTCGATGCCGGCGCTGCGCTTGCCGAGGTTGTTGCGGAGATACGTGGCGCCGACCGCACGGCCCGAAGGGTCGAGCATCGACGGCGTGGACGCGCGCCCCGACTCACCGTGGACGGGATGCTCGACCTTCACCACCTCGGCGCCCATGCGGGCGAGCATCTGCGTGGCGTAGGGGAGTGCCTGCATCTGCTCGGCCGCGAGCACGCGGATCCCGTCGAGTGGCTTGCCCCAACGCTGCGCGTCGGCGTTGGCGACGTCTCCCAAACGCACGGCCGGAGCCTACAAGTGGCACCGAGCCGACCCGCCCCCGCCGAAACGCAGCGCCCGCCTTGCGTCGTGGCATCAGGGCGTGGTTCCCTGCATGCATGCGAGGAATCATCAGTTGCGCCGCCTACGTGCCCTATCAACGGCTCCAACGCGCGGCCATCGGCGAGGTCATGGCGAGCGCCGGCGGTAAGGGCACACGGTCGGTCGCGTCATACGACGAAGACACCACCACCATGGGTGTCGAAGCCGGACGGCTCGCGTTGCGATCCGCCAGCGGTGTGCAGCCCGACTCGCTCACCTTCGCGACCACGGTGCCCGCGTACCTCGACAAGACCAATGCCACCGCGATCCACGCCGCGCTGCGCCTCGACTCCTCCGCGTTCGCAGCCGACATGGGCGGCGCGCCCCGGTCGGCCGTCGGTGCGCTGCGCAGCGCGCTCGAGCACGACGGCGCCACCCTGGTGGTCAGCTCCGATATCCGCACCGGCCGCCCGACCAGCGCCGACGAACGCGATGGTGGTGACGCCGCCGCCGCGCTCCTCGTCGGCACCGAAGCGCAGGGCCCGGTCATCGCCGAGTATCTCGGGAGCGGCTCGGCTACCGAGGAGTTCCTCGACCGCTGGCGGAGCCCCGGCGACGCGCACTCCCGCGTCTGGGAGGAACGCTTCGGCGAGACGCGCTACCTGCCGCTCGTCGACCAGGCGTGGAACGCCGCGCTCAAAGCCGCTGACGTCACGGCCGAGCAGATCGATCGCCTCGTCGTCACCGGTATGCACACACGCGCGGTCCGGAGTGCAGCGAAGCGTCTCGGCACCGCGAAGGAAACACTCGTCAACGACCTGAGCGCAACCGTGGGCAACACCGGCACCGCGCACGCGGCGCTGCTCCTCACAGCCGCGCTCGAAACAGCGAAGCCGGGCCAGATCATCGCGGTCGTCACGCTCGCCGATGGCGTCGACGTCCTATTGTTCCGCACCACCGACGCGATCAAGTCGTTCTCACCCGCCCGCAGCGTTCAAGCCCAGATCGAAAGCGGAAGCAAAGGCCTGCCGTACAGCAAGTTCCTCAGCTGGCGGGGTGCGCTCGAGGTCGAGCCCCCGCGCCGGCCGGAACCCAACCGTCCGTCAGCCTCGGCCGCGGGACGCAACCACGACTGGAAGTTCGGCTTCGTCGCGGCGCGCGACCGCACGTCCGAAGCGATGCACTTCCCGCCGGCACGGGTGTCGTGGAAGGGCGGCGCGATCGACGACATGGAAGCCGCACCGATGGCCGACGTGCCGGCGACGATCGTCACGTTCACGGTCGACCACGTGTCGTACTCGCCCAGCCCGCCGATCGTCGCCGCCATCGTCGACTTCGACGGCGGCGGGCGTTTTCCGTGCGAGCTCACCGATTGCGATGCGTCAGACGTGAAGCTCGGCGACCGGGTCGAGATGACGTTCCGGCGCCTCTTCACCGTGCAGGGGATGCACAATTATTTCTGGAAGGCCCGCCCGATTCGGGGCTGAGGGAGAGACATGGCTTCTCACGGCATCAAGGACAAGGTCGCAATCGTCGGCATGGCGTGCACGCCGTTCGCCGAGCACTGGGACAAGAACCTCGACGACCTCCTCGTCGACTGCGCCGAGGAGCTGTTCACGTCGAGCGGCATCGCCAAGGCCGACATCGACGCGTACTGGTTCGGTGTCGCCAGCTCCGCGATGAGTGGCATGCCCCTCGCACGCGCGCTCAAGACCGACTTCCGGCCCATCACGCGCATCGAGAACTTCTGCGCGACCGGCTCCGAAGCGTTGCGCAACGCGTGTTACGCGGTCGCGAGCGGCGCGTACGACACGGCCGTCGCCATCGGCGGCGAGAAAGTGAAGGACGCCGGCTACCAGGGACTGCCCGCGACGCAACCGCCCAACGACGGCACCGTGCGCAGCCTCACGGCCGCGGCGATGTTCAGCCTCATTGTGCCGGCGTACGCGAACAAATACGGGGTCGATCCCGACGAGCTGAAAGACGTGTTGACGCGCATCGCGTGGAAGAACCACTCGAACGGCTCTCACAACCCGCGGGCGCAGTTTCAGAAGGAGATCTCGAAGGACGTCATCAAGAACGCGATGCCGATCGCGGGGCCGCTCGGTGTTTTCGACTGCGCGGGTATCGGCGACGGCGCCGCGGCCGCGATCGTGGTGCGCGCCGAAGACGCGCACAAGTACACCGACAAGCCGCTCTACGTGAAGGCGCTCGCCATGGTCGCCGGTACCGGTTCCGGCAATCTCGATCCCGACTACGACTACACGACCTTCCCTGAAGTCGTGCGCGCCGGCGAAGACGCGTACCAGCAGGCCGGCGTGACCGACCCGCGTCGCGAGATCGCGCTGGCAGAGGTGCACGACTGCTTCACACCCACCGAGCTCGTCCTCGTGGAGGACCTCGGGTTCGCGGAGCGCGGCATGGGGTGGAAAGAGGTGATGGCCGGCACCTTCGACCTCGACGGCGACCTTCCAGTCAACCCCGACGGCGGCCTGAAGAGCTTCGGCCATCCGATCGGCGCCTCGGGGCTGCGCATGATGTACGAGTGCTGGCTGCAGCTGCGGGGCGAGGCCCCGCCCGACCGCCGCATCAACACGACCAACAAGAAGCTCGGCCTGACCCACAACCTCGGTGGGTACCCCGGCGAGATGGTGTCGTTCGTGGGCATCGTGGGCGCCGAGAAGGGCTGAAACAGCCCGGCGGGCACCTCGAACTGCCCTGCTGCCATATAGGGAACCACGGGATCCACCCTTCTTGTCCACATTCCCGTCTCCGCTTCACAGATCCCTCATATCCAGGGTGTCTGATGAATGTGCGGTACCAATCCACTCGTTGAGGAGACCCCCGAGATGAAGAAGTTCCTCGTCGCTCTCACCACTGCAGGCCTGCTCGTGGCCGGTGGCGCGGGCGTCGCATCCGCCGCAGGATCGGGCCCCGGATCCGGCTCCACCACCTCCTCGGCCCACCCCACGCTGAAGCACAAGCTCGCGGCGCAGGCACTCAAGATCGCAGCCGACAAGATCGGCGTCTCGACCGCGGACCTCAAAGCGGCCCTGAAGAGCGGCAAGTCGGTCGCCGATGTCGCGAGGTCGAAGAACGTCGACCCAGCCGACGTCGTGAAAGCGCTCGTCGACGCAGCCAACACCAAGATCGACAAGGCCGTGACCAACGGCAAGCTCTCCGCCGACAAGGCCGCGAAGCTCAAGGCGAACCTCGCTGATCGAGCGACGAAGCTCGTCAACAACACGCACCTCAACAAGGCGTACCGCAAGGCCGAGCGCCACGGCCGCCGACGCAACCTGGTCAACCAAGGCGGAAAGATCGCGGCCGACACAATCGGCATATCGCCGCCGGCGCTGCGTACCGCGGTGAAGGGTGGCCAGTCGGTCGCCGAGGTCGCGACGTCGAAGGGCGTCGAACCGCAGACCGTCATCAACGCGATCGTCCACACGGCCACCACGAAGATCGACCAGGCCGTCACCAACGGCAAGCTCCCTGCCGGTCGGGCCGCAACCCTCAAATCGAAGCTGACCGCGAGCGTGACGAAGCTCGTCAACGCGCACCACGGGTCGGCGCAAGGAGTCAACGGCTAGGCCCCCTCCATGTCGTTGCCCATGCAAGTGGCGCCCGCCGGTGCACACGGCGGGCGCCGCTTCGCGTCCAGGCCCGATCCCACCCTCGAGGCGTGATTTCGGAGAAGCTGTCAACCCCACGCCGGTCTGCCCTCCGTGATGCGGAGCATGCGCCGGCGCGATCCTCGAGGAGTGAGCAGTGGCCGACGAAGTAACGCAGAGCTACACGCCCGGCGACGAACCCACCCGGCCCGTCGGTCCCACCCGGCCCGTCGGTCCCGGCGGCCCCGGTGCCGGCGGCCCCCCCGGTGGTCCCGGGGACGGCCAAGGCGAAGACGACGACGGTGCGAAGAATCGCAAGCTGTGGTGGATCCTCGGTGGCGTGCTCGTCGCAGGCGTGATCATCGGCCTCGTGATCGCGTTCGTGACCAATGACAGTGGAAGCGACAAGAGCACGACCACGTCGAGCAGCACGACCACGTCGTCTACGACCAGCACCACCGTCCCGAGCACGACCTCGAGCAGCACGACGAGCACGACCGCGCAACCGGCGAAGCCGATCATCAATTCGTTCACCGTGCCGAACAGCGTCAACTGCCCGAACAACACCGGCACTCAGATGATCAACGTGGCGTGGACGACGTCCAACTCCACCTCGGTCACGCTGTCGATCAACGGCCCGGCAATCTTCAAGACCTACCCCGGCGGCACCGGCTCCGATTCGGTGCCCTTCGACTGCTCCAACGCGTCAAACAGTTACTTGCTGACCGCGAAGGGTCCGGGCGGCGACGCCACGAGCACGATCACGGCAAACCGCGGGCCGTGACCCGCGCCGCCTCAGGCGGGGAACACGTCGATCTCGGTCGCCTTCACTGACACCCACACGGGCACGCGGTCGTGGAGCCGGAGCTCCGCGACCGCCGCGGCCGTGACCTCGGCAATGAGTGGCACGGGCCCGGTCACCTGCACACGGACGCGGTCGCCCTCGTCGTCGACGTGCTCGATGGTGCCGGGCCAGACGTTCCGCGGTGTGCCTTCGGGTTGCCGGCGGTGCAACGCGACCGCACGCGGCGGCACAACGACGACCACCTCGCCCGACGGATCGGTGGCCGCCATGATGAGCTCGCCGCCGCCCGCGAGCGCCACCCGCCCGCGGTCGGCGCGACCGCGGAACAGGTTCATCCCGACAACGTCGGCGACGTAGCGAGTCCGCAGATGGGCGCGCAGCCCAGCCGGCGTGCCGACTTGTCGCACAACGCCGTCCTCGAGGACGACGAGCCGGTCGGCCAGCAGCATCGCTTCCAGCGCGTCATGGGTGACGACGATGCGCGGACCGGCGAACACGGCCAAGTGCCGGCTGAGGTCGCGTCGCAAGTCCCGCCGGGTGGTCGCATCGAGTGCCGACAACGGCTCGTCGAGCAGCAACACCCGCGGCGCAGTGACCAAGCGCCCGAGCCAGCGCAACGCGTTGCGCCTGACCGCCGGAGAGCTCGCTCGGCTTGGCCTGCTGCCCGTGCGCATCGAGGCCGACTCGCTCCAAGGATTGGTGCGCTCGACGTCTGGCATCGGCGCGCGCAACGCCACGGCAGCGGAGCCCGAACGCGACATTGTCGGTGGCGCTGAGATGTGGGAACAGCAGCGTGTCCTGGAACAGCATGCCGACGGCACGCTGTTCCGGTGGCACCCAGGTCTTCGTCGCCGGGTCGTCGAACGTCTTACCGTCGAGCGTGATGCGCCCCTCGGTGAGGGTGACGGTGCCGGCGATCGCCGCGAGCACGGTGCTCTTGCCCGCGCCGTTGGGACCGAGCAACACCACCGTCTCGTCGGCGGCGGCTTCCAGGTTCGCGTCGAGCGTGAAGCCGTTCCGGCGCACACCCAGCTCGGCGTGGAGACTCATGCGGGCCACCATCGCTCGCGCAGCGTGACGAGCACCGTCGAGCGCGACGACCAGCAGCACGACGCTCGACACGATCGCGGTCTCGGGCTGGTCTTGGAGCGCGAGGTACACGGCCAGTGGCATGGTCTGGGTCTTGCCCTCCAAGTTGCCCGCGAAGGTGATCGTCGCGCCGAACTCACCCAGCGCCCTCGCCCAGCACAACGCGGTGCCGGCGATGAGCGACGGCCAGATCAGCGGGAGCGTCACGCGGCGGAAGACCGCCAACCGCCCCGCGCCGAGTGTCGCGGCCGCGTCTTCGTAGCGGCGGTCCATCCCGCGCAGCGCCGCTTCGACGGTGATGACGAGGAACGGCATCGCGACGAACGTCTCGGCGAGTATCGCCCCGGCGGTGGTGAACGGCAGCCGGATGCCGAACCATTGATCGAGCCACTGCCCGACGAAGCCGCGGCGGCCGAACGCGAGCAACAGCGCGACGCCGCCGACGACCGGCGGCAAGACCATCGGGAGGAGCACCAGCGCGCGCACGAGGCGGCGGCCGGCGAAATCGACCCGCGCGAGGACCCAGGCGAGTGGCACGCCCAGCACGCAGCGCGATGACAGTGGCGCAGATGGAGCAGACGAGCGAGAGCCGCAGTGCCGTGCGTGCCGACGACGTGCCGAGCTCGTCGAAGAGGCTCGACCACGGTGTGCGCTGCAACAGGCCGACGAGGGGGAGCACGAAGAGCAACACCCCGAGGGCTGCCGGGACCAGCAGCGTTCTCGGCGGCGGACGATGCCGGATGCCGGGGCGGTGATCCGTCTGCATCAAGGTGGCAGGAATCCGAAGCTACGTAGCGTCCGGAGCCCTGGGGCCGACGTGACGTAGGCGACGGAACGCGTCCGCCACCGACGCGGTTGCCGGTGCCCTTGACGACGCCGATCGGATACGTCCCGATCACGTTCTGCGAATCGGGAATTGTCACGCCAGTCACCTTGGTGCCCGCGCTCTTGACGTCGGTCACGTACACGATCCCGGCGTCGGCCTCGCCGAGGGTGACCTTCGACAGCACCGCTTTGACGTTCTCCTCTTTCGATGCCGGGCTCACGCTCACCTTCGCCTTCGCCAAGGCTTGGGCGGCGAACTTGCCGCACGGCACCGCGTCGGCGCAGAGCACGAGCACGACGCCGGGTTTCGCGAGGTCGGCCAACGAGGTGATGTGCTTCGGGTTCCCGGGTTCGACCGCGATCGCGAGCCGGTTGCGGGCAAATGTGGCGGGGGAGCCGGCTACCTGGCCGGCAGCTGCGAGCTTTTGACCGGTGGCGGCGTCCGCAGCGGCGAACACGTCGGCCGGCGCCCCTTGCTCGATCTGGGTTTCGAGCGCAGACGACGCGCCGAAGCTGAACTTCACGCTCGTCCCGGGTGCACGCGCTGGAAGCCGGCACCGAGCTTCGCGAACGCGTCGGTGAGGGACGAGGCCGCGAACACCGTGATCGAGCCGTTGAGCTGTGCCGAGGTCGGGGTCGACGACGTCGCGCCCGACGACTTCGCGCCGCCGCTTCCGCACGCGCCGGCGACGAGCGCGCTCGACAACGCGAGGACAACGGCAAGGACGGCGGCGGTTCGTGTCATGCCGGCCTCGAGCGCGAGTCGGGAACTTCGATGACGACACTTGTGGACTTCACCGACGCGACCGCGATGACCCCCGGCTCGAGCTCGAGCTCGTCGGCCGCTTCTCGGGTCATCAGCGACACGACGCGATGCGGACCGGCTTGGATCTCGACCTGGGCTGCGACCGTGTCACGCACGACGCGGGTGACGATCCCGGCGAACCGGTTGCGGGCGGAGCGGCCGACGATCGGACTCTCATCCGGTGCGTCCGTCTGCTGTTCGGTGGCGAACCGGGCCAGGTCGGCGCCGTCGACGACTCGATGGCCGCCGGGAGTGCGCCGAGTCGGCAGCTTGCCGGAGTCGGCCCAGCGCCGGGCGGTGTCGGGACTGACATTCAGGAGGTCGGCTGCCTCACGGATCCGAAAGTCGCGCATACGCCGGAATAGTACCCAGGACCGTGCAGATGACGCTCCAGAATGAAGGAAATACGTGTATCTGCGAGGTCTTTGCCGCCGTGCTGTGACCGACAACGAGGCCAGATCGCTTGTGTTCGCGAGCAGAGGCGGCCATGCTGTTACTGGCTGGTAACCTACCTGGTGGTAGCTCGACGCACCGGGGCCCCGTTCGAAGGAGCGCGTCCATGAACGATTTCTCGCTGGAACTCAACGAGGATCAGCTGCAGCTTCAGAAGTGGGTGCACGACTTTGCGGACAAGACGATCCGTCCGGCCGCGCACGAATGGGACGAGCGCGAAGAGACGCCCTGGCCGATCATCGAGGAAGCCGCGCAGATCGGTCTGTACTCGTTCGAGTTCATCTCCCAATGCTTCGCGGACCCCACAGGCCTCACGCTCCCGCTCGTCACCGAGGAGCTTGCCTGGGGTGACGCCGGCATCACGCTCGCGTTGATGGGCACGGTGCTCGGTGTGTCGGGCATCGTCGGCAACGGCACGCCCGAGCAGATCGAGGAGTGGGTGCCGCAGTGCTTCGGGACGCCCGACGACATTCACGTGGCCGCGTTCGCCGTGAGCGAGCCCGACGCCGGCAGCGACGTGAGCTCCTTGCGCACGCGCGCCGTCTACGACGAGGCCAAGGACGAGTGGGTGATCAACGGCACCAAGACGTGGATCACCAACGGCGGTATCGACAAGGTGCCCAATGTGCACGTCGTTGTTGCCGCGGTCGAGCCCGAGCTCAAGGCGCGCGGGCACGCGAGCTTTGTGATTCCGCCGCACACGCCCGGCCTCTCGATGGGCCAGAAGTTCAAGAAGCACGGCATCCACGCGAGCCACACCGCCGAAGTGATCTTCGACGATGTACATGTGCCCGGCTCGTGTCTCCTCGGCGGCAAGGAGAAGCTCGACGCCCGTCTCGCGCGTCCGCGCGAGGGCAAGAGCAGCAAGGTGCAGGCGGCCATGAGCACATTCGAAGCCAGCCGTCCGCTCGTCGGCGCGCAAGCCCTCGGCATCGCACGCGCGGCATTCGAATACTCGCTCGAGTACGCGAAGGAGCGAGAGGCGTTCGGCCGGCCGATCATCGCGAACCAGTCGATCGCGTTCAAGCTCGCCGACATGAAGATCGAGATCGACGCGGCGCGTCTGCTCGTGTGGCGCGCGTGCTGGATGGCAGCCACCGGTCACAAGTTCGAGAACGGCGAAGGCTCGATGTCGAAGCTGAAGGCCGGCGAGGTCGCGGTGTGGGCGACCGAGCAGGCGATGCAGATCCTCGGTGGCTACGGCTACATCCGGGAGCACCCCGTCGAGCGCTGGCACCGCGACTCGAAGATCTACACGATCTTCGAAGGCACGTCAGAGATCCAGCGTCTCGTCGTCGCCCGCGCGATCTCCGGTATTCATATCCAGTAGCTCGAGGCTCCGGTCAGACGAGCTCTGGTGCCGGGTCCGATGATCCACGTGGATGTCGGCGACAAGGTGCGCATCGCGCTGACGAACAAGCTGCCCCAGTCGACCGTCATCCACCTGCACGGCATCGAGCTGCCCAACGCGATGGACGGCGTACCCGACATCACGCAGCCGCCGGTGAAGCCGGACGCGACGTTCAACTACGACTTCGTCGCGAGATCACCGGCAGTCGGCATGTACCACTCGCACGACTTCGCTTCGCATCAAGTGCCCGACGGCTTGTTCGCGCCGTTCCTCATCGGCGAGATGCCGTTGCCGGCGGGAGTGACCGTGTCGCAGGAGCTCCCGATGGTGCTCAACGACGCCGGCGTCATCGGTCTGACCCTCAACGGCAAGTCGTTCCCCGCGACCGCGCCGGTCATCGCCAAGCCAGGCGACTGGGTCGAGGTCCACTACTTCAACGAAGGGCTGATGATCCACCCGATGCACCTGCACGGGATGCCGCAGCTCGTCATCGCCAAGGACGGCTATCCGTTGCCGGCGCCCTACCAAGCCGACACGATCCTGGTCGCGCCGGGCGAGCGCTACACCGTGCTCGTGCACGCGACCGAGCCCGGTGTGTGGGCCTGGCACTGCCATATCCTCACGCACGCGGAGACCGACCAGGGGATGTTCGGCATGGTGACCGCTTTTATCGTGCAGTGAGCGCGGCCGCCCAGCGGGTCCCGTCAGCTATGCGGTGACGACGTCTCGTCGTTGGAACGCGATCATCCCGATGATCGCCGCGAGCGCCCCGAGCGACACGAGCACGAGCGCGCTCGTCACGTCCGGATCGGTCGCCGGCGCGGGCCTGATATGGAAGAGCACCGAGGTGTCGAGCAGCCAGTGATTGAGGCGGACCGCACCGCCGACGAGCTCGACCAGGAACGACCACGCAACCACGCCGTAGACAGCGGTCGCGGTGAAACGCGGGTGCACTCCATGCACCAAGGTGCCGATCCCGAGCACCAGCACCGCCGGTGGGGCGAGGTTGAGCCCCGCTTCGATGAGACTCGTGAACGAAAGCCCGCTGTGCTGGCTCGCGGCACCAACCCATGCCAGCGCCCCGGCAGCGAGCGCGCGACGACACGATCAGCAGGAACGCGAGAGCCATCCGGGCGACGAGCCAGCGAGCGCGTCGCACCGGCCGGACCAACAAGTTGTCGAGACGACCGTCGGCCTCCTCCTCACGCGTCGCGTTCACCTGGTTGGCTGCAACCAGCGCGACGAGCGTGGCGACGATGAGGAACGCGAATCCGAGGTAGGCCTCGGCTCCCAGACGATGACCTCCCAAACGGGCGAGGATCTGACGGAGAGCGGCCGAACCCGCGATCGACTTCGACGCGGTCTTCGCGATCAGACCGAGCATCAGGCCCATGGCGCCGATCCCGACGAGCCAACCCAACGCGACACCGCGGCTCAGGCGAGTCGCCAGACCCACGTGACCGTGCAACAGCGCCGTATGCGCGACCGCCCGGTCGCGATCGGGGAGCACGCTCGCACCAAGGTCACGACCGCCGGCAAGGAGCACGGCGAGGCTCAGCAGCACCGCCACGAAGACGACGATCGGGACGAGCGCCGCGGGTTGCGAGCCCGTGAGCGGGTGGAGGTCGTCGATCCAACCAAGGGGGCTCGCCCAACGCAACCAATGGAGGCCGGTCACCGCAGTGCCAACCAATCGCAGGACGAACGCGACACCGAACGCACCCGCCGCGAGTGACGCGGCACGCCGGCGCGTCGGCGCGAGCTGCGCCGTGACCGCACCCACCGAGGCGAACACTGCCGACGACGAGACCAGCGCAACGGCGAGGAACAACGATGCGCGGACACCGAATCGAGCGTCGCCGCTGAAACCGACGAGCACGACGATCGTCGCGGTCACGCAGAGCTGCAGGAGCAGGCAACCACTGAGCCCAATCACCGCTTGTGCCGCGGCCCGACGGCGCGTCGTCTGGCCGGCCACGAGAAACTCCCATCGTCCGGCCTCTTCTTCGCCGCGAAAGAAACGGGTGCTGATGAGGAGCCCCCATACCGCGCCCATGAGCATCACGAGCCCGACCGCGCGCCATGCGGTGAATCCGGCGACCGTGTCGATGTGCCGTGCCGGTCCGAGCAGAGCCTGGATGCCGGCATTCGCGCCGAGCAGCGTCTGCACACGCGCCCGATCGGCCGCGGTCGGGTACGCCGTCACGAAGCCCGTCGTCGACGAGAAGACGACGATCCCGAACACCGCCCCCCACAGCGCGGCCGGCAACGATCCACGCCGCGCGATGAAGCGCGCGATCACCCATTCGGGATGACGCGCCATGACGTGGCGACCTGTGGGCGCGGCGCGAACCTCAGGGACCGTCGCCACCCGCGGCTCCGTAGTGCGCGAGGAACAGCTCCTCGAGCGATGGTTCCCGGCTCAGCAGCTCGTGTACCCCTGATGCTGCGAGCGCCTTGAGGAGCGGCTCCACCGTTCCCTGCACGTGACAGCGGACTCGATGCCCATCGACAACGACGGCGCTGACACCCGGCACACGGGACATGTCCGGTGGCGTCGTGTCGAAGGTTGCTTCCACCGACAGCGCCGACAAGTGACGCATCTGTGCGAGCGTCCCGATGTCCACCAGCTCGCCGGCGCGCAGAATTCCGACGCGGTCGCACAGCGCCTCGACCTCACTCAGGATGTGTGACGAGAGGAAGACGGTCTGGCCGGCGTCGCGGGCTTCGTCGATGCACGCGCGCGAAACGCCTGCTCCATGAGCGGATCCAAGCCGCTCGTGGGCTCGTCGAGCAGGAGAAGCTCGGCGCGCGTCATCAGCGCCGCGATCAGGATCAGCTTCTGGCGGTTGCCTTTCGAATACGCGCGCACCTTCTTCGACGGCTCGAGCTTGAACCGCTCGATGAGCACGTCGCGATAGGTAGTGTCGACCGTCCCCTGGACCTCACCGAGCAAGTGCAGCGTCTCGGCCCCGGTGAGCGCCGGCCAGAGGCTGGCCTCACCCGGTACGTACGCGAGCTTGCGGTGCGCAGCGATCGTCTGCCGCCGACTGTCGAACCCGAAGATCTCGGCGCGCCCCGAACTCGGTCGCAGCAAACCGAGTAAGAGCCGGATGGTCACGGTCTTGCCCGCACCGTTCGGACCCAGGTACCCGAAGACCTCACCCCGCGCGATCTCGAGATCCAGTGATCGGAGCACCTCGATGCCGCCGAAGCGCTTCGTCAAACCTTCGATACGTACGGCCGGCTCGGACATGTCGCGACTCAGAGCGTCGGCAGGCTGGTGAGCTTGGCGACGCCGTAGCCGAGGAACACCAACGCGAGCACGAGCACCGTCACGCGCATCGGCACCCAGTCGAAGCGCATCGAGATGGCGGCGAAGAAGAGCACGGCGGCGAAGAAGACCGTGCCGAAGATGTAGTTGTCGGCGTGCTCGGTCGCGTCCTTTGCTTGGTCGAAGCGTATGTTGCCGGTGGCCTCGAGTTTGTCTGCCTTCACGAGGTTGGCGAGCCGATATTGCGGCATGAGGAGCGGACTGGCGATAGTTGACGTGTCGTTCGCGGCGGCCTGCAGATCGCCCATCGGTGCCTGGGCGAGCCAGGCTTGAACGCGGGCCGAAACTCGGGCCGGAACCGGCGGTTGTAGAGCTCGGCCAGCTCGAGGTTCACTTGGGTCGGCTGGGTCGTCAGCTCGAGCCACCGGTTGAAGTTGGTGAGGTCCTGGAGCCGCTCCTGGCCCCCGAGCGTCGCCGCACGATTCGCGAGGGCGCGTGCGGTGCTCGCCTGCGCGTACCGGCGGGCCTGGAGCCCGCTCCACTTCGCGGCCTGGTAGCCGCTCCAGGCGATGCACACCGTCGCGACCGACAACAGCAGGACCGCGGCGAGCTCGAACAGGCGCTCGCGACGTAAGACGGGCGGGTGGCTCCCCTCGTTCAGCTCGTGGGGCAGGTGGACGTGAACGGCCTCGGGCATCGATCGCGCGGTCCCTTTGCTCGACGGGACCGCAATCTACCGAGTCGCGTGGGTCCGTTCCCGGCAGCCGCGAAACGGTCGCCGCAGCGACGTGGGGGCTTCTCAAGCGCGGGTTTCGGGATTACTGTGCGAGTTCGTTGCTCGGCATCTCGCCGGGTGCGGCAGGGTCTTGGTGCGGCACACGGCGACGAGAGGGGCTCCGATGGCGAAGCCGACGATCGAAGACCTGCGGGAGAGCGCGCGCGGAGCGGTGATCACCGCGGACGACCCCGACTACGACGAAGCTCGCAAGGTCTACAACGGCATGATCGATCGCCGGCCGCGCGTGGTGGTCCGGTGCGTCGACGCCGGCGACGTGATGGCATGCGTCGACTTCGCGCGTGAGAACGGGCTCGACTTGTCGGTGCGTGGCGGCGGCCACAGCGTGCCGGGATTCGGCACCAACGACGACGGCGTCGTGATCGACCTCTCGTTGATGAAAGGCATCCGCGTCGATCCGCACACGCAGACGGTGCGCGCCGAGGGCGGCTGCACCTGGGGCGACTTCAACCATGCGACGTATCCCTTCGGACTCGCGACGACGGGTGGGGTCGTCTCGACGACGGGCATCGCCGGGCTCACGCTGGGCGGCGGGATCGGCCATCTCTCGCGCGGCCTGGGCTTGTCGATCGACAACTTGCTCTCCGCCGACGTCGTCACCGCCGACGGTCAGCTCCTCGTGGCGAGCAGTAAGGAAAACGAGGATCTCTTCTGGGCGCTGCGCGGTGGCGGCGGGAACTTCGGTGTCGTGACGTCGTTCGAGTACCAGCTGCACCCGGTCAAGGACATCTTCGCCGGCCTGTTCTTCTACCCGATCGAGCGCACGCGCGACGTGCTCGAGTTCTATCGCGAGTACATCGCAGACGGCGCCGGAGCAGATGGGTGTGTTCCCCGCGTTCCAAATCGCACCACCGCTGCCGTTCATCCCGGAGAAGGAGCACGGCAAGACGTTCATCGCGATGGTTTCGGTCTGGGCCGGCGACCTCGACCAGGGCGAGAAGCAGCTCGAGCCGATCCGCAATGCTGCGCCGAGGGTCGCGGAGATGATCTCCCCGATGCCGTATCCGGCGATCAACGCAGCGTTCGACCCGCTGCTGCCTCCGGGTCTGCAGCACTACTGGAAGGCGGTGTTCGCGTCTGAGCTGACCGACGGGGCGATCCAGGCGCACCTCGAGCACGGGCCCGAGGTCCCGGTCGTGAACTCGACGATGCACATCTATCCGATCAACGGCGCGTGCCACCGCGTGCCGTCCGATGCAACGGCGTTCGCGTATCGCGACGCGAAGCTTCGCGACCGTCATCGCCGGCATGTGGCCCGACCCGGCAGACAACGAGCAGAACATCAAGTGGGTCAAGGACTACTACGAGGCTCTCGAGCCGCACTCGGCTGACGGCGGCTACGTCAACTTCATGGCCGGCGACGACCAAGGGCGGATCCGCGACAACTACAAGGGCAACTACGGCCGGCTCGCATCGATCAAGTACGAGTACGACCCCGGCAACCTGTTCCACGAGAACCAGAACATCAAGCCCGCCGGCTGAGGGGCTGATTCCGAGCGGTGCCCGCGAGGCGCTTCGCCTCGCGGGCCGTTCGGGGCGGCTTCACGCGTCGACGCTCTCCTCGTAGAGCGCGTCGCCGCGTCGCAACCGGTCCGCGATGCTCACGACCGTCGAGAGCTCGCGTCGCGTCGGCGTGTGTGCGGCGAGGAACCGCGCCGCGCCGCACAGGATCAGCGCCGACTCCTCCGAGCCGTCGGGCCACGCGAGCGCCTGCCGCACACCGGCCTCGTACACCTGGTACCAGTGGAAACCGGGATCCTCGTTGAGCAACGCGTGGCCGAGCGCCGCGATGACCCGGCCGCGATCACCACCGCCGCGCAAGTAGCCGACGACGATCGCGCCGGCGCGATCGACGTGGCCCTGTACGTTCCAGCACTCGTCGAGCTCGGCGAGGTCACCTTGCGTCGCCGAAGGGATACGAGCGGCGGGCACGTTGAGGAACCGGTCGAGGTACACGCGGAGCGCGCCCTGGAGCACGCCGCGCACGAGCTCGGGCGGCGGCGCACGCACGAGCGCCTGGTGCACCGCGTTGGCGGCGGTGAACGCGTGATGCACGTCGTCCCAGTCGCCGATGTCGTTGCGGGTGTGAAACCGCGTCAGGCGCAGCGCGGCCGCGTAGGCCACGGCGCGTCCCAGCTCCTCCGGCGACGCACCGTGTCCGGCGGCGTCGACGAGCGCATCGACCACTGTGAACGGATCATCGGCCAGGATGCGCGCGGCGAGGCCGGCGATGTCGGCGTACCCGCCGTCGCCGGGTGTGAGCGTGGTCTGTTCGAGGAGCGCGACGAGGTCGTGCGGGTGACGCCAGGCCGAGGTCTCCTCCGAGCGTTGGGCCCGAGCGGTCTGGGGCACGACGGTGGGTACGAGCGACGCCGCCGTGTCGGCGCCGAGGTGCGTGACCGCTTCGAACGCCTTGTTGGTGAAGTCGACCGTGTGGCCGCCGTCGATGAACACGTGATCGGTGGCCGCGGCAAACATCATCGCGGCCACGTCGTCGATGCCGGCTGTGGCGAGCGCAGTGGCGAGCACACGCTCGGCCGCGTTGCCCGGCGCGCGTGTCGATGAACCGGCGGTACCAGCTCGCGAGTCGCTCGACGGGGATCGCCGTTGTCTCGAGCGCGTCGACCGGCCAGCGCGGCGGATGCCCGCCGGTATCGGTGGCGATGAACCGCAGACCGTGTACCAACGCGCGTGGTCGGTCATCGGGATCGAGGTGGGGGAGCACGTTGGCCATCGCGACGAGCACGGTGAGACCGGCTCCCCATCCGGTGTTGCGGTTGGCGGCGCCGTACTCGGCGCCTGTGCGCACGATCGCGGTGGGCTCGACGCCGAGGTCGAGCAGACCGAGCACCGCTTTGCTGATCACGAGCGTGATCTGCTCTTCCAGGCCGTCGTGCAGGCGCCGCTGGAAGTGCCCGACCGGGTCGTCGACCGGGCGCGCCGAAACCAGCACGTCGTCGCCGTCGACGTGCACGTCGAACGCGGTGGCGTCGTCGGCCCAGAGGTCGAGCGTGCAGCCCGACTCCAAGTCGAAACGAGCGTGATGCCAGTGACAGGTGAGCAGCCCGGTCTCGACGCTGCCCTGATGCAGCGGGAACCCCATATGCGGACAGCGGTCTTCGATCGCCCAGGCCCGGTCGTCGTGCCAGAACACGACGACCGGGATCGAGCCGACCTTGGTCACCAACTGACCGTCACGCCGGAGCGCGTCGAACGATCCGGCACGGGCGACACCGTTCCCGTGGACGGGCCCGCGCTCGCCGGTATCGGTCAGTTGCTCGGTCATCCGCCTCCTACCCGCGACTCCAGGACGAGGTTGACGCCGCAGCGCTCGGTGCGTCAAGACCAGGCTCCCGTTCTGGGATGAGTTTTCGACCGCTACGGTCGAAAACTCTGCCCAGAAGCAGCGGATGGTGTGTGACGCGTCGGTCAGTCCGCCGCGACGGGGAGCTCGTCGTCGGCGCGCACGCCGCGAAGGCCGAACCACGCAAGCTCGGAGATCCAGCTTCGCGAGCTGCGCGGCATCCTGGGAGCTTTCCGGATCAGCAAGCGCATGGCGGCTCGCCGCCTCGGCGACGCCGACCAGCGCATGGGCGAGCACCTTGCGATGCTCGGGTGTGCCCTCGATCTCGATCCACACGCTGATGAGATCGGCCGCGTCGTCGAGGACGCGGTCGGCGATGTCGGCGAACTCGGCGTCGTTTCTCACCGACGCGCCGAACAGCAAGCGGAACGCGGCCCGGTTGCTCGTGACGAATTGAAAGTAGGCGGCGAAACCCACTTCGACGCGTTCACGGCCCGTCTCGGCCCGACTCGCTGCGGTCGTGAGCCGATCGAGCAGCTGGCGCCCGACGTCGTGGAGCAGCTCAACGAACAGCGCCCGCTTCGAAGGGAAATGTTGATAGAGGACGGGCTTCGTGACGCCGGCCGCGAGGGCGATGTCGTCCATCGACGTGGCGTGAAAGCCGCCCGCCGCGAACACGTCGCACGACACTTCGAGGAGCTGACGGCGGCGCTGCTCGGCGGGCAGGCGCATCAAGCGCCCGTGCTGCTCTTGAGCGGCATCTCGTAACGGTTGGTGACGCCGAAGTTGTCGGCCCGCAGCTCGGCGAGGTGCGCCTGCTCGTCGGCGGTGAGCGGCATGTCGGACGCCGCGGCGTACTCACACACCTCTTCGACAGTGACGCACGTGGGGAGCACCGTGGTGAACGCGGCGTTGGCGAGGATGCCGGCGATCGCCGCCTGCCCGATCGTGCGCCCGGTCTCGGGCTCCCAGAGGAACGTGAGCGTGTCGGCCTTGTCGAAGTTGTCGAGCATGTTGTCGCGGTTGCGGTGCGAGCGGTGGTCGCCGGGCTCGAACTCGGTGTCAGCGCGTGACTTTTCCCGACAACGTGTCGGACGCGTGCCGGGACGCGCGAGATCAGCCCGACGCGGCCATCTTGCACCGCAGGCTCGGCGCCAAAGGTGAGACCCGGCTCCTGCTCCAAGATGTTGAACACGGTCTGCAACGAGGCAATCGGTCGCTCGCGCAGCGCGTGGAGCCCTTCGTCGACCCAGCCGATCGCGGGGCCGAGCGCGACGCCGAGCTCGCGCACTTTGCCCTCGACCCGAAACTCCTCGAGCTCCGCCCACAAGTCGTCTGCGAGCATGGGCTCCATCCGCACGTTGTGGAGCTGGTACAAGTCGATGAAGTCGGTGCCGAGCCGGCGCAACGATGCCTCGAGCTGCTCGCGCACCGCCTCGGGCCGCCAGTCGTGCGGACGCTCCGACTGGCCGGGAAACCTGCGGGGCGCGTCGAGGTCGTAGCCGCACTTGGTGGTGATCACGAGCTCGCTCCGGTGCGTCTTGAGCGAGTCCGCGAGGAGCGTCTCGCCCAGCCCGTCAGGGCCGTAGACGGGTGCGGTATCGATGAACGTGATGCCGGCGTCGAGCGCGGCGCGCAACAAGCCGTCCTTGTCGTCGACCTTGCCCCACCAATCGCTCGCGATCGTCCACGTGCCGAAGCCGACCTCGGACACCTCGAGGTCCGTCTTTCCAAACCTGCGATAACGCATGACGGCCCTCCAACTTCCGCGCCGGAGCGCAGCGCCGCGGCTCAGAAGACGATGACGGAGCGGGCGATCTCGCCCGAGCCCATGTTGTCGAGCGCCTCGTTGACCCCTTCGAGCTTGATCTCGCGTGAGATCAGCTCGTCGAGCATCAGCTTGCCCTCGGAGTAGAGCTTCGTGAGCTTGGGCACGTCGGTGTGCACGTTCGACGAGCCGTACCAGCAGCCGCGGATCTGCTTCTCGGTGAACACGAGGCCGAACGCGGCGGGGATGTTGACCATCACTTCCATCTTCGGCACGCCGACGATGATCGCCTGGCCGCCGCGGCGCGCCATGTTGAACGCCTGCTCGATGGTGGCCTCGAGCCCGATGACCTCGAACGCCACGTCGGCGCCGCGCTGGTCGGTGAGCTCCATGACTTTGGAGACAGCGTCGCCGTCGGCCGGATTGACGAGATCGGTCGCACCGAACTTCTGGGCCGTCTGCAGCTTCCCCTCGACCATGTCGATGGCGATGATGCGTTCGGCGCCGGCGTGCTTGGCGCCCTGGATCACGTTGAGCCCCACGCCGCCGCACCCGACGACCGCAACGGTGTCGCCCTGCACGATTGACGCCGTGTTGACGGCCGCGCCGAATCCCGTCAGCACGCTGCAGCCGATGAGCGATGCGGCCGTCAGCGGGAAGGAGTCGTCGATCTTGATCGCGCTGATGGCGGGCACGACCGTCGCCTGGGTGAAGGTGCCGCAGCCGGCCATGTGCAACAGCGGCTGGCCGTCACGGGTGAAGCGTGGCGTGCCGTCGAGCATGCCGCCGGTCATGTTGGCGATCACGCCTTCTTCGCACAGCTCGCCCTGCCCGTGCGCACAGAAGTAACACTCGCCGCACTGGGGTACCCACGAGATCACCACGTGGTCGCCGGCCTTCAGGCGATCGACCCCCGGGCCGACCTCGCTGACCACGCCGGCACCCTCGTGGCCGAGCACCGCGGGGAGGCCCTGGAGCAGCGTGCCGTTCTGCACCGAAAGATCGGAATGGCACACGCCCGATGCGGCGAGCTCGATCTTGACCTCACCCTCCTTGGGTGCTTCGAGACCGACGTCGGTGATCTCGAGGGGCTCTCCGATGGCGTTGCAGACGGCTGCCTTGGGCATCGTGTACTCCTGTATTTGCGGCTCGACCGGTGCAACAAACCTAGACGGACGGGCCGCCTGTCCGCCCCTCGGGCGCCGATGGAGGTCGGCGGGCCTGACGTTCCTCCCGTTCGGCGGCGCGTACGCCGTAGCCGAGCACGATCGGCAGCGGCAGGATCACGCACGCGGCGATCAGCCCGCCGACGGAGACGGCGACGAGCCATGACGGGAATCCGGTGGCCAGTCCCACGCCGAACGCGACGATCGCGAGCAGCAGTGCGCTGTAGCCGATCCGCTTGGCGGTCCGCACCATGCGGGCGATGCGGGCGCGGCGGGCGGTGACGTCGTCGTGCGGCACGTGCGGGGCGTTCACCATGCACTCCATCCCACCGCATCGAACGCGGCGCGGATGCGCGCCGGCAGATCGGCCACGTCGAGACGGGCGCGGGCGCGCTCGCGGTTGGCTTCGAGACGGACGGGATCGGGTGCAGCGAGCCACGCCGCAATCGTTTCCGGGTCGGTGACGTCCCACAGCTCGAGGTCGAGCACGTCGCGAAGCTCGTGGAGCACCGGGTAGTCGGCGACGGCGATCGGACGGCGGGCCACGATCGACTCGATGAACGGATTGCCGAAGCCCTCCCACGCCGATGGGAACACGACCACGTCGGCGGCGGCGTACGCGTCGGCCGGACGCAGGGTCCGGCCGTTGGCCAGCAGGACCGTGGCGCCGGCCAGCGTTGCCGCGAGTGTCGCGTCGTAGCCGTCCTCCGCCGGCCCGGTGAGCCAATAACGCACCGGCCGGTCGGTGACGAGGGCGCGCAGCCGCTCCGCGAAGCACAAGCCCGCGGGCACATTCTTGCGGGCGATGGCGCGCGTCGGCTGGAGCACGACGAGCTCGTTGTCGGCAAAGTCCATCTCCTTGCGGGTGAGCTCGCGATCGCCGGGCGGGGCGTCGAAGTCGAATGCGTTGCGGATGGTGACGGCGTCGATGCCCCGCTGCGCGAGCTCATGGCGCGACACGTCGTTGATGGTCACGTGCAGGGAGCCGCGGCGGCGAGGCGGGAACTCGCTCAGGTGCGCCAGCTGCGGGCGTTGCCACGCGAGGTCATGGTGGTGAAACACCACCCCGGCCGGGAGGTTCGCGAGCACCGCCGCGGTGGCGCGCGCGGCCGCGAGGTTGAGCGGGAGGGAGCAGAGGTTCTCGACGACGACGAGATTCGCGCCGTCGAGCGAGGCGGCGAGCGCAGCCTGGTCAGGAGCCTCGCCGGCATCAATCGCAAGGCCGGCGATCGTCACGTCACCGGGTTGTGCGTCGTCGTGCAGCTCGCCGGCGACCCGGCGTGTGGTGAAGCCGAGCTCGTGCAGCGCCCACTGCCACTTGGCCGCTTCGATCGACACGCCGTCGGTGCCACCGAGCCGGTACGAGACGAACGCCGCGACGGGTGCCATGGGCACCATCGTGGTCGACCAGGTGGGGCGGCGGCTAACGGAGCTGGGCCAGCCGGCGGTTGGTCGAGTCGAGCACCGCGCGGGCGATCGCTTCCGCTTCCTGGTGGTGGCGCACGAAGGCCGAACCCACGACGAATTCCTCGGTCGGCGGCACCACGAACACGGCCGTGACCAATGCGACGTCGTGGATCCCCACGCGCACGATCTGCGCGCTGTCGAGGCCGATGCACTCGGCAACCGGCTCGATCTGACCCAGCGCGTCGATGGTCGCGGCGGCGACGAGTTGGGCGGTCGCGCTCGAGCCTTCAGAGAAACCGATCGCTTCATTGCCGTTGTGCTCGAGCGTCACTCGGACCAGCGAGCGTAGGCCGTTCGACTCCGCGTTGATCGTTGTGATGCGCGGACGAAAGCCGCGCGCGTCATCGCCGTCGTCGACGCGGGGACCGCTGTCGCCGTTTTCGCCGAGCTGCACGACCGACACGATGCGACGGTCGAGCTCGATGCCGAACGTCGCGAGCGCGACCGACTGCACGTCACGCACCACTTGCTTTGCCGGCTTGCCGGGCCGGGCCAGAATGTGCACCTCGATCGGCCGGTACGCTCCGTCGGGCACGATCCGCGCTGCCGTGACGTCGGGGAGCCGGCAAAGTTCCCGTTCGAGCTCGGCCAAAGTGGGATCGTCTGCTTGGGCGTCGTCATCGGGCGGTTCGTGAGGAATTGCCATGGTTCCCCTTCCTCCGGTTGCCCGCTACCGGTCCTGCTCCAGGAAGGATACGCCGGATTCGGCCCTATCAAATCTCGCTCGCGAATGTTTCACCTTGATTGGGTCGACTATTGAGTGCACAATCCCCTTTGTGTGGTGGATCGGTTACCCTGAGCGGTATTGAACCGTTCTCGCTCAAGGTCCGCTCCGGGCGCGCCGTTGCTACAACGGTAAGCGCACGGCAATCTCGACCAGCCTCGAGCAGGGAGGTGTCCGCAGGACAGTACGTAGGGAAAGAGACGGCAGGGTCTTTGCGAGAGTCTTCATGGCAAACGTACAAAGCGATTCCAACTAGCGGAGCGAGCGCCTCGGCATCCCTCAGCGGAGCCAAGTGATTAGCAAGCCTCTAGGGGGTCATCTCCGTGAAGAAGTCACTTTACGTTCGCTTTACGTTTCTCGTTGCAAGCGTTTCGGCACTCATGCTTTCCGGCGGCGCAGGCCGCAAATGGCACTAAGGGAAGGCTGATCGCACAGGCCTTGCCGTCTCTCTCTCTCTCTCTTACTCACGGCGAGGAACTTGATTCTTGGACTCTCAGTACTCCCGACGCGTGACTGCCTTCTGCCTGGCGGTCGCGGCCACCGCGCTCATTTGCGCGACCGCGTTGGCGTGGGACGGCGACTCACAGTCGTGGACCGTGGTCGCGCTGTTCGCGGTCCTCGCAGGCTTCTCGGAGACGTGCGCGGTCGAGTTGCCGAGCACCGACACCATCAGCACCGGGTACATGTTGGCGATCGCGTCGATCGTCGCCCTCAGTCCGGAGCACTCGCTCCTGGGGCCGATGATTGTCGGCATGGCGTGCGGGTTGTACCCGCGCGACGCCCGCGCGCGAGTGGCGCAAGGCCGTGTTCAACATGGCGAACCTTGGGCTCTCGGCGCTTGCGGCAGCCGCGGTGTTCAACGCGTTCCCCGGCTGGTGGCTCGATTCCACCTCGTTGATCCTCGTTGCGGCCAGCTTCGCAACGCTCGCCTTCTTCTTGGTCAACGATGTGCTGGTCGCGACCGTGATCTCGTTGGAGACCGGACGGAGCGTCCACCGCTTGCTCCGAGAGTTCCGAGCCAGTGAGCTTCAAGCGTTCCCATTTGCGATCTTCGGAGCCTTCGTCGGGAAGCTGTACCTGGATGTCGGGCCGATCATCGTTCCGCTTCTCGTGGTCCCGATCCTGATTGCGCGCCAAACCTTCGCCTCGTTCGTTCAGGTCAAGGCGGCGCACGAGGCAACGGTCGAGACGCTCATCTCCGCGCTCGAGGCGAAGGACCGCTACACCGCCGGGCATGTCGAACGGGTTGCCGTCTACGCCGAGTACATGGGCGAGGACATGGCACTGTCGCTGCCGCGGCTGCAGCGCCTTCGCTTCGCGGCGTTGATGCACGACGTCGGCAAGCTGGTTGTGCCCAACCAATTGCTCAACAAGCCGGGGAAGGTCACCGACGCGGAATTTCGGCGCATCAAGGAGCACGAATCGGTGTCGGTCGCGATCCTGAGCCGCATCGACTTCCTCGCTCCGGTCGCGACGAGCGCGTCGAGCAGGTTCACGGAATACGACAAGGGTGACGACAAGCACCCGATCGAGCCGTACATCGTGCATGTCGCCGACGCCTACGACGCGATGACCTCCACCCGCGCGTACCGCAAGGCGCTCACGCAAGAGATCGCGTTCGCAGAGTTACGCGACAAGGCGGGGTCCCAGTTCCACCCCGACTGCGTCGAGGCGCTCATTGCCGCCATCGAGCGCCGCGACGAGCACCACGGCCGCGGCTACGAGACTGACGAGGAGCAGTGGGCGGTGCCGCCACCCGAGTCGGGCACCGGTTCAGCCGGGCTCGGCGACCTCGAACAGTCCGACGAGGTGCAGCGGGCGGTGCCGCCACCCGAGTCGGGGACCGGTTCAGCCGGGCGCGGCAATCTCGAACAGCCCGACGAGAAGAAGTCGAGCCGGTCATGACCCGGCCGCGCAGCATGTTGTTTCTCGTTGCTCTCGGTGGAGCCGGCGCGCTCGGTGGCCGCGATCATCGATCCAACCGGTCCGTGGCCGGGACTCGTGGCCCTGGGCGCCGGCGTCGCGATCGGTGAGCTCTTCGAGTTGCGGCCACAGGGCGGGGCCGCGATCCCGTTGTCATTCGCAATGATCGTGGTGCTGTTGCGTGCAGCCACGGTGAGCCAGTTCGTGATTGTCGTGGTGGCGGCGGAGGTGGTCGCGCTCGTCGTCCGCGAGGCGCCCGCGTGGCCATTGCGGCCGGTGCTGCTGCTCGAACGCCTGTTGTCGGCGGGGGCAGCGTTCGCCGCCGTGGCAATCGTGGGCAACCCGACTGTTGGCCAGGACGCCCGGCTACACGTGCTCCTCGCGTTGGGCATGGGCGCCGCGGTCATGCTCGCGGTAACTGAAGCGCTCCGACTCGCCCGCGACCGCCGGTACGCGTTCTCGGTGCACGGCCGTTCCGCTGAATTCGCGCTGATCACGAGCGGGATACTCATGTCGATCGGTTACGACGGCATCGGCGGCAGAGGTGGGATGGGCCTGTGGGGGCCAGTGCTGTTCTCGCTGCCGCTGCTCGCCGCCTGGTACTCGTTCGAGCAGTTGGCATCGATCCGCCGCGCCTACGAGCAGACGATCGGCGCCCTTTCAGTGACGCCCGAGCTCGGCCGACTTGTGCCGAGAGGACATACGAAACGGGTCACCGCGCTCGCGTTGCGGATGGGACATGAGCTCGACTTCAACAAAGCAGAGCTCGCACGACTCGAGACGGCTGCGTTGTTGCACCACCTCGGCCAGCTGACGCTCGACGAGCCGGAAGACCACACCCGGGGGATTGACCGGGCCGAGGTTGCAAAGGCGGGCGCCACGATGCTGCGCGCCAGCGAGTCGCTCGCACCGGCTGGTGAGGTGCTGGCCGCGTCCGAGCGTCCGGCACGCCCCGAGCTGGGTACGGCGCTGGATCCAGTGCCGCCGATCACCGCGCTCAGCGGACAGGTCTTGAAAGTCGCCAGCACGTTCGACGAGCTCTCCGCGGGCCGGCGCGACAACGCGCCCATCGCGCTCGAGATGCTGTACTCGGCACCCGCCTACGTGTACGACGGCCGCGTGCTCGCAGCACTCGAAACGGTGCTGCACCGGCGTAACGTGCTCCCCGTCGACGCGTAGGCGCCGGCGACAGCGTCGGTCGGTGCGCTCAGGTCCAGGTGGTTGTCGCGTCGTCCGACAGGTCCGCGGGCGCGATGATAGCGACCACGGCCGCTACGAGCTCTTCTTCCTCGTGGCGTCGTTCGGCACGTCTGGCCTGGATCTGGTGCAGCAGCGCGCCGTTCGCGGGAAGCTCGTACAGGCTGAGATCCACACCGGCGTCACGGCCCTCGCCCGTGGCCGGTGTCTCGGCCGGTGCTTCAGCCGACGTCTCCGCCGCGGCCTCGATCGCGGCCTCGACCGGGACTGGCGTAATGGGCCACTCGTCGCCGAGCGGTTCGGCATCGTTGTGCTCGGGCTCCATGATTCTCACGTCCTTCGAACTCGTGTGCTCGGCGGTCTCGGGTCGCGGCGCGACCTCTCTATGCTACGCCCTATTTTGCGGCATTGGCACTTTACACGCAAGAATTGCACAGATTGGCGGATCGACCGTTATGGGCGGCCCAGATGGCTGGCGGCAGGGCGGCGCGACGGACGCGGTCAGGCGCCGCCGGGCCCGGCTCCGGTCTCCGAGACCGCCGGCGTTTCCGGTATGCCGGCGGGCGGCGTGGTGCGGGCCATGACCGCGCGGTATTCCTGCTCCGCGCGCAGTCGAGCGGCGCGGGCGACCGTGATCCTGCGCATGGTCTCCGTGCGCTCGGCTTCCTCGTACCGGCTGAGATCGAGGACGAACCCGTCAATGTCGGTGGGCGTGTCGGTGCCACCCTGCGAACCCACATCGCCGTTCTCACCGCCGTCGGGGCTCGGAAGTGCCGGAGGTGTGGGTGGCGGTGCGGTCGCCGGCTCGCCCGGTGCAGCCGCGGGCGGCGCGAGGTCGGGGGCACCCTCGATCTTGATCGGCAGCATCTCCATGCGCGAGTGCATCCACGCGGGCTCGTCGGCGCTCTCGACCGGCGTGGCGTCACCAGTGCTGGGCTCGGCCGGCTCGGCGGTCTCGACCTCTTCGGCCGCGTCGTCGTCACCCTTGGGGCGCCGGCGCCGGCTGCCCCAGTAGCACAAGTCGAGGAACCCGACCGCCAGGATCAAGTCGCCGAACGAGACGACCTGGCCGCGACCCGGCATGAGGATGTTGTCGCCGAGGAACGGCAGGAGCGTGTCGCTCGTCTTCGGCCGGTGCTTCACCGCGAGCGGGATGTGGTGCTCGACTTTCACGCCGTTGCGCGTCACGAACCAGTTACGCGTCGGCATCCCCTGGTTGATCCCGATGACCAGCGCGTTGAGCGCGATCCCGATCGTGATGACGGTCATGCCCTTGATCCGCAGGTTGACGAAGCAGAACCCGAGAACCGCCGCGTACGAGAGCATGAGCAGGCCGAAGCCGACGTCGTCGATGCGATCCTTCGGGAGATCGATGAACTCGAGGGCGAGCTGGATCACCAACGCGACCCACAGGAGCCACAACGACTGGATCGGCAGCTTCGCCAGCTGCGAGAAGCTGCCCCAGGTGAGGAGCACGACGGCAACTGCGAGCAGGGCGACGCTCCCGTAGAAGACCATCGGCCCATCGTAGAGAGCCGGGCGCCCCGGGGGATGTATACCTACGATGCGTCGGCACGCACGCGCAGGGCCGGCCACCGAAAGCCGATGAGCCCGGGGGAGCAGCAGTGGACGAAGTGCGCTACGAGGTAGCCGGCGGCATCGCCCGCGTCACGATCGACCGTCCCGAGCGGCGCAATGCCATGTCGTTCCCCGTGATGCAGGGGCTCCGCACGGCGGTGGCGGACGCCCGTGGTGACGATTCCGTGCGTGTGCTGGTGCTCACGGGCGCGGGCGACCAGGCGTTCTGCGCCGGCGCGGACCTCGGCAGCATGGCGGGCGACGCCGGCGCCGTTGCGGCGCACGAGGGGCGGGGCCTGCTCGCCGATCTGTTCCGCGATCTGTGGAGCCTCGGCAAGCCGACGATCGCCCGCGTGCGGGGCTACGCGCTCGCCGGTGGCTTCGGCCTCGCCTGCGCGTGCGACTTCGTCATCGCTGCCGACGACGCCCAGTTCGGGACCCCCGAGATCAACGTCGGTCTCTGGCCGTACATGATCACGGTGCCACTGTTGCGCTCGATGCCGCCGAAGCGCGCGCTCGAGCTCATGGCGACCGGCCGGCGTGTCAACGCCGCCGAGGCCGAACGGATCGGCTTCGTCACGCAGGTTGCGCCGGTAGAGGAGCTCGACGCGGCGGTCGACGACTTCGCGGCTGTGCTCGCGTCGAAGTCGCCGTTGATCATGCGTTGGGGCCGCGACTCGTTCTACCGCGCGCTCGAGCTCCCGACCGACGCGGCGCTCGACTATCTCCAGACGATGCTCACCATTACCAGCGCGTCCGAAGACACGGCCGAAGGCATCGCGGCGTTCGTCGAGAAACGCGCACCGAAGTGGAAAGGCCGCTGATGAGCGACGACGACAAGGCGAAGCCATCGGCAACAGGCGGCGGCGACGTGCACGACTGGGGACCGCTGGTCGGCGACTTGAAGGAGCGCCGCGACCGGGCGCTCGGGATGGGCGGACCGGATCGCGTCGAGCGCCAGCACTCGCTCCGCAAGCTCACCGTGCGCGAACGCCTCGACCTGCTCGTCGACGCGGGCACCTGGGTGGAGTACGGGATGCTCGCCGACCACATGGATCCCGGCCTCGGCGACCGCTACCTCGCGGCCGACGGCGCGGTCACCGGGGTCGGCGACATCGACGGCCGGCCGGTCGCGATCGCGGCGTACGACTTCACGGTCATGGCCGGCTCGATGGGCGTCACGAGCGAGTTCAAGATCTCACGGATGCGGGAGCTGGCGGTGCGCCAGCGCATCCCGATGGTGTGGCTGCTCGACTCCGCCGGGGCGCGCATCCAGTCGACGTCGGGCTCGACCTTTGCCGGCGCGGGCGCGCTCTTCCGCGAGCAGGTCGTGATGAGCGGCGTCGTGCCGATGGTCGCGGCGATGCTCGGTCACTGTGCCGCCGGTACCGCCTATATCCCGGCGCTCACCGACTTTGTGCCGATGGTGAAGGGCACGGCGTCGATGGCGCTCGCGGGCCGGCACCTCGTGCTCGCCGCGACCGGCGAAGATGTCAGCGAAGAGGAGATGGGCGGCTCGGCCGTCCACACGAAGATCTCGGGCGTCGCCGATCTCGAGGTCGCCGATGACCGCGAGTGCCTCGAGATCGTCCGCAAGTACCTCTCGTACTTCCCTGCGCACAACCAGGAAGCGCCGCCGATTCGCGAGTGCACCGATCCGATCGACCGGCGCGTCGAGGAGCTCTACACGATCGTGCCGACTGCGCCCCGGCGCGCCTACGACATGCGCAAGGTCGTGCGGGCCATCGTCGACGACGGCGACGTGCTCTGGATCAAGCCCGACTGGGCGAAGAACGTGGTCACCGCCCTGGCGCGAGTCGGCGGGCGGCCCGTCGGCGTGATCGGCAACCAGCCGATCGTGCTCGGCGGCGCGCTCGACGTGAACGCGGCCGACAAGGTGGCGCGCTTCGTGTGGCTGTGCGACGCGTTCGGGATCCCGCTCGTGTTCCTGCACGACGTTCCCGGCTTCATCGTCGGCTCGGCGGTCGAGAAGCAGGGCATCATCCGCCACGGCGCCAAGATGCTGTTCGCGGTGTCGGAGGCGACGGTGCCGAAGATCAGCGTCGTGATGCGCAAGAGCTACGGCGCCGGATATTTCGTGATGAACGGCATGGCGTACGAGGCCGACTACATCGTCGCCTGGCCGACGGCCGAGATCGCGGTGATGGGTCCCGACGGCGCGGTCAACATCATCCACCGCAAAACGATCGAAGGGGTACCGGAGGAAGAGCGCGTCGCGAAGCGCCTCGAGCTCGCGGAGGAGATCCGTCAACACATCGACCCGTATGTCGCGGCCGGTCACGCGCGCGTCGACGACGTGATCGACCCGGCCGAGACGCGCGCCGCGATCGCACGCGGGCTCGCCATCTCGGCCGACAAGCGCGTCGACCGCCCCTGGCGCAAGCACGGCGTCCTCCCCGTCTGACCTTGCCGCCTCGCCGCGCACCCCACCACTCATTCTTGCGTCAACAGCCGGGATGTCACCCCGGATTGCGACGCAAGAATGGGCTTGCGGGGTGAGCTGATCCAGACGGTTGCTGTCCAGACCCGCATGGGGCTCATCGCCAACTTCGCCTCGGTGCTCACGATCGCGGCGATCGTGCTCGCCGCAGTCAAGCTCTGACGCGAGCCCACCTCCGCGGCCGGTGACCTCCTAGGATCCTGCGCCATGGCTGAAGTGCGCGCGGAGATCGCGGCGAACGTGTGGCAGGTCGTCGTCGAGGAGGGCCAGATGGTCGCCGAGGGCGACGAGCTGGTGATTCTCGAATCGATGAAGATGGAGATCCCGATCATCACCGAGACGCCCGGCGTGGTGCGCGAGCTGCACGTGGCGCCCGAGGACCAGGTGCAAGAGGGCGACCTCATCGCCATCATCGACGAGAGCTGACCCGTGATCCACTGGGAGGAGCGCGGCCACGTCGGCGTTGCGACCATCGACCGTGAGGAACGCCGCAACGCGCTCAACGCCGAGCTCTGCGCGGAGATGCTCCGGCTCTTGCAATCCAACCCGTCGTGCCGCGCCGTTGTCATCACGGGACGGGGCACAGCGTTCTCCGCCGGCGCCGACCTCGGCACTCGGTTCGGCGACGAGGGCACAGCCGCCGAGCAGGCGCACAGCACCACCGACACGTTTCGGCCGATCTTCGAACACCTCATGGAGGCGATCGACGACTACACCGCGCCGGTCATCGCCGCCATCAATGGTTCCGCGATCGGCGCCGGGCTCCAGCTTGCGGTGGGCTGCGACCTGCGGGTCGTGGCACGCGACGCCACGCTCGGGATCCCGGCGGGGAAGCTCGGCGTGTTCCTCAGCCCTTCCAACATCGAACGGCTCGGCATGCTGGTCGGCCAAGGCGCGGCGCGTGAGGCGCTCGTCGCCGGCGCGATGTTCACCGCGGAGGAAGCGCATCTCAAGGGCCTCGCGAACCGTGTCGTCGACGACGCGTTCGCGGCGTCGCTCGAGTGGGCCGAAGAGATTGCGCAGCTCGCACCGTTGACGGTCGCGGGCCACAAGCGCGCGCTGGTGTTGCTCGCTCGCGGCAGGGCTACACGCCTGCGGAGCGGGCCGAAGTTGAGGTGCTCGAACGCCGCGCGTTCGACAGCGCGGACGTGCAAGAGGGTATGGCCGCCTTCGCCGACAAGCGCCCGGCTGACTTCAAAGGCCACTGACCTCGTCGCGACGCGAGCGTGTGTGCGGTCAGTAGTTCGTGGGCAGCAACCGTTCGACGTTGACGTAGAACACGAAGAGCACGATCGCGAACGGATCGCGCCGGCGAACCAAACGGTCCAGCGGCGGTACCGGTGGAACACGAGCAGCCAGAGCCCGCCGATGATCGCGGCGAAGAGGCCCCACGCGAGCGCAGGCAGCTTGGAGGGGTTCTCGCCCGAGAGCCCCGTCCGCGTGCGGGTGATCGTGGGTTTCGGCGCCGCCAGCGGTGCCGGATGCTCCGGGGTCGGCACGAGGTCGGCCTTCACGATGAGCCGTCTCCTCGCCGAGTACTTCGGATGGCACGTGGTGAGCGTCAGCGTCGCCTTGCCCAGTACGGGATCCTTGACCGACAGGTCGTGCGGATCGACCGAGAACGGCTCGTGATTGACCTTGTAATTGTACGTCTTGCCGTCGAGCGCGCGGATCTCGATCAGGTCACCGACGGCCAGCTGGTCGAGCTTGCCGAACGGAGCGCCGTACGTGGTGCGGTGGCCCGCGATCGCCATGTTGCCCAACACGCCCGGAAGGGGGGTATCGGGGTAGTGGCCCGGACCCTTGCGCAGGTCGGGCACCGTGACGCCTTCGACGACCGCGTACTGGATGTCGATCTTCCTGATGCGGATCACCGCGATCGCGTCGCCATTGGGCGCGGAGACCGGCACATCGACCGCACCCGGCTTCACCTTCTTCTGGTGCACCTTGGTGTTGAACTGGTTCTTCAGGTCGGACTGGGCCCGCGCGGTGTAGATGCCGGTGCCCCACAGCTGGTAGGCCACGAACAGGAGGATGAGGATCCCCATCGTGATGAACGTGCGGCCCAACGCGCCCAGCACCCCGCGGGCCGACCACCCGTAATTCGGCCGGCCGATCGGAACGGGTGTCGCAGCCGTGGACGGCGGCGGGGTTCTCGGGGGGCCCAACGGACCGGAGCCCGCGGTCGGACCACCACGAACGGTGTCGGTCACGGCGAATCACTGTAGTGGCGGCTCGGGATGCCCCTGATGCACGGCGACAGTCAGTTCGACCGCTGAACTGGGCCGTCCGTACACTTTCCGCCGACCCATCATGAGCCTGCTCGGCTCGGAGGCGCTGTGCCCGTCGTCGTTCGTCTCCGCTCTGCCGTCTGCCTGCTCGACCGTTTTCCGGCCCTTGCCGGCGTCGACCTCGACGTGGCCGAGCGGGAGATTCTGCTCGTCTCCGGTGCCAATGGCGCGGGCAAGACGACGCTCCTCCGCCTGCTTGCCGGGCTCGTGCCGCTGCAATCCGGCACTGCCGAGGTGCTCGGCCACGACCTCGCGACCGACCGCACCGGCGCCCGGCGCGACCTCGCGCTCGTCGGCCACGACACGTTTTGCTACGACGACCTGACCGTCCGCGAAAACCTTCGCTTCGCGGCCCGCGCCGCCCAACCCCATCGAACTGGCCCGCGATCGCTCAAGTTCTTCTTGAGCAAACGCGGGCCAGTTCCGGGGGATCGACGGCCGGGCACGGCGTGCGACGCCGCGATCGACGCCGCGATCGACGCCGCGATCGAACGCCTCGGCCTGACCCGCGTCGCCGCCACCACCCACGCCCGGCTCTCGGCCGGGCAGCGCAAGCGCCTCGCGCTGGCAGTTGCCCTGACGCGCGAGCCGCGCCTCCTCTTGCTCGACGAGCCGCACGCGGGTCTCGACGCCAAGGGACGCGAAGTGCTCGACGCGGTCGTCACGGCCGCGCCGCCCGAGGGGCGCACTGTCGTGCTCGTGTCGCACGAAGTCGATCGGGCGCGCAGGCTGGCCACGCGGGAGGTTGTCCTCCACGCCGGTCAGGTCGTGAGCGCGGCGTCGCCCGCTCCGGCTTCGGCGACGCAGGCGAGCTCCACCTCGGTGGCACGGGCATGACGTTGTGGCGCGAAGCGCTCCTGGTCGCTGGCAAGGACCTGCGGATCGAGGCCCGCTCCCGGGTGACGCTGTACCAAGTGCTGCCATTCGGGTTCATCGTCCTGTTGCTCTTCGCGTTCGCGCTCGACCCCGACCGTGGGTTGCTGCCGCGCGTCGCGCCCGGGCTGTTCTGGGTCGCGGTGCTGCTCGCCACCCTGCTCGCCGTGTCGCGCGCGTTCGCGATCGAAGCCGATAATGGCGCGCGCGACGGCCTGCGGCTCTCCGGCCTCGACGGCAGCGCGGTGTTCCTCGGCAAGGCGGCTGCCATCGCCGTCGAGCTCTTCGTGCTCGAAGTCGTGCTCGGTGCCGGCGTCGCGTTGCTTTACGACGTCGACTTGCACTCCGCGGAGCTCCTCGTGCTCACCGTCGTGGCCGCGACCATCGGCGTGGCGGCCACCGGTACCCTCTACGGCGTGCTCGCAGCGGGTTTGCGGGTGCGCGAGACGCTCGTACCGATCCTGCTGTTGCCCGTCGTGGCGCCGGTGATGCTCGGGGCGACCCGGGCGAGCGAAGCGGCGATCGGTCAGGCGCCGTCCGACGGGTGGCCGTGGGTGGCGCTGCTCGTGTTGTTCGCCGCGATCTACACGACGATAGGGATGCTGGCCTTCGGTCCGCTTCTGGAGGAAGCATGAACGAGACGCCGGGGCTGCTGGGACGCCGCACCGCGATCGTCACCGGCTGGCTCGCGCTCGCGTCGCTCGCGGTCCTGGTGGTGTTCGGATTGTGGATCGCGCCGCCCGATGCCAACCAGAGTGACGCGCAGCGCCTCATGTACATCCACGTGCCCAGCGCGTGGCTCGCGTACCTGGCGTTCGCGGTCACCGCTACCGGTTCCGCGCTGTACCTCTGGCCCCGTACCCGTTCGCAGGTGTGGGACCGGCTCGCCGGCGCGTCGGCCGAGCTTGGCGTGGTGTTCACCGGCCTGACGCTCGTGCTGGGCTCGCTGTGGGGCCGTCCGGTGTGGGGCGTGTGGTGGGTATGGGACGCCCGGTTGGTCACCACCGCCGTGTTGTTCTTCCTCTATCTCGGCTACCTCGCGCTGCGGCGCATCCCGGGCGACGCGACGTCGCGGGCGAAGCGCTGCGCCATCGCGGCGCTGATCGCGTTCGTCGACGTGCCGATCGTGCACTTCTCCGTGGAGTGGTGGCGTACGTTGCATCAGAAGGGCACGGTCTTCAACCGTCTGGGCAAGGCCGAGATCCACGGCGTGATGGCGTTCACGCTCCTGTTGGGCGTGGTGTCGTTCACGTTGCTGTACGCGTATCTCCTCGACCGGCGCTACCGGCTCGCGGTGCTCGAAGAGGAGATGGACGACCGGGAGCTCGAGCTCGCCATCGCGGAACGGATCAATGCCGAAGAACCGGCACCGGTCGGAGCGCCGCGATGAACTACGCCGGTTACGTCATCACCGGGTACGTCCTCACCGGCGCGGTGCTCGGCGGCTACTGGCTGCGCACGATCGCTGCGCACGCGCCGCGCCGAACGCTCGCTCGGTGCGTCACCGGCGTCGCTGACCTCGACCGGTGATGCCGGGGAACACGGGTGAGCACTGCGCCACCGGCGGTCTCGCGCAACCGCCGCACGCGTACGCGCTACATCGTCGCCGCCTCGGTGTGCGGGCTCGCGATCGTCGCGATCATCGTGCTCGCCTTCACGCTGTCGAAGAACGTCGTCTACTTCCGCACCGCGACCGAGGCGGTCAAGATGCGGAGCAGCGAGGGCGACCATCGCTTCCGGCTGGCCGGCCAGGTGGTGCCGGGCTCGATCCATGAAACGGGCAACGGCGTCGACTTCAAGGTGACCGACGGGAAGGCCACCGTGCTGGTCGACCACACCGGCGACCCACCCGACTTGTTCAAGAGCTGCGCGCCGGTCGTGGTCGAGGGCCACTGGAGCAAGGGCAGCGCTTTCGACTCGGATCGCATCCTCATCAAGCACGGCAGCGAGTACACGCCGCCCACCGTCCGCTCGCAGCACGCGGGCGCGACCTGCCCGAGCACGGCAACGTGATCGCGCCGCTCGGCTATCTGGCGCTCACGGTCGGCATGGCCGGAGCGATCTCCGGCATCTCGGTCCTGGCCGTCGGGCTGCGGCGGCACGACACGAGGCTCTTGCGCCTCGGGCGTGTCACGGTATTCGTCGTGCTCGGCGCCGCGATCGCGGCGGTGGCAGTGATGGAGTGGGCGCTGATCACCCACGACTTCTCGATCAAGTACGTGGCCGACAACAACGCGCGTTCGACGCCCCTGCTCTTCACGATCACCGGGCTGTGGGCCGCGCTCGAAGGCTCGATCCTGCTGTGGGTGCTCATCCTCGCCGGGTACCTGACCGCCGTCGCGGTGAAGTTCCGCGCCCGGGCCACCGACCCCCTCGTCGCGTGGGCGACCGTCACCGGCCTCGCGGTGGCCGCGTTCTTCTTCGTGCTCACGCCGTTTGCCGGAACCCGTTCACGCTGACCCCCGGCGGCGTGCCGGTCAACGGGCAGGGACCCAACCCGCTGCTGCAGAACCATCCGCTCATGGCCTTCCATCCGCCGATGCTCTACCTCGGCTACGTCGGCTTCACCGTGCCGTTCGCCTTCGCGATCGCCGCGCTCGTCACCGGACGTTTCGGCGAAGGGTGGCTCGCCGACACCCGCCGGGCGACGCTCGTCGCCTGGGGTTTCCTGACCATCGGCATCATCCTCGGCGCGTGGTGGAGCTACGAGGTGCTCGGCTGGGGCGGCTACTGGGCCTGGGATCCGGTCGAGAACGCGTCGCTGCTGCCGTGGCTCACCGGCACCGCGTTCATCCATTCGGTCATCGTGCAGGAACGGCGCGGCATGCTGCGCGTGTGGAACCTGTCGCTGATCATCGCGACGTTCTGCCTCACGATCCTCGGCACCTTCCTCACCCGCTCGGGTGTCATCGACTCGGTTCACGCGTTCACGCAGTCCGACATCGGGCCGTGGCTCCTCACGTTCCTCGCCGTTGTCGCTGCAATCGGAGTGGGGCTCATCGCGTGGCGCGGGGATCGGCTGCGCGCGCCGGGGCGCATCGATTCACCGGTGTCGCGCGAATCGGCGTTCCTGTTCAACAACCTGCTCTTCGCCGGGCTCGCGCTCGTCGTGCTGCTCGGCACGGTGTTCCCGCTGGTCGCCGAAGCGCTGCGAGGCCGGCGCCTGTCGGTGGGTGAGCCGTACTTCGATCGCATGACGGTGCCGCTCGGGCTCGCGTTGCTGTTCATCATGGCCGCGGCCCCCGCATTGCCCTGGCGCGCGACCAGCAGCGACGTGCTCCGCCGCCGCCTGGTGTTCCCCGCGTGGGCCGGCGGCCTCGCGATGTTGGTGGCGGTCGCGCTCGGTGTTCGTTCGCTGACCATGCTGTTGACCTTCGGCCTGGCCGTGTTCGCGATCGGCGGGATCGTCCGCCAGTTCTACATCGGTGTGCGCGCCCGGCTCGCGGCGGCCGGCGAGCGCGTGCCCGGTGCACTGACAGGAATGGTGCGCGGCAACCCGCGCCTCTACGGAGGCCTGGTCGTGCACCTGGGCGTGGTGCTCATCGCCGTCGCGCTCGCAGCGTCGTCGGGGTACGGCGCCAAGCGCGAAGTGCGGCTTCGCGTCGGGCAGTCGGCGACGGTCGACGGCTATCGCGTCAGGTACCTGGGCTCGACGCGTGCGGTCACCGGGCAGAAGACCACGGTCAAAGCGCGGGTGCGCATCGAGCGCGGCGGCGACAACCTCGGCACCTACGCACCCGCGATCTCCACGTTCCCCAACAGCACCGAGGGCATCGGCACGCCGTCGGTGCACACCGGCGCGTTGCGCGACGTGTACCTCACGCTGGTGTCGTCACCCAACCAGCGCGGCCGGGTCACGATCGGCGTGCTGGTCAACCCGATGGTGGTGTGGATCTGGATCGGTGGCGGCGTGATGGCACTCGGCACGCTCATCGCGCTCGCGCCGACGATGCGCGCCCGCCTGCGACGCGATCCGCGCCGTGGTCGCCTCGCGTCCGATCCCGACGGCGGGCCGGTCGCGGCCGAGGTGCGCGAAGTGGAGCCGGTGTGAAGCACCCGGCTCGATGGATCGCGCTCACTGTCGGTCTGGTGGTCGCCGCGCTGGCCGTCGTGCTGGCGCTCCAAGTGGGCAGCGACCCCCAGGCGGAGCAGAACAAGAGCACGCTACTCGGCAAGGCCGCGCCGTCGTTCGACCTCGCGACCGTGTCGGGCGCGAAGGTGACGGCGCGCGGCCTTGCGGGCAAGGCGGTGATCGTCAACTTCTGGAACTCGTGGTGCATCCCGTGCAAACAGGAAGAGTCCGCGCTCAAGACCTTCTGGTCGCGGCACAAGAACGACCCCAACGTCGCGATGGTCGGGATCGTGCGCGACGACACCGACGGCGATGCGCGCCGCTACGCGCAGAGCCACGGGATGAGCTGGACGATCGCGCTCGACCACGGCTCGCACGCCGCGCTCGACTTCGCGACCCGCGGCCAGCCCGAGACGTACGCGATCAGTCCCGACGGCGTCGTCACCGGCTCGCAGTACGGGCCGGTCAGCGTCGCCAACCTCGAGACGCTGCTCGCCTCCACGCAGAGCACGCCGCAATGAGCCACGCCCGATGAGCCTCCGGCGGTGGTGGCCGTGGCTCGCGCTCGGACTGGTCGTGGTCGTCGCGGTCGCGATCACCGTGTGGCCACGCGGCGGGGAGCGATCGGCCGTGCAGCGACAGCGCGAGCTCGCGGCCGAGATCAAGTGCCCCGAATGTCAGGGTCTCTCGATGGGCGACAGCGATTCGACCACCGCGCGCGCCGCCCGCGCCGACATCACGGCCCGCATCGCACACGGTGAGAGCGACGCGCAGATCCGTCAGGCCTACGTCGACCGCTACGGCGAGTCGATCCTGCTGAAGCCCGAAGCCAAAGGCATCGGGCTGATCGTGTGGGCGCTCCCCGTCGCCGTGTTCGTCGTGGCGGCCGGGGGACTGGTCATCGCCCTTCGCCGCTGGCGCCGCGAGCCCCGTTTGCAGGCAACCGACGCCGACCGCCGCCTGGTCGAATCGATGCGCAGCCCGACGGACCAACGGTGAGCGACCTCGATGCGCGTCCTGACGCCGAGGCGCTCGAGGACGAGCGCGACTTTCTCTTGCGATCGCTCGATGACCTGGAGACCGAGCGGGCGGCGGGCAACGTCGACGACGACACGTACCGGGAGCTGCGTGACGACTACACCGCTCGCGCTGCGGCCACGATCCGGGCGATGCGCGACGGCGTCGACGCGCGGCCACGTCCGGAGCCGCTGCCTTTGCGACGGCGTGTGCTCGTGATTGCAGCCATCGTTGCGTTCGCGGTCGTCGCCGGCGTCTCGCTCGCGGCCGCGCTCGGGGCGCGGCTTCCCGGCCAGACCGGCTCCGGCAACACCGGCGCCGGATCGAACGCATCGAGTGGGGCCGGCGCAGCCGAAACTGCCAAGCAGCTCCGCGCACAGCTCGAGGGCGCGGTGAAGCGCAATCCGGGCGACAGCAAGGCACGCCTCACCTACGCAGAGCTCCTGGAGCGCGACGGCAACCTGCCCGGCGCGTTGGAGCAGTACGTGGAAGTCGCGCGGCGCGACCCTGCGAACGCGATCGCGCAGGCGCAAGCCGGTCGGATCCTCTACCTCACCGCACAGCAGACGCGTGATGCCGCACAGCAGAAGCAGTTGCTCGACGAGTCGCGGGCGCGCTTCGATCTCTCGGTCGCGGCCGACCCGGGCTACGCCGACGTGCGGTATTTCCGCGCTGTCGCGCGGCTCGACGCCTTCGGTGACACGGCCGGTGCGATCAACGACGCGCAGCGGTACCTCGTGCTCGCGCCCGGCGGCCAGTACGGCGACGCCGCGCGCCAGGTGCTGGCGCAGGCGGCAGCGCCGGCGCCGACCGCGACTACGGTTTCTGGCACCAGCCGCTAGCGCCGAGGAGCTCCCGTGACCGAGCCGCCCGAGTACCAGATCGACGGATCGAAGGTCTACCGGGTCACCATCACCACTGACCGCGGACCGATCGTGATGGACCTCGACCCGCAGCTCGCCGCCAACACGGTCAACAACTTTGTCGGGCTCGCGCGCCAGGGCTACTACGACGGGCTCACCTTTCATCGCGTGGTGCCCGGTTTTGTCGCGCAAGGCGGCTGTCCGGAGGGCTCCGGCCGCGGCGGACCGGGCTACAAGTTCAAGGACGAGCCGGTCAAGGCCGAGTACACGCTCGGCGCGGTCGCGATGGCCAACGCCGGTCCCGATACCAACGGCTCGCAGTTCTTCATCTGCATCGATGACCTCCAAGGCAAGCTCGACAAGCTGTACAACCTCTTCGGCAACGTGGTCGAAGGTGTCGACACCGCGCAGTCGATCGAGGTGGGTGATGTGATGCACACCGTTGCCGTCGAGGAGCGTGAACGCGCGTGACCGACCCGCGCCAGATGCTGCTGTCGCGTGAAGAGATCGTCGCGGGGCTTCCGGCCGAGCGCGCCGAGTTCGTCCAGTTGCTTAGTAGCCTCTGGGAGGACGACGGTGGCCTTCCGACTCGATGCGAAGGGTGGAGCGTCCGGGCGGTGGCGTCGCATGTTGCAGGGGAGCTCACCGACATCGTGGCCGGGAACGTCGGCGGTCAGGGCACGCCCGAGATGACGAGCCGTCACGTTGCGGAGCGCGACGCCAAGCTCCTCACGGAGCTCGCAGACGAGCTCGAAGAGGCGGGTGAGGCGGCAGACGTGTTGCTGGACGCGTTCGACGACGAGGCGTGGGCCACGCCCGCGCCCGCCGGGCTGCCCGGCACGCTCGGCGCGGCGGTCGAGGCGCTCTGGTACGACACGTACATGCACCACGAAGACATCCTCGCCGCGCTGCATCACCGGCCGAAGCGCGGTCCGGGTCTCCTCGTTGCACTCGACCAGATCGCGCTGCGCCTCGAGGTCCGCGACTGGGGGCCGGCCACGCTCGCGCTCGACGGGTTCGACGACATTCCCGTCAACGGCGGCGAAGGCCGGCGCGTCACCGGCGATGCGCTCGCTTTCGTGCTCGCGGCCACCGGTCGCGCCGATCCCGTGCCGCTCGGCCTCGACTCGAGCGTCAACGTCTACGGCTAGACCCGAGCGCTACTTCGTCGCCTCGTCGATCAGGCCGTAGCGCTTCCGGATCGCTTTGTCGGCCTGGCTGAAGACGAGCGCGTCGATCGTGACGCCGGCGACGAACAGCATGACCATCACGGCCATCGCACCCGCGGCGTCGGCCGTCTCCTGGCTGTTGTGCAGCAGACCGCCGAGCGAAACCTGCCCGGGGATTGTGGCGATGATCTCGGCTGCGAGCAGGCTGCGCCACGCGAATGCCCACCCTTGCTTCAACCCGCCCACGAACGATGGCAGCGCGGCGGGGAGCACCACGTGGCGAAATGCGCTCCAGCGTCCGGCACCCATGACTCGCCCGGCACGCAGCAGCACCGGAGGGATGCTGTCGATCCCGGTGATGAGGCCGTTCGCGATCGACGGCACCGCCCCCAGGAGGATGACGAACAGGACCATCTGCCTCGGGTCGTTGCTGAAGAGCAGGAGCGCGAGCGGTACCCACGCGACCGACGGCATGGTCATGAGCCCCGTGATCAGCGAACCGACCGCGGCGCGCAGCACCCGGATCTGTGACACGAGTGCGCCGATGACCGTGCCGAGCGTGAGCGCGACGAGGAAGCCCTTCACGCCCGAAACCACTGTGGTGACCGTGGCATCCCAGAGCGTGTCCCACTCGTCGGTGATCGTGTTGAACACCGTGACCGGTCCGGGAAGCACCGACTTCGGTTTCCACCCGCTCCACACCACGAGTTGCCAGATGAAGAGGAATGATGCGACCGCCAACACTTTCGGCCATGTCGCCGCCCAGAGGGTCGCGACCCGACTGGGTCGCGACGGCACCGGAAGGTCGAGTGCGTCGAGACCGCTGACCTCGGCGTGGAGAAGCTGCGCGCTCGACCCGCCGCCGGACTCAAACAGTGCCATGGCGCCGTACCTCCTCGCGCAGACTGCCCATGATCTCGGCCGAGAGGTCTGCGACGCTGTGCGATTCGATCCGGCGCGGCCGCGGAATGTCGACCTTCCACTCGGCCGCGACTCGCCCCGGCCTGCTCGACAGCAGCACGACGCGATCACCGAGGCGCACCGCTTCGCGCACGTTGTGCGTCACGAAAGCGATCGTGAGACCGGTGTCGCGCCACAGCCGCTCGATCTCGTCGTGGAGCACGTCGCGGGTCATGGCGTCGAGCGCGCCGAAGGGCTCATCCATGAGCAGTATGTCGGCTTGTTGCGCCAGCGCGCGCGCGAGTGACACGCGCTGGCGCATACCGCCGGACAGCTCGTGGGGGAGCTTCTTTGCGAACGCGGTGAGGTGCACGAGCTCGAGTAGCTGCTCGACGACCTGACGGCGACGGTCTTTCGAGAGCTTGCGGAGCTTCAACGGGAGCTCGATGTTGCCGCGGACGGTGAGCCACGGGAACAGTGCCGATTCCTGGAACATGAGTGTGGTGCGACCGCCGCGGACCTCCGTCTCACCCTTCGTCGGTAGATCGAGGCCGGCGATGAGGTTGAGCAGCGTGCTCTTCCCGCAGCCCGACGTGCCGAGCAGGCAGACGAACTCGCCGTCGGCGATGTCGAGCGACACATTGTCGAGCGCGTGTACCGCGTTGCCCGCGTAGCCGTAGACCTTCGAGACGGCGCGGATCGAGATCGCGGCCGGCGAGCCGGCGGGCTTCTCGCCCGCTGGCGCGCCGATCGACGTGTGCCTCGTCTCGAACAGGCGCATGCTCACCCTTTGACCGCCGCTTGGCCCTGGGCCTTCAGGACCTCGTTCAGCAGCTTGAGATCGTAGATCCCCTTGATGTTGCCGGACTTCAATAGACCCAACGATTCCGCTTCCTGGGCGGATTTCCGTAACGCCGAGGCGATGGGATCGCTCGTGAAGGTGATGTGCTGAAACGACGCTGCGATCAGATCGGGCTTCAGCGCCTTCTGCGTGATGTTCTGGATCTGCGCGCCGACGTAGCTCTGCGCTTTGGGCGGGTTCGTCCTGATGAAGTCGATGGCAGCCACGTTGCCTTCGAGGAACTGCTTCACGACGTCGGGGTGGGCATCCAAGAACGACTTCGACACGATGATGTTGGTCGTCGGGTACTGCCCGTTCGGCCAGAGCGTCGCCTCGTTGACGAGGATCTTGCCGCCGCCCTCCTTCACGAGGCGCGTCGCCCACGGCTCGGGCACCCACCCGCCGTCGATCCCGCCGGCCTCAAACGCTTGCAGCGTGAGCGCGTTTTCCTGCGGCACGATCGAGACGTCGCCGCCGCCGGTCGTGTCGGTCTCCAGGCCCTTGCTCTTCAACCACGAGCGCAGCGCGACATCTTGGGTGTTGCCCAGCTGCGGGTCGGCGACCTTCTTGCCCTTGAGGTCGGCGGCGCTGTTGATGCCGGGCTTCACCACGAGGTACGCGCCACCCGACGCCGCACCCGAGATGATCAGCACGTCGCCGCTCGACTTCTGGAACGCGTTGATCGCGGGGCTGGGTCCGATGTAGCCGATGTCGATCGCACCGGCGAGCATCGCGGTGACCTCGTCGCCACCCGCGTTGTACGTGCTCGTCTTCAGCGTGACGTTCTTGCCGAGGTGCTGCTGGAAGATCTCACCTTGCATGCCCACGAGCGCCGGCGCGTGGGTGACGTTGGGGAAGTAGCCGAGCTTCAGCGTGACGGGTTCGGTGGACGCCGCGGCACTGCTGCTCGTACCGGTCTTCTTGGACGAGCCGGACGAGCTGCTGCCGCAGGCCGCGGCGATCAGGGCGAGCGCGGCGATCAGGGCGAGTAGTGAGACGGCGGATTTGTAGCGGGACAAGCGAGCCATTTGGGGGTGTGCCTTTCGAACGAGCGGAGGCGCGGCCGGTTGGCGGCGCGCGATGGCGTCGACCGATCAGCCGCGACAGCGCTCGTCGAACGTCTGGCGGGTGAGCTCGCCCCAGGTGTCGTTCACGAGCCTCCTGCGCGGGTCCGATACCAATTCCCGATAATTCCGATCAGAAATTAGCGAATTGGCCGGGGGCCGGTCAAGCGACGTGCCGGGCCCGGGGAAATAGGGATCGCGGCCGGTAATCTCCGAAGCGACGACGCAACGGCGCGAGCAGCGCAGACGGAGCCCACACATGGCTGACAACTCCGGGCCGACCACGCCCACCGAGCTCGTCGAAGGGGTCTACGCCCGTTACCCGGAGCGGGTCGACATCGGTCGCCGCCGCCTCGGCCGCCCACTGACGTTCGCCGAGAAGATCCTCTTCGCCCACGCCGACGATCCGGAGACCATCGGGATCGAGCGCGCCGTCGACTATGCCGACTACCGGCCCGACCGCGTCGCGATGCAAGACGCCACCGCGCAGATGGCGCTGCTGCAGTTCACGACCGCCGACCTGCCCCAAGTCGCGGTGCCGACCACGGTGCATTGCGATCACCTCATCCAGGCCCACGTCGGCGCGGCCGCCGATATGAAGGTCGCGCTCGACATCAACTCCGAGGTGTACGAGTTCCTCCGAACGGTCTCGGCGAAATACGGCATCGGCTTTTGGAAGCCGGGGTCGGGGATCATCCACCAGGTCGTGCTCGAGCAGTACGCGTTCCCCGGCGGGATGATGATCGGCACCGACTCACACACACCCAACGCCGGTGGGCTCGGGATGATCGCGATCGGCGTCGGCGGCGGCGACGCGGTCGACGTGATGGCAGGGTGGCCGTTCAACACGCGCGTACCGAAGATCATCGGCGTGCGCCTCACGGGATCACTGTCGGGATGGGCTGCGGCGAAAGACGTGATCCTCAAGGTCGCCGGCATTCTCACCGTGAAGGGTGGCACCGGCGCCATCATCGAGTACTTCGGGCCGGGCGCGGAGTCGATCTCGGCCACCGGCAAGGCCACGATCTGCAACATGGGCGCGGAGATCGGCGCGACGTGCTCGGTCTTCCCCTACGACGGGCGTTCGGCGATGTACCTGAAGGCGACGCGGCGAGAGGAGATCGCCGATCTCGCCGATCGCGTTGCCGAGCACCTGCGCATCGACCCCGAGGTGGAGGCCAATCCCGAGCGGTTCTATGACCGGGTGATCGACGTCGACCTCGACGAGCTCGAACCGCATCTGGTGGGGCCGCACACGCCCGACCTCGACCGGCCGATCTCCGATGTGCGCGAAGCGGTGCGCACCGAGGACTACCCGGCCGACATCGCGTACGCGCTCGTCGGCTCGTGCACCAACTCGTCGTATGAAGACATCGGGCGCGCCGCGCACGTCGCGCGCCAAGCGTCGGCCGCCGGGTTACACGTGAAGTCACCACTGTTGATCACGCCGGGTTCCGAGCAGGTGCGGGCCACGATCGAGCGTGACGGGCTGCTCGCCGACCTCGAAGCGATCGGCGCGACCGTCCTCGCCAATGCCTGCGGACCGTGCATCGGGCAGTGGCAGCGTGACGACATCGCGCCGGGGGAGCGCAACACGATCGTGTCGTCGTTCAACCGCAACTTCCCGCGGCGAAACGACGGCAACGCGGAGACGCTGTCGTTCATCGGCTCACCCGAGACGGTGGTGGCGATGGCGCTCACCGGCCGGCTCGACGTCGACTTCGTGCGCGAGCCGGTCGTCGCGCCCGACGGCACCAAGCTGCAGCTCGAGGCGCCGTCCGCCGACGAGCTGCCGAGCGAGGGTTTCGACCCGGGTGCGTCGGGCTTCCAAGCACCGGCGGCCGACCCGTCCACCGTCGAGATCGTCGTGAAGCCCGACTCGGATCGCATTCAGCTGCTCGAGCCGTTCCCGCCGTGGGACGGGAAAGATCTCGTCGGGTTGCCGGTGCTGCTCAAGGCGGTCGGCAAGTGCACCACCGATCACATCTCGCCCGCCGGTCCGTGGCTTCGTTACCGCGGCCACCTCAGCAACATCTCCGGCAACCTGTTCATCGGCGCCAACAACGCGTTCGCTTTGGACGAGTCGGGGCGCGGCGTCGACCTTCGCGACGGATCGATCAAGCCGCTGCCCGACCTGGCGCGCGAGTACCACGAGGCCGGCGTCGACTGGGTCGCGATCGGCGACGAGAACTACGGCGAAGGCTCGTCACGCGAGCACGCGGCGATGGAGCCGCGCTTTCGTGGGGGACGGGCGATCATCGTGCGTTCGTTCGCGCGTATCCACGAGGCCAACTTGAAGAAGCAGGGCGTGCTCGCGCTCACGTTCAAGAACTCCGACGATTACGAGCGCATCCGGGTGGACGACACGATCGAGGTGACCGGTCTCTCGGAGCTTGCGCCCGGCAAGCCGGTGACCGTGGTCGTGCACCACGCCGACGGGTCGAGCCATGACATCACGACGACGCACACAATGTCGCCCGAGCACATCGAATGGTTCAAAGCCGGCTCCGCGCTCAACGTGTTGCGCCGCCGGTAAAGCCTCGGGGCGCTTCTACGCCTGTGTGGTGACGGGCGCGAGCTGGGCCTCGGTGGGCTCGGCGCAGCAGAACCACGATTCGGTAAGACGTGGCGGGTCGGCGACGTTTCCGAGCGCGACGGGCGGTGCGCCCGCGGCTTCGCGCACGCCGGCGTGGATCTCGGCGATCGGCGTGCCCGCGCCGATCTCTCGTTCCACGAGCGCGGCGACTTCGCGTTGCAACTCGTCCACCGCGGGGTCGACGGCGGTCCATTCGTAGGTGAGGCGCGCCCCGTCCCAGGGTCCGAGGTGCGGCGCCATGTCGGGATGGTCGAGCAGCAGCGATCTGCGGGGAAGCAGCAAGCGGATCGAGTACTGCACCGGGTCGACGTTGCCGACGAGGTCGTGCTCGGCGACGAAGTCGAGTAACGCGCGAAAGCCGTCGAGTGTCGTCCACGGTGTGAACGGGAGGAACGACGGGCGGATCTCGATGCCGTGCCCGCGCAGCAGGGTCGTGGCGCTTGCTGCGTCGGCTGCCGCGTGGCCCTTGTCGAGGCGTTCGAGGATGGCGTCGTCGACCGACTCGAACGCGGAGACCACGAAGAGGCAACCGGACATCGCCATCTCGGGCCACACATCGGCATGCCGCAAGATGTGCTCGACCTTCACGGTGCAGTCGAACGTGACGTCGGGGAACTGCGCGTGCATCGCCCGCACGACGCGTAACGAGTGGTGCACCCCGTTGAAGAAATCGGGATCGCCGAAGGTGATGTGACGCGCTCCAGCTTCGACCTGCTGCGTGATGTCGGCGAGCACGGCGTCGGCGTCGACGATGCGGATGCGCCCGTCGTAGACGACCGGCACGGGACAGTGCCGGCACCGGTGCGCGCAGCCGTGCGACGCCTCGACCGCGCCGGCGAGGAGCTCTTCGCCGCCGATCGAGAGCCGGGCGTAGCGGTCGAGCGCCGGGAGGAGGTCGCGGGCGGGACGCGGCGCACCGGGCGCGGCAGCCTCGCGCCCGAGCTGTGTCATGTTGCCGCGCGGGTCGTCACCATCGACCCAGGCAACCAACGCGTCGACGTACTCACCGGCCACGACCCGATCGGCCACGTCGGCGCACATCGATGCGTACAAGCCGTAGCAGCACAACGGACGGTCGATCGTGGGTGCGAGTTGCCGGGCCAGGCGGGCGGCGGTGTGCATCGGCACCGAGCACGCCACCATCTCCGCCCACTCGCCGAGCGCGGGGTCCCACGGTTCGACCGACAGGTCGGTGCAACGGACGTCGTGCCCGCCGGCTCGGAGCGCGGCCGCGGGCACGGCGACGCCGAGCGGTTGGTGGCCGAGCTCATAGGTGGAGACAAGCAGCACGCGCATCGCGAGCAGCCTACGGCGCGTCGGTGATTTCCACGTCGAGAAGTGCGTGGGCGGTGCGCAGCGCGTGCTCGACCTCCTCCGGTGACGTTGCCCGCGCGAACAGGAAGCCGAGGTAGCGATCGCCCTCGGGCAGCGTGCGGACAGGCCGGCCGAGCGGCACGGTGATCTCGAGCCCGTCGATTCCGTCGACGGCGCGTGCCTCCTCTCGTCCGTCGACGCGCCGCAGCACACCCGAACGCGGGATCGGCAACATCATCACGCCCGACGCGGCCCGCTCCCGTGTCATGTCGGGGAGTGGCTGTCCGAGCGTGTGTCGCAGAATCAGCTCTTCGAGTGACACGCCCGCGCCGAAGCGGAGCGCGCGGGCGCACAATCCGCCGATGGAGCGCGCTGCGAGCTCGAGCATCACGACTTCATCGCCGTCGACGCGGAGCTCCGCGTGCACCGGCCCCTCGCGCAGACCGAGTGCCGTGGCGGCGCGGCTCGTCAGCGTCGCGATCTCGGCCTTTGTCGCAGCGGGCAGGCGCGATGGCGTGACGTAGAGCGTCTCTTCGAAGTAGGGGCCTTCGAGCGGGTCGGGCTTGTCGAAGATCGCGAGCACTTCGAGCGTCCCGGCGCGCAACAGGCCTTCGACAGCGACTTCGACGCCGGGTTGGTATTGCTCGACCAGCAACGGCTCCATGGGGTCTTCGTCGGCGGCGACCAGGATCGTGTGTATCCGCGCCGCGGCGGCACGAGCCGCGTCTTCGTCGTCGGCGCGGATGACGCCGCGGCTGGCCGAGAGCGAGATCGGCTTCACGACGCACGGCAGACCCACTTCGAGCGCGGCCGTGCCGGTGTCGTCGGCGGGACCGACCACGCGAAACGCCGGTTGCGTCACGCCGGCCGCAGCGAACGCGGTGCGCATCGCCGCCTTGTCACGGGTCGCCGCGACCGCGGCGGGCGGGTTGTGCGGGAGCCCGAGCCGTTCGCTCGCCAACGCGGCGATCAACACGCCTTGGTCGTCCACCGCGACAACGGCGGCGACGGGCTCACGGGCGTGGAGCGCGGCGATCGCGTCCACCGCGGCGTCGGGGTCGCGCAGCGGTACGACGACAGCGCGCGTGCCCATGGAGTCGGCGAGCGCCTGGCGCTGCTCCGAGCCGACGACGACCTCGACGCCGAGCGCGCTGGCTGCATCGATGAAGTCGGCGGCTCGATATGTGGTCGTCGGGAGCAGTAGGAGAACGCGGGGCATGCGCCTATCATGGCGGCATATGGACGCCGCCACCCCCCTGGTCACGGTCACCGACACCGCCCGCGAGAAGGTGCTCGGTGTTCGTGCGAGCGAGACCAATCCCGACACCCTGGCCTTGTGGCTCGAAGTGAGCGGTGAGGCGGCGGGCGCCTACACGTACGACATGTACTTCAAGCCGCTCGACGAGGCGGCCGGCGACGACATCGTGCAGAGCCATGACGACCTGTCACTGGTGATCGTGGCCGACAGTGCCGACAAGGTGCGCGGCGCGACGCTCGACTTCATCGGCTCGGGCATGGTGATGCAGAACCCCAACCGGCCGAGCGCGAGCCCCGCGGTGGGGGTGAGCCGTCCGCAAGGCGATCTCAGCGGTCCGGTCGCGCAACGTGTGGGGCAAGTGCTCGAGGAGCAGATCAACCCGGCCATTGCCGCGCACGGCGGGATGGCCGAGCTCGTCGCGGTCGAAGACTCGATCGCGTATCTCCGCCTCGGCGGTGGCTGCCAGGGCTGCGGCATGGCTGCGGTCACGCTCGGTCAGGGCATCGAGGTCGCGATCCTGGAGTCGGTTCCCGAGATCACCGAAGTGATCGACGTCACCGACCACGCCAGCGGCGACAACCCCTACTTCGAGTCCGCCAAGAAGTAGCGGACAGCAGGGCCAACGGCTGTGCTGTCCTTTACCGGCGATTCGGACGCCGACGTGCTGCTCAGCAGCGATCCGTTCGCACTCCTTGTCGGATTGCTGCTCGACCAGCAGGTGCCCATGGAGTGGGCGTTCCGGGGTCCGGCGACGCTGCGCGAACGCCTCGGGAGCTTCGACGCCAAAGCGATCGCGGCGATGGATCCCGAGGAGCTCGAAGCGATCTTCCGCGAGCGGCCGGCGCTCCACCGGTATCCCGGTTCGATGGCGAAGCGCACGCATGCGCTCGCTCGGCGTGTGGTCGACGAGTACGGCGGTGACGCCGCCGCGATCTGGCAAGAGGCGAAGGACGCCGACGATCTCCTCACGCGAGTGGAGGTGCTCCCCGGGTACGGCCCCGACAAGTCGAAGATCCTGATTGCGATCCTCGGCAAGCGACTCGACCAGGCACCGAACGGCTGGGAACGGGTAGCCAAGCCGTTCTCCGACGACAAGCCCCGCTCGATCGCCGACGTTGACTCACCCGAGGCGCTGGCGCGAGTGCGTGACTGGAAGCGCGTCCAGAAAGCGAACGGCAAAGGCAAGGCCGACTAGCGGCCCGCACGGCGCCACCGAACGAACTTGCGTCAGTAATCCGCCTCACACCCGGATTACTGACGCAGAATGAACTCGCGGCGCCGCCAGATCAGGCGAAGCGTTTGGCGTCTTCGGCTGCGTAGCGGGCGACGGCGGTATCGGCGGTCGCGTTGTGCTGGATCGCCGCGACGACCTCTTCGAGCCTCGACGCCGGGATCGCGCACGTCATCTCGTTGGCCGACATGCCGGTGCGCACGCGGCTGAGCGCGCAGCCGACGCTCGCCGCGATCTCGCCCTGTTCCATGGCGACGGCGACGATGTGACACTGCGGCTTGCCTTCGATGCGCAGGCCGGGTACCGCGTCGGAGAGCACCATCAACTGCTTCGCGTTGAGGCGCAGGAACACCACGTCGGGATCGACGGACGTCTCCGCCAACGGTCCGTACGTCACCGCGCCCGGCTTCTCGCGCACGACAGGGATCTGGGGAATGACGTCCATGGTTACCCAGCCCGAGTCGAGCAGCGCGGCGACATCGGAGTTCCCGGTGACCTCGTTCATCGTCTTGAAGCCGTGCGTCATGCAGCCGACGCTGCAGTTGCCGTGATCCTCGGCCACCGTGCTGAACGTGGAATTCGCCGCCTCCATCCAAAACACGCAGCCGGCCGGCACGCGGCCGGTGCGGCCGTCGGGCATCGGCGCGGGCATCGGCGCGTCGAACGCGGCCACGCCGGGGGGCGGCGCGTCGGAGAACGAGATCGCGAGTGGCGGGGAGGCAAGGGCGAGCGCGCGCGACAGGGAATCGGCGAGCTCCGTCCAACGAGTGGCAGGCATCTGAGGCTCCATCGGGTCGGGGACGGGCGGAGCCTAATGTCAGCCGAACCGCGCGATCTCGCGATCGAGGTCGAGCGGGGCGACCATTCCCGGTCGCTCCGAGGCATCGACTCCCTCGGCGGGCACGAGCCACATGATCTCGAACTCGTTGCCGTCGGGATCGCGTCCGTAGATCGACTTCGTGGTGCCGTGATCGCTCTCGCCGACGTACGCTCTGCGCGCCTGGAGCTCGGTGCGCGCCGTCGCGAGGTCACGGATCGATCCGACCTGCCAGGCAAGGTGATACAGCCCGACCGTGCCCGGGATCGGCCCCGACGCGTCGGCGCCGATCGTGAACAAGCCGAGGTCGTGGTCGTTGTCGGAACCGGCAGCTTTGAGAAACGCCGCCCGGCCCGGCATCGCGGCCACGACCTCGAACCCGAACGCCTCTTGATAGAAGGCCGACGCCCGATCCGCGTCACGCACGTACAGCACCGCGTGGTTGAGGCGTCGTACGGGGATCATGGCGTCCTCCTCGGTCGAGCAGTCGCGCCCGCCGACTGCAGGTTATTACTGCTTGACCGCCTGGATCTCGAGCTCGATGCGGATCTTCTTGCTCACCATCACGCCGCCGCTCTCGAGCACCTGGTTGTAGGTGAGGCCGAAGTCCTCACGGTCGACCTCGGTGGACGCCTCGAACAGCGCCTTGTCGTTGCCGAACGGGTCGGTCAGCGCACCCTGCAGCTCGAGGTCGAGCGTGACCGGCTTGGTGACGTCGCGGATCGTGAGGTCACCGCTCAACTTCCACGCACTGCCGCCGGCCGGCTGTACGCCGGTGCTCGTAAACGTGATCGTGGGGTAATGCTCGGCGTCGAAGAAGTCGGGTGACAGCAAGTGCGCGTCACGGTCGCTCTGGCCCGTGTCGATGCTGGCGACCTTGATCGTGGCTTCGACCGACGAGGCCGACGGGACGTCGGCGATGTGCACGGTGGCGTCGAACTCGGTGAAGCGGCCGCGCACCTTCGTGAACACGAGATGGCGGGCGATGAAGCCGACAGTGGAGTGTGCGGGATCGAGGGTGTACGTGCCGGCGGCCGGCAGCTCTTGGCCGTCGAGCACTCTGGTGGTCTGGATTGCGGTCATTTGAGGAGCCTTTCGGATCGATGCATGTAGTACTCACTACAACGATTGCATCGACAAATAATTCCGGGGCTCGGAGACCCTCAGGTCCGGAGGGCCCGCAATCGGCCCACGACCTGGGGAAATGCCTCGAGAAAGGCATCGACGTCGACTTCCGTCGAGCTCCACCCGACGCTCGCCCGGAGCGACCGATCGGCATCGACTCCCATCGCTTCGAGGACGGGCGACGGTTCGAGCGCCTCGCTCGAGCACGACGACCCCGAATGCACCGCGACGCCCCGCTGATCGAGGCCCAACAGGATCGGCTCCGCTTCCACGCCCTCGATGCCCAGGCACACCAGGTTGGGGAGCGCGTTGTCGGGATCGCCGAACCGCTCGACACCCTCGACCGTGTCGAGCGTCGTGTTCGCAAGCCGGTCGGTGAGCGCCTGTTCAGCAGCGCGCTCGCGCTCCAGACCGCCGTCGAGCAGCTCGGATGCGGCGGCGCCGAAGCCCACGATCGCGGGCACGTTCTCGAGCCCGCCACGCCGGGCGCGTTCCTGCGCGCCGCCGACCACGAACGGGTCGAGCCGCAGACCGCGGCGCACGAGCAGCGCGCCGATTCCCTTCGGCCCGCCGAGCTTGTGGGCCGTGACGGAGCACACGTCGGCGTCGAGCCCATGGAACGCGATCGGAACGTGACCGACGGCCGCGCACGCGTCGACGTGGACGAGCACGTCGTGCGCCCGCGCCGCAGCGACCACCGCGCCGGCCGGTTGGATCGTGCCCACCTCGTGGTTGGCGAGCTGCACCGTGACCAGCACCGTGTCGTCACGCACCGCCGCGGCAATGTCATCCGGGTCGAAGCGACCGAGCCGGTCGACACCGACCGCCGTCACGTCGAGGCCCGAGCGTGTGCACGCGTCGAGCACCGCCGAGTGCTCGACGGCAGTGGTCACGATGTGCCCGTTCCCGTTCGAGGCACGGGCGCACGCGCCCCAAATTGCGGTGTTGATCGCCTCGGTGCCGCCGGAGGCAAACACCACTTCCCGTGGACGCGCATCGAGCAGTGCGGCGACTTGTTCCCGCGCCTGTTCGATCGCGACCCGCGTGGCACGTCCCTCGGCGTGGAGCCGGCCCGGGTCGCCGTGGTGCTCGCGGAGATAGGGGAGCATCGCCTCGAGCGCGGCCGGGCGCAGCGGTGACGTAGACGCGTGGTCGAGATACGCCCGGTGCACGGGTGTCAGGCTACGCGGCAGCGCTCATCGGTTCTCGGCAGAGTTTTCGACCGTAGCGGTCGAAAACTCATCCAAGAAAGGGGCACGTGCGAGACGCGGCGCTCAGAAACGTGCGACGCAGTGATCGTCGCCGCCCGGCCGCGTCTCCGAGAACTGAGGCTGGGTGTCTCCGTAGAGGCCCGCCAGCATCCCGCGGATCATGCCCCGGTCGACCGCGCACACCACGTGGGGATACTGCTGCGCGGCCTCGCCGAACGGGCAGCACTCCGACACGATGGCGAGCGCGCCGTCGCGTGCCTCGGCGTGCGAGGCGAAGCCGTGCGCCGTCAGCGCGTCGGCGACTGCGGCGAGCGCGGCGCGCACCGAGCGATGACCCTTGGACGCGGCCTCAGGATTCGATGGCCCCATGTTTTCCGCCAACGAGAGGCCGTACGCGTAGCCGACCTCGTCGGCCATCTCGGCGGCGCGCTCCGTACCGAGGTCGTCGAGCGCACGCGCGAGCAGCGTGCCCAGGATGTCGTCGCGTCGCGGCGGAAGTGAGAGACCGGTATCGACGTCGCTGACGCAGTAGTGCTTGGACGGCCGCCCCGCGGTGCGCGCCGGTTCGTCGCCAGTGCGCGGCGCCGCGGCCACCGTGAGGTAGCACCCTGCGGTGAGCTTCTCGAGGTGGTGGCGGGCGACGTTGGCGTGCAGATCGAAGTGCTGCGCGACCTCGGCCGCGGTCACGCCGTCGGGCGCCTCGCGTACGAACAAGTAGATGTCGCGCCGGGTGGGGTCGCCGAACGCGTTTGTGACCGCAGCCACGGCGGCGCTGAACTCGTCGGGATCGAGCGAATGCTCGTCGGCAGCCGGGGGATGGGGGTCGATCGCGCTCACGCCGGTATTCTACCTACGCCCGTAGTGGAAATACCCAGGGACCGGAGCGATGCCAACAGACACCGAGGTTCGAGCGGCCGCCGAGCGTGTTACCGACCCGTTGCTGCGGCGATCGCTCGGCGAGCTGGGCCTCGTGCAGACCGCTACGGTCGACGGCTCGACGGCGAAGGTCGCCCTCGCCGTGCCCGCTGACCGCGACGAGCTCCGCCGCGAGCTCACCGCCCGCGTCACTGCCGAGGTCACAGCCCTCGGCGGCATCGCCGGGGCCGAGGTCGACGTGCGTCGGATGGATGAAGCCGAGCTCCAGGCCCTCGGGCGCATTCTGAAAGGGGAGCCGGCGCCCAACCCGCTCCAGGTCGTCGACGCGGCCGCGCAGCAGGCGCCACGCGAGCGCGTCAACCCGTTCACCGACGCGCGCACGCGGGTGATCGCGATCAGCTCGGGCAAGGGCGGCGTCGGGAAGTCGTCGATCACGACCAACCTGTCGATCGCGCTGGCGCAACGCGGTCACCGTGTCGCCGCCGTTGACGCCGATGTGTGGGGATTCTCGATGCCACGCATGCTCGGCGTCGAGCGTCCACCCGATCTCATCGACGACGTGATCGTGCCGCCCGAGGCCAACGGCGTGCGTCTCATCTCGATGGGGTTCTTCGCGCGCGAAGACCAGGCCGTCGTATGGCGCGGCCCGATGTTGCACAAGGCGCTCGAGCAGTTCCTCACCGACGTGTGGTGGGACGAGCCCGACTACCTGCTCGTCGACATGCCGCCCGGCACCGGTGACATCTCGATCTCGATCGGGCAATTTCTCCCGCGCGCCGAGGTGATCGTCGTGACGACGCCGCAGCCCGCCGCGCAACGCGTCGCCCAGCGCGCCGCCGCGATGGCGAAGCAAGTCGAGCTCGACGTGATCGGCGTCATCGAGAACATGTCGTTGTTCCGCGGTGACGACGGCAAGACCTACGAGATCTTCGGTCGAGGCGGCGGCCAGGAGCTCGCGGCGAGCATTGGCGTGCCGCTGCTCGGCCAGGTGCCACTGGTGCCGGAGCTGCGCGAAGGCGGCGACGCCGGCCGGCCGATCATCGTCGCCGCGCCCGACGACGACGCGTCCGTGGCGTTCCGCAACATCGCGGAACGGGTCGATGTCGAGCTCGCACCGACCAAGGTCTTCAGGTCCGAGCTCAAGATCACCTGACCGCCGCCGCGGGCGCAACTTGAGGCGGCGGCTACGATCGGCCGTTCCGTCCCGTCCGCCGTGCCCGCAAAGGACTACGCCCATGGAAGTGAAGATCGGGGTCGTCTACACGGCCAAGGAGCTCACGGTCGACCTCGATGGCTCGGCCGACGAGCTCAAGGCATCGATCCAGGACGCGTTGAAGAGCGGCTCGCCCGTGCTCTGGCTCGAAGACGCGAAGGGCCGACATGTCGGCGTGCCCGCCGACAAGGTCGCCTACGTGGAGATCGCCGACGAAGAGGCCACGCAGAAGGTCGGCTTCGGGCGGTCATAGTCCAATGCCGGCCGATCTTCTCGGGCGGCGCCTGCTGTTCTTCACCGGCAAGGGCGGAGTCGGCAAGAGCACGGTGACCGCCGCAATGGCGTTGCTCGCCGCGGGCCAGGGCAAGCGCGTGCTCGTCGTCGAAAGCGATTCGAAGGGCAACCTCACCGACCTGTTCGAGCGGCCGCCCGTCGGCTTCGAACCCCGCCAGGTGCAACCGGGCATCTTCGCGATGACGATGAACACGGAAGCGTCGCTGCGCGAGTACCTCAAGTTGCATCTCCGCGTCCCCGTGTTCGGACGCCTCGGACCCCTCGCCAAGGTGCTCGATTTCGTCGCGACCGCTGCGCCGGGCGTGAAGGAGATCCTGACGGTCGGCAAGGTGTGCTGGGAAATGCGCGAGTCGCTCGAGGGCCGCGCCGACTGGGATGTCGTGATCGTCGACGCCGCCGCAACCGGCCACATCATCGGCCAGCTCGACGCGCCGCGTGCAATACAGGAGCTGGTCTCGGTGGGCAAGGTGCGCCAGCAGACCGACTGGATGGTCGAGCTCCTCTCCGACCCTGCGCTCACGGCCCTCAACGTCGTCGCCACCCCCGAAGAGATGCCCGTCAACGAGACGATCGAGCTCGTCGAACGGGCGCGCGCGCAGCTGTCGGTGCCGCTCGGCGCGCTGGTGGTCAACCGGGTGCTGCCCGAGCTCTTCACCCGCGACGACGAGGACGTCTTCGAGGCGTTGCGCACGCCGCCGGCCGAGGCGGTGCTCACCGAGCGGGCGGGCCCGGGCGCGGTGGCGGTTCTGGAGGGCGCGCGCCTTGCGGTTTCGCTGCGGCGTACCCGCGCGGTGCAACTCAGCCGGTTGCGTTCGTCGGTCGACCTTCCGATGCTGTACCTGCCGTACCTCTTCGTCCGCGATCACGGCCTGCGCGTCACCAGGATGGTTGCCGACTCACTCCGACAGGAGATGGGCCTGTGAGCCGGGCCGACGAACACACCCGGCTGAGTGGTGACCGGCGAGTCGCGACCGGGGGCCGATCGCTCGAGTCGCTGCTGGCCACGAAGGAGATCGTGGTCTTCTGCGGTTCGGGCGGCGTGGGCAAGACCTCGGTCGCAGCCGCGTCGGCCGTCGCGGCGGCCACCCGTCTCGGCGGCAAGGTGCTCGTCCTCACGATTGATCCGGCGCGCCGGCTTGCGAACGCCCTCGGCTTGGAGGGCTTCGGCAATGTCGAACGCAGAGTGCCCGACGACGCGTTGAAAACCGCGGGTCTCGAGCCGCGCGGCGAGCTCTGGGCCGCGATGCTCGACACTAAACGGTCGTGGGACGATCTGGTGCTCCGGCACGCGCCCGATGAGGAGACGGCGTACCGCATTCTCGAAAACCGGCTGTACACCAACATCACGGGTCGGTTCGTGCAGAGTCACGACTACATCGCCATGGAACGCCTGTACGAGATTCATGCCTCCGGCAAGTACGACCTGATCATCATCGACACGCCGCCGACGCGAAACGCGGTCGATTTTCTCGACGCACCGAAGCGGATGGCCGACTTCTTCGGCGGGCGACTCCTGCGCTGGCTCACCGCGCCGTACCGCGTGGGCGGCAAGCGCGGGGCACGGATGATCAACTTCGCGAGCCGCCCGTTCTACCAAATGGCCGACCGCCTGCTCGGCAGCCAGTTCCTGCAGGACATCGCCGAGTTCTTCCTCAACTTCCAAACCATGTACGCGGGTTTCGTCAAGCGCGCCGAGGCCGTCGAGCGACTGCTGCACGATCGACGCACGACGTTCGCAGTGGTCACGACGCTCGAAGGCGCCCCGTTACGGGAGGCCGAGTTCTTCTGTGCAGAGCTGGTCAAGCGCGATTACCACCTCGGCGCGCTCGTGCTCAACAAGACGTTGCCGCGCTATCTGCTCTCCGCCGATGGCGACCGCGCGGCCGCGACGTTGTGCAGCGACGCGGCACCGACCGCGGAACGGCTCGCCGCGCTCGGCGACCGGGAGCTCGGCGATCGTGACCACACGGCCAGGGTGCTGCGCACCATCGGCGAGTCGTTCCAGAATTTCGCCGTCGTGGCGAAGCGTGAGGCCGAGCTGCGAGCCGAGCTCGGTCGCGTTCCCGAGGTCGTCGTGACGGTTCCCAACTCCGAGATCGACATCGCGGATGTCAGCGGCCTCGCCCACATGGCCGAGGCGCTGTTCGGCGCACCCGAGCCATCGATCCCGCGCTCCCGCGGGGGGATAGACGCCCGGCGCCGCGCGGGCGCGCCGGTACGATTGATCGGTGATCACCCTCCCGGAGATGGCGCTGACGCACACGTCGATCGAGCGCGACGCGCTCTCGCACGTGCAACGGCTCGTGGCGTCGTGGCAACCCCTCGCCGACCTGTGCTTCTCCGACCTCCTGCTCCTGGCGCCGATCGCGGGCGAGGAGGGCCATCGCTTCATCGTGCTCGCGCAGGTGCGGCCCACCACGGGCCAGACCTTGTACCCCGCCGACATGGTGGGCACCGTCGTCGACGAGGTGGAGCGGCCATTGGTCACACGCGCCTGGCGCGTGGGCGACATCATCGAAGGTGACGCCACCGTGCTCTCGTCCAAGGAACGCGCCCGCATCGAGTGCATACCGGTGCGACATCGCGGCGCGCTGATCGGCATCGTCACCCGCGAGACACCGACGACGTCGGGACGGCGCCCCGGGGAGCTCGAACGCTTCTACCTCGACGTGTTCGACCGGTTCGCGCGCATGCTTGCCGAGGGAAGCTTCCCGTTCGGTCGTGACGAGGTGGAGTACGAGGACGCGCCACGGGTGGGTGACGGCGTGATCGTGCTCGACGCCGACGGGCGTATCCGCTTCGCCAGCCCTAACGCCGTCAGCTCCCTGCACCGTCTCGGCATCCACGCCTACACCTCCGGTCTGCAGCTGGCGGAGGTCGGCCTCGACCAGGATGCCGTCGATGCCGCACTGCGGTTGCGGCTGCCGGTCGACGAAGAGCTCGAGCGCGGTGACACGTCGCTCGCGTTGCGGGCCGTTCCACTCCTCGAAGCGGGCAAGTCGGTCGGTGTGGTGATTCTCGTGCGCGATGTCACCGATCTCCGCCGGCGTGACCGGATGCTGCTCTCGAAGGACGCGACGATCCGCGAGATCCACCATCGGGTGAAGAACAACCTGCAGACCATCGCCGCGCTCTTGCGCCTGCAGGGCCGCCGGCTGGAGTCGCCGGAGGCGCAGCAGGCGATCGAGGAGTCGGAACGGCGGATCCGTTCGATCGCGATCGTGCACGAGACGCTCGCGCGCGACGCGCGTGACGTCGTCTCGTTCGACGAGATCGTCCGTCCGCTCGTGCGGGTGGTGGAGGACACGGTCTCGACGCCCGACGGCCAGCTGCGATTCGAGGTCGAGGGCGACGCGGGCGACCTGCCCGGCGACCTGGCGACGCCCCTCGCGGTCGTGCTCAACGAACTGATGCAGAACGCGGTGGACCATGCGTTTCCGCGCGACCGTGACGGCCAGACAGTCGGACACGTACGGCTCCGACTCGCACGCGAGGATGGCGAGCTGGTCGTCGACGTGCACGACGACGGTGTCGGCCTGCCAACCGGGTTCACGCTCGAGCGCTCGAAGGGCCTCGGCCTGTCTATCGTGCACGCGCTCGTGACCGGCGAGCTCGGCGGTTCGATCGAGATGCGTGACGACAACGGTACGCGCGTGCACCTGCGTGTGCCGTTGAAGCCGATGCCGCCGGCCGCGTTATAGCGAACGGCGCTAATGGGGGTCGACCACCTCGTGCGCGGAGCGGGTGAGGATGGTCCCGAGCCGCCGGCAGGTCAGCACTCGCCAGCGCAGGACTTTGAGTTCTACGTCTAGATCGTGCGTCTGCTGGTTGGTGAGGTCGACCTTGGACAACTGGTGGGATGACGTGCCTCGAGCACTGAACCATTAGCGAGCTGCTGGTCGCCTCGGGCTCGACAACCGACGACGAGGAGGACTTGGAGTGGTGAAGGTGTTTGTGGGTCATGACTGGGCGGAGGCCCATCACGACATCCATGTCGAAGACGATCAGGGTCGGCGGCTCGCCAAGGCTCGACTGCCCGAAGGCGTCGAGGGCGTCGCACGGTTCCATGAGCTCCTCGCGCCGTTCGTGGAAGAACTCGGCGAGGTGACGATCGCGACCGAGACCGACCGGGGCCTGTTCGTCGCGGCGTTGGTCGCGTCCGGGTATCGGGTGCTGGCGGTGAATCCGATGTCGGCGTCTCGATATCGGGAGCGGTACTCGACATCGGGCGCGAAGTCCGATCCGGGCGATGCGTTCGTGCTTGCCGAGCTCGCTCGCACCGATGGTCACAATCATCGGCCCGTGGCTGGTGACAGCGACCTCGGAGAGGCGATCAAGGTGCTCGCGCGGGCACATCAGCGCTTGATCTGGACCCGACAACGTCAACTCAACCAGCTGCGCTCGACGCTGCGGGAGTTCTATCCAGCCGTGCTGGAAGCGTTCGACGATCTTGGTTCCGGTGACGCGTTGGCGGTGCTGGCGATCGCGCCGACCCCGACGTTGGGACGGGGCCTGTCACGCTCGAAGATCGCCTCGGCGTTGCGGCGCGGTCGCCGCCAACGCCGCATCGATGAGCGAGCGATCGAGATCCAGACGGCGTTGCGGGCCGAGCAGCTCGAAGCCCCACCGGTCGTCGCTGCCTCGATGGGCGCGACCGTCACCGCGCTGGTCGCGGTCGCCGTCGAGTTGACCGTCCAGGTCGATCGGCTCGAGACGGAACTGTCCGAGCATTTTGAGTTGCACCCGGACGCCAAGATCATCCGATCCGTGCCAGGACTGGGGATGATCCTGGGCGCCCGGGTGCTCGCAGAGTTCGGAGATGACCCGAACCGCTACGCGAACGCCAAGTGTCGCAAGAATTACGCCGGTACGTCACCCATCACCCGCGCCTCGGGCAAACACCGAGTCGTGCTCGCCCGCTACGCCCGTAACAAACGCCTCGCCGACGCCTGCCACCAGTGGGCGTTCTGCGCGCTCACCACCAGCCCAGGGGCACGCACCTTCTACGACCAACACCGCGCCGCTGGCGACACTCACAACCGGGCCCTACGCGCGCTCGGGAATCGGCTCGTCGGCATCCTCCACGGCTGCCTCGACCACGGCACGCTCTACGACGAACACACCGCCTGGGCACACCGCACCCAACTCGCCGCTTGACACCTACGACCCGTGGGATGTCTAGACGGCCTCGGCGCGACGCTGCTTGGCCAGCCAGGCCTTGCGGAGCTTGCGCCGCTCCTCTTCGGTCGTGCCACCCCAGACGCCGGCCTCCTGATTCGTGGCCAGCGAGAACTCGAGGCACTCGTCGTGCGCCTCGCACGCGGTGCAAATTCGCTTCGCGGTCTCGATCTGGTCGAGCGCGGAACCGGTGCTGCCGATCGGAAAGAAGACCTCAGGATCGGAATCGCGACACGCGGAGCGGTGACGCCACGCGTCGATGTCCCAGTCGTGGGTGCGAATCCAGGTCAGCGCCACGAGGATGCCTCCGGGTCGAACGTTCTCTACGTGCGACCTGCCGAATGCTCGTGCGCACGTTCACAAAGCTCCCCGGGTCCTGCCCCTAGAGCGCCACGCAGACGATATTTGCCGCGAGAACAATCGCGCAAGGGCCTTGACCTGCCGTTCTCCTCCGCCGGAGAAGGGGCTGCGTAGCATGCGCCCGCAATGACCGGTCTGGGTCCGCCTCACGCTCGGCCCCGTGTCCTGGCCCACCGCGGCGCCAACCGCGTCGCGCCGGAGAACACCATCGAAGCGTTTCTCGCCGCGGGTGCGCAGGGTGCGGACGGCGTCGAGCTCGACGTGCATCGCAGCGCCGATGGCGTCCTCGTCGTACATCACGACGCGGAGGTGCCCGGGCTCGGCGTCACCGCTGAACGCTCGTTGGCAGAGATTCGTGCTGCACAACCGGCGCTGCCGACGCTCGAAGAGGTACTCGATGCGTGCCCGGAGATGCTCGTCAACATCGAGGTGAAGAACCTGCCCGGCGACCCCGATCACGATCCCGGTGAAGGCGCGGTGCACGCACTCGTCGAGTTGCTCGCATCGCGTTCGCGGCGCGACGACGTGCTGGTGTCGTCGTTCAACCTGCAGTCGATCGATCGTGTCCGCGAGCTCGACCCGTCGATCCAGACCGGCTTTCTCACCATGGTCGGGTTCGACCCGCTCGACGCGCTCCCGATCGTTCATGATCGCGGCCATCATGCGTTGCATCCCGACGTGCGCTCGATCGCCGGCGCAACGGCGACAGCGGTCGTGGAGCGAGCCGGCGCGCTCGGGATCACGATCAACGTGTGGACGGTCAACGACGAGGCCGAGATGCGCCGGCTCGACGCCGCCGGAGTCGACGGCATCGTGACCGACGTGCCCGACGTTGCCCGACGCGTGCTCCACGGCGATTGAACGTCCAGCGTTTGTGCGATCAGGGCCCCTATAGGGGGCCCGATCGCACAAACGGTCGCGTTCGTCAGGGGAGCACGATCGTGAGCGCCTCGGGCTCGTAGTGCACGTCGAGGTGACTGACGAGCCCGAGATAGTCGCCGTCGACCTGCCAGGCGAACTCCCGGTCACCCGCGATCGTGAGGCGGGTGACGTCGCTGCGCATCTCGATACGAGGGTGGCGCTCGGTCAGGCGCGCCTGCCCGAGTGCCGAGATGGTCGCGGGTATCAGCGCACCGATCGACAAGTCGCGGAACATGGTGATCGCGAGCGCGCGATCGAGACCGGCGTGCGGGTTGATGATCAGCGGCCGCGACCCGAGGTACGTGTAGGGGCTGGTGTTGCTGACGACGACGTAGGCACCGGTGGCCAAGTCTTCGTCGTCGGCCTTGATGTCGAATCTGATCGAGCGGTCGTAATGACGAAACCAGGTATTGAAGGCGTAGAAGATGAACAGCGCGTGGGCGGCGTGGCGCTTGAGCGTGGATCGGCGCTCGACCTGGTGGATGACGGCGGCGTCGAAGCCGGCGCCGAGGTGGAACAGGAAGCGCCGCCCGTTGGCGACGCCGATGCCGATGCGGAGAAACGACCGTCGCTCGAGTGAGTGCACGAGCTGGTTGGTGGCCTCGACGGGATCTGCGGAGACGCCGATCGTGCGCGCGAACACGTTGGTGGAACCACCGGGCAGTGGCGCGAGGGCAGTGCGCGTACCGGCGAGGCCATCGGCGGCTTCGTTGAGGGTGCCGTCGCCAGCGAGCACGGCCACGACGTCGACGCCGTCGTACGCGGCGCCGCGCGCGATTCGGGCAGCATGGCCGCGTCGCGAGGTCTCGGTCACCTCGAGGCGGTGGTCGGCGCTGAGCGCGCGTTGGATCCGTACCCGGCGGCGGGCGGTCACCGCGGACGCGGTCGTGTTGACGATGAGGAGCACGCGCATGGCAGGAGGCTACCGGTGCCGTCCTACGATGCCGCGGTGGCGTCACCGCGCGCGCTGGCGCGCCTCAGCGACGAGATCATCCGGTGCCGGGCGTGTCCCCGCCTGGTCGCCTGGCGTGAGCTCGTTGCCGATGAGAAGCGGGCGGCCTTCCGTGACGACGTGTATTGGGGCCGGCCGGTCCCCGGGTTCGGTGACCCGGGCGCACGGCTCCTCGTCGCGGGGCTCGCACCGGCCGCACACGGCGGGAATCGCACGGGACGGGTCTTCACCGGCGATCGCTCGGGGGACTGGCTCTTCGCTGCGCTTCACCGCGCCGGCTATGCGAATCAACCGACGTCGGCTTCGATCGACGACGGCTTGCGACTGCGCGATGCGTACGTGGCCGCGGCCGTGCGTTGCGCTCCGCCGCGCAACAAGCCGACACCGGAGGAGCGCGATCGCTGCCTTCCCTACCTCGGGCGCGAGTTGGAGCTGCTGGATCGCGTGCGGGTCATCGTGGTGCTCGGCGCATTCGCGTACCAGGCGATCTGGCAGCTCCTCTCCGCCTCCGGCGTGGTGCTGCCCGTTCCTCGGCCGCGCTTCGGCCAGGGCCTCGAGGTGCCCACCGCGCGGGCCACCGTCATCGGGTGCTTCCATCCGAGCCAGCAGAACACGTTCACCGGCAAGCTCACCGAGACGATGCTCGACAAGGTGTTGACACGCGCGCGCGAGCTCAGCCTCTAGCCAGTGCCACGATCTCGCCCGCCGCGTAGACGATCGCCAGCGCGCCGAGCACGATCGCGACCGTGAGTCGGAGGGCGCGGTCGCTCGATCGGATCGCGAGCCTTGAACCCACCTGCGCGCCCGGAATCACCCCTATCGACAGTTCGATCGCAAACGTCCAGTCGATGTGCCCGAGCAGGGCGTGCGTGATCGTGCCGGGTACGGCGAGGACGCCGACGCAGACGAGTGACGTGCCGATGGCCTCCTTGATCGACATGCGGACCCATGTGGCGAACGCGGGCACCATGAGCACGCCGCCGCCGATGCCGAGCAGGCCGCTGAGCCCACCGGCGGCCAGACCGATGATGCCGAGCCGCCACCACTCGTCTCGGTGGGCCGCGTGCTCCGGCGTGACCACGCGCGCGTGTGCCGCGAGGTCGGCCGTCGGCTCAATCAGGTCGCCGACGGGATCGTCGGGAGGCAGCTCGGCCGGCGCGCCGGACGGTGGCCGGGCCGGGGGCCGTCCCATGCTGTACGCCGTGAACCCGACGAGCGCGGCGGTCGCGATCATCAGCACGTGCCCGTTGCCGGGAATAGCGCCCGCCAGTAGCGAGCCGCCGATTGCCGCCGAACAGCCGACGAGTGACGTCCACCGGGCGACGCGCCAGTCGATGAGACCCTCGCGCTGGTAGTGCATCCCTCCGCTGACCGCCGATGGGAAGATGGACGGCAGCGTGGAGCCCACCGCCTCGAGCGGCGTGGCCCCGAGCGCACGGATCGCCGGCGTCGACACGACCGCGCCGCCGACGCCGAACATCCCCGAGAGCAGACCCGTCACGAACCCGGCGGCCAGCGTGAGGATCGATTGCCACGGCTCCGGCACGGGCGCAGGCTACTTCGGCACCTCGAGATCACCCCGACCGCGAGCGAGCCACGCGGGTAGCCTTCGGACATGGCGCATGCACCAATGTTGCGAGGCGTGTACATCCCACTCATCACGCCGTTCGCCGCCGACGGTTCCGTCGCGCTCGATGCAATCGAGCGCCTGTGTCACGAATACGTCGATGCGGGCGCCGCGGGGATCGTCGCTCTCGGCACCACCGGCGAATCGACAGCAGTCGACGCCGACGAACGGCAGGCGATCATCGATGCGTGCTCGCGGGCGTGCGTGGAGCGCGGCGCGCAGCTGATCGTCGGTGCGGGCAGCAACAACACGCGCACGACGGTCGCCGCGGTCGAAGCGCTGCGCGGCATTGCGGGCCTCACCGCCACGCTCATCGTGGTGCCGTATTACGTGCGTCCGTCGCAAGCCGGGATCGTCGCCCACTTCCGGGCGGTCGCCGCGGCGAGCCCCGTTCCCGTCGTCCTCTACAACATCGCGATCCGCACCGGCCGCAACCTGAGCGCTGCCGGCGTGATCGAGCTTGCGTCCGACCCCAACGTCGTGGGGATCAAGCAGTCAGCGGTGGGCCTCGATCTCGACACGCTGCAACTGCTCGCCGGTGTGCCCGACGACTTCGCGGTGCTCGGTGGCGAAGACCCGTTCCTCTTTCCGCTGGTGCTGATGGGCGGCACCGGAGCCGTGTGCGCGTCGGCACATGTCTGCACCGAGCGCTTCGTCGCGATGATCGAATGCGGCCTGGCGGGCAAGCTCGACGACGGACGCGCGCATTCCGAAGCGCTCCTGCCGGTCGTCGAGTCGTTGTTTGCCGAACCCAACCCGGCCGTGTTCAAAGCGGTGCTGCACGCGCAGGGGCGTATCCCCACGCCCGACGTGCGCCTGCCGTTGATGCCGGCCTCCGAGGTCGCGGCACAGCGCGCGCTCAACGCGATCGCCGCCGCGTCGTAGCTCGCGCCGCGAGGCACCCGTTCAGCGACCCGCCGTTGCCGGCACCACCGGTTTCGAGGATCCTTCGAGCTCGATGCGCGGCAGCACGCGGTCCATCCAGTGCGGGAACCACCAGTTCCACTTGCCGAGGATCTCCATCACCGCGGGGACGAAGATCATACGCACGATGGTGGCGTCGATGAACACCGCGCTCGCGAGCCCGATGCCGAACATCTTCACCGTCGGTTCGGGGTTGCCGACGAAGCTGAGGAAGACGCTGATCATGATCAGCGCGGCCGACGTGATGACGCGCGCGGTGTTCGCAAGACCGGTGACGACACTCGTGTGCGGGTCACCGGTGAGCGCGTAGTCCTCACGGATGCGGGTGAGCAGGAACACCTGATAGTCCATCGACAGGCCGAAGAGGATCGCGAACATCATCATCGGCACGACCGACACGATGGGGATGGTCGATTCCAAGCCGATGAGGTCCTTGCCCCAACCCCACTGGAAGACCGCGACCACAACGCCGTATGCCGCGCCGACGGAGAGCAGGTTCATCACGGCTGCGGTGAGCGGGACGATCAACGATCGGAACGCCGTCATCAGCACGAGGAACGAGAGTGCCACCACGGAGGCAATGAGGTAGGGCAGCCGTTCGCTGATCCGGTTTCCGAGGTCGATGAACGCCGCGGTCTGCCCACCCACGAACACGTGCGCGTTGGTGCCGGCTACGGCGGGCGGGATCACGTCGTTGCGGAGGCGGCTGACCAGCTCGGCCGTCGTGACGGCATCGGGCGACGAGTTCGGGAGCACGGCGATGATCGCCACGTCGCCCGCGGTGTTCCTGTTTGCCGGGAGCACGCCCGGAACGGCAACGCCTTTCGTCTTCGGCAACACGTCCGCGAGGCGATCGACCACGACGGCGGACGCCGGGTCGGGCAGCGAGACCGCGATGAGGAGCGGTCCGTTGATGCCCGGGCCGAACCCGCGCGCGAGCAGGTCGAACGCCTTGCGCTGGGTGCTGCTCGCCGGCGCGGTGCCGTCGTCGGTCTGGCCCAGCCGCATGCTGGCCAGGGGGATGGTGATCGTGATCATCACGACGGTGCAGGCGACCGCAAATGGCCACGGGTGGCGACCGACGAAATGGGCCCACCGTGCAAACCCGCGCGCCTTCCCGGCTTGGCCGGCAACTTCGTTGCCTTCGGTACCGGTGGACGGGTGCATCCCGGGCACGCGCAGGCGATCGATGTTGCGTCCCGCGATGCCGATGAGCGCGGGGAGCAACGTGATTGCGGCCAGGATCATGATGGCGACGACGAGGGCGGCGCTGAAGCCGAGCGTCGCCGCGTACGGGATGCCGGCGAGCAGCAGTCCGCAGAGCGCGACCACGACGATTGATCCTGCGAACAACACCGCCTGGCCGGCGGTCGCGATGGCGTTTCCCGCCGAGTCGATGATGTCCATGCCGTTGGCGACATTCTCCCGATGGCGCGTGACGATGAACAACGAGTAGTCGATGCCGACGCCGAGGCCGATCATGGCGCCGAGCGTGGGCGCGACGGTGCCGACGTCGGTGAACGCCGCGAGGAGAGAGATGCCGGCGAGGCCGACGCCGAGGCCGAAGATCGCGGTGCCGATCGGCAGACCCATCGCGATCACCGAGCCGAACGCGATCAACAGAATGAAGATCGAGACGAGCAGGCCGATCTTGTCGCTGTTGCCGACCGGTGGTTGGTTCACGTAGTCGATGACGGCGCCGCCGTACTCCACGTCGAGCCCGGCCTGCCGCGCCGGGGCGTTCGCGTGCTCGAGGACGGACAGCTCGTTCTTGGGTACCCCGGTGGCCTGCACGTCGTATTGCAGGGTCGTGAACGCGATGCCGAGATCTCTCGTCGATGGGGTGAACGCTCCGGCCGGCCCGTTGCCCGCACTGCTGACGTGTGGGATCTTCTGCATGTTCGCGACGGAAGCGTTGATCGCCGTCGTGTTCGCCGGGTCGTTCACCGTTCCCGTGCGCGTCCGGTACACGACTGTGCCTTGCGCGCCGGAGCGTGCCGGGAAGTCTTTCTCGAGGAGGTCGAGCGCATGCTGTGACTGGGCGCCGGGGATCGTGAACTTGTCAACGGTCTTGCCGTCGGCCGCCTTCGCGGCGCCGAAGACCAGGATGGCGAGCAGCACCCAGGCGCCGAGCACGAGCCACTTGTGCTTCGCCGCGCCACGACCCAGTGTGTCCAGCAGACGTGACATTCCTGTCTCCTCGCCAAGCTCCCGTTCGTGAGGTTAGAAGCGACGTTGTTACCGTCCGCGCATGACTCGACGGACCGCATGGGTGTTGATCGCCGCCGGAGCTTGGAGCCTGTACGTCTGGATCAGCCGCGTCGTGATCATGAGCGGCCAGGACACGTCGGTCGGCTTCAAGGTCGTCCATTACCTGCTCGCCGTCATCTCGATCGGCTTCGGCGTGGCCGTCGGCCTGATCGGATTGCGGGCGTGGCGCACCGACCGGGCCGAGCGCCCGCCCCGGTCGTGACGCCGCCAAGGTGTCGCCGGTCACGTTCGATACGAAACGGTTGAGTTTCGCAATTGCCGGTGGTTGACTGACCGGACGCCTTCCGGGAAGGACCGGCGCGATGAAGACACACGAGCGCGCGCAGGAGAAGGCGTACGAGCGCCGGTGGTGGATCCTCGGGGTGCTCTGCTTCAGCCTCCTCGTGATCGTCCTCGACAACACGATCCTCAACGTCGCCATCCCCACGATTGTCCGCGAGCTGCACGCGACCAACAGTCAGCTTCAGTGGATGGTCGACTCGTACGTGCTCGTGTTCGCGGGCCTGCTGCTCACCGCGGGTGCCTTGGGCGACCGCTTCGGCCGGCGCGGTGCGCTGCAAGTGGGCCTCACGCTTTTCGGTATCGGCTCCCTCGCGTCGGCACTCGCGACGACGTCCGACCAACTCATCGCCACGCGTGCGTTCATGGGTATCGGCGGCGCGTTCATCATGCCGGCGACCCTCTCGATCATCACCAACGTCTTTCCCGCACCGGAGCGCGGCAAAGCGATCGGTGTGTGGGCCGGCACTGCGGGTATCGCGGTCGCGCTGGGCCCGCTCACCGGTGGTTTCCTGCTCGAGCACTTCTACTGGGGCTCGATCTTCCTGGTGAACCTGCCGATCGTCGTGATCGGTCTGATCGCCGGCGTCTTCTTGATCCCGACATCGAAAGACCCGGCCGCGCCGCCGCTCGACATACCGGGTGCGCTGCTGTCGATCGCCGGGCTCAGCGCGTTGCTGTACGGGATCATCGAGGCGCCGCAGAATGGCTGGACGAATCCGACGATCGTCACCGCGTTCGCAATCGGCGCGGTCCTGATGTTCGCGTTCGTGTTGTGGGAGCGTCACAGCACGCACCCGATGCTCGACATCCGGTTCTTCAAGAACCCGCGCTTCAGCGCGGCGAGCAGCAGCATCACACTCGTGTTCTTCGCCATGTTCGGATCGACGTTCCTGCTCACGCAGTACTTCCAGTTCGTCCTCGGATATTCGCCGCTAGCGACCGGGGTCCGGCTCCTTCCGTGGGCGGCCGCGATGATGGTCGGCGGCCCGTCGAGCGCGCGGCTCGTCCGCACCTACGGCGCCAAGGCCATCGTCACGCTCGGGCTCGTCCTCGTCGCCGGCGGCCTGGCGTCGATGACGGCGCTCAACGAGGCGAGCAGCTACCTCGAGATCGTCTGGCGCCTCGTGCTCATGGGCACCGGGATGGCGTTGGTGATGGCGCCGGCGACCGACTCGATCATGGGCTCGTTGCCGCTCGGCAAGGCGGGGGTGGGCTCGGCCGTGAACGACACCACGCGCCAGGTGGGCGGCGCACTCGGCGTGGCGATCATCGGCAGCGTGCTGTCATCGACGTACACCGCGAAGGTCACTGATTTCCTCGCCGGTTCACCTGTTCCGCGCGCCGGGAAGGACGCTGCCAAGAACTCGCTCGGGGGTGCGTTCGAAGTGTCGCAGCGGATTGCGGCAACGAAGATTCCCGGTGCCGCGGCAGCTCGCCGATTCGCTCAAGGTGACCGCGAGCTCGGCGTTCATCGACGGACTGCATATCGGAGTGCTCGTCGGCGCCGGCGCCGCGCTCCTCGGAGCGATCGTGGCGTTCGTCTGGCTGCCCGCCCACGCTCGGAGCCAAGACCTCGAGGAACAGGCGGCGGAGTACGCGGAAGAGACGAGTACCGACACGCCTGCCGTCGACGAGACCGCTCCGCTCGCGCCGGTGGAGCGTTAGGTGGCCGCGGTCGAGCAAGACGCCACAGCCGCGTGCCGCCGGCCGGGACGGCCGCGCAGCGCCGAGGCCGATGAGGCGATCATTGCCGCGACACTCGACCTCTTCGCCGAGCTCGGCTTCGACGGGCTGACCGTCGAAGCCGTCGCCGCACGCGCCGGCGTGAGCAAGGCCACGATCTACCGGCGGTATCCGTCGAAAGTCGATCTCGTGATGGCAGCCGCGCTCTGCATCACCGCGCAGGTCACGGCGCCGCCGGATACGGGCAACGTCGGCGACGACTTGCGAATCCTGGCGGGCAACCTCATCCGCCTCGTGACGACCACCGTCGTTGGCAAGGCGACTCCGATGATGGTGGCCGAGACGATCCGCAATCCCGAGCTCGCGCGTGCGCACCGCGAGTTCATCGCGTCGCGCCGTGCCGGCACTGCGGCGATCGTTCGGCGAGGCATCGAACGTGGCGAGCTGCGAGCCGACACCGATCCGGAAGTGGTCGCCGATCTCGTTGCCGCGCCCGTCTTCTACCGCCTGCTCATCAGCGGCGATCCCATCGACAACTCCCTCGCCGACACGATCGTCCAAACAATCATCCGCACCTTCGGCACCGAACGCTTTTCATTCTTGCGTCGCAATCCGGGGTGACATCCCGGCTGCTGACGCAAGAATGAGTGTCATACCGGGGTGCTGGAATGCGCAGCATGTCCCGAGCGGGTGATCCGGCCGTTGCCGCCATTGCCGATGAGCATCACGGCGTCTTTTCCCACACGCACGCCCGTGGGGCGCGCTTGACCGAGGAGGAGATCCGTCATCGGCGCGGCACTGGGGAATGGATCCTCCTCTACGAAGGGGTGTACCGGATGGCGGGGGCGCCGCCGACATGGAGAGGCAACCTGCTCGCCGCGTGCTGGGCCGGCGGGTTTCGCGCCGCCGCCTCGCACCGCTCGGCTGCCGCGTTGTGGAACCTCGCCGGCGCGCGGCGCACAACCGCAGAGATCACTTGCCCCCGGTGGAAGCGTGCACGGCACGACGGCCTCGTCGTGCACGAGTCCACGGTGCTCGAGCGCATCGACATGACGTTGGTTGACGGCATCCCGGTCACGACGCCGGAGCGCACGCTGCTCGACCTTGGTGCGACGTGTCATCACACGGTGATCGAGATGGCCGTGGATGCCGCGGAGCGTCGCGGGCTTGTGACCGACGCGTCCGTCCGCGAAGTTTTGCGACGGCTCAGTCGTCGCGGACGGCGAGGCGTGCGCACGCTCCGCGCCGTGCTCGACGCACGCGAAGGCCGGAATGCCGTGCCCGAGAGCGAGATGGAGACGCGGCTCGTGCAGCTTCTTCGCCGGCAGGGTTTTCCCGACCCGGTGCTCCAGCACGAGATCCGTGTTGGTAGCCACGTTGTAGGCCGGGTCGATGCCGCGTATCCAGACGTGAAGCTTGCGCTCGAGTACGACAGCTTCACGCACCATTCAGGACGGCAGGCGCTGGTACTCAACAGCGAGCGCCGCAACCGCCTGCTCGCCCTCGGCTGGACGACGATCACGGTCACCGCCGCCGACGTGCGCAACGGAGGCGCGGTGGTCGCCGCCGCCGTCAGGAATTCATTCTTGCGTCGCAATCCGGGGTGACATCCCGGCTGCTGACGCAAGAATGAGAGCTCTGTCAGAGGTCGGCGAGGGCCTCTGTGATGAGGGCGTCCTGCTCGCGTTCGTGGATGGTCTGGCTCCCGGTCGCCGGGCTCGCGCTCGCCTTGCGTGCAACGTGGCGGAGCTCCGCGCGGTCGCGGAGGACGCGGTGCAGCTTGCCGTGCGCGTAGTTCCACGCGCCCATGTTCTCGGGCTCTTCCTGCACCCACCAGACCTGCGTCGCATTGGGGTAGCGATCGAGGCGGGTGTGCAGCTCGTCGTGGGGCCAGGGGTACAGCTGCTCGACGCGCACGACGGCGACGGGCGCCCCATCCTTGTCACGCCGGTCCATCAGCTCGTGCCCGACCTTGCCGGCGCACAGCAGCAGCCGTCGCACCGACGCGGCGTCGATGTCGGCCGCAGCCCGGTCGTCGAGCGTGGCGTGGAACTCGTCGTCGGCGAACGCCTCGACCGGCGATTTCGTATGTGCCATGCGGAGGTATCGCTTCGGTGTGAAGCAGATCATCGGCACGCGGCGCATGTCGAGCGCTTGACGGCGAAGCGCGTGGAAGTACTGCGCGCTCGTGGACGGGTACACGACCCGCAGGTTGTCTTCGGCACACAGCGCGAGGAACCGCTCGATGCGCGCGCTCGAGTGATCGGGGCCCTGACCCTCGAAGCCATGGGGTAACAACAGCGAGAGCGAGCTCTCCTGACCCCACTTGTCTTCCGCGGCCACGACGAACTGATCGATGATGATCTGGCCGCCGTTCATGAAGTCGCCGAACTGCGCCTCCCAGCACACCATCGCCGCCGGCGCCGCGACCGAGTAGCCGTATTCGAACCCGAGTGCCGCGTACTCGGAGAGCACCGTGTCGTACAGCATGAACGGTGCCTGGTCGGCCGCAAGATGCCGCGAGCGGCACGTACTCGTGCTCGTCGACGCTGTCGATGAGCACGCCGTGACGCTGGCTGAACGTGCCGCGCCGTGTGTCTTGACCGGCGACGCGCACCGGCGTGCCCTCGAGCACGAGTGAGCCGAACGCCAGTGCCTCGCCGAGCCCCCAATCGATCTCATTGTTGTCGAACGCGACGCGGTGCGCGCGGAGCAGACGTTCGAGCTTCGGGTTGACGCGCAGATCCTCGGGCCAGGTGGTGAGCCCCTCGACCACGCGGGCGAGCATCGCCCGGTCGACTCGTCGCCGCTCAGGCGCCGGCGGCGCAATCGGCATCGAGTGTCCGGGGTCGAGGTCGGTGACCTCCGACTCCACCGAGCTGGGCGGCTCGCTCTCGTGCGTCTCGTCGAATGCCTGCTCGAGCCGGGCGCGGAAGTCGTCGAGCGCCGCCTCGGCCTCCTCCAGGGTGAGGTCGCTCCGGTTGACGAGCTGCTCGGTGTAGAGCTTGCGGACGGATCGATGCCGCGTTGATCAGCGCGTACATGCGGGGCTGGGTGAATGCCGGCTCGTCGGCTTCGTTGTGGCCGTAGCGTCGGTAACACAACATGTCGACGACGACGTCCTTGTGGAACGCCTGGCGGAACGCGAACGCGAGCCGGATCACCCGCACGCACGCCTCGGGATCGTCACCGTTGACGTGGAAGATCGGCGCCTGCACCATCTTCGCGACATCGGTCGCGTACACACTCGAGCGGCCCTGCTCGGGGCTCGTCGTGAAGCCGAGCTGATTGTTGACCACGATGTGCACGGTGCCACCGACGTCGTAGCCCTCGACCTCCGAGAGATTCAATGTCTCCGCGACGACGCCCTGGCCGGCGAACGCGGCGTCGCCGTGCACGAGCACCGGCAGCACGCTGGTGCGCTCCGGGTTGCCGGTGGCGTCCTCCTTGGCCCGCACCATTCCCTCGACCACGGGATCGACCGCTTCGAGATGGCTCGGATTCGACGCCAGCGTGAGCGCCAGCGGCGCGCCCGACAGGGCGACGTGCGTGCCGGTCGCGCCGAGGTGGTACTTCACGTCGCCCGAGCCCTGCGAAGACAGCGGATCGAGCTCGCCTTCGAACTCGCGGAAGATCTGGCCGTACGACTTCCCGATCGTGGTCGCGAGGACATTGAGCCGGCCGCGGTGCGCCATGCCCAGGACGGCCTCGGCCATGCCCTTGTCGGCCGCGGCACTCAGGAGCGCGTCGAGCATGGGAATCAGGCTCTCCGCGCCTTCGAGGCTGAAGCGTTTGTGCCCGAGGTACTTCGTGTGCAGGAACCGTTCGAACGCCTCGGCCGCGTTGAGCCGTTCGAGGATGCGGCGCTTCTCGTCGCCGGTGAGGTCGCGGTTGCCCCCCTCGACGCGTTCCTGGATCCAGGCCTTCTGGTCGGGTTCCTGGATGTGCATGAACTCGATGCCCACGGTCCGGGCGTACACGTTGTGCAACACGCCCAAGATGTCACGCAGCTTCATCGTCGGACGAGGGGCCGTGCCGGCGGCGAGGCTGCCGACCGGGAACTCACGGTCGAGGTCCCAGATGCTCAGGCCGTATTGGTTGACGTCGAGCTCGGGATGCGTGTGCGGCTCCCGGCGGCCGAGCGGGTCGAGGTTGGCGATCAGGTGGCCGCGCACGCGGTACATGTTGATGAGCTGGTGGACGTGGACGGCCTTCTCGTGCGCGGTTTCGCTGTCGGCGGCCGGGCTCTCGTCGGCGGTCCAGCGCGCCGGCTCATACGGCACCCCGAGACTGTGGAAGATCTCGTCGTAGAACTCTTCGGCGCCGAGCAGCAGCTGATGCGTCCAGCGCAGGAACTCGCCGCTCTCTGCTCCCTGGATCACCCGGTGGTCGTAGGTGCTCGTGAGTGTGACCACCTTGCTCACACCCAGCTGCGCCAGCATGTGGGCGTCAGCACCCTCGTATTCGGCGGGAAGGCCGATCGAGCCGACGCCGACGATGAAGCCCTGCCCCGGCATCAAGCGCGGCACCGAGCTCACCGTGCCGATCATCCCGGGATTCGTGATGCTCGCCGTCGTGCCCGCGAAGTCGTCGACTTCGATCGTGCCCGAGCGCACCTTGCGGATCAGCTCCTCGTACGCGGCGAGGAACGCGGCGAAGTCGAGCTCGTCGACGTGCTTGATGTTGGGCACCATGAGCGAGCGCGAGCCATCGGACTTTTCCACGTCGACGGCGAGGCCGAGGTTGACGTGATCGTGGCGCACGACGACGGGCCTGCCGTCGACGACACCAAACCCGGAGCTCATCGCGGGCATCTTTGCGATCGCCTGCACGATTGCGAACGCGATCAGGTGCGTGAAGCTCACCTTGCCGCCGCCGACCCGAGCGAGGTGGTTGTTGAGGATCTGGCGGTTGACCTCGAGCAACTTCGCCGGCAATACGCGCACCGAAGTGGCGGTGGGCACAGCGAGGCTCGCCTCCATGTTCGCGACGATGCGAGCCGCTGCGCCACGTAGCGGCTCGGGCTCCTCACCATCGAGCACCAGTGGCGGCGCAGCCTCGTGGGCCGCCACCGGTGGCGCGGGTGGCGCCGGCTCGCCGGGAATCGGGACCCCGAGCTTCGGTGGCGGCGCGGGTGCGGCCGGTGCCGGCGCAGGCCCGGCTGGTGCAGGCGGTGCCGCAACGCGAGCGCCGGTCGTCGCCACCTCGCCGTTGCCGTCGCCGGGCGTGGCGTGGCCACGCGGCACGTAATCAGCGAAGAACTCGCGCCAGCTCTCCGAGACCGACTCCGGGTTCTCTACGAACTGGCGGTACATCTCCTCGATGAGCCCGGAGTTGGGGCCGAGCTCTTGAAAACCCGCCTCGGGAGCGGCCATTGCCTCTGCCTCCTCCGCCTGTGTGCGAACTACTTGCGCAGCAGTTCGGCGACCTGGAACGCGAGATCGAGCGACTGGCGAGCGTTGAGCCGAGGGTCGCACATCGTCTCATAGCGCTGCTCGAGCTGCTCGCCAAGCACCTCTTCGGTACCGCCGAGGCATTCGGTCACGTCTTCGCCGGTGAGCTCGACGTGCACTCCTCCGGGCCACACGTCGGCCGTCTCGCATGCTGAAAAAAAGCCGCGCAGCTCTCGCATGATGTCGTCGAAGTGCCGCGTCTTGTAACCGCTGGCATGGGTGTAGGTGTTCCCGTGCATCGGGTCGCAGGCCCACACGACCGGGTGCCCGGCAAGTTTCACCCCACGCAGCAGTGGCGGCAACACGTCGGCGACCTTGTCGGCACCCATCCGCGAGTAGAGCGTGAGCCGGCCCGGCCGGCGCGCGGGGTTGAGCCGCTCACACAGCGCCAGCGTCTCGTCGACCGTCGCCGACGGACCGAGCTTCACCCCGAGCGGATTCTGCACTCCCGCGAAGAACTCGACGTGCGCGCCGTCGAGCTGACGCGTGCGCTCCCCGATCCACAGCAGGTGCGCGGAGCAGTCGTACCAGTCGTTGGTGAGACTGTCCTGGCGGGTGAGCGCCTCCTCGTAGCCGAGGATCAGGGCCTCGTGCGCCGTGTAGAAGTCGACTTGGTGGAGCTGCAACTCGGCTTCGAGGTCGATGCCGCACGCCGCCATGAACCGCATCGCCCGCTGGATCTCCTCGGCGACCGACTCGTAGCGCTTGCCTTCACTGCTGCTCGCGACGAACTCCTGATTCCAGGCATGTACCCGGTTGAGGTCGGCGTAGCCGCCCTTGGTGAACGCCCGCAACAGGTTCAACGTGGAGGCTGCCTGGTTGTAGCCGTGCAGCAGCCGGCGCGGATCGGGTTGTCGAGCCTCACGATCGAACGCGAAGTCGTTGACGAGGTCGCCGCGGAACGAGGGAAGCTCCTTGCCGTCGCGGGTCTCGGTGGCCGACGAACGCGGCTTCGCGAACTGCCCGGCGATTCGCCCGAGCTTCACCGTCGGCACGCCCGTGCTGTACGTGAGCACCACCGACATCTGCAGGATGATCTTCAGCTTGTCGCGAATCGAATCGGCCGAGAACGCGTCGAACGACTCGGCGCAGTCGCCCGCCTGAAGGAGGAACCCGTCGCCCCGCTGTACCGCAGCGAGCGACTCGGTGAGGTCGCGCGCCTCACCTGCGAACACGAGCGGGGGCAGCCGGCGCAACTCCGCGATCGTGTCGTCGAGCGCGACCGGGTCGGGCCATTCCGGTTGCTGCGCGGCAGCGCGCGTGCGCCAGAGGGCCGGTGTCCATCCCTCGCTGGAAAGCTCTGTGACCGGCATCCGAGGCTGCTTAGAGGTATCCGCTGCCGCTCGGCGCCGTGCCCTGAGGACCGGGACCGCCGCCACCCATCTCGAGCGAACGCTGCTGGCGCATCTGCTCGAGCTGTCCCTGCGTCATCTGCTGCTGGGTGAACAGGGTCGCCTGGATGCCGTGGAACAGGCCCTCGAGCCAGCCGACCAACTGCGCCTGGGCGATGCGGAGCTCCGACTCGCTGGGTGTTTCCTCGCTGAACGGGAGCGACACGTCTTCGAGCTCGCGGCGCAAGTCGGGTGACAACACTTCCTCCAGCTCGTGGATCGACTTCTCGTGGATCTCGCGCAGGGCGCGGCGGCCGGCGTCGTCGAGTGGGGCCCGCCGCACCTCGTCGAGCATCGTGCGCACCATCGACGCGATGCGGATCAGCTTGGTCGGGCGGGTGACCTGCTCGAGCTCGTCAACGTTGCCGCCGGTCGCGCCGCCGCCGCCGGCCGGCGCGGAGGCGGCATCGACCACCTCGGGTTGTACGGTTTCGCTCTCAGATGCGGCCGGCGTCGAGTCGGTGTCCACGTGTCCTCCCGGGAATCACCCGCGAGGATAGGGGCTCAGCTCGACCCCGCAGGATCCGTTCACCATGTGCCGGTGACGTCTGGTGGACGCGCCCCGACTGCGCCCGTGGCGCGCGGTCCCGGCACGGAGCGGAACTCATAGGCGATGTGCTCGCGCCCGGGCTGGCAGACCCAGCATTCGCCGGTGCGTCCCGAGGTTGCGAGCTGCACGACCGCGTCCGCTATCTGCTCGGGCGGGATCAAGGGGAAGCCGGCTTGGTCGAACTTCGCTTTTGCTTCGGCCGTCAGGATGTTGGTGTCGGTCATGCCCGGGTTGACGGTGTTGGCCGTGATGTTGCGCTCGAGCAGCGTGGGCGCGATCGAGCGGATGAAGCCGACGACCGCGTGCTTGGTGAGCACGTAGATGGGATCGGGCGGGAATGGGATCAGGCCCGCCAGCGACGCGGTCGCGACGATTGCACCACCGCCCCGACGCCCCATCGCCCGTACCGCGGCGCGCGCACCGAAGACGACGCCGTCGACGTTGACCCGCATGATTCGTCGGTACTCGTCGTCGGTGAGGTCTTCGACATTCTCGCGGCCCAGCGCGATGCCCGCATTGAGGAACGCGATGTCGACGCCGCCGAGCTCGCGCTCGCACGTGGCGAACGCGGCGTCGACTTGCGCAGAGTCGCCCACGTCGGCTCGGTGAAAGCTCCCGTCGACGGCTTGCGCGATTTCACGCCCAGCGTCCTCGGTCAGGTCAACGACACAGACGCGCGCGCCCTCGGCGGCGAAGTGCTCGACGGTGGCGCGGCCGATACCCGACGCGCCACCCGTCACGAGCGCGACCTTGCCCTCGAGCAGACCCATGCGCTCTACCCTCGCACAAGGAGCAGCACAGCCGAGAAGTGGCACACACCGGCAGCGATCACGAACGAGTGCCAGATTTCGTGATAACCGAACACTTTGGGGTTCGGGTCCGGCCAGTTCGTGGCCAGCAATACGGCGCCGACCGTGTACAGCACACCGCCGGCGGCCAACAGGACGAGCTCGGCTGTCGTCAACGAGTACGCGAACTGCGGCGCCGCGATGATCGCGAGCCATCCCAGACCGAGGTACATGACCAGCCCGGTCTTGTGCAGGCGATCGAGCATGGTGATCGTGAGCACGATGCCGAGGGTTGCGACCGCCCAGGCAATCGCGAGGATGGCGATGCCCCACGACGGTTTCAGCGCGAGCAGACAGAAAGGCGTGTAGCTCCCGGCGATGAGCACGAAGATCATCGAGTGATCGAGGTGCTTCATCACGCGTTCGGCCCGCGGCGACCATTTGCCGCGGTGGTACGCCGCGCTCGTGCCGTAGAGCAACGTGAGCGTCCCGGCGAAGACCGCCGCGCCGATCTTCGCGGTCGTGCCCTCCGCGACCCAGACGAGCAGGATGCCCGCCGGAATCGACACGTAGAACCCGAGCTCGTGGAGGCGCCCACGCCACTTGGGCTTCAGCCTGGCGACGGTCTCTTTGACTGCGTCCATTCCACCTTCTACTGGCCGCCGCTCAACTGTCGAGAATGACGAGCCGTGATTCGGTCATCTCCTGGATCGCGTACCGCGGCCCCTCGCGAGTATTACCGGAATCTCGGAGGCCCCCGTACGGCATCTGATCGGCGCGATATGTGGGCACCTCGTTGACGAGCACGCCACCGAAGTCGAGCTCGCGCGCGGCCTGCAGCGCCGTCGACAGGTCGCCGGTGAAGATCGCCGCCTGCAGGCCGTAGCGGGTGTCGTTGGCGAGCTGGAGCGCTTCGCCGACGTCTGTATACCGCTGCACGGCGACGACCGGGCCGAACACCTCGAGCGCGCACACCTTCATGTCGGGCGTCACATTGGTGAGCACCGTCGGCGCCAGGACGCCGTCACGCAGCTCGCCGCCGGTCACGACCTTCGCCCCACCGGACGTCGCTTCCTCGATCCAGTCGACCACCCGGTCGCGTTCACCGGTGGAGATCGAGCGCGGAGACGTCGGTGTCCTCGTCGAGCGGGTCGCCCACGCGCAACGCCTCGACGAGCGGCACCAGCGTCGCGAGGAAGGGGTCGATCACCGACTCGTGCACGTACACCCGCTGGGTGGAGATGCACGACTGGCCCGCATGACTGAATCCCGCGACGGCGATCTTCCTCGCAGCAGTGATGGCGTCACCGTCGGGCTCGACGATGACCGGCGCGTTGTTGCCCAGCTCCAGTCCGACGCGCTTGCGCGGCGCCTTGGCACGGATGTCCCAGCCAACCGGCGGCGAGCCCGTGAAGGTGATGTATGCGACGTCGGGGTGCTCGACGAGGGCGTTCCCGACTGTTGTGCCGCTCCCGGTGACCACCGACAGGTAGCCCGCGGGCAGCCCGCACTCGTCGAGCAGCATGTCGGCCAGCGCGATCGCCGAGAGTGGCGTTTGCGACGCGGGTTTCAGCACGACAGGACATCCGGCGGCGATCGCCGGCGCGAGCTTGTGCGCGACGAGATTCAGCGGGAAGTTGAACGGGCTGATCGCGCCGACGACGCCGATCGGCACGCGCAGCGTGAATGCGATCTTCCCTTCGCCGACGTCGCTCGCGTCGATCGGCACCATCTCGCCGGTCAACGTGCGGGCCTCGGCGGCGGCGAACGTGAAGGTCGAGATCGCGCGCGTGGCTTCGACGCGCGCCGTCTTCAGCGGCTTGGCGGCTTCCTCGGCGATCACGCGGGCAAGCGCGTCGGTGCGCTCGGCGAGGAGCATGGCGGCCCGGTCGAGGATCTCGGCCCGACGCCACGGCGGCAGCGGCTCGTCCGCCAGCACCCCGCGCGCGGCGCGGACGGCGCGGTCGACATCGGCCGGCGTGCAGCTCGGCACGCGCCCGATCTCGTGGCCGTCGAACGGCGAGATGACCGCGATCGTGTCATCGCTGGTGAGCCGTTCTCCGGCGACGGGGATGCTGGGGACGTGGGTCACGGTCGGGAAGATTTCGGCGGGCCTGAGCGGGTCAGCGCCCCGGGGACACAGAAGCTCTTTACCCAGGCGGACGCCGGATCGTTTTTCTGACGAGAAAGGTTCCGAATGGGAAGCTTGGTATCGATCGCGAGCGGCAGTGCGCAGCTACGTCGCATCACAGAATCACATCGTGGCCGAGCTCAAGACGGTCGGCACGGGGTCGCCCACTTCCGTATCTCATCTTCCACAATCGTCATGTGGCCGACGCGAGGCCGGGCCCGAGTCGCGATGCCACCACGTCGCAATTGGGCTCGAGCGACCGAGGCTCGTTCAGCTGCTCTGCCAGGAATCTTATGGCGCCCTCGGCAGGACTCGAACCTGCGCACACGCCTCCGGAGGGCGATGCTCTATCCACTGAGCTACGAGGGCGGGGATTGCAGAATACCTGGTAGAGAACGCTGCAGCCTGGCCCGGCTCGTCGCTCGCGTGAGCCGGCTCTGTTGCATTGGGCCATGCCCGCGTTCGGGGGCGACAGTGGTGGATGTGAAGAGGGTTGGGCCCTCTTCTTCGCGCTACGTGGGACGCGCCACCTATGTCAACGTCGGCTGAAGACTGCGCGGTGATCGCCGGTTGAAGACTGCGCGTTAGCGGTGTTCTGGGGTGAGGACCTCCTTGGCTCGGTCCTTGAGCCGGTGGCTGTCGCCTTGAAGGACGACGATCTCGGCGTGATGCACGAGGCGGTCGACCATGGCTGCGACCGCGACGGCGTCGCCGAAGATTTCCGCCCAGGCGGAGAACGTCTTGTTCGAGCTCACGACCAGGCTGGCTCGTTCGTAGCGAGCCGAGATCACCGCGAAAAACAGCGCGGCGGCGTCGGGGTCGAAGGGGATGTAGCCGACCTCGTCGACGATGACGAGCGGAATGCGGCGGAGTCGTTCGAGTTCTTCTTCGAGCCGGCCGGCGCGTCGCGCTTCGCCGAGTCGGCCGACCCAGTCCTGGGCCGACGCGAACGCGACGCGGTGGCCGCGTCTCGCGGCGTGAACGCCGAGCGCGATCGACAGGTGCGTCTTGCCGGTCCCGGGCGGACCAAGAAGATCACGTTCTTCGCCTCAGCGAGGAAGTCGAGCTGCGCGAGGTGCGCCATCGTCTGTTGCTTGACGGAGCGTTGGAAGGTGAAATCGAAGTCATCCAGGGTCTTGACTTGCGGGAATCGGGCCGCCTTACCCAGTGCTGACCGCCGTGGGTTTCCCGGGCGCTCACCTCTTCGGAGAGCACCGCCGCACGAACTGATCGACGTGCGGAATCAACTCGCCGCGTTGCGCGACAAGATGAAGCGCGTCGCTAGCAGTCGCGCGAGCGTTGCCGAACAGAGCGCGTCACTCATCGACTTACAGACGAAAGCGGAGACGGCTCGCACAGCAGCGCAGGCGGCGATCACTCACCACGATGCGGTCGTCAAGGGCGCGGGACAGGCAGGGCAGGCACTGGATAGTGCTCGGGCCGCACTGGCTGAGCTGCGCAACCGGACCGCGAAACGTTCCGACGCTGAGGTAGCGGTCGCGCTGGCGGCCAACGCGCGTGACGTTGCCGAGACGGCGGACACTACGGGCGCAGCAGAACTCGCCGAGGTTGACAGCGTGCCGCAAAGCGTATCCTGCCGGGGCGATGTCGACATATGAGGAGGAGACACATGTCGGAGCCCATCCGGATCACCGACCTCGCGGCGCCGGTGCTCACCGACATCCAGCGAACGGTCGTGGAGATGGAGGTCGCAGTCGAACTGACGGAAGACGCCGTCCTCGGCGCGGCCGTCGAGAAGACGGGTCTCGACGACTTCGGCCCGGACGATTTCCGCGCGCGACTACGCATGTGGCTCGAGGAGATCGAGGGCGACGACGACTTGCTCCCATCAGGGCGGATGGCGCACTTCAACACCTGTGTGCGGTACATGACCGCGCGCCTGCGCGTGCTGGATCTCCTGCGGCGACACCCGGAGATCCACGACGTCGAGATCACCGCTCCGCTCGTGGTGGTCGGACTGCCGCGCTCGGGCACGACGCACCTGCTGAACCTCATCTCGGCGGATACACGCTGGCGGTCGCTGCCGCTCTGGGAGTGCTACGAGCCCGTGCCGGTGCCCGGTGAAGAGCCCGACGGGCGGTTCGCTCGCTGCGACGCGGAATGGCAGGCCACCCGCTTCGTGCTGGCGTACTTGGCGGCCATGCACCCGATGGAGCCGGGCCACGTGCACGAGGAGATCGACCTCCACGGGTTGAACTGCTCGGGTTACACGATCGAGTGGATGGCGCGGATGCCGCGCTGGCGTGACTACTACCTCGCGCACGACCAGACCGAGCACTACGAGTTCCTGAAGACGTGCCTGAAGGTGCTGCAGTGGCAACGTGGGCCCGATCGCTGGGTGCTGAAGTCGCCGCAACACCTCGAACAACTCGGCCCGCTGCTCTCTGTCTTCCCCGACGCCACCATTGCGCTCACGCTGCGCGACCCAGTGTCGGTCGTGCAGTCGGCTGCGACAATGCTCTGTTACGGCGCCCGGGTGTCGCGCCGAAGCACCAACCCCGGGTACTTCCTCGAGTACTGGACCGATCGCATCGAGCGGCTGCTCCGAGCATCAGTCCGCGACCTGCACCTGATCCCCGAAGGCCAGCGGATCGACGTACCGTTCCACGAGTTCATGGTCGACGACGTCGCGATGATCGAGCGCATCTACAAGGTGGCCGGCATGCCAATAACACCCGAGGAACGAGCACAGATCGATGCCCACATGGCGACACACCAGCGCGACCGTTACGGCCGCGTGGTCTACGACCTGCGCGCCGACTTCGGTGCCGACCCGGCCGACATCCGTAAGCACTTCGAGTTCTACTTCGACACCTTCGACGTGCCGATCGAAGGGACGTAATGTTGGCAGTCACCGCATCTCGATGTCGCGCCGGAGACGGGTGTGGAGGAACGACTTGATTCGCCACGCTCCGTCGATGAGCTCGTACGTCTCCGTGTAGTGCCCGTAACCGTGCATCGACTTCATCAGTGAGGTCTCCGGGAATCCCCTGTGGTGCCGAGAACTCGTCCGCGGAGCGTGTGCGTGCCGAGAATTGCGTGCTGACAAACTGACAATGCAGCCCTCCCAGGCATTTGAGCAGCCCGCCGCACAGCAGCCCCCGCAGCGGGTGACACCGCCCCGGTAAACACACTCTCGAAGCCCGTAGATGGCAATGTGCGATCTGACGGCTCTACGACCATTCCCGGCTCTCGTTGTACCCGGCCAGGACGTTCGTGACGGTCCGCTGATCTGAAGCGAAGACCTCCGAAGCTGTGGTGATTAGCCGTCGCCACAACCCGGAGTCTTCGTGTCTCACCGTAACGCTCGATTGACGGGTGCATGGTCGCCGTCTGCTCGTGGATCGTGTCCGTCGTCATGCCGGTCGCGCATGTCGCTCGGGCGATGGGGGTGTCTCGCCAGTGCGCGCACCGCTGGGTTGCGCGGTTCGATCAAGAAGGTGACGCGGGCCTGTGCGACCGGTCGTCGCGGGCTCGCATGCCGACCCGCGCCGCGGTCGAGATCGAGCAGGTCGTGCTCGCGGCTCGCCGCGAGCACCGTCGAGGCCAGGACTGGCTCGGAGCAGAGCTCGGTGTGCCGGCCCGCACGGTGAGCCGGATCCTGCGCCGCCATCACATGCCGCGGCTGTCCGTGTGCGACCCGATGACCGGCGTGATTCGTGCGTCGAAGACGACCGCGGTCCGTTACGGGTTTTCTCCACCCCCCACGAGGGCGGGGTTTGGAGAATACCCCCACCACGTGACGCGCCGACTTCGACGCGTCGCTCGGCGACAGGTTCGGCGTTGCACGTTCAAGGTTGAGGAAGCGCCGCGGCCTACTGACCGTTGGTGTGCAGCTCGCCCGTCAGCGTGCGGTTGAGCGCGTGCAAGGTGGAGCGTGCCGCGGCCTCGACGGGGCTGTTGCCGGCGGCGAGCCCGTAGCGCGGGGCGGTGTGCTCCGGGCCGATCACGGCGGTCGCGACCAGGAACTGTGTTTGCCAGATCGTCTCGATCGTGCGCGCCCAACCGGGTTGGAACGGCAGCGAGTCGGCGAACGCCCGCACGGCCTCGAACGTCGCCTCCATGGCGCCCATCAAACCGCGGCTCGCCGGAGCGCGCCCCACGCTTTGCCGGCCATCCCAGCTGACGCGGACTTCGAGCTCGTCGGTGTCGGGCGAGGCGAGGATCCCGACAAGCTGCACGCGTTCCGGCCAGCGCTCGCGCGCCGGCGTCGCGTCGTGCGCGACGACAGCGGCGGACTCGATCGCCCCCGGCCGGGGGTGCCGAGTCGATTCCTCGTCGTCGGCCAGCTCGACGCGGTCGCTCACGTGGCCGGGTGCGGCGTCGCTTGCGTGGTCACCGGCCGCTTCCGAGGTCTGAGCGGGCACGGTGCGCCAGCGGACCAACTCGACGGTCACAGGTCGTTCGAAGTAGCGCGTCGCGAGATGCGCTGCCGCGGTTGCGAGCCCGGGCGCCGCGCCGTCGCCGGCATAGACGTGGACGAACACCGCGTCATCCGTTTCGCTGAATGCCGCGGACTGCACCCCGGGGAGCTTGCGGAGCTCGAGCTCGAGGTCGTCGAGGCTCACCGGTCGGCGCTTGTCGCCGGCGTGGCGAGCGGACGGCCCAGGCGACTCGGGTGGTCGTCGAATGGGGCCAGGGTCTCGCGCGTGACGTGTCGTCCCGAGCGAGATCGAGCCGCAGCGATACGGCGCAGAGGGTTGTGAGCATCGACGCGTCGAACTGTGCGGGGCCGATGGGAGGATCCGTGTAGAGCCCCGGCGCGCGGGCGAGCGCGAGCTCCTCGCGGTCGTCGAGCGCCTGACGTCCGAAGAAGAAGACCTGCCGGCCGATGGTCGGCTCGTCGATGACGACGGCCGCGTTGTTGAGCTCGAGATGCTCCACCAAGGCGTCGAGCGCTCGATAGATGAGGGCGATGCCCGAGGTGTCGGTCGCGAGCTCCGACACGAGGGCGGCACATGCTGCAGCCATCGGTCCGGGCGCGATGAGCGCGAGCTCGCCGTCCTCGGGCTGGTCGGGAGCCGCCAGCGGTGACGAATGGCTGACGTCGGTCAACACGGCCGAGCCCCGGGGGACTCCACGTGTCCGTGTCACGGTCGGTCCCTTCCCATGGCGCGGGTGCCCAAACCTGGCGACCCCTTCGAACGGTACGATAGCCGCAAATTACCCCCGCCCGCGCCACTGCCTGTGGCGTGCGAAACACAGGCCGGACGCGAAGGGCGCCGTTGTACGATGCCGCAACGGCTTTGGGCCCCTGCGCCCCGGTCGCCCCACTTCGTGATCCGCGACCAGATCGTTCAGCGACTCCGTGCAGCGCTCGCCTCGGCCGGCCTCCCCGAGCCGGCCGGTGGCATCGCGCTCGACCCGGCGAAGCAGCGGGAGCACGGCGACTGGCAGTCGAACGTGGCGCTCAAGCTGGGCGGCGAGACACACGCGAAGCCGCGCGACATCGCAGCGAAGCTCGTTGCCGAGCTCGAGGCCGATCCTCCGGCACACGTCGAGCGCGTCGAGATTGCCGGGCCCGGCTTCCTCAACTTCTTCCTCGCGCCCACGTGGTTGCACGAGGTACTGCGCGACGTGGTGAATGCAGGGGAGCGGTACGGCCGCGGCGACACGCTCGACGGCCGGCGCATCAACCTCGAGTTCGTCTCCGCCAACCCGACCGGCCCGCTCCATGCCGGCGGAGGCCGTTGGGTCGCGGTGGGCGACGCGATCGCCAACCTGCTCGCGTCGCAGGGCGCCATCGTCCACCGCGAGTACTACCTCAACGACGCCGGCAACCAGCTCGAGACGTTCGCCGCGTCGCTGTACGCGCGGTACCGCGGAGAAGAGCCGCCCGAAGACGGCTATCAAGGCGCGTACCTCGTGGACATGGCCGCGCGGCTCCGTACCGAGCTCGGCGATGACGTCACACTCGACGGCGCGCGGGAATGGGGCTACCAGGACGCCGTGCGCCAGCTGCGCGAAGACCTCGGCCGGATCGGCGTGGAGTTCGACACGTGGTTCTCGGAACGGAGCCTTCACGAGCGCGGTGACGTGGCCGAGGTCCTGCGCACGTTCGCCGACGCGGGGCTCAGTTACGAGCATGAAGGAGCGGTCTGGCTGCGCACGGAGCAGTTCGGTGACCAACGAGACCGGGTGCTGGTGAAGAGCGACGGGTCCACGACCTACCTCGCGAACGATGTCGCGTACCACCGCGACAAGTTTGCGCGTGGCTGGGAGCACCTCATCGACATCTGGGGGGCCGATCACCACGGTCAGGTGAAGTCGCTACAAGCCGCGATGGAGGCGCTCGGTTTTCCTGCCGGCGAGCCGGAGATCCTGCTCGGTCAGCTCGTGAACCTCGTACGCGGCGGTGAGGTGGTCCGGATCTCCCGGCGCGCCGGCAATGTCATCACGCTGGCGGACATCCTCGACGAGGTCGATCCCGACGTTTGCCGGTTGACGTTCCTGTTACAGAGCATCGACACGGCGCAGACGTTCGACCTCGAGGTCGTCACCGCCCAGTCGATGGAGAATCCCGTGTACTACGTGCAGTACGCGCACGTGTGGATCGCATCGATCGGGCGCAAGGCAGCGGAGCGCGGCGTGACCCGCCGTCCGCTGGCCGACGTCGAGCTGTCGCCCCTCGACCATGAGCGCGAGATCGAGCTCCTTCGTTCGCTCGCGATATATCCCGACGAGGTCGCGAGCGCAGCCGCCTTCCGGGCGCCGCACCGGATCGCGACATGGGTGCGCGAGCTTGCCGGGCGCTTTCACGGCTTCTATCGCGACTGCCGCGTCATCACCGACGACGACGCGCTCACCCAGGCGCGACTGTGGCTCGCGGAGGCGTGCCGCATCGGTCTTGCCGACGCCCTCGGCCTTCTCGGCGTCAGCGCTCCTGACAAGATGACCCGCCTCGACACCGATGACCTCGACACCGACGACCCCGACACCGACAACCTCGACACCGACGACGAAGCCGCAGCCGCCCCATGAACCCGTTTGTGCAAAAGTGGCCCCTCTACCGCGCGCTGGTGCACAAACGTTGGGGGAGTGCGTGATCACGGCCGAGCCGTTCGACACCACGCTCGTGCCGCCGGCCTTGCTGGATGCCGATTTGGACGCGCTGGCCGACGAGTACGGCACGCCGCTGTTCGTCTACGACGAAGACGAGTTGCGCGCCCGGTGCCGCGAGTATGTCGCGGACTTCGGCCCCGGCAGCGTCGCGTACGCGGGCAAGGCGTTTCTGTGCGAGGCGATGGTGCGGCTCGTCGACGAGGAACAGCTTCACCTCGACGTCGCGACCGGCGGCGAGCTGTTCGTGGCGCTCCACGCCGGCTTTCCGGCGGCGCGGATCGTCTTCCATGGCAACAACAAGTCGGACGACGAGTTGCGTGCCGCGCTCGATGCGGGTGTCGGACGCATCGTCACCGACTCCCATGACGAGCTCGACCGGATCGAGGCGCTGGTCGCCGGCACGAACGTGCGCCCGACGCTGCTCGTGCGGGTTACCCCCGGCGTCGAGGCGCACACGCACGAGTTCATCGAGACCGGTACCGAGGATTCGAAGTTTGGCTTCACGGTGGCTGACGGCGTGGCGCGTGCCGCGGCGATTCGAGTGGCGCGGAGCGACGCGCTGCACCTCGGCGGATTGCACTGCCACATCGGGTCACAGATCTACGTGCTCAAGTCGTATGCGCGTGCACTTGCGATCGTCACCGAGCTTGCGGGAGAGGTCGAGCAGGAGACGGGCCGGCCGATTCAGGAGATCAACCTGGGCGGCGGCCTCGGTACGCGCTGACCTCGCGGACGACCCGCAGTGCGAGATCGCCGACTACGCCAAGGTGCTGCAACGCGCACTCGAGGACGGCGCGCGCGCCGCGGGACTGAGCGCGTCGCCGCGGCTCCTGGTGGAGCCGGGGCGTTCGATTGCCGCGCGCGGCCGCGATCACCGTGTATCGCGTCGGCACAGTGAAGCGGATCCCCGGCGTCGGCACCTACGTCGCCGTCGACGGTGGCATGAGCGACAACCCGCGCCCGGTGCTCTACGGGGCCGGCTACGACGCCTACCTCCCGGCGCCGCCTGCGCGAACCGTGGCCGATGCAAGCCACCGTCGTAGGCAAGCACTGCGAGCAAGGCGACGTGCTCGTCGCGGACGCGCAGCTCCCCGAAGGTGTCGCAGTGGGCGACCTGCTGGCCGTGCCCGTGACGGGCGCGTACGGCTACTCGATGGCGTCGAACTACAACAAGGTGCCCCGCCCCGCCGTCGTGTTCGTACGCGGCGGGAACGCGCGGGCGGTGCTGCGACGCGAGACGCAGGAAGATCTCGTCCGTCTCGATCTCCCGTCCGGGGCAGACTGATGGCCATGGATCCAGCCGTCAATGAAGGCCTCGTACGCGTGGGGATTCTCGGGTGCGGGAACGTCGGCGCGGCGTTGGTGCGGCTCATCGACGACAACGCCGACGTCATCGAGCGCCGCGCGGGTGTGCGGCTCGAAGTCGGCAAGGTCGCGGTGCGCAACCTCGCGCTCGAACGCGACGTGCCGCTCCCCGCCAGCGCGTTCACCAACGATGCTGAATCGGTCGTCGGTGCGGCCGACATCGACATCGTGGTCGAGCTGATCGGCGGGATCGAGCCGGCGCGCTCCCTCATCACGGAGGCACTCAAGGGCGGCAAGCCGGTTGTCACGGCGAACAAGGAGTTGCTCGCCAACGTGGGCAGGGAGCTCTTCGAGACAGCCGAAGGCGCGGGCGTCGACCTGCTGTTCGAAGCGTCCGTCGCGGGGGGTATCCCGCTCATACGACCGTTGCGCGAGTCCCTTGCGGGCGACCACATCCGCCGCGTGATGGGCATCGTCAACGGCACGACCAACTACATCCTCACTCGGATGACCGAGGCCGGCTCGTCGTTTCACGACGCGCTCGCAGAGGCGCAGACGCGTGGCTACGCGGAACGCGACCCGACGGCCGACGTCGAAGGCTTCGATGCCGCGGCGAAGGCGGCGATCATCGCGTCGATCGCGTTCGGCGCGCGCGTCGTGGCGGGTGACGTGTACCGGGAAGGCATCTCGGATCTCACGGATCATGACATCGCGTCGGCGCGTGACCTGGGCTACGTCGTGAAGCTGCTCGCTGTGGCCGAGGAGCTCGACGGCGAGGTCGCCGTGCGGGTGCATCCTGCGATGGTGCCGCTGCACCACCCGCTCGCCTCGGTGCGCGAGTCGTTCAACGCTCTGTTCATCGAGGGTGATGCGGTCGGCGAGCTGATGTTGTACGGCCGGGGCGCCGGCGGCGGGCCGACGGCTTCCGCGGTGATCGGCGATCTCATCGACGCGGCGAAGAACCTTGTCTCCGGTGGGCGCGGCGCGACGATCGGCGACCTCGAGCGCAAGACGATCCGCCCGATCGACGAGGTGGAATCGCAGTTCTACCTGTTCATCGAAGTGGCCGACCGTCCGGGCGTGCTCGCCGCCATCGCGACCGCGTTCGGCACGCACGGCGTGTCGATCAAGTCGATGCAGCAGCGTGGCATCGGCGATGACGCCCGGCTGATCTTCGTCACGCACAAGGCGCGGGAGGCCGACCTGCGCGCAACGGTGCACGCGCTCCGCGACGTCGAGACCGTGCACCGGGTCGGGTCGGTGTTGCGAGTGATGGGCGACGAGGAATGAGCTCGTGGTGACTCCCTTGCCGTCGCCGTGGCCGGGGGTGATCGATGCGTACCGGTCGCTGCTGCCGGTGACCGAGGCCACACCGGTGATCACGTTGCTCGAAGGGGCGACACCATTGCTCGAAGCGCCCACGATCTCGGAGCGCGTCGGCGTGCAGGTGCTGCTCAAGGTCGAGGGCCTCAACCCCACGGGCTCGTTCAAGGACCGCGGGATGACCATGGCGATCTCCAAGGGTGTCGAGGAAGGCGCAAAGGTCGTGATGTGCGCGTCGACCGGCAACACGTCGGCATCGGCCGCGGCGTACTCGGCTCGCGCCGGGCTCACGTGCGCCGTGGTGATTCCCGAAGGCCAGATAGCGATGGGCAAGCTCGCGCAGGCGCTCATTCACGGCGCGCGCGTCGTGCCGGTGCGCGGCAACTTCGACGACGCGCTCACGCTCGTGCGCGAGCTCGCGGAACGAGGCGGCGTGACGGTCGTCAACTCGATCAACTCATATCGCATCCAGGGCCAAAAGACCGCGGCGTTCGAGATCGTCGACACGCTCGGCGACGCGCCACACGTGCACTGCATTCCGGTCGGCAACGCCGGCAACATCACCGCGTATTGGAAGGGCTACTCCGAGTACAAGGTGCTCGGCCGGGCCACGCGCGCGCCCCGCATGCTCGGTTGGCAGGCGGTCGGTGCCGCGCCGCTCGTCACCGGCGAGCCTGTGCTGCATCCCGAGACGATCGCGACCGCGATCCAGATCGGCAACCCGGCGTCTTGGCACGGCGCGATCGCGGCACGAGACGAATCCGGCGGGCACATCGGCGCGGTGACCGATGCGGAGATCCTCGACGCGTACCGACTGTTGGCTGCCGGTGAGGGGTGCTTCGTCGAGCCCGCGTCGGCCGCGTCGGTTGCCGGGCTGCTGAAGGCCGCGGGCGCGGGCCTGATAGGGATGGGGGAGACGGTTGTCTGTACGGTCACCGGTCACGGCTTGAAAGATCCGCAGCGTGCGATCAGCGAGGTGCAGTTGGGCGCGGCGGTCGACCCCACCGCCGCGGCAGTCGCTGCCGAGCTCGGCCTCTAGGAGGGCTTCCCATGAACGACGACCGCAAGCGGCTCACGCTGATCACCGGCGCTTCGCTCGGCATCGGGCGTTCGTTCGCCGAGAAGCTTGCGGCCCGCGGCGACGATCTCGTGCTCGTCGCACGTGATGCCACGCGACTGCGCGACCTCGCGGACCGGCTCACCGCCGAGCACGGCGTGCGGGCCGACGTGCTGAGCGCCGACCTCGCCACATCTGACGGGGTCAAGTCGGTCGAGGCCGTGCTGTCGGATCCGGCCCGACCGGTCGACGTGCTGGTCAACAATGCAGGGGTTGGCTCGTACGGGAAATTCGCCGAGCTGCCCGTCAACCACGAGATCGACGAGATCGAGCTCAACGTCGTCGCGCTCGTGCGCCTGAGCCATGCTGCATTACCCGGCATGATCGAGCGGCGCCGCGGCGGCATCATCAACGTGTCGTCGATGGCGAGCTTCCAGCCCATGCCGTACAACGCCACGTACGGCGCGACGAAGGCATTCGTCACGAGCTTCAGTCACGCACTCCACGACGAGGCTCGCGGCACCGGGGTCAACGTGCTCGTGCTGTGCCCCGGCTTCACGCGTACCGACTTCCCGGCAGCTTCCGGCATCGATCCGAGCGTGCTGCCGGGCTTCGTGTGGCTGTCGGCCGACGCCGTCGCAGAGTCAGGCATCAATGCGTTCGAGCGCGGTCACGCCGAATGCGTTCCCGGGCTCGCGAATCGCCTGGCCGGCTTGTTCGCGGCCGCGCTTCCCGCCGTGCTCACCGCGTGGTTCTCCGGCATCGTCGCGAGTCGTGTGGAGCCGCGGTAACACCGACCAGTGAGCGCGGCGTCAAGCCGCTTCGACCTTGTAGACGGCGCCCGCGAGCGAGAGGACGTACAGCTCGCCCGCATTGTCCTGCCCGAACGACGAGAGTTGGTCTGCCTTCACGCCGAGGTCACGCTCGCCGACGGCCTTGTCGGCCTGCTGCACGAATGCGTGTACCTGGCCGATGCATTCGTCGGCCCACAGATATGCACCGCGCAGCGCGGGGATCGCCGTGCCCCGGTACACGTATCCGCCGGTCACCGCGCACCCACCGTCGTCGTGGCTGTACTCGAAGATCGGTCCGACCGCGTTCGACGGCGGGTCACCCGTGTACGGATGCGAGCCTTCGAAGCGGTTCCATCCAAAGTTGAGGCCGCGCCCCGCGTTCATACCGGGCTTGCCGGGAGTCGCGCCGACAGAACGAGCGAAGTCGACCTCCTCCCACTTGTTCTGGCCGACGTCACCGATCCACAAGTCACCGGTGCTGCGATCGAACGTGAAGCGCCACGGATTGCGCAGCCCGTACGACCAGATCTCTCCCCGCGCGCCGTCGCGGCCGGCAAACGGGTTGTCGCGCGGGATGGTGTACGGCGCGGTTGCCGACGCCGCCGGGTTGATGCGCAGAATCTTGCCCAGCAGGGTGCCCAGTGATTGCGCGTTGCCGCCCACGTCATGTCCCGGACCCTGGTCGCCGGCGGCGCCGCCGTCGCCGATCGCGATGTACAGCACGCCGTCGGGTCCGAAGGCGAGCTGGCCGCCGTTGTGGTTCGGCTGTGGATCCTTGACCCGCAGCAGCGCGTGTCGCGATTTCACGTTCACGTTGTCGCCCTGCATGGTGAGCTCGTCCACACAATCGTCGGTGTTCGTGCACGTGTAGTCGACGTAGAGCTTCGAGCCGTCGGGCGAGAACGCAAGTCCGAGCAGGCCCCGCTCCCCGCCTGCGAGCACGCTCTTCGAGAGGTCGACGAGCGTTTCGACCTTGCCGCCGCGGATGGCGTCGACCCGACCCGTCTGCTCGGTGACGTACAACGTGTCGCTCCCGGGCGCGGCGCGAACGCGGTTGGCCCGGTGACACTTGCAATCTTCGTGAGCTTGACCTTCGCTGTCGCGAGCGTTGCGGGTGCGTCGGCCGTTGTCGTCGCGCCGGTTGCGGCCGGCGCGGGCGTGGTCGAGACGGCCGACCGCTTTGGTGTCGCATGACGCGTCGAGCTGCTGCTGCACCCGGCGAAGATCAGGAGCCCGACGCACGTGGAGCCGATGACGACGCGGCGCAGGCACGGGTGCACAAAGAGAGGCAGACGGCGAGGGTACCGGCTCATGTCCTCGCAACGGGCGCGCCTACGATGACGCCGATGAAGTACGTCGTTCTGGTGCCCGACGGCTGCGCAGACGAACCGTTGGCCGAGCTGGGCGACCGCACTCCGCTGGAAGCTGCGGCGATGCCCAATCTCGCGGCGTCTCGCTGCGCGCGGCGAAGTCGGTCGGGCCGCAGTGATCCCGGCCGGTCTCCCGCCGGGCAGCGACGTCGGCAACATGTCGATCCTCGGCTACGACCCCACGGTGTTCCACACCGGTCGGGCACCGATCGAGGCCGCGGCAATGGGGGTGGAGCTGGGGGACGACGAAGTCGCGTTCCGCTGCAACCTCGTCACCATCGACGACGCGGGCACGATGGTCGACTTCGCGGCGGGTCACCTCTCGAGCGAGCAGAGCGCCCCGATCGTCGCCGCGCTCGACGACGCGCTCGGCAACGGCCGCGACGGCATCCGCTTCCACGCCGGCGTCGAGTACCGCCACCTCTGTGTCACGCCACGGGAGCTTGCCGACGCCGAGTGCGTGCCGCCCCACGATCTCACCGGCAGGCTCGCCGTGCCCCCCACGGGTCCGGCCGCGAGCAAGTTGATCGCGCTGATGGAAGCCTCCCGCGACGTCGTACGCTGCGTCGCTGCCGACGTCGACTCGACCGCGACGCAGATCTGGCTCTGGGGTCAGGGCGCGCGCCCGACCATGCCGGCGTTCGCACACCGTTACGGAGTGAGCGGACGACTCAGCTCCGCGGTCGACCTCGTGCGCGGCCTGGGTGTGCTCACCGGGCTCGAGGTCGTCGATGTTCCGGGCGCGACCGCCGGCTTCGACAACGACTACGCGGCGCAGCGCGACGCGTGCGTCGCGAGCTTGCGCGACCGCGACTTCTTTCTCTTGCACGTCGAAGCCACCGACGAGGCCGGTCATCAGGGTCTCGTGGGCGAGAAGGTCGATTCACTCCGGCGATGGGACACCGAGATCATCGGTCCACTCGCCGAAGCGCTCGAGGCGCGCGGTGCGCATCGGATCCTGCTCTTGCCCGATCACGCCACGCCCTGCGCGTTGAAGACCCACACGTCGGATGCAGTGCCGTACCTGATGTTCGACTCCGAGTCTGACGGACCCGGCGGGGCGTACACGGAGTCCGGGGTGGCCCTCGCGTCACCCGTTGTCGCGGACGAGCTCATGGGCAGGCTGCTCCACGCTGATCGAGCCTGACTCGCTCGAGATCCACTCAGTTGTTGCCGATGCGCGAAACGGCGATTACACTCCGTGGTGAACCGCCGCCCTCTCGGGTCCGGCGTGACTCCTCGAAGCACCTCTGGACATCGCATCGGGGGTCTCGTTCCTTTTGAGTTTCGGTATCGCGGTGTCAACGTGCGGCCGCGACTTTCCGTGCCGCTGGCGCGGCGTTCCACTTCTCTCACGGTCACGAGCCGAAGCGGTTCGACCGGCCGGAGAGCGTTGGACACTCAATGTTCGACCCGATGATCCAGTCCCACTGATATCTCCCCCGAGGAGCACCCTGATGAGCAACGAAGGCCAGCTCGAGCGCTCGATGCTCGACGGCAAAGACCGCGAAGAGCTCCATGCCATCGCCGGCGCGATGGGCGTGAAGTCAGCCACGCGGCTGAAGAAGGCCGATTTGATCGACGCGATCCTCACCGCGGCCAACGGCGGCGAGGGATCGAGCGACGACAACGGCGAAGTGAAGCCGAAGCGGGTCCGGTCGAAGAAGGCGTCCGAGGTCGACGTCGACCCCGTCGCCGCGCTCGCGGCCGAAGAAGAGGCGCTTGCCGCAGTCGACGGTGCCGAGGTCGATGTCGCGCCGAGGCCACGTCGCGACGAATCGACTGCCACTGCCGCGCCGGCGTCCGATCACGCCGAGGCGCGGACCGGTACCGACACTTCGATGCGCAGCGGTGGCGGCGGTGATGGCGGCGGTCCGAAGCAGTCCACGTCGGGAGCGCGACTCGATCCCGAAGACGAACGTCAGTCGTACGGCGAAGGCAACCGCCGGCGTCGCCGCCGCGGCCGCGGTCGCGATCGCCCACGCGACGGCGAGTCGCAACAGCAAGGCGGCGGAGGCGGCGGAGGCGAGCCGCAAGGCGAGCCGATCGAAGTGGAGGGTTTGCTCGACCTGCGCGACGAGGGCTATGGCTTCATGCGCACGAACGGATATCTCCCGTCCCCCAAAGACGTCTACGTGAGCGTGTCGCAAGTGCGCCGGTTCGCGTTGCGCAAGGGCGACTACGTGCACGGCCTGACGCGTCCCGCCGCGAGCAGCGAGAAGTATCCGGCGCTGCTTCGTGTCGATCAGGTCAACGGCATGACCTCCGACGAAGCGCGTGCCCGTCCGCGTTTCGAAGACCTCACGCCGCTGTTCCCCGACTCCAGGCTGCGACTCGAGCTCGAAGACGAGCCCATGAGCATGACCGGCCGCATCGTCGACCTGATCTCACCGATCGGCAAGGGCCAGCGCGGGCTCGTGGTCTCGCCGCCGAAAGCCGGCAAGACGACGATCCTCAAGCAGGTCGTGTACTCGATCGAACGCAACAACCCGGAAGTGCACCTCATGGTGCTGCTCGTCGACGAGCGGCCCGAAGAGGTCACCGACATGCGTCGTCACGTGCTGCGAGGCGAGGTCGTCGCGAGCACGTTCGACCGCCCGTCCGAGGAGCACACCGCTGCGGCCGAGCTCACGATCGATCGGGCGAAGCGGCTCGTCGAGCTGGGCAAAGACGTCGTGATCGTGCTGGACGGGATCACCCGCCTGGCCCGCGCGTACAACCTCGCGACCCCGGCATCGGGCCGCATCCTCTCCGGTGGTGTCGACTCCACCGCCCTGTACCCGCCGAAGAAGTTCTTCGGTGCGGCGCGCAACATCGAGGAAGGCGGCTCGCTCACGATCCTGGCCACCGCGCTGGTCGAGACCGGCAGTCGCATGGACGAAGTGATCTTCGAGGAGTTCAAGGGCACCGGCAACATGGAGCTTCGCCTCGACCGGCGTCTCTCAGAACGGCGCATCTACCCCTCGATCGACGTCGAAGCGTCGAGCACGCGCCACGAGGAGCTGCTCTTCGATCGTGACCAGCTCCAGCAGGTCTGGAAGCTGCGCCGGGTGCTCAATGCGCTCGAAGGCGGTGCCGGGCTCGAGTTGCTCATCGACAAGATCCGTACCACGAAGAGCAACGACGAGTTCCTGGCCGAGATCGCGAAAGCCCCGTCTCCCGGAGGCTGAGGCCGCACCATCTGCCCCTACACTGGAGTGTCATGAAGACCGACATTCACCCCGACTACGTCGAGTGCACCGTGAAATGCTCGTGTGGCAACACGTTCACGACGCGCTCGACGGTCTCCGATCTCCACGCCGAGCTGTGTTCCGAGTGCCATCCCTTCTACACGGGGAAGCAGAAGCTCGTCGACACCGGCGGGCGGGTCGAGCGCTTCCAGCGCCGGTTCGCGCAGTCCGACTCCGAAAAGGCCAAGAAGAAGGCCTGAGCAAGTTCGAGGAAGGGCCCGTCATGTCCAAGTCGCAGCCGCGCTACATGGGCGGGCAAGCGGTGATGGAAGGCGTGATGATGCGCGGCGAGCGCACCTGGGCCGTCGCCGTGCGCACTCCCGAAGGCGACATCGACGTCGAGGTCAACGACGCGCCGAGCTGGGCCGAGCGCTACGCCAAGGTCCCGTTCGTTCGCGGCATCACCACGCTCGGCGAGTCCATGGCGCTCGGCTTCCGGGCGTTGTCGTGGTCGGCCAACCGGCAGGTCCCCGAAGAGGAGCGGCTCTCGAAGGGGGCGATGGGCTGGGCGGTCGGCATCGCCATCGTCCTGTTCTCCGCGTTCTTCCTCGTGCTTCCCGCGCTCGCCATCAACGGGCTCGGCAGCAGGATCGACGGCAGCAGCGCGTGGTTCCACATCGCCGAGGGAACCCTGCGGCTCGCGATCTTCCTCGGCTACCTCACGCTGATCGGGCGGCTACCCGACATCAAACGCGTGTTCCAGTATCACGGCGCGGAGCACAAGTCGATCGCCGCGTATGAAAACGACGTCGAGCTGACGCCCGAGTCGGCGCAGACGTTCAGCACCGAGCACGTGCGGTGCGGTACCAACTTCCTGCTGACCGTGATGATCGTCGCGATCATCGTGTATTCGTTCTTCGGTCGTCCGGCGTGGCCACTGCTGATCGGGGAGCGCGTCGTGTTGCTTCCCGTGATCGCGGCAGTGAGCTACGAGATCATCCGCTTTGCCGCGGGGCACATGCGCTGGCTCTGGATCCGCGTGCTCATGAAGCCCGGGCTCGCGCTGCAGAAGCTCACGACGCGCGAGCCGTCACTCGACCAGCTCGAGGTTGCGATCGCGTCGCTGCGGGCGGTCATGACGGCCGAGCAGCTCGCCGAGGTGGAAGCGCGGAGTCACCAGCCGGCTCCCGGGCCCGTGGCGACCGGCCGAGCGGCATTCGGCTCCGCATAGACGTCCCGGCGTGCAGCTCGGCCTGTCCTCCTGGCCACCAGGTGCAGCGACCGCCGCCGGTACCCTGGGCCGCATGTTCGAGCGGCTGGCCGATCTCGAGACGGAGCTGGAGAAACTCGAGTCGCAACTCTCCGAGCTGTACGCATCGGGTGATCAGGCCGCGGCCGCCGATGCCGGGCGGCGTTACTCCGAGCTCAAGCCGGTGGTCGAAACGTACCGCGAGTACCGCGACACGACCGTCGATCTCGCCGACGCGCGCGAGCTGCTGAACAGCGAGCACGACGCCGTCGTCAAGGAGGAATGGAAACGCGAGGTGGAGTCCCAGGAGGCGCGACTCGCGCAGCTGAGCGACCGCCTGAAGGAGTTGTTGATCCCGCGCGATCCCAACGACGGCAAGAACGTCATGGTCGAGATCCGCGGCACCGAGGGCGGCGAGGAGGCCAACCTCTGGGCGGGCGAGCTGTACCGCATGTACCAGCAGTACGCGGTCAATCGGGGCTTCAAGCTCGAGGTGCTGTCGAGCCAGCCGTCCGACATGGGCGGCTTCAGGGAGATCACGTTCGTGGCCAAGGGCCCGGAGGCTTGGAGTCGCTTCAAGCACGAGGCCGGTCCTCACCGTGTGCAGCGCGTGCCCGTGACCGAGAGCCAGGGCCGCGTGCACACGAGCGCGGCGACGGTCTCGGTGCTGCCCGAAGCCGAGGAGGTCGACATCGCGATCGACCCCAACGACCTCGAGGTCGACGTGTACCGATCGAGTGGCCCCGGTGGCCAGTCGGTCAACACCACCGACTCCGCCGTGCGCCTCACCCACAGGCCCACGGGACTCGTCGTCACCTGTCAGGACGAGAAGAGCCAGCTGCAAAACAAGGAGAAGGCGCTCCGCATCCTGCGCGCCCGGCTGTTGCAGATCGAACACGACCGTCAGGAGGAGGAGCTGTCGTCCGCGCGCCGCAGTCAGGTGAAGAGTGGTGGCCGTTCCGACAAGATCCGCACGTACAACTTCAAGGAGAACCGCGTCACCGACCATCGCATCGGGCTCACGCTCCACGCGCTCGACCGTGTCCTCGCCGGCGACCTCGACGAGATCATCGACGGGCTGGCCGAGGCGGAACGCGCCGAGCAACTCGGCGTCGAAGACTGAGCGGCGCCGAGCAATGGCGACGTGGGGAGAGCTGCGGGGGCGCGGGGGAGCACGCGTTGCGACTCGTTCGGGCGTCGTCACCGGTCGCCGAAGCGCAATGGATACTCGAAGCGGCCTCCGGCATGGACGGCGCCGAGCTCATCGCCGCGACCGCGGAACCCGTGCCGCGGACCGTCGAGCATCGAGTCGAGAAGATGCTCGCCCGGCGTTGCGCCGGCGAGCCGCTGCAGTACGTGCTGCAGAGCTGGAGCTTTCGTGGCCTCGATCTTCTCGTCGATCCCCGCGTGCTGATTCCCCGGCCCGAGACGGAGACGACAGTGCAGGTCGCCATCGACGAAACGGAGCGCTTCGGGGCCCGCGTCGGGCGCCGCAACCCCTGGGTCGGCACGGAGACCGCGTATCCGGTCGCCGATCTGGGCACCGGCTCCGGTGCGATTGCGTTGGCGCTCGTCTCGGAGCTGCCCGATGCGGAGGTGTGGGCCACCGACGTCAGTGAGGATGCGCTTGTCGTGGCGCGCGCCAACCTTGCCGGCGCCGGTTCAATCGCGACGCGAGTGCGTGTCGCGCGGGGTTCCTGGTTCGACGCGCTGCCTGAATCGCTCGCGGGGGAGTTGCGCCTCGTTGTGTCCAACCCGCCCTATGTCGCGGCCGACGAGGTGATCGATCTGCCGCCGGAGGTGGCACTGCATGAGCCGCGCGAGGCGTTGGTGAGCGGACCGACCGGCTTGGAGGCCATCGAGACGATTGTTGGCACGGCCCCGCGCTGGTTGGCGCCCCGGCTCGGGGTGCTCGTCGTCGAGGTCGCACCGCACCAGGGAAGCCGCGCGGTCGGGCTGGCCCACGACGCGGGGTTCGCCGCCGCGTTCACGCGGCCCGACATGGCAGGACGCGACCGGGTGCTCGTTGCGCGCATGGCCGGGTAGGTTCAGCCCATGACTGACGAGCTTGATGTTGACGCGATGATCGGGCGGTTTCGGGAACGGGCCGCGGCGGTCAAGGATCGACCGCTCCCGCCGGTCGCCGGCGCGGAGCGCCAGCGGTTCCTCGATCAGGCGCAGCTCGACTTTCAGGACTTCGCGATCATCGGTGACGCCACCTGGGCATTCGACGACGGCGTGCTCGTGCTCCGCGTCGACTTACGCGGCTGAGCTCACACTCGATCGTCGAGCTTCGCGTTGGGGTCGAGACGCTGGAGAATCGCCCGGTCGACCGCCATCCACACGGTCTTCGAGAACGGGTAGTAGACGATCGGACCGAGGACGACGATCGGCACGAAGAGCACGAGCAACGGCACGACGGGCACCGCGGGGATCGTGAGCGCGAGCGCCGCAACGAACACGACGGCAAAGCACCCGCCGACCACGATGATGTTGATCGCGAGCGCGCCGCTCCAGTAGCCGGCCTCGCGTTCAAAGTGCAGGCCGCAGCGCGGACAGTCGGGCACGATATTGAAGTACCGGCGAAAGAGATGGCCCGAGCCGCAGCGCGGGCAGCGCCGCGTGAATCCCCACCAGAGCGTGCGCGTGCGACTGGCATGTTCGGGGGGCATGTCGAACGACGTTAGGGCCATCTCCCGTTCCGGGCAGAGTTTTCGACCGTCACGGTCGAAAACCCATCCCAGAAGCGACGATCGTCAGGGGGCGAGCGTGCTCGTCGTGCCGTCCGTGTCGAGCTGCACCGCCCGGCCCTCCCACGCTTCCTGGGTCATCGAGTCCAGGAGGTCGGCGTCATGGGAGTTGGCAAGCGCACGGCGGCCGTCGGGAGTGAGCGTGCTGACAATTGCGACCGCCGGCATGCCGTCGCGGTCGAAGACCACCGACGTCGCCTCCACCGTCGCCGGGCCCGAGTACGGATCGGCGACCTCGCGGCGCGGGGTTGCATCGACCGTCGACTGCGTCACCGAGGGATCAATACGCGCAAACCGGGCGCCGGGCGGCGTCGTCGAGTAGAGCCCGATCGAATGCTTCGTGACATACCAGCCGAGCGCGGTGACCATGCCGACCGAGCCGGGATCGCGGCGGCACGCGTCGACCATCATCGCGATGGAGTGCGTCGAGTAGTTGTTGCCGGGGCCGCCGGCGAAGCCCAGGCCACCCGTGACCGTCAGCGGGCGAGAATCTCCGGCTTGCGGGCCGCGTAGCCGCAGCGCTTCCATCGCCATCTCGACGGCAGCCGGGAAGCACGAGTAGAGATCGAAGCGCGCGACGTCATCGATCCCGCACCCGGCCGCGTCGAGCGCGGCGTCACCGGCAGCACGGATCGCAGGAGATGTCGCCAACGAGTCGCGCTCGCTGAACCAGAAATGGTCGTACGCGTCGGCACCGGCGAGCGGGAACACCATTCGATCCTGTGCGACGCCGGCATCACGTGCCACCTCGTAGGAGCAGAGGATCACGGCGGCGGCCTGATCGGTGTCGATGTTGGCGCACATGCGCTTCAGGTATGGAAACGTGACGACCCGGTTGTCAGCGTCGGCCGTGCGAATCTCCTCGGGCGAGTAGGCGATGCGCGACCACGTGTGCGGATTGTCCGCGGCCACGGCGGCAAAATGCGCCCAGAGCTCGCTCACGTGTCGCTGGTGCGCGGTGACATCTCGACCTGCGCGGCCGCGCAGCGCCGTCTCGAACAGCGGGTAGATCTGTGTCGGTGCGGCCGCGAGGTGGGCCGTCTCGTAGTCGTTCGTGCCCGGACGAGCGTCACCGATGACGTGGTGACAGGGCGCGTCCTCGGTCTTGGTCCATTCGAGCCACACCTTGGGCTCCCGCCGTGCCCGCCACCGGCTGTAGATGCACTCGCTCCCGCCGATCACGGCGATTCTCGTGTCACCCTTCGCGATCGCCGGCGAGAGCTCGTGGACGAGCAGCTCCGGGCTGTTGCCGCCGACCGTGGTCGTGACGCTGGTGACCGCCGCGCCGATGCCGAGTCTGCGTGCCAGCAGCGCGCCGGGGTCGGCGTACTTCCACGACAGCATGTCGACGACTGCGAACGTGTCGGCCACGCGTACGAGCGAACGCGCCGCTCCGGTGTCGGCATCGGCGGCGCGCACCGCTGTCCGCGAGTAGGTCGATCGGCTCACGCGCATCGCTCAAATCGTCCAGCCGCTGCGACGTCTGACCAAGGCCAACGATCACGGGACTGTGGGGATCGATCACAGACGCTGCTTTCGGTGGGCAAACACGCGATCGTATGCCCCAACGCTCAATATCTCGTCGCGGATGTCGATCTCATATTCCGGGGGCACGGACGAGCGTTTGGACACAGTCCATGCCACAAGTGGAAGAGCAGCGGCGGAAGCCATCGACGCCCGCGCGCTCTCATCGGACGTCGCGTGGGGCGCAGCGCGCCGGCGCGTTGCAGGCGCTCACGACGCTCACGTTGCTCTGCGTCTTGGGTTATGTCGCGTGGAGCATCGGCTGGGGTCGCGGCAGCGTGTTGGGGCTCTCCCGCACTGCTCGCGTCGAGGTCGGTGTCGGTGTGTTGATCGTGGGTCTCTCCCTGCTGGTTGTCCAACTGGTGCGACGCTCGTCGAGACGCGCGGACCACCGCTTCGCCGTGGAGCTCCAGGGCCGGGTCGGCGACGAGATCGTTGCCGTGCTCGATTTGTCTCGCACCGGGCTGGTGTTCGGCTCGTCTGTCGAGTGGCCGCTCGGAGCACGGGCGCGATTGCAGACGCGCCTTGTCGCCGGGAGCGGCGCCTTACGCGACATCGCGTTGGAGCTCCTGGTGACGTCGTGCAGCTACGACGAGCCGATCGCCCGGTTCCGTGTCGCTGCGGAGCTGGTCGACCTCGATGACGCAGGCCGGAATCTCATCGTGGAGTACTGCTACGTGTACCGACCGCTCGATCGGGCCGTCAGCGCCCCGAGGTCACGGCCGGAACCACCCGCCGATGGGGGTGAGCTCGCCACCGGTTAGCCGCCGGCATCGGCTCCCTCCTCATCGTCCAGATCCGGCTCGACGACAGGCCACATCGCCACGCCGGGGCTCGCGCTGTCGCGGCAGATCGATCGGTAGCGGCAACGACTGCACGTCTCCCGATCGGCGACGCCGGCAAAGTCGCGCTCCGCCCAGAGCTCACGGACCATCGACGCGAGCTCCTCGCCGATCTGATCGAGATCGTCGTCGTCGGGTTCGAACGGCTCGGGGTCCTCGGTGACCTCGGGCGCGAGGAACTCGTAGCGGAGATGCAGGCGCAGGTCATGGCGGTCCGCGTATGGAGCCAGCAGCCAGGCCTGCAGTCGAGCCCGCGGGTCGTCGGCGACCCGGTCGAGGAACGGGCGCCCGGTCTTGTAATCGTGGGCGTCCAGGATGCCGTGGTGCACCCAGATCGCGTCGATGCGACCGGTCACCATGAACATCGGCGCCGGCAGGCGGTGAAATCGTGCCCGCTCCTGCTCGTGCGCGGCGCTGCTCGACGTTCTCGGGACAGCGCTGCCGATGCCGGTCGATGATCTGACCATACGGACCGTCGGCGTCAACGCCGTGCGCGACGAGCACATCGGCGACGTGTTCGTCATCACGACACGAGCCAGTCACGTGGACATGGCGGAGCAGCGCGTGCACGAAGTTGCCGTGTTCGAATGGCGGTCCGGCGTCGCTCTCCGGCAGCCCGAGCACGTTGCCTGCCAGGTATTCACGGCGGCAGCGCAGCCAGGTGTCGAGAGACGACGCACTCAAGCTCACGATGTCGGGGAGCAATCTCTCAGCCATGGGCCGGGCATCCTGCGATCAGCCGGCAGGTCGCGCACTCGGTGCCGGGCCGCGGGCGCGGGTCGGACGTGACGTGGCGGATGGCGGCAACCCGCTCGGCGAGCCACGGTCGCAGGTCGCGGAGGGCGAGCGTGGTGTCCGCGACACGATCGGCGATCGCGCCGTTCATCAGGTCGGCGATGCAGATGCGCAGCGGGCGCTGGTCGAGCCACGGCGCGAGGCGCAGCACCGCGAAGCGGGCCGCGGTCGTCTCGAGCGGATCGGAAGGCAGCAGCGTGCCCGTTCGGAGGCGCAGTATCCGAACCTCGGCCTCACCGGCGGGCCCCTCCACGACCAGCCCGGCCCGCCCCACGAGCCGAACACCGAGCTCGGGCACATCGGTTTCCCACTCGTCGACCGTGCCCTCGTCGATCGCCCGAACCGGACGCTCCCCGAAGAGCGCGACATACCAACGGGCAGCGGCCTCGTACACGGCACGTTCTTCGGCCAGCAGCTCCGGCAGGGCAACGAATGCGCCCGGCCTCGCCGGCGCGAGACGGGCGTGCGCGAGCCTCGCGTGCTCGAACAGGTGATTGCCGACGCGCCATCGAACGCTGCCGGGCCTGTTGCCGCGGCGATCGTGGTGTTCACCCCGGAGTCGCCACGGGCACATCGACTCCGCCCGGCTCAGGTGGGCGACGGTCACCTTCGATGCCGGCTCGTCGTCCATCGCGCGCGACCATACGCCGCGTGTCCTGCAACGCCCCGTGACCGTGAGCCTCCGGGGGTCCAACATCGCGGCTTCCCTCACGGCGGAGCCATTCCGCCGTCTTCAGATCGTCACTCGGCTCCGGGTCCGAAGCGGGCTCACAGCATCCGTTTTCGAAAGATTTGCGAGCATTTATCACTCTCCGTAGTGATCCACTTGTTTCTCTCGAGGCGGGCGGCTACGCTGAGTGTTGGAAAACGGGGCTGATTTAGGGAGGTACAAGGTGGAAACCACCGCAGGGGCGCGCGTAGAGCGGCAACGAGCGGCCGCAACCACCATGTCCTCCGCGCCGGCCGTCACCGGGCCACACCGGATCGACCCTGTTCTCTCCGCTCGGCGTCGACGCGCCGTGGCAGCCAGCTAGACAATCGACGCCAAAGGTTCGTGACTCGTGTTTCTTCCTGATCCCCCATCTTGCGGCGATATCGCCGTCCTGGGTTCCGCTTCGCGCTCGATTGCGGAGTACGTGCACCCATGATTGGTCAGACGCCGACAGACGAGAGCGCTCGGCGCTCGCAGCGCCGGCATCTGCCGACGCGTGGTCGTCTCGCCGTCTCGACGGGGGATGCCACCGCGGAGGCCGAGCTGACCGCTGCGCCCGGACTCGCGCTCGCGCCCGAACCGCTCGAGGTCGATGCAGCGGCCGCGGCGGCGCGGCTCGGCCAGGATGTCGAGGTCCCGATCCTGCGCCGGGTTCTCTACCTGCTCGACGCGATCGCGGTCGGCGTGGCGTGGTTTGCGGCGGTCCAGCCGTGGTGGGGACCGCAAATCGTCCACGGCTCGCCGCCGCGCCTTGCAGCTGAGGTGGCCCTCGTCGTGGGTGCCACGATCTGCGCCATCGGCGTGCAACGGCTGTACCTCGCGCGGGTCTGTGGCGTGCGGGCGGTCGAGATCGCGCGGCTCGGCCGAGCCGCTGCGTTCTCGGCCATTGCCGCGTATCTCGCCGAGCGTGCGCTCGGGCTGTCGATCCCGGGCTCGCGACTCGCGCTCGGCGCGGCGGTCAGCTTTGTCCTGCTCGCCAACTTCCGTTCGGGATTCGACTGGTGGCTGAAGACGTCCCGCGCGCAGGGCCATTTCAGCCGTCCGGTGCTGATCGTGGGCGCCAACGAGGAAGGCGTCGAGTTGTACCGGCTCCTTCACACTCATCCCGAGCTTGGTTACAACATCGTCGGCGTCGTCGGACGGCCCGAAGAGGCGCAGCGATGGGGCAACGGTGTGCCATGGCTCGGCGAGGTCGACTCGACCGTCGCGGCCGTTCGTGCCGCTGATGCCACCGGGGTGATCATCGCGGCCAGCGCCGTTCCTCCCGTCGAGCTCAACCGGCTCGTGCGGGAGCTCACACCCGCCGGCGTGCATGTGCATCTGTCGAGCGGGTTGCGTGGTATCGCGCACCGCCGGCTGCGATCGGTACCGCTCGCATACGAACCGCTGTTCTATCTGGAACCGTTGGGGCTGGCGCGCTGGCAGCTCGCGGTCAAGCGCACGATGGATGTCGTGATCGCGTCGACGGTGCTCGTCCTCACCTCGCCGCTGCTCGTTGCGGCGGCGGTGGCGATCAAGTTGCAAGACCGCGGTCCGGTGCTGTTCCGACAAGAGCGAATCGGTTTTCGTGGCCGGCCACTGCGGGTCCTGAAGCTGCGTACGATGGTGCCTGACGCCGAGCAGCGACGTGGCGAGGTGACCAACGACCGGGATGGCGGTCCGCTGTTCAAGGCCGCCACCGATCCGCGCCGCACACGTGTCGGACGACTCTTGGAGGCGACGAGCATGGATGAGCTGCCGCAGCTCATCAACGTGTTGCGTGGCGAGATGAGCCTTGTCGGGCCACGTCCGGCGTTGCCGTCCGAAGTCGCGCAGTTCGACGACGAGTTGCTCGAGCGGCTCAGCGTTGCTCCCGGTATCACCGGGCTCTGGCAGGTCGAAGCCCGCGACAATCCGGCGTTCCATGCGTACCGCAGGCTCGACCTCTTCTATGTCGAGAACTGGTCGGTCACACTCGACTTCGCCATTCTGCTCGGCACCGTTCGCTCGATCGTCTTCCGCCCCCTTCAGCGTTCCTGAGTGACCATGCAGGCACCGAAACTCCGTTCGCTCGCGCAGGTTGTCTTGAAGCAACCCGCACTGAAGCAGGGCCAACATGTGGATCCACTGGATCCCGGGGAGGCGCGCGAGGATCGAAGCGCGTGGGGCCCGGCCCGTCGTGACGCATTCGCGAGCCGCGAGATGGAGCGTTTTCGCGAAGCACTGCGTATCGACGACCGCGACGTCCGGGCCGGAGTGCTCGACGACCTGAGCACGTTCTTCGACCTCCCACCCGAGGAGTGCCTTCGCCGCTGCTTGCACTGGGAGGACAGCAGCGTTGCCGAGTGGCAGGCGGGTGATCGCAGCTCTCCCGAAGGGCTGCTCGACTTCTATCGATCGCTCACGTCCTGGTCGTTCGACCTTGCGTGGTACTGCTACCTGCAGACAGAGGGCTACGCGATACCGACGAGCGTGATGGTGGCGCGTTTCCTGCGGACGACCGGCCGAACCGGTGGACGTCACCTCGACTTCGGTTCCGGCGCGGGGGCCACGTCGCAGCTCTTCGGTCGTCTCGGCTACGAGACCGCGCTCGCAGATATCTCCAAGCCGCTCCTCGATTTCGCGCGCTTCCGACTCGACCGTCGTGGCGATGCGGCGTCGTATCTCGACCTGGTGTCGGCCGAGCTCGAGACGGAGCACTATGACGTGATCACGGCACTCGACACGCTCGTGCACGTGCCCGACCTCGGGGAAACCGCTCGCGACCTGCACCGCGCGTTACGGCCCGGCGGATGGCTCTTCGCGAATTTCGACGTGCGACCGCCCAGCGACGAGAACGCGTGGCACCTCTACGACGACGACCTCGTCCTGCGATGGACGGTGCAGCACGCCGGGTTCGAGCCGCGCGCCGTGCTCGACGGCTTCACGCACTGCTACCAGAAAGTCGATCCGACGGGATGGCGGCACCAGGCGCGCGGGCGCGCGACACGCTCGTACTGCGCAACCCGGTGCGGCGGCACGCCCGGCGCGTGCGGTGGCCCACCCGGGCCGGGCTCACGCGCCGATTTCGACGCGTGGCCGGTCGGGGGTGAAGGGTTCAGGCGTTCGCAGCTAAGGCGCGGTCGCGATCGGTGGCGCAAGCGGCACGCTCGGGGCACCGGCGCCGCCCACACTGTCGGGCCCGTTATCGGTAACACAGGTGAGCAGTGCTCGCAGTTGTGCCAAGTCGTTGCGCGCGGCGCCGATGAACGGGTTGGCCGACGGTTCGGCGAAGAGCGTGAAGTTCGCAGAAACGTCGACGACGTAGGCGCCATAGTTCTGCAGCGCATGCGCGATCGCGGCCGTTGCCGGAGAGAACCCGAGCGCGTCGACGTTGAGCGAGCGCGGAAGCGCGACGAGTGATCCCATCGGCACGCTGCCTCCGTACCAGCTGTAGGAGTCGTCGGCGCTCGCGGGCCAGACCGGTCCGTGGCGCATCTGCCCGGCGGTGAGCGCGAGGGCGAGCGCGTGCGGGATGTTGCCGGCGGCGAGCTCATTCGCTCGGATCAGTCCGCCCACCGCGCTCCCACCGTACGCACGAACGCCGCCGTGTCCGACGCCGGGGCCGTACAGGTCGGTGTGAACGTACGAGTCGGCTTCCCACCCGCCGAACGCGGGTTGCGCGCGCCAGAGCTCGGTGGCGTAACGGTGCGTCGGGTCGATCACCACCATGTGTGCGTCGCCGTCTTGGCTCACCTGGGGGTCGGAGGGGCGCCCGTCGCTCGGAATGTTAATAGTGGTCTTGTACACGCCGTTGACGAAGATCGCTATAAGCGGGTCCGCGGCCGTCGCGATGATCGGGTCGATCGACCACTGCCTCGCATTGATGGCCGCCGTGACGGGCGCGGTCAGCGATGCCGTGCACGCATCCCAGGAACCGCTCATCGTTGCCTGCGACCCGAGAGGGGCATTCCACGGCGAGGTCGTGGCGAACGGCCACAGTGCAACGTCGCGCGTACCGGGTGCGACGACCGGCGGCGATGCCGGGGGAGCGCCGAACAAGTCGCAGCCGGCAACGGCGCCGACGCAGAGGACCAGCATGAGACACGCGCTGACGCGAGCGAGGTGTCGGGGCGCGGGCCGATGGGGATGCAGGAGACGCATCAGGGCAAGCTCCTCGATCGGGGGGTTCGCGGCGAACTGCCGCAATGACTGTCACGCTACCGGTGTCGGTACCGTTCGATGCAAACCGTGCAGACGATGCGAACGCAAGGTTTTGCGCGTGTTCACGCAACCACAGGTCATGATCGGGTCACACAACGACCATGCGGCACGCACTGATTCTCGGTGATGTCACCCACGAACGCGACCTTGGGAGCCGGTGCGCGGGTTAGGTTCGCCTACGTGCCGTATTTCAGGCGGCACCCCCGTCTCGAACGCGGAGTTACCCAGGGAAACATTGCGGTCGGATCACCCGAACGGAGGCGGGGGCGCTGCACGGCGCGTGCTACCGGGGACCCCACCACCGGGCGTAGCTGCCGTACTGTTCGTGACTTCGTGCAGGAGCGGCATGAGACGGCCGGTGTCGGCGCGGGCACCGGCGAGGCCGCTCGTGCCGGCGGTCTTGCCTTCCGCGTAGAAGCTGTTGTTGGCGCCCTGGTCCGCGATGACCGCCCCGTAATCCTGCAAGGCGTGCGCGAGTGTGAGCCCGCCCGGGGTGAGCCCGAGTTGTGTGACGTCGATGTTCGCCGGGATCGCGTACAACGCTCCGTACACGAGGCCGCCAGCGACATGCTCCGACGTGTCCGAGTCGATCTGAGTCGCAGGCCATTGCATATTGTTCGACAGCAGGGTCTGGTTGACGATCAGTGCGAGCGCGTGCGGGATGCGACCCTGGTTCATTTCCCCGACGCGGATGAGTCCTGCGCACGCGGGCACGTTGATCGCAAGCGTTCCCTTGTCGGCTGCTCCCCTCGCGTCGACGGTCGCGACGTACGCGGAGAAGTTCCAGTTGTCCTGGATCGTTGTCTTCGCTGCGTTCCAGAGACAGACGTGCGCGTCGCTTCCACCGCCGGGGCCGGTGCCGTCGCCCGCGAGGCCGACATTGACCGACCAGCTTTCGGCGTTGATGCTCGCCGAGTTGAACGGGGCCGCGGTTCCGTAGTTCGCAGTAGCTGCGACCGGGGTGTTCACCCATGAATCGGCCGCGAAGGGCCAGAGGAAGGCATCACGAGACCCCGTGGTCGGCGGCGGTGCGGGAGTGTTGTTCACGGTGACTGTGGGCGGCGCGGAGGTGGTGGTGTCGCCTGCCGCGTCGGGGACGACGGCCCTGCGTGTGCGGGTGCGGTAGGCGACGCCGCTGCCGGCCCACGAGACATTGTACGGCGAGCTGGTGTCCTGCACGCCGACATTGGTGTTGGTGTACTGGACGCCCGCGACACCGACAGCGTCGCTCGCGCTCGCTGACGCGGTGACCGTTCCCGACACGGCGCCGACGCAGAGGACCAGTGTGAGGCACACGCCGACGCGAGCAAGGCGTCGGAGCGCGGGCCGATGGGGGTGAAGTAGACGCGTCAAAGCGATCTCCTCGATCGGGGGGTTCGCGGCGAACTGCCGCAATGCCTGCACGAGCACCCTACCGGTGCCGGCACCGTTCGATGCAAACCGTGCAGCGATGCGAACGCAAAGTCTTGCGCGTGTTCACGCAACCACAGCTCATGATCCGCGTCACACAACAACCACGTAGCACGCAACGGCGCGCGCGTGCCGCGCGACGTAGCACGCAACGGCGCGCGTGCCGCGCGCAACGTGAGCCTCAAGCGCCAGGTATCGCAAGCGGCGGCGCAGCCGGCGCCCGGCGGGTGCCCGTTCCACCAATGTCCTCGGGGCTGTTGTCGGTCACACATCGAAGCAACGGCCGGATCTTCGCCATCTCGTCGCGCGCGGGCGCCACGAGCGACTCCGCGGCCGGCTCGGCGTAGAACGAGAACGTGCCCGACGCATCGACGACGTACGCGCCGTAGTCGCGCAATGCACGGGCGATCGTGAGGCCGGTGCGCGAGAGTCCGAGCTGCCCGACATCCACCGACGGCGGAAACGTGACCAGCGTGCCCATCGGTACGTTGCCGCGGTACGGCATTGTGGGATCGGGTTGGTCATCGCTGATGGCCGGCCACACCGGGCCCGGCCGCAGCTGCGCGCGGGGCATCGAGAGCGCGAGCGCGTGGGGGATCGAGCGGCGCCGGAGCTCATCGGCGCGAATCAAGCCTGCGAGCGCGCTCCCGCCGTACGCCCGTATCCCGCCGGTGCCCACGCCGGGCCCCTCCAGGTCGCTTCGAACGTATGAGTCGCCTTGCCACCCGTCACGCGTGCGCCGGGCGCGCCAGAGCTCGTCGGCGTACCGGTGCGTGGGATCGATCACGACCAAGTCGGCGTCGCCGTTCTGACTCACTTGTGGATCCGAGGGCTTCGCGTCGGCGGGCACATGAATCACCGCTCGCACCTCGCTGTTGACGCGCACCGGCATCTCAGGGTCGGAGGTGCTCGCCACGATCGGCTGCACCGACGAGAACGCCGATGAGATCGTGGCCTCGCTGGAACGAGTTGTCAGCGAGGCCGTGCACGGTTCGGCGGGCGACGAGAGCGTTGCCTGCAAGCCGATGGGGGTGTTCCAAGGCGATGTACCATCAAACGGCCAGTGCGCGGGATCGCGGGTGCTCACGACTGCGGGCGGCGTCACGGCAGTCGTGGTGGTGCTCGAGCTCACCGGCGAGCGTGGCGTCGCGTGCTTCGATCCGCTGCCGTTCCCGCTGCAGGCGACGAAAAGTGAGAGTACCGTCACTCCGAAGAGGGACAGCTGGAAGGCGAGCCGAGCACGGCGGAGTGCCAGGGATTTCTGAGCGTATCGGATATTTGGTATCATAGTGAGTGAGCGGGCAAGAAGGTCGGCGCCGCCGACCTAGCTCCGGGGGCCCTGAGCAGGTGCGATGCACCAGCGAGCGGGGGAGTGATGAGCGCACGATCAGTGGCCGGCAGGGTTGCACGTGCTGTCGGTATTCGCCAGTCGACTAGCGTCGCCGTGCGTGCCCGGTTCGAGCGAGAGCTCATCGCCGCCCGGCGCCACCGCGGAGCACCGCCGCGCAACCGGATCCTCTGCTATCACTCGGTCGGCACGCCGGAATGGGGCATCAACGACGTCAGCCCGGCACATTTCCGCCGGCAACTCGAGTCCGCGCTCGACGCGGGGTACACGTTCCTTCCGGCCGATCAACTGTCGCCGTACCCGACGAACGGTGAGCGCTGCCTCGCCGTGACGTTCGACGACGGTACCCGCAGTACCGCCACGAATGCTGCGCCGATCCTGGCGGATCTGGGAATCCCTTGGACGGTCTTCGTCGTGTCCGCATGGGCCGAGGGCAAGCACGAGTCCGGCCCCGAGCTGTTCCTCGACTGGCGCGACATCGAAGAGCTCGCGGCGGCGGGCGTGACGATCGGAAGCCATTCGGTCACGCATCCCGACTTCGGGCAACTCGACGCGCGAGCAGCCGCGTGTGAGCTGTTCGAGTCCCGCGAGGTGATTCGACGCCGCACCGGGCTCGACGCCGACGAGTTCGCGATCCCATTCGGTCTCGCGAAGAACTGGACGACGATGGCCGCGGACGCCGCGCGCGAGCCGGTTATCGACGCGTCTACGCGCAAGCGGACGAGCTCCGCCCCCCCGATACCGAACCGCGTACGTTCATTACGAGCGTCGACCGTCAACTCATCTTCCGGGCGGCACTCGACGGCGCGTACGACCGGTGGGAACCGTGGTACTGACCGCCGGGTCGTAGGACGCGCGACGCACGAGCCAGTACGACGGTGGACCGTCGATGAGATAGCGCCGCGCGAAGCCGGCGAGGCTCACTCGCCAGGCGCCAGGCCCACTCGACACCGAGCCGCTGCACCATCGCGGGCGCACGCTTCCGGTCCGCGACGAGAAACTCGGCTGCCGCGCCCCATTCGGCTCCGAGACGAATGCCTGCCGCGTCGGACCATCGGTCGAGCCACCGCTCGCCGTTTGGATTGAGCGACACGAGAAGCACGTCGGTACGAGCGTCACGCACCGATTCTGCAAGTGCGGGCGTGTCGGCGGCGATATCGGCGGGCGTCGGTGCCCACATTCCTGCGATCTCGAGCGCGGGCCAGCGTTGCGCGATCGCGGCGCGTAGGCGCGCGTGTGTCGACGGCCATCCACCGAGAAATCCGACTCGAGCTGCATGCTGCTCGCATCGTGTGAGGAGCTCGGGCAGGAGGTCGGCGCCGGCAAGGCGCGGCCAGTCGCGATGCGTGAGGCGTCGCGCTTGCCGCACCAATGGCGCGCCATCCAGCATGACGAGCCAACGGTCGGCGTGGCGTGAACGGGTGAAGAATCCTTCGTCAGGCCGCCCTGCGCCGAACTGATGCACCTTGTTGAGGTTCGCGGATGCGACGAGGAGCGGAGCTGTTGCGTCGCTTGTGAGCGTCGCTTGCAACAGCTTGTCGAGGGCCGTGTCGTCGATGAGATCGACCGGCATGCCCCCGAGCACGATTCGAGGGACCGGCACGCCGCCAATCTCGCGCGGCGTCGGCATCGCCGGAGTGCGGCGTGATTCGTCGACCACTCAGGTGCTGCGGGCAGAGCGGCGCCGCGGCGGTTTCGCCGGCCGCGGCTGCGGCGCGGCGGTGGGCTGTCGCACGGCGGGCTGCCGCGTCTGGGGTGCGGTCGCGTCGGGCGAGCGGACTATGAGCGACTTGCGTCGTTGTCGGCGCAGGTCTTGCAGAAGCAGGATCACGATGCCCAGCATCGCGACCACGACGCCGGCCGAGACCGCAGCACGCAAGGCCTTGGTCCTGTTCGGCGTCGCCCCCGCGCCCCGGGCGGATACGGCGCTGTCTCCCGCCGCGACCTGCACCTGGAGTTGCGCGTCGCTGATCCGACCCTCGGCGTCGTCGATCGCCTTGGTAGTGCGATCGACCTCGTGAAGCAGTGCGTTGTACCGCGTGCGAAGCGAATTGTTGAGGTCAGCGCCGCCGTTCGTGGGCGCGCTCGGCGGGACGCCGTTCGCGGACTGGAACTTCGCGAGGTTCGTGTTGGCATCCGTCTGGGCGCGCTGGGACTGGGCGAGGTATTGGCGGGCGGTGTTGAGGTTGTGCTGGGCAAGCTGCGCGAGCGCAGCATCGCGCGACGACCAGTACGACGGTCTGCGCGGCCTTGGCGTCCGTTGCGGAATACGTGACCGAAACATTCGGGCCGTCGCCCACGGTGGCGGTCTTGATCCCGCCAGCAATCGCGCCCGCCGACTCGCCGCTCGCCTTCGCTGCCTCGTTGACGACCGCGGGCGCATCGACGGTTGCCACGAACTGGCTCGCGAGCGGCGGAATCTGATAGTCCGCAATGCCGGGGGCGAACATCTGCGCCGGCAGCACGACCGTTCTTGCCTGGTACACGACCGGCTGTCGAGCGACGAGGGCGCCGGCTGCCGCGGCCGCGACCACGGCGGCCACGACGACGGGAATCACTCGGCGCCATGAGAGTCGGAAGAATGAAGCGATCTCCATCAGGGTCACTCGCGAGGTCGGCAGCGGAAACAACAGGCTACCATCACTCTGTGCGCGAATCGGACCCCCCCGCGCGTCCGCGACTGCCTGTCCGAGCCACAGCTGGAGCTCGGCACGCTCCGAGGGCGTCGCTGACGCCGTCGTCGGCATCGTCGCGATCGCGCGCACGCTCGGCAATCGAGCCGGCGCCGGCAACATCGCGATGAAGACCATCGAGCTCGTCGTGAGCGCTGTGGGCGGGATTGCCTTCGCGTGGCTGGCGGTCAACCGGTTCTGGTGGATGTTGCTTGCGCTGTTCGCGATACGCCCCACGCTCGATGCGCTCACACCGAAGGTGGCGACCGGCGGCGGGATCGAACCGGGCACGATCGTGGGTGGCGTGTTCCTGCTCGCCGCGATTGCCTGGCTGGTCGTGCAATACCGGTCTGGCACGTGGACGAAGCTCTCTCGCTCGAGTCTGGCGTTGCTCATCTTCGGTGGCGTCGCCGTCGTATCGTCGATCGGGGCGGCAATGCCGAAGGCGAGCCTCACGTCCGCGTCGAAGCTGCTGTCGATCGCGGTGATGCTCGCGGTGCTCGAGCAGATCTTCGCGGTGCACCCGGAGCGCATCAAGCCACTGTTGATCGCGACGTTTGCGTCGTTCATCGTGCCCGCGCTCGTGGGGTACGCACAGCTCCGCAGCAGCAAGCCGGCGCAGACCTACAACGCAGTCAACGTGGGTCGTGTCGAGTCCACGTTCGTGCATCCGAACGCGTTTGCGTCGTATCTCGTGATCATCATCGTCCTGGCTGTGGCGCTGACGCCGTATTTCACCGGTCGTTGGCGGCAGGCACTCGTGGTCGTCGCCGTCGTGGCCTCACCGCTGTTGTTGTTCACGTACGCGCGCGGCGCCTGGGTGGCGCTGTATGTCGCACTGCTGATCGTCGGCCTCGCGCAGAGCAAGTGGCTCGTGATCGGCCTCCTGGCGGGGGCACTCCTCGTCGTGTTCACCGTGCCGTCCGTATCGGCGCGCCTCGGGGACCTCTCGAAGACCAAATCCACGACTGCCGGAGTGAACGATCCCAACTCCCTGTCGTGGCGGATCGGCTACTGGGGCCGCGTGATCCCGCTCGCGAAACCAAACCCGATCACCGGTATCGGCTTCGACATGGTGCAGCACTCAACGCCGGAGGAGTTGCCGCCGCACAACGACTTCGTGCAGGCATACGTCGAGACGGGTGTGATCGGCCTCGCAGCATTCCTCGCGCTCCTGGTCGCCATATGGGCCGATCTCCGGGCCGCCGCTCGACGACGACGGATCGGCTTCGGGCGCGGCATGACGCTGGCCGCGGCGGCGATCGGCGTGACGTTGTTCATGCAGCTGTTCTCCGAGAACCTGCTCGGCCAGCCGGTCATTCTCTGGTACTTCCTCGTGCCACTGGCTTGGGTGATCGCGGCGCCGGTGAGCGCGGTCCCGAGACGGCGGTCCTTGACGCCCGCCGCCGTCTGATCGTGACAACTCCGACGCCACCAGACGGCCAGGGCTTCGACGGCGACGCGCCGCTCGGAGAAGAGTTTTTCCCCAGCCGCTACAGCTTCCGTTTCGCGTCACTCCTCACCGCGGGCTCGGGCGCATTCATCTACTCGCTCGCGATCATCACCGGGCCACTGCTGGCCCGAAACCTGGGGCCGGCGGGGCGAGGTGACCTCGCCGCGGTCATTGTTCCCACCGACATGGTCGGGTTCTTGCTGTGCTTCGGCATTCCGATCGCGGCGGCCTATTACTCCAGGGAGCATCCATCGCGACACCTGATCATGTCGTCGTGGGTGTGGGCGGTCGTGGTCGGTGGTGTGATCGCGGCGGCGGCGTGGTGGGCCGTGCCGTCGTACCTTTCGCATCACGCGCCGGAGACGATTCCCTGGTTCCGCGCGATATCTCATTGCCGCGATCGTCTTCGTGCCTGTGCAGACCGCGATCGAGCTGCTGATCGTGCGCGGTGCGATGGTCGCGTTCAATGTCTGGCGACTGTTTCCGTTACTTGTCAACTCGATTCTGATCTTTGTGCTCGCGCTGACCGACCACTTGACGCTCACCACCGCGTTGGCCGCGTACCTCGGCACCAATATCGTGTGGTTCGTCGGCGTGTTGACCGTGTACCGCGCCTGGCCCGGGCGAGGGTTCCGCCGGGTCGCGCTCGTCAAGCAGTTGCACTTCGGTAGCCGTGTCACGGTGGGCGACATCGGCGGCCTCATGGTCTCGCGACTCGATCAGTTCATGCTCGTCGCGTTCGTGTCGTCGGCGCAGTTGGGCGTCTACGTTGTGGCGGTGACCGCCGCCGGCGCGATCTCGCCGGTCTCCGACGGACTAACCACCGCCCTGTTCCCACGCCTGCTGAAGCACTCCGCGGGCACGCAGGAGCACGCGGAAGCGTTCGGAAAGGCAGTGCGGTGGGCGGTCGTGGCCTCGGTGTCGTGCGCGGTTGCGGCGGCCGTGGTTGCGCCGTGGCTCATACCAGCGCTCTTCGGCCCCAAGTTCTCTGCCTCGATCGGCCCGCTGTTCATCCTGCTGCCCGGCCAGTGCGCCGCGAACGTCGGTCGGGTGGTCGCGGCGAAGCTCATGGCCGACAACCGTCCCGGCACCGCGTCGCTCGGGCTCGTGACCGCCGCCGTGGTGACGGTGGTCGGGCTGTTGCTCACCGTCGAGCAGTACGGGATCTACGCCGGCGCCTGGGTGACGACGATCGCGCAGTTCACCTATCTCACGTGGGTCTGCGTGGCGGTCTGGCGACGCGGGTTGGGCGGTTCAGACTCTGAATACGCCACCGACCTCGAACCGGTCAGCGACTGACGGCGCGGATTCGCAGCCTGCTCAGACCGGTGTGTTCATGTCGGTGGTGATCTGTGCCGCGTTCAACGCGGTGTTGTAGACCCGGACCTCGTCGATGAGGCCTTTGAACATGTCGAGCGACGAGTCGCCACCGATGTGCAGCACCCCGGTCGAGGTGTTGATCGCACCGGTATGCGCGGTGGTCTTGACGAGCACACCGTTTTGGTAGTAGCGCAGGTTCGTGCCGTCGTAGGTGACCGCGAGGTGTGTCCATGTGTTGAGCGGCACCGCGGTCGTGCCGGCCGCAGTGAAGATGGACGAGCCGCTGATGATCGCACCGGCGGGGCGACCCGCCCCTGCGGTCGCGAACACGCCGTAGTTCTGATCGCCGGTCGTTTCCTTCGCGACTACAGCTCCCCACGCCGGCGCGGCGGTCGGGTTCACCCAGGCTTCGAGCGTCATGCCGGTGGTGAGGTCGAGCGAGTTGGCGTCGGGCACCGTGACCAGCGCGTTGGTGCCGTTGAACGACAACGCGTTGCCGACCTTGCCGGTCGTCGACCACGTCGTGTTCGCGGTGGTGCCGTTGTTGTTGTTGCCGGAGGAGTCGCCGACGGTCGTGCCGGTACCGGCGTTGAACCCGTATGCGGCGACGAGGCCTGCGGGTCCGGTGTTGTTGACGGTGACGGTGACGGAGACGGTGGTGGTGTTGCCGGCGGCGTCGCGTCCGGTTGCGCTGAGGGTGTGGGTGCCGTTGGTGACGCCGGTGCTGGCCCACGAGACGCTGTAGGGCGCGGTGGTGTCTTCGGCGCCGATGTTGGTGGTGCCGTCGACTTTGAATTGCACGCCCGCGACGGCGACGTTGTCGGTCGCGGTCGCCGAGACGGTCACCGCGCCGGACACGGTGCCCGGGGCGGGTGCGGTGAGGGTGACGTTGGGTGCGGTGATGTCGGCGGTGACGACCGCGGACGCCTGGTTGGTCGGCGGGCCGACGAGCCCGGCGGCGTCTTCGGCGGCGACCCGGTAGTAGTAGGTGCCCGCAGCCAGGCCGGTGTCGTTGTAGGTGAGGCCGGTGGGTTGCGCGACCCGGTTCGCGACCGACGGGGTGAATCCGGAGGTGGTCGAGCGGTACACGTCGTATTTCACGACGCCGACGTTGTCGGTGGCTGCACCCCACGAGAGGTTGGCGCCACCGAGACCACCAGTCGCGCTCAACGTGCCGGGCGCGCCCGGCGGGGTCGTGTCGACCACCGCGGGGACGACCGCGGTGTTCATGTCGGCGGTGATCTGCGTCGCGTTCAACGTGGTGTTGTAGACCCGGACCTCGTCGATGAGGCCTTTGAACATGTCGAGGGACGAGTCGCCACCGATGTGCAGCACCCCGGTCGACACGTCGATCGTGCCGCTGCGCGCAGTGGTCTTGATCAGCACACCGTTCTGGTAGTAGCGCAGGTTCGTGCCGTCATAGGTCGTCGCGAGATGCGTCCACGTGTTGAGCGGCACCGCGGCCGTGCCCGCGGCGGAGAAGATCGACCCGCCACTGATGATCCAACCGGCCGGAAGATTCGCGCCCGAGGTCGCGAACACCCCGTAGTTCTGATCACCGGTCGTTTCCTTCGCGACCACGCCACCCCACGGCGTCACCCCCGCCGAATTCACCCACGCCTCGACCGTCATCCCCGTCGTCAGATCCAACGAGGCCGCATCCGGCACCGTCACCAACGCGTTCGTCCCGTTGAACGACAACGCCTTCCCAAACTTGCCGGTCGTCGACCACGTCGTATTCGCCGTCGTGCCGTTGTTCCCGACCCCCGACGAATCCAAGATCGACGTCCCCGAACCCGCCTCGAACCCGTATGCGGCGACGAGGCCTGCGGGTCCGGTGTTGTTGACGGTGACGGTGACGGAGACGGTGGTGGTGTTGCCGGCGGCGTCGCGTCCGGTTGCGCTGAGGGTGTGGGTGCCGTTGGTGACGCCGGTGCTGGCCCACGAGACGCTGTAGGGCGCGGTGGTGTCTTCGGCGCCGATGTTGGTGGTGCCGTCGACTTTGAATTGCACGCCCGCGACGGCGACGTTGTCGGTCGCGGTCGCCGAGACGGTCACCGCGCCGGACACGGTGCCCGGGGCGGGTGCGGTGAAGGTGACGTTGGGTGCGGTGATGTCGGCGGTGACGACCGCGGACGCCTGGTTGGTCGGCGGGCCGACGAGCCCGGCGGCGTCTTCGGCGGCGACCCGGTAGTAGTAGGTGCCCGCAGCCAGGCCGGTGTCGTTGTAGGTGAGGCCGGTGGGTTGCGCGACCCGGTTCGCGACCGACGGGGTGAATCCGGAGGTGGTCGAGCGGTACACGTCGTATTTCACGACGCCGACGTTGTCGGTGGCTGCACCCCACGAGAGGTTGGCGCCACCGAGACCACCAGTCGCGCTCAACGTGCCGGGCGCGCCCGGCGGGGTCGTGTCGACCACCGCGGGGACGACCGCGGTGTTCATGTCGGCGGTGATCTGCGTCGCGTTCAACGCGGTGTTGTAGACCCGGACCTCGTCGATGAGGCCTTTGAACATGTCGAGGGACGAGTCGCCACCGATGTGCAGCACCCCGGTCGACACGTCGATCGTGCCGCTGCGCGCAGTGGTCTTGATCAGCACACCGTTCTGGTAGTAGCGCAGGTTCGTGCCGTCATAGGTCGTCGCGAGATGCGTCCACGTGTTGAGCGGCACCGCGGCCGTGCCCGCGGCGGAGAAGATCGACCCGCCACTGATGATCCAACCGGCCGGAAGATTCGCGCCCGAGGTCGCGAACACCCCGTAGTTCTGATCACCGGTCGTTTCCTTCGCGACCACGCCACCCCACGGCGTCACCCCCGCCGAATTCACCCACGCCTCGACCGTCATCCCCGTCGTCAGATCCAACGAGGCCGCATCCGGCACCGTCACCAACGCGTTCGTCCCGTTGAACGACAACGCCTTCCCAAACTTGCCGGTCGTCGACCACGTCGTATTCGCCGTCGTGCCGTTGTTCCCGACCCCCGACGAATCCAAGATCGACGTCCCCGAACCCGCCTCGAACCCGTACGCCGCCACCAAATTGGCCGGGCCGACGTTCGTGTACGTGGCCGTGTACGTCGTCGCGGTGGGCGGCACCGTCAGGTTGTGGCTGGCCGCGCCGCCGTCGGACCACGAAGTGAACTGGTAGTTGAACGCGCCGAGTGCCTGCGGCGAAGGGGCCGAGATCGACGTGCCGGAATTCACGATCACGGTGCGCGTGAACGGCGTCGTGCCCACCGTGCTGCCGTAGCCGAGGCTCAACCCACTCGGGTTGCTCTGGAACGTGAGCGTCGTCTTCTGCGGTATGAGCCGTACCGACTCCACGTCGGTGAGACCGCTCGGGTCGGTCGCGGTGAGCTTGAACTCGAGCAGCGTGGTGCCTTCACCTTGCCAATCGGGCGCGTTCACCGTGCTCCCGGCCGTGCCGTTGAACGGCTGATTTTGACGGACGATGCAGTTGTTCTGCGCGTCGCACGTGAGCAGGTTGACGTCCCACGAGAGGGCCGAGGCCGCCAACGGTCCGCTCTCCGGGTCGGTGGCCGAGCCGGAGAATGAGATCGGGTCGCCCACCTTCCACGTCAGCGCGGCCGACGGCGTGATGATCGTCGCGGTCGGCGGGGTATTGCCGGGAGAGATCGTGCGGGTCGTGGTCGCGGTCGCGCCATGCGAGTCGGTGACCTGGAGCCCGACTGTCACGTTGCCTGCGCCATACGTTTGTGACGCGGTCACACCGGTCGCGTCGTTGTACAGACCGTTGCCGTCGAGGTCCCACGCGTAGGTCAGGGTGTCGCCGGCGTCGGGGTCGCTCGATGCCCCGGCGTCGAATGCGACGTTGAGCGGCGCAGGGCCGGATGACGGTGTTGCGGTGAAGCTCGCAACGGGATTGTGGTTGGCCGCGGTGTAGCTGATGCGGTGAATCTCGCCGGTGTCGAGGCTGACGTACCAGAGGTCGCCGGTGTTGCTCTCGACGAGATCGACCGCGCCGGTCGAGAGGTCGGGGTTGCCCGGAGCCGCGAGATTGGCGAAGAGCTCGACATTGTTGGGGTTGGGTGTGCCGCCCGCGCCCGGAAGCAGGGCCCAGATGCACTTGCGGACAAAATCGGTGAAGAACAGAGCGCCGTTGTACTTCGCCGGGAACGGTGCCGCGCCGGGCCCGGTCGGCGGGTTGTAGTAGGTGGTGCCGGTGACGGCCGAGCCGTTGGCGAACGAGCAGTTGTCGCCCGGCACGACGCTCGTGGTGTGGAAGTACGCGTAGAACGGCGCTTGCACGGCGCTCGCGCCCGCCGAATACAGGTTGTTGCACGCGGTGAGGTTGAGGCTTTCGTAGCCGGGCTGGTGGGGGGTGCCCTCGTAACAGGGCCAGCCGAAGTTCTTCAACGTCCCCGAGAGTGACGGGTCGGGGAGCACGTCGATCTCGTCCCATGCGTTCCAGGCCACGTCGCCGAGCCACATCTCGTTGGTGCCGCCCTTGAACGAGAACCGGAACGGATTGCGCAGCCCGTACGCGACCAGCCGCTTCTCGTTCGCGTCCGCACCGGCCGTGTTGAACAGCGGGTTGCCCGCGACGCCCAAGCCGGTGTCGGGATCGATGCGGATGATCGAGCCGTCGAGCGTCGTCTTGCCGCCGTTGATCGACGCCGGCTCTTTCGCGCCGAGCCGTTCGGCCTGAGAGCGCAACGCACCGCCTTGCGCGCTCGGTGCGGTGTTCGCATGGCCGAGGCCACCGGGCGGGTCGCCACATGGATTGGGCACGATGCCGTTGCCGCCGCCGAACTGGCCGTAGTCGGTGGAGTTGTACGAGGCGCCGTCGCCGCCGCCGGCGTACAGCTTCCCGTCGGCGCCGAACGCGATCGTGCCGATCGAGTGACTCGGGAACTGCCCGCACCAGTCTTCGACCAACACCTGCTCGTTGGTGACGGTGCCGCCGACGCTCGAAAGCGTCAGCTTCGAGACGCGCCCGCTGGTGACGCAGCCGTTCACCTCAGGGTCGGGGCACGTGTCGTTCGTGCCGTCGCCGGGCCCCCATCTGGGCGGAGGGCTCGCGTCGCCGAGCATGTGGTCGTACGTGTACTGGACATAGAGATACGGACGCGCCGGCCCGAAGTTGGGGTCGAGCGCGAGCCCGAGCAGGCCCTTGTCGATGAAGTCGTAGACCTCGGTGCGCAGGTCGGCGACGAGGTCCGCGGTCGGATCGCTGACGCTGTCGTAGCGGTAGATGCGTCCCGCCTTCTCGGCGACGAACACCTTGCCGTCGGACGCGAACTGGATCGTCGTCGGCTCGTACCGGCCGGAGAAGACAGTGGTGTCCTGAAACAGCGGGGGCAACGCCCCGGCCGGCCGTGCGCTCACCACCGTCAACACCGTTGCCACGCCGAGCGCGGTCGCGAGTGCCACGACGAGCGCGATTGACCGATTCAGTGTTCTCAATGGCACGGCGTGCACTTGCCCCGTGCGGAACGCACCGAAACAAATCCGCCTCACCGCATCGCGCCCGCTTTGCTCCGGCCGCGTTCGTGGCGCAGCCGTTACGCGTCGCGCCAAGGTTGTGGCATTACCCGGCGCAGGTCACAAACTGACCACGCGGATTCGGTGCCGGCTCAGATGGGCGTGTTCATGTCGGTCGTGATCTCCGCCGCGCTCAACGCCCGGTTGTAGATCCGGACCTCGTCGATGAGGCCTTTGAAGTACTCGCCGAAGATGCTGTTGCCACCGATGCGCAACACCCCGGTCGAGGTGTCGATCGCGCCGGTCGCGGCGATGGTGCTGATCAGCGTGCCGTTCACATAGAACTTCAGGTTCGCGCCGTCGTAGGTCGTCGCGAGGTGCGTCCAGTCGTTGAGCGCCAACGGACTGGTCGTGCCGGCTTGACTGAACACCCCACCCTTGCGGATGTAGCCGGTCGGCGCGTTCGCCGGGGTACTCGAATAGATCGAGTACACGACGTCGTCGGTGGTCTCCTTGCCGAACGCGTCGACCCAACCCGTTGACGTCGTCGGGTTCAACCACGCCTCGAGCGTCATGCCGGTGGTGAGATCCAACGAGTTCGCGTCCGGCACCGTCACCCAGGCGTTGGTGCCGTTGAACGACAACGCGTTGCCGAACTTGCCTGCCGTCGACCATGTCGTGTTCGCGGTGGTGCCGTTGTTGTTGTTGCCGGACGAGTCGGCGGCCGTGGTACCGCTGCCGGCGTTGAAACCGTACGCGGCGACGAGGCCGGCGGGTCCGGTGTTGTTGACGGTGACGGTGACTGGCGCGGAGGTGGTGGTGTTGCCGGCGGCGTCGCGGGCGACGGCGGTGAGGGTGTGGGTGCCGTTGGTCACGCCGGTGCTGGCCCACGAGACGCTGTAGGGCGAGGTGGTGTCTTCGGCGCCGATGTTGGTGGTGCCGTCGACTTTGAATTGCACGCCCGCGACGGCGACGTTGTCGCTCGCGGTCGCGGAGACGGTCACCGCGCCCGACACCGTCCCGGGGGCCGGCGAAGTGAGCGCGACGGTGGGTGCGGTGATGTCGGCGGTGACGACCGCGGACGCTTCGTTGGTCGGCGGGCCGACGAGCCCGGCGGCGTCTTCGGCGGCGACCCGGTAGTAGTAGGTGCCCGCAGCGAGGCCGGTGTCGTTATAGGTCAGGCCGGTGGGTTGCGCGACGCGGTTCGCGACCGACGGGGTGAACCCCGACGTCGTCGAGCGGTACACGTCGTATTTCACGACGCCGACATTGTCGGTGGCCGCACCCCACGAAAGGTTGGCGCCACCGAGACCACCGGTCGCGCTCAACGTGCCCGGCGCGCCCGGTGGGGTCGTGTCGGTCACCACGGGAACGACCGCGGTGTTCATGTCGGTCGTGATCTGCGCCGCGCTCAACGCAGTGTTGTAGACCCGGACCTCGTCGATGAGTCCTTTGAACATGTCGACAGACGAGTTGCCACCGATGTGCAGCACCCCGGTCGACACGTTGATCGCACCGCTGTGCGCGGTGGTCTTGACGAGCACACCGTTCTGGTAGTAGCGCAGGTTCGTGCCGTCGTAGGTCGTCGCGACATGCGTCCACGTATTGAGCGGCGCCGCCGCGGTCCCGGCCGCGGTGAAGATCGACGAGCCACTGATGATCGCACCCGCCGGCAAACCCGCCCCCGCGGTCGCGAACACCCCGTAGTTCTGATCGCCGGTCGTTTCTTTCGCGACCACAGCACCCCACGCCGGCGCCGCCGTCGGATTCACCCACGCCTCCAGCGTCATCCCCGTCGTCAGATCCAGCGAGGCCGCATCAGGCACCGTCACCAACGCGTTCGTGCCGTTGAACGACAACGCCTTCCCAAACTTGCCCGCCGTCGACCACGTCGTATTCGCCGCCACACCCGTATTACCAATCCCCGACGAATCCAACACCGACGTCCCCGAACCCGCCTCGAACCCATACGCGGCGACGAGGCCGGCGGGTCCGGTGTTGTTGACGGTGACGGTGACTGGCGCGGAGGTGGTGGTGTTGCCGGCGGCGTCGCGGGCGACGGCGGTGAGGGTGTGGGTGCCGTTGGTCACGCCGGTGCTGGCCCACGAGACGCTGTAGGGCGAGGTGGTGTCTTCGGCGCCGATGTTGGTGGTGCCGTCGACTTTGAATTGCACGCCCGCGACGGCGACGTTGTCGCTCGCGGTCGCGGAGACGGTCACCGCGCCCGACACCGTCCCGGGGGCCGGCGAAGTGAGCGCGACGGTGGGTGCGGTGATGTCGGCGGTGACGACCGCGGACGCTTCGTTGGTCGGCGGGCCGACGAGCCCGGCGGCGTCTTCGGCGGCGACCCGGTAGTAGTAGGTGCCCGCAGCGAGGCCGGTGTCGTTATAGGTCAGGCCGGTGGGTTGCGCGACGCGGTTCGCGACCGACGGGGTGAACCCCGACGTCGTCGAGCGGTACACGTCGTATTTCACGACGCCGACATTGTCGGTGGCCGCACCCCACGAAAGGTTGGCGCCACCGAGACCACCGGTCGCGCTCAACGTGCCCGGCGCGCCCGGTGGGGTCGTGTCGGTCACCACGGGAACGACCGCGGTGTTCATGTCGGTCGTGATCTGCGCCGCGCTCAACGCAGTGTTGTAGACCCGGACCTCGTCGATGAGTCCTTTGAACATGTCGACAGACGAGTTGCCACCGATGTGCAGCACCCCGGTCGACACGTTGATCGCACCGCTGTGCGCGGTGGTCTTGACGAGCACACCGTTCTGGTAGTAGCGCAGGTTCGTGCCGTCGTAGGTCGTCGCGACATGCGTCCACGTATTGAGCGGCGCCGCCGCGGTCCCGGCCGCGGTGAAGATCGACGAGCCACTGATGATCGCACCCGCCGGCAAACCCGCCCCCGCGGTCGCGAACACCCCGTAGTTCTGATCGCCGGTCGTTTCTTTCGCGACCACAGCACCCCACGCCGGCGCCGCCGTCGGATTCACCCACGCCTCCAGCGTCATCCCCGTCGTCAGATCCAGCGAGGCCGCATCAGGCACCGTCACCAACGCGTTCGTGCCGTTGAACGACAACGCCTTCCCAAACTTGCCCGCCGTCGACCACGTCGTATTCGCCGCCACACCCGTATTACCAATCCCCGACGAATCCAACACCGACGTCCCCGAACCCGCCTCGAACCCATACGCCGCCACCAAGTTGGCCGGGCCGACGTTCGTGTACGTGGCTGTGTACGTCGTCGCCGTCGCGGGCACCGTCAGGTTGTGGCTGCCCGCGCCACCGTCGGACCACGAGGTGAACTGATACGAGCTCCCGCCGAGTGACTGCGGCGACGGGGCCGAGATCGACGTGTTGGAACCCACGATCACGGTGCGTGTGAACGGCGTCGTGCCCACCAGGCTGCCGTAGCCGAGGCTCAACCCGCTCGGATTGCTCTGGAACGTGAGCGTCGACTTCTGCGGCGTCAGGCGCACCGTCTTCACATCCGTCAGGCCGGTCGGGTCGGTCGCGGTGAGCTTGAACTCGAGCAGCGTGTTGCCCTCACCGCTCCAATCGGGCGCGACCACCGTGCTGCCACTCGTGCCGTTGAACGGCTGATTGCTGCGGACGACACAGTTGCTCCCCGCGACGTCGCACGTGAGCAGGTTCACGTCCCAAGAGAGGCTCGAGGCCGGCAACGGTCCGCTCTGCGCATCGGTGGCCGAACCGGAGAACGCGATCGGGTCGCCGACCTTCCACGTCAGCGCGGCCGACGGTGCCGTGATGGTCGCGGTCGGCGGGGTGTTGCCCGGCGCGATCGTGCGCGTCGTGGTCGCGGTCGCGCCATGCGAGTCGGTGACCTGGAGCCCAACTGTCACGTTGCCTGCGCCATACGTTCGTGACGTGCTCACCCCGGTCGCGTCGTTGTAGAGACCGTTGCCGTCGAGATCCCACGCGTAGGTCAGGGTGTCGCCGGCGTCGGGGTCGCTCGATGCCGAGGCGTTGAACGCGACGTTGAGCGGCGCGGCGCCAAACGACGGCGTCGCCGTGAAGCTCGCAACCGGGGGATGGTTCGCCGCGGTGTAGCTGATGCGATGGATCTCGCCAGTGTCGAGGCCGACGTACCAGAGATCGCCGGTGTTGCTCTCGACGAGGTCGACCGCGCCGGTCGACCGGTTGGGGTTCGTGGGATCGGCGATATTCGCGAAGAGCTCGACGTTGGCCGGGTTGGGCTTACCGTTGGTGCCCGGGAGCATGGCCCAGATGCATTTTCGGACGTAGTCAGTGAAGAACATTGCGCCGTTGTACTTCGCGGGGTACGGCGACGCGCCGGGCCCGGTTGGTGGGTTGTAGTACGCCTCGCCGGTCGTCGACGACGACCCGGTCGGGCAGTTGTCGCCGGACGCGACCTGCGCGGCGTGGTTGTACGTGTAGTAGGGCGCTTGCACCGCGCTCGCGCCCGCCGAATACAGGTTGTTGCACGCGGTGAGGTTGAGGCTGTCGTAGCCGGGCTGGTGACCGTTGCCCTCGTAACAGGGCCACCCGAAGTTCTTCAACGTTCCCGAGAGCGTCGGATCCGGAAGCGTGTTGATCTCTTCCCATGTGTCCCAGCCCACGTCGCCGAGCCACATCTCGTTGGTGCCGGCCTTGAACGAGAACCGGAACGGGTTCCGCAGTCCGTACGCGACCAGCCGCTTCTCGTTCGCATCCGCGCCGACCGTGTTGAACAGGGGATTGCCCGAGACACCCAGACCAGTGTCGGGATCGATGCGAATGATCGAGCCGTCGAGCGTGGTCTTGCCACCGTTGATCGACGCCGACTCCTTCGCGCCGAGCCGCTCGGCCTGGGCACGCAACGCGCCGCCCTGCGCGCTCGGCGCAGAGTTCGCGTGGCCGACGCCGCCGGGCGGGTCGCCACACGGGTTGGCCGGAACGCCGTTGCCACCCGTGCTCTGGCCGTAGTCGGTGGTGTTGAAGTCCGCGCCGTCGCCGCCGCCGGCGTAGAGCTTCCCGTCGGCTCCGAACGCGATCGTGCCGATCGTGTGGCTCGCGTACTGCCCGCACCAGTCTTCGACCAGCACCTGCTCATTGGTCACCGCGCCGCTCACGCCCGCCAGGGTGAGCTTCGAGACGCGCCCGCTCGTGACGCAGCCGTTCACCGTGGGGGAGGGGCACGAGTCATTCGTACCGTCGCCGGGCCCCCACCTGGGCGCGGGACTCGCGTCGCCGAGCATGTGGTCGTACGAATACTGGACGTAGAGAAATGGACGGGCAGGGCCGAAGTTGGGATCGATCGCGAGCCCCAGCAGGCCCTTGTCCCAGTAGTCGTAGACCTCGGTGCGCAGGTCGGCGACGAGATGTGCGGTCGGGTCGCTGATGCTGTCGTAGCGATAGATGCGTCCCGCTTTCTCGGCGACGAACACCTTGCCGTCGGGCGCGAACTGGATCGTGGTCGGCTCGTAACGGCCGGAGAACACGGTGGTGTCCTGAAACAATGCCGGGAGCGCGGCGGCCGGCCGCGCGCTGAGGGCTGTCAACACTGTTGCCGCGCCGAGCGCAGTCGCGAGTGCCACCGTGAGCGCGATTGACCGCTTGAACGTGCCTGCCTTCATGGAATGCCCTTCCCCGGTGGAACGAGTCCGTCTTCTGCATTCGCGCCCGCTTCGCTCCGGCCGCGAGATGCAGACAGCATAACGATTGACGCGACGTTTGTCGCATTATGTGGCGATGGTCTAGCAGAGAGCGGTACACCGGCTCCGTCACCAAAACGACGGGTGCCGCGGAGCGCGCCCAATTGACCACGAAATGTGATATACGCGCTCCATTTCGCGGGCATCGTGCCGAGAGCGACGAAGACCGGGGAGAACCTGACTTCGGAGAGCGGCGGTGGCCGGCACGTCCCGCCCGGAGTGACTCTCGACGACCTGCGCGCGCGCTCCGTTCCCGAAGGAACCCGGTTCGCGCTGCACATCACCGACGCCGAGATCGACGCCTGGCTCACGAGTCGTGGCTACACGGGTCAGAAGCGAGCAACGGCCCGGGTGTTTCGCGCTGGCGATGCGTGATTACGGCTGAACGGTGACCGCGTCGGGCTGGGCGGCGACGTTCCAGCTCTCGGGGGGCGCGAACCCGGCGACCGCGCAAGCGTGGCGAGGGCTGGGCATCGACACCGACGGCACCGACCTGCTGTACGGCTTGTTCACCAAGGCGCGGATGTGGACCGTCGACCCGCCCACGAACGACTGCGCGTCCGGACCGACACCACAGGGGTGCATCACCGCTCGCTCGGAGTACCCGTAAACGACCGGGGAACCTCGCGCGTTGCGCACGGCCCGGCGCGCTCCCACGCCGAGCGGGGCCCCGGCGCGCGCGACTCCGCCTGCGCCCGGCGTGCGCGACTCCACCTGCGCCGTTCGCCGCGCAGAACGCGTTCCTGACGCGCGAGGGGTGGCCCATTTGTGAGGTTGTGAAAACGCGAAGAGTGAAACTATGCTACGCAGCGTGAGATTTTCCCTTCAGCAGATCTGCACGGTGCCGATACCTGTGAGTGACCGGGGGCGGTCGTTACCACGTTCTGAGGGTTCTCATGCACGGAGAGTCGTCCAAGCAAAATCTCATGACCACTGTCGCGCGCCGTGGCCTTGTGCTCGCCGCATCGATCACGTTGCTCGCAAGCGCCTGTGCGCCGGCGACACCGGCAGCACCCGCCGTCGAGCGCGTTGCCGTCGCCGCCCCGCTTGCCGGTCCCGTTGCCGCGTACAGCTTCGGTGAGGGCACCGGAACCGCGATCGCCGACACGTCCGGCAAGGCCAACAACGGCACGGCGGCCGACACAACCTGGTCGACAGCCGGCAAGTTCGGGAACGCCCTGTCCTTCAACGGAACGTCATCGTGGGTCACGGTCGCAGACTCGAGCTCGTTGCATCTCACGACGGGCATGACGCTCGAAGCGTGGGTGCGTCCCACGACCGTCGGCGGCTGGACCGAGGTACTCGGCAAAGAAACGACCGACGACGTCGTGTACACGATCTACTCCAGCGTGCCGCAGAACCGCCCGACCGGGTTCGTGCGCAAGGGCGGCGTGTTCAGCCAGGCCGGCGGGACCACGAAGTTGGCCGCCAACACCTGGGCCCACCTCGCCACGACGTACAACGGCGCAACGCTGCGCTTCTTCGTGAACGGCACCCAAGTCGGCTCGGCGGCAGTCACGGGCGCGATCGACACCTCGAGTGGTGCATTCCGAATCGGCGGCAACAAGTTCTTTGGCGAGCACTTCAACGGTCTCATCGACGAGGTTCGCGTCTACAACCGCGCGCTCTCGACCACCGAGATCAACACCGACAAGAACACCGCCGTGAAGACGGCGACGCCGCCGACGACAACGGTTCCGCCGACGACAACGGTTCCGCCGACGACAACGGTTCCGCCGACGACAACGGTTCCGCCGACGACAACGGTTCCGCCGACGACAACGGTTCCGCCGACGACAACGGTTCCGCCGACGACAACGGTTCCGCCGACGACAACGGTTCCGCCGACGACAACGGTTCCGCCGACGACAACGGTTCCGCCGACGACAACGGTTCCGCCGACGACAACGGTTCCGCCGACGACCAACGGACTCGTGGCTGCATACGGCTTCGAGGCGGGTTCCGGCACGTCGGTCGCCGACTCTTCCGGCATGAGCAACAACGGGACGTCGTCGAACGCGTCCTGGTCGACCTCAGGCAAGTTCGGCAAGGCGATGGCGTTCAACGGCTCTTCCTCATGGGTCACTGTCGCCGACTCGAGCTCGTTGCATCTCACGACGGGCATGACGCTCGAAGCGTGGTTGAATCCCACGACGACCGGCGGCTGGGTCGAGGCACTCGGCAAGGAAACAACTGACGACGTCGTGTACTCGATCTACTCGAGCCAGCCTGCGAATCACGCGACGGGATACATCCGTAAGAACAGCGTGTTCAGCGAAGCCGGAGCGAGCGGCCCGTTGACCGCCAACACCTGGACGCATGTCGCAACCACGTACGACGGCGCGACGTTGCGCTTCTACGTGAACGGCACTCAGGTGGGCTCATCGGCCGCAACCGGTCCGATCGACTCGTCGAGCGGTGTGTTCCGGATCGGTGGCAACAGCATCTTCGGCGAGCATTTCGACGGACGCATCGACGAGGTCCGTGTGTACAACCGTGCGTTGTCAGCGACACAGATCAACACCGACTTGAATGCCGCGGTCGTCAACGGCACGCAGCCGCCGCCGACCACGCAGCCGCCGGTGACCACGACAACCGGCGCGCCGACGACGACGACCACGTCACCGACGACACCGCCGGGGACCATGCCGGGGACTCGTGACGCCTACCTCTGGCCCTTCGCCGCAAACTCATGGGTGAACACTCCAGTCGCAGCGAGTGCGACCTACGGGAGCGGCCCGTTCTCCTCGGCGAACATCAACGCCGAAAGCTGGTCGGTGAACACCGGCCTCGCCGGCGACGGAACAGGCCCGGGCGGAGGCTCGGACGCCCATGTGTGCCTGTGGAACGCGGCGAAGACGCGTATTTCCGATGACTGGAACTTCTCGGCGTACGTCGTGGACGTGGACGCTCGTGGGAGCGCGTACAACGCCGGCACCCTTGCCGTCCGTGTGCCCGCATGCGCGGGGCTGATCCGAAAGGAAGAACTGGACAGGAACCAGATCCCGCACGCACTCGCATTGGTCGTCGACCAGTACTCCCTGTCGAACAACCTGAAGTGGCCGGCGAACGCCATCGACTCGGACACGAGCAAGCACACTGCGGGTGGTCTCTGGTACGGGGCGTTGTACGCGATCCCGCCGAGTGTGAACGTTGCAAGCCTCGGACTCAGCGCCGGCGGGCTCACGATGGCTCACGCGTTGCAGGACTACGGCGCGGTCATCGCGGACCAGGGCGCGAACAACAGCTTCTATGCAGAAGGTCGGACCGCCGGTACGAGCGGCCTCGCCGGCGCTCGCGCCGATGTCGCGAGGCTCATGTCGTACCTGCGTGAGATCACCAACAGCACGGCATCGACCCCCGGCGGCGGAGCGGTCGGCAGCGCACGGCGCGCGCTTCTCGCTCCCGCATTCGGGTAGGCGATTCGGCAAGCCCGGCTGATTTGACCGTACCGTTACCCGTAAGCGCCGGCGTCCTCTGAGGCCGCCGGCGCTCGGCTTCCCCGCCGCGGGTCCGCTCTCGCCGCCGTGACACTTTGATATGATATGTACCGGCCCGGTCGCGGCAGTAGTATGAGTATGAAGAGGTCAGCGCTCGAGTGGGGACCTGATGATGAAAATGCCCGTCAAAGGGCCCGCGTTCGGAGTAACCCCGTGACCGGCTCACCACTCGGTGTGGCAGTCGTCGGGGTCGGTTACTGGGGTCCCAACCTGATCCGCAACTTCCTCGGTCATCCGGCCACCGACCTCCAGCGGGTCTGCGATCTCGCGGTCGACCATGCGCGAATGGTCGTCGGTGGCCGGAGCGAGGTGCAGGTCACCGACTCACTCGACGATGTGCTCAACGACGACGCCGTCGACGCGGTTGCGATCGCGACCCCACCCTTGAGCCACCATGAGATCGGGATGCGCTGCCTCGAGGCCGGCAAGCACATCCTCGTCGAGAAGCCGCTCGCGATGAGCTCCAAGCACGCGCTGGAGATGGTGGAGACGGCCGAACGTCACGAGCTCGTGCTGATGTGCGACCACACCTTCTGTTACACGCCCGCGGTGAAAGCGATCCGCGAGCTCGTGCGCAGCGGCAGCGTCGGCGAGATCCAGTACATCGACTCGATCCGAGTCAACCTCGGGCTCGTGCAGTCAGACGTGGATGTGTTGTGGGACCTCGCACCGCACGACCTCTCGATTATGGATTCCATCCTCCCCGACGACTGCTTCCCGATAGAGGTCGCCGCGCACGGTGCCGACCCGATCGGCGCGGGCCAGTCGTGCGTCGGGTATCTCACGATCCCGATGAACACCGGCGCGATCGCGCATGTGACGGTGAGCTGGCTCAGCCCGTCGAAGGTGCGCCAAACGATCGTGTCGGGCTCGAAGAAGATGATCATGTGGGACGACATGAAGCCGTACCAGCGGCTGGCGGTGTTCGACTGGGGCGTCGACATCGGGCCTCCTACCGACGACGACGAGCGCGAGCGCCTGATGGTCAACTATCGCAGAGGCGACATGATGAGCCCCGCGCTGCCCGAGACGGTCGAGGCGTTGCACTTCGTCGTCGAGGAGCTCTCGGACGCGATCCGTGAACACCGCGGGGCGCTCACCGACGGACGCTCGGGTCTGCGGATGCTCGAGATTCTCGAGGCCGCGAACGTCAGTCTCCAGGCCCGGGGTGTGCTCGTGCCGATCGAGCACCGCTGATGCTGGACGGGAAGCGCATCCTTATTACCGGCGGCGCCGGCCTCGTGGGTTCCACGATCGCGGATCGGCTCGCGGACGAGCCCGTCGCCGAGATCCGTATCCTCGACAACCTCGACCGCGGCCGCCTCGAGAACCTCGCCGGAGCGCGCGAGCGCGGACCGGTAACCTTTCTCGAGGGCGACATCCGCAGCCAACGTGATGTCGAGCGGGCGATGGACAGCATCGATCTCGTCTTCCATGAGGCCGCGATCCGCATCACGCAGTGCGCGGAGGAGCCGCGGCTCGCGCTGGAGGTGCTGGTCGACGGGGCCTACAACGTGATCGAAGCCGCGCAGGCCGCGGGAGTGGGTCGCGTCGTTGCCGCGTCGTCGGCGTCGGTGTACGGCCAGGCGGTCGAGTTCCCCACCGGTGAAGACCACCACCCCTACGACAATCGCACGATCTACGGCGCGGCGAAGGTGTTCAACGAGGGTCTGTTGCGCAGCTTCCATGACATGTACGGGCTCGACTACGTCGCGCTCCGTTATTTCAACGTGTACGGCCCGCGCATGGACATCCACGGCGTCTACACCGAGGTGTTGATCCGCTGGATGGAGCGCATCGAGACGGGCATACCGCCGCTCATCCTGGGTGACGGCACGCAGACGATGGACTTCGTCTACATCGACGACATTGCCGACGCGAACCTTCGCGCCGCGACCGCGGACGTTACCGATGTTGTCTGCAATGTCGCGACCGGTGTGGAGACGAGCCTCAACGAGCTCGCGCTGGCTCTGGTCGGGGTGATGGGATCCGATCTCGAACCGGAGTACGGTCCCGAGCGAAAGACCAACCCGGTCGCACGCCGGTTGGCCGACACGACACGGGCGCGTGACCTCCTCGGCTTCGAGGCCCAGGTCCCGCTCGAAGAAGGGTTGCGTCGACTCGTCGCGTGGTGGCGCGCCGAGCAGGCGGCAGCACCAGCGAACGTCGAGGTGCAAACGCCTTGAGCACGAACGGCTCGGAGACTTCACCCATTCCGGTTCCGATCATGCGGCCGTGGCTCGGAGTCGAAGAGCAGCAGGCGGCCGTGGCCGCGATTGCCTCCGGCTGGGTGGCACAGGGCCCACGGGTCGCCGCGTTCGAAGAAGCGATGGCGGCACGCCTGGGCGCCGCGCACGCCGTTGCCGTCTCGTCGTGTACCGCAGGGCTCCATCTCGCGCTCGTGGTGCTGGGCATCGGCGCCTCCGACGAAGTGATCGTGCCCTCGTTGTCGTTCATCGCGACCGCGAACGCCGCGCGCTATGTCGGCGCGACGCCCGTCTTCGCCGACGTCGACGAGGTCACCCAGAACCTCACGCCCGACACGATCTCGGCCGTGCTCACCGAGCGCACCAAGGCGGTCATCCTCGTGCACCAGGCGGGCATGCCTGCCGACGTGCACGCGGTGCACGCGCTGTGCGATCCGCTCGGCATCGCGGTCGTCGAAGACGCCGCGTGCGCGATCGGTGCGACGATCGACGGCGCGCCCGTGGGCAGCCACAGCGATCTCGTTACGTTCTCGTTCCACCCGCGCAAGCTCCTCACCACCGGTGAGGGCGGGATGGTGCTCACGACCAATGCCGAGTGGGCGCAGCGCCTACGCCGGCTTCGTGAGCACGGTATGAACGCCAGCGCGGCCGAGCGCCATGCCAGCGGCGTTCCCGTCGTCGAGCAGTATCTCGAGACGGGTTTCAACTACCGCATGACCGACGTGCAAGCCGCGATCGGCCTGGTGCAACTCGACCGGCTCGACGCGATGATCGCCCGGCGCCGATCGCTGGCTGATCGCTACGCCGACCGTCTCGGCAACATCCCCGGGCTCGGCCTACCGGCCGACCCGCCGCATGGCACGTCCAACTACCAGTCCTACTGCGTTCGGCTGCCCGACGGCTCCAACATCGATCGCACCGAGCTCATGGGTGCACTGCGACGCGCGCCGGGATCTCGACCCGCCGCGGCATCATGGCCGCGCACCTCGAGCCCGCGTACGCCGGTCACCCGCACGCACCGCTCCCGGTGACCGAGAGCCTGACGGCCAACTCGATCATCCTTCCGTTGTTCCACGAGATGACCGAGAGCGAGCACGATCGTGTCGTCGACGCGCTCACCGCTGCGCTCGTCGTGACCGCGGAGCCCGGTTCACGATGAAGGCGGTTGTCACCATCGACAACCTCGTGCTCGGCGGCAGCATCATCACCGCCATCGAGCTCGCCGCGACGGTACGTGATCAGTGCGGCTGGGACATCGTGATCCACGCCGCGCCCGGACCGCTCGAGGCGTTGATCCGCGAACGGGGATTGCGGCTCCTCCCCGCGACCGAGAACCCCTCGATGATCTCGACGCGCAACATCCGCGAGTTGCGCGCGGTGTGCCGCGCCGAGCAGCCCGATCTCGTGCACGCATGGGGACCGAAGCCAATCTTCACGGCGTTCGCGGCCGCGTATCTCGGTGAGCGGATCCCCACACTCGGCTCCATCTGCGAGATGTTCGTGCCGCCGCAGCTGCCACCGGCGATTCCGATCTCGTTCGTGGCCCCCTACCTCGTTCGTGACGCAGGGACCCGCGACGGCATCAACTTCCTGCAGGAGCCGCCCATCAACTTCTCCGCGGACGATCCCGCGAACGTCGACGGAGCAGCCTTTCGTGCCGAGCACGGACTCGACGAGAGCCGGCTCCAGCTCGTGATCGTGACGCGACTCGACTACCTCATGAAGCGCGAGAGCGTGCTGCGAAGCATCGACGCGGTACGACAGCTCGCATCTCGACTCCCGCTCGATCTCGTCGTCGTCGGCGACGGCGACGCGCGGGACGACATCGAGGCGGCGGCTGCCAAAGCGAATACGCAGCTCGGACGCGAGGCGGTGCGGTTGCTGGGTGCTATGGACGATCCGCGGGGTGCGTACGCCGCAGCCGACATCGTCATCGGCATGGGCACGTCCGTCGTGCGGGGAATGGCGTTCGACAAACCTGTCATCGTGTTGGGTGAGGATGGCTACTCGGAGACGTTCAGTCCCGAGACGGCCACGGCACTTGGTGACTCCGGCTTCTACGGGTTCGCGGACGGCGACCCCGACAATGCCGAGCTTTGTAAACGGATCGAGGAGCTTGTGACCGACGACGCGTTGCGTCACTCGCTCGCGGCTTCGTCCCGCGCGCTCGTCGTCGCTCGTTTCGACCTCGATGTCATCGGCGGCGCGTTGGGGGAGTGGTACGACAAGGTTGTGGCGACGCCGGTCGACCGGGCGCCCGCCGTGCTCGCCCGCGGAGCGACCGCGGCCGCGTACAAGTTCTATTTCCAAACCCGTCAATTGGCCGGTCGGATTGTTCGTCGTGGCGCGAGCAAGTACAGCTCGCCGCGGCCCGAACCCGCGGACAACGCCGCCACATGAGCGCGGAACGCATCCCACTCGTCGACCTGAGCTTTCAGAGCGACCTGATCGCCGGCGAGGTCGCCCGTGGGTTCGAGGAAGTGATTGCGAGCTCCGCGTTCATCGGCGGTCCTGCAGTTGCTGCGTTCGAAGCCGAGCTCGCCGCGTTCTGTGGCGTCGAGCACAGCGTCGGTGTGGCCAACGGCACTGACGCGATCGAGCTGTCCCTGCGCGCTGCGGGTATCGAGCCCGGCGACGAGGTCATCCTGCCCACCAACAGCTTCATCGCGACGGCGGAAGCTGTCACCCGCGCCGGTGGTAGCCCGGTACTAGTCGACTGCGATCCCGACGATCTGTTGATCGATCCCGCAGCGGTGGGGGCCCGCATCGGCTCCTCGACCCGCGCCGTCGTACCTGTCCATCTGTACGGCCGCCTTGCGCCGATGGAAGCGCTGCACGCCGCGGTCGATAACCGGTCGGTCTTGGTGATCGAGGACGCGGCACAGGCGCAGGGCGCTCGCCGGAACGGGCGTGGGATCGGCGGCTGGGCACAGGCCGCAGCCACGAGCTTCTATCCGGGCAAGAACCTCGGTGCATACGGCGACGGGGGTGCGGTGCTGACCAACGACGCCGCGATCGCAGCCGACGTCCGCTCGCGACGCGATCACGGTCGCGCCGGTCGCCATCACCACGAGCTCATCGGCACCAACTCAAGGCTCGACACGCTTCAAGCAGTGGTGCTGCGGGCCAAACTCCGGCACCTGCACGAGTGGAACGCGCTCCGCATCGACGCGGCGGCGCGCTACCAGGAGATGCTTTCGGACTTCCCCGGGGTCACGGTGCCCCGGCTCGGTCCGGAGGGTGAGTCGGTCTGGCACCTCTACGTCGTGCGCGTGCGCAACCGCGACGCAGTGCTCGCGGCGCTCCACGAAGCGGGCATCGGTGCGGGCGTGCACTATCTGCTGCCAATTCACCTCCAACCCGCGTTTGCATACCTCGGGTATTCGCGTGGCGACTTCCCAGTGGCCGAAGCGGCGGCAGAGGAGATTCTGTCGCTGCCGCTCTTTCCCGGTATCACGACCGCGCAACAGCTGCGCGTCTGCGAGGCGCTGCGTGCCGCAGTGACCCGACATGCCGCGTGACCCGTCGGTCTTCGTGCATCCCAGCGGTCTGTGCGAGAGCGACCAGGTAGGTCCACGCACGCGCGTCTGGGCGTTCGCCCACGTGCTCGACGGCGCGACCATCGGCGCCGACTGCAACATCTGCGACGGTGCGTTCGTCGAAGGCGGCGCGCAGATCGGCGACAACGTCACGATCAAGAACGGCGTCCTCGTGTGGGACAAGGTCACGATCGAGCGCGACGTGTTCGTGGGGCCCGGCGCGGTGTTCACCAACGATTTCACGCCGCGAGCCGACTTCCCGAAGACGCCAGACGAATTTCTCCCCACGCTCGTGCGCCGGGGCGCAACCATCGGTGCGAACGCGACCATCGTGTGTGGTGGCACCATCGGAGCGCGCGCCTTCATCGCGGCCGGCGCGGTGGTCTCCGGCGATGTGGTCGCGCATGCGCTGATGGCGGGCGTGCCCGCGCGGCGTGTCGGGTGGGTGTGTGATTGCGGTCTGCGGCTCGACGACGACCTGCGGTGCACGTGTGGCCGCCGCTTTCAGCCTGCGAACTTCGGCGGCGGACTCGCTCCTCTCGACGCCTGACGTTCTCAACGTTTGTGCACGAGCGCGCCCTATAGGGGCCACTTTTGCACAAACAGTGGTCAGGAACGGTTGAGACGGCGGCGCAGGGTCGCGAACCGGTCGTGTGCCTGGATCCCGAGCCGCGGCATGACCATGAGCACGGCCGCTTGCATCGCCACGCGGGCGCACCACGAATTGCATGAGATGCCGCGTGGCGCGCGGGCGTGCGCGTTGCCGGCGTGTGCGTGATCCAATGCTTCGCTGAGCGCGAGGCGTGCCTCCATCCGGTGCAATCCGCGCCGGGCCCAGTTGCGCTCACGCACGTCGCCTGCGTCGTCGAGCGCGAGCTGCATCACCTGCACGTCGGACGGCGCCGAGCTGTACCCCGACGAGAGGCTTTCCGCCCCGAGTCGGTAGAGAAGTGTCGGGTGCTCGGTTGACGTCACGATGGTGCCGGCGCGCACCAGCCGGATCCACAGGTCCCAGTCCTCGCCGACGGCGAGATCGGCTCGATAGCCACCGACGCGGTCATAGTCAGCGCGCGGCGAACAGTGCGCCGCTGAAGACGAAGTTGTGGTCGAGCAACACCTGCAACTGATCGGCCGGGGGTGGCACGTGCCGGCGTGGATCGGCACCGAGCGCGACGCCGGTGCCCGGAATCCATTCGAGCGGTTGCGCGGCGACGATTCCGGGTGCGCGGGCGAAGGTGGCGAGCATCGTTGCCAGATGGTCGGGGAGCCACACGTCGTCGGCATCGAGGATGGCCACGAGCTCCGTGGTCGTGTGGTCCATCGCCGCGATGCGCGCGGCGGCGACGCCGCGATTGGGTCGAGCCGCACAAGCTCGATCGGCAGGCGACCCTTCCACTGTTCGACGATCGCTGACGTCTCGTCGGTTGAGCCGTCGTCGACGACGATGACTCCGCCGAGCTTGATTGTCTGCCCCGCGATCGACGCGAGCGTCGCCCCGATCGTGTGTGCGGCGTTGTGCGCGGACAGCATGACCGTGACGTCGTCGCCGTCGCGCCGGGGGGAGCTCATCGTCAGTCGATCCAGCGGCCGAGGTCAGCCGTGCGTTCCTCGTGCATGCGCGCGCAACGTGGGGTGCGAGCGCGACGACCGCGGCTCGCACCCGCACTCGCGTCGTGCCGTAACGCAGTGTGCGGCACCGCCGTCGCGCGCGCCCGGCCGTTCTGGGCGTCACACGCGTAGTCGAAGGCCTTCGCCAGCGCGCCGTTTGCTTGGACGCGGCGCAAGCTCTGGCGGGCCCAGCGACGCTCGTCGTCGGTCACGGCTTCGCGAACGGCGAGGTCGAGCACGTACGCATCGGATGTCGCGGTGCTGTATCCGTACGAGAGGCTGCCGGTTCCGATTCGATACAGGACCGTGGGATGGCCGGCCCGGCTGACCTGCACGCCGTTGCGCACCATCCGGAGCCACAAATCCCAGTCTTCTGCGGCGGGGATGGCACGGAAGCCTCCGGCCCGGTCGTAGTCGGAGCGTGCAAACAACGTGGTCGTGCTCAGAAAGTCGTGATCGAGGAGTCGGCGCAGCTGCCCATCGGGTGGCGGCACGAACCGGGTGGCTTCGTTGGCGGGCGCGATTCCTTCGCCAGGTACCCAGTGCAGCGCGTGCGCCGTGACGATTCCAGGTGTGTGTCGGTAGACGTCGAGCATTGTCTCGAGATGGTCGGGCAGCATCACGTCGTCGGCGTCGAGGATCGCGACGAGTGGCGTGGTCGTGTGCGCGACGGCCTGCCGGCGCGCCTCGCCGACGCCGACATTTGCGTCGAGCGTGACCACCTCGATCGGCAGCTGGTCGCGCTGCAAGCCTGCGCGAGCGTGGCCGTGTTGTCGCTGGATCCGTCGTCGATCACGATGACTGCGCCCGGCGCCTTTGTCTGACCCGCGATGGAGGCGAGCGCGCCGTCGATCGTCGCGGCGGCGTTGAACGCGGACACGGTGACGGTGATGTCGGCGCTCGAGTGATCAGCGGCGTGCTCGCCGGTCGCGTCGAAGGCCCGGTGCGACCGATTCGTAGACCGCCTCGAGCTCTGCGGCCACCCGCCTGCCGGCGAGAACTGTTCCTCTGCCCGTTGGCGCAATTCCGTGCCGCGGCGGGTCGCTTCCGTGGGATCGTTCAATACGGCCACCAGGGCCTCGGCGAGTGCGTCGGCGTCGCCCGGCGGCACGAGCAGGCCGGCGTCGCCGACCAGCGACGGCACCTCGCCGACCGACGTGGCTACGACGGCGCGGGCCGTGGCCATTGCCTCCAACAGGAACATCGGCATGACCTCGAAGCGCGACGGGAGTACCGCGACCCGGCTCTGCGCGAGGAGCGCCCCAACTTCCGCTCGGGGAGAGCGCGCCGGTCCACTCCACATTCTGAAGCGGTACCGGCTCGACGTCCGTGGGCGGTCCGGCGACGATCAGACGGGCCGACGGGCACGAGGCTTGTACGCGTGGGCCACGCGTCGATCAGAACATCGGCACCTTTGGGCCGCCCGACTTCGCCGGCGAAGAGCGCAACCGGCGCCAGGTCGCCGGCGGGGCGCACGTCGGCAGGTATCTCGATCGGGTTGGGGACGACGACGATGCGCGTGCCCGGCAACGCGTACCGGCGGGCCAGCTCCTCGGTCGTGGCCCCGAGCGCGATCACGGCGTCGGCGGCACTGAGCACCCGGCCCACGAGTCGGGGATGGCGCTCGCTGAACTCCAGCATCTTTCCGCCGTGCAGGGACACGACCACGGGGATGCCGCGGCGACGCGCGAGCGCCACGAGCAGGCCCTCGCGGACGAACGATCCGCCCTTGGAGAGGTGCACGTGGGCGATCGTCGTCGACGGGTCCGCCCGCAGCAGCCTGCGGACGGCGCCGGCGAGCGGCCGGGCTCCCCACGCGCGAACGTGTCGGGCGTCCACGTCGGTACGAACTCGAATCGAAACCGTGAGAGCGGCAAGTGCGCGTACGACTCGAGCACGCTCGCCATGCCCCCGTGTGTGCCGATCTCGGGTCCGAACTGCAGCACGACGGTGCAATCGCCGGTTGCCGGGGCGTGCGCGCGCGCGGCCGCAGCAGTCGGGCGATGCATACGACAAGTCTCGCATCCGCCGTGCGACCTTCCCGAACGGTGAACGGGACCGGCGGTCGCGGGCGGGCCCGGTAGTCTGGACGGAATTGCTCGGCCGTCCCGGAGGTACCGCTCGATGAAGCTCGCCATCGGCTCGGACCACGCGGGGTACCGGCTCAAGGAGCACCTCGAACAGCTCCTGAAGAGCGACGGTCACGACGTGATCGACTACGGCACCGACACCGAGGAATCGGTCGACTACCCCGACTTCGCGGCGCGTGTCGGGCGCGCAGTCGCCGCCGGTGAGGCCGACAGAGGCGTGCTCGTGTGCGGCAGTGGCAACGGCATGGCCATGGCGGCCAACAAGGTGCGCGGGGTGCGGGCCGCCGTCGCGGATGACGTCACATCGGCGCGTTCTCGCCTGCGAGCACAACGCCGCCAACGTGTGCTGCTTCGGTGCGAGGTTCCTCGGCGAGCAGACCGTCGATGACGCGGTCCGCGGCGTACCTCGCTGCGGAGCCCGAGGGCGGCCGCCACGCGCGCCGGGTCGAGAAGATCGCGGCCATCGAGCGCCAAGACAGCGAAGACCAGGAGACGCCGCGATGACCCCTGACCCGATCTCGCAGACCGATCCGACGATCGCCGACATCATCCGCCGGGAGATCGAGCGGCAGAACACCACGATTCAGCTCATCGCGTCCGAAAACTTCACGTCGCCGGCGGTCATGGCCGCACAGGGCTCGGTGCTCACCAACAAGTACTCCGAGGGCTACCCGGGCAAGCGCTACTACGGCGGCAACGTGGTGGTCGACGAGGCCGAGGAGCTGGCGCGCACCCGCGCGTGCGCGCTGTTCGATGCCGAGCATGCCAACGTCCAACCCCACTCGGGCGCGAGCGCCAACATGGCCGTCTACCTCGCATTGCTCGATCCCGGCGACAAGCTGATGGGCATGCGGCTCGATCAGGGCGGCCACCTGACCCACGGTTCGCCGGTCAACTTCAGCGGCCGGCTCTACGACTTTGCCGCGTACGGCGTCGACCCGGAGACCGAGACGCTCGACTACGACGACTTGCGTCGGGTCGCGCTCGCGGAGCGGCCGAAGGTCGATCATCGCCGGTGCGACCGCGTATCCGCGCGTGATCGACTTCGAGGCGTTCCGCTCGATCGCCGACGAGATCGGCGCGCTCCTGATCGTCGACGCCGCGCACATCGCGGGCCTCATCGCGGGCGGCGTGCATCCGTCCCCGGTGCCGTACGCCGACGTCGTCACGTTCACCACTCACAAGACCCTTCGCGGGCCGCGTGGCGGCTGCATCCTGTGTCGCGAGGAGTACGCGAAGGCGATCGACAAGGCCGTCTTCCCGGGCTTGCAAGGCGGTCCGTTGATGCACGTGATCGCAGCGAAGGCTGTGGCGTTTCATGAGGCCGCGCTGCCGGGGTTCCGCGACTACGCGGCTGCCATCGTGCGCAACGCGCAGGCGCTTGCCGCAGCGCTCGGCGGGGGAGGGCTTCCGAATCGTGTCGGGCGGCACCGACAATCACCTCATGCTCGTCGACCTGCGTCCGTTCGGCGTCACGGGCAAGGTCGCGCAGCAGGTGCTCGATCGCGCCGGTATCACCTGCAACATGAACACGATCCCCAACGATCCCGAGAAGCCGTTCGTCACGAGCGGGCTGCGCCTTGGTACTGCGGCGGTGACGACTGCCGGCATGGCCGAGCCGGAGATGGCCGAGATCGCGCAGCTGATCGCGTGCACGCTGCGTTCTGTTGCCGGCGGCGAGGCCGATGAGCAAGTCGTCGAAGAGGTCCGCGACAGCGTGGCGCTGCTCTGCTCCAAGTTCACCCCCTACCCCGACCTCGCGAGCTGATGCCCGAACTCGTTCTTGCGTCAGCAGCCGGGATGTCACCCCGGTTTGCGACGCAAGAATGCAAATGGGGGCGCGCACGTAGTGGCGGGTTACTCGATCGTGCTCGGTGTCGCCGCCGTCACGACGTTTCTGTTGACGTTCATCGTGCGCAAGGTCGCCGTGCGGATCGGCGCGATGTCGCATCCGGGACCGCGCAGCGTGCACGCGAAGGCAACACCGTCACTGGGCGGCGCGGCGATGTTCGCTGCGTTCCTTGCGGCGATGGCGGTCGCCTCGCAGATCCCGCAATTTCACGCGATGTTTCACAACTCGTCGGAGCCGGTCGGGTTGATGCTCGCGGCAGCGGTGATCTTCGTGGTCGGTGCAGTTGACGACCTCCGCGAGGTTTCGCCGCCGGCGAAGGTCGCCGGCATGGTGCTCGCCGGCGGGATCCTGTCCCTGTTCGGTGTTTCGATGCTGTATTTCCGGGTGCCGTTCGCGAGTTACGACTACGTGGTGCTCTCGGCCGACCTCGCGCCGCTCGTCACGGTCGTGACGGTGGTCCTCATGGCGAACGCGCTCAATCTCATCGACGGTCTCGACGGTCTCGCGGCAGGCATCGTGGCGATCGCGGGCGCAGCGCTGTTCCTCTACTCGGATCGGCTGTTCAAAGCGGGCTTGCTCGAGGGCTCCAACATCGCGCCGCTGATCGCGGTCATCGCTGTGGGCGTCTGCATCGGGTTTCTGCCGCACAACTTCAACCCGGCGCGCATCTTCATGGGCGACGCGGGAGCCATGTTCCTCGGGCTGCTCATGGCCACGATGACGATCACTGTCGGCGGCCGCACCGCCGACCAGTTCACCGGCCAGACCTACTTCTTCTTCGCGCCGCTGTTCATCCCGTTGCTGATCCTCGGTGTGCCGATCGTCGACACCGCGTTCTCGTTCTTCCGTCGCGTCGCTGCGGCGCCAGGCATTTCACGTGGCCGACAAAGACCACTTGCATCACCGACTGATGCGGTTGGGCCATGGGCCCCGCCGCACCGTCGTGATCCTGTGGCTGTGGACCGCGCTGCTGTCGGGAATGGTCCTGATACCGACCTACACGAACCACGGCAACGCGCTCGTGCCCGTCGGCGTCGCCGCGCTCGGTCTGCTCCTGTACGTCTACTTCCACCCCGGCAGGCCGGTCGGACCACCCGTCTCTCGACGTGCCGGAACAAGCCCCCGAGGAGGTTGACGCCGCGGCGGCGGCCACGGCGGGCGACGCGGTCGTCGACTTCGAGGCGCGGCGTCGCGCCGCAGGCCGGGGGCCGAGCTGAACGGGCGCTTCGGCGGGCTCGCCCTCGGCTTGACCGTCGGAAACGCCGTCCTCTAACATTGCGAATTCATTCACAAGCGCCTTCGGGGTCGTGACGCGGCGCGGTTTGGAGAGACTCGGGGTGAAAGTCGTAAGGCGGCCGGCGGTGGGGCAGCGGGGCAGCAGCGACGGCCTCGCACAGGCCCTCGAGTTCGTCGTCGCGCCGCTCCTGCTCGGCCTCCTGGGTTGGTACCTCGACCGCCGGTTCGGCACTGGCAGCGTGTTCACCGTCACGCTGTCGCTGTTCGGGATCATCGGCGTGGGCGTCACCCAGTACTTCCGCTACGTGCAGCAGATCGAGCGAGCGAACGAGGGCAAGCCGTGGATTCAACGACGTCCGTGAAACCGTCCCGAGCGTATGAGGGCGACATCGCGCGCGATCTCGCGCGGCGCGCTGCACTCGTCGCCCCGATCGCGATCCTTGCCGGCGGCCTGATCCGGGGGGTCGACGGTGCGGTGAGCGTGGCGATCGGCTTGGTGCTGGTCGCGCTCAACTTCCTCGTTGCAGCCTGGCTCATCACGTGGGCATCGCGACGTTCGCTCGCGGCCGTGCAGGCCGTCGTGCTCGGCGGCTACCTCGTGCGGCTTGCGGCGCTGCTTGTCATCGCGCTGCTCCTCGAGCCTCTTCCGTTCATTGACATTGTGCCGCTCGTACTCACGGTCGCGTGCGCGCACCTCGGGCTCCTGATCTGGGAGTCGCGACACGTCGGCCTGTCCCTTGCCGCGCCCGGTCTCAAGCCGGCGAAGAGATAGGAGCGACTCGTGCTCGGCGCGTTCGTCTTCCCCCCAATCGACGAGATCTTCGTCTGGAAAGACCTCTGGTTCAAGGGCACGCCGTACGCGATCAACAAGACGTCACTGCTGGTGCTCATCAGCACGCTGCTGATCGTCACCATCTTTGTTGCCGGCACGCGGCGCATGAAGCTGGTGCCGAGCGGCGTGCAGAACGTGATCGAGATGACGTACGACTTCGTCGATCGCGGGATCACGCGAGACGTCGTGGGCAACGATGCCACGCGCTACACGCCGTTCCTCGGTGCGCTGTTCCTCTTCATTCTCTTCTTGAACCTCTGGGAGGTCGTCCCGTTCATCCAGTTCCCGCCGACGTCGCGGATGGGCATCCCGATGTACCTGGCGCTCCAGACGTATCTCATCTACTGGTACGTCGGCCTCCGGCATCACGGCATCAAGTACGTCACCGGTCACTTGTTCCCGCCGGGTGTGCCGTGGCCGCTGTACGTCCTGGTGACACCGATCGAGCTCGTGCAGGTGGTGCTCGTCCGGCCCTTCTCGCTGGCAGTCCGACTCCTCGCCAACATGATGGCCGGCCACATCCTGTTGACCGCGCTCGCCCTGCTCACCGCGTACGCGTCGAAGAACGCGCCGCTCATCGCGCTCGGGCCATTCCTGCTCAACATCGGCGTCACCGGCTTCGAGCTGCTGGTGGGCTTCCTGCAGGCGTACATCTTCACGTTGCTCACCGCCGTTTACATCGGCGATTCACTGCACCCCGATCACTAGGAGAAACCAAATGCATGACCTGATCTTCGCCGCGCAAGCCGCCGGTGAGCTCAAATCCGGCCTGTCGTCGATCGGTGCGGGTATCGCGTACGGCGCCGCTGCCATCGGTCCGGGTATCGGCATCGGCCTCGTCGTCGGCAACGCGATCCAGGCCATGGCCCGCCAGCCCGAGATGCAGGGCACCATCCGCACGACCATGTTCCTCGGCATCGCGTTCACCGAGGCGCTGGCCCTGTTCGGATTCGTCCTCTTCTTCCTCGCGAAGGGCTAGGGGTAACCATGTACGCGCTGTTGCAGGCCGCCGTCGTCGGCGTCGAGGTGAAGGCCAGAAACCCGATCCTTCCGGAGGGCAAGGAGATCCTCTGGGCGGCCGTGGGTTTCATCATCATCTTCGCGGTGCTCGCGAAGCTGGCGTTCCCCGCGATCAAGAAGGCTCTCAAGGCGCGCGAAGACCACATCCGCGCCGATCTCGAAGCGGCCGAGGCCTCGCGGACGGAGGCGGAGCAGGCGCTCGAGGGCTACCGGCTCCAGCTGGCCGAAGCCCGCACCGAGGCCGGTCGCATCATCGAAGAGGCGCGGCAGGCCGCGGACCAGGTGCGTCAGGATCTGATGCGCAAGGCCGAGGACGACGCTCGGTCGCCCGTGAGCAGGCGGGCCACGACATCCAGCTCGCGGCCGAGCGGGCGACAGCCGATCTCCAGAACCGCGTCGCCCAGCTGTCGATCGAGCTGGCCGAGAAAGTGGTGGAGCGCAACCTCGACCGCGAGACGCAGCACGCGCTGATCGAGAGCTACATCAACAGCGTGGGAAGCAACTAGGTGGCCGACACTTCTCGAGTCGACGCATACGCGAGGGCTTTCCTCGAGGTCGCCCGCGCCGAGGGGTATCTCTCCGACATCGAAGACGACGTCTTCCGCTTCGCGGGCGGACGTACGAAGGTGCCGACGACTTGCGCATGGCGCTCACCGACCCCGCGCTGCCGCTCGAGCGTCGGGTCGCGGTGGTCGACGAGCTGATGGGCGGCAAGGCGCTGCCTACGAGCGTCGCGCTCGTCAACCTGGTCGTGAGCGTGGGTCGGATCAGTGACCTGGCCGTGATCGTCGACCGGTTCGTGCAGCTCGCCGCAGCAGAGCGCCAGCACGCGGTTGCCGAAGTGCGCAGCGCGTTGCCACTCGACGAGGAGCAGCGCACGCGCCTCGCCGACGCACTCGGGCCGCGCCACGTGTAAGAACATCGAGGTCAAGGTGATCGTCGATCCCAGCGTGCTCGGCGGTCTCGTCGCGACGATCGGCGACACCGTCATCGACGGCACGGTGCGCCACCGCCTCGATCAATTGAAGGAGCAGATCTAGATGGCAGAGCTGACCATCAATGCCGACCAGATCGCGGCGGCGCTGCGCAAGCACGTCGGCACCTTCACGCCGACCCTTGCCCGGGAGCAGGTGGGGCGGATCCTCGAGGTGGGCGACGGGATCGCACGCGTCTCGGGCCTGCCCGAGACCGCGGTCAACGAGCTGCTCGAATTCGAAGGCGGCGCGCTCGGCCTCGCGCTCAACCTCGACGAGGAGTCGATCGGCGCCGTGGTGCTCGGCCAGTCCGACGAGATCGAGGAGGGCCACACCGCCAAGGCGACCGGCCGCATCCTCTCCGTCCCGGTCGGTGACGCGCTCATCGGCCGCGTCGTCAACTCGCTCGGTCAGCCGATCGACGGCAAGGGTCCGATCGCGTCCACCGAACACCGTCGGCTCGAGGTGCAAGCGCCGGGCATCGTCTCCCGCCAGCCCGTGAGTGAGCCGCTGCAGACCGGCATCAAGGCGATCGACTCGATGACGCCCATCGGTCGCGGCCAGCGCGAGCTGATCATCGGCGACCGCAAGACCGGCAAGACGACGGTTGCCGTCGACACGATCCTCAACCAGCGCGGCCAGGGCGTGAAGTGCATCTACGTGGCGATCGGCCAGAAGGGCGCGACCGTCGCGCAGACCGTCGCCACCTTCACCGAGCATGGCGCGTTCGACTACACGGTCGTCGTGAACGCGTCGTCGGGCGACGAAGCGGTGTTCAAGTACCTCGCGCCGTACGCCGGGTGCGCGATGGGTCAGCACTGGATGGAGAACGGCGAAGCGGCGCTGATCGTCTACGACGACCTCTCCAAGCAGGCCGAGGCCTACCGCCAGCTCTCGCTGCTGCTCCGGCGTCCACCCGGTCGTGAGGCGTATCCCGGCGACGTCTTCTACCTGCACAGCCGGCTTCTCGAGCGGGCGGCGAAGCTCAGCGACGCGGAGGGCGGCGGTTCGCTCACCGCGTTGCCGATCATCGAGACGAAAGCCGGTGACGTCTCGGCCTACATCCCGACCAACGTGATCTCGATCACCGACGGCCAGATCTATCTCATCGACGACCTGTTCAAGTCGGGCGTGCGGCCCGCGGTCGACGTCGGTATCTCGGTGTCGCGGCGTCGGTGGTGCGGCGCAGATCAAGGCGATGAAGGCGGTGTCGGGCACGCTCAAGCTCGACCTCGCGCAGTTCCGCGAGCTCGAGGCATTCGCCACCTTTGGCTCCGAGCTCGACGCGGTGTCGAAGGCGCAGCTCGATCGAGGCGCCCGGCTCGTCGAGCTGCTCAAGCAGCCCCTCAACTCGCCCATGCCCGTCGACGAGCAGGTGGTGTCGATCTTCTGCGGCACCACCGGTGTGCTCGACGACCTGCCGGTCAAGCAGGTGAAGCCGTTCGAGGCCGGCGTGCTCGAGTGGTTCCGCACCCGTTCCGCGGGCCTGCTCGAACAAATTCGCGACTCCGGCAAGCTGCCCGAAGGTGACGCGTTCGCGGAGTCGGTCCAGGAGTTCAAGGAGCAGTTCGTCGCGAGAATGCAACAAGCGGAAACCGACGCCGCCGCCGACGCTGCCGCCGAAGCCGACGCCGACGCAACAACCGAGAAGACCGCGTAATGGCCGGCGGCCAGGAGCGGATCCTCAAGCGCCGGATCAAGAGCGTTCAGTCGACGAAGAAGATCACGCGCGCGATGGAGCTGATCGCGGGGAGCCGCATCGTCAAGGCGCAAGCGCGCCTGCATGCCGCGCGCCCGTACAGCGAGGAGATCACCAAGGTGGTCGCAGATCTCGCCTCGGGCGGCGCGGGGTCCGACAGCCCCTTGCTCGTCCCGCGTGAGCAGGTCCGGCGCGTCGGCTATGTGGTGATGACCGCCGACCGCGGCCTGGCGGGCGCGTACAACTCGTCGGTTATCCGCGCTGCCGAGCGGGCGTTGCAAGACGACATCGACAACGGCCGCGACTACGGCCTCGTGCTCGAGGGTCGCAAGGCGATCAGCTACTTTCGCTACCGCGGCTACACGATCGATGCCGAGTTCACCGGCATGAGCGACCAGCCCACGTACGAGAACGCGCGGGATATCGCAGGCGACCTGCTGCAGCGCTTCGAGAGCGGTGACCTCGACCAGGTCAACGTCGTCTACACGAAGTTCCTCTCGGCCGGGTCGCAAGAGGTGACAAACGTGCAGCTCATGCCGGTCGAGGTGCCCGAGCGCCCCGAGCATGAAGGCCCGTCGGCGTCCTACGAGTTCGAGCCCTCGGCCGAGGCGATCCTGGAGCAACTCCTGCCGCGCTATGTCGAGGCAAAGCTGTACGCCTGCATGCTCGACGCCGCGGCGTCGGAGCACGCGGCACGCCAGCGCGCGATGAAAGCAGCCACCGACAATGCCGAGGAGCTGATCAAGAGCCTGTCGCGCGTGATGAACCGCGCCCGCCAAGACGCCATCACCACCGAGATTATGGAGATCGTCAGCGGCGCGGAGGCGTTGCGCTCCGGTGCCGACAAGCACGAGCAGCCCAACGAGCTCCTGGCCGACGTACTCGCGGCCCGCCAATCCGATCCGTCGTATCAACATGCACCAGAAGGCCCAGGAGCGTTCCGATGACCTTGACTGAAGAGCCCACCGGTACCGACAAGGCGCTCAAGGAGGGTCGCGTCGTCGCCATTGCGGGACCTGTCGTCGACGTCGAGTTCCCGCCCGACGCGTTGCCGGAGATCAACATGGCGCTCGAGATGGACGTCGATCTCGAGGGTGACAAGATCACGATCACGTCGGAGGTCGCGCAGCAGATCGGCGACAGTCGCGTGCGCGTCATCTGCCTCAAGCCGACCGACGGACTGCGCCGCGGCACGCCGGTGCGCAATACCGGTCGCGGCATCACGATGCCGGTGGGCGACGGTGTGCTCGGTCACGTGTTCAACGTGATCGGCGAGCCGCTCGACGTCACCGAAGACCAGCTGACCGACATCGACGAGCGGTGGGAGATCCACCGTCCGGCACCTCCGTTCGATCAGCTCGAGCCCAAAGCCAAGATGTTCGAGACCGGCATCAAGGTCATCGACCTGCTCGAGCCGTACGTCGAGGGCGGCAAGATCGGCTTGTTCGGCGGAGCGGGCGTGGGCAAGACCATCCTCATCATGGAGATGATCAACCGGGTCGCGACGCAGCACGGTGGCGTGTCGGTGTTCGCCGGCGTGGGCGAACGCACCCGTGAGGGGACCGACCTCTGGATCGAGATGCAGGAGACCGGCGTCATCGAGAAGGCGGCGTTGATCTACGGCCAGATGGACGAGCCGCCAGGCGTGCGCCTGCGTGTCGCGCTCTCGGCGCTCACGATCGCCGAGTACTTCCGCGACGTGAAGAACCAGGACGTGTTGCTGTTCGTCGACAACATCTTCCGCTTCGTGCAAGCGGGCTCCGAGGTCTCGACGCTGTTGGGCCGCATGCCGTCGGCGGTCGGCTACCAGCCCACGTTGGCCGACGAGATGGGCGAGTTGCAGGAGCGCATCACGTCGACCAGGGGCCACTCGATCACGTCGCTGCAAGCGGTGTACGTACCGGCCGACGACTACACCGACCCGGCCCCGTTCACGACGTTCACCCACCTCGACGCCACCACCGAGCTGTCCCGGCAGATCGCGGCGCTGGGCATCTACCCGGCGGTCGACCCACTGTCATCGACCTCCAACATCCTGGCGCCCGAGATCGTCGGCCAGCGTCATTACGACGTCGCGCGCCGCGTGCAGGAGGTGCTGCAGCGTTACAAGGAGCTGCAGGACATCATCGCGATCCTCGGCCTCGACGAGCTCTCCGAGGAAGACAAGGTGATCGTCTCGCGGGCCCGCAAGATCCAGCGGTACCTGTCGCAGCCGTTCTTCGTCGGCAAGGTGTTCACCGGCCTCGACGGGATCTACTGCCCGGTCGACGAGACGGTGCAGTCCTTCGAAGCGCTGGTCGACGGGGAGCTCGACGAGATTCCCGAGCAGGCGTTCTTCAACGTCGGCGGCATCGAGAGCGTGCTCGCGAAGAACAAGGAGCTCCAGGAGCAGGGCGGGGCCTAGATGCCACTCCAGGTCGAGATCGTGTCGCCGGAGGCGGTGCTGTACTCGGGTGAGGCCGAGATGGTCGTGTGCCGCACGTCCGACGGCGAGATCGCGTTCCTTGCGGGCCACGAGCCGTTCGCCGGCGCGCTCGGCATCGCCAAGGTTCGGGCGAAGCTCGCTGATGGGAGCGAAGAGGTCGCGGCGGTGCACGGCGGATTCGTCGAGGTGCGCGACGACCGGGTCGTCATCCTCTCCGACGTCGCGGAGCTGCCGCAGCAGATCGACCTCGACCGCGCCCGTGCCGCCAAAGCACGGGTCGACCAGACCGTAGGGGCCGGGGACGCCACCGACGAGCAGAATGCCGCTCTCGCCCGCGCCGACCTGCGACTCGAAGTCGGCGGAAGCTCGCGCTGAGTCGTCCTGACCACGGACGTTGTTGACACGTCGGTGGTCCGCGAATGAATCGAGCCTCCGAGGGAGGGTGTGGGTGTCGAAGACCACACAGATCCCCCGGAGGCTCAGATGCACGCTAACGCCCGGTTGACGATTCATGCGCGACGGTTGCTGATCGACCGTATCCAACAAGGCCGGCCGATCGCGCATGTCGCGGATGAGATCGGAATCTCGCGTCAGACCGCGTACAAGTGGTGGGGCCGGTGGCGCCATCACGGCGACGCCGGCCTGTGGGACCGTTCGAGTCGCCCGCACACGACGCCGACTCGCACGTCGCGCTCGGTGGATCGACGCATCGAGGCGCTCCGCAAGCGCACCAAGCTCGGTCCGGCCCGGATCGCCGGGCGGCTCGAGATGCACCCCTCGACGGTGCATCGCGTGTTGGAGCGGGCGGATCTGAACCGTCTCGACCGTATGGACCGGCCCACTGGTCGGGCGATCCGACGGATCGAGACCGACCGGCCCGGCGAGCTCGTCCATGTCGATATCAAGAAGCTCGGCAAGATCCCCACCGGTGGCGGGTGGCGCGCCCATGGGCGCGGTCAGGTCCCGCACCACTCCGCTAGAGCGCAAATGCGCTGATCTGTGGCCGTGGAGTCCTAGTGTGCCCAGGATGCAACGACGCTGGTCGATAACTCTCCTGGTAGTTGGTCTGGTCTGCACGGCCTTCGCGAGCGGGCCCGCGGTCCAACACTCGTCGCGCCCGATGGCGACGATCGGGGGCGTCAACGCATACCGAGGACTCGGTACGTGGGTCGACGTCTACGACTACTCGAAACCCTTCTCGGGCGTGCGCCCGCCGGTCAGCCCGAGCACGGTCGACCGCATGGCGGCCCAGGGGATCAAGACGATCTTCCTGCAGGCCGCGATGAACGATCGGCGGTCGCCCAATGATCTGGTCGATCGCAATCTGCTCGGTGCGTTTCTCCAACGGGCGCATGCGCACAGGATGAACGTGGTCGGGTGGTACCTCCCGAAGTTCGTGGACCTCGACACGGATATGCGCCATATCCGCGCGATCCGCAACTTCCGGGTCGCCGGTCAACGCTTCGACGGTCTCGCGCTCGACCTGGAGGACATCACCTCGGTGCCCGATCTCAAGACCCGCAACGAGCGCCTCGTCCAGTTGTCGTATCGGGCGCGGGCCTTTGTGGGCGGTGGCACCCTGGGTGCCATCGTGCTCCCGCCGGTGCAGCTCGAAGTGGTCGCACCCAACTACTGGCCGTCGTTTCCGTGGCGCCGGCTCCGGCCGTTCTACGACGCCTGGCTGCCGATGAGCTACTTCACGTTCCGATCGCCGTTGGGGGGCGGTTACCGCGACGCCTACAAGTACACGGAGGAGAGCGTGCGCCGGCTGCGCAACAACCTCGGCTTTCCGTTTGCGCTCGTCCACGTGATCGGCGGCATCGCGGACGTGACCACGCCCGGCGACGTCGAGGGCTTGCGCCGAACGGTCTGGGCGACGCGCGCGGTCGGCTGGTCGCTGTACGACTACAACACCACGAAGAAAGCGGCGTGGCCGCAGCTACGCACGATCACGGCCCGCCGTTAGGTCACAGTGTCCGGGCATCCCGGCGTGAGTATCCGATCGCCGGCGAAATGGCACGAGCACGTGACGCGGCATGTGTCGAGGCTCTGGTGGTACTGCCACGCGAAGACGCCGAGCAGCGAGAGCAGGACGGCGAACACGGCCTTCATCATGAATTGCCGGCGGAACAAGAAAGCGGCGATCACGCCGAGGCCACACACACCGATCGTGATCAGCGAGGCGGCTCGCATTCCGTCGACATCGAGCCATGTGGGCAGCACCCCTGCCGTCCATTTCCGCCCCCGGCTCGGTCTATCGACCAAAACGCGGTCAAACAGAAACTCAGTCGAACTTCACGGTCGAGTACCGCATGAGCTTCTGCCAGCGGTGGGTCGCGTCGATCGTGCGAATCGTGCCCGACTTCGACCGCATCACGAGTGTCTCGGTGCTTGCGCCGTCGCCCCAGTAGCGCACGCCCTTCAGCAGCTCGCCGTCGGTGATGCCCGTCGCCGCGAAGAACACGTCGTCGCCGGAGACGAGATCGTCGATGTGGAGCACTCGATCGAGGTCGTAGCCGGCAGCGAGCGCGGCCTTGCGCTCTGCGTCGTCGCGCGGCCAGAGCCGACCGTGCATCGCGCCGCCGATGCCTTGAGCGCGCACGCCGCGATCACACCTTCGGGCGTACCCCCGATGCCGAAGAGGATGTTGGAGCCACTCTCCGACCATGCGGTCGAGATCGCTCCCGCCACGTCGCCGTCGGGAATGAGACGGATGCGAGCGCCCGCCTCGCGGCACTGCTTGATGATGTCTTCGTGACGGGGCCGGTCGAGGATCACGGCCGTGACGTCGTCGACCTCCTCGCCGTTCGCCTTCGCGACCGCATCGAGGTTTTCGGTGACCGACGCGTCGAGGTCGATCGCGTCGGCCGCCTCGGGGCCGACCGCGATCTTGTCCATGTAGACGCACGGGCCGGGGTCGAACATCGTGCCCCGCTCCGCGACCGCGATCACCGCGATCGCGTTGGGACGGCCGAGCGAGGTGAGCGTGGTGCCGTCGATCGGGTCGACTGCAATGTCGACCTGTGGTGGTCTGCCGTCGCCGATCTCCTCGCCGTTGAACAGCATCGGTGCTTCGTCCTTCTCGCCCTCGCCGATCACGACGACGCCGTCCATCGAGACGCTGTTGAGGACGAGCCGCATCGCGTCGACCGCGGCGCCGTCGGCGGCGTTCTTGTCGCCCCGGCCGATCCAGCGGCCGGCGGCGAGTGCGGCGGCCTCGGTGGCCCGCGCGAGCTCCATCGCGAGGTTGCGATCCGGGGCCTGCGCTTGTTCCATCTGACTGCTCCTCGGTCTGGGCGCGGGTGGCTGACTGTACCCGGCGTTACCGAAAGGCGGGAATGACGTGCTCGCCGAGCAGCTCGATCGAGCGCATCACCGAGCGGTGCGGGATCTTGTACGGGTTGAGCAGGCACAGCAGCAGGTCGCAGTCGGCGGCGTCGTAGCGCGAGGCGATCTCGAGGCAGCGCTCCGGGTCGCCGACGATGCACGCGCCGGACGACTCGAGATAGTCGAACGTGAAGAAGCTCAGGTCGAGGTCCTTGAGCACCTCGGCGTAGTCGTACGTGCCGAGCGGCTTGCCCTCCTGCCACGCGGCGACGGTGCCGATGTGCCACAGCGCGGTGCGCACGTACCACTCGAACGACTCGCGCGGCCTCGGCGAACGCCTGCTCGGTCGTCTCGGCGCAGTGCACCATCGTGAACGTCGCCGCGCGCGGGTTGACGAACTTCCCGATCGGCTCGGCGCGCGTCTGCGCGTCGCGGTACAGCTTGATGCGCTCGCGCGAGCTCCTCGGGCGGCACGCCGATCGTGAACGAGAGCAGCCCGAGGCCCAGCTCGCCGGCGAGCACGTGGCTCGCCGGGCTGCTCGACGCGACCCAGAGCGGCGGGTGCGGCTGCTGGAGCGGCTTGGGGTGCACGCGCCGCGGCGGGACCTGCCAGTTCTTGCCGTTCCACTCGAACACGTCCTCGGTCCACGCGCCCACGACCATGCGCAGCGCCTCTTCCCACTGGGCGCGGGTCGGTCGGGATCGACGCCGAAGCCTTCGAGCTCGGCGCGCGTCGACGAGCGGCCGGTGCCGAACTCGAGCCGGCCGTCGGAGATGAGGTCGACGACCGCCGCGCCTTCGGCCGCGCGGATCGGGTGGTTGTACGGGAGCGGGAAGCAGGCGCACGCCGTGACCGATGCGCATGCGCTGCGTCCGCTCCGCGATCGCGCCGTACAGGCCCGGGCGCGGAGCAGTGGGAGTACTCGTCGAGGAAGTGGTGCTCGACGGTCCAGAAGCTGTCGAACCCGGCCTGCTCCCCGAGGACGGCCTGCTCGATCGTGTTCTTGTAGGCGCAGTGCTCGCTGTCCGCGTCCCACGGCTTCGGCACCGGGATCTCGTAGAACAGCGCGAACTCCATGGCCATATCGGGGCTCCAGTCGTGTTGGCCGCCCTGAGTCGATGACTTGACGACTTGTGACAGTGCCGGGGAGGGTAACGCGATGACACGACTCGACGGCAAGATCGCGCTGATCACGGGCGCGGCATCCGGGATCGGCGCCGCGACCGTTGAACGCTTCGCGGCGGAAGGTGCCGTGGTTGCCGGGCTCGACGTGGAGCCGCGTCCGCGCGCTTCGAGCGCAGCCTCCTGGTGGGATGTCGACGTGCGTGAGGAGACCGCGGTTGCCGCCGCGGTCGACGGGCTGACCAGCGAACACGGTCGTATCGACGTCGTCGTCAACGCGGCCGGCGTGGCGGGCGGGGGGCCGGTCCACTTACTCGACCTCGTCGAGTGGGACCGGGTGATCGACATCAATTTGACCGGCACGTTCCTGATCGCGAAGCACGCGATCGTCAAGATGCTCGAGCAGGACACCGGCGGCGCCATCGTCAATATCGCGAGCATCGAAGGCCTAGAGGGCACCGAGGGCGGCAGCGTCTACAACGCGTCCAAGGCCGGCGTGGTGGTCCTCACCAAGAACATCGCAATCGACTACGGGCGTCGCCGCATTCGCGCCAACTGCATCTGTCCGGGGTTCATCGATACGCCGATGACTGCCTCGATCTTCGACGTGCCCGGCATGGAGGAGGTGCGCCAACGCTTCATCGCATCCCACAAGGTCGGACGGCTCGGCCGGCCGGAAGAGATCGCCGCCGCCGCCGTCTTTCTCGCATCGGATGACGCGTCGTTCGTCACCGGCCATGCGCTCGTGGTCGACGGTGGGTACACCGCAGGCCAGTCCCACGGCATTGTCGAGCTGATGGGTCTGGGCTGAGGGCAGACGGCCGAGATCCCGGGCCCACCGCGATGCGCGCGATCCTTGTGGCGATGACAAGACCTCGAGAGAAGTGGCAGGCCGCGTTCGACGCGGCGCAGCAACGCGACGCCGACTTCGACACGATGTCGGGCGTTCCGGTCGCACCGGTCTACGGGCCTGCCGACGGCGAGTTCCCGGGTCAGTGGCCGTATACGCGGGGCCCGCAACCCTCGATGTACCGATCGAGGCTCTGGACGATGCGGCTGTTCGCCGGCTTCGGGACGGCGGTCGACACCAACCGCCGGTTCCGCGACCTGCTCGCATCCGGCGCCGACGGCTTGTCGACCGCCTTCGACCTTCCGACTCTGATGGGCCGCGACTCCGACGACCCAATCGCTGCCGGAGAGGTCGGCAAATGTGGAGTGGCCGTCGACACGCTTGCCGACGCGCAAGACCTCTACCGCGACATCGACCTCGGCGCGGTCACCACGTCGATGACGATCAACGCACCCGCCCCGGTGCTGCTCGCGATGTACGTGCGCACCGCGGAGCGCGCCGGCACTCCACGCGCTGCGCTGGGTGGCACGCTGCAAAACGACATCCTGAAGGAGTACCAGGCGCAGAAGGAGTTCATCTTCCCGCCCCGTCCGTCGATGCGGCTCGTGGCCGACTCGTTTCGTTTCTGCACGGCCGAGATGCCGCGTTGGTATCCCGTCTCGATCTCCGGATACCACATCCGCGAGGCCGGATCGACGGCCGCGCAGGAGCTTGCGTTCACCATTGCCAACGGGTTCGCGTACGTCGAGGCGGGCATCGAGGTGGGCCTCGCGGTCGACGAGCTCGCGCCCCGATTGAGCTTCTTCTTCAACGCGCACAGCGACTTCTTCGAGGAGATCGCGAAGTACCGCGCGGCGCGACGCATCTGGGCCCGCTGGCTGCGCGACCGTTACGGCGCGAAGAGCGAGCGCTCCATGCAGCTGCGGTTCCATACGCAGACGGCCGGCGTCTCACTCACCGCGCAGCAGCCCGAGGTCAACATCGTGCGCACGGCCATTGAGGCGCTTGCCGGCGTGGTCGGCGGAACCCAGAGCCTGCATACCAACTCGATGGACGAAGTGCTCGCGCTCCCGTCCGACAAGGCGGCACGGATCGCGCTTCGCACGCAGCAGGTGCTCGCGTACGAGAGCCGGGTCACCAACGTTGCCGATCCGCTCGGGGGCTCGTGGTACGTCGAGGAGCTGACCGACGAGATGGAGCGGCGAGCCGAGGCGATCTTCTCGCATCTCGACACTGTGGGCGACGGGTCGATGCTCGAAGGTGTGCTGCGGGAGATCGAGTCGGGTTGGTTCCAGCGCGAGATCGGCGATGCGGCATACGACATCGAGCGCAAGGTCAACGACGGCCGTCACGTGATTGTCGGTGTCAACGCCTTTCTCGACGGCAATGACGACGCACCACCCGAGACGCTGCGAATCGGCCCCGAGGTCGAAGAAGCGCAAACGAAGCGGCTCGCGGAGGTCAAGGGCGACCGCGACGACGAAGCAGTCGAGCGCGCCCTGGCTCGCGTGCGCGAGGACGCAGCCGAGCCGTCCACCAACCTCATGCCGGCGCTGCTCGACGCCGTCGACGTCTACGCGACCATCGGCGAGATCTGCAACGCGCTGGCCGACGTGTTCGGCCGCTACACCGAGCAACCCGTGATCTAGCGAGGCACCCCGGCTCGCTCGACAATGCAAGTCGAACGTCCGCCGTGTCCGCGCGACGGTGCTTCTGGCCGGGTCGGCGATCGCACCGGCAGCGAAGACTGCCTTTGCCGATGCTCCGGCACCGCGGGCGGCCCGTGCCGACCGGCTCCTGCCGGGCACGGCGTTGCCAGTGCCGGCGGCGCTGACCGACAAGCGACCGAGCCTCCGGGCCGGGCCAGTGGCCGTGCCATTGCAACTCCGGATGCCGTCGATCGGTGTCAATGCCGCGACGGTGGGAGTAGGGATCACGCCGAAGAGCGTGATGGCAGCGCCTGAGGGAAAGCTCGGCGACCCGGTGTGGCAGCAGGCGCTCTGGTACAGAGGCAGCGCCATCCCCGGAGCGCTCAGCACCGCGTTGATCGCCGGCCACATCGACGGCCCCGGTGGCAGCCCGGCGATCTTCGGCCACATCGACGGCCCGGTGGCAGCCCGGCGATCTTCGGCCACATCGACACGCTGCATCCAGGCGACCCGATCGTCGTCCATGACACCCGCACCGGGCTCGACGTCCGCTTTGCGGTGACTGAATCCAAGACCTATTCGCTCGAAGAAGCGGCCGATCCAGCCGTCCTCACCAGGATCTACGGTGCCGGCCCGGTCGCAGGTACCTGGGCGAAGCCCTCGGCCGACGGGCTCTCGCACCTGACGCTCATCACGTGCGCCGGGACGTTCCGGAACGGCACACACGACCACCGGCTGGTCGTCTACGCAACCCGAGTGCTCTGATCCGGCAGCGCTCGACTCGAAGAAGGGATTCCGAGGCGCGCGCGAGACTCGACGCGATGGATCCTGCACTGCTCGCAGCTGCGCGCGACGCGATCGGCTTCATGCCCGACGACGAGGGGCTCGCGTTGCACGACGCCGGTCTCGACGGAGGCGGGATCGGGCCGCTGCTCGAGATCGGCACCTACTGCGGCAAGTCGGCGATCTATTTGGGCGCCGCAGCGCGTGCGCGCAACGTCGTGCTCTTCACCGTGGATCATCACCGCGGCTCCGAGGAGAACCAGTCGGGCTGGGACCATCACGACGAGCGGCTCGTCGATCCCCGTACCGGTCGCATGGACACCTTGCCATGGTTCCGGCACACGATCGAAGACGCCGGCCTCGAGGATGTCGTGATCGCGGTGATCGGTGACTCGCCGACCGTGGCCGCGTACTGGGGCACCCCACTCGGGCTGGTGTTCATCGACGGGGGCCACGCGCTCGACGTCGCCATGGCTGATTATGAGCACTGGTCGCGATTCGTCGCCCCCGCCGGCCTGCTCGTGTTCCACGACGTGTTCGAGGATCCCGCCGACGGCGGTCAAGCACCGTTCGAGGTATGGAAACGCGCGGTCGCCGACGGCTTCGAGCCGGTCGCCACGGTGGGCAGCCTGCGCATCCTACGACGCACCTGACCCCTCGCGTCCCTCACCACCGTTTGCGCAAAAGGGCCCCTATACCGCGCGCTCGCGCACAAACGTCGCGGTGGCCGTGGTGCCGTCCTGCGGCTGATCGGTCTGCGTCAGTCGGCGTCGGCAGTGTCCTCGCGCAGCATTGAGAATGCCTCGGCCAGGACTTCATCGCGGTCGAGGCCGATGGGCATCGCCTTGCCCCGGAAGAACCCGGCAGTGAGGCTGCTCCCGCCCAGCGCGTTGGCTGCGAGCACGACGGCGGCCGAGTTCCACGTGGGCTGCTCGACGGGGTACAGCTCACCGTCTCGCTGAAAGGCGCCACCTTCGAAGTTGGCGCCCGTCCAGTAGCCGCCTCCGTCGGCGCGCAGGAACTGCACCCACTCGAACAGCCGAAACGCGCGCTCCCGTTCTCCGATCGCGTCGAGCGCGAGCACGAGCTCGCAGGTCTCGGCGGCAGTGATCCACGGCCGGTCGGAGACGCAGCGCACGCCGCGCCCCTCGACCACGAACGTGCGCCACGCGGCGCGCACGCGATCGGCCGCGGCCTCGCCGCGCAACGCGCCCCCGAGCACGGGGTAGTACCAGTCCATCGCCCAGCGCGCCTTGTCGAGAAAGACTTCGGGCCGGTGCTCGATCGCATGGGCCAGCGAGCCGAGTGAGAGCTCCCAGTCGGGACGCTCGTGTCCGAGATGCTCCGCGAGGACGATCGCGCAGCGCATGCTCGCGTGAATGCTCGACGAGCCGGTGAGCAAGGCGCCGCGCCATTCCCGCTTCGTGAGGTCGACGTCCCAGGCGATCTCGCCCGTCGGCGCCTGGTGGTCGAGCGAGAAGTCGATGGCGCGCTCCACGACCGGCCAGAAGTCCGTGAGGAAACGGTCGTCGCCCGTGGACAAGTAATGGTGCAACACGCCGTTGGCGATGTAGCACGTGATGTTGGTGTCGAGCGTCGGGTCTTTGATGTCGTTGCCGATGTAATACGCGTGCCAGGCGCCGTCGGGCCGCTGCATCGTGCGCAGCCATTCGTACGCGCGCTCGGCGTCCGTATGCCGCCCGCCCACGTCGAGCGCCATCGCCGCTTCGACGAGGTTCCACGGGTCGGTGTGGCCGCCCGGCGTCCACGGGATATTGCCGTCGGGCAGCTGGATCTTTGCAATCGCGTTGACGGTGGCGGTCATGTCGTCGGCCGCCACGATGCCGCGAACTGCGAGAGAGTCGGTTGTGGTCACGGTCGATCCACCTTCTGCGTGTAGACGACAAGGCTCTTGCCGAGGACGGGGTTGAGCGTGCGTTCCAGCTGGTTGACCCACCGTGGCTGCTCGGTTATCTGCCAGGTGAGGAAACGCAGGTACTGACGCACCGGCCACGCGTCCGCGTTGTCGACACCGACTGCGCACTTGGTCCACCAGTAGGGCGAGTGCAGCGCGTGGGCGTGGTGCGAGCCACGGAGCCGCAGGCCTGCTCGCTCGAGCTTGGTCTCGAGGTCGTGCTGGCGGAAGATCCGAATGTGGCCGCCGGGTGTGTCGTGGTAGCGATGATCGAGCGCCCAGCAGACGCGTTCGGGCCATCGGGTCGGCACCGTGACCGCCATGCGACCGCCGGGCCGCAGCACGCGGGTGAGCTCCGAGATCGCGAGGTCGTCGGCCCACAGGTGCTCGAGCACTTCCGACGCGATCACGTGGTCGAACGAGTTGTCGGGGAACGGCAGCCGGAGCGCATCGCCGTTGACCACGCCGCCGGTCTCGCCGTGGGGGAGTTGACCCGCGTCGAGCATGCCGCGGATGACGGCCCGCACGTCCTTCAACTCGGCCGCGTCGTAGTCGAGAGCGATCACCGTCGCGCCGCGCCGCATCGCTTCGAACGCGTGGCGGCCGCCACCGCAACCGAGGTCGAGCAGCCGGGCGCCGTCGCGCACGCCGAGCCGGTCGAAGTCGACGGTCAGCATCAGGCAGTCCCTTGCCGTGTGCGCGAGTCGAGCAGCGCCCGGTATTGATCGACGGTGCCGACGGCCGTCGCCCGCCACGTGAACCGGTCGAGCACACGCGCGCGGCCGGCGACACCGATGCGGTCGCGAACCGCCGAGTCGTCGAGGGCGCGCAACAGGCCGGCGGCCAACGCCCCCGGGTCGCCGGGCGGCACGAGCAGGCCCGTCTCGCCATCGGTGCCGAGGACCTCGGGAATCGCGCCCCCGGTCGTGCCGACCACCGGCACGCCGCACGCCATCGCCTCGACGGCGGGCAGCGAGAACCCCTCGTACAGCGACGGGACGACGGCGATCTCCGCTTGGGCGTACAGCTCGACGATCCGTTCGGTGGTGACGCCCGAGACGAACTCCACTGAACCGTTGAGGCCGAGCCGGTCGATGAGCGCGGGGATCTTGCTCTTGTCCTTCGCCTTGCCGATCACGACGAGATGCGCGTCGTCGCGTTCGGTTCGCACCTTTGCGAGCGCCTCCAGCAGCGGCGCGAGACCCTTCATCGGTACGTCGGCGCTCGCGGTCGTCATGAGGCGGCCCGGTACGCGAGCGATCTCGGGCATCGGATGGAACGTGGCCGGATCGACGCCGACCGGCACGACGTGGAGGCGGTCGACGTCGACGCTCATCTGGCTGACGATGTCGCGCTTCGACGACTCCGAGACCGTGACGACGCGCGGCATCTGACGGGCCACTCTCATCTGCATGTCGAGGAAGCCGTACCAGCGACGGAACGTGAACCGGCGCCATGGGCTCGTCGTGTGCGCCAAGTCGAGGTCGCGGTCGACAGTGATCGGGTGGTGCACCGTCGCCAGCACCGGCCAGCCGTCGTCGATCAGGTGCGCGAGCCCGGTGCCGAGGCATTGATTGTCGTGGACGACGTCGAAGTCGTGGCGGCGTGCCCGCAGAAGGTCGCGTACCCGAATGCTGAACGTGTACGGCTCCGGAAAACCGGCGCCGCACATGATGGCGAACTCCTGCACGTCGATGCGCGACCTGAACTCCCACGGCCAGGGCACGCGAAACGGGTCATTGGCACGGTAGAGATCGAGGCTCGGCACCTCCGTGAGCTGACCCGGGTCGTCGAGCTCGGGATACGGCGGACCGGAGCAGACCTCGACGCGGTGTCCCAGCGCGGCGAGCTCGCGGGCCAGGTACCGGCTGTACACGCCCTGGCCGCCGCAATGCGGATTGCCCCGATAGACGAGGTACGCGATTCGGAGCGCGTCAGGTTGACCGCTAGAAGGCATGAGTCAACAGCTTGGAGCGCCGGCGTCCCGCGGGCAAATGGGGGCGTCAACGCTAGCCTCTGCCTCAGTGACACCGAGGATCTCGGCCGGCATGGTCGCACGCTCGCACCGGATGGGTGAGCCGCGCTGGGCGCCGATCCCGGGGGCTCTGGCCTGGTGTGATGCGTTCTCGTCCCGGGTCGATCTGGTGCTCGGTCGCCTCGACGGGTCGGTGCCGCCGGCCGTGCTCAGTGCCGATCACCCGCTGACCCCGATCGGCGCGTACGGGGGCGGAGCGTTCGTCTGGGCGGGCGATCACGAGGTCGTGGCCGCCGGTGCGGACGGGCTGCTCCGGGTGCTGTCGCCAGTCGCGCCTCCGTGGGCGCTGACCAGAGACGGTCGGGCAGCGGCGCCGGTCATGTCGCCCGATGGCTCTCGGGTCGCATTCGTGCTCGAGCGCGACGACGTGTGCGACATCGCCGTCGTCCCGGTCGACGGTTCGGCGTGGCCGCAGCGGGTATCGACCGGCGCCGATTACACGTGGGACCCCGCCTGGTCGCCCGACGGCAGGTCGCTCGCATGGCACGAATGGGATCTTCCGAACATGCCATGGGACGGATCGCGCATCGTGCTCGCCGACCTCGACGCGGGTACGTCGCGGGCGATCGCCGGCGGCGACAAGGAAGCGGTCGGCCAGCCGCGGTTCTCGCCTTCGGGCGACGCGCTCGCGTATGTCACCGACAGGTCGGGGTGGGTGAACGTGTGGATCGCGAAGCCTGATGGGTCCGGCGCCCGAGCCGTGCTTCCCGAGCCGCACGAACAAGCGGAGCCGGGATGGGGCCCGGGCCAGCGTTCCTTCGCGTTCTCGCCCGATGGCAACCGGCTGGTCTTCCAACGTAACGAAGGCGGCTTCGGCCGGCTCGTCAGCGCGGCAACCGCCGGGACCTCCGGCCGAAGCGCGCACAGCGCGCACGAGGTGTCGAAGGGATGGCACCGCGGGCTCGACTGGACCGCGGCAGGAATCTTGTGCGTGCGTTCGGGTGCGCGCACGGCACCGGCGATCACCGTGATGGAGTCCGACGGTTCCAACCGGCGCGAGATCGCTCGGGGCGCCGTCGCCGGATTCGATGGCGACTCGCTTGTGGAGCCGGAGGACGTGACGTGGCCGGGAGTCTCGAAGGCGATGGTGCACGGGCTGCTCTGGCGGCCGCGCGGCGCCGACGGTGAGCTACTGGTGCGCCCGCCGCTGCTGGTGCACGTTCACGGTGGTCCCACCAGCCAGGCGCTTGCCGACTGGATGCCGCGGGTGCACTACTTCGTCGACCGGGGTTGGGCGGTGCTCGCGCCCAACGGCCGCGGGTCGACGGGTTACGGGCGCGGCTACGCGGAGGCGCTTGCCGGGCAGTGGGGCGAGCGAGAGGTCGACGATGTCGTGACGGGTATCCGGCACGCGGTACGGAAGCGGTGGTCTCACGCCGAGCGCATCGCGATTCTCGGAGGCAGCGCGGGCGGTTTCACGGCGCTCCTCGTCTGCGCGTGTGAGAACGTGGTGCGCGCCGGCGTGAGCCTGTACGCCGTCACCGACCTGTTCGATCTCGCCGAGACGACGCATCGGTTCGAATCGCGCTATCTCGATCACATCGTCGGCGCGCTGCCCCAAGACGCCATTCGGTATCGCGAACGCTCGCCGGTGACGCGCGCCGGCGACATCTCCGTGCCCGTCCTCGTATTGCAGGGCGCTGACGACAAGGTGGTCCCACCCGGTCAGGCGGAGCGCCTCGTGGCTGCGCTGCGAAGCGCGGGCACGCCGGTCGAGCACCATGTGTACGAAGGCCAGGGTCACGGCTGGACCCGACCCGAGACCGTGCAGGACGACCTCGAACGCACGGACGCCTTCCTCACCCGCTGGGTCCTCCGCCGCTAACCGACCGTTTGTGCAATCGGTGCCCCTATAGGGGCCCTGATTGCACAAACACTGGGGGTTCGGGTGAACGATGCGTTGGTGACGGAGTACGCGTACGAGGGGCCGACGCGTGGCGTCGACCGGGCGGTCCTGCTCGCGCACGGCGCGGGCGCCGGCATGGACGCCCCGGCGCTGGTTGCGGTTGCCAACGCGCTCGCGCGCGCCGGTGTGCCGTCGCTGCGGTTCAACTATCCGTATCGCAGCGCGGGCAAGAAAGCCCCCGACCGTCCCAAGGTGCTGGACGCGGCCACGCGCGAAGGCGCGGCCGAGCTGGCACGCCGCACGAAGTTGCCGCCCGACCGGCTCGTGCTCGGCGGGCGTTCGATGGGCGGTCGGTACTGCTCCTTGATGGTCGGCGACGAGGACGACCCCGTCCCCGCGCTCGGCCTGCTGTTGCTCGGCTATCCGCTGCATGCCGCGGGCAAGCCCGACAAGCAGCGCGTCGAGCACTTCGGCCGTCTGAAGGTGCCGTGCTTGTTCGTGAGCGGCACACGCGACGCGCTGGGCGGGCAGGCTGCGTTGCAAGCGGCCGCGCGCGATCACCGGCATGGTCACGTTTCACTGGCTCGAGACCGCCGATCACGGATTCCGCCCGTTGAAGGCGAGCGGCCGCACGCTCGATGACACCATCGCGGAAAGCGCGGAAATTGCCACCGGATGGGTGTTGGGACTGGCCCCATGACACCGGTCACCGCCATGTGTTCGTGGTCACCCCACGAACGCGGCCACACTTGAGCCATGCGGGTTGAACGGTTTTTCGCGTTCATCGACCTTTCGGGCTTCACCCGCTTCACCGAGGTGCACGGCGACGAGGCCGCGGTCGCTGTGCTCAGCGATTTCCGCAGCGTCGTGCGCGAGGTCGCATCCGACCACGGCGTGGGCGTCGCCAAGTGGCTCGGCGACGGAGCGATGTTCGTGGCCACCGACGCGCGGGCCGTGATCACGACCGTGCTGGAGATCGAAGGGCGCACCGCCGCCGCCGGTACCACGTTGCCGCTGCGCGCCGGCATCGCGGGTGGTCCTGTCATCCTGTTCGACGGCGACGACTACATCGGCGGTCCCGTCAACCTCGCGGCCCGGCTCTGCCATGCGGCCGACCCGTACGAGGTCCTCGCCGCCAACGACCTCGCCGCCCAGGTGCCCGATTGGGCGTTCGCGCAAGCGGTCGAACCGCGTGATCTCCTCGGCTTCGTCACGCCGGTGCCGGTCGTGCGCATTACCGTGTCGACCCGCCAGCGGCGCGCGCTCGGCATCCCGCTCACCGAACGCAACGTACCCGGAGGACTGGTTGATGGAGACACTTCGACTGGAACGTGACGGTCACGTCGGCTGGCTCCGGCTCGACCGTCCCGACCGTCTCAACTCGTTCACTCCGCAAATGTGGTGGGAGATGCGCGCCCTCGGCGCCGAGCTACGCGACGACCCCGACCTGCGGGTGCTCGTGGTCATCGGAGAAGGACGGGCGTTCTCGAGCGGCATCGACACGTCCGTGTTCGCCGACGCGCTCACCGGTGCCGACGGGCTCGGCGTGGATCCCGACGTGGGGGAACGTGATGCAGACCCGGTCATCGACATCGTGCTGCGGACGCAAGACTCGTTCACCTGGCTGCAAGAGGCGCCGTTCGCCACCATTGCCGCTATTCGCGGCTATGCGCTCGGCGCCGGGCTCCAGCTCGCGCTGGCGTGTGACCTGCGTGTCGTCGCGGAGGGCACGCAGCTCGGGCTGCTCGAGCTCAAGTACGGCATCATCCCCGATCTCGGCGGCACCCAGCGGCTCCCGCGCCTCGTCGGTGCCGGGAAAGCCAAGGAGCTCATCTTCACCTCCGCCAAGATCGATGCGGCCGAGGCCGCGCGCATCGGGCTCGCGGAACGCGTCGTGGCCGACGCAAAGTTGGAGTCGACGGTCACGGCACTCGCGAGTGCGATTGCCGCGCAGCCGCCACTCGCGGTGCGCGGTGTGAAGCGCGCCATCGACGCCGCGTTCGACACGGCGCTGCGTGACGGACTGCGCGTGGAAGCCGAGAATCAGGCCGTCTGCCTGCAATCCGACGACATGAAAGAGGCCATCAGCGCCTTTGTGGAGCAACGCACGCCCGACTACCGGAGCTCTTGACGCCACCCGGCGTACCCTTGCCCCATGGACCGCTTCCTCGTGCGACCCGGCGCGCCGCTCTCGGGCACGGTGCGGGTCGCGGGCGCCACCAAGAACTCGGGTCTCAAGTTGATGGCCGCGGCGCTCCTCGCGCCGGGCGTCACCGTCTTGCGCAACGTGCAGCCGGTCGCAGACCTCGACGTCATGATCGCCGTGCTGCGCGCCATCGGCGCGCCGGTCGAATGGACAGACGACCACGAGCTGCAGATCGACGCCACCGGTCCGTTGCAGCCCGAGGCCCCCTACGAGCTCGTCAGCCAGTTGCGTGCGTCGATCAACGTGCTCGGACCACTGCTGGCTCGCTGTGGTGAAGCGCGCGTCGCGATGCCCGGCGGCGACAACATCGGCAATCGCAAGCTCGACATGCACATCGCCGGGCTCGCTGCGATGGGAGCGGAGCTCGACATCGTGCACGGCTTCATCGAGGCGCGTTGCCCGACATTGTGCGGCGCGCGCCTCGTGCTCGATTTCCCGAGTGTCGGGGCCACGGAAAACCTGCTGACCGCAGCCGCGCTCGCGAAGGGTCAGACCGTCATCGAGAACGCAGCTCGCGAACCGGAGATCACCGACCTCGCCGCGTGTCTCAACCGCATGGGTGGGAAGGTCGAAGGCGCGGGGAGCTCGACGATCGAGGTGGAAGGCGTCGAGGAGCTGCAGGCGGTCGACAGTGTGCTCATGGGCGACCGCATCGAGGGCGGCACGTACCTCATGGCGTGCGGCATCGCGGGCGGCGAGATCGAGATTCACGGCACGCGGCTGGAGCACCTCGAGCGCATCGTGCTCAAGCTCGGCGAGATGGGCTTGAAGGTGTCGCCCACCCCTGACGGCCTGTGGGCCCGCGCCGACGGTCGCCTACGCGCGGTCGACGTCGCGACGCTGCCCTATCCGGGTTTCTCGACCGACTTCATGCCTCTCGTCGTCGCTCTGCTGGCCACTGCCGAAGGCACCGCGATCGTCACCGAGAACTTGTTCGACAACCGCTTCAGCTTCATCGACGAGCTCAACCGCATGGGGGCCGACATCCGCAACGAAGGCCGCCACGCGGTGGTGCGAGGCGTGCCCCGGCTGTCGGGCGCGCCGGTGCGGGCGCTCGACGTACGGGCGGGCGCGGCGCTCGTGATCGCGGGCCTCGCGGCCGACGGGGAGACCGAAGTCCTCGACCCGTTCCATGTCGATCGGGGCTACGCCGACCTCGCGGGCAAGCTCCGAAGCCTCGGGGCCGACGTGCAGCGCGTCACCGACTGAGCGCACGGCGTTGATTGCCGGGTTCCTGCATCGGGGAATGGGCTGCGATACTGGGGTGTTCCAGCTCCTACGCGGATGATCCCAGGAGACCACACGATGCCGTCCGACACTGACACTGCTGCGAGCCGAGAGGAGAGCGTGATCGAGGCCATCGACGCGATCCGTCCCGCGCTGCAGAGCGACGGTGGCGACATCGTGTTCAACGAGATCGACGCCGACAATGTCGTGCACGTCACGCTCGTCGGTGCCTGCGGCACGTGCCCGGTCTCCACGATGACGCTCAAGGCCGGCGTCGAGCGCATCATCATGGATCGTGCGCCGGGGATCACCGCAGTCGTCGCCGACGAGTAGCGCGCACTTGCGCAACGATCCGGCCGCGCTCGTCGATGCGACGCTTCGCGGCGACCGAGGCGCGATCGCGAGACTGATCTCGCTCGTCGAATCCGGTGGTGACGACGCGTTCGTCGCAGTGGCAAGGCTCTTCACGCACACCGGCAACGCGTACACCGTCGGGATCACTGGCGCGCCGGGCGCCGGGAAGTCCACGCTGACCGACCGGGTGATCAGTCGCATCCGCAGTGAGCGGCTCGACGTCGGCGTGCTCGCGGTCGACCCGTCGAGCCCCTTCAGCGGCGGCGCGATCCTCGGCGACCGCGTGCGCATGCAAGGCCATGCCACCGACGAGCACGTGTTCATCCGGTCAATGGCGACGCGGGGCCACCTCGGCGGGCTCGCGCTCGCGACGCCGCAGGCCGTGCGCGTGCTCGACGCGGCCGGCAAGCCGTGGATCATTGTCGAGACCGTGGGCGTCGGGCAGGTGGAGGTCGAGATCGCGGACGCGGCCGACACCACCGTCGTGGTCGTCACACCCGGGTGGGGCGACAGCGTGCAGGCGGCAAAGGCAGGCCTCATGGAGATTGCCGACGTGTTCGTGGTCAACAAGGCCGATCGCGACGGTGCGAGCGCGACCGTGCACGATCTGCAACAGATGCTCGAGCTCGCCGCGGGCCGCGAGTGGCGACCGCCGATCATCGAGACCGTTGCCACGAGCGGCGAGGGTCTCGACGAGCTGTGGGACGCCGTCGGCGCGCACCGGTTGTTCATCGAGAGCGACGGGCGGCTGCAGCTGGCGCGTCATGCGCGGATTCGCGATGAGCTGCGCTCGATCGTCCTTGCTCGCCTCCAGACACAGGTCGACCACCGTTGCGAGGGCGAGCAGTTCGACAAGCTGGTTTCGCAAGTGGCGGCGCGGGAGCTCGATCCCTACTCGGCGGCGGCCGAGCTGCTCGACTCCGGCGGCTGACCGGTCCGGTAGCCTCCGAGGCCATGACCGACACGTTCATCCGATCGGAGCGCCGCCCCGACGGCGTCGCGCTCGTCACGCTCGATAGCCCGCCGATGAACGCGCTCTCGATCGCGCTGCTCGAGCAGCTCACCGGTATCGCGCGTCGAGCTCGCGGCCGACACCGAGCTCAAAGCCGTTGTCATCACCGGTGAGGGACGGGCATTCGCGGCCGGCGCCGACATCAATGAGTTCGGCGATCAGCCTGCGGCGCGTCTCGTCAGCGCGACCATCCGCGCCGCGTTCGATGCCGTCGCGGCGATTCCCCGTCCGGTAATCGCGGCGATCAGCGGCTTCGCTCTGGGCGGTGGGCTCGAGCTCGGGCTTGCGTGCGATCTGCGTGTCGCCGGGAAGTCCGCGCGGCTGGGTCAACCGGAGATCCTGCTCGGCATCATTCCAGGAGGTGGCGGCACGCAGCGCCTGCCGCGCCTGGTCGGGCCGGCGCGCGCCAAGGAGCTGATCTGGAGCGGACGATGGGCGCGAGCCGACGAGGCCCGCGCTATCGGGCTCGTCGACCGCGTGGTGGACGACGGCGACGTGCTCGACCAGGCACTCGAGTGGGCGGCTGAGCTCGCCGCCGGCGCGGTCGTCGCGATGGGTCTTGCCAAGCGCGCGATCGACGCGGGTCTCGACGGCGCGCTCGCGACCGGCCTCGACATCGAGGCCGAGGCGTTCGTCGACGTGTTTGCCACCGAGGATGCCGCGACAGGCGTGCGCAGCTTCCTCGAGCACGGACCGTCGAAGGCGACATTCCGCGGTCGCTGACTTGCGGCCGGTTTCGGCACGCCGGTCAGCGGCCGCTCTCGACCTCGTACTCGAGGCGGATGAGGTTCGCGCGCCATACCCGTCGTAACAGCGGCCAGGCAGCCAGCTCACCGACCGGGCCACCCATCCACCACGGGAATCGCAACCGTTCGTCCCACTCGAACTTCGTGCGCCCACCCCGTTTGCGCCGAAGCGTGAACCGGCCGGCGCCGGAGACCGCGCCCTCGTGCTCGATGCCCATCGACTCCCGCGGGCGCCACTCGGTGATGGTCACGATGTCGGTGGTCCTCACCGGACCGACGCGGGTCAGGCACTCGAAACGGGTGCCGACGCCTCGCTGACGTTCGCCGAGAAACGTGATCTGCACCGCGTCGGCCATCCAGTCGGGGTGCCGCTCGATCCGCTCGATCACGTCCCACACCCGCGCGGGCGGTGCGTCCATGGTCGTGGAGACACGTATTCGAATCGTCACGGACCAACTTCCGTCAAGCGCCTGACCGCGTGCTCCGGCGGCACGATGTTGACCAGGATGCCCGTGCCCTGCTCGAAGCCGGCGACCACGCTGATCTTCGGGAGCACATCGATGTACCAGTGGAAGAACCCGACGCGCCCCGGGGGTGCCGTGCGCACGACCAGGTTGTACGGCACGTCGCCGAGCGCGGCTGCAAGACGCGCGAGCGCGTCACTGGTCGCGATCGCGACGACGCGTACCTCGGCGTCGGTCGCGGCCTCGAACGCCGCCCGCGTCGAGCGGTGCGCCACGCGGATCTGGTACGGCGTGCCGCTCGCCCGGGGACACCACGCCACCGCGGGCCCCTCGATCACCGCGAGCCGGTCGTCAGGCGCGCGTGCAAGGGCCTCGGCCACGAGGTCGTGTCCGGCGGCGTCGACGCGCGCGAGGCCGAGCTCGACCGCGGGTGGCACCAAGTCGAGCGCGACGACTTGTGCATGCGGGTGGTCGATCGACGCGCCCGCTGCCACCCCGTGATTGATCAGCGCCTGCACGTAGCTGCGTCCGGCGTCGAGATGGGCCCGCACGCGGTCGCGCATCACCGTCAGCGCTTCGGTGGCCTGTTCGTCGTCGAGCCGGCCGAACGAAGCGCTGTGCGCGGGCGACAGCACGACGACTTCGTGCACGCCGGTGGCGCCCTCACCTGCCTGACCTCCTCCGACAACGGGATACAGGTTGGGAACCACGCGGACGCGCCACCCGGGCGTCTCGGGTTTGCCCGCGCCCGTCCGCGCGATCTCGGGCGGGGTCATCGTCTCGTGGGCCGCACAGAACGGACAGTCAAGGGGTGGTTGCGCTGCCGGGGCCGTGACCGACGGGAACGTGTGCGGACGCGCCGCCCGTTCGGCGGCGACGATCACGAGGGTTCCGCTCAATGGATCGTGGCGGAGTTCGGGCACGAGACGGCAGGCTAACGGCCGGCGCCGGCGCTGACGCCCACGAGCTCGCGTAGCCTTGGCGCGTGGCGCCCACCCGACTTGTGATCATCGGCGGCGGCCCTGCCGGCAATACCGCGGCGTCGCTGGCCGCGAGTCTCGGCGCGGAGGTCACGTTGATCGAGCGCGACGTCGTCGGTGGCGCGGCGCACCTGTGGGACTGCATCCCGTCCAAGGCGATGATCGCGACCGGCGGCGAGCTGTCGGAGCTGGCTCGGGCCCGCACGATGGGCCTGGAGGCACAGGGGCATCTCGACCTGCCCGCGCTGCGCGAGCGCGTCGCGTCGATCGAGCAGCGATTGCACCTGTCGATCACCGAGCTGCTCGCGTCGCAGGAGGTCCGCCTGATCCGCGGCACGGCGAGTCTCAAGGGACCGTACGAGGTGGTTGCTGAGACCGCCGACGGCATCGAGGAGGTCGAGGCAGACGCGATCGTGCTCGCGACCGGCTCCCGACCCGCGTGCCCGAGTGGGCCCCGATCGACGGTGAGCACGTCCTCACGACGCGAGACGCGTATCCGCCACCCGAGATCCCGTCGCACCTTGCCATCATCGGATCGGGCGTCACCGGCGTCGAGTTCACCCACTTGTTCGGCGCGCTCGGCTCCGAGGTGACGCTCGTCGTCTCGCGTCAGCAAGTGCTTCCGTACAAGGATCCCGAGGTGGCCGCCGTGCTCGAGGTGTCATTCCTCGAGCGCGGGGTGCGCCTCCTGAAGGGTGCACGGGCCGAGCGCATCGAGCGTGACGGTGACCGCGTCAAGATCGGCTGTGATGACGGCCGCGCTGTCGACGCGTCGCACGTCGTGCTCGCGATCGGCTCCCTCCCCAACTCCGAGGGACTTGGCCTCGAGAACGCCGGCGTGGAGATGGCGGAGAACGGCACCGTTCCGATCAATCACAACTGCCAGAGCAACGTCGAGCACATCTATGCCGCCGGTGACCTGTCGGGGAAGCTGCCGCTCTCGTCTGTCGCGGCGATGCAGGGGCGCAAGATCGCCGAGCGCGTGATGGGGCTGCACGCGCGCCAGCACCGGCACCTCGATTACGACAAGGCGGCGTCGGCGATCTTCACCGAGCCCGAGATCGCGGAGGTGGGGCTCGCGGAGGCCGACGCGTTCGCGGTCGGCCGCAAGATCCGGGTGACCAAAGTGCCGTTCTCGTCGAACGCAAAGGCGCTGATCCAGGGTGATCCCCGCGGGTTCGTGAAAATCGTGTCCGACCCCGCGACAGGCGTGGTGCTGGGCGGCTCCATCGTGGGGCGCAGCGCGGCGGAGCTCATCAGCGTGATCGCAGTCGCTGTCACGAATAGTCTGAAAGTCGTCGACATCGTCGACTCCCTGCTTGTGCACCCGGCACTCTCCGAATCACTTGCGGAGGCTGCGTCATAGCGCTCGTCCGTTTCAACCGTCTGCGCGACGGAAACCCTTGTCGTCGAGTGGGAGGTGTCCATGGGACCAATTGGGGTCATCGAGCACGCAGCCGAGGTCGGTGCCGCGGGCGAAGCACGCCGTCGAGGAAGGCCGTGAGGCTGCTTCGTCGGTTTCGATGGTGCTGTCTGACGCCCGTCAGATAGCGGGAAGCACGCAGCGAGCTCGTGCCGAGCAGGGAGCGTCGCCGCGCGAACCGATCGAGGCGTCGATGGTTCGTCTTTGCCATCATCCTCCTCGGAGCTGCCATCGGGTTTGCGGTATGGCGGGCGCGGCTGCGTCATCGGGACGCAGCGTTGTCCGACGAGCTGCGCCCATCCGACGCTACGATCGACCGATCAGCTGTCGAGGCGGTCGAGTCGACGGCGCCGGATGCGTTCGGCGCCGTCGTTGTCGAGGAACAGGGCGACCAGTCGACGTCGAACGGGCACTGACGGCGCGGCAGCGGGTCCGCGTTACTCGAGCACCATGAGCACGTCGCCCGTGCCGACGTTGTCGCCCGCGCTCACTCGCACCTCGGCGACGACGCCCGCCTGAGCGGCGTTGATGCTGTTCTCCATCTTCATTGCCTCGAGCACGAGCATCGCTTGACCAAGCTCGACCTTGTCGCCCACGCTCACCAACACCTTGAGGATCGTGCCCTGCATCGGCGCGCTGATCGTGCCGTCGCCGAGGCCCGCGCCCGCACCTGTACCCGGGCGTGGGCGGAGCCGCGCCGGGCACGTGGCGCGTCACCGGCGGGGGGATCGGGCAGCCAGACCTTCACTTCGAACCGTTTGCCGTCGACTTCGACCGGGACAGTGCGAGCGTTGAGCCCATCGGCGGCCGGTGCGGCGCCGGTCGCGCTCTGCGGCGCGGCCGCGTCGACCACTGCGAACGTGCTCGAATCGAGCTCCTCGGCCCATTTCGTCGAATGGGATGACGCCGCGAACTGCTTGTCGGCGAGGAACACCTTGTCGGCCGGAATCGTCGTGTGCACGCCTTCTATGACGAGCTCGTCGAGCGCGCGGAGCATTCGATACCTCGCCCGCTCCCGGTCGGGTGCCCACACAACGAGCTTGCCGATCAGGTTGTCGAAGTACTGCGAGACGGTGTCACCTTCTTCGTAGCCCGCGTCGAAGCGTGTACCCGGGCCATTGGGAACCCGCAGCTTCGTGATCGTGCCCGGCGACGGCATAAAGTTCTTGGCGGGATTCTCCGCGTTGATGCGGCACTCGATCGAATGGCCGCGCCGTACAAGCGATTCTTGGGTGAACGACAGTGGCTCGCCGGAGGCGACGCGAAGCTGCTCGGCGACGAGGTCGAGCGACGTGACCATCTCGGTGACGCAGTGCTCCACCTGGAGGCGGGTGTTCATCTCGAGGAACCAGAACTCGCCGTCCTGGTAGAGACACTCGACCGTGCCGGCGTTGACGTAGCCGCACGCCTTCGCGAGCCGTACCGCGGCGTCGCCCATCGCGTTTCGGGTGTCGTGGCTGATCCCGGCGGCGGGAGTCTCCTCGATCAGCTTCTGATGGCGGCGCTGCGTGGAGCAGTCGCGTTCGCCGAGCCAGACGGCGTTGCCCTGCGTGTCGCAGAACACCTGCACTTCGATGTGGCGCGGACGGGTGAGGTAGCGCTCGAGGTACGCCTCGGGCCGTCCGAAGTACGCGATGGCTTCGCGCGTGGCCGAGTCGAACGCGCCTCGCGCGTTCTCGGCGCCGGCGACGACCTTCATGCCCTTGCCACCGCCGCCGTGGGCGGCCTTGATCGCGATCGGATATCCGAACTCGCTGCCGAACGCCAAGATGTCGTCGACCGACTCGATCAGCTCGAGCGTGCCGGGGACGGAAGCCACGCCGGCCGCGTCGGCAGCGTTGCGTGACGCGATCTTGTCGCCCATCACTTCGATGACCTCGGCCGGCGGCCCGATCCACGCCACACCGACAGCCGTGATCGCGCGGGCGAAGTCGGCGTTCTCGGCGAAGAAGCCGTAGCCGGGGTGCACTGCCTCGGCTGCCGACCGGCGGATCACGTCGAGGATCGCCTGGGTGTTGAGGTAGCTCTCGGCCGCGGTCCGGCCTCCGAGCGCGTACGCCTCGTCGGCGTAGCGAACGTGTGCCGCGTCGCGGTCGAGATCGGAGTAGACCGCGACCGTGGTGATACCGAGCTCCCGGCACGTGCGCATCACACGTATCGCGATCTCGCCCCGGTTCGCGATCAGGATCTTCGAGAACACCAATGACTCCCGGCAGAAGGAACGAGGAAAGTCTTATCCTACGGGCTGTGGCCGATGTCCCTCCGAGCGAGCGCTTTCGCGACGTGCGGCTGTTCGACACGCTCGACTCCACCAATCGGTATGTCCTCGACGAGGCGCGTGCCGGTGCACCCCAGGGCCTGGTCGCGGTGGCGGATCAGCAAACGGCGGGACGCGGTCGCCGCGACCGCACTTGGGAGTCGCCGCCCGGGGCGTCGCTCCTGGTGTCGGTGCTCCTGCGCCCGCGTATCAACGTCGATCGCGTGCAACTGCTCACGATGGCGAGCAGTCTTGCCATGGCCGAGGCCGTCGAGGACGTCGCCGGCGTGCGTGCCCTCCTGAAATGGCCCAACGACCTCGTTGTCGGCCCGCGCAAGCTGGGCGGCGTGCTCGCCGAGGCTGACGTGTCGAACGAGGGCGAGGTACGCGCGGTGGCGATCGGCACCGGGCTCAACGTGATGTGGACCGAGTTTCCACCCGACCTGGCCGACGTGGCGACAGCCTGCAACCTCGAGAGCGGTCGCGGAGTTGACCGTTTCGACGTGCTGCGCAGCTACCTCGCCCGCCTCGAGACGCGTTACGACGCGCTCGACAGCGCGGCGAGCGACTACCGCGCCCGCCTCGAGACGCTCGGCCGCCGCGTGCGTGTCGAGCGTGTCGATGGTCCGGTGGTCGGCACTGCGGTCGATGTCGGTCATGCCGGCGAGCTCTTGGTGGAGACGGGCCCCGGCTGCATCGTCGAGGTCGTCGCCGGCGACGTCGTGCATCTCGGCCCGAGCTGACGGCTGTCTCCGCGGCGTTGGCCTACGGGTCGAAGTTGCGGCCGGCGAGATCGGCGAAGAGCTCGACCAGCCGTTCGGTGATCTCGCCCGGCGCCGCAATGTCACGGTCGTCGACCGCGTGGACGGGGTGCACGTCGCGCGTGGTGGACGTGATGAACACCTCGTCGGCCGTGACGAGCGCCTCGAGCGGCACCGCAACCTCGGCGGCAGGGATGTCGTTGGCCGCGCAAAGCTCGAGCACGAGCGCGTGGGTCACGCCGAGCAGGCACCCGCATTCGGCCGCGGGCGTGAGCACCTGGCCGTCGATCACGACGAACACGTTGGATCCGGTTGCTTCACACAGCTCGCCGCGGGTGTTCGCGAACACCGCTTCGCTGCCGCCGCGTGCTCGCGCGGTAGGCGAGTGCGCGGACGTTGGCGGCATACGACGTGGTCTTGAGGCCCGCGACGGCGCTGTGCTCGTTGCGCGTCCACGGCACGGTGACGATCTTGACCGTGGGCGGCCACGGGGCCTGGTCGGATGCCGCGACGATCACCGTGGGCGGCACGTCGTTGCGCTCCGAGCCGAGCGCCGAGGGGCCTCCGGTCACGGTGATCCGCAGGCGGCCATCGACGACGCCGTTGGCAGCGATCACCGCGTCGGCGGCATCGCGCAGCATCGCAGGATCTGGCGGTTGCAGACCGAGGCCGCTCGCCGAGAACTCGAGCCGCTTCGCGTGCCGGCGCCACGCGAACGGCCGGCCGCCGATGACCTTGAGCGTCTCGAACACGCCGTCACCGACCAGCAGCCCGTGATCGAACGGCGAGACGCGGGCGACCTCGATGTCGACAAGACTCCCGTCGAGCCAGACGGAAGTCATGTGCCCACCGGCGTTGCAGCCTCACGTCGCGACCCGGCATCGTTCGCGCCGACGCCGGCGCTCGCCGCCGCAATGGCGAGCAATCGCGCGCCTTTGAGCTCGGTCTCCCGCCACTCCGCAGCCGGGTCGGAGTCGGCAACGATTCCGGCACCGACACCGAGCTCCGTACGCACGCCGTGCACGGTGAACGTGCGGATCGCGACCGAGAGGTCGCCGGCATCGCGTTCGGTGTCGATCCAACCGACGGCACCGCAGTAGACGCCGCGGGGAACCGTTTCGAGCTGCTCGATCACTTGCAGCACGCGGGGCTTGGGCGCGCCGGTGACCGACGCCGGTGCGAGCGTCGCGCGCAACAGCGCACCCGGCCCGACGCCGGCGCGTAGCCGTCCCGACACGGTGCTCACGAGATGGTGCAACCCTGGATGCGCCTCGGGCGTACACAATGCCGGCACCGTGATCGTGCCGGGCACACAGACGCGGCCGAGATCATTGCGCGCCAAGTCGACGATCATGACGTTCTCGGCGCGGTCCTTCGCGCTACGCACCAGCGCGTCGAGGTCGCGACTCGTGCCCTTGATCGGGCGGGTGACCACGTTGCCGGCGCGCCATTCGCAAGAAGGTCTCCGGCGAGGCCGACACGAGTGCGAAGGGCTGTGGGCCGGCGTACCCGGCCGGCAGCCGCAGCAGCGCGCTGGTGTGGTGCGGGGTTCTCGCACGCGAGCGCGCCGAACAGCCGGACCGGGTCGAGCGTGTCATCGAGTGTGAGCTGTCGGGTGAGGTTGACCTGATAGCACTCACCGGCGCGAATCAACTCGATGATCGTTGCGGCGCACGCTTCGAACTGCGAACGGCTGAGGCTGCTGCGCCACGAGCGCGCGCGGATCGAGCGCGATGTCCGAGCCGGCGCGGTAGCCGCTGTCGTCGCGGGCGCGTCCGACGGCGAGCTCGAGTGCCGCTCGCGACGGCCCGTCGCCGACCAGCTCGACGCGATCAGGCTCCGGACCGATGACCGCGCGGGTGTCGAAGCGAGCGAGCACGAGGTCAGGCAACGCGGGAGCAGGCGGCGGCAACGGTGACGGGCGGGGCACGACTCGCTCGATCGCGTGGCCGAGCTCGTACGCCACGAACCCGGCCCACCAACCGGCAGCGAGGTCGTCCAGCTGCTCGAGCGCGGCGCGCCCCGATGCCACGACGAGCTCTGCGGGCGCGCAGGCCACGACCGTGCGGCGCCCGTCCCGCACGATCGCGAACGGCACGTCGTGCGGGAGGTTCGCGGCAACGCCGGCGGCGATCGCGTCGGGAGACGGGGGGCGCATGCCCTCACGGTATCCGCAGGCCCGGAGGGCAGGCGCTCCTGCCAACGCCCGCGCGACCCCGGGAGCGACGCGACCCGCCGGTACCATCGCAGGGCCGTGGACTTCTTCCGTGCCTCATTGCGCGCTTTCCCGAGGCGAGTCGCCATTGCGTGCCTCCTCGCGGGCGCGCTCACCCTTACCGGGGTCGTCGGCGTCAACGCGTTGTTCAATCAGAAGCTCGGCCAGATCAGCCGGGTGAAGGTCACCACGGCCCCGCCGCCGCCCAAGGGCGCCAACTTCTTGTTGATCGGCTCGGACAGCCGGAAATTTGTGCAGGGCGACGCCGCGAAGAACGCATTCGGCGATCAGGGCACCGCAGGCGGACAGCGCTCCGACACCATGATGGTGGTGCACGTCGAACCGGGCGCGCAGCGCAGCCTCATCGTGTCGTTCCCCCGTGACCTTTGGGTCAACATTCCCGGCGTCGGCATGTCGAAGATCAACGCTGCGTTCAACTACGGGCCCGACAAGGTGATCCAGACCCTCAAGGCCAACTTCGACATCGACATCAACCACTATCTCGAGGTCGACTTCAAGAGCTTCGAGGGCATCGTCAACGCGATCGGGAGGGTGCCCGTCTATTTCCCGCAGTCGGCGCGTGACCTGAAGAGCGATCTCACGATCGCGTTCCCGGGCTGCGCGGCGCTCGACGGGGCCGAAGCGCTCTCGTACGTGCGTTCCCGGGCGCTCGAGTACTACGACGTGCAGCAGAAGAAGTGGGTCCTCGCCGACTCGGTTCCCGACATCGGTCGCATCGGTCGCCAGCAGGCGTTCATCCGTCGCTTGCTGTCACTGGCGGTGCAGCGCAGCCTCAACAACCCGCTCACCGCCAACGAGGTCGCCGACAACGTCGTGAAGAACCTCACGGCCGATCAGGGTCTCAGTCGCGGCGACGTCAACCAGTTGATCCGCGCGTTTCGAACGGTCGACGCCAATGACCCGGGCAGCGTCGAGATGGTCACGTTGCCGTGGAAAGACGGGCCCAAGCAGGCGGGCCAGCAGGTGCTGTACCCAAAGCAGCCGGACGCCGAGCAGATGCTGGCGCGTCTGCGCACCTTCCAGGCGACCGCGCCCGCCGCCCCCCAGCTGCTCCCGGTCAGTGTGCGGCTCCGGGTGCTGAACGGCTCCGGAAAGGTCGGCTCGGCAGCGAGCGCGCTGGCGGTGCTGCAAAAGCAGGGCTTCAGCCCGGCCGGGTCGGGCAACGACCCGCGCGGGCACGTCCAGACGACCGAAGTGCGTTTCCGCCCCGACGCGGAAGCGAAGGCGAAGCTGGTGCTCGGCTACGTGAGCCCCGACGCCAAGCTCGTGCAGGACGACACCATCGCGGACGCCGACGTCGTCGTCGTGCTCGGCGCAAACTTCAAGTCGATCGTGACACCCGCCGCGCCGACACCCGCACCGGCCAGCGCGGCGCCGCCGACCCAGGCAGCCGCGCCGGGCAACCCGGCGCCGCCCGACACGAGCGGCCAGCCGGCTGCGGCCAACTGCTGATCGTGTTGCCACGTATGTCTCGCGCCGTCGTTGCGGCCGGGTCTCCGAGGCGGGCCGTACACTTCGCCCAATGCGACTTCTCGTCACCGGCGCGGCCGGCTTCATCGGCTCCAACTTCGTGCACTATTGGCTCGAGCACCATCCCGACGACCACGTCGTGGCGCTCGACCTGCTGACGTACGCGGGCAACCGAGCCAACCTGTCCGACGTCGACGATCGCATCACCTTCGTCGAAGGTGACATCGGCGATCTCGATGCCGCCGAAGGACTCTTGGCCGCCGAACGCCTCGAGGTCGTCGTCAACTTCGCGGCCGAGTCGCACAACAGCCTCGCGGTGCTCGACCCGACGCGCTTCTTTCGCACCAACGTGCTGGGCACCCAGACTCTGCTCGAGGCGGCGCGAAGAGTCGGGGTCGAGCGATTTCATCACGTGTCGACCTGTGAAGTGTTCGGCGACCTCGCGCTCGACGACCCGGGCGCCTTCAGCGAGGAGTCGCCCTACCGGCCGCGCACTCCGTACAACGCGTCGAAGGCCGGAGCCGACCACGCCGCCCGCGCGTACCTGGAAACCTATGGTCTGCCGGTGACCATCTCGATCTGCTCCAACAACTACGGGCCGTATCAATTTCCCGAGAAAGTGCTCCCGCTCTTCACAACTCGGGCGCTCGATGACGAGCCCTTGCCGTTGTACGCGTCGACCGCGCATCGCCGCGAATGGCTGCACGTGAGCGATCACTGCCGGGCCATCGAACGCATCCTGTTCGACGGTGTGGTCGGCCAGACCTACAACGTCGGCAGCAGTGTGGAAGCCAACATCGAAGAGATCGCCGACCTCGTGCTCGCCGCGCTCGACAAGCCGTCGTCGCTCAAGACGATCGTGCCCGACCGGCCCGGTCACGACCGGCGCTATCTCCTCGACGCGAGCAAGATCCAGACCGCGGCTGGGATGGAAACCCGAGGTGGAATTCGCCGACGGCGTGCGCGGCACCGTCGAGTGGTACGCCACGCACCGCGATTGGTGGGAACCACTGCGCGAGAAGGCCGCCGTTGCCGAAACCGCATGGACGAGCGCGTCAGCTGCACCCGAGCGCGCGGTCTGAGGACGACGACGATGCGCATCTTGGTCACCGGCGCCGGCGGGCAGGTCGGCGGGTTCGTCGCCAGAGCTGTCGAGGGCGACCATGAGGTGCTCGCCGCGGATCACGCGTCGTTCGATCTTGCCGACCCTGATCGGGTGCAGCAGGTCGTCGGCGAGTTCGCGCCCGATGCCATCGTCAACTGCGCCGCGGTCACCGATGTCGACGCCTGTGAGCGCGACCCGGAGCGGGCCTACGCCGTCAACACGTCAGGCGTCCGCACGCTCTCGATCGCTGCTGCGCGTACCGGCGCGCACCTGGTGCATGTGTCAACCGACTACGTGTTCGACGGTCACGGCGACCGCCCGTACCACGAGTGGGACGACACTGCGCCGCTATCGGTCTACGGCCGCTCGAAGCTCGGCGGCGAGATCGAAGTCGCGTCGCATGCCCAGTCGTGGGCGATCGTGCGCAGCTCGTGGATCTTCGGCCGGCGCGGCCAAGACATCGTGTCGTGGGTGCTCGACACGTTCGCGCGCGGTGAGCTGCACGGCGTCGTCGACGATCAGCGCAGCAAACCCACGTACGCGCCGGACCTCGCAACGGTGCTGGCGCGGCTTGCGATCGATCGTCGCGCCGGTCTCTATCACGTCGTCAATCAGGGCGACGCGTCGCGCTACGAGCTCGCCTGTGCCGCGCTCGAGCTCCGCGGTCTCGACCCCTCGGGTGTGAAGGCGATGTCGAGCGCAGACCTCGACCGGCCCGCGGCCCGCCCCGCGTACAGCGTGCTCGACGACCTCGCCGTGCGCCTCGCCGGCATGCCGCGTCTGCGGCCGTGGCCCGAGGCGCTCGCCGAATACCTGGAGATCGACTGGTGAGAACGGTCGATATTGCAGTGGTCGGCGCAGGGTACGTCGGTCTCACGACGGCCGCATGCTTCGCGCACCTCGGTCACCAAGTGGTGTGCGCGGACGTCGACGGCGACAAGGTGCGCGCGTTGGCGAAGGGTGAGGTGCCCATCCTCGAAGAGCGGCTACCGGCGCTCGTCATCGAAGGGCTCGAGAACGGCAGGCTCCGGTTCGTTGTCGGCGCGGCCGAGGCAGCGCGTGGCGCGGCGTTCGTCTTCCTCTGCGTCCCCACGCCGCAGGGCACCGACGGTGCGACCGACCTCAGCTTCGTGGAGCAGGTCGTGCGGGAGATCGCGCCGGTCCTCGAGTCGGGCGCGGTCGTGGTCAACAAGTCGACGATGCCGGTGGGCTCGACGCGGCTGGTCGAGCGCATCCTCGCGGAGATGGCTCTGTCCGTGGCCGGCGTGGGTGTCGCGTCCAACCCCGAGTTTTTCCGCGAAGGCACAGCCGTCCACGACTTCCTCCAGCCCAGCCGGGTGGTGATCGGCTGCAACGACGCCGCGGTCGCGGTACAAGTGTCCGAGCTGTATCGCAACGTCCAGGCGCCGGTCCTGGTGACGGATCCCGCGTCGGCCGAGATGATCAAGTACGCCTCGAACGCCTTTCTCGCCACGAAGATCTCGTACATCAACGCGATCGCAAACCTGTGCGAGAGCGTCAACGCCGACGTCCGCGAGGTCGCGCTCGGCATGGGCTACGACCCGCGCATCGGCTTCGAGTTCTTGCGGCCCGGCCCGGGCTACGGCGGGTCGTGCCTTCCAAAGGACACGGCGGCGCTGCTGCACACCGCGCAGGTGAGCGGGTACGACTTCAGCCTCCTCGCGGGTGTGATCGAAGTGAACACGCAGCAGCACGACCGCGTCGTGGAGAAGGTCCGCGCTGCGATCGGCGCGCCTCCGGCCGGCCGGACCATTGCCCTCTGGGGACTGACGTTCAAGGCCAACACCGACGACCTGCGGGATTCACCGGCGCTCGCGATCGCGGATCGGCTGCTCGACGACGGTGCGACCGTGCAGGCGTATGACCCCGTCGGAAACGAAGGGGCAATCGAGCGCGTGCCGCGGCTCGCGCTCGCGGTCGATCCGTACGAAGCGTGTCGCGGCGCCGACGTGCTGGTCGTCCTCACCGAGTGGGACGAGTTCCGTTGGCTCGACTTCGATCGGGTGGGGGAGCTCATGACGCCGACGAAAGCTGTCGTCGACGGGCGCAACCTGCTCGATCCCGTGGCGATGCGCCGGCGCGGTTTCAACTACCACGGTGTGGGGCGCTGATGCCGCGCCGGTCGTTACCGGAGGAGCGGGCTTCCTCGGTTCACACCTGTGCCGCGAGCTCCTGGGCCGTGGCTGGGATGTCGTCGCGCTCGACAACCTTCTCACCGGCCGGCTCGAGAATCTCGACGACCGCCGGACCCACGACGGGTTCTCGTTTGTGCAGTGCGACGTGAGCAAGGACATGCCCGTGAGCGGGTCGCTCGACGCGGTGCTCCATTTCGCCAGCGCGGCGAGTCCCCGCGAGTACCTTGATCATCCGATCGAGACGCTGCGAGTCGGTTCTGCCGGCACCGAGCGCGCGCTCGAGCTCGCGCGCGACAACGGCGCTCGGTTCCTCCTCGCGTCGACGAGCGAGGTGTACGGAGATCCACTTGTCCACCCGCAGCCGGAGTCGTATTGGGGCAACGTCAACCCGATCGGGCCGCGGAGCTGTTACGACGAGGCGAAGCGCTACGCGGAGGCGCTCACCATGGCGTACCAACGCGTGCACGGCGTCGACACTCGGATCGTGCGGATCTTCAACACGTACGGGCCGGGGTTGCGTCCCGCTGACGGGCGCGTCGTGTCCAACCTTCTCGCGCAGGCGACGGCCGGGAAACCGCTGACCATCTACGGTGCCGGATCGCAGAGCCGGTCCTTCTGCTTCGTCGACGATCAGGTGCGTGGCATCCTCGCGCTGCTGGACTCCGCGCATGCCGGCCCGATCAACATCGGCAATCCCGACGAGCTCACGGTGATCGAGCTGGCGCAGCTCGTGCTCGAGGTCACGGGTTCGAGCTCCGAGATCGTCTTCGAGCCGTTACCTGTCGATGACCCCGTGCGGCGGCGCCCCGACATCTCGCTGGCAGCACGCGTCCTCGACTGGCGACCCGAGATCGGCCTCCGTGAGGGCCTGTCGCGCACGTACGACTGGTACAAGACCGTGCAGGCCTGGGGATGAGCCCCGTCCCCGCGTCGTACAAGAAGTTGTCGGTCATCGTGCCCGTGTTCAATGAGCGCAACACGGTGGGCGAGATCATTCGGCGCATGCGGGCGGTGACGCTTCCCGTCGACCTCGAGATCGTGATCGTCGACGACGGCAGTGACGACGGCACCCGCGAGGTGATCGACCAGCTGCGCGACAGCACGGTTCGCGTCGTGCTCCATCCACGCAATCAGGGAAAAGGTTCGGCCGTCCGTACGGGTCTCGAGCACGTGACCGGCGACCTGGTGCTCGTTCAGGACGCCGATCTCGAGTACGACCCCGACGACTGGCCGCTGCTGCTCCGGCCGGTGCTCAAGGGAAAGGCGCAGGTCGTCTACGGCTCGCGTTTCACCGGTGAGCGTCGGAACATGTTGTTTCTGCACTGGATGGGCAACCGTTTTCTCTCGCTCGTCACCAACGCGCTCTACAACACGACGCTCTCCGACATGGAGACCTGCTACAAGCTGTTTGACCGCGACCTGATTCTGAGCCTGCACCTACGCGCCGACCACTTCGACTTCGAACCCGAGGTCACCGCGAGGGTGCTCCGGCGCGGTGTGCGCATCTACGAGGTGCCGATCTCGTACGCCGGCCGCGAGTTTCACGAGGGCAAGAAGATCACGTGGCGAGACGGCTTCGTCGCGCTCTGGACGCTCGTCAAGTGCCGCTTCGTCGATTAGTGGTGTCCGACACGCCCCTGTGGTCGGCCGTCATCGTCAACTTCAACGCCGGCAGCGCGCTCGAGACCGCGGTCCGGTCGATTCTCGCCGACAGCGCGGCGCCCGAAGTCGTCGTGGTTGACAACGCGTCGAGTGACGGCTCGATCGAGGCGCTCGAACGTGCCGTTCCCGCGGCGCGCGTCATCCGAGCCGGAGCCAACCTCGGGTACTCGGCCGCGGCCAATCTCGGCATTGCCGCGACGCGGGCGCCGGTCATCGCCGTCTGCAACCCTGACATCGAAGTGGAGGCGGGCACGGCCGGTGCGCTCCTCGCGCGCTTCGACGCCGAGCCCGACCTCGGCGCGGCCGGCCCGCAGATCCGCAACGTCGACGGCACGGTGTACCCGTCAGCCCGTTCGCAGCCGTCGCTCGTCGACGCGGCCGGCCACGGTCTGTTGGTGCTCGTGTGGGCAACCAATCCGTTCACCCGCCGCTACCGCCAGCTCGATGCCGATCCCGCGCGGACCCGTGATGTCGACTGGTTGTCGGGTTCGGCGATCTGGCTCCGACGGCGCGCCGTCGACGAGGTGCACGGATGGGACGAGCAGTTCTTCATGTATCTCGAGGATGTCGATCTGTGCCTGCGGTTGCGCGCGGCGGGCTGGCGTGTGACATACGAGCCGGCGGGCCGGGTGACGCACGTGCTGGGCCTGAGCACGTCGCAGCATCCGTACCGCATGCTGGTCGAGCATCACCGCTCGATGGCTCGTTTTGCGGCCAAGCGGTGGCACGGCGCCCGCCGCCTCCTGCTCGGGCCCATGTACGTCTATTTGGGCGTGCGGCTCGTGCTGGCACTGGGCGCGCACGCGATTGGTTCGATCGCCCGACGTTCGCCGGGCCGACTCGGGACGGCCTGAACGAGCAAGTAACCTTGCAGCGACATGGCAAATGCGAGCTCCCGGTATTCACGCGCCCGCTTGCGGGCCAAGGCCCGCAAACCCCGAAAACGCGGTGGCTCCCTCGGTTGGGGACTCGGCATCGCCGTCGTCCTCGTGCTCGGTGTGGGCGCAATCGTCGTGAGCCGGTCCGACACCGCCTTCCCGGCGGGCCGCGGGCCCAATGACCACTGGCATGCGGCGATCGGCGTGAGCGTGTGCGGCGAATGGGCGCCGGCGCAAACGGAGTTCACGACCCAGCGTGCCAACCCGTCGGTGTACGCCCCGGTCCACACCCACGGCGACGGCGTGATCCACTTCGAGCCCAACGGTGATGTGCACGCCGCCGGCGACGGGGCGACGGTCGGGAAGTATTTCAAGTTCGGCGGCTGGCAGCTCGGCGAGACGTCGTTCACCTACGGCACCGCGAGCAAGAAGAACGGAGCCACGTGCCCCGGCACGGGCGGCAAGAACGCGCAGAAGGGCGTCGTGAGCTGGTCTGTCAACGGCAAGCAGCAGAGTGGAAACTTGGCGAGCTTCGCGCCTAAGAACGATGACGTGGTCGTGCTCGCGTTCCTTCCCAAGGGTCAAAGCGTGACCAAGCTCGGCGACCCGCCGTCGAAGGCCAAGCTGCCGGACGCGAAGAACGTGCCCGAGAGCGGCGGCACGCAGAACACCACGGCGATCAGCGTTCCCGCGACAACGCCCGCGACGACTCCGGCGTCGACTCCGTGAAAGCCATCGTCCTCGTCGGCGGCGAGGGCACGCGCCCTCCGCCCGCTCACCTACACCACGCCCAAGCCGCTCCTGCCGATCGCGAATCAGGCGTTCCTCGAGCGCCAGCTCGCCTGGCTCGCACGTCACGGCGTCGACGAAGTGGTGCTGTCGCTCGGGTACCTGCCCGATGCGTTCAGGGAACACTTTCCCGGTGACCGGTTCGAAGACGTCAAGCTCCGTTACCGCGTGGAGTCCGAGCCGCTCGGCACTGCAGGGGGCATCAAGTACGCGGCCGACGGGATCGACGAGCGCCTGGTCGTCTGCAACGGCGACGTGCTCACGTCACTCGACCTCGGTGCGATGGTCGCGTTCCACACCGAACGCGGCGCCGACGCCACGATCGCGCTCACACAGGTTGCCGACCCGTCGGCGTTCGGTGTGGTCTCCACCGGCGACGACGGTGAGGTCCGCGCGTTCGTCGAGAAGCCACCGCCGGGCGCGGCGCCATCGGATTGGATCAACGCCGGCACGTACGTGCTCGAGTCTTCGGTTCTCGACCGTATTCCGCCCGGCCTCAAGGTATCGATCGAGCGTGAGACGTTCCCGCACATGGTTGCCGAGCCGGGACGCCTGTACGCGATGCGCAGCGACACGTACTGGCTCGACATCGGCACGCCCGACACGTATCTCCAGGCGCACGCGGACGTGCTGGCTGGTCGCCTCGGGATGCCGCCCGCACCCGGCGCTGTCGAGCGCTCGCCGGGGCTGTGGGTTCAGGGCGGCGTGAGCATCCATGCCGACGCGAGGGTCGAGGCACCAGTGCTGATCGGCCCCGGCTCGACGATCGCAGCCGGCGCTCGTATCGCGGGGTCTGTGCTGGGCGCGGGTTGCATGGTGGACACAGGTGCACGCGTCCTGCGGTCGGTGCTGTTCGACGGCGCTCGGCTCGACACCGAGGCCGAGGCGATCGACGCGGTGATCGGCTCCGAGGCCGTGCTCGCGGCGGACGCGATCGCGACCGACCAGACCGTCGTCGGCCCGGCCGCGATCGTGACGGCGGGGTCGAGGGTGTCGGGCGCCCGCATCCATCTGGCCCGCGGCGACGTGGTGACGGTTGGCCGTCAGGAGGGCTCAGCGGCGAGACTGCTCGGATGAGGGCGTTGGTGACCGGAGGTGCGGGTTTCATCGGTTCCACCCTCACCGATCGCCTCCTGGCCGAGGGTTGGGAGGTCGATGTGGTCGACGACCTCACGACCGGGTCGCTGGCCAATCTTGCCGACGCCCGTGCCCAACGCACCCGCCGGTTCTCGTTCCATCGCATCGATATTCGTTCCGACGCGATCACCGATCTGGTCGCGCACCGTAAGCCCGAGGTCGTGTTCCATCTCGCCGCCCAGGCCGACGTGCGGGTCTCGGTCGCGCGCCCTGCGTTCGACGCCGAGGTCAACATCCTGGGCGCGCTCAACGTCTTTCAGGGCGCGCTCGCCGCGGGCTCGCGCAAGATCGTGTTCGCCGCCTCGGGGGGCACCCTCTACGGGATCCCGGAGGACCTGCCGGTGCGCGAGGGCCACCCGCAGCGTCCGGTGTCGCCGTACGGCGTTGCGAAGAAGGCGGTCAACGACTACCTCCACTATTACCGCGAGGTGCACGGTCTCGAATACACCGCGCTCGCGCTCGCCAATGTCTACGGGCCACGTCAGGATCCGCACGGCGAGGCAGGGGTCGTCTCGATCTTCGTCGGCAAGCTGCTCGGCAAGGAGCGGCCGACCATCTACGGCGACGGCGAGCAGACGCGAGACTTCGTCTACGTCGACGACGTTGTCGACGCGTTCGTGCGCGGCGCCGAGAAGGGCGGCGGCCTCGTCGTCAACATCGGTACCGGCGTCGAGACGAGCGTGCAGCAGCTCTTCGACGTGACGGCTCGCCTCACCGGGTTCAAGGACCCGGCGCGCTACGCGCCGCCGCGCCCCGGTGAGCTGCGCCGCTCGGCACTCGATCCCGGTCGCGCCGCGATCCATCTCGGTTGGAAGCCGTGGACCGACCTCGAGGACGGCATCGGTCGCACCCTCGAATGGTTCAAGGCCGCCCGCACCGCTGCCCGCCGCTAGCTGTTCTCCCTTCTCGGAACTGGCCCGCGTTTGCTCAAGAAGAACTTGAGTGTTCGCGGGCCAGTTCGAGAGCTGGAAGCGTTAGCGGAACGTGCGCAGGTCGTCGAGAGGGATCGGCGGACGATCGCGTGGTGTGTACTGCGGATCGGGACGGCCGACGAGCACGAGCGCGTGGGGGAGCCAGTCGTCGGGGAGCGCGAGCGCGTCGCGTGCTTCCTCGGGACAGAAGATCGGCGCGGCGACCCAGCACGACGCGAGGCCCGCGTCGGTCGCGGCGAGCATCAGGTTCTCGACCGCGGCGCCGAGCGAGAGCAGCGCCATGCCCCATTCCGCACGGCGGCGAGGTTCGTCGGCGTAGCGGTCGAGCCCGTCCCACGTGAGGCAGCCGACGACCGCCACCGGCGCGGCGGTGAGCTTCGCGTGCGACGCGGCGACGAGCTGGTCGACCCGCGCGGCGTCGGTGCCGTCGCGCTCGAGATCGCGCCGCCACCGCTCGCCCATACCGCGGGCCAGCGCGTGCTTGCGGTCGGCGGTGTCGACGACGACGAATCGCCAGGGTCGCGAGTGGTGCGGCGCGGGAGCGTGGCAGGCGGACTCGATGAGCCGATCCACCGTCGCCCGGTCGACGGCGGCAGGCTGAAAGGCGCGGATCGAGCGCCGCGCCTCGATGAAGCCCGGTACCGACGCTCGGCTCACCGGAACAGGTCTTCGGCGGGAGGACGGATCAGCTCTGCGCCGGTCGCTTCCGCCAGCCACGCCGGCTCGAGTCCCCGCACGATCGCAGCCGGTATGCCGGCCGCCTTGCCCATCACGAGCTCCGCGGCGGATGCCAGCTCATCGGCGATCGCGATCTCGGTGACCTGCAACGCGCGACCGTTCGCGTCGCGCTGGCCCTTGAGATCGACGAGCGCGGCGACACCGCATACGCCGATAGCGACATCGGTGAGGCCCATGCGCCACGCACGTCCGAAGGTGTCGGAGATGATCACGCCGACAGTGACACCGTGCTCGATTTGAATCACGTCGCGCAGCTTGCGCGCCGAACGGTCGGGATCTACCGGGAGCAGGGCGGCGGCGCCGTGCTCGACGTTGGAAACGTCGACACCCGCGTTTGCGCACACGAAACCGTGACGGGTCTCGCTGATGATGAGCTCGCCGCGACGGCGGAGCATCCGTACCGACTCCGACTCGATCAACGCGACACGCGCCGCGGCATCGGACGGGTCGAGCGCAACGACCCGCCCCTCGGCCTTCGACACGATCTTCTGCGTCACGACGAGGATGTCGCCGTCGCGCAACGGTGTGTCCTGCGCGGCCGCGGCATCGGAGAGCTGACGCGCAATCTGATCGCCGGCCCCGACTTCGGGGACGCCCCGCACCGGTATGACCCGGAGCTCGCCCGACACGTCAGGCAACGGCGTCGAGCGTGTCGCGTGCGAGCGCTGCCGCGACGCGTGCGTCGCGCATGAGGGTGTCGGCGACGACCGCGTGCACTCCGAGCCGCTCGATGGCGGGAGCGCGAGCGCGGTCGTCGGCATCGATCACGAGCGTGCCGCAAAAATCTCGGTACGCGCGTGCCACACCGACACACGACACTTCCATGCCGAGTGGCGCCATGAGCCGATCGGCCGGACCCTTGACCGGATGCCCGGCGATGATCGGGCTGACACCCACGACGCGGTCGCGTCCGCGACGAGCGCGTCACGCACGCCGGGCACGGCGAGGATCGGCCCGATCGAGATGACCGGGTTGCTCGGGCAGACGAGGATTGTGTCGGCGGTTGCGATGGCGTCGAGCACGCCCGGTGCCGGCCGTGCGGCACTGATGCCTTCGAACCGCACCGCCACGACCGGTGGCTCGGCGCGGTGGCGCACGAACCACTCCTGCAAGCGCAGCTCGTGGGGCTCGCCGTCGTCGACGCGCGCGTCGATACGTGTGGCGACACGGTCGTCGCTCATTGGCAGGAGCCGACACTCGAGGTTCCAGGCCGCGGTGATCTCGGCGGTCACCTTCGACAAGGTGGCGCCGTCGCGCAGGCGTTGCGTGCGGAACAAGTGGGTCGCGAGGTCACGGTCGCCGAGGCGGAACCACGTCGGCACGCCGTAACGGTCGAGCGCGTCCATCGTGGCGAACGTCTCGCTAGCGAGTCCCCAGCCGGTCTCGGGATTCGAAGCGTCGGCGAGCGTGTACGTGACAGAGTCGAGGTCGGGCGAGACGAGGAGGCCGTGGAACTCGTCGTCGTCGGCCGTGTTGACCACGACCGTGATGTCGCTCGGGTCGACGACGTCGACGAGCCCACGAAGGAACCGGGCCGCTCCGACCCCTCCCGCGAGCGCAGTCAACATGCCGGCGAGCGTACCGGCGGGTCGACGGCCGGGTGCAGCCGGCCGTCGACCCCCAGCCACGTGCCGGCGCCGGACGCGAGATCGCCCCGCACCATTGCGGGGCGATCTCGGTGGAGCAGTTTGTGTGCAGCGCCGGTGGGCGCCACGGGTCAGGCAGCAGTGCGGCTCGCGCCATCGGTGCGGCCGATGATCTCCTGCACGCGTGAGGTGCCCGTCTCGACCACTTGCTTCACCTGGTCGGGCACGGCCTGGAGCTGCTCGACGAGCGGCTCGACCCGGTCGCGGAGGTCGTCCACGAGGGGCTCGACCCGCGAACGGGCCTTCGTGCGGAGCGCCTGGGCACGAGCCCGGGCGTTGCTCCTGGCGGTCGTCAAGGTCTCGCGCATGTCCTTGGTGGTGTCTTCCACCGTGGTTTGCACGTCCTTGGGAAGGTCGCGCAGGTTCTCACGAGTGTGCTTGGCCTGATTGCTGATCTTGTCGGCGGCCTCGCGCCGGCGCTCTTGCGCCTGCTGGAAGCCGATCACGCCGACGCCGACCGTGATGTAGGCGGCGTCCTGAACCTTCTTGCGCACTTCGATGCTCATGGGACTCCTCGTTTGTCTCTCCTCGTGCTCGTGGCCCGAGGTGTGGGGGTTCGTCGAGAGGCCCTGGTGGGACCGCTCGTCGTAGTATCAGCGTACTCCGGAAACATATACTTTTGCAAGCACTCGTGACCGGAATCACGAAGCACCCCGTTGGTAGGCTGCCGCCACCTGATGGACGCGCCGGAACCCCCTGACGGGCCAACGCTCCTGGAGCCCGGCGACGAGGTTTTCACCGAGGGTGAGGCCCTCACCGAAGTCCTCCCCGCCGCAGCTCCACCGATTGCCGCGATTGTCGTGACCCGCAATCCGGAGCCAGGGCTCGACGACACGCTGCGGTCGCTGGCCGTCCAGGACTATCCGGATCTCACCATCCTCGTCATCGACGTTGCGTCCGACGAGGACCCGACGCCGCGTATCGCCAACGTGTTGCCCGGCGCCTACGTGAAGCGTCTGGCCGAGAGCGTCGGCTTCGCGGGGGCGGCAAATGAGGCGCTGGCGACGGTCGAGGGCGCCACCTTCCTCTTCTTTTGCCACGACGACGTCGTCCTCGACCCGAGTGCGATCCGCATCATGTTGGAAGAGGCGTACCGCTCCAACGCCGGCATCGTCGGCCCGAAGCTCGTTGACGCCGACAACCCCGAGATCCTCCTCGAGGTCGGGCGGTCCATCGACAGGTTCGGCGGTGCCCACACCAACATCGAGCCCGGGGAGCTCGACCAGGAGCAGCACGACGCCGTGCGCGACGTCTTCTACGTGTCGAGTGCCGCGTTGCTCGTGCGCGCGGATCTCTTCACCGAGCTCGATGGATTCGATCCCGCAACATTCCCCGGCTCGGAGGACCTCGATCTCTGCTGGCGTGCTCGGCTCGCAGGCGCACGCGTGCTCGTTGCTCCCGACGCCCGGGTTCGACACCGAGAGGCTTCGGTCAAGCTGGGGGAGACAGACGAGGCGGAGCTCGCTGACGTCGCGCGCACCCGCGTGCGGGTGCTGCTGACGTCGTACTCGAAGCGGCGGCTGGCGTGGCTGGTGCCAGTGGGCTTGCTCGTGGCATTCGTCGAAGCGGTGATCTTCGCGTTCACCCGTCGCCGGGCGCAGGCGCGGGCGGTACTGGGCGCATGGTGGTGGAACCTGCGTCACTACCACGAGGTGCGCGAGAGCCGCACGCGCGCGCAGGCGCTCCGGCGAATCCACGACCGTGAGCTGCACGAGCTGCAGGCCCGCGGCAACGCGCGGCTACGCGCGTTCCTGGCCGAGAGCTCGGGGCGCGCGAGCGGATCCGAGCTCTCGGTGATGTGGGCCGCACCTGGGTCGAGGAGGCGTCGAGCGGTCTACGCCAGCCGGTCACCATCGCGGCGTGTGCCGTGGCGGTCCTCGGCTTGATCGGCTCACGCGAGCTGATCCTCACCGCGTGCCCGAGGTCGGTTCGCTCGCCGCGTGGCCCGGCGTCGGGTCATTGCTCGACACCTTCGGCTCGGGATGGCGGTACACGGGCATGGGTTCGTCCACCCCCGCGCCGCCCGTGCTGCTGTTGATGAGCGCGCTCGGCACCGTGCTTCTTGGTGCGGTCGGTCTGGCCCGCACGCTCGTGATCGTCGGCGCGTTGCCACTCGGCGGGATTGCCGCCTACCACTTCTCTCGCCCGATCGTGCGGTCACGAGTGTCTGCCGTGCTGGCCGGTCTCGCGTACGTGGTCAACCCGGTGTCACGGAATGCGCTGGCGAACGGGCGCCTGGGTCCGCTGGTGCTGTATGCGCTCGCGCCGTTCCTCGCGTTGCTGTTGCTCCGCGCCGCCGATGTCGGTCGCGAGACCGCACCTCGGTCGGCGCGCCGGTCCAAGAGTGGGCGCGCGATCGCCGCCCGCTGCTCGCGCTCATCGGCGTGACCGCACTGGCGAGCGCGTGGTATCCGCTCGCGTTCGTCCTTCCGTTCGTCGTTGCGGTCGCCTTCCTGATCGCGGTGCCGCTCGCCCGCGACGGGGTGGCACTGGCCGGGCGTGCGATTCGCGTGGCCGTGCTCGGCGGGCTGGGCGCGCTCGTGCTGTTGCTGCCGTGGTCGGTGGCGATGTTGCATCCGGGCGTCGACGGCGCCGCCCTGGGTGTGGCGTATCGATCTCATCTCGACGTCGGGGCGTTGCTCCGGTTCCAATCGGGGCCGTCGGGTTCGGGACTTGCCGCGTACGGGCTGTTGATCGCGGGCGCGTTGGTGCTTGTGATGGGAAGCCGGTTGCGGCTCGCCTGGGCCGCGCGCGCGTGGGCGCTCGCGTTGGTGGGCTGGGCGCTCGTTTGGGTGCCGGGGCGCTTCTTCGGCCACGTGGCGATGCCCGCACCGGAGGTGGGCCTCACGATCGCGGCGCTCGGCATCGCGCTCGCGATCGGGTTGGGCGCGGACGCGTTCGGCGAAGGCATGACGCGGTTCCGCTTCGGCTGGCGCCAACCCGCCGGCGTGCTCGCCGCGATCGCACTTGCCTTGACCACACTCGGGTTCGCCGCCGACGCGCTCGACGGTCGTTGGCATGCTCCGGCCAACGACTGGCCGCGGTCGCTCGCGGTGTTGCAGCCGCAACAAGCCGACGGCGGCTCTCGCGTGCTGTGGGTGGGCGACCCGTCCGTTCTGCCGCTCGATCCCGCCGTGCGGAGCAACGGAGTGGGTTACCTGCTGACGACCAACGGCTCGCTCGACGCGCGCGGGTTGTGGCGCGCCCCGGAACGACGTGCGGATCGGCTCCTGGGTGCGGCCGTCGATCTTGCCGCGACGGGTCGCACCAACCGGTTGGGTCACCTCGTCGCGCCGATGGGCGTCCGCTACATCGCGCTGCCGGCGCGCCGCGGGTCGGGGAGTGGCCCACTCGTGCCCGGTCCGGCCGGGATCGCGCCGGCGCTCGGTCAGCAACTCGACCTCTCGCTCTTGAAGTCGGATCCCGGTGTCACGCTCTACGAGAACAGCGCGTGGGTGCCGGTTCGCAGCGTCGTGCCGCCCGGTGCCGCGCTCGCGCTCCACGCACCCGACCCGGCGGCTGCTGCTTCGAGCACCGACCTCGCGGGCGCACGACCGATCAGCGGGCAACCGAGCGACGGCGGCACGGCCGGGCCCGGCACCGTGTTGTGGAGCCAGGCGTATGACAGCCGCTGGCATGCCTCCGCCAACGGGCAGAGTCTGCGGCACGTGCAACCGTTCGGTGTGGTCAACGGATTCGTGCTGCCGAAGCGCGGGCCGACCGCGATCACGTATAGCGGTCAGTGGCAACGAGCACTTGCGATCCTCGTGCAGGTGCTCTTGTGGGCCGGCTTCGTCGTGCTCTGGCGACGCAGCCGGCCCGTTGCGCGCCGAGGCGCGGCGGAGGTGCCGGCGTGACGGCTACAGATCCGGCGACTGACGCGATCGTCGAACGGCGAGACCCAGTCGGCGGACGGTGGCCGCTGTTGCTCCCGATCCTCCTCGTGGTGCTGCTCGCCCTGGTTCTCGACCAGAGCGCGAGCAACGCGGGTGCCGGCGGCGTGCGACACGCGTCGTTCGCCGGTGTCCCGACGGTTGCACCCGCGGGCACGGTCGCGGCTGCGTGGTACTGCGCCGAGGGCACCTCGAATCCCGGCGGGCGTGCTGACGAGACCGTCATCATCGCCAACCTCAGCTCGGGCCCGACGACGGCCGACGTGCAGGTGGTGGGTGGCGTTCGGCCGGCGATGGTGAGCAAGTCGGTGCCCGTCGCGCCCTACTCGCAGGTCAGAGTGCGCGTCGCCGATCTGCTCGTGACCGCCGAGCCGGGTGTGATCGTGCAGACATACAGCCGGTCGGTCGTGGTGGAGCACGAGTTGCGGACCGGTGCCGAGCTCGCCACCGGGCCGTGCGCACGTGAACCCGCGACGTCGTGGGACTTCGCGGCCGGCAGCACGGGGAAGGGCGAGCAGCTGTTCCTCGCGCTGTTCAACCCCTTCCCCGACGACGCCGTCGTCGACGTCGGCTTCGTGAGCGATACCAGCCCCGAGGCGCCCGGACCGCTGCAAGGCCTGGTCGTCCCGCGTCACTCGCGGGTGACCATCCCCGTCAACGACCAACTCGATCGGCGCGCGGTGCTCGCGGCGCACGTCGAAGTGCGCTCCGGCAGGGTCGTGGCCGAGAGCTCGCAGGTCCACAACACGGCAGACGGGCGCAAGGGGATCGCGGCCTCGTTGGGGGTGACGCGCGGGGCGGGGGTGTGGACGTTCCCGTACGGCGACGCCAAGCCCGGAATACAAGATGCGATCGCGATCGCCAACTTCGGTACCACCCCGGCGAGGGTCTCGCTCGAGGCACAGCTGCCCGGTGTCATCACACTGAGCCCTCGGCAGTTGAACGTGCCTGCCCAGACAGTCGTCGTCGCGAACGCGGCCGAGCGGGTACCGCTCGGCACCGGCTTCTCGACCGTGATCCGGGTTCTGTCCGGCGGCTCGGTCGTTGCGGAGCAGCTGGCGACCTTCACGGCGCCCGCACGTACTACCGGCGTTGCCGCAGCGCTGGGCGTGCCGCAGCCGGCGCGGCGGTGGGCATTCGCCGCCGGACGCGTCACAGCAGCTGACGATGAGCTGATCGTCGACAACCCCGGGCGCCACCCCGCACGTCTCGATGTGGAAGTGCTGAGCGGCGGCAACCGCCTTCGACTGCCGGCGTTGCAGCGCCTCACGGTGCCGGCGGGCAAACACGCCAGGTTCGCGCTGTCCGCCGGCATCGTGCCGGCCGATGCCGCGGTTGTCGTGCGCTCCGACCATCCAGTTGATGTGGTGCGCGCCGGGTTCGCACCGACCGGGGTCACGATCAGCCCCGGCATCGTATGGCCCACGTAACGGTCTCCTGATGGCGCGCGTCGTCCTGGCCGCGGGGTTCATCGTCGTGGCGGTGGTCGTCGCGCTCGTCCTGGAGCGTCGCCGCGCCGCACCGCCGCCACGCGACGCTTATCCGGTGCCGGCACAGCTCGATCGCGCCGACTTTCCTCGTCCTGACGCGCCGTGGCTCGTCGCGCTGTTCTCCTCGACGCGTTGCAACTCGTGCGCGGGCATAGCCGACAAGATGGTGGTGCTCGAATGCGAAGCGGTCGCAACGTGCGACATCGCCGACGAGACGCGCCGCGACCTGCATCAGCGGTACGCGATCTCCGGGCTCCCGATGCTCCTCATCGCCGACGCCGAGGGTGTCGTGCGGCGCGCGTTCGTCGGCAGCGCTACCGCTACCGACGTGTGGGCCGCGGTCGCCGAGCTCCGCGCGCCGGGCAGCACACCTGAACCGGACCTCGGCCGTGAGATCCTCCCGGAGGAGCGCGCCTGAGACCCTTCGGGGGTGGCGCTGCTCAGTCGCGCGCGGGCGTGGGCTCCGGCGGGGCGGGTGGTGGTGCGTCTGCGGGCGGGGGATCGTGACTGTCCAGGCCGTCGAGCTCGGCCGCCATGCCGCCGACGCCGTCGTCGACATCGCTGAGCGACTCGCCTTCGGCGGCCGGTGGCACCGGCGTCTCGGTGCCGTCTGCACGCGTCGCGAGACGTGGTCCGCCGGCTTTGCGACCCATCGCCTCGTCGACCAGCCGGCGTACCTCGTCGCCGTCGAGGGTCTCGCGCTCGCGGAGCGCCTGCGCGACCGCATCGAGGCCGGCCCGATTCTCCGTGAGCACCTTGCGGGCGCGGTCTTCTTCGTCACGCAGGATGCGCTCGACCTCTTCGTCGATCACGCGCGCAGTGTCATCGGAGTAGTCACGGGTATGCACGAGGTCCTCACCGAGGAACACGGCGCCCTGCGAACCCCAGGCCATCGGGCCGATGCGCTCCGACATGCCCCACTCGCGCACCATCTTGCGGGCCAGCTCGGTGCACCCGACGAGGTCGTTCTGGGCGCCGGTCGACATGTGGCCGAAGATGATCTCCTCCGCGATCCGACCGCCGAGCCGCACCACGAGCGAGTCGGCGATGTACTCACGCTTGTAGATGTGGCGCTCCTCGATCGGTAGCTGTTGCGTGACGCCGAGCGCCATGCCCGTGGGGAGGATCGTGACCTTGTGCACCGGGTCGGCATGCTCGAGCACGTACGCGAGCACGGCGTGGCCGCCCTCGTGGAACGAGACCACTTCCTTTTCCTCTTCACTGAGTGCCATCGAGTCGCGCTTGAGACCCATGAGCACCCGGTCGCGCGCCTCGTCGAAGTCACGCGCTTGCACAGCCTGTTCGCCGCGCCGCACCGCGAACAGCGCCGCCTCGTTGACGAGGTTGGACAAGTCGGCGCCGCTCATGCCCGGCGTGCCACGCGCGATCACGTCGACATCGACATCGGGCCCGATCTTCTTGTCGCGGAAGTGCACCTTCAGGATCGCGACCCGCTCGTCCTGGCTGGGCAGCGGCACGAGAATCTGGCGGTCGAAGCGCCCCGGGCGCAGCAGCGCCGTGTCGAGCACGTCGGGCCGGTTGGTCGCGGCCATCATCACGATGCCTTCCATCGCCTCGAACCCGTCCATCTCGGCGAGCATCTGATTGAGCGTCTGCTCGCGCTCGTCGTGGCCACCGCCGAGACCCGCGCCCCGCTTGCGGCCGATCGAGTCGATCTCGTCGACGAAGATGATCGCCGGCGCCTGCTTGCGCGCCGTCTGAAACAGGTCGCGTACCCGTGCCGCGCCGACGCCGACGAACATCTCCATGAAGTCGGAGCCCGTGACCGACACGAACGGCACACCCGCCTCGCCGGCGACGGCGCGTGCGATCAGCGTCTTGCCGGTGCCGGGCGGCCCGACGAGCAAGACGCCCTTCGGGATGCGCGCACCGATGTCTTTGAACTTCGCCGGATGTTTGAGGAAGTCGACGACTTCGGCGATCTCTTCCTTCACCGGGCCGTAGCCCGCGACGTCGGCGAACGTCGTCTTCGGCTTTTCGGTGTTGTAGACCTTCGCCCGGCTGCGGCCGATGTTCATGACCGCGCCCATCTGGCCCTGCGCCCGGCGGCTCATGTACCAGAAGACGCCGACCATCAGCAGGACCAGGATGAGGATCGGTGCGTACGCCGCGAGAAGGCTCGAGCCGCCGTTGCTGTAATCGAACTGCACGTGCTTCTGGCCCAGGAGCCTGATCGTGCTCTCCTGCAAGTCGTCGTTGGGCCCGGAGCTCGTGAACTCCTTCTTGCCGTGCTGGGGCGTCTTGTAGACGCCCGTGATCTTGCCGTTGGACTTGTTGAACTTGACGCTCTTGACCTTGTCGGCCTTCACCGCCGAAAGGAAGCCGTTGTAGGGGAGCTCCTGCTTCGACGACCCGCCCGGACTGAGGGTCGTGACCACGAAGAACGTGACCAGGAGGCCGACCACGATCACCCACGGCAGCCATTTCGGGCGCGACGTGGGGGCCGGGCCGGGTGGTCCCGAACGTTGGTCACGACCCGGTGGCAGGTCGGACGGACCACGGCTCATCGACGATCGGCTCCTGGTGGCTCTCGAGGACGCAAGTACGCGTGTGGGAACACCCATCGTACGGGGCGCGGGCAAGATTCCCACGCCGCCACTTGACCGCCCTCGGCAAGCGGTATAGATTCACGGCGTCCTCCGGAGGGGCCAACCGCAAGGTGGGTCACTCCGGGGGGCACTTCTTTTTGGGACAACTGACGCTCTCGTGGGTCCCGAGGCGGTCGTCCAGGGCAGGGCGGGGGCGATGCCGGCTCGGTCGAGCATGATCATGGTGAACGCTTGAGGGTCGTGGAAGCGCGGGCGTTGACGCGGACCCGGCCGATCGAGGCGTTGTTCGACTCGGCGATCCCGTTCGTGAGCTTCCATTCGATGGTCGCTTCGATCGAGGCCCGGTAGTCGCGGACGGTGCGGGCGAGTTTCACGGAAGCTCGGCCCGTTCGGAAGGTGCGCCGGTTCGCACCCTCGAGCGCGGTGATGATCTCGCGTTGGCCCATGGTGAGGTGCTCCCAGTTCCGGCGGAGCAGGAACCGCAAGCCTTTGAGCTGCTTGGCGGCCTTGGCGGCGCCGGCCTGGCGGAGCTTGTTCCACTCGCCGCGGCGAACCTCGTCGAGGGCGGTGGTGGCCCAGCCGATCACGTGGAAGGTGTCGAGGCACACGATGGCGTCGAGTGCTCGTTCGGCGACGACGTCATGGATCCAGCTGGCGCCGTCCAGCTCGACGGTGGCGTAGCCGGCTGTCGCCACACGCGCCGACGCGGCCCATGGAGCCGATCAGGCCGTTGTGGCGCACGGTCTGCACGAACACATGGGATCGGAACTGCCCCGATCTGAATACACGATCGTCCGGGCCGGCGAGCGGAGCGCGATCGCATTCCGTAACGCGGAAACCGCGAGTGCTGCGGTCATGCGGGCGTCCATCGAGTAGCCGACGATCCGGTTCGAACACACGTCTTTGACCGCGCAAAGGTAGAGCTTCCCCTCGGCGGTGGGGTGTTCGGTGATGTCAGTCAGCCACCCGATCGTGTCTGACCCGGGACGCCGTAGATGCGCAGGCGGGGCGGTGTATTCCTTGCACAGAGTGAACTCGATTCCCGACAGGTCCTTACCGGCGAGACCTTCCACGATGAGATCGCGGAGCATGTGCACCCACTCTGGGCTCGCGAACTCGAACTTCTCGAATGTTTCGTGCCACCCTGCCACTGTCGTTCCTTTCGGTGATCGCTTCACCAGTGCACAGCGAAGACGTGTCGTGTCAGCGGTGCTAGCCAAGCGAGCCGATGCGGGGCCCTTCGACTACAACTCTCGCGAAGCAAGCATCGCTTCCGTCGGCCACATGTTCACGGGATCGGCGAATCCTTCGCCGAGCAGCGCGCAGCGCAACGTCGAGGTAGCGCGTGAGTTCGGCAGTGGAGTTTTGGGCCCACTGTTCATAAGCAGTACGGCAGACGGCGAGCGCGGCTCGTCCCACGGCGACAGGGATCAGCGAGTCGGCCGGCTGGCCGGTGCGAAGCGCGATGAAATCGCTGATGGCGCGCTCCCAAGCCTCGTAGTGAGTTGACGCGCTCGCGGCGAGCTCTGGCACCGAGCGCACGAGATTCACCTGCGCCCGCAACTCGGCCTCGTTCTCGGGCTGGTAGTGGTTGACGGCGACAACGGCCTGGCGGACGGCGTCCATTGTCGGTAGGCCTTCCGGTGATTGTTCGAGGCGGGCACGCAGCGTGACGGCCTCGGCGTCGAACTCATTCCAGAGCAGATCTGCTTTCGAGTCGAAGTAGCGGAAGAACGTGGTCCGGCTGACCCGGGCTGCCGAGGTGATGTCGTCGATAGTCGTCTCGCGGAACCCCTGCTCGGAGAAGAGCCGCATGGCGACCAGCGCTATCGCCCGCGCGCTGGTGCGAGGCCGTGGACCGTGACGACGCGCCTCAGCTGGGGCGGGTTCGATTCTCATCGCTGGACTCTCTCTGCGAAACATTGCACTCGGTACTCAGTGCCGCTACGGTTCAACCTACTCGGCACTGAGTACCGAGTAGGCCACGACACTACAGGGCGCCGGCTCCCTCTGCCGAGATCCGGCCGACCATCGTCGCCCCGATCGAGTCGGCGCTTCGCCTGACTGAGTGACGTCGCTTCCCGTTCATTTCAAGAGCCGGAGCCCCTCATGGACAGCTACGAAACGATCGACTACTTCACCGATGACTCGATCGTCGATGACCCCTACCCGTACTACGAGCATCTCCGCGCCCAGTGCCCGGTGCAGCCGACAGGTCACCGTCAGGTAGTCGCCGTCACGGGATACGACGTGGCCAATGAGATCTACCGTGACACCGCGGTCTTCTCGTCATGCAATGTCGTGGCCGGCCCGTTCCTGAAACTCCCGGTCCCCCTTCAAGGTGACGACGTCAGCGACATCATCGAGCGCCACCGGGATCACATCCCGCAGAACGACCACATCGTGACCATGGACCCGCCAATGCACACCCGCGAACGGGGCCTGGTGATGGGCCTGATGACTCCGAGACGACTCAAGGAGAACGAGTCGTTCATCTGGCAGCTCGCCGACAAGCAGCTCGACGAGTTCATCGGCACAGGTCGTTGCGAATTCGTCGGCGGCTACGCGCAACCCTTCTCGATGTTGGTTATCGCCGACCTCCTGGGTGTTCCCGAGGCGGATCACCGGCATTTCCGCGACAGCTTCGGCATGGCGGCGGAGAACTTCCGACTGTCCGACCGCGCCGAAAACGACACGGGACGCGATCCCACATACGAAGAGCTGAACACCCTTTCGTGGCTCTACGACTGGTTCGCTGGCTATATCGAGGAGCGTCGGCTCGTGCCGCAGAATGACGTGTTGACGAAAATGGCACAGGCGACGTACCCGGACGGATCTACTCCCGAGGTCATGGCAGTCGCCCACCAAGCCGCGATCCTGTTCGCCTCAGGAGGAGAAACCACCGCACGGCTGCTCAGCGCGGCGCTCATTTACCTTGCCGAGAACCGGCAGCTGCAGAACGACTTGCGAAGCGGCCCGGAACGGGTGCCGAACTTCATCGAGGAATGCCTGCGGATGGAGAGCCCGATCAAGGCTGACTTCCGGCTGGCCAAGCGCGCCACCACGCTTGAGGGAGTTGACCTCGCAGCGGGAACTCCATTGGCCATCTTCATCGGCGCCGCCAATCGCGACCCGCAACGATTCGAGTGCCCCGACCAATTTCGCGCTGATCGCCCCAACAGCAGAGAGCACATCGCGTTCGGGCGCGGTATCCACTCTTGTCCAGGCGGGTCCTTGGCCCGATCCGAAGGCCGGATCACCATCGAGCGGATACTGGCCCGCACCCGTGACATCCGGCTCTCCGAGGACCATCACGGACCGGCGTCCGACCGCCGCTTCAACTATGAACCAAATTGGATGCTACGGGCGCTGCACGAGCTGCACCTCGAGTTCACCCCCGTGGAGGGCTGAACTGAGGACAGGCGCGTCGAGAAGGAGCAATACATGTCGATGGATGGGAAAACCGCGGTAGTGACCGGGGCTGGTCGCGGGATCGGACGGGCGATCGCGACTGTGCTGGCAGCGCGAGGCGCCTCGGTCGCGGCGTGGGATCTCGACTCCACGGGAGCTGACGAGACGGTCGGCATCATTCAGGACGCGGGCGGGAAGGCGACCGCCATCGGAGGCGACGTTGCCGACGCCGCCGAAGTGGCTGCCGCGGCGGCGCAAACGCGCGCGCGGTTGGGACCCGTCACCATTCTCGTCAACAACGCTGGCATTGCCGTCTATGAGTCGTTCACGACCATGACCGAGGAGTCGTGGATCGCGTCATTCGGATAAATCTGAAAGGGCCGTTCCTGGTGACCAGGGAGCTGGTGGGCGACATGCTTGCCGCGCGATGGGGTCGGATCATCAATATCTCCTCCGGGTCCGCTCAGGGTGGAGCGCCATCCATGGCTCACTACGTCGCGTCAAAAGGCGGAGTCATCGGGCTCTCCAAGGCGCTCGCGATCGAGTACGCCGCCAGCGGAATCACCGTCAACAACGTCCCGCCGGGCGTGATCGACACACCACTGGCGCGCCAGAGCTCGATCGACATCGATGCCGCGGGCGCCCGCCTACCGGTCAAGCGGGCCGGCACACCGGAGGATGTCGCCTACGCAGTCGCCTACCTCGCCTCGGACGAGGCCGGCTACGTAACCGGACAGACCGTCAGCGTCAACGGCGGTCTCTACCTTTCCTAACTCCCGCGCCCGAATTCTTCATGGACCCATAACCCTGGAGAGATGTTTGTTAGTGACCGAATCCACGATCGATCCCTCTCGCACGCGGTGCGTTGCATCGAGACCACTTGCCTGCCGCGGCATCGTCCGACGGCGCGGCGACGCGGCCCGTGCCGGCGCCGAGGCGGCCGGTAGGGTGACCGCTCCATGCAGCCCGAGACCCTCAACCGTCGCTGCGCCCGCCCCGATTGCGCGCGTCTCCCCGCCGCGTCGTTGACGTACGACTACGGCGCCCGGGCCGTGTGGATCGACCCTGCCGGCGAGCCCCACCCGTCGAGCTACGACCTGTGTGCCCGCCATGCCCGCGGGCTTCGCGTGCCGCACGGGTGGCGACTTGTCGACCGCCGTTCGCTCGTCGCCGAGCGGTGACCGGGCCCCCGCCGCTGCACCACCCGCGCCCGAGGGTCGCGTGGGGGATCCCCGACGCGTTGATCGCGTGGCTCTTGGGGCTGCTCGCCGCAGCGGTCGCGACCACGATCGCGATCTCGATCCTCAGCGCCACGAGCGGCGTACCGAACGACACCAACGACTATCCGGTGTGGGTGCTCCTGGTCACGCTGGCCACGCAGGAGGCAGCAACGGTCGGTTGGCTCTGGTGGGCGAGCCTGCACAAGGGGCTCGGCACGCTCGCAGCCGACTTCGGGTTGCGCGTTCGAGCCGTCGACTGGCGATGGTGCTTCGCCGGCATGGGCCTCGGGCTCCTCACCATTGTGTTGCTCGCACCGATCGCCCATTTCCAAAAAGAGACCCAGGGCGTGGTGCGCCAGTTCCAGCACGCGAGCGCGATCGAGGTGCCGTTGTACGTGCTCGGCGTCGGCGTCGTCGCGCCCGTTGTCGAGGAGCTGCTGTTTCGCGGCGTGCTGCTGCGAGCGCTTGCCCGCCGCACCACCGTCGCCTGGGCGGTGTTCGGCTCCGCGCTCGCGTTCGCGATCGTGCATCCGCTGCTCGATTTCAGCGCCGTCGCCGGGGTGCCCGCCTTCTTCGCGCTCGGGATGGTGTCGGGATATCAGGCCGCGCGTACCGGCAACCTGTCGCGGTCGATCCTGTTGCACATCGGATTCAACGCCTTCACGTTGACGCTGCTCCTGCTCGGCTCCTGAGCCCGACCGCCGGGCATTCGCCCTCTTGGTGGCCCGCGCTCAAGTTCTTCGCGGCTTCTGTCGTTGAATGGTCTGGAGACATACGACTGGGAGGTCGCTATGCGCTGTCCGATATGTGGCAAGGCATCCATTGTCGAGATTCGCATGCGCGTGGGGGCGTCCGATGTGACGTTCCGCCGTTGTGCTCGCTGTGATTCGCAGGCATGGGAGACCGCGGAAGGCCAAATCTCTCTGGGCGATGTGCTGGAGCTTGCTCGCACCTAGTTTCGGCCCACCGTTCGACCCGACCGAGCGCACGACCCTTCGCGTGGTCCGTCGCGTCGATGGTGCCCGCACGCGCGACACTGTCGACCGCCCGTGGGCTGGCATGCTGAGCAGGTCCGTGCTGCCGCTCGAGCCCCTGTCGGCCACCCGATTGCCCCCGCATGATGAAGATCGCATGGTGAGCTGCGCATGGTGAGCTGCGCATGGTGAGCACAAAGCAGCCGCTGAGCGAACCGTCGCCGGCCGATCCCGAACCGCAGCTCCTCGACCGCTTCGACGCGGTGGCGCCCGATCGGCCCGCGCGGGCCTGGTACGAGCGTGTCGAGTGGTGGATCGGCGTCGCGGTTGTCATCGCGTGCAGCGCATACGTGCTCTGGCAGCTCGACCCCCGCCTCTTGTTCCGTGACACCACGACCGCGGGTGGCGACACCGGCGCGCACGTGTGGTGGCCGGCGTATCTCCGCGACCACCTCTTGCCATGGCGCCTCGCCGGATGGTCGCCCGACTGGTACGGCGGCTTCCCGGCCGGGCAGTTCTACTTCCCGTTGCCGGCGCTGCTGGTCGTCGCGCTGAATCTCGTGATGCCCTACAACATCGCATTCAAGCTCGTCACCGCGATGGGACCGGTCGCACTGCCCGTTGCCGCGTACTCGTTCGCGCGGGGCTACGCGCCCCACGGCCGGCGGCGCCGCTGTTCGCCGTGGCCGCGACGGTGTTCCTGTTCTTCAAAGGCAGTCCCCGCGCTCGAGACGCGTCGTCCATCGCCTTCAACCAGCACATCATGGGCGGCACCCTCGCCAGCAACCTCGCGGGCGAGTTCTCGTTCACGCTCGCCCTCGCGCTCGCGTTGTTCTTTCTCGGAGCGCTGGCGTGGGCGCTCGACCATCGACGGCGTCTGTGGCTGCCCGCCGTGCTCTTGGCAGCGGCGGTCATGTCGCATCTCGTCGTCGCGATCTTCGCCGTCCTCGCGGCGATCGTCATCTGGCTCACGCGCCGAGGCCCGATCCCGAACCTTCCGCGTTTCGCCGCCATCGGCGCGGTGGGCGTTCTGCTCACTGCGGTCTGGAGCGTGCCGCTCCTCGCGACGCTCGGCTACACGACCGACATGCGCTACGAACCCATCGACCACTACGTCGCGTACCTCTTTCCGGGGTACCTCTGGTGGCTGTTGCCGTTCCTCGTCGCGGCCATCATCGGGGGATTCGTCGAGTGGCGCCGCTCGACGCTCGCCGTCGGCGCGATCACGGTGCTCGCAGGACTGCTGTTCCGCTTCTGGTACCAGCTGCCGAACAGCCCGGCGTGGAACCTTCGTCTCATCCCGTTCTGGTATTTGGGCCTGTTCCTGCTCGCGGCGTTGGGCGCGACGGAGATCATCAGAGGAGTGACGTCGTTCGCAGTACGGAGCGTCGAGACCCAGTGGTGGGCTCCGGACGGCGAGGACGGCGAGGACGGAGACGAGGATGCGGACGGCCCGGAGGCCGGCCGCACAAGGATCGAGGATGCAGGCCGGCCGGGTGTTGCTGCGCCGCCGGCCCTGCCGATGGTGCGCGTGGTCACGATCGCAGTCCTCGTCGCACTCTTTGCCACGGTCGCGCTCGTGCGCGTCGACCAGTCACGCGGCTTCCTGCCGTTCTGGGTGAAGTGGAATTACACCGGCTACCAAGACACGACAGGGAAGGAGCAGGGAGTCGCCAAGGCGTGGCCGGAGTATCAGCGGATCATCGCGACGATGTCGTCGCTCCCGCCCGGCCGCGCGTTGTGGGAGCCATCGTCCGCAATCGACAAGTACGGCACAACGCTCGCGCTCGAGCTGTTGCCGTACTTCACACACGGTCGCATCGGCTCGATGGAAGGGCTCTATTTCGAGGCCAGCGCGACGACGCCGTATCACTTCCTGACTGTTGCCACGCTCACAGCCGATGGCAGCGCCTCCAATCCGGTACGCGGCCTGCCGTACCGCACGCTCGCCGACTTCAAGCTCGGCGTGCGCTACCTCCAGCTGCTCGGCGTGCGCTACTACATGGCCCAGTCGGCCGCGACCAAGCAAGTGGCCGAGAGCAATCCGTCGCTCCGGCGCGTCGCGTCGGTGCCCGACATCGACGGCATCGCTCCCTCCGGGTGGAACGTGTACCAGGTCGCCGACTCGCAGCTCGTCGCGCCACTCGAATACCAGCCGGTCGTCATGACCGGCGTGGAGAGCGGACCGAGCTGGAAATGCGAAGGGACCGCACGCCCGCCGGCGACAGCGCCGAGCCCGGACGTGTTCACGCCGTGGGAATGCGCCGCCGTGCCGTGGTTCAACGACCCGGGCGCGCTCAACCGTCCGCTCACGGCCGACGGGCCGAGCGCGTGGAAGCGGGCGCCGATGACGAGTGCGCGGCGCGTGCCGTTCGGAACCCGACTCCCGAAGGTGCGCATCACCAAGATTCATAGCGACGATCACTCGGTTGCGTTCGACGTGTCGCGCACCGGCGTACCCGTACTGGTCAAGACGTCGTACTTCCCCAACTGGCAGGCCTCGGGTGCGGACGGGCCGTGGCGGGCCACGCCCAACGAGATGGTTGTCGTGCCGACCTCGAAGCATGTGCGACTCGTCTACGGCACCACGACAGCCGAATGGGTCGGCCGGATCGGCACGCTGCTCGGCCTCGGCGGCTTGGCGTTCCTCGTGTGGTGGGTGCCCGGGCGACGCCCTCGCCGCGAGGTTTCCCCTGAGGGTGCCGGCCACCCGGAGGGATAGGATCGGTTTCCCGCCGACGGGCGGTGAGGATTCTCCACGAGGCAAAGCCCTGTGTCTTCCGCTGCTTCCCTCGACGCGATCTTCAAGGCGTACGACATCCGCGGCGTCTATCCCGACGAGATCGACGAGGATCTCGCACGCCTCGTCGGCAACGCCCTCGTCGGCTTCACCGGTGCCGCCCAGGTGCTCGTCGGGCGCGATGCTCGTCCGTCATCCGAGCCGCTCGTGCGCGCGTTCGCCGAGGGTGTCACCCGGGCCGGCGCCGATGTGATCGACCTCGGGCTGGCCTCGACCGACCTCTGTTACTTCGCGTCGGGAAACCTTGAGGCCCCAGCCGCGATGTTCACGGCGAGCCACAACCCGGCGCAGTACAACGGGATCAAGCTGTGTCGGGCCGGCGCCGCGCCGATCGGTGAGGAGACCGGGCTCGCGCAGATCAAGGCAACGGTGGCCGACGGGCTCATCGAACGGGCCGAGGAGCCGGGCCGCATCGAGCGGCGAGACATGCTGGCGCAATTCGTCGCGCACGTGCGGTCGTTCGTCGACCTCGAGGTGCTGCGGCCACTGAAGGTCGTCGCCGACACCGCCAACGGGGTTGGCGGTCTGATCGTGCCCGCCGTCTTCGCGAGCTTGCCGTTCGACCTCACGATGCTCTTCGGCGAGCTCGACGGCACGTTCCCCAACCATCCCGCCGATCCCATCCAGCCCGAGAACCTCAGGGATCTGCAACGAGCCGTCGTCGACGGCAACGCCGACGTGGGCCTGGCCTTCGACGGTGATGCCGACCGGGTCTTCCTGGTCGACGACCGGGCGCAGCCCGTCTCCGGTTCGGTCACCACCGCGATCCTCGCCGACACCATCCTCGAGCATCACCCGGGCGAGATCGTCGTGCACAACCTCATCTGCTCGAAGACCGTTCCCGAAGTCATCCGCGAGCACGGCGGTACGCCCGTGCGCACGCGCGTGGGTCACTCGTTCATCAAGCAGGTGATGGCCGAGACCGGCGCGATCTTCGGCGGCGAGCATTCGGCCCACTACTACTTCCGCGACAACTACCGCGCCGACTCCGGCATCATCGCGGCACTGCTCGTGCTCGAGCAGCTCTCGAAATCGAGTCAGCCGCTTTCCGAGTTGTGCAAGCCGTTCGAGCGCTACGCCGCGTCGGGCGAGATCAACACCCGCGTGCGCGACCCGCTCGCGGTGATCGAAGACGTCGCCGGCTCCTTTCCCGAGACGGCCGAAGACCGCCTCGACGGGCTCACGGTGGATCTCGGTGACTGGTGGTTCAACCTGCGGCCGTCCAACACCGAGCCGCTGCTCCGGCTCAACCTCGAGGCAGCCGACCGCGCCGCGTGCGATGCTCATGCGGCGGAGGTGCTGGCGCTCGTGCGCGGCTCCTCCAGCGCCTGACCCGCCCACACCGACTGATTGAGGAGCACGACCGTGGCGCTCGACCCCAAGCTGCTCGAGATCCTGGCCTGTCCCGAAGACAAGGGCCCCCTGCTGTACTTCGCCGATGAAGACGCGCTCTACAACCCGCGGCTGAAGCGGCGCTATGCAGTGCGTGACGATATCCCGATCATGCTCATCGAAGAAGCAGAGACCGTCGACGACGCGGAAGACAAGCGGCTGCGTGCGAAGGCCGAGTCCGAGGGTATCGAGCCCACGTTCGAGCAGTGACGGTCGACTCGCTCAATTTCCTCGAGGCGGTACGCGGCCTTCCCGAGCAGCTCGCGGCCGCGCACGAAGCCGCGGGGAAGCTGAAGCCCGCGCTGTTGCCGCGCGCCGACGAGATCGACAACATCGTCGTGCTCGGCATGGGCGGCTCCGGCATCGCCGGTGACGTGCTCGCGGCGACGGCGAGTGGCGCGCTCGGCTATCCCGGTGATCGGGCTCAAGCGCTATCGCACGCCGTGCTTCGTCGGGCCGCGCACGTTGGCGTTCGCGATGTCGTACTCCGGCGACACCGAGGAGACGCTCTCGATGACGCGCGGCGTGCTCGACGCGGGCGCCAAGGTGATCGCCGTGTCCAACGGCGGTGAGCTGGCCGCGCTGGCCCGGGAGCGCGGCGCGGTGCACGTCGCCTGCCCCGAGGGATACCTGCCACGCGCGGCGCTCGGGGCGCTCATCGCGCCGTTGTTCGTCGCGTGCTCGCGGATGGGCATCCTGCCCGAGGCTCACGCCTGGCTGGTCCAGGCGCAGACGCAGCTCGCGGCGCGTCGCGACGAGTGCAAACCTGAGGTCGAAGGCCGCGCGAATCCGGCGCGCGAGCTCGCGCGTCGCATCGGTCGCACGATCCCGTTGTTCTACGGCGGCGGCGCGGTCGGCGCAGTCGCGGCGATGCGATGGAAGTGCGACGTCAACGAGAACGCCAAGGCACCCGCGTTCTGGAACGCCTACCCGGAGCTCGACCACAACGAGATCTGCGGCTGGGGCCAGCACGGTGACGTGACCCGGCAGGTGTTCACCCTCGTCGAGCTGCGGCACGGCTTGGAGCACCGGCAGGTGTCGCGCCGCTTCGCTGCGACCCGTGAGCTGATCGAAGAGACAGTCAGCCAGGTGCTCGAGGTGCAGGCAGAAGGCGAGGGCCGGCTCGCCGAGCTGCTCGACCTCATGTACCTCGGTGACTGGATGAGCTGCTACCTCGCGCTCGACAACGACGTCGACCCGGGGCCGATCGACGCGATCACCCAGCTCAAGAACGCGCTCGCCGGCGGTTGATCAGGGCGTGTCGAGGGAGTGCCGGGACTTCAAGCCGTTGATGTCACCGGCTTGGTCGTCGGTGACGTCCAACGACCCCAAGGCAATCGACATGACCTGGATGTGACCCTGGTACAGGTCCGAGTCGTGCTCCAGTCGCGGGGGCTTCCTTATCTTGACGCAAAACGGGAGAATCTGTATAATAGCCCGACTTAGCACAACACCAACCACGGCGCACGCAATCAGGAATCTTCGGCGCGCCAAGGTTCCGATATGATTCGTGCCTGGTCGGGCCGTCTTTACGGCTGTCATCCAGTGATCTGGGCCGACTCCACGAACCGCGTCGCCCACCCGGCCCCGCGCCCACATCGAGGAGTCACACCATGACCACGACGGCACCCCCCTCCACATCGTCATCGTCGAGCGACGGCCCCTCCGACTTCAAGGTCGCGGATCTCTCGCTGGCCGACTTCGGCCGCAAGGAGATCACGCTCGCCGAGCACGAGATGCCCGGGCTCATGGCGTTGCGTGAGCGCTACGCCGCACAGCAGCCGCTCGCCGGCGCGCGGATCACCGGTTCGCTCCACATGACGATCCAGACCGCGGTGCTCATCGAGACACTCGTCGCGCTCGGTGCCGCCGTGCGTTGGGCGAGCTGCAACATCTTCTCCACACAGGACCACGCCGCAGCCGCGATCCGCAGTGTCGGGCGTCCCGGTGTTCGCGTGGAAGGGCGAGACGCTCGAGGAGTACTGGTGGTGCACCGACCAGGCGCTCGAATGGCCCGGCGAGAGCGGTCCCACGACGATCCTCGACGATGGTGGCGACGCCACGCTGCTCGTGCACAAGGGCGTCGAGTTCGAGAAGGCGGGCGCAGTCCCCGACGCCACGACAGCCGACTCCGAGGAGTTCGGCTACGTGCTCGCGCTGCTGAGGCGCACGCTTGCCGAAGACCCGCAGCGCTGGCATCGCGTCGCTCATGACATCCAGGGTGTCACCGAGGAGACGACCACCGGTGTGCACCGGCTGTACCAGATGACCGAGCTCGGCACGCTGCTCTTCCCGGCGATCAACGTCAACGACTCGGTGACCAAGTCGAAGTTCGACAACCTCTACGGCTGCCGCCATTCACTTGTCGACGGCATCTGCCGCGCCACCGACGTGATGCTCGCGGGCAAGGTCACCGTGGTGTGCGGGTACGGCGACGTCGGCAAGGGTTGCGCCCAGTCTTTGAAGGGCCAGGGCACGCGGGTCGTCATCACCGAGGTCGATCCGATCTGCGCGTTACAGGCGGCGATGGAGGGCTATGAGGTCACGACGCTCGACGACATCGTCGAGACGGCCGACCTGTTCATCACCGCGACCGGCAACCTCAACATCATCACGCCGTCCGACATGGCGCGCATGAAGCACAACGCGATCGTCGGCAACATCGGTCACTTCGACAACGAGATCGACATGGCGGGTCTCGCGAAGGTCGACGGCATCACGCGCATCAACATCAAGCCGCAAGTCGATGAATGGGTGTTCCCCGACGGCCACGCGGTGATCGTGCTGGCCGAAGGCCGGCTGCTCAACCTCGGCTGCGCGACCGGTCACCCGAGCTTCGTGATGTCGAACAGCTTCACCAACCAGGTGATGGCCCAGATGGAGCTCTACGGCCACCCCGACTTCTACGAGCGCCGCGTCTACACGTTGCCCAAGCACCTCGACGAGGAAGTGGCGCGTCTGCATCTCGGCAAGCTCGGCGTGAAGCTCACGGAGCTCACCGAGGAGCAAGCCGATTATCTCGGCATTCCCCAACACGGTCCGTTCAAGCCCGACCACTACCGCTACTGACACGCTCCGTGGACTGGCGCAGCGCGCTTCGTGAGGATCTGGCGCGTCTGGCGTCCAGAGGCGAGTTCCTGAGCATCGTGACCCTCACGCTGCTCCGGCTCAATCAGGGAGTCTCGGATCCGCAGTTCGGACCCCTCCGATTCTTGCTGGCGCCGTTCGTACGTGCGGCGAAGTTCGTCTGGGTCGAGTTCCTGATGAGCGCGCAGCTCCCGAGGGCCACACAGATCGGTCCGGGCCTGCGAATTCCCCACGGTGGCCGCGGCGTGATGATCCATCCGCACGCGCGGATCGGTCGCAACGCGACGATCTTCGAATGGGCCAGCATCGGCGTGATCGAGAAGCTGGACGACAACGGGCAGGCGCTCGCCGCGGAGCTCGTCCCCCCGGTGATCGGAGACGACGTGTACATCGGGTGCGGCGCGTCGATCTTCGGACCGGTGCACATCGGCGATCGCAGCCGCATCGGCATCGGAGCGGTCGTGTTCCGCGACGTGCCACCCGATTCGACCGTCCTGCCCGCGCCCGCGAGGGTGGTCACGCGCGAAACCGACCGGCGACGATCTCGACGGCTGACGATCAGGCGGTGAGGCCGCCGTCGACGACGAGCACCTGGCCGGTCATGAACGCGGAACCGTCAGAGAGCAGGAAGTCGATCGTGGGCAGGATGTCGTCGGGCCGGCCGAGCCGGCCGAGCGGCGTGCGGCGCACGATCTGACCGACTTGCTGCTCGTCGAGACCGTGCGTCATCTCGGTCTCCAGAAAGCCCGGGGCGATGCTGTTGACCGTGATCCCGAGGCTCGCGACCTCGCGTGCGAGCGCACGGGTCATCGCGTCGAGCGCGCCCTTGGTCGCACCATAGGTCGCGAGGCCTCGGTAACCGCGCAGCCCGATGATCGACGAGATGTTGACGACGCGGCCCTTCCGGGCGCGCAGCATCGGCCGGAGACACGAACGGGCCAGGATCAGCGAACCTTTGACGTTGATGTCGACGACCTCTGCGATCTCGTCGACGGATTGCGTGGCGAGGAGCCCGTCTCGGGCGATGCCGGCGTTGTTGATCAGCGCGTCGATGCGCCCGAACCGCTTCACTGTGGCGCGCACGAAGTCGCGGACCGCGTCGGGTTGCGCGATCTCGACTTCCGAGAACAAGAACCGGTCGCGTCGGTCCGGATCGTCTTCGACGCTGTCGACGAACGGGGTCCTGCTCCGACTGAACGTGGCGACGGCATCACCACGCTCCAGCAGATGCCCGACGATCGCTTGTCCGAGACCGCGGCTTCCGCCGCTGACGACCACGACCTGCACGCGGCTACCTCCGGGTGAGCTTGCCCCCGTCGGTTTGCTCGAGGGAGTCGACGATCTTGAGGATCCGGGGAACCTTATGCGGCTGTAGCTGCGCGCGGCAGAGCGCGAGCAGCGCGCGTCGCAGCTCCTCGAGGTCGGTGTACGACGTGGCGACCACGTCGGCTCGGACGATCTGGCCCGTCACCGAGCTGCTCGTGCCGGAGACACGGGCTGCTCGCACCCGCGCTTCCGTCAGCAACACCTCCTCGACCTCGCGCGGGTGCACCTTCTGGCCTCCGACGTTGATGGTCTCGTTGCGCCGCCCGAGGAAGTGCACCCGATCGCCGGTCACTTCGACGAGATCGCCCGTCGGGTACAGCCCGTTGTCGTCCCTCGGATCGGCCCGGCCCACGTAGCCGCTCATGCCGTGTGGTGATCGGATGTGGAGCTCGCCGTCCCGAACGGTCAACCACACCGGCAGCTCGTCGGACTCCAGGTACGTCGCGGGGAATCCGGCCCGTCCGTCGTGCACCGAGAAGCAGGTGCCCATCTCGCTCGACGCGTAGATGTGCGTCACGCGCGCCGACGGAAACCGTCGGGTGATCCTGTCGAGCAGCGGCTGGTCGACAGCTTCGCCGCCCACGGTGAGCTGCACCGGGGACAGCGCCTCGGGGTTCCCGCCCATCAGCAGCAGGCGAACGAATGTCGGTGTCGCCGAGACGTGGGTGACGCCGGCGCCCAAGGCACGACTCGCCGTTGCCGGGCTGGTGCCACCGAGCACGAGGCTGCCGCCGTTGAGCAGTGCGTGCAGGAACACCTGCAAGCCGGCGAACGCAGAAAGGGGATAGGCCAACAGCCATCGGGCGTCGGCGAGGGCGGTGCTCCGGTGGACACGAGCCGCGAGCGACTCCCACGTGTGGCGGACCGCCTTCGGTATGCCGGTAGTCCCAGAGGTGAACAGCACGACCTCGGGTCCGCTGGAGTGGCCCGTCGGCGCCGCGGCAATGGGCGGCCGACCGATGACGGCGTGCAGGCCGAGTTGCTCGACCAGCGCGTCCGCCGTCTCCTCGGGCAGGGTCGGCGGGATGAGGTGTGCGCGCGCTCCGAGCGCGTCGAGGGCGAGCAACCAGAGCACAGTGTCCCGGTCGGCGGAGGCACGCAGGCCGACGCGGGCGCCGCGGAGATCCGGGCGCGACTGCACGAGCGCGTCGACCATCGACCGGCAGAGACCGTAGGAGAGCTCGGTGAGCGTGTGGGGATCGCAGTCGAGGAGGAACGGACGATCGGGTTGGGTCGCGGCGAGGACGGCAGAGATCAATTGCCGTTCTCGTGGGTGTAGAGCTCGACGAACTCCCGCAGTGTTCCGAGGTGTACGTCGTCATGCGCGAACGGGTCGATCTCCAACTCCGCTTCGAGCTCCGCCGCGATCGTGGCGATGTCCAACGAATCGAGTCCGAGGCCGGTGTCGTCGAGCGCCACCGAGTCGTCGTCGAGATCGGGTTGGAGACCCTTGTCCTCGAGCACGCGTTGGATCACAGCCAATACGGCGGGTCGACTGTCCACCCGGGGCCTCCTCGTCTCGATGTGTGAGCTTTGAGCAGAAACCTACCTTGTGCACGGCCGACGTGAAGGGTGGGGGTAATGAGGCTCTCGCCTCTTCACGCTCGGTGAGCGGCGAGGAGCCCGTAGCCCAGCGTGCCGTCGTCCCAGAACTGCTCGAGGACGGCGCAGGAGTCGACGAAGCGGGTCCAGTCGGGTTCGCCCAGGAGCGCGACGACCTCGGCGCGGTGGAGCTGCGCGTTGTCTCTCCACCGTGCGAAGGTCGGGCGGGTGGCGGCCGTGAGATCCATTTGGTCCTCGACCACCAGGCCGTGCTCCTGAGCCAGCTCGCGTAGCGCTCCAGAGGCTCCATGTGGGCATCGCCGAAGACCTGGCGCAGCAGCGTCAGCTCTCCGCGGAGGCGACGGACCTCCGGGAAGGGCAGCGGGCGGCGCAGGACGATGTCGCAGAGCGCCAGCATCCCGCCCGGTCGGAGGACCCGCGCACATTCGGAGACCAGTCGCTCGCGAGCGGGCATGAGGTGGGACGACTCCAGGACCCACACCCGGTCGAAGGAAGCGTCGGGGAAGCCGTTGTCGGTGCCGTCGCGGATCTCGAACCGGACGAGGTCGCCCACGCCGGCGGCGGTGGCCCGTCGCGGTGGCGGCTTCGACGCCGACGGCGCTGGTGGTGATCCCCATGACTCGTGCGCCGTGGTCACGGGCCAGCGCACAGGCCGGTGTGCCTGTGCCGCAGCCGACGTCGAGCACCTCGACACCGGGAGCGATCCTCGCCGCCTCCGCCATGCGCTCGGTGAGGGCCTGGGTCGCCTCCGCCAGGGCCTCGGTGCCGGTCTCGAAGAGCCCGTAGTGCAGATCGTCACCGAACAGTGGGCCCCAGGCGGCCGTGACCCGGTCGTAGTGGCTGGCCGGGTCGTAGCTCGTGTCGGTCACGGGCGGCTTCCCGAGCGCGAGGGAGGGAGAAACCAAGAATGATGCAGCAGTGGGTCTGACGCTGCGTTCCGGAAACGTACCAGCCGGCCCGGAACGCTGCCATCGCGGTGGGCGGATCTGCGATTTATCGGCTGTATGCGAAGGAACCGGGGTAAGAAGACACCATGGCCAATCTCGAAGAAGGTGAAGTCGGGCTCGTCGAGTCGATCAAGGCTGATTACCTGGCGTTCAGGGAGTTCAACAGCGTTCCTTCGGCAAGTCACGGCTGCGGGCGATCTTCAACATCCTGACCTGGCCGATGTTCCATGCCGTGGTCATCTTCCGCCTCGCGCGAGCCGCCCAACGAAATGGCCTCTCGCCGATCGCCCGGATACTCATGTACATCAACGAGGTCGTGTTCTTCGTCGAGTTCGCGCCGAAGGCGATCATCGGGCCCGGCCTCGTCCTCGGGCACGCGCGGCAGCGGGTGCTCCGCCGGCACGAGGATCGGGCGCAATTGCATCATCTTGATGTTCGTGCAGCTGGGCGTCGCCGGATACGCGGACCCGAGTCGTGACGGCCCGCCGGTCGTCGGCGACGACGTCGTCCTCTCCGGCGGCTGCTCCATCTACGGTCCGGTCACCATCGGCTCCCGCTCGGTGATCGGGGCCGGGGTCAGGCTCTTCGAGTCGGTACCCGAGGACTCCCGGGTGACTGCGAGACAACCGCTGACGATCAAGTCGATCAACCGGCGATCGATGCACCTCGAGCCGACGCAGCGATGTCGAAGTGTCGACGGAAGTCGCCGGGAGTCGCCTGAGTCGAGGGCGCGCAAATCTCACGGCGACGGGGGACGGCCATCTCGGCGATGCCGACCTGTCCCGGTGCGACACCCACGTCAAGCCGCTTCCGTCCTTGTGGATCGTGCAGACCTGGAACCCGTTCCGGAACGGCGCGGTCTTGTAGAAGAACAGCTCGTCGTTGGAGGCCCAGACCGGATTCGAGTTGACGTTCCCGTCCGAGAAGAGCTTGCCGCGGGTTGCTGCCGTCGGCGTTCGCCACCCAGAGGTCCCACACGAAGCCTCCGGGGTTGGTCTCGAATGCGATCGTGGTTCCATCCGGCGACATCGTCGGGTCGTTCGCCCCGACAGGTATGTCGACGAGCATGTGCGGCGAGCTGCCGTCCTCGTTGACGGCCCAGACACGGTTCTGATCCGCCGGACAGACGGGAAGTCGGCGGCCCTGGCGCAGTTGATGTAGATGATCTGCTTCCCGTTCGAGCTCCACACGGGATCGATGCCGTTGCCGACCCGGTGCAGCGGCACCCCGTTGGTGTCGGTGACGACGATGCCGTTGTAGACGCTTCCGCCGAACATCACGAGCTTGGTGCCATCGGGAGACCACTCGGCATGGCCCTGCACGGCCCAGCCGTACTGGCCGTTGGCGATCACCTGCCGGAGCCCGCTTCCATCGATGTTCGCCATCCAGAGACTGGTCTGCTTGTAGTCGGTGTCGTGTACGCCTGCCGGTGTGCGGTAGAAGAGCGATCCTCGTTCCGTCCGGCGACGGCTTGGTCCACCAGGAGTCGAACCGGCGATCGTTGGTGAGCTGCGTCGCGACGCCCGTTTGCAGGTTGCGCCGGTAGATCTCGAAGTTGCCGGTCGCGTTCGAGTCGTAGAGCACCGAAGAGGCCGGAGGTATCGTGGGCGGAACGGTCGTGGGCGGAACGGTCGTGGGCGGAACGGTCGTGGGCGGAGACACCGCGGCGGTGCACGCAGTCGCGAACAAGGCGATTGCCGCGCCCACTCCCAGGCCACGTGCCAGCTGTGTGCGGCGATGTGGACGGGTGCTGATGCGAGCCATGAGTCCTCGAGTGGTGGCGGCCGGTGTCCATTCCGGTATCGGCACCGTGCTGCAACATCTGTCGCCTCATCTCACGAAAAGTGGCAAAAACACGCGGAGAGTGGCCAGGCAACCAGGCTGGAGCCCCCGGCGTGGAGAAAGTGCCTTTGCGGTCGGCTTGATGCCGAAGACCTGACGCGCACCTCGCCCGTCCGCGAACGGGCACCGCATCGTGCGGGCTTGCGACCGCCTCGGCGTGTGGTGATCGGTGCGGCTAGTTGTCCGGCGCTATCAGCGCTCGCGCAACCCCAGGTCCCAGTCGGCCGGGTGGACGTTGGTGTTGTACTGCGCGTGCGCGAAGTCGTGCGCGACGTAGATCTGGTCGTTCCACGCAGCAGGGATTCGACGCTTGTGGCGGAGCGCCGCTGACGGGGCTGACCTTGATGTGATCGTGACCGGCGTTGAAGTCCTCGATCGCGAGCAGCTCACCGACGTACGGGCAGTGGATCTCCCAGTCGTTGCCGATGATGTCGTCGAAGTAGCAGAAGACCCGCGGCAAACGCAGCTCCGGCGGCCCGTCGAGGAGGCGCATTGCCGCCGCGGTCGCGGACCAGTAGTCGAGATCGAACGCAACGAACCCGATCGGCGGATATCCGCCTTCCTCGACGAACGCCGGGATCGTCGAGGCAACGTCGCCGATGACAAGGCGGGCCGACCGCAGCCGGTCGCGAAGTGCGCCCTCGTCCATCGCGAACAACCCGGGGCTCCACACGTACGGCAGGTCGCGGTAGTCGCTCGGGGCCGGCATGCCGGTGCCGGCGTCGAAGCCGAACGTCTCGATCCGGATGCCGACGACCTCGCTGACGGTCGCGGCCAGCTCCTCCAACAGCACGAGCCCGTTGCCGCCGGCGACACCGAGCTCGACGACGCTGATCGCGTCGAGCCCGAGGGCCTTGGCCAGGCGTGCCGCCTGATACGTGCAGTACGCGTAGTGGGGCCGGTCGAGTGCATCCCACTCCAGACGCCGCTCGAACGGGGCGTTCGGCGAGCGTTTGACCAACGCCCGCACGGCGAGTCGCGGATCGGTGAGCACGTTGGTGAGCCGGCCGGTCTCCATGTTCGTGTCTACCGTTTGACCGCGTACACGCGCAGGATGTCGCGGAGGTTGATCGTGAGGCGGACCTGGTCGAGGCGCAGCGCGTCGAGCGCTCGTGCCGCTACGTTCCCCGGTCGTGACGCGCGCAGAGCCAGCCCTCTCGCGAGCCGCCCGAGACGGAGAGTTCGGCCGGCTGCATGCTGGTGGACGATCTCGAACCCGGCGTCCTCGAGGAACCGAGCGCACGTCGAACGCGTCATGAACAAGGTGTGGTCGAACACGTAATGCCGGTGCCGAGGTCCCATGGTCTTCGTTGCGGCGGCGTCGATGATCGGGATCTCCACCATGAGGATCCCGTCGTCCGCGAGGATGCGATGGACCTCCGCGAGCGTCTCCTTCGGATTCGGGAGGTGCTCCATCACGTGGAGCATCACGACGACTCCGAACGATGCCGTTTGGAAGCCGGCCTCGTCGAGGAACTGCTCGCGGATGTCGAGGTTGAATTGGCGCCTGGCGTAGTCGGCCGCCCACGGGTCGGGCTCGACGCCGATCACGTCGAAGCCCGCCGAGCGCGCCCGGTCGAGGAAGTGCCCGGTGATCGAGCCGATATCGAGCAGGGGTCCGTGAGCTCCGAGCTTCGTGAGCTGACGCAGGATCGCCTGGAAGTCGTGAGTCTGATCGGCCTCCTTCTGCACCATCATCTCCGGGAGGGGGATCGGAGTCTCGCGTCTGATCGTGGTCATCGACGACAGCTTGCGTGACCGCGTGTAACGCAGTCCGCACCCTCGACAGTCGACGACGACACCGCAGTCGGGATGATCGAAGACGAGCCGATGGGCTTCCGAGCCGCACAGTGGGCAGGCGTCGAAGACGACGGTCTGCGCGGCGGGGAGGTCGGCCGAGGTGGTCACTCGTGCCCGCCTCTCGGAGAGACGACTGGACTATCGGGCACGGTTCGCTCCCGCAGTGAACGCCCGAGTCGCACCAATCCGTAACCGGCCGTCACGCTCACGACCGGCTGGAGGAACGAACCGATCGCCATGAGGATGAACGATGTGAACACGAAGAAGCTGAGCATGCCGCCGACGAGCGCGAACCAGGAGTACTGGTCGGCCGCGAGGCGCAACGACGAACCACGCCACGACGATCGCGATGATCAACACTTCGAGAATCATGGTGATCGCCACCGGCACGTGCCAGGCAGGGAAGAGGTAGCTCACGCCCCAGAACACGAACATGCCCGAGAAGCCGACGATCGCCAAGTCGCTTCGGTGGCAGCGTGATGCGCCGGTCCGGGTAGCGCGATCTGTGCGGGGAGCAGGCGTGCGACGGCGATCAGGATCAGCACGACGCGCGATCGCGATCAGATAGTGGGGAGGGGTGACCTGGATCACGTGGTGAGGGTGGTCCGGGTTGCGCCGGTAGAGCACGAGCGACGAGAACACGATCCCTCCGACGAACACCGCACCGAGCACCGGGAGCGTCCGCCGGCGCACCCACGGCTCCGACGCGCGCTGCGGGAAGAGCAGCATCGTGAGGAAGATCGGGACGGCGATCGAGAACACCGCGTGCGCGATGATCAAGTGGAACATGTAGGGCCAGTGCACGCCTGCCCATGTGCCGTATTGCATCTCTGGCCCGAGGTTGGTGCGGTGCAGGTCGAAGAAGACCTTCGTCGACAACCCTTCCTCGCAGATGCCGTACGCCGCGCCGAACGCGAGGATCGTCGGCCAGCTCTTCCCCCAGAGCCGGGTGATCTCGCGGATCAGGATGCGCGGCGCTGCCGTAGAAGAGCATGAAGTACGACGAGGACGATCGGGTTGAAGAAGATCCATGGTGGCGAGGCGCCGGCGAAGCCTTCGAGGCAGAACGGCGCGAGGAACGCCAGCACGAATCGCCGGGGTCCACAGTCGCCGCGGCGCTCGCTTCAGCCGCTCGCGGATACTCGGGATCGGGGACCGGGTTCGAGGCCCGCGGCGCGCGCCGCGGCGACGGCGCGCTTGCGTTGCCGCCGGCGCCACAGCCACCAACCGCCGCCGCCGAGCAGCAGCGCGAGCAGGATGAGACCCGGGACCGGGTTCTGAATCCTGCTGGGCTGCCAGCACTGCGGCGAGCATGCGTCTCCTAGGAGTTGAAGCAGTCCGACCAGCGTTGCATTGCCTCGCCGAGCTCGACGAAGACCTCGCGGTAGTGCGCCGGCACGGACGCGCGCGACGCCTCCTTGCGGTACTCCTCGGTGAAGTCGGCGAACATCCGATCGTACGGACCGGCGTCGATTCGGTCGGCGGCCGCGTCGACCAGCGCGTAGAAGGACGTCGACATGAGGTGCATCCAGTGCTCCATCATCATGACCCGCTCGATCTTCGACTGGCGGGTGTGCTCGACGATAGGGCGCCCGTAGCTGAAGAGATGACCCCGCTTGTCCATGAGCGCCTTCGCGACGTAGCCGCCCCAGATGTCGTCGTGGCGGGAGAGTTGCCAGCTTCCGTTGACCCACATGTCGGGGAGGAAGAAGTAGGCGGGCGTGATCTCGGCGCGGAACGCGGTGTTCATGCCGCACACCGGGATATTGCCGAGAGCGATGTAGTTGCGCGGTCCGCGCAGTCCCGGGTCGTACGGCGGCTCGGCCTGCACCTTGTCGATGCCGTTGAGGTCGAGGACGTTGTCCCAGACCCCCATGTTGATCATCACGTCGCCGGTCGCGGTGGTTTCCTCGACCACCGAGTCGACCGGGTTGCGGTACTCGTACGGGTACCCGCGGGAGTAGAACCCGGGCGTCTCGATGCTGTTGATCCAGCTGCCGCGCAGCGCGGGAGCGTTCTCGACCGGTGCGAGGCCCGCGAGGTGCTTGTCGAGCCAACCGTCTCGCGTCCGGCAGTCGTAGTCGAGGGCGATGATGATGTCGAAGCCCTCCTGGTACGCGAGGTAGTGCGCAAAGTTCCGCGTCGCCGCGCTCTTGTGCGGGATCGCCGGGTAGTGCCGCCCCATCACGGCTTCTTGCGCGGCGTAGTCGTAGAAGCGGACGTTGTCGCGGGGGGCGGGGCTGAGTTGGCCGTCGCTGTCGTCGATCACGATGATCTCGATGTCGTCGGGGATGGCATCGAAGAGCGCCCAGTCAGGGTCGTTCGGGATCGGGATCGCAACCGCAACGCTGCGGCTTTCCGCTCGAGGACGTGGCTGTCGGTGAGTCGCTGGTCGTCGGCGCCGTCACTGGTTGTGAGTCCTCCCGTTGTGGGTCGCAGCTCGTGAATGTTCAGACATGACCGCGTTGCATCGCGACCGCGGGCGTTGCGAAGGTGGTCGCGGCTCGGCGTCTGATTCCCGTCACCGGGTCGGAGCAGTGACCGGCCTGCGTAGGCGACGGCTCGGCTCCCGTAACCCACGACCTGCACCGCTCGAGCCACCGCGCCGGCCGCCGGGCCGTTGCGTCGGGTGAAGTAGTCGTTGAAGTTGCGGATGGCCGCGGGCGAGACCCGTCCGATCTGGCGCTCGTTGCTCTGCGAACCGAGATGCACCACCTCCGCGGTCGGGTCGTACCACACGCGCCAGCCGGCGTCGCGGAAGCGCTGGCAGAGATCGACGTCGTCCATGTAGCAGAAGTAGCGCTCGTCCATCAGGCCGACCTCGTCGAGCGCGTCGCGCCGCACGAGCATGCAGGCACTGCAGACCCAGTCGGGGCAGAACGGCTCGCGAACGTCTTCGGCGAGGAAGAGGCTGCGCCGCGTCGCGGACGCGCTGAACCGTTCGGCGAAGAGGAAGAAGCTTGCGACCGAGGCGAGGTCGGGCGCGCGGCCGGCGGTCCAGCGTTGCCAGGAGCCGTCGCCGTAGACCAGCCGAGGGCCGACGACCGCCGCGCGCGCATCGGCCTCGAACCGGTCGAGCATCGTGTCGATCGAGCCGGCGACGACCTGCGCATCGGAGTTGATGAGCAGCAGGTTCCGCCCGCGGCTCAGGCCGATCGCCCGATTGTTCGCCCGCGTGTAGCCCTCGTTCTCGGCGTTGACCTCCAGCACGACATCGGGCCAGTTGGCGCGCACGAGATCGGCGGATCCGTCGGTCGAGCCGTTGTCGACGACGACGATCTCGAGACTCCGGTGACGCGGTGCGTACGCGTGGAGCGACTCGAGACACAGGTCCAGCAGGTCGCGGGTGTTCCAGTTGACGATGATCGCCGAGATGTCGACCGCTCCGCGGTTTCGGCCGTCCATTCGCGTGTTCCTTTCGTCGAGCACGGGATCGGTCACGCGTGTACGGACGCGGGTTCGCGCGCCGGCGCGCCCGAAGGCCGTGGCGCCGGGCCCGGTTGCTCGACGGGACGCAAGCCGGCGCGTCGCGCCGTTCGTCTTCCTGCATGCGAATGCACGCCATCATGAGCCCCGCGAATATCCAGAACACCGTGAGCGGCACCTCTTCGCGCATGGAGTACGACAGCTGCTCGGCGATCACGTTCAGGATGATGATGCAGAACATCGCCCACCCCATCGCCCGAAACAGTGGGTCGCGACTTTGGCCGAGCCGGATCGCGTTCCAGGCGAGCGCCGCACCGATGATGAGGAGACCGGCCAGACCGAGCACGCCGGTCTCCGCTGCGGTGAGGATGAAGAGGTTGTGTGAGGGGAATCCGGGGAAGAGCAAGGGCTCGGTCGTGTACCGATGCTCGATCTGGGTGAAGTTGTTGAGCCCGGTCCCCGTCACTGGGGAGCTGTCGATCATCCGCCAGCCCACGTCGTTGAGCTGGACGCGCGATTTGACCTCGAGGCTGAAGTGACCGGAGCCGAAGTTGTTCTCGTAGAACTTCTGGACCTGTGGCCAGAGGACGATGAGCGCCGCCAGGGCCACGAAGATCCCGGTGATCCATGCGCGAGCCGAGATGCGGTGGCGCGCGGCGCCGATCGCGATCAGCACCGCGAGCGCCGGGATTATGCCGAGGAGCGGCCCCCGGGCCTGGGTGAGGTAGATCTCGCCGAGGCACACAACGACGACCGCGAGGCAGGCCAACCGTGCCCACTTGTTGGTGAGGAACATCGCAAGGCTGAGCGCGACGAGTGCGATCATGGCAACGGTGATCGCGAGGAACACCGGGTGCACCAGTGTGCCGAAGGGGCGGCCGATGTCGCCGGCGTCGGTGGTTCGCGCGATTGCCGCCGTGGGCACGTTGAGGAACCCGAGGCTGAAGAGGCCGACTTTCTGGAGGACGACCACTCCGGCTTCGATCACCGCGAGCGCGCCGAACGTACCGAAGATCCAATAAGATGTCGGTGCGACTGTGGACCCTGGCTCCGAAGTACAGGAACAGCGCGTAGATGAACAGCCAGTAGACCATCTGCGCGATGGCCAAGTAATTGTTCTGGGCCCCGTTGATGCTGAAGGCGGCGAGGAACATCGCGAGCAGCGGCGTCCAGAAGACCGGCCGTCGCAACGCGCGTATGACGTCACGCTTGAACGTGCCCTCGACCATCCACGCGACGTACAGCGCCACGAGCACGACCATGGTCGAGGTGACGATCAAGCCGGGGGCTCCGGACTGTGTGTTGAGCACGAGCGAGCCGAGCTTCTTGTGGACCGGAAAGAGAAGCGTCGCCACGACGGCGACCATGAGCAGGCGGGAGCGGTCGTCGACGAGGATGAGCGCGACCAGGATCACGATGCCGAAGACGGCCGCGATCCCGAGAAACAGCGTGAAGAACGCGGAACCCATGACCGGCGTGAAGACAGTGGTGGTCACGACGCGGTCTGCTCCTTCACGCGCCGCCGCGTGACGAGCGGGACGGGATGCCGGGGCGCCGCCCCGCGGTAGCCCCGGTTGGTGTAGTGGAGCAGCACCTTCCACGACGTCCAGCCGCTGAGTCGGTTGTTCGACTTGCGGCCCGAGAGCCGGCGCTGGATCGGCGGCACCGTCACGCCGTTGAAGAGAGCCTGGCGAGCGAGGCCGCGCGTGACCGCTCGCGGCCGGTTGCGGAACGAGAAGATCCCGTAGCGCTCGAGGAGGTCGGGCTCGGGGATCAGCACCTCGAGGTCGCGTAGCCCGCGTCCGATGGTCTCCTGCAGGCGGCACGCGCTGTCGAGGGTGTGCGGGTGGTAGTGCTCGCCCCATGCCTGCGGGTGGTAGATCAACGTGTTGCCGGCATTGACCCATCGGTACCCGAGCTCGACGTCTTCGCTGCCGATCTCCGCCCAGTCCTCGTGGAACATGAGGTTGCGATCGAGCATCTCCGAGCGGGGGAGCGAGAGGTTCATCGTCCAGAAGTAGCGCCAGTCGAGCGGCTCGCCGGCCCGCTCCGGCGATCTCGAAGTAGGCGAACGGCTGATACCACTCGGTGAACGGGTTCTGCGGCATCTGCGGCGACTGCTCCACGTGGCCGAGCACCGCGACGGGGCCCGGGTGCGTGTGGTGGGCGCGTTCATGCTCCGCGAGGAAGTCGGGCCGTACCCACACGTCGTCGTTCATGAGCAGGACGTAGTCGCAGCTCGCGGCGCGCACGGCGTCGTTGCGCTTGACGGCGGGGAGCCGTTCGGAGCTGCGCAGCAGGTGGACCGGAACCTTCGCCGTGCGCGCGCGACGCGCTCGACCATGTCGGGGGTGCCGTCGCTCGAGTTGTCGGCGACGAGGATCTCGTAGCGGTCGTCGGGATAGTCGCACGCGAGGAGCTGGAGCAGCGTCTGCTCGACCACGTCGCAACGGTTGTAGGTCGGCAGGATGCACGAGAAGCTCAGGCGGTCGTCGCTCATGCCGACGCTCCCGCCGCGCTCACGCTGTTGTCCGCGTGCGCCGTCAGCACCGACACGAGATCCCGCGGCGCGACGCGCAGGAACATCAGCGCCGGCAGGTATGCCAGCGCGCCGATACCTACAGCGATCCACACGCCGACACCCACGAACAAGAGAGACGACGCGATCAGCGCGATCACGCCGCTGGCGGCGACAACCCTCAGCACGCGCGTGCGGTGGATGCTCACGTGTGTGAACCGCCGCACGAGCGTCCAGGCCCAGCACGCCGTCACTGCGCCGACGAGGATCGTGCCGAGCGCGGCGCCGGTTGCTCCGAGCAACGAGATCAACAGCACATGCGCGCAGAGCCCGACACAGAGCATGATCGTGTTGTAACGGAGGATCAGTTGCTCCTTGCCGACGGCGAGCAGCACCGTCGCGTACCAGGCACAGAACGTCATCATCACGAGGCCGACCGCGAGCAGCCGCATCGGCGTCGCGGCTCCCGCGTAGCGGTCGGAGTACACGAACGTCACGGCCGCCGGAGCCAGGAACGCAACGATGACGGCGATCGGCAGTATGAACGCGAGCAACGCCTCGGTACCGAGCCGGTACACGCCCAGGAAGCGCGACTTGTCGGTCGCGGCGTAACGCCCGAGGAGCGGGAGCAGGACGGTGACCAACGCGAGGGCCGCCAGGCCGAGGTACTCGATCGGGGCGTAGGCCGCGCCGTAGAGGCCGACCTCACGCCTCGAGCGCAGGATCGCCAGCATGAAGCTGTCGAGCTTCACGAGCACGATGCCGATCATGCTGGCCGCGGCCAGCGGGAGCGCGCCGCGCAGCAGGGGTGCGACGCGTGCGCGGCGTGAACCGGGCGCGCAGCGAGAGACGCCGGTGGGCGAGGAAGATCGCGATCAGCGCCGCGAGAGCAGTGCCGAACGCGGTCGCGGCGAAGAGCTCGGTCAGCGTGCCGCCTGCGAGCACGACCCAGAGGATCAGGCTCGTCTCCACGAGCTCGCCGAACAGGATCGTGAAGGCCTCCACGTGCTGCTGCAGCCTGACGTTGAACGCGATCGTCACGCTCAGGAGCGCGTTGGCGGCGAAGGTGATGGAGGCGATGGCGGCTGCGGTGTGCACCTCTGCGCTTCGGCCGAGAGCGAACAGCACGAGCTGGATCACGACGGCAGCGACCATGGCCAGCCCGAGGCGCAGGGCGATCACCGTGCCCACCACCTCGGCCTCGCCGGTCCCGTCGACGGCAACCTCGCGGATGCCGAGCTTGTTGAGCCCGAAGTCGGACAGCAGGCCGATCATCGTCATCAGGGTCAGGACGAGCACGTAGTCGCCGTAGTTCGGCGGCGCGAGGTACCGGATGATCACCAGGCTGCTGACGATGTTGAGCGCCATGTGGACGACCATCGACCCCACCTGGCTGGTCGCGCTCACGACAACGCCGCGCGCCACGCCTTTGTCATCGGCGGGCAACAAGGAAGACGCGGATGCTTCGCGCGACACGATGCCGTCGTGCGCGGCGGGCGAAACGGGCTCGGTCATCACGTGTTCTCAGTAGGGCGCGAAGCGTGTGTTCGTGAAGCCGCGAGCGCAAGACCGGCTCGGGTCATCAGGGCGGCGTGGACGACCGGGCGCAGCGGACGGCGGGGCCCCGTGAGGTGGTGCTTGGCGTAATAGCGGTACGCGCTCTCGTGGAATACCCAGACCTGACGCGGGTAGGGGCGGCGCTCGCGCGCCTTCGTCGTGCACGACCTTCGCCCGCGGCTCGCACACGACTTGATATCCGCGGTCCTTGATGCGCCGGCACCAGTCGGCGTCCTCCCAGTACATGAAGAACGACTCGTCGAAGCCGTTCGTGCGGCGCGCGAGGTCGTGGCGCATCATGAGGCACGCCCCCGAGACCCAGTCGACCGGGAAGGCCTCGCGGTCGGACTGTTGCCGGCCGACCAGGTAGCGCCGCGACCACCTGTTGTTCGGCCAGAGTCGCGTGAGCGGAGATCGGCGTCCGAGCAGGGCAGCCGCGGGGGTGGGAAAGGCGCGAGCAGTGCCCTGATCGGAGCGATCGAGGTTGAGCAGCTGCGGCGCGGCGATGCCGACGGTCTCGTCGGCATCGAGCAGGTCGACGAGTCGCTCCAGCGATCCGGGGTCGGCGACGGTGTCGGGGTTGAGCACGAGCACGTTGCGGCCACGTGCGTGGGCGATGCCCCGGTTGTTGGCGCGCGTGAAGCCCAGGTTTGCACCCGTCTCGATCAGGAGGACGTCCGGAAAGGTGGATCGAACGACGTCGGGCGTGCCGTCCGACGAGGCATTGTCGACCACCAGCACCTCGAAGCGGTGTCGCGTCAGGGCCGACGGCAGCGCTTCGAGACAGGCGCCGATGTGGCGACGCGAGTTGAAGGTGACGACGATCACCGACAGGTCGGGCAGCCCGCCGTCGGCGCGCGGCTCGACCGGGTGAGCACGCGGGTCGAGCCCGCCCGTCTTCTGCAGCGTCTCGGCGTCAGCGGTCAAGCAGAGCCTCGGTCTTTCGGATCCGGTCGGCGAACTCGGCGCGCAGGTAATGCTCCATGGCCTCTTCCCAGGGACGCATGGTGTTCATGCCCAGGAGATCGAGGGCCCGGTTGTGCATCTGCTCCGACGGAGGCCGCGGGGCGAAGTACTCCTCGGCGAAATACTCGGAGCCGACTGCGAGGAGCTCGATGTCGTCGCGCCGGAGCACGCGAAGGATCTCCTTGGTGACGTCGTAGCGGCTGCCGCCGCCGGTTCCGCACATGTGGTAGAGCCCGTAGTTGCCGCTGACGATCAGCTCGCTGAAGCACCGGGAGAAATCGACCGCGTACGTCGGCGTGCCCAGCTTGTCGGACACCGCGCGGATCGTGCGCGCTCCTGCGTCGATCTGGCGCAGGATCAGGGAGACGAACTTGTGGTCCTGGCGCGGGCCACCGCCGACCATCCATCCGGCCCGCACGATGTAGTGCTCGGGGACGATCGTCGCGACGAATTGCTCGCCGCGCAGCTTGCTGGCGCCGTAGACATTGATCGGGTTGGGCTCGTCGCGCTCGTCATAGAAGCCGACTTTCTGCCCGTCGAACACACCTGCCGTGCTGATGTAGGCCATTGGCAACCCGGCGCGGCGCGCAGCCAGCGCAGCGTGCCGGGTCCCGGTCGCGTTGGTGAGCATCACGGCGTCGGGGTTCTGCTCCGAGAGCTCGAGGCTGGTCTCTGCGGCGAGGTGGGCGAGGAAGTCGGGCGCGAATCGATCGATGGCCGCGTCGATCGCACCGGGTGACGTGACGTCGAGGCGCTCGAGGGCAGGCCCATCGGGTCCCCACGGGTGGGGATCGGACAGGTCGATGTCGGTCGCGACGACTGAGTGCCCGGCTTGCAGGAGCGTCGGCACGAGCGCGCTGCCGAGCATGCCGGCCGATCCGGTGACGAGGATTCTCACGGGCGTCCTCCTCTGGGAAACGTGGTCATTCGACCCTCGCCGACGACGTCGATGACGCGGCTGATGCTTTGGGCGCGTCGTGCGGCTCCGTGACGTCGTCGTCGTGATCGAAGTCGTCATCGTCGCGAGGGAAGAGCGTCTCGCCACGGCGCCACGCCTGGCGCGCGGTCAGGAAGAAGCCGACGAGCGCGCCGAGCACGATGCCGATGCCCATATACAGCCAGCGCTTCGGCGACACGGGATACACCGTGGGCACCGCCTTGTCGACGCGCGTCAGCTCGACCGGCTCGATTCCCCCGTTGACCTGCCCCTGTTGGAGCTGGACCTGCAACTGTGTGAACGCCGCCAGCGAGGTGTTGTACGCCTGCTGCAGCTGCTGGTACTTCGCCTGCACGGCGGGCGGGAGCGTCAACGTGAGCTCGGGCGTCAGTGCCGCACCGAGCGTCGCCGTGTTGATGCCGTTGGCCTGCGCGAAGATCGCCAGGGCGGCGGCCGCTTGTCCCTCCTTTGCGCCCGCGAGCGTGACCTGTTGCGCGAGATGTTTGTTGTTGTTGGCGATGTCGTCGCGGAATCGCTGCTCGGCGGCCCCGACGAGATAGTCGGCCGCGGCGTTCGCGATGGCCGTGGCCTTCGCGGGCGTCTTCCACTTGCCGGTGACCGCGAGCATGTACGAGTTGCCGACCTGCGTCGCGGACAATCCCTTCTGAGTGTCCTTCACCGCTTGCTCGAAGCGCGGGAGCTTCTTGTAGGTGCCATGGATGAGCATCGACTGAGTGAACTTGAACGTGGTGGCGACGGCGGCTTTGGGGGCCGACAAGAAGTTCTTCTTGGCCGGCTTGTCGAGATGGAGTTTGCGAACGAGTTTCGTGGCGATCACGTCATTGCCGAGCAGCGCGCTCTCCGTCTCGGCGACGGTCTTCGAGACGGCGGACTGCTCGACCGTGGCGCCCTGGTTCGTGAGCGTGCTGCCGTTGCTGCCCAGGAGGGTGGTGTTGTTGACCCGGATCAACACCCGTGTCGTGGACGCGTAGGCCACGCCGAAGATGTACGAAGTGCCGAAGCCGAGCACGGCGCCGATCAAAGCGGCCACCGGGATGCGCCAGTACTGGCGCACGTTCAACGTTGGTGTGCTCGGTGCTGTCACGTCGTACTCGCTTTCTGGAGGATGTGTGCTGCTAGAGGAATGCTGTGAGTCAAAGCGCCCCGATCATCTGGAACGCAGTCGCGGGAGTGCGACGGAGCAACGAGAGATCCATACGAAGTGAGCGCGTCTCGACGTACTCGAGGTCGAGAGCGATCGTCTGCTCGAACCGCAGGATGTTGCGGCCGCTCATCTGGGCAAGGCCGGTCAGTCCGGGGTGGACCGAGAACTTGGCGAGCTGATCGGGCTGGTAATAGCGGACCATCTGAGGGATCTCCGGTCGCGGGCCGACGAGCGTCATGTCACCTTTCAGCACGTTGATGAAGTTGGGCAGCTCGTCGAGGCTGGTCCGCCGGAGGTGCCGGCCGAAGCGTGTGAGTCGTGGGTCGTCAGCGAGCTTGAAGTACAGCGTGGGGAGCTCGTCGTCCGAGTAGTCGTAGGCGTACAGATGCGGAAACCGTTGGGCCGCGTCCGCGTACATCGTGCGGAACTTGTAGAACTCGAAGAGCTCACCGTTGCGGCCGACCCGAATCTGACGGAAGAGCGCCGGCCCACCCGAATCGAGGACGATGAGGATCGCGAGCACGAGCATCAGCGGTGAGGTCACGATGAGGACCGCCAGGCTCACCGCGATATCAAGGGCGCGCATCACGAGTCGATGGATCAATGACTCGCGACGCCGGCCGGCCCGATCGAGGAACTGCTTGATGTCCTCGACGCCGGGAAAGACCCGGATCTCGGCTGTGTCGTCAGTGACCGCGGCAAGCGTTCTCTCTGCTTGGACCTGCTCATGCGGCGACCACGCCCGCGCGCGCGGTCGCGAAGTGAGCGACGGTCCGGAGTCGAGCGACGGTCCTCAGTCGAACGACGTTCTGCCTGACGGGTCATCGGCGGCATAGCACTCCCTTCAGTCAGTTCTCAATGAAGCGACACAAAGCGGCGTCGAAGTGCACGACTCGGACCCGGTCACGAGCAGGTCGTCGTTCGGCGCGACGAACCCGCTGATGCTCGGGGACTTCTCGCGCCACCGCGAGTGCGGTGCTCAACGTCCGGATCGGAAACGCGGCGCTCTCAGCCATTGGCTCTCCCACATGCTGGAACCTTCGTGCTCTCCCGTGCATCCGGTATCCAGGGGAGGACGAGCCCCGCCGTTACGGACGCACTGAACCTAGCCACGTAGCGCGGTTGCTAAACGTGCGTTTTTGGGATTTCAGCGTGAAATCGCCTGCCGGTTGCAGGCGCCGCGCACCCTTTAGGGCTCGTTGCGCGCGCGAGGTCTGCCGCGCTGCGTGAAATGCAACCGGAGTTTGGGCCCCTTGACCGACACGCGTTCCGCCGTTACGTTCCCGATTGTCCACCGTGTCCATGTGGCAGGCGATCGGAGCTCTCGCTGATGTGGGTCGCGTTCGACGCCCGAGCGCTCGGGTCGGGACTCGGGGGCGACGAGACGATGTTGCGCGGGCTGCTGCGCGGCGTCACCGCCTGCGCCACGGGCGACGATCGCTTCGTTGTGCTGCTCCCCGCCGGTGCCACGCTGCCCGCCGAGGTCGCAGCTTCGCCGCGATTTGTCGTGCGACCCGTCCGGCGGCTGCCCGGCGCGTTGCACTTCGCACTGGGTCTGCCACGCGAGCTGGGAGCGCTCGACCCGCGCCCGGAGGCGGTCTTTTCCGTGACGCACGCTCCGGCGTGGGGCCGGGTACCGACCGCGCTCATGGTCAACGACATCTCCCCGCTGCGCGATCCCTCGTGGTACCCCGCACCGACGAGGATCCGCCTGCGCGCCGCCTTCTGGCATCAGGTTCCGCACGCCAAGGTGGTGTTGACGGTCAGCGAGTTCTGCAAGCAGGAGATCTTGTCCGAATTCCCGCTGGAGCCGGACAGCGTGTTCGTCGTACCGAACACGATCGAGACTCCGCGTGTCCTCTCGGTCTACGAGCAGGAGGCCTGCTCGGCCTGGTTGCGCGCTTCGGGTGTCGAGCGGCCGTTCGTCCTCTACCTCGGCAATCTTCACCCCCGCAAGAATGTGCCCCGGCTCATCCGAGCGTTCGACCGTGCGGCGCGGGAGGCGGCTGAGCTGGCCGAATACCAGTTGGTTGTGGCCGGCGCGCGGTGGTGGGGTGAAGGCGAGGAACAGGCGCTCACACACGCGTCCCCGGGCTCGGTGGTGATGCTCGGTCGCGTCGACGACGTCCAGCGGGAGTATCTGCTGCGAACGAGTCGCGCGCTCGCGTACCTCTCGCTGTACGAGGGTTTCGGCCTGCCGGTCGTCGAGGCAATGGCCCGCGGCACACCTGTGCTTGCTGCCGACCGTGCCGCGTTGCCGGAGATCACCGGGGGTGCGGCGGTCCTCGTGGACCCGTTGGACGTCGACGCCATCGCGTCGGGACTCATCCGGGTGGTGGGCGACCGTGCGTTGCGGGAGGAGCTGCGTGTCCGCGGCTATGAGCACGCAGCGCGCTTCTCGCCGGCCGCGAACGGAACCCGGGCGGTTGCCGCGCTCGCGGCGGCAACTGCGACTTCACGCTGAGCACTCGCCGTTGCGAGAGTGTCACACCCGGTCCGTAGCGTCTCGGGGGTGTTGCAGGAGGTCGTGAGGTTGGTGTTTCCGGCGCGCTGTCCCGGCTGCAGGCGCGCGGGCGAGCCGTTGTGCGCCGATTGCGCGCGGCTGCTCTGCGCCCCGGCGCGGGTGCCACCTCCGCCCGGGGTTGACGCGTGGGTGGCGCCGTTCTCGTACGAAGGCGTCGCGCGGGGAGCTCGTGGCGAGGGTGAAGTACCGCGAGGCCCGGGCGGCGGTCCCGTGGCTCGCGTCGGCGATGGCGGCAGCAGCTCGCGATGCCGGCTTCGAATGCGCGGACGCTGTTACCTGGGCGCCCACCACCCCGAGCCGGCACCGGGCCCGCGGGTTCGATCCTGCGGCCCTGCTGGCGCGTGCGCTCGCGCAGTCGCTCGACCGGCCGGCGCGGCCGATGCTCGCCCGGCTTCCGGGCCCGCCCCAAACGGGCCGTTCGGGCGCGGCGCGTCACGCCGGCCCTCGGTTCCGTCCCCTCGGGCGGCCCGTGGCGCGTGTGCTGGTCGTCGATGACGTCGCGACGAGCGGCGCCACCCTTGCGGCTGCCGCCTCGACCCTGCGAGCACATGGCGTCGGGTCCGTCGTCGCGGTCACCGCCGCACGAACACCTCGGGGCCGTGCCCCGCGTGGGATTGCCACATGCTCCCCGGCTGACTGACTAGTTCTCGACCTATACTCCGGTCGTGGTCATCGCGACGGCGGCATGCGCCGCTGCGAGCAGCGCCCGTTCGGCGCTGACATCCCGCCGGACGGAGACTCGATGATGCAGATCGTGGTACGGGGCAAGAACGTCGAAGTGCCCGAGGCGTTGCAATCCGCCGCCGAGGAGAAGATCGCCAAGATCCAGCGCTTCGTGCACGACGTGAGCCGGGTCGAAGTCGACTTCTCCGAGCTGCGCAACCCGCGGATCGCCGACAAGGAGCTGTGCGAGGTCACCGTGCACCTCAAGCACCATTTCGTGAAGGCGCGCGCGTCCGCGCCGGAACAGGAAGCGGCGCTCGACCTCGTCATCGACAAGGTCGAGCACCAGGCCTCGCGTATCAAGGACAAGCGCATCTCACGCTCGCGCCCGCGCCGTCGCGATATCCGAGTGGCTGCGCCAAGCGGCGACGAGCCGGGCACCCCCGTCGATGTCGCGCTCGACTCCGGCGACTTCGACGAGTACGTCGACGACGTCGACGACGTCGACGACGGCGGCGGCGACGCGCAAATCGTGAAGACGAAGCGGTTCGATGTGAAGCCGATGGTGCCGGAAGAAGCCGCGTTGCAGATGGATCTTCTCGGCCACGACTTCTTTCTGTTCACCAACGCGGAAGATGGGCGGGCGGCGGTGATCTACCGCCGCCGGGACGGCGATCTCGGGCTGATCGAAGCGACCGGGTGAGCGACGAAGTCGCGGCGCTCGACGACGGATCGCGCCCGATCCGAGTCGTGATCGTCGACGACCATGCGCTCTTCCGGCGCGGCCTCGACCTCGTGCTGTCCGAGGAGCCCGATATCGAGATCGTCGGTGAAGCGGGCGACGGTGTCGAGGCCGTCACGCGTACCCAGGAGCTGCTGCCCGACATCGTGCTGATGGACGTGCGCATGCCGCGTGCAACCGGCATCGACGCGGCCCGTGCGATTCGCGACACGCTCCCCGATACGAAAGTGATCATGCTCACGGTGTCCGAAGACGAGGACGACCTCTACGAAGCGGTGAAGGCCGGCGCCAACGGTTACCTGCTCAAGGAGGTCGCGATCGAAGAGGTTGCGGACGCAGTACGCGCGGTCGCCCGCGGCCACAGCCTGATCTCACCGTCGATGGCATCGAAGCTGCTGGGTGAGTTCAACGTGCTGGCCCGTCGCGCCGAGGAGCGCCAGCGGGTGATGTCGCCGCGTCTCACCGATCGCGAGCTCGAGGTGCTGAAGCTCGTGGCAAAGGGTCTCAGCAACCGGGAGATCGCGAGTGAGCTGTTCATTGCGGAGAACACGGTGAAGAACCACGTCCGCAACATCCTCGAGAAGCTCCACCTGCATTCGCGAATGGAAGCCGTCGTCTACGCTATGCGCGAGAAGCTCTTCGACGTCGACTGATCTCCGCCGGTCGCCCCGTCTGGTGCTCGTCGCGGGCGTCCTCCGCGCCGGCGGAGCACCAACCACACCACGAGGCCCAGCAGCGTCGCGACGCTCAGCATGCATCCGAGGGCGTCCCAGCGGTCGTCGCGATACCGCAGCGTGAGCGTGTGATGCCCTGCAGGCACGGCGGCGGTGATGAGCCGGTCGTGGTCGTGTCCGAGTGTGAGCGCGCGGCCGTCGAGACGCGCATGCCACTTGGGCGACCACGCGACGGCGAGAGTCACCTGCCGAGCACGCGTCGTGTCGAGCGCGAACGCGAGCGACGCCGGCGCGACCCGCACGAGACGCGCCCGCATTGCGCCCGGCGCGCTCACGAGCGATGCCGGCGAAGGCTGACCCGACGGCGCGACCACCGCCAGGATCGTGAGTGGCGCGGCATGCCACACCACACTGAATCGGTTGGAGGCGCTGAGCGTCGCCGCGAGTGCAGACGTGCTCGTCACGACGTGGGTCACGCCATATCGGGCGAGCTGGTCGGCGGCGGCCGCCGCCGGTGTGGTGGAGAGCCCGAGGGGCACGACGTCGGGGCCGGGTGTGTTCGACGACTCGATGTTGAAGCCGTTGAGCGTGTTGCGGCCGGACTCGTGGGCGAGCCAATGCGCGGGCGCGATGACGCCGAGTCGAGTGATCTCGGTTGGGTAGTCGACCTGCATCGCGAACCGGGCGCCCTCGGGCACGACCCGAGCGAGCTCACGTGCGGCGCCGTGCATGGCGGGCACCGGGTCGGCGAGCTGACGCGCCACCGTGCGGCTCGGGCCCAACGGGGAGACGACGACCGCGACCGCGACAGCGAGCGCGAGCGCGTACGCGTACGTCGACGCGCGATCGAAGCCGCGCCGGATGCCCTGGCGTCCCAGCCACCAGACCACGCCGCCGAACGCGGCGGCGAGCGGGAGTATCGCGAGCAGCCCCAGGTACCCGAGGCCACGGTTGGAGAGCTGGAGGGTGATCTCGTTGGTCGGCCACTGCGAGTACGCATTGTGGGCGATGACGAGGTACGCGATCGGCGCGACGAGGAGCACGCCGGCGTACGGGCGCCGCCGGGCGACGCGTGAGAGTCCGTACGCGCCTCCGGCGAAGATGAGCAATGTCGTGTACGGGCGGAAGAGGATCCGGCCGTGCGCAATGTCGGAGAGTCGCGCACCCAGCGGTGGTGTCGCCCACGTCGCGACGATGCCACGCAGATCGCGGTGCGCGAGCAGCGGCACCAACCACCACGCGGCGAGGCCGATCGCGAGCGCAGCCGTAATCGCGAGCCGGCGTGCCGATCGCCACCGCATCCGGCCTCTCGACGCCCGGCCCATGACACAGAGCGGGTAGAGCACAGCGAGGATCATCACCGAGATCAGGTGAGTGACGGCCAGCGCAACGAGCGCGACAGCCGCGAGGACCACCCACCGGGGCCGGTCATCATCGAGCATCTGTAGGAGTGCACCCAGCGCGACGCAAAAGAACACCGCGCCGACCTGGTGCGGTATCAGGCCGACGACGTAGAGGCCTTGGAGCCCGAGCCCGAACACATTGGAGACGAGGAGCGAGAGCACAGCCGCGAGTCCGGCGGCGCGATGACCCAGGCCGAGCGAACGGGCCAGGAACGCCACCGCGGCGGGGAGCGCGGCAAATGACGCGATGCCGATGACCTTGAGCGCGCCGGCGTTGGAGAGCTCACCGAATGTGAGCGCGCGCACGAGCGCGACGCACCAGTTGAGACCCGGCCCGTTGAAAAGGAACTCCTGATAGCCGAGGTAGAAGTTGGGGAACCAGCCATCGAGGCGTCCGTGCGCCACGAGGTGCGAGATCCCGAAGTCGAGCCGCACGAGATGTGCGGTCACGTCCTCACCGGCCGGCGGACGGCCTCCCCATGCGCCGGCGGTCGACCACACCGCGACCGCCGCGCCGACGACGGCGCCGACGATCTCGGGCCGCCACCGCGTGGCCGCACGTTGCGAAACTGGCGGTTCCGAGGCGGCAGCCATCCGCGGCATGCTCGCACAGTGTGTGTCGGGACCGGGGCCGCTGCCGACCGCTCCGGACCGCAGGTGCCGCGCCGGTACACTCGACGCGTCTATGAGCATCTTCCAGAAGCTCCTTCACGCGGGTGAAGGCCGGAAACTCAAGCTCGTCCAGTCGATCGTGCCCGATGTCAACGCGTTCGAGCCCGAGATGGAGCGTCGGTCCGACGACGAGCTCAGGGCCCTCACCGCGACGTTTCGCCAGCAGCTCGACAATGCGGGCGATCACGACGCCCGCGTCGCCTATCTCGACGACCTGCTCCCCGAAGCGTTCGCGGTCGTGCGAGAGGCCGGCAGGCGCACGCTCGGCCAGCGCCACTTCGACGTGCAGCTGATGGGTGGCGCCGCGCTGCATTTCGGTTGGGTCGCCGAGATGAAGACCGGTGAGGGAAAGACGCTCGTGGCGACACTGGCCGCGTACCTCAACGGGCTTGCCGGGTACGGCGTGCACCTCGTCACCGTCAACGACTACCTGGCAACGCGCGACGCCGAGTGGATGGGCCAGCTCTACCGCTTCCTCGGGCTGGAGGTGGGCGTCGTCATCCCGCAGGTCGACGACCCCGCGGAGAAGCGCCGGGCGTACGCGGCCGACATCACGTACGGCACCAACAACGAGTTCGGTTTCGACTACCTGCGCGACAACATGGCCGAGTCGATCGAGGAGCAGACCCAGCGCGGCCCCTTCTACGCGATCGTCGACGAGGTCGACTCGATTCTCGTCGACGAAGCGCGCACGCCGCTCATCATCTCGGGCCGCGCCGACGACGCCCAGGAGCTGTATTACCGGTTCGCCCGGGTCGTCAAGGGCCTGCGTGCCGAGCGCGATTACGAAGTCGACGAAGCCAAGAAGACCGTCGTGCCGACGGAGGAAGGGATCGCACGCGTCGAAGAGGCGTTGAACGTCGACAACCTCTACGACCACGTCAACCAGAACTTCGTCCACCAGCTGCAAGCCGCGCTGCGATCCAAGGAGCTGTTCAAGCGCGACGTCGACTATGTGGTGCAGCAGGGCGAGGTCAAGATCGTCGACGAGTTCACCGGCCGGATCCTCGAAGGCCGGCGTTGGAGCGAGGGTTTGCACCAGGCGGTCGAGGCCAAGGAAGGGGTGCGCATCAAGGAGGAGAACCAGACCCTCGCGACCGTGACGCTGCAGAACTACTTCAAGCTCTACGACAAGCTCGCCGGCATGACCGGTACCGCCTCGACCGAGGCGGGCGAGTTCGTGCACACGTATGCGCTCGAGGTCGTCTCGATCCCCACCAACAAGCCGATGGTGCGTCTCGACGAGCCCGACCTCATCTACAAGACCGAGGACGCGAAGTTCGAGGCGGTGGCTGACGACATCGCCGGGCGCAACGATGCCGGCCAGCCCGTCCTCGTGGGCACGATCTCCGTCGAGAAGTCGGAAAAGCTGTCGCGGCTGCTCGAGAAGCGGGGCATCGATCATGCGGTGCTCAACGCAAAGCAGCACGCGTCCGAAGCAGTCGTCGTCACCCAGGCCGGCAAACCCGCGGCTGTGACGGTTGCCACCAACATGGCGGGTCGCGGCGTCGACATTCTCCTCGGCGGCAATCCCGAGGGCCTGGCTCGCCAGGAGGTGCTCGCGTCGGGCACGACGCCCGAAGAGTCCCCCGACGTGTACAGCGAAGCACTGGCGCGATTCAAGGAACGGTGCGCGTACGAAGGTGACCGGGTGCGCGACGCCGGCGGTCTCTACGTGCTCGGTACCGAGCGGCACGAGAGCCGCCGGATCGACAACCAGTTGCGCGGCCGTTCCGGCCGCCAGGGCGACCCGGGCGAGAGCCGTTTCTACCTGTCGCTCGAAGACGACCTGATGCGACTCTTTGCGACCGGCGCGATGACGTGGGTGATGGGTCGTGCGTTCCCCGACGATCAGCCGCTCGAAGCCAAGATGGTCACCAAGGCCATCGAGCGCGCGCAGCGCACCGTGGAAGACCGTAACTTCGAGATCCGCAAGGACGTGCTCAAGTACGACGAGGTCATGAGCGAGCAGCGCAAGGTGATCTACAGGCGTCGCCAGCAGATCCTCGACGGCGACGACTTGTTCGAGGAGGCGCTCAACGCCATCACGGGCGCGATCGAGCACCTGGTCGACACGGCGTGCCCCACCGAGCTACCCGAGGAGTGGGATCTCGACGACCTCACGCAACAAAGCCAGGACATCTTTCCATCCGACATCACGCGCGACCAGCTCGCCGAGCAGCACGACCGCGAAGGGCTCGTCGAGCTGATCACGGCCGACGCGCTCGCGCGATACGAGGCAAAGGAAGCAGCGATCGGCGCGGAGAACCTTCGCGAGATCGAGCGCCGCGTCATGCTCTCCGTGATCGATCAGCACTGGCGGGAGCATCTCTACGAGATGGACTACCTGCGCGAGGGCATCAACTTGCGGGCGATGGGCCAGAGGGATCCGCTCGCCGAGTGGCAGCGCGAGGGCTATGACATGTTCCAGGCGATGATGGGCGGGATCCAGGACAACTTCGTGCGCTACGTGTCGCACCTCGAGGTCGTTGCCGAAGAAGCGCCCCGACCCGCGGCGCGCAACATCCGCTACAGCGCGGCGGAAGATCCGGTGCAGGGCGCAACCGGGATGGCCGCGTCCGCGGCGGGCATGCCGATCGAGGACATCTCGATGGGCGACGACGGCACCGCCGCTGGCGGTCTCGGCGGCGGCATGGCGACTGCGGTTGCCGACCCGCCCGAAGAGGTCATGCAGCCGGTGCGGGTCGAGAAGACGCCGGGGCGCAACGAACCTTGCTGGTGCGGGAGCGGCAAGAAGTTCAAGATCTGCCACGGCCGCTGACACCCGTCTCGCAGCCTGCTCATGCGTGACTTCACCGACGACCTCGCGGGATTGCAGCGCCGGGTCGGCGACGCCCGGAAGTACCTGCGTATCGACGACGCGGAGAGCCATGTCGCCGAGCTCGAGACCGAGGCCAGCCGCCCCGATCTCTGGGACGACCAGGATGCCGCCCGGCGCGTGACCACCGAGTTGGCGCGCGTGCGGGAAGACATCGACCTGGTCCGGGGTCTGGAGGAGCGCGTCTCCGACGTGCAGACGCTGTTCGAGCTCGCCCGGGAGGAGAGCGATGAGTCGCTCGAGCCCGAGATCGCGACGGGCGTCGAGGCCATCGGCCGGGAGCTCGATCACCTCGAGCTGCGCGCCCTGTTCAGCGGTGACCACGATGAGCGCGACGCGATCTGTGAGGTGCACTCGGGTGCCGGCGGCACCGACGCGCAGGACTGGGCGGAGATGGTGCTCCGGATGTATATGCGCTGGGCCGAGCGCACGGGCTTCGATGTCGAGCTCGACGAGGTGCAAGCCGGTACCGAAGCCGGTATCAGCAGTGCCACGTTCATCGTGAAGGGCCGGTACGCCTACGGGATGCTCCTGGGGGAGAAGGGCGTGCACCGGCTCATCCGCATCTCGCCGTTCGACGCGAACGTGCGCCGCCAGACCGCGTTCGCGTCGCTCGATGTCGTGCCGGCGCTCGAACACGAGGAGGAGCCGGAGATCGATCCCAACGACTTGCGCATCGATACGTATCGCTCGTCGGGTGCAGGCGGACAGCACGTCAACGTGACCGACTCGGCGGTGCGCATCACGCATCTGCCCACCGGCGTCGTGGTGTCATGTCAGAACCAACGCTCGCAAATGCAGAACCGGGCCAAGGCGATGCAGATCCTCGCGGCTCGCCTCGCGGCGCGCCAGCGCGCCGAACGTCAGCAAGAGCTCGACGCACACTCCGCGGAGAAGAAAGACGTCGCGTTCGGCAGCCAGATCCGCACCTACACCCTCGCGCCGTACCAGCTGGTGAAAGACGAGCGCACCCGCTACGAGACCGGGAACGTGCAAGCGGTGCTCGACGGCGAGCTCGACCCGTTCGTCGAAGCGACGTTGCAGTGGCGCCGCCACGGATCGTCCCGTCCCGCATGAGGGCGCGACCCCGCCCGCACGCTGCAGTCCGGTTGTCCGTCATCAGTCTGCAGAACCGTTTTGATACCCTCGCGTCGATCTCATGATCCGCTTCGAGAACGTCACAAAGATCTATAAGGGCGACGTCGTCGCGCTCCGCGACGTCGACGCCGAGGTGCAGAAGGGGGAGTTCCTCTTCCTCGTGGGCCCATCGGGTTCGGGGAAGTCGACCTTCCTCCGTTTGCTGTTGCGCGAGGAACTGCCGACGGCCGGACGCATCGTCGTCGCCGGCCGGGAGATCGGGAAGCTGAGCCAGTCCAAGATCCCGCAGCTGCGTCGCAACATCGGCTGCATCTTCCAGGACTACAAGCTGCTGCCCACCAAGACCATCTACGAGAACGTCGCGTTCGCGATGGAGGTCATCGGCCGGCCCCAGCATGTGATCAGGTCTCAGGTGCCGCAGGTGCTCGACCTCGTGGGGCTGTCGTCGAAGTCGAAGAACTTCCCCGACGAGCTGTCCGGTGGCGAGCAGCAGCGCGTGTCGATGGCACGTGCATTCGTCAACCGGCCGCTCATCGTGCTCGCCGACGAGCCCACCGGCAACCTCGACCCGGCGACGACGGTCGGGATCATGCGCATCCTCGACCGCATCAACCGTACGGGCACCACCGTCGTCATGGCGACGCATGACCAGCGCATCGTCGACGCGATGCGGCGGCGCGTCGTCGAGCTCGATCACGGCTCGATCGTTCGTGACCAGGCCCGTGGTGTGTACGGCGTCGGGAGCTGAACAATGCTCTCCAAGGCGGGGTATTTCTCCGCGAGACGCTGATCTCGCTGCGGCGCAACCTCTTGATGACGCTGGCCGGCATCCTGACCGTCACCGTGTCGCTGGCGCTGTTCGGCGGCATCCTGGTGCTCTCGAGATTCGTCGACCACGGCACCGACAAGATCAAGGGCGGCGTCACCCTCGAGATCTTCATGAACGTGAAGGCGACGCCCCAGCAGGTCGCCGACGTGCGGAGGCAGCTCAATCGCCTGGAGCCGCGCCAGGTGAAGTCGTTCAAATATCTCGATCACGATGCTGCGCTCAAGGAGTTCAAGCGGCTGTATCGCAACAACTCCGACCTCACCAGCTCGGTGCAAGCAAAGGATCTCCCTGAGTCGTTCCGCGTCGCGCCGGCGAAGGCGGAGCTGACTCCCGTCGTCCAGCGCCAGTTCGTTTCGTTCCCCGGCGTCAAGAGCGTGGCGACGCCCGCCGACGCGCTCAAGGGCTTGCTCACGGCGACCAGGACCACCCGGGTGATCTTCTTCGTGCTGTCGGGTGTCCTGCTGCTCTCCTCGCTCTTCCTCATCGTGAACACGATCCGCCTGGCGACGTACGCGCGCCGGCGTGAGATCGAGGTGATGAAGCTCGTTGGGGCCTCCAACTGGTTCATCCGGGTGCCGTTCATCCTCGAAGGGCTGGTGCAGGGCCTGCTCGGCGCGGCGTTTGCCGCCGGCCTGGTGCTGCTGTTGAAGGTCGGGTTCGACCGCTGGTTCAACAAGCCCAACGGGATCTTCAACGGGTTCTTCGTCACGAGCGCCGACGCGGTTCGAATTGCCCTGGGCGTCCTGCTCCTCGGGGTGGTCATCGGCGGCGCCGGCTCGCTGATCGGGTTGCGCCGCTTCCTGCGTACCTGATCAGCCCCGCCCCGCCCACAAGCGGTGGCAAGCCGCCACGCACAGGGTCCACTCCTTTCTGCCTCAAGGGGTGCTTGGTTCCGACCGATGCATGCGTGACTGCCGTTGCTGGCGTGACCTGTGTTGCTTATGATGCAAAAGATGCCCTTGCGCAGAGCGTTCTTCGTGCTCGTCGCGGGCGGGCTGCTGCTCGTCCCGACCGTGCCGGCTTCGGCGCGCACCAACCCCAACGGTTCCCGCCAGGGGGAGCTCCAGGCGGCCGTCGGCGAGGCGTCGAGCCAGGAGACCGCCGCGTTGGGCGAGTTGCAAGCAGTGCGCTCCAAGCGCAAAGAGCTCGACGGCGTGTTGCATTCGCTCGATGTGAAGATCGCGGCCGCGTCCGCACGAGCCGATCAAGCGGAGGCCGAGCGTCGCCGGGTGGCGGGGGACTATCTCGCGGTGGGCGCCGCCGCTGCCAAGACCGAAGCGCAGCTGACGGTGGCGCGCCGCCAGTTCCACGAGGCTGCAGCCGAGCTGTATCAGACGGCGGCCGACGGGAGCGAGCTCCAGCTGCTCGCGGAGGCGTCGGGCACGAACGACTACGCGAGTGGCCGTCAGTACATCGCGGTCGTCTCCGACCACAACCAGCAGACGCTGGATGCGGTCGGCAAGCTGCGCGATCAACTGAAGGTGCAGCGGGCGCAGCTCGAAGACCAGCGTGTCAAGGCCGAGACCATTCAAGCCCAGGCCGACCGTGAACGCAGTCAGGTCAGCGCCCTGCGCGCGCAGCAGGAGCCGGCGCACGCTGCCCTGCTCGAGCAGGAGGCGCGCGAGAAGGCTGTCGTTGCGTCCATCCAGGCGCGGAAGGGCGAGTTCCAGCACGAGCTGGACGCGCTCCAAGCAGAGTCCAACGCGATCGCCCGCCAGCTCCGAGGCCGAATCAGCACCGTGCGAGCCGGCAACGGTCGGTTCAAGCGTCCTGTCAACGCGCCGATCACCAGCCCCTTCGGCAGGCGGTTTCACCCGATCCTGCTCATCTGGCGCATGCACACCGGCGTTGATTTCGGCGCGGCGTACGGCGCAGCGATCCACGCCGCCGGGGATGGCGTGGTGGTGACCGCCGGGCCGATGGGTGGTTACGGCAACGCGGTGCTGATCGACCACGGCGGCGGGCTCGCGACCTTGTACGGGCACACCTCGCGGATCGCGGTGTCGGCCGGCCAGCATGTGACCGCCGGCCAGGTCATCGGGGCTGTGGGCTCGACCGGCGAGTCGACGGGCCCGCACCTGCATTTCGAGGTGCGCGTCAACGGCACGCCCGTCGACCCGATGGGCTATCTCTGAGCGCCGGCTCGTCACGTCAGCCGGCCGTGACGCGTGGAAGCCGGCCGCGCAGGCGACCGGCTCCCTGATGCTCCGACGTTCGGCTGTGGGTTACTTGTTGGGCTGCGGTGTGACTCGCAGGTACGGCTTCAGCGCCTTCCAACCCTTCGGGAACTTCGCCTTCGCGTCCTCGTCGGACACGGCCGGCACGATGATCACGTCGTCGCCGTCGGTCCAGTTGACCGGCGTCGCCACGCTGTAGTTCGCCGTGAGCTGGAGCGAATCGATCACGCGGAGCAGCTCGTCGACGTTGCGTCCCGTGCTCGCCGGGTAGGTGATGATGAGCTTTACCTTCTTGTCGGGCCCGATGATGAACACCGACCGCACCGTCAGCGTGTCGTCCGCGTTGGGGTGGATCATGTCGTAGAGGTCCGCGACCTTGCGGTCGGGGTCGGCGATCAACGGGTAGTTGAGCGCGGTGCCCTGGGTCTCCTCGATGTCGGCGGTCCAACCCTTGTGCGACTCGAGCGGGTCGACGCTGATGCCGATGAGCTTCACGTTGCGCTTGTCGAACTCGCCCTTGCGCCTCGCGAACGCTCCGAGCTCGGTGGTGCACACCGGGGTGAAGTCTTTCGGGTGGGAGAACAGCATCCCCCAGCCGTTGCCGAGGTAGTCGTAGAAGTTGACGGTGCCCTCCGTCGTCTCGGCGGTGAAGTCGGGGGCATCGTCGCCAAGTCGTACAGCCATCGCGTCGCCTCTTTCGTCGTCGTGTGGGGATTTCGAGAATACCGACGGCTTCTCGAAAATGCCAGTGAAACAGTCGGAATATCGAACCCGGCCGGCAGGTCGCCAGGTGGTCATCAGCGTGCGAATGGACCGCGACCTGCGACACCGAGCGGACACAATGGCGCCTGTGGTGTTCCAGTTCGATCTTGCCGATCCGGCCGTGCGGGCTGATCCGTTCCCCACGTTCCGGTGGCTGCAGGAGCACGAGCCTGCGCATCGCAACCGCACCGGACAGTGGCTCTTCACCCGCCACGCCGACGTCATGGCGGTTTTGCGCGACGCCGCGCGGTTCTCGAATGATCCGAGTCATCGCAACCCCGACGACGCCAACGGACGCGAGCAGCGTCGCGCGATGGAGGGCACGAAGGGCCAGACGATGCTCTTCCTGGACCCGCCGGATCACACGCGGCTTCGCGCGCTCGTGACCCGCGCGTTCACGCCGAAGGTCGTGGAACGCCTGCGGCCCCGGATCGTCACGCTGGTCGATGCGCTGCTTGCACGCGCTGCCGACGCAGGATCGATGGATCTGATCGCGGACTTCGCGTACCCGCTGCCGGTCGCGGTGATCTGCGAGATGCTCGGAATCCCCGAGGCCGACCGCGCCGAGTTCCACCGATGGTCGGGCGATGCCACCCGGCTCCTCGACCCGATCACCGATCCCCACGTGCTCGAGCGCGGGCTGGTCGCCGGTGCGTGGTTCATCGAGTACTTCGCCACGTTCTTCGAACGGCGCCGGCGCGAACCCGCCGATGATCTCGTGAGCGAGCTGCTGGCGGTCGAAGAAGCAGGCGATCGGCTGAGCATCGAGGAGCTCACGTCGACGTGTGTGCTGCTCCTGCTGGCCGGTCACGAGACGACTGCCAACCTCATCGGCAACGGCACGCTCGCCCTGCTGCGTCATCCCGACCAGCTGACCCGCCTGCGCGACGACCCGGCGCTCGACCGCGTCGCAGTCGAGGAGCTGCTCCGATACGACAGCCCGGTGCAATACGACGGGCGCACGGCACTCGAAGATGTCGAGCTCGCCGGGGTGACGGTACGCGCCGGCGAGGCCGCCATCGTGAGCTTGGGCGCCGCAAACCGTGATCCCGCCGTGTTCGACGAGCCCGACCGCCTCGACCTCGAGCGCGCCGATCTCCATCACCTCGCGTTTGGCGTCGGGATCCACTACTGCCTCGGGGCGGCGCTCGCCCGGCTTGAAGGTCAGCTCGCGATCCGCGGCTCGTTCGGCGGTTTCCGAACCTCTCGGTGACGGTCGACGAGCCCGAGTGGCGTGAGCACGTCGTGCTCCGAGGGCTCGCGACGCTGCCGGTCAGCTTCTAACCACCATGCCACCCGCGGACGCCCCGTCGCCCCGTCGCGTCGCGCGAGCGCGGCGCGTGCTCGGTCGTCTGGCCGTCGATGTCACGCCGCTGCGCATCTCGCGCGATTTCCGGTTGCTGATGACGGGCGAGCTCGTGTCGGAAACCGGCTCGCAGATCACACTGGTCGCGCTGTTCATCCAGGTGTTTCAGCTCACCGGCTCCGCGCTCGCCGTCGGCGCGATCGGTCTGGTGCAGCTCGCGGCGCTGGTCGTGACGACGTTCTTCGCCAGTCCGCTGATCGACCGGGTCGATCGCCGGCGGCTCCTGATCATCAGTCAGTGCCTGCAGGCCATGATGTCGCTGGTGCTGCTGGGAGGCGCAGTCGCGGAGCATCCACCGCTCGCGCTCGTGTACACCGCCGGCGCGCTCGCGGCAGGCTTGGCGGGCTTCTCCCTGTCGACCCGCTCCGCGATCACGCCGATGTTGATGCCCGCCCCGCAGCTGTCGAACGCGCTCGCGATCAACCAGGTGATGTGGAACACCTGTCTGATCGCGGGACCGGCCATTGGCGGGGTGATCGTCGGCCAGGCCGGACTGCCATGGGCCTACGGCATCGACGCGGCGAGCTTCGGCGCAACGATCATCGCCGCGATCCTGATGAACCCGTTGCCCCCGCGGCACGAGCTCGTCGTGGACGACCCGGATTCCGAGAGCAACTGGCAACGGCTGCTGGAGGGTTTTCGGTACCTCCGCGGCCGGCGCGTGCTGCAGTCGACCTTCATCGTCGACCTGATCGCGATGATCTTCGGGATGCCCAGGGCCCTCTTCCCGATCCTGGCGCTGGTCCAGTTCCACCAGGGTGACGAGGTCGTCGGGGCACTGTTCTCGGCCGCCGCGGTTGGCGCCCTTCTCGGCGCCCTCACCAGTGGTTGGGTCAAACGGGTGCGCCGCCAGGGTCTCGCGGTGCTCGTGGCAGTCAGCGTTTGGGGGCTCGCCATCGTGGCGTTCGGCCTGACGGGTCCACGGTTGTGGCTGGCGTTGAGCTGTCTCGCGGTCGCCGGCGGCGCCGATGTCATCTCGGCGGTGTTTCGCAGCACGATCCTGCAGCTCTCGGTGCCCGACGATCTCCGGGGCCGGATGTCGGCAGTCCACATCCTGGTCGTGACGGGTGGCCCTCGCCTGGGCGATTTCGAGGCCGGTGTCGTTGCGTCCCTCTTCACGCCGACCGTAGCCGTGGTGTCCGGGGGCCTTGCATGCGTCGCCGGGGTGGGCCTGCTCGCGCTGGCTGTGCCCGAGTTCGCCCGGTACCAAGCGCCCATTGCGGCACATCAGGTCACCGGTTGACTGGTGCTCCTCGCGGGGAAGGCTCAACCTTGTGGCTGGCTCCTCCGGCACTGCGCTCGCGAAGAAACTCGGCATCAGTGAGCGCGCGCGTGTTGCAATTGTCGCGGCTCCCAACGGATTCGACGCGAAGCTCGGCGCGCTTCCCGACGGCGTCGAGCTCCGCCGTCAAGCGCGCGGCCGGCTCGATGTGGTCGTGTTCTTCGTCACGCGTGAGGCGGAGCTCGCGCGGCGGTTTTCTGCGCTGGCGCGCGCGCTCGAGCCTGACGGCGGGCTCTGGGTGGCGTGGCCGAAGAAGGCGTCCGGTGTCGCGACCGATCTCAGCTTCGCTCCCGTGCAACAGATCGGCCTTGACGCCGGCCTCGTCGACAACAAGGTCTGCGCGGTCGACGACGCGTGGTCCGGGCTGCGCTTCGTCTATCGGGCCGCGGATCGCCCGCGCGGTCGCACGCGGCGTCGCAGCCGCCAGCCCGCCCGCCGCTAGCTGTGTGCGGCCGGTTCGTGTCGGTCTCGTCGCCGGCGTTGGTGGCCGAGTACTTCGGTGTCGACGAGGTCGCGGTCGACGCACACGAGCCCGACTACAACGTGACGCCTCGCGCCGAGGTTTACGCGGTCCGTGAACGCGACGGCTCGCGTCAACTCCGCCTCGTGCGCTGGGGTCTGATCCCGTCGTGGGCCGACGACGAACGCATCGGTGACCGGCTCATCAACGCCCGGGCCGAATCGCTGGTCGACAAGCCGGCCTACCGGAGCGCGTTCGAACGCCGGCGCTGCTTGATTCCCGCCGACGGCTTCTACGAGTGGGGTCCGCCGCCGGGAGGCGGCCGGCAGAAGCAGCCGGTGTTCGTGCACCGCTGCGACGGAGAGCCACTCGCGTTCGCGGGCCTCTGGGAGGCGTGGCGCGATCCGTCGGACGTCGACGCGCCGCTCGTACGGTCGTGCGCGATCGTGACCACCGACGCGAACGCATCGCTCGCGCCGATTCACGATCGCATGCCCGTGGTCCTCGCGCACGACGCGTGGGCGGCGTGGCTCGATCCGGCGAACCGCGACGTCGAAGCAATCGGCCGGCTTCTCGTGCCGGTGCCCGACGAGGTGCTCGAGATCTATCCGGTGAGCACGCTCGTCAACACGCCCGATGCAAACGGCCCCGCGCTCGTCGAGCACGTCGTCGCGCAGGAGGCACCCACACTGTTCGACGCGTCGCCGCAGTAGGGTGCCGGCCGTGGAATTCGACGCGTACCTCGACGCCATCGAGCGCGAATCGGCGGCGCTGCGGAGCGCGGCGACCCGTGGGCCGCTCGACGCGGTTGTTCCGACCTGTCCCGACTGGACGCTCGAGGAGCTCGTCGGCCACGTGCGCCACACCCAGCGGTGGGCGATGCTCAACGTGCAACGCGCCACGCCCGAGGCGCACGTACCGTTCGAGGAGGTGGGCGACGCGCCCAAAGGGCGAGCCGTCATCGACGCGTTCGCGGCCACCACCTCGGAGCTTCTCTCCACGCTGCGAGACGCCGGTCCCGAGGCCCCTGCCTGGGCGTTCGTGGGTGCGCCGGTCTCGGGGTTCTGGGCGCGCCGCGCCGCGCTCGAGATCGCCATGCACCGATGGGACGGCGAGAACGCGGTCGGCATCGCGCAGCCGATCGACGCGCCGCTCGCGGTCGATGGCATCGACGAGTTCCTCGATTTCGGGCCCGTGTTCGTGGCCGCGAAGTTCGCGGGCACGAGCGGCAGGATGCACGTCCATAGCACCGACGCTGACGGCGAGTGGCTCGTCGATTTCGACAACGGGCTTGCGGTGACCCGGGAACATGCGAAGGGCGACGTCGCCGTGCGCGGACCGGCCTCCGACCTCATGCTCGTGCTCTACGGTCGCGTCCCGCCCGAGACGGTCGAGCTACACGGTGACGGAGCACTCGTCGAGCGCTGGCAGGAGCTCGCCACCTTCTGACGCGTCGTTGGTGCCCTGTTATCTCACGAGTCGCAGTTACGGTTCGAGCGCGTTGCGAAGTACATCGATGACGTGTTCCCGGCGTTCCTTCAGCGCTGCAGGGCTCATCGGGTCTTCGTCGAGCAGCGACGTGACGAGCGGCGCGTCCGAGAAGTACGACAGCACCGCGCCGTATCCCGTGAGGAGGAGCTGCCGGCCGTCATAGGAGCGGAGCCGTCCGGCTTCCATCTCGCGTTCGAGGAACGTCACCGCCCGGTCGAACGGCCCGCGCAGCGCCGACCCGAGCTCTTCCGTGAGGATCGAGCTGTCCTCGAGCGCTTCGCGGCGGACGAGGCGTACGAAGTCGGGATGCGTCTCGAAGAACGTGAACGCGGCGCGAAGCACCCGCTCCACCTGCGGCCACCCTTCGCGCGGCCCTTCAACCGCTGCCTCTACGAGCGCGAACCAGTCGCCGAACGAGTCGAGCAGCACCGCGCGGTAGAGCGCTTCCTTCGATGCGAAGTGATGGAACAGGCTCGGGCGGCGGATACCGACTTCGTCGGCGATCTCGTTGAGGCTCGTGCCTGCGTACCCGTGGTCGGCAAAAAGACGGAGCGAAACCGCGAGGATCTGGTCCTTCGTGCCGTAGCCATTGTCCATAGTCGCCCGGTGTGGGGCCGAGCCCGCTCGGCGGGCACGGAAGCGCGCGACCGGAATCGGCCGCGCAGGTAGCCTACCAACCGCTCGATCACGTACAGTTTTCGAGATTCTCGGGCGTGTGGTTGCTCGACCATCGCTCGCAGGGGAGCACGTGTGCACATTCTCGTCGCCATTGTCGCCGGCCTTGCCGTCACGCAGTTCTCGTTGTTCGTGACGAGCGTCTACTTGCACCGGGGCCTGACACATCGAGCGCTCAGTATCAACGGACGCGCCGAATTGTTCTTCCGGGTGGCGATCTGGGTGACGACCGGGATGCGACCGCGCCAATGGGTCGCCGTGCATCGCCGCCATCACGCCACCACCGACACGATCGACGATCCACACAGTCCCGCAGTGATGGGCTTCTGGCGAGTGCAGCTCACGAACGCCGGCCTGTACCGAAAGGTGGCGCGTGACCGGATCACCGTGCAGCGCTACGCGCGTGACATACCCGGCGACCGCCTGGATCGACTGTTCTTCGATCACGCGTTCCTCGGGCTCGGCATCGGGATCTCGATTCTCTGTCTCACGTTCGGTTGGAAGACCGGTCTGCTGGCAGCAGCCATCCACACGGTCAGCTACCTGATGCTGGCGGGCGCGGTCAACGCCGTCGGCCACACGCTCGGTGGGCGTCCGCACGAGAACTCGGGGACCAACAGCAACGCACTCGCGCTGATCAGCGCGGGCGAGGGCCTCCACAACAACCATCACGCCGCGCCGACGTCGGCGCGCTTCTCGTTCGCGGCCGGTCAGATCGACCCCGGTTGGTGGTTCGTGCGCATCCTCGCGCGGTGCCGCCTGGCGACCATTCGTCACCACGAGGCGAAGCTCAAGCACGCGGGCCTGATCGCGTCGGCGGTCTCCCCTCGCTTCTGGGCAGAGTTATCGACCGCTACGGTCGAAAACTCATCCCAGAACGGGAGCGGGTCGGCCGCGCGCTAGCCGGCGGACGGGGCGAGACCTCGGATCGCCTCGCGCAGATCGACGCCGATCGGGATGACCGCCGGCGCGGGTGTGGTCACGCCGTTCTCCATATAGCGCGCGAGCGTTGCCCGGCACTGCTCGGCCGAGCCGTGCACCACGAGATCGTCGACGACATCGTCGGAGATCGCGGCAACCGCACGTTCGCGATCGCCCTCGGCCCACGCATCCCACATGTCTTGCAGCGCCGGACCGCGCCCGAGCCACTCGTGAAACGCGCGGTACACCGGCACATTGAGATACGAGGCGATCAAGCGGCGCGCGAGTGAGCGCACCGTCTTCGCGTCGTCGGACGGGCACACGAAGATGCGGGCCGCGATCTCCTTGCCTTGGCCGACGTGCGGCACGACCTGCTTGACGTCGTCGGCAGACAGCCAGTTGATGATGGCGCCGTCGGCCTCGCGTCCTGCCAGTCGCAACATGCCCGGCCGGAGCGCGGCGATGAGGATCGGCGGGATCTCGTGCTCCTCGAGTCGCATACCGAGACGAAACCCTTTGACCGAGAACGTCTCGTAGTCGTGGGTGATCTTCTCGCCCCGCAACGCGTCCTTGAGAAAGCGGACGGTGTCGCGCACGCGCTGGTAGGGCTTGTCGAACGACATCGCGTTCCATCGCTCGACGATCACGTCGGACGACGTGCCGATGCCGAACGCGAACCGCCCGGGTGCCGCCTGCGCCAGACTGGCGACACATTCCGCGAGCGTCGCCGCGCCGCGCGTGTACGCGGGCACGATCGCGGTGCCCAGCCGCAGGCGCGGCTCCCATGCCGCCGCGAGCGCGAGCGGGGTGAACGCATCGGGGCCGCCGGACTCGGCCGACCACACGTCGGTGTACCCGAGGTCGGCGACCTCGTGGAACCAGTCTTCGTGCGCGTGCAAGGGGATGCCTTCGAAAGGCACGGTGATCCCGTAGCGCGGCTGGGTCATGTGGACGCCTCCTCGGCTCGAGCGTTCAGTCGCGCCATTCCCGCACGATGGACGACTGGCTGGCAGTCGCGAGCAGTGTGCCGTCGTCGGCCCAGAGATGCACCAGACCGTGCCCGAAACCATCGGCAACCGCGTGCACGCGCACGTCGGCGAGTATCCACTCGGTGGCGTGGTGGTGATGCATGACGCGCAGCGTGTTGTCGAGGCTGTTCCCGCCGACGAGCTGGCCGAGGGCCTCTCTGACACCGAACGGCACGAAGTCACCGACGATCGCCAACGTCGCGGCCGACATGTCGAGCTCGGGCAACCGGACCCAGAGGGCGCTGCGGCCATCCCCGGGTGTGCCGGGCAACTCGTCGGGGGGACGCGCCTTGGCGATGCGCATCTCGATACGGTCCATCAACGTGCCCCGGTAGCGTTGGATGTCTTCGCGCGGCGGACTGTCGTCCGCCGCGCGCACTGCGGTGCGTTCCGCCCACTGACCTTGCCACGGTGCCGGTCGACGGCCGAGCGCGGCGTTGACGGTGAAGATCTCCTCGCCCTCGACGGTCGCGACCGCCCGCGCCTGCGACGAGTGATGCCCGCGCACGAGGCCGGTGACGGCGATCTCGACGAGTGCCGGCGGGCGCGCGTACGACAGGTACTGCGCGGTCGCCCAGACGAGTCGCCGGCCGGTCGTGCGCTCGAGCGCCTCGATGCACACGCCCAAGCCCGCGCCTCCGAACAGCGCGCCGATCCCGGAGCACAGCTCGGGGACGACCGGCAGGCGCCACCGCCGGGGATCGGCAGTCTCCTCCAGGCCGAAGAACGCGAGCGGGTCCAAGGTGCGGGACGCTACCGGCGGCAGCCGCGACGCGGCGAGCGAATCAGGCGTCGATGCGCTCGCGCAAGGTCGCGAGGCCCTCGCCCTCGAGCTCGGGCAGCGCGACCGGTCGTCCCGAGATCGCAAGGATCAATGATTCGGCCGGCCCGCGCACCTCGGGCCCGTCGCCGAGCGTGTAGTCGATGTCGGTCGCGACGAAGCGCAGGCCCTTGGCCTTCTGGTTCGACTTGAGGAAGCCGCCGATGCGCGGCAGCGCGTCGAGCGCGGCGACGAGGCGCTCACGCGGGATCTCGCGGGGCTTGTTCATCGGCCGCCGGATGTCTTGCTGGTGGATCAGGTGGTCGGTGAACCGCTCATGGGTCTTGATGACCCGGGCGAGACCACCCGGCTTCTCCTTGGTTGTCAGCTGGGCGAAGTTCTCCTTGATCTCGGCCGGCGTGTGCTCGTCGCCGTAACGCACGGAGAGCACGTGGGATCCCTTGGGAACGTTGAAGCCGAAGGTCGCGAGGGTGAACGGGAACGTCAGCAGGTTGACCGAGTAGCCGACGCACATGTGGCCGATGACGTCGCGCACTCGCCAGCCCTCGCACAGGGTCGGGTCGTCCCACTGCGCGTCGGTGAGCGTGTCGAGAAACGCGCGTAGGTCGGCGAGCTCCTCGCGCACGAGCGTCTCGTAGTCATGCGTGGTGGTGGTGCTCGTGGCCATGGTCAACTCCTGGTTCGGGGCGGTGTCTCATGACGTTCGTCACCGGCAGCGGACCGGATCACTTGGACGTTAGAGAGCATCCTGCGAGTTGTCTATGCCGAATCGACCGCTGCGACCGCCCACGCACGACCGTGCTGTGTGTCGCCGGCCGCGAGGTGCAGCGACCAACCCGTCTCCGGCTCATGGCTGTCGAACAGGAACCACCGAAGCCGGCCGACCGCGTCACCGAGCGCGTCGGCGTCGGCGGGCCATGGCTCGAGCGAGTCGGTGAGCGCGGCGGCGGCCCACCACGCGCCGAACCGGCCCGCGGCGGCGCCGGGCCGGCGGCCGTGAGCACCGCCGCTCGCCGCGGTCCACGCCATCGTTGCCAGCGCGGCTGCAGGCGTGAGCTCGGCGATGCGTGCCTGCTCGAGTCCGAGCGCCGCGATCGCGTCGAGCGCGGTACCCTCGACCGCGATCGCATCGGCTCGGCCCTCGGACCCGCTCGTCCAGGCCCGGGCGAGGTCGAGCAACGCTCGCACGGCGTCGCCGTCGCGCCGCGCAGGCGGCGACATGGTTGGCAGGTCCGCCGCCTCGAAGTGCGGCGCGGCGGGCGCGGGGAAGTCGGCCTTGTCGTGCCGGTACTCGGCCAGGGAGTACTGCGGTTCCCACGACTGAAGCCGGAGCGGAAGCTCGAGCACTGGCGGGCCCGGCAACTCGATGCCGGTGAGGTCTTCGCCGCGTACGACGCGTTCGTGGGCTGTCAGCACCGCTGACGGTCCGGAGGTCAGGTGCGGCTCGAGCTCGGCCCACGTGTGGGTCGACGCCGCCACTTCGGGCAACGGTCCGAGCGCGAAGCGCCCCGTCCCTTCGACCAACACCGACGCGGCAAACGGTCCCGGGGCCTCGAGCGCGAGTCGGTACTCGGCGTGGGTGGCGACCGGCCAGAGCTGACGTCCGCGTTCGAACGCGCGCTGGCACCGCTCACGAAGCTCGCTGAGTGCCTCCCATTCGCGCGTCGCACACAAGCCGTCGACCAGACGCACGAGCTCGTCGATGTCACCCTGCTCGACGGCGGCGGCCAAATCCACGGCGTCAGTACAGCAGGCAACGGGAGGAGACGTGGGAAGCGTCGCCATCTCGAGCGGTTGCGCGGGCGTCGAGATACGTCCATTCGACCCGTAAACTGTTGAGCAGCGCTGGTAAATTCACCTCCGCGCAACTCACTGCATGCCGTGATCGGCAGGGAAACAGATGTCTGAGCGGGGTGCGCGCATCAGCCTGGCACTTTTCGTCACGATTTTCGCCGTGTCGCTTGTCTTCGTCTTGGTTTCCAACGTTGCCGCGGCCGACAACCCGTTTGCTTCGACCGGACCATTCGCGGTGACGCCGCGGTACCTCTTCGCAGCGACGATTGAGCTCGGCTTCGTGATAGCCGGCATGAGCTGGCTCTTCCTACGCGTCGGACGCGATCGGCAATACACCGGCGCGCCGACCGACGTCACGTTCGGCAACGTCGAGGGTCACGAGGAGCCGGTGCCGTTCTTCCGCGACGACCCGATTCCTGTCGAGTACGTCCCGCCGGACAATCTGCGTCCCGGCCAGCTGGGCACGCTCATTGATCAAGTCGCAAATTCGCGCGACGTGAGCGCCACCATCGTCGATCTCGCGGTCCGCGGCTATCTCACAATTGCCGAGGCCCCGACGCACGACGTGAACGGCAAGCTGGACTGGACGCTCACCAAGAAGAAGGGCGCGGCCGGTCTCAAGGCCTACGAGCGCATCTTGTTCGAAGCGCTCTTCCAAGCCGGGGAGAAGATGCAGGTCTCGGACCTTCGCTTGACTTTCCTCAGACACGTGCGCGACGTCGAGCACGCGCTATACGACGACGCCGTGGAGCAGGGGTGGTTCTCGCGGCGACCCGACGCGACCCGAGCGATATGGGCGGCGATCGGCTTCGGGGTCTTCCTCGTCGGCCTCCGGCAGGCTTTCTCCGCGGCCGAGTCCCATGCCGGGCTGGTAGCCGTGCCGCTTGCGATCGGCGGCATCCTCTTGATCGTCGGCGCGAAGTGGATGCCCCGTCGCACGGCGAAGGGCACGGGTCTCCTCCTCCGTACGCTCGGCTTCCGTCGTTTCATTGTGGAATCCGAGAAGCAGCGAGCCGAGGCAGCCGAGCAGCAGAATCTCTTCACCGAGTACCTGCCGTACGCCATCGCGTTCGGTGTGACGACGAAGTGGGCAGAGGCGTTTTCTGATCTTGCAAGAGTGCCCGTGGAAGTCACGTGGTATGCGGGCGGAGCTGCACACAGCCACATGAGCATCAGCAAAGCGTTCGCGGGCTTCAGTCTGATGGGCTGGGGAGCACCGAGGGCGAAGAGCGGGATGCCGTCTGCGGCGTGGTACCCGGACCCGACTAGTCGCAACGAGGTTCGCTATTGGGACGGGGCGGCGTGGACTGACTACGGGGCGACGGCGGGGCAACAACGGATGGATTCGCTCCTGGAAGCTCCGGGCTCAGCGACAGCCGGTGCCGCGTCTCGTGTGACGCACGCCGCGGCGGTGATCGCGCCGACCTCGCCGGGCGCGACGATCACGCCAATCGCACCGGTCACGACGCACCGAGTGTGTCCGCACTGTCATGTCCAGTCCGATACCTCGGGGGTGAGTTGCCCGCGCTGCGGGGGGCGCTTTGCCGTACGCAAGAAATGGCCTTGGGTGGTTCTCGCGATCACGCTCGCGATGTTCGTCGGGTTCGTCGGCTGCATCACGGTTGTCGGACCCACCATCCACCTCGACACCGGCCCTCTCTCCGCTCAACAGGCTGCGCACGCGATCTCGAGGGAACAGTTCGACGCGGTGCGCGTCGGCGCGTCGCGTGCCGAGGTCATCACCCAGCTGGGCAAGCAGCCGCAGAACGCCCAGGCATTCGAGTACAAGGGCATGCTCCAGGACAGGCTTGCCAAGCGATGCATCTACTACAACCGCACCGACGGCTTCGCCGACGACGCATACCAGTTCTGCTTCACCAACGGCGCGCTCGCGAGCAAGGCACCGGTGTGACGATGTGCCCTCTTCGACCGCGTATGCTGCCGAACGGTGCTGGTGCGTTCACCGCCACCTCACCAGCTCCACCACGATGATCGGCAGGGCAGCAGGGATGTCTCAACGGCGAGTGCTCATCATGCTCGCGCTTGTCGGCACGGCTCTCGCCTTGTCGAGCGCCGCGCCCGCAGGCGCGCAGACCGGTGACGAGCACATCGCGCGGTATCAGGTTGCGCTCCGGATCGAGGCGTCGGGCGCGCTGCTCGTCAAGGAGTCGATCGCATACGACTTCGGCAGCACCGAGCATCACGGCATCTATCGCGACGTGCCCGTGCGGTATCGCTATGACGCCCGTCGTGACCGGCTCGCCCACCTCGAGGTGGTCTCGATCAACGCGTCGGGCGGCGCGTCGGGCTCCTACACGGTCTCCGACTACGGCAAGGACGAGCGCATTCGCATCGGCGATCCCGACAGCACCATCTCCGGGCGCCACACCTACGACATCACGTATCGCGTCACCGGCGCGCTCAATGCCTTTGCCGACCACGACGAGCTCGTCTGGAACGTGATGGGTGCCGGCTGGCCCGTACCCATCGACACCGTGAACGCCACCGTCGATGCGCCCGCCGCGATCACCCGGGTGCAATGCACCACGGGGCCCGTCGGCTCCAATGAGCCGTGCACCGAGGCGCAGTCCAACGACACCCGCCGCGACGTTCGCGCAAGCGCCGGTCGCCGCGTTCTCCGCCGTCACGGCCACGATCGCGCTGCCGAAGGGCGCGGTGACGGTTGCCGCCCCAACGCTCGTGGACCATTTCACCGCGACTTCCAGTGGCGTCGCCAAGATCGACAACCCGTTTGCCTCGACCGGAGCGTTCGCGGCGACGCCGTTGTACCTCGCGTTGTCGGCGCTCGGGCTGGCCCTCGTGATCATCGCGTTTGTCCTGCTCTTCGTGCGTTTTGGACGCGACCGGCAATACGCCGGCGCGCCCACTGACGTCACCTTTGGGAATGTCGACGGCCAGGAGGAGTCGGTGCCGTTCTTCCGCGGCGACCTGATCCCCGTCGAGTACGTCCCGCCCGACAACCTGCGTCCGGGTGAGCTGGGCACGCTCGTCGATCAAGTCGCGAATCCGCTCGACGTGAGCGCGACCATCGTCGATCTCGCGGTCCGCGGCTATCTCACGATCACCGAGATTCCGAAGCACGGCGTGTTCGGCAAGACCGACTGGACGCTCACCAAGAAGAAGGACGGAGCCGGTCTCAAGGCCTACGAGCGCACCTTGCTCGACGCGCTGTTCGACAACCGCACCGAAGTGCAGCTGTCGGATCTCCACGACAAGTTCGCCTCGCACGTGAAGGACGTGCAGGACGGGCTGTACGACGACGCGGTGGAGCAGGGATGGTTCTCGCGCCGTCCCGACAAGACCCGATCGAAGTGGCACGGTGTGGGCATCCTGATCACCGCCCTCGGCGTCCTCTGTGTCTACTGGGTCGCGTCCAGCTCCCACGCCGGGCTGGTGCCCGTTTCGCTCGTGCTCGGCGGCATCCTGTTCGTGATCGCGGCGAAGTGGATGCCGCGTCGCACGGCGAAGGGCACGGGTGTCGTGCGCCGTGCGCTCGGTTTCCGCCGTTTCATCGTGGAATCGGAGCAGTCCCGCGCCCAGTTCGCCGAGAAGCAGAATCTGTTCACCGAGTACTTGCCGTATGCGATCGTGTTCGGCGCGACCGCGAAGTGGGCCAAGACGTTCGCCGGTCTCGCAGGCCGGCCGCCCGACATGTCGTGGTACCAGAGCCCGAACGTGTTCGACTACATGGCCTTCAGCAGCGCCGTCTCCGGCTTCAGTGTCATGAGCTCCGGCACGCTCACGTCAACGCCGGCAGGCGCGTCGGGCGGCGCCAGTGGGTTCAGCGGCGGCGGGTTCAGTGGCGGCGGGATGGGCGGCGGTGGCGGCGGGTCCTGGTAGGAACGCCCGCGTCGGTCACGTCATGAAGACCCAGCCGAGGAGCGCCAGGATTCCGAACAGCACGAGCACGGCCCCGACCACGCTCCACAAGCGTGCGTTGCGGCTCGACGGGTGAATGCCGAAGTTCTCGACGATCGCCTCGCGCTCGTGCTCTTGCAACTGGCGCTCTTCGGTCTTGGTGCCCACCTTCTGCAGGTGCTTGCGATTCTTACGCTTCATTCCTGATGAACCCATGCGACGAGCCTAATCGTCGCCAATGTCACTGATGCGCGCTGCCGCACGGTCGCGGGCCATGAGCTCGTACGCGAGCACGACCTCGATGAGGCCCACCACCGAACCGACCGCCGCGCCGGTGATGCCCATCGTGAGGAACACCCACAGCAGGTGTTGGCCGTGGATTGCCGCTTCGACGGTCGATACGACTTCGTCCTCGATGAGGACCGGCAGCGTGACGAGCCCCAGCACCAGCCAGAAGTGCGGGCGCGCGAGATGGGCCGACCGGCGGAACGCGCGCCGGACGCCGAGGTTCTCGATGTTGATGAGCGGGCCGACGAGCGAGAACAGCGTGAAGACGATCAGGCCGGGCACGATCAAGAGGAGCGTGCCGATGGCAGTCAGCGCCAAGAGCAGCGCGGCCGCCGACATCAGCCGGACGTACGGCAGCGTTCGCAGCACCTCGCCGACGCTGTGTCTTCGTCCGCCGTACTCCGCGGCGCCGACGAGGAGGTCGAGCAGGCCGGAGTAGAACGTGGCGCCGAAGACGCCGAGCACCGAGGCCGCCAGCAGGATCAGCGCCACAACCGGGTCATCGAGGCGGTCCGCGAGCGCGTCGTTGGCAGTGTCGAGAATCGCGATGGCACCGAACACGACGAACGCCGCGCCGACGACGCGTCGCCAGTTCTCACGGTAGAGGCGCACGGTGGTGCCCAGCACCGCGCGGGCCCGAAGTGGCTCGACGGCTCGCGCTGTAGCAGCACTCGCGCCGGTCACGCCTCGACGCTAGCGGGCGAGCGCAGCCGGGTGTGCTCGGCTATCGCACCGAGATCAACGCGAGCCCACCGATCGCGACGACGAGTGCTGCCGCGGCGCCCGGCCGATCTGCTCGTGTACGACCACCTTGGCGAGCAGGACCGTCGCCGCGGGATACAGCGCCGCAACCGGCGCGACGAGCGACAGAAGGTCCTGACGGACGGCCAGGAGCAACAGCACGTTGGCGGTCGCGTCGAGCGTTCCCGCGGCGGCAATGAGCCCCCGGTCGGCGCGGCGCACGAGGAGCGGGCGCCCGGCGGCGACCAGTATGAGCGCGAGCAGGGGCAGTGGCACGAGACGTGCGATCACAACCGGCCACATCCCGGATTCGGTGCCGGTCTCCGACAGACAAATCAGCACGCCTCCGAAGCCGATCGCGGCACCGACGCCCAACGCGAGCTCCGCGCGGGCCGACACGGTGCGCAGCGGGTGTTCGGTTGCCGATCCTGCGACGACTGCGATTGCGATCAGCGCGAGCGCGACGCCGATGAGCGCCACGGCCCCGGGCCGCTCGCCGCGCGCCAGTCCCCAGATCACCTCGAGCACCGCGGAGCCGACCGCGCTCACCGGTGCGACCACGCTCATCCGTCCGACGGCGAGGCCGCGAAACAGGCAGGTGACGCCGAAGACGCCGGCAACACCCGCCAGCGCGCTGAGTCCGACGTCGCCGCCCGTGAGGGTCCCGCCGCCGAGCACCAGGAGGTATCCGCACACGACCACGAGGCCGACGCTTTGTGAGCCCAGCACGCTGGTCCCGGCCGGCGACGACTTCGACGCGAAGCCGCCGAGGAAGTCGGCCGACCCGTACGACACGGCGACGAGCAGACCCAGCAGCACGGCCACACCGGGGACCGTAACCGACACCGTTTGTGAAAAAGTGGTGCCTATACGCCGCGCTCGCGCACACACGTTGCGGTCGCAGTACGGCGGGGCGGCCCCGCGGCGCGCATCAGTCCGGGCTGGGAAGCAGAACTGGTCGCGCGGTGCTACGAGATGCCCGGCGGCACCGTTACAACCACCTCTTGGTCGACAGCGCGCCGTTGGTGAAGCAGAACTGGGACCCCTCACCCGGGCCGCCGTCGCTTCGGTCGTACCAGATGCAGTTCGAGATCGCGCTGTCCGGCTGCTTGCCGAGTTGGGTGATGACGTCGGCACGCGAGGTGCCGATGGTCACCGCGTTGAACTGCTCCTTCGTGATCGTGTGGCTGGCGTCAGGGCTCGTCGACGTAGCGGAGAGCTGCTCGCCTGCTTCGTTGAACTTGTCGTTTACGTTGTTGTTCAAGGAGTGGAACCTCGCGGCGCAACCCACGAATCCGATTCATGCGTCCCGCGCGAGCGTCATACTGCGCGCCCGGTTCGGGTATACATCAGGCACTTCGGTCTATGAGGAGGCTCTTCATGGCGCAGAACCCACCCGATGGCTATCCCCGGATCACGCCGTACCTGTTGTACGAGGACGTCGTCGGCGCGTTGGAGTGGCTGACGACAGCGTTTGGCTTTCACGAGCGCATGCGAATCACCGAACCGAAGGGCAAGGTGTCGCACGCGGAGATGGAACTTGCCGGCGGCGTCATCATGATGGGCGCACCGGGCGGGTCATTCGAGAGCCCGAAGCGACACGGCAAGGTCAGCGTGCTCGTGAGTGTCTACGTCGACGACGTCGATCAACATTTTGCACGAGCGAAGGGCGCGGGTGCGGAGATCATCTCGGAGCCGGAGGACAAGTTCTACGGCGACCGTTCCTACATGGCCGCGGATCTCGAAGGCCACCAGTGGAGCTTCGCCCAGCACGTGCGCGACGTCAGCCCCGAGGAGATGCAGGAGCAGGCGTACGACTCAGCCTGACAGCGCGGAGCCAAGGGACTCGTTCACTCGAGGATCTGCCTACCTATTTGGTGAGAATGCCTCGAGTAAACGCAGGAAAACGCCGGCTCGCTGTTACGCGCCGTTGTTGAAGATCTCGTGGATCAGGAGCGGGAGGTCGACGAGCTCGTCGATCGGCACGTCCGTCGGCCCCTGCACGTACGGGCCGGGGTCCTTGTAGTTGGCGTGGCCGCGCACCGCCGGTACGAGGGTGCGGAACATCTCGTAGTCCCAACCGGGCGTTGCCGAGATCCCCGAACGCGTGATCACCATGTCGAGGCTCGGCACGATGAAGATCGCCTGATCGAGGAAGCCCGAGAACTGCACCATGTCGACGGGCGCGGAGGAATCTCGCGCCCGCTGTGGAAGTGCCGGCCGAAGCCGTCGTAGCCCCCGACGCCCCGATTCGTCCACGTCAGGAATCCGTAGCTGCCGTTGGTGGCCGTTGGTGTGCCCATCTCGCGGATGTACGACGGGTCGATAATGCGTTGCCGGCCCCATGCGCCGTTGTGCAGCACGAGCGTGCCGAGCTTGCCCATCGCGATCGGCGTCATCATCAACCAGGCGTATCCGTGGGTATGGCCCGTGCCGTCGCGTTCCCACGTCCATGTGCCGGGCTCGATGCCGATGGGCTCGAACAGGTTGGTGGTCGCAAACTTCTGAAGGTCCTCGCCAACCGCACGTTCGACGACGATGCCGAGCAGCGTCACCGTCGTCTGCGCGTACTCGAAGTACGTGCCGGGATGGTGCACGAACGGCAGGTTCAGCGCCTCGCGCTCGCCGTCGCTGATCGAGGTCAGCACATCGTTTACCCAGGCGAACCGTAGGCCCGACGTTTGTGTGAGGAGCTCGCGCACCGTGATCGCGCCGTGCGCCGCGTCGGCCTCGGGAAGGTACTTGCCAATCGGATCGTCGATAGACAGCTTGCCCAGCGTGACCACGCGTCCGACGAGCAACGACACGACGGTCTTCGTCGCGCTGAAGAACTGTTGCCGCTGGTTCTTCTCGGCGTCGTCGAGGTTGGTCTTCCCGATGAGACAGCCGTGGCGATACACGCGCAACGAGGTGGTAAGCATCGGCGCGATGACGTTGATCGCGTGTTGGACCGCGTCGGTGCCGACTCCGGTGGCGTCGGGATTCGCGGTGGTGAAGTCGCCGCCGGCCGCGGGGAGCGCGCATCTCGTCTCGCGGGCGGGCTGTCGCACGGGCGGGGGAACAGGCGGGGCCGCTGCGCACGATGCCATGAGGGCAACGAAGGTCCCCCCGGCGACAAAACGGGCGATGCGGACCAACCGAGTCTCCTGATTCCCTCTGAAATGGCCGAGACTATACTAAACCGCCCGTGACGCGCGTCACAAACCGTCGGTAGTGGGTGCAATGGTCGAAGAGCGCCACCCGGTGGCGGAGTGCGTGAAGCGCCCCGCTACGCCGGAGTGACCTCGACGGGAACGCCGTTGAGCACGGCGTTGCCCGACAGCGGATCGAACAGGTCGTTGTCGGCGAGGGCGTTGGAGTTCACCCCGGGGTTGGCGCGGGCGATGTGCATCTCCACGCCGGGCAGGTCGTGGCCCCAACCGTGCGGCAGGCTCACGACGCCGGGCATGACCGCGTCGGTGACCTCGACGTCGGCAACCACCGCGCCGGCGTGTGAGGTCACCTTCGCTTTCTCGCCAAGGCCGAGTCGGCCGGCATCGTCGGGATGAATCTGCAGCGTGCAGCGGGGCTTGCCCTTCATGAGCACGCCGACGTTGTGCATCCACGAATTATTGGAACGCAGGTGACGGCGGCCGATCAGCACGAGCCCGCCGTTCGCGCGCCGGCCGAGTGCAGCCTTCAGCCGAAGCACATCCGCGAGCAACGGGTCGGCGGCCATCTCGATCATCCCGGACGCGGTGCGCAGCACCTCGGGCACTCGCGGCTCGAGCGCGCCGAGGTCGATGCCGTGCGGATGGTCGAGCAGCTCGTCGAGCGTGAGCTTGTACGGACCGGTGCGCAGCATGAGGTCGAGCATCCGCTCGGGACCGACACGCGGCCCGAGCTCGGCGATCGTCTCGTCGGGACCGAGCCCGGCGCGCTCGGCCATGCCGCGGATCACGACGTCGTCGAGGGCGGCCGGATCGGCGTCCGCCCCCATGCCCTGCGCAATGAGCGCGAGCTTGGCGATGCTCTTCCATTCGTCCATCGCCCCGTCTTCGGCCGGCAGGACGGGACAGCGAGTAGTTGGCGACGTTGCGGAGCGCGAACTGGTAGAAGGCGACGTCGTAGTGGCTCTTGGTGAGGATGCTCGGCGACGGGAGGATGACGTCGGCATTGCGTGTCGTCTCGTTGACGTACGGGTCGACTGACACCATGAATTCGAGGCTCGCGAGCGCGGGCTGCAGCCGGCTGCTGTTGGGCGCCGACAGGGCCGGGTTGCCGCCCACCGTGATGAGGGCCCTGATCTGGCCGTCGCCAGGGGTTTCGATCTCCTCGGCCAGGCAGACGACGGGAAGCTCGCCGTAGCTCTCCGGCAGGCCGCGCACCCGGCTCGCGCGCCGACCCAATGTCACGCCGCGCCCTTTGCCCGGGGTGCCCGCGGTCGTGGCCCCGCCCGAAGCCGGCTTCGCGAACATCGCGCCGCCCGGCCGGTCGAGATTACCGGTGAGGATGTTGAGCACGTCGACGAGCCAGCTCGCGAGCGTGCCGAACTCCTGGGTGCACGTGCCGATGCGGCCGTATACCGCAGCGGTCTCTGCGGCTGCCAGCTCGCGCGTCAGGCGCCTGATGGTGCCGGCGTCGATCGCGGTCACCGGTGCAACGGCTTCGGGTGAGAAGTCGCGCGCCGCCTGCTCGACCGCTTGCACGCCGGCGACGAATTCGTCGAGACGGCCGAGTTCGACGAGTCCTTCGGCGAAGAGCACGTGCACCATCGCCATCAGGAACAGGGCGTCGGTGCCGGGGCGGATCGGGACGTGCTCGCTCGCTTGTTCCGCGGTCTTCGTGCGCTTGGGGTCGACCACGACGACGCGGCCGCCGCGTTCGATGATGCGCTCGAGACGACCGGGCCAGTCGGGCGCGGTGGCAAGGCTGCCGTTGGACTCGATTGGGTTGGCGCCGAGCAGCAGCAGGTACGAGGTGCGGTCGAGGTCGGGTACGGCGAAGCTGATGCTCGTGCCGAACAACAACCCGCTGCTGATCTCCTTGGGACGTTGGTCGACGGTGCTCGCCGAATACACGTTGCTCGTGGCGAGGGCGCGCACGAGAAAGCGGCTGTAGAGCGACGCCGACAGGCTGTGCACGGTGGGGTTCCCCAAGTAGATCGCGACCGCGTCGCGCCCGTGGTGCTCGATGATCGGCGGCAGCCGGCGCGCGATCTCGGCGAACGCCTCGTCCCACGTGGCCGCGTGCAGCTCGCCGTCGTCACCGCGCACCATCGGCGTGCGGAGCCGGTCTGGATCTTCGTGTAACTGCTTCAGCGTCGAGCCCTTCGGGCAGATGAATCCGTGACTGAAGACGTCGTCGCGATCACCGCGGATACGACCGATGCCGCCGTCGTCTTTCACTTCGATCTCGAGGCCGCACGTCGCCTCGCACAACGGGCACGTCCGAAACGCGAGCTCACTCATGGCCGCAACTCTCGCGCGGAACGGCTTCCTGCTCCATCGCGCCGCGGCCGCCCCTCAGTGCAGCTGCTGTGCGAGGTAATTGTCGGCGCCGAGGGCGTCGATCGCGGCGAGCTGCGTCTCGAGCCAGTCGATCGTCGCTTCACCCGCGGTGACCATCGGCTCGAACACGAGTCGGGTGCCGTCGTCGCCGAGCTCCCGGGTCAGCGCGATCGCCTGGTTGAGGCGGTCGACCTGTGCGACCTCCAGCTCGAGCGCGATCGTGAGCTGCTCGTGGACGGATTCGCCGATCCGCACGCGGCCGATCTTGCTGAGGTTGGGAATGCCGTCGAAGTAGACGATGCGGTCGACGAGCGTGTCGGCGTGGCGCATCTCGGAGAGCGACTCGTCGTGGATCTTGCCCGCGAGACGGTCGTAGCCCCAGTTCGCCTGGAGCTTCGATTGGACGAAGTAGGTGTTCACCGCGGCGAGCTCCGCTTGCAGCACGTCCTCGAGCGCCTTCATGATCTTGGGATCAGGCTGCATTTGCGCCTCCTCGCTCGTCGAGCAAATGGGAGTCTCGCGCAACAACAACGCCCGCGTTCGGGACGCTACGCGGGAGGTTGCGCGGGGTCTCCTGCGCCTCACTCGTTGTCGAGGTGCGGCCGAATCCGAGCTGGCTCCAACGCAGGCCCGCGGTGCCCTTCGCCATCCGGGTGAGGTTGCGCAGCGCGTGGAACACCACGTGCGGATCATCTCCGCGCGCCTGCACGCCGATATCGCCGCCGCTGCGGGCGGGGTCGAGCGCGTCGTGCGGAAACGCGGGGAGGTCGACGAGTTGCGCCGGGCGACGTGACGCGATCCCGAACCGTCGTCGGCTCCTAAGGTTAGGCAACCCTTAGAAGGTATTCGGCGGGCAGATGCCGGCGTAAATGCAAGCCGCAATGAGCCGGAAGACGGTACAAAATCATTCAATCCCGCCGGCCTGAAGAGGAAGTGACCTCCGACCCTGGTGGGGCCCGTGCAGATGAAGACACTGAGGGCATGCACGCGACGTCAAGGACCCGCTCGGCACCGGAGGCGCTGGCGCCGGCGGCTCGGCCGGTGACCGGGGCGGCGGATGACTACGACGCGCTCATCGATCTTGCGGGCACGCGGCGCTTCGTTCTCATCGGCGAGGCGTCGCACGGCACGCATGAGTTCTACCGGGAGCGGGCTCGGATCACACGGCGGCTGATCGACGAGTGCGGCTTCACTGCGGTCGCGGTGGAGGCCGACTGGCCGGATGCGTACCGGGTCAATCGTTATGTGATGGGTCTCTCGGCCGACGGCGACGCCGAGACCGCGCTGGCGGATTTCCGCCGCTTCCCCGCATGGATGTGGCGCAACCGCGACGTCGTGCAGTTCGTCGAGTGGCTGCGTGCCCGGAACGACGCGCACCAGGATCCGAGGACCAAGGCCCGGTTCTACGGGCTTGATCTCTATAGCTTGCGCGCTTCGATCCAGGCTGTCATCGCCTATCTCGACCGCGTCGACCCTGCCGAGGCCCGGCGGGCCCGCGACCGGTACGCCTGCTTCGATCATGTCGGTGGCGAGGGTCAGGCGTATGGGTACGCACTCGCGTTCGAGGGCGCGATTCCGTGTGAGAACGAGGTCGTCGCGCAGCTCGTGGAGTTGCGGAGACGGGCCGATTCGTACCTGCGGCGCGATGGCTGGATCGCGGAGGACGAGCTGTTCTTTGCCGAGGAGAACGCGCGCGTTGTGCGCGACGCCGAGGAGTACTACCAACAGATGTATCGCGCCGAAGTGTCGTCGTGGAACCTGCGCGACCACCATATGGCCGCCACGCTGGACGCGCTCGTCGAGCATCTCGATCACCGGCTGGGTCATACGAAGATCGTGGTGTGGGAGCACAACTCACATGTCGGCGATGCGCGTGCCACCTCCATGAGAACGCGTGGCGAGCTGAATGTGGGCCAGCTGGCGCGACAGCGGTACGGCAGCGAGTGCCTACTGGTCGGATTCAGCACCTACGACGGTCGCGTGACCGCGGCGTCCAATTGGGGCGACGCGCCCGAGCGCAAGCATGTGCGTCCCGCACTTCGCGGAAGCTACGAGGCGCTGTTCCACGACGTGCCGGTGCCGGCCTTCTGGCTCGCGACCGCCGACCACGCCGCTCGTGACACCCTGCGGATACCTCGGCTGGAGCGGGCGATCGGTGTCATCTACCGTCCCGAGACCGAGCGTCAGAGCCACTACCTCGAGGCCCGAGCCGCCGAGCAGTTTGACGCGATCATCCACCTCGATCGCACGCGCGCACTCGAGCCGCTCGAGCGCACGGCAATGTGGGACCGCGGCGAGCCCCCGGAGACCTTCCCGACCGGCATGTGAGGCATGGGTGGCAATGGACCAACGTCCGTGTGCGTGGCGTTGATCGAGTGGAGACTTGACGCCGATGGGTTATGACGGCGGCCGTCCCTCCCGGCGAAACGCGATCGTTCAGCGCGTCCCCGGGCTCAATCTGCTCCGCGCAAATCAGCGACAGTGGTCACGAAGGGAGTTTGTCGCGGGATTGGTGCTGACCGCTCTGCTCGTACCCCAGGGCATGGCCTATGCCGAGCTCGCCGGTTTACCGGCCGTGACCGGGCTGTACACGACCGTCGCCGCGCTGTTGGCGTACGCGGCACTCGGGCCCTCGCGCATCCTCGTGCTGGGCCCCGACTCGGCGCTGGGGCCTTTGATCGCAGCCGCGATCCTGCCGCTGGTCGGCGCGCACGGCGACCCTGCGAGGGCGGTCGCACTCGCAGGGATGCTCGCGCTGCTCATGGGCGCGCTGTTGATCGGCGCCGGGCTTGCCCGACTCGGGATCCTCGCGGAGCTCCTCTCGAGGCCGGTGCGCATCGGCTTTCTCAACGGGATCGCGTTAGTGGTCTTCGTAAGCGAGCTCCCGCAGCTCTTCGGGTTCAGTAGCCACGCGGAGCGGACTGTTGGGTGAGTCCGAAGCGTTCGTGCGTGGCGTCCGTGATGGCAAGACGGTCACCGCAGCTCTGCTTGTCGGCGTTGCGTCACTCGGGGTTGTTCTCGTCTGCCGCCACTGGTGGCCGAGAGTGCCCGGCATCTTGATCGCCGTCGTGGGGGCAGCCATCGCGACCGGCGCGTTCGACCTCACCGAACACGGCGTATCCGTCGTGGGACGCATCCCTTCGGGCTTCCCGACGCCGGCACTGCCCGACGTGAACCTCCACGACATCGGAACGCTGCTGTTGGCCGCCGCGGGTATGGCGTTCGTGACGCTGGCCGATACGACCGCGGTGTCGCGGAGTCTCGCGGCGAAGCGGGGCGAGCACGTCGACGCGAACCAGGAGATCGTTGCTCTCGGCGCGGCCAACGCGACGGCCGGCTTCTTTCAGGGCTTTCCCGTGAGCGCTTCGGCGACGCGTACCGCAGTGGCGGAGTCGGCCGGGTCCGGTACGCAAGCCGCGGGAGTCGTCGGCGCGGTGGCGATCATCGTGATCCTGATGGCCGACGGCGGACTCGGCCAGAACCTGCCGCAGTCGACACTCGCCGCGATCGTGATCGCCGCGGCGTTCCTGCTGTTCGATGTCACGAGCCTGCGCTGGTTCTGGCGGGTTCGCCGCTCGGAGCTGTACCTGAGTGTCGCCGCGTTGCTCGGCGTTGCGATCCTGGGTGTGCTCCAAGGCATCGGGGTGGCGATCGTGTTGTCACTGGGCGACTTCATACGGCGGGCGTGGCGACCGTATGACGCGGTGCTCGGACGTGTGCGGGGACGCAAGGGGTACCACGACATCGACCGCCACCCCGACGCCGCGCAGATTCCGGGGCTTGTCCTCTACCGCTTCGACGCGCCCCTCTTCTTCGCCAATGCGGAGGTCTTCGCCGACCGGTTGGCCGCCGCGATGAGAGCACGGGACGACCTGACGCGCTGGGTGATCGTCGCCGCGGAGCCGATGACCGATGTCGACTCGACCGGGGCGGACATCCTGGGTCGACTCATCGACGACCTCGAGCGCGACGGGGTCAAGCTCGCGTTCGCGGAGCTCAAGGGTCCGGTCAAGGACCGGCTCCGCGACTACGGGCTCTACGACCGCATCGGCGACGATCATTTCTTCCCGACGCTCGGCACTGCGATCCGCGGCTACCTCGCGGCGACCGGCACCGTGTGGGTCGACTGGAGCGACGCGGACGACAACGAGCCGCCCGATCCGGCGCCGTAGCCCGATCCGCCAAGCCGGCGTTGACGCGCTACTCCCGTGTGAGGACGACTTTCAGTGCCCCCGTCTCGGCCGCGCGCGAGAAGACGTCGTAGGCCTTTTCGAACTCGTCGAGGCGGAAGTGGTGCGTCGCGAACTGGCCGGCCTCGAGCTGATGGCCCGCGAGCAGGCGCAGGAACGTCGGCGTCGAGAACGTGTCGACGAGACCGGTGGTGATCGTGACGTCTTTGATCCACAGCTCCTCGAGGTGGAGGGTCGCAGGCGCGCCGTGCACGCCGATGTTGGCGATGTGTCCTCCGGCGCGCGCCAGGCTCACCGTGAGCTCGAACGCGGCGGGAGTGCCGACGGCCTCGATGGCGACATCGGCGCCGAGCCCGTCGGTCAGGGCGCGCACGACGGCGAGCGCATCCTCCTGTTCAGGGTTGACGAGCACGTCCGCACCGAACTGCTTCGCGGCGTCGAGTCGGTTCTCGGCCATGTCGATCGCGACGAGATGGCTTGGGCTGTACAGCCGTGCGCCGATCATCGCGGCGAGGCCGATCGGACCCGCACCGACGATCGCGACCACATCACCGGGGCTCACCTTGCCATTGAGCACGCCCACCTCGTAGCCGGTCGGCAGGATGTCGGCCACCATGAGCACGGCCTCGTCGGTCACCCCTGCCGGCACCGGATAGGTCGAGGTGTCCGCGAACGGCACCCGAACGTGCTCGGCCTGGGTTCCGTCGATCAGGTGCCCGAGGATCCACCCCCCGCCCCCCAGGCACTGTCCGTAGCGTCCCTCGCGGCAGAACCGGCACGCCCCGCACGCGGAGATACACGACACGAGCACGCGATCTCCGGGTCGCACGTTCTTGACGCCGGTACCAACCTCTTCCACCGTGCCGACCGCCTCGTGGCCGAGGATCCGACCGTCGGTCACCTCGGGCACGTCGCCTTTGAGGATATGAAGATCGGTGCCGCAGATCGTCGTTGCGTCGACCCGGACGATGGCGTCCGTGTCGGACACGATCGACGGCTCGGGAACGTCCTCCCACGCCTTGCGCCCCGGACCGTGATACACGAGAGCTTTCATTGCAGGCTCCTTCCCCAACACGGGCGCCGCGCCCGCACGACGAGATCAAGTCTGCGTCTTGTGCTGCGCAGGAACAAGGGCCAGAGGTTCCTTTTCGCGCTGGGGTTCAGCGAGGCTGGCTCACGACGAGAACCGGACACGGACTGTCGTGCACGACTTGCGTCGCGACGCTCCCGAGCGCGGCGCGAGCGACTCCTTTTCGGGCGCGTGTCGTCATCGCGAGCAGCGTGGCAGGGAGCTCGCGCGCGCTCCGGACGATCGCCCCGGGCGGGTCGTCGTCGCGGAGCGGAAGCACGTGGACCTCGACGTCCGAGCCCAGCTGCGCGAGAGCCGGCTCGAACTCGGCGTGCGGATTCTCCGCCATGTGCGTGTCGAGGGGATGGAAGACCGACTCGAGCCAGAGCTCGATGGCCAGGGCGTCTGCCCATTCGCGTGCGCAGGGGAGGATCGGGTCCGACTCCTCGCCCGCCCAGCAGGTCACGAGCTTCGCCGGATCGTGCCACCACGCAGGTTCGCAGTGTGGGCCCACGAGGAGCATTGGAGCCTTGATGCGCCGGAGCACTTCGGTGGCGACGCTGCCGAGGAATGGTGCCGTGACGCGCCCGCGTCCGTGCGTTGCGATGCAGACCATGGCGTCCGGAATCGTCTCGGCCAGACGAGCGATGGCGTCGGCGGGCTCGGCGTCGGCGGCGAACTCCGAGCGCACACCGGGCGCGGCGGCCGATTCGACGAGAGCTCGCAGATAGGCACGCTGGTCTGCGTCGCGTGCTCCCGACGCTGTCATGACGAGCACGTCGCACGCTTCGAGATGAGCAGCGAGCTCCTGGGCGACCCGCAGGGCTCGTTCGGCGGGCTCGGAGCCGTCGACAGGCACGATCATGGTTTTCGGCATCTCTGTCTCCTCGTTGCCGTCCCGTTCCGTTGGGCCTGGTCGATCGCCTCTCGCTGTCGCCAAACGACCTGAACACGCCCAGCAGACCACGACCGGCCGGCCGAAGGCAGGGCCAAGAGTCCCGAATTGTGGGCAGGTTGCCGGCGGGAGCCGAGCCAATTCGGCACTTCCGGCAGGGCGGTCGAAAGCGTGTGACTCAAGGCCCTAGTGCTCGCCCGCGGGCTCATGCATCGTGGAAGCGCACCACAAGGGAGAACGATCATGACCAGGCGCCGCGTCGTGTTGGGGCTGTATGTGCTCACGCCGGTCGCCTTGTTCATGCCGACGCCGGTGCGGCCCGTACTGGTGGTCCCGGCGGTATGAGCGGGCCGAGCGCGGTATCGCCGGCACGCCCCGCACGGCGGCGATCACTCTCGTTCCCAATCGGACGGGTCGCCGGCATTCAGCTGCGGGTACACGTGACGTTCTTCCTCTTGGTGGCGCTCTTCGCCTTCGCCGGGACCGCGCCGGGGGGTCCGGGAGCGCCGGCCTCGGTGCTGTGGCTCTTCGTGATCTTCGGCTGTGTCGTGCTCCACGAGCTGGCGCACTGTCTGGTGGCGCGGCCCCGCGGCGCCGTGGTGCACGAGATCGAGCTCCTGCCCATCGGCGGCGTGTCCAAGATGGAACAGCTGCCCGAGAAGCCCGGCGACGAGCTCGCGATCGCAATCGCGGGGCCGGCAGCCAGCGCCGGGATTGCCGCGGTGGCCGCGCTCGCCGCGGTCGCACTGTCGGTGCCGCTGTTGCCGATCGACTTGTTCGGCGGGCCGTTCCTGGCGCGCCTCGCCTGGTTCAATCTGCTCTTGGCGGGGTTCAACCTGCTGCCTGCGTTTCCACTCGATGGAGGGCGGGTGTTTCGCTCCTTGTTGGAGCGTCGCCTCGACCTCGAGCAGGCGACGCGTCTCGCGGCGCGCGTCGGGCGCCGCGTGGCGATTGTCTTCGGCGTGGTCGGCTTGTTCTGGAATCTCTGGCTCGTCATCATCGCGATCTTCGTGTACATGGGCGCGTCCGCCGAGGAAGCGGCCACGATCGTGCATGTGCGTACGCTGCACCTCCGCGTGCGCGACGTGATGTTGCTCGACCCGGTCCTGGTCGAACCGGGAGCGACGTTCGACGAGCTCCACGCACTCCTGCGGCGCAGCGCGGCAGCGCGTGTTCCCGGTGAGCGGCCGGGGCGGTTACGAGGGCATCCTCGACGCGGGGAGGATCGAGCGCGGCTCGCCCGGCAGCACGGCAGCCGAGCTCGCCGAGCGCGACGCACCCGTGCTCGCCGCAACGGACGGCCTGGAGGCCTGTCTCCCAGCTGTGGCGAGCGCGCCGGCGCGTGCGCTCGCGGTGGTCGATGGGCCGCGAGTTGTCGGCATACTGCGGGTGGAGGAGATCAAGCACCTGCTCGAGCAGTCCACTGAGGCGTGATGCGTCAGGAACCAAGCGAACAACTCACGATCGAGAAATGGACGCGCCGCTCGCCGAGCTCATGACCGGGCCGCTCGCGCGCGGATCAGCTACAGCCGAGTGGCCGGAGCGTCGGAGCCCGACGTGGTGAACGCCCAACCGGAGATGCGTTCGGCCGGAATACAGATGAAGTGATCACCATCGGAAGGGCTCAACGGCGCGAGGGGCAACTGGTGGGCGGCCTCCAGCGCGGCGGCGTCCTCGATTGCCGTCGCGCGACCGACGACGAGAACACTCCACCCGTCTCCGAGATCGTCGAGTGAATCCGTTTCGAACGCGACGATGGCGTTCGTCACCGCGTCGCCAGAGAGCGTCTCGGAGCCGGTACGAAAGACGATGCCGTCGTCCAGGAGCGCGAAACGTACCGGGAAGATTGCCGGTAAGGCATCGACGCTGACGCCCACGCGCCCAATGCCGCCGCCACGGATCAGGGCCTGGCAATCGCGAGGGGAAAGGGACTGAGGCGCGTGCACGTTCACCCCACAATCCAACCGGGTTTCGTGCGGTCGTGCCAGGGGCGAAGGTCCCGACGGCGGTCGGCGCGGTCCGAGGCTTACCGGACGATCGGCACACACCACTCGAACACGGTGCCCCCTTGGGGGCCGGTTCGGATCGCGCACTCACCGTTCAGCGAAGTGGCTCGGTCGCGCGCGATTGCGTAACCCATTCCCGGGGGGCGCGTCGGCGGCGCCGCCAATACCGTTGTCGGCGACGCGGAGCAGCATTGACTCGGGCGTCGCGCGGAGCTCCACTTCGACGGACGTTGCAGCCGCGTGACGGGCGACGTTCGAGAGCGCTTCGCGCAGCGTGGGCACGAGATGATCGGCGACCGCGTCGCCCAAGGTGTCGATAGCTCCATCGAAGCGGAGCTTCGGATCGAAGCCGAGAGCGGCGCGTTCGCCGGCGATCACAACGAGAACCTCGGCCCGCAGGCTGCGCGCGGTCGTGCGCCGTTCCTCCAGGCCGAAGATCACCGACCGGAGCTGGCGGATCGTGTCGTCGAGATCGCCGACCACGCGAGCGACGCTCTCGGCCACATCGCGATCCTTCGCGCGCGACACCGTTGCTTGCAGGACCATGCCCGCCGCGAAGAGGCGCTGGATGACGAGGTCGTGCAAGTCGCGTGCGATCCGTTCCCGCTCCTCGAGTAGCTGAACGCTCTCTTCGACCTGACGCAGGAATTGCTCGGCTTCGATCCGCTCAGTGGTGTCGCGCACCATGGCGATGGTGCGGTGCTCGCCCCCGACATCCAGCGGGCTCAGGCTGATCTCGACAGCGAACTCGGTGCCATCGGCGCGGCGGCCGAACAGCGCCATTCCTGCCCCCATCGGGCGGGTGCGTGGGTCGGCTTGGTACCGAGTGCGATGCACATCGTGTGCCTGCCGGAGGCGCTCGGGGAGCAGCTCTTCGACCAGCTTGCCGAGCAACTCGCCGCGGTCGTAGCCGAACAGCTCCTCGGTTTGACGGTTGACCAACACGATGACGCCGTCGCCGTCGATCATGACGATCCCATCGGGCGCGGCCTCGACGATGCCGGAGAGGAGCTCGTTGTGGACGTCGGAAAGCGGCGCGGCTGAACGCGTTGGCGCCGGACTTGTTGAACGCACCAGCTCCTCGCGGATTCGCGCTCCTCGCGGATCCCCGACAGGGTCGAAGGTGCAATTTACCAACTGGCCCCAAAGTTGGGAGAAATGACTCGCGTACGAAGCCGCCGCCGCGATCGCGGGAGACTGGTCTTTCGGATCGCGGAAACGTGCCCATGGATGCCATCGAAACCGAAGCGCTGACGAAGTCCTACGGGTCCGCGCGCGGCATCATCGGTCTGGATCTCTCTGTTCCTGCCGGTTCGGTGTTCGGCTTCCTCGGTCCCAACGGTGCGGGCAAGACGACGACGATTCGCGTGCTGCTCGACTTCTTGCGTCCGACGAGCGGTCGCGCGAGTCTTGGGTCTCGACTCGCGTGACGACGCGGTCGCCATCCGGCGACGTGTCGGCTACGTGTCCGGCGAGTCTGCGCTCTACGACCGAATGAGTGGTGGCGAGCTCCTCGACTGGCTCGCCCGGTTACGCGGCGGCGTTGACACAGATTGGCGTGACGAGCTCACCCGGCGCTTCCGACTCGATGTCGCGCGACCGATCCGAAGCCTGTCCCGCGGCAACCGCCAGAAGATCGCGCTGGTCCAGGCGTTCATGCACCGCCCCGAGCTGTTGGTGCTCGATGAGCCCACGTCGGGTCTCGACCCGCTCCTCCAGCACGAGTTCGAGCAGCTCGTACGTGAGGTGACAAGTGAGGGGGCAACCGTCTTCCTGTCGTCGCATCTGCTCGACGAAGTGCAGCATGTGTGTGATCGCGTCGCGATCGTGAAGGACGGGCTGCTCGTGACCGTCGAAGACGTCAACGCGCTCCATGCCCGTGGGGTTCGTGAGGTGACGATCCGCTTTTCGCAGCCGGTGGATCCCACTCCATTTCGGGAACTTCCCGGGGTCAGTGACGTCGAGATCCGCCGCTCTGCTCTGCACTGTCACCTCGCGGGATCCGCCGATGCACTCGTGAAGCTGGCCGCGCGTTACGAGGTCCTCGAGTTCACGAGCGCGGCACCGGATCTCGAGGAGACGTTCCTGCGTTTCTACCGAACGGAGGCCGAGCGCGATGGCACTGCTCGTCACTGAACGCGTGGTTCGTGATCGTCGCCGTGGTCTCGTCGGATGGGCACTCGGCATCGGGGCCTATGTCGCGCTCATGTCGAGCTTCTATCCCGCGGTGCATGACTCCGAGGTGCAGCGCGTCATCCGGAACTACCCACGGGAGCTCAAAGCGTTCTTCGGCGGCAGTGCGTCGTTCGACTTCACGACCGGCGCCGGTTACCTGAATGTCGAGCTCTTCTCGCTGATCGTGCCGGCATTGCTGGCGATCGTCGCGATCTCGTACGGCGCGGCCACCCTTGCCGGTGAGGAGGACTCAGGCTCCCTCGATCTTCTCCTCGCCTATCCGGTCACGCGGCGACAGGTCGTCCTCGAGAAGGTGGCAGGGCTCGCGCTGACGCTCGTCGCCCTCGCCGGCGTCGTCACGGCCGCGGTGCTGCTCGTCGGTGTGTTCGCGGACCTCGAGATCGGTGTTGATCGAGTGGTGAGCGCATCGCTGGGTGTGGTGCTCGTCGCCTTGTTCGTGGGACTGCTTGCGATGCTTACGGGCGCGCTGACGGGAAGTCGCACACTGGCGATTGGGATCGCCACCGTGGTGTTCGCGGCCTCCTACCTCGTTGTCGGTCTCGCCGAGTTGGTGTCGTGGCTGAAACCGCTGCGCTACGCCTCGCCGCTGTATCACGCCACTGGCACGCTCCCGCTGCGTAACGGCTTGCCGGTCGCCAACTACGCGTTGCTTGCGGCGCTCTGTGCGGCCGCGATCTTGGGGGCCGTCGTCGCCTTCGAACGTCACGACTTGGCGCGCTGAACGGGGTCGTTCGGTGAGTTGCGCGCACGGGTCTAGATATCGATGCGCCGGCCCGTGACCTCGATGATGCGGATGCGCAGGAAGTACTGGCCCAGCTCCGCCCACGGCCGCACCGCGGCGCGCCGCAATGCGTGCAGCTCTGCCTCACCGGTCACGAGCTCGAGGTGGCCCGTCGCCACGACGCTCCATCCGGTGTGGTACAGGGGGTTGTCATCGTCGATCTCGAATGACACGAGCGCGCCACGAGATGCGGCCGTGAGCTTGGTGCCTTCGTCGCTGCGAAAGATGATCGAATCGCCCTGCAGCGCGTAGTTGACCGGGAACACCCGGGGGATGGCGTCGACGTTGATCGCGAGGCGCCCAAGATGGTTGTCGGCGAGACGCTGAAGGCATGCGGCGCGTGAGAGCGCAAGGAGCGTCATCATCAGGCCTTTACCGGCGCGCCGTTGTGGCGGCACACTGTCCCGTGTACTGGGGCCAAGGATTCATCAACCATGACGCACCCCCGTCGGCCGGTTCGCCCGACGTCTCCAGAGTGCCCGCGAAGGCGACGCGCCAACAGGGTCGAAGGTCCCAGTCCGGACGCGAAAATGAGCATCCGGCGACCGCCGGTTAGTCTCCCGTGAGTGAGTCAGATGGCGACGATCCGCGTGTTCCTCCTCGACGATCACGAAGTCGTGCGCCGGGGCCTGCGCGAGCTGCTCGAGGCCGACGACGACATCGAGGTCGTCGGCGAAGCGGGCACGGCCGAGCAGGCACTGGCTCGCATCCCGCCCACCCGTCCGACCGTTGCGGTGCTCGATGTACGACTTCCGGACGGCGATGGTGTCGAGGTGTGCCGGGAGGTCAGGTCGCGACATCCCGATATCGCATGCCTGATGCTCACCTCGTTCTCCGACGACGAGGCGCTGTTGCACGCGGTCATGGCCGGTGCGGCGGGGTACCTGCTGAAGCAGATCCGGGGAACCGACATCATTGACGCGGTGCGACGCGCCGCTCGCGGCGAATCGTTGCTCGACCCCGGCGTCACGAAGCGTGTGCTCGACCGCGTGCGAGAACCGCCGGCGGAAGACGAACGGCTCGCTCAGCTGACCGGCCAGGAACGTCGGATCCTCGAGCTGATAGCCGAAGGTTTGACAAACCGGCAGATTGCCGAGCACCTGAATCTGGCGGAGAAGACGGTGAAGAACTACGTGTCGAACCTCCTCCGCAAGCTGGGGATGGAGCGACGAACCCAAGCGGCGATCTTCGCCACACGTCTCAGCCCGTAGCTCATCGTCCCCGGCTGCCGCACGCAACTCCCTCGCCGGGTGACGGGCGGGGCCAGCATCGTTCAGGGTGACCTTCGGCCCTACCCGCTCATCGGCGCCCCGGTCAGAATAATCGCGATGCTCAGCCACGCACACCAGAGGGCGCGATGACCATCCGAACGGCCGAGCCGCCCGTCGCACGCTCAAGGATCGTGTGGTTCGACGAGCTGACGAAGAGCGATGTCGAGGTCGCGGGGGGCAAGGGCGCCAATCTGGGCGAACTCGTCGGAGCGGGTCTGCCCGTGCCCGAGGGGTTTGTCGTGACCGCCCACGCGTACCTCGAGGCGGTGGATCTTGCGCGTGTACGTGCAGAGCTGCAGGAGCGCGCGACCACCGCGGACGCAGCCGACCAAGCATCCCTCGCGAGCGCGGCATCCGAGTTGCAGGATCTCGTGCACAAGGCGGGCATTCCCGACGAGCTGCGCCGCGAGGTGCTCGACGCATATCGCCGCCTAGGTGGTGACCCTTTCGTCGCGGTGCGCTCGTCCGCGACCGCAGAAGATTCGGCGACCACATCGTTCGCCGGGATGAACGAGTCGTTCACCAACGTGCGCGGCGAAGAAGCGCTGTTGGCGCGCATCGTCGACTGCTGGGCATCGTTATTCTCCGCCCGCGTGTGCGCTTATCGCGCGACGCAGCACATCACCGCGGAGCCCGCGATCGCCGTCGTCGTGCAGCGCGCCAAGGCGCTGCGGGAGAACACGGGCCCGCTCTTGTGACCGGGCTGGCCGCGGCGCCCGGCGTGGTGGCGGGACGGGTGCGAGTTCTGCACGCGCTGAGCGAGAGTGGTGTGCTCGAAGCCGGTGACATCCTCGTCGCGCCGATGACCAACCCCGATTGGGTGTCGGTCATCCGCCGTGCCGGCGCACTCGTCACCGACGGCGGCGGCACGACGTGCCACGCCGCGATCGTCAGCCGCGAGCTCGGCGTTCCGTGCATCGTGGGCACGCGTCACGCGACCGAGACGCTGCGAGATCGCATGGTTGTGACCGTCGACGCAGACCAGGGCGCGATCTATGACGGCGACCACGTCGCACAGCTGACGGCGGGTTCGGCCTCGATGCCGATTTCGACGCGCGAGCGTGAGGTCGCGGCGCCGGACCTCGGGATGGAGGCTTTGGCGACACGCGTCTACGTGAACCTCGCCATGCCCGATCAGGCCGAGCGCGTGGCGAGCCTTCCCGTCGATGGTGTCGGCCTGCTCCGCGCCGAGTTCATGCTCACCGAAGCGCTTGGCGGCGCGCACCCGCGGCAACTACTCGCGGAGGGTCGCGAGCGGGAGCTCGTCGATCGGATGGCTGCGTCGCTGTTTCGCATCACCCGCGCGTTCGCGCCCCGGCCGGTCGTCTACCGCACGATCGACTTTCGCAGCAACGAATTCCGGGGGCTCGAAGGGGGGGCGGCGTTCGAGCCGATCGAGGACAACCCGATGATCGGTTACCGCGGCTGCTACCGGTATGTGCGTGAACCCGATCTGTTTCGGTTCGAGCTGGAGGTGCTTGCGCGCGTCCGCGATGAGACACCCAACCTGCACCTCATGCTCCCGTTCGTGCGGACGCGTTGGGAGCTCGAGGCCTGCCTCGAGCTCGTTGACGCGAGCCCCCTCGGAAGCCATGACGGGCTGCACCGGTGGGTGATGGCGGAGGTTCCCTCGGTCGTTTACCGAATCCCCGAGTACGCCGCGCTCGGCATCGACGGGGTATCGATCGGATCCAATGACCTCACCCAACTCATGTTGGGCGTTGATCGCGACTCCGAGATCTGCGCCGAGCTGTTCGACGAGAGTGACGCGGCGGTGCTCGACGCCATCGAGCGCATCATCACTGCGGCGCGCGAGGCCGGTATCACCTCGTCGCTCTGCGGACAGGCACCGTCGAACCGACCGGAGTTCGCGGAGCATCTCGTTCGGTATGGCATCACTTCGATCTCCGTGAATCCCGACGCCGTCACCAGGGCGCGCCAGGCAATCGGCGCAGCCGAGCGACGCGTCATCCTCGACGCGGCGCGGAGCAATGCCGAGATGACGCATGGTGATGTCGGGTAGCGGCTCGACTCTTCCGGCGGCCGTACGAGAGACGCATGTGTCGACCGTGTTCTTCGTCGGCGATCGCGTCTACAAGCTCAAGAAGCCGGTGAAGCTCGACGTTCTCGACTTCTCGACCGCAGCTGAACGCGAGCGGGTCTGTTACCGCGAGGTGGAGCTCAACCGGCGCTTGGCGCCCGACGTCTACCTGGGTGTCGCCGAAGTGCTCGGCACCGGTGGTCTGCCGTGTGACCATCTGGTTGTGATGCGACGAATGCCGGACGAGCGCAGGCTCTCCACACTCGTCGAGCGCCAAGAATCTGTCGACGGATGCGTTCGTGACGTGGCTCGCGAGATCGCGGCGTTCCATACCCATGCGGAGACCTCGGCGTTGATCGCGGCGGCGGGCTCGGTCGATGCGGTGCGTGCGAATTGGGAGTCGAGCTTCGCCATGATGCAGCCGTTCGTCGGGTTCTCTGCTCGATGCCGCCGTGGCGGCCCGGATCGAGGAGTTGGCTCGCCGGTACCTCGACGGCCGTGGGCAGCTCTTCGCCGTGCGCATCGACGGCGCGAGAGTGCGGGACGGCCACGGCGACCTGCTTGCCGACGACATCTTCTGCTTGGACGACGGGCCCCGCATCCTCGACTGCATCGAGTTCGACGACCGGCTCCGCTATGGCGACGTCCTCGCCGACGTCGCGTTCCTCGCAATGGATCTCGAACGCGTGGGCGCCGCGGATCTCGGCGCCCGCTTCCTCGGCTGGTACCGGGAGTTCGCCGGTGAGACCTATCCGGAGACGCTCGCGCAGCATTACATCGCGTATCGCGCCCATGTCAGGTGCAAGGTGGCGTGCCTGCGCGTCGGCCAGGGGGATGCGATGGCCGGCGAACAGGCCGGGCAGCTTCTTCGGATGACGTACGACCATCTGACCCGCGGCCGTGTGGTGCTCGCGCTCGTCGGTGGACTTCCGGGCACCGGCAAGTCGACGCTCGCCGGCAGCCTCGCCGACCGGCTCGGCTGGACCGTGCTGCGCTCCGACGAGGTGCGCAAGGACCTGGCTGGTCTGGGCCACGCAACCCGGGCCGCCGAGGACTATGGCGAGGGTCTCTACGACGAGCGCACGACTGCGGCGACCTACGGTGCCCTCCTCGACCGCGCCCACGCCCTGCTCGAGCTCGGCGAGCCCGTGATCCTCGACGCATCTTGGAGTGCGAGCGGTTGGCGTGAAAAGGCCGCGGCCGTCGCACGCGAAACCAGTAGCGATCTCATCGAATTGCGTTGCGACGCCCCGATGGAGGTCGCGCGGAAACGGCTGGACGCGCGCGCCCGAGCCGGCGTCGACGCCTCGGACGCCACGAGCGCGATCGCGGCGCGCATGGCAGTGACTGCCGAGGCGTGGCCGACGGCCGTGACGATCGACACGTCGGCCGGACGCGACGACGTCGTGACCGCAGGGCTTGCCGCAGTGAAATGAGGGAACCGCTGCAGTGCCGCCATTTCGCTGCCGCACGTCGGTGCGGTTCACCCTTCCCGGGGCGCGTCGACGGGCGAGCGCCACGAGCAGCGGGTCGAAGGTCCATTCGAGTGAGCGCCATCAGCCCCTGCTCGAGCCCCGACCCACGGGGTCCGACTGTGCGCGAAGGATGAGCATGGGATCTGCTGAGATCGTGGCCGTAATCCTGGGTGGGGTTGTGATAGCAGCAGCCTTGTGCTGGATGTCGGTCACGATTGCCGTGCGCCTCGCGCGCCGACGCTCTTCCGCTCGTGGTGGATCGCGAGATATCGCAGGGCGCGGCGATGTGCCCTGATGACGCGCAAGCAGGAATGGTCCCCGTCGCGCACAGTCCGGACGCCGCGTCGTCACCGGCGTCCGACATGGCCGCCGGTCCGCATGTAGCGGCGCGCGGTCTCAGCGCCAGTGAAGCTGCAGCGCGCCTGGGGATCGATGGCCCCAACGTGTTGCCGGTTCCGCGCCGCTCACCCGCCTGGCGGCGCCTGGCGGCGGAGATGGTCCACTTCTTCGCCTTGCTGTTCTGGGTGGCGGGCGCGCTCGCGTTCATCGCCGGATTGCCACAGCTCGGGGTGGCGGTCTTCTTCGTCATCGTGCTCAACGGGCTCTTCGCCTTCGTTCAGGAACAGCGGGCCGAACACGCAACCGAGCGGCTTCGCGACCTCCTTCCGCGTCGGGCCACTGTCGTGCGTGACGGCAGGTCGGTTGAGATTGCCGCCGAGGAGCTCGTGGTCGGCGACGCCGTGCTCCTGGCAGAGGGCGATCGGTTATCGGCGGACCTACGTCTCGACGTGGTGCATGCGCTCGCCCTCGACACCTCGAGCCTGACCGGTGAAAGCGTGTCCGCGCATCCGGCCCTCGGTGACGTCGTCAACGCGGGCTGTTTCGTCGTCGAAGGTGAGGCGCGGGCGACCGTCTGCGCAACCGGTCTTCAAACCCGCCTTGCCGGGATCGCGGGGCTCACGCGCCGGCAACGGCCCGCACCCACGCCGCTGCATCATGAGCTCGCCCGTGTGTCGCGGCTCATCGCCGCGGTCGCGGTTGGTGTCGGTGTGAGCTTCTTCTGCCTCGCGCTTCTCGTTGGCACTCCGGCAACCGACGGCTTCCTGTTCGCGATCGGGGTGACGGTCGCCGTTGTACCGTGTGGTCTCCTCCCGACTGTCACTCTGTCCCTTGCAATCGGCGCGCAGCGCATGGCAGCTCGGCAGGCACTCGTACGCCATCTCGAGGCGGCCGAGACACTCGGCTCGACGACGTTCATCTGCACGGACAAGACAGGGACCCTCACCCGCAACGAGATGACTGTCGTCGAGGTCTGGATGCCGAACGGCTGCGCCGTCGTCGAGGGCGTCGGCTACGAACCGGTCGCAGATATTCGGTGCGAACCATCGGGTGCCCACGCGGCGCTTCAGGAGGTCGCGCGGGTTGCCACGCGCTGTTCGTCAGGCTACGTCGTCGAGGAAGAAGGCCGGTGGGTCCCGCGCGGTGATCCGATGGAGGCAGCGCTGCACGCGCTCGCCAATCGGCTCGGGATCGACGCCGCGAGCGAGGTTCGCGGTGCACTCGAGACTCATCGTTTCCCGTTCGACGCGCGTCGTCGCCGCATGTCGGTGATCGCCGGCGATGTCCTCTACGTCAAGGGGGCACCGGACGCGATCTTTCCATTGTGCTCTACTCCGGATAGCGCAGCCGATGCACTCGAGTCGCTCGCGAATCGCGGCTTGCGCGTCCTCGCCATCGCGAGCCGTCCTGTCGATGCGGCCAATCCGCCCGCATCGGCAGATGACGCCGAACAAGGACTGACGCTCTTGGGACTGGTCGCGCTCGAGGATCCGCCGCGTCATGGTGCGGCAGACGCCATTGCCGCCTGCCGGCAGGCCGGGATCCAAGTCGCCATGGTCACCGGTGATCACCCTGCAACAGCTCGCGCGATCGCTCGTGAGGTCGGACTGCTGGGCGCGGATGAGCTGGTCGTCGTCGGACACGACCTCCCCTCCGATAACGCTGCACTCGCCGAACTCGTTGACCACGACGGGGTGGTGATCGCGCGCGTGTCGCCGGAGAACAAGCTCCGGATCGCACAAGCCCTGCGCAGCCGCGGTCAGGTCGTCGCCATGACCGGCGACGGCGTCAACGACGCGCCGGCCCTCCGCGAGGCCGCAATCGGCATTGCCATGGGGCGATCAGGAACGGATGTCGCACGCGAGGCCGCGGACCTCGTCCTGCTCGACGACGATTTCGCAACGATCGTCGCCGCCGTCGAGCAGGGGCGCTCCACGTACGCCAACATTCGACGCTTCCTCACCTACCACCTCACCGACAACGTCGCGGAGCTCGCGCCCTTCGTCGTGTGGGCACTTTCGGGCGACCGAATTCCGCTCGCGATCGGTGTGCTGCAGGTGCTCGCGCTCGACATCGGCACCGACATCCTTCCCGCACTCGCCCTCGGCGCCGAGCCACCCGGTACGCACGTGCTCGACGAGCCTCCGATCCGCCGTCATCTCCTCGATCGCAGCCTTTTCCTGCGCGCGTTCGGCGTGCTCGGCCCTGTCGAAGCGTTCGTCGAGCTCGCAGCCTTCCTTGGCGTGTTCATCGCGGCGGGCTGGCGACCAGGCGATACGTTCCCGCACGGGTCCACGCTGCTCGCCGCGTCGGGAGCCGCGTTCACCGCCGTGGTTCTCGGTCAGGTCGCGAACGCCTTCGCCTGCCGCAGCACGGTCCGACCGGTATGGCGAATCGGGTGGGCCACCAACCGGCTCTTGCTCGGGGCGATCGTCGCCGAGCTCGGAATGCTCGCAGGGTTCCTGTATGTCCCACCGCTGGCCGACCTCCTCGACCAGGCACCACCATCTTGGGTCGGGTTCGTCGTCGCCCTGCTCGCGATCCCGGCAGTGCTCATCGCCGACACGGCCCAGAAGGCGGTGCTCCGCCGCCGGCGCGGCTGGGTCAACGCCGCACGCGTGAGCACCGCGAAACCAACCGGTTAACCGATGGCTCATGACTCGGAATCGCGTCGTGCGGCCGGGCAAGCAGTCGGACCTTCGACCCTGATCGAGCGTCGCCGCCACCAAGAGCGCCGGCTGCGGACCCTGGTCGCGCACTGCCTGCGCTGCCGCGCAGATCGCGGCACCGGTGGTGATGATCTCGTCGACGAGCATCGGAGTACGGCCCGCGACGTCACCGACCGCTCGCTGCTTCTTGTCGTTTCGATCGCACGACCTTGCTCTGGTGTCACGCGGCTGCACCGGGTCCGGGCCTCTCGCGCCCCCACTTGTGGGACCTCCGACCCTGTTCCCTGCAGCGAGCAGGCGCCACCATTGATATGAGGAACGCCACGGGAGGAAGCATGAAGGCCTGTCGAAGCTGCCGACGAGATGAGCGGGCGCGGCGAGGGCTGTGCAAGAGATGCCGTGCGCTGATCGTGTCCAGCGACGAACGCAGCGCGCCATGACGAGGCAATTTCCTCTCGCGACCCAGACAGTTGCCCGGCGCTTCCGCGACCGGCGAGAGGCGGGTGTCGCGCTTGCGGAGAGACTCGAGGGGTTCCGCGATGACAAGCCGGTGGTCCTGGCCTTGCCTCGCGGCGGCGTGCCCGTGGCATTCGAGGTCGCTCGCGCGCTTCACGCACCGCTCGAGGTCATGGTGGTCCGGAAACTCGGCGTGCCGTTCCAACCCGAGCTCGGGATGGGCGCGATCGGCGAAGAGGGTGTGCGGGTGCTCGATTCAGAAATGGTTCGAGTCGCGCAGGTGACCCCGGACGAGATCGCGGCGGTCGAAGCTCGTGAACGCGCTGAGCTGGAACGACGTGTTCGTCTGTATCGAGGCGGCCGTCCGATGACGTCAGTTGAGGGCCGAACGGTGATCGTCGTCGACGACGGCATCGCGACCGGAGGGACAGCCCGCGCCGCATTGCAGATCGCGCGCTTGCACGGTGCGCGTCGGGTGGTGCTCGCGGTTCCGGTGGCCGCGCCCGAATCGGTTCATGCGCTTTCCGATGTTGCGGATGCGGTGGTCGCGGTGGAGACGCCCAGCCCCTTCGTCGCGATCGGCGCGTGGTACGAGCGGTTCACCCAGACCACCGACGACGAAGTTCGTGCGCTGCTCAGCGCGGCGGCGACGCCCGGTTCGGACGACGATCCGGCTGACGACGATCCGGCTGACGACGATCCGGCTGACGACGATCCGGCCGACGAGACTCCGCCACGGTTCGACGGCGAGGTCGTGGTGTCCTCGGACGGGTTGGGGCTCCCCGGTCACCTCACGGTTCCGCATGGTGCTCACGGCCTTGTGCTCTTCGCCCACGGGAGCGGGAGCAGCCGACACAGTCCCCGCAACCAGTTCGTGGCCCGCCGTCTGCAGGAGGGTGGGCTCGCGACGTTGCTGTTCGACCTCCTGTTGCCCGACGAGGCGTTCGAGCGGGCGAACGTGTTCGACTTCGAGCTCCTGGCGGTGCGGTTGGTCGCCGCGACGCGGTGGGCTCGGACGCAACCCTCATGCGACGGTCTCGCCGTCGGCTATTTCGGCGCCAGTACCGGGGCGGGCGCCGCGTTGTGGGCTGCGAGCGAGGACCATGCGATTGCCGCGGTCGTGTCGCGAGGTGGCCGGCCGGACCTGGCCGCGGCGCGTCTCGCGGCCGTCGAGGCGCCGACGTTGTTGATCGTTGGGGGTGACGACACCGTGGTGCTGCGGCTCAACGAGGAGGCGGCCGCGAGACTCCGCTGTGAGCATCGCATCGCGATCGTGCCCGGTGCGACGCACCTCTTCGAGGAGCCCGGCACGCTCGAAGCGGCGGCGTCTCTCGCGCAGCATTGGTTCCTTCAGCACCTGTCCGACGCTCGGGCTATGCCCTGATCACCCAATCGACGAGGAGGTGGACACATGAGCATCGAGAACACGACCGTCCGTACGTTGATTGATCGCCCAACGGTCGATGTCGATCCCGACGCGACCCTCCGTCAGGTCGCTGAGACACTCGCCGGGGACTACATCGGCGTCGCCGTCGTGCGCGGCGCGCCTCCGTCGCGTGGGCCGGGAACTCACGCGGCGGGACTGATCTCCGAGCGCGACATCGTCCGAGCGCTGGCGGAAGGCGCGGACCCCGACGAGGAGATCGCGCAAAACGTGATGACGCTGGATCTCGTCAGCCTGCCACCAGGCGCCACCCTTTCGGTGGTCGCCGAATGCATGGTCGACAACGAAATCCGGCACGTGCCCGTCATCGACGACGGTGTGGTCGTCGGTGTTGTGTCGGAACGCGGCATTTTGCGTGCATTGCTGGATGACCGGCAAGCCTGACGACCTCGGGCATCTGCTGAGGTAGCCACCCTGAGCGACTGAGAGACCGACATGCGTGCGCTGCAACTCATCGACTTTGGAAAGACCGCCGAGTTCCGGGACGTCGCCGAACCGGAGCCCGGGCCGGGGGAGGTGCTCGTCCGCGTCGGTGGCGCGGGGGCGTGCCACTCGGACCTGCACCTGATGTACGACTTCTCGGAGGGGATGCTCCCGTGGAGCCCGCCGTTTACCCTCGGCCACGAGAACGCGGGATGGATCGAGGCTGTCGGCACAGGCGTGACCAATCTCGAGGTCGGCGCACCCGTCGCGGTCTACGGGCCATGGGGCTGCGGCCGCTGCAAGCGCTGCCGGCAGGGGATGGAGAACTACTGCGAACGGCAGGCGGTGATCGAGGCGGCGGGCGGCGGCCTCGGCTGTGACGGTGGCATGGCGCCACTCATGAAGCTGAACGCTCGCCACGTCGTGCCGCTCGACTCGTTGGCGCCGGTTGACGCCGCGCCGCTTACCGACGCCGGCCTCACCCCGTACCACGCGATCAAGCGTTCGTTGCCGTTGCTCGCGCCCGGCTCGTTCGCAGTCGTCATCGGAGCCGGTGGGCTCGGGCATATGGCGGTGCAGCTCCTCACCGCGTGCACGCCGACGACTGTGATCGCGATCGACCGCGACCCCGCGCCGCTGGCCTTGGTGCGCGACGTCGGCGCGACGCACGTCGTGACGAGCGGCGAAGGCACGGCCGATGAGGTACTGACGCTCACGCGCGGGCGCGGCGCCGACCTTGTGCTTGACATCGTCGGCTCGGACGAGACCCTCGCGCTTGGTGCCGTCATCACTCGGCAATTGGGCCACCTCACACTCGTCGGCATCGCCGGCGGCACGCTCTCGGTCGGCTTCTTCTCGCCTCAGTACGAGGTGTCGGTCGCCAGCACCTACTGGGGATCGCTCCCGGAGCTGATGGAAGTCATCGCGCTGGCCGAGGCCGGAAGGATTCGGGCCCGCGTTCAACCGTTCTCTCTCGACGAAGCGCCGCAAGCGTACGAGGCGATGCGCGCAGGCTCTCTCCACGGCCGGGCGGTGATCGTTCCGTGACGAACGACTTCCTCGACGCGCTCACGTTTGACGAGTGTGTCGCTCGGCTCGAGCAGCAACGCGTCGGAAGGATCGGGCTCGCCGTCGACGAGTACCCGCTGATCATGCCGGTGAACTCTCGGCTTGTCGTCTTGCCGGGGCGGCACTCGATCGCTATTCGGACGCGGCCCGGAGGGGTCTCGTGCGCGTGTCTCAGCGACGTCGCGCTGCGACGCACAGGACGGAGGATCCCGTTCGAGTAAGGGTCATACAACGCGACCGCGGTCGCGGCGTCTCCTAGGCTGCAATCGACGTCGTATCGTCGGTGTGGAAGCGGGCGGGGTATGTCGTGACCGATCGAATCGTGATCCTGGGTGCGGGGACCGGCGGCACGCTGATCGCGAACCGCCTCCGCCGCCGGTACCGCGACGAGCAGGTGACGATCACGGTGGTCGACCAGGACGACCGCCACGTCTACCAACCGGGGCTCCTGTTCGTGCCGTTCGGCCTCGCCGACTCGGACGAGATCGTCAAGCCCCGCAACGAGCAGCTTCACGACGGCATCGTCTTCCACCAGAGCGACGTCGATTCCGTGAAGCATCGACGACGACGAGGTCCACCTGACCGACGGCTCCGTGCTCGGGTACGACGTCCTGATCGTCGCCACCGGCGCGCAACTGCTGCCCGGCGAGACCGAGGGGATGACCGGGCCGGGGTGGATGGAGAAGGTGTTCACCTTCTACTCGCTCGAAGGTGCCGCCGGCGCTGCACGCCGCGCTCGAGCGCGTTCCCGGCGGCCGGCTGGTCGTGAACGTCGTCGACATGCCGATCAAGTGCCCGGTGGCGCCGCTGGAGTTCGCGTTCCTCGCCGACTGGTACTTCCAGGAGCGCGGCATCCGTGACCACGTCGACATCACCTACGTGACGCCGCTCGATGCCGCGTTCACGAAGCCGGTCGCGTCGAAGACGCTCGGCGGGCTGCTCGCGGAGAAGCACATCGACCTCGTCACCGAGTTCAACACCGGCGAGGTCGACGGCGCCGGCGGTCGCCTCGTCTCCTACGACGAGCGCGAAGTGCCGTTCGATCTCCTCGTCACCGTCCCGCTCCACGGCGGTGCCGACTTCGTCGCCCGTTCACCCGGGCTTGGGCGACGACCTGAACTTCGTGCCGGCCGATCCGCACACGCTGCAGTCGGAGGCCGCGCCGAACGTCTTCGTGCTCGGCGACGCCGCCAACGTGCCGATCTCGAAGGCCGGCTCCGTGACGCACTTCGAAGGCGAGGTGCTGGAGGAGAACGTCGCCGCGCTTCCTCGCCGGGCGAGCCGCTCGACGCCTCCTACGACGGACACGCGAACTGCTTCATCGAGACCGGCTTCCACAAGGCGCTGCTGATCGACTTCAACTACGACACCGAGCCGCTTCCCGGCCACTTCCCCGGACGTGCAGGGCCGATGCCGCTGCTGAAGGAGTCGCGGTTGAACCACCTCGGGAAGCTGATGTTCCAATGGCTGTACTGGCACGCGCTGCTCCCCGGCCGGGACGTTCCCGGCATCACACCGGAGATGAGCATGGCCGGCAAGAGCCATCCGAGCGAAGGAGGAGGAGGCATCGTGAGCACGCAGACGATCGCCGGCACCGAGATCGACCTCAACGACGAGGGATTTCTTCGTGCGACCCGAGCAGTGGAGCGACGCGATCGGCGTCGAGATCGCGAAGGAGGCGGGCATCGATCCGATGACCGATCGCCACTGGCAGGTCGTGCGCTACATGCGCGCAGCAGTACCTCGACACCGGCTCCGCGCCGTCGATCCGCACCCTCGGCAAGGCATCAGGTGTGCCGGTCAAGGAGCTCTACCAACTCTTCCCGAAGGGACCGGCGAAGCTCGCGGCCAAGATCGCCGGCATCCCCAAGCCGCGCGGGTGCATCTGAGCACCCGAACGCGAACACCGACGACTGGAGCAACCATGGGCGCAGAACCGATCGAGAAGGTGTCGATCATCGTGTCGAAGGGCTCGTTCGACGGCATCTACCCGCCGCTGATCATGGCGAACGGCGCGCGCATGGAAGGGATCGAGGCCAACATCTTCTTCACGTTCTTCGGCCTCGACGCGATCAACAAGGCGCGCAACGAACACGTCAAGGTCGCGTCGGTCGGCAACCCGGGCCTGCACCTGGCGACGTGGGTCGGCGGTGTGCCCGGGATGTCGGCCATGGTCACCACAAGCTCGGCAAGCGCATGGAGGAGCTCGACTTCCCCTCGATCCCGGAGTTCCTCGAGCTTCTGCACGACTCCGGAGCGGGGCTCTACGCGTGCAAGGCGTCGGTCGACATGTTCGAGCTGACGAAGGACGACTTCATCGACGAGATCGACGACGTCATCACTGTCGGCGAGTTCTACGAGAAGGCGGCCGGCGGCCAGATCATCTTCACCTGAGCACGACGAGAGGCCACCCGTGATCGAGGTCTTCGCCGACGTCGCGTGTCCGTTCACCCACATGGGGCTGCGCCGCCTGGTCGATCGACGACGTCAGCTCGCCTCAACCGTTGTCCTGCGCGTGCGGGCATGGCCGCTCGAGTTGGTGAATGAGGAACCACTCGCCGCCGATCTGGTCGCCGAGGAGGTTCGGGAGTTGCGCGAGCAGGTGGCTCCAGACCTGTTCTCGGGGTTCGACGCGACGCGGTTTCCCGCGACTTCGCTCCCCGCGATGGACCTCGCAGCCGCCGCGTACCGTCGGAGCGCGCCGCTCGGAGAACGCGTGAGCCTGGCATTGCGACACGCGCTCTTCGAGGAGGGTCGCGACATCGCGGCGACCGACGTCCTCGCCGGTATCGCCGGCGCGCATGGTCTGGGCGACCCTGATGCCGCTGATCGATCGGCGGTCCTGGCGGACTGGCGGGAAGGGCGCGATCGGGGGGTCCAGGGGTCGCCACATTTCTTCGTCGACGGCGGCAGCTTCTTCTGCCCGACGCTCGAGATCGCGCGGGTAGACGATCGTCTGCGTATCACGCGCGATACGGCGGGTTTCGAGGCCTTCCTGGCGCGCGCGTTCCCGGCGGCCTGAGTCGAGGTCATCACTACGATCCTTGGGTCGAGAGCACGAGGAAGGGTTTGGCCCAATGAGCTTCACCCCGTACGACCGTCCCGTACGCGCCGCGTTTGTCGGGCTCGGCCGTATCTACGACCTCAACATGCTCGCCTATGTCGACAACCCCGACGTGGAGGTCGTTGCGCTCGTCGATCCGAGCGAGGAGCGCCGCGCGCAGCGCCAAACCGACTGGCCCGAGGCCCGAACGTTCGCGTCGGCGGCCGAGCTCGCAGCGAGTGGCCTCGAAGTCGACGCCGTCGAAGCGCTGCTGCCCGTTCCACTGCACGTCGACGGAGTTGCGGAGCTTCTCGGGTCCGGCTGGCACGTCAATCTGCAAAAGCCGATGTGCAACGACCTCGCCGGCGCGCAGCGGATGCTCGACGCCGCCGAGGCAAACGACCGGCAGTTGCGCGTGATGGAGAACTACGTCTTCTACGAGCCGTTGCGAAAGCTCAAGGAAACGGTCGACTCGGATGAGCTCGGCCCGGTGAGCGGCTACCACATGAAGATGGTGGGCAGCGGGCGCGGCGGCTGGGACGTCCCCGCGAGCAGCTACGAGTGGCAGTTCCAGCAGATGGAGCGAGGCCGCGGGATCCTCGTGTTCGACGACGGTTGGCACAAGCTCTCGACCGCGATCTGGCTCTTCGGCCCCATCAAGGAGGTGCGCGCCTGGGTCGGGCGTACCGAAGTTGGGCCGGGCGTCGCGATCGACGCGCCGACGACCATCGTGTGGGAGCACGACAGCGGAATTCGGGGCGTCTGGGACATCACCCTCGCGATCGACCTGTACCTGCGCTCCGACTACTACACCAACGACGAACGCTGGGAAGTCACGGGGCGCAAGGGCTACGCGCGGGTCAACCGCTGCACCGGCCGCGGCATCCAGCAACCGAGCCTCGAGATCTATGCCGAGGGCGAGATGCGCGCGTTCCATGCGCTCGACGACGACTGGGCGAGCAGCTTTCGTGATTCCGGGCGCCACTGGCTGCGCTGGCTCCACACCGGCGAAGGCCCCTTGCTCTGGAGCGCCGGCGAAGCCGTGGACGTGTTGCGTCTGGTGCTCGCCACCTACGCGAGCAGCGAAGCCGGCGGCACCGGTATCGACCCGGCTTCGCTCGAGTAGCTCGTCGTGCAACGGTGGAGGTGGCGGGAGTCGAACCGGCCAGTTGGCGGTTCGACCGCAACGTTGCGGTTCACGGAACCCCCTCGTTGGGGGTGGCGTAGTAGCGGCGGCGGGCCCACAACGATACGTACACGAGGGTGATGAGGGCAGGGACTTCGATCAGGGGCCCGATGGTGCCGGCGAGCGCCTGGCCGGAGGTGACGCCGAACACGGCGATCGACACAGCGATCGCGAGCTCGAAGTTGTTGCCCGCTGCCGTGAACGCGACCGAGGCGTTGCGGTCGTACGGGAACCCGAGGCGGTAGCCGGCGAGGAACGAGCCGCTCCACATGAGCGCGAAGTAGATGAGCAACGGGATGGCGACGCGGGCGACGTCGAGCGGGTGCGTGGTGATCTGCTTGCCCTGGAGGGCGAAGAGCACGACGATCGTGAACAGCAGACCCCACAGGGCGACGGGTGCGATGCGGGGCAGGAAGCGTCTGCTCGTACCAGTCGGTGCCCTTGCGGGCTTCGCCGATCGTGCGGGTCAGGAACCCGGCCGCGAGTGGGATGCCCAAGAAGATGAGCACCGACTTGGCGATGTCCCAGAGCGAGACGTGGAGATGCCGCGGTGTCGAAGCCCAGCCAGCCTGGAAGCACCGAGAGGTAGAACCAGCCGAGCACCGAGTACATGACGATCTGGAACACCGAGTTGATCGCGACCAGCCCGGCGGCCAGCTCGCGGCTGCCGCAGGCCAGGTCGTTCCAGATCAGGACCATCGCGATGCAGCGTGCGAGGCCGACGATGATGAGCCCGGTTCGCAGCTCGGGTAGGTCGGCGAGGAACACCCACGCGAGGGTGAACATCAGCGCGGGTCCGACGATCCAGTTGAGCACGAGGGACAGGCCCAGGGTGCGGCGATCGGCCAGCTCGTCGCCGATGTGGCGGTAGCGGACCTTGGCCAGCACCGGATACATCATGGCCAGCAGCCCGATCGCGATCGGCAGCGAGACAGTGTCGATCTTGATGCGCTCGAGTGACGGTATTAGGTCGGGTATCAGCCGGCCCAACACCAGTCCGCCGGCCATGGCGAGCCCGATCCAGACCGGCAGGAACCGGTCGAGGGTCGACAGCTTCGAGGGTACGACCTCGGTGCGGGCCGTGGTCATCGAAGTACCCACCGAGCCTCAACAACAGCCTGCGGCAGCGCCTCGGCCGAGGAGGGCGGACTCGGGGGTCGCTTCGGGGGCGCAGCACGTGGCGGTCTCGCCGGCGGAGAGGATCTCGTTGGTGAGTTGGTCGGCGTCGCCGGTCTTCACGTACCACTCCCATTTCGCGCCGTCGGGGTCGGTTACCCACGTCTCGATCTTCGTGGCGTAGCAGCACACCGTGTCGTCCACCCCGGTCGTGGCCAGTCCCTCCTCCGCGAGTCGAGTCTCCGCGGCGAGCACCTCGTCACCCGTCTCGGTCTCGACGCCAAGGTGGTTGATCGTGCCGCCCTCGGTGGCCTTCGAAGAGCACGAGCTTGAGGGGCGGGTCGGCGATCGCGAAATTGGCGTAGCCGGGCTTGCGCTTGGTCGGCTCGGTGGCGAACAACTTCGAGTAGAAGTCGACAGCGGCGTCGATGTTGGTGACGTTGAGAGCGAGCTGGACACGGGACACGGGGACCTCCAAGGTCTATCGTTGAATCGACAGGGATCGATGCGTCCCTACTCTAATGCAATATCGACAGATGTCAATATGTATGAGGCGGGAGCGCGACACAGCAGCGGCGAGGCGAGGGGTCATGAGGGTGAATCCGATCGACGAATGCTGCGGCTCGGTGATGACGGGCCCGCTCGATGAGTCCGAGGCGGAGGATCTGGCGGCGGCGTTCAAGGTCCTCGCCGATCCGGTCCGGTTGCGGCTCCTGTCGCTCGTGGCTGCCGCGACGACGGGTGAAGCATGCGCGTGTGACCTCGTCGAGCCGATCGGGCGGTCCCAGCCGACGGTGTCGCATCACCTGTCCCTGCTCGTCGAGGCCGGTTTGTTGTCACGGGAGAAGCGGGGCCGCTGGGCGTGGTACCGCGTGGTGCCCGCGCGGCTCGAGGCGCTGCGATCGTTCCTCGCTCCATGAGTGAGTGACCACCGGTCAGGACGGGTCGATGCCGAGTGACGCCAAGAGGCTTGCAACGCGGCGGCGGATCTCGTCGCGGATCGGTCGGATCGCGTCGAGGTCCATCCCGGCGGGGTCGTCGAGCTCCCAGTCTTCGTAGCGCTTGCCGGGATACAGCGGGCACGCGTCGCCGCAGCCCATTGTGATCACGACGTCGGCGGCACGGACGATCTCGTCGGTCCAGGGCTTGGGGAACTCGGCGGTGACGTCGACGCCGACCTCGGCCATGGCGGCGACGGCGGCGGGGTTGATCTCCGAGGTCGGCTCCGACCCGCCGGACCACACGACCGCAGCGTCGCCGGCGAGATGACGGAGCCAGCCGGCCGCCATCTGCGACCGGCCGGCGTTGTGCACGCACAGGAACAGCACGCCCGGCACGGTGGAAGGAAGGGAACCGTCGACCTTGCCGATGGCGCGGAGTCGCTCGCGGGCGAACCTCTCGGTGAGCAGCGCCAAATAGGTCGAGACCGTGGCGGTGGGCAGCAGCCTGTCGAGGGAGTCCAGGACCACCCGTTGAATCGTCTCCGGGCCGAACGTTCCGGCGAATTGGGGCTCGAGCGCGGTGGTGACGCGATGGACGAGATGCTGATGGTGGACGGGGAGGTCGTTGACATTCGCCTCGGCCATGGGAACTCCCGGGGTTGGGGTCGTGGCGGCCGGCAGGAGCTCGGCGATGAGCTCGCGGACGCGGCGGTCGATCTCGTCGCGGATGGGGCGGACTGAGTCAACGCCTTGGCCGGCGGGGTCGTCGAGCTTCCAGTCCTCGTAGCGTTTGCCCGGGTAGATGGGGCAGGTGTCGCCGCAGCCCATGGTGATCACGACGTCGGAGGCTTGCACGGCGGCGTCGTCGAGCTTCTTGGGGTGGGCGCCGCCGGCGTACAGGTCGATACCGATCTCGGCCATTGCTTCGACGACGGCGGGATTGATCTCGTCCGCGGGGGCGGTGCCGGCGGAGCGGACCGCGACCCGGTCACCCGCGTGGTGGGCCAACAGGGCGGCGGCCATCTGTGAGCGGCCGGCGTTGTGGACGCAAACGAAGAGGACTTCGGGTCGGCGCTCAGTCATTGGAGGCTCTCCGCGTGGTTGTGGGGGAGCAGCGGCGCATGATCCCCGAACCGATCCCGGCGCCGATCAACCTCGCGACGCCGAACGCCTCGGCCGCCACGCGGCGGGTCGACAGCGCGAGATCGCCGGGGTTGTACCTCGTCGCTCACGATGCGGATTCCGAGGCGTCGACGAGCGTGCGGATCCGGTCGCGGAGCTCCACCAGCGCTGCGTCGAACGCCCGTTTCGTTCCCACCGGGACCGGGTCTGGGATCGACCAGTGCAACCGCGTCTCGTCGGCCTCGAGCTCTTCGTGGGCCTGGTCGCACACCGTGACGACGAGGGAGGGGAACGATTCGATGTCCGCAAGGTCGTGCGGCGTCGCCGACCCGAGGTCCAAGCCGGCTCGAGTCGCGGCAGCAATCGCCCCGCGGTGTACCCGTCTGGCGGGATGCGTGCCCGCAGACTCAGCCGGCCCGCCCGTGGCCTGGCACCACAAGGCGGCGGCCATCTGTGAGCGGGCCGAGTTGGCGCTGCACACGAACAACGCCCGGCCGGCCCGAACCCGCCGGCCTGGTGCGAGCCCCTCGAGCGCGTCCCGCAACAGGTGCACATAACGGCGGCGACCATCGCCGCTCGAACGCGACCGTGAGATCAACCCTGCGGTTTCGAGCACGTCGAGATTGTGGGCGAGCAGGTTCGACGCGATCCCGAACCGTTCCGCGAGCTCGACGGATGCGAGGTCCGAGAGCGCCAACGCATCGACGATCTCCAACCGCACCACGTCCCCGAGCGCCGCATGCCGGGCAGCCCGGGTCGCCACCGATCTGTCCCCAGCCATGCCGGGAGACTAATGGTACAAGAACAACTGAGTCAATAATTATGGAGTCTTATCAGCGTCATCTGTAAGGCGCCGGCCCCCGGTCGTCGAGGTAGCAGTCGGCTTGCCGCTCCGAGCCTGCGTCCTGGTCCGGTCGGCGCGCCTCGCCGTTTCGGCGCAGAGCGCATCACTGGCTGGTTGGCGATTTGGTGGCGCAGCCTCTCAGGTCGAGGTGGGGAGTTCGAGGGTGAAGGTAGAACCTTGCCCGGGGCCTGGCGAGCGTGCGTGGATCTCGCCGTCGTGTGCGCGGGCGAGGCTTCGGGCGATGGTGAGACCGATGCCGCTTCCGCTGGGCGGGCGGGTGATGTCGGCAACGCGGTAGAAGCGTTCGAACACGCGTGCGAGATCTTCGGCAGCGATGCCGATTCCGGTGTCGGCGACGACGACGCGCACGTGGTCGCCGGTGTGCGACGCCGTGACGGTCACGTGACCGCCGGGGTTCGTGTAGGTGAGGGCGTTGCCGACGAGGTTGGTCAATACTTGCGTGATCCGTTGGTGGTCGACGATGACGGGTGTCGGTGTGTCGGTGCGGGGTTCCAAGCCGACGTGCTTCGCGTCGAACTGTGGGCGCAGTCGCTCGACGACGCGGGCCGCAAGACCGCCGAGATCGGCAGGGGCCAGGTGGAGTTCGAGTGCGCGTTCGTCGACGAGCGAGACGGCACCGAGATCGGCTGCGAGTCGAGCGAGGCGGGCGGTCTCCTCGGCGATGCCGGTGAGGACCTCTTCGGTGGGTTCAAAGACCCCGTCGAGGATGCCTTCGACGTAGCCGTCGATCGTGGTCAACGGTGTGCGCATCTCGTGGGCGACTTCGCTGATGAGTTCCCGTCGGCGGTGCTCGGTGGACTCCAACGCGGAGGCGAGTCGGTTCACGTCCGACGCGAGCGCTGCGAGCTCCAGCTCGTCGGGTTCTTCGACGCGTTCGTCGTAGTGGCCGTCGGCGAGGCGTGCGGTCGCGCGACGGACGGCTTCGATCGGGCGGAGGATCCTCCGAGCGACGAACGCGGCGACAAGTGCTGACAGCGAGACGCTGACGAGCACCGCGACCGGCAGCGCGGCGCGAAGCGCCTCACCAAACGCCCGGTGCCCTCCTGACGTCCCTGCCGCGGTGCTCGGGCCCATGCCCATCATGCGGTTGTCGAACAGGCTGGGTGCGACGAGGCTGAAGGTGATCGCCAATGTCGCCGCGCCCACGATCACGACGACGGCGTATGAGAGGAACAAGCGAACGTCGAGCCGGCGGAGGTGGTTCATCGCGTCACTCCGAGGAACTTGTAGCCCACGCCACGAACCGTGCCGATCAGCTGGGGTGCGCCTGCGTCGTCACCCAGCGCCTTGCGAATGGCGCGAATGTGGACGTCAACCACGCGTTCGTCGCCGTAGAAGTCCCATCCCCAGACCTGCTCGAGCAGCTGGCGGCGTGTCAATACGCGGCCCGGTGCTCGGGCCAGCGCGGCGAGCAGGTCGAACTCGAGCGTCGTGAGCTCGACCGTCCGCCCGTCTCGGTCGACCTCGCGTCGGGCGAGATCGACCGACAAACCCTCGAAGTCGAGCCGCTCGTCGCCGCCGTCGAGTCGGGTCCCGCGTTCTCGGCGCAACACAGTCTTGACGCGGGCGACGAGTTCACGCGGGCTGAACGGCTTGGTCACGTAGTCGTCGGCACCCACCGACAAGCCGATGAGCTTGTCGACCTCCTCGGCGCGCGCGGTCAGCAAGATGACGTACATGTCGGACTCGGTACGCAGCGATCGCAGGACGTCGATCCCGTCGAGGCCGGGCATCATCACGTCGAGTACCACCAGGTCCGGCCGCAGATCCCTGGCGATCTTCAATGCGGTCGGGCCGTCGGCTGCTTCGGCCACCTCGTAGCCCTCGAGCTCGAGGTAGCGCCGGACGATCCCGCGAATCTTGGCTTCGTCGTCGACCACAAGGACACGTTGTGCAGCCACGGCGGTCATCGTAGAGACCGGCCCCCGATCGAAACCGGGGGCCGGCGCTCGCGCATCACTCGCGTCGTCATCAAGTGGCCCTGGACGTGGCCGCACCCCGCCTCATCCCGCTGCCCGTACCGCCCATGGCGCCATGCTGCTGATGCATCTCGGCGCGATGGGCCTTGCGATCCGCAGCATCCATGTGCCGACCCTTCATGGTCCCGGCGCCGGACATCATCCCGGACTCGGGATGCCTGCCGACGCCGCCACCCGAGTCGACCACCGCGACAGCCGCAACGACGGGCACTGTCATCGCCAACGCGATCACACTTCCCAGCAAGACCGTGGAGAACTTCGTCATCATCCTCATCCTCTCTGGGTCTGTCGTCAGCGCGCTGCGAGCACGCGACGACGTTCCTCAAACTCGGCTTGGTCGATCTCGCCGCGCGAGAACCGCTCGGCGAGGATCTCCTCGGCGCTGCGGGTCCTCGACGTGGATTCCGTGGGGCGTCGCACGAGGCTCACGATCGCCCAGAACAACAGTCCCCAGAACGCCACCATCAGCGTGACGCCGATGACCCAACCACCCCACCCGAAACCGCCACCATCCATCATCTTCGTTCTCCTTGTTCGCTGTCTCTGAATCTTCTCCTCACAGGTAACCGCGACACGATGAGGCAACGACGAGTCCTCCCATGAAGCTGGGATGAAGCTGCCAATCGTCAACGAAACTTCGACCGTCGCCTCGCCGGGGGGCACGCCCTGGCTTGCAGAGACCGCGTTGGGCTCGAGGCCGTGCCCGGCGGGTGACGGCGGCTCGCTGCCGGGTGCCGGTTGACCTCGCGTTGGTTGCTCGTTGTTCGGTACCGGCGTGTGGGCCGCGTCACCGATTGGCGCACAAGCTGCCACGCCGCGCTGCGAGCGCCATCAGCGATAAACCTGCTGACCTGTGCACACATGCCTCAAGTGGTTCGTGTCGTGCCGCCGGGTGCCGCTCGATGATGGTGCGTGACCGGCCGTGAGGTCACGCTGAGGTCACGCGCGAGCGCATGACCCTTTCCGGCGACTGCCCGACGCATGACTCGAGAGCGGCCTGTGAGGTCGCGTGATTCCGCGTTCCGCGCCCAACACACCGTCGCAGTCGCGCCGCGGCGCTACTTCTTGGTCGCTCGCCGTCGACGCGCAACGCTCCTACAGCAGGCGGAGCCGTTGATCGGCAACGTCATCCGCCCGAAGGAGCCACCGCCGCGTGGCCTCGGACGCCGGCGCAGACAGGAAGGCCATGAGGCCGTCGAACAGGGAGCTCACGAACAGCTCGAACGCCGGGAGCTCGGCGCCGCTCGCGACTGCTCGTTCGCGATCGGCGGCCGCGTGGAGACAGAACAACTCGCCGTCCGCGACGCGAATCCGCCGCAACGGCTCCTCGAGGTGCGTGAGCATCGCCTCGATGTCGCGGCGGAACTCGTCGTGGGCGCGCTGCCCTTCTTCGGGAAGGTGCGGCAGGTGCGGCGGCTGCGCGGCGGACGCCATCGCCCGGCGCTGCAGTTGTTCGACGAACGAGACGTAGTGGTTGTCGGTCGCTTCGGCGAGGTTGAGCACCGGGAGGTAGCGCGCCTCGAATCGCGGGCGAAGGTCGTCGGGGTCAGAGCGCGCTGCGAGGAGCCGGCGCTCGCTGCTGAGCTGCGGGAGTCTGTGCCGAAAGATCGCACTGATGAGCCCTCCCTTGGAACCGAAGTAGTAGTGGACGGCCGAGTTGTTGGAGAAGCCGGCTTCGATCGAGATCTGCCGGAGCGAGACGCCGTCGATCCCGTGGAACGCGAACAGCCGTTCGGCCGCAAGCACGAGGCGAAGCGCGCTGGCGGACTTCGCGTCGGCGTCGGCGTAGGTCATGCGCGCGCAGCCTGCCACTGGGCGGCGACGTTCTGGAGCACCTCCGCCCGCGGCCTCCCCGCGTAGGCACTGAAGTGCACAATGAGCTCCTGCATCTCGTCGTAGGACACGTCACTGGAACCGAGCGCCGACGTGACGTGCGACCAGATCGGGCCGATCGCATCCGACACGCCGGCACACGGGATCGAGATGAGCCGGCGTTCGCGGCGCGTGAGCCCCGGGCGCTGCCAGAGGTGACCGAACACGAAGTTGAGGATCCCGGCATAGAAGTACGGCGAGTCCTGCGGTGGCGCCTGTACGAGGCTGATCTCCTCGAAGCACTCGATACCCTGGGTGATCCGCCGCGCGGGGTCCGAGATGCCGAGATCTTCGACGCCAAGCTGTGGGAACGCCGGTGTGGGCTCGCCACGCTCGTCATGGATGCGCTGCCACTGCGTCCGCACCGACATCTCGAGCTGGGAAGCCCTCGGCCAGCCGCAGTACACGGCGAAGTGCAGCGTGAACTCGTTCAGCTGCTCGACGGTCAGATCGCCGCTCGCGAGCGCGGCATAGACATGCGCGTCCATCGCGGGCACATCGACCGCCGCGCTGACGCACACGATGCTGACGAGTCTGCGGTCGCGAATACTCAAGCCGGGACGGTTCCACACGACCCCGAAGAGATGCTCGCGCTCCGCCGCGCCCAGCGGAGAATGTCCGGCCGGCGGGTCCACCATCATCACGGCGCGATACAGGTCGTCGGCGGTCATGGCCGTGCCGGTACCGCGACCGTCGCGGCCGCGGTATCGGCGAAGGGCTCGAGCGTCGCGGGCCGCCGCGCCAATAGCGTTGTCGGGTAGCCGGCGTCGACGATCCGACGAGCCATCGGCGCGCCCTGGCTGCTGAGGCCGATGGACCCGACGCGCGTCACGGCTGCTGTTCCTTGATCATCCGCTGCACGTAGGCCTCGGGATCCGAGGCGCGTTCGCGGAGCTCATCGAGGATCTCGGGTGCGGTCACCACGAGGAACGTGCCGGCCGTCACCGCGTCGGCAATGAGTTCGCCGACAACGTCCGCGTCGACAACCGGGTGCTGCGGCGCTCGCGGCGACGCCGCCTCGCCGTAGAAGGTGATCTGCTCGACGATGTTCGTCATCACGCCGGACGGGCACACACACGTCACGCCGATGCCCTTCGGCCCGAGATAGAGCGCGAGCGCCTCGGTCACACCGACGACGGCGTGCTTGCTGGCGACGTAGGGGAGCCGGTCGAACCCGTACGCGAGTAGCCCGGACGCCGATGCCGTGTTCACAACGTGGCCGCGGCCTTGCGCGAGGAGCAGCGGAAGGAAGACGAGGTTGCTGCGGGCGATGCTCAGCAGGTTGAGGTCGAGCATGCGCTGCCAGGCCTCGATGGGCAGCGACTCGGGCGCGCCCATCGCGATCACGCCGACGTTGTTGAACACGACATCGACGCGGCCGAATCGCTGCAGGCAACGGTCTCGCAGGTCTTCGAGGTCCGACTGTCGCGCGACGTCGACGTTGACCGCGATCGCCTCGCCGCCCGCGGTCACGACGAGCGCGGCCGTCTCCTCGGCGCGCTCGGTGTCGACATCACTCACGGCCACGCGCGCGCCTCGATCCGCGAGCGAGCGCGCCGTCGCCCGGCCGATGCCGCTTCCGGCGCCGGTGAGTACGGCGACCGCGCCGTCGAGATCGAAGGGCACCGTCATGCGATCGCGACCGCCTTCGTGCGCACGAACTCCAGGAGGCCTTCGAGGCCGCCTTCGCGCCCGAAACCGGAGATGCCGACGCCGCCGAACGGAAGCTCGCAGCCGATCACCGGCGACGCACCGTTGACGTACACGCCGCCGGCCTCCAGCCGCGCGGCGAGCCGGTTGATCCGCCCGATGTCCTGAGTCCAGATGTAGGAGGCGAGACCGTAGGACGTTCCGTTCGCGATCTCCAGCGCCTCCTCTTCGGTGTGGAAGCGCATCAGTGAGAGCACCGGTCCGAACACCTCGACCTGGCCGATCTCGCTGTCGGGGCGGACGTCGCCGAAGACGGTCGGCTCGACGTAGAAGCCGCCGGCGAGTTCACCACCCGGGATGCCGCCTCCGATCAGCAGCTTTCCCGAGCCTTCGGCCTGCGCCCGTTCGATCATGCCGATGATGCGCTCCTGCGCGCTCCGGCTGATGACCGGTCCCACGCCCGTGGAGAGGTCGAACGGATCGCCGAGCTTGATGTCGCGCGTGTAGCCCACGACCTTCTCGGCGAGCTCGTCGTAGACACTGTCGTGCACGACCAATCTGGTGGCGAGCGCGCAGCCTTGCCCCGCGAGCGTCTGGAGGACGGAGGCGCTCGCCATGAAGGCCACCGCCTCGAGGTCGGCGTCGGGGAACACGAGGCATGCGGACTTCCCGCCGAGCTCGAGCACTGCGGGCTTCAGGGTCTCCGCACAGCCGGCGAGGATGCTCCGGGCGGCCGTCGGGCCGCCGGTGAAGCTGATCTTCTGCACCGCTGGGTGGCGGACGAGTGCCTCACCGGCTTCGGCCGTGCCGGGCAGCATGTTGACGACGCCCGCGGGGATGCCGGCCTCACGGACGAGCTCCATGAAGTGCTCGGTCGCGTACGGCGTGAGCTCGGACGGCTTGATCACCACCGTGTTGCCGGCCGCGAGCGCGGGCATGACTTTCATGCCGATCGAGACGAGCGGGCCGTTCCACGTGATGATGATCCCGATCACGCCATACGGTTCGGGTGCCGTGAACGCGAGTTCCCGTCCGTGCGCGGGCGACGAGGTGACGCGGCCTTCGATCTTGTCGGTCCATCCGGCGTAGTAGCGGGCGTAGTCGACGACGGAGCTCGCGGTGAAGTGCGCGATGCCGTAGGTCATGCCGTTGTCGAGCACGGCCAAGCGCGCCAGCTCGTCCCGGGCGCCGTCGAGCAGCTGGGCCAGGTGGACGAGCGCGTCGCGTCGTTGCCATGGCGTCCACGTTCGCCAGGTTTCGAATGCGGCGCGGGCCGCGGTGATGGCAGCGTCGACGTCGGCCGGACCGGCGAGGGGCACGAGGCCCTGGACCTCGCCCGTCGCCGGGAACACGTGCTCGTGGACGCCGCCGCCACCGGACGTGCGCTGCTCGGCCCCGATGTGCAGGTGCACCTTGGGCACGGTGCGATCGACTGCCATGCAAGCTCCTCTCGTCGAGCGTCCCGGCCGGATCAATCAAGACAGCTTAGAAGTCAAGCTAGATGGCTTGACTCGAGCACACGGGATGTGCTTCCGTCAAGGGCATGGCGGTTGCAGACCTCTTCGATCTCTCGGGCAAGGTCGCCGTGATCACCGGCGGCGCTGGTGGCATCGGCGTCGTGTACGCGCAGGCGCTCTGCGAGGCGGGCGCGTCGGTGGTCGTGGCCGACGTCGCCGCCGACGCCGCGGAGCGGACCGCGGCCGAGCTCGCGGCAGACGGATACGCGGCGGCGGGCACCGGCGTCGACGTTCGGTCCCTCGAGTCGGCGACCGCGATGGCCCGCGCCGCAGTCGACGCGTTTGGCGGCATCGACGTCCTCGTCAACAACGCGGCGGTCATGACCGACCTGCCGCCCTACGGGCTCGGCAACATGCCGGTGGATCAGTGGGACCGCGTGATCAACGTGAACCTGCGAGGACCGTTGCTCTGTACCCAGGCCGTGCTGCCTGCGATGGAAGCGCGCGGTGGTGGCCGCATCATCAACGGGCTGTCCGCGGGTGCGTTCATGCCCGGCGGGATCTACGGCGTGAGCAAGTACGCGCTGCATGGGCTCACGGTGAACCTCGCGTCCGAGCTCGGCGGCCGGAACATCAACGTCAATGCCATCGCACCGGGCCTTGTCGACAACGAGAGCGCCTACGCCTCGCTGCCGAAGGATTCCCCGTTCCGCGAGGCGCTCGCGGCCGCGATCCCGGGCAAGAAGTCGGGACCGCCCGAGGACCTGATCGGAACGCTGCTGCTCCTCTGCTCCCGGGCCGGCGACTGGATCACGGGGCAGACGATCCTCGTCGACGGCGGCTGGATCGCGCGGCTGTAGGAACACTCCCGGTCGACGGACCGCGGCGCGCTCCGTCAGCTCCAGCCGCCGGCGCCCGACCGGAAGGCGGTGATGCTCGCATCCTCGGGCACCGCGTCGATGGGCGTGGCCAACTCATCAACCGTCGGGGCGCCGATCTCGTTGGCGATCGCGCTGAGCGCGGCCGCGTCGAGGTTGTAGACGCCGATCGCGTTCTCGCCGACCATTCGCCGCGTCTTCGCGGCCGGGATCGCAGAGAACGTGTTGCGGAACGCGAGTCGCGTCACTGACGGCATGTCGCGCCCATCGGGATAGACGAACGTTCCCTGCAGGTGCGGGTAGTCCGAGCCCCACAGCAGCTGCGAGTCGAGCCTTACGCCGCCGCGCTTACCCGGGCCGGCGCGGATTCTGTGACCAAACGGTGACCACGGCGCCGCCAGCGACGTGTTGCCAGGGCATTCGTCGTGGAGGTGGCGGGAGTCGAACCCGCGTCTTCCGAGCTGTTGGTGGGGATTCTCCGAGCGCAGCCGGTGAAAGGATCTCGGAGCCCCGCTACTCACCGGCAGCGTGCGGTGCTCCCAGCCCCACTGTGATGTCCCACCGGGCCATGAGGCACGTCCCGGCGGTGAGCCACTCTGAATGACGCCCGTCATCCGGCCGAGCAGCAGGACCGGGACGGACGGCTACTTAATCAGTGATCAAGCAGCAAGTGCCATGTTGTGATCGGCATTTATTGTTGGTGCCGGCTCTTTCACGACGATCCGGCGACGTCGGCTCGCTTCACCCACCTCGATCCTCAGAATCGAAGCCACGCACCCCCATGTCAACTGCCGCGCGGTGCATGTCAGAACGCGGCGAGGCAATTGTACCGGACGACTCCTCGATGACCCAATGACACGAGCAGGCGCAGGCGTGGACGGCGGGGGAGGAGATCGATGTCAGTCGCGACGGTCGCCCTTCATCGCGCGCTCGGCCTCTCGTTTCGCGTCGCGCTCCGCGATCGCTTGGCGCTTGTCATACGCGCGCTTGCCCCTGGCAATCGCGAGCTCGACTTTCACCCGTCCGTCCTTGAAGTACACGCGGAGCGGCACGAGGGCGACACCCTGCTCGTTGACCGCGCTCTCCAGCTCGACAATCTGCTTGGCGTGGAGCAGCAGCTTGCGCCGCCGGACCGGATCGAGATCGCCGCGCGAGAACTCATACGGCGCCACGTGCATGCCGAACAGCCAGATCTCACCGTCGTCGACCCGTGCGTACGCGTCCTGCAAGTTGGCCCGCCCCTGTCGAATCGACTTCACCTCGGCGCCCTGGAGCACGATGCCGCACTCGATCGTATCGAGCACGAGGTAGTCGTAGCGGGCCTTGCGGTTGGTGATGACCTGCTGGTCGCCGCGGCGCGACATCGTCTAGCCCGTGACGGTGATCTCGATCGACACCGTGCGCGACTCGTTGATCTCGAACCAGCACACGCGCTCGGCGACGAGATCGAACTCCAAGATGTAGGTGCCGGGCGCCGCGGGTGCGGGGATCTCGAAGCGGGTCTCGACCGTCGAGCCGGGCGCGACGTCGCCGTTCGGCAACGGGATGCGCGCGTGGTCGCGCTCGATGGGAAGGTGATCGGCGTCGAACAGGTGCACGCCGAACAGCACCGGCCCGAGGGGCGCGTCGGACGACAGCCAGACGTTGGTGCCCGTGTTCTTCGCCCGCACCGCTCCCGTGACCGAGCGGCCAGCCGGGACCGTCGTGCTGTCGGGCGTGACCGCGAGCTCGGCAACCAGCCCACGCCGCTCGCGGCTGTCAGCCACCGCGACGTCACCCTTGCCGAGAAAGAAGATGCGACGGTCGTCGACGAAACGCCGAAGGTGCTCGTAGTAGTGGTTTGTCGTGATCCCACCGTTGAGGAAGTCCTCGTAGCCCTCGACCGAGGTCTGAAAGTGCTCGGCGGTGAACACCGCGAGCTTCAGGCTCGTGAATCCCGCGTCCTGCGCCCAACCCCAGATCTCGCGCATCACGATGTCGTTCTCGATCACGGTGAACTGCTTCATCTCGAGCTGGCTCTGCGCCTTCTTCGAGTGGTTGGGGCCGGGCTCCTGGAAACCGGCGATGCCGCCGGGCTTCAGCACCCGCCCGAACTCGCGCAACACCGCGTCGGGGTTGGGAACGTGATGGAACGCGTCGATGCAGATGATCCGGTCGATGCTCTCGTCGGGCAGATCGATGTGATAGCCGTCGAACGCCAAGAAGCTCGGCTCGGGTTGTGGGCCCGCGACCGGTTGGCGCTTGAACAGCTCTTCGGCGATCTCGAGCGCGGTGAGCGACACGTCGCACACGATCGTCTCGCAGCCGAGCTGCGTCAAGAACCGGGTCGTCCAGCCGGTGCCGGCACCGAAGTCGAGCACGCGCATCCCGGGAACGGGCCGGACGCCCGCGAGCACCTGCGAGAAGCAGATGAGGAAGTCGGGTGTCTCGTCGACGCTGGTGAGCGGCTTCGCGTAGTAGTAGTCGATGCCTTCGAGGTTCTTGCGGTAGTACTCGTCGGCGGTCTCGGCGAGTCGCTCCACCGTGTAGGTGTGCAGCAGCTCGCGCACGTCGACGGGCGCGTCGCCTCCGGGTGCGATCTGGTCGTCGATCGACACGTGCTCCTGCTGCCGCGCGGGCGTGGGCGATGCTCGAAGCTCTCGGAGCGCGTTGCGGACGCGAGCCGCCTTGCTGCGCAGGGTCATGGCGAGGATCGTAGCGGCCGACTTGCGTTCGCCCGATGGTTGACAGGCCCCCGGTAGAGTCCGCACTCGTGGCAACTTCGGGATCGATCCTCGGCAACCCGGTGCGGCGCGTCGAAGACCCGGCCGTGCTGCTGGGCGAGGCGCAGTACTTCGACGACCTCAAAGTCGACGGTCTCCTCCACGTCGTCTTCGTCCGGTCCACCATCGCGCACGCGCGGATCGAATCGATCGACACGTCGGAGGCCGCGACGATGCCCGGCGTCGTGGGCGCGTACACCGCGGCGGATCTCGACCTCCCGCCGGTGCTCGGCTTCTCGATGCTGCCGCCGACGCTCACGCGCCCGGCCCTGGCGCACGATGTCGTTCGCTTCGTCGGCGACATGGTCGTGGCCGTCGTTGCCGAGACGCGCGCGCAGGCCGTCGACGCGGCCGAGCTCGTGGTCGTCGACTATGACCCGCTGCCGACGATCGTCGATCCCGAAGCCGCCCTTGCCGACGGCGCTGCCGTGCTCCATCCCGAGCACGGCAGCAACGTCGCGATCGAGTTCGCGTTCGGCGAGGATCCCACGGTCCTCGACGAGGCCGAGGTCGTGGTGCGCGGCCGCTTCGTCAACCAGCGGCTTGCGCCGGTGCCGATGGAGCCCAACGGCATCCTCGCCGAGCCCGATGCCGAGGGCGGCGGCCTCACGCTCACGGTGCCGACGCAGGGGCCGTTCGGCGTACGCGACGACATTGCGCCGCTGCTCGGCATGGCGCCCGACGCGATTCGGGTGCGCGCGGTCACCGTGGGCGGTGGCTTCGGCGCGAAGGCCGGGCTGTATCCCGAGTTCGTGATCACGGCGCGGCTCGCGCGCGACCTCGCCCGCCCGGTCAAGTGGGCCGAGACGCGGTCGGAGAACATGCTCGCCCTCGTGCACGGGCGCGGTCAGGTGCAACACGTCGAGCTCGGCCTGCGCCGCGACGGCACGTTCACCGGCCTGCGCGCCCGAGTGGTGCAGGACGCCGGCGCGTATCCGGGCATCGGCGCGTTCCTGCCGTTCCTCACGCGCGTGATGGGTCAAGGCGTCTACCTGATTCCCAAGATCGAGTTCAACGCGATCAGCGCAATGACCAACACCGTGCCCACAGGTGCGTACCGGGGCGCGGGCCGCCCTGAAGCGGCCGCGTTGCTCGAACGCATCGTCGACATGGCCGCCGACGAGCTCGACATCGATCCGGTCGAGATTCGGCGGCGCAACTTCATCCCGCCCGAGGTCTTTCCGATCAAGACGCTTACCGGCGCGACGTACGACGTCGGCGAGTACGCGAAGGCGCTCGACGAAGCCGTGCGACTGGCCGACTACGACCAACTCCGTGCCGACCAGGCCGAGCGTCGAGCGCGCGGCGACGTGAAGCAGCTTGGTATCGGTGTGTCGTGCTACGTCGAGATCACCGCGGGTGGTCAGTTCCAGGAGTACGGCAAGGTCGAGATCGAAACGGACGGCAGCGTTACCGCGACGGTCGGCACGTCCGCGCACGGCCAGGGTCACGAGACCGCGTTCGCGATGATCATCTCCGACCGGCTCGGCGTGCCGATGGAGTCGGTGCGCCTCGTGCAATCCGATACCGCGCTCGTCGCACGGGGGAGCGGCACCGGCGGTTCCCGGTCGTTGCAGATCGGTGGCAGCGCGCTGTACCGCGCAAGTGAAGGTGTGCTCGAGAAGGCGAAAGAGCTCGCCGCGCACCTGCTCGAAGCGAGCGCCGACGACATCGTGGTGCACGGCGGCACGGTCGGCGTCGCGGGCGTGCCGGCGCGCGCGTTCAGTTGGGGCGAGCTGGCCCTTGCGGCGACCGATCCCGCGAAGCTGCCCGAGGGCATGGAGCCCGGCCTCGCTCACGCGCTCGACTTCGACCAGGGGTCGTCGAGCTTCCCGTTCGGCGCGCACATTGCCGTGGTCGAGCTCGACACCGAGACCGGCAAGGTGGAGCTCATCCGTCATATCGGCGTCGACGACGCGGGTCGGGTGCTCAACCCGATGCTGTTTCAGGGCCAGCAACACGGCGGGATCGCGCAAGGTGCGGCGCAAGCGCTGTTCGAAGGCGTGGTGTATGACGACGACGGCAACCCGCTCACCACCACGCTGCTCGACTACGCGGTGCCGAGCGCAGCCGAGTTGCCGAGCTTCACGGTCGGCACCACCGAGACGCCCACGCCACTCAACCCGCTCGGGGCGAAGGGCGTGGGGGAGGCCGGCACCATCGGATCGACGCCTGCCGTGCAGAACGCGGTGATCGACGCATTGTCGGTGTACGGCGTGCGCCACGTCGACATGCCGCTCACTCCAGAGAAGGTGTGGCGCTCGATCCAGGACGCCGCGGAGTCGGGCTGAGCGCGCCGATGAGCTCTGCAACACCCACCTTGCGACTCACGCGCGAGCAGTACGACCAGATCGTCGCGCATAGCCACGAGGGCTTTCCGGAAGAGGCGTGCGGGCTCTTCGGCGGGCCGGTCGCCGGCGACGGCGAGCCGACGGGCGAGGTGACGGCCGTGTACCCGTGCCGCAACGCCGACGAGTCGACGCGCACCTACACGGTCGACTCGCGCGATCTCATCAAGGCGATGCGCGCCGCCGAAGCCGATGGGGGAGGGCTCGTCGGCGTCTGGCACTCCCACACGCACACCGAGGCCTACCCGTCGGCCACCGACGTGCGCCAGGCGATGGAGCCGGGCTGGATCTACGCGCTCGTCAGCCTCAAGGACGAGACCCCGCTCATGCGCGCCTACCGCATCCGCGACGGCGAGATCGCAGAAGTCGCCATCGCCGTCCCCGACCCGTAGAGCCGATCGTTTACTCGAGGCATTCTCAGCAAATAGCGGGGTAATTCCTCGAGTAAACGAAAAGTCGGGGACGGGATTCCTCGAGTGAAACGGAATGCCGACCTCTGAGGTCGGGCTTGTAAGCTGAAATCGTCGTCTTACCGGAAGGTCCGCTGTGTCGGTCGAAGTTCGTCTGCCCACGTTGCTGCGCACCCATACGGATGGCGAGGCGTCGGTGACGGCCGAAGGCGCAACTGTGGGTGACGTACTCGCCGACCTCACCACCCGGTATCCGGGGCTCGAGGGTCAGGTCGTCGACGGCGACGGCACGCTGCACAAGTTTGTGAACGTGTACCGCAACGACGACGACATCCGGTATCTCGATCAGCTCGACACGAAGCTGAGCGACGGCGACGTCGTCTCCATCCTGCCCGCCGTCGCCGGCGGCTGAGTGCGCGGCGAGCGCGCCGGCACATGGCCCGTCACGAGAGCATCCTTGGACTGATCGGCGACACGCCGCTCGTCGGCGTGCACGCGCTGTCACCCAATCCCGCGGTCAAGATCTACGCCAAGCTCGAAGGCCAGAACCCGGGCGGCTCGTCGAAAGACCGCATCGCGTTGAAGATGGTCGAGCTGGCCGAGGCCGACGGCCTGCTGCACCCCGGCGACACGATCCTCGAGCCGTCCTCGGGAAACACCGGGATCGGGCTGGCGATGGTCGTGGGCCTCCGCGGGTACGGCCTGCGCGTGGTGATGCCCGAGAACGTGTCGATCGAGCGACGGCAGCTGCTCGAGATCTTCGGTGCCGACGTCACGCCCTCACCCGGCGACGAAGGCAGCAACGGGGCGATCCGCCTCGCGGAGAAGCTCTCGGCCGACGACCCGACGCTCGTGATGCTGTTTCAGTACGGCAACCCCGCCAACCCGCTCGCGCATTACGAAGGCACCGGGCCCGAGATCCTGCGTGAATGCCCGGAGATCGACGTGTTCGTCGCCGGCCTCGGTACGAGCGGCACGCTCATGGGCGCCGGCCGCTACCTCAAGGAGCACAAGCCCGGTGTGCAGGTCGTCGCAGTCGAGCCGCCGTCGGGCGAGCTCGTGCAGGGCTTGCGCAACCTCGCTGACGGGTTCGTGCCGTCGATCTTCGACGGCGCGTTGCTCGACCGGAAGATGATCGTGCGGCCGCGGGAGTCGATCGAATGGCTGCGGCGGCTGCTGCGCGACTGCGGTGTGTTCGCCGGCATCTCGTCGGGCGCGGCGATTGCCGGTGCGACCAAGATGGCCGAGACGATGGAGTCGGGCACTGTCGTCACACTGCTCCCCGATGCGGGCTGGAAGTACCTGTCGTCCGGCGCGTGGACCGACGACCTCGATGTCGTCGAGGAACGCGCCACCCGCATCAATTACTGGTAGCGGGCGGCGTTCTTTGTGGTGACGCGACCCGACGGCGTGGCCGTCGATGATGGCGAGATCGAACGCGCTGCGACCGTGCTGCGCGCCGGCGGGCTCGTAGCGTTCCCGACCGAGACGGTCTACGGCCTCGGCGCCGACGCCGCGAACCCCCTCGCGTTGCGGCGGCTGTTCGAGGTGAAGCGGCGCCCCAGGACTCATCCGGTGATCGTGCACCTCGGCGATCCCGATTCGCTCGACGAGTGGGCCATCGACGTGCCTGACGAGGCGCGGCTGCTGGTCGCGGCGTGCTGGCCCGGCCCGCTGACGGTGGTGTTGCGCCGTCGAGCCGACCGCGTCCGCAAGGAGGTCACCGGCGGTCGCGACACCGTGGGAATGCGCGTGCCCGACCAGCCCGTGGCGCTCGCGCTTCTGCGGGCGTTCGGCGGCGCAATCGCGGCACCGTCGGCGAACCGGTTCGGTCGTGTGAGCCCGACCACGGCCGAACACGTGCGCAACGACCTCGGCGACGATGTTGACATGATTCTCGACGGCGGTCCGTGCGCGTTGGGTCTCGAATCCACGATCGTCGACTGTTCGAGGGCCGAATCGGTGATCCTGCGCGAAGGCGGTGTGCCACGCGAGCGTCTCGAAGCGATTGTCGCCCACCCGATTGCCGTTGCGTCCGCCGATGAGGCCGCGGGCACGGCGCCCGGCACGCTGGCCATGCACTACACGCCGGATACTCGCGTCGAGGTCGTCGACGCGAGCGAAGTCGTCTCGCGGCGGCCGCGCACCTCGCTGCCGGTCTTCGGGTTGGCGTGCTGGCAGAGAAGCCGCCCGTCGAGCTTCCGGCGGCTGTGGTCGTGCTCGACGCGCCGGCGGACGCAGGCGAGTACGCGCGCGTGTTGTACGCGCGTTTCCGGGAGGCCGATGCGAGAACGCTCGACGTCTTGCTCGCGGTGGCGCCGTCCGCAGTGGGTATCGGCGCCGCGGTCGTCGACCGGCTCCGACGCGCCGCGACCGGTGCGTCGGAGCAATGACGGCGCCCGGCGCAGCGGCGCGGCCGATCGGTGTGTTCGATTCCGGGCTCGGTGGCCTCACCGTGCTGCGCGCGCTGTTCGATCTCCTCCCGGAGGAGCCCGTCGTGTATTTCGGTGACACCGGTCGTTTCCCGTACGGCTCCAAGCCCCCGGACGACGTCCTCAAGTACTCGGTCGAGATCGCGGACGTCCTGGTGGACCGTTACGACGTCAAGATGCTGGTGGTCGCGTGCAACAGCGCGACGGCAGCGGCCCTCGAGGTGCTGCGCGCGCACCTCGACGTGCCGGTGATCGGCGTGATCGAGCCGGGCGTGCGCGCGGCGGCGAAGGTCACGCGGTCAGGACGAGTCGGTGTCGTGGGCACCGTCGGCACGATCGCCTCGGGCGCGTACCAGAGAGTCGCGCACGAGCTCGACGCCGGCCTGGAGCTCACGTGTGCGGCGTGTCCCGGATTCGTCGAGTTCGTGGAGTCGGGCGACATCGACTCCGATCAGGTGCACGTGCTCGCAGAGCGGCTCCTCGCACCACTCCACGAAGCGCGTGTCGACACCCTGGTGCTGGGCTGCACCCATTACCCCCTGCTCGCCCGTACCATCAGTGACGTCATGGGCCGAGACGTGGTGTTGGTGTCGAGTGCGGACGAGACCGCGTTCGCGGTCCGGGCGATGCTCCGGCCCGGGGTGCTCCCGGCCGGGCCCGACCGCGCCGCGTTGCCCGCCCACACGTTTCTCACGAGCGGCGACCGCGACACGTTCCGCACGCTCGGCGTCCGTTTCCTCGGTCCCGAGGCCGAGATGGTGACGGAGTGGCGATGGTGACGCGCTGATGGACCTCACCGTGCTCGGCTGCTCGGGCTCATACGGCGCGCCGGCCGGCGGTGCGTGCAGCGGCTATCTGGTGCGCGCCGGCGGCAGCACGATCTGGCTGGACTGCGGCAACGGGACGTTCCCCAACCTGCAACAGCATCTTCCCATCGAAGATCTCACCGCCGTTGTGCTCACCCACGAGCACCCCGATCACTGCGTCGATATCTACGGCTTGCACGTCCTCATGCGTTACGGCCTGCACCGCGGCGGCTTACCCGTGTTCGCGCCCGAAGGCCTCGAAACCCGACTCGGCGCGCTCGTCGGCGACTGGGGGGCCACCTTCGAGTGGAACGTCATCGGCGACAACGACCGTGTGACGATCGGCGATCTCGCGCTGCGCTTCGCGCGCACGGATCACCCGCCGCCCACGTATGCAGTCGAGATGACCGGCGACGACAAGCGCCTGCTCTACACCGCCGACACCGGCCCGAACTGGACCGTCGGCGCCTTCGACCGCAAAGCCGACCTCGTGGTCTCGGAAGCCACCTACCAGCACGCGACGAAGGCCTCGCCGCTGCACCTCTCGGCCCACGAGGCCGGCGCGGCCGCCCGTGAGGCGGGCGCGCGCCGCTTGATGCTCACACATCTCTGGCCACGGCTCGACCCCGTCATCACCGTCGAGGAAGGATCGGAGGCGTTCGGCGAGTCGGTGACGCTCGCCGCGCCGCATCTCGTAACTCGAGTCTGAGGAGCAGCATGGGGATCCGCAAGGACGGGCGTGAGCCCGACGAGCTTCGACCGGTGCTGTTCACCCGCGATTTCACGGAGTTCGCTGCCGGGTCGGTGCTGGTCGACTTCGGCCGCACCCGCGTGCTGTGCACGGCGTCGCTGGAGGAACGCATCCCGCCGTGGTTGCGCGGCAGCGGGAAGGGCTGGGTGACTGCGGAGTACTCGATGCTTCCGGGATCGACCGCCGAACGAGCCGGACGCGAAGCGGCCAAGGGCAAGCAGTCGGGGCGCACGCAGGAGATCCAACGGCTGATCGGTCGTTCGCTGCGTGCTGTCACCGATCTCACCATGATGAGCGAGGTCCAGATCACGGTCGACTGTGACGTGCTCCAGGCCGACGGCGGCACCCGCACCGCGTCGATCTGCGGGGGTTACGTCGCGTTGCACGACGCGTGCACACGCCTCGTCGCGGCACGCACCCTCCCCGCGCATCCGATGACCGATCAATGTGGCGCGATCTCCGTCGGCATTGTCGACGCGCTGGCGCACCTTGATCTCGACTATTCCGAAGACGTCCACGCCGACGTCGACATGAACGTCGTGATGACCGGATCGGGCGGCTTCGTGGAAGTGCAAGGAACGGCCGAAGGCACGCCGTTCTCACGCGGCGAGCTCGACTCCCTGCTCGCGCTGGCAGAGAAGGGCATCGGCGAGATCTTCGACATGCAGCGGCGCACGCTGGCCGACTCGCCCGAGCCGCGTCGCTCGTGACGCGCTTCGTCCTGGCGAGCGCCAACCCCGACAAGGCGCGCGAGATCACCGACGTGCTGCGCGAAGCGCAGACCGATGTCGAGCTCGCTCCACGGCCCGATGACGTCGACGAGGTTGATGAGAACGGCGCCACGCTCGAAGACAACGCGCGGTTGAAGGCTGTCGCCCTGTGTGCAGCCGTGCAGCAGCCGGCAATCGCCGACGACACCGGTCTCGAAGTCGAGGCCCTCGACGGCCGGCCGGGCGTCCGCTCCGCGCGCTACGCGGGCGACTCGGCAACCTACGCCGACAATGTCGCCAAGCTCCTGCGCGAGCTCGCAGGCCTGCCGCTCGAACGCCGGGCCACGCGGTTCTCGACCGTCGCGATCGCCCGGTGGCCCGACGGCCGCGAGGTCGCCGCGCTCGGCACGGTCGAGGGCGTGATCACCGACGCGCCCCGCGGGGAGAAGGGCTTTGGGTACGACCCCGTGTTCGTGCCGCTCGAGGGCGACGGCCGTACCTTCGCCGAGATGGCCCCGTCGGAGAAGCACGCGCTCTCGCACCGCGGCGCGCGTTCCGCACTCTCGCGAGCGGCGTGCAAGCAGTGCTCGAAGCGGAGCGGGCGTAATGCCGTTGCACCCCGAGGCCAAGCACATCATCGACCTCACCGCCGCCGTCAATGGCCTGCAAGATCCCGACCCATTGGTGGACGAGCTGCGCGTCCAGTGGGCCATGTTCCTCACCGTGCTCGGCGCCCCCACGCCGGGGTCGATACACCACGTTGAAGACCGCACCATCCCCGGTACCGGCGGTGACATCGCGATCCGCGTCTACCGCCCGAGCGACGAGCCCTCGTTGCCGGTCATCGTCTACCTGCACGGCGGCGGGTGGGTGCTCGGCAGCATCGGCGACTACGACAGCATCCTGCGGCCCGTCGCCAACCGCGCCGAAGCGATCGTCGTAGCGGTCGATTACCGGTTGGCGCCCGAGCACCGGTTTCCCGCCGCGTTCGATGACGCGTGGACGGCCACGAAATGGGTCTCGGGCCACGCTGCGGAGCTGGGCGGCGACCCCAGGCGCGTCGCCGTCATGGGCGACAGTGCCGGGGGCAATCTCGCGGCCGCGATCGCGTTGATGGCGCGAGACGTCGGGCACCCCGACCTTGCCTTGCAGGTGTTGCTGTATCCCGTTGTCGACGAGGAGTTCACGAGTCCTTCGATGATCGAGAACGCGAGTGGCTACCTTCTCGAGACCGAACGCATGCGCTGGTTCTTTCGCCAATACCTCAATGACGCGGCCGACGGCGACGACTGGCGGGTCTCACCTGCGCGCGCGGCCGACCTCGCGGGAGTCGCTCCCGCGCTGGTCGTCACCGCGGAGTACGATCCGTTGCGCGATCAGGGCAACGCGTATGCGGCGCGCCTGCGCGACGCGGGCGTCGCGGTCGAGCACACCGAGTATCCGGGCGTGTTCCACGGCTTTTTCGGGTTACAACAGATACTCGAGCCCGCCGAGCATCTGTTCGAGCAAGTCGTCGCCGCGTTGCGCCGCGTGTTTCAGGGGGCGTGAGCATTGGCCGTCATCGACATCGCCGGATTCGTCGCCGACCTCAAGGATCATGCCGTCGAGCACGGCTTCCATGTGCACGACGAGCGTCACTTCGTCGAGAGCTACTCACTGCGTCAAACCTGGGAGGTCGACCTGCACCCCGAGGAGGGATGCGAAGGCCCCGTCGACCTCTACCTGTCGCTCGAGATCGATCCGCGCGTCCTGCTCGGCTTCGAAGACGTGGTGATCGCCGTGCCGCCCGACGACGAAGACATTCCCGACGACTTCTTCTTCCCGCTCAACTTCACGTGGGCGCTGCCGCCGCTGGCGCAAGGCCCTGACCTGCTCGTGCTGGCGACCGAGCTGGCCGGGCTCGGCGGACCCGACCTCCCGCTCGAGACGTCGGCGATCGACTCGATCCCGGCCGTCACCGACGCCCCGGAGCGCAGCCTGCGAGTCGTCGCTCACCAGCGGGTCTCTCTCCTGCACATTCGTGACGGTGACGCGGTCTCCTGTGAAGTGCTCGAGCAGTGCCTTGCCGTCAGCCGCTATCTGCTCGCGGCCGCGACGGACTGGCTCGGCTAGGGAGCGGGCCTGCCCTCGCGCCTCGTCGGCGCCGTCTGCGCGGGCGACCTGGGAGAACTGCCGTTGGTGCGCAACAATGGGTGGATGCCCATGCGGATCGACTGCAAGCACTACGACAGCCGGACCTACCCGTCGGGCGAGATCGTGCGGAAATGCCGGCTCGATCTCGCGCCGGAGGCGCCCTGGCGTTGTCCCGACGACTGCCCCGCATTCACCAAGCGGCGCATGGACGCCGGCTGGAATTACGGCAGCCTCGGTGTGTCGGGTCAGCCGCCCGAGCCCGAGCCCGACGGCGTCGACGTGGCGGCGCTGCTCGACGAAGCCGAAGACATCGTCAACACGGCCGCGCCCGACATCCTGGCTGACCTCGAGCCGCGGAAGAAGCGTCTGCTGAAGCGCCGGAAGAAGAACAAGAAGCGCAAGTAAGCCGTTTTCTCGCGATCGTCGCGCTTCGCCTGTTCCTCCGCGCCCATTCGACGCCGGAGGCCACAAATGCGGGCACGTCGAACCTTGACCGTCTGCGCCATGATCATGGCGATGACGGGCCTCGTGCCCTTCGCCGGGTCGGCGGGCGGGGCGCAACCGGCGCCGCTCGCTCCCGAGACGCCCGACAACGCCAACACCGCGTACACGATCCTGCCGCCCGGCAACGGCTACCCCGACGGTCCGACGCAGTACGACGGCAACGACCAGGCATCGATGTACGACCACCTCGACGACCCGGTGGCCGACCACAAGCTCACCGATGCCGACCTCGCGAAGTACTTCAAGCAGGAGTCGCTCGCGCAGAAGGCGAGTCTGAAGGATCGCGTCGAAGACCTCAACAGCACCGGCCACAACGTCGTCATCCGCTGGGACTCCTTCAGCGTGCCGCACGTGCACGGCGCCACCGCCGAGGACGTTGCCTACGGCAGCGGGTACGCGACGGCCGAAGCGCGCTTCTTGATCCTCGAGCTCGCGCGGTTGTTCGGCCGCACCGGTCTCCTCGAAACTGCCGGCGGCGGTGACGGCATCCTCAACGTGATCACCCATCTCGACACGTTGCCGCGCGTCAACTACACGGAACCGGAGCTCCAGAAGTCGATCGACGATGCGATGGCGGCGGCGCCGGCTGGTGAAGGACCGAAAATCAAGTCCGCGCTCGACAGCTACCTGAGCGGCATCAACCACTGGTACGCGGGCAGCGCATCGCCGCCGCCGCTGTTGAAGCTGCTCGGTCTCCAGGATCCGAAGCCGTGGACGGAAACCGACGTGGTCGCCGCAGGTATCGCGGTCGACGACATCTTCGGTGCGGGCGGTGGCGACGAAGTCGGCAACGCCCGCGCGCTCCAGGCACTGCAATCCAAGTTCGGTCCGGCGCAGGGGAAGGCCCTCTACGACGATCTGCGGATGCCCGACGATCCCAACAAGGCCACGACGGCCCCGGGCAACTTCCCCTACCCGCGCTACGCCGACGGTGCCAACCACAAGGTCGACCCCAACGCGGTGGCGATGGTCGATCCGGAAACGACCTCGATGGTGCAGGGCTTCGTGCAGCCGCCACCGGCGCACGCAAGCAATCACCTCGTTCTCGCGGCGAGCCGCTCCAAGTCACATCACCCGATCATGGTGGGCGGCCCGCAGTCGGCGTACTTCTATCCGCAGCTGCTCTTCGAAATGGAGTTGCAAGGCGGCGGCTACAAGGCGAGCGGCATCACGTTCCCCGGTATCGGGCCGTGGATCGTCATCGGCCACTCCACGAGCTACGCGTGGACTGCGACCTCGGGCAACTCCGACCTCGTCGACGAGCGCATCGAGAAGCTGTGTGCCCCGGCGGGCACCGCGGTGACCAAGGACACGCACGCATACGTGTTCAACGGCCGGTGCGTGTCGATGACGAAGCCCGACGGTGACGCGCACACGATGTGGCGCACGGTGCACCGGCCCGTGATCGGTACGGCCACGGTCAAGGGTGCTCCGGTCGCGATCGCACGCCAGCGCGCCTCGCGCAACAAGGAAGCAATGGCGTCGGCGGCGTTCTGGAACCTCAACCAGGGCACCGTGACGAATGCGCGCCAGTTCGCGTCGACGATGAGCTCGATCCCGATGAGCTTCAACTGGTCCTACGTCAACCAGCGCGATATCGCCTACTTCCATTCCGGCCTCTACCCGGTCCGCGCTGCGGGCGCGTCCTACGACCTCCCTAACTGGGGCACCGGTCAGTGGGAGTGGCCCGGCGTCGTCCCCTGGCAGCAGCACCCTCAGGCGATCAACCCGCCATCGGGCGAGATCGTCTCGTGGAACAACACGCCGGCGCGCGGGTGGCAGTCGGCCGACAACGCCTGGGGCGAGGGCGCCATTCAACGTTCCCGTCTCATCAGTGACCGCGCCGCGAACCTGACCAACGCGACTCCGGCCGCCGCGGTGAACGCGGTGCAAGACGCCGGTACCGCTGATCTCCGTGGTCAACTCGTCGTACCTGAAGTGCTGGCGGTGCTGGGCAAGTCCAAGGCACCCGCGGGCAAGGCGTATCTCGAGGAGATCCGCACGAAGCTCGGCGCCTACGCGGCGAGCGGCGCGCATCGACGCGACCGCGACTACAACTACTTCTACGACGATCCGATGACGCCCGTCGTCGACAACTTGTGGCAACCGTTGCTGCACGCGACGTTCGACCCCGCCCTGGGTACCTACATGACCGACGACAAGTTGCGGCGTCCCCAAGCGCTCGACAACGCGCCCGCCGCAAGTGGCAGCGCGTTCGACGAGATTGGTTGGTACACGCTCGAGTGGCGTGAGCTCCGTCGTGCGCGGGGCGCCGAGGTGCGTCCGGCCGGTACTCCGGCTCTTTGCGGCGGCGGCAGCCTCGCGAAGTGCAGAAAGGCGACGTGGGACGCGCTCGATGCCGCGTATCACAAGACGCTCTCGACGCAGTTCCTCGCCAACCCCAATGTCAGTCAGTGGGTGGGGTGGACGGTGCCCGACCGGATCTCGTTCCTGCCGTACATCTTCAACTCCGACAGCATGCGGTGGGTCAACAAGCCGACCTTCCAGCAGGTCATGAGTTTCGGGAAGTAAATGCGGCGCCTTTCGGCGATAATGGGGGTAATGGAGCCAGTGCGAGCGGAGGGACTCGAACCCCCACGTCCGAAGACACCGGGACCTAAACCCGGCGCGTCTGCCAGTTCCGCCACGCTCGCGACCCGACCACGCTACCGGCGGCTCGCCGCTTCCCTTCGCCAGCGGACGGTTCGCGCGTTCAGGGCATCCGGTGATCCAACCTGGGGGCCCGCCCGCAGACGCGTCCACCGGCGCTCCATCCAACTCCGCGTCGCGCTGGGGGTCTTGTTCGCGGTGATCACGCCGCTCGTGCCGGGATTCCCGCCCGGTGCGCGGCTCGACACGCTGCTCCTGGTCGGTGGCTACGTTCTGTTCACGACGCTGGCTGATCTCGTGATCGGTCGCAAGTCGCTGACGCTGGCGTACACGATCGACTCCGTAGCCGGTGTCGTCATGTTGTACGGCGCGGTTGTGCTGGTCCCGGACTTGTTCGTTCCCGCGCTGCTCCTGTGCGCCCTCGCGGTTGTCTTCCGCACGCCGCTCTCGGGGATTCGGGCGGGGCTGTTGCTCGCGGCCGCGGGCAGTGTGGCGGCTGCGCTCGCTCAGTGGACCATCGCGCCCGACGAGCGGCTACCCGCCTACCTCATCTTCATGCTGTTCCCGTACCTCGCGTCGATCGCACTGCTCATCGACTGGCTCACGCGCGAGCGTCGCCAGTCGATCGCACATTTCGAGCGTTTGTACGAGGCACTACGGTCGGTGTCTTCCACGCCCGACCTCGAAGCCACGCTCAGTTCGATCGTGCGCTCGGTACACGACGCGATCGGAGCGAGCGAAGCCGCGATCCTGCTGCCGGGCGGCGACGGGTTCATCCTCGCGGCGGCACATGGCGAACGCGGCTCCATACAGTTTGACGAGCCCGCGCCCCGCGCCAAGTACATCAACAGCGACGGGCCCACGGCGCTGGCGATGACGACGGGCGCGACCGTCATGATCAAGGATGTCGAGCGCGAGGAACGCTTTCCGGGCTGGCAGGCCGTATATGGTGCCGCGCTCGCGAACGGCGGCCTGCATTCGCTCGTGACCGTGCCGTTGCGCGTGGGCGACGAGACAATCGGCGCGCTCGTCACGTGTTACCGCTGGCGGGGAGCACTCGACGATCAAGAGCGTCTTCTGCTCGAGAGCTATGCCGAACAGTGCTCGCTGGTGATCGTCCGCGCGCAGGCGTACGAGCAGGAGCGTCGCGCCGCGGAGCAGTTGCAGGAGATCGCACGCCTGCGTTCCGAGTTCTTCGCCCTCGTGTCGCACGAGTTGCGGACCCCCCTCACCGCTTCGAAGGGCTTTATCGGCACCGTGCTCACCCACTGGGACAAGCTCGACGACGAGAAACGGCGCGAGCTCCTGGGGCGGGCCTCGCACAACCAGGATGACCTCGCCCGGCTGGTCGACCAGTTGCTCGACTTCGCCAGGATCGACGCCGACCGCGTGAAGATCGACCTGCGGTCGTGCTCACTCGCCCGGTGCGTCGACGATGCGGTCACCGATCTCGCGCCGGTGCTGGCCGGTCACAAGTTGGAGATCGATGTCGATCCGACCGTGCGCGTCCACGCCGACCTTGCCGCGATCCGTCGCATCCTCACCAACCTGCTTACCAACGCGGTGAAGTTCTCGCCTCGTGCGTCGACCGTTCGCCTCGAGGCGGTGTCGCGCGACGAAGAGGTGCTCGTCTCGGTTGCCGACGAGGGCATCGGGATCGCGCCCAATCACCACGAGCGTGTGTTCGACGCGTTCTTTCAAGCGCCGGAGGCGACGCTCTCGCGCCGCGGGACCGGTATCGGACTCTCGATCACCCGGCGGTTCGTCGAGGCGCACGGTGGTCGGATCTGGGTGACCAGCGAGCCCGACCGCGGCGCGACCTTCTGGTTCACCTTGCCGGCGGCAGCGCCGGAGCCCGTCGTCCCGCCGCCGCCGTCGCCCGGGAGCGCCAGCCCGCGGAAGGCCGCCGTCTAGACATCCCACGGGTCGTAGGTGTCAAGCGGCGAGTTGGGTGCGGTGTGCCCAGGCGGTGTGTTCGTCGTAGAGCGTGCCGTGGTCGAGGCAGCCGTGGAGGATGCCGACGAGCCGATTCCCGAGCGCGCGTAGGGCCCGGTTGTGAGTGTCGCCAGCGGCGCGGTGTTGGTCGTAGAAGGTGCGTGCCCCTGGGCTGGTGGTGAGCGCGCAGAACGCCCACTGGTGGCAGGCGTCGGCGAGGCGTTTGTTACGGGCGTAGCGGGCGAGCACGACTCGGTGTTTGCCCGAGGCGCGGGTGATGGGTGACGTACCGGCGTAATTCTTGCGACACTTGGCGTTCGCGTAGCGGTTCGGGTCATCTCCGAACTCTGCGAGCACCCGGGCGCCCAGGATCATCCCCAGTCCTGGCACGGATCGGATGATCTTGGCGTCCGGGTGCAACTCAAAATGCTCGGACAGTTCCGTCTCGAGCCGATCGACCTGGACGGTCAACTCGACGGCGACCGCGACCAGCGCGGTGACGGTCGCGCCCATCGAGGCAGCGACGACCGGTGGGGCTTCGAGCTGCTCGGCCCGCAACGCCGTCTGGATCTCGATCGCTCGCTCATCGATGCGGCGTTGGCGGCGACCGCGCCGCAACGCCGAGGCGATCTTCGAGCGTGACAGGCCCCGTCCCAACGTCGGGGTCGGCGCGATCGCCAGCACCGCCAACGCGTCACCGGAACCAAGATCGTCGAACGCTTCCAGCACGGCTGGATAGAACTCCCGCAGCGTCGAGCGCAGCTGGTTGAGTTGACGTTGTCGGGTCCAGATCAAGCGCTGATGTGCCCGCGCGAGCACCTTGATCGCCTCTCCGAGGTCGCTGTCACCAGCCACGGGCCGATGATTGTGACCATCGGTGCGAGCGAGCTCGGCAAGCACGAACGCATCGCCCGGATCGGACTTCGCGCCCGATGTCGAGTACCGCTCCCGATATCGAGACGCCGACATCGGATTCACCGCCAGCACCCGATACCCGGACGCGACCAACGCCGCGACGAACAGGCCCCGGTCGGTCTCGGTCGCGATCGTCACCTCGCCGAGTTCTTCCACGAACGGCGCGAGGAGCTCATGGAACCGTGCGACGCCCTCGACGCCTTCGGGCAGTCGAGCCTTGGCGAGCCGCCGACCCTGATCGTCTTCGACATGGATGTCGTGATGGGCCTCCGCCCAGTCATGACCCACAAACACCTTCACCACTCCAAGTCCTCCTCGTCGTCGGTTGTCGAGCCCGAGGCGACCAGCAGCTCGCTAATGGTTCAGTGCTCGAGGCACGTCATCCCACCAGTTGTCCAAGGTCGACCTCACCAACCAGCAGACGCACGATCTAGACGTAGAACTCAAAGTCCTGCGCTGGCGAGTGCTGACCTGCCGGCGGCTCGGGACCATCCTCACCCGCTCCGCGCACGAGGTGGTCGACCCCCATTAGCGCGGTCACCGCCGGGGTCGTGCGGTCCTCGTCCATCACCAGTTCCGGTCGGGCTGAGCGGCCCGCTACGATGGCCTTGCCACCATCAGTGGGCGCCGAACGCGCTCCGTGGAGGCTCGAAGGATGCGTCAGGTGCGTACGCGGCGACTACACCCGTTCATACTGACAGCGATATTTATCGCTTTTGTCGGTTTCGCAGGGCCGGCGTCAGCCGAGGCATCCGTCCCGTCCGTCGCGACTCCCACGCCGGGCCCCCAACAGGTGGCGCCGCCGGCGGCGCAGAGCGCCGCGAACCTCGACGGTTCCGTCGACGTCGGGGCGACGGTACAAATGGGTGCCGAGGTCAAAGTCGAGCGGTTCCGCGTGCCGTCGGTACGCGATGCCGACGCGCTGGTCGCGCAGCTGCGACGCACGCCGGGCGTCATCGCAGCAGAGCCGAAGGTCCGGGTGTACGCGTCGGCGGTGGGTCCCGACCCCTACCGGTCCCAGCAGTGGGCGCTCGAGCGTGTGCCGTTCAGCGCTGCGAGCGCTCTCGTCAGCGCGTCGGCGCTCGCACAGCAAATCGTTGCGGTCATCGACTCGGGTGTGAACGCCGCCCATGAGGATCTCGTGGGTCACGTGATCAGCGTCGGGGCCGACTGTCTCTCGGGTGAGTGCGTGTCGGGTAGTGCATATGGCCGGACTGACCCCGACGGTCACGGCACGTTCGTGGCGAGCATCATCGGCGCGACCACCGGCAACGCGTGCGGCATTGCCGGCGCGGCCACCGGCGCGCCCATTCTCTCCGTGCGCGCGCTCGACGCGGAAGGCAGCGGCGACAACTTTTCGGCCAGCGCCGCCATCTATTACGCGGTCGACCACGGCGCCCACGTGATCAACATGTCGTTCTCGGGTGACCCAAATGTACGGTCGTCGATGATCACCGTCGCCGTTGCCTACGCGATCAGCCACGACGTCACGGTCGTCGCTGCGGCCGGCAACAACGGTGACACGGGGGACGCGACGACTCCGGTGTATCCCGCGAACACCCCGGGCGTCATCGCCGCGACATCGACGGACCCGGATGACAGCCGCTCGAACTTCTCGAACTATGGCGGCTGGCTGGACGGCAAGGGCTTGTCGGCACCGGGCGTACAGATCTGCGGTGCGCGTGGAAGTGGCGGCTATCTCGCGGAGGCGGGCACGTCGTTCTCGTCGCCGCTGGTCGCGGCCGCCGCGGCGCTGACGCGGGCGGCAGGCGCAGCACCCGGCGCGGTGTACACGACGCTGTTCGACCAGGCCGAGGCGATCGGCGTAACGCACGCAACCTTGAGCAATGCACCGCTCCTCAATCCGCTCCGGGCGGTGCAAGCGGCGCTGGGTCAGACGATCACGGGGTTTCAACCCGACGACGCCGACGTTACCGACAGCCCGGGCGGGTACACGCTCGACGGCTGGGGCTCGCTGCACGCGTTCGCGGTTGGCTGCAACCTCCCGGCGCCCGATGCCCGCGGCCTGACGACGTGGCGCGGCTGGGACATCGCCCGTGGCGTCACCGTGATCTCACGTTCGGCCGGCGGCTACACGCTCGACGGTTGGGGTGGACTGCACAAGTTTCGGATCGGGTTCGGGTCAACCTCCCCGGACGTGACCGGCGCGCCGTACTGGTCCGGCTGGGACATCGCGCGGAGCATTGCGGTGGTGCCGAACGCGACTGCGGGCTCGCGGGGCGGGTACACGCTCGACGGCTGGGGCGGGCTGCACAAGTTTCGGATCGTGGGCGGCTCCAACCCGCCCGCGGCGTATGGCGCGCCGTACTGGCTCGGCTGGGACATCGCGCGTGGCGTCGCGCTCGCTTCCCAACGGGACGGGCGGCTACGTGCTCGACGGCTGGGGCGGCCTCCACGCGTTCAAGATGGGAAACGGCGGCCACGGCCCGGGCCCACCTGCGGTCCACGGCGCGCCCTATTGGCCGGGCTGGGATATCGCGCGCGCGGTGGTGATTCTGCCAGACGGCACGGCCGGCTACACGCTCGACGCGTTCGGAGGACTGCACGCATTCTCGATTGGAACAAACCATGGGCCGCTCACGGCCAACGACGCGCCCTACTGGTCGAACTGGCAAATCGCACGCGGCGCCGCGGCCACGCTGTAACTCGTCGTGATCAGACGGCCGTCCAGCCGCCGTCGACCGAGAGCACGGAGCCGGTGACGTAGCTGCTCGCATCGCCGGCAAGGAACAGGAGCGCGCCATCGAGCTCGTGTTGCTCGCCCGGCCGGCCCATCGGTGACGTGCGCGCGATCCAGTCGAGCGACGCGTCGCTGTCGAACAGCTCCGATGTCATCTCACTTGGGAAGTAGCCCGGTGCGAGGGCGTTGACGCGTACGCCGACGTGTGCCCGACTCTGCGGCCAGCTGGCGGGTCAGGTTCACGAGCCCGCCCTTCGAAGCCGCGTAGCCGGCGATACCTGCCTTGACGCCCACGAGCCCGTACTGCGAGGCGACGTTGATGATGGAACCGCCGCCGGAGGTGTCGATCATCGCCCGGGCTGCGCACTGCGAAAGCGCGAACGGAGCGACGAGGTTGATCTCGACGATCTCGCGGAACCGATCGACGGGAAAGTCGATCGCCGGGATCTCGTCCCATGCGCCGGCGTTGTTGACGAGCACGTCGACGCGTTCGCACCGCTCGAGCGTGGCGTCGATGATCGCAGCCGGTGCGTGCGGTTGCGCGACGTCACACTCGACGGTCACCGCGTCTCCCAACTCGTTCGCCAAAGCTTCGAGGCGGTCGATCCGGCGCGCCGCGAGCACGACTCGAGCGCCGGCCGCGTCGAGGACCCGGGCGAATCGTGCACCTAATCCGGAGCTTGCTCCGGTCACGACCGCGACCTTGCCGTCGAGACGGAAGCGGGCGACGGGATCGAACGTGGTCACGGCGGGGGAGTGTAGAGGCGCGCCTCACCCGCGACGCGTGGGCCTCGGCTAGCCCCCGACCGGGCTGGGCGACGGGGCCGTGACTTCATGGACGACCGTGCTCGTCGTGAGCTTGGTGAAGTCGGCGTAGCCGCCGGGTTCGAGATGGCCGATGAAGAAGCCCGGTGTCCCCGGTGGTGGGCGCATCCGGCGGCAGCGTGATGGTGCGGCTGTACGTGGCGTCGCCCCAGGCAGCCTCACGATGCCCTCACGGCCAGACCTTGAAGTCGAGCTTCGAGCCCACAACGCGCGGACACAGCGTCCAGGGGTAGGGCGAGGACCGCGCCGTTCCCTGCAAGGCGGCTGACATGTCGAGCGCGGTCAGACGGATGGCGTGGCCTCGGACGGCGTAACGGTGCTGGTGATTGCGTCGTCGGCTGTTTCGACACCTGCGATCACGATGCGGTCACGGCCGTCGCGCTTCGCGCGTAGGAGGGCCTGGTCGGCGGCGTCTACTGTTTCGCCAAAGGTGAGACCGGTCTCCGACGCGGCGAGCCCAAAGCTGACCGTGAAGGGTGGCACGGTGCCGTCGGTGAGCAAGGTGCGCAGTCGGCTCCGGATGCGCTCGATGACGATGACTGCATTGTCCATGGGGCAGTCCGGAAGGACGGCGACGAACTCCTCGCCGCCGTAGCGCGCGGGAACGTCGTTGGGGCGGACGCTGTCACGCAGCACTCGAGCGAAGAGCCGCAGGGCCCGGTCGCCGGTGTCATGGCCGTGCACGTCGTTGAGCAGCTTGAACTGGTCGAGATCGCCGTACGCGACGACGAACGGAAGCCCTTTGTCGGTGAGATCACGCGTGCGTGCTTCGAGGCTGCGTCGGTTGAGCAGGCCGGTGAGCGGATCGGTACTCGCCTGGGTCTCGGATCGGGCAAACGCTCGGAGCATCCCGAGGCGATCGCCGGCTTTGCGAGCGATCAGTTCCCACCCGCGGCGGGTGGCGGCGGACGGAGGCTCCACCGGGCGTTGCATGTGGACTACGCCGGTGGTGCGGCCCGCGATGCTGACCGGCACGCACACTGCCCATACCTCATCGTTCCGCCCGCGCAGGTACGGGCAGGTGTCGAGCTGCGAGCTGCTTTTGAAGAACTGCGTCTGTCCGGTCATTGTTGCCGGGCACTCGTCGGGCGCACCCACGCGACAGGCGGCATCCGCGCCAGGAGCGGTACTGAACACCTGGCGGAAATGCGCCTGACTCGAGTCGGCGAGGAGCATCTCCGACGGTACGTCGGGCGCGACGATCGTGAGTGCCTGCGCGATGACGTCATAGGTCGCTTCCTCGGTTTGTTCCATCTCGAGGCCGCGCTGCAGCGAGGTTTCGAGATTCGCATATCGGGCCTCGGCCTGCATCGCGGTCGCGTCGGTCCTCATGCGCCGGTCATCGCGGCGAGAGCCGCGCATGAGCCACAAGCCGGCGATGCTGAGCATCAGGGCAAGCGTCGCGTACGACAGGTACATGGTATTGCGGGCGTCATTGATCCCGGCGACGATTGTGGCGGCGTGGGCGCGCGTGATCGGGTCGTAGAATCTCGTTTGGAGCGAAATCAGTGCCGTATTGGCATCGCCGGACGCGCGACGCTCGGCGGCCAAAGTCGTCTCGAAGGCTGGATTCGCGGTGCTCATGCCAAGGATGCTGGCCGCGAGCTTGACCCCTCGAGCGGCCGCCGTCGTGTACGACTGTTGCAAGGCGCGCTCACCCGGGCGGTGCAACGTGTGCCGTAGATAGTGCGTCCACGCCGCGTGCTGCGCCTGAAAGGCCGCCTGTGCGGCGGTGAGTGCGGTCGCTCGCGACACCTGGTCCGGAGTCTGAAGCGTTGTCATGAAGAGCTCTTGCCCGGTCGACGACGCCGCCCACGTATCGCGGAACGCGGTCTGAGCTGGCGCTGCGCGGTCGGCCAGCTCCCGTGCGACCGAGTCCGTCCCCCGCACGCGTACAACCAGCGTGACCACCATCGTGAGGCCGGCGGCCAGGCTCATCGCGCAGAGGAGCACGGTCCGTGCTGTTGGGCCCATTCGTCGAGATCGCACCGTCCACCTCTCCCGACGGCGCGTCTTCGCGGAGATTGGTCGGATCACGCGTCGCCAGTCGAATAGCTCACCTTCCCATCGACAGTTCCGCCGAGAACCTAAGCGCCAGGTTGACGTCGCTCTGAACCCCGGTGACTTGACACAGGGCCCCCACGCGGACGTGACAAAGCGCTGCTGCAAGGCGGTCGAGTCGCCACTCCCGGAAGCCAAGTCGTCCGAGCAGCGGACCGGCCGGGTCGTCGGACAGGGGATGACTCGTCGGGATCTTGCCGAGCAGAGACGAGCGGTACCAACGACGCAACTTCGGGGAGAGAGGGTTGGAGGGCTACTTCCAGCGGCGGTGGCGGTGGAAGAGCTCCTGGCCGTACCCCTGGAGCGATGCGATCGAGCACAGCGCCTGGTAGCTCAAGAGGAAGGCCACGTAGCCGAAGCGGTTCTTGCGCACCCGGAGTCCGAGCGGCGCGAACACCCGGCGGCTCTGGTAGCCGCGCAGGCCGCCGTAGACGACCAGCGTGATCGGTAGCACGAACAGGGTCCACAACGACACGATCAGCGGCACCCCGAACAGGAACAGCACGAGACCGGGGAGCCAGATCAGCGCGTAGCCGATGTCGAGGAGCGGGATGAGCAGGTCGATGCCTGCCATCGCGGCGACAGCGGGCGCGGTCTGGCGCCACGGGGGAACCGCGGCGCTGACCTGGCACTTGTTGGTACGCCCCCGGGGACTCGAACCCCGAACCTAGTGATTAAGAGTCACTTGCTCTAACCAGTTGAGCTAGGGGCGCATGAGCGCAGAAGCCTACCCGCGGCCCCGCGCCCGACCCCGAGTGTGGCCGCGCTTCGTCGGCGCACGTAGCGTGGCGCGCGCAGCCTCGGAGGTGCGCGCGTGGACGTACTGGTAACCGGTTCCTCGGGATTCATCGGCACTGCGTTGCTGCCCGTGCTCGAGCGCTCCGGCCACCGTCCCGTCCGACTCGTCCGCGGAGCCGCCGGCACCGACACTGGCACCGGCGCCGGCGCAACACTGCGCTGGGATCCCGCCGCGGGCACGATCGACGCCGCCGGGCTCGAAGGTATCGGCGCGGTCGTGCACCTCGCCGGCGAAAGCATCGGTGCGCGCAAGTGGACTGCCGAGCAGAAGAAGCGAATTCTCGAGAGTCGTACTCGCGCCACGACGTTGTTGAGCGAGACGCTCGCGCACCTGCAGACGCCGCCGGCCGTATTGGTGTCGGCATCGGCGGTCGGCTACTACGGCAACCGAGGCGCGGAAGAGCTGACCGAGGAGAGTGGGCCGGGCGACGGATTTCTTGTCGACGTGTGTCGCGCGTGGGAATCGTCAACGATGCCGGCGACCGACGCCGGCATTCGTGTCGCGTGCGTGCGCACCGGCATCGCCCTCTCGTCTCGCGGCGGCGCGTTGCAACGCATGTTGTTGCCGTTCAAGCTCGGCCTCGGCGGACGCATCGGTTCGGGAACGCAGTACATGAGCTGGATCTCGTTGCCGGACGAAGCACGCGCGATCCTGCACGTGCTCGAGCACGACTCGATCGCCGGCCCGGTCAACCTCACGGGTCCGAGTCCCGTCACCAACACCGAGTTCACCGAGACCCTGGGCGCGGTGCTGCACCGCCCCACGGTGCTGCCGACGCCCTTGTTGCCGCTGCAGCTCCGGTACGGCAAGGAGCTCGTCCGCCAGCTGCTCGTGGAAGGCCAACGGGTGTTGCCCGCCAAGCTGCTCGCGGGGGGTTTCCGCTTCGAGCATCCGACGCTCGAGACCGCATTGCGCGCGGTGCTCGCGACACCGGCAGCTGCCTGAGCGCGTGAAGCGGACGGTTCGCCATCGGGCCGCTCCGGTACACTTCGGCGTCCCGGTGAGAGCAGGCGCCCGTAGCTCAGATGGATAGAGCAGCAGACTTCTAATCTGCGGGTCGGGGGTTCGATTCCTCCCGGGCGCGCGGGGCCGGCGGACACGATCCGCTCGTCCCTATCGTGGTGGCCGTAGCTCAGTTGGTTAGAGCGCCGGGTTGTGGTCCCGGAGGTCGGGGGTTCGAAACCCCTCGGTCACCCCACTACGACCGGGACGCTCTCGGCGGAACGACCGTCGAGAGGTCCTGGTGCCCAAGGGTCGACCGCGCGGATCAAGCCGTGCAGCCACCGCCGCCGAGCTGCAGTCGCAGAGCCCACGCCCCATCGTTGGTGGCACCGGCGCACCACCGAGCAGGCGATCCACGGATGCGATGAGCGCGGTGGGGTCGCCAGCACCCGAGGTAGCCGCCCGCCCGGCGATCCTTCGCGGCGGCCGTCGACGGATCGCCGGCGCGCTCGGAGTCGTGGGCCTCAGAGGCGGAACAGGTATTCGCTGGAGCTGGCGAGCAATCCGACGATCTCCTGGTCGCGATGCCCGTGACCGATCAGGTAGACCAAAAAGTTGCGGGCGCTCGGATCGGCGTCATGGGCCAGCAGCATTTGGTAGTAGCTGTTGACTCTGATCCCGATGGCTTCGGCGCTCCACGTGATGCTGCCCGCGATCGCGCCGCGCGAGACGCCTTGCCCCAGCAGTTGCACGAAGTAGGCACGTCCGCCGGCATCGGGCGTGCGGTTGAGCACGTCCTGAAACATCTTGTTGACGAAGCCGTTGGGGGTCCGGCCGGCACGGGCGTAGTACTCGTCCGAGCCCATGATGATCGCCTCGATGTCCTCGACCGGGGTGCCGTTGTCGAGCATTCCGCCCCAGTACGCGCCGCCTTGGCCGTCGACGCCGCGCTGCATCAGTTGCCGGTACACGCCGTCGATCATCTTGACGTGGTACTCATGGCCCGAGACGATCATCGACGCCAGGGTCGAGCGCGAGACACCGAAGTTGAGCAGCGCGACGCAATACGCCAAGCCGGCGGGATCAGCCGCCCGTCCGAGCACGTCGAGATAGAGCTGTCGGACGTAGCGCGCGGCCGTCGCGTAGTTGGCGGTGTACGTGCTGTCGGTAGCGGGTGCGCTGATGAGATGGTTCTGCGCGCCCCCGTCGGACCATGCGGCGAACTGGTTGGCCCCTTGGGGCGATGGGGCACCGAGGGAGGTCGTCGAGTTGACGATGACCGTACGCGTAAACGGCGTCGTGGAAGCGGCGCTCCCAGCCGCCAGCTGCAGGCCGGGAGGTGACGTCTGGAATGTCAGTGTGACGAGTCGCGGATCCAATCGCACCCGCGACACGTCCGTCAGCGCGCCGTTGGTCGCGGTGAGCTTGACTTCGAGCACCGTTTCGCCCGCGCCGCTCCAGTCGGGCGCTCGCGTGGTGCCGGCGGCCACGCCGCTGTAGGCCTGACTGCTGCGTGTGACGCAGTTGGTGCCGCTGCCGTCACACGTCAGCAGGCTGATGAGCCACGAGAGGCTCGACGCGGGCAGTGCACCCCCTTGCGCGTTGACCGCGGAACCCGAGAAGTTGATCGTCTGGCCGACCCTCCACGTGACACTCGGCGAGGGTGAGCTGATCGTGGCGGTCGGCTGGGAGCCGCCGGCCACGACCGTGTGCGCCGCGAATGAGGACGCGCCGTTCGAGTCGGTGACTCGGAGACGAACGACGTGACTGCCTGTGTTGTACGACCTCGAGCTCGTGACCCCGGTGTCGTCGCCGTAGGCGCCGTCACCGTTCAGGTCCCACGAGTACGTGAGCGCGTCGCCGTTGGCATCCGTCGAGGCGCTCGCGTCGAACGACACCGCGAGGGGTGCCGGACCGTTGGGCGGGGTGGCGGTGAACCGTGCGACGGGCGGAGTGTTCGCGCCGGCGGTGTAGCGGATCGCGTGGATCTCGCCGCTGTCGAGGTTGACGTAGTAGAGGTCGCCGGTGTTGCTCTCGACCAGGTCGACGGCGCCACTGCCGAGAGCTGCGAACAGCTCGACCTTCGTCGGATCGGGTTCGCCGTTCGCGCCGTTGCGCATCACCCAGATGCAGTTGCGGATGTAGTCGGTGAAGAAGAGCGCGCCGTCGTAACGCGCGGGGAACGGCCTGATGCCCGTACGGTTGTAATACGCAACGCCCGTGATCGCCGACGCCCCGCTAACGCCGCAACCGTCACCCGGGACGACTTCTGTTGCATGGGCGTACGTGAAGGATGGTGCGCGCACCGCACTTGCTCCGGCGCTGTAGAGGCCGCTGCAGGCGGTGAGCCCGGCGCCCGCGTAACCCGGTTGGCGGATACCGCCCTCGTAACACGGCCACCCGTAGTTGGGCAGGCCACTGAAGACGGGCAGGTGGTCGATCTCCTCGGTGGTGTCCCAGCCGACGTCGCCGATCCACAGGTCGTTCGTGCCCGCCTTGAACGTGAAGCGGAACGGATTGCGAAATCCGTAGGAGACCAGGCGCTGCTCGTTCGCGTCTGCGCCGGCCACGCCGAAGAGCGGGTTGCCGGCGACGCCGGCGCCGGTGTCGGGATCGATACGGATGATCGAACCGTCGAGCGTCACCTTGCCGGTCGTCGTCTCGCGTGCCTTGAGCCGCTCGGCCTGCGAGCGCAGTGCGCCACCTTTCGCGCCCGGCACCGTCAGAGCCGTGCCTTTGCCACCGGGCGGGTCGCCGCACGGGTTCGCGACGACAGGACTGCCGGGTGAGCCACCCGCCTGCCCGTAGTCGACGGTGTTGAAGTCCGCACCGTCACCCCCACCCGCGTACAGCGTCCCATCGTTGCCGAACGCGATCGTGCCGACCGAGTGGGTGGGGAACTGGCTGCACCAGTCTTCGACGAGCACGTGCTCACTTGCCAAGCCGCCGCCAGTGCCGCTGAGGACCAGCTTCGAGACTCGTCCGCTCACGACGCAGCCGTCGTTGGTTGCGCCCGGCGGCGTCGGGCACGGGTCGCTGGTACCGCCCGGTGTGCCCCACTTCGGTGCCGAACCCGAGTCACCGAGCACGTGGTCGAAGCTGTATTGCACGTAGAGGTACGGACGCGACGGTCCCCAGTTGGGGTCGATCGCGAGCCCGAGCAGTCCCTTGTCCCAGAAGTTGTAGACCCTGGTGCGCAGGTCGGCGACGAGGTGCTTGACGGGATCGTTGACGCTGTCGTGACGCCAGATCAGGCCTGACTTCTCGATCACGAAGACCTTGCCGTCGGGTGCGAACTGCACCGCTGTCGGCTCGGTGTGCCCGTCGAACACGATGCTGTCCTGGAAGCCGGCGGGCGGGTCGGCCGCAGCCGTGCGGGCGGTGGTCGCAGTCAGTACGGTGGCGGCGCCGAGGGCGATGGCGAGGGCCGCGACGAGCGCGATCGGTCGGCGATATGCATCGTGCTTTCCCATGCAGCCCCATTTCCGCCGTTGCCCCGAGTGCCGGGGCGGTTGCCCGTGGTCAGCCCTGCGTGCACCGTACCCACGGTGATCCTCAGTGTCACCGCGACCACTTTGTCACGTTTCGGGGGGCGATGCCAACAGAGGGCGATACCGGCAGGTCAGGGGCTTGTCCTCGGACGCTTCGCGCGCGGAGGGACACGAAGCGCGACATTTAGGCTCAACCTCAGGGGTCGAGCCACCGACGGCCGTGACTGGCCGACGGCATCGCGACGTCGACGGTGCTCAACGCGACCGCGACCCGCGGGTTCCTTCGACGTGACCGCGACCGCAGATCATGCGAACACGAGCGCCACGTTCGCGCTGACCAACGTCGCGGCGGCCGTACCTACGACCGCGGCGGTGACGACAGCGACGTTGCCGGCGACCGGCATGACCGACCGTTCGCGGCGCGACACCGACGCGCTCGCGTTCCTTGGTACCGCGAGCCTGCTGCTGGGGGCAGGGTTCGCGTTCGTGTCCCGTCGATCGCGATCGCCCGCAGACCCGTAGCCCGGGGCGTCTTGGCAAACCGAGTGCGCCGATTCAACCGGCCGCGTCGATGACGCCAGATGCGACCGTCCGGGACAAGATCCCGAGGGTGGCGCGTAGCGTGCCCTCGGACATGACCGGGAAGATCCCGGCCTCTCTCCACACGGGGTCGATGTCGGACCAGTCGTAGTACGACGTGACGAGCGTGCCGCCCTCAACGGGTTCGAGCGTGTAGCCGTAGACGTGGCCGATCTGCGGTTTGATCTGGCCCTCGGGCTTCCACGCGATCTCGCGGTCGGGAACGAACGTCGTGATGGTGACGGTTACGTCGTACTCGCCGAGCGGGTAGTCGTTGAGGGCCTCGCGATCCATGTGTACGACGAAGCTGTCGCCGACGGTCGTTACGGGCTTGCCGGTGGCGGCTTGCAACATTCCGGAGCTGTCGATCGCCACGTGACCTTGCGGGTCGCACAGCAACCGGAAGATCGTCGCCGGGCCTGTCGGGATTGTGCGCTGGACCTCGAGTCGTTCCGTCGTCATTGCTGCATCCTGTCACCGGGCGTTCCGCGGTGACCAGCAACGCCGCTCGGGATCAACGATCGGCGTGGGCCGCCATGGAGCGGGAGAGGAACTCGCGGACCGTCGGCGCGACCGTGTCGAGTTGCTGGAACGCCTCGTCGTGGCCGAGCCCGTCGATGGCGACGAACGCTGCGCCCATCTCTCGCGCGGTCGCCTCGGCCAGGTCGAAGAACACCTCGCTCGTGCCCTCGTAGCGGAGTGTGGGTTTGCGAGTCGGGAGAATGTCGGGGTGGTGTCGACGAGCCCGCCGCGAGCAACGGCCCCGTCGAAGCCGCGAACCTCTTGATCAAGCAGGTCAAGCGGGCCGGACGCGGGTTCCGCAACGTCGCGAACTGCCGGCTTCGCATCTTGCTCGCTGGCGGCCTCATGGCGACCCTCAACCGGTCACGAGGCTTCGAGCTCGTCCCAGCTCAGCCGCGTAGGGCCCCTTCTGTTCGGAGAAGGCGATTGGGGTTGTGGCCCGCGGTGAACTGCAGCGCCGTCGTTACCTGGTCGGGGTCATCGACGTGAGGGCGAAGCTCCCTTTCTCGTCGTAGGTCACACCGCCGATCGCCGAATCGCTGTGCACCTTGATGACTCGTTGGTTCCGCAGCAGCAGGCCCGTCTTCGCGTCGAACCAGACGTCGCCGTCCTCGGTACCGGTCTGGCCGCCGGTCAAGGTCCGCGAGCGGTGGTAGCGGAATGCCTGCACCCGGCTTCCCCCGATGTCGAGGTCCGCTTCACCGAGGTACCGGTACGGACCCGCGGAAATAATGTCACCGCTCGCCGAGGTCGAGGTCCCGTGACATCGCTGTGTCCATTGGTCGCCCACGTGCTGCGCCACTCTGATGGCGTCGGCCGGCGGGTCGCAGATGTACGTCGAGGACGTCGTGACCTTGACGACGACCAGATCTAAGCGTTGGAAGAACGAGCCTGCGTGCTCCGCGAGACCGCTGTCGGTCGGGCAGTAGTCCCAGCTCTGCCAGTGGTTTGTGTTGTAGTCGACCCGGAGCCTCCAGCATTTCCCTGCGAGGTGGGTGACGGTGCCCGGTATACCCGGGCCCTGGTGCTGTGTCGTCGGCGGTTTATCGAGGTGTTCGGTGCCGTCACCTCGGTACTGGTAAATGCCGGCCGCCGGACGGAACGGCGTCGCTGTCGCCGACGGGTCGGTGCCGTACCCGGCGGTGCCGACCCGCCGGCGAGCCTCGTCCACCGACACCGGCCGAGCGCTGTTCCGATTCAACGACACGATGAACGTCGCGACACCCGCGACCGCGACCACCGCCACGACCGCCGCCGTGATCCGGACTCGACGGTGACGACGCCGCGGCAGTGACTCCGGCGCCGCGTCATCAGTCGTGTCGGCCGCGCTCACCTTCGGATGGGGCCCGGCCGGCTCCCCACCTCAAGGCCGGCCAGCATCGACGTGCCATCGAACACGACGCGGCAGCGGTCGCGCACGACGCAGCGGAGCCGGCCGGCGAGATACTCGAAGTCGGTGTCGACGTTGCGTCGTTCAGCCGGCAGCGGCACTGGCAGCACGTGCGGTTCCAGCCCGGCGCCGTCCCCCTCGAGGTCGATCCGGTAACGCAATGACTTGGCCCGGATGGTCCACCGCCGCGCGGTCACCTCCGACCGGACCGACGCCGGCGGCGTGATGCGGATCACCCGATCACCGAGCCGCACGACCACACCGGCCACCGCCCGAGCGATCGGCCCGAGGCGCAGCAGACCACCCGAGAACGCGACCGACACGTCCGCGCCGTCGAAGTCGTGTGCCTGACCCCACCACCAACGCTCAGGAAACCCCGCGCCCCAGTTCCGCTCGCCATAGACGGTCGCGCCGTCGAGGGACCCGCGATCGCCGCCAAACCCGATGACGCCGGTGGCAACGCCCCCGAGGCGATAGGGGTGCCAGTACTGATTGAGAAACGGGACGGCCGACAACACCCCGCCACCGCCGAAGGCCTTGGGCCACGCGTACGGCTCGGTAATACCCAACTCGAGGTGGACGTCGTCAAGGTCGACGCGCAGTCGGTCGGGCGACGCCTCGATGCTGGCCTCCGGCGTGGTCCCAGCGCGCAACTCGAAACGGGATTGATCGGCATGCGCTCGGTCAAGCGCCGCGGCGCGCACAATGCCGCCAGGGTGCAGAGCGACCGCGACCGTGGCCCAATCGCCGGCGGCATGCCGGTTCACGCCACAAAGAGCGACGACGACTCGGCCCGAAGCCCGATCAGTCAGACGCCAGAACCAGCCCTCCATCTCGGATCCGTGCGACGGCAGCGGGTCGCCGAACGGTACGTCCGCGCCTGTGCCCCGATACGCGGCGACGAGCCGGCTCCCAGCGCTCGTCGCGACCCCGTGCAGGCAGTTCGACCTGCTCATCGCGGCGGCACGCGGTGGATCACAGTCGAACATGGAGCGAGTTCGTCGCGGACGGAAGGCGACCACCGACGGCAACGATCCACGCGCCGTGCCGCGCCGCGCAGACCACACTTCATCCCGGACGGCTCAGTCGCGATCACGATGTGACGTGCGGCTTGCCGTCTCGCGGACATGAGCGGGCCAGGCACGCGGCGGGCTTCGGCAATCATCGAGCGCGCTCCTTCGGCCCGGTCTGGCTTGATCTTCACCCGTCCGATGACTGCGTGCATGACTATCCCCTCCAATCGCGCACCGATTGTCGAACGCGCACAGATTGCCCTGATGGAGGATCTCGTGCACGCGTTGCGGGTTCGCTCGTAGCGTCCGAGGGCCTGGCCGGCGGTCTCAAGAATGCCCTGCCACCCGTGTCGGTTGGCTTCCGAGCGAAGCGGCCGCTGGTCGGGTTCTCGCTGCGGCGTGGCTCGAAAGAGGCGAGCAATCACCCTGCATCAGGACTGCCCGCCGTGGCATCCCCACCATGGTCAGCCTGGAGGAGGGACATGTCATGTTCGTGATCGGGATCGACCCGCACAAGGGGTCGCACACCGCGGCGGTGCTCGACGACACCGAGGAACTCGTCGGTGAGTTGCGAATCACCGCGGATCGTTGGCAACGCGACCGGTTGTTGCGCTTCGCCGCTGCGTTCGAGCCGCGCACGTGGGCGGTCGAAGCCGCCGGAGGTCTCGGCTCGCTGCTCGCTCAACAACTCGTCGCGGCCGGCGAGAGCGTCGTTGATGTGCCACCGACCTTGTCGGCACGGGTGCGGCTCCTCGACGCGGGCCGCACCGACAAGACCGACGCGCACGACGCCCGCTCCGCGGCGATCGTGGCGCTGCGACACGCCCGGCTCCGGACGGTCCGCCCCGTCGATCACTCGGCAGTCCTGCGTCTGCTTGCCAGTCGCCACCATGACCTCGTTGCGTCGCGGACCCGGACGATCTGTCGACTGCACGCACTGTTGTGCCTGCTCATCCCAGGTGGTCTGACCAGGCGGTTGTCCGCCGAGCGGGCCGGTCGGGCGTTGCGGGGCCTTCGTCCGGTCGAGCTCGTCGACGTGGAACGCAAACGGATGGCTGTCGATCTCCTCGCCGACGTGCGCCGCATCGACAACCAGCTCGAGGAACTCACCAAGCGCATCACCGTCGCGGTGACCGCGTCGGGCACCACGGTGACTGAGGTCCACGGGATCGGTCCGATCGGCGCCGCGTTGATCGTCGGACACACCGCCGACGTGACCCGGTTCCCGAGCGCGAGTCACTACGCCCGCTACAACGCAACCGCCCCGATCGAAGCGTCCAGCGGACCGAAGGTCCGTCACCGGCTCAACCCGCGCGGCAACCGCCAGTTGAACCACGCGTTGCATGTCGCTGCGATCACCCAGATCGCGCACGACACTCCCGGACGCGTCTACGCCCAACGCAAGATCGCCGAAGGCAAGACCCGCAAAGAAGCGATGCGCGCCTTGAAACGACGGATCAGCGACGCCGTCTACCGCCAACTCGTCGTCGATACCCGGCCCTGAGATCAGAGGGCCCGGGAGGACAAACGGGAACGGCTCCAAAGGCCAGCGTGGCCGGCTCTGCACCCTGACGGCCGGCTCTTCGGTGAGGTCACTCCCGGGCCCAACCCAACGCTACGCCCACCCGACCCACGTCGCTCCGACGCGCCCGTGAACAGCCTCCTTGACACAAAGAGGCTTCGTTCTGGCACGAAGGACGCGACCGTACGCACCGTGCCCAGCACGTTGACGTTGACCCCACTGCCAGTCGTCCTCGGTGAGGCGACACCAGCGCCGCTCGCAGGCGAATATAGGTGATGTATGGACGACGAGGGCCTGCTCGACCCGTGGGTCGCTGCATGGATCGCGGCGAATCCCGAACGCGCCGCGCCGTTCGACGACCTCGCTCCGGAGAGACTCGCGCTCGCTCGAAGCCCCGTCGGACCGCCGCCGACGCGTGAGCTCGCAAAGGTGACGGACGACAACGTCAACGGCGTGCCGGTGCGGATATACGAGGGGGATGGTCCGCAGACGGGGCTCATCGTGTACTTGCATGGCGGCGGCTTCGTCATCGGCAGCATCGCGTTGATGGACAACGTGGCCCGCGAGTTCGTGCACGGCGCCCGCGCCGTCGTCGTCTCGGTTGGGTACCGGCTCGCGCCCGAGCACCCATATCCCGCAGGACTTGACGACTGCGAAATCGTCACGCGTTGGGCGCTGGACCAGACGGCGCGTTTCGATGTGCCGCCGGGAGCGGTGGCACTTGCCGGCGAAAGCGCCGGGGGGAACCTCGCTGCAGCGGTGACACTTCGCCAGCGGGAGGCCGGAGTCGCTCCCTTGGCGGGGCAGGTACTCATCTATCCGGGCGTGGCAGGGACGATCGCGTACCCGTCAATAGACGCATTCGACGGGCTCATTCTCAACCGTCAAGCCAAACGGCGCTACTGGGACGCGTACAGCGGCGGCCGTGACATCGATAGCGACCCCTTTGCTGCGCCCTTGCTGGCTAGGGACCTGAAGGGCCTACCGTCGGCGCTGGTCGTGCTCGGCGGCTGTGACATGCTGCGAGACGAGGGCCGCGCGTACGCACGACGTCTGCGCGACGACGGTGTCGCCGTCGACGAGGTCTGTTATCCCGGGCAACCACATGGCTTCGTCAATCTCGGCTTCCCCGCCGCCGCCTTGGCCTTCGAGCACATCGGCGCATGGCTCCGCGTAACCTTCGAACGCGCTCGGCACAACACAGCGATGCGACAATAGCCACTCGCTTTGGTTCTAGGAGCCGCCCGACACGCTCCGATGCGACCACGTCGCTGATAGTCCGTGCTGCGCTCTCGACGCCAAAGCGTGCGATCGACACACGACGACCAAACCGACGCCAACCTCGAGCAAGACTGATGGCCGTCTTCCTTGCGCGCTCGACTCGCCTGAATCGCCGACTTGTATTTGAGCACCGGCTTGTGAGGGCTTCGGCTCGTAGCGTCCGGTAGGTCGTTCGTCGGGGTGGCTCGTGAATCGCCTGCCACCTTCGGGTTGGCTCTCCCAGGGTGTGCCTCCCGGCCAGCGACTGGCCGCGGTCTGGCTCAACAGAGGCGTGATGGCCCGTGCGCGGGTGCTCGAAGTCGGCATGCCGACCGTGGTCTTCCCATTTTCGCCATCTCGTGCTGGCGACCGACGAATGTCGCCACCTGCCGAGGCAGATTGCCCGGCCACGCATCGAGCGACCGAGATGGGGGAAACTCAGCCGAGAGATCGGGATGGATGGACGGGCTGAAACACCCGGACCGGATCGGCAAGATCACCGAACCGGGGGTGACGTCATCGAGGTCGCGCTCGATCAGGTGCCGCCCCGCCACGTTGGCGGCGCGATAGCCAAACTATCGAAATTTGAAAAGACTCTTTCGAAATCTCGTGAGTGGGATTATCGTTTCGCGGCACGCCAGGGAACGCGGGAGGCGGCGTTGGACCAGCTCAGTGGCCTCGACTCGGCGTTCCTCTATTGGGAAAACGCCACCACCCACATGCACGTCGGGCTCGTGAGCGTCGTCGACAGCGCGACGCTGGGCGTCGTGCGAACGGGGTCCCGCTGAACATCACCGTCCTGAGCTACAGCGACATGCTGCACGTCGGCATCGTGTCGTGCCCTCGCACCGTGCCCGACGTCGACGAGCTCCCGGGGCTGCTCCGCGCCGCGCTCGACGAGCTCGTGGCCTCGTGCCGTGCGGACGGCGCGTGATGGCGAAGGCGTCACACGCACGCGCACGCTCGCGAGAACGGGCACGAAGGGGAGGAAGACCTTGACAGCCGAGCCCGGGACGTTTTCGGACCCAGAGCCGCCGTCACCCGCCGTGGCAACGAGCCGGTGGGATTGGCTGCAGCTTCTGCAGGTCGTGCCGCGGACGATGGGCTTCGGTCGAAGGGCCACGCGCGCGACGCCGGGACGACCGGTGCCCGCGTTGCGGCGTTCGCCCTGGCCACTCGTGCAGGCGGCCGTCGACGACGCGTTCATCAGCGTTGCGCGCCTACGCGGCCGTGCCGACCAGAGCGCTCTCGACCTTGACGCGATCATTGCGGAGCAACACTCCGCTCTCGCGGTGCTCGAGCGGGCGGGAATCGTAGGGGACCCAAGGGTGCTGTTCCCTGAGCCGCCGCCCGTCGTGACGAGCCGGATCACCAGGCGCCGCCGTCCGGGCGTCCGCTTCGAGCATCTGTCGTTCCCGAGCGTGTTCGAGCCACCCGAGGGTCTGCCGCGGGAGGCGCTTTGGCGAGCCGACACCGGCAACCACGTCGCGCACGCGTACTTGTTGCGCCATGACGACGGGCCACGTCCCTGGATCGTCGCCCTCCATGGAGCCGGAGCCGGCGAGCCTCTGGACCTGTTGTGGATGGGCAGCGTGCGTGCCCACCGCCGTCTCGGCGTCAACGTCATGAACGTCGTGCTGCCCCGGCACGGGCCGCGGTCACGCGCCGCGTCCGAGGATAGCTTCCCGGGCCCAGAGGTGCTCGTGAATCTCTATGGCTTCGCGCAGGCGATGTCGGACACTCGTGCCGCGCTCGGCTGGGTCCGGGCGCAGCGGGCAACTGCGATCGCCGTGCACGGCATCTCGCTCGGCAGCTACGCAGCCGCGTTGCTCGCCGGACTCGACCCTGACCTCGATTGTGTCATCGCGGGAACCCCACTCGTCGACATCGTCGAGCTCATGCGCCGTCACCTCATGCGATACGAGCACGGAGACCACGAGCTGGTGCGGGTGCTCGAGGACCCGAGCACGCATCGCCTCAACGCGCTCGTGTGCCCGCTCTCATTCCCACCACTTCCGCCCCAGCCGAACCGCGTCATCTATGCCGCGATCGCGGATCGCGTCGCGACACCGGAGCAGGCCGTCTCGCTGTGGGAGCACTGGGAAGCCCCCGAAACGCTTTGGGTCCACGCCTCGCACATCGGCGCGGTCTTCGCGCGCACGACCCGCGACTTCGTCGAGGCGACACTGCGTGGCCGCGGCATCGTCGCGCCCACGGAAGCAACTCTCACCGAGCCGGCTCCACAAGGGGACCGATAGCCCTACCGGGTCCCGCCGATAGGTGGTTGACTTGGTTCTCGCGACGGGGGGGATCCGATGAACGCGAGAATCGGGACCCCAGAGCGGGTCAGGGAACTCGGGGGGATCGAGTTCCTCCTCGACACGATGGAGCAACAGGCGGGCGGGCATCTCGTGCGCGTCATCGACTTCGAGGGACCGGTCGACCCGCAGCTGCTCGAGACGGCGTTGCAGCGGCTGGTGGCCCGCCGACCGCTGCTTCGTACCCGCATCGACCGCTCGGGCGGCGGCCGGCCGGTCTTCGTCCTGGATTCCGGCGTGGCCCCCGAGTTCTCGTTCGTCGAGCGGCGCGGCGCCGACCACTGGATCCGCCAGTTCGATGAGCAGCTGAACACCCGCATCGGCGTCGATGGCGACGCCCCGGTGCGGGTCCGCGTGCTCGCCTCCGAAGACCCCGGTGGCGAGATCATCGTCTCGGCTGCCCACTCGGTCTGTGACGGCAGGTCGCTGTTCGCTTTCTGCCGCGATCTGCTCGACGAGTACGAGGCGCTGATGGCGGGTGACGACGAGGCGGTGACGGCTCCGGCGGGCGCCATCTCGCCCCCGCTCGAGGCGCTCTTGCCGGAGTGGCTCACCGGGAGCCGGCTGGAATCGATGATTGACGGGTTCCTCGTCCACGCCGCGGCGATCATCGACGATCCGATCGTCCTGTTCCCGCTCCGGCCCAACGACTCCGGGATGCCCTCGACCTCACACGTGGTGTCCGGCAGCGTCCCGGCCGCCGAGACCGCCGCGCTCGAGGCAGTGCGCGAAGGTCAACGGGACGACGGTGACCGGCGTCATCGCGGCCGCCGAGATCCAGGCGCTCGCCGAACTCGTCCGTCCGCCCGACGACCACTGGATCGTCCTGGGTCTGACGATCGACATGCGTCCGCACCTGCGGGAGCCGGTCCCGCTCGCCAACATGGGCGCATACATGGGCTCCGTCTTCACGCGATTCGCGGACGTGGCCGCCCTGCCGGGCTGGACGCTGGCCCGGTACGTGACGACGCAGCTCGCGGCGAAGCTGGACCGCAAGGAGCAGCTCGTGATGCCCGTCCTCGGCGAGCGCTTCGTCGACCGGTTCGTGACCGTGGACCGGCCGGCCGGCTCGCTCGCGCTGGCCAATCTCGGGCCGCAGGAGCTGTCGACCGGCAGGTCAACCCTGCGGCCGCGCACCATCCGGGGCGGCGCGCCCCTCCACATGGCCGAGTACCCCGGCGTCTACTGCCAGGGGGTGACGATCTCCGGTGTGCTGTGGCTGACCTTCGTCTACGTCGCCCCGCAGCATTCACACGACCTCGCACGAGACTTCGTCGAGTCGGTCGTCGAACGCCTCCGCTTGCTGGCGCGACCGTCGCTGGCGTCCTAGTCGAAACCGAGTTGCCGATGAAACGCCTTTCCGCGACGGACTCCACCTTTCTCTCGATGGAGACGAGCGTGACGCCCATGCAGGTCGGTGGCCTCGTGACCCTCGACACGACCGGCGCGCCGGACTTCGGGTTCGAGCGAGTGCGCGAGCGTTACGCCGGGCGGATTCCGCGTGTGCCGAAGCTCACCTGGAAGCTCGAGCAGGTGCCGTTCCATCTCGATCGGCCGCTCTGGGTGGACGGCGGCGTCCTGGACATCGACCAGCACCTGGAGCGCATCGTCGTCCCGTCGCCCGGCGGATCCCGGGAGGTCGCGGCGGTGGTCGGCGACCTGTTCACCCGGCCGCTCGACCGCCAGTTGCCGTTGTGGAGGATGTGGTACCTCGACGGGCTCCCCGACGGGACCGCGGCCCTGTTCTCCACGCACCACCACTGTCTCATGGACGGCACTTCCGGCGCCGCGATCAGCAGCATCATGTTCGACCTCGAACCGAACCCCGGACCCGACCCCGAGCACCTGCCTGTGGGCCCCGGCGGTCGGAACCTCTCCGACGTCGAGCAGCTGCTCAGAAGCGGCCTGAACATGATGGCCGCCTCGGTGAAGCTGCCGCGATTCGTGGGCGCATGCGCGGGGCGGGTGGCGCGCCTGGCCCCCGACGTGCTCAAGCACGGGGTGCCGGCCGCGATGCGGTCCCCCGCGCCACGCACCTCCTTCAACCACACCGCCGGTGCGCGCAGGGGGCTGTCGTTCGCGTCGATATGCCTCGCCGACGTGAAATCGGTCCGCAAGCGGCTCGGCGTCACCGTCAACGATGTCATCGTCGCGATCTGCACCGCCGCGTTGGAGCGGTACCTGCACGAGATCGGCGAGGCAGTGCCCGAGCGACCACTCGCCGTCGCAGTCGCCGTCTCGACACGCACATCGGATGACCACGAGCTCACCAACCGCGTGTCCTTCATGCTGATCGCCGTCGCTACCGACGTCGCCGACCCGGCCGAGCGCCTGCGCGCCATCTCGCGGGAGGCCGAACAGGGCAAGCGGCTGATCGACGCGTTCAAAGCGCGGCGGCTGCCGTCGGTCGGCGAGCTGCTACCGCCGATCGCCTTCGGTGCAGCCATGCGGGCAATGACACCGCTCTTCCCCTTGATGCCGGTCGTCATCAACACGATGGTCTCCACCGTCAGAGGTGCGCCGTGCCCGCTGTACGTGGCCGGCGCCCGCGTCACGGGCGTCTATCCCACGAGCGTCGTGATGTACAACATGGGGATCAACTTCACGGCGATCAGCTCCGAGGATCAGGTCGACGTCGGCGTCACCGTGGACCCCGACCTCGTGCCCGACGCCTGGCTCGTGGCCGACGCGATCCCAACCGCGCTCGAAGCGCTCATGCACGCAGCCGGGCTCGGCGATCCCCGACCTGTGCCGCTGTTCGCCGTCACGTGAGACCCACCGGAGGCCCCGAGACCAGCCGCGGCCGACAGGGAGCGAGCATGCCCACGTTCAATCTCGCCGACCTGTTCGAGCTCGTCGTCGACGTCGCGGGGCAGCGGGAGGCGGTCGTCACCTCCGAGCGCCGCTTGACCTACCCGCAGCTCGACGACCGGGCCAACCGGTTCGCCGATCACCTACACGATGCAGGCATCGCACCCGGCGACCACGTCGGGCTCCAATTGCACAACGGCAGCGAATACCTGGAGGCGATGCTCGGCTGCTTCAAGCTGCGTGCGGTACCGATCAATGTGAACTACAGGTACGTCGAGGGCGAGCTCGCGTACCTCTTCGACGACGCGGATCTCGTAGCGCTCGTCTACCACCGGCAGTTCGGTCCCCGCATCGCGCACGTCGCCGGCGGACTGCCCCGGCTGCGGCACTTCGTCGTCGTGGACGAAGGCAGTGGCGACGCCGAGGTGGCCGGTTCACTCGGGTACGAGGACGTCCTCGCCGCCGCGCGTGGACAGCGGCCGGCGGTCGGCGAGCGGACCGCGGACGACCACTACATTGCATACACGGGCGGCACGACCGGCATGCCGAAGGGCGTCGTGTGGCGGCAGGAGGACATCTTCTTCGCGGGGATCGGAGGTGGCGCTCCGTTGTCGCCGGAGAACGCCATCACCCGCCCCGAGGAGCTCGCGGATCGGGTATCCGAGGTCGGCCTCGTGACGCTGCAGGTGCCACCGCTCATGCATGTGAGCGCGCAGTGGGGAGCCCTCACGGCCTTGTTCGGAGGCGGCAAGGTCGTCTTCCCTCCTCATGGGCGGTTCGACGCAGACGCCATCTGGCGCGTCGTCGCGGCAGAGAAGGTGAACAGCATGACGATCGTCGGTGATGCGATGGCTCGCCCGCTCATCGACGCGTTCGCGGCAACGGCCGGCGAGCCCTATGACGTGTCGTCGCTGTTCTTCGTCGGCTCGGGGGGCGCCATCCTTTCGCCGGCCACGAAGGTTCGCCTCGCCGAGCTGCTTCCCGACGTCATCGTGTGCGACGGGTTCGGGTCCTCGGAGACGGGCATCGTCGGCGGGGCGTTCAGCACGTCGGGGGGGCCGGGCCAGGGACCTCGGTTCACCGTCGATCACAACACCGCAGTGCTCGACGACGACGGACGGCCGGTCGAACCGGGGTCGGGCGTCGTCGGTCACCTGGCCCGTCGCGGGCACCTGCCACTCGGCTACTACAAGGACGAAGCCAAGAGCGCGTCCACGTTCACGGTGGTCGACGGCATCCGCTGGGCGCTCCCAGGGGACATGGCCACCGTCGAGGAAGACGGGACCGTCGTCCTCCTCGGCCGCGGGTCGATCGCGATCAACACCGGTGGCGAGAAGGTCTACCCGGAAGAGGTGGAGGCGGTTCTCAAGGGCCATCCCGACATCGACGACGCCGTCGTGGTCGGCCTGCCCGACGAGCGATGGGGCGAGCGAGTGGTCGCGGTCGTGCAGCCCCGGGGAGGAGCGACGCCGCAGCTTGGCGACGTCCAAGCCTTCTGCCGCAAGGAGCTGGCCGACTACAAAATGCCACGCGAGCTGCGCCTGGTCGAGGAGGTCGTGCGCTCGCCGTCAGGCAAACCCGACTACCGATGGGCGCGCGAACGATGTCGCGCGACATCACACGTGGCCGACTAGCTTCACCGAGCCGGGCGCCTGGATCCGCGATATGCGTCGCCACCGTCGCGTCGCTGTCGGGCCGCCTTTTGGTTTGTCGAACGTACGTTCGGTACGCTGGCGGGATGGTGCTCCGCCAGCGGGCGACGATCCTCCACGCCGACCTTGACGCCTTTTACGCGTCGGTGGAGCAGCTGATCGACCCGCGCCTGCGGGGGAAGCCGCTCGTCGTGGGCGGCGGCGTGGTCCTCGCCGCGTCCTATGAAGCGAGGGCGTTCGGCGTCCACGCCGGTATGCCCGGCTGGCGCGCCCGCCAGCTGTGCCCAGGCCTCGCGTTCGTTGGCGGCCATTTCCGGGAGTACCAGCGTCTAGGCGATGCTGTGATCGATGTGCTGCGCGACTTCGCACCGCTGGTCGAGCGGATATCGATCGACGAGGCGTTCCTCGACGTGGCCGGCTCGGTGCATCTGTTCGGGGCGCCCGCCGAGATCGCGTCAGAAATTCGTTGGCGGGTGCGCGTTGAACTCGGCTTGCCCGTCTCAGTTGGCGTAGCCACCACCAAGCATCTCGCCAAGGTCGCGTCGCAGGTCGCCAAACCCAACGGCGTCGTCGTCGTGGAACCCGGCAGCGAGCGGGAGTTCCTCGATCCGTTGCCGGTTGAGCTGCTGTGGGGCGTCGGGCCGGTCACGAGAGCGCGGCTCGCGGCGACGGGTATCCGTGCCATCGGCGAGTTGGCCTCAACGTCGCCGTCCACATTGCAGCGGCTGCTCGGTCAGGCGGCGGGAACGAAACTCGGGTCACTCGCGGCCAACGTCGATCCGCGCCGGATCGAGACGGGTCGGCGAGCCGGTTCCGTGGGTGCCCAGTCCGCCCTCGGCCGTCGCGTCGCCACCGAGCAGCTGCTACGGGCCGTGCTCGGGTTCCTCGCCGACCGGGTGGCAACGAGGCTCCGGGCCAACGGACGCGCCGGACGGACCATCACCGTGCGGGTTCGGTTCACGGGCCTCCGCTCGGTCACGCGGTCGGTGACGCTGCCCTGGGCGATCTCGACGACGCTCACGCTCACCGAACTGAGCGTCGGTCTCGCCAATGCGGCGCTCGCCGACCATCCGGCTGAGCCCGAGATCACGCTCCTAGCGATCTCGGTCTCCAACCTGGTTGCGGAGTCCGCCCTCCAGCTCGAGCTGCCCCTCGGCATCGGTGACGAACGGCACCGTCCCGGTACGGCGGCCGCCTCGGCCCGTTGGGCGTTGGACCGGGCGATGGACAAGGTGCGTGCCAGGTTCGGCCGAGGTGCGCTCGGCTACGCGGCCGTCGTGTTCCGTGAAGCGGGTGGCGTCCCCGATGAGTTCAGAGAACTGGCCGAAGCAGATCGCGACTTTGCCCGGTGAAGAAGGAAATGAAATCGGGAACCGACCCGGCGTTCAGGGGCACCCGCCGCCCGTCGATCTGTTGTCGCTCCGGTGGTGGCGCAATGAGCGCATCAGCGCGGATACGTGCGGGCGGGCGGCGCGGGAACCGGCATCGCGGAGCGGGGTGGTTGGCGGGCGTCACGCGCCCTCCGTCAACCGCGTCCGCGTGATGGAGGCACTGAGCGAGCGTCGGTACTTTTTCTTCGACCCCGTCGTCGGTGGACGAGTCAGTGGTAGTTGTCCGGTGCCATGAGCAACCAGAGGATGTCGACTGCGGTGTTGGTGTCGAGACTACGTTGCAGTGGCCCTCTGGCCGCGAGGGTCTCGACCCAGTGGCGGGCTCCTGTGAGGCGCTGCAGTTGCGTCAACGATGGCGACGTTGGTAGCACGTGCCACGTGAGCGATACCGACCGCAGCGACGGTCTGCCCGGGCCGGTGCGCCGCCGACGCCTTGAAGACTTCGATGCCTCGTACACAGGTACGCCACCGTGGGACATCGGGCGGCCCCAACCGGCATTCCTCGAACTCGCTGACAGCGGTGCGATTCGTGGTCGCGTTTTGGACGTCGGGTGCGGAACTGGCGAGCACGCCCTCATGGCAGCCCGCATGGGATTCAACGCCACGGGCATCGACGCCGCGCCGGCCGCGATCGCCATTGCCGAACGCAAAGCACGCGAGCGTGGGCTGACGGCACGCTTCTTGGTTCAGAATGCCCTCGAACTTGCCTCCCTCGACGAGGGCTTCGACACCGTCCTCGACTGTGGCCTGTTTCACGTCTTCGAGGATGACGACCGCGCCCGTTTCGTTGAAAGCCTGCGTGCGGTGATTCCCGGCGGTGGCCGCTATTTCGTGCTGTGCTTCAGTGATCGTCAGCCCGGCGACTGGGGACCGCGTCGTGTGACGCAGGAAGAGATCACCGCGAACTTCACCGACGGGTGGCGCATCGACGCGATCGACGGCGCCAGGATCGACATCACGATCGATCCGAACGGCGCACGCGCCTGGCGCGCCGCCATTACCCGGACCTGACACATCCGGAGGACGGTTACGACGCGATGATCGCGCACGCGAAAGTTCTGGCTGACAGCGCTGCTCGCGAAGCCGAGACGACGGCAGGCCGCGCCGAGGCCGCGCGAGGCCGCGAACGGAGGAGGACGAGTGGCAGAGGATGCGCGCCCAGACAGAAGTGTCTTGCCTATTGACCTGCGCAAAGGCAGGTAGCCAATGGAGCGGGTGACGGGAATCGAACCCGCATGACCAGCTTGGAAGGCTGGGACTCTGCCATTGAGCTACACCCGCGAGGCGACGACGATAACGCTTGCGTCCCGACGTACCGGTCGGGGAGGGGGGACTTGAACCCCCGACCTCCTGCTCCCAAAGCAGGTGCGCTACCACGCTGCGCTACTCCCCGGTGAGGTCTCGAGCGTAGGCGACCGTTCGTTGTCGCAGCGACGTGACGCGAGCTCCGGAGTTAGCAGGCGACACCGAGGCATTGATCGGCGCCGCCATTGCCGTATGCGGTGTTGCGGCCGCCGTCGTCAATGCCCGTGAGTGCCTGGATGCCGTGGCCGGCGTTGCCGGTCGCGATGTTGTCGCTGAAGGTGAACGCGTCGTTGCCGGCGAGGACGTTCGCGTAGGCGCCGTCGTTGATGATCGCGGTGCCCAACGGCGAGTTGGTTGTGCCTGCGGGCTTGAAGCCGTTGCCATCGAACAAGTTCGCGATCACGAGATTGTTGCTCACGGCCGAGGGGAACTGGGTTGCGTCGATGATGATCGCGAGACCAGCGGCGCCGTTGTTTCGCAGCACGTTGCTCGAGATCGTGTTGCCGCTGACGGGAATGGCAAAGAGCGGCCCCCCGCTCGTCGACACGCGAACCCCGATTCGACTGTTCGTGATGGTGTTGAGCGTGATCGAGGCGTCTTGGTTGCGGAACTCGAAATCGATGCCCACGGTGCCGCCCGTGATGTGGTTCGACTCGATGCGTGCCGAGATCGAGTTGTAGCCGTAGATACCGGTGCCGTTGGCAGAGAAGCTGTTGCTGCGAATGCGCGCGTTGATGCACTTGAACAGGTCGACGCCGCGAGTGTTTTTCGAGAAGGTGTTCGAGGAGTACACGTCGTAAGCACCGGGATTCGGAGGCGTGGTCTCGCCGCAGCCGATGCCGGTCCGGTTGTTCATGAACGAGCTTGCACGTACACGCGTGCCCCCGACCTGGTCGAGGCTCACGCCGGTCTGGTTGTGGTCGAATTGGACGCGGCGCGATCGTGGGGCCGTGATCCGGTCCTTGGTTCGCCATCACGCCTCTTGCGAAGTTCGTGATCCGGCCGTCGCGAATCGTGACCGCGTGGCCGTTGGTTTGCACGCCGGTATTCGAGCCGTTGCCCTTGAGGGAATGACCGTTGAGGTTGACGGTGATCCCCTCGGCGCCGATCGAAAGCGCTGTCCCCGCGCACACGAGGCCGTGGGTGAAGACGGCGCCGGCCTTGAGCGTCGATCCACACACGGGGGTGGGGTCGGCCGGCGCTCCGGCCGGGCTCACTGTGCACGCACCCAACCCGATTGCAGTGAGTGAGAACCCAACCACGAACAGTCTGATGCGCATGCGTGCAAGCCTACGGATGAATCGCGCAAAAAGCCAATAGGGCGCTTTCGTGTCATACCGCCCAGGGCTCTGTCTGCTGTTTCAAGCGGTCGCTGCCGTACCACCCGCACCGGATTGCTCGGCCTTCGCCAACAGCCGCAGGGCGATGGGCGGGAAGATGATCACCGACAGCAACGCGGCGCCGATCAACGCGGCGGAGGTTGCGGTGTCGAAGATGTGGAGTTGCACGCCCAGGTGCGCGGCGACGACCGGGAACGTCAACGTCGTCGCCTGGAGCAGTCCCGCGACGGTCGCGTAACGCGGGCCCATGAGCGGTCGGTAGATCAACGCCGGCAGCGCGCGCACGACGAAGATCGCGGCGAGGAACATCGGGAGCAGCAGCATGTGGTGTGAGTCTTGGAACAGCGCGTCGGCGTCGAAGCGGAGACCGCTCGCGACGAAGAACACCGGGATGAGGAACCCGTAGCCGATCGCCTCGATCTTGGCCCGGAACTGCTCGTGGACCACCCGCTGGTCGCGGTCGACGATCCGCAGCAACGCGCCTGCGACGAACGCGCCGAGGATCGTCTCGAGGCCGAGCTCGCCCGCGAGCGCGGCGAAGATACAAAGGAGCACGATCGCGACCCTGACGCCGATCTGCGCCGTCGTGTCCTCCAGCTTGAGCAGCGTGCCGCTGACGCGAATCGATCTGCCGGCGCGTCGAGAGCGCGAGGCCGAGCACCACCGCGAGCACCGCGAAGACGGCCAGCAGGAACACGGTCGACTCGGTCGACGACGAGTTCTGCGAGAAGAACAGCGAGACGAGCACGATGGACCCGAACTCCGCGACGCTGCTCGCGGTCATCACGAGCTGCCCGAAATCGGTGTCGGTCTCACCGGCGTCGCGCATGACCGGCACGACGAGCCCGAGCGAAGTCGACGCGAGCGTGATGGCGATGAACAGCGGTGCGTCGGTCTCGCCGTAGGCGTCGATGCCCCAGCCGATGACCGCGGCGAGGCCGAGCGAGATCACGAACGCGAGCAGGATTCGCCCGATGCCGTGACGCAGGCGCGCCGGATCGATCTCGAGTCCGGCGAGGAACAACAGGAAACCGAGGCCGAGGACCGCGAGCACGTTCACCGGCACGTCGACGTGAACCCAGTCGAGGCCGGACGGGCCGAACAGGATTCCGAGCAGGATCTCGAGCACCACTGCGGGCATGCGCAGTTGCGGTGCGAGCAGCACGAGCAGCGGCGCAACCAACGCGATCGCCGCGACCCAGAGCACCGTCGTGAACGAGAGATTGTCCACCGCGCGAGACGGTATCGCCGTGACGACGGCGCGACGGGACGTCGTCGTGGAGCACCCCGATCGCGCGGGCCGCCGAGTACACTGCCCTTTCCCATGGCGCCGCCCGTCAGCACCTCCGTCGAGCCTCTCGAAGGCAACAAGGTCCGCCTGCACGTCGAGATTGCTGCGCCCGAGTTCGAGAAGGCGATCGACGCGGCGTTCCGCAAGCTCGCGGGCGAGGTGAAGGTTCCGGGTTTCCGGCCCGGCAAGGCCCCCCGCCGTCTGCTCGAGGCGCGTTACGGTCCCGAAGTCGCGCGTGAGCAGGCGTTGCGCGACGCGTTGCCGAAGTACTACGCGCAAGCCGTCGAAGACGAGCAGCTCGACGCGATCGCGCCGCCCGAGATCGACATCACTGCCGGCGAGGAGGATGGCGACGTCGAGTTCGACGCCGTCGTCGAGCTCCGCCCCGTCGTGCGGCTCGTTGGCTACGACGAGTTGCAGATCGAGCTGCCCACCCCTGCCGTCGCCGAAGAGGCCGTCGACGCGCAGCTCGAATCGCTGCGAGAGCGATTCGCCGACCTCGAGGAGTCCCCGTCGCCGCTGACCGACGGTGACTACGCCCAGATCGACATCAAGGGGTACGTGCACGAGGAGGCGATCGACGGGCTCACCGCGACCGACTTCCTGTACGAGGTGGGGTCCGAGAGCGTCGTGCCGAAGCTCGACGAGGAGCTCCATGGAAAGCGGCTTGGCGACATCCTGAAGTTCAACGACACGCTGCCCGAGCGGTTCGGCGAACGCGCGGGCGAGGACGTGTCGTTCCAGGTGCTCGTCAAAGAAGCGAAGCGCAAGGTGCTTCCCGAGATGACCGACGACTGGGTGTCGGAGGTCAGCGAGTTCGATGCGCTCGACGCGTTGCGTGCCGACGTCCGCAATCGGCTCGAGCTCGTCGGCAAGTTGCAGGCACAGATGGCAGTGCGCGACAAGGTGCTCGAAGTCGCGAGCGATCTCGTCGACGTCCAGCCGCCCGACGCGCTCGTCTCGCAGGAGATGGAGCGCCAGTTGCACGACATGGCACACAAGCTCGAAGAGCAGGGCGCGACGCTCCCGCAGTATCTCGAGGCGACCGGACAGCCCCAGGACGTCTTCGTGGAGCAAGTGCGCGAGGCCGCGACCAAGGCGGTGCGCGCCGACCTCGCATTACGTGCGGTAGTGGCCCAAGAGGCGATCGAGACGACCGACGAGGAGCTCGACGGCGAGATCGAGCGGCTGGCCGAGCGATTCGAGGAAAAGCCGCAGAAACTTCGCAAGGATCTCGAGCGGCGGGGGGTCCTCGAGGCGGTACGCTCGGATCTGGCACGAGCAAAAGCACTGAAATTTCTCGTCGATCACGCCACAGTTGTCGACAACAATGGAAACGAGCTCGATCTCGCACTTCCCGAGACCGAGCCCGACAGCGCGGCATCAGCTACAACTGAGACACCAGCCCCCGAGAATGCAGCGACCGAAGAGGAGCCCGAGGCGTGACTGAGCCGATCCGCAACTACCTCGTCCCCACCGTCATCGAGCAGACGAACCGAGGCGAGCGTGCCTTCGACATCTACTCGCGGTTGCTCAAGGAGCGCATCATGCTTCCTCGGCACGCCGATCGACGACACGGTCGCCAACCTCATGATCGCCCAGCTGCTCCACCTCGAGAGCGAAGACCCCGACAAGGACATCTCCATCTACATCAACTCGCCCGGCGGCGAGATCACCGGCCTGTTCGCGATCTACGACACGATGCAGTTCATCAAGTGCGATGTGCAGACGATCTGCGTCGGCCAGGCCGCGTCGGCGGCGGCGGTGCTGCTCGCCGCGGGCGCCAAGGGCAAGCGCTACGTGCTGCCCCACGCGCGCATCCTGATCCACCAGCCGCACGGCGGTGCGTCGGGGCAGGCCGTCGACATCGAGATCCAGGCGAAGGAGATCATCCGCATGCGCGAGCTGCTCGACGAGCTGCTCGCACACCACACCGGTCAACTCGTCGACAAGATCGCGCATGACACCGACCGCGACTTCATCATGAGCGCGCCCGAAGCCAAGGAGTACGGCATCGTCGACGAAGTGATCTCCAACCGAGAACTGGCGCAGGTCGCAGTTGCGGCCGGGGTCAGCTGAGCGTACGCGACCGGCTGAGGGGGAAACGTCGTGGCGAAATTCGGTGACGGTGGTGACCTGCTGAAGTGCTCGTTCTGCGGGAAGAGCCAGAAGCAGGTCAAGAAGCTCATCGCGGGTCCGGGTGTCTACATCTGCGACGAGTGCATCGACCTCTGCAACGAGATCATCGAAGAGGAGCTGTCGCAGAGCACCGAGGTCAAGTTCGACGAGCTCCCCAAGCCCCGTGAGATCTACGAGTACCTGAACGACTACGTGATCGGCCAGGACCAGGCGAAGAAGATCCTCGCGGTCGCGGTCTACAACCACTACAAGCGCGTGCAGGCCGGCGCGTACGGCGACCCCGACGTCGAGCTGCAGAAGAGCAACATCCTGCTGATCGGTCCGACCGGTTGCGGCAAGACGCTGCTCGCGCAGACGCTCGCCCGGATGCTCAAGGTGCCGTTCGCGATCGCGGACGCCACCGCGCTCACCGAGGCGGGCTACGTCGGTGAGGACGTCGAGAACATCCTGCTCAAGCTGATCCAGGCCGCCGACTACGACGTCAAGAAGGCCGAGACCGGGATCATCTACATCGACGAGATCGACAAGATCGCCCGCAAGGCCGAGAACCCGTCGATCACCCGGGACGTGTCCGGCGAAGGCGTGCAGCAGGCGCTGCTGAAGATCCTCGAGGGCACCACCGCCTCGGTGCCGCCGCAGGGTGGCCGCAAGCACCCGCACCAGGAGTTCATCCAGATCGACACCACGAACATCCTGTTCATCTGCGGCGGCGCGTTCGCCGGCATCGACAAGATCATCGAGAGTCGCATCGGCAACCAGGGCGTCGGCTTCGGCGCCGACATCCGCCGTGCCGACGAGAAGGACCTCGGCGGCCTGCTCGCGGGCATCCTCCCCGAGGACCTGCTGAAGTTCGGCCTCATCCCCGAGTTCGTCGGCCGGCTGCCCGTCGTCAGTGCCGTGCACAACCTCGACCAGGAGGCGCTCATCCGCATCCTCGTGGAGCCGAAGAACGCGCTGCTGAAGCAGTACCAGAAGTTCTTCCACTTCGACGACGTCGACCTCGTCTTCACCGACGACGCGCTCGACGCTGTGGGCGAAGAGGCGCTGAAGCGGGGCACCGGCGCGCGTGGTCTGCGGGCCATCCTCGAAGAGGTGCTGCTCGAGGTGATGTACGACCTGCCGAGCCGTTCCGACGTCGCCCAGTGCGTCATCGACCGCAGCGTCGTGCTCGAGAAGATGGCGCCGACGATCGTCACCAACGACGAAGCGTCCCGCCGCACCGCCTGACGCCGTCCTCCGGCCCCCGAATGCAACGGGGTTGGTCCGTAGACTGAACGCTCATGGGCATTCCGGACAAGCCGTCGCTCGACGGGCTCGAACCGAAGTGGAGCGGGCGCTGGGAGGCCGACGGCACATACCGGTTCGATCGCACGAAGAGTCGGGCCGAGCATCTACTCGATCGACACGCCACCGCCCACGGTGAGCGGGTCGCTGCACGTCGGCCACGTGTTCTCCTACACGCACACCGACACCATCGCTCGGTACCAGCGCATGCGGGGCAAGGAGATCTTCTACCCGATGGGCTGGGACGACAACGGCCTGCCGACCGAGCGACGCGTCCAGAACTTCTTCGGCGTCGCGTGCGACCCGTCGTTGCCGTACGACCCGGCGTTCATCCCGCCGGCCAAACCCGGCAAGGGTACGGTGCCGACGTCGCGACGCAACTTCGTGGAGCTGTGCGACGGCCTCGTCGTCGAAGACGAGCTGAAGTTCGAGGAGCTGTGGCGTCACCTCGGCCTGTCGGTCGACTGGTCGACGACGTACACGACGATCGGCACCGGCGCCCAGCGCGTGTCGCAGCGGGCGTTCCTGCGAATGCTGCAGCGCGACCAGGCCTACCAGGCGGAGGCGCCGACGCTGTGGGACGTCGACTTCCGCACCGCCGTCGCGCAGGCTGAGCTCGAAGACCGCGAACAGACCGGCGCGTACCACCCGATCCGCTTCGCCGGTGTCGACGGCGCGGCCGACGTCGTGATCGAGACCACCCGTCCCGAGCTGATTCCCGCGTGCGTCGCGCTCGTCGCGCACCCCGACGACGCGCGTTATCAGTCATTGTTCGGCAAAGAGGTGCGCACGCCGCTGTTCGGCGTCGCCGTACCGATCGCGGCGCACGCCCTCGCGGATCCCGAGAAGGGTTCCGGGATAGCGATGATCTGCACGTTCGGTGATGTCGCAGACGTGGTCTGGTGGCGCGAGCTGCAACTGCCGACGCGCAACGTGCTGGGGCGTGACGGACGCATCCAGGCCGAGCCGCCGGTCACGTTCGACGACGACGGGGCAGCAACCGCATGGGCCGAGATCGCGGGCAAGACGGTGAAGCAGGCCCGGAAGCGGATCGTGGAGCTGCTGCAGGAATCGGGCGACCTCGTCGGCGACCCGAAGCCGATCACGCACTCGGTGAAGTTCTACGAGCGAGGTGATCGGCCGCTCGAGATCGTCACGAGCCGGCAGTGGTACTTCCGCAACGGCGGTCGCGACGCCGAGTTGCGGGAGGCGTTGCTCGCACGCGGCAAGGAACTGCGCTGGCACCCGCCGTACATGCGTGCGCGCTACGAGAGCTGGGTCGAGGGCCTCAACGGTGACTGGCTCATCAGCCGGCAGCGTTTCTTCGGCGTGCCATTTCCTGTGTGGTATCCGCTGACCGACGACGGCGACGCCGACTACGACCACCCGATCCTGCCGGCCGAAGACGTGCTGCCGGTCGACCCGTCGAGCGATGTCCCCGCGGGCTACGCGGAAGACCGGCGTGGACAGCCCGGCGGCTTCGTGGGCGACCCCGACGTGATGGACACCTGGGCGACGTCATCGCTCACGCCCGAGATCGCGGCGCGTTGGGAGGACGATCCTGATCTGTTCGCGCGCGTCTTCCCCATGGATCTGCGGCCACAGGCGCACGAGATCATCCGCACGTGGCTGTTCTCGACCATCGTGCGCGCGCAACTCGAGTTCGACCGCCTCCCCTGGAGCGATGCCGCGATCTCGGGCTGGGTCCTCGACCCCGACCGCAAGAAGATGTCGAAGAGCAAGGGCAACGCGCTCACGCCCCTCGACCTCCTCGACCAGTTCGGCTCCGACGCCGTGCGGTACTGGGCGGCGAGCGGACGGCCCGGCACCGACACCGCCTTCGACGAGGGCCAGATGAAGGTCGGCCGGCGGCTCGCGATCAAGATCCTCAACGCGTCGAGGTTCGCGCTCGGCGTGCGCGGAGACGGCTCGGCGGGCAACGAGGACGGATCCGGTGTGACCGAGGCACTCGACCGCTCGCTCCTCGCGCACGTCGGCGTCCTCATCGCGGACGCGACCGCCGCGTTCGACGACTACGACTACGCCCGCGCGCTCGAGCGCACCGAGCGCTTCTTCTGGGGCTTCTGCGACGACTACTTGGAGCTGGTCAAACAGCGTGCGTATCGGGCGCCGGGAGAGCCCGGTGGGGCGTCGGCTCGCCGCACCCTCGAGATCACGCTGTCGGTGCTGCTCCGCTTGTTGGCCCCGCATCTGCCCTTCGTCACCGAGGAGGTGTGGTCGTGGTGGCAGAGCGGTTCGGTGCACCGCGCGCCGTGGCCCGACCCCACCGAGCTGCGCGTCGCGGCGGCGCCCGTCGGCGGCGACAGCGACCCGCTCGTGTACGTCGTCGCGGCCGACGTGCTCGGCGCGATCCGCAAGGCGAAGACGACCGCGCAGCGGTCACTGCGCGCCGATGTCGCGAACCTGAGCGTCACCGACACGAGCGAGCGCCTTGCCGCTCTTGAAGGCGCGCGCGGCGATGTGCTCGAGGCGGGCCGCGTCCGCAGCCTCGACACCGATCTCGGCGACGAGATCGCGGTACACGTCGAGATGGTGGCCGCCGACGCGGGTGAGTCGTAGCGAGTGAACCCCGTCGAGGCTCGCGCCTGGCTCGATGCACACGTCAACCTCGAGTCGGTGGGTCTTCCCACCGGCGCCGACCGGCGCGCGACCGCGCCCACCCGGGCGCGCATCGAAGCGCTGACGACGCTGCTCGGTTCGCCGCAGCTCGACTTTCCCGCCGTGCACATCACCGGCACCAACGGCAAGACGTCGGTCGCGCGGATGGTCGCGGCATTGTTCGTCGGCAGCGGCCTGTTGACGGGCACGTACACGAGTCCGCATCTCGAGCGCGTCAACGAGCGCATCACTTGGAACACCGAGCCGATCTCCAATGACGACGCTCGCCGAGCTGCTGACTGTCATGGCCCGGGTCGAGCAGTTCGTCGACGACCGGCCGAGCTACTTCGAGATCCTGACCGCCGCAGCTTTCCGCTGGTTCGCCGACGTCGCTGTGCAGGCGGCCGTCATCGAGGTCGGCGTCGGCGGCGAATGGGACGCAACCAATGTGATCGACGGCGACGTCGCGGTCGTGACCAACGTGAGTGTCGACCACGTCGAGTACCTCGGACCGACACGCGAGTCGATCGCGGCGGAGAAGGCCGGAATCATCAAGCCGGGCTGCACCCTCGTGCTCGGAGAGACCGATCCGGCGCTCGCACCGCTGTTCCTCGACCGGGGCGCCGAACGGGTGATCATGCGCGGCGGTGGATTCGGCGTCTCGACGAACGTGATCGCACATGGCGGTCGGTTGGTGTGCTTGTTCACGCCCGAGGCGCAATACGACGAGATCTTCCTGCCGCTCCACGGCGCCCACCAGGCCGACAACGCAGCGGCCGCGCTGACGGCCGCCGAGTGCTTCGTCGGCGGACCGTTGCCCGAGCACGTCGTTGCGGACGCGTTCGCGGCGGTGCGATCTCCGGGCCGGCTCGAAGTCGTCGGACACCACCCGCTCGTATTGCTCGACGGTGCACACAACGTCGCCGGCGCGCACGCCCTAAGGCAGGCGCTCGCGGAGGAGTTCGTGGCCGCGCCGCGCACACTGGTCGTCGGACTCCTGCGCGAGAAGGAACCCCACGAGATGCTAGAGGCGCTCGACGTGAACGGCGCGCATCGCGTGGTCTGTTGCCGCCCGCCCAGCCCACGCGCGCTCGACCCGGCGCGCGTCGCCGACGCGGCGGCCGACCTCGGCGTCGATCCCGATCGCATCGACGTCACCGACCTCGTGGCCGAGGCCGTCGCCCGGGGCCTTGCGGTCACCGAACCGGATGGTCAGCTCGTCGTCACCGGTTCCCTGTACACGGTCGGCGAAGCCCGCCGAGCCCTCGTCGCGGCGGGCGAATAGGCACCAAAACGGCAGGTACGGCTAGCGTCCCCGGCTCATGAGCACACGCACCCTGGTTCTGTGCAAGCCCGATGCGGTCGAGCGCGGGCTCGTCGGCGAGATCATCGGGCGGCTCGAGCGCAGGGGGCTCACGATCTCGGCGATCGAGCTCCGCCGCATCGATGCCGACCTGGCCGGCCGCCACTACGACGAGCATCGCGACAAGCCGTTCTTTGGCGAGCTCGTCGCGTTCATCACCCGGGGTTCACTCGTGGCGATGATCGTCGAAGGTGGGCCCGACACGTGGCAGACCGTGCGCACGATGATGGGCGCGACCAACCCCCGCGAGGCGGCGCCGGGCACGATTCGCGGTGACCTCGCCCTCGAAACCGGCGAGAACCTCGTGCACGGGTCCGACAGTGCCGAGTCTGCCGAACGCGAGATCGCGCTCTTCTTCACACCGAACGGCTGACATTCCCGCGTTGCAGGTGGTGGCACGTTTCCTTCGCGATTCGCGGGGAACAACAAGTTCTACGGCTGGACCCGCGGGCGGTTCGGCACCTAGCCTCACTAGCTCGTCACGGAGGAGGCACACACTCGTGACTGAGCCCTGGTACTCATCGATTGTCGGTCGCGATATGGCGGTCGACCTCGGCACCGCCAACACCCTCGTGTACGTGCGCGGGCGCGGCATCGTGCTCGACGAACCGTCGGTCGTCGCGATCAACGTGAGAGACGGTCGTCCACTCGCGGTCGGCTCCGAGGCCAAGCGCATGATCGGCCGCACACCCGGCCACATTCAGGCCATCCGTCCGTTGAAAGACGGCGTGATCGCCGATTTTGACATCTGCGAGAAGATGTTGCGCTACTTCATCCAGCGTGTGCACAGCCGCAGGTGGGCGAAGCCCCGCATGGTGATCTGTGTGCCGTCGGGCATCACCGGTGTCGAGCAGCGCGCGAGTGCAGGAGGCGGCGGAGTACGCCGGTGCCCGCAAGCCTGCGTACATCATCGAAGAGCCGATGGCCGCCGCGATCGGAGCCGGTCTTCCGGTGCACGAGCCCGCCGGCAACATGGTCGTCGACATCGGCGGCGGTACGACCGAGGTCGCAGTGATCTCGCTGGGCGGCATCGTTGCAAGCGAGTCGATACGCATCGGCGGCGACGAGCTCGACGAGGCGATCATCACGTTCGTCAAGAAGGAATACTCACTCGCGCTCGGCGAGCGCACCGCGGAAGAGATCAAGGTGCAGCTCGCGAGCGCGTCGCCGCTCGAGGAGGAGCTGTACGCCGAGATCCGCGGCCGCGACCTCGTCACGGGATTGCCGAAGACGATTGTCGTGTCGACCGACGAGTTGCGCGAGGCGATCGAGGAACCCGTCGCCGCAACTGTCGACGCGGTGAAGTACACGCTCGACAAGACGCCGCCCGAGCTTGCTGCCGACATCATGGAGAAGGGCATCGTCATCACCGGGGGCGGCGCGTTGCTGCACGGCCTCGACCAGCGGCTGGCCAACGAGACCGGTATGCCGATCGTGGTGGCCAAGAACCCCCTCTTCTCCGTCGTCCTCGGTTCCGGCCAGTGCCTCGAGGAGTTCGACGCCCTCAAGCAGGTCCTCATCTCCTCGCAGCAGCACTGATCTCCCGATCGGGTCGTGGTCGTCTATCGCCGGGGCAGTCGGGGCCGTTTCTTGCTCGTGCTGCTGGTGCTGACCGCCGTGACGCTCATCACCCTTGACTCGCGAGGCTCGGGCGGCGGCGTGATCGGCACCGCACGCGATGCAGCCCACGAAGTGGTTGCTCCCGTTGAAAGCGCGGTCGACGACGTGTTCTCGCCGGTCGGCGACTGGATCCAGGGCGTGGCCGACTCCGGATCGCTCAAGGCCGACAATCGAAAGCTGCGCGACCGGCTCGCCGCGCAGCAAGGCAGAGAAGCCGAAGCGCGTGCCGTGATCCGCGAGAACGAGCAGCTGAAGAAGCTGGTCGACATCCCGTTCATCGAAGACTCCGACGCGATCGCGGCGCGCGTCATCGCCGGGGCGCCGGGCAACTTCGAACGCACGATCCAAATTGACCGAGGAAGCAATCGAGGGCTCGCGGTGGGCATGCCCGTGGTCGTGGGCGCGGGACTGGTCGGCCGGATCACTGAAGTCGCGCGGACCAGCGCGACCGTTGAGCTCATCGACGATCCGACGGCCGGCGTCGGCGTACGGCTCGAGAAGAGCGGTCAACCGGGGATCGCGAGGGGCGTTCCGGCAAGGCGGAGCTCACCCTGAAGTTCGTCGAGCCCGACGTACCCGTCGCGAAGGGCGAGCTCGTGTTCACGTCGGGTCTGCAGAACAGCAGCTATCCACCCAACATCCCTGTGGCCAAGGTGACGGGTGCAACCAGGTCGCGCGACGGGCTCGAGCAGACGATTACCTTGAAGCCGCTCGTCGATCTCGATCAAGTCGAGTTCGTCAAGGTCTTGCACTGGCCGAAGGCGTCCGGTGGTTGAGCGCGTGGTGATGACATGATCCGCCGGGTGCGGCTGTTCATGTTGCTGCTCACGTGCGTCCTCTTGCAGACGGCGGTCTTTCCCTACCTGCGCATCGGCGGTGTGGTACCCGACGTCGGGCTCGTCGCGACAATCGCGGTCGCGTACCACGTCGGTCCCGACGACGGCGCGATCTTCGGGTTCCTTGCCGGCATCGCCATCGACCTCTTCCGCGAGACGCCACTCGGCCTCTCGGCGATCGCGTTCGCCGCCACCGGCTACGTCGTCGGAGTGCTGCGAGGCGGGATGCTGCGGTCGTCCCGCTGGGTCGTCCCACTGCTTGGCGGCCTGGGCGGGCTCTTCGGGGGCCTGGTCTTCATCACGATCGGCGCGCTGGTCGGTGTCGAGCACCTCCTGACGGTTCACAATCTGCGAATCGTCGTCATTGCGGCGGCCTACGACATGGTGATCTCACCGTTGATCTTCCCCCTGGCCCGGTGGGCGACCAGCGAAAAGGCAGCCAGCGGGGCCTTCCGCACCTACTGACGGCCCGCCCTGATCGTGGGCCGCGCTCGCACTTTCGGTCACCGGTTCGCGAGGATGGTGGGATCATGAGCTCTTCCGACCGCCGGCACGCGTCCGAGGCCAACCCACGCGTGCGCCTCAGCATCATCGGCGTCGTCGTCATGGCGCTCTTCTGCACCCTGGTCGCCCGCCTGTGGTTCCTCCAGGCGGGTGCCGGCCAGAAGCTGGCCGTGGTCGCGACCCGCAACTCCGTACGTATCGTGCAAACCCCGGGGCTGCGCGGTCGACTCCTCGATGACAAGGGCCGCGTGCTCGCGCAGAACCGCGTCGAGAACGTCATCCCGGTCGACCGCAAGATCACGCCCCAGGATCTCAAGCTGGTCGTCGCCCGGCTCGCCTTCGTCCTGCAAGTGTCCGCCGGCGTCCATTCAGAAGCGGATCAACGACAAGCGCATCTCGCCGTACCGTCCGGTGCCGGTCGCGACCGGCGTGTCGATCGACAAGATCACGTTCATCAAGGAGCACCAGCAGCTCTTTCCCGGCGTCGACGCCGACCAGATCGCCATCCGCTCGTACCCGGGCGGCTCACTTGCCGCCCACGTGCTCGGTTACACGGGCGAAATGAGCGACGCCGAGCTCAAGCAGCGAAGCCGACGCGCACTACCAACTCGGCGAGACGATCGGGAAGTCGGGCGTGGAGCAGACCTACGAGTCGGAGCTTCGCGGCAAGCCGCAGGTCGACAAGATCGAGGTCGACAGCCGCGGCAAGTCGCTCCGGACGGTCGACGAGCGGCGGCCGGTGCCCGGCCACGACGTGCAGCTGACGATCGATCTCGACGTCCAGAAGCTGCGGAGGCGTCGCTGGCCCAGGCGATGGTCGCGGCGCGGGGACCCAGGACACGGCTCAAGAAGGGTTCAAGACGCTGTTCGCGGCACCGGCCGGCTCGGTCGTGGTGCTCGACGCGACGGACGGCTCGGTCGTCGCGATGGCGTCGAACCCGACGTACGACCCGAACGAGTTCGCTCAACGGGATCCCGACGACCAGTTCAAGCGCGCTCAACGACCCCGCCAACCACTTCCCGCTGATCGACCGAGCGATTCAGGGCCAGTACGCCCCCGGCTCGACGTTCAAGCCGTTCACGCGCGATCGCCGGGCTCCAGACCGGCGTGATCACCCCGGCCACGACGATCAACGACAACGGTTCGTATCAACGGTCGGCGGCTTCTTCCGCAACGCGGGGAGCACGCGCAACGGCTCGATCTGCCTGCCGGCGCTCACCGTGTCGAGCGACGTGTACTTCTACACGATCGGCGGCGACTTCTGGGGCACTTCCGCCGCGGCGACACGCCGCACGGGCTACGCGATCCAGGACACCGCGCGGCAGTTCGGGTTCGGTGAGCCGACCGGCGTCGGCCTCGCCGAGTGAGGCGGCAGGGCGGGTCCCCGACGCGGCGTGGAAGCAGAGGATTCACACGAGAGCCAGCCGCAATCCCGTAAGCCGAGAACTCATCTGGCTCCCGGGCGACAACATCAACCTCGCCGTCGGACAGGGCGACCTGCTCGTCACGCCGCTGCAGCTCGCGAATGCGCTACGCCACGTTCGCGAACGGCGGCACGCTGCTCGACGCCGCGGCTCGCGTCCGACGGTGCTCGACGCCCGAGGCACGTCGTGCGCGACCTCGCGCCGATCACGCTCGCGTCCACGCGACCCGACCCCGGCGCGCGGACGCGATCCTCGCCGGGTTCACGGTGTGGCCGACGCGACACGGGACCGCCGCGAGCGTGTTCGCGGGCTTCCCGTTCGACCAGGTCTCGATCGCGGGCAAGACCGGCACCGCGGAGGTCCAGGGCAAGCAGGCCACGTCGCTGTTCGTCGGGATCCCGCCCGCCGACAACCCGCAGTACGTCGTGGCTCGCGGTCGTCGAGGAGGGCGGCTACGGGGCCGAGACCGCCGCGCCGATCGTCCGCGCGATCATCGAGGGGCTCGACGGGCTGACGCCGCGATCCGTCGTCGCGGCACCGAGGGCGACGACTGATGGCGACGATCGCAGCGCGCCGAGCGCCCGTCGGCGGTGCTCTCCGACCGGCGGGCGCGCCTCCAGTCGTCGCCGTTGCGCCACCTCGACGTCGCTGCTCGTCGCGGCGCTCGATCGTCACGGCCGGGCTCGGCCTGCTGATGATCTACTCGCGCGACCCGCACACAGCCGAGCAGCGGCGGGACCCGCTGTACTACGTCAAGCGCCAGGCGTCGTCGTCGTCGCTCGGCGTGCTGCGATGGTGGCGGTCATGGCCGATCGACTACCGCAAGCTGCGCGACCTCGCGCTGATCGGCTACGCCGGCTGATGTTCGTCCTGCTCGCGGTCTCGTCGCCCGGCATCGGCGCGCAGCTCGAAGGGGAGCGCAGGCCCGGTTCCAGCTCGGTCCGTTCCAGCTCCAGCCGTCGCGAGTTCGCGAAGTTCTTCGCTGATCCTCGTGCTCGCCGGCTACTGCTAGCTGCACCGCGGCGACCTCGACGTCCGGCGGCTCGACGGTCGCGCTCGTGCTCGCGGGTCGTGCCGATCGGGCTCGTCATGCTGCAGCCCGACCTCGGCACCGACCTCGTGCTCGGGTTGATCGTGTTCGCGATGCTCGCGGTCGGCGGGTCGCGCGGCCGCCACCTCGTCGATCCTGCTGCTGCTCGGTGCGCACGGGCGCCATCGCGCGCGGTGAACCTCGGGCGTGCTGAAGCAGTACCAGGTCGACCGGCTGACGTCGCTTCCTCGACCAGGGCGGCGACACGAGCGCGGTACGACCTACAACCTCGACCAGTCGAAGATCGCGATCGCGAACGGCGGGCTCACCGGGCGAGGGCCTGTTCGAGGGCACGCAGACCAACGGCTCGGCTTCGTGCCCGAGCAGCACACCGACTTCATCTTCACCGTGGTGGGCGAGGAGCTCGGCTTCGTCGGCGGCGCGACGCTGCTCGCGCTGTTCGCGCTGATCGTGTGGCGCACCTGGCGAACGGCCCGGCTGGCCGACGACCTCTTCGGCACCCTGTCTGCGTCGGGGTCCTCGCGATGTTCATGTTCCAGGTCTTCGAGAACGTCGGGATGACGATGGGCATCATGCCGATCACCGGGCATCCCGCTGCCGTTCATGAGCTACGGCGGCTCGTCGGTCATCGTCTGCTTCGCCTGCATCGGGCTCGTCGCGAACATCCACATGCGCCGGTTCGCCTGAATCCTCGGCGCCGGGGCTGAGACTAGGCTGAAGGTTCAGATGTCCAACCTCTGGCCGCGGATCGAACCGCTCCTGGCCAGGGTCGAGAAGCCCGCTCGCTACATCGGGATGGAGCGAGGCAGCGTCAGGCCGGCGCACCGGCCCGGACTCCGGTCGCCTGGCTGCTCATCTACCCCGACACCTACGAGATCGGGCTGCCCAACCAGGGGCTCCAGATCCTCTACGAGATCCTCAACGAACGCGACGACGCCGTCGCCGAGCGCTCCTACGCGCCGTGGATCGACCTCGAAGCCGAGATGCGGGCCGCGTCGGTGCCGCTCTTCTCGGTCGACACCCACCGCGACGGCGGCCGACTTCGACGTGCTCGCGTTCAACCTCTCGGCCGAGCTCGTGTCGACGAACCTCCTGAACTGCCTCGACCTCGCCGGTGTCCCGGTACGGGCCGAGGATCGCGGCGCCGAGCATCCGATCGTGATCGCCGGTGGCCACTGCACGTTCAACCCCGAGCCGCTCGCCGACTTCGTCGACGCGTTCGTGATCGGCGACGGCGAAGAGCCCGTCGGCGAGATCACCGAGGTCATCGGGCGCGTGGAAACGCAGCGGTCGGTCCGGTCGCGAGGTCGTGCTGCACGAGCTGGCGACGATCCCCGGTGTCTACGTGCCGTCGATGTACGACGTCACCTACGACGGCGCGTTCATCGCCGAGGTGCGGCCGCGTTACGACGACGTGCCCGGCGAGCGTCGACAAGCGCACGGTCGCCGACCTGGCGGACTGGCCGTACCCGAAGCAGCAGCTCGTGCCGCTGATCGAGGTGGTGCACGACCGGCTCAACGTCGAGATCTTCCGCGGCTGCACGCGCGGGTGTCGGTTCTGTCAGGCCGGCATGATCACCCGTCCGGTCCGGGAACGACCCGTCGAGCAGGTGCGCACGATGGCGCTCGACGGCCTGCGTCGCACCGGCTACGACGAGGTCGCGCTCACGTCGCTGTCGAGCGCCGACTTCTCGGGTATCGACGGCCTCGTCGCCGATCTCGTCAACGAGCAGGAGGGGTGCGGCAACGTCAGCCTGTCGCTCCCGTCGCTGCGCGTCGACGCGTTCACGGTGGGTCTCGCGAGCGAGATCCAGAAGGTGCGCCGCACCGGGCTGACGTTCGCGCCCGAGGCCGGCACCTGGCGCATGCGCCAGGTCATCAACAAGATGATCACCGAGGAGGACCTCTACGCGGCGGTCGACGGTGCCTACTCCCAGGGATGGCGCCGGGTGAAGCTCTACTTCCTGATCGGACTGCCCACCGAGATGGACGACGACACGCTCGGCATCGCGGAGCTGGCCAAGAACGTCGTCGCCGTCGGGCGCAAGCACACCAAGCAGGCGAGTTGCACCGCGTCAGTCGGTGGTTTCGTTCCGAAGGCACACACGCCGTTCCAGTGGTTCGGCCAGAACGGCGTCGCCGAGCTGCGCCGCAAGGTCTCGATGCTGCGCGACGCGTCTGCGCAACACCGGCGCCAACATCAAGTGGCACGATCCCGAAGCGACCTTCGCCGAGGGCATCGTGAGTCGCGGTGACCGGCGGATCGGGCGCGTGATCGAGCGGGTCTGGCGCGGCGGCGGCACGTTCCAGGAATGGAGCGAGCGCTTCGAGCTCGCACGGTGGCTCGATGCGATGGCGGCCGAGGGCCTCGATCCCGACTGGTACGTGACGCGGCACCGCAGCGCTGACGAGATCCTGCCGTGGGATCACATCGCCGCCGGGCTGCACCGCGACTTCCTCTGGCACGACTGGCAGGAGGCGCTGGCCGAGCACGGCCTCCCCGATTGTCGCTGGACGCCGTGCTACGACTGTGGCGTGTGCACCGACTACGCCCTCGAACATGTCGTCGCGTCGCTCGCTCGCGCCCGCAGGCGGGAGCCAGGGCACCGGACAGGACCTTTCCTCGGGCGGCGACGTACCGGTGCGGCTGCTGCCGACGAAGGTCGGGGTCGCGTCCTGATGCGCGGCGACACCGGCTTCCCGGTCAGGTTGCGCTTCACGAAGCGCGGCAAGGTGCGGTTCATCGGGCACCGCGACGTCGCCCGCGGCGTTCGAACGTGCGTTTCGCATCGAGCAGCTCCCACTCGCGTTCACGCTGGGATTCTCGCCCCGCCCGAAGGTGAGCTTCGGGCTCGCGCTCTCGGTCGGTCACGAGAGCGACGCCGAGTACCTCGATGTCGAGCTTGCCGATGCGGTTGACCCCGATCGACTTCCGTCGTCGTTGTCGGCCGCGTTGCCGGAAGGCATCGACGTGACCGGCGCCGCCGCGCTGCACGAACGTGCGCCCGCTCTCCAAGAGGCGATCACCGCGGTCACCTACCGGGTCGAAACGGTGGGCGCCGCCGACGACTCGATCACCGAGTCCGAGGTCTCGACGTTGGTCGACACCGCGATGGCCGGCGTGTCGTTGGAGACGACGCGCACCCGCAAGGGCCGAGAAGTCGTCGAGGACATCCGACCGACGTTGCGCCGCCTCACCGTGTGCGGACGCGATGCGGCCGGCGTGCTCCTCGACCTCGAGGTCTCCACCCAACCACGTGGCACCCGTCCCGTTGAGGTGCTCCACGCGATCGGCAAAGGTCAGCTCGTCGAATGGCGAGTGCTACGAACCCACCAATGGATCGAACGCGACGGCGCGCGGCTCGAGCCGCTCGAAGCCGACACCCGTTCGTCAGCCCTCATCGGGTCAGACGAACGTGCGCTTCACGACGTGCGCGCGCGTCATGAGAGAAGGAATCGATGTCCGACGACACAATGCCGGCGGCCCCGACGGCCCCCGAGCCTGCGACCGGCCGCGACGCAAGCGGCAAGACCACAGCACCGAAGCCGCCCGATGCCGGCCGATCGACTGAGGGCGCCACCCCGGGCGGTACTCCCGAAGCGCGCGACGACGGAGGCGGGGTGCCGCGCAAGCGGCGTCGACGCGGGTCGCGCGGCGGCCGCAACCGCAACAAGTCCGGCGCAACCACCGGCACTGACCGTGGCGGGCGGCGCGACACCAAGGGCGGCGATGACGACCAGGCGGCCGACCGGGGCCTGACGAGCGACGATGTCGCCGCCGACGCGAAGGACGAGGCCGGGCTGTCCACGTCGGCGAGTCCGAAGATCGGCGAGGCCGACGCGTCGAAGCCCAAGATCGGCGACACCCGCCCCGCGCCCGAGGTGCCGGCGTCAGACGAGGATGCCGGCACCGCGACCAAGAGCCGTCGCCGGCGTCGTGGCGGGCGCGGCCGGAGCCGGGGTGGCAGCGGTGACAGCGATGCGGGCACCCGGGCCGAGTCCTCTGAAGTGGTGCGTGCCGACCTCGGTCTCGACGACGCCGATCGCACGTCACTCGACGACCTCGACGAGGAGGCGCTCGAACGCCGCCGCGGGCGCACGCGCAAGGGCCGTTCCACAGGTCGGTACACGATGTGCGTGCACGTGCGGCCCGACGGCACCATTCACATCGCCATTCTCGAGGGCCGCAGCCTGGTCGAACATTCCGTGAGCTCGCCGAGCGATGCGACCACATCGATCGACGGCAACATCTATCTCGGCAAGGTGCAGAACGTGCTGCCCGGCATGGAGGCCGCCTTCATCGACATCGGCACGCCGAAGAACGGCGTGCTGTACCGCGGCGACGTCGCGTTCGACACGGCCGATGTCGAGGAGAGTCAGCCCAAGATCGAGAGCATGCTCAAGAACGGGCAGATGATCTCGGTGCAGGTCACCAAGAACCCGATCGGCGCCAAGGGCGCGCGGCTCACGCAGGAGGTGAGCCTCGCCGGCCGGTTCGTCGTGATGGTTCCCGGCCAACCCGACACCTACGGCATCTCGAAGCGCCTGCCCGACGAGGAGCGCAAGCGGTTGCGCCGCTCGCTCGAAGGGCTGCGTCCGCCGGATGCGGGGCTCATCGTGCGCACGGCGGCGGAGGGCGCGACGCCCGACGAGCTCGAGCGCGACGTCAAGCGTCTCCAGGCGCAGTGGGAGCAGATCTCGCGCTGGCCGCAAGCTCGAGGTCGGCGAAGCTCCTCTACCAGGAGCCGCCGATGGTCGTGCGCGTGATCCGGGAGGAGTTCACGAAGGAATACCGCGCCGTCGTGATCGACGACCGCGAGCTCTACGAGCAGGTGAAGTCGTACGTCGACGCGATCGCGCCCGAGCTCGCCGACCGGATCGAGTTCCACGACGTCGTCGAGGAGCAGCTCCCGCTCTACGAGCGCTTCCACGTGCACGAGCAGCTGCACAAGGCGCTCGACCGCAAGGTCTGGCTGCCGTCGGGCGGCTCGCTCATCATCGAGCGCACGGAAGCCCTCACCGTGATCGACGTCAACACGGGCAAGAACGTCGGGAAGTCCAACCTCGAGGAGACGGTGTTCCGCAACAACCTCGAGGCCGGCGACGAGATCGCCCGCCAGCTCCGCCTGCGTGACGTCGGCGGCATCATTGTCATCGACTTCATCGACATGGAGATCCGTCAGAACCGCGACCAGGTGCTCCAGGCGTTCAAAGACGCGCTCGCTCGCGACAAGACGCGCACCCAGGTCTTCGACATCTCCGAGTTGGGGCTCGTGGAGATGACCCGCAAACGCATCTCCGAGGGGCTCGTCGAGTCGTTCAGCGAGAGCTGCCCGACGTGCCAGGGCCGGGGCTTCCTCCTCGACCAATCCATGTTCGAGGACGTCGAGTAAGCTACTCGGGTTCCCCGGATCGTTCCTGCGCCTCTTCCGCGTCGGTACGGCAGTCAGCAGGAGTCATGTACGCAGTCATCCGCAGCGGCGGCAAGCAGTATCGGGTCGAAGAAGGCCAGCAGCTCGAGGTCGAGCGCGTCGCGACCGGCGACCTCACCCTGACGCCGATTCTGGTCGTCGACGGCGCGAAGGTGCTGGCGACGCCGGCCGAGCTCAGTGCCGTCTCCGTGAACGCCAAGGTCGTCGGCGACGCGAAGGGGCCGAAGATCACCGGCTTCAAGTACAAGAACAAGAGCAACGAGCGGAAGCGCTGGGGTCACCGCCAGCACTACTCGCTCATCGAGATCACGGGGATCTCGGCCGGACCGAACGAGGCCCGGGTAGCGAAGAAGTCGCCGGCACCGGCCGACGCGACGACCACGAAGCCCGCTGCACCCGCCGAGAAAGGTGACGGCTGATGTCGAAGAAGAAGGGCGCCGCCTCCTCACGCAACGGACGCGACTCGTCCGCTCAGCGGCTGGGCGTGAAGGTCGGAAACGGTACCGAGGTGCGTGCCGGCGCGATCATCGTCCGCCAACGCGGCACGCTGTTTCACCCAGGCGACAACGTCGGTCTCGGCAGCGATGACACGTTGTTCGCGAAGGCCGATGGTGTCGTGCAGTTCGGTCATCGCCGGGGCCGCAAGCTCGTCGACGTCGTACCCGCCTGATCGTCGCGGTTAACGTCGGCTGGCCGAGCAGCTCGGCCGCTTCCCGGGCCGGCCAGTCCATCTGGATCTCGTCGGCAGTGCCGCGCGCCGCTTCGAGCAGGTCGACGGCGAGCTCCTCGTCCTCCGGCGCCCGCCACCCGTCCAGATTTGGGCCGAAGCGCGGGTGCTTTCGCTCCGTATCCTTACAGCGTGTCCCAGTTCGTCGACGAGGTTCAGCTCAACGCCCGCGGGGGTGACGGCGGCGCGGGCGCGATCTCGTTCCGGCGCGAGGCGCACGTGCCCAAGGGTGGTCCCGACGGCGGGGACGGCGGAAAAGGTGGCGACGTGTGGTTGCGAGCCGATCGCAACGCCGCGTCGTTGCTCGCGTTTCGCGACCATCCACATCGGCGCGCGAAGTCGGGCACACACGGCTCGGGCAACCAACGTCACGGCTCGGCGGGCGCGGATCTCACTGTGGCGGTGCCCGAAGGCACCGTTGTCTACCACCGCGGTGGTGAGCTGTTGGCCGATCTGGTGTGTCACGGCGACCGGTATCTCGCAGCACACGGTGGACAGGGTGGGCGCGGCAACGCCCGCTTTCTCTCCAACGCACGACGAGCGCCGGGCTTCGCGGAGCAGGGTGAGTACGGCGAGGAGCACTGGCTGCGGCTCGAGCTCAAGCTGATGGCCGACGCCGCGCTGGTCGGCTTCCCCAACGCGGGGAAGTCGACGCTGATCGCGGCGGTGAGCGCGGCGCGTCCGAAGATCGCCGATTATCCGTTCACGACGTTGGTGCCAAATCTCGGTGTGGTGCGCTTCGGTGAACACGAGTTCGTGCTCGCCGACATCCCCGGGCTGATCGAGGGCGCGGCCGACGGTCGTGGTCTCGGTCACCAGTTCCTCCGCCACGTCGAGCGCGCGCGAGTGCTCGTGTTGTTGCTCGACCTCGCGAGCGTCGAGGAGCACAGTCCGCAACACCAGGAACGCGTGTTGCTCGACGAGCTCGGCCGTTACCGCCCGGAACTGTTGGAACGGCCGCGACTCGTTGTCGGCAGCAAGGCCGATGTCGCGACGACACGCGCTACGACGGGATGCAAATCTCGGCGGTCACGCACCGGGGGCTCGACCCGTTCCTCGGCGCGCTTGCCACGCTGGTCGAGGAGGCGCGCGCGGCGGAGCCCGAGACCGAGGGCTTCGTGGTGCTCCGCCCCCTCGAGGAAGGGTTCTCCGTGCACCGTGATGACGACGGCACGTGGCGGGTGAGTGGCCGGGCAGCCGAGCGTGTGGTCGCGATGGCCGACCTCACCAACACCGAGGCGATCGCGTACGTTCAGGACCGATTTCGGAAGATGGGCGTGGAACGGGCGCTCAGCCGGGCCGGTGCGCGCGAAGGTGACACGGTGCGAATCGGACCGGTCGAGCTGGAGTTCGTCGAGGGCTTCTCGTGAGCGTCGCGGTGGTCAAGGTCGGCACCTCGTCGATCACCGCCGTATCGGGCGAGCTCGACGAGGCCGCGCTCGTGAAGCTCTGTACCGACGTCGCCGAGGCCCGACGCGAAGGCCACCAGATCGTCCTGGTGTGCTCGGGTGCCATTGCGGCCGGCCTCCCGGTCCTCGGGCTCGACGCCCGTCCTACGAGCCTCGGGATGCTCCAGGCGATCGCCGCCGTCGGCCAGCCGCGACTGATGGAGCGCATGGGCGCGATCCTCGCGGGACACGACCTGGTCGCCGGCCAGGTGCTGCTCACGCCGCACGACTTCTCGCAACGCTCGCAGTATCTGCACGCACGAGAGACGCTCGGCCGGCTGCTCGACCTGGGCGTCGTGCCGATCGTCAACGAGAACGACACCGTCGCCGACGACGAGATCCGCTACGGCGACAACGACCGGCTCGCTGCGCTCGTCGCGCATCTCGTGACCGCCGACCTGCTGGTCTTGCTGACCGACACGCCCGGGCTGTTCACCGCGGATCCCCGCCTCGACGCCGAAGCGTCGCTCATCGAGGAGATCGTGGAGGTCGATGCGGCGCTCGAGTCGGGCGCCGGTGCGGCGGGCAGCGAGCGCGGGAGTGGCGGCATGGCGAGCAAGCTGGCCGCGGCGAAGATCGCAGCGTGGTCGGGCGTTCGTGCGGTGATCGCAGGCGCCGAGATGCCGGGCGTCATCGTCGGGGCGCTCGACGGCCGGCAAGTCGGCACCTCGATCCGTCCCCGGGCCGAGCGGCTGCCGAGCCGAAAGCTGTGGATCGCCTTCGCCCAGGGCGCCGCGGGACGGGTCGTGGTCGACGCGGGTGCGCAACGGGCACTGCGCCACGACGGCAGATCGCTGCTTCCCGCCGGTGTGCTCGAGGTCGACGGCCAGTTCTCGGCCGACGAGCCCGTCGAGGTGGTCGGCGACGATGGCCGCGCGTTCGCCAAGGGCCTGGTCCGCTACTCGGCCGAGGGCCTGCGGGCGGTCGCCGGGCGCCGCACGAGTGAGCTCGGCGACGGTGTCTCGCATGAGGTCATCCACCGCGACGACCTCGTCGTGCTCCCCGATTGACGCGCCGGCCTTGCTTCGCGGTGTGCCGTGGGTCACACTGCGTGAGCACAGAAAGCCTCATCGCCGGCCAACGGGGGGAAGACCCTGCTTGCAGGGTTTCAGCGGCTGGCGAAGAGCGGGGGACCGGTGAGTTCGGGCCGTCGGTAGCAGCGCCCGCAAGGGCTGCGCCACCCAGGCTCCGGACTGACTGGTCCCCCTTGTTCGCGCCTCGGCACTCATTCTTGCGTCGCAAACCGGGGTGACATCCCGGCTGCTGACGCAAGAATGGATTTTGGGCAGGCGTCAGCCGGTGACGACACTGGCGGTGTCTCTGCCGGAGCGCAAGATGGTGCCGGGCAGGGCGCCCGTGGGCCTGCCGTCGACGACCGTCTCGACGCCGTTGACGAGCACGTGCACGATCCCGTGCGAGCCGGCCGTGAGGCGGGCGCTGCCGCCGGGCAGGTCGTGCACCAGCGTGGCGTGCTCGGCGCCGATCGTCTGCGGGTCGAACACCACGATGTCGGCGTGGAAGCCCTCGGCGATCCGGCCCCGTTCGCGCAATCCGAACAGCTGCGCGGGCGCGTCGGTGATCAGCTGTACCGCCCGCTCGAGCGGCACGAGCTTGCGGCCGCGGATCATGTCGCCGAGGAAGCGTGTCGTGTACGGCGCGCCGCACATGCGGTCGAGGTGCGCGCCCGCGTCGGAGCCGCCGAGCATCGCGCGGGGGTCGTCCCACACCTGCCGTGCGCAGCTCCCACGACGCGGCGTCGCCGTCGGGCGCGATCGGCCACAGGATCGTGCGCAGGTCGTCGGTCAGCACGATGTCGAGCAACGTGTCGAACGGCTCGGTGCCCCGCTCGGCGGCGACGTCGGCGACCGTGCGGCCCTTCAGCCCCTCGTTGGCAGCGGAGTACGTGTCGCCGATGACGTAGTTCTTCCAGTCGGCGAGGCGGCGGAACACGCCGGCCTCCTCGGAGTGCGCCCGGTCGTTCATCCAGGTACGCGTCTCGGGATCGCGCAGCTTCGCCATGCGCTCGGGCACCGGGAGGCTCATGCACGTCCTTCCATCCCGGCATCATGAACAGCGCGCAGTAGGTGAGGAAGCTCATGTTCATCGGCACGAGGACGGGCATCGTCAGCGCCACGATCCGGCCGCCGGACTCCTCGGCGCGCGTCGACGCCGCGAGCTGGCGAGGCACTCGGTCAGGCACGCGTGAGTCGACGGTGAGGACGTTCCAGTTGAGCGGACGGCGTGCTGCGACCGACATCGCGACGAACAGGTCGATCTCGTCGTCGGAGAACTTGTCGAGGCAGCCGTCGATGATGCCTTCGAGAGTCGTGCCCTCGTGCTCGCTTCACCGCCGCGCACAAGGCGAGCACCTCGTCGTGCGAAGCCCATCGTGACGGCACCGGCTGACCGTCACCGTCCGAGTGCGTGTACGACGAGCGTGGTCGAGAAGCCGAGACCGCCGGCGTCGATCGACTCGTGCAGCACCTGCACCATGTCGGCGACCTGCTGCGGCGTGGCCTCGCTTCCGACCGCGTCCGTGCCCATCACGTAGCGGCGCACCGCGCAGTGGCCGACCAGGAACCCGGCGTTGACGCCGACGTTGCCCTCGAGCTGCTCCAGGTATTCGGCGAACGTCTCCCAGTTCCAGGTCGACGCCGTTTTCGAGCGCGGGAAGCGACATGCCTTCGACCTGCGCCATCATGCGCCGGATGTAGTCGGCGTCCTTCGCCTTCAACGGCGCGAGGGTGAACCCGCAGTTGCCGTTCGATGACCGTGGTCACGCCGTGCACGTTCGACGGCGATGCCTCGGGATCCCAGAAGAGCTGCGCGTCGTAGTGGGTGTGCGGGTCGACGAAGCCCGGCGACACGATCAGTCCGGTGGCATCGACCCCGTCGTGGCCGCCTCGTCGATCTCGCCGACCGTGACGATGCGACCATCGCGCACCCCGACGTCGGCCGCACGGCCGGGCGCGCCGGTGCCGTCGACGACGGTGCCACCGGCGATCAGGTAATCGAGCATCAAGTTCCTTCTGTTGTCAGCGGCCGGCGCGATCCGGGCGAAATCTCGCGGGGTCGCGATCTTCGCAGGGCCGTACGTCCGGCAGCAACGCGACGGTGCCGGCGGCCTCGGCTCACGCACGAAACGGCTCAGAGGTCACGAGGAGCCACCGTTTAGACTCGAAACATGCCTGCACCCGCCGAGCCGTTCGCCGCGGTCGCCGAGCTCGGACGGCGGGCGCGTGTCGCCTCCCGGCACCTTGCACGCGCGTCCACGGTGGAGAAGGACGCGGCGCTCGTCATGGCCGCCGACCTGCTCGTCGAGCGCACGTCCGAGATCCTGCGGGCCAACCAGACCGATGTCGAGGCGGCGAGAGCCGCGGGCATGGAGCGCGGCCCACTCGACCGCCTGCGTCTCGACGAGGCTCGCATCGAGGGCATGGCCGACGGCCTCCGCAGCGTCACGGCCCTGCTCGACCCGGTCGGTGAGATCCTCGACGGCTGGACCCCACCGAGCGGCCTCGAGATCCAGCGTGTGCGCGTGCCCCTCGGTGTGGTGGCGATCATCTACGAGAACCGGCCCAACGTGACCAGCGACGCGGCCGGGATCTGCGTGAAGTCCGGCAACGCGGTGTTGCTCAGAGGTTCGGGCAGCGCGCTGCATTCCAATGTGGCGATCGCCGACGTGTTGCGCATGGCGCTCGCCAAGGTCGGGCTGCCGGCCGACAGCGTGCTCCTCGTCGACGACGTGTCGCACGAAGCCGCGGGTCGCGCTGATGCAGTTGACCGATTCGGTCGACTGCCTGATCCCGCGCGGCGGCCCGGCCTTGATCCAGTCCATCCGCGACCACGCGACGGTGCCGGTCATCATCGACGGTGACGGCAACTGCCACGTCTACGTCGACGAGTACGCGGATCTCGATGAAGCGATCGACATCGCGGTCAACTCGAAGGTGCAGCGGCCGAGCGTGTGCAACTCGTCGGAGTCGCTCGTGGTGCACGCCGCCGTCGCCGACGCATTCCTCCCACGGGTGTGCACAGCCCTCGTCGACAACGGCGTGGAGCTGCTCGGCGACGACGCGAGCCGCGCCCTCGTGCCGTCGATGGGGCTCGCCACCAACGCAGATTTCGCGCAGGAGTTCCTGTCGTTGAAGATGACCGTCGCCATCGTACCCTCACTCGATGATGCCATCGACTTCGTCAATCAGTTCTCGAGCGGCCACACCGAGGCGATCCTCACCTGTGATCTCGACGCGGCCCGCCGGTTCACACACGAGGTCGACGCGGCCGTCGTGATGGTCAATGCATCGACACGGTTCACCGATGGTGAGCGGTTCGGCTTCGGCGCCGAGATCGGCATCTCCACCCAGAAGCTCCACGCGCGCGGCCCGATGGGTCTGCGCGAGCTCACCACCTACAAGTACGTCGTGTGGGGCGACGGTCAGGTGGTCGAGTAATGGCGGATCGTTTCGATTCGGTGGCCGATGTCGTCGCGCGTCTGCGTGAGGCCGACTACCTGGCCGACACCAGCATCGCGGGTGTGGTGTATCTGGCCGACCGGCTCGAGAAGCCGGTGTTGGTCGAGGGACCGGCCGGGGTCGGCAAGACCGAGCTGGCGAAAGCGATCGCCGAGACCACGGGCTCGCGTCTCATTCGCCTCCAGTGCTACGAGGGGCTCGACGAGTCGAAGGCCCTCTACGAGTGGAACTACAAGAAGCAGCTGCTGCGCATCCAAGCCGACCGCGAGCACGAGTCCGACTGGGCCGAGGTCGAGCAGGACATCTTCTCGGAGTCGTTCCTGCTCACCCGGCCGCTGCTGGAGGCGATCAGGGCCGAGGAGCCGGTCGTGCTGCTCATCGACGAGGTCGACCGGGTGGAGATGGAGACCGAGGCGTTGCTGCTCGAGGTGTTGTCCGACTTCCAGGTGTCGATCCCCGAGCTCGGCACGATCCAGGGCAAGCAGCGGCCGATCGTCGTGCTCACGTCGAACAACACCCGCGAGCTCTCCGAAGCGCTGAAGCGGCGGTGCCTCTACTTGCATGTCGACTACCCCGACCTCGAGCGCGAGAAGGACATCGTGCGCGTGCGCGTGCCCGAGATCGACGAGGAGCTCGCGGAGCAGGTGGCGCGTGTGGTGCGTTCGATCCGCCAGCTCGATCTGAAGAAGTCGCCGTCGATCTCCGAGACGATCGACTGGGCCCGCACGCTGCTGTACCTCGGCAAGCACGACATCGATCCCCAAGTGATCGGCGAGACGCTGCACGTGTTGCTGAAGTACCAGTCCGACATCGTGAAGGCGCGCAAGGAGCTCCAGGTCGACGGCGGCGCGCTTCCCACGGCCGCGCGACCGCGCTGAGGCGGGCGCGGACGATGCCGCCGTTCAACGCCGCGAAGCTCACCGACGCGGTCGCCCGACTCGGCGAGCGCGACAGCGTGCGTGACGGGCTGGGTACCGATCCGTCGATGCTCGACGTGCTCCAGGGATTCGTGCACGAGCTGCGGGCTGCGGGTCTCCCGGTGTCGATGACCGAGAACCTCGACGCGATGCGCGCCATCGAGCACATCGATCTCGGCGATCGCGACACGTTCAAGTCCGCGCTCGGCGCGACGCTCGTGAAGCATCATCAGCATCGGCCGGCGTTCGACACCGTGTTCGACGTGTACTTCTCGTTCTACGCGGCGGGTGTCGCGGACGACGAGCTGAGCGGCGAGCTCTCGGATGCGGATGCGGATGCCGATGCGATGCAGCCGCCCCCCGAGGGCGGCGGCGCCATGGGCGACGTGTCGCCCGAGGACCTGGCCCAGATGCTGCTCGACGCGTTGATGACGATGAACCGCGAGCAATTCCGCGCGCTCGCGGCGATGGCGGTGAGCCGCTTCGCCGGGATGGAGCCGGGCCGGCCCGTCGGCGGCACCTACTACCTGTACCGCACCCTGCGGCAGCTCGACTTCGAAGCGCTCACCGCCCGCATGATGGGCCGCGCCCGCGAGGAACGGCCGGAGCAGATGGCCGGCGACGTGCTTGCCGACCGGTTGCAGCAGGAGGAGTTCGAGGCGCGATTGCGCGAGCTGCGCGACATCGTGGAAGCGGAGATTCGCCGGCGCCTCGTCGCAGACCGCGGCGTCGAGGCGATGGCGCGCACGCTGCGCAAGCCGTTGCCCGAAGACGTCGACTTCATGCACACGTCACGCGAGGAGATGCAGGCGCTCCAACGGGCCATCTACCCGTTGACGCGCGCGCTCGCCGCTCGGCTGGCGCAGCGGCGGCGTCGCCGCAACCGGGGTGCGCTCGACTTCCGCTCGACTGTGCGTCACTCCCTGTCGTACGGCGGTGTGCCGGCGGAGCCGAAGTTCCGTCATCCGAAGCCGTCGAAGCCCGAGATCATGGTGGTGGCCGACATCTCCGGATCGGTCGCGAGCTTCGCCCGCTTCACCTTGCAGTTCGTGTACGCGATGGCGAGCCAGTTCTCGAAGGTGCGGTCGTGGGTGTTCATCGACGGGGTCGACGAGGTCACGCGTTTCTTTCAGGAGTCCGACGACATCGCCGAGGCGATCCAGCGCGTCAACACCGAGGCCGACGTCGTGTGGGTCGACGGGCATTCCGACTACGGGCACACGTTCGAGGTGTTCCACGACCGCCATCTGCTGGAGATCACGCACAAGACGTCGGTGATCCTGCTCGGCGACGCGCGCAACAACTATCACGCGGCCCAAGCGTGGGTGCTCGACGAGTTGGGCAAGCGGGCGCGCCATCTGTACTGGCTCAACCCCGAACCGATCGGCTACTGGGACACCGGCGACTCGATCGTGTCCGAGTACGGCGTGTTCTGCGACGGGGTGCACGAGTGCCGCAACCTCCGCCAGCTCGAGCAGTTCGTCACCGCCATCGTCGACGGCTGACCCTCTGCACAAGATCTTCGCAGCGCAAGTTGATCCAAGCGCGCGGCGACTATCGAACCGCGGCACGTTGGCACGAATCTCGAGCGCGGCGGCGACGGGGAATTCGACCAACCGATCGAACCGGTCCGCGATCACTCAAGTCTTCCTTGAGCAAACGCGTACCAGTTCCGTCCAACCGATCGAACCGGTCCGCGATCACTCAAGTTTTCCTTGAGCAAACGCGTACCAGTTTGCGGAGAGCGAGGCCGGCGGCTGATCAGCCGGCGGTGAGCGACGCGTCCAACAGCTGGGACGCGCGATCGGCGATCCGTACCAGCGCGAGCAGCTGTGCGCGCTCCCGGCGGCGAAACGGGTGACCGGAGCGGCCGAGCAGGAGCGTCGCATGCATGGCCGGGAGCGCGGCCACGGCGAGATCGTCGGGGCCGCTCCGGCCGGCCGACACGTGTGCCGACGCGGTCGTGCCCGCGCTCAGCGCGCTCAGCGCCGCCGCCGAGGGCTCGTCGCCGGCCGACGCGAGCACGTTCTCGCCGCACACGAGCGCAGCCCAGTCGGCGAGGAACTCGTCGCGCGTGTCGTTGACCAGCGAGGTCTGCAGGGCGACGGGGCTGGTCGCCTCGCACAACCGGCTCGCGGACTCGAGCGCGTCGAGGCGCGGGTCGGGGAAGTTGCCCACGACCCGTACTTCCTCGACCGACGCGCCGTCGACCTCTTCGATCTCACGCACGAGCATCGGCACGAGCTCGATGTCGGGCAGGTTCACCGCGAACTCGTCGACCGCGATCCTGTCGCTCTGCTCGAGCACGTCGATGCCCATGATGTCGCCGCGTGCCGCGCCGATGCGCGAGGCGACGAGACCGAGAGCGCCGGGCCGGTCGGGCAACCAGACGCGGACGAGGACATGCGCCGTCGCATCGTGCGGCGGCTCGTCGAGTGCCATGGGGTGAGCGTAGGTGCAACGTGCTTCGGGAGTGTTTCTCGAATATGAACGTCGAGCCCGCCGAGGGCGCGCTCGTAGACTCCGGCGATGGCCGCCGATCACGTTGCCGAGGCGCCACCCGAGCGCGTCGGGATCCTCGGTGGCACCTTCGACCCGGTGCACAACGGCCACCTTGCTGCCGCCGCCGAATGTCGGACGACGCTCTCGCTCGATCGGGTCCTGCTGGTTGTCGCCGGTGACCCCTGGCAGAAGCGGGGCGCCGTCGTCGCGCCCGCGGCTGATCGCCTCGCGTTGGTGCAAGAGGCGGTCGCGGGCGTCGAGGGACTCGAGGCCTCACCGATCGAGGTCGAGCGCGACGCACCATCGGTGACTGCCGACACGTTGGAGGCGAGCGTGGCACCGCAACGTGTCCTGTATCTCCTCCTGGGCGCGGATGCCGTCGCCAACATGGAGACCTGGCGCCGCCTCGATGAGACGCGCCGGCTCGCCACCATTGTCGTGATCGAGCGAGCCGGGGATCGGCACGCGAGCCCTCCCGGAGCGGGCTGGGTCGTCGAACGGGTCTCCGTGCCGCGACTCGACATCTCGTCCTCCGATATCCGGGACCGGCTCGCGCGGGCGCCCGATCGACGGCCTCGTTCCTGCCGCGGTCATTGACAGCATTCGCGCGCGCGGCCTCTACACTGACGGGTGATGACGACCCGGTGGCCGACGACTTGACGAGCCGAGCCGGTCGTGTCGCTCCCCGTTCTGTGTTTCCCGAATCTCCCGCGGTGCGTGCGTCGGCGCGCGTCGTGGCGCGGTCGGGCCGACGTTTCCCGAGTTGAGGAGTTCACCCACGGACGCCAACCACCGAGCCATCACTGCCGCAGTCGCAGCAGACGCGAAGAACGCGCACGACACCGTCGTCCTCGACGTGGGCGACATCATCGGTATCACCGATCTGTTCGTGCTCACGAGCGCGACCAATACGCGGCAGGTTCGCACGGTGGTCGACGAGATCGAGCACGTGCTGAAGCGCGACGCGCATATCGTGCCGCGCAGCGTGGAGGGGCTCGACGACGCGTCGTGGGTGCTGCTCGACTACGGAGATGTCATCGTGCACGTCTTCCTCAAGGATACGCGCGCGTTCTACGACCTCGACAAGCTCTGGGCCGACGCGCCACGCGTCGCCTGGACTCGACCGCGCGTCACGGCGTCGGGCAGGGCGTAAGCGCTCGCGCGCCTGGCTTCAGGCGTCGAGCCACGGCCGCATGGGCACGCCCCGGGCGATCAGACCGTCTTTCAACTCACGCACGCCGATGTTGCGATCGAAGCGCGGCGAATACAGGATCGAGCTGATGATCGCCGCCGACGCGCCGCCCTCAGTCAGGCCGGCGGCGATGTGCTCGACAGTGCCGGCGCCACCGGACGCGATCACCGGCACGTTGACCGCGTCGGCGACGGCGCGGGTAATGTCGAGGTCGTAGCCCGACGCCGTGCCGTCACGGTCGATGCTGTTGACCACGATCTCGCCCGCGCCGAGCGCTTCACCCCGCCGAACCCACTCGAGCGCGTCGAGGCCGGTCGCAACCCGGGCCCCGTCGATGAAGACCTCGTAGCCGCTCGGAATGCCGTCCCGGACACCCACCCGTTTGACCTGGGTGCTGAGCACGATGCACTGGCGGCCGAACGCGAGCGCTCCCGCCCGGATGATGTCGGGCTCACGCACGGCCATCGAGTCGACGGAGATCTTCTCGGCTCCCGCCTTGAGCACGTCGAACATGTCATCGACCGAACGGATCCCGCCGCCGACCGTGAACGGTACGAATACGTGTTGCGCGACGCTTCGCACCGTGTCGAGATCGATCTTGCGCTTCTCGGCGCTTGCAGTGATGTCGTAGAAGACGATCTCGTCGATCTGGTCGTCGTAAAGCTGCTCGGCGAGGCCGGCCGCGGGCGCGACGTCGATGTTGTCCTGAAACTGCTGCGCCTTGGTGACGCGGCCATCGATCACGTCGAAACACGCGATGAGTCGTCGTGTGAGCATTCAGGTGCCGTCCCACGTGGCGAAGTTCTCGAGCAGGCGCAAACCGACGCGGCCGCTCTTCTCCGCGTGAAACTGGGTTGCCGCGATGTTGCCGCGCGCGACGATCGACGCGAACTCGTGTCCGTACTCGGTGAGCCCCAGCGTGTCGGTCGGATCGCTCGGCACCGCGTAGTACGAGTTCACGAAATAGAAGTGGCTCGCGTCGGGGACGGCGGCGACGAGCGGGTGCGGGCGCAAGAATCGCACCTGATTCCACCCGATCTGCGGCACACGCCGGGCGTCGGAGAACCGCCGGACGGTACCGCCGAGCCACCCGAGCCCGTCGGTGTCGCCTTCCTCGCTGTGGTCGAAGAGCACCTGGAGACCGATGCAGATGCCGAGGAACGGCACCCCCTCGTCGACTCGCTGCGCGAGCGGTTCGACGAGAGCCGAGTCATGCAACGACTCGAGTGTCGCGCCGGCGGCACCGACACCCGGGAGGATGATCCGCTCGGCCTCGGCCACCTCCGCGGTCGTCGCGGCGAGGCGAGCAGGGAGTCCGAGCTTGCGGAGCGCGTACATCACGCTCGGTGAGTTGCCCGCTCGGTAGTCGATCACGGTGATCAAGGGGACGAGGGTATCGAAACGGCGGTCTTCGCCCGCCACGATTCGACGCGGCTTCGCTGCCCACGAGATTCGCGACGCATGTGAACCCGCTTCGTTGGGCATGAAGAAGGCAACGTCGCGCTGTTCGGAGACGTCGTTGGTGGGTAGAAGCACCGCGCGTCGTAGGCTTCGGCTCTCGTGCGCCGTTCGAGGAGGTAGAGACCGGAAATGAGCAGGACCCCGCCGCCCGGGTATCACGATCCCGGGGCAAACCATGCGCACCAGGCCTGGCAGGAAGAGTCGCGGTCGCTGCGCGGCTTTCGCGACGCGCTCGGCGTGCTCGGGAAGGCCTCGGAGGGCGACTCCGACGACGGAGAGGTGCCGGCACCGCCGGCGAAACCCGCCCGGCCCGACTGGGAAAAGCACGTGCGCATCGTCGACGCCGACCGTGCCGAGGAGCTGCGCCGGCAACAGCGTCGGGCCCGCCGCGCCACCATCAAGCGGGGCCGCCGCTCGTCTCGTCGCCGCGCGAGCACGACCAGAGCCACGTCGGGCGGCAGTCCGCCGCCGTCCGACGGTGATGACCCGTCTGCCGAGCTCCTGCCGGGCCCGGAGGCGCCGGCTCTGCCGCCGCCCGGGGCCGTCGACGGCCACAGCCACGAGCAGACCGATGTACAAGGCCAGGGAGAAGACCGGTTCGAAGCTCCTCCGTCCGACGAGCCCGCGGAGATGGCGCCCGCACCCGAAGAGCTCGACCGGGCGATGCAGACGCTCGGTCGAATCGAAGCCCGCGACGAGCTGACCGACATCGACGCTTCCGACATGCACGCACTCGGACGCACGTTGCAAGCCGAGCGCATCCACCGAGGCGTGACCGTTGACGAGGTGCAGCAGGCGACGAAGATTCCGGCGCCGTATCTCTGCGCGCTCGAAGAGGGACGCGTCGACGGGCTTCCTCGGGGTCCGGTGTTCGTGCAGGGGTACCTGCGTGTGTACGCCCATTTCATGGGCCTTCGGCCCGAGAGCAGTCGACGAGTCGAGCTGCAAACGCGAGCGGGTGACCGCCCGCCGGTCGTCGTCTTCGAAGACCTCGAAGACGAGGGCGCCGAAGCCGACGCGAAGCCCGATGCCGTCGACGTGCCGGTCTTCGATTCGCTCCCTGCTGACGGGGAGCCGGTCGCGCCCGCGCCGCCGGGCGCACGGGTGTGGGGCCCGGTCGTCGCGATGGTGACGTGCGCCACCGACGCCACCCGTGCCGCGTTCGCCCGCGTGAAGCACCGGGGCAACGGTCGCGGCCGTGGTTGGCATGCGCAGCGCGGGCGCCTCGGGTGGGCGGCGGCGTTCGTCGCCACGGTCCTGCTCACCATGCTCGTGGGTTCGTTGGTGTCGGGCGGCGGCAACGGCAGCTCCGGCCCGAGCTCACTGTCGCGCCCGGCGCGCCGCACGCCACCGGCATCCAAGCCGGCGGCACCGCCCAACGTTGCCGCGCAGCCCATCGCCGCGATCGAGCCCGTGTCGAGCGACGCGCGCGGCGCCCGGTTCGCGGTGAATCAGTTGCCGTTCACGCTCACCATGGTCGCCAAGGGCTCATGTTGGGTGCAGGTCCGCCAGGGTGACGGGGGGCCGGTGGTCTTCGAGGCGACGTTGCAAGCGGGCCAGACGAAGACCGTCGACGGCACGGGCAACCTGTTTCTTCGCCTCGGCAACCCGAACAACGTCGCGCTGACGATCGGCGGGCGTCAGGTCAGCATGTCGGTCGCGCCGGGTACTCCGTACAACGTCGTGTTCCAGGCGTCATGACGCGTCGCGGTCGCGGGGACGGCGTGGAGCTGCGGGGACTCGAACCCCGGGCCTCTTCCATGCCATGGAAGCGCTCTACCACCTGAGCTACAGCCCCCGGAGCGCTCCAAGCTACCAGCGGCGCCTCGACGGCCTCCGCAGGACGAGCGGTCCTGACGGCCCGAGCGCGAAACGGTGACCACTACGCTCGCCGTCCGATGAGCGAGACGATCCGCACTGAAGAGGCGCCCCGGTTCCGGTACACCGCTGCCTTGGCGAACGAGATCGAGGCGAAATGGCAGGGGTACTGGGAGGAGCACCGCACCTTCTGGGCGCCCAACCCGTCCGGCCCGCTGAGCGACGGCTTCGAGCAGATGGCCGAACGGTCGAAGCTGTACGTGCTCGACATGTTCCCGTACGCGAGCGGGGCAGGGCTCCACGTCGGCCATCCCCTCGGTTACATCGGCACCGACGTGTTCGCGCGCTTCCAACGGATGAACGGCCACAACGTGCTGCATGCGATGGGCTACGACGCGTTCGGTCTGCCCGCGGAGCAGTATGCGATGCAGACCGGTCAGCAGCCGCGCGTCACCACCGAGGCCAACATCGAGAACATGCGCCGGCAGTTGCGCGCGCTGGGCCTCGGGCACGATCCGCGACGCGGCCCGGCAACCAGCGACGTCGACTACTACCGGTGGACCCAGTGGATCTTTCTCCAGATCTTCAACGCCTGGTACGACGACAAGGCCGACGCTGCACGACCCATTGCAGAGTTGGTGGGTCAGCTCGAGTCCGGCGCGCGCGCCGCCGACGAACGGCCGTGGGCCGAGCTCGGCCCGATCGAGAGGCGGCAGCTCGTCGACTCGTACCGGCTCGCATACCTCGACGAGGCGCCCGTCAACTGGTGTCCCGCGCTGGGCACGGTGCTCGCGAACGAGGAGGTGACGCCCGACGGCGCGCAGCGAGCGCGGCAATCACCCGGTGTTCAAGCGTCCGCTGAAGCAGTGGATGCTGCGCATCACCGCGTACGCCGAGCGACTGCTCGCCGACCTCGACCTGCTCGACTGGACCGACTCGATCAAGCTCATGCAGCGCAACTGGATCGGCCGCAGCGTCGGCGCGTCGGCGGTCTTCCCGGTCGAAGGCCACGAGGGCGTGGAGATCGAGGTGTTCACGACCCGGCCCGACACGCTGTTCGGTGCGACCTACGTGGTGCTCGCGCCCGAGCACGAGCTCGTCGACGAGATCATTCCGGTCGGCTGGCCCGGCACGACGCGCGGCGACGAGTGGATCGAGACGCCGGCGATGTGGCGCGGGATCTTCGGTACCGAGCGTTCGCCCGCGGAGGCGATCGCGATGTACCGCGGGTTCGCCGCGGAAAAGAGCGATCTCGAGCGACAAACGGAGACCCGCGACAAGACCGGCGTGTTCACCGGCGCGTTCGCGACCAACCCCACCAATGGCGAATCGATCCCGATCTTCGTGGCCGACTACGTGCTCATGGGCTACGGCACCGGCGCGATCATGGCCGTGCCCGCGCACGACCAGCGCGACTTCGAGTTCGCCAAGGAGATCGAGCTGCCGATCGTGGGGGTGGTGCGTCCGCCCGACGCGTGGCTCGCGGCGCACGGTGTCGCTGCCGACGCGCTCGCTGACGAATGGCCCGAGGCCTACACCGGCGACGGCGTCGGCATGAGCTCGGCGAACGACGAGGTGTCGCTCGACGGCCTCGAGACCGCCGAGGCCAAACGCGTCATCGGGGAATGGCTCGAACGCACCGGCACCGGCGCGCCGACGGTCACGTACCGGCTGCGCGACTGGTTGTTCAGCCGGCAGCGCTACTGGGGCGAGCCGTTCCCGATCGTGTACGACGAGTCGGGTCTGCCGATCGCGCTGCCCGAGTCGATGTTGCCGGTCGAGCTGCCCGAGCTCACCGACTTCGAGCCGCGCATCGTCGACGCCGACGAGCAGTCACTCCCGTTGCCGCCCCTGGCGCGCGCGGATAGGTGGGTCACCGTCGAGCTCGACCTCGGAGACGGCGTGAAGTCGTACCGCCGCGAGCTCAACACCATGCCGCAGTGGGCCGGCTCCTGTTGGTACTACCTGCGCTACCTCGACCCGACCAACGACGACGAGCTCGTCGGCGCGGAGGTCGAGCGCTATTGGACGCACAGGCTGCGCGCCGACGGTGCTGCCGCCGCGGGCGGCGTCGATCTCTATGTGGGCGGTGTCGAGCACGCGGTGCTGCACCTGCTGTACGCGCGTTTCTGGCACAAGGTGCTGTTCGACCTCGGCCATGTGTCGACGCCCGAGCCGTTCCAGCGGCTGTACAACCAGGGCTACATCCAGGCCGCCGCGTTCGTCGACGAGCGCGGGTTCTATGTCGAGGCCACCGACGTCGAGGAGCGTGACGGCGACTACTTCGCCGACGGCCGGCCCGTGACACGCGAGTACGGGAAGATGGGCAAGAGCTTGAAGAACGTCGTCACGCCCGACGACATCTACCGCGACTACGGCGCCGACACGCTGCGCCTCTACGAGATGTTCATGGGCCCGCTCGACGCGAGCCGCCCGTGGAGCACGACCGACATCATCGGTGTGCACCGCTTCTTGCAGCGGCTGTGGCGAAACGTCGTCGACGAGGAGACGGGCGTCGCCCGGATCTCGACCGACCCGGCCGATGAGCAGACGCGCCGCCTTTTGCACCGCACGATCGCGGCGGTCCGCGACGACATGGCGTCGCTCGATTTCAACACCGCGATCGCGCGCCTCTTCGAGCTCAACAACCGGCTCACGCAGGTCGTTGCCGAAGGCGGCGCGGCGCCGTTGGAGGTCGCGGCGCCGCTCGTGCTGATGCTTGCGCCGCTCGCGCCCCACACGGGGGAGGAGCTGTGGTCACGCCTGGGCCACGAGGAGTCGCTCGCGTACGAGCCGTTCCCGGTCGCCGATCCTGCGTTGCTGGTGGAAGACGAGATCGAGATCCCGGTTCAGGTCAAAGGGAAGGTACGCGCCCGGATTCGTGTGCCTGCGGGCGCCGACGAGGCGGCGATCGAGTCGATCGCGCGCGCCGACGCCAAGATCGCCGCGCTGCTCGCCGGCGCGAACGTCCGCAAGGTCGTCGTCGTCCGCAGCCGCATGATCAACTTCGTGACCGACTGACGATGCGGCGTGTAGCGGCCGATCCGAGCGCGCGCGTCATCGTGGTGCCGGCACTTCAGCCCGGCGTCGACGCGATGACACTCGATCGGTGGATCTTCGTGCGCCGGGGCCACGAACACGACGAGCGGCTGCTGACGCACGAGCTCGTGCACGTGCGGCAATGGCGCGAGCGTGGCGTCGTGCGCTTCCTCCGCGAGTACGTCGGGGCGTACTTCGCCGGTCGCCGGCGTGGCCTGAACCATCGTGAGGCGTATCTCGCCATCCCACTCGAACAGGAAGCCCGCGCAGCGGAACTTCTCGATAGTGGCTCCGTCTGAGCTCGGTCGGCAGAATGGAGGGCATGGAGGTGACGCTGCCGGACGGCACCCTGGTGTTGGCGCAGGGCCGGGAGGGCCCGTCCAAGCGTCCGCGTTTGCCCGACTTCGCGATGTACCTCGATGAGCGATGGCGCGACGACCCGCACGTCACGTGGGACTGCGAAATAATCGACTGGCCGGATTTCGGGCTGCCGGCTGATGAGACGGAGACATTCGCCGCGATCGTCGATCTGCATCGGCGAGTGCTGGACGGGGAACTGGTCGAGATCGCCTGCCGCGGCGGGTTGGGCCGCACGGGGACGGTCCTGGCGTGTCTGGCTGTCCTCGCAGACGATGCTCCTTCGGACCCAGTGCGCTGGGTTCGTGAGAACTACCGCCGAGGGGCAATCGAAGGCGCGGAGCAGGAGCAGCTGATCGCGCGGTTCGCTCAGACGCGGAATGCTCAGTAGACGGCCGATAGACATTCCCCGAAACTGAGCCACTACCCAGCTTTTGTACGCGCCCGCTGGCTGATACCGTCCCTCGCACTTCCTCGGCATTTCCTCCGGTCTGTCCGCGCGCGCCCGCGCTGTTCTCCGGAGGTGTCATGTTCGAGACCGAGCGACCCGACCCCGAAGCTCCCGAGCCCGAGAGTCTGGAGACGCAATTCTGGGCTCCACGGCCCGTTCCTCGACCGAATGTCGGGCGCGGCGGGGGTGGAGCACGCGACCGCTTGCACGAGTGGCGTTCCGATCCGCGTGTGGGTGTCGTCGCGCTCGTCCTCATCGCGGTCGTGGCCGGCTTCATCTGGTACCGCATGGGGCTCGCTTCGGGTGGCGCCGGCACGGCCGGCGCCACTACAGCAACGACTGCCGGTCGGGGCCAAGCTGCCGCACCGACGCGCAGCCGCGCCGACGGACCCGCCGGCAGCCGCGCAACCACGAGCACCACCGCCACCGGTGCGCGTGCGTCGGCCAAGGTCGTCGTGCACGTGGCCGGCGCAGTCACCAAGCCCGGCGTGGTCGAGCTGCGCGCCGGCGCGCGTGTCATCGACGCGGTGGAAGCCGCCGGGGGAGCGTTGTCGCAAGCCGACCTCGACCGGCTCAACCTCGCGGCGAAGCTCGTCGACGGGCAACGCGTGCTCGTGCAGAAGGTCGGCGACCCGCCGGCCGTCGCCGAGCCTGCCGGTGTGACCGGCTCCCGCGCACAGGTGCGCAAGCTGCGAGTGGGCCGATCAATCTCAACACCGCGACGCAGGCCGAGCTCGAAGCCCTTCCCGGCATCGGGCCCACCCTGGCCAAGGCGATCCTCGACGAGCGTCAGCACCGCGGCGGGTTCCGTTCGGTCAACGAGCTGCGTGAGGTGCGCGGCATCGGCGCGAAGCGTTTTGCGGATCTCAAGTCCCAGGTCACGGTCTGAGCCGGTCCGTTGCTCGCGGGCCCGCTCGCGCTGCTCGGCGCGCTGGTCGCCGGGATCCTGGCCGGGGAACGGCTCGGGCCGTCATCGGCCTGGATGACGCTGGTCGTGGGGCTCGCCGCGGCGGCGATTGCGCTGCTGTCTCGTAGCCCTGTTCGGGTGCTGATCGCGATGCTCGCCTGCACGTTGATCGGCACCGCGGTCATGCGGCGCGCGCTCGACGGCCAGGCCCGCTCTCCGCTCGGAGTTGTCGTCGACGCCCGCGCCGCCGGTGTGGTGCGTGCGACCTTGATCGACGACCCCGGGGCGCGAGCCGATTTGCGACGCATGTGCTCGTCCGCGTCGCGACCGTGGGCTCCGGGCCGCGCGCGGGCACGGACGCGGGCGGACGGGTGCTGCTGGCGTCCGCGAGTGGTGACGTGGCCCAACGGCTCCGGTTGCTCGAAGCCGGTGACGCGGTGGTGCTGCGGGGCTGGTTTCATCCGCTCACCGGCTTCGACGTGCGCAGTCAGTGGCGGCATGCGGTCGGCGCGTTCGGCGCCACCGAGCTGCTCGGCTTTGCCCCCGCGCGTTCGCCGCTGCCCGTCGCGGCCAACCGGCTGCGCGCGCTCGTGTTGCACGGCGGCGATCGTCTGCCGCCGGCCGAACGTGCGCTCATGGCCGGCTTCCTGCTCGGCGACACGCGTCAAGTGCCGCCGCAAGTGATCACAGACTTCCGCGACGCGGGGCTCAGCCATCTCCTCGCGGTGTCGGGCGAAAACGTCGCCTTTGTGCTCCTCCTCGCAAGCTGGGTTCTTCGCCGCTTCGGGCTCCGGGGCCGTTTCATCGGCGCGTTGGCGGTCATCGTGCTCTTCGGTGCGATGACGCGTTGGGAGCCGTCAGTGCTTCGGGCGTCGGTGATGATCGGATGCGCGATGACGGCGCGCTTCATGGGCCGGCCGACGTCCGGGCTGCGCACGCTCACACTGGCGGTGCTCGCGCTGCTGTTCCTCGATCCGTTCCTCGTGCACTCGGTCGGCTTCTTGCTGTCGTGCGGCGCGAGCGCCGGCATCGCGCTGTTCTCAGAGCCCATCGCGCGGCGGCTGCCCGGGCCGCGATGGCTCGGCGAGAGCCTCGGCGTCACGACCGCCGCGCAGATCGGCGTGGCACCCGTGCTCATCCCGGTGTTCGGCTCGATGCCACTCGCCGCGCTCCCGGCCAATGTGCTCGCGGCGCCGCTCGTCGGCCCGTTGACGATCTGGGGGCTCCTCGCGGGTGTCGTCGGCGGCGTCGCCGGCCGGTGGTCGCCGCAGCTCGCGACGCTGCTCGAGCTGCCGTCACGCGCGTTGCTCGACGCGGTGATGGGTATCGCGCACACGATGGCGCAGCTCCCCCTCGCGGTCGACGGTCGTGCCGCATGGGCCCTGATCGCGCTCGCGGCCTTGGTGGCCGCCGCGCACAAGGCCCGCACCTTCCGTTCCGGGCAGAGTTTTCGACCGCTACGGTCGAAAACTCATCCCAGAAGCCGCGACGAGAAGGCGGCATAGGCTCCGCGGAGATGCCCAGCTACCAGCTCGGTGAGGCGGTGCACGACCTCGCGACCCGTGTCCTCGTCATGGGCATCCTCAACCGCACGCCCGACTCGTTCTACGACGCGGGCGAGACCTTCGCACTCGACGCGCTGCTGCAACGCGCCGACCGGCTCGTGATCGAGGGCGCGGATCTCCTCGACGTGGGCGGCGTGAAAGCCGGGCCCGGGGCCGACGTCGGCGAGAGCGAGGAGCTCGACCGCGTGGTGCCCACGATCGAAGCGCTTGCCGCCCGGTTCGACGTGCCGCTCTCGGTCGACACGTGGCGTGCCAGCGTGCTCGACGCCGCGTGCGCCGCCGGCGGCGTCGTCGCCAATGACATCAGCGGCTTCGCCGACCCTGAGTACCTCGCGGTCGCGGCCCGGCGACGCGCGTCGGTGGTTGCGACCCACATCCGGCTGCAACCCCGCGTGCCCGACCCCGAGCCCGCCTACGACGACCTTGTTGCCGACGTCACTGCCTTCCTGCTCGAACGGGCCGCGCGAGCAGCGGCCGCCGGGCTCCGACCCGAGCAGATCGCGCTTGATGCCGGCCTCGACCTGGGGAAGACGCCCGCGCAGAGCGCGGTGCTCCTGCGCGCGAGCCAAGCCCTCGCGTCGCACGGTTACGCGTTGCTGCTCTCCGCATCGAACAAGCGCTTCTTCGGTGAGCTGCTCGGCCTCGCGATCAACGACCGGCGCGACGTGTCGCTCGCCGCGGTGGCCTACGGCGTCGCGCACGGCTGCCGGATCGTGCGCGTGCACGACGTCGCCGGATCGGTCAAGGTGTGCCGCATGGTCGAGGCCATTCTCGAGAACGCTCCGGCGCGCGACGGGCTCGTCGCATGACCACGCATTACGTGAAGGGCGATGATCCGTCCCTCCGCGAACAGACACTCGAGCGGCTGGTGGCCACACTGCTCGCGGGCGACGACCGATCGCTCGCGCTCGAGGAGGTCGTCATTCCCGGCCGCGCCGGCGCGGGTGAGGGCAGCGACAGCGATGCACCCGGCGGCGGGGAAGGTCGGAAGCGCGCGGTGGCTGCCGCGCTTAACGCCGCGCAGAGTCCGCCGTTCATGACCGCGCGTCGAATCGTGGTGCTGCGCGACGCGGGCAATCTCACCGCGGCCGACGCCGAGCCGCTGATCGCGTACCTCGAAGACCCGCTCGAGACAACGGAGCTGATCTTCATCGCCGGCGCGGGTCGGCTCCCGGCCAACCTGACCAAAGCGTGGAAGGGCACGGTGGGCGAAGTGGCGCCGACGAGCGAGAAGACGAGTGACGTGCTCGCGCTCGAGGCGCGTGACGCCGGGGTGAAGCTGACCGGCGACGCGGTCAAGCTGATCACGGCACGCCTCGGCGACGACGCCAGCCGTATCGCCGGGCTCGTGGCGATCTTGTCGGCCGCGTACGACGAGGGCGCCGCGCTCGACGCCGACGACGTGGAGCCGTACCTTGGTGAAGCCGGCGGTGTGCCGATCTACCAGCTGACGAACGCGATCGAAACCGGTGACGTCGCCGGCGCGCTCGAGGTGCTGCATCGCCTGATGAACGTGACCAGCCCGAGGCAGCCCAAGCCGATGCATCCACTCCAGGCGCTCGGGATGTTGCACGGCAACTATCGCCGTTTGCTGCGCCTCGACGACCCCGACATCGGCGGGACCGACGACGCGATCACGGCGCTCGGCGGGAGGGTCAAGGAGTATCCCGCTCGCAAGGCGCTCGAGCAGGCGCGCGCGCTGCGCATCGAGGGCATCCGCGAGGCCTACGGGTATCTGGCGCAGGCCGACATCGATCTCAAGGGTGCGCGTGCGATCCCCGAAGACGCGGTCGCCGAGGTACTCGTCGCCCGGCTCGCTGCGCTGTCCGCGCGCTCGCGTTCCGGCCGGGGGCGCGCCCGCGCGCACCGGTAGCGGCCGCGGTCCAATCACGATCGTCGGAGCGTGAACGTCGCCCGCCCGTTCTGGGCAGGGTTTTCGACCGCTACGGTCGAAAACTCATCCCAGAAGCAGACGATCGGTCGCGGCGAGCGCGTTTGCGGGCAGAAGCGGGGTCGAAGCGGGGTCGAAGCGAGGTCGAGCTAGGACTTGTCCGCGGCGCGCTTCATCAAGCGGGACTGGCGTCGAGCCGCCTGGTTCTTGTGGATCACGCTCTTGGCGCTCGCTTTGCCGAGGCGCTTCTGCGCGGCGCGGATCTTGTCGCTCGCGTCGTCGGCGCCCGCGGCGATCGCCGCATCGGCGGTCTTGACGCGCGTCTTGAGCTCGGAGCGCACGGTCTTGTTGCGCAGCCGGCGCTTCTCGTTCTGAAGGTTACGTTTGATCTGCGACTTGATGTTGGCCATGCGCGTGAAGCTCCAAAGAACGTGCGGGAACCTCGGTAGGGTAGCAGTGCCGCCGGATCCCCGTCCCAAGCGCGGCTGACGCCCCGGAGAGCCACTGCTCGTGACCGAGCTGACAGCCATACGTGACCTGGCGATCATCGCCCACATCGACCACGGCAAGTCCACGCTCGCCGACCGCCTGCTCGAGCTGTGTCACGCCGTCGACCCCCGCAACATGCGGGCCCAGTACCTCGATTCGATGGACCTCGAACGGGAACGCGGCATCACGATCAAGGCGCAGAACGTGCGGCTCAACTGGAAAGACCACGTGCTGCACCTCATCGACACGCCCGGACACGTCGACTTCGGGTACGAGGTCTCGCGGAGCCTGGCCGCCTGTGAAGGCGTGATTCTGCTGGTAGACGCCTCGCAGGGCATCGAGGCCCAGACGCTCGCCAACTGCTACCTCGCGGTCGAGCACGATCTCGCCATCGTCGCCGCGGTCAACAAGATCGACCTGCCCGCAGCCGATCCCGATCGCGTCGCCGGTGAGATCGAGCGCGTGCTCGGTATCCCCGCCGAGAGTGTGTTGCGCATCTCGGCCAAGACGGGCGAGGGCGTGCCCGAGTTGCTCGACGCGGTGATCGAGCACATTCCCGCGCCGAAAGGTGACGCCGACGCGCCGCTGCAGGCGCTGATCTTCGACAGCCATTACGACGCGTACCGGGGGGTCGTGAGCGCCGTGCGGGTGTTCGACGGCACGCTCGTGTCGGGCGCGCGGCTGCGTTTCGTGCAGGCCAAGGCGACGCACGACGCGGAAGAGATCGGTGTGCGCCTTCCCACGCCCACCCCGGTCGCAGCGCTCGGTCCCGGCGAGGTCGGCTACCTTGTCGCGAGCATCAAAGACGTCGGCGAAGCCCGTGTCGGCGAGACCGTCACCACCGCGTCGAGGCCCGCGCCCGCGCTCGAGGGGTACCGCGACCCGAAGCCCATGGTGTTCTGCGGCCTGTATCCCGTGGACGGCGACGAGTACGCCGACCTGCGTGAAGCGCTCGAGAAGCTCCGGCTCAACGACTCGTCGTTCACCTATGAGCCCGAGACGTCGGGCGCGCTCGGGTTCGGTTTTCGTTGCGGCTTCCTCGGGCTGCTGCACATGGAGATCGTGCGGCAGCGACTCGAGCGCGAATACGACGTTGCGCTCGTTGCGACCGCACCCAACGTCGAGTACCGCGCCAACCTCGTCGGCGGCGGGATCGAGGTGATCGACAACCCGTCGGCGATGCCGATGCCCAACCACATCGATTCGATCGAGGAGCCGTACGTCACGATCACGATCCTCACCCCCACCGAGTACGTCGGCACGCTCATGGAGCTGTGCCAGCAGCGCCGGGGCGAGATCGACAAGCTCGAATATCTCTCCGAGGATCGCGTCGAGCTGCTCTACGCGATGCCGCTGGGCGAGATCGTGGTCGACTTCTTCGACCAGATGAAGTCACGCACGCGCGGCTACGCGAGCCTCGACTACGACCCTGCCGGATACCGCGTCTCCGCGCTCTCGAAGGTCGACGTGATGCTGAACGACGGTGCCCGTCGACGCGTTCTCCGCGATCGTGCACCGCGACAAGGCGTACGACTACGGGCGGCGGATGACGGTGAAGCTGCGCGAGCTGATCCCGCGCCAGCTCTTCGACGTGCCGATCCAAGCGGCGATCGGCGGGCGGATCATCGCCCGCGAGACGGTGAAGGCGAGGCGCAAGGACGTGATCGCCAAGTGCTACGGCGGTGACGTCAGCCGCAAGCGCAAGCTGCTCGAGCGCCAGAAAGAGGGCAAGAAGAAGATGAAGCAGATCGGCCGGGTCGAAGTGCCCCAGGAGGCCTTCGTCGCGGCGCTGAAGCTCGAGGAGTGACGCGCGGGTCGCTTACGGTGACGCGGGCGACGGATCGCGCGGCAGCCCCAACACGCGCTCACCGATGATGTTGCGCTGCACCTCTGAGGTGCCGCCCCCGATCGTGAGGGCGGGGGCGAAGAGGTAGCCGGTTGACCAGGCGTCGGTGGTCGCGCCGAACGGTCCGCGGTCGAGCAGCAGGCCGTCGGTGCCGGCGAGCTCGAGTGCCATGCCCATCACGTGCTGGCCGTGCTCGTCGGAGAGCGCCTTGCGTACCGATGCTTCGGGGCCCGGCTCCATGCCGCGCACCTTGGCCGAGACCGTGCGCAACCGGATCAGGCGCAGGATCTCCGACTCCACGTACAGGAGGGCGAGACGCTGGCGCAGCCCCGGGTCGGTCGATCCGCCCGCGCCGCGCACGAGGTCGATGACGTCGTCGCGCGGTCGGCCCGCGCCCCACAACGCGCCTTCCGCCGACAGCGAGACGCGTTCGTTGCCGAGCGTCACCTTCGCGAGGCGCCATCCGTCGTTTTCCTCGCCGACGATGTTTGCCGCCGGGACGCGCACGCTGTCGAGGAACACCTCGTTGAAATCGGACGAGCCGCTCATCTGCTTGATCGGGCGCACCTCGATCCCGGGACTCTGCATGTCGAGCACGAAGTACGACACCCCGCGGTGCGCTTCGGCGTCGGGATCGGTGCGCGCGAGCAGGATGCCGTAGCGGGCAAGGTGCGCGAACGTCGTCCAGATCTTCTGACCGTTCACCACGTACTCGTCGCCGTCGCGTTCCGCACGCGTCGCGAGCGCGACCAGGTCACTGCCTGCGCCCGGCTCGCTGAAGAGCTGGCACCAGATCTCGGAGCCGTCGAGGATCCCCGGCAGGTAGCGCGCCTGCTGTTCGGCCGTGCCCGCGACGAGCAGCGTCGGGCCGGCCCAGCCGATCCCGATGGGGTTGACGGGTCGAGGGGCTGCGGCGGCGCGCAGCTCCTCGTCGATCACGAGCTGCTGCACCGCGTTGGCGTCGAGCCCGTACGGAGCGGGCCAGTGCGGCGCGACGTAACCCGCTCGCGCGAGCCGGGCGCACCAGTCAACCGGGAACTGCCCGTCGGGGGCGTGCTCCGCGAGGAACGACCGCACACGGGCGCGGTGCTCCTCGGCCTCGGGGGGCAGGTCGAAGTCCATGCAAGGACCGTAGCGTGGAACCCGCGTCACCCGTTCATGCGATCATGACGGCATGGCGTTCGGCGTGTACGTGCACATCCCGTTTTGCGCGACACGATGCGACTACTGCGACTTCGCGACGTGGACCGACCGTGAGCACCTGGTCGACGAGTACGTCGACGCGTGCGTGGCCGACGTCACGCGCCGACGCGCGCACCGGCATTCCGCCGGTCACGAGCGTGTTCTTCGGTGGGGGGACGCCCTCGCTGATGCAGGCATCGCAGCTCGTCCGGATTCTCGATGCCGTGCCGCGAACCGCCGATCTGGAAGTCACCGTGGAGTGCAACCCCGACTCCGTCGATCTCGCCAAGCTGCGGGCATACCGCGCCGCCGGTGTCAACCGCCTTTCGTTCGGGGTGCAGTCGACGCGCGCACACGTCCTCGCGGCGCTGGGACGTACACACGACCGTGCCAATGTCACTCGCGCGGTCGTCTGGGCGCGTGACGCGGGTTTCGAGCGTTTCAACCTCGACATCATCTACGGCACCGCTGGCGAGTCGCTCGCGGATTGGGAAGCGACATTGGCCGACGTGCTCGAGCTCGCACCCACACACGTCAGCGCGTACGCGCTCACCGTCGAGCCCGCCACGCCGCTCGGTCAACGCGTCGCGGCCGGCACGCAGAGTCCGCCCGATGACGACGACCAGGCCGACAAGTACATCCTCGCCGACGAGCGTCTCACTGCCGCGGGTCTCGCCAACTACGAGGTGTCCAACTGGGCGGCTCCCGGCGAGGAGTGCCGTCACAACCTCCTGTACTGGCAGCAACGCGAGTACCTGGGTATCGGGTCGGCCGCGCACGGTCACACCGCGGCCCGCCGCTGGTGGAACGTGCGTCAACCGGAGCGGTACATCGACCGGATCGAACGGGGCCTGTCCCCGGAAGCCGGTGCGGAGCAGCTCGACCCTGTGCGACGCGCCGAGGAGCGCTTCGCGCTGGCGTTGCGCACGAGCGCCGGCGCGGTCATCGCGCGTGGGCCCGAGCTCGATGCGACCGTCGCCGGCCTTGCTGCCGACGGTCTAATCGAGACGCGACCTCCCGATCTGGTGACGCTCACGCGTCGCGGGCGGCTGCTTGCAAACGACGTCACCACGCGGCTGTGGCTCGCCGGTGCTGCCGCGGCGCCGCCCGGCCCGCCGGTTGCCGTTAGCACTCAGTACACTCGACTGCTAACCACGTCAGGAGCGGGAATGGGTGATTCCCCGTGAGCGATCCCATCGAGGCCCGTCGGGCGGAGATCCTCCGAGCCATCGTCGAGGAACACATCAAGACCGCCCAGCCGGTCGGCTCGCAGACGGTCGCGCAATCAGCCCGGTTGGGTGTGTCGAGCGCCACCGTCCGCAACGACATGACCGTGCTCGAGCACGACGGCTATCTCGTGCAGCCGCACACCTCCGCCGGCCGGATCCCGACCGACCTCGGGTACCGCTACTTCGTCGACCACTTCGCCGAAGAGGGTCCGCTCGACGCGCCCGACCGCAGGGCCGTCGCCGACTTCTTTGCGTCGGCGCACCGCGCCCTCGAGGATCTGCTGCACGAGACCAGCCAGTTTCTTTCGCGCGCGTCACCGATCATGCTGCCGTGATCGTGGGGCCGCAGGCCGATGCGGCGCACGTGCGCAACGTGCAGCTCGTCACCTTGCAGCCCGCGGTCGTCATCATGGTCACGGTGCTGTCCAACGGCGCAGTCGAGCAGCAGGTGCTCGAGCTCGAGCATGACGTCGACGATGACCACGTGCGTTCGGCCACCGCCGCGCTCGACGCCGCGCTGCGCGGCCACACACTCCTCGATGTTCCGGTCGTCGCCACCACGGGCAGCGCCGAGGCCGACCACCTCGTGCTCACGGCGCGCACGGCCTTCCTCGATCATGTTGCGACCGGTGCCACCGACCCGCTCTACGTCGGCGGTACGAGCCGGCTTGCGGCCGAGCACGAGAGCGCGGCGCGGCTGCTGGAGATGCTCGAGCAGCAGGTCGTCGTCGTCTCGCTGGTCCGCAACATCCTCGACCAGGGGACCACCGTACGTATCGGATCCGAGAACGAGATCGACGAGCTCAGCGCGTGTTCGCTCGTGCTGGCGCCCTACCGGGTCGAGGGCGAGGTCGCTGGCACCGTCGGCGTGCTCGGCCCGACCCGCATGGACTACCGGCAGGCACTCGCCGCGGTGGCAGCCGTCTCACAACAGCTCGGGCACCTGCTCTCATGAGCGACGCCGACCTCTACGAGCTCCTCGGCGTCGCGCGCAACGCGTCCGACGACGAGATCAAGAAGGCGTACCGCGCCCTGGCACGGCTGCACCATCCCGACAACAACCCCGGTGACGCCGAGGCCGAGGCACGATTCAAGGAGGTCAGCGTCGCGTACGAGACCTTGGCCGACCCCGAGCGCCGGCGTCAGTACGACATGTTCGGCACGGCGGGTACCGGCAGCGGCGGCGGCACCGGCCCGATGGGTGAGGCGTTCGGCTTCGGTGACCTGTTCGAGGCGTTCTTCGGTGGCGACGCGTTCGGCGGCCGGCGCGGCCCCGCGGCGCCGCCGCGTGGAGCCGATGTCGAGGCACAGATCGAGCTCAGGCTCGCGGAGGCGGCGTTCGGCGCGACCAAGACGATCGAGCCGCGACTTCCCGTGACGTGTGAGCGATGCAGCGGCTCGGGTTGCGAGCCGGGCACGCACCCGTCGCGCTGCGACGTGTGCGCCGGCTCCGGCGAGGTGCGTCAGGTCCGACGCTCGATTCTCGGCCAGATGGTCACGGCGGCCCCGTGCCATGCCTGTGGCGCGCTCGGCAGCCGGATCCTCTCGCCGTGCGGGGAGTGCCGCGGTGAGGGGCGCGTGATGGCGGTGAAGCGTATCGATGTGGAGGTCCCCGCGGGCGTCGACAGCGGCCAGCGGCTCCGGCTTCCCGAGCGGGGTCCCGCCGCGCCGCGCGGCGGTATCGCCGGCGACCTCTACGTCAACGTCCGCGTGCTGCCGCATCCGAAGCTGCGCCGCGACGGCGACGACCTCTTGCACGTGCGATCGATCTCGATGTTGCAAGCCGCGCTCGGCACGCGCCTCGAGGTCGAGACGCTCGATGGCGCCGAAGAGCTGGTTGTGCCGGCGGGCACGCAGCCGGGAGAGATCTTTCGTCTCAAAGGCTTCGGCGTGCAGTCGCTGCGCGGCCGCGGGCGCGGCGACTTGCTCGTGCGCACCGACGTCGAGGTGCCGCGCAAGCTCAAGCCCGAAGACGCCGAGTTGCTCCGCACGCTCGCGGAGCGACGCGGGGAAGACGTATCGCCACCCGACGCGAAGCTGTTGTCGCGGTTCCGCTCCGCATTCCAGTAGTGCTCGACGACTGGCCGGCATCGGCCGGCGCGACGGCACACACATTTCGCGACGGGCTCGACGACGCCGTCGTCATCGACGGTGACGACGGCCATCATCTCCAGCGGGTCCGACGTGTGCGCGCGGGAGAGCGTGTCACGATCGCCGATGGTCGCGGTCGTTGGCGTCTCTACGACGTGGTCTCGTCCGACGCCGGCGTGCTCGCAGTCAACGCCGTTTCACCGGTGCAGACCGAGCCGAACGTTCGCCCCACGCTGGCGATCGCGTTCGGGCTCACCAAAGGCTCGAAGGCCGACGTCGTCGTGCAACAGCTCACGGAGCTCGGCGTCGATCGCATCCTCCCCGTGATCGCGCAACGCTCCGTGACGCGGTGGGACGACGCCCGTGCCGCCGCCGCGACTGCTCGCTTCGGTCGAGTCGCCGCGCGAAGCCGCGGCCCAAAGCCGGCGCGCGCACATCCCTGAGGTCGCCGCCCCCGCCGAGGTTGTGACGCTGGCGGGACGGGCCGGCCTCATGGTCGCGGACCGTCTCGGACGAGAGCGCGGGCACGATGAACCCTCGGGCGACGAATGGTTGGTGCTCGTCGGGCCCGAGGGCGGGCTCGCCCCGGAGGAGCTCGAGGCCCTCGGCCGTCCACCGGCGATTGGAGTCGGACCCCACGTCCTGCGGGCCGAAACCGCTGCGGTAGCTGTCGCGGCGGTGCTGACGGCCCGTCGCGGGCGGCCCGTCGCGGGCGGCCCGGACCGCCCGTAGCGGGTGGCCCGGACGCCCTCCTGAGCAGGGGTTCACTTTTAGTGGTTTTTAGTGTACGATATGCGACGCGTTGCGAAGGCGGCCGCCAACCGTGCCCCATTCGGGAACATTTGTTATCCTGCCGCACGATCGCAGCTTGGGGGCATAGGTGAGTATCAACGGGACGCACGTCGGTGAGCGCTTGCGTGCGATTCGGCGACAAAAGGGTTTGTCACTGCACGACGTCGAAGCGCGCTCCGGCTTGGAGTTCAAGGCGTCGGTGCTGGGCGCGTACGAGCGCGGCGAGCGGGCCATCTCCGTGCCGCGGCTCATCCGTCTCGCCGAGATCTATTCGGTGCCCGCCGACCAGCTGCTGCCGCGCGATTTCGAGGTCGACATCGATCTCACTGAGGGTGGCACGATCGACCTGGCCGACGGCTTCACGATCGATCTCGTGCGCCTCCACACGCTCGACGACGCCGACGCGACCGTTCTCTCCCGATACGCGTCGACGATCCAGCTCCAGCGCCAGGACTTCAACGGCCGTCTGCTCACGATCCGCCGCGACGACCTGCGCGTGCTGGCCGCTGTACTCGGCCGCACCCCCGACGAGCTCGGCATCCGCCTGGATCAGCTCGGGCTGCGCGCAAATGCCGGCGGTGCCGCCGGTGAAAGTGTCGACGTCGAGGCCGACGTCGAGGCCGACGTCGACACCAACGCGTAACGCGCCTTCCGATCGGCGCAAGTACGCTGCACGTGACGTGAGTGCTCCGTCGTCGACCCAGGTCAAGATCCTTGTGCCCGGCAACCACCTCATGGTGGGTCTGCTCGGCCAGCGCGATGAGCTGTTGCGCCTCGTGGAGACTGCGTTCCCCGTTTCCATCCATGTGCGCGGTAACGAGATCACGATCCGCGGCGATGAGATCGAGGCCGAACGGGTCGGCCGCTTGTTCGAGGAGATGGTGTTGCTGCTCGAGCGGGGCCACACACTCGACGCGGCGGGCGTCGGCCGAAGCATCGAGATGCTGAAAGCTGATCAACGCCCGACGGAGGTGCTGAGCACCGAAGTGCTACGCGGCCGAAAGCCCGTGCGTCCGAAGACGCAGGGCCAGAAGCGTTACGTCGACGCCGTCAAGGCAAACACGGTCACGTTCTGCATCGGCCCGGCCGGCACGGGCAAGAGCTACCTGGCTGTCGCGCTCGCGGTGCAGGCACTCCAGGCGAAGGAGATGAACCGCATCATCCTCACGCGTCCCGCAGTCGAGGCCGGTGAGCGGCTCGGGTTCCTTCCGGGTGACATCCTCGCGAAGGTCGACCCGTACCTCCGGCCGCTCTACGACGCGCTCTACGACATGCTCGACCCCGAAGCGGTCACGCGTCTGATGGACCGCGGCACGATCGAGGTTGCGCCGCTCGCGTTCATGCGCGGCCGCACGCTCAACGACTCTTTCATCATCCTCGACGAGGCGCAGAACACGACGGCCGAGCAGATGAAGATGTTCCTCACCCGTCTCGGGTTCGGCTCGAAGATCGTCGTGACCGGCGACGTCACCCAGATCGACCTGGCCGAAGGCCGTGGCCGATCGGGGTTGCTTGCGGTGCGCGACGTCCTCACCGACATCCCGGGACTCACGTTCATCGAGCTCGGTTCGGGAGACGTCGTCCGGCACAAGATCGTCCAGGACATCGTCGACGCATACGGGCGCGCAGAAGACGACCGCGCGCAATGAGCGCATCCGTGTTCGGGGCCGACGAACAGTCGGCCGTCGGCGTCGACGTGCTGCGGTGGGTCCGACTCGCGCGGCTCGTGTGCGAGGAGGAGCGCGCGCCCGACGACGCCGAGATGTCGGTGATCTTCGTCGACGAGCAGGCGATCACCGATCTCAACGAGCGGTTCCTCGGCGGTACCGGACCCACCGATGTGCTCGCGTTCCCGATGGACGACGACGCGGTACCCGGCGGGCGCCAGCCCGATCAAGGCGGTCGGGGCCCCGGGTCGCCGTCGGCACCGACCGAACCGCCCGTCGTGATCGGTGACGTGGTTGTCTGCCCGGGCATCGCCGAGCGACAGGCCGGTGAGCACGGCGCGTCGCTCGAAGACGAGCTCGCGTTGCTCGTCGTGCACGGCACCTTGCATCTGCTCAGCTACGACCATGCCGATGAGAAAGAATCCGAGGCGATGAAGCGCCGTGAAGCCGAGCTGCTGGCGCGCTTCCGAGATCTCGAGCAACAACGATGACGAGCGCCGATTGGGCCATCGTCGTCGTCGTCTCGACGTTGTTCTGCTTTTCGATCGTGCTCGCGATGTCGGAGACCGCGTTCACCCGGATGAACCGGATCCGCGCGCTCTCGCTCGAGGAAGAGGGCCGCAAAGGCGCGGCGCGCCTGGCGAAGATGCTGGAGCATCCCGAACAGACGCTCAACGTCGTGCTGCTCCTGGTGCTCGTGACGCAGCTCACCAGCGCAACGCTGCTCGGTGTGCTGTTCGAGCGTCAGTTCGGCGCCTACGGCGTGCTCGTCGGCATCGTGTTGCAGATCATCGCGTTCTTCGTCATCGGCGAGGTCGCGCCCAAGACCTACGCCGTGCAAAACACCGATCGCGCCGCGCTGCGCGTCTCCGGTTTCCTGTACGTCATCAGCAACTTTCCGCCGCTGCGGCTGCTGTCGCGATCACTCATCGGTCTCGCCAACGTGCTCCTTCCCGGCAAGGGCTTGAAGCAGGGCCCGTTCGTATCAGAGGAAGACATCCGCACGATGGCCGATGTCGCAGCCGAGGAGGAAGTGATCGAGCGTGAGGAACGGGCGCTCATCCACTCGATCTTCGAGTTCGGCGACACGGTGGTGCGCGAGGTCATGCTGCCACGCCCCGACATGGTCGCGATCGCAGCCGACGCCACGATCGAGGACGGCATCACGCGGGCCATCGAGGCCGGCTTCTCACGCTTGCCGGCGTACGAGGAGTCGACCGACAACATCGTGGGGCTCGTGTATCTCAAGGATCTCGTCACCCTTGCCGCGCGGGCAAGGGGAGCGAGACGGTGCGCACGGCAGCGCGTGAGGCCGTGTTCGTGCCCGAGCAGAAGCGCGTCGCGGAGCTCCTGCGGGAGATGCAGAAGAAGCAGTTCCACATGGCGATCGTGGTTGACGAGTACGGCGGTACCGCGGGGCTCGTGACGATGGAGGACCTGCTCGAAGAGATCGTCGGCGACATCACCGACGAGTACGACGTGGAAGCGCCCAGCGTGGAGCACCTCCCGGGTAACTGCCTGCGCGTCCCGGGCTCGACGCCCATCGACGATGTGAGCGAGGAGCTCGGTATGGAGCTCCCCGACACCGAGTGGGACACCGTCGGCGGTCTCGTGTTCAACCTCTTGGGTCACGTCCCCGACGAAGGCGAGGCAGTGAAGTTTCAGGGCCTCGAGTTCCGCACCGAACGCGTCCAGGGTCGCCGCATCGTGTCGGTCCACATCCGCCCGGTCGCGCGTGCGCACGAAGACGGTTCGGGATCGGCGGGCGAGGCGTCGCCCGCCGAGGCGCCCCCGGCGTGACCGCGGCCGACCCGAGCACGCAGTTTCGGTCGGGTTTCGTCACGCTCGTCGGGCGTCCGAACGTCGGGAAGTCGACGCTCGTGAACCAAATTGTCGGGAGCAAGGTCGCGATCGTCTCGGATCGACCGCAGACCACGCGCACCCAGATCCGCGGCGTACGCACCACGATCGCGAGTCAGATCGTGTTGCTCGACACTCCGGGTATCCACAAACCGCGCACGCTGCTGGGGGAACGCACCAACCAACGCGCGATCGCAACGCTCAACGAAGCCGATCTCATCGCGCTGCTGATCGAAGCCGACGCGCCCATCGGCCGCGGCGACCGGTTCATCGCGGAGATGGTGCAGCAGGCGGGCACGCCGAAGCTGCTCGTCCTCAACAAGATCGATCGCGCCTCGAGCCACCAGGTGCTCGCGCACCTTGCCGACGCGGCCGCGCGCTGGGTGACTTCGACGCGTACGTCCCCCTGTCCGCGAAGACCGGCAAGGGTGTCGACGGGCTGATTGGTGAGATCGAGTCGCGGCTCGATCTGGGCCCGCGCTATTACCCCGACGGCACGGTCACCGACCAGCCGGAGACGACCCTCGCGGCCGAGCTGGTACGGGAGCAGCTCCTCGCGGTGCGCGCGAGGAGCTGCCCCACTCCATCAGCGTGCAGGTCGCCGAGATCGAACCCGATGCCGATCGGCCTGCGCCGGATCCCGACGCGCCGCCGATCCTGCGACTGCGGGCCGTGATCCTGGTCGAGCGTGAGTCCCAGAAGGGCATCGTGATCGGGAAGGGGGGAGCGGCCCTCAAAGCGGCGGGCACCGCCGCCCGGCTCGAGCTGGAGGCGCTCCTCGGTGTCCGCGTCTACCTCGAAACGAACGTAAAGGTCGAGCGTGACTGGCAGCGCCGCGCCGGTGCGCTCGACCGGCTCGGATTCTGACTCGGGCGCGCCCGCAAGAAGTTGCGACCTGAGAAGTCGGCGGCAGTAGAGTCGCCCCGGATCGGGCCGAGCGGGCGGTCCGCAGCTGGTCTCACGGAGAGCGCCCACAATGACGGATCACACCTCACGCCGGAGGCGTTGGCTCACCGCCGGCGCGTTTCTGTGCCTGGGGATGTTCGCGACGGCATGCGCCGAGGCCAACAACAACGGGCAGAACACGCTCCACCCGAAGGGCCCTCCCGCCCAGACGATCCTCAACCTGTTCTCACCGATCTTCTGGATCGCGGCGGTCATCGGGGTCGCGGTGATCGGCGGCGTGATCTACATGGCGGTGCGCTTCCGGGTGCGTCCCGGGAGCGACATGAATCCCAAGCAGGTGCACGGCAACTCGGCGCTGGAGATCGGCTGGACGATCGTGCCGGCGCTCATCCTCGCTGTCGTCGCGGTGCCGACGGTCCGCACGATCTTCGACTTGTCGCAGAGGCCCGGCCCGACCGCGGTACAGGTGAGGGTGGTCGGCAAGCAATGGTGGTGGCAGTTCGAGACGCTGAGCAAGACCAAGAAGGTCCAGGCGGTCGGCGCCGACGAGCTGGTGATCCCGACCGGCCGCAAGGTCAATGTCGATCTCACGGCGTGCGACGCGTCGCTACCCGACAAGTGCAACGTGATCCACAGCTTCTGGGTGCCGGAGCTCGCCGGCAAGCAAGATGTCGTGCCCGGGCGCCGTCAGCGGCTCACGATCGAAGCCGACGAGCCCGGCGTCTTCAACGGCCAGTGCGCCGAATACTGTGGCCTCTCCCACGCCAACATGCGCTTCAAAGTGATCGCCAAGAGTCCCGGCGACTACGCCCGATGGCTCGAAGGCCAGAAACAGGGCCCGGCCACTCCGCTGGCCGGTCCCGATGGCAAACCCAACGGGCCCGGTCCGACGGCGATCGCGAAGTTCGCGTGCACGGGCTGTCACACGTTCACCGACACGAAGGCCAGCACGTACGGCCCCAACCTCACGCACCTGGCGAGTCGGTCCACCTTCGCCAGCGGTTACTACAAGCTCAACGAGACCAACCTGATCGCCTGGCTGCTCAACGCGCCGGGCCTCATCCCCATGGAGTCGAAGGACTGCCGCTTGCCGCCCCCGCGACCTGCGTCGGCATGCCATCGTTTACGAAGAACACGCCGCCCGGCCTGCCCGTGATGAGCCACGACGAGGCGGTCAATATCGCCGACTACCTCCTTACGCTGAAGTGACCGTCGCACCGCTCGTTCCAGGAGACCGCCGATGACCACTGTCGACGACGCGATCACAGAGGCGCCGGCGCGGCGCGTCGACTTGCTGCGCCGGCCCAAGGCCACCACCGGCTTCTGGAGCTGGTTCACGACAGTCGACCACAAGAAGATCGCGATCCTGTACATGACGACCGCGCTCGCGTTTCTGGTGATCGGCGGCATCGAAGCACTGCTCATCCGGTTGCAGCTCGCCGGCCCCAACGGCACGATCCTCACCGCGTCGCAGTACAACCAGTTGTTCACGATGCACGGCACCACGATGGTGTTCCTGATGGGCATGCCGCTCGCGGTCGCGTTCGGCAACTACCTGATCCCGCTGCAGATCGGCGCGCGCGACGTCGCGTTCCCGCGGCTCAACGTGTTCGGCTACTGGGTGGTGCTCTTCGGCGGCATCTTTCTTTACTCCAGCTTCTTCCTCGGCGGCGCTCCCAACGGCGGCTGGTTCGGGTACACGCCGCTGACGAGCTCGAGCATCAGCAGTGGCTTCCTGCCGGGGCGCGGCCCCGACTTCTGGACCGTCGGTCTCGTCATGCTCGGCATCGGCTCGACGACGTCGGCGATCAACTTCATCGTCACCGTGCTCAACCTGCGCGCGCCCGGCATGACGCTCATGCGCATGCCCGTGTTCACGTGGATGATGCTGGTGGTCGCGTTCCTGACACTGTTCGCGATCCCGATCGTGACGACCGCGTTGATCATGGTGTTCTTCGATCGGAACTTCGGCACCAACTTCTTCCACCCGGCCGCGGGTGGTGACCCGTTGCTGTATCAACACCTCTTCTGGCTCTTCGGGCATCCCGAGGTGTACATCCTGATCTTGCCGGGCATGGGCATCGTCTCGGAGATCCTGCCGGTGTTCTCGCGCAAGCCGTTGTTCGGCTACTCGGTCGTCGTGTTCTCGGGCATCGCGATCGGTTTTCTCGGCTGGGGTGTGTGGGCGCACCACATGTTCGCGACCGGCCTCGGTCCGGTGGCCGTCTCCGCGTTCTCCCTGTCGACGATGCTCATCGCGATCCCGACGGGCGTGAAGATCTTCAACTGGATGGGCACGGTGTGGGGTGGGGCAGTCAGGCTCAGCACGGCCATGCTCTTCGCGCTCGGTTTCATCGCGCAGTTCACGATCGGCGGGCTGTCCGGTGTGCTGCACTCGATCGTTCCCGCCGACACGCAGCAGACCGACACCTACTTCGTCGTTGCGCACTTCCACTACGTGCTCTTCGGCGGGCTGGTGTTCGGCATCTTCGGCGGCTTCTACTACTGGTTCCCGAAGCTCTACGGCCGGTTCATGAACGAGAAGCTCGGCAAGATCAACTTTTGGACGATGGTGGTCGGGTTCAACCTCACGTTCTTCCCGATGCACCTGCTCGGCCTGATGGGCCAGCCGCGTCGCACCTACCGCTACGACTCCGGTTTCGGCTGGGACTTCATGAACTATCTGGCGACGATCGGGTCGTTCATCATCGCGTTCTCGGTGCTCCTCTTCATCGTCAACGCGCTCGTGAGCCGGCGCCACGGAGAGCCTGCGCCCACCGACGCGTGGGACGGGCGCACGCTCGAGTGGACGGTGCCGTCGCCACCACCGGAGTACAACTTCGTCGAGGTGCCGCACGTCGAAGCGCGCGACGACTTCTGGCACCACAAGTACACCGAAGACGAGAGCGGCAAGCTCGTGCGGCTGCCGCGCGGCGGCGCCGACGACATGCTCGAGCGCCAGGCCGCCGCGCCCGAGCAGCACATTCACATGCCGTCGCCGTCGTACTTCCCGTTCGTGATGGCGCTGGGTCTGCCGTTGCTCGGCTACGCGGCGGTGTTCAAGAACCTGTGGTTCGTGCTGCCGGGCGCGCTGTTGCTGCTGTTCGGTGCCTACTCCTGGGCGACCGAGCCGGCCTCCGAATGATGAGGGGCGATTGATGGACACGACGATCGTCGAGCCGGGTCACGACGGTCCCGACGCGCCGAGCCGCGACGAGGATGCGCACGCGTACGTCGAGCCGACCAGCACCGGCTTGACCAACACCAAGCTGGCGATCTGGCTGTTCCTGGCGTCCGACTGCCTCTTCTTCGGGTCGTTCATCGCCGCGTACCTGCTGTACCGCGGGCGCTCCGGCCAGAAGGGCCTGACGCCGGCACAGGCGTACAACATCCCGTTCACGTCGTTGACGTCGTTCATCCTGTTGATGAGCTCGCTCACCATGGTGCTCGCGCTCGCTGCGATCCAACGCGGTGACTACCGCCGCTTCCGGATCTGGCTCCTCGCGACTGCGCTCTTCGGTGCGACATTCATCGGTGGACAGGTGTTCGAGTTCACCGAGTTCTACCGCAAGGGCTTGCAGCTCGATACCAACCTGTTCGGCTCGACCTTCTACGTCCTGACGGGTTTCCACGGCGCGCACGTGACGATCGGTATCCTCTGGCTGCTCTCGTTGTGGGGGCTCTCGACCCAGGGCCGGCTCACGAGCGGCGACTCCGAGAAGATCGAAGTGGCCGGGCTGTACTGGCACTTCGTCGACGTCGTGTGGATCGTGATCTTCACGGTCGTCTACCTCATCCCGCACTGAGGCAGGGATCATGCCTGACGACAAGGAATCCACTGGCGTGGCCGAGAAGGTGGAAGCGGTGGGCACCGAGGTCGAGCGCGCCGTCGAGTCGCACCTGTCGCCCGAGGTCACGCATGCGCCGGCGGAGATGCTGCCGGGCGAGCTCATGCCCCACCCGTCGCCACTCAAGTACGTGGTCATCGCGGTCGTGCTCGTCGTGCTCACCGCGATCGAGGTCGTGGTCAGCTACCAGAGCGACAACGCGCCGGAAGGCGTCATCGTCGCACTGCTGCTACTGCTCGCCGCGGCAAAGTTCACCATGGTCGCGTCGTGGTACATGCACCTGAGAACGGACCGGCCGATCTTCCGCCGGTTCTTCATCCTGGGGATCGCCGCCGCGGTCATCCTGTTTGCGATCGTGCTCGCGACACTGCACGCCTTCAGCGGAGGATCCTGAGTTGACGCTCGGGGCGGCCGCGCGTTCCCGGCCTGGTCGCCGCATCCCGACGTCTGGCTGCTCGTCGCGCTGTTCGCGGTGGGGTACGCGATCGCGGTGGTGCGGTTGGGTCCGAAGTGGGTCGCGCCGGGCCAGTCGCCGGTCACCCGGCTGCAGGTCACGTGCTGGACGCTCGGCCTGTTGACCATGTGGCTCGCGTCCGACTGGCCGGTCCACGACATCGCCGAACGCTCGATGTACAGCGTGCACATGGTGCAGCACCTGAGCCTCGCGATGGTTGCCGTTCCACTACTGCTGCTCGGCACGCCCGGATGGCTCCTGCGCGAGGTCCTGCGACCACCGTCGCGATTGTTCCGCACCGTACGGCGGCTGGCGCGGTTCCTCCCCGCGCTCATCGTGTTCAATCTGGTGCTGGTCTTCACGCACTGGCCGGCGATCGTCGACGCGAGCTTGCGGTCGGGTTGGGTGCATTTCGCCGTGCATGCGCTCATCTTCCTGTCGTCGTTCATCGTCTGGCTCCCGGTGCTCAGCCCGTTGCCCGAGATCCCGCGTCTCGTCGCCGCCGCCGCGGATGATCTTCCTGTTCCTCCAGTCGGTCGTGCCCACAGTGCCCGCATCGTTTCTCACGTTCGGGACCACGCCCCTCTACCATTTCTACGAGAAGGTGCCGCACCTCTGGGGCTTCTCGACCATCGACGACCAACGACTGGCGGGCCTGATCATGAAGATCGGGGGCGGCATCCTGCTGTGGGCGATCATCACGGTGACGTTCTTCCGTTGGGCCGCGGAGGAAGAGCGTCGCGATGTCCGAGGCGGGGATCGGGCGTGGCAGGATCTTGACCGCGAATTGACTCAGATGGGCTTGAGCAACCGGTGAGCATGTCGAGAGCAGGCCGAGAGCACGCAGTGAGCAACCGACTGAATGCACGATGACCACGACTGACGTCGAACCCGAGCCGAAGCCGGCCGAGCCGGCTGCCGCCACCGACGACACGGCCGCGGCCCGGGGCCGCGCGATCGAACGCGCTGCTCCTTCCGCTCGCGTCGATCGTCGCGATCTTCGTGTACGTGTACAACATCTCGCGCGTGTTCCTCGCGGGCGGCAGCGACGCGTCGGTGGTCGTCGGTTCGATCGTGACGATCGCGATTCTCGGTGGCGCGACGGTGATCGCGGCCAGCCCGCGCCTCCGCACGTCGTCATTGGTGATGGTGCTGGCGATCACGCTGCTCGTCGTGATGAGCGCCGGACTGGTGACCCTCGGACCGAGCGAAGAGAAGAAAGCGGCCGGAGGCGGCGGCTACAAGCAGCCCACCGGCCCGGCGGTCAACACACTCTAGGTCGATGCGGTGCTGCCCTTCACGACGCACGAATACACCGCGCCCGCGGGGATCAACGAGATCGTGTACGTCGCAAAGTCAGTGCCGCACACCCTGGTGTTCAGCGAGGCGAAGTACGCCGGTTGGGAGTTGAAGGTCGACGCCGTGGGCAAGAACGACCAGGGAAAGGTCGATCTCACCTCCGGGAAGTACACGATCTACTGCACGATTCCCGGCCACCGCGCTGCCGGCATGGTCGCGACCCTCACTGTCACGGCGGCGGCAGGCGCCACGCCGACCACGGCAGGTGCAACGACCGCGAGCAGCAGAGCCAAGACGCCCTGACCGCGACGCACAGAGCGTTAGTGTCCCGCCGCGCGTTCGGCGGCGCGGCTGCTGGCAGCGATGCTGCTCACCGGTTGCGGCGGAAGTGGAGGCGGCGGCAGACACGTCGTGTACAAACGTCCCACAGGCCCGGCCGCATCGACGGTGAAGGTGACTGCGGGCAACTTCTACTTCCAGCCGAAGCGATTGTCGGCGCAAGCCGGTGTCGTCGGGATCGACTTCTCGAGCGACAGTGGTCTGCATACGTTCGTCATCGACCGGCTCGACGGGTTCAAGCTCGAATCGAGCGGCCACGAGACGACGGGCAAGGTCGATCTGCAACCCGGGAAGTACACGTTCTACTGCGACATCTCGGGCCACCGCGCGGCAAGGCATGGAAGGCACGCTCACGATCTCACGATCAACGAGCGCGGGCCACTAGGTTGCACCGTGTGCCACGCGGAATCGTGCGGGCCCGGGTGCCCCACCACGTCGCCATCGTCATGGATGGCAACGGGCGCTGGGCCCAGCGTCGCGGCCTCAAACGCACTGACGGACACGCGGCGGGCGAAGAGGCACTGTTCGACACCGTCAACGGCGGGCTCGACGTGGGCCTCGACTGGTTGACCGTGTACGCGTTCTCGACCGAAAACTGGCGCCGGCCACTCGACGAGGTGCGTTTCCTGATGAACTTCAACGAGTCGCTGCTGCTGCGCCGGCGCGACGAGCTCAACGACCTCGGTGTGCGCGTGCGCTTCATCGGCCGGCGCACGGGGCGGGTACCGGGCCGGTTGCGCCGCCAGATCGCCGACGCCGAGGCGCTCACGCGCGCCAACCGCACGATGACGCTCACCTTCGCGTTCAACTACGGCGGACGGGCCGAGCTGGTCGACGCGACGCGCGCCATTGCCACCGAGGTTGCCGAGCGGAGGCTCAAGCCCGACAAGATCGACGAGCGCACGATCGCGCGGCACCTCTATGCGCCCGACATGCCGGATCCCGACCTGCTGATCCGCACGTCGGGCGAGTACCGGATCTCCAATTACCTGCTGTGGGAGTCGGCGTACTCCGAGTTCGTGTTCACCGACGTGTTGTGGCCCGACTTCCGGCGCGAGCACCTCTTCGACGCGATCCGCGAGTACCAGCGCCGCGAACGTCGATTCGGTGCGGTCGATCGCCGCTGACGTACGCCACCCGGTTCGCGGCCGGGGTTGGCATGCGGTCGAGGGCGACGGAGGGTGTTTCGCAAAACTACAAAGATGTAACTACACTCCGGATGTGGCGTTGTACCGGGATCAAGGAGTCGTGCTTCGTACCATCAAGCTCGGTGAGACCGATCGCATCGTCACGATCTTCACCCAGGGCCGCGGCAAGGTGCGGGCCGTCGCGAAGGGCGTCCGGCGGCCGGGCAGTCGATTCGGTGGGCGCCTCGAGCCCACCACGCATCTCGCGTTGCAGTGCTACGAGGGCCGCGAGCTCGACGTGGTCACCCAAGCCGAGACCATCGACGCCAACCGTGCGCTCCGCGAGCACTACGGCTGTCTTACGCACGCGGTGTCGATGCTCGAGGCCGTCGACCAGGTGGCGCAGGAGCGCGAGCCCAACTACGCGCTCTATCGCATGCTCGTCGGCGCGCTGCGCACCCTGGCGGCCACACCGTCGCCGGTGGTCACACCGGCGTTCTTCTGGAAGCTGCTGAGCCTCGAGGGCTTTCACCCGGTCCTCGATGCCTGCGCGCGCTGTGGTGCCGGCGGACCGTTTCCCGGTTTCGACTTCGGCGAGGGTGGCGTGCTGTGCGAGCCGTGCGCGCGCACGGGGCAGCCGGCGCGTGCGGCCGGCCACCGTCGAGGTGCTCCTGCAAATGCTCGGCGGCGAGCTCCGCCATCTGATTGCCAGTCCGCCCGACGGATCGGTGCTGGTCGAGAGCGAACGACTGGCCGTGGGCGCGCTCGAGTACCACAGCGAGCGCCGCCTCCGCAGCGCCGCGCTGCTCTGACGCGGCGACACCTCGCCTCACTCCAAAGGCTCCGGAGTGCCGCCGAGGCGCTCCGATAGCCTGACGCGCATATGGCGAAGCCCGACCAGATGGAGCGCGTCGTCAACCTGTGCAAGCGGCGGGGGCTGATCTTTCCGTCGAGTGATATCTACGGCGGGTTCCGCTCGACCTGGGACTACGGGCCGCTCGGCGTGCTGCTGAAGCGCAACGTGAAAGACGCGTGGTGGCGCTCGATGGTGCAACTGCGCGACGACATCGTCGGCCTCGACGCGGCGATCCTGATGGCGCCCAAGGTGTGGGAGGCGAGCGGGCACGTCGCCACCTTCACCGACCCGCTCGTCGACTGTCGCAACTGCAAGGAGCGCTTCCGCGCCGATCAGCTCCCGGCGTCGGGTGCGTGCCCGAACTGCGGGGCGACGGACTCGTTCACCGACGCCCGCCAGTTCAACTTGATGTTCAAGACCTTCGTCGGTCCCGTGGAGGATGACGCGTCGGTCGCGTACCTGCGGCCGGAGACGGCCCAGGGGATCTTCGTCAACTTCGTCAACGTGCAGACGACGGCGCGCAAGAAGCCGCCGTTCGGCATCGCACAGATCGGCAAGTCGTTTCGCAACGAGATCACGCCCGGCAACTTCATCTTCCGCACGCGTGAGTTCGAGCAGATGGAGATGGAGTTCTTCGTGCCCCCCGAAGACGGCGACGAGTGGTTCGAATACTGGTGCCGGGAGCGATTCCGCTGGTACACCGACCTCGGCATTCCCGAAGACCAGCTTCGCCTCCGCCCGCACGACCCCGAAGAGCTGTCGCACTATTCGACGAGCACTTCCGACGTGGAGTTCATGTACCCGTGGGGCTGGGGCGAGTTGGAAGGCATCGCCAACCGCGGTGATTACGACCTCACCCAACACGCCAAGCTCTCGGGTGAGGACCTCACGTACTTCGACCAGGACAACGACCGCCGGTACCTGCCGTACGTCATCGAGCCGGCCGCGGGCGCCGACCGTGCGTTGCTCGCGTTCCTGCTCGCCGCCTACGCGGAGGAGGAGGTCGAGGCCGCGAGCGGTAAGACCGAGAAGCGCACCGTGTTGCGCCTCGATCCCCGGCTCGCCCCGGTCAAGGTCGCGGTGCTGCCCCTGTCGAAGAACGAGCAGCTCGTGCCGGTGGCCGACGAGGTCGCCGGGCTGCTGCGCCCGCAGCTGATGATCGACGTCGATGCTGCCGGATCGATCGGTCGTCGCTATCGTCGGCAGGACGAGGTCGGCACACCGCTGTGTGTCACAGTCGATTTCGAGACCCTCGACGACGGCGCGGTCACGGTGAGAGACCGTGACTCGATGACTCAGGACCGTGTCGCGATCGACGGCCTTGTCGACCTGCTGCACGAGAAGTTGGGAACCTGATGGCGAAGGGCAAGCATCGCAAGCGCCGCGAGGCGGCGGAACAGCCGGACTCCGACACCGACGTCGAGGCCGGCGGCGACGAGCCGGCGTCGCCGTACACGGAGGTCGCCGACGCCCCGAGCGAGAACGGCAACGCCCCTGCACCGAGGCGGCGAGGGCTCTTCGCGGGGCCTCGGCCACCCGGTCCCTGGCCGCTCGGTCCGGAGTGGGTACCTGCACCCGATGGGCGCCGTGCCGCGGCGATCGGCATCGATGCCATCGCGCTGGGTGCGCTGCTCTTCCTCGCGCTGAGCGCGCTGATCGGCGGCCTCGACCTGCGCGGCGGCGTCGCCGCCGTTGCCGTGGCGGCGACGACGTTCCTCCTCGTCCTCGCGTACACCGTGGGGCCCGTCGTGCGGATCGGCCAGACCTTCGGGCAGCGGATGATGCGAATCGCCGTGGTCGAGGAGGCGACGGGCGCTCAGCCCGGGCTGCGCACCGCCGCGGCCCGTTATGTGATCCCGGCCGCCCTCACCACGCTGCTTCTCCAGAACGGTGGCTTGCTGTCGATCATTCTCGGCCTCTCCTACCTCATGGATCCGGACCGCAAGGGCCTCGTCGACAAGCTGGCCAAGACGCGGGTGGTGGCCCGGCCGGCGGGGGTGCCCGAAGAGCGGTAGGCGCACGCGACATTTCGGGCTATATTGTCCGTTATGATCGATGTTGCGGCGTTGAGGCGGGAAGAGCGGGACTTCTGGGGTCACGAGTCGCAGGTCGACGAACGGCTGGTCGACGTCTGGGGCGCCGAGTCGCAGGTCGACGAGGGACTGGTCGACGTCTGGGGCGCCGAGTCGCAGGTGGACGAGGGATTTGTCGACGTCTGGGGCGCCGAGTCGCAGGTCGACGAGGGATTTGTCGACTTCTGGGGCGCCGAGTCGCAGGTGGACGAGGGATTTGTCGACTTCTGGGGCGCCGAGTCGCAGGTCGACGAGCGACTTGCCGGCAACGGCCGCCGCGTGGCCGGAGCGGCCGTCGACCAGGCGATCGTGGTGGCGGGCGCGATCACGGTCCTGGGGTTCGGGTTGGGTGTCCACGGCTTCGTGCGGGGCGTTGTCGCCGCGCTGCTCGCCTTTGCCTACTTCACCGTGGCCATCGGCCACTGGGGCCAGACTGCCGGCGCTCGGATGGTGTCGGTACGGGTGACACAGGCGGACCACGACGAGACGCCGCCCGGCTTCAAGTCCGCCGCGATCCGGGCCGCGGTTCCCGCGCTTCCGGTGATGTTCCTGACTCTCGGCGGCGTGCGCGGCGTGTGGAGCGTGCTCAGCGTGTTGAGCATGCTCGCCCTGTGCCTCTACGCCGGGATCTTCCGCAACCGGCAGCGCCGGGGACTCCACGACAAGGCAGCAGGCACCATCGTCGTGCCCGTTCCTCCGGTCACCTGACGCACCCGCGGATTCTTTTCCTGCCCCGGCGCGCCCCTCAGTAGAGTCACTGGTGTTCACAACCTGCGCCGGAGGGCCGCTGCATGAAGTACGTCTACGCCTTCGAGGAAGGCTCCAAGGAGCAGAAGTACCTGCTCGGAGGCAAGGGCGCCAACCTCGCCGAGATGACGAAGATCGGCCTGCCCGTTCCCCCCGGCTTCACGATCACGACCGAGGCCTGCAACGCGTACATGGCCGGCGGCGATCAGCTCCCCGAGGGCTTGATGGACGAGGCGGAGAAAGCCCTCGTCGAGCTCGAGGCCAAGATGGGCAAGCGCCTCGGGGATCCCGTGGATCCGTTGCTCGTGTCGGTGCGTTCGGGGGCGCCGTTCTCGATGCCGGGGATGATGGATACCGTCCTCAACCTCGGCCTCAACGACACCTCGGTCGGTGGCCTCGGCAAGCAAACCGACAACGAACGGTTCGCGTACGACTCGTACCGCCGCTTCGTGCAGATGTTCGGCAAGATCGTGCTCGACGTCGACAGTGACCGCTTCGAGGAGGTGCTCACCGAGCTGCGCGCCGCTCGCGGGGTCGAGAGTGACCCGGAGCTGTCGGCCGACGACCTGCGTGGGCTGGCGGAGGCGTTCAAGGGCATCGTGCAGGCCGACGCCGGCGTCGACTTCCCCCAAGACCCGCGCGAGCAGCTCCGCTACGCGATCGAAGCGGTGTTCAGGTCGTGGAACGGCAAGCGCGCCCGCGACTACCGCAAGATGGAGAGCATCCCCGACGACCTCGGCACCGCGGTCAACGTGCAGGCGATGGTGTACGGCAACAAGGGTGACGACTCGGGCACCGGCGTTGCGTTCACCCGCGACCCGGCCACCGGCGAAAACCGTCCCTACGGCGACTTCCTGGCCAACGCGCAGGGCGAAGATGTGGTCGCGGGCATCCGGGCGACGCTGCCGCTCGACGCGATGGGCGAGTACTTCCCCGAGTGTCACGTGCAGTTGCTCGACGTGATGCAGCGGCTTCAGAACCACTACCGCGACATGTGTGACATCGAGTTCACGATCGAGCAGGGCCGGTTGTTCCTCCTGCAGACCCGGGTCGGCAAGCGCACGGCGGCGGCGGCGCTGCGGATGGCGGTCGAGATGGAGGGCGAAGGTCTCATCGACAAGCGTGACGCGGTACGTCGCGTCGAGCCGGCACAGCTCGACCAGTTGCTGCACGCGCAGTTCGACCCCAAGGCGAAGTACGAGACCCTTGCCAAAGGACTCAACGCGTCGCCGGGTGCGGCCGTCGGCAAGGTCTACTTCACGGCGGATCACGCGGAAGCCGCTCACGCGGCGGGGGAGCGCGTGATCCTCGTGCGTCCCGAGACGTCGCCCGACGACCTGCACGGCATGATCGCGGCCGAGGGCATCCTCACGTCGCGCGGTGGGCTCGTGTCGCACGCCGCGGTGGTTGCTCGCGGCATGGGCACGCCCGCGGTGTGCGGCGCGTCGGCGCTGCATATCGACGTCGAGGGGAAGCAGTTCACGGCCAACGGCACTCTCGTGCGCGAGGGTGACGTCATCTCGATCAACGGCACGACCGGCGAGGTCGTGATCGGCGCGGTCGACGTGATCACGCCCGAGCCGACGCGCGAGTTCGAGACGATTCTCTCGTGGGCCGACGAATTCCGCCGGTTGGGTGTGCGCACCAACGCCGACCTTCCCGACGACGCGGCGAAGGGGCGCGCGTTCGGCGCCGAGGGCATCGGGTTGTGCCGTACGGAGCACATGTTCCTCGGCGACCGGCTCCCGCTGGTGCAGCGGTTCATCCTCGCCGAAGAGGAAGCCGAGGAGGTCGCCGCGCTCCAAGCGCTCGAGAAGCTGCAGAAGTCCGACTTCGTGGGCATCTTCGAGGCGATGGACGGGCTGCCCGTCACGATCCGCCTCCTCGACCCGCCGCTGCACGAGTTCCTCCCCGACGTCGAAGAGCTCCTTGTGCGCGAGGCCAAGAGCGGGCTCAGTGAGAAGGACACGCAGCTCCTCGCGGCCGCGCTCTCGTGGCGAGAGGTCAACCCCATGTTGGGGACGCGGGGATGCCGGCTCGGGATCATCAAGCCCGGGCTCTACCGCATGCAGGTGAAGGCGATCATCGAGGCCGCGCTCGAGCGCAAGATCGCGGGCGGCGACCCGCACGTCGAGATCATGATCCCGCTCACGGTCAACGAGCCGGAGCTGTCGTTGCTCGTCGACTGGACCCGTGAGATCGCCGCCGCGACCGTCCCGACCGAAGGTCCGGTCAGCATCGAGTACCTCGTCGGCACGATGATCGAGACGCCGCGCGCCGCGCTGGTTGCCGGCAAGATCGCCGGCGTCGCCGAGTTCTTCTCGTTCGGCACCAACGACCTCACGCAGATGGCGTTCGGCTTCTCGCGTGACGACGTCGAAGGCCGCATCATGCCGCGCTATCTCGAGCTGAAGCTGCTGCCGGCGAACCCGTTCGAATCGATCGACGTCGAAGGAGTGGGCCAACTGCTGAAGACGGCGGTCGCGGCGGGTCGGGCCGCCCGTCCCGGCATGAAGATGGGCATCTGCGGCGAGCACGGCGGCGATCCGCCGTCGGTGCATTTCTGCCACGAGATCGGTCTCGACTACGTCTCGTGCTCCCCCTACCGCGTCCCCCTCGCCCGCCTCGCCGCCGCGCACGCCGCCCTGGCCGAATCGGACGAGGGCCCCGCCACAACGGCATAAACCGTTTGTGCAATCGGGCCCCCTATAGGGGCCCTGATTGCACAAACACTCGGATCTCGGTGTCATACCCCACGGGTACCGTTGGGGCATGGACGAGAAGGTCACCCGAGGAACGCTCACCGCCGATCCCGACGTGGTGGTGCAGCGCGCGCACCCCGATGTCGGCGGGTTCGTCGGCGGTGGCCTGCGGAGCCGGGACGAGCGCGAGGCCGCGCTCGATCTCGCGCTCGCGCCCGGCGCGACCAGGGCGCTCGGCGCCGGCCACCGCGGCAAAACCCGAGGAGCCCGACCCGTACCGGCTCTGCTTCGAGCGTGATCTCGACCGGGTGAAGCACTCGCGGCCGTGGCGGCGCCTTGCCGGCAAGTGCCAGGTGTTCGTCGCGCCGGAAGACGACCACCTCCGCACCCGGCTGACGCATGCGGTCGAGGTGGCGCAGGTCGCGACCGGCATCGCCCGCCCTGTCGGGCTCAACCTTTCTCTCACCGAGGCGATCGCCCTCGCTCACGACTGCGGTCACGGCCCCGCCGGGCACGCATCGGAGGAGGCGTTCACGCCATTCCTTCCCGACACGGGGTACGACCACGCGGTCTACGGCGCCGACGTCACGCTGGCGCCGCTCAACCTCTGTCTCGAGACGCTCGACGGCGTGCGCAACCACTCGTGGCGCCGTCCGGCGCCCTTCACGCCCGAGGGTGAGGTCGTGGCGTGGTCCGATCGGATCGCATACGTGTGCCACGACTTCGAAGACGCCGTGCGCGCCGGCATCCTGACGCCCGCCGAGCTGCCCGCGGAGGTGCGCGACATCGCAGGTACCCGCCGCTCCGAGCAGATCGGCACCTTCGTGCGGGCCGTGCTCGAGGCAATCGATCGCACCGGCCGCGTGGGAATGACCCAACCCGCGGCGTCCGCGCTGGCGGCGTTCCGGACATTCAACTTCGATCGGATCTACCTGCGACCCGCGGCCCGTGCGCAGGCCGACAAGGTGATCCACCTGCTGCGCGGGCTGGTCGAGCACTTCGCCGACGTGCCGGTACGCATCCCCGAAGTCGCGGCCGGAGAGGTCGGTGTCGTCACCGCGGGATCGCCCGAGGCGGTCGCGCTCGCCGTCCGCTACGTCAGCGGCATGACCGACCGGTTCGCGCTCGCCCTCGGCGTGGAGTTGCTCGGCTGGCAGCTCGAAGCGCTGCCCCGCGGCGTGTGAACGGCCGCTCGGCCGAGCCGTGCGCCGCCCGCACGACATAATCTGCCGCCGATGGGCATCCTCGAAGACGACGTCGCCCGGGTGCGCGACGCGACCGACCTCGTGGCGCTCGCGAGTGAGCACATCGCGTTGAAGCGGGTCGGTCGCCGCAATGTGGGGCTGTGTCCGTTCCACACCGAGAAGTCGCCGTCGTTCTCGATCAATCCCGAGCTCGGGCTCTTCTACTGCTTCGGTTGCCAGGAGCGTGGCGACGCGATCTCCTTCGTCGAGAAAGTGGAGCATCTCGGGTTCGTCGATGCGGTCGAGCGCCTTGCCTCGCGGGCCAACATCACCCTGCGCTACGACGACGCCGCGGTGTCGAAAGACCGCCAGCGCAAGACGCGGCTGCAAGCCGTCGTGGGCGCGGCGATCAAGTTCTACCAGCGGTTGCTGCTCGACGAGCCCGACGGCGGCGGCGCGCGCCGCTACCTCCGCAGCCGCGGCTTCGACGGTGACGCCGCGCGACAGTTCTCACTCGGGTGGGCGCCCGACGGTTTCGACGTGCTGAGCCGGCACTTGCAAAAGGAGAAGTACGATCGTCGCGGCATCGTCGACGCGGGGCTCGCGTTCGTCAACCGAACGAACAAGCTGCAAGACCAGTTTCGCGGCCGCCTGCTGTTCCCGATCTTCGACACCCGGGGCGACCCGGCCGGCTTCGGCGGCCGCGCGCTCGTTGAAGGCCAGGGTCCGAAGTACAAGAACTCGCCCGACACGCCGATCTACCAGAAGAGTCGCCTGCTGTACGGCCTCAACTGGGCGAAGGGCGAGATCGTCGCACGCGGCGAGGTCATCATCTGTGAGGGCTACACCGATGTGATGGCGTTCGCGCTCGCCGGCGCGCCCAACGCGGTGGCAACGTGTGGCACCGCGCTCGCCGACGAACACTTTCAGATTCTGAAGAACCTCGCGCGCAAGGTGACGCTCGCGTACGACAGCGACAGCGCGGGCCAAGGCGCAGCCGAGCGTTGGTACGAGTGGGAGCAGCGTTACGAGATCCAATTGCAAGTGGCCGACCTGCCCGCAGGCCGTGACCCGGCCGACGTGTGGAAGGACGATCCCGCGAAGCTCCTCGAAGCGCTCGCGCAGGCGGCGCCATTCCTGCAATTCCGGCTCGACCGGGTGCTCGCGGCCGCCGATCTGACGACACTCGAGAGCCGGGCACGCGCGGCCGACATGGCCGCGATCATCGTGGCGCAACATCCGAACGGGCTTGTGCGTGACCAATATCTGATGAAGCTCAGCGGCACCCTCGACATCGACGTCGATCGGCTCCGCGAGGCGGTGACGCGTGCCATGCGTTCCGGCACCCGGCCGCGCGCTGCTGCAGGGCGGAGTCCCGGCGGCGGGTCGCGGGCGATCGACAATGCGCCGAGCGAGCCGCGCCAAGACACTGAGCCGCCCGACGCTCCCGTGGACCGGCGGGAGCTCGACCTGCTCCGCTGGACGATCCACCAGCCGAACCTCGTCGTCGACTGGCTCGACGTTTCGTTGTTCGCCGATCCCGTCGCGCGTGACGCGTTCGAGCTGCTCGCCGAAGCATCCACGTTTCGCGCCGCGCTCGATGAAGCGCATGGTCCGGTGCGCGCGTTGCTCGAACGGCTCGCAGTGGAGGAGCCGGTCGCCGACGACGAACCTGACGAGATCGTCACCGACAGGCTCATGGCCAACACCGCCGAGCCCGCCGCGCAGCGGCTGCTGACGGTACTCGTGCGCAACGACGACGATCGCGCGAGCTTCATCAAGTCTACGCTCGATGATCTTGTGCACAGCCGCGAAGTGGGCGACTGGCCGGCCGCGCGGGGCGCGGCACAGCAGTTGATAGGGTTGGTCGGCGAAGGCGCGCGCGATGAGGGGACCGCTTGAGCGAGCGCGAAACCACTGGGGGCGCGGTAGCACCGCAAGCGAGCGATGAGCTATCGCGCGCGCCGGTTGTGAGTGCCGACGTCGACGACGCGCAGCTCGCCGCATGGAAGTTGCGCGGCTTCGTCACCACCGGCGAGATCTTCGCCGCATTGGGCGACCTCGAACCCGAGACCGCGGAGCTCGCGGCCATCTACGACGGTATTCGTGCCCGTGGCGTCGACGTGATCGACGAGATCGCCGAAGAGCTGCAGCGTGAAGACGCGCGTCGCGCGGGCGGTGGCCGTGACCGCGAGCCCGACAGCTCCGACCGAGGCGATACGCACCGGCGGCGCGGCGCCGAGCCGGCACGCGGTGTCGGTGTGGTCACGCGTCCCGGCGAAGCTCCGGGCCAGCGCAAGGCCCCGGAAACGGTCGACGACCTGGCCAAGAGCCTGCCCACGCTCCCGGCGGTCAGGCCCGAGCCGTTCGGCAGCTTCGACCCCGTTCGCATGTATCTCAAGGAGATCGGCAAGGTGCCGCTGCTCACCGCGGAGCAGGAGGTCACGCTGGCGAAGCGCATCGAGGCCGGTCTGCACGCACGTGATCGGCATGAGGCGCGCACCGACCTCTCCGACAACGAGAGCGAAGGTCTGCAGGCCGTCGCCGTCGACGGCGAGCTCGCGAAGCGTCAGCTCACGGAAGCCAACCTCCGGCTCGTCGTGTCGATCGCGAAGCGCTACGTCGGCCGCGGCATGGCGCTGCTCGACTTGATACAGGAGGGCAATCTCGGACTGATCCGCGCGGTCGAGAAGTTCGACTACACCAAAGGCTTCAAGTTCTCGACGTACGCGACGTGGTGGATCCGTCAGGCGATCACGCGCGCGATTGCGGATCAGGCGCGCACCATTCGCATTCCCGTGCACATGGTCGAGACGATGAACAAGGTGTTGCGCGTGCAGCGGTCGATGCTGCAAGAGCTCGGGCGCGAGCCCACCGTCGACGAAGTCGCGGCGAAGGTCGAGATGACCTCCGATCGCGTCCGGGAGATTCAGCGCATCTCGCAGGAGCCGGTGTCGCTCGAGACGCCGGTCGGCGAAGAAGACGACAGCTCGCTCGGCGACTTCGTCGAAGACCCGACCGCGATCGCGCCCGCCACTGCTGCCGCGCGCGCGTTGCTCACCGAAGCGATCGAGGAGGCGCTCGAGGAGCTCAACGACCGCGAGCGCGCCGTCGTGCGGTTGCGGTTCGGTCTCGACGACGGCCAGACGCACACGCTCGAGGAAGTGGGCAAGGAGTTCGGCGTAACGCGCGAGCGGATCCGCCAGATCGAGTCGAAGACGCTGGCGAAGCTGCGCCATCCCACCCGTTCGCAGCGGCTGCGTGACTATCTCGAGGAGCCCTGATTCGCCGTTCCGGGCGGCGGAGCGCGCGGCCTAGATTGCCCCGGGGGCCGTAGCTCAGTGGTCAGAGCAGGGGACTCATAATCCCTCGGTCGGTGGTTCGATCCCACCCGGCCCCACGACAAAAGTGCAGGTCAGCACCTAGACCTGCGGACGTAGGAGCACTGAGTGGACACGGAAGACGGTGCGTGTCACCGGATTGTCACCGGGCTAGCTTCGACGGATGATTCGACGCCGGGGCAGGAACTGGCAGGTGACGGTCTACGGGGGCCTCGATCCCGTCACGGGGCGGGAGCGCCGGGTGTCGCGCACGGTCCCCGGCAGCCCGGACCAGAAGCGCCCGCCGAAGGCCGCCCGCGACCTCGAAGTGCGGCTTCTCGCCGAGGTCGGAGCGGGGGAGCACCGCCAAGCCCGTGTCACCGTCCACGAACTGCTCGAGCAGTGGCTGGCGCAGGCCGGTCCCGATCTCTCACCGACGACGCTCCACGGCTACCGGCGCTACATCGACCGGCTCCTGGTACCGAGGATCGGCGCGGTACAACTCGACAAGCTCACGACGGCCCATATCGACCGGCTATACCGCACCCTGCGGCAGTCGGGCGGTGATGGCGGCCGCCCGCTCGCGCCGGCAACGGTGCGTCAAGCGCACGCCGTCCTCCGCCGCGCGCTTGTCCAGGCCGAGCGGTGGGGGTGGATCACCCGTAACCCGGCGACCCTTGCGTCACCACCGAAGCTCAAGCGTCATGAGATCCGTCCGCCTTCGGCTGCCGATGTGGATCTGATCCTTCGTGCCGCGTACGAGGAGAGCGCGGAACTCGGTCTCGCGGTGTGGCTCGCTGCAGTCACAGGTGCGCGGCGCGGCGAGCTGTGCGGGATCCAGTGGTCCGACGTCGACATCGACGCAGGGAGTGTGGTGATCCGTCGATCGGTGGTCGAGATCTCGCACCGACTTACGGTGAAGGATCCAAAGACCCATCAGGTGCGGCGCATCGCGCTCGACGATGCCACGGTGTGTCTGCTGCGCGAGCGACGAACTGCGCAGGCCGAGTCTGCGTTGGCGTGTGGTGTGGGCCTCGACGGCGATGCGTACGTGCTCTCGGAGGACGCGGCCGGCCGGTCGCCACTGCACCCGAACCTGCTGTCTGATCGCTTCCGCCGGAATGGTGCGCGTGCTGAAGATCCCGTGCCGGTTGCACGATCTTCGTCACTGGCACGTCACCGAGGCGCTTGGTGCCGGGCTGCCCGTACGTGACGTCGCCGCGCGAGTCGGACACGCCAGCACACGAATGACGTTGGACGTCTACGGGCATGCGATGGCAGAGGCAGACAGGAAGGCGGCGGAGGCCGTCGCGGGTCGGCTCACGCCGCCAGCTCGAGGGACCGCATAGACCCGAACCCGGTCCGACCGGCTCCGGTGAAACCAACCCCCGGCGTTGTGTGCGAGCTGATGATCGATCTCGCGATCAAGGCGCAAGATCCGGTCCAAGGCCTGGTGGCTCCGGCGCGAGCTGCACGCCATTTGTCGTCCGGGGTTCTGTGATGCGCTCACGCCCGTCGATCGCCATGGACTTGGCCAGCATGCGACTCATCCCTTCCCGGGCCCGCGCGACCGCGTCGTTCGCGGGTTCGGGTGCGTGGCGCTCGTCCCTGCGTTGGTCGGGCGGGTCAGTGATGTAGAGCGCGTTGTGGTGGGTGCCGCGGGAGAGCCCGGTGTAGGCGCGTGGACGGTCGAGGGTGTCGTCAGCGAGGACGAACGCTGAGTGCACCGTCATGCCTTGCGCCTTGTGGAAGGTCAATGCGTACGCGTGCGCGACGTGCCCAGCGGCGATGTACTCCCACGGCAGTACGACCTCGCGCGCGTCGCCGCGCGCGTAGATGGTTCCGGCCGATGGATCGATGTCGGTGATAGTGGCGCGGGTCCCGTTGAGAACGCCGAGCCGGTAGTCGTTGCGCGTCGTGAGGATCTCATCACCTACGGCAAACTTGCGTCCGCCGACGTCAAGCTGGTCGCGCCCGATCACTCCGGCGGCGGCGACGCGGTCACGGGCGCGCCCGTTGAGATCGTCCACGTCGGTGTTGCGACCGGCGAGCATGAAGCTCTCGAAGCCGCGCGCGCGGGCGGTCCACCAGTCGTCGACCAACTGTTCGCGGAGTCGATCGCCGTCTTCGTGGTGACACACGCGCTGGTGCCCCTGGTAGGAGGCGAACGCGACGTCGGCGTCGCCAGCGCGCAGCTGAGCGAGAGTGGAGCGTTCCCAGGGTTCGACCTGGCGGCGGTTCTCGAGGAGCTGGGACGCGCTGAGGCGGGCGGCGAGGCCGGCGAATGCGCCACCAGCGTCGATCTCGGGGAGCTGATAGTGGTCGCCGACCAGCACCACCTTGGCGCCGGCCGTGTCGGCATGGTCGAGGAGCCGAGCCAGTTTGCGCGTCCCGATCATGGAGGCTTCGTCGACGACGACCACCGTGTTGCTGTCGAGCCTGAGGACGTTCGCCTGGTCGAGCTGGCGCAGCAGCCGGTCGAGGGTCATCGAGCGGATCTTGGCGCCGTGCTCGAGTTGTGCGGCGGCGCGGGCGGCGCAACGCGCAGCCGAGCACCCGATTGCCCGAGGCTTCCCACGCTTCGCGGGCCGCGCCGAGGACGTAGGTCTTGCCGGTACCGGCGGCGCCTTCGACGACCTCGACGCCAGTACCCGAGCCGGTGATCTGTTTCAGCGTGCGAACCTGCTCCCCCGCGAGCGACGGGCGAGCGTGAATCGCCCGTCGGACGTGGTCCCGGTGGGCGACGCCAACTGCGTCGTCGCAGCGGTCGAGTGCAGCGTCGATCACGCGTTGTTCGGTGGCGAGCATTTCGGGGGTGCTCCAGCGGGGCTCGTCGGCGTAGGTGACGACGACCCGGCCGTCGTGGCGGCGAATCACACCACCGGTCTGCAGGCCCGCCGGGTCGAGGGGGACCACGTGGGTCGAGCTGAGGAACGCATCGGCGAGCTCCAGGGTCGCGTCGACGTCACCGCCGTTCGGCAGGGCGGCGCTGATGGCTTGGAGGACCTCGCGACGCCCGAAGGTCGCGGAGCGTGCCGTCAAGCCGGTCGGCGCGGCGAGATCGCGGAACAGCAATCGCGCCTGTTCGGAAGCCGGGTGCGGAACATCCGCCACGACGCAGCGCTCGAGGACTGCAGCGAGGGCCGGCTCGTCGAGTCCGAGACTCCTGGCGCGCTCTCGCCATGTCGGCAGCAGACTCTCGGCCGTGGTCTCGACGTCCTTGGAGTCGCGGGTCGCGTAGGCGGCGATTTGTGCGGCGCGAGCGCTGGTCTCGCCGTGTTCCTCGAGGTGCATCTCGATCTCGCGGCGGCGGATCGAGAACGCCCGCAACACGTCCCGGGAGAACCCGTCGATGTCCGCGATCCCGTTCCGCACGGGAGTCCAGGCGACGCCGAGGCGACGGGTCAGCTCGGCGCGCAGCTGCGCCTCGTAGAGATACCCCACAGTCTTCGCCCAGCCATAGAGGCCGCGGGCGTCGAGCGCCGACCACCGCTGGTCGTGGTCGCAGTGGACGAGGTTGGCGACCAGCACATGCGTGTGGAGGTGCGGATCACCGGCCCGCGAGGTGCGGTGACGAAACGCGGCGCCGACGAAACCTTCCGCCTGGTGACGTTCACTGCCGCCTCGTCCGCGGCGCGCCCGTGCCGCCTCGGCCTCGAACACACCTATCGCGGCGGCCACCGCAGCGTCGTGCGCGTTGCGAACCTCGTTCGAAGCTTCGGGATCGCCCAGCGCGAACAACAGAGACACCGACTTCGGCGCGCAAAGGGTCGCGTCGAACCCCGGTACCTTGGGCGCCCCCTGCGCGCGGGTCAGTCGCTCACCCGTCCACGGGTCCCGGCTCTCGAGCACGTGGTGGAGCGTCTCGGCATTGACCTCGCCGACCAGTCCGAGCCGCGATGCCGAGCGCCCGGTCCACTCGCCCGGTGCCTCCTTCGCACCGGTGTAGTACTCCTCGGCGCCGGCGGCGACCGTGGCCAGGTAGTACCGCTGCTGGCCGGGTGCCAACTTTCCCAGGCTCAACATTGGCTCGTCCCCTTCTCTGCGATCACTCCCGCCGCGGCGCGCACCTCAGGTGCAAGTGCGTCACTTGATCGGTGGTGGATGCGGTGACGCGCGCGGGTGGATGCGCCGTCGTACCTGTGGTCGCGTGGTCGTGTGTCGTCGGGGTTGGTGTGGTCGTCGGGGCGTTCTGGTCGGGGTGGTGTGTCGGGCGGACTCTGCTTTGGTACGCGTCGTCGCCTCAGAGGCGACAAGTCCCAGCCCACGCGCGCGACGGTTTGGTGCGTCGTCATGCGCGTACGTGATCGGCGTCCTCGACAAGGCGCTCCAACGCTCGGCGAGGGACCACGACGCGCCGTCCGAATCGCAGGCACGGCAACTCGCCCCGTGCCACGAGCTCGTACGCGAACGCCCGCGAGATGCCCAACTGCTTCGCCGCCTCGGTCACCGACAGAGTCAGCGGCACGTGCTCGTTGTCCATCGCATCCTCCTCGGAATGATCGGACTCGCTACCTCTACCAAGGACCCTCCCACCCCGGCCTCGGGACGCGATGCAGACCGTCGGCGTACGCCAGTGTCCGTGGAGCCGGTCCCAAAGCGGGCCATGGATGGCCCGTCATGAGCGGCCCAAAGTCGACCATGCGCTGCACGTCGGCTTGGAACTCCGCGGCTGTCGGAAGAGGCACCACCGGGCGCTCAGCCCCGCGGTGCGCAGGTGTGGCACTCAACGCTGCGCGCGCATCATGCGCGTGAGCGGTGGGTCTTCTTCGACTGCTCTCCTGCCGCGTTGGCCGCGGCCAGCAGCTCGTCGACGGCGCCGGCGAGGCAGGCCTCGTACAGCTCGGGGTCAGGGATCGCGTTGCGATCCGCCGTGAAGCAGAACGTGACCCGGTCGCCGTAGCTGCCGATCCCGTTGTTGAGGGCCATGCCGTCGAGCACCGGGCCGAGGCCGCTGGTGTCGACCATCCTGGCGCCGCAGAAGTACATCGGCGTGAGCGGGCCGGGCACATTGCTGACGAGCGTGTGCGCGGCCACGGTACGCCCGCGCCGTGCGAGGGTCCGGACCGCGGTGCGCTGCACCGTTCCCATGAGGCCGCCGAGCGCTTCCTCGGACATCGCTATGAGCGTCCGCACCGGGTGGGCGCCCGATTGCTTGACGTGCGCGGTCGACGCAACGATGCGCGCGAGGCGCTCGAGCGGGTCGTCCTCGTCGGTCGCCAAGGTCATGGGTGCGACGGAGTACTCGTTGCCGCTCGCCGGAGAGGTGTCCCGGCCCCTGGTCGCCTTCTGGGTGACCGTGGGCCGGATCGAGATCGGCATCATCGCGAGCATCGCCTCTTCGGGGAGCTCGTCCTTGGCGAGGAGGTAGGCACGGATCGCGCCGCCGACGATGGCGAGACCGATGTCGTTGATCTTGGCGTTGGGCATCGCCGTGCGAATCTGCTTGAGGGTGCCGATGGTGGTGTAGGCGGTACCGAACACGCGGTGGGGGCTGACCGCACGATTGAACCGCGTCGCTTTCGGCAGGCTCGCCGGGGAGGTGACTTCGGCGTTGCGGTTGTCGGCTCGAAGCGCGGGTATCTGTCGGACCACCGACCGCGCCATGCGTAGGACCCCGATGGGCCTCGTGACACCGTTGACGACCGAGCGGCGGATCAGGTCGGCAGCGCTCGGGATCGGGTCCGGCTCCCAGGTGTAGCCGTCGGGTGGCGGCGGGACCGAGCCCTCGGGCTCGTGAGTGTGCAGAGCCGTCAGGATCTCGGCTCCGGCGACGCCGTCGATGGCGGCGTGATGGATCCGAAGGAACGTGGCGAACGCGCCATCAGGGACGTGACCCGCGCCGGCGAGTCCGTCGATGAGGTAGAGCTCCCAAGGCGGGCGGGTGAGGTCGAGCGGCCGGGCGTGTATGCGGGCGATCTGGGTGCAGAGCTGCCGCCAGCTGCCCGGCCGCGGCAGCGCGATCTCGCGCACGTGGTACTCGAGGTCGAACTCCCTGTCGCGGACCCACCAGGGCCGGTCGATCCCGAACGGCACGTGGATCAGCCGCTCGCGAAAGCTCTCGGCGACGTGCAGGCGCGCCTCGATGTAGCGGAGAACCTCGTCGTAGGTCGGGGGCACCCCTGAGCCCGTCGAAGGGTCGTAGATGCCGACGATCCCGATCGTGTTGTGGGCCGCCGGGCTGTCCAAGGCCACCATCGTCCAATCCGCACTGCTCAGCTGGCGCATGGCTCTCCTTCGTGTTGCGTCGCAGCGAGCCCGCTCGCCGTGATGATGGCAGTGAGGTGGTCGTCGTATGCGGTGGATCTCGGGGTGGTCACGTGCCCACGTGGTCGCCACAGGATCGATGGTTCGTCCCAGTGGCGCCACAGCTGCGCGGCGCCCGCGGGCGGTGCGATGCGGTCGGCCTGGCCGGCGACGATGAAGCGACGGTCACGAGGCACGAGGCAAGGTCGCGCGAGCGGCGATACGACGGCGTGCACCATCGTCGACCGCTTGTCATGCAGGGCGCGATGTAGCCGTTGCTTCGGCGTCGACAATGGTTCCGCAGCGCGCAGCGACGCGGCGAGGTCGCTGGTGGGTACCACGGGGATCACGCAGGCGACGTCGCCGTCGAGGGTCGAGAGGAGGCTGCACGCGTATGACCCCAGCGACAGCCCCAGGAGGCCGATGGCAGGCGCGCCCTGCGTGGCCCGGAGCCAGAGCAGCAGGCGGCGCACGTCCCATACCGCTTGCGTGAGGCCCAGCACGTTGTTGACCACGAAGAGGTTGGACACGAACTGCTGGTCGGCGGCGAGCCCGGCCGCTCGTGGGCCATGCAGCGGGAGCGCTGGCAGCGCGATGTTGATACCGAGCTGGTCGTGGAGTCGGCGCACGCGGAGCATGCGGAGGTCGCTGGCGCGACCCATGCCCTGTCCGTGCACGGCGACGAGCCACGGACGAGGGGCTCCCGGGTGGCGGAGCAGGCGCACGGGGACGGACGTGTTGCTGCGGAACGAGCGCCAGCGATCGGCGCCGGGCTCGCCTGCCTCCGGCTCCCAACCGCTGTCGAAGCGCAGCATCTCGACGCTGCTCCCGCGGCTTCCAGCGGGTGTGATCCGACCGTCGGGGCACTCGCGGGGCGTTCGGTGCCGCCCGGCCGGATCGTCGAGCCACCCGGCGTCGCCATAGAACAGCACGGCGTCGTCGAGTTCGTCCGAGGCGCGGCGGTACAGGGCGGTCGACCCGGTCGACGACAGGAGCGCGATCGGCAGGCTGACCAGCGTGTCGATCGCTACGGCGGCAGCGAGTCCCGCCGATGGCGCCGGCGTCGGAACGCCGGGCTCAACGGAGGCACGGGATCGACGGGACACGGCCGCTCGAGCGGTGTTGCGCAGGCGCGTCGCACCGGCGACCACGACCGGTGCCAGCGTCGCAGTGAGCAGGAGTTTCCGTCCCAAGTGCTTGATCAGCGGAGATTAGCGAGCAGGCCCGCGCATTCGCCGATGAGTACGGGCTACGGCCGCAGGAGATCGACGGCGTACTCGCCCTCGCTGGGACTGTGGCCCGCCAACGTGCGCAGAAGAAGTCCGGCTCGCCGACGGCCACTGTGTTGCCAGCCGATGCGTTTGCGTTCCTATCCGACCTCCGTGCGAACAACACGAGCGAATGGATGGCGGCGAACCGCGCGCGGTACGAGGGCTCGCTGCGTGAGCCGTTCCGCGAACTGATGCAGGCAGTCGCGGATCGCTTCATCGTCGACCTCGATCCCGAACTCAACACAAGAATCAAGACCGGTGACGTCCTTGCTTCGATTCGCAAGCGTTTCCCGAACGACGAGGGTGCGTACCACTCGTACTACTGGGGCGCCTTCTCTCGCGGACGAAAGCAGGAGGACGTCCAGTTGTACGTCAGGATCGACTGGGACTCGTTCCGAGTCGGGATCGCTCTCGGGTCCGCCGCGAAGGAAAAGTTGGATCAACTTCGCAAGGCTGCGAAGGACAACAGCAAGGCCCTGTGGAGGCCGGGCGCGACCGGCACGCTGCTCGCGTAAGTCGCAACGCCCCGACGAGCGCGGATCTACGTTCGCGAGGCTCGAGGGCCGAACTCGGCGTTGATGCTCAGCCTGACAAGAGGCAGTGGACGAGCCGGGAGTGACGCAGGGTGCGGTGGGATCACTCCCAAACGCAGTGGACCATCATGAGTGCGTCCGGGAGTTACTCCCGGTTGCTATCTGATAGGATAGCGACCGTGAGTGATGGGGAGCTGAGAGGAGTTGGCGCGGCTGCTTTGTTGCTCGCCGTGCGAACCGAGTCGGGACTGTCGCAGCGTGAGCTTGCGGCCCGGGCCGGCACGTCGGGCGCCACCGTTGCGGCGTACGAACTCGGAACCAAAGAACCGCGCCTGTCGACGCTCGGACGTCTCGTCGAGGCTGCCGGGATGCGCCTCGAGTTGCGCTACGAGCCCAAGACGCCTCGACGCGACGACGCCGATCTGACCCGAGAGGAGCGACGCAGCTTGGCACTCCATCGCGCGATCGCGGCGAAACTCGCGGCGGATCCTGCACCCGTGCTCGCCCGTGCGCGCAAGAATCTGCGCGTGATGCGCCGTGCCAACGAGGACGGTGCTGCCGAACGCTGGTTCGCCGAGTGGGAACACCGCCTCCGCGGGCCCTTCGCCGGCATCATTGAGGCGCTGGTATCACACGACCAGCACGCCCGCGATCTTCGCCAAGTGACACCCTTCGCCGGCGTGCTCTCTGACGAGGAGCGGCGCGCCATCTACGCCGCGGCGCGAGCCGCCTGACGCGGATGCGACGAGACCAACTCGAGCACCTCATCCGCGCTTCCGGCCACGCGCTCGGCGTCGACGAGCTCATCGTCATCGGCAGCCAAGCCATCCTCGCGTCGGTTCCCTCCGGTCTTCCGCCGGAGGCCGTGCGCTCGATCGAAGCCGACATCCTGCCAATCGACGATCCCGACGAAACGAAAGCGGATCTGATCGATGGCCTGCTGGGTGAGGCGTCGACGTTCCAGGAGACACACGGGATCTACGCACAAGGTGTCGGGCAACGAACCGCTCGACTTCCGGAAGGCTGGCGAGACCGTCTCGTTCCAGTCCACAACAAGAACACAGGCGGAGTCACCGGCTGGTGCCTCGAGCCCCACGACCTGTGCATCTCGAAGCTGATCGCGGGACGCGAGAAAGACCTCGACTTCTTCCGCGCCGTGGTTCGAGCCGGCGTCGTCGAACCCACCACCTTGCGCGCGCGCCTCAACGCGACCGATGTGACGCCCGAAGAGAGCCAGCGCGTGCTCGTGCTCGTCGACAACGCCGCACGGACGCGGCGTGTCGAGAACAGTCGGTCCCTGCCCGATGTGACCGACCGCGGTATGGATCTCGGTTAGCGGTCAGGATCGAGACGGAATGATCGTAGAGGCCATCCGAGACGAGCTTGCGCCCGCGGCGGCCGAACTCAGTTCTGCGATCAACCGGTCGGCGGCTCTGTCGAGAGGGTGCGGAGTGGCCCAGCGCCTCACGGCTGGGATGGTCGGTGCCGGAGTGAGCGCATTCGTCGCCGGGTCCCCTCTTGGTGCGCTCCCTGGTCTCAGCGCTGTTGGCGCTACCGCGGTCTTCGAATCCCTTGCATCACATGTGAGTGGCAGTGCCGGCGCGCTTCGAGCCCACTACGCGCTCTTTGGTGACGAGACAGCAGGGGACGTCGAGCGGGACGCATACGTCTAACGTCGTTGTCAGATCGTCGCGTGTCGTCCCGGCGGCACGCGAGGGTCAGGACGGCTACTTCACGAGGACCGAACACGTAGGTATCGCAAAGCAAACGCCACAATGCGCGGCCTGCTGTGCCCAGTCCTGATGGTCCTTTAGGACGCTTCTCAGGCATTAGGCTCCTACCAATCCTTTAGGGGGCAATGCTCGTACAACGAAACACCAGTGCCGCCCGGTCCGTAGAGGGTGGGTGTTGGGGATTATACCCCCGGGTGCATGATGTTGATGACCCAACTCTTTTAAGAACATTGTTTCTTATTGAGCCAATTGAATTGAGGTTCATATCGCTGTGCATGGTGCTGCTAACCCAGGGGATATCCACCTGAGAACCCGTCACATCCGCCGTCTCCATACGGATTCGATACGGGAACGGAAGGACTTATCCACTCTTCGTTTGATGATGATGAGTCGTGCTCACCGTAGGAGTGGGTACTCTCAGAGCAAATACAGAGAGAGAAAAGGTGACATTGAGCCGAGGTGTCCCGCTTCGCCTCTAAAGAACCGGCTAGAAATCAGCGGATACCCCCGGGCTAGGTGGACGCTCTCGGTGTCGACTCAACAACGCCGACCCATCCCTCGATCACTCTCGCACCTATCGGTTGCGGATTGTCCTTAAAATGGACGAACTCCATGGTCATCTCTTGGGACTCTTCACCGGTCTCCTTGTTGGTAAAAAGCAGAGAATAGCGCATCGACAACCAATCATTATCGATGAGCATGTTGTACATCTCGCCTAATTTTATATCGCGGACCGAGTACTCCTGCCGCACCGCGTCCTGGTATTCCCGCAGGGGAATACGGCGGCCGAATACGTTGTAGTGGGCGTCCGGTTCATACGTGATATCACACTGTTTCAGCCACGCCTCGTAGCCCCTATTCATGCTCTCCATTCCGTCCCGTACACGCTCTCTCATCCTGTCTTGAAGGCTGTCAGGCATATTGGATCCATCCTCTCTCTGCTCCGAGCCGAAATTTTGGACTCATCGTAACCCGAATCCACCGATCGACCCCGCTCAATCGCTTGTGTGGCGTTGAGGCGGGTTGGGGTGGGTTCTGGATCGCGGGGAGAGGGTCGGGTGGCTCGATCGAGGAGCACGGCAGCAGCCTGGTCGACGTCGACGGCATCGGTCCTGTCCTCGGTGTTCGCCTCATCGGCCGCACCGGCCCAGCGGCACGCTTCCGCAGCTCCGACGCGTTCGCCAGCTACGCCGGCGTTGCCCCGATCGAAGTGTCCAGCGGGGAGCGGATCACCCACCGCCTCTCACGCAGCGGCGACCGTCAACTGAACTCAGCGCTGCACCTTGTCGCGGTGACCCAGGTCCGGATGCGTTCGAGCTCCGGTGGTCAGTTCTTCGACCGCAAGCTCGCCGAGGGCAAGACCCGCAACGAAGCACTGCGATGCTTGAAGCGCCGCATCGCTACCCACGTCTGGCGACGAATGCTCGCCGACCAACGACGACGCCAAACCCACTCCGAAGACCCCGCCCTCGCCGCTTGACAGAACACAGAGGCACCCCGGCATGAGCTCATCGATCGCGGCCCGTAACGCCGGGGCCCGGTTCGCATGAGGGTAAGGACTTGAGCGGATAGGCGTTCACGCCGGGCTCCAGCGGTAGTAGACGAGCGCGGCGTCGGTGCCGGCATTCACGGCCACTCGCCTCGAGGTTCATCGAGTGATGAACTATTGTTCAGCGAGTGGTGAGCACCTTCGCCGGTCGTCGCTGTTGGCCGATCCGTTCGCGCCAGTCTCAGCATGGCGGGTGACCTCGCTGGCAAGGTCGCGATCATCACCGGAGGCGCGAACGGGATCGGTCGTGCTACGGCCGAGCGCTTCGTGGCCGAAGGTGCCCGGGTCGTCATCGCGGACGTCGACGAGCGCATCGGCGCGCAGGTCGCCGACGACCTCGGCGAGCACGCGGCGTTCCAGCGCACCGACGTCGCCGACGCCGCGCAGGTCCAGGAGCTCGTGTACTTCACCGTCGCCCGCTTCGGTGGGCTGCACGTCATGTGCAACAACGCCGGCGTGTCGGGGAGGCTCCGCCGGTTCCTCGACGACGACCTGCGCGACTTCCAGCGCGTGATGGCCGTCGACCTGTTCGGCGTGATGATCGGCAGTCGATGCGCCGCACTCCACATGGTCGATCACGGCGGTGGTGCGATCGTCAACATCGCCTCGACCGCCGGCGTGAAGCCTGGCGTCGGAATGCTGCCGTACCGTGCCGCGAAAGCCGGCGTCATCCACTTCACCCGGTCACTCGCCGTAGAACTCGGCGAGCACGGCGTCCGCTCGAACTGCATCGCCCCCGCGAACATCGCGACAGACATCAACGCCGCCTTCGACAAGCCCAGCGTCACCCGGCTGCAGCCACTGCAACGTCAGGGACGCCCGGTCGACGTCGCCGAGGCGGTGCTGTACCTCGCCAGCGACCGCTCAGCGCAGATCACCGGCATCGTGCTCCCGGTCGACGGCGGCATGTCGACCGGGACGCCACCCGCCCGGATCGAAACGGTGATGGCGGCCGGAACCGGTGGGCGCGGCGGCCCACAGACCTGAACGTACTTTGAAGAGGGGATCGACTCAATGAAGACTGCAACACTGCCTGGTGAATGGGTCGATACCGGTCCTGGCCTTTCTGATCTCGACTTCGGCCGGTACAAGATGCACATCTCGACGGATCGCTACACGTCCCGCGAGTTCGCCGAGCGCGAGCGGGAGGCGATCTGGATGCGGGTCTGGCAAGTCGCGGGCCGCGTCGACGAGCTCCCCGAAGCCGGGGATTGGAAGGAGTACCGCATCTACGACCAGTCCTTCCTCATCGTCCGGGGCAAGGACGGGGCGCTGCGCGGTTTCGTCAATGCTTGCCGACATCGCGGCAACGTGCTGTGCCGAGGTGGCAGCGGGAACTCCGCTCGGTTCGTCTGTCCCTACCACCTGTGGTCGTACGACCTCGAGGGACAGTTGCGCGGCGTCTCCAGGCCTGATCTGGTCGGTCCGATCGACAAAGACGACCACGGGCTCCTGCAGGTGCCGGTCGACACCTTCGCCGGGTTCATCTTCCTCAATCCGGATCCGGACGCAGAGCCCCTCGCCGAGTTCCTCGGGCACGAGGTGGCGTAGCTCATGGAGCCTTACCACCTTGACCAGATGGTCACGGTGATGAATGTCCGCGAGGCCGTCGACTGCAACTGGAAGGTCGTCGTGGACGCTTTCCAGGAGGGCTACCACATCCAAGGTATCCATCCGGAGCTGCTCCGCGTGATCGTGATCGATCCGACCACGACTCGATACCGCTTCTGGGACGATCACGAAGTCGCCGTCGCTCCCTTCGAGGTGGCGAACACCGATCCGGAGGAAGAGATCGATGGCATCAAGCAGCTTCCGGCGACCTTCCCCAGCGTGACCGGCTACCTGCCCCGGTTCGAGGAGCTCGCCAACGCATACCGGAAGGAGGACGGACGACTGGAATATCCGGAGGGTGTCACCGGTCGCACACTCCTGCAGCAGGCGACGCGGGAGACCTTGACCGGCATGGGCTTCGACGTCAGCGGTTTGACCGACGCGCAGATGACCGACAACCACGGCTGGCTCCTCTTCCCGAACTTCTTCATGACGATCCGCGCGGCGGAGGCCACGGTCATCACGGCCGTGCCGCACCCCGACGGTGACCCCAACCGGTGCATCTGGCACATCACCAGCTACATGTGGCTCCCCGAGGAGTACCGAGACGCGTTCCGGGCGGCGCCGATCGACGTCGAGGAGCCGGGCGGCTTCCAGTACTTCCTTGCGCTCCAGCAGGATTACGAGCAGATGCCGCGCCAACAGGTCGGCCTGCGCAACAACGCGCTCAAGTACATGTCCCTGGTGCGGGAGGAAGTTGGCATTGCCCGTTTCCACGCGGCAGTCGATCGCTACCTCGCAGGCAACACTCAGTGACCGCGAAAGAGGTTGGTGGACGGCTCTCGCGTTGAAAGACGTCGAAGAGGTGGTTGACGACTACACCGGCCTTTCACGGAAGGTCCTGGACTACAGCCTGATCATGAAACGCCTCGTCGACCGCGCAAAGCAACCCGGGTTCTCCGCCGAGAGCTGGGCACCGCTTGCGGAGCTCGTCGCGGTCGACGAGTTCGAGCGCGTCGGCAACTTTCAAGGAGGTCATGAACTGGCAGGAGTACGTCGAGTTTCTCACGAGCTGGGCGCCGACATATGACTGGGTGTGCCCCTTCAGGCGCATCACGGAGCACTCGAACGTTCTGTTCCTCGAACTCGAGGAGCGCGTCAAAGTCGGAGACTTCTCGAGCGGCGTCAACTCGGTGTCGGTCTATGAATTCGAGGGCAACGCCCCACCCTTCTGTGGGATCAGAACCTCCAGCAAACCCGGGGCGCTTCACCAGGATGGCCGGCTCTCACCTCGAACACCGGCTCTTCGGTCGGTCATGAACCCGGGCCCACCACCAAACGCTACGACACCGCGCGCCCCCGCGGAAACGCCTTGTTCAACAGTGTCCTAGCCATACTCATCGACGCACGCGTCAGATGCGCCCGCACGCCCCGAGGACATTCGACGAATCTGTCACCGGGTTGTCACCGGGTCGGCTCATCTTTAGCGTCCATCGACTCCACGCGATGCGTGCACCTTAAGCGTTCGCAACGGTCGCGCACCCGAGCGAACCCTGTGGACACGCTTCGGCCCGCTCATAATCCCTCGGTCGGTGGTTCGATCCCACCCGGCCCCACCTGTCACGGATCTTGTGCGAGTCAGCCCCGACGGTCGGCAGCGGCGCGCCTTGCGGCGCCGGTGACGGCGCATCACGCCCACTCCGAACAACACCAACGCGCCGAGAAGCGCTGACACCAGGGTGAGCAGCCAAAGATGCCAGGTGAAGTTCCAGAACAGGAAGTCGAGCTTGACGTCGTCGGTGTTCTGGAAAATGAAGATGAGCAGCAACCCGGCGCCGGTGAGCGAAGCGATCGCTCCGCCGCCGAGCCGGCGGCCCTGTCCTTTCGCCTCGCCCTTCGTGCTGTCGCCCGGACTCTGCTGAACCATGAACACTCCCCGGGTGCTGTGTCGGCGCCGCGCACACAGGCTGCGCCGTGATCTGCCGAATCGTGTCACAGTACAGAACGATCACGCCGCCCGTCAGGACGTCGGGATCGGCCTACTCGCTGTCGAGGTCGTAGGCGGTGGGGTGCCTCGGCTGGTAGATGCCGATCTCTCCCGCGCCCGGGACGCGCAGTCGGGTGAGGAGCCCGAAGCCTTGGGCCTCGACCGGCGTCGTGAACTCGACGCCCCTCGTCGTGAGCTCGGCGACCGTGGCCTCGATGTCGTCGCACATCAGGTACAGCTCGTGGTGTCCGCTCGGCGGGCCGGTGCTCGGTTCTCCTGCGACGCCGGCCGGGTGCATTCCGAGCTCTGCCGGCGGGAGCTTGAAGATGAGCCAACCATCGTGTGCGTCGATGTAGGGCATTTCGAGCACGTCCCGGAAGAACGCCCGCGCCCGCTCGGCATCTTCGGCGTAGATGATCGCGTGCGTGGCCGTGATCATGGCTTCAGCTTGCCACTGACCGCGGATCCGTGCGGAGAACGGCAGGGTCGTCGGCGTCAGTGGTCGGCGCCGCCGACGCGCACCCGGCAACGGGCCGGCGGTGATCCGTTGTCCTTTTCCGCCACGAACGTCACAAGTAGATTCCCGCCCGGCAGCGACCGCTCGGAAGGAGCCCGTGATGACCGTCACTCCCGCTCGCCAGAAGGTCGATCGTGACGAGGTGTTCCTCGAGTACACGAAGAGCATCTGCCCGGTGTGCAAGACGGTCATCGACGCCGAGGTCAACGTCAAGGACAACTACGTGTTCCTGCGCAAGCGCTGCACCGAGCACGGCACGTTCGAGGCGATGCTCTACTCCGACGCGGAGATGTACTTCGACTCGCTGCGCTTCAACAAGCCGGGCACCATCCCGCTCGAGACGCAAACCGAGGTGAAGGACGGCTGTCCGCTCGACTGCGGGTTGTGTCCCGAGCACAAGCAGCACGCGTGTCTCGGCATCATCGAGGTCAACACCAACTGCAACCTCGACTGTCCGATCTGCTTCGCGGACTCGGGCCACCAGCCCGACGGCTTCTCGCTCACGCTCGAGCAGTGCGGCTCGGCGCTCGACGCGTTCGTCGCGTCGGAAGGCGAACCCGAGGTCGTGATGTTCTCGGGTGGCGAGCCGACGATCCATCCGGAGATCGTCGAGTTCATGAAGCTCGCCACTGCGAAGGGCGTGAAGACGGTCAACCTCAACACCAACGGCTTGAAGCTCGCGCACGACCGCAACTTCGTGAAGACCATCTCCGAGCTGCCGTCGAAGCCCAACATCTACATGCAGTTCGACGGGTTCAAGGAGCGCACCCACCTCGAGATCCGGGCGCGCGACCTGCGCGCCGCCAAGCAGAAGGCGCTCGACAACTGCGCGGAGTTCGGTCTCACCGTCACCCTGGTCGCGGCGATCGAACGCGATCTCAATCAAGATGAGCTCGGCGACATCGTGCGCTTCGGCATCAAGCACCCGGCCGTGCGATCCGTCGCGTTCCAGCCCGTCACCCACTCGGGCCGTCACATCGAGTTCGACCCGATGACCCGGCTCACCAACGCCGACATCGTGCACGGGCTCGTCGACCAGTGCTCAGACTGGTTCCGCGTCTCCGACTTCTTCCCGGTGCCGTGCTGCTTCCCGACGTGTCGGAGCACCACCTACCTGCTGGTCGACGGCGACAACATCGTGCCGATCCCGCGCCTCATCCAGATCGAGGACTACCTCGACTACGTGAGCAACCGGGTGATGCCCGACATGAGCGTGCGCAGCGCGCTCGAGAAGCTGTGGAGCGCGACGGCCACACCGGGCACCGAGATGAACCAGGAACAGCTCGAGTGCGCGACCTGCGGCATCGACCTGCCGGACGCCCTGAAGTCGCTCACCGACACGGCGTTCATGATCGTCATTCAAGACTGCCAGGATCCCTACACGCTCAATGTGAAGCAGCTGATGAAGTGCTGCGTCGAGGAGATCACGCCCGACGGGCGCCTGATCCCGTTCTGCGCGTACAACTCGGTTGGCTACCGCGAAGAGGTCCGGGAGCAGCTCAGCGGCGTGAGCATCCCGACGATGGTGCCCAACGCGACCGAGCTCCAGCCGGTGCTGCTCACGTCGAAGTACGGCTCCAAGACGACGATCGACGGCAACGGCAACGGCAACGGTGGCCCCGCCCCCGACCCGGCGCACCACGTCCCTGCGAACGCGACGAATGTCGGCAAGGGGCTGCGTTGAGCGTCGCCGACCCGATCCCGGCGGCAGAGGAGCTGAAGCTCTGTTGTGCGAACGCGTATCAGCGCGACGCGGTCGCGCTGATCCTCGGCGACAGCTACCACCCGGGTGGGCTCGGCCTCACCCGCCGGCTCGCGGGGGCACTCGCGCTCCGGCGGGGTGAGCGGGTGCTCGACGTCGCGAGCGGGCCCGGCACCACGGCGTTCCTCCTCGCCGCGGAGTTCGGCGTTGCCGTCGAGGGTGTCGACCTCGGCGACCAGGCGGTCGCGGCCGCCAACGCCAAGGCGGCCGAGCAGGGACTCGACGACGTGGCGCAGTTCCACGTGGGTGACGCGGAGCGGTTGCCGTTGCCCGATGAATCGGTTGATGCCGTGGTCTGTGAATGTGCGTTCTGCACGTTCCCCGACAAGGCCACGGCCGCGGCGGAGATGGCGCGCGTGCTGAAGCCGGGTGGGCGGATCGGCATCACCGACGTCGCGCTCGATCCGAAGCGCCTCGACGCGGAGCTGCAGTCATTAGCCGGCTGGGTTGCCTGCCTTGCCGACGCCCGCCCCGTAGACGAGTACGTGCAGCTGCTTGCGGCAGCGGGGCTCGTCGTCACGATGCGCGAGTCCCACGACGACGCACTGGCACAGATGATCGACCAGATCGACGCGCGGCTCCGGGCCTTCCATATCGCAAAGGTTGCCGCGCTCGCCGACGTTGACTTCGAGCTCGCGCTCCGGCGCACGGCGCACGCTGCGCGCGCGGTTCGAGACGGAATCGCGGGCTACACCCTGCTGGTAGCCGAGAAGCGCTGAACGAGAAGCGGTCGAGCGAAGGCGCGTGAGCTAGTTCGACGACGTGGTGATGTCGACCTCTTCGACGAACATCACCGACGCCTCGGGCTGCTCCGGACGAACGCGTTCGAGTGCGAGCTCGAGTGCTGCCCGCGCCTTCTCGAACGGCTGCGTGTCGCCGACCTTCCCGGCCCACTCGCGCAGCTGCTCGTAACGCTCCCGGCCTGCTTTGGCGCCGAGGTAGTAGCCGACCGCGAAGCCGGCGACGAGACCGAGTCGAAATCGCATGCCGCTAGTAATACCTCATCTCGCTCCGGTTGTGCAGGCCGACAGCCGGGTTTCGCGCCGTGACGGGTTCCGGCGTGCTCTACTATCGAACCGCCATTCCGGGGTAGCTCAATTGGCAGAGCGCTTGACTGTTAATCAGGATGTTGCGGGTTCAAGTCCCGCCCCCGGAGCACACTGCCATGCCGGACGCTGACCTAGTGACAGGACAGCTCCGCCGATTTGATGGCGGAGCTCACACCGCTCACCGCATCAGCGCTGGCGATCTGGTTCTGATCCGTCGCCTCGACCAGCGCGGCGTTGCCGGTGGCGACCGCAGTGCCGATGCACTCGGCCGCCGCCGGGCTCTTGTGCTGCTCGAGCATCTGCGCCGAGACGGCAGAGCGGAGGGCGGCCGCCTGCACGGCGTACTTGATCTTGCCCTGCGCCGGGTTGGTCACCACGCCTTGGTGGCACGCGTCGAGCTGCACCCAGGTGCGGCTGCGCGAGATCGTGGTGCTGGCCTCGCTGCCCAAGGCGTCGGCCCAGTCGGCGAGGTTGCCGGCCAGCTTGATCAAGTCGCCCGCATGGTGGGTGGCGAACCGGGCCCGGACACACGACACGCCGAACTTGCTGACGAGGATCGCCGAGTCGCCGGCCCACCGATCGGCCTCGGTGAGGGCCAGGTTCCAATCGACCCGGCTCGACAACACCAAGAAGAGGAGCAGCTGACCAAAGGACCCCGCGGGCTCGAGCACTTCCTCACCGGGGTGCGCGACCGGCGGCGCGACGACGACGGGCTGCTCGTTGGTCGTCGCGGCCTGGGGCTCGAACAGCTGGTGCGTGCTCATGACGGGCGCGGCGAAGAGCTTGTCGGCGCTCTTGTTGCCGCCTACGGCGGCCGCGTTTCGCACAAACGAGTTGCCCAACAGGTACGGGGCAAACTCGGTGGCTTGGAGGATCTCGGCGTTGCCGCCGAAACGAGAAGGCGCCACGAAATTGTTCTGCCAGGCGTCGTACGCCTTGTTGAGCGTGGCGCGATCGGCTCGCGGGAGGCTCATGGCGTACAGGTGCTGGATCCGCACCGCATCACCCTCGATGAGTGACTTCGTCGCGAGCGTGCCTTCGGTCGTGGTGGCGCCGTCTTGCAGGGCGCGGATGCTGAAGTACTGCTCGTCGAGCGCGTGGACCAGCTCGTGCGCGACGACGACTCTTCGGACCTCTTCCGGAATGGCGGAACGCACCGTGACGACGTCGTTGATGGGGTCGTAGAACGCGAGCGCGGTGCCGTCGCCGAGCGGTCCTAGGTCGTCGCTGATCAGAATGTTGTCGCCGAGCAGCCCGAGCGCGTGGAGCTCGGCGATCGTGTGCTGCTCATGTGTCCGTTGGTCGGGACTCTGGAAGTGGCCTGCCGACGCTTGTCGGATTTCGAACGCGACGTCATCGAACTGATCGACCTGCACCGGATGCTTCCAGGCGAGCCCGCGGAACTGCGCGACACGCGTGGCGATGGGCAACGAAAAGCCATCCCAGTCGGCAGTAGCTCGGCCCGGTGCGGCCCCCACCGGCACCGCGGCGCTGGTGCTCGCGGCGAGCGCGACCGCAAGAGCCATCACCCCGACGAGCGAACGGCGGAGCCGTGCGTTGTGCTTGTGTGTCACCGAGAATCCCCTGCCGGCTGTAGAAGCTCCAAGGATAGCAGTATTTCCGACAAATCGGACCACGCCCGTCAGCCCCCGCCCATGCCGGTCTCGAGTGCGAGAACGGCCGCCGCCACGGCCTCTGATGTGGCCCGTTGCCGCTTGTAACTGTCGACGAGCATGGGGTCGGGCTGAAGTCGCTCGATGATCGGATTCACGGCGCCGAGGTCGAGCGTTTCGTCGCACGCGGCGGCGACGATGAGCCGCGCGCCGACAGACGCGGCCTGGTCGAGCGCGCGTCGAACAGTGGGACGGTGACACGCCGCCGCGAGGATCGATCGCCAGAGGCCGGCCCCCGCGCCGGTGCCCGCGAGCGCAAGGTCCGTGGCGTCGGGCGCGACAAGCTCGACGCAACGAGCCACGTCGAGGGCGACCGCTTCGACGAGCCCGCGGCCAGCTCAGCCGGCCCGTGGCCGGCGGTCAAGCCAACGAACGCGGCGTGGGCGTCGGGCTGCCACCACGGCGCCCGCGCGCCATGGAACCAGGGCAGCGCGTGCAGGCCGTCCGCACCGGGTGCCACCTCTGCCGCGCCGTCGAACAGCGCGTCGTGATGCCATCCGGTGAGGCGCGCGAGCCAGCCGAACGCGGCGCCACTCGCCGACAGTCCGGCCTCGAGCACAAGACCGTCGAGCGCCCCCCGTGACAGAGCGGCGGCGCCGGCCGCCGTGCCGTCTTCAGAAACCGGTATCGAGACATTCGTCGTCGTGCCCCACGACACCATCGGCATCGTTGGGCTCGCGCCCGACACCCAGCACCTCGCACGCGCGGTCGCCCGCACCGACCACGATCGCGGTCGACGAGCCGAGCGCGAGTGCGGCCATCGCTTCGCTCGCGGTCGTGCTCGCACTCGCGGTTCGCAACGCGCTTGCCGAGGGGACGATGCGAGGCAGGCGTTCGCCCATGAACTCCGCGTGATCGGCGCGCCGCCGTCGAGCCGGTAACACCCGGTTCGCGACGCGAGCGTCGGGTCTGTCACGACGTCGTCGCCGAGCAACCGCGCGACGCACGAAGTCGCGCGGCGCAAGAACCCAGCGGGCAGCCGCGAAGCGGTCGCGTTCATGCTCTGCAACCCACGCCAGCTTGACTACGCAGCTCGCGCCGTTCAGCACCACACCCGTCGCCGACCGGAACACTGACGGCTCACCGAACCGCTCGACGTGTGCGCCGGCACGCTGATCGGACCACAAGATGCCCGGTCCGAGCGGTCGGAGCGCCTCGTCGAACAGCGCGAACGTCTCGCGTGCGGCCGCAAAGCCGACAGCCTCGATTCGCGAGTAGGTCTCGGGCGCAAGGGCACGCGGCTCGGTGCACACGTCGACCACTGAGCTCCACCACGCCTCAGGTTCCTGCTCCGCCCACCCCGATTGTGGGTGCGTGGTGGCGAGTGGGCCCCGCCCGATGGCGACCAGCTCCGAGCCGGACCACAACGCGGCCTTCGTCGCGCTCGTGCCGAGATCGAGCGTCAGAACGGTGCGTCACGCCGGCACCGGTGTGCCGGTGACGACACCGTCACCTCGGCCACGAGACCCCCGCGAGCTGCGCGGACGATCTTGGCCGAGCGCCGAGAAGTCCTCGCGGCCGTAGCCGGCCTCGCTCGCCGCGCCGAGGAGCTGGCGCACGAGCCCCGACGTGAGCAGCGGTGCTGCGCGTGCGCGGCGGCGTACCCGATCGCGAGGTCGAGGTCCTTGGCCATGAGGTCGGTCATGAAGCCGGGCGTCCAGCCGTTCGACGCCGGGCTGTCGGGGACGACGCCCTCCGACCGGGAGTGCGCGTGCGCACCGCGACGCAGTCGCCGCGTCGAGTGGGTGAGCACCTCGTAGAGCTGCGCGAGGTCGACGCCGGCCTCGCTCGGCCATCACCGTCGCCTCCGCGGTCGCGAGCATCTGCGCGGCGTAGATCGAGGTTGTTGCAGAGCTTCACGACCTGGCCCATGCCCGGGCCGCCGACGTGCACGATCAGCCCGGCGAACGGGCTCGAGCGCCGGGCGCGCCGCGTCGAGCGTGGCGGCGTCGCCGCCGACCATGAGCGTGAGCGTGCCGTTCTCGCGCGCCGACGGTGCCGCCCGAGAGCGGCGCCTCGAGGTAGCCGGCGCCGGTCGCCGTGACCCGCGCGTGCTGGGCGCGCTCGACCTCGGGGTCGATGGTCGAGCGTGTCGACGACGATCTTGCCCGGCCCGAGCGCCGGCAGCGCGGCGTCGAGGACCTCGACGACCTCGGGCGAGTTGGGCACGCACAGGAGCGTGATCTCGCTCGCGTCGACGACGCCGCGCGGCCCGTCGCCCTCGATCGCGCCCGCGGCGACGGCGGCGTCGATCGGGCCGCGGCTGCGCGACGCGACCGTCACCTGGTGACCGGCCTCGACGAGGTGCCGGGTCATCGGGCAGGCCCATGGCGCCGAGCCCGATGAAACCGAGCTTCATGGCCGACCTCCACGCGTCGGCGACGACAGTGACAGCATCCTGGCCGGCGCCAGGGGTCTTGACGCTATCAGGGCCGCTCCATACGGTGAGCGGCCCTGACCGCCACCGCGAGTCGCGCCGACGGCACCGCGACTTGCTCTTCGTCACGCAGGTCGCGCCGTACGGCGACGGTCCGGCGGGCGTGCACGGCGTGCTCGACCAGGCCGCGGCGGGTGTCGCGCAAGTTGCCGAGATCGCACGGGCTGGCCGGCTCGACGCGTCGACGACGTGCGCGCGCGCTCGACCCGGTGACCTCGACCGTGCCCGCGGTGCGCCGCTCTTCACCATCGGTGAGACGCCGTGGAGCGAGGCAGCAGCGCAGCGATCGCTCGACCGGCTGCGCGCCGGCGATCTCGCGGTGCTGGCGATCCACTCCGCGACCGACTCGTGCTACGGCTGGGACGACTACGGCGCGATCGTCGGCGCGCGCTTCGACGGCCACCCGTGGACCCAGACGTTCGACGCTCGAGGTCGTCGAGCCCGACCATCCCGCGACCGCGCATCTCGGCGCCGTGTGGCGCTGGCACGACGAGGTGTACCAGTTCCGCGATCTCCGACCCGACGCGCGGGTGCTGCTGCGCGTGCCCGCTCGGCCAGCTCGACCTCGACGCGCCGCGGTGCCAAGCAGCCGCCCGTTCGGCTTTCCGCTCTCGTGGTGCTTCACCGGAGGGTGGCGGCCGGGTGTTCTCGACGAGCCTCGGGCACTTCCCCGGCGCGTGGGAGAGCCCGGCGTACCTCCGGCACCTCGTCGGCGGCCTCGAGTGGGCGCTGGGCGCGGGCTGCGTAGGGCTGCCGGCGCCGTGGCCGGCCGACGTGCGCAACTTCTCGCCGTGGGCGTCGTGGATGCTGCAACTCGGCGGCCGTCGAGTCCTGCCGATCCCTGCCCGCTCGTCCGCGCCGACGATCTCGATGCGTTCCGGTCGTGGCGCGAGCGCGCACCCGCGCGCCGGCTGCTCGAGATGCTCGGCCCGACCCCCGAGCCCGTGCCGCTCGAGCTCGAGGTGCTCGAGTCGGAGGATGCGGCACCGTACCGGCGCGATCGCGTCGTGTTCGACATCGAGGCGACGATGTCGCGTGCCCGCGTACCTGCTCGTTCCGCACGACCGCACCGAGCCCGGGCCCGCGGTCCTCGCGATCGCACGGCCACGGTCCCGGCAAGGCGAGGTGTGCGGCCTCGACGACGGCGACCGGAGCTCGCGGGCCGCGATCGCCGAGCACCACGGCGACTACGCGCATCAGCTCGCCGAGCGCGGGCTACGTGGTGCTCGCCCCCGACCTGCGCTGCTTCGGTGAGCGGGCCGACTGGCAGCCGCCGGACAAGTACCACTGCGACGTCAACCTCGTGCACGCGGTCGATGGCCGGCGCGCAACCCGCTCGCGCAGAACCTCTGGGACCTCGCGCGTGCGCTCGACGTGCTCGCGCGACCATCCGCTCGTCGACCCGAGCCGCATCGGGGTGGTCGGGCTTCTCGTACGGCGCCACGATGCACGCTGTTCCTCGCCGCGATCGACGAGCGGGTCGCGGCGGCGGTCGTGAGCGGCTACTTCTCGCTCGTGGAAGGCGGCGCACCGGGTGCCGTGGAACATGTGCGGATCGCAGGTGCTCCCCGGGATGCTCGGCGCGCTCGAGCACGTCGACCTCGGAGCGCTGGTCGCGCCGCGCCCGCTGCTCGTCGAGACCGGCAGCGACGACGTCCTCTTCCCGGTCGTGGTCGCCGCCCGGGAGCTCGCGACCGCTGGCGGGGGTCTACGACGCACTCGGTGCCCGCCGACGCGACTCGAGCACGACGTGTTCGACGGCGGCCACCACTGGAACGGCGAGCGCGCCTACCCGTTCCTCGACCGCCACCTCGGGCATCAACCGATTGACGACCGCACGCTCGGGCGGCACCATGACCGATGCCGTCGAAGCACGCCTGCGTGAGCTCGGCCTCGAGCTGCCCGGCCCGTACCCGCCGCACGAACCGCTCGACGCAGTCGTCGTCCACGGCGGGATCGCGCGGACGTCGGGCCAGCTCGCGCGCGGGCTCGACGGCGCAACTCGTGCATCCGGGCGTGCTCGGCACGACGGTCACGATCGAGGAGGGCGCCGAGGCCGCGAGCTGGTGCGCGCGCAACGCGTTCGTCGGTCTTGCGGGCCGAGCTCGGCAGCCTCGACCGGATCGAGCGGGTGCTCACCGTGCTCGGCTTCGTCGCCAGCGCCCCGGGGTTCGTGCGCAACCCGCGGTCATCGACGGCGCGAGTCGACTCCTCCACGCCGTGTTCGGCGATGCGGGCCGGCACTCACGCTCGGCGATCGGCGTCGCCGCGTTGCCGCGGGGCGCTTCGGTCGAGATCGAGGTCGCTGTCGCGTTACGAGCGTGAGCCGAGTAGCTTCGATTCCTGACACTCACGTCATCGGAGGACCGCACGCCCATGGCACCGCGTCTCACGATCATCGGTGGGGGCAGCTACCAGTGGACGCCGAAGCTGCTGGTGGATCTCGTCAACACGCCCTCGCTCCACGACGCGGAGATCGTGCTCGAAGACATCGACCCGGAGCCCATCCCGCGCATGGTCGACCTGGTCCACCACATCGCATCAATTCGCGGTGTCGGCATGACGGCCCGGGGCACGACCGACCAGCGCGAGGCACTCGACGGCGCCGAGTATGTGGTCGTGGTCATCTCGACCGGTGGGTTCGAGAGCATGAATCTCGACGTGTCGATCCCCGAGAGCTACGGCATCCGCCAGTCGGTGGGCGACACGGTCGGGCCCGGCGGCATCATCCGCGCTCAGCGCAACATCCCGATCCTGCTCGATCTCGCGCGTGACATGGAGCAGCAGTGTCCCGATGCGTGGATGCTCAATCTCACCAACCCGATGACGACGTTGTGCCGAGCGGTGACGAGGGAGACCTCGATCACGACGATCGGGCTGTGCCACGAGGTGACGATCTGTCAGTTCATCCTGTCGCTGCTGCTCGACGCCAACTTCATGAAGATCCGTCCGACCGTCGCCGGTGTCAACCACCTGCCCTTCATCACCGAGCTCGACATCGACGGCGCGGACGGCCTCGCGCAGCTGCGCGACCTGCTTGACAATCAGGAGCACACGCGTGGCCGAGCCGTTGTCGATGCCGTTCCCCGAGGGCCTCGGCCACGAGAAGATCTCCGAGGGCCCCGAGTGGACCAAGGGTGACCTCCTGCACCACAACAAGGTGAAGCTCGAGTTCTTCCGGCGCTTCGGGGTGCTTCCGGCAGCCGGTGACCGCCATCTCGTCGAGTTCTTTCCCGGTTTCCTCACCGAGGAGTCGGATTGGGGCGAGCGGTGGGGCGTCTCACTCACCTCGATCGAGGAACGCGAGTACTGGCAGGGGCGCTACATCGCCGAGTTCGAGGCGATGCTCTCCGAACGTGAGGTGTCGAGCATGCCGTCGGGCGAGATGGTCGCCGGGCTGATTGATTCGTTCCGCGGCGGCCATCCGCGTGCGTTCCCGCTCAACATTCCGAACGCGGGCCAGGTGGCCGACCTGCCCGACGGCGTTGTGGTCGAGAGCATGTGTGTCGCCGACGACGCGGGCGTGCGCGGAGCCGACGTCGTGCAGCTTCCTCAGGTACTGGCCGCCTTCCTCAAACGGGTTTCGGCGTCGCAAGAGCTCGCGGTCGAAGCCGCGGTCGCCGGCGATCGCGACAAGGTGTTCGAAGCCATGCTCGTCGACCCGCTGGCCGGCCGCATCGACTACGACCGTCTCCAGCAGTTGACCGACGAGATGCTCGACGCGACGAAGCGCTGGCTTCCTCAGTTCGCGTAAAGGAGCGAGGTGATGGCGGCGGGAGACTTCACCGTCGGCGAGCTCCAGGTCTTCGTGCTCGAGAGCGCGTCGGAGCTTGCTGCACTGGCAGCGAGTCATGCCGCGCAGGCGATCCGCGCGGGCGGTGCACGAGCGCGCCGTCGCGTACGTGATGTTCGCATCCGGCAACTCGCAGCTCGCGTTCCTCGATGCGCTCGGATCCCGCGGCGACGTCGAATGGGACCGAGTCGTGGGCTTCCACATGGACGAGTACACGGGCATGGGCGCAGAGCATCCGGCCGGCTTCGCCAGGTACATGCGCGAGCGGATCGTCGACCGGATGCACCCGGCCGACTTTCACTTCATCGACGGTCGCGCCGCGGGGCCCGAGCGAGAAGCCGCGCGGTACGCCGCGCTGCTGCACGACCACCGGCTCGACGTGTGCTGCCTCGGTATCGGTGAGAACGGGCACCTCGCGTTCAACGACCCGGCCGGCGCCGACTTCGACGATCCGCTCGACGTGAAGGTGGTGGAGCTCGACGACGCATGCCGCGGCCAGCAGGTGGGCGAGGGCCATTTCGCGGCGATTGCCGACGTGCCGACGCATGCGATCACGGTGACCATCCCGGCGCTCCTTCGAGCACGACGGGTGCTCGCGATCGTGCCGGAGGCGCGCAAAGCCGACGCGGTGCGCCGCGCACTCGAAGAGCCGATCCGTCCCGGGTGCCCCGCCTCGGTATTACGCCGCACGGCGCACGCCGCGTTGTTTCTCGATCACGAGTCGTCGAGCGCGCTGCTGCGGAAGCCATGAGCGCCCCTCGGCGTCTGCTCGACGCCGACGTCGCCGAGGTGGTGTTCCTTCCCGGTTGGCGAGAGCTCGGCCGTCGACTCCCGCGGCTGCTCGTTGGGATCCTCTGCCTCGGCGTCGGCATCGGGTTCATGTACCGCGCTCGTCTGGGCCTCAGTCCCTGGGACGTGTTGCACGAAGGCGTCTCGGAGCTCACCGGGCTCGACTTCGGCACCGTCGTGATCGCGGTCGGCGCACTGATCCTGCTGGCATGGATCCCGCTGCACCAGCGATTCGGGCTCGGCACCGTCATCAACACGATCTGCGTCGGCATCGTCATCAACATCACGATCGCTGCGGTCGATCAGCCCGACGTGCTCGCCGGGCGCGTCGCCTTCCTGGTCGGTGGCATCGTCATTGTCGGCTTCGGCACCGGCCTCTACATCTCTGCCGGCCTCGGCCCGGTACCGTGCGACGGGCTCATGACCGCGATCGCAGCGCTCGGATTTCCCGTCTGGCTCGTTCGTACTGTGCTCGAGCTGAGCGCCCTCGCCGCCGGTTGGGCACTCGGCGGTGACGTGGGCGCCGGCACGTTGGTGTTCGTGTTTGCGATCGGTCCGCTCGCCCACGTCTTTCTTTCGCTGCTCCGATTGCCCCCCGCACAACCGGCCGATCTCGGCCCGGGAGTCACGGCCGAGTGACGGTGCGCGTCGGCATCATCGGCACCGGCTTCGGCGCGCGCGGTCGTCGCGCCGGCGTTCGAAGCCACCGAGGGCTGCACGGTCGTCGACGTCGCCTCACCGCGCGACGAGTGAGCGACCGCTGCGCTCTGCCGGCGGGACGGTATCGACTTGATCTCGGTGCACTCGCCGCCGTTCCTCCACGGCGCGCACGTGCGCGCTGCGATCGAGGCGGGTCGCGCGGTCCTCTGCGACAAGCCGTTCGGCCTTGACGCGGAGGAGTCCGCCGGTCTGCTCGCCGCCGCAGAAGCAGCCGGCACCGTGCACCTCGTCAACTTTGAGTTTCGCTGCGACCCGATGCGCCGGCGCCTCCGTGATCTTGTACGCGATGGGATCCTCGGCGACATCGAGCAAGTCAGCTGGACGTACCGCAGCGCCGGCACCCGTGTACCGCTGCGTCGCTACGGCTGGCTCTCCGAACGACGGCTCGGCGGGGGATGGGTCGGTGCGTGGGGCTCGCACGCCGTCGACACGCTGCGGTGGATGGCCGGTGAGGTCACCGCTCTCGCGTGGGCACAGTGCCGCACGACGATCCGCGAGCGCCCCGATGCAAGGGGCCACATGCACGTCGTCGACGCGGAGGATGGCTTCACCGCCCAGCTCGAGCTGGCGGGCGGCAGCACCGCGTTGCTCGACGGCGGCTTCGCTTACGCAGCGTCCACGCCCGAGCGCCTGGTGGTTGCGGGCTCGCTCGGGGTCGCCGAGTTGATCGACGGTGCGCGGCATCACGGTGCGGCTCGCCGACGGCACGCGCGACGAGATCGTTCCTGACCCGCCCGAGAACGGCAACCGCCACGTCGCACCGATGCGCGCGTGGTGCGCCATCGTGCATGACATCGTCGAAACGGGGATCGTGCCACCCGAGGCACCCACGTTCACTGACGGCCTCGCCTGTGACCGCGTGCTCGACCAGATCCGTCGCTGCTGAGCCTCAGGCGCCCACAGCCTCTCGCGGAAGAGGCGATCCCAGCCGGTCGTACCCAAGCCGATCGCCTCGAGCCGGTGCAACGCGTCGGCCCGCGCCGCAGCGGCGTCGGATCGATCGAGCGCCTGCCACGCCCATGCTCGAGCCAGGCGCATCACCGCTCGATCGAGCCGTGACTCGGTCGCGTCGACGAGATCGATGCCGCCGTCGATCGCAGCGTCCGCCGCCTCCACTTGACCCGCGAGCCGCCGCGAGTCCGGCCGCCATCGCGAGCTGCAACCGGTCGAGGTAGGTGACCGGCGCGGCGCGTTCAACCGTTCCCTGCGCGTCGTCGGTGCGGCCGACGGCGCAGTAGGCCAGGGCGAGCGCGGCGCGGGTCGTGGCACCGCTGCCTGCACCATTCGCGCTGGGCGCCGCGAGGGGTGGATTCGAGCTCCTCGACGGCATCTTCGGCTCGACCGGCTTGCGCAAGGGCGAGTGCGTGCACGGTGTGCCGTTCGATGTCGATCCCTTGGAAACCCGCCTCCGGCTGCATCGCCTCGTCGGTGAGTGCAAGCGCGTCGGGCATTCCCGCGTGGGCCGCGAGTGCCGCCCGCAGGAACTGTGCAAGCATCCTGAAGTTGGTGTCGTCGACACGCGCCGCCACACGCGCAGCGTCGTCGATGGCAACACGGGCCTCGTCGAAGCGGCCGAGCGCGCCGAGCGCGCGCACGGTGGGAGCGATCGACTGGAGCTCGCCCCACCCGTCACCGAGCTCGACGAACAGCTCGCGAGCAGTTGCGCAGCGTCGTAACGCTTCCGCCGACTGGCCGTTCCACAGGGCGACATTTCCGAGGAGGATCTCGCAGAGTGCCGGTCACCCAGCGGTTGCCAAGGTCTTCGGCCTCCTCGAGTGCCAGCTCGCCGATCGTGCGGGCTTCCTCGAGCTGACCTTGTTGGAAACGTACCCATGCGAGCATCCCGAGTGCCCACGTCACGCCGCCCCAGTCGCCGACCTCGGCGAACATGTCGATCGCTTCGTTCACGCGCCCGTCGGCCTCGGTGGGATCCCCGCGCATGAACGAGATCCACGCGAGGTTCTGGAGCGCCCACGCCTCTCCGCGTCGCTCGGATGCCGATCGGAACAGCTCCCGGGCCTCGGAGATCGCGACCTCCGCCGGCTCGAGCGCACCGCGGAACATTTGTGTGACGCCGAGGATGCGGAGCGCGCCGGCCAGTCCACCGGCGTCGTCGAGCTCGCGCCAGCGCTGGACCGAACGCTCCAGCGTCGCGGCCGACGCGGCCAACTCGTTTTCCTTTTGCTCCACGTCACCGAGGACGGTCAGGGCCGCGGCCTCAATCTGCCGATCGCCCTGTGCATCGGCGTGGGGCATGACCACAGCGAGATCTGCTCGAGCCTCGGCGCAGTGGCGCAGCTCGGCGTGCGCGCCGCCCGGAGCAACCGGAGCTCGTCGCTGCCGCCGTCGTCGCGGACTTTCGAGCGCGAAGATCGAGCAAGCGAATGACGACCGGCCAGGTCTCGCGGTGCTCGGCCTGGCGCGCCGCACGCGTGAGGAACCCGAGCGCCGCCTTGTGCAGGTCGGGCCCGAGGCCTTCGACCTCTCCGAGCTCGTGCACCAGGGCCTCGGCCGCGCCGTAATGGTGTGCGAGCTGATCGAGGAACTCGTCGATCCGACCGGTCTCTTGTGCGTGCCACGCGAGGTGCCCGACCGCCCGCGCGTGACGCCGCGCGCGTTCCGCCTTGGTGAGCGTTTCGTAGGCGACGTCGCGAATCAGCTCGTTCTTGAAACCGAACTCGCCCCGCTCGACGCTGAGCAGCTCTTTGCCGACCAGCAGGTCGAGCTCGCTGTCGGGCCGGCCGGCGCCTCGACGCTCGGCGAGCGCGGCGACGGTCTCGAGAGAGCCGGTCGTGCCGATCACGGCGCAGTCTTCGAGCGTCTCGCGTGCGGCCGGATCGAGTGCATCGAGCCGAGCCGCCACGAGACCGCGCAACGTGCCCGGGCAGCGCGCGCTCCCGATCTTCGATTGCGGCGGCGTCGAACTCGAGGGCGGTCTCCACCATGACCGCCGCGAGCTCCTCGATGAAGAACGGGTTGCCGCCGCTGCGTTCGAGGAGCAGCTCGACCTGGGCGTCGGTGCCGCCGTCTCCCAGCATCGCACGCGCAAGCGAGCGCGAAGCATCGGCAGCGAGCGGGTCGAGCGTGACGAAGATGGCGTTGTGGCGTCCCGCCGACGGCGTCCAGCGATCTTCGAGGTCGGGGCGACTGGTGGCGAGCAAGACGAACGGCCGAGAGCGCAGGCGCTCGAGCAGTCGGTCAACGACGTCGAGCACGAGCTCGTCGGCCCAGTGGAGATCGGAGATGGTGAGCATCAGCGGTCGTCGCGCGGCAAGCGCCTCGAACAGCACCGCGGTGGACCGGACCGCTTCGTCGCGTGCGCGAGTGGGATCGACGGCCGCGTCAGAGGGGGTCTGGCCGAGTAGGTACAGCAGACCGTCGAGGAGGCGGTCAACCTCGGGATCGTCGGTCTCGAGGTCCATGATCTCGCGGACGCGCACGCCGGCCCTGATGCGCGTGGTCTCGACGGAGTCACGCGCGTCGATGCCCAACAGATCGCGCAGTGCTTCTGCGATCGGCCACCACACGTTGGCTTCGCCGTAGGGCGCGCACCGGCCGCCGATGACGAGCGCGCCGTGCTCGTCGGTCGCGACGGTGCCGATCTCGTTGCCGATCCGGCTCTTGCCGACGCCCGCCTCGCCGACCATCAGCACGAGATGCGCGCGGTTGCGCGTGAACGCCGTGGCGAGCACGCTGCGCAACATCCCGAGCTCCGCCTCGCGTCCGACCAACGGGGTTTGCACCCGGAGCGGGCGACCGCCCGGGGCGATCAGCGGTGTGATCGCACGCCATGCCGGCACCGGTTCCTCGCGGCCTTTGACCCTGAGCAGGCCGAGCGACTCGTAGCGGATCGATTCGGCGGTCGCCGCTTGTGTCGCGGGCCCGACGATCACGGCACCCGGTGCCGCAGCAGTCTGGAGGCGCGCTGCCGTGTTGACGACGTCACCCATGGCGGTGTAATCGCCGCCGGCTCGAAGTGCACCGACAAGCACCTCACCCGTGTTGACCCCGATGCGCAGCTCGGCCGTGACGTCGAGCTCATCGCGCATCAAGCCGAGCGTCTCCTGCATCTTCAGCGCGGCTCGCACCGCCCGCTCGGCGTCGTCCTCATGCGCGACCGGGGCACCAAACAAGGCGATGATCGCGTCCCCCACGATCTTGTCGACCTGGCCGCCGAACGCCTCGATGTCGGAGACCAGCCGTTCGAAGCATCGGTCGACGAGGTTCTTCACGTGTTCGGGATCCGCGGACTCGGAGAAGGTGGTGAAGCCCACGAGGTCGGCGAACACCACCGTGGCAACCCGCCGCTCGTCGGGTCGCTGCACCAGACTGTGGCCGCAAGCCGGGCAGAATCGGGCGTTGTCGGGCGCGCCGGCACCGCACGAAGGACAGGTCATGGCGCCAGGATAGAAGGGTCGGGGCGATCTTCGCCTGGTCGGACTGCTCGGGTCCGGCGCTCGGGTCCGGTGGCAGGGAAGGAATTGAGTCGGGTACCGGACATGCCGATAACAACCACATGATCGACGGCCATAATCCCGGCCCTGAGCCGAGCGAGCCGCGCGCTGCGGCGGGCGACGTTCAGCGCGGTGTCGCCGAGGCGGCCTTGCGTCGGACCGAGTACGACCGTGAGCAGCTCGCGGCGTCGGTCGACCAGCTCGAGGCCCGGCTCGATCATCAAGCTCGTCACGATCCGCTCACCGGCCTTCCCAACCGCGCCGTCTTCCTCGAGTTGCTCGCCGGCACGCTCGGACACGCCGCGCCGTTATCGGTCGCGGTCATGTTCCTCGATCTCGACAACTTCAAGGCCGTGAACGACAGCCTCGGTCATGATGCCGGCGACCGGTTGTTGGTCGCGGTGGCGCGCCGCCTGGAGCACACGCTGCGCGACGGCGATGTCGTCGCGCGCTTCGGCGATGACGAGTTCACGGTGCTCTGCCGAGGCCTGACAGAACCGAGCGAGGCGGCTGTCTTGGCCGAACGGCTCCTGTCAACGCTGGCCGCTCCCTTCGGTGTCGAGGGCGAGCAGGCCTTCCTGTCGGCGAGCATCGGGCTCGCCACACCGAACAGCGCGAATGAGCCGGCCGAGCTCGTGATGCGCGACGCCGACCTCGCCCTCTACTGGGCGAAGCGAGCGCGGCAAGAATCGTGTCGAATGCACGAGTGACGTGATGCGCGCCACGCCGAGGAACGGCTCGCGCTGGAACGGGAGCTGCGTCGCGCGCTCCGCGAGGAACAGTTCGCGGTGTACTACCAGCCGATGGTGCGGCTCGACGGACGGCGCGCCGTCGCGTTCGAGGCGCTCGTTCGTTGGAACCACCCTGACCGCGGCCTGCTACCGCCGAGCGAGTTCATCGCCGTTGCCGAGGCCAATGGGCTCGTCGTGCAGCTCGGCGCGTGGGCCATCACCCAGGTATGCCGTCAGATCGCGATCTGGAAGGCGCTCTCGATCGCCGACGCGGATCCGGTCGTGTCGATCAACCTCTCTGCCCGCCAGCTCCTGCATACCGGGCTTGTCGACCACGTGGCAGCGTCGATCGACGAGGCGGGAATCGCGCCGGGCGATCTGTGTTTCGAGATCACCGAGAGCGTGTTGCTCGAAGACACCGTGTCGGTGATCGAGCGGCTCGAGGACCTCCGGGCGCTCGGGATCGAGCTCACGGTTGACGACTTCGGTACCGGGTACTCCTCCCTCGGCTACCTGAAGCGGCTTCCGGTGAGCTCGGTGAAAGTGGATCGCTCGTTTGTGAGCGGACTGGGCCGCGACGCCGACGACTCTGCAATCGTGGCGGCGGTCGTGAGCATGGCGCACGCACTCGGCCTGCAAGTCGTCGCCGAAGGCGTCGAGACTGCGGAACAGATCGCAGCGCTCGAAGCGCTGGGCTGCGACCTCGCGCAAGGCAACTACTTTGCCAAGCCCCAGCTCGCAAATGTCGTCACGTCACTGTTGCGCCACCCGCTCCAGTGGCATCGCACGCCCGCCGCGTAGGCGCCGGCCGCCTCAGACCGTCGGTTTCCGTTCGAATTGTTCCGACACCCGCGTGACGTGTCGCGCGCCCCGCTGCCGGCGGCGTGCGTCGTCGACGAGGCCCCGTACCAAGGTGGAGACCCGCTCGCGATCGTCGGTGCTCGCGTACGCGCGCCGGTACCGCTGCTCGAATGCGGCGACGAGATCGGGGCGGTAGTCGCCGAGCCAGCGCATGAAGTGGTCGCGCACGCCGGTGCGGAGGTGCAACAGGATGGGGGAGATGGTCGGGGCGCCGGCGTCGACCGCCGCGTCGACAACCGCTGCGAGCTGCTCGCGGCGATCGGAGAGCCCGGGCAGGATCGGCGCGACCAGCACGCCGCAGCGAATCCCCGCTTCGTTGAGCCGGGCGACGGCCTCCATGCGCTTGCGCGGATGCGGCGTGCCCGGCTCCGAAGTGCGCCAGACCTCCTCGTCGAACGTCGCGATCGAAAAACACAGCTCGACTCCGGTGTGCTGTGCGGCCTCCCGGAGCACGTCGAGGTCGCGCAGCACGAGCGTGTTCTTGGTCAGGATCGAGAACGGGTTGCGCGCCGCAGCGAGGGCCTCGATGATCCCTCGCGTGAGGTGGTACTTGCCCTCCGCACGCTGGTATGGGTCGGTGTTGGTGCCCATCGCGATGTGCTCGCCCGGCCAGCGGCTCGGCGCGAGCTCGGCCCGCAGCCGCTCCACGGCATTGATCTTGACCACGATCACCCGGTCGAAGTCGGCGCCCATGTTGAGGCCGAGGTACTCATGGGTCGGCCGGGCGAAGCAGTAGGTGCACGCATGGCTGCACCCTCGATACGCGTTGATCGTGTGGCGGAAGGGGACGGGCGACCGTGGGCTCACGGTGTTGATGATGCGGCGCGCCCGAACGTGCAGGAACTCGAGCCCGCGGAACTCGCCCCGGCCGATCTCCCGCTCCGATGGCGCGTTGAACAACGCCGGCTGCTCGACGGTGCCCGGGCCGGCGTGTCGTGCGTCGACGACCTGCCATCGGAGACGCTCACCCGCCGTCATGGCGGTCCAGTGTAGCGAACGTACGTTCGTCCAGCGAGATTTCGCGGGCGCGGGCTTGGGAAGTGGCGGGCTCCGGGTCGACAATGGGGCCATGGCGACGCTTTCCGACGACGAGGTGCGAACGGCGCTCGTCGGGCTGACCGACTGGCAGCGCGCCGGCGACGAGCTCATCAAGACGTTTACGCTCCCGTCGTTCCCTGACACGATCGCGTTCGTCACGAGGATCGGGTTCCTCGCCGAGCGCGCCGATCACCATCCCGATCTCGACATCCGGTGGCGCAACGTGCGGGTTGCGCTCTCGACCCACAGCGAGCACGGCATCACACAGAAGGACGTCGCGTTGGCGGGCGAGATCGAAGCGCTCGTGGGGAACGGGTGACGCGATGGTCGTCGCGCTCGTTGCCTTCGCCATCGCCGCCCTGATCGGGGCGCTGGTGCTCGCCGTTGCGGTGGAGCCCGGTCCCTCGCCCGGTGATACCGCGCTCGGATACGAGCTCGCCTGGGACCGCCTCGACTTCGACGCGCTGTGGACGCTCTCGGGCCCCGAGCTGCGCGACGGTCGCACGAAGCCGGAGTTCATCGCCGCGAAGCGCGAAGCCTTCCAGCTGCAACCTGAACTTGTGCGGCTCGCGCGTCATGTCGCCCTGGAAGACGTCGTTGCCGCTTCACGGGTGGCGGCTGCGCGTACGCGGGTCGAGCTCCGCGACGGTACAGTCGTGCACAACGATCTTCGCCTCGCGAAGCGCCAGGGGCGCTGGGAAGTTGTCGCATACCAGCTCCAGCCCGACGCGGGTGCGCCCCGTCCCATGCCGTGACGTGGAGCTGACCGCGCCCGACTATGTGGTGTTGATCGTCGACGACGTGGCGCGCTCGATCGAGTTCTATCGCGACGTGCTCGGCCTGAAGCTCGGGCACCGGTCGGGGCAGTACGCGCAGTTCGACACCGGCACCACCCGACTTGCGCTCTACGACCGTGTCGCAATGGCAGACACGCTCGGGCGCGCTCTGACTGCTCCGGATGCCGACGCGCCCGGCTTCGAATTGGGTTTCAAGGTCGCGTCGTGTGACGACGCGTTCGCCGCGCTGGTGGGCCGTGGTGCCGAGGCCGTCGTCGCTCCGACCACTCGTGAGTGGGGACAGCGCACGGCGTACCTGCGCGACCCCGACGGCCACCTCGTCGAGCTGGCGGAGGACCAACGCGACTGACGCGCGACTTCACTCCGCAAACTTCCAGCCCTGCCAGCTCGTCACCGTGATGACGATCGCCGGGCCGGCCGGTGGCGACTCGCGGTACTGCGGGTACTTCGCAGCCAACGCGGTGATGGACTCGTCGTGGACGGAACCGGCGCGCACCACACGCGCGTTGCCATCGACTCGCACCCACCACAGCTGCGACCAGTCGTCGTCGTACTGATCGACGAGCAGGCTCGCCGCCGGGTTCGTCTGCAGGTTCGCGAGCCGCCGCAACTCGGTCGTGCGCTTCGGTTTGGTGTCGACCGCGCTCACGATCGTGTCGTCGGGGCCGGCGATCGCGAAGCACACCGGCACGAGATGCGGACGCCCCTCGGACGTCACCGTCGCGAGCCGGCCAGCCCGGGCCGCCGCCAGGCGGTTCCGCATCTCGTCGCGGTCCACGCGCGCACGCTACCGTCGGGCCATGGCGGATGTTGCGGGGGTGCTCCTCACCGGCGGGACGAGCCGGCGGATGGGCTTCGACAAGGCTGAGCTCCAGGTCGAAGGGGAGCGGCTCGTCGACCGGGCCGGACGAGCGCTCGATGCGACCTGCTCCACGGTGATCGAGGTTGGTCCGGGGTACCACACGTCGCCCTCGACGCTCGAGGATCCACCCGGTGCCGGCCCGCTCGCGGCGCTCGGCGCCGGCGCGCAAGCACTTCGCGCGGGCGGCCATGCCGGCCCGGTCATGCTGCTCGCGGTCGATCTGCCGTTCGTCAGCGAATCGCTGTTGCGCCTGATCGCCGAGCAGCCCGATGAGACCACCGTCGTACCGATGGCCAACGGCGTGCCGCAGCTCTGCTGCGCCCGCTACAGCCCGGCCGCACTCGATGCGATCCCCGCTCTGCTCAGCACGGGTCAGACGTCGTTGCGCGCCCTCCTTGCCGCGACGCTGGCGACTCTGGTCTACGAGTCGGAATGGCGCGCGGTCGCTCCGGCTCATGCGTTCCACGACCTCGACTCGCCCGAAGACCTCGCGCACTACGGGATCGAGCCGCCCCAGTAGCGTCGCAAGTAGCCTCGCTTTGTGCACACCGCTTCTGCCCGCCGGCCGGTCACGAAGACCCAGGTCCGCGCGGTGCGCGCGGGTCGAGTGGTCGATCGCCCCGACGACGTCGTCACCGAGCAACCGATGGAGATCCGGCTCCACGGGCCGGGCCAGGCCCCGGAGGCGCTCGCGGTCACGATGCGCACGCCTGGCAACGACTTCGAGCTCGCGGTCGGGTTCTGTCGCACGGAGGGAATCCTGCAGTCGGCCGACGATCTTGCGTCGGTGGCGTACTGCCTCGACGCGGGCGACGACGCGGACCAGCAGTACAACGTCGTCACGGTGCGGCTGCGCGGTCGCGTCGATCTCGACGAGCGCCGGCGAACGTTCGTCGCCAACTCGAGCTGTGGCCTCTGCGGCAAGGCAAGCATCGACCAGCTGGAGGTCGCGTGCGCGCCGATCCCTGCAGGCCCGCCAGTCGTCCGGTCGGTGCTCGTGAGCCTTCCTCGGCAGTTGCGCGACGCGCAGGCGGTCTTCGACGCGACCGGCGGGCTGCATGCCTCGGCGCGCTTCAGCTTCGACGGCGATCTGCTGGCGTTGCGCGAGGATGTCGGCCGTCACAACGCACTCGACAAGATCGTCGGCCATGCGCTACTGGAACGCGAGTTGCCGTTCGCGCGACAACCTGCTCACGGTGTCGGGACGGGTCAGCTTCGAGATCGTGCAGAAGGCGGCGGTCGCGGGCATTCCGATCGTGTGTGCCGTGTCGGCACCGTCGAGCCTCGCGGTCGAGGCGGCCGAACGGCTCGGTCAGACCCTGATCGGTTTCCTTCGCGACGACCGGTTCAACGTGTACTCGCATCCCGAGCGCGTCGACCTCGACCGCTGATGGCATGGCGCGGCTCGGCGAAGCGGCAGACCCGGCGTGGGTTTCGCCGCAGTCTCTGGGTGGGCTTCAAGCCGTACGGGGTCGGTGAGACGAAGCCGAACCATTACGGCGAGATCGCGAAGACGATCTGGGAGAACCGGCACAACCTGCGCTACGCGTGGCGGATCCTGCACAAGGGCGTGTGTGACGGGTGTGCCCTCGGCGTCGCCGGCTTCCACGACTGGACGATCTCCGGCGTGCACCTCTGCACCACCCGACTCAATCTCCTGCGCGTCAACACGATGGCCGCCCTCGACCCTGATGTGCTCGGCGATGTCGACGCTCTGCGCTCGATGACCGGCAAGGAGCTCCGCGACCTCGGCCGACTTCCGTACCCGATGGTGCGACGACGCGGCGAACAGGGTTTCCGGCGAGTCACGTGGGACGAAGCACTCGACCTGGTCGCGTCGCGGATCAAGGCCACGGGCCCCGAGCGTCTGGCCGTCTACCTCACTGCGCGCGGTATCACGAACGAGACGTACTACGTCGCGCAGAAAGTCACGCGCTTCCTCGGCAGCAACAACATCGACAACGCCGCGCGCGTGTGCCATGCGCCCTCCACCAACACGCTGAAGCAGGCGATCGGTGTGGGTGCCACGACCGTGAGCTACACCGACGTGATCGACACCGACCTGGTCGTGTTGTTCGGCGCCAACGTCGCCAACGCGCAGCCCGTCTTCATGAAGTACCTCTTCATGGCACGGAAGCGGGGAGCGAAGGTCGCGGTCGTCAACCCGCTGAAAGAGCCGGGGCTGGAGCGATACTGGGTGCCGAGCAATGCCGAGAGCGCGCTGTTCGGTACGAAGATGGCCGACGAGTTCTTCGCCGTCGACACCGGCGGCGACGTGGCCTTCATCAACGGGGTGCTCAAGGTGCTCCTGGCCGAGGGCGGCTTCGACCGTTCGTTCGTGCGTACTCGCACAGCCGGCTTCGACGAGCTGCTGGACGAGCTCGAGCGCGAGTCGTTCGTCGATCTCGAACGGAAGTCCGGCACCTCCCATGACGACATGGCGCGCTTCGCTGGCATGTACGCCGCGGCTGATCGCGCCGTCATCGTGTGGTCGATGGGAATCACGCAGCACGCTCACGGCTCCGACAATGTCGCCGCGATCGTCAATCTCGCGCTCGCCGCGGCAACGTCGGTCGCCAGGGCGCCGGGCTCATGCCGATCCGCGGTCATTCGGGAGTGCAGGGCGGCGCGGAGATGGGTGCATACGCCACCGCGCTCCCGGGTGGTGTCGCCGTCACCCGAGACTCGGCCGCGGTGCTCTCGGTGCAGTACGACTTCCCGGTGCCGAGTCGGCCGGGCCTCACCGCGGAGCAGATGCTCGAGGCCGCACACCGGGGCGAGATCGACGTGCTCTACAGCAGCGGTGGCAACTTCCTCGAGGTGTTGCCCGACCCCGACGAGGTGCGGCACGCGCTCGAGCGGGTGCCGCTGCGGGTCCATCAAGACATTGTCGTGTCGACCCAGATGCTCGTCGATCCGAGCGATGTCGTGGTCCTGCTTCCCGCTGCGACGCGTTACGAGCAGCGCGACGGGGGCACCGAGACCACGACCGAGCGGCGCATCGTGTTCAGCCCGGAGGTGCGCGGCCCCCGCATCGGTGAGGCGCGCAGTGAGTGGGAGATCTTCGTGGATCTCGCCGGTCGAGTCGATCCCGAGCGGGCACCGCTGGTCGGCTTCGACTCGGGGCAGGCCATCCGGGAGGAGATCGCGCGCGTCGTGCCGATGTACGCCGGCATCGAGACGCTGCGCGCGATTGGCGACGCGGTCCAGTGGGGCGGTTCGCGGCTCTGTGAGGACGGCTTTCCCACGCCCGACGGTCGCGCCCGTTTCCTTCCGGTCGCACCCCCCGATCGCGAACGCACCGCGGGTCGCTTCCTGCTCTCGACGCGCCGCGGCAAGCAGTTCAACACGATGGTGCACCGCGACGTCGACCCGCTCACGGGGGCCAGTCGAGACGCCGTGCTCATGGCCGAGGCCGACGCAGCGGCCCTCGGCCTGGCCGAGCGGGCATCGGTCATCGTGCGCTCCGATTTCGGGCAACTTCACGCGCGAGTGCACTTCGCCGGCCTGCGACCCGGCAACGTGCAGGTGTTCTATCCCGAAGGCAACGTGCTCTTTCCCGTCGGGCGGCGCGACCGGTCGGGCGTACCCGACTTCAACGCCGAGGTCGAGATCCTGCCGGTCTCGAGGGTCGGCATCCGTCGCAGTGCCGCGCGACAGGACGCGTGACCTGACGCCGTGCACCCCGAGGCATTGCTCGCGCTGTTCGAAGAAGCTGCGACCGCGCAACGCGACGCGGTCGCAGCGATCACGGGCCCGGCGCGCCGTCAGCGCACCGAGGTTGCGGGCCAGTACGCGCTCGACCTCGTGGCCGATGCGGCGGTGCTCGAGGTGTTGCACCGGGTCGACGTCGCGGTGGTCAGTGAGGAGTCAGGTCCGAGTGGTGTCGTGGGCGCGCCCGTCACCGTGGTCGTCGATCCGGTTGACGGCTCCACGAACTGCTCCCGCAACCTCCCGTACTGGGCAATCTCGTTCTGCGCGGTTGACGTCGACGGTCCGCTGTGCGCGCTCGTGACCAATCAAGCGACCGGTTCGCGTACGACGGCCATTCGCGGTAGGGGTGCGTGGTGCGACGGCAGTCCGATCAAGCCCGCGGTCACCACGCGGGTCGTCGACTCGGTGGTCGCCGTGTCGGGCATGCCGGCGCGCGTGCTGCCGTGGAAGCAGTTCCGCGCGCTGGGCTCCGCTGCACTGACACTGTGCGATGTCGCCGCGGGTCGAGTCGACGGCTTCGTCGACTCCTTGAATGACCTGCACGCACCGTGGGACTACCTCGGGGGCCTGCTCGTGTGCACCGAGGTGGGCGCGAGCGTCGTCGACGCGCAGGACCGGCCGCTGGCGGTGACCGATCCCGACGCGCGGCGCCAGCTCCTCGCCGCATCGACACCCGAGCTGCTCGAAGAGCTCCGCGAGGCGTTAATGCCGTGAACCAGCAGGCCGGCAACGGTGAGCTCGGGCTCGATCTCGACGCGCTGCTCGCCGCGGCGGTCGTCGCCGCCGAGATCGGCGGCGCGGTCGTGCGGGAGTCGTTCGGCAACCGCGGTACTGCGATGCGCTCGAAAGGCCCCGGCGACTGGGTGAGCGACATCGACACCGCGAGCGAGACGGCCGTGCGCGCGTCGTTGGAGCGTGACGCGCCCGGTATCGCGTTCTTCGGCGAGGAGTTCGGTGGCGACCGCGCCGATGTCGGCTGGCTGGTCGATCCGCTCGATGGCACCGCCAACTTCCTGCACGGTTTTCCCATCGTGGGCGTCTCGATCGGGCTGGTGGTGCGGGGTGAACCCCTCGTCGGCGTCGTCAACGCTCCGATGCTCGGCGACGTCTACACCGCGGTGCGCGGCGGCGGAGCGTTCTGTAATGGCGAACAGCTGTCGGTGAGCACCCGTCCGCTCGGGCAGGCGATCTGCGCGACGGGGTTCCCGTTCCGGGCCAAGCGCGAGCGGCTCGGTGAGTACCTGCCCGTATTCGAGGCCGCGTTGGTCACATTCGAAGACATGCGTCGCGCCGGCGCGGCAAGCCTCGATCTTGCGTGGACCGCGGCCGGCGTCTTCGATGGGTACTTCGAGCAGGCGCTCGGGCCATGGGATGTCGCCGCCGGCGCGTTGCTCGTGCGCGAGGCGGGCGGCAACGTGACCGACTGGTCGGGCGACGAGCGGGCCTGGCTCACCTCGGGCGACATCGTCGTCGGCGGGCCCGAGGCGCACGCGCGCATCTTGGAGCTTGCCGCCACGGCGGGCGGGGCGTCGAGACGATCGGGCTAGGTGCTGAGCGTCGCGAGTGCTTCTTTCGGGCTGCGTGCCCCGCGCCGCGTGCGCTGCACGTCGGGCCCGAGCGCGGAGTAGACCGCGTCGGTGATCTCGAACAATCGTTCTTCGGCGGGTATGAACGACGGCAAGCCGTTGGTGACCAGCACCATCACGAGCCCGTACTCGGGATCGCACAGCCCGCGCGACGACGCCATGCCGCCGTGGCCAAAGGCCCGCCGACCGGTGCCACCGGTGATCTGCACCTGCGTCCCGAGTCCCCAAGGGATCATGGTGCGGAACGCCTGGTCTCGCACGCCCCACCGGTGCACCGAGCCCATCAGCTCGACGGTCGACGCCGCGACGACAGACGGGCCGAAACCGAGTAATGACTCGTAGAAGCGGCCCAGCTCGCCGCGCCGGGCCGCGCATTCCTCCACCCGGCTCGACCTTGGCGACGTGCCAATCCTCGTTGTGATACTTCTCGACGCGGTACGGCGCCATCGACAGGCCGCTCTCGTCGATGACCGGCATCACGTGGCCTTTCCAGTAGACGGGTGTGATGCGCTCGCCGAGCGCCGCTTGCTCCTCGACGGGCACGCCCAGCCGGCAGTTGTCGAGGCCGAGCGGCTCGAAGACCTCGTCGTGCAAGTAGCAGTCGATGGGCCGGCCGTCGATCCGCTCGACGATGGCGCCGAGGATCTTCCAACCGCTGAACGGGTGGTACGCGGCACCGGTGCCCGGCTCCCATTCGGCCGGATGCGCGACGATCCGGGCGACGGCCTCCGCGTAGGAGACGTCGACGTCGTAAATGTCGCCGCGCCCGACCATCGGGAACCCGCCCATGTGGGTGAGCACGTGACGCACGGTGCAGCGCTCCTTGCCGGCGCCCCATCCGTCGACGTACTCGCCGACGCGGTCGTCGAGACCGAGGCGGCCTCGCTCCCAGAGCTGGAGCACGGCCACGGTCGTCATGGGCTTGCCCGACGAGTACCAGAGCATGAGGTCGTCGGTCGCCAGCGGCCGGTCGGGGCGCGACTCGCCCATCGCGAGATCGAGGAGCACCTCGCCGTGCAGCGACACGTAGCACTGGGCGCCGTCGTGCCAGTCGTCGGTGCGCTGCCGCTCGAGCAGCTCGCTGACGCGTGAGAGGTCGGGTGTGGGCATCGGGTCGAGCCTACGTGGCCGTGCGAGCGCTGAAATCGTTGCTCCGTAAGGCTTCGATGGCGGCGCAGGCGGGCTCCGGGTGACGGCCGAGAGGTCGTCTCGTGAATTGGTTTGACTCGGCTTGGCCCAGCTGCTTCCCTGGTTGGTGCTCGCAGTCCCGTGGGCGCAGTGATCAGCGAAGGAACCGGCATGAGAAGCGACCGAGCGCAGCGCCAGTATCTGGCCTCCGCCGGGATCGCGCGCGCCGACATCTTCGCAGGCTGCGCAATGCCGGCCAATGGCTCGTGGTCGAGCACGCCGATTCTCGGCGTGACCAACGACCCGAAGCATGTCCGGCCCCGGCGGCTGAGAGTGACCTCGCCTTAACATCACCACCGCAGCGAGACACCCAGGCCGCCGGGGCAACCCGGCGGCCTTTTGTGTTTCCGGCCCCGAATCCCGAGGAGTCCCACCAGCAACCAGCAACCGACCCAGCCGAAGCAAGCGACACAGGGGAAGCACGGCGATGTTCGCCATCGAGTACGGACCACAAGTAGAGGACGGGGCCTGGCGCCTCGACGCACGATGTCGCGACGGCGCGGCCTCGCTCACCGCGCTGTTCTTTTCGGAACAGCTCGACGACATCGGGCGGGCCAAGGCGTTCTGCCGCGAGTGCCCGGTGCGCGAGGCGTGCCTCGACGGGGCGCTCGCACGGCAGGAGCCGTGGGGCGTGTGGGGTGGCGAGCTGCTCGCGAACGGAAAGGTTCTCGCGCAGAAGCGTCGCCGTGGTCGTCCGCCGAAGGTTCGGCCGGCCGACCCGGTGTACTCGAGCGCGTTGGCGGCATTCCCGGAGGTGCGCGAGCAGCGCAGCGCCTGAGATCACCGCATATGGCGGGCCGGGGCGACCAAGGCGGGGCGAATCCCCCCGGCGCGCTCTCTCCCGGAGCGCGCTGCGCCCCGCAACGAGCCTCGGCCCGCCGGCGGTCAATTCAACCGTTCCAAGGAACAAGGCGACCAAGTCGGTCGCCTTGTTCGCGTACTAGAGCCGCGTGCGTTGGCGAAGGTGCGCGGCGACGGCCGATAACGTGACGTTGCTCGGGCGCTTAGCTCAGTTGGCTAGAGCGCCGCCCTTACAAGGCGGATGTCGGGGGTTCGAGTCCCTCAGCGCCCACGAAGAAAGCCCAGCTCAGAGTATATATCTTGACCTGGAACGGCCCTCGGCGGAACGAGAGTCCCTCGGGAAGGCGCCCGAGCCGGAATCGGACACCGAACGCAGTTGCCAGCATGATCCCGAGCGGTTTCCCCACGACCAGTCCGACGATGATCTCGTCTTGGGCAGCTCCTTGACCACTGTCTCGTGATCGATCGAGCAGAACCCTATACATCGAGGTCAGGTCGAGGGGTGTGAGCTGCTGGAGGGTGATCCCACCGATGTGCGGCACGACGTGGAGGTGCACGTAGCGTTTGTACGACCGGTAGGTGCTCTCCTCCAAGGTCGGCGGCGCCTGGGTCGGCAGCGACTCGTCCTCGATGAACTCCCGCACGGTCACCCGCTCGGGGCGGACCCAGGTGCCACTCTGCATCGTGCTCAGCGAATTGATGCGCGCTGCCTCGGCTTCTTTGCGGGTTCGGAACCCACCCTTGGAGACCTGGCGGCGTGCCCCGGCGCCGTCGGTGACGTAGACGTAGTAGGTCCAGGTGGATCCGTTCCGATCAGCGGAAGTAGAGCCGAAAGCCACTACTTCGCCCGGGCTGACTTGCCGATCCTTGTGTGATGACTGACCTCGGCGTTGAGTTCGATGTATCCAAAGCAGTGGAGTTGGCGCCGCGGGTGTGGTGGGTGGGTACGCTCCTGCCGGACGATCAGTTCCAGTGCCACGTGTATCTGATCGAACAGGGCGACGAATCGGTGTTGATCGATCCGGGCTCTGCGCTCACGGCCGATGACACGATTCGCAAGATCGACGATGTCGTCGGCATCGGGAACGTGCGATGGCTGGTGTGCTCGCACGCCGACCCGGACATCCTCGGCGCGATCCCGGCGCTGATGGCCCGAGGCTTGCATCCGGATGCCGCGATCGTGACCCACTGGCGCGACGAGGCGCTGATCCGCCACAGCGGGTTCGGACTGCCGTTCTGGCGCATCGAGAAGCACGACTGGCAGCTTCAGCTCCCAGACCGAGTGCTCCGGTTCGTGTTCACGCCGTATGCGCACTTCGCAGGTTCCTTCTGCACCTTCGACGAAAGTTCGGGCACGCTCTTCTCGTCGGATCTGTTCGGCGGGTTCACCGATGACCGGTCGCTGGTCGCGACATCGATGTCGTATTTCGACGCGATGCGCGAGTTCCACGAGCATTACATGCCGAGTCGCGACGTCCTCGCGCACACGGTCGAGCAATTGCGCGAACTCCCGATTCGAAGGATCGCCCCACAGCACGGTGAGGTAATACCGGAGCATCTGGTCGTTCCCATCATGGATCGGCTCAGCCAACTGGAGTGCGGCATCTACCTCCTCGCCCGCGACGATCCCGGGTTGGCCTTCCTGCTGACTGCCAACCGCACGATCCGCGAAGTCAACGACCTGCTGCTCAGCGAAATGCAGTTCCCGATCGTCGTCAAGAGACTCGCCGCGCTGGCTGCCAACTTCCTCGGTGCGAAAAGCATGGAGCTCTGGGCCAGGGCCGGAGCGATCATGCTGCATTTCGAGGAAAGCGACGGGTTCGCCGGACATCCCGACTGCGCACCGGCCGAGGTCGCCGACGCGCTGTCGGGCGACACGCCGTCGTCGTCATCGCAGCTGCTGCTGCCCATTCGATCGCCGTCGTCCGGGGAACTCGAGGGTGTCGCAGCCTTCTGTTTCGACGGCCCCGCCGACCTCGACCGCCCGACGCGTGCGATCGTGGACCAGATCGCAGGCTTGGTCGGGGTCGGCCTGGAGCGCGAGGTTCTGCGTCGCGTCACCGACCTCGATCGCGCCGCCTGGTATGACCGGGCAATTCACGATCCGCTGACCGGTCTACACAACCGGCTCTATCTCACCGACGCCGCCCGCCGGCTCTGCACGATCGACGACCGCAGCAACGCACCCCCGGTCACCGCTCTCATGATCGACATCGACCACTTCAAAGACGTCAACGACACCTACGGCCATCCCGTCGGTGATCTCGTCCTGCAACACGTTGGACGGTCCATCGCAACGTTGCTGCGCCCGGGAGACATCGCCGTACGCTTCGGCGGCGAGGAATTCCTCGTACTGCTCGCCGGCGTCGACACCGCGACGTCTTGTGCCATCGGTGAACGGATCCGCTCCGCCGTCGCCATCCCCGACCCGCCCAACCCACACATCACGATCAGTGTCGGTGTTGCCGTGCGCCAGCCACTCGAAGACTTCGAGGCCGTCATCAAGCGAGCAGACGACGCGTTGTACCACGCCAAAGCAGCCGGCCGCGATCGCCTCTCCATCGCCGACTGATCCCCTGGCGATCAGGTCATCGGTTTGGCGCGCGGAGTTTCGCACCAGAGCGCCGCACAGCCCGTCAGCAAGGAATCGGCCGCGAACCCGGAGCGCGGCAGGGAAGGAGACTTCCACGCGAGAGAAGGTCGGCGCAGCGAACAGGCGCATCGAGCCTCGTGATCGGTTGTCGCCGATCAAGCCGCAAGCGACACGGTCGTCGTCAGTCGGATCGCATCGCGCCGGCTGACAAGTCCCCCTCCGACACGAACCCCAAGTACACCGCCTCCTGCGCCGACGTGGACTCGTTCGTCGGGGTGATAGGTGAGGTTCACGCCGAGCTCGTCGTAGATCGCTCGCTTGTCCCCGGGATCAGCGTCGGCCAGCACCGTGAGCTCAGGCTGCGAGTCCGAGCCACCCTTCCCAGGGGTCGCGTGTACTTAGGGTTTGTGTCGCCCCCCGACACGAGCACGGCGCAGGTCAGTGGCTGGGTTCGCTTGGCGGTCGGGCCTGCGGGAAGTTGCCGGCTTGGATCTCTCGGACGAGGTTTCGACGGCCCACGCGAAGGTGGGGCCGGATTCGGTGCCGGGGATGCCGAATTCGCCACGAATGGTCGTGCGGATCATCGCAAACGTTCGTCGCGCATTCGCAGCCACGTCTGCACTGAGTACAGGTTGCGCAAGAGCGCGGTGATGTGGAGCTGCGTGCGTTCATCGTACTCCGGGAAACTGTCGGTGACGACCTAGATGTAGATCCCATCCACGTTTGTCACACGGGCCTCCTTGAGGCTTGGGGGTGCTGAAGCCGCCCTCACCACAAGGAGTGCCCGTGTTGGTTCACGGTAACGCCCGTCTCTTGCCGCGCCAGCGGACCCTGATGTGCGAGCGAGTCCGTCTCGAAGGTTGGTCGGTCGACGAAGCCGCAGAAGCGTTCGCGGTCTCGACCCGGACCGTGTTTCGGTGGTTGTGTCGCTACGACGCAGGCGAAGCGATGACCGATCGGTCTTCAGCTCCGGGTCGAGTCCCGGGTCGGACTCCGGCTCGGACCGAGGCGCTCATCGAGCAACTTCGCCGGCTGCGCTGGACTTCGACGCGCATCGCGGCAGAGCTGAACATGGCGACATCGACGGTGGGCGCGATCCTGGCTCGCCTCGGTCTCAACCGGCTGTCACGACTCGAGCCGCCCGAGCCCCCGAACCGCTATTGCCGTCGTCATCCCGGCGAGCTGATCCACATCGACATCAAGAAGCTGGGTCGGTTCGATCAGCCCGGGCTCCCGGCCCATCTCCGCCAAGCCGGATACCGCCGCGCCGGTGCCGGCAGGCGCGGGTGGGACTGACTGCCATGTCGCCGTCGATGACACCAGCCGGATCGCGTACGTCGAGATCCTCGATGACGAGAAAGGTCCGACCTGCACCGCGTTCTTGCGCCGCGCGATCGCTTGGTTCGCTGACCACGGCATCACCGTCCAGCGGGTCATGACCGACAACGGCCCTGGCTACCTCTCACGCCTCCACGCAACCACGATCGTCGAGCTCGGCATCAAGCACCTCCGAACCCGCCCCTACCGGCCCCGCACCAACGGGAAAGCCGAAAGGTTCATCCAAACCCTCCACGCCGAATGGGCGTACGTGGTCAGCTACCAGACCCACCACCACCGCGCCGCTGCACTCCCAGCCTGGCTCGAGTACTACAACTATCGACGACCCCACAGCGCCCTCGGCCACAAGACCCCCGCCGACGTCATCGGCACTGACTAACGCTGTTGGGATCTACACCTAGCTCGCGGGAAGGTTCCATCCCGGCGACGTTGTGTCGTCGTCATCGACAGGCGGTAGCGGTGTGGCGTTCAGGATCGCTTCGGCAGTCGCTTCGACCGCGTGCCCTTCGGTGAGGGCGAGTGCCCGACCTGCGCCGGCGGCCAGGTCGTCAAGCGTCTCGAGGCTTCATCGACGACCCCGCCAAGGTCATCGCTAACGGGAAAGTGGCCGCGGCGAGCGTCACGCGATGTGGCGTTGCAGCGACCTACGTTCTCGCGGATGCCCGTTACCGCTGAGCTCCGGCCTCGACATCCGGGTAGATGCTGCGAGTCTCGGAACGCCGGTTGCGTTGGTCGACCCAGTCGCTCAAGTAGGCCTTCGGAAGCAGCTTGATGATCGCCAGGGTCAGGTACAGGACCGTGTTGATGGCCACGAACATGCTCAGCGTGGCGAACCACGGGGCGTGCATGATGTTCTCGGGCAGCACGCTGGCGAAGAGCAGGACGCCGGTCACGAGGTGACCTCGGCGATCTCGCGCTGCTCGGTCCCGTTGGCCTCATGCGTGGGTTGTGCGGCGTGGTCAACATGACCCCATCTGGCGTTCCGGGCGAAGGTGATGTCGAAGATGCCCTTGACGTAGACGACGTCGAGGTACATGTCGTAGAGAAGCTCGGGGATCAGCAGCACCGCGAGTAGACGTGCCTTCCATCCGCCGCTCCACGCGCTGACGACCCGATCGACGACGAACAGGCTTCCCGACGCCGAGCCAGAACGGGAACCAAACCCACTGGTCCGTGGCGAGCGCGGTGACGATGATGAGCAGCCAAAATGAACTGAGTGCGATGACCGAGTAGCCGATGCCGAGCTGTTGGGCCCAGTAACGGAGCATCGTGGGGGCCGGTCCGTAGGCGCCGAGATTCTCGAGGGCGCCCCGCTGCCAGCGGAGGCGCTGGGTCCAAAGGTTGCGCCAGGTGGGCATGAGTTCAGTGACCACCCGGCAGCCGTTCGGGGACGCCATGAGGCCTCCGAGCGACTTGATGGCGAGGGTCAGCTCGTTGTCCTCAGTGAGCGCCGCCGTGTCGTACACATCACCGTGGATGCCTGGCAGCAGGCCTCCTCTGCTCGCGGCGACGGTTCGCAGCGCCCGCGCTCGGAACATCGATGCTGTGCCAGTCAACACGAACACGCGCCCGCGCCGGCGCCGGATCTCCCGGGAGTACCGGACATACTCGTTTCGTTGGAGCTGGCCAAGGACGCCGTGGCCTTCTTCGCCGTAGAAGAGACCGCCGATCGCCATCAGGGCGCGATCGCTGGTGAAGCGCTGGACGCCGGCGACGAGGAAGCCGTCGTCGAGCACGGTGTCGGCGTCCATGCACATGACGACGTCATTGTCTCCGAGACCTGTCGAGCAGTTCGCTCAACGCCTGGTTGAGCGCACCCGCCTTCTTGTGGGTGTTGCCCACGGAGACAAACACTTCTGCCCCGTGCGCTCGCGCGACGGATTCGGTCGCATCGGTGCAGTTGTCAGCCACGACGATGACGCGGTTCGGTGCAGGGTCCTGGGCACCGAGCGAGTCAAGCGTCGCTCCAATGGAGGCTGCCTCGTTGTGGGCGGGGATGAGGACGGTGACCGTGACCGGTCCGCCGAACGACGTCACGGGTCTCGGCCATCACGAGCTTGGGGGCGAGCAGCTTCACCCCGGCATCGGTCGAGCGCCGGGATCGGTCCATGACAACCCGTTCGACGAGGGCCACTCCAGCGGCGAAGATCAGACCGAGACCGACGGCGCCGATCACGACCGTGAGGGCAGGTGCTTGGTTGTCGTAGATGACGTGCCACCCGCCGAACAATGCCCTCGGCTTCGGGGACTGATCGACAGAAGGGGAGCGTGCCGACACCGCGAACCACAACAGGAGCGCTCCACCGACGGCGATGCCGGCGATGACCAGGCCGATGTAGCGGCCGAGCCAGCCGCTGGAGTGACGGCGCCTGGTGGCCCGGACATCGTCGTGGTCCGCGCCGGAGCCCGCCTGACGCTCTTGGCCGACGGTGCCATCGCGAGCGGAGCTGCCCGCCTTGGATGGGTCGGTGTCGTCGGAGTCGATGGTGCCCGGCTCGGCTGCGGCGAGCCTCGCGGCGCTTCTGTTCACGACGTTGACATCGGCCGGACCGGCCGCTGACCTGATCAAATTCGCTCAAGGTCGGGAATCTGACGTCCTTTCGTTCTGAGCGCTGGCGACCGCCTGAATTCGCGGCGTCATCAGGGCAAGCTCCGCGCTCAAGGCGACCCGTCAGCTATCAGGACTGCGCGATCCTCTGACACGAACCCCACGGCCGACCCGCTTGCGGAGGGCGGTGTGTTCTTGCGTCCTGGTCACGTCCTCTTTGGACAGGTCCGCGACAAGTCCACGCGACTCGGGAAAACCCGGGAAACCGAGGGGAGGTGAGGGAAGGCACTTTCGCAGGTCACGGCGCATTTCATGCCTCCGACCAGGAGGTTCGCGCGCCCACGATACGCTCTTACAAGGCGGATGTCGGGGGTTCGAGTCCCTCAGCGCCCACGAAGAAAGCCCAGCTCAGAGTATATATCTTGACTTGGAACGGCCCTCGGCGTGACCCTGCAGATCCGGCTAAGTCCGCGAGAACGGATGCGGGAACGGGAGGGATGCGGCCGTGGCGCACGTGAAGCGGCGCAGGTTGGCGAACGGAAAGTCGGCCTACCTCGTCCGCTCTCGCGACCCGGCAGGCAAGGAGCGCTCCCGTCAGTTCACGCGGAAGGCCGATGCCGAGGGCTTCCTCCACTCGACCGCGGTGGCCAAGCGCGACGGCTCGTGGCTCGACCCATCCCGGGCGAAGATGCGCCTTCGTGACTGGGTGGTGCTGTGCGAGCCGTCGACGGTGAACCTGAGCCCTTCGACGAAGGCGCGTCAAGACGGGATCGTGCGGGGCCACATCGTCCCCCGCTTCGGCGACCTGCCGCTCGCCCGGATCGAGAACGCCGATGTGCAGGCCTGGGTGGCCGAGCTGAGCGCGAGGGGCCTCGCGCCGGCGACCGTGAAGAAGGTCCGGGCCCCGATCGGGACAGCCCTCAGCAAGCTGCGGGGCGTCAAGCGGAACGCCGCGCCTCTGTCCAGCGGGACGACTAGATCGAGATCGACGGTGAGCTTGTTAGGGTCCGTCTCGGGCTTGGCCCAGCGTCTGACGAGGGGGAAACGAGTGGACAACTCGCCGAGCTCTGCGCCCTCGTCGGTTCGCTCTCGCGCTCGGATTGCGGGAGCTCGGCTTCGGCCGCTGCGGCGTGGTCGTTCGCGTCCACGAACGCCCAGTGGCGGTAGGTGGATTGCTCGCCTAGCTCGTACAAGTCAGGAGACTCATATATGAAGATGTACGACGAAGGCAACGTGTTCGACGTCAGCGAACCGGAAGTCACGTTCGATCAAGAAGCGCATTGGTTTCCGGAGGGTGGCGAGAAGACCGGTGGGGTCGAGTGGTCGATCTCCGCTCATCTGCACGGCGATGACGGCAAGCCGTACTGGATCGATTGCTCCGTGCTCTCGTACCCGGCTCTCGATCTTTTGGCCGGGGTCATCGGGCCGAGCGACATCACCATGCTCAACCTGCGCACGGAATCGAACCGGGGCGAGGTCGTGCAGTCGCGCAAGACGATGTACAAGATCGCCAAGTTTCCGAACTCCGATCCGCTGGTGTTCCGGTACTACCCGCTGGGGTCGTTCGAGGTCACGCGCTCGGACGATCACGTAACCATCGAGCTTGGTGTCTCGAAGTTCACGATCAACTCTGACAAGTCGTGGCACTTCACGATGGACGACGCGGAGACCGGCGTGAAGGTGGCCCTCGTCCATCGCGGCGAGGGATTTCCCATGTGGTACAACGACCAGCCCAAGGACAAAGCAACCAACGAGGTCTTGCGGAGGTTCACGCCGAACAGTATTGGCGGGGGCTACTTCTGGCCCGGACCCGTTGAAGGCACGATCACCGTCGACGGCAAGACCGTGAAGGTGCACGGAGCAGGCGGCAGGCAGCGCTACTACGCGTTGAACTACTCGCAAGAGGAAGTCGGCGCCTGGCACGACTGGAACTGGTTCCATTTCGACGAGATGCACGGCTGCGTCGAGCAGATGAAGGCCAGCAACTACAAGGTCATGTCCTTGTACATGCGCGACGACGACGTGTACTTCCCAAATGGCGGCTTCGACATCGAGCACCATGACTGGGCGCTGCATCCGTTGCTCGGCGCGCTGATTCCGACGCGCTACAAGGTCTCCATCGATACCGATGCGGGCGAACTGGTGCTCACCGGCCATGTCGTCGGTAGCCGAGTCTGGGCTTCCACTGAACCGCCAGACTGTCCGTTCACGATGTTGGATTGGGAGAACGTCGAGGGCACGTTCACCTACAAGGACGGTCGGACGCAGACATTGACGAATGGAGTAGCAGGGAACTTGATTCGCCAATGGCGTCCCTATCCCAGCCCGTACTTGCCTGATGCAGCCGAACTGGAGATGTGACCATGGCTCATGAAATCCCCAGCTCCGAGGAGTTCGCCGGTCTGTCTCGCAAGGTCCTTCAGTACAGCGAGCGCTTTGCGGAACTCGTCGAGTCTCTGAAGAAGCCAGGCTTCTCTGACGCCGCGTGGGCACCGCTCGAGGAACTGGTGGACGTCGACAACTTCGTGCGCCAAGGCGTCTTCCTCACCGACAAGCCAGAGACGATCGACTGGCAGACCTACAAGTCCTACATCACCCAGTACGGCGGCGAGACGCAATGGGAAGCGACACTCCGGCACCTCACGGAACAGGGAAACCGGGTGATCCTCGAACTCCAGGAGCGCAACACACGCGGTGACTTCACCAGCATCGCCAACACCGTGATGGCGTACGGCTTCAACGACGAGGGCAACGTCAACACCCTCGACGTCTACGTGATGATCCTCAATTGAACGTCCTGTAGACCGACCCGTCGAGAGCGACCCGGCTGGGGGAGTCCGCGAAGCCGACGGTTGCTAACGCGGTGCTAACGGGTGCTGGTCACGGTCCGTACTTCGCGGTGTTGCAGCGTACGTTCGCCCGCGTGAACGGGAGCGGTTCCACGGCCGATATCGGACGACACCCAACCGCGCAGGATGAGCGATAGGGGAGTTCAAGTCCCCCCTCCGGCACGACCTATGTACGTCCCCTGGTGCCGGTCTCGGGCCGCGCCGGTGGCGGGAAGGGAAGCGGCGGGTCGTTGTGACGTGCCACGCCGTCGATTCGATCACGGCCGGCGTCGCTACAGTTCGGTCTGACGGCGATGGAGCTCGCCGAAACCGCCCGTGGAGGCTGATGGCTCCTACTCGTGACGGCGTGCCGTTCGGGAAGGAGGCAGATGAGCGAGCTCCAGGCGCTTCAGGAGCTTGCCGGCGAGTTGGTCGCGGCGGCACGAGTTGAGGATCCTGCTTTGACGGTGCGCCCCGCAACGAGCCCATCATCTCCGAAATGCGTTGAAGCGGGCGTTGATGGTCAGAACGGGGCGCGGTAGCGGAGGTACACGACACCGTTGCTGAACCGGCGCTCGTCCAGCAGCTTGAGGTCGGCGCGCGTGTCGCGGGGGAGCGACGGCTTGCCCCCACCGACGAGTACGGGATAGATGAACAGGTGGCACTCATCGACCAGCCCGGCCTTGAAAGCGTGCGCGGCGAGGTTCGGACCTCCCACGGTGAGATCACTGGTGGCTGAGGCCTTCATGTCATGGACCGAGTCGGGGTCGAAGTTGCGCTCGAGCTGGGTCTTGGCGGTCGGTACAGCGTCCAGGGTCGTGGAGTAGACGACCTTGTCCGCGGCCTGCCAGACGTTCGCGAAGTCGCCCATGAGTTCCGACTGGGCGGCCAGGGCCGAGTCGGTTTCCCAGACGGCCATCGTGTCGTAGAGGCCCCGCCCGTAGAGGTAGGTGCCGACGGAGCGCACGAGGTCGGTGATAAACGCGAAGACCTCGTCGCTGGGCGCGGTCCAGTCGAAATTGCCGTGTTCGTCTTCGATGTAGCCGTCGAGGGACACGTTCGACACATAGATCAGCTTGGCCATTGCCGCTCCCCGCGGCCGCCGAAGAACACCTGGGTCTCGACGAGCATGCCGTCGCGCACGGTGATGAACTCGGCGTTGCGGCGGCACTCGCCAGTCTTTCAGCTCGCACTCGTACATGACGAACACACCGTGACTACCCGATCGGCGACGCATCACCGTCATTCGGTCGCCAGCGCAGACCCCGACGTGGGGTCGGCTACGTGTTCGCGGGCAGGTCACGACGCATTTCAAGCCTCCGACCAGGAGGTTCGCGCGCCCACGTTTGTCAACGATTCGCTCTCACAAGGCGGATGTCGGGGGTTCGAGTCCCTCAGCGCCCACAATCTGACACCTTCGGTATCTCTTTCGAACCCCAGCCGACGCATCAGACGACTCGCGTGACTGGTTCCCGCGCTGCGGCCAGGGGAGGTGGTGTCGCGAAGGCGCTCTTCTTTCGCGGCGCTGCCTAGAGTCGCCGCGTCCAGCACCGTGGATTGGAGGTGGTGTCATGGCCGACGGTTCCCTCGTCATGCGCGACGGGGTTCGACTACTTCGCGATCGGCGTGCCCGGTCGAGAGGCCATCGAGGCGCTGGCTGCGCACTTCTCCGCGCTCGAAGAGTCGCACGCAGAGGTGCAGCGGACGCCGGTGGGCTGCGTCCTGCTCGGGATCCACACGACCCCGACGGTCACGAGGTGCGTTTCTACACGTGCCCCTTGAGCTGCCCACCGACGGCCTCCGCGTCACCCCAGGCACCTCCCGGCCGCTAACGCCGGCGCCTTGTCGGCTCGCGGCACGTGGCGGCGGATCGGGCATTCTGCACTGATGAGTAGTCCCACTCACGCGACCTTGGCGACCTTTCGCATGGATCTCTCGCGAGAGGCCGAGCAGTGAGAGGGATTGCATCGGATGATCGTGCCCGGCGTATGGCCTCCCCTGGTTTCGTAGCAGCTTGTTGGACGGTGGACCGTGCGACCAGTGAGAGCGTGGTCTTGGTCACTTTTGAATCGATCGAAACCGCTAAGGCGTTCGCCGACAAGGTGCGAGCGAATCTCCGCAGCAAGCCGCGGTGGGCATCGAGCTGCTGTCGATGCGCATCGTTGAGGTGTTGGCTAGCGCGTAACCGCCGATCGGTACTCGACCGTGGCACTCCGTATCGGCCAACCTGTGCGCGTGGAGAGGAGCGAATCGCTGAGCGCAGACGTCATCGCTCGCGGCTACGCGTTGTGGTCAGAGAACGGCGACCGCTCCGTGTTCGACCACTTCTCGCCTGAGTTCTTCGACAACGTGAGCCGACAGCGCGGCCTCGCCATCTTCGAGATCGTGGGCGGGTGGCTCGAAGCGAGCTTCGCCGACCGCCACGTCGAGATCCACGCGACGATGAGCCAGGACGACCGCGTCATCACTTGGTTCACAATGCACGGAACTCATATCGGAAACGGCTTCCCACGTCTTGCCGGTCTGCCCGTGGCCGGGCGAACCGTGGCGTGGCCGCAGGTGCATATCTTCCGCGTCGCGAACGGTCAGATCATGGAACACTGGGCGGTGCGTGATGATCTCGCACTGGTCGAACAGATACAGAACACCGCTCCTTGAAGAGTGCACCGTAATGACCTCCTGGTCACGGGGGTTCGAAAGCCGTCCAATCAGGTCCACGTTCGGTCCGGTCCGAGGAGTCGCGATGTTCGATGTCGACGAGTTCGTGGCGGAGTGTCACGCCGCGCTCGCGGAGACCCAGCCGAGCCTCGCGGTCAAGGAGCTGGTCGAGCGCGCGGTCTCGGACCCCGGGGCGATCGACACCGCGCTCGGTCAGCCCCGTGCGGGTGGTTTGCGATGCCTGCACCGATCACCTGAGCTCACGGTCTTGCAGCTCGTGTGGCCACCTCGCGTTGCGCTGTTTCCCCACGATCATCGGATGTGGACCGCGAACGGGATCTACGGCGGCGTGGAGGACAACGTGTTCTTTCGTCGACACCGCTCGACGATCGAGCGCTCGGGAACGAAACAACTCGGCCCCGGTGACGTGGGGCTTCTCGGAGAGGATGCGATCCATGCGGTGACAAATCCGCGTGACAGCTATACGGCCGCGATCCACGTCTACGGAGGTGACTACTTCGGGGTGCCGCGCAGCCAGTGGGACGCAACCACCCTGATCGAACGGCCCTTCGATGTCGACGCCGTGCGCGACTTGCTCGATGCAGCGGATCGTCGCTCCCGAGACGATTCGCGCGAAGACCTCAGCCGTGAGACGGGAGCCGAGTGAACCAAGACGTGCGTTGACCTCGCACACCACGCGCTGATCTGCCGGGAGAACCCGATGCCGAAGCTCCGCGTGCACAGCTTTGCGGTCTCGCTCGACGGGTACGCGGCCGGACCCAATCAGAGCCGCGCCGACCCGCTCGGTGAGGGCGGGACTCGACTGCATGAATGGGTCTTCGAGACGCGCAGCGGTCGTCGGATGCAGGGCATGGACGTTGGCGAGGAGGGCATCGACGACGAGTTCGTCGCACAGGGCGACCTCGGCATCGGCGCCACGATCATGGGCCGCAACATGTTCGGTCCCATCCGCGGCGCATGGGGCAACGACCCGTGGACCGGCTGGTGGGGCGACGATCCGCCGTACCACCACCCCGTGTTCGTGCTCACCCACCACCCACGACCGTCGATTCCGATGCAGGGAGGTACCACGTTCCATTTCGTCGAGGACGGCATCGAAGCGGCGCTCGAGCGAGCACTCGACGCTGCCGACGGCAACGACGTCAGGCTCGGCGGTGGCGTTGCCACGGTCCAGCAGTACCTGCGCGCCGGGTTGATCGACGACCTGCACCTGACGATCGTGCCCGTCCTGCTCGGCGTGGGCGAACGGCTCTTCGACCACCTCGACGGCGGCCCGTATGGCTACGAATGCGTCGAGCTTGCGTGCTCACCCGCGGTCGCGCACGTCCGCTTTTGCCGGACGGCGTAGACGCACGCTCGCGTGTGGTGAGACGAACCGGTTAGCCGAACGCGGGGGCGAGCGGCTGGCGCCGCGCACTCCCGACTGCTCCGCCGCCGGGGGTCGATGCCGTGCTGTTGGTGATCTCACGCAGGTAGGGCATGAGCCTCGCGACGTCGGCGCGGGCGCCGGCCAGCCCGGCAGACCCTGAGGTCCTACCTTCTGCATAGAAGCTGTTGTTCGCGCCCTGGTCCGCGATGACTGCGCCGTAGTCCTGCAAGGCGTGGGCCATGGTGAGCCCGCCGGCGGTGAGTCCGAGTCCCGCGACGTTCACGCTCGGCGGGATTGCGTACAACGCTCCGTACCAGAGACCGCCTCCTGTGTGCTTGCTCGTGTCGGAGTCGATCGCGGTTGCCGGCCACTTCAAGTTGTTCGACAAGGAGTACTGATCGACGACCAGTGCGAGCGCGTGCGGGATCTGCTTCCGGTCGAGCTCTTCCTTTCGGATCAGCCCGGCGCACGCCGGTACACGGATGGCGAGCGTGCCGGCGTTGTACGCGCTCCGCGCGCGTTCACGTTGACGACGTACGCCGAGAAGTTCCAGTCATCGTTGATCTGGGTCGCCGCCGAGTTCCACAGGCAGACATGGGCGTCCGAGCCGCCGCCGGGGCCGGTTCCGTCACCGGCGATGCCGGTGTTGACGGACCAGCTTTCGGCGTTGATGTTCGCGTAGCTGAACGGGGCAGCGGAGCCGTAGGTCGCAGTCGCTGCGACCGGGGTGTTGACCCACGAGTTGGCAGCGAAGGGCCAGAGGTAGGCATTACGCGTCCCCGGCGTCGTCTGCGGTGCGTTCAATTGTGCGCTCGGCGGCGCCGCGACGGCGCATGCGCCGGCAAACAAGGCGATTGCCGCCCCTATTGCAAGGCTGCGGGTCAGTCGTGTGGTGCTGCGGGTGAGCTGGCGGCTGAAGTGAGTCATGATTCCTCGGTCGGTGGCGGTTTGCGTTCATTGCCCTATCGGCACGATTCGGCGGAATCTGTTGGGCAGATCTCACGCAGCGTGGTATTCGCGCGCGGAAGTGGCTACAGCGTGCGCATCTAGTGCCCAAGCGCACCGGAAATGCCGTTGCGGCGGCTTCGTGCCAAACTCGGGCGAACGAAAGCCGGGGGGCGCCGTGACCGCGATCATCGACTGCGATCAGCACCTCTTCGAGAGCCGCACGTTGTGGGCCGACCACATCGATCCCCACTGGCGTGACCAGGCGCTCCGCATCGAGGACGACGACCTCGGATATGCCTGGGTGTGCTGGGGGGACCGCCGCCTCGAGATCGCCGACGTGCAGCTGCCCGGTGACACGGCGCGGGTCGGCCGCCATCGGCAGCGTCACCGGCAGGGCCTGCCGGCCGAGTACCGCTACGACGACGAGCTACCCGCCGACTACTGGGATCCCACAGCGCGCGCCCGTCGCCTCGAGGCACTGGGTGTGGATTCGGCGGTGCTGTTCCCCAACTTCGGCCTGCTCTGGGAGCGGCGCCTCTCGGAGTCGCTGCCGGCGCTCACGGCGAACATGTCGGCTTGGAACCGTTGGTGCGCGACCGTCGTCGAGGAGGGCAGGGGACAGCTGCATCCGGTCGCGCACCTGACCTTCCGCGATCCCATGTGGCTGGAAACCGAGCTCGAGCGGCTCGGGCGGAGCGGAGTGCGGCTCGCGATGATCGCGCCGGCGACCGTCGACGGACGAGCGTTGTCACATCCAGATCACGAGCGCATCTGGTCTGTGTTCGTCGAGCACGGGGTTACACCTGTGTTCCACGTCGCCGACCAGCCGCGGATCTTCGAGGACGCGTGGTACACCGATCCCGAGGACGAGTTGGTCTCGGCACTCGAGTCGGTCTTCATCTGGACACCGCCGGCGCTCGCCACAACTGATCTGATCGTGAACGGCACGCTCGATCGTCACCCCGAGCTACGGCTCGGCATCGTGGAGCTGAGCGCGGTGTGGGTGCCGATGTACCTGATGATGCTCGACGGTGGTACCGAGTTCACGACCAAGCTGAACGGCCGGCCCCTGTGTGACCTCGAGTTGCGGCCGAGCGAGTATTTCCGGCGCCAGGTGCGCGTCGCCGCCTTCTCCTACGAGCGGCCCGAGCGACTCCGGGCACGCTCTGACGGATTGTTCATGTGTTGCAGCGATTACCCGCACTCCGAGGGATCTGCGACACCGATCGATGACTACCGCGCGACCGGCGTGAAGCCCGAAGAGGACGCCGGCCTGTTCCACGACAACGTCGCGTTCCTGCTCCACGAGGCCTAGCAACGAGGGCGATCGCCCCGTTGAGCGAAGGTTCGTGCGGGCGCGAGCGGGGCGCCGGCGGCTCACTGCGGGCCGGGTGCCTGTTCGGCCGGTGGACCGAGCAGCCATTCGAGACGCTTCCAGTCCCCGATTCCGCAACCGTCGTTGCGACTCACCTCGATGTCAACCCGGTGCCCATTGAGGCTGCCCCGAATGCGTGCGCGCTCGGGGCCGCCGTAGATCTGCGTGCACTGCCGATCCGCGTCGCCGATACCGTCGAAGACGTCAGGCGAAGTGACGAGGTGCCGACAGAGCTCGGCGGCGTGCCCTGCCAGCGAGCCGGTCGCGCGGCTCGTCCCGTCGCCGCAGCGGAGCGTCGCGGAGAACGGGGTGGCCGCCACGCCCTCGACAGTCAGATCAGCGCGCGCCTTGGGCTGACTGCCGCGATCACCGTGTCCGCTCCCGGACTCGCTGCACGCGATCAGGAGCACGATTCCGAGCGCAACAACCGGCCAGCGCGGCACGGCGACAAGCGTAATCATCTCGAAGCGTTGGCCTCGATGCGATCGTGGAGCAGCGTTCGCACGTCGCCGATCGCGTGCCGGACGTCGGTGATCTCGCGCTCGACTGCTCCGCCTCGGCGTGCGAACACGAACACGACGCGCGTAACGGGCCGGCCGAGCGCCGACTCCAAGGCGAGCGCGTACGCCGCGCCCTGGATGCGATACCTGGCCACCGCGGCATCGATGTCGGCGTCGTTCGGCACGTGGTCGGTCTTGTAGTCGACGACGATGAGTCCGTCGGGGCCTTCGATCAGCAGGTCGATGAAACCCTCCACCATCGTGGCGCCGATCGGTGCCGCCACGGGCACCTCGCGCCAGGCGCGGCCGGCGCGTGCCAACTCGAGCACGGGCGCGCCGAGGACGCTCGCCGTGAGCAGCTCGATCTCTCGAGCCCGTTCGGGAATCCCTTCGGCCAGCGCCTGTGCGCGAGCGACCGGCTGCAAGCCTGCTCCGCTCACGAAGTCGACGGTCTGTAACACGGCGTGGACCGCACGCCCGATCGCGGTGCCGGCCCGGCCGCGCCTCCACGCCGGCCGGTCGCCTTCGGGCTCGTCGGACTCGAGGTTGGGATCGGGTGGTGCAACACGACCGGCGAGCTCGCCGGGGCCGTCGCTCGTCGCGAGCGCGGTCGCGGAGATCGTCGGCGCCCGCCGGTTGGCGGCCACGAGAGCCGCCCGTCGCGCCTGCCACTCGGCTCGACCCTCGACGTCGTGCACGTCGCTCTCGCTCTCCGGGGCCGCAGGCGTGTCGGCGGGTGGTGGTGCCGCGGCGCGGGCCGGCTCGCCGTCGAGGACATTCGCCACTCGCCACAGGTCGGGAACGTCACCGGCCAGCTCCAGCACGTTGGCCGCCGGGCACTTGTCGGTCGCGCGGTGGTGCACGCTGACCACGAGGTGGTCGCGCGCCCGTGTTGCGGCCACGTACAGCAGGCGTGCCTCCTCGGCGTTCTGCGCGTCGTGCTCCGCCTGGCGCGCCGGCTGGAATCCCGCGGTCTCGAAACGTTGCTGGTCCTTGCCCAACCCGATCTCGATCCTGCTCTCGCCCCACAGCAGCGGTGGGGCTTGAATCCGGCTCCGCACACCCAACCCGGCGAGCACCACGATCGGGAACTCGAGCCCCTTCGCGCCGTGCACCGTGAGGATGCGAACGGCATCGTCGTCGGGCTCCGGCACGACGACCTCGACCGCGCGGGCGTCTTCGTCGAGCTGCTCGCGCAGCCAGTCGACGAACCCCCGGAGCGTCGTGCCGCCTCCCTCGCCGAACGAGCGGGCCGCGTCGACGACGAACTGCGTGCGTCGCCAGTGATCACGCGGGCGGTCGTATGCAACCGCGAGCTCCAACAACCGGCGCTCGCGAATGACGCGACCGACCGTCTCGCTGACGCTTTCCCACCACCGCGTGGCGTGCAGGTCGCGCAACGCACGCATCCCCGCGACGACCGGGTGCTGTGTGGCGAGGCCGTCGGGTGGTTCACGCCGGTAGTCCCAGTGCCCGCCGGCCTGCGCGAACTCGACCAGCTCGTCATCGCGGCAGCCGAACCCCGGAGCGCGCAGCGCGGCCACGACAGAGACCTCGTCGCCGGGATCATCGATCGCGCCCAGGATCGACATGAGGTCGTGCACCTCACTCGTAGCGAACACGAGCGACTGGCTTTCGATGCGGATCGGCACGGTTGCGTCGTCGAAGGCCTCCTCGAGGTACGGGAGCGTTGCGCGCGAGGGCAAGAGGATGGCGATGTCGCCGTACCGAGCCGGCGCGGTGTGATCGGGATCGTCGGGCGTGGGCCGGCGCACGGGCCAGCCTTCGGCGCGCGCCCGCGCGATGAGTGCCGCGATCTCTCCGGCCTCCTGCATGCGGAGCTCGCCGAGGTCGGCCTTCTCCTCCCATGTGTGGCCGAGGAGCTGGACGGGCAGCGGCGTGTCGGGACAGTCGACACACGTGGCGCTCAGCGCTTGGAACGGCGCTGCGTCGCCCGCGCCGTCGCCGTCGGGTGTCATGAGTGACGCGAAGAGCGCGTTGACCCAGGCGAGGATGGCGGGCCGCGATCGAAAGTTGGCGGTGAGGCCGAGTCGCTGCGGGGCATCGAAACGCTCTCGCGCCCGCCTGTACAAGTCGAGGTCGGCGCGCCGGAACCGGTAGATCGATTGTTGCGGGTCGCCCACGACGAACAGCCGACCGGGTTGGAACGGGAGCTCGAACCACGACCGGCCCTGGATGTCGGGCGCATCGGTCGCGATGAGCACTGCGATCTCGATCTGGAGCGGATCGGTGTCCTGGAACTCGTCGAGCAGCAACACCGGGTAGCGATCGTGGAGCTTCGCCCGCACCGATGCATCGCGGCGCAGGAGATCGCGCGCGAACGTGAGCAGATCATGAAACTCGACGCGGCCTTCCGCCCGACGCTCGCGAGCACCTTGGCGCGTGAACTCGGTCAACGCGTCGATCACCTGCCGGAGTGCAGGCTCGCGTACCGCGTCGATCGCGTCGACGCACGCGTCCTCGGCCCCGCGGAGCAGCTCCAGGATCTCGTCCTTCATGCCGTCGGGCCAGTGTTCTTTGCGGCCCGCCCTGGTGCTGAACGACGGCCGGTCGGCAAGCACGTCGAGCTGCTCGAGCTCGTCGCCTGCGTTGCGGAGACGGTCGGCAGTCGCCTGAAGCTTGCCCAAATGCCGCAGGAGACGGTCGTCGTCATCGCTGCAGCGGTCGGCGAAGGCCGTCGCGGTGTCGAGGAGCGCGATGACTGGCCGCGCGTCGAAGGCAGGAATCGCGACGGATCCGGTGGGGCCGACCTCATCGTCGAGCGGCTCGTCGAGCCTGTCGACGTTGCCATGGAGCACGCGCGCCAGCCGCTCGAACGCCGAGGTCCGCATGCCGAGAGCGAACAACACGACGAGCGCCCGTTCCCGCGCCGGGTCGTCGAGGAGCGCATCCAGGAAGCGCGTCCAGCGCTGTCGAAATCCGACTGACGCTTGCACCGCATCGGCCACCTCGAACCCGGGGGGAAGCGCAGCCTCGAGTGGGTGCTCCGCGACGATCCGTTGCGCGAAGCCGTGCAGCGTCGTGATGGTTGCGTCATCGAACGCGGCGGCGGCACTCGCGCACCGCTCGCGCCCGGCAGGGTGGAGGAGCCGGGGCGATTCGTCGCCGCGCGGCACGTTCGAGCTCGCGTCGAATCCGTTCGCGCAGCTCGGCTGCGGCCGCATCGGTGAACGTGATCGCGGCCACCTGGCTCAGGCTCGTGCCCTCGGCCACGAGGCACACGACGCGGTCGACGAGCGACTGCGTCTTGCCGGTGCCGGCGCCCGCCTCGACGAACAGGTTGTCGGCGAGGCGCGCGGTGATGGCCTCGCGGGCCTCCGCGTCGTGGAGCGCCGCGCTCATGGCGCGCTTGCCTCCGCCGGGTACGCGTCGCTTTGGAGGGTGCGGAACGGGCGGAGCACGGGATCGTCGATGCGTCGGTCCCACCGGCGAACGCGATCGTGTGGGCACAGACGCGTGTAGGGGCAATACCCGCAGTTGTCGGGCCCGTAATGGCCCTCGGCGCCCGGGTACGCGGGGAACAGCCCGTCGCCGATCGACGCCACCATCGACTCGAGCACCGAGGTGATCCTGGCCTCGGTCGCGCCGTCGAGCTCGAAGCCGAGGAACGCATCTGCTCCTCGAGTGCGGGTGAACCAGTACGACGCGTGCACCGGTACCCCGTACGCGGTGCGCAACGCGAGCGCGTAGATCGCGAGCTGCAGCTTGGTGCCCTTCAGCACCGGATCCTCCGCGATGTCCCGGAAGTCGTCGGACTTGCCGGTCTTGTAGTCAAACAGCTCGATCCGGCTTCCGTCGGGCGCACGATCGACGCGGTCGACATGGCCGCGGAAGCTCACCGGGGTGCCGCGCAGCTCGAGATCGAGCGCCGGAAGGCCGTCATCGTCGACGCCGAAGTCGACTTCCACGCCCACCGGTACGACACGGCGCGTGGCACGCATCTCCTCGTCGGTGTCGAGCACCAACACCAGCTCGCGCAGGATCCGCCGGCGCTCGAGGCGCCAGAGCAGCGCCGGACCGGTGATGCCGTCGGCTTCGACCCCGTCGCACAGCTCGTCGCCGATCTCTTGCAGGCGGGCGCGATCGGCAGGCGACCACGGCGCGTCAGGGTCGTCGCAGGGGCGTTGTTGCGCAAAGCGCTCCAAGGCCTCGTGGATCAGCTTGCCGCGTGGCGCGGAGGGAAAGTGATCGAGGGCCTCGGGCCGCTCGACCTCGCGCACGTGCAGCACGCGCGCCAGCAGGTATCGGAACGGACAGTCGGCCCAGGTCTCGAGGGACGTGGGGGAGTAGCGCACGTCGGCGCGTGGCGCGAGCCCGGGTATGGGTCCGATCACGCCGTCGTGGGCGCCGTACGCCGCCGCGTTGCGTGCAGCCAGCGCGTCGAATCCGGCGCTGAGCGCTCGGTCTGCCGTGACGAGCGGGTGCGTGCCGAGGGCGTGGCCGCCGCGGTGCCACGAGAGGAGCGTGCGCAGGTCATGGTCGTGTGCCGAGCTGTCGGCCGGCGCGCGCACCAGGCCGGCCTCGAAGGACGCGACGACCTCGAACCATCCGGCGGTGGCCGCTTCGTGTGCGAAGCGCCCCGTGGGCTCGAGGTCGTCGGCGTAGACCGCGCGGCCTGCGTGCGTCGCGATGGTGTCGAGGGCCCATCGCGCGGGGCGCAGCTCCCGACCCGAGCGCGGATCGGCGCGGGGAAAGAACAACGCGCGCTCCGGCGCGGCGGCAAGCGCGGCGAGAAAGTCGGCGTGCTCGCGTGCGGCGGCGTCGGCGCGGGCCGCCACACCCGGCACGAGGGCGCGCTCGCTATCGGGCAGCACCGGGTCGTCACGGGCCGGGGGCGGGAACGTGCCCTCGGCGAGCCCCACGACGAAGACCGCGTCGAACTCCGTGCCGGCAAGCATCGTGAGCGGCGCCACGAACACGCCGTCACCGAAGCGACCGATGTGTCCGACCGGGGCCGCCAGCTCCTGCTCGACCGCACGCACGAACATCGTGCGATCCACGTGGCCCCCGATCTCGTCGAGCGTGGCGAGCGCGAGAAGCCGCTCACGGAGCGCGTCGTCGGCGGCGAGATCCTCAGCGGGCCATGTCGTGCCCGCCCCCGGCCGCCCGAGGTAACGGTCGAGCAGGCCGACGCTCCACGTCGCCAGCTCCGCCCACGATCGCCGCGGACCGGGGTCGCATTCGGCTGCCAGCTCGATCACGAATGTTCGCAATCGCTCGGACAGGCCGACGTCGCGCTCGACGGCCACCTCGGTGCGGTGCCCGCGGGTGAGGTCGACCTCGCGCAACCGTGTGATGGCGCGGTCGAGCCGTGACGTCCACTCGTCGATTCCGGCGACGACGTGCGCCGCACAGGAGCATCGGTCCCAGTCCGGCCCGGGTGCAGTCCGCCCGTCGCGTGTCTCGCGGACCGGCGCGCCGTTCACCACTGCCATCACCGCGTCGCGCTGGAAGTCGACATCGGGCAGGCGGAGCAACCCGAGCAGTGTGCGCCCCGACGCGGTGTGGGCGAGCGTGCGCGGTGATGCGCCGTTAGCGGGTAGCTCGGCAGCCGCGAGCTCTTCGTGCAGCAGCCGCGCGTAAGGCACCGCGTTGCGGTATGTCAGCGCGATCCGATGGAGTGGTGTGCCGGCTTCGAGTCGCTCGACGATCCCACGGACGACGGCCTGCGCCTCGGCGTGTGGATCGGAACAGCTGGTGACGCGCGTCGCGCCAAGTGGCCCGAGCCCGTCGAGCTCGATCGGATCGATTGGCTCCGCCGGACCGAGTGACGACGCGAGGTGTGCTGCGATCGCCTGGGCCGGCGCGTCGGCGGGGTCGAGACCGGTGTGGCCGAGCACAACTGCGACGTGCCCGCGCGCCGCCAACGCCGCGATGAACTGCATCGCCGCGGGCGTGAGGTCGCGGGGCAGGAACACGATGAGCGCGCCGATGTCGTGGAACGCCGCGCCGCCGGCCGCGACAAGGGCCGCAGCAGACCGAAGCTGGTCTTCGTCGTCGTAATACGCGGCGGTGAGCGCGCGAAACCGCAGGCAGATGCGGGCGACCGACTCGGCACGCCGGCCGCCACCGTTGCTCAGCCGGGTGAGCGCCGCGTCGGACGCGGGCGCGAGATCGCGCAGCGTAGCGGCGATGGCCCGCTCGGTGGCGCCGTGGGTCGCGACCGGGCCGAAGACGCCGGGCTCGTCGGCGAGCGCGGCACGCACGGCCGCGGCCCGCAGCGTGGGCGTGAGCGGTCGCCGATCCGGCTGCGCGAGGGCCGGCGCGCCGAGGAGCTCGGCGATGCGATTGAGTGGGAGAAACCGCACGTTGACGAGCCCCGGCGCGCCGGCACGGCCGGCAAGCGCGCGGCGCAGCGACAACCCCGCGTACGCCGACGGCACCACCACCGTGACCGGAGCGAGGGGATCGTCTGCCTTCAGCTCGTCGATCGCTCGCCAGAGCGCGCGCTGTGCAGGCGGCCCGGGGGCCGCGAATGTCAACTGGCGCATCTCCGCAGCGTACCGACGGGGTATGACAGCGTGACCTGCGTCGCAGCGCCCGCGCCCCGAAACCGGCGATTTCGTGTGCCATTCTGAAGTGATCAATGGCCAAGTCTTCTCGCCTCCTCCGCAACTTCATCGTGACGGTCGTGCTCGGCGGTTTCGGCGTGGGCATCTGTCTGGCCGCGATGGTTCCGGGCGCGGCGATCGTTGTCAGAGCGAACCACTACACCGGGAACCTCAAAGGCAAGCTGAGCAAGCTCTCGGAGCCCACGAAGATCTACGCGGCCGACGGGACGCAGATCGGCACGCTCGCGAGTCAGGACCGCGAGAACGTGAAGCTCAGCGAGGTACCGAAGGTCATGATCGACGCCGTGGTCGCAACCGAGGACCGCACGTTCTTCAGCAATCCCGGCCTCGACGGCTCCGCGCTCTTCCGCGCCGCGATGGACAACTTCACGTCGGGGAAGATCGAGCAGGGCGGCTCCACGATCACCCAGCAGCTGGTCAAGAACCGGATCCTCACCCCGAAGCGCAACCTCAACCGCAAGCTCAAGGAGATCGTGCTCTCGGCCCGGCTCGACAACGAGCTGTCGAAGAAGCAGATCCTCGAGGAGTACCTCAACACGATCTACTTCGGCCAGGGCTCGTACGGCATCAAGGCCGCGACCCGGCGCTTCTTCCTCAAGGTCGATCCCGGCGCGGTTTTTCCGCGCGGCCAAAACCTCGACGAGCTCAACCTGCCGCAGGCCGCGCTGCTCGCCGGAGTGATCTCGAATCCCGAGGGTGACAACCCGTGGCAGTTCCCGGAGCACGCGCTGGCGCGCCGCGCCGTCGTGCTCAAGCGCATGCGCGAGCAGGGTTACATCAGCCCGGCGCTGGAGAAGTTCGCGAATCTTGCGCCGCTCGGTGTGACGTTCAAGCCGCCGGCCGAGTACAAGCCCGACAACGCATGGGCCGCGGAGGTGTATGAGCGGCTCAAGTCCGACAAGCGTCTCGGCACGACGGCGCAGGAGCGTCAGAACCAGCTGCTGCGCGGTGGGTTGAAGATCTACAGCACGCTGGACCTCGGATTGCAGGCCGACGCACAGCGTGCCGTCGACACCGCGCAGAAAAAAAAGGGCTTCGAGCTCTCGGTCGTCGGGCTCGATCCGAAGACGGGACAGGTCAAGGCGATGGCCAACAGCTTCCCGTTCGCAGTGACGCAGTACAACCTCGCGACGCACATCCCCGGGATGCAGCCGGGCTCGACCTACAAGACGATCACGCTGGCCGCGGCGTTGGAGGCGGGCTTCTCACCCAACGACACCGTTGACGGCACATCGCCGTGCAAGTTGCCGCACCATCCGGAGTCCCTCAGTAACGCCGAACCGGGCGGAGGGATCATGCCGGTGCGCTCGGCAACCGAGGAATCGGTCAACTGTGCGTTCCTGCGCATCGCGACGGCGCTCGGCCCCGAGAAGATCGTCGCGATGGCGAACCGCATGGGGATTCATATTCCCCGGGCCAACAACCCCGACCAGTTTGTTGCCGTTCCCACGATCACGCTCGGCGCGATTGAGGCGACGCCACTGGAGATGGCGGGGGTCGGGGGCATCCTGGCCAATAACGGCGTGCGCCACGCACCGATCTTCGTCACGAAGGTGCTCGACTCCGAAGGCAACGTCGTGTTCGAGCAGAACGAGTCGCCGGCGGAGCAGGTGATCGATCCCGACATCGCGAGTTGCGAGACGGATGTGCTCCGCGGGGTGATCACGCACGGGACGGGTTCAGGCCTGTCGTTCAGCCATGTCGCCGCGGGCAAGACGGGAACGACCGACAACAAGGTGCGAGCCTGGTTCGTCGGCTACACGCCGCAGCTTGCCGCCTCGGTCGCGTACGGCAATCCCGACGACAACAGGACCCCGGGCGCCGGATTCGGGGCTCAAGTTCCGGGACATACCTGGCGGACCTTCATGCAGTCGGCGCTGGCCGACCAACCGGAAATCGCGTTTCCGGCCGCCGGACCGGTCTGCAGCCGGCCGGGCCACTTCATCGACCCGACCGGACGCAAGCCGTACAGCCAGGCACCGACCCCGCGGCCGCCGACCTTCGTCCCGCCACCCGGCACCACTCCCCCGAATCCACCGCCCACGACCGCAGCGAAGCCCGTGCCGCCCACGACAGCGAAGCCCGTGCCGCCCGTCACGAAGCCGACCACCCCAGCGCCCCCGCCGTGAGCAGCGACGGGCCGGCCGCCGTTAGGCTCGTTCCCGTGACAGTTCGACGCACCGACCGTTTGTGCGATCGTGGCCCCTATAGGGCCCCTGATTGCACAAACGCTGCCGGCTCCTCGTAGGGGCAGCGCCCTTGAGCCTCGAGCCGCTGCTCGCGCTGCAAGACCACGACACCGCCATTGATCGTCTGCGACACCGGTGGGAGACACTGGCGCAACGGGCCGCGCTCGAGCAGGTCGGTACCGACCTCGCGGTGCAACGAGAGCTCCTCGCCGGCTCGGCCGGCGCGCGCGACGACGTGCGTCGCGAGGAACAGCGCCTCGATGACGACGCGCAGAGCACCGAGTCGAAGGCCGTGGAGGTCGAGCGGCGGTTGTACTCGGGAGAGATCTCGTCGCCACGCGAGCTCCAGGCGATGCAATCCGACGTCGTGCAGCTGCGCAAGCACCGCTCGAACCTCGAGGATCGGGAGCTCGCGGTGATGGAGAGGCGCGAAGCACTCGACAGCGAGGTGGCACAGCTCGAGCAGACGATCGCAACGCTCGACGCGCGCCAAACCGAGCTCCGCGCCGCACTCGCGGCCGAGGAGGCCGAGATCGGTGATCAGCTCGCGCTCGAACAGGCCGCGCGGGGAGAGGTCGCCAAGGGGCTCAGCGCCGAGCTGCTCGCGGAATACGAGCGGTGTCGCGCCCACGCCCGCGGCGTCGGTGTCGCCCGCCTCGTCGGCAACACGTGTCAGGGTTGTCACCTCTCGATCCCGGCGACCGAGGTCGACCAGATGCGCAGGATGGCCGACGGCGCCATCGCGCACTGCGACAACTGCGGCTGCATCCTCGTGGCATGAAAGACGAGCTGCTCATCTACTGCGACGGTGGGTCGCGCGGCAATCCCGGGCCCGCGGCGATCGGAGCCGTCGTGCTCGACCCGTCGACCGACCCGCCCACCGTCCTCGCGACGGTGAGCGAGAGAATCGGCGTCGCCACCAACAATGTCGCGGAGTACAGCGCGCTTGTCGCCGGGCTCGAGGCCGCGCGCAATTTCCCGGCCCGGCGCGTCCGTGTGCGCGCGGATTCCGAGCTGCTCATCCGTCAGCTCGAAGGCCGGTACAAGGTGAAGACCGCTCACCTGCGTCCGTTGCTCGACGAGGCGCGCGCGCTGCTCGCCGAGTACGACGAGGTCGAGCTCGCACACGTGCGGAGGGAGCTCAACACCGACGCCGATGCCCTCGTCAACGCTGCGCTCGACCTCAACTGACCCGATGCTGCTCTGGTACGTCGGGCTGTCGGTGCTGCTCGTTGCCAACGTGTTTCGCAGCGCGGGCGTGGACTACCGCCTGGTGGTGGTCGGCGCGCTCCTGCCTCTCGCGGTCGACATCCCGTTCGGCGGACGTGCCTACGGACACACGCTTCTCGCGACGGTGCTGCTGCTCGTGGTCGTGATGCTGGCAACGGTGGGCCGGCCGCGGCTGCTGCGCCGCAGGTGGTTGTGCCTACCCATCGGCGCGTTCTGCGGGCTCGTGCTGTCGGCCGCGTGGACCGACCCCGACGTGTTCTGGTGGCCGTTGTCGGGGGCGTCGCTACCGCACGGCGCGTTGCTGCCGGTGACGTGGGTCGTTGTCGTCGAGGAGCTCGTGGGCCTGGTCGCGTGCTGGTGGGCGGTCGGTCAGTTCGACCTCTACCGTCCCGGCCCGCGACCGCGCGTTCCTGCGCACCGGCCGGTTGCAGGAGTCAGCGTGATCGCGTTCGTACGCCACGGCGAGACCGCGTCGAACGCCGGCGGTCTTCTGCTCGGACGCGCCGATCCCGAGCTCACCGACCTCGGGCGCACGCAGGTCGCGCAGCTTGCCCGCGCGTTCAGCGCGGTCGACGTCGGCGCCGTTGTCACGAGTCCGCTGACACGTGCCCGCGAGACAGCTGCCGCCATCGCAGCCGCGGTCGGCGGCAGCGTGGAGGTCGACGAGCGCCTGATCGAGATCGACTATGGCGAGTGGGACCAACGTCCGTTCGCCGATCTCCCGCGCGACGCGGTCGCAGAATGGCTCGCCGATCCGTCGTTCACGCCCCCCGGCGGCGAGAACCTGCTCGCGGTCCAGGCTCGTGTCGCGAGCTTCTGCACCGACACGCTCGCGAGCCGATCGCCCGCGGCGCTGATTGTCGCGGTGAGCCATGTCTCACCGATCAAGGCCGCCGTCGCATGGGCGTTGGGTCTCGGTCCCGAGCTCAGCTGGCGGATGCGTCTCGACCTCGCGTCGATCACCAGGGTCGGGTCGGGCCCCGCGGCGGCGCCGCGCTCGGAAGCTTCAACGAGACCGGCCACCTGACCCGACCGGTTGCCGGCCGCTGAGACGCGCGCTATTCGGCGTTGACGGGGATGGTGACGCGCGCCGGACGCGCGTGCGCACCGTCGGCGTCGACGACGAAGCGCCCTTCGCCCGGCCCGTCGGCGACCGGCATGCCCAAGGCCTCGAGCAGGTCGTGATCGGCTTCGGGCAGGCGACCGGTGGTGGTCAGATAGTTGCCCACGATCAGCGCGTTCGCGCCGGCGAGCAGGCCGATCGCCTGGAGCTCGCCGAGCACCTTCTCGCGGCCGCCGGCGAGGCGCAGGATCGTCGACGGCAGGACGAGCCGAAACAGCGCGATCGCCTGGAGCGCGGCGCGGGGCGACAGCAACGGTTGCTCACCCAACGGCGTGCCGGGGCGCGGATCGAGCAGGTTGATCGGCACCTCGCACGGGTCGAGGTCGCGGAGCTCGAACGCGAAATCGATGCGCTGCTCGAGCGTCTCGCCCATGCCCAGGATGCCGCCGCAGCAGAGCTCCATGCCCGCGTCGATCGCGAGGCGCGCGGTCGCGACGCGGTCGTCCCAGGAGTGCGTGGTGCAGATGCTCGGGAACACCTCGCGACACGTCTCGAGATTGTGGTTGTAGCGGCGTACGCCCGCCTCGGCGAGGCGGGCCGCTTGCTCGGCGTCGAGGAGCCCGAGCGAGCACGCGACCTCGAGACCGGTCTCGTCGTGCACCACGTGGACGGCGTCGATGACTTTTCGGAGCAGCCGTTCCTCGGGACCGCGCACCGCGACCACGATGCAGAACTGCGTGGCGCCCGCGGCTCGCGTCGCGCGCGCCGCGCCGAGCACCTCGTCGAGGTCGAGGAACGGGTACACGTCGACACCACTCTCGAAGCGCGCCGACTGTGAGCAGAACGCGCAGTCTTCCGAACACGCGCCCGACTTCGCGTTGATGAGACTCTCGAGCTCGACCTCCGGGCCGCAGTACGCGAGCCGCACCTTGTGCGCGAGGGCGACGAGATCGGGAAGCTCCTCGAGCGGGAGCGCGGCGACCGCGTGCACCTCATCCCTCGTCAGTGGACGGCGCTCGTCGAGCAGCGCCCGTTCGGCGGCGGCAAGCGGCATGCGACGGTCTCCTCGGCGGTGGTGAGCCGTCGCAGCGTAGACCGCGGCCGCTACTTGCTCACCCAGAGGCCGACGGTTTCATGGATGCCGGCGAGGATGCAGCGCGGTTCGCCGCCGTCGGGCAGAGCGGGGCCGCACACCCCGTGGACATTCGTCTGGGCGGCGATCGCCCATCCCTGGAGGAACGTCCACGCCGCCCACACCTGCTTCGCGAACTCCCGGTTGATGGCCTGGTAGATCTGCGCGCGCTTGGCACGGTCGGCCGTGACGCGGCCTTGCTCGAGCAACTTGTCGATGACCGGGTCGCTGAACCGGCCGAAGTTGACCGGCGAGCCGCTGTGCCACCACACGTAGTTGCCGTCGGGGTCACCGCCGGGGTAGTTGCGGAAGAACAGGTTCTGAAAATCGCCGCCGAGACCGCGGACGATGAGCGTCGCCTGATCGGCCTCCTCGATCTCGACGTTGATACCAACCTTGCGCATCTGCTCCCTCGTCTGTTCGGCGAGCTTCACCGTGTCGGGCTCGTTCCACGACAGGATCGAGAGGGTCGGGAACTTCCCGCCGTGCGCGTCCTCGTACTTCTTCTTGTACTCCTTGGCCTTCTTGAGGCTGTACTTCGGATAGCCGGGATCTTTGACGTAGCCGAGCTGGTCGGGCGCGAACGGGCCGTTGGCGACGGGGAACACGTTGAGGTTGTGCAACGTCTTGATCTCTTCGCGGTTGGTCCCGTACGCAATCGCCTTGCGGCCGTTGATGTCGTCGAAGGGTGCTTTCTTCGTGTTGAGCATTCCGAAGCCGACTTCGGCGGCCTGAAAGGCCAGGGTCATGTTGATCTTGCCCTCGTCGGCCAGCTTTCGCAGTTGCGTGATGTCGACACCGGTCGAGCTGTGGATGATGTCGAGCTGACCCGACTGCAGACCGATCGTGCGTTGCGCGCTCTCGGCCACGACACGGAACGTGATCTTGTCGAGGTACGGAAGGCCGTTGCGCCAGTAATTGGGATTGCGGCTGACGACGAGCTCCTGGTTGGGCGTCCAGTGATCGAGCTTGAACGGGCCCGTGCCGATCATGTTGGTGGGGCACGTGTCGCCATTGGTGAGCTGCGCAGGCGCCGCGATGCCGATGCGGCCCGTTGAATACAGCTGCGACGGGAACGACGGCCACGGCCGCGTGGTCGTGACCACAACGGTGAGCGGATCCGTGACCGTGACGTCCTTGATGTCCTGGAACACGAACGCGAACAAGCGCGGTGGAAGCTTCGGGTTCTTGCCGCGGAAGCTGTCGAGATTGAGCTTCAGTGCATCCGCGTCGAGGGCCTCGCCGTTCTGGAACTTGATCCCCGGCCGCAGCGTGATCGTCCACGAGTCGTACGTCGCGTTGGGTGTCACCGACTTCGCCAGATACGGCACGTAGTCGGTGCCGGCGGCGTTGGGCACCGTCAACGTGTCGTAGATCGCGTCGGTGACCATGATCCCGCTGATCGCGAGCTGTGCTTGCGGCAGGCAGTAACCGCCCGCTGTCTCGGCCTCGACGCCGTACACGATCGAGCCGCCGTGTTGGGGCTTGCTCCCCTCGGCCCTGAGGCTCACCGCACCCTTGGCTGCGGTGGCGCTTTCGCTCTGCGTGCTCGTGGTGTTGCTGCTGCCGCCGGTGCCGCCGCAGCCGTCGACAACGACCGCGAGCGCTGCGACGAGTGCGACCGACGTGACGGCGACTCGCTGACGTGCGCGCAATGCTTCCCCCGGATGTCGAGCCTTGCGGTACCAGAACGAGTGCGGAGCAATATAGGCGGGTTCGCGGCGCGTGGGTAGGTCGGGCCCCGCCGTGCCCCGCCGTGCCCCGCCGTGCCCCCCACCGCGGACCGTCGACCTCTGAATTGTCCCGCGGGCGTCTCGAGACCCGGAAGTCGAACGACATCACGTGCGAGGTCGGTTCCCACGCTTGGCGTGGGCCGCGGAGCCTGTACTCCGGTACCCGAGCCAGTACGAGTAGTACGCGGGGACGTACACGGCCGAATCTGAACGGTGTCATATCCCAGATCACGGAGACTCCCGCCATGGACGCCGACGGTCCCGGGACGATGATCACGTACGCCGCGAAGCGCGTCAGCACGCGCGACCTCCTCCTCGATACCGCGTTCGACCTGTTCGCCGAGATCGGCTTCGCCGGCACGACCATCTCCCAGATCGCGCCGCTGTCGTGTGGGTGCCGAGGGCCGACACAACCTCTAAGTACACGCAATCCGTGGGATGGATGGTTGGTGGGGGCGTGAGCAGAGGGCGCCACGTGGCGCCGTGGTGTCTCAACTCGGAAAGAACGCGCCGACCACAAAGGCTGCAATGCCCACTCCCGCGACACCGAGCGAGATCGGCAACAGGTCGGCTGGAGTCGCTGTCCGCGCTCCTCTCGTGCGAGAACGATGCATTCGCCAGGACCCGAGCGCCCACGTGAAGGCACCGAGCGCAAGAATGGCTAACCCGACCGCAACGCTCCCAGCGGTCAACGGTGGTCGGGCGATGCCGCGAATGACGACGGCGCCGCACGCCAGCAACGAGAGACCGCTCCGATTCCATGCGAGGTCCGTGCGTTCGGCGGCCAGGCCAGGATCTCGCGAGTCGGCGTCGAAGTGGCTCACTTGCTCGAACCTCCGAAGACCACGAGGACGAGCCCGATGACGGCGACGATCGAGACCACGACGGCCGCGACGCGCGGAAGCATCGACTTCGGAAGCCCACGACCGGCGCGCATCGCCCGTTCGTTCTCTTGCCAGTTCCGGAAACTGAACAGTGCGACGACAACTCCGAGCGCAATGAGCGGCAGGCCGATGAGCCGCCGCCCACCCGGGAAGTCGAACGGAGGCAACAGTTGTGTGATGGCCAGGCCGGCCGTGACGAGTCCAAGCGACGTTCGGATCCACGCGAGGAAGGTTCTCTCGTTGGCATACGAGAAGCGAACGTCGGGCTCTTGGTCGTCGTCTCGCTCACCTTGATTGCTGAGCCCATCGGCCATGTCGTCATCATTGCGCGCCGCAGACACGTGCCGCTCTGGCGCTCGTCGATTCCGCACAGCGCGAGCGCGCGTGTGGCACGCGTGCTCACTAGCGTTGCGCCATGACGTACCGCGAGTTCTTTTCCCACGTCGTCGACGTCGTCGAGGCTCTTGGGGCCACGATCCTGGTCGTCGGGGGACTCGGCGCGTTCGCTCGTTTCGTACGTGAGGTCGCGGTTCGCCGTGGTCAGGACGCCTACGGGGATCTGCGCAAGAACCTGGGCCGGGTGATCTTGCTCGGCCTCGAGGTGCTCATCATCGCCGACATCATCCGCACGATCGTGGTCGACCAGTCCGTGGAGAGCGTCGTGGTCCTGGGGACCATCGTGCTGATTCGAGTGGTCTTGAGCTTCTCGCTTGAGGTCGAGATCGACGGCATGTGGCCATGGAATCGATGGCGCGTCGCTCCCGAAACGCCCCCTTCCGACGAGTCCTGAGGAGCGTCGCTTCAGCCGACTGGGTTGCGGTTGCAGAGCCGTGCGGGTCCGGAATCGTCAGCCAACCTTCACGGTCACGTTCGCCTGGTCGTATGCAGGAGCCACCCCAAAGCTTGGCGACGATGTGACCGAACGGTTCATGAACCTGTACGTCGGATACGGCGGATCAAGAACCAGTGCGAGATTGTCGGGCAGCGCAAGAAGCTCAACGTGTTCGTTGACGGTGCCGTCGACGACCCTGAGGGCATCGCAGAGGACGTGAGCGACATCGGGCACTGGGAACGGGCAACCGACGCGTGGAGATCGCCACGGAGGAAGATGTCTCGGGCGATGCGGATGATCGAGCAGGCTTACAAGGTTCAGGCGTAGCGAGCGCCCAGCGTGCCACGAGGCGCGGCTACCGGAAACTTGGGTGGTGTCTCAGTTTGAAACGCTACGAGTTGCTCACCTCGTCTTCGGTAGGTCGGAACGCGTCGCGGAGCCGAGGGCCCGCGCTCAGGAGCCGGAAATGATGGTTCGGCCCCTTCGATTAGCAACGAAGGCTCCCGGCCACGGATGAACGCGCCGACCGGGCCGGTGTCCGAAGCGAACACCGATCCCGCGCACGCTCCGACGAGGATGCAGATCGCTGCGCCCGAGAACCATGTCACGAGTGCGAGCGCCACTCCGAAGAACCCGAACTGGGTCTGGTTCCGCGTGACGACCTCCGGCATCCAGATGCTCGCCGACAGCGCATAGACCCGCGTCGCGATTGCGGTGGTCACGCCCGATGGAAGCAGGACCCGCCATCGCACTTGGCCCATGAGCATGAACCACGCGGTGAACCACCAGAGCGCCGAGGTCGCCGCGAGCGACACGACGGCGAAGATCACGACCTGTGGGCCGTTGCCGAGCAGCTCGCGCAACCCGCCCAGCAGCGCCATGCAACGCCAGCACCACCAGGAACCAGGCGGGGCCCCGGGCGTACTCACCGGTCTTTCTTCCGGGCGGGCGCCGCCAGGCCCGCAGGAACACCCGCTGGAGTGCCGTTGTGAATGAGCTCGCGAAGAAGACCGTGAGCACGAGGCCGAGAATTCCCGTCGCCCGCCGGATGTCATCCGAGGAGGCGAACGCCTGCTTCGCGCTGACCAGCGCATTACCCTCGATCCCGAGCCTGTGCGTCAGGGTCGTGAAGATCGAGTCGCGGACGCTCTTTGGCATGAACGAGGCGACGACGATTACCAGCGGGAAGAACGAGACGAATGCCTTGCCCGCGAGCGCGACGCTGCGGTCGACGAACTCGATCTCGAGCATGCGGTCCCATACTTGCCAGAGGAGGGTTCGCTGCGCTCGTTCACGTACGGCCGTTACTCGATCGCGTGCCCCCGCGACACGTTGACGGACCCGTGGGTATCCCTTGGTCATTGGCATGATCCGCCCCTTCACGCTCAGCAGCCGAAACCTACGGCGCACAGACCGGGACGTCATCCCCCTCAGTCACGGGCCACGTTGCCTCTCTCCTCGCGGGCCCGACGCCGGATCTCGTCGACCTTGGACAACGCCTTCACCCCCGAGACCCCGAGCCGCGAACGATCGACCGGCGTGAAACCCATCAGGCTCAACATGTACACAAGCTCATGCACCGTCTGATTCAAAGCCGGAGGTCGCGGGAATCGCGCGTCGCGCATGCGTTTCATGCGCCATCGCGACGACGTCGGCCTGCATGCCGGCGAGCTGCACGATCGACCAGTCAGAATCCGGGCTCAGCCTGCGCAGCCCGCCACTCCACGCATGGTCCCACAGCTCCCGGCCCGCGGCCCCGAGGCTCACCGGCGGCGCCGGCGACCCATCCGCCGTCGGCAACGCCGCGAGCGGCTCGGGCAACGGTCGCCACGGTGCTCGGAGCGCCCGCGGCCAACCCCGACGAGAAATCTGAGGGACTCACGAGGGACTGAACCCCGTCTCGACCGCGTTTGTGCTGCTCAGCGGGTGCCCGGTGGCGAGCCGGCCTGTACGCCGGATTCTGTCTCGACGCTCGAGAGCATCGAGGGTGGCCATCCATCTCGGCCGGCGGTTACCCGCCGGCTCCAGCGGCCTACCCGGGAGAACGGCGCCCGCCGAAACGGGCGCTTGTGGACGGGCAGTCTTCTCCCTGTCTGGCCTTGCTCCGGGTGGGGTTTGCCGAGCCGCCCGGGTCACCCCGGGCGCTGGTGCGCTCTTACCGCACCGTTTCACCCTTACCTGTGCGGCGACACCGAAGCGTCGCCGCCATCGGCGGTCTGTTCTCTGTGGCACTTTCCTGCGGGTCACCCCGACTGGGCGTTACCCAGCACCTTGCCCTGTGGAGTCCGGACGTTCCTCGGACCGGTGCCGAAGCACGCGGTACGCGGCCACCCGGCCGGCTCGCCACCGGACGACCAGTCTCGCGCGAATCACCCGACACCCGTTTGTTCAATCGTGGCCCCTATAGGGGGCCTGATTGCACAAACGCGTTGGGGTTGGTTCAGCCCTCGTCGTCGGCGGGCGCGCGTCGCGCGAGGCGGGTGCTGACGAAACCGCCGAACGCGCCGAGCGCGACGGCGAGGACCGCGGCGCCGAAGAGCTGGCCGGGGCTGAGTGCCGGCTTCGACCCGTTGAACAGGCCCCGCTTGTCTTCGCGGATCAGCCAGATCACGACCCGGATCGGCACCCAGAGCACCACTGCGCCGAGCGCGGCGAGCGCACCGTTGGAAAGTGGCGCGTTCGGCGCGCGGCGTCCACCGACAACGCCGGCGGCGACATAGCCGACCAGCAACGCGATCGAAAGCACCACGATCCACGCGCTGTGGTCGAGGTCGCTGATCTCACGGTCGAGGATCACCCGCAGCACCGAGACCGGCACCAGGATGGCCAGGCCCACGAGCGCGCCGGTGAGCACCGCGACGGGATCGACGACAGGCGCGCGTGCGGTCGGTGCCGGCGCCGGAGGGGTGGTCGGTTCGCTCACGGCGCCCATTGTCGCGGAGCGCGGGCCGCCATGCCGATCAGGCCTCGTGGGTCAATTCGGCGACGGGTGTGACGAACGCGTCGCGGGCCAGCCCGCGGAGATGGACCCGCTGCTTCCACAGGACCGGCACCGAACACACCAGGTACAGCGCGCCCACACCGAGGCGCTCGAGCTCACGCAGGTCGCCCGGCAACACACCGCTGAGCACGAACTGCGAGAGGAACAGACCCAGGAGCGCGAAGCCTTCCTTCACGCTCAGGCTGCGGCTCGAGAGGACGGCCACCGCGAACACGGACTGCGCCGCGGTGAGGAACAGCTCCTCGCGCTGCAAGGTATCCAGCGGCAGCCCCTGCAATGCGCCCGCCGAGATCGCGAAGACGACGGGGAGCGTGCCCACGAGCAACGTCCACTGGTTGACCTTCGACGACACGAGCGTGCCGAGCGCGGCGCCGGTGTTGAGGCGCCAGGCGAACAGCGCGGCCACCAACAGCTCGGGAGCTTCGGACGCGAGCGGCGCCACCCATTGCACGAGGAGGAACGTGCTGACACCGAACTGCTCGCCCGTGCGCACCAGTGCATCGGCGAACGGCGCCGCGCACGCGACGATCACCGCCGCTGCACCCGCGAGCATCAGCGCGACCGTGGCACGGCGGCGCCCCTGCGGTAAGCGGGCGATCAGCTGCGCCGGTCCGACGATGCGAGGTTCGGTTGCCGGCGCGCGACTGATGCGCGCCGCGTACAGCGCAAAGATCGTGACGAGCACGACTGCGTCGAACAGCGACAGCGTGCGCTTCAACGGCAACGTCAGTGAATACAGTGTCGCGACGGCGAGGAAGCCGATCTCGATGGCGTGCGGACGGTCGAGGTGGATGTCGGTGTCGAGCTCGCCCTCGTAGCCTTCGCTCCGCGCGATGCGTCGCATGCGCCATGCAGCAAGCAGCACCACCATCGACCAGCCGATGCCGATGAGCAGTCGGTTGCCACCGGTCATGTTGGCGAGCGCCAGCGGCGCGTACTTCTCGGGATTCTCGCCCGCTTTCCAGGTGAACGCGAAGTCGACCGCGTACTCGGGCATCACCGCGATGAGCGCGACGACCGCGAGGGTCAGGCCTTGCGAGACGTCGAGCTGGAGCACCTCCGCGCTCCACGCGAGGATGAACGCGGCGCCGACGACCGCGAGGCCGAAGCACACCGCGGCCAGCCAGTCGGGGGGGTGCACGCCCGTGAGTCGCAGCACGAGCCCGGGAACGGTGATGGCGGCAGCGCCGACCAGTGCCGCGAACTGCAAGCGCGGCCGGGGCGGTTTGTCGACAACCGTCGCGAAGGGGCCAGGTATGGGGGAGGCGGCCACGGCGGCGAATCCTACGGGCTGCGCGTGCAGGCGGAGGAGACGGCCACAAGGAGTGATATCCGGAGATTCCGCTCAAGTACTCGGGGGCAACGGCCGACAGTCGGTGACGTACAAGCAGAAGCGGCTCAACGATGAGCCACGGGCCAGGGGGAACAGCGTGAGCGTGAACCTTTCAGCCACACCTCTCGGGTGGCGCGAGATGGCGCGGTGCCGAGGTGTCGATCCGGAAATCTTCCATCCGATCTCCGACGAGGACGCGGACGAGGCGAGGGCAGTCTGCCTGCTGTGTCCCGTGCGCGAGGCCTGTCTCGAATACGCCCTGACCGTCCGCGAGAAGAGCGGCGTGTGGGGTGGCCTCACCGAACGGGAGCGTCGTCGCGTCCTTCGCCAGCGTCGGAAGACCGCGTAGCGCGCCACCGTTCTGCGAGGCGGTCCCAAGTGATCCTGTGAGCCGGTTGCCGTCACGCGCGCGACAGGCGCCGCCTTGCTCGCGCAATCGGGGGGCCCGGACACCTGCCCGGTAGGCTGCCCCGGCTATGGACTTCGACCTGTCGCCCGAGTTGGTCGAGTTACAGGCGACGGTGCGAAAGCTCGCGCAGGACCGGGTTGCGCCCCGCGCGCGAGATCGACGAGACCGAGGAGTATCCCGAGGATCTGTTCGATCTCTTCGTGGACGCGGGCCTCACCGGCTTGTGCATCCCCGAAGACCTCGGCGGCTCCGGTGCCGGCATCCTCGGTCTCGCCCTCGCGATCGAAGAGGTCGCGAAGTACTCGAACGCTGCCGCGCTCATGCTGCTGCTCACCCGCCTGCCCACCGGTCCGGTGATGATCGCGGGCTCACCCGAACAGCAGCAGCGCTATGTGCGCCCGATCGCCGCCGGGGAGGCGCGAGCGGCGTTCGGGTTGTCGGAGCCGCAGGCGGGCAGCGACGTCATGGGCATTCGCACCAAGGCCCGACCCGACGGCGACGACTGGATCCTGTCCGGCACGAAGTGCTGGATGTCGGGCGTGCGCCAGGCCGACTGGTACTGCGTGTTCGCGAAGACCGGCACGGCCGACTCACGCGCCCACGACAGCATCACCGCGTTCATCGTCGAGCGCGAGTGGGCAGGGGTCGATGTCGGGCGCGTCGACCGCAAGATGGGCGTGAAGGGCGTCGATACCGGTGAGCTCGTGCTCGACGACGTGCGTGTGCCGGCAGCAAACGTCATCGGCGAGGTGGGCGGGTTTCGGCTCGCGATGCTCGGGCTCAACTCGATGCGTCCGATCGTCGCCGCGCGCGGGATCGGTCTCGCCGAGGGCGCGCTGATGTATGCCGTCGACTACGTGAAGCAACGCGCGGCATTCGAGCGCACGATCGCCGACTTCCAGGGCATTCAATGGAAGATCGCCGGGCTCGCGGCCGAGATCGAGGCGGCGAGGCTGCTCACGTACCGGTCGGCGTGGATGGCAGATCGCGGGCAGTTCACGAAGGAGTGGGTGCCGTACCTCTCGATCGCGAAGTACTACGCGACGGAGCTCGCGGTGAAGGTCTCGGGCGAAGCGCTGCAGATGCTCGGTGCCGCGGGATACATGAAGGATCACCCACTCGAGCTCTACTACCGTGACGCCAAGCAGCTGACCATCGTCGAGGGCACCACCCAGGTGCAGCTCGGACTCATCGCCCGCGGGGTGCTCGACAAAGACCTGTGGTGGGATTGAGAGTATGAGCGACCAGCCGAGCATCTGGCCCGAGGTCATCGGACGGCTTGTGCGTCGCGAGGACCTTCCGCCCGAGCTGGTCGAGGAGGCGATGGCCGCGATCCTCGGCGGTCAGGCCACCGACGCGCAGATCGCCGCGTTTGCCGTCACGTTGCGGGCCAAGGGCGAGACCGTCGACGAGCTCGCCGCGCTCGTGCGCACGATGCTCCAGTTCTCCGCCCCGCTCGAGCTCCCTGCCGGCTCGCCGGTCGTCGATACCTGCGGCACCGGCGGCGCGAAGTCGCGCACGATGAACATCTCGACGATGTGCGCGCTGGTTGTTGCCAGCGCGGGCGTGCGGGTGGCCAAGCACGGCAATCGTGCGGCTTCATCGATGTGCGGCTCTGCAGACCTGCTCGAACGGCTCGGGGTCGTGATCGATCTCGGTCCGACCGGTGTCGCGCGGTGCATCGACGAAGCCGGCATCGGGTTCTGCTTCGCTCCCAAGTTCCATCCGGCGATGCGTTTCGCGGGTCCGGCGCGGCGCGAGCTGGGCACGCGCACGACGTTCAACTTCCTCGGGCCGCTCGCCAACCCGGCGCGAGTCCGCCGCCAGGTGCTCGGCGTCTCCGATCCGACGATGGGCGAGCGGATGGCGGGTGCGCTCGCACAGCTCGGCACCGAGCGGGCGCTGGTGTTCTGCGGCGCCGACGGGCTCGACGAGCTCACCACGACCGGTCTGTCCACGGTGTACGAGCTGCGCGACGGTGAGATCACCTCGTCGACACTCGACCCGATCGACTTCGGCATCGCCCACGCCGAGCACTCGGCGCTCATCGGCGGGGATGCCACCGTCAACGCCGACGTGACCCGACGCGTGCTCGACGGCGAGAAGGGCGCGTCGCGCGACGTGATCCTGCTGAACGCCGCCGCGGCGCTCACGGTTGCCGGCGCCGTCGACGACCTCCACGCCGGGATCGACGCCGCCGCGGCGGCGATCGACGACGGGCGGGCGGCTGCAACCCTCGATGCGTTCGTGACCGCCAGCACCGGCGCGCGCGACGCCGAGACCGCCTGATGGCCGCGGGACTCCAGTGTCCGTCGTGCGGGCACAAGCACCATGTCTCGTCCCTGCCCGAGTCCGAGGCATTCCGGTGCGCGGAGTGCGGCCAGATGCTCAAGATCCCGGCCGCGTTGCGGCCGCCGGCTGCTGCGAGCACCGGCGCTCGAAGCGAGCCATCAGCCGCGAGCGCCGATGCAACCGTCCGTGTGCCGGAGGTGCGGCGCGAGCCGGCGGTTCGCGCCGCCGCGCCGTCGGCGCAGCAGACCTCGGTGCTGCCGGTCTCGAAGAGACCCGCGCCCGTGCAGAGCGCGCCGCCACCGCCCGGCACCGGCGGCAAGATCCTGTCATTGCCGGTCCGACTGATGGCGTGGATCATCGGCATGGCCGTCGGGGGGATCTTCGTGCTCGCGGTCGCGCTGGAAATCGCGTTTCCTGAGCGGCCAACGCGTGATCGACATCGTGACCGGCAGCGGCTGGGTGCGGTACGGCCGGCTCGCCGTGGTCGCGCTCGCGTGGGGGCTCGTCAGCGCGTTGCTCGTCCACCTGCTGGTGGAAGGTGGCCGCGTGATTGCCGGCCGGCGCCGGCTCCAACACGCGCAGTCGAAGCCGGGCAGAGGCGCTCCGCCATCGAACCCAAGCGGCGCGACCGGCTCGAGGAACGCTCCGATCTCGGAGCGGCGAGCCCGCCTGCGAGAAGCGGACGGTCAGCGCGAAGGACGAGAGCCGACGCGGCGCGGCGGCTCATAACGCGTCAATGCCGGAAGTGGAGACGCGAGCGGTCCGTCGACTGCTCGCAGGCGGAAGCCGGTGGCGTCGTGATCGAGCCACCGCGCCACGACGAGCAGCTCGTCGAAGAGCTCACGCGGCGGGGGCCGGTCATCGAGCCACACCGGACCGGCGAGGCGGTCGAGCCCGAGCGGGTCGTCGTCGAGCACGAGCCGTCCGTCGACGATCTCCACGTCGCCGGCCGGCCCGTCGAGCACGACGCGGCTGGCCGCGCGCAGGCGTTCGAGCCGGCGGTGACGTTGCAGAGCGCGGCTCAGGGCGCCGAGGCGATCGCGGGCGAAGGCCGCCTCTTCGAAGCGCTCGGCGCGGGCCATCGCGTGCATGCGCGCTTCGAGTGGGTCGAGCAGCGCGGCAGGGTTCACGGCGCAGGCCGCGCTCGGCCTTCTCGACGATGGCCTGGTACTCGTGATCGCTCGTGTCGCCGCGGCATGGGCAGGCGGCGACGCCGAGCTGCGCGGCCATGCACGGTGTCGCCGGCGCGATCGCGGCCGTGCGCCCCACACGGTTGGTGCAGCGGCGGAGGGGAAGTGCGCTCTCGATCGCTTCGCGGACCGCGTGCGCAGCCGATGACGAATGAAACGGTCCGACGTAGTGGGCACCGTCGTCACGCATCTCGCGCACGACCGCGAGACGAGGGAAGCGCTCGCCCAACGTGAGCTTGAGATACGCGTACGAGCGCCAGGCCTTCGCCCGACGGTTGAAACGCGGTTGATGCGTATGGATGAGGCGGATCTCTCGCACGGCCGCTTCGAGCGGGTGCGCGCAGACCACGTGGTCGATCGACTCCGTCTCGCGCAGGAGCTGCGGCACCTTGCGCCGTTGATCACCGCTGAAGTAGCTGCGCACACGCGAGCGCAGGTTGGAGGCCTTCCCGACGTACAAGACGCGCCCGCCGCGGTCACGGAAGAGGTAGACGCCGGGCGTGCGTGGGAGGCGGGCGGTGAGCCGGAGCTTCGACACCGACGGGTGCGCTCGTATCGTGGGCAGCTCGAGCAGGTCGTCGAGCCCGAGCACCCCCAACGATCCGGCGCGCTCGAGCAGTGCGTGGAGCACCTCGGCGGTCGCGCTCGCGTCGGCGAACGCACGGTGCGAGGGCTCTGTGGGCACCCGAAGGTGGCGCGGCGAGCGTCGACAGCTTCAAGTTGGGCACTTCGTCGCGCAGGAGCCGGCGCGCGAGCGCGAGCGTGTCGACGCGTTGATGCGCAAGCCGCGGATACCCGCCTGCAGCGAGCGCCGCGTCGAGGAACGCGATGTCGAAGCGGACGTTGTGGCCGACGACCACGGTGGTGCACGGGGGACCGAGCCACTCGATGAACGCCGGGAGCACCTCGCCGATCATGGGTGCCGGCATGATCATCGCCTCGGTGATGCCGGTCAGCACGGTGATCATCGGCGGGATGGGCACACCCGGGTTGACGAGCGTGTCGAACGTGCCGAGGCACTTGCCGCCGCGGAGCTTGAGCGCACCGACCTCCGTGATCGCGCACGCGCCGGCCGACGTGCCCGTGGTCTCGAGGTCGACGACCACGAACGTGACGTCGGCCAACGGCGTGCCTAGCTCGTCGAAGCTCCGGGTCGCGGTCGCCGCCGGCGCGGATCGCGCCGGAGAGTGCCAGTTGTGCGTGCTCGGCGCTCGATGCCACGAGCGGACGCTAGCCGAACATACGTTCGATCAGAGGGATCCCGGGGCCCGTCGATACACTCAGCCCGATGAGTGTTCGTTACCGCTGTAACGCGTGCGGCAATCTCACCCGATTCGACGTGGTTGCGACCCGGCGCACGAGCGCGTTTCATCACTTCAGCGTCGCAGGTGAGCTGACGGTCGAGGCCGAGCAGGTGCTCGACGAGCAGGTGGAGCAGGTGGAGTGCCGCTGGTGCGGAGCGTCCGGTGACGCGATCGAGGAGGTGGCCGTCGAGGGCCTCCCGACCGACGCGCCGACCGACGCGACGGCTGATGCGGGACGGCTCTGACGTGGCGCGGAGTGCTCAGGTGCCGAGGAGCTGCACCACGACCTTGCGCGAGCGAGGCCGGTCGTCGAAGTCGATGCACACGATCTTCTGCCACACCCCGAGTTGGAGCGCCGCGCTGCGGAACGGAACGGTCACCGACGGTCCGACGAGCGCGGCGCGCACGTGGCTGTGCCCGTTGGTATCAGCGTTCCGCTCGTTGTGCTCCCACGCACGACCATGCGGAGCGACCTGCTCGAGCACCGCGTTGAGATCGGCGTTGCACCCCGGCTCGCATTCGATGGTCGTCATGCCGCACGTGGAGTGGGCCACGAACACGGTGCAGAGCCCGTCGGAGAGGCCCGCGTTGTCGATCGCCTTCTGGGCGTCCGACGTGACGTCGATCACCTCGCCGTTGCCCCGGGTGTCGAGCGTCAGCTCCTCGTATCGTGCCTGCATGCGAGTCCCCCCAGGCCGGGCCGGCCGGCCAAGAGAGCCAGTCTATGAGGTGGCGCGCGATGCAGCATCTCGATCGTCGGCCAGCGCGGTGAACGGCCGGGTGCGCGACACGGTGCGCGGCGAAGCGACCGCAGCCGAGCTGCCTTCGGTACCGGAGCTGCTGCTCGTGCCGCTGCTCGACGTGGCCGCCGAAGTGTTGCGGGCCATGGATCCGGCAGAGGTGCCGGTCACGCTGCGCCCGCTGATCGGGTTCGATCGCCGCGGCCTGGCGCGCAGCGCCGCACGTCACCAGTTGCATCGGGCGTTACAGACCGACGAGGCGTTCCGGGACCGCGACGACCCGCCGGTTCGCCGATCGGCCGGAGGTGATCGCCGCCGTTGAGCGTTGGAGCGTCGAGGCTGCGATCGGCCAGGTCGATGACGCCGCGGAGCGCTCCGACCTTCCCTTGCTCGCTTCGATGCTGTACGCGTCGCGTCCGGAGGGTTGGGCGTTCGGGCTCGGCGTTGTCGTCGCGGTCAACGATCGTCACCGTCAAGACAAAGAAGAAGGTGACGATGCCAAGGCACGAGAGCTCCAAGTTGGCTCGCTCGACGAGGCAGCGTCGCCGCGCCGAGGCCACGCGCGAGCAAGCTGCTGCCGACCTGGAGCGACTCGAGGGGGAGATTCGCGAGGAGCGGCAATCCCGGCGCGGGCGCGAGGCGCAGTCCGAGCGCGCCGTTGCCGACGCGAATCGTCGAGCGGATGCAGCCGAGGCGGCGCAGGCGACCGCGATCCAGGCAGTCGACGCGGCGCAGGTACGGATGCAGCGTGAGGCCGAGCGCGCCACGAGAGCAGAGAAGGAGCTGCGCCGACTGCGTCAGGGGCTCGCTACCGCGACGCCGCGCTGGTCGACGCGACGGCGAAGCTGGAGCGCGCCGCGGCGCCGGGCGCCGGGCTGCGGTACGCCGACGTGCAGGCGCTGACCGACGCGGCCGTCCTCGCTCGACGCCTCGCCGACGGGCTCGAAGGCGTTGCCGTCCACGCCCGCCAGGTCTTGGGTGTCGCCGGGGACGACGAGCAGCAGGCGCCGAAGAAGACAGCGCCGCCCGAGCCGCGTGCATCCGCGGCGGCGACGCTGGTCGCTCCGGGCCGGCGCGTACAACCGCACCTACCCGGTGGGATGGTCGCCGACACCGCGCAGGGTTTCGACTCGATGGTGCGAACGCCGGGTGTCGGGCTCATTGTCGACGGCTACAACGCGTCGATGCTCGCCTGGCCCGATGCGTCGGTCGCCGAGCAGCGCGAGCGTCTGGGTGCCGCGCTCGGCGAGCTGCATCTGCGCACGCGGTGTCCGATCACGGTCGTGTTCGACGGCGCGGATGTCGGTGGTGTCGTACCGACCCGGCGGCCCGGCGTGCGCACGATCTTCTCGCCCGCGGCCGACGAGGCCGACACCATCATCATCAAGGAGCTGACGGTGCTTCCGAAGACGGTGCCGATCGTCGTCGCATCCACCGATGCGTGGGTGCGGGGAGCACGCGCAGCACGAGGGTGCCGCCGTCGTGTCGGCCCGGACCCTGCTCGACTCACTCGGCCGGTAAAGCCGGGCCGACCCGCCGAGGTCACTGTCACACCCTCGTGCTTTGCTCTCGATGGGCGGGTCGAGCACGAAGGAGCCGGAGTGACACGACCAGCACGGACGATCGACTGCAAAGACTGTGTGATGCAAGCCATGAGCGCGTGCGACGATTGCGTCGTGTCGTTCATCGTCAATCGCGAGCCGGGTGAAGCGGTCGTGATCGACGTGGAGGAGGAGCGGGCCGTGCGCCTGCTCTCGAGCGCCGGTCTCGTGCCCGGGCTGCGCCACCTTCGAAGCACCGGCTAACAGGCATTGTGATCGTTTTCGGCCGCCGACCTGCCGACACCGCGAATCCGGACGTTCGTGGAGGAGCAGTCGCCGCTCTCACTGACGTATCCCGAGGTCGGCGGCACAGGCGGCGCGGTGCCCGCCGGCTATCACGGCGGTTCCGCCGCGGCCGATCTCGGAAGGGGAGGGGAGTGTTTCGCGGCCAGCGCGCGCCGCGATCGCACGCTGGGCAATGTTCGAGATGCCGCACGTCCAGCTCTGCTGGGCGGAGGTCGCGCCCGAGCTCGACGCGGTCGTCGCCATCCTGTTGGGCGGGCCCGGTTTCGTCGTGCTGAATGCATGTCGTGTGGTCGCGGTGTTCGACGACGAAGACGACTCGGGCGCAACGTTCGGCTTCGCCTACGGCACCTTGCCCGACCATGTGGGCCGGGGCGAGGAGCGATTCATCGTCAAGCGGAACCGAGGCACCGATGTGGTCAGCTACGACGTCCGTTCGTTTTCCCGACCCAACGGGGTCGTGGCCAACCTGGGCGCGCCGGTGATGCGGATGTTCCAGGCGAAGTTTCGGCGTGACTCGTGCCGGGCGATGGTGCGAGCGGTGAGCCGCTAGTCGTGTGCCTCGGCGCGGAGTGCGCCGACAGTGCATTGCTCCTTCGGCCGGTGCGCGAACGGGTCGTAGCGGAAGATCCGCATCGCGTTCTCGTGGGTCATCTTGTTGCGACCTCGTCGTCGGGCACGCCGTCGAGCTGCTTGGCCACCGACTCGGGTGAGTTGGGCCAGCTCGAGTCGGAGTGCGGGTAGTCGCACTCCCACGTGATGTTGTCGATGCCGATCGCGTGCCGCTGGTCGACGCCGGAGCGGTCGCTGATGAAGCAGAACGTGAAGTGGTCGCGCGCGACCTGGCTCGGGAGCTGTGTCGCCGAAGTCCTGGTGGGTCCAGAAGCGGTGCTGCTGGTACACGTAGTCGATCCGCTCGAGCCAGTACGGGATCCAGCCGGTCCCGCCCTCGCGAGAGCGCGAACTGCAGGTTCGGGAACTTCCGCAGCACCGGCGACCACAACAGGTCGGTCGCGGCCTGCATCGTGTTCAGCGGCGTGAGCGTGATCATCACGTCGATCGGCGCGCCCGGCGCGATCTCGATCTGCGTCGAGCTCGACCCGATGTGCAGGCAGATGACCGTGCCCTCGTCCTCGCACGCCGGCGAAGAACGGGTCCCAGTGGTCACCGAAGATGTGCGGCCAGCCGAGCTTGTACGGGTTCTCGGAGAACGTGACCGCGTGGCAGCCCTTCTTCGCGACGCGGCGCACCTCGTCGGCCATGAGCTGCGGGTCCCAGATCGGCGGGATCGACAGCGGGATGAAGCGACCGGGGTACGTGCCGCACCACTCGTCGATGTGCCAGTCGTTGTAGGCGCGCAGCAGGTTGATCGACATGTCGAGGTCCTTCGACTTCGGCGAACAGCTGGCCGCAGAACTGCACGAAGCTCGGGAAGCACATCGAGCCGAGCACGCCGTTGCGGTTCATGTCGTTGACGCGCTCGTGGATGTCGTAGCAGCCCGTCGCGGATCATGTCGTAGCGCGTCGGCTCGATGTTGTACTCCTCGGGCGGCCGGCCGGCGACGGCGTTGAGCCCGATGTTGGGGATCATCGTTGCCTTCGTACTCCCAGACGTCGATGCCGTCGCGGTGCACGCTCTTGGGCGCGAACGTCCTTCCACTTGTCGGGGAGGTGGTTGTCGAACAGCGTGGGCGGCTCGACGACGTGGTCGTCGACGCTCACGAGGATCAGATCTTCGGCTGCATCGGCACCCCCTGGATCGCCGGTTGGATCTGACGGTGGTGTCAGCGTACCGTCCCCGGCCCTCCGCGCAACAAGGTGTGGCTCGGGAAGGTCTCAGTCGTCTTTGAGCGCGACCGCGTTGGGAGTGACGTTCATCTTCGGCACGTACTCGTCGACGTCGATCTCTTTCGGCTTCGGCGCGAACTTCGCGGTGGAGCTCCTCGACGCAGCTGGGGCAGGGGCCGTCGAACCGGAGCTGCGCGGGCTTTCCACAGCGCATGCAGGTCATGTCGCTGCAGGCCCTGTGCGTCGTGCCCATCCAACGCCTTCTGTCGCGGATCACGGAGCGGTCACGGCCTCGGCGATCCCGGTTGGTGGACGGTCGTGCAGGTGCCCCGGCGCGCTCAGCCGAACAGCCCAGACCGGGCAGGCGGTCGGGGTTCGGAACGTCATGCCCGTGATGATGGACGGCGCTCCGCGTCGGGATCGAGGCGCAGGTCGGGGAGGCGGTCCATGAGATCGGTCGAGCACGACCCGCGTCTCCATGCGCGCCAGGTGCATCCCGAGGCACATGTGCGGGCCGAACGCGAACGCGAGGTGCTGGCGCTGCGGGCGGAAGATGTCGAACTCGCTCGGGATCGGTCCCAGTACTTCTCGTCGTGGTTCGCCGGAGCCCATGTTGACGACGATCATCGAACCGGCGGCGATCGGGCACGCCTTCGACCTCGGTGTCACGGGTCGCGGTGCGCATGATCGTGAGCAGCGGCGGCTCCCACCGCAGCGCCTTCCTCGATCGCCTGCGGCCATCAGTGACCGGTCGTTGCGCACCGCGTCGAGCTGTTCGGGATCGGTGAGCAGGCCGAACAGCAGGTTGCTCGACGAGCGGTACGTGGTCTCCGCGCCCGCCGGCAGCAGCAGGCGGAGGAACGCGAAGATCTCGTCGTCGGTGAGGCGCTGGCCGTCGAGCTCGGCTTCGACGAGCGTGCTCATGAGATCGTCGGACGGCTGGACTGCCGACGGTCGGCGATGATCGCCGCGAAGTAGTCGCCGAGCGCCTTCGACGCGGCCGATGCCGCGGTCCATGTCGAAGCCGACGCTGATGAGCTCGACCGCCAGCCGGTGGAACTGGGCCATCTCCGCGCTTGCGGCAGGCCGAGCAGGCGGGCGATCACGTCGCACCGGGAACGGGAAGGTCAGCTCGCGCACGAGCTCGGCGCGGCCCCGGTCGATGAACGCGTCGATGTGCTCGTCGACGATCGGCGTGATCGCCTCGACCTCCCAACGCTCCATCGTCTTGCGGCTGAACGCCTGCTGCACGATGCCGCGGTAGATGTGGTGCTCGGGCTCGTCCATCTCGAGGATGGTGTGGCCCATGACCTGGCCCATCACCTCCTCGTAACCCTTCGACGAGAACGTCTCGCCGTCGCGCAGCACCTGCTGCACGCGCGTCGAAGCTGTAGACGCTGAAGACGTCTTGGCTCGTTTCGCTGACCGCGTCGATTTGTCCCGCCAGGCCGAGCTGTTGGGCGTCTTCGAGCGACGCGCCGTCCTCGAGGATCTCGCCATGTCGAGCTCGCCGAACGTCCTCCTTGCGGATCGGGTCGGTCGCCCGCGCCAGCGCGAACATCGGGTACGGGTCCTCGACCACGCCGATCCCGGCGCTCCGGTTGAAGTCCTCGAACGGGTCGTAGCTCGGTCGACGTTCGGCGAGTCGCCATCCGTGACCTCCAGACGTGCGACGATCTGTCGGCGATCGAGCTGACGATAGCGTCAGTTCTGATCGGCTCGCGGTGCGTGGGCGGTCCGAACGGAGCAGGTGACGATGCCGACGACGGCGTACAGCGCGGCGATCCTCGCTGTTCTGCGGGTGATGGTCGGGCATCATGATGCTCGCCCACGGCTACAACCACATCTTCCGCGGCGGCAAGATCGCCGGCACCGGCCGGTGGTTCGCGAGCCTCGGCATGAAGCCCGGCATCCTGCACGCCTGGCTCGCCAGCCTCACCGAGCTCGGTGCGGGCACGATGCTCATCCTCGGGCTGCTCACGCCGCTCGCCGCGCGCGGGGGTGGTCGGCGTGATGCTCGTCGCGCTGATCACGAACCACATCGAAGAACGGCTTCTTCATCTTCCGGCCCGGCGAGGGCTACGAGTACGTGATGAACCTGGCTGTCGCCGGCTTCGTGCTCGGCACGCTGCCCGCGGGTCGCTGGTCGCTCGACCACGCGCTCGACCTCCACCCGGTGGATGGGTGCGTCTCGCGATCACGATGATCGCCGGTGCGGGGGGAGCGCTGCTCCTGCTGCTGGTGTTCTGGCGACCGGAGAAGAAGGTGGACGCCGCGACCTGAACGGGCCGGTGTCGCCGCGGCAGCTCGCTCGAGCTCCTCGACGAGCACCGGGACGGCTTGGTGCCAGTCAGCCACGATGCCGATGTCAGCCGAATCGAAGATGAGCGCGTCGGCGTGCGGGTTGATCGCGAGCACCGTGCGTGCGCCGCGTATGCCGACGACGTGGTTGAACTTGCCGCTTGCGCCGATGGAGACATAGAGCCGCGGCGCGATGCTGCGGCCGGTGATTCCCACCTGACGGGCACGCGGGAGCCAGCCCTTGTCGGTGACCTTGCGGGTTGCTGCGAGCTCGGCACCGAGCACGCGGAGCAGCGGCGTGAGCGCGTCGTATTCGTCCGGACTGATGCCCATGCCGATGCCGACGACAACGTCGGCTTCGGCCAGCGCGTCGAGGTCGTCGTCGCGCGTGCGCGCGAGCACGTGGACGCGCTGTCGCGCCTCGACCGGGTATTCCGCGACGGGCGCCGTGTGACGGCGCGGTGTCGCTTGCGGAAGCATCCCGGCGCGCACGGTGGCCATCTGCACCGGCGAGTTCGCGGTGATCGCGGCGACCATCTGCCCGCCGAACGCGGGCTTCCACGCGATGAGGCGGCCGTCGGTCACTTCGAGGCCGACGGTGTCGCCGGTGAGCCCCGCACCGAGTCGGGCGGCGGCTCGGGCCGCGACTTCGCGTCCGCCGGCGGTGCTCGGGAGCAGGAGGGCCCACGGCGCGTGTTCGGCGGCCCAGTCGGCCAGCCCGCGCGCGACGTCTTCCTCGACTTCGATGCCGGTGAGGTGCGTGATCTCGTCGGCGCCCCAGGAGCCGAGGACCGTCGGGTCTTCTTCGGCGACGGTGATGGCGACGACCTTCCCGTTGATCTGTGTCGCGAGCGTGGCCGCGGCCCCGAGCAGCTCGCGTGCGATGACGGGCCGGTCGGGCTCGACCATGACTACGAGTATCGGTCCTGCGGCTCGGGGCCGAGCCGCGGCGACGGTGCCATGGTCGGCAGCGTCGTCGCCGGTGGTGTCGAGCGCGCCCCGCGCGATGAGCGCCGCGACGGCGTCACGAACCTGCGCCTCGACCCGTCCGTCCAGCCGGCATCGCCCGCGGGCGACCTCGTGCACCCGCACGGTGCCGACGCGTGTCGGGCTGCCGTTCTCACCCCACGGGCCGGGACCGAGCTCCGCGGCCGAGAGGCGACGGATGCGCGCCGCGTCGACCATGGCCCGTTCGTCGGGCTCGACTTTGCACGGCTCGATCAGGCGTTCGGCGGTGCTGAGGACGGCGGGGAGGGACAACCACGCCTGCACCCAGCCGTCGTCGTACTCACACCGCACGTCCACCCGGTCGCCGTCGACCGCGAGATGCCGCACGCCGGTGGCGAACGCGAGGTCGAGCAGCTCCGCCAGCTCGGGGCCGACCTGGCCGGTGTCGGCGTCGACGGAGTTGCGGCCGACGAGCAGCAGGTCGAACGGGCCAACGTGGTGGATCGCGGCGGCCAGCGCGCGTGCGGTTGCGAGCGTGTCGGAGCCCGCGAACGCCGGGTCGGTGATGAGCACACCGGTGGTGTCGACGTCGCGCGCGGTGCCCCACGCGATTGCCTCGCGCAGCGTGTCATCGGCGCTCGGCGGCCCGAGTGTGAGCACGGTGCACGTGCCATGCGTGTCGGCCGCGATCGCGACCGCTTGGCTCACCGCGCGCCGGCAGTAGGGATTCATCTCGAGGTCGAGACCCGCGCGCTGGAGCCGCCCGTCGGGACCGAGTTGCAGCTCCTCGAACGCCGGGATCTGCTTGACGAGTGCGGCGACGCGCAACGGCCGCGGCGAACGAGTAGTTGCCATGAGTCTCGTCATCGTACCGGGGGAGGCACGCAACGACGACCTGGCTACGATGACGCAACATGGAAGTTCGTGAAGCCGTCATCGTCGATACCGCCCGCACCGCGATCGGCAAGCGCAAGGGCGCGCTCGCCCCGTGGCACCCCACCGACCTGCTCGGGTTCACGCTGAAGTCGCTGCTCGAGCGCAACGACGTCGATCCCGCGCTCATCGACGACGTCGTCGGCGGTTGCGTCACCCAGTCGGGCGAGCAGGGATGCAACGTCACGCGCAACGCGTGGGTCGCGGCGGGGCTGCCGTGGCACGTGCCGGCGACCACGGTCGACCGTCAGTGCGGCTCGTCGCAGCAGGCGGCGCACTTCGTCGCCCAGGGCGTGATGGCCGGCGCGTACGACCTGGCGATCGCCTGTGGCGTCGAGTCGATGACCCGTGCACCGATGTCCACGAATGCGCGCGGAGGTGTCGGCCCGTTCAGCCCCGATTTCATGGCCGAGACCGGCAACACGCTCGGCATCCAGTTCTGGGTCGCGCAAGTGCTCGCCGACCGCTTCGGGATCACGCGCGCCGACATGGATGCCTTCGCATTGGAAAGCCACCGCCGCGCCCTCGTGAACACCAACAACGACTTCTTCGCGAACGAGATCATTCCTGTCCCGCTGAAAGACGACGAGGGCGGTCTCACCGGCGAGATGCTCAAGACCGACGAGGGCATCCGGCCGGGCGGCACGATGGAATCGCTCGGTGCGCTCCCACCCGCGTGGGAGTCGGCCGAGCAGCCGGCACCGCAGATCACGGCGGGGAACGCGTCGCAGATGAGCGACGGCGCGTCGGCGATGTTGATCGCGGATCGCTCCACCGCCGAACGCCTCGGGTTGCCGGTCCGGGCGCGCTTCGTGCACTTCGCGGTGCTCGCCGACGATCCGGTGCTCGTGCTGTCGGCGCCCAACCCCGTTACCCGCAAGTTGCTCGAGCGCACCGGGATGAAGATCGACGAGTTCGACGGCATTGAGTGCAACGAAGCGTTCGCCGCCATCGCGCTCATGTGGGCCAAGGAGTTCAAGCCCGATCCCGCGAAGTTCAACCCACGCGGCGGCGCAATCGCGATCGGCCATCCGTTGGGCGCGAGCGGCGTGCGCCTCATGACCACACTGCTCAACCACCTCGAAGCCACCGGCGGCCGCTACGGCTTCCAAACCATGTGTGAAGGCGGTGGCCAAGCCAACGCCACCGTGATCGAACGCCTCTAACCGTTTGTGCAATCGGGCCCCCTATAGGGGCCCTGATTGCACAAACGCCGGGTTGGCGCGGCTGCCCTCGGGTGAGTCCTCAGAGCTCCGCCACCACGCCGGCCATGGCCGCGAGCTGATCGCAGTAGTGGTCGACGGAGCGGTGCACGAACCGTACGTTGATCATCGTCGCACCCGCATCCTGCAATCTCGCGACGGCGTCGCGCGCGCGTTCGGGCTCCGTGGACGGATCGAATGGTCGCTCGTTCTGCACGACGAATTCGAACGGCGGCGCGTCCGACTGGTCGCGTCGCGCCCACGTGTCTGTCTCGCGCGCGGCCGTGATCATCGTTGCGAGCTCCTCGCGCCGCAGTCCGAACGGCGCCCAGCCATCGGCCAGCTCGACGGCGCGCCGCAACGAACGCGCCGTGCGCCCACCTACCCAGATCGGCACCCGAGGCTGGAGCGTGGGTGGATCGACCAACAACCCGGAGTAGTCGTAGTGCGAGCCGTGGTACTCGGGCTCGAGCTGTGAGAGCGATGCCCGGAGCGCTCGGAGCGCGTCGTCGGCCCGGTCACCGCGGTCTTCAAAGACAGCGCCGAGGAGCGCGAACTCCTCTTCGAGCGACCCGACGCCGACACCGAGGATCAAGCGGCCACCGCTCACCCGGTCGAGCGTGCCGTAGCGCTTCGCGATGTCGAGGGGATGGTGATAGCCGAGCACGAGGACGTGCGTCGCGAACCGAATCGTCGCGGTGCGCGCCGCGAGATAGCCGAATGTCGCCAGCGGATCCCAGTACGTCGCGCCCCGCACCTCGGCGACGTCACGTGGGACCGCGACGTGCTCGCCGCAGGTGACATGGTGGTACCCGAGCCGCTCGGCCTCTTGCACGACGCGCACGACGTCGTCGAACGAAGCGGTCTCCTCCCAGCGCGCGTGCGCGCCCGGAAGGCGGAACAAGACGGGCGTGATGACGCCGAGACGCATCCCCGGCACTACTTGCGGGGCAGCAGCGCGCGGTCAGCGATGATGTTCTTCTGCACCTCGGTCGCGCCCGCGCCGATCGACGTGTAGCGCTGAAACGAGTAGAGGCGCGTCCAGCTCCCGCCGTCGACGGCGTCGTTCGCGCCGCGCAGCAGGAGCCCGGCGGGGCCCAACATGTCGACGGCCAGCTCCGCGAGCGTCTGCGCGAGATGCGACCACTGCAGCTTCGCGAGCGGCACCTCGGGCCAGTTCTTCTCGCCCTTGATGATCTTCGTGAGCGCCCGGTAGTTGAGCAGCTTGGTGAGCTCGATGTCGGTCCACGCCCGTGCGATGCGATCGCGGATCTCCGGATCGCGCAAAGAATCCGGATTCGTTGCACGCGCGGCGGAGATCATCGCCTGCAGATCGTTTGCCATCGTGATCGCCAGGCCGGCCGTGCCGACGCGTTCGCGGCCGAGCGTGCCCATCGCGACCTGCCAGCCCGCGCCCTCGTCGCCGAGGCGGCAGTCGGCCGGGATGTGCACGTCGGTGAACCACACCTCGTTGAACATCTCGTCGCCGACGATGTCGCGGATCGGCCGGCACTCGATGCCGGGCGTGCGCATGTCGATGATGAACGCGGTAATGCCCTCGTGCTTCGCGCCGCGCTCGATCGACGTGGGATCGGTGCGGAAGAGGAACAACCCCCAATGCGCGAGATGCGCGGTGGAGATCCAGATCTTCTGGCCGTTGACGACGTACTCGTCGCCGTCGCGGATCGCGGTGGTGCGAAGGTTGGCGAGGTCGGAACCGGCTTCCGGCTCGCTGAAGCCCTGACACCAGTGCTCCTCGGCCGAGAGGATGCCGGGCAGCCACCGTTGCTGCTGCTCCTCGGTACCCCACGCGATGATCATCGGGCCGATCTGCCAGATGCCGTTGGGGTTGTAGATCCCCGGCGAGCGGACGCGCGCGGTCTCCTCCGAGTACAGGACGTTCTGTACCGGCGTGGCTTCGCGCCCGCCCCACGATTTCGGCCAGTTGATCGCGGCCCAGCGGCCGTCGTTGAGACGGCGCTGCCAGTCTTTGCGACGCTCCTGGCTGCGCGCGATCCCCGCTTGCCGGCCCCCGCCGGGATCTTCGTCGCCGCCCCAGTCGGCGAGGAACTTCGGCAGGTTCTCGTCGAGCCACGCCCGCAGCTCGTCGCGAAACGCCTCGTCTTCAGGCGTGTAGGCGAAGTCCATCGGCCGGAGGATAGTGGCGAGCAGCGACGGGGACGAACGCCGGCGTCACGCTCGCTCTGCGCCGATTCGTCAGGTGGTCACATTGCGTTCCACGCGTGGAGCTGCTTGTTGTTCTCCACTCGAGAGTTCTCGCCGTCGGTGTTCGCGCCGTCGATGCGCCGCTATCACCTGCGGTGACCGCCGCGCCGAGCTTGTCCGCGGCGCTCACCCCTCCGGTCGCGGCCTCCCACGTGGTGGTCGCAATCGAATGTGCGTTGCCCGTCTTGTCGGAGAGCGTGCCCATCTCGGCGGCCGCGTGCTTCATCCCGTCGATTGACGGCTGGGCTGCCGCCGCAAACTTGCTCGGATCCGCGTGGGTGGCCGGATCCTTCACCACTCCGGCAAACGCGTTTTGCGCCTGGCCGTGTGCGCAGCGCGTCGGTAACATCCGCTGCGAGCCGCAGAAGGGCCCCGGCAGTGGATTTCACGTTCAGCGATGACCAGCAGGCGTTGCGCGAGACAGTGCGCGGCTTTCTCGCCGACGAAGCGCCCGGCGCGTACGTGCGTGCCATGGCCGAAGACGACCGCGGCGTCACCGACGAGCTGTGGGCACACCTCGCCGAGATGGGTTGGCCGGGCCTGCTCATACCCGAAGCCGCGGGTGGCCTCGGTCTCGGCCTGGTCGACATGGTGGTCGTGCTCGAGGAGATGGGCCGCCTGCCGTTTCCCGGCCCGTTCTTCTCGTCGGCAGTGTTCGCCACGCTCGCGGCGCGTGCGCTGGGCGCGACGGAGCTGCTCGAACAGCTCGCAGCAGGCGAGCTGCGCGGCACGGTGGCGCTCGAAGAGCTCGGGCACGGCGATCCGATCGCGCGAGTACGCACCCGCGTGCGGCGCAAGGGTGCCGACTGGGTCGTCACCGGGCTGAAGCCGGTCGTGCTCGACGGCCATACCGCCGATTGGGCAATCGTGGTCGCCCGCACCGAGGAGGGCCTGGGCTCGTTTCTGCTGGAGTCGCCACGCGCCGAGCTCCAGCCGGCGATGGATCCCACCCGCAAGCTCGCGCGTGCTCGAGCTCGCCGAACGCCGCGTCGTGCCGATCGGCCCGCGCGGCGATCACACCGCGATCTGGCGTCGGGTCGTCGACGACGCGGCGATCGCGCTCTGTGCCGAGCTCATTGGTGCTTCGGAAGCCGCGCTCCACCTCGGCGTGGAGTACGCGAAGGTACGGGTGCAGTTCGACCGGCCCTTAGCGAAGTTCCAAGCCATTCGTCACAAGGCCGTCGACATGCTGCATCGCCTCGAGCTGGCCCGTGTGGGTACGCACTACGCGGCGTGGACCTCCGATGTCGACGATCCGGCACGCGAACGTGCGGCGGCCATGACGAAGGGCTTCGTCGCCGAGGCTGCGGTGTTCATCTCGGGTGAAGACATCCAGATTCACGGCGGCGTGGGCTTCACGTGGGATTGCGAGGCGCACTTCTATTACAAGCGGGCGAAAGTCAACGACCTGCTGCTCGGCTACCAGGGCTACCAGCGCGGGCGTCTCGCCGATCTCCTGCTCGACGCGGTGTGACGGTCGACAAACGCGCGTCGCTCGCCGACGCGGTTGCCCAGCACGTACACGCCGGCGACACCCTGCACGTCATGGTCGGCCACACCCGTTGGACGGCCGCGGCGCGCGAAGTCGTGCGGCAATGGTGGGGCCGCGACCCGGGCTTCACGCTCGTCATGCTCAGCCTGTCGAGCTTGGGCACCCTGTTCTTTCGCGGCAGGCTCGTGCGCAAGGTTGTCACGGGCTACTCGGGTGACACGTTCCCCAACTTCACGCCCAACCCGATCTTCGCCGGCGCGTACGAGCGGGGTGAGGTGGAAGTCGAGCACTGGTCGTTCCTGACCTTCTCGCAGCGGCTCGAAGCGGCGGCCCGCGGTCTGCCCGCGGTTGTCACCCGGTCCCTCGCCGGATCGTCGATGGCCGGCAATGAGGGGTTCAGCGAAGTCGACTCGCCGTACGGGAAGCTTGGCCTGCTCGCGCCGCTCACACCCGACGTGGCCCTGCTCCACGCACCGGTGGCCGACACCGAAGGCAACGTCGCGCTGCACCCGCCGCTGCTCGAAGGTGTGTGGGGTGCGCTGGCGGCGCGTCGTGGGGCGATCGTCACTGTCGAGCGCGTCGTCGATGATCTGCGCGCGTGGTCGCATCTGGTGCGGGTCCCCGCGCACCGGGTGCTGGCAGTGTGCGAGGCGCCCCTCGGCGCGCATCCGGGCGGGCTGTTCACAGGTGACCTGCCGGTCGACGGCTACGGGGAGGACTACGACTTCTGGGTCGACGTGCGCACCGCGAGCCGGAGCGACGCATTCGACGAGTGGATTCACGAGTGGGTGCTCGACGTGAAGACGCAGGACGACTGGCTCGAGCGGCTCGGCCCCGAGCGCATCGCGGCGCTCCACGACAAGGCCGCGCCCGATTCGTGGAAGGCGGACGAGCAGCGATTTCCGCCCGACACCCACTCGCCGCCCAACCGCTGGGAGCTCGCGGCCGTCTGGGGCGCGCGGCACCTGCGCGAGCGTGTGGTCGCGCTCGACGCCGACGCGGTGCTCGCCGGCGCAGGCGTCGCCAACTTGTCGGCATGGCTCGGTGTCGCGCAGGCGCGCGCCGAAGGCTCAGCCGTGCAGCTCACCGCAGAGATCGGGTTGTGGGGCTACGAGCCGACGCCGGCCGACCCCTTCGTGCTGAACCATCGCAACTTTCCCCGATCGTCGATGCTCGCGGACGCCGGCATGGTGCTCGGCGCGCTCGTCGGTGGTCCCGGCACGACGACGGTCGCGTGTCTCGGCGGTGCGCAGATCGACCGTCACGGCAACATCAACTCGACGCTGGTGCCCGACGGCCCATTCCTTGTCGGATCCGGTGGTGGCAACGACGTTGCCGGCGTCGCGGCAGAAACGGTCGTCGTCGCCACACTCACGCCGGCGCGCACGCCGTCCGAGTGTGGCTACGTCACGTCGCCGGGCCGCACGGTGCGAGCGGTCGTCACAGATCTCGGCGTGCTGGAGAAGCTGGGGGAGCACGACGCGACGGACGACGAGCTCGTGCTCACGGCCGTGCCCGCCGGCAGAGCGTCGCTCGATGAGCGGATTGCCGTGGCCCGGGCCGCGTGCGGGTGGGCCCTCCAGGTCGCTCCCGTCGTGCGCGAGCTCAGCGCGCCCGGCACGGAGGAGATCATGGCGTTGCGCCGCTGGGACCCGCGGGGCTGGTTCCTCCGCGCCCGCTGACCGACCGCGCGCACGGCCTGCTATGGGTCGCGCCACAGGTCCGTCGTCCCGCGCATGCAATCTCAACGTTTGGTACTGAGCGTGCCCTCCAGGGGCCACTTTCGCACAAACGTGGGAGCCGATACGTCAGGTGGGCTGGCTGATGGGCGCCGGCCGGCCGTACAGATAGCCCTGGCCGAGGTGTACCCCGAGGCCGTGGAGGGCATCGGCCTCGGCTTGGGTCTCGATGCCTTCCGCTATGAGGCGGGAGTCCGTGAGATCGGCGAAGTGCGCGAGCCCGGCGACGATGGCCTGGCGCGCGGTGTCGCGATCAAGGTCGCGGACCCACGTGAGGTCGAGCTTGATGAACGACGGGTGCAGCGTGAGGATGTGTCGGAGGCTCGAGTAGCCCGCGCCGGCATCATCGACCGCGAGTGTTGTGCCCGGCAACGCGGCGAGCGACTCCGTCACCGCGTCGTAGTCGTCAACGCGGTGACGCTCGGTCATCTCGATCACGACGTCACGCGGGCAGCGGGTGATCGTCGTCGCGAGGAGCTCGTGTTCGAGGACCAGCTGCGGCGAAGCGTTGAGGCTCAGGAAGCTGTCGTCGGGAAGCCTGTTGGCCGCCGCGATCGCCGACTCGAGCGTCGCGATCTCGAGCTCCATCCCGACGCCGAGCCGAGCCGCTTCCGTGAACCGAAGGTCGGGTTGCACGCCGTCGTCGAAGCGGGTGAGCGCCTCGTACCCGAGCTCCGACCCGTCGTTCAGGTCGACGACCGCCTGGAAGACGGGCTGAAACGCGTGCAACGCGATGACGTGTGTGATCTCGGCTTTCAAGTCGGCGGCCGAGCCGAGCGCGGGACCGAGCGCGGCCGCGACGGCGGGCGCGAGGTCGATTGCGGTCGCCAGCGCCTGGCCGTTGAGCGCCCCGGCGCGGTGCCGCTCGTCGGATCCCAGCGCGAGCACGCCGACCAGCTCGCCGTGTGCCCACAAGGGTACGAATGCCCACGGGGCTCGGTCTCGTCCTCGCTCCACGGACTTTGGCTCCTCGGTCCATGGGCCCTCCGTCGCGAGCCGGCGCACTGCGAGAGCGAGCCGGCCCGGCACGGGCTCATCGACCCGCCAACTCGAGATGCCGCGGGCCGCAAGCACGCATGCTTCTTCACCGACGAAGCTGATCAGACCGACCGAGTCGATTGTCGGCAGCGCGTAGATCGTGTCGCAGATGACGGAGCTGATCTCGCGGGCCGAGGCAACGCCGCTGACGCGCGACAACGCCTCGACGACGACCGAGCGCTGGTGCCAGTTGCGTTCGACGGTCTTGAGCCAGGCATCGCGTCCACGCAGCTGCGCCTGGACCCTTGCCACCAGCTCGTCGGGATGCACCGGCTTCATGATGTAGTCGTCGGCGCCGGCCTGGAGTCCACCGACCCTCCCGTCGATCTCACCTTGTCCGGTGACGAGGATCACAGGAAGCGTCGTCGTGCTCGGATCGGCGCGGAGCCGCGCGACGACGTCGAGCCCGTCGACACCCGGCATGCGATTGTCGAGCAGGACCACGGCCGGCGGGTCGTCGCAGATCGCCGTCAGTGCCTCTCGACCGTTCGTCGCCTCGGCCACGTCGAATCCGGCCCGTGTGAGCACGCGGATGAAATACGCGCGGACATTCTCGTCATCGTCGACAACGAGCACCGCCGCGGCCGGCGGCGACACTCGGTCAGGCAACGGACGTGCCGGCGTCGAGCATCTCGCGGATGCGTCGGGCGAGCTCGTGCGGAGGGAACGGCTTCGCGAGGTAGTCGACTCGCTTGTCGAGCGCCGGACCGGGCATGTCGGGCTCGCACTCGGAGATGAGCAGCACTGGTACGTGAGGGTGCGACGAAATGAACCGGGTCGCGATCGACTCCTCACCAAGGCTCGTGAGCACGACGTCGGCGACGAGCAGATGGATGGGCCCGGTGTGGTTCTGCGCGACGCCGAGCGCCTCGTCGCCGTTGGCTGCGGAGAGCACCGTGTACCCGAGACGCCGCAGCAGCGACCTCGCGAGGGAGCGCACGGCCGGCTGGTCCTCGGCGATGAGCACGGTCTCATTCCCGCCGGGAGCGCTGAGCGGCGCGAACGGCTCCGTCGCAACGGGAGCGGCGATGGTTGCGACCGCAGGCAGGTACACCCGCACCGTCGTGCCGCGGCCCGGCCGGCTGGTGATGGTGACGTGGCCGCCGGCCTGGGTGGCGATGCCGTAAACCGTGGACAGGCCGAGACCCGTGCCCCGTCCCGGTTCCTTGGTCGTGAAGAACGGCTCGAACACGCGAGCGCGAGTCGCGCCATCCATGCCTTGACCCTCGTCGGCGACGCGCAACACCAGGTACTGGCCCGGCGCCACACCCGCCGCGCCCGGTGTCTGCGGCGTGATATGGGCGCTGCCGGTGCTGAGCATGACGCGACCGGCGGTGTCGCCGAGCGCGTCGACTGCGTTGACGACGAGGTTGACGATGATCTGCTCGAGCTGCGTGCGGTCGGCGCGTACGCCGGCGGCCGCGGTGGTGAGGTGGGTCTCGAAGCACACATTCGGACCGATCAGACGCTCCAGGATCGGGTCCATCGACCGCACGACGTCGTTGAGATCGAGCACGGTCGGCCGGATGACCTTGCGCCGGCTGAACGCCAGCAGCTGATCAACCAGGTCCGCGGCCCGCGCGGCTGCGTGGTCGATCTCGATGAGGTCGCGTTCGACGGCGTGCCCCGGCTCGAGGCCTTCGAGCGCGAGGGCGGTGTACCCCGCGATCGCCGTCAGCAGATTGTTGAAGTCATGTGCGACGCCGCCCGCGAGGCGTCCGACCGCCTCCATCTTCTGCGACTGGAGCAACTCCTCCTCGAGGCGCGTTCGCTCGCCGACATCACGGATGCTCACGACGATGCCGCGGACGGCCGGGTCGTGGGTCAAGTTGGAGGCGACCGCTTCGACCTGCCGCCACGATCCGTCCCGATGCCGGACCCGGAACGCCGTCGGACGGCCGCCGCGGCCCGACTGGGCCGCGATGGCATTGGTGAAGTGCTCCCACGCGCCGCCGCTGTCGTCGGGGTGCACGTCGTCGAACGCGTTCGTGCCGACCTTGTCCTCGGCTTGCCATCCGAGTACGTATTCGATCCCAGGACTCACGTAGCGGATGGCACCATCGGGCTCGAGTACGGCGATCAGGTCATTCGTCGCGTCCAAAATGGCGCGAAATCGTTGCTCACTGGCGCGCAGTGCCTCTTCCGCCTGCTTGCGCTCGAGCGCGGCGAGGAACACGTTGCCGAGCACGCGCAAGGCCTCGAGCGCGGTGTTGACGTCGTCCGCCTCACGTTCCCGCCAGACCAGATCGAGGGAACCAACGACCACTCCATTGCCGCGTACCGGCACCCAGGCGGCGGAGCGCGCGCCCTGGCCCACGAGGAGGCGCCTGTCGCTTTCGTCGACGAGCTCATCGATGTGGCGTACGAACTGGTGCTGCTCCTGTCGGTGCGCGCCCACCGACATCAGCCGGCTCATCCCCGCCCTGCCGGTCGGTAGTGGTGGTTCGCCGCCATGCTCCAACCAGATATGCGTGGGCCGGAGCTCCGGGCTTTCGTCGGAAATCTGCAGAAGCGCGACTGCATCCGCGCCGACCAAACGGCCGACACGACCGAGCGAGTCGGTGATTGCGGCGTCGACCTCGGACGCAGGTAATGCCAGTAGCCGCCGCGAGATGGTGGAGACGAGTGCCTCGGCTTCGACGCGTTCGTGAAGCGTTGCGCGCAGGGCAGCTTCGGTTTCGAGCCGGTCCGTCACAGCAGCCGCGGTTCACAAAAATCGCGCGCGATCCAGAAGCCGACGTTGCGATGGAGCCACGCGATGTTGGTGCTACGCGCGATTTCGTGTCGCACCGGCATCCCCCTGTCGTGCCCGCTGTTGAGCTAACACTGCCGACGTTCAATTGTACGCGCAAAGAGGGGGAGCCGGCGTGCCGCAGTCCTATTCGTCCGTTCCGTTACGCGCCGCGCGTCAACGCCTCAGGATCGTGACCGACGCGTTTGCCCCGCGGCCGACAGTATGGGCCAATGCAACCCGCGCTCCCTCCACTTGGCGCGGACCGGCTTCGCCACGAAGCTGGCGGGTCAGCTCGACGACCTGACCGAGGCCCGACGCGCCGAGCGGTTCGCCCTTGGAGAGCAGCCCGCCGCTGGGGTTGACCGGCAGCCTCCCGTGCATCGTCGTCGCTTCGGCCTCGGCCCACACGCCGGCTCCACCTTTCGAACAGAGTCCGAGCTCCTCATAGGACAGCAGCTCCCGCGCGGCGTCAGTGTCCTGGCACTCGACAACATCGAGGTCGTCGGGCCCGATGCCGGCTTCGTCGAAGGCCGCGGTGGCAGCGAGCGTCGTGGGCGACGGAAACGAGTCGTCGACGCCGCCGCTCAGCGGTGTGGCTTCGCCGAGCACCGAGCCGGGAAGATGCGATCGCAATGCGGACGCCTCGAGGCTGACGGCGTCGGACGCGCGGGCACCCTCGACCCTGCGCACCACAACGGCTGCGGCCCCTTCATTCGGTGAGCACAGCATCCACAGGTGCAGTGGCTCGCACACCATTCGTGACGCCAGCACCTCGTCGGCCGAAACCGCCTTCTGAAACATCGCGTCCGGATTGTGCGCGCCATTGGCGCGGTTCTTGACCACGATCGCCGCGAGCTGTTGCTTGGTGACGCCGGACTCGCGCATGAGCCGCTGCGCACGCAGCGCGAAGTACGCCGGCGTCGCGGCCAGGCCGGCGACTTCTCTCCACGGCTCGAAGAACGACGAACGGATGATGCCCTTGGGCATCTTCTCGATGCCGAACACGAGGACCGTGTCGTACTGACCGGCGCGGATCGCGGCCGACGCGAGCATCAACGCCGCTCCGCCACTCGCGCACCCTGCTTCGACGTCGACAATCGGCAGACCTGTGAGCGCCAGTGCGCCGAGCACCTTGTGGCCGGCGGCGACACCCGAGTACGCCGTGCCGCAGAACGCTGCTTGGAACCCGCGTGCGCCGGCTCCAATCTGATCGACGCCCGCTTCGTCGAGTGCTGCTGCAACGGCGTCCACTCCGAGTTGCGTGACGCTCACCCCGTCGAAGCGTCCGAACGGGTGCAGCCCGATTCCGGCGATCTCGACCCGAGTACTCATGGAGTGCGCTCACTCGTGGGCGCGAACGCGTACGTGATCACCATGCGGCCGTCGTCGTCGACGTGCAGCGGCGCGAGCACGAGGTGCATGGGCTGACCGAGCTCCAGTTGGTCCGGATCGCTTTCGGTCAGGCGGGTGATCACGCGAAGTCCCTCCGGCAGCTCGACGACGCCGAAGCCGAACGGCACGTGACCCTGGTAGCCGGGCGGAGGAGCAGTCACGGCGGTGTAGCCCCACAGCGTGCCGTGATCGGACAGCAGGACACGCTCGACGTCATTCGCGCCGCTGTACGGACACCTCGATGCGAGCGGGAAGTGGTAGCGGCCGCTCGACGGGGAGAACCCGCCGACGAGATGGGGCCGGCCGTCGGCGCCGTCCTCGAACAAGTCGTCGCGAACAGCGACGTTCTCGGGCGCCGCCATCAGACGACGCCGGCGCGCGCGAGGCGTTCGAGCTGTTCCGGCGCCAGACCGAGCAGCTCGTGCAGCACCGCGTTGGTGTGCTCACCGAGCCGTGGTGCGCCTTTCGGCGCGCGCGCCGGCTCGCCGACGAATCGTGGGAACGGGCTCTGCTGACGCATCGGGCCCGCGACCGGGTCGTCGACCGTCACTAGGTCGTGGCGCGCCGCGATGTGGGGATCGGCGAAGATCTCCGTTGCCGTATACGCGGTCGCGACGGGCACGTCGTGGGCCACACACGCGCGTTCGATGCCGGCTGCCTCGCGGCTCGCGGTCCAGTCGGCGACGATGCCGTTGATCTCGTCGTTGTGCGCGGCACGCTGGGCCAGCGAGCCGAAGCGGGGATCGTCGAGCAGGTCGATGCGCTCCATGGCCTTGCACAGCCGGGCGAAGTTGGCGTCGGATCCGGCGACGATGCACACGTACTTACCGTCGGCAGTGGGGTAGTTGTCGAGCGGCGCCGAGTTCGCGAGCCGGTTTCCTTCACGGCTGCGGACGGTGCCCAACCGGTCGTACGCCGGGAGCGTCCACTCGAGGACGCGCAGCACGGCGCCGTACAGCGCGGCGTCGATCACCGCGCCGGTACCGTCAGCCGCGCGCGTCGCGCGCGTAGAGTGCAGCGCTCGCCGCGTGCGCGGCGAAGACGCCGGTGAGGTAGTCGGAGATGGTCACGCCGACACGAACCGGCGGACGATCGGGGTAGCCGGTGAGGTGGAGCAGCCCGCCGTACCCGATACCGACCCGGTCGAGTCCCGGCCGCGGCGCGTACGGCCCGTCCTGGCCGAAGCTGGTGATTCGCACGACGACGAGGCGCGGGTCGAGGTCGCCCGGCGCGATGTGCCATTTCTCCAAGGTGCCGGGACGAAAGTTTTCGACCACGACGTCGGCAGTCGCCGCGAGGCGGCGGAAGATGTCCTGGCCTTCGTCGACCCGGAGATCGAGCGTGACACTCTTTCGGTCGCGACCCTCGACCGCCCAGAAGAGCGAGTAGCCGGACGTGTCGGCGTCGGCGTCGCGGTCGCCTGTGGGGGCCGCTTCGATGAACGGACCGATGCCGCGCATGAAGTCGCCGGTGCCGGGTTGTTCGATCTTGATCACCTCGGCGCCCATCTCGCCGAGCAGCCCGGCGCAGAACGGGGCCGCGATGCGCGTCCCGAGGTCGAGGACGCGCAGCCCCTCGAGGGGTGCGGACATCTACGTGTCGCCTCGGCGCTGTTCGGCTTTGACGGCGTCCATGCCGCCGTGCTTGCGGGCTTCGAGCGCGTTGAGCGCCGTCGCGGTGTTGCTGACGTACTGATGGACGATGAAGTGGTAGCGCCACGACTCCTTCATGCCTTGCAGCTCGGTCATGTGATTGATCGATTCCTTCACGGCCTGGGCCGTGACGGGCGCCACGAGCGCGACCTTGTCGGCCATGGCGCGGGCGGCACTCGCGAGCTCGGCCCGGGGCACGACCTGGTTGACGAGACCGAACCGTTCGGCCTCGCGTGCGTCGAGGGTCTCCGCGCAGAGCAGGAACTCTTTCGCCTTACGCGGCCCGAGCTCCCACGGCTCGACGAGCAGCTCCACGCCGGCGCCCGTCATGCGCAGCACTTGGTTCGAGAACTCGGCGTCGTCGGCCGCCACGATCAGGTCGCACATGCTGGCGAGCATGAGACCCGCTGCCGCGCACGCGCCCTGCACCGCCGCGATGGTGGGTTTGCGAAAGTCGTGGAGCTTGACGCACCGGTCGAAGTACATCGTCTGTTCGTGGTGGAGCTTGCCCTCGGCGGTGCCGCGCGATTCGGCCCAGCGGTCGGTGCCCGCGAGCAATTCCTTCAAGTCGTGGCCGGCAGAGAAGTGCTTGCCTTCGGCCGCGAGGACGACGACGCGGACGTCGTCGTCGGCATCGGCGACATCGAGTGCCTCGTCGAGCTCGTCGAGGAGCTGCGTATTCTCCGCGTTCGCCTGACCGGGCCGGGCGAGCGTGATCGTGGCGACCGGACCGTCCACGTCGTAGTTGATCATGGCGAAGTTCATCGCGGCTCCTGAGCGCTACGAGAATCTAGCCACTCGGCGCGATTGCGTGTGCGGCGGCAAGTTACTGGCCCGGGAAGTACTCCTTGAACACCCGCGCCGGCTCGCGCACGCCCGTGACCCACAATCGAAGATCGTTGACCGGGATTCGGCCGGTGACGAACAACGCCATCGACGAGTCGTCGCCGTGAATCTCGCACACCGTCACATTGCGGGCCGCCTTGCCGAAGGACCAGCCGGTGCCGAGCGAGTACACGTTGACGGTGTTCGTCACTGTCACGAGACGGAAGCCGATCGGCCACTCGGGATGACGCGCCGTGCCGGACAACACGCACGCGGCGAGCATCGCCGGGATCGACCGGGTTGCGGTAACGGCTACGAGATCCGGGAGGGCCTGATCCTGCGCGAGGCCGTTGAGCAAGTCGTTGCGGAGAAGCCCGGCACTGACGAGCGCGTCGGTGACGGTCACCTCGTCGATGTCGGGATGCGTGTCGAGCACCTCGGTGAGCTCGTCGAGCGCCGCATGCACTGCCTCGAGCGCGGCGGCCGGCGTGGTGCTCGGCTGGCCGTGAGGCGTGTCGACCGTGAGGCGGTCGCGTAGCCGCACCACGAGGCGGCGCTCCATCTCGCTGAACTGGTTCGCCAGGTCGAGGACGCGGCCATTCGCGACGCGCGTCGTGAGCTCCCACTCGGCGGCACTCAGGTGGTCGAGCCGGTACGCGAAGCCCTGCAGCTCCCCGACGAGACCTTGCGTCAGAACGGGCGCGTACCCGCTGGTTTGTGTCAACTCCGCCCAATCCCCGATGAAAGGCCAAGCGTACACGGGGCGTGTTGCAAAAGTCGTGGCCGGACGGGAGTTTCGCGTGCTCAGGTCCGCGGCTCGCGGGGGAGCGTGAGCACCCGCTCACCGATGATGTTGCGTTGGATCTCGTTGGCGCCGGCCCAGATCGACGATGCCTGGTAGTAGAGCCAGGAGCGTTGCCAGTTGCCGTCGGCAGGGTTGTGCTGCGCCCGCGCCAGAGCGGGGCGGAGGGGCCGAGGACCGCCATGGCCGAGTCGTGCAGGCGCTTGCTCATCTCGCTCCAGTAGAGCTTGAGCAGGCTGCCTTCGGGGCCCGGCGCCCGGCCCTTCGAGAGCCGCGAGAGCGTGCGCCAGTTGTGGAGCTGGAACAACCGCACCTCGACATAGGCCTGCCGCGACCCGCTGCCGGAGCCGGTGGTCGTCGTAGGCCCCGGTCTCGAGTGCGAGGCGCAGGAGCTCCTCGACGAGTTGGATGTGGATGACGAGCTGGCGCGGGTTGATGCCCCGCTCGTGCGACAAGGTGGAGTTGGTCACCCGCCAGCCCTCGTTTTCCGGGCCGATCAGCTGCTCGCGGGGCACGAACACGTCGGTGAAGAACACCTCGTTGAACTCCGACTCGTCGGTGATCTGGCGCAGCGGCCGCACCTCCACACCGGGCGCGTGCATGTCGACGACGAGGTACGAGATGCCGTGCTGTTTCGGTGCGTCGGGGTCGGTGCGGGCGAGGCACACACCCCAGTCGGCGAACTCCGCGTAACTCGTCCAGACCTTCTGGCCGTTGACGACCCAGCCGCCGTCGACAGGAGTGGCACGCGTCGCGACGGCGGCGAGGTCGGACCCTGCGCCGGGTTCGCTGAAGAGCTGGCACCACAGCTCGCCGGCCGAGAGGATCTTCGGCAGCCATCGTTGCTGCTGCGCGGGCGTTGCGTTCGCGAGCAGCGTCGGTCCGACCAGATTGATGCCGATGCGGCCGACAAGCTCGGGTGCACGCACGCGTGCGAGCTCCTCGGTCACGATGAAATGCTCGACGGGCCCGGCGCCCCGGCCGCCGTACTGCTCCGGCCAGGCAACCCCCACCCATCGCGCCGCAGCGAGCTTGGCCTGCCACTCGCGACCGAACGCGACCTCGTCCGCGAGGTCGTCGAACCGGGGTGGGAGGCCGCGTCCGTACTCCCAGGGAAGATGCTCGTGGAGCCAGCCGCGCACCTCGGCGCGCACCGCGTGCTCGCCGGTCGTCGGGGTCAGGTCCACAACAGCGGAGCGTATCGCCGCGCTGCATGGGGTCAGCTCGTCGGCGGAAAGGTTGCGTTACCGGTCGAGACGCACGATCGCGGGAGTGCCGTTCTCAGGTTGACTCTGCGCAACGTGCGCGTCCTGCGAGCTCGCATCGCTGCTCGCGTGATCTTGCGAGTCACCGGATGTCGCGTTGGTGCCGTCCGCACCGCCGGCCGGTCCATCGCTCCGGGTAACGCTGCCGGAACCCTGGTACTCGCCTGCTCCGTCCCGGCCGGCCGAGTCGTTGCCGGACCGCTCGCCCGAACCGCCATAGCCGGAGCCCGACGGTTGGTCTCCGCCAGCGTCGTTCGATCCGTACCTATCCGAGCTCGGCGTGGGGCTGTCGTCGCCAGTACCCGAACGGGTGTCGCCCGATGTTCCCGTCGCAGGGTCGCCGGATCCTGAAAGTGGCGCGGTGCCGTTCGCGCGGAGTCGATCGGCTGCCTGCGCGAGGAGTGGCTCGCTCACAAACGCGAGGCCCCGACGTTCCGCGGCGCTGAGCGCATCCAAGCGACGGAGCAGTTGATCGCGCGCTCGCACGATTGCGGCGTCGTCGGATCCGGCAAGCACAAGACCAAGATCTGTGACGGCGTGCTTCGCGTCGGAGAGTTGGGGCGAGTCGACGGGGAGCCCGACGTCGCGCGCGACCGTGCGAATCGGCCGCGGGAGCGGCGCGCCGGCGAAGGCCGTCGCGGTGCCGCTGAACGCCACCGCCACCGAAGCTGCGGCGATCGCGATGGGGCTCCGCAGCCACGGCCGGCGCCGCGTCCGTGTTGCGAGCGGTGCGCGCCGACGCTGGTCAATTGCGCGGTGAAGGCCCATCAGCTCTGCGTGACTCGGCTCCACGCTCGGCGGTTGCAGCTCGGTGGCGAGCGCGTCGAGGAGGTCGCCGGCGGCGAGACTCATACGCGCTCCTTCAATCGTTCATTCAATCGTTGCTCGAGGCGGTCGAGCGCGCGCGCTTGTGCCATGCGGATCGTTCCGGGGCGCTTGCCGATCACGGTGGCGACCTCGTCGGAGCTCAACCCGGCGACGACGCGCAACTCGAGGATCTCCTGGTCTGTCCGATCCAAGGTCGAGAACGCTTCCCGCAACGCGGTGACTTCTTCCCCGTCGATGAGCGCGTCCAGCGGCCCCGACTCCGCGACCGGCGCTTCATGTCGGACGCGCGCTTGCTCTCGGTACGCCGCCCGGTGCATGTCGAGCACCACGTGACGCAGGATCCCGAAGAGCCAGCCGTCGAATCCCGCCCGCTCCAGCTGGAACCGGTCGATCGCAGCGACGGCTCGTGCCATCGTCTCGGCCACGGCGTCAACCGCCGGCTCGGGGTCGAGACGCCGCGACGCGTACGCCAGCAGCCGCGGATATGCGCCCCGATACAGCGCGTCCCACGCCTCGTGGTCGCACGCTTTGGCCCGTTCCACGAGCGCGGCAAGCTCCAGGGAATCTGTCACACACTCGTGTATCGGCACAGAGCCGTCGGTGCCACAGGGAATCTTTCCGGTCCTCCACCGAGCTCGCCGGGGAGGATCGCGTTCCACACACACCCGCCCGATCCTCAAATCGCTGCACCGCCTCGCTAGTACGGCACGAATCGACGATGTGCAGCCAAGCGACGAATCACGGATATCCCGTGACACGGGAAGGTCGAGACCGATGAGTCAGGTGAAGCTGCGCTCCGTCGTAGGGACGCGATCACTGACCGACCAATATGCCGAATTCCCCCAGCCGGCTCGAGAGCAGGAGCGTTCCCATGCCGAGAATCTCTCGCAAGACGGCGCTCGCGCTTGGCGTCTCTGCCTCGCTCGTCATCGGGGCCGGCGGGATGGCGACGGCGGCGGTCCTGAAGCTGCCGGCCTTCGGTTTCGGTTCCGCCGCGGGGGCACGCCGTGTCGTCACGCGCGGGACGATCCCGCGGATCGTCTACCACGATCACTACGTCACAAGACCGGCCGTTCAAGAGCCGCCTGCGACGAGTAGTGCCGGATCCGGCATCACGCCCGCGCCGGCACCGGCGCCCGCGCCCCTGCCCCTGCCCCTGCCCGAACCCTCGCCCTCGCGCCAGGCGCGCGCGCGCCCGGTCGCGGCCGCTTCCGTGGCGTCGGCGGCTCCTGTGCCGCCGCCGCCGGATCCCCCGAGGACCCAGGCCCCGCCGATCGCCAGACCGGCGGCCCCGGCAAATTGCCGGGAGCCGGAATGGGATCAGGAACATCTCGTCTGGCATTGCAGCAACGGGGACGACTGATGAGGAGGCGTCGTCGAGCTGCACCCGCGGGTCGGGTCATGGCCACCGGCATCGGAGTCTCCGCCACGTTCCTGATGATCGCGGCGATGGCGGCCCAGACGCAGGCGCCGTCGACCAAGCAGAACCTCGCGACGCCACCCCCGAGGGTTGTGACGAAGGTCGTCGACCGAACCATCGAGGTCGCGCCGGCGCCTGTCGCGGCCGCCCCGCCACCTGCAGGTTCGGGAAGAGCCGGTACGGGATCGGTGGGTGGCGCGGCGGCTGGTCCGTCCACGGGGCCGGCGCAGCGGGCCCGGGGTTCTGCCCCACAGCGGGTCAGCGGTCCGGGCTCATCGCCGCCGGCGCCGGCTGGTGCTTCCCCTGCCGCGCCGGTCGCCGCCGCGGCTCCTGCCCCGCGGCCGGCTCCCGCACCGGCACCGTCGGCAGCGCCCAAGTGCAGCGGATCCAAGTGCCCGTGACCTGGGCCGAGCATCGCTTCCGCGCCATGGGCACGACCGTTGATTTGCTCGTCGACGGTCCGGTCGGGCTCACCACCTGGGCCGAGGAAGAGATCGAGCGACTCGAGTCCCTCTGGAGCCGGTTTCGCGCCGACAGCGACGTCTCGCGTTGCAATGCGGCCGGCGGTTCGGCCGCGACGGTGGCGGGAGAGACGATCGAGGTGCTCGAGCGGGCGCTCCACCTGTGGGCCGAGACCGACGCTCGGTTCGATCCGACCGTGCTCCGCTCACTCGAGGCGCACGGTTACGACGAGACGTTCGAACGGGTGCGGGAGCGCCCCACCGACTCGGGGTGCAGCCGTCTCGTGATCAGTCCGCCCGGCCGCCACCCGCTCGAGCTCGTCGTGTCTGTCGACCCGACCGCGACGGAGCCGACTCCCGGTTGCTCCGCCATCGTCATCGACTCGACTCGTCGCACGGTCTTCCTACCGGACGGTGTCGGGCTCGACCTGGGCGGCATCGGCAAGGGGTACGCCGCGGACATCGTCGCCCGAGATCTCATCGCGCGCGGCGCGGTGGGCGTGTGCATCGGTATGGGTGGAGACGTTCGATGTGCCGGTGTCGGCCCGGTCGCGGGCGGGTGGGACATCGAGATCGAAGACCCGTTCGATCCGCAGCGCACGTTGTTCACCCGCCGCTTGACCGACAGCGCGATCGTGACCAGCACGCGACTGTCTCGCCGTTGGCTGCACGGCGGTCGTTGGCAACATCACCTCATTGATCCGTCAACCGGTGCCCCGGCCGACCGGCGCGTCGCGGCCGTGATCGTCGCCGACCGAGAGGCGTGGCGTGCCGAAGGTTGGGCCAAGGCCGCGTTTGTCAGCGGATCGATCGAAGGCGTCGAGTTGCTCGACCGTGGCGGGCTCGCGGGCTGGATCGTGGATGACGACGGAGTCGTCGTCGCCTCGGCTGTTGCCGCCGCCGAGGCGCGGGACGAGGTCGCATGAGCGCGGCGACGCTCGACCCGCAGTTCTGGTGGTGGGTCGTGCGCGCGACGGGTCTCGTCGCTTGGTGCGTTGTCACCGCGGGAATCGTTTGGGGACTGACGCTTTCTGCCAAGGTCGTGCGCCGGCGCAAGGTTCCTGCCTGGCTGCTCGACCTGCACCGGTATCTCGGAACGCTCGCCGTCATCTTCGTCGCGGTGCACATCGGGGCGCTCGCCGCCGATGGCTATGTGCACTTCGGACTCCGTGAGCTGTTCGTGCCCATGGCATCCGGCTGGCGACCGGTCGCCGTCACGTTCGGAATCGTGGCGTTCTACCTGCTCCTGATCGTCGAGCTGACCTCATTGATGATGAACCGGTTGCCGCGCCACGTGTGGCACGCCATTCACCTCTCGAGCTTCATGGTGCTCGGCGCCGGGACGGTCCACGGCGTGCTTGCCGGTGCCGACCGCGGTGAAACGCTCGTACAGTTCGCAGCGCTGTCCGGGATCACGGTCGTGCTCACCCTTGTGATCTTCCGCGTGCTCAACCTGGCGGATCAGGGTGCCGCTCGCACCGCCGGCTTGCGCGCCGTTCGGGCAGCGCGCCCACCCGATACGCCCGTCGGTACGCCGGCGGAGAGCGCCGGGTCGCCCGCTCGGCCTGACCGGGCGGACGCGCCGGTCGACCCCGCGATCGCGGAACGGCTCGCTCGCCTCGGCGCTCGCGTCGGTCGAAGCGCGGCCGGTTGACGTTCGGCCGGTCCGGGTGCCGCGGCCGTTAGACCGGCGCTTGTTCCTCGGCGAGCATCGCCTCCATGGCGTTGACGGCGCGGGGGATCGCCGAGGCATACCCCTCGGCTTCGATTCGGGGACCGATGAGCTCGAGCTCGAACACGCCCGCATAGCCGGCGCGAAGGAGCCGGCTGACGATCCGTGCCAGCGGGATGTCGCCGTCGCCCGGGACGCACCGATCGGGAGTGCTGAGGCTGCCGATCATGTAGTCGCTCACCTGGACGAGACGGATGACGTCGATGCCGGCGGCGATCGTGTTCGCCAGATCGCGTTCCGCCCAGCACGCGTTGCACTCCATCACCACTCCGATTCCGAGCGCGGGTGAGGTCGACGGCATCCCGAAGCGAGTGGAGGAAACCGATGTCGACGCGCAGCGAGTTGGTGTGCTCGACCGCGAGGGGGATTCCGGCCGCTCGGCATGATGCGATGACCGGCTCGGTCGCGGCGGCGAACGCGTCGGCCGCGGCCTCCCACGTCATGGCGCCCGCACAGCCCGTCGTCATCGCGAAGCACTCCGCGTCGAGCGAGATCGCAGCGTCCACTGCAGTCCGGAGGCGATGCTCGTGTGCCGGCCACTCGTTCGGTTGGTCGAGCGGGAAGCCCCGTGCCAGGACGCTGGTGACTCGCAGCCCCGCGTCTCGAACTCGTACGGCTGCGTCGGGCCCGGCGGCTTCGAGCTTCTGCCAAGAGAGGCCGACGTTGGTGATGCCGGTCGATCTCCAGAAGCCAAGATCGTCGTCGAGCGAGAAGTGGAAGGTCGAGAATGCCGAGACGCCGAGCGCGTCGTTCATCGGCTCACCCATACCACGCGAACGTGGTCCGCGCCGTCAGGAGCGCTGGAGCGGGCGAAGCATGATTGTGCGGATCGTGCCCAGCAGGATGGCGAAGTCGAGGGTGACGGACCAGTTCTCGACGTAGAACAAGTCGAGTCGTCGGTACGCGTGGAAGGCGGGGTTGTCGCGGGCCTCGATCTGCCACAGCCCGGTGATGCCGGGAACGACACTGAGGCGTTCGAGCAGCTCGTCGTCGAACTGCGCGACTTCGGAGCGGAGCGCGGGACGCGGTCCGACCAGGCTCATGCTCCCGCGCAGCACGTTGATCAGCTGCGGTAGCTCGTCGATGCTCGTGAGCTCGAGCACGCGTCCGACCCGGGTACGGCGCGGGTCGGACGCGGCCTTGAAGAGCGGACCGCCGTCGCGGTCATTGGGCACATCGGCGAGATGCTGCTCGGCGCCGGGCACCATCGTGCGCAGCTTGACCAGCTGCAGTGGGCGGCCGTGGTAACCGATGCGTTCCTGGCGGAACAGCACCGGACCACCATCCTGCAGCTTGATCGCGACCGCGGCGAGAAGAAGGAGTGGGGCAGTCACGACGAGCAGCATGGACGCGAGGACGAGGTCGATGCTGCGCTTGAGCACGAACTGCCAGCGGGCCAGTCCCAACGGTTCGAGATACATGAGCGGCTCGTACGCGAGCGGCAACGACCGGAGGCGTCGCTGCGCGATGCCGCGCAACCCGCTCGACCATTGCACGTGCACGCCGGCCGCTGTGAGGTACCGGACGAGTCGATTGAGCTCGACCGGAGGCACTGCGCCCGCCGCGATGATCACTCCGGTTGCCTGCGCAGCGCGGACAGCCGCGAGCGTCTCGTCGATCTCCCCGAGCCACGGCGCGCCGTTTCCCCAGAGCGGCGCATCCTCGAGTCGCCCGACGACGCCGCTGATGCTGAATCCGAGCTCCGGATGCGCCGACAGGAGACGGAAGAGCTCGATGCCTTCGTCGTCGGCACCCACGATGACGACCGGCCGGCTGAAACGACCGTGCGCGCGAGCGCTCTTGAGCCACCAGTCGAAGGCCGAACGGAAGTTTGCGAGCAACACGAAGCCGGCTGCCATCCCGACCCCGAGTCGCAACGGGGGGATCGACAGCCCGAGCACCCGCGCCCCGAAGTACGCAGCCAAACCGGAGAGCACCGCGGCCCGGGCGAGTCGGGCGATCTCGACCGCGCGCACGCCGCACACCCTGGCGAGGTACAGCCGTTGGGCACCGATCACCGCGATCGTGGTCGCCACCACGAACGCGAGCTCACCCGCGAGGCGAGCCGGCGTGGCGTTGCCGACTTCGGGGCCCCACGAGGACTGCAGCGCGACCAGCCAGGCTGCGCCCACCGCGAGTACGTCCAGCAGGTACAGCGCCCTGCGCAGCGTAGGAACCTTGATGTGCCGCCCGATGCGTTGTCGCGTGCTGTCGACCGCGAACGGCTCCAGCGTGAGTGCCGCTTCCGGCTCCGGCGCGATGTGCAGGTCCGCGGTGCTCGCCGCGGCCGGGGACACGGCAAGTCGCTGATGTGCTCGGAGCGGCCCTCGTGTCCAGCGGCGCCCGCGGTGTTCGGTCGGCGACTGTTCGAGCATTACAGCGACTTCTCCTGTGCGCCACGAACCCGGACCCGTCGCCAAGGCAATGGAGACGGCACGAATGCGAGAGGAGCCCGGCCGAGGCTTTGGAGGGCCGGGCCGGTTTCCAACATTCGCATCCTTCCGACGCGGCCCCCTTGTTGGGGCGTGCACCTCTCCGTCGAATGAGCGGCCGGCGCGTCACAGAAAATCTCGACGGTTTCGCGCTGCGCGGCACGCGGACCCAGCTGCGCGGGCAGGTGACGGCGCGCGACGTGACGGCTGGGCCGCTCGCAGCCGCGTCGGGAGCGCGTGCTACACCGGCAGATCCGAAGTCACCGGCGGCGACGCAGTGACGACGGGCGCAGTGACGACGGGCGCAGGAACGATCGGGGCGCTGACGTCGGTCGCGGTGGCGATGGTGGCGATGGCGACGGGCGCCGGCACGGCCGGCGTAGCAACGGCCGGCGTAACGACGACCGGAGCGGCGACCGGCGGCTCCACCGGCGGCGGCTTCACGACGGGTGGCACCGGCGGCGATGGTGGTGGCGGCGCCGGTGGCGACGGCGACGCCGGCACCACCGATCCTGCCGGCCCGCTCGGTTGACCCGGCAGCGGCAGGCTCGGAAGTGACGCCGCGCCCTGCGCCGGAGCCCGCGGAAGCACCGGTGCCGGAACTGCCTGCGGCCACGCCACCGGATCCCGTGCCTCCGGATCCTGACTTGGCGGACCCGGCATCGGACTTGGAACCGCCCGCGCCCGTCCCTCCGCTCTTCGGTGAATCATCACCGGCCGCGGGGTGCGTTGATTCCACCGTCCGCAATTGTTGGTCGGCCCGCGCCAGGAGCGCCTTTGCGTCGCGCTCGATCTCGCCTCGCTCATCGCGGGGCACTTCCGCCAGCTTGCGGCTGAGGCGGGCGCGTACGCGCTTGATCGTTGCCGTGTCGTTGACCCCGAGCACGATGCGCAACTCGGATGCAGCGCTCTTCGCATCTGTGAGCTCGGGTGAGTCGACCGGTAGCCCGACATCGTGTGCGACGGCGCGAATCGGCCGGGGTACGGGGGCCCCGGCAGCGACAGCGGCGGCACCCGATCCCATCACGATGCCGGCCGCCGCGGCGGCCACGACGAACGGGCGCGCCCAGGCGCGCATGGCGGGAACGCGCGCCGTGACGCGGTCGTGGCACCGCTCGTCGATCATGCGGTGCAACGCGGCGAGCTCCCCGGGGCTCGGCTCGACCGGGGGCGGCCGAAGCGCGACGCCGAGGGCGTCGAACAGCTCGTCCGACGTGAGAGTCACACCCGCTCCTTCAATCGTCGTTGCAACCGTTCGAGCGCTCGGGACTGGGCCATGCGGATCGCGCCGGGACGTTTGCCGAGGACGGCCGCGACCTCCTCGGAGCTCAGTCCCGCCACCACGCGCAGCTCCAGCACTTCCTGGTCGTCGGGGTTGAGGGTCGCGAACGCTGCCCGCACCTCGTCGGCTTCCTCCAGGTCCAGCAGGTTGTCGAGCGGCCCGGCGGGCGCGATGGGCGCGAGGACCGGCGGGCCCTCACGATCCCGTCGGGCGGCGCGGTGAGCATCGATCACGACATGCCGCAAGATGCCGAACAACCAGCCGTCGAACCCACCGGCACCCTCGCCCTTGTACATCTTGATCTTCGCCACGGCCCGCGCCATCGTCTCGGCTACCGCGTCACGTGCCCGGTCGGGGTCGAGACGACGCGCGGCGTACGCCGAGAGCTGCGGATACGCACGTTGATAGAGCGCTTCCCACGTGTCGTGATCACAGGCTTTCGCCCGTTCGACGAGCGCGGGAACCCCGGCCGGGTCGATCGCATGCCCTGTGTGTCGGTCGTCGGCGGGCGGTGTCACAGATTCTTTCTTCCCCAATTGCGGCGGCGCGCGCGCCGTTTGACGGAAATTTCTGGCGCGAGCCGCGTCAGCGCTGGTCGACGGGGACGTACTTGCGCTCGGTGGGACCCGTGTAGATCTGCCGGGGGCGGCCGATCTTCGTCTTCGGGCTCTCCATCATCTCCTTCCAGTGGGCGATCCAGCCCGGGAGCCGCCCTATGGCGAAGAGCACCGTGAACATCTCGGCGGGGAATCCCATCGCACGGTAGATGAGCCCGGAGTAGAAGTCGACATTGGGGTAGAGCTTGCGCTCGATGAAGTAGTCGTCGTTGAGGGCCACCTGTTCGAGCTGCTGCGCGATGTCGAGCAGTTCGTCCATGTGGCCGAGCTCGGAGATCACCTTGTCGGCAGCACCTTTGAGGATGCGGGCGCGCGGGTCGTAGTTCTTGTACACGCGGTGGCCGAACCCCGCCAGACGGGCATCGCTCGACGGGTCCTTCGCCATGCGCACGTACTTGTCGATATCGCCGCCCTCGGCGCGGATGCGCTCGAGCATCTCGATGACGGCCTGGTTCGCGCCACCGTGCAACGGGCCCCACAACGCGTTGATGCCGGCCGCGACCGACGCGAAGAGGTTCGCGTCGCTCGACCCGACCAGGCGCACCGTCGATGTCGAGCAGTTCTGCTCGTGATCCGCGTGCAGGATGAGCAGCTGCTTGAGCGCATGCACGACAGTCGGGCTGACCGCATAGTGCTCCGACGGGACCGCGAACATCATCGTGAGGAAGTTCTCGATGAGGTCGAGTGAGTTGTCGGGGTAGAGAAACGGCTGTCCGATTGACTTCTTGTGCGAGTACGCGGCGATGGTCGGCAGCTTGGCCATGAGCCGGATCATCGAGAGCTGCACGTGCGCGGGGTCGTGGGGGTCATCGCTGTCCTGGTAGAAGGTCGACAGCGCGCTCACCACCGACGACAGGATCGCCATCGGGTGCGCGTTCTTGGGGAACCCGTCGAAGAAGCGCTTCGCGTCCTCGTGGAGGAGCGTGTGCTTGCGGATCGACATGCGGAACTCGTCGAGCTCGGCCTGATTCGGCAGCTCGCCGTGGATCAGGAGATATGACGTCTCGAGAAACGAGGGGTGCTCACGCTCGACGAGCTCCTCGATCGCGATACCGCGATAGCGAAGGATGCCCGCTTCGCCGTCGATGAAGGTGATCTGCGATTCGCACGAGCCGGTATTCACGTAGCCGTAATCGAGTGTGATCGCGCCCGTCTTCGCCCGCAGCTTCGAGATGTCGAGGCCGACCTCGTCCTCGGTGCCCCGCACGATCGGAAGCTCGACGTCGTTGCCCTCGTAGCGCAGGACTGCTGGTGGCTCGGCCATGGTCGGCTCCTCGGGGTCGCGCGGTTTTCGCATCCGGCCTCTTACGGTACCAACCGCCGGTGGTCATCGTACGGTTGTCAGATAGCCTCCCGGCCGGCATGGATTTCGAGCTGTCCGACGATCAGCTCGCGCTGCGAGATGGCGCGCGCGAGCTTCTCGACGGTCTCGCCGCGCCGCGACAGGTGCGCGGCGTGATCGACACCGGCCGCAGTCTTGATTCCGTCCTGTGGCAGGCGATGGTCGACCAGGGCTGGACGGGCATCGAGCTTCCCGAGCGCCTGGGGGGCCTGGGGCTCGGACCGGTCGAGACCGCGGTGCTGCTCGAGGAAGTCGGCCGGCACGCTGCTCCGGCGCCGTTCGTATCCACCGTGCTCGCGTTGGGTGCGCTGGCCCGAGCCGGACTCGACGAGCGCGTTGACGAGCTGGTGCGCTCGGCCGGCGTCGGCTGCATTGCGTGGAGCCGGCGCGCCGGCGCGGTGCGAGCCGAGCCGGATGGCGACGGGTGGGTCCTCACGGGCCGGCCCGACCCCACGCCGTACGCGCCGTCGGCAAGCGTCGCGATCGTGGCCGCGGTCGACACCGACGTGCCCGCATTGTTCGCCGTCGACCTCGACGCCGTCGGACGTCCTTCGCGCGAGCCGGCCATCGACCAGACCCGAGAGCTGGGATGGCTCGATCTCTCGGGCGCGCCGGCCGTTCGCATCGGCGGCGCGGACGCCGTGAGCGCGCTCGTCGACCGCGGTGCAATGGCGGCGTCGGCCGAGATGCTCGGTGGCGCGTCACGCGTGCTCGACATGGCGGTCGAGTACGCGAAGGTCCGGGTGCAGTTCGGCCGTCCGATCGGCAGCTTTCAAGCGGTGAAGCACCGGTGTGCCGACATGCTCGTCGACGTCGAGGGCATGCGCTCGACCACGTATTGGGCCGCATGGTGTGTGGGCGCGGCTGCCCCCGACGCGTCGGTTGCCGCCTCGACCGCGAAGATCTGGTGCTCCGACGCGTCGAAGCGGGTCATGGCGTCGGCCCTCCAGGTGCACGGCGGTATCGGCTTCACGTGGGAGCACGATCTGCATCTGTTCCTGAAGCGCGCGCAGCTCGACCAGCTCAGCTTCGGTGACGCCGTGTTCCACCGCGAACGACTCGCGCAGCTGCTGCGACCGAAGGTCGAGGCCGGCGAGAGCGTGATCTGACTCGCGGGCCGTCTGACTCGCGGGCCCAGTTTCAACGTTTGTGCACGAGCGCGCCGTATAGGGGCCACTTTTGCACAAACGGTCAGGTGGGTTGGCGGGCGAGGTCTCGGAGTTTGGCGCGGTCGGGTTTGCCGGCGCCGAGGAGGGGGAGCGCGTCGAGCTGCACGACGCGTTCGGGGGTCTTGAACCGGGCGACGCCCTGCTGTGCGAACCATTCGCGGCAGGCCGTCACGCCGAACGGGCGAGATGCGACGACGAACGCGCAGACCCGCTCGCCCATCAGCTCGTCGGGGAAGCCGACCGCGACCGCCTGCTTGACGTCGGGGTGTGCCTCCAAGACGCCTTCGACCTCGCCGGCCGCGATGTTCTCGCCGCCGCGGATGATCACGTCCTTGATGCGGCCCACGATCGTGAGCCATCCGTCGGCGTCGACTCGAGCGAGGTCGCCGCTGCGGAACCATCCCCGTGTCGTCGCGGCCCGGGTCTGGTGCACGTCGGCGTAGCCCACGAACAGCTCGGGACCGCGCAGCCAGAGCTCACCGACCGCGCCCGGTTGGCGCCGACGCCCAGTGGCCGGATCGACGATGCGGAGCTCGGCGGCGCCGGTTGCCCGTCCGTCGCTCTCGCGGGCGCGCCGTGCCGAGTCACGGGGCGTGCTCGTCGTGATCGTCGGCGCTTCCGTCGAGCCGTAGGTGCGCTTCACGCGGCACCCGAGCGCCGCGCTCGCGGCTTCGACGAACGCGGGGGTCACGCCGGCGCCGCCGCTGGATATCAAGCGGAGTGAGGCGACCCGCTCCGTGGAGAACCCGCGGGCGTGCATGAGTGCGACGAAGAACGTCGGCGGGCCGATCATGAAGGTGATCTGCTCCCGTTCGATCACGTCGAGCGCGCGCTCGGGATCCCAGCGCGGCATCAACACGCTGCGGAAGGGCAGCACACCGGGGAGGAGCACGGCGTTGAGCAAGCCCGATATGTGCGAGAGCGGTGCAGGCATCAGCACCGTGTCGCGACCCCGCAGCCCGTGCGAGTCGACCATGATCCGGGCCTTGTACGCCAGTCCGCGTTGGGTGTGCAGCGCCGCCTTCGGCTCCCCGGTGGATCCCGCGGTGAACAGCACGACTGCGAGATCACTCGGGCGCGCGGCGGAGTGACCTGCTGACGCGACGCGAGTGGTCAGCTCGGCGAAGCGCGCGTTGCGGCCGCGCACGTCGTGCTGCGACAACCACACCTTGGGCTCGACGATCGCCAGCATGCGGGCCACGTCGCGGTCGCCGGCCTGATGATGGATCGGCGCGGCAATCGCACCGAGGCGCCAGCACGCTCGAAAGAGCAGCACCGCTTCGTGCCAGTTGGGGGTCTGCCACGCCACCACGTCGCCGCGCACCACACCTGCGGCGCGCAGGCCACCCGCGAGCGCGGAGACTCCCGTCTCGAGCTCGCCGCCACTCCATCGCACCCCGGCCGACTCGTCGACCACAAGCTCCCGGCGCGCCCGTCTCAGGGCGGCGTCAACACACAGCGCGTCGAGCGACGGAATGTCCCACGGCCCGCCGGGTCGTAGGTAGTCGTGCGTGCGCGGCGTGCGGTACGTCGACCGGAGCTTCACGGGTGCGTGCTCAGTCGAGCGGGTTGTGCCAGCCCGCGCTCACGGTCGTCGCGCCGCGCAACACCTGCGTGCCCACATAGTTGCGCTGGATTTCCACCGTGCCGGCACCGATGCAGAGACCCCGGATGTCGCGGTACATGCGTTCGACGGGGTACTCGCGTGAGTACCCGTAGCCGCCGAGCAGCTGGATCGCCTCGTCGCACACGAACTTGGCGGCCAGGTTCGCGGCCGTCTTCGCCATCGCCGTCTCCAGCGCCGGCGGCGTGCCGTGCGGGCCGGCGAGGTACAGCGCCCGCTTGAGCAAGAGCCGCGCGCCCTCGAGCTGCGTCGCCATGTCGGCGATCTTCCACTGCAGCCCTTGGAACGACGCAAGCGGCTTGCCGCCGACCATGCGCTCGTTCATGTAGCGCACTGCATACTCGAGCGCGCCGGTGGCCGCACCCACGCACATCGCCGCGTTGCCGCAACGCTCGTGGTTGATGTGCGCGATGAGCTGCTTGAACGCATCGCTGGAGGACGGGTCGCCCGCCAGCAGCACATCCTCGGGCGACACGTACACGTCGTCGAACGCCAGCTCGGCCTCGCTCGTGCCTCGCAGGCCCATCTTCTCGTGCGTGCCGGCGAGCGTCACACCGTCGCCTTCGAGGTCGACGAGCACCGCGCCGATGCCCTTGGAACCCTCACTGCCCGGGAAGCGGCACCACACGAGGCAGCACCGGGCCTTGTGGCCGCCGGTCACGTAGTTCTTGTAGCCATTGAGCCGGTAGCCGTCACCGTCTGCCGTGAGCCGGGCGCGCATGTGGTTGACGGCCGAGCCGGCTTCAGTCTCGCTGATGCCGATGCAGAAGAGCGCTTCGCCGCTCGCGGCGAGCGGGAGCCACTGCTCCTTCTGCGCGTCGGTACCGATGTGCTCGATCGCACGCGGCGGCCCGTTGAAGATCAGCTGGGCGAGGATCGCGCTCGACACGTCGACGCGTGCGAGCTCCTCGAGCACGATCCCGGCCTCGATGTCGCCCATCCCCATGCCGCCGTACTGCTCGCCGATGGTGATGCCGAACAGCTCGGCTTTGCGCAGCGCGTCCCACGAGCCCTGGGGGAACTCCTCGGTCTCGTCCCAGTGTCGGGCGTTGGGTGCGAGATCGCGGGCGGCGACGTCGCGGGCCAACTCGCGCAGAGCCTGCTGGTCGTCGTTCTCGGCGAACGGGTCGACACCTGCGTGAGCCATGTCGAACATCGTAGAGGCGACCTCGGGCCGCCCCCGGATGTGGTCAGTCGCGGGGCTTCGAGCCCGACGACGCGCCGTTGGTCGCGGTCTTCGCCCGCCGGGCCCCGGACCCGACCTTTTTCGGCGGCTTCATCGTGTCGCCATTTCCGGACCCGAAATAGACACCAATCGCGGTGCGTCTGAGGGGGGTGCGCTCACGCTCAGCCATCGTCGGACTCTCCGATCACATCGATCCAGGCGATCTGGTGCTCCGGTATGTACACAGCATATCCAAGCCCCTCATCGAGCAGCTCGTCGTCATCGAGCGTGAAGACCTTCTCGAGAAATAAGTCGCCACCTGATGGGAACGCGCCCGCAAACGAGTTCCCGGCGAACCGGCCTGCAATCCATTCACCGTCGATCGTGCGCACGCGCAGGTAACACTCGGGGCGTTGAGTGAAGAAGTAATCCCATGCCCGGCGCGTCGGCGAGCGTCCGACCAACACTTTCAGCAGCCGGTCTTCTCGACGGACGCCGGTGGGTCCGTCGAGCCGGAGAAACCGTCGAAGCCGATCAGACCGCTCCCCGACCACGCGGGTCACGTACAACCGGCCCGTGATCCAGCCGACCAGCCACGGCAGGCCGGTGAGGATCAGCACGCCCATCCAGAGCGCGGCGAACTGCTCTGTGCCCAGCTGCGGTTCGCCGTCGACGACCGTTCGCCACATCGCGTACTCGGGCCAACCGAACGCGAGGTGAAGCACCACGGAGATCGCCACGAATCGCAACACCCGATCCGCGAGGGTGACGCCCACCGCCCCGACCTGACGTTCGAAGCTCCAGATGTACGCCGCGCCCGGCAGCACGGCCACGAGGATGATCAGTGCGGCTTCGATGCTGGACGGAGTCACGGTCGGGAGGGTACCGACGGGCTGTGACAGTTCTCCCGGCTGACGTTCACGTCAGCGAGGGCGGTACATTGACGGCCGCGCCAGACAACGTCACGCACGCTCACCGGGGAGTTCACCATGCAGAACCGCGACAAGCTCTATATCGACGGGAGCTGGGTGCCGTCCACGGGCAGCGGCACCATCGAGATCACCAACGCCACGACCGAAGAGGTCATGGGACGGGTCCCCGAAGGCACGCCCGACGATGTCGACCGAGCCGTCGCCGCGGCCAAGACCGCGCTTCACACGTGGAGCACCACGTCGGTCGAGGACCGCGCAAAGTACCTGGGCCGGCTGCACGAAGGGCTCAACGCCCGCCTCGAGGAGATCGCGGCCACGATCACCGGTGAGGTCGGCATGCCGTTCGCGTTCTCCCAGATCGCGCAAGCCGGGCTTCCCGCGATGATGATGGGCTCGTTTCAGCAGATCGTGCAGGAGTTCCCGTTCGAGGAGCAGATCGGAAACTCGCTCGTCGTGCGCGAACCGGTCGGCGTCGTCGGCTGCATCACGCCGTGGAACTATCCGCTGCATCAGGTCGTCGCCAAGGTCGCGCCGGCGCTCGCTGCCGGGTGCACCGTCGTGCTGAAGCCGAGCGAGCTCGCACCGCTCAGCGCGTTCCTCCTCGCCGACATCGTCGACGAGGTCGGCCTGCCCGCCGGCGTGTTCAACCTCGTGTCGGGCTTCGGCCCGGTCGCCGGCGAGGCGCTCGTCAAGAACCACGACGTCGCGATGGTCTCGTTCACCGGCTCGACCCGCGCCGGCAAGCGGGTCGCGCAGCTGGCGGCCGACCAGGTGAAAGCGGTGGCGCTCGAGCTCGGCGGCAAGTCGCCGTTCATCATCCTCGACGACGCGCCGCTCGACGACGCGGTCGCGGCCGGCTTGGGCAGCTGCTATCTCAATGGTGGCCAGACGTGTATCGCGTGGACGCGCATGCTGGTGCCCGAGCGCCGCAAGGACGAGTTCATCGCCAAGGTCAAGGAGGTCGCGGAGAGCTATACCACCGGCGACCCGATGGACCCCGCCACCCGCCTGGGACCGATGATCTCCGACGCGCAACGCGAACGTGTGCGGGGCTTCATCCGCAAGGGCATCGAGGAGGGCGCCACCCTGATCACTGGTGGGGCCGACGCGCCCGAGGGGCTCGACCGCGGCTACTTCGTGCGGCCCACGGTGTTCTCCGACGTGCGCAACGACATGACGATCGCGCAGGAGGAGATCTTCGGTCCCGTCCTGTCGATCATCACGTACACCGACGAGGAAGACGCCGTTCACATCGCCAACGACACGATCTACGGGCTGCATGCCGGCGTCTTCGGCGGTGACAAGGAGCACGCCACCAGGGTGGCGCGCCGCATCGACGCGGGCCAAGTCGACATCAACGGGCAGGGCTTCAACCCCGTCGCACCCTTCGGCGGTTACAAGCAGTCGGGTCTCGGCCGGGAGTACGGCAGGTACGGCCTCGAGGAGTTCCTCGAAGTGAAGTCGATGCAACTGAGCTGACCGAAACGGGTCGGTGACGACGGGGGTGACGCGCAGGTGAGCTACGAGGGGCCGTCGAGCTACGACGAGTGGCTCCATGCGCAGCCCTACGAGATGTGGGACCGGGCCCGGCACGAGTGTCCGGTCATCCGGCACGACGGCTCCGGTAGCAACGGCCGTCCCAGCTACCACATCACCCGCTACGACGACGTCGAGCACGTGCTGCGCGACTGGGAGACGTTCTCGTCGTCGATCAACGCGGAGGTGATCGGCGAGTACATGGGCGAGCTGATCCTGGCGATGAACGGCACCGAGCATCGCCAGTACCGCAACCTCGTCGCGAAGGCATTCCGCGCGTCGGTGCTCGAGCGTTGGGACCACGAGCTCGTCGCGCCGCTCATCGGCGAGCTGCTCGACCGCATCGCGCCACTCGGACGTGCCGACCTCGTAGCCGACGTCACCAGGCAGTACCCGGTGCAGGTGATCTGCGGGATCGTCGGTGTGCCCCTCGAGGACCATCAGCAGTTTCATCAGTGGGCGGAGTCGATCAATACCGGCCCGCTGCATCCCGAGGAGGGCATGGCTGCATCGCAGGGGATGCGCGACTACCTCACACCGATTGTGGAAGACCGGCGCCGCAACCCGCGCGGCGACCTCATCAGCGAGCTGGTCACGGCGGAGATCGACGGCGAGCGCCTCACCGACGAGAAGATCTTCGGCTTCCTTCGCCTCCTGTTGCCGGCCGGTGCCGAGACGACATTCCGCGTCATGGGGAGCTGTCTGCTGGCGCTGCTCGATCGGTCCGAGGTCCTTGCCGAGGTCGTCGCCGACCGCACCTTGATTCCCGCAGTGATCGAAGAGACGCTGCGGTGGGAGACCTCGGTGACGATGGTGAGCCGCGTCGCTGCACGCGACACCGAGGTCGCGGGCTGTCCGATCCCCGCGAACTCGTCGGTCAACGTGCTCACCGGCTCGGCCGACCGCGATGAGTCGCGCTTTGCCGACCCCGACGAGTGGCGCCTCGATCGTCCCGCGCAACACCACTTGGCCTTCGGCACCGGACCGCACCAGTGCCTCGGCATGCATCTCGCCCGGCTCGAGCTGCGAGTCGCGCTGGACGCGATTCTCGACCGGCTTCCGAATCTGATGCTCGACACTCACGCTCCTGCTCCCGTGATCGAAGGCTTCGCGTTTCGCGGCCCCGATCGACTGCCGGTGACTTTCGATCCGACTTGACCGGATCGCGCACGCGGGCGTCGCGAAGCGTGCCGGCGGTAGGTATCACGTCGGGTAATCTGCCGTCGGCTGTTCAGCAGCGAGCAGGCTCGTGTACGTGTACGTGTACGTGCACATCGCGAGCGAGTCCCGTGGTCAGGAGCACTTCGGTGAGCGCGCAGCTGCCAGGAGAAGCCCTCGAAGTGCTGATCGTCGACGCGGATGTCGAGTACGCCGAGCTCGTCGCTCACGAGCTCGAGGCGGCGGGCTTGCATGCACGTTGCCATCACGCCGGCAGCGCCGCGGAGCTCGAGGCGAGTCTCGAGCGGAGCACCTGGAATCTCGTGCTCTGCGACTACGCGCCCTTCGGGATCGCCGCCGGCGAGACGCTGCGCCGGGTGCACGCCGCGAGCGACGCGCTCGTCATCTATGTCGCGCGCTCGATCGGTGAGGAGACGGCTGTCGAGCTGCTCAGGGCGGGCGCCGTCGATTACGTGCCGAAGGCCAACCTCGACCGACTGGTCCCGAGCATCGAGCGGGCGCTGGTGGAGGCGGAATTGCGGCGGGCGCTCGAGGCCGCGAACGCGGACGTCGCGGAGCGTGAGGAACGGTTTCGCATGCTCGCCGAGCACACGCCCGACGTGCTGTTCCGGTACGCCATCATCCACGGCGAGGGGCTTCCGGAGTACCGCATCGAGTTTCTGAGCGCCGCGTTCGAGACGATGACCGGCTACGACCCCGACGACGTCCTCGAGAACCCCTCGCTCGCGCTGGAGATCATCCACAACCACGATCGCACCGGCTTTCGCGCCCGCCTCGAAGAACCGCACCAACTTGCGGATCCGTTCACCGTCCGGTGGATGTGCCGCAACGGCGACCTCCTGTGGATGGAGTACCGCGTCACGCCCGTGTTCGACGACCGCGGCACCCTGATCGCCATGGACGGGGTCGCGCGCGACGTCACTCGCCTCAAGCAGATGGAGGCGCAACTCAATCACCAGGCATTGCACGACCCGCTGACCCAGCTTCCCAACCGCCGTTTGTTCCGCGACCATCTGGAGCAGGCACTGGCCCGCCGCCGCCGCGAGGGGATCATCGTGGCGCTCCTGTTCATCGACCTCGACGGTTTCAAAGCCGTCAACGATGAGCACGGCCATCACACCGGCGACGTCGCACTCGCTGCGATCGCGGACCGTATTCGCGCGTCGATCCGGTTGAGCGACACGGCGGCGCGCATCGGCGGTGACGAGTTCGCGGTCGTGATGCCCGACCTGTGCACCGTCCATGACTCTGTTCGGCTGGCCGAGCGGATCGAGCGCGTGATCGCCTCCACCGCGATCGCCGGCTTCGACGGCGCGATCACGGCGAGCATCGGCGTTGCGGTCGCGGGCGACGAGCAGGATCGTGGCGAAGATCTCATCCAGCGTGCGGATGCGGCGATGTACGGCGCAAAGGCACGCGGCGGTCGCGGGGTGCGCCTCTTCGACGAGCGGTTCGGAGCGATAGTCGAGGCTCGCCTCGAGATGGAAGACGACCTCCGCCACGCGGTTGACCGCGACCAGCTTGCACTCGCCTACCAGCCGGTCGTCGACCTCGAGGATCTGTCGGTGGTCGGTGTCGAAGCGCTCGTGCGATGGAACCGCCCCGGCTACGGCGAGCTCATGGCGTCGGATTTCATCGACATCGCCGAAGAGTCAAGGCTCGCGGTGCTGATCGACCGCTGGGTCATGCAGGCCGTCTGCGAGCAAGCGGCTCGTTGGCAGAAGATCCGGAACGGCGCGTCGCCAATGACGCACATCAACGTGTCGCGCGCGAATCTTGCACGACCCTCGCTCGTGAGCGAGGTCGCGTCGGCGATCGAGGAGAGCCAGGTCGATCCATCGCGAATCTGTGTCGAGGCGCCGGAAGCAGCGCTGCTGTCGGATCTCGAAGAATCGGTGGCGCGCTTCGACGATCTACACAGTCTCGGTGTGAATCTCAGCATCGACGGCTTCGGAAGCGCCGCGACCTCGCTGTGGCATCTGCGGCGGATGCCGATCGTCAGTGTCAAGATCGACCGTGCCATCGTGCAGAACGTCTCGCACAACCCGCTCGACGCGGGATTGATCGCGACGGCGGTGCAACTTGCGGACTCGATTGGGTTCGACGTCATCGCCGTGGGGGTCGAGAGCGGGATCAGCAGGCGTCGCTCACCGCGCTCGGCTGCAAGCTCGCGCAGGGCTTTGCACTCGGTCCGCCGCAAGCGGCTTCGGCCATCGAGCAGCGTCTGCGGAACTGATCGACTGCGCTCGTCACATCCGGTCGTCGAACATCGCCCGCCACTGCTCCAGCTTCGGGATCTGGAACACGTAGTTGGTCCGCCGCGTCTCGCCCATGGTCGCGAACCGGTGAGGTGAGTACATGTGGCCCGGGTACAGCAGCGTGTCGTCGGGCACGGCCGTGAGTCGTTGCGTCAAGCTGAAGTACATCTCGTCGGAATCCGCACCCGGCAGGTCGGTGCGCCCGCACCCGTCGAGGAACAGCGTGTCGCCGGCGACGAGCTTGCCGTCGACCACGAAGCACTGGCTCCCCGGCGTGTGGCCGGGAGTGTGCATGAGCTTGACGGGTATCTCCCCGACCATGACGGTGTCGCCGCTGCTGTGGGCAACGAGATCGGACGCGCTCAAGCCGGTGGCCTTGACGACCCACTCGACTTCGGCGTGCTGCACGTGCACCGGCGCCGGCACGCCGCGCCCCAGGAGCTCGCGGAGGCCTTCGATCCAGTAGCCCATCAAGTCGCCGCCGATGTGGTCGGGATGCCAGTGGGTGACGAGCACACCGGAAAGGTTCAAGCCCTCGGCATCGATGATGGTCAGGAGCTCGGGAATGCTGTACGCAGGATCGACCGCGACGACGTCGCCGGTCTCGCGATCGCCGATGAGGTACACGAAGTTGACCATCTGACCGGCGAGGTCTGTGTGGGCGGCGAAGTCGGTGCCCGCGAGGAGTTGGCGGAAGAACAGGCGATCGGCCACGGTGCTACTTCGCCTTGCCGATCTGGGCCATCAAGTCGATCCAGGCGTTGAGGTCGGAGTTCTTGAGCTGTACGTGTCCTTCGAGGTCCGCCGGGACGAAGAACTCCATCCCCTCGGTCTCCATCGCGTCGCAGATGCCGGTCGCGCACTCCGCAGGCGTCGCGAACTCCGCGCCCGGCAGCCCGGGCAGCTCGCCCGGTTGCGGCTCCCAGATCTCGGTCGCGATGGCACCGGGCTGAATGAGCTTGATCTCCACCGGCGTGTCGAACAGGTCCATGGCCGCGACCTCGCTCCAGCCGGTCATCGCGAACTTTGCGGCGCTGTACGCGGATTCGTGGACGATCCCGAAACGGCCGCCGCCGCTGCCGACGTTGACGATGGTGCCCGACCCACGCTCGAGCATCATCGGGAGGACCTTCAGTGCCCATGCGGACCGGCGACAGGAAGTTGGTGCGCAAGACGTGAGTCGACGTCGTCGGGCGTGTGGTCGGTGACGAGCTTGCGCTTGCCGACCGCCGCGTTGTTGACGAGACAGTCGAGCGCCGCCGAACGCGCTCCCATGCGTCGGTCACGACCTGCTCGGCCGCATCGAGGTCGGACAGGTCGGCCGTCCACATGAGGGATCGCGGCGTGTGCTCCAGGCACTGTTCCAGGATCTGCTTCGAGCCGGTCGGCGCGCCGGGCGACAATCCCGACCGTCGCGCCCTTCGCCGCGAGCTCGGCGCGAGCGCGGCACCGATGCCCGACGACGCGCCCGTCACCAAGATGGTGGATCCCGCGATCTTCATCGTGCCTCCGTCTTCGACGGGCGGGCGTTGTCAATTGCGGTTGTGATCGCCGCGCACAGGTCGTCGGTGGTGACGCCCATCGTCGCGTCGGCTTGATGCACGTCGGGGCCGTCCCAGACTGACGGCGACTCGTCCGTGAACATCGTGGGCATCGTGCGTGTCGACACCGACGAGTGCGGTGGCGACGCGGTCGAGCGTGTCGGGCGGCGCGACGTGCATGTCGCCGGCCATCATCACCGCCACGGCCGTGCCGCGATCGTCGAGCGCGACGCCGGCGCGACACAGCTTGCGGCCCTTGTGGTTGCCGAAGCCGACCTGTTGTCCGGTGCGCTCGTACGCTCGCGCGGAACCGGTCGGACGAGATACGCCGCACCGCGTCGTCGGATGCGATGCGCTGCGAGATCTTCGCGCGAGCGCGCCTCGCTCTACGTCTGTGAGCGGCGCGATCGTCGAGCTCGATCCCGGCGTCGGTGGCAGCCGAGAGCAGCGCGTCGCGAAACTCGCTCGTACCTCGAGCGCCTTGCCGGTGACCTCCTCCGCGGTGCAGACGTACTCGCGCATGTCGCTGACCGAGCTTGTCCTTGAACTTCTCGTCGGGCACGCGCACGACCTGCAGGTAGCAGATCCAGGTCGGGTGGCTTGATGTTGAGGAATCCGCCGACGCTGATGACCCGACCGATGTCACCCGCCGACACGCCACCGAGCTTGCGCTCGTGATCCACCGCAGGTCGGCCGAGCCCTCGAAGCGCACTTCGGTCAAGCCGAGGTGGTCGAGCGTGTCGGACACGATGGGCTGCATGCGCGCGATCTCGGCGTCGAGATCGTCGTGACCGGCACCCTTCGGGTAGCAGCAGTCCCCACATCACGGCGCAGCCGGCGTCGTAGAACGCGGTGCCACCGCCGGCGAAGGGCCGGCGGATCACCTGCACGTCGAGTCGCCGGCACGCGGCGAGGTCGAGCGTGCTGTCGACGTCGTCGAACCACCCGACGTTGAGGTGTGTCGCGCCCCACACGCTCGTCTGGAGCGACGGCGACGCCGGCCTCGGACACTGAGCGCGCGAGCACGGCCATCTGAGCGTTGTTCTGGAACGCGTCGACCGCGCCACAATCGACGTAGCGCCAGGTCTCACTCACGAGCGGCGACGCTAGCATGACGCCTCCGGCACCAATCCGGGGAGGACGTGTGCTCGACGTGCTCGCGATCGGCGCGGGAATGGCCGGCGTCACCGCGGCGCGACGCGCGTTGCGCCGGGCTCGACGTGCTGGTTGTCGAAGCGCAGGACCGTGTCGGGGGTCGCGTGCACACCGATCGCGAGTTCTGCGACCTACCGGTGGAGCGCGGCGCCGAGTTCATCCACACGGCCGAGGCCGGCACGCTGCCCGAGGCGCGCGAAGCCGGGCTCGACCTGCTGCCGTGCAATCCGGTCGAGGGGTTTCTGCTGTCGATCGACGGTGTGAAGAGCCCGGAGATCTACAACGACCCGACCTTCCACGCCATGGGCAACATGCTCGGCGAGATGCAACGGTTCGACGGCCCCGACGTCAGCGCCGCGGAGTTCGTCGCCGTGCGAGACGTGCGCGGCGCGGCGCGCGTGATGGCCGACCTGATGCTCACGATTCACCCCCTTGGCGACCAACACGAGCTGTCGATGCGCGGCCTGCGCGACGATCGGGTGGTCGAGCTCGAGCTCGGCATCGACCACCGCGTGGCGCAGGGGTACGACGCGCTGCCGCAATGGATCGCACGGGATCTCGACGTGCGGTTCGGAGTCCGAATCGCGGAGATCCGCTGGACGGCCGATTCCGTGTCTGCAGTCTCCACCGACGGCGAGACGATCACCGTGCGCACGGCGGTGTGCACGCTTCCGGTCGGCGTCCTCAAGTCGGCGGCGGTGCGCTTCGAGCCCGACCTGCCGGCGCGCAAGTGGCATGCGCTCAACGGCCTCGAGATGGGCGCGGTGATGAAGATTCTGTACCGCTTCTCCGAACGCTTCTGGCCCGAAGACCTGACCATGCTCGGCTGCGACGGTCCCGTGCGTCACTACTGGACGCCGCTGTACGGACGCGCCGACGCGCCGCCTGTGCTCACCGCCTACATCGGCGGGTATCGCGCCCGGGCGTTGTCGGTGCTCACCGAGACGGACGCGGCCGCCGTCGGTCTCGCTGATCTCGATCGGTTGTTTCCCGAAGCGAAGCCGTCGCGTCTGGTGGAGGATTCGCGCCGCGTCGACTGGTGCACCGACCCCAACACGCGCGGTGGCTACAGCTTCGTGCGTCTGGGTGGCGCAGGGTCGCGCGCAGCGCTCGCCGCGCCCGACACCGGCGCGTTGTTCTGGGCCGGCGACGGCACCGCGACCACCACGATCGCCGCGGTTGTGCACGCGGCCTACGCAACGGGGCGCCGCGCCGCCGCGGAAGTGCAGGCGCATCTGTCGTGAGGCGACGCGTCAGCGTTGGACGGCGGCGTCGATGCGCAGGGCCGGGTCGACGTCGGCCGCGGCCCACACAGTGAGCTTGGGAAAGATCAGGCGCCGGTACGGCGCGCCGGGCACGAGCACTTCGAGGCCCTGTGCATCGGTGCGGGTGCTGAAGCGGCGTTCCCATCGATCGGCGCGGGCGTCGACCTGAGCGTTCGGGCCGAAGGCGGCACCGACCGCGACGTCGCCGCCACCGCCCGGCGGCGTCACCGCCGTGCTGTTCGGCGCCGACGGACCGGAATTGACGAGCCAATCGAACGTGTACGTCTTGCCTTTGCTCGACGCGGTGTCGAGCACCCGCGACTCGATGCCGCGCCCGGCATCGATGTACGCCACGACCACCTTGTCGCGTCCCGGGTTGGTGATGCGCTCGTGTACGGAGAACACGCGACCGCGCTGGAGCGAGAGCCGCTGGAGCTTCACCGTCGGGTGGAAGATGTCCGCGCCCGGCTGGAGCTGCTGGCCGAGAAGGTAGGGCGTGCGCTCGGGGTGGGCCGCCGCCATGGTCACGTTCTGTCCGTCGAGGTCGACGGCGTAGAGCACGGGGCCGCCGAGGTCGGGGCGGTTCATCGCGAACGACAGGTCGGCGAGCAGGAATGGGTCTTTCGCGTGGGGCACGAAGACGAGCGCGCGCTCGGAGATGCGCGGCGTCGAGTGGGCGCTTCCATTGCCGGTAGCTCTTGGTGAAGTTTCGGTTGTCATCGATCTTCTGCGTGAGGATCGGGATCGAGATCACGAGCGCCACCACGGCGACGCCGGCGGCGACGAGCTTCCACTGGTTCCAGATCCAGACGAGCGCGGCAGCACCGAGGATCGTCAGTGGCGCGAACAGCGGGATGTAGTACTGCGGGCCGATGCCCTTCGCACCGTCGCCCATCAGGACGAGGCCCCAGTAGTACAGGTAGCCGAGCGGAAAGACGACCGTGATCCCGACTAGCAGCCACGTCGTCGCGGCTCGCCGGCGGAGCACCAGGCCTCCGAGGGCCAGCGCGATTCCGGCCCAGCTGCCGAGCACCCAGCGTGGAAGCGCATTGAAGTTGCGCAGCGCGGCGTCAAACGCAGTCGATGGCTGGTAGTCGAGTGGCTTCGCGGTCGGAGCGAGGCGCCGCGGACCGAAGCCGAACTTGTTGAGCGACTCGGCCGCCGTGATCGGGAAGAGCAGCGGCTTGCCGGTGACGGCAATGTTGTACCCGACGGTGATCGCGACCAGCGGCGCGAAGCCCACGGCCGTCCAGCCGATGATCGGGAGCAAGTCGCGCCACTGACGGCGGTGGGTCGCGATGAAGTACACACCGAACGGCACTGCCCACAATCCCGCATCGAATGGGCGGGTCAGGAAGATGACGCCGAGCAGCGCGCCGGCGAGCGCGAGCAATCCCCTCGACTTGACGCGAGCGCCACGGAGCACGGCGAACCCGAACAGGAATCCGAGACACAAGGTGTAGAGGTAGCTGAGGAACAAGCCGCTCTGCATGATGAAGATCGGCGAGAGGGCGAGCATGGCGCTCGCGATCAGCGCCATGCGACGTTCACGGGTGATTTCCAGAGCGAAGAGATAGAGCGCGATCACCGTCGCCGCGCAGAGCAGCGCGAGCCCGATGCGCATCGTGCCGAAGAGCAACTGTGAGGCGGCAAGGAATGCCGGCCAGCCGGCAGGAAACGCGAAGAAGATGCGACCGTTACGAATGCCCGTCAGCCAGGGGCGAATGAACTTGGTCTGCCCACCCTCGGTCGGCAAGGTGACGTGACCGTCAACGAGGGTCTTGGCCTGCATGATGTAGACGGGCTCGTCCTTGTTGCCCGAGTACAGGGGGAACACGGTTTCGCGTACCACGAGCGAGCACACGAACGCGGCGAGCGCGACAGCGAGCACGGGCCAGTGGCGGCGCACGCGCTGCTTCGTCGTACTGATGGTCGTGCCGGAGGTCATGCGGGCGGCGCCTGCGCAGCCCGGGCGTCGGCAGCTGCAGCCGAAAAGATTCCTTTGGCCATGGTCGAGGGCTCGGTGGCGGCACGCGCCTCGTAGACCTCCGCCCGCACGAGCTGCACGCCGGCATCGTCGGGCGCGGCGAGGCCGGCGAGTTGCGCGAGGTGGCCCGCGAGGCGAAGGTCGCCTTCACTGATCAGCTCGCGCGCCCTTGCGGCCAGATGTGCCGCGCCACCCGCGAGCGCGGCGACCTCGCACGCCACGTCGGCATCGGGTGCCGGCTTGAGACGCGCGGGGTTGCCGTCGTACCAGCCGCCGTACAGCCGCCACACGTTGCGCACGACGAACTCGGGCTCGTCGTACACCGGTCGCAAGTAGGACTTCGCGAGCAGGTCGTCGGGATAGTCGATGGCGCGCAGCACCTCGTCGAGCGTCGCGCCCTCATTCATCAACGCGACGGTCTGGTCATGCAGCGTCTGGAGCAATGCGGCCGCGTCGAGCAATGACGTGCGCACGCGGTCGACGCCAACGATCGGAAGCCCGTGCCCCGGCAGCAACGTCTCGGCGCCCAGCTCGGCCATCTCGCGCAGCGCCGTCGCCCAGTCGAGCGCATACCGCTGCACCTTCTGCGGGTTGCCACAGTTGGGGGAAGCCCAGATGAACAGGTCGCCGCAGCACAACGTGCGGCGTGCAGGTATCCACACCCAAGTGTGATCGTCGGTCTCACCCCGGGCATGGTGCAACTCGAAGTGCTCACCGCCGACGTCGAGTGTCATCGCGTCGCGGTAGGTCTCATCCGGATAGCGATAGTCGACCGGCCACTCGAACGCGGGAAGCTGGAACTGGCGACGGTTGATCGCCGCGTTGTAACCGGCCGTCATGCGGTAACGATCGAAGCGTTCGGTGATGGCCTCATGCGCGACCACCCGCGGGGGAGCGGCGCCGCTCGCCGCGTTGTCGGCGTCGTAGTGCTCGACGCCGAAGCAATGATCGATATGGCCGTGGGTGAAGATCGCGGTGTGGAGCGCATCGCCGTTCCAAGTGCGCAAGGTGTCGTGCACCTGCTGCGCGAGGAAGCTGCTGCCGGTGTCGACGAGCACCAGGCCGTCGTCAGTTGAGAACGCGCTCACGTTCGCGAACGCGGCCACGAACGCCGTGCGGGCACTGACCTCTGCCAGGTCGCCCCACTGCATGATCGGGTGATGGTCAGCGATGTCGCGCTCACCGGTCCACAACTGGTCGGCCAGCTCGAGCAAGTCGGTCGTCACGGCAGCTCCCTCATGTGCGGCGCCGATTGTGGCATCGAAGGCGTCGACACACCCGAGCGTGCTTGCCCACAAAATCAGAACGTGTTTCAATTTCGTGATGCCCGCACCCGTCCCGCTCCGAGCCGGTCCCACGCCGACTGCGCTCGCGCGCAACCAGGCGGCGCGTCGCCGGCGTGTGCTCGACGCCGCGCTCGTGCTTGCCGCGGGCGGGGGATTCGACGCAGTGCAGATGCGCGACGTGGCGACGGAGGCCAACGTCGCGCTCGGCACTGTGTACCGCTATTTCTCGTCGAAGGAACGGCTGTTGCTCGAAGCCAACGTCGAGCAGGTCGAAGAGCTCGGCGCGCGCTTGCGGCAACGGCCACCGGCCGGCGCGACCGCGACGGATCGTGTTGTGGAGGTGCTGCGACGGGCCACGGGCACGCTGCAACGTCATCCCGAGGTGACCGCGGCGATGGTGCGCGCGTTGGGCTTCGCGCAACCGGACGATGCCGACGCCGTGCGTCGCGTCACCGAGGCGATGACCGCGATCATCACGGGCGCGATGCACCCGGGCGAGCCGAGTGAGCGCGACCTGCGCGTCGCGCGTGCGCTGCAGCAGGTGTGGTTCTCGGCGTTGATCGGCTGGGTCGGCGGAGTCGATCAGCCGGAGCGTGTTGGCGACGACCTCGAAGCCGCGACACGACTCCTGCTCGGCCGGGAGTGAGCGCAGCCCGCCGCGTAAGTTTGTCCGGCGTCATGAGCGCGTGTTCTACTGCGGACCTGTGACCACGTCGTTCAACTTTGCCGACCTCTTCGAGCTGATGGTCGATGCGGTGCCCGATCGACTCGCGCTCGTGGCCGGCAAGCAGAAGCGCACATACGCCGAGCTCGAGGAACGCGCCAACCGCCTCGCCCATCATCTGTCGTCGGCAGGTATCACGCCGGGGGAGCACGTCGGGATCCACGCCTACAACGGCGTCGAGTGGGTCGAGGGAATGCTCGCGCTGTACAAGATCCGCGCGGTGCCGGTCAACATCAACTACCGCTACGTCGAGCACGAGCTGCAATACCTGTTCGACAACTCCGACATCACCGCGCTGATCTTCCAGCGTGAGTTCGCACCCCGCGTCGCCGCAGTGGTTGACGGTCTGCCGCGGCTGCGCCATCTCGTCATGGCCGACGACGGCACCGGCGCCGACGTCTCCGGCCTCGACGTGGTCGACTACGAGACCGCGATTGCCGAGTCTTCGCCGGCACGTGACTTCGAGCCGCGCACCGGCGACGACATCCACTTGATCTACACGGGCGGCACCACCGGGATGCCCAAGGGGGTGCTCTGGCGCCAGGAAGACATCTTCTTCTCGCTGTGCGGTGGCATCGACGTGTACACCAACGAGCGTGTGCAGCATCCCGAGCAGCTGGCGGAGCGAGTGCGGGGCGGTGCCGGGCCCATGGTGATGTACGCGGTCGCGCCGCTCATGCACGGCGCGGGGCAGGTGGCCACGATCCGCTGTGTGATCGCCGGCGACACGGTCGTCATCACGCCGCGCTTCGACGCCGAAGAGGTCTGGCGCATCAGCGAGCGCGAGAAGGTCAATATCTTGAGCATCACCGGCGACGCCATGGCGCGCCCGATGGCCGACGCCCTCGAACGCCTGCACGACCAACTCGATCTATCAAGTGTGATCTCCGTCGGGAGCAGCGCGGCGATCTTCTCGCCCGTCATCAAGCGGCAATTGATGAAGCTCCTGCCCAACGCGCTCATCATCGACTCGATCGGCGCGACCGAGACGGGAATGAACGGCATCAAGGTTGCGTCGCCCGACGAGTCGGTCGACGACGCGCACAGCGGCCCGCCCACCGTCACCGCGTCTGCCGACACCATCGTCATCGACGACAGCTACGAGCCCATCGAGCCCGGATCCAACGCGGTCGGCCGGCTCGCACGCACCGGCAACATCCCACTCGCCTATTACAAAGACCCCGAGAAGTCCGCTGCGACGTTCCTCGAGTTCGAGGGGAAACGGTACGCGATCGCCGGTGACTACGCGAAGGTCGAGGCCGATGGCTCGATCCATTTGCTCGGCCGCGGCTCGTCGATGATCAACACCGGCGGCGAGAAGGTGTATCCCGAAGAGGTCGAAGGCGTGTTGAAGTCACACGCCGGAGTGTTCGACGCGCTGGTCGTCGGCGTGACCGACGAGCGTTGGGGTGAACGCGTCGCCGCGCTGGTGCAGCCGTACGAGGGCAAGGAGCCGCCGACGCTCGACGAGCTGCGCGACCACTGCCGCCAGTCGATCGCGGGATACAAGATCCCGCGCCAGCTCTTCGTCGTCGAGGAGATCGTCCGCGCCCCGAGCGGCAAGCCCGACTATCCGTGGGCGAAGCAGCTCGCCCGCAACGCGGCCGGCGCCGCCGACGCGTGAGCGAGAAGTCGTTCGCCACCGTCGATCCCGACGAGTTCATCGAGCGCCTTCAAGGCGCACTGGCTCCGATTCGAGACGATCGAACCCGCGCCGCCGACGCAACCCGTCGGATCATGCGGGCGTTGACCGCGTCGTCGGCATCACGCGACGTGCTCGACCCCCTCGTCACACAACTCGTCGAGATCGCCGACCGCCTCGACGAGCATGCGCTCACGAGTCGCTACGTGCCCGGCGGCGGCCTCGGTCTCACCGCGGGTGACGACCTGATGGTCACGCATCCCCTCGTCGGTGGGGCCAACCCAATTGCGCCGCCGATCCGAATGGAACGCACCGCCAACGGCATCCGGGGGCGGGCCACGTACGGGGTCTCGTACGAAGGGCTCCCGGGCTGTCTCCACGGGGGCTTCATCGCGATGGGCTTCGACTCGACCCTGATCTTCGCGGCGATACTCGCCGGCCACCCCGGCGTGACCGGGTCACTGACCATCCGGTTCCTGGCAACGACCCCGCTCCACGTCGAAGTGGTCTACGACGGCGCGGTCACGAGCATCGACGGCCGCCGAGCGACCGTGACAGGTCGCCTGACCGATCCCGACGGCAACGTGTGCGCGGAAGCAGAAGGCGTGTTCGTGCTCGTGTCACCGAAGCGTTTCAGCACGCGCGAGTAACGCCGCTCAGGCGTCGCGATCGCTAGCGTGCGGCCCGTGAACGCGAGCGACTTCGAGCTTGAGGGCCTCTACGACCCGGCGTCGCCGGATGCCGAGCAACGGTTGGCACTGCTGGAATACCTCGATGGATTGGGTGCGTCGCTCGACGACATGCGCGCGGCCGAAGTCGACGGACGTCTCGTCGCGCTCGCAGGTTCCGTGGCACTCCGTGGCTCTGAGCCCCGGATCTCGACGCGCGAGCTCTCCGAGCGCTCCGGCATGCGGCTCGAAACCGTGGAACGCGTCTTGCGGGCCGCGGGGCTAGCCGAGGCAGATCCCGATGTGCCGCGATTTGTCGAATCTGACGTCGCGAGCTTCGAGGCGTTCAAGATGGCCGCCGAGCTGTTCGGCGAAGAGGTCGTCGTGCAATTCACGCGAGCGATGGGCGCCTCGATTGCCCGAGTGGCCGAAGCTGCAGTGGGAATGTTCGCGATCAACGTGCTCGGTCCGATGGCCGAAGCAGGCGCGACGCTGATCGAGCGCGCCCGACAGGGTGTGGAAGGCGCTGTGACGCTGAGCACGCTTCCGCAGGTCTTTCAAACGATCCTGGCTCCACACCTCGAGGCGGCCAGCCGCCGTTCCGCGCTCTCGGGGAGTCTCGATGCCGGCTACCGCCAGGCGCAGCTCGCCGTCGGTTTCGTCGACCTCGTCGGGTTCACGACGCAGTCGCACGAGCTCTCGACGATCGATCTCGCGCACGCGGTCACGGATTTTGAAGGCACGGTGGCTGACATCATCACGGCCCACGACGGTCACGTCGTCAAGATGATCGGCGACGAGGCGATGTTCGTCGCGGTCGATGTCGCGGCGGCGTGTCGAACGGCCCTCGATCTCTGCACGTTCGTCTCCGCTCATCCGGTGTTGACGGAATTGCGCGGCGGTCTCGCGTTCGGCGGCTTAGTGCGCAGTGAGGGCGACTATTACGGCCCGGTCGTCAACGTCGCGGCGAGGGCGGTGAAGCTGGCGGCGCCGGGGGCGGTCGTGTGCACCACCGCGGTTCGAGACGCGGTTGCGGCACCGGCCGACGAGGGACTCCGGTTCTCGGCCGCCGGTGCTCACGAGCTCCGTGGCTTCGACGAGCCCGTCGAGCTGGTCGCGGTCAAGCGGGGCTGACGCGCATGCCCCGGAGGCCGCGCCAAGCGCTTGTCGACGCGTCCGACGAGCTGGCCCGGCGTTCGCCCGCGTTTCGCGAGATCATCACGACCGCCGGTCCGTGCGACCTGCGCCGCGGCCGGCCCCGCCGCGAGCACTTTGCGGAGCTTGCCCGCGCCATCAACTACCAGCAGCTTGCGGGGAAAGCCGCCGCGGCGATCCACGGCCGTTTCGAAGCACTGTTCGACGGGCCGCCCACGCCCGAGGCGGTGCTGGCTCTGCCCGTCGACGCGTTGCGCGGGGCCGGGATGTCGGGCAGCAAGACCGCGTCGGTGCGTGACCTGGCGGAGAAAGTGCTCGACGGCGACGTCAAGCTCGACCGCATCGGCCGGTTGCCCGACGCCGAGATCGTGCGGGAGCTCACGCTGGTGCGCGGCATCGGCCGTTGGACCGCGGAGATGTTCCTGATCTTCCAGCTCGGCCGCCTCGACGTCTGGCCGGTCGACGACTTCGCGGTCCGCAAGGGCTACGCGCTCCTGCATGCCCTGCCGGAGGCTCCGAGCGCACGTGAGCTCGAAGCGCTCGGCGAGGTCTATCGACCGTACCGATCGATCGCGGCTTGGTACTGCTGGCGCAGCACCGACACGGTCGTGCCGAGCACCCTCGCAGGCGAGTAAACGTGCGTCACTTCCCGTCTTCCCGTTCTGGGCAGAGTTTTCGACCGTAGCGGTCGAAAACTCATCCAAGAAGCGAGCTTTCGTTGGCCGCCGGCGCGTAGGGCCCGGCGGGGACGGGGCGGCGTTGTGCGTACGCGTCGCGCATCAGGCGCGCGTGTGCGGCGAGTGGACCGAGCCCGACGCGCGCCCGGCGTTCGTCGACGTTGGCGACATCGGTGATCGGCCAGGGCACCGCCGTCGCGCCGTCGGCGGAGGCGACGAACTGCGAACCGAACACCTGATCACGCCCTTCGGCCATGCAGAGCCGGTCGAAGAGCGTGGCGTAGTGCCGCGGCTCGGCGTCGCCCAGCGCGACCGCAACCTCGAGCTGCTCGACACACCGGCGTTGGAGCTCGGGGTCGAGCAGGGCGCGCTGGGCGATTCGCCACGCGGCCTCCGCACCGTCATCGCCGGCCAAGCGGCGGCCGGGCCACGTCTCGAGGTCGTCGAGCATCGCCCAGAGGCGTTCGTGGTGGCGGGCCTGCACGGCGCGCAGCTCGGGATGCGCGGCGGCAACGTCGACGTCGTCGAGCTCGCCGGCGGTTTCGAGCGCGGCGGTCAGGAGTTCCTCCTCGGCGATCATGGAGAGCAGCTCCTCGCGCAGCGCGTCGATCATGGGCGCAGGATACGACGAGCCGGGGCGCCGGTCAGGCGATCGCGCCGCCGGCCTTCAACGCCGCGATCTCCTCGGCGGACAGGCCCCAGTCGGCGAGGGCGGTGTCGGTGTCGGTGCCGGGCGCAACCGGCACCCGAGCCACCGCGCCCGGGGTGCGACTGAAGCGAGGTGCGGCCGCCGGGTGCGGAGCGCCATCGACGTCGACGAACACCTCGCGATCGATGTTTTGCGGGTGCGCTTGTGCCTCGCGCATGCTCAGCACCGGCGCGAAGCACACCTCGTGCCCGCGGAAGATCTCGACCCATTCGTCGCGTGTCTTCGTGCGGAAGATGTCGGCGAAGCGGCGTTTGAGCGCGGGCCACGGCTCCGGATCCCATTGATCGGCGGGATCGAGGTCGTCGAGCTCGAGCACGCGCAGGAGCTCGGCGTAGAACTGGGGCTCGTAGCTGGCGACCGTCACCCATTCGCCGTCGTCGGTCTCGTACGCCTGGTAGAAGTGCGCGCCGCCGTCGGGCATGTTGGTGCCGGGCGCCGACCACATGCCCATCGCGTCGAGGCCGTAGTAGATGCTCATGAGCAGCGCGCTGCCCTCGACCATTGCGGCGTCGACCACCTGGCCTTCGCCTGATCGCTCGCGCTCCATCAGCGCGGACACGACGCCGAGCGCGAGCAGCATCCCGCCGCCGCCGAAGTCGGCGAGGAGATTGATGGGCGGGTGCGGCGGCCCACCCTCGTGGCGGAGGTGGTACAGCACGCCGGCGATCGACAGGTAGTTGATGTCGTGGCCCGGATCGCCCGCCAGCGGACCGCTCTGGCCCCAACCGGTCATGCGGCCGTAGACGAGACGCGGGTTCACGCCGCGGCACGTATCCGGTCCCACCCCGAGGCGTTCCGCGACACCGGGACGGAAGCCTTCGAGGAACACGTCGGCGCACTCGCACAGCCGCAGCACCATGGCGACGCCATCGGGGTGCTTCAGGTCGACACCCGCCGATCGTCGGCCACGGTCGATGACCGCGTAGGGCTTCGCCTCCATGAAGCCCACGCCGGCTTCGACCGCGCTCGCGCGATCGAGGCGGAGCACCTCGGCACCGAGATCCGAGAGCACCATCCCGGCGAACTGCATCGGTCCGATGTTGGGTAGCTCGATGATCTTGACGCCGTCGAGCGGTCCGCTGCTCATTGGTCGAGTTTCAGCACGCGCGCGTCGCGTTCTCGCGGAGAAACTTGGGCCACACGTGATCGCGGAACGCCACGTGCGGCAACTCCGCGAAGATGCGATCGAGCGTGAGGCCCGACGGGTAGTAGCCCGCGTACATCACTTTTTCGGCGCCGCGCGTGTTGGCGAAGTAGACGATGTCATCCGGGTAATGCTTGGGTGCGAACGCGCTCGTGGAGTAATAGAGGTTGGGCCACTTCAGCATGAGCTTCACGATGAGCTCGGTCCAGGGTTCGCAGCCGTGTCGGGTGACGAAGCGCAGCTCGGGAAAGAACCAGCACACCTCGTCGATGAGCGCCACGTCCTGCGCGGCCATGCCGACACGCGGTCCGGGTACGCCCGCGCACACGAAGATCGGGATGTCGAGCTCCACGCAGGTTGCATAGATCGGGTACCATTTCTTGTCGTTGATGGGCACTTGCGGCGTGGCGCCGGCCGGAAAGGCCACCGCCGCCTTCACGCCGTACTCCGCGACACCGTTTGCGAGCTCGCGCACCGCTTCCATACCGTGATTCGGGTCGACGCCCCATGCGCCGATGAACCGATCGGGGTGCTCGCGTACCGCCCGCTTGTTGTCGTCGTCCGCGCCCACGTTGAGCAGGCCGGCCGCGATGCCGAAGCGGTCGACCTCGGCGAGGAGGAACTCGACCGGATCGTCGATGGCCTCGTACTTCGGCACGTCGTGGAACATGTACTCGGCCGGCATCTCGAAGTCGTGGCTCTCCTGGTCCTTCAGCAGCCGCCGGAGGAACTCGTACTTCTTCTTCGCATCACCGCGCCCGAACGGCATGCCGAGAAACGTCTCGATGACGCCCCCGGAGACGGCTGCATCGAAGGCCGGGTTGCTGCTCACGGCGCGGGCGGGAGCTTGAAGACGCGTTGTGCGTTCTCGCGCAGGAACTTGGGCCATACATGGTCGCGGAACGGCACGTCGGGAAGCTCGCCGAAGATGCGGTCGTAGGTGAGGCCGGCGGGGAAGTAGCCGCTGAAGATGATCTTGTCGCTGCCGCGCGTGTTGGCGTAGTGGATGACGTCTTTCGGGTAGTGCTTGGGTGCGAACGCGGTGGTGGAGTAGTAGAGGTTGGGCCACTTCAGCATGAGCTTCACGATGAGCTCGGTCCAGGGTTCGCAGCCGTGTCGGGTGACGAAGCGCAGCTCGGGAAAGAACCAGCACACCTCGTCGAGCATCGCGACGTCTTGCGGTGCGAACGGGATGCGCGGCCCGGGCACGCCCATGGTCGCGGCAGAACGCGATGTCGAGCTCCACGCACTTCATGTAGATCGGGTACCACTTCTTGTCGTTGATCGCGACCTGCGGGTGGAGGCCGGCCGGAAACGCGCCGACGCATTTCACGTCCCAGTCCGCGGCGTACGCCTCGATCTTGCGAACGGCTTCCAGGCCCTTGTTGGGGTTGGCGCCGATCGACGCGAAGAAGCGGTCGGGATGCTCGCGCAGGGCGCGCACACCGTTGGGATCCTCGACGTTCACGAGGCACTGGGCGAGCCCGTGACGGTCCATCTCCGCGAGCAGGAACGCGACCGGGTCGTCGAGCTCCTCGGCCTCCCACTTCGGGACGTCCTTGAACATGTACCCGGCCGGCATCTCGAGCCCGTCTTTACTCTCGGGATCGCGGGCCTGCTTGCGAATGAAGCTGTAGTACTCGTACATGTCTTCACGCGACTTCGGGATCCCGACCACGGTGTCGACCGCGCCGCCGGCCAGTGCGTCGCTGAACGCGCTCACTCGTCGAGCTTGAACACGCGTGCCGCGTTGTCGTGGAGAAATTTCGGCCACACGTGGTCGCGGAAGGGAACGTGGGGCAGCTCCTCGAAGATGCGATCGAGGGTGAGGCCCATGGGAAAGTAGCCCGCGTACATCACCTTGTCGGCGCCACGCGTGTTGGCAAAGTGAATGACGTCCTTCGGGTAGTACTGCGGTGCGAACGCGCTGGTGGAGTAATAGAGGTTTGGCCACTTGAGCATGAGCTTCACGGCAAGATCGGCCCACGGCTCGCAGCCGTGGCGGGTGACGAAGCGCAGCTCGGGAAAGAACCAGCACACCTCGTCGATCAGCGCGACATCTTGCGCGCCGAACGGCACACGCGGCCCGGGCACGCCCGCGCATACGCAGATCGGAATGTCGAGCTCCACGCATTTCGCGTAGATCGGATAGAACTTCTTGTCGCTGATCGGTACCTGTGGGGTGAGCCCCGCGGGGAATGCCGTGGCCGCTTTCACGCCCAGCTCGGTGACCGCGGCTTCGAGCTCGCGCACCGCCTCCATGCCGCGGTTGGGGTCGACCTCGAAGCCGCCGAAGAACCGGTGGGGGTGGTCCTTGATCGCACGCTGCGCGTGCTCGTTCTTGAAGCTCGTGCCGATCATCGCTTTGGCGATGCCGTGGTGATCCATCTGCTGGAGCAGGAACTGCACCGGATCGTCGAGCTGCTCGAGGTGGGGCACGTCGTGAAACATGTACTCGGCCGGGAACTCGAAATCTTCCCGGCTCTCGCGGTCGAGGAGCTGCGTCTTGAGAAAGTCGTACCAGCGCGCCTGGTCACCACTCGGAATGCCCATCATCAAATCGATGACGCCGATATCGGTGGGCATTGGCATGGACCGAGCTCCCGGGGTGCTGCGACGGTCGGGCGAACCTAGCGCGCCGTTTCACGACTCGTCAGACCGGCGCTCCGTTCCGGCGTGCGGGAAACGTCGCCGAGCACGCACGAGCGCGATCGGACAGAATGCCCCCGTCGGACGACCTTTTGGAGGCTCTCAATGAAGACACGTGCAGCAACAGCGGCCCTTGCGCTCGGCCTCGCGTACGCGGTCAGCGGGTGTGGGGACGGGGGCAGTAGCGCCGACGTGGAGGTATCGCTGAAGGAGTTCACGGTGACTCCCGACCCGCGCGACCACAAGGCCGGTTCGATCGAGGTAGACGCCGACAACACCGGTTCGATCGAGCACGAGTTCGTCGTCGTAAAGGCAAAGGATGCCGCCGCGCTGCCGCTCGCGGCTGACGGCTCCGTCGACGAGGACAAGATTCCGGAAGCCGACAAGTTCGGCGAGATCGAAGACATTGCGGTCGGGAAGACGAAGTCGCACACGTTCAAGCTTCCGGCCGGCGACTACGTGATGTTTTGCAATGTGGTCAACGAGAAGACCGATGCACCGCCCGTTGTCCACTTCAAAGAAGGGATGCACGAGACCTTCACGGCTACGTGATGGGCAGCCGCATGCGGTCGAGCGGGAAGAGGAGCCACGTTGGTCGCGACACCGTCCACGATGTTGCCGCTCGGCACGGTTGCGCCCGACTTCGAGCTGCCCGACCCCGACGGTCGCACGTACGCGCGGGCCGACTTTGCGGACGCGCCGGTGCTGGTGGTCTCGTTCCTGTGCAACCACTGCCCGTACGTCACGCACATCCGGGCGCGGCTCGCGGAGGTTGGTGACGAGCTCGAGCGGCGTGGAGTCGCGATCGTCGGCATCAACAGCAACGACATCGAGTCGCATTCCGAAGATGCGCCCGAGCTGATGAAGCTCGAGCCCTACCGGTTCCCGTATCTGTTCGACGAGACGCAGGCGGTGGCGAAGGCGTACAGCGCGGCGTGCACGCCCGACTTCTTCGTCTTCGGCGCCGACCGCACCCTCGTCTACCGCGGTCAGTTCGACGGCAGCCGGCCGTCGAACGACGTTCCCGTCACGGGAGCCGACCTCGTTGGCGCGGTCGACGCGGCGTTGTCGGGTTCGCCTGCACCCGAACCGCAGCGTCCGAGCGTGGGCTGCAACGTCAAATGGAAGCCGGGCAACGCGCCCGCCTACTTCAGCTGAGGGGTGGCGGGGCTTCGATGACCGACGCGCCCTGGGGCCACGCGACCGAGCTCGACGACGTCTCGGGTCAGGTCGCGATCGCCGGGATCGGCGAGACCGCGTATACGAAGGCGTCGGGCCGGACCGCACGCGAGATCGGTGCCGAGGCAGCCGAGCACGCGATTGCCGACGCCGGGCTCGAGCCGCACGAGATCGACGGGCTCACCTACTCGGGCGCGTTCGCCGACTTCGACGCAGCCGCGTTTCACGAGCACTTCGGCACCGACCACGAGCTGTGGACGTCGGCCTGGGGCGGCGGCATGACGTGGGCGGCCACCGCGCCCTATCTCGCCGCGCAAGCGATCGCGAAGGGCAAGGCGCGCTACGTGCTCAACGTGTTTCCCGTCGCGTGGGCCACGCAGCGCGCGTCGATGACCGGCGGTCCCGGCGAGGTGCACGCGTCGCAGTCGCTGAAGCAGAACCTCGAAGTGCCGTTCGGCTGGTTTCCGCAACCCGTGTACTTCGCCACGATCATGCGGCGCCACATGCTCGAGTTCGGCACGACCGAGGAGCAGTTCGGCGCGATCGCGCTCGCGTGCCGCCGTCACGCGAACCTCAACCCCGACGCAGTCATGCACGAGAAGACGATGACGATGGCCGACTACCTCGGCTCGCTGATGCTCGCCGACCCGCTGCGCAAGTTCGACAGCTGCCTCATCTCCGACGGTGGCGCGGCGTACGTCACCACGTCGCTCGACCGCGCACGCGACCTGAAGCATCCACCGGCGGTTGTCGCCGGAGTTGGCGAGGGGCGGGCCGCGTCGGGAGGGCACTGGAGCCAGCAGCGCGAGTTCACATCGACGCCGCAGGTGTTCGCGGCGCCGCCGGCGTTCAACATGGCCGGGCTCGCACCGAGCGACGTCGACGTGCTGACCGTGTACGACCCGTTCACCGTCGTGTCGATGATGCAGATCGAGGATCTCGGCTTCTGCCCGAAAGGCAGTGCCGGCGCGTTCGTGGAAGGTGACACGCTGCACCACGACAGCGGGAAGCTGCCGTTCAACACCCACGGCGGATTGCTCTCGCACGCGTACGTGCTCGGCATCGCGCACGTCGTCGAGGTGGTCAAGCAGCTCCGTGGTACCGCGGCGGTGCAAGTGCCGGGCTGCGAAGTCGGGGTGTACGGCGGCTACACGGGCGGGTCGGCGTCGGTGCTGATCCTACGGCAGGATCGATGAACGGCTCATGGCGCTGAAACGAGCCGACTTCCCGTTGCCCGACCTCGATGATGAGGTCACCGCCGAGTACTTCGCCGGTGCGGCGCGGGGTGAGCTGTTGATCCCGCGCTGCGACAACTGCGGCGCGTTCTGCTGGTATCCCGCACGGTCGTGCGCCGCGTGCGGCGGCGACACGTTCACCTGGACTCCGGTCAGTGGACGGGGCCGCCTGTTCTCGTGGGCGGTCGTGCGCCGGCCGTTCCTCCCCGCGTTCGAAGCGATGGTGCCGTTCGTCACTGCGCTCGTCGTGCTCGACGACGACCCGGCGGTGCGCATCGTCACCCTCATCGTCGACTGCGAACCGGCGACGCTCGCCGCCGAGCAGCCGGTCGAAGTCACGTTCCGGCCGCTGTCGTTCCCGACCGTGCCCGGCAAGACCGTTACCGTGCCGATGTTCCGACCGGTAGCTCCCGAGGAGTCGCGATGAAGACCGAGTTCACCGACATCGTGGATCTCGATTATCCGATCGTCGATGCCGACGCGCACGTCAACGAGCCGCCCGAGCTCTGGCAGGAGCGGGTGCCGGCGAAGTGGCGTGACCGCGCGCCCAAGGTGCTGCACACCGACGAGGGCGACTTCTGGAGCTTCGAGGACGGCAAGCGCTCGCGCCCGCTCGGCCTCACCGCGACCGCCGGGCTCTCGTACAACCAGTTCCGTCCGTCGGGGCTGCGCTACTCCGAGATCCGGCACGGCAGCTTCGACCCCAAAGCGCGGCTGCACGACCTCGATCTCGACGGCATCTACGCGCAAGTGCTCTATCCCTCGGTCACGTTGTCGGGCGCCAAGCTCTACGCCGACGAACGCGAGCTGCAGATCGCGTGCGTGCGCGCGTACAACGAGTGGCTGGCGGAATTCTGCGAAGGCAGCGAGGGCCGTTTGATCGGCCAGGCGATCATCCCGACTACCGGTGTCGACGACGCGATCGCCGAGATTGAGGTCGCGACGACGCTCGGCCACAAGGGCGTGGTGATCTCCTGCTACCCCAACGGCACGCTCACGCCGGAAGCTGACGACGACCGGTTTTGGTCGGTCGTGCAGGAACGCGACCTCCCGGTCGCGGTGCACATCGGCAGCTTCATCCCGTCGCGGCCGGGCATGAAATGGCCCGACACCAACGAGCTGTCGTTCCTCGGCATCACCGGCTCTGCGAAAGCGGGCGCGCAGGCGTTGCCGGTGGCGTGCAGCCTGTTGTTCTCGGGGATCCTCGAAAAGTTCCCTTCGCTCGAGCTGGTGCTCGTCGAGAGCAATATCGGGTGGATCCCCACACTGCTCGAGCAGCTCGATGACATGTTCTTGCGCTACCGGTGGTTCACCGGCGCGACCGAGAAGATGCACTCGATGCCGAGCGAGCTGTTTCACCGCAACTTCTTTGCCACGTTCATGATCGACACCGTCGGAATGGACCTGCGCTACCGCATGAACCTCTCGCATCTCCTCTGGTCGACCGACTACCCACACACCGGCTGCGACTGGCCCAACTCGCACGCGTGACGATCGAGCGAGTCTTTCGCGGACTCCCGCTCGACGAGGTCAAGCGCTTCCTCCACACCAATGCAGTCGAGCTCTACGGCCTCGATGTCCCCGACCACCGGTGAGGCGCGCGTGATCTACGACGGGTTGCGCGTCGTCGACCTGTCGACGGGCATCGCGGGCGGCTACTGCTCGAAGCTGCTCACCGACCTGGGTGCCGACGTCGTGAAGCTCGAGGCTCCCGACGGTGACCCGTTGCGCGCCGAGAAGCCACGCCTGTTCGACTACTTGCACACCTCGCAGCGCAGTGTGGTGGGCGACTGGCGGCCGTGGGTGGCGCAGGCCGACGTGGTGATCGAGGCGTTCCGTCCCGGCATCGCGGAGGACATGGGCGTGCTCGACATCGCGCCGGTGACGGTGTCGATCTCGTCGTTCGGGCGCGGCGGCCCCGATTCGCAACACTCACTGCCCGAAGAGGTGCTCCAGGCGCGCTCGGGTTCCTTGTCGGTGCACGGCCATATGGGGCGCACGCCGCTGACGGTCGGCGGTCACCTCGGCGAGTACATCACCGGCGCGTTCGCCGCGCTCGGCACAGTGACGGCGTGGTACCGCTCGAGTCGCAACTGCGTGCCTGAGCACGTCGACGTGTCGATGCTCGAGGCGATGCAGCTCACGCTCACTGTCGTCCCCACGCTCATGGCCCGCTTTCCCGGCGGCATGCAACGTTCGTTTCGCTGGGTGATGATTCCCGGTAACGAGCCCACGAACGACGGGCGGTACGTCGGCATCACGACGGTCACGAAGCAGCAGTGGCTGTCGCTGCTGACGTGCATGGGCCGCGACGATCTTGCGGACGACGACCAGCTCGCCACGATGATCGGCCGGTTCCAACGGGCGAAGGAGGTCAACGAACTCCTGCGCGGCTGGACCGGTCGGCACACGGCCGACGAGATCGTGGAGCTGTGCGCGGCGCAGCACGTGCCCGCGGCGGTTGTCGGCAACGGCGAGCTGTTGCCGGCGTTCGCGCAGCTCGCCGCGCGTGACGCGTTCGTCGACCAGCCGGGCGAGTCGTGGCGCCGGCCGCGCGCGCCGTTCCGATGCTCGGTGGTGGCGGATCGCGTGATGACCCCCGCACCGGCACTGGGCGCGAGCTCCGGCGATGTACCGCCCGCCGCGCCGCGCACGCACGAGCCCGGTCCCGGCGGCAAGGTCGGCGAACGTCCGCTCGCGGGCGTGCGCGTGCTCGACTTCACCGCGTTTTGGTCGGGGCCGTTCGCGACCGTATGGCTCGCGTCGATGGGCGCCGACGTGATCAAGGTCGAGTCGACCAAGCGTCCCGACGGCATCCGCTTCAGCGCAGCCATCGACCCGAAGGCCGACCCGCAGTACTTCGAGAAGTCTCCGGTGTTCCACGCCGCGAACCTCGGCAAGAAGGGGATCACCCTCGAGCTCGATGAACCCGAGGGACTCGCGGGCGAGGGAGTTGATCGCCGAGGTCGATGTGGTCGCGGAGAACTTCACCCCGCGGGTGATGGACGGGTTCGGGCTGTCCTACGACGAGGTGCGCGCGATCAACCCGAGTGTCGTGATGCTTCGGCTTCCGGCCTTCGGCCTCACCGGGCCGTGGCGCGACCGTCCGGGGTTCGCGCAGACGATGGAGCAGCTCACCGGCATGGCCTGGGTCACCGGCTACGAGGGCGGCCCGCCGATCATCCCGGGCGGCCTGGTTGACCCGACCGTGGGCACGCACGCCGCGATCGCCCTCGTCGCCGCGCTCGACTGGCGCGCTCGTACCGGCGAGGGGCAGCTGATCGAGATGGCGATGATCGAAGTCGCCGCCGCGATGACCGCCGAGCAGGTCATCGAGTACACCGCGACCGGCGAGCTGATCGGCCGTCGCGGCGAAGACGGCGTGTATCAATGCGTCGGCGACGACCAGTGGGTTGCCGTGGATCGCGGCTCGGATCCAATGGCGCCCGATGAACGCGCGGCCTGGTCCGCGACTCGTGCGCCTGACGATGCGGTGCCGCGAGCTCCTCGAAGCGGGGCTCCCGGCCGCCGCGATGCTGCCCGCGTACACCACGCTCGACGACCCGCAGCTGCAAGCGCGGCACTTCTTCCAGCCGATCGAGCATCCGATCGTGGGCGCGCAGGAGTATCCGGGTTGGCCGGTGCACCTGAGCCGGGGACCGAAGCCGGGTGAGTGGTGGACCGGTCCCGCGCCCACACTCGGCCAACACAACGACGAAGTCCTGCAGTGATCACCGGGCTCGCGCACACGGCCGTGTGCGTTCCCGATGTGGAGGCGGCAGTCGCCTGGTATCGTGACGCTCTCGGCTTGACCGTGCTGTGGCCGCCGTACCTGATGACCGGACCGGCCATCGAAGATGACATGGGCGAGCTGGTGCCGGCGCCGGTGGCGATCAAGGCCGCGATCCTCGGTGTGCCCGGCAGCGGCGACCGCGTGCTCGAGGTGATCGAGTACCCGAACGCGCCGGGACGGCCCAAGCCGGCGGACGCGTCGATCGTGGATCACGGCTTCACCCACGTGGGCATGCTGTGCGACGACCTCGACACGACCCGCTGCGAACTCGAATCGCGGGGCGTGACCTTCCTCACCGTCGGCATCGCCGAGATCGTCGGCCTCCGCACCACCTGGTTCGCGGATCCGTTCGGCCTCGTATTCCTGCTGATGGAGAAGCGCGACGACGACAAGCCGTACTACGGCCAGCTGGAACGTACGCCGCCGCTGCGTTTGTGCGATCGGGCCCCCTATAGGGGCCCTGATCGCACAAACGGTGACGTGCCTCGCCGAACGTGGATTCTCTACGCCCGGCGACCACGCGTCCCGGGTCGATGTCGCAGGCCTCGTCGATGCCGAGGACGCGCAGCATGCGGCCGAGCCCGAGGAACGCGCCGACGCAAATCGTGAGGTCGAGGATCTCGTCGTCGGCAAACTCGGCGCGGAGCCGGGCGAAGAACGCGTCGTCGAGGCTGTGGTGGTCGAGCGCGAAGCGTTCCGCGAACTCGATCGCGAGCTTCTCCCGGGACGAGTAGTCGTCACGGACCGCGTAGTCGGCGACGTGCGCGTACAGCTCCTCGGTGACGCCCTGTTCCATCACGGACGGAGCTCGAAAGTTGAGGCACGCGAGGCAGCCGTTGATCTGCGCGATCCGCATCCGGGCGACCTCGCGCTCCCGCGCACCGGCAGCTGGCTGTGCTGGTACGCGGCTTCGGTCAGCTCCACGACGCCCTTGGCCATCTTCGAGCGCAGCTTCCACACCTGCACGGCGTCGCCGCCCGGCCCGTCCGCAATGTCGATCCTCGCCATGAGCGTCCTCCCGTCGGCGTGGCCAGCGTAGGTTGCGCTCACACGCGCGTTCAGCAGAGCCCGTTCCAGGGGCCGTTGCCCCGCCATTGATACAGCGACCACGCGACCTCGTCCTGGTCAAACGCGGACGCACGGCTCGGCTGCACGCCGATCAGCTCGGGGCGACCGGCGTGGGAGGACGCGACATCCCATGTGCCCTGGAGGAACTGGTACGCGCCGTAGAACGGCCCGCCGGGGTTGACCGCACCGTACCTGCCGCCGCTCTCACGCGTGCGCGTGCACACGAGGAACGGGTCGTTGTGGTGCGAGCTCATGCCGGGCGTCGGTGTGTACGACACCGGTGGCGCCGTCGGCGGCGGCGGCCGCGACGCACCGGGCGCCGATGGCTTGGGTGGTCCGGCCGGCGCTGCCGGCGCAACAGGGAGGCCGCGTGGCGTGACCGCCGGCTTGGTTGGTGCGGCCGCCGCCTGGGCCTTCGCGGCTACCAGCGCAGCCTGTTGACGTTGGCGGGCCGCTGTCCGCCTGGCGTTGAGTCACCGCGGCGCGCAGCGTGGTCTCGAGCTTCCGTTCCTGTGCCTTCAGGTCGTCGAGCCGGCTCGCCTGGTTCTGCTTCTGGGCCTTGAGCTGCTCGCGCCGGGCTTGCAGGTCGTCACTCGCACGGCGGAGCTGGGAGAACACGGTCAGGTCGTTGGCGGACACGGAATCGAACATCGCGTTGCGCCGGGCCGCGTCGAGTGCGGTGCCGGCGTCGAGATTGCCGAGCGCTGTGCCGGCGTTGCGGTAGACCTCGGCCGCCCGGAGCCGGGCCTGGTGCCGGAGCTTGTCGCGCCGGGCCTGGGCAACGGTGAGCTGGTCCTCGATCGAGGCGATCGAAGAATCGAGGGAGTGGTAGCTCGACAGCTCCTTGAAGTACTTGTTGGACGCGGCGTCTGCCTTGCGTTGGGCGTCGGCAACCGCGTCGGCGGGACGAGATCCGGCGGCGCCCGCGGCCGAGGCGGCACCCGCGAAGGTGACGCCACTGGCCACCAGCACGCTCGCGACGAGCGCGGGGATCATTCGATGTCGAGCTGGAGCACGTACGAACAGAACGTGGGTCCTTTGCTCACCGGCCCGCGGCACGCACGCGATGTTGCCGCAGTATCCGCGCGCGACAACACACGTGCAGTTGCGGGAACGAGCCCCACGCTAACGAGTCTCCGGCCGGATCGTCCACATTCCGCACCAACAGCCACGTGACCTGCCCCTTCGGCGCGGGCCTAGGCTGCGTCCCATGTTCGAATGGAGTGACGAGCACGAGATGGTGCGTGACGCCGTGCGCCAGTTCGTCGACGCCGAGATCCGTCCGCATCGCGACGAGCTCGAGTTCGGCGACCTGCCCCCGTACGACCTGCTGCGCAAGCTGTTCCAGACGTTCGGCATGGACTCGCTCGCGGCGAGCAGTTCAAGAAGCGCATCGAGCGCGAGCGCCTGAAGGAAGCAGATGAGGAGGCCGCAGGCGAGATCGACGACATGGCCAAGGGGAGCATCGGCGGCGCGATGTTCATGATCCCGATGATCGAGCTCTGTCGCTGCTCGCCGGGCATGGTCACGGCGCTGGGTGTGAGCATGGGTCTCACGTCGGCCGCGATCCTCTCGAAAGGCACCATCGACCAGAAGGAGCGATGGGCGCTCGACGTGCTGACGCTCGACAAGATCGGTGCGTGGGCGATCACCGAGCCCAACTCGGGCTCCGACGCGTTCGGGTCGATGCAGGCGACGGCACGTCGCGACGGCGACGAGTACATCCTCAACGGGTCGAAGACGTTCATCACCAACGGGCCGTACGCCGACACGACCGTGTTCATCTGCAAGCTCGACGAGGGCAACCCGCCGGAGTCGACGCAAGGTGCTCAACTTCGTGCTCGACAAGGGCATGGAGGGCTTCGAGCAGTCGAAGCCGCTGCGCAAGATGGGCATGCACTCGTCGCCGACCGGCCAGCTGTTCCTGAGCGACGTGCGCGTCGGGCGCGACCGGCTGCTCGGCGAGACCGAGGACGCGCCCGGCGGCGGTCGTGAAGGCGCGAAGGCGACGTTCACCCAGGAGCGCACCGGCGGTCACGGCGATGGCGTACGGGATCGTCGAGCGGTGCCTCGAGCTGTGCGTCGACTACGCCAAGGACGCGGGTGCAGTTCGGCAGGCCCATCGGCGAGTACCAGCTCATCCAGCTGAAGCTGGCGAAGATGGAGGTCGCCAGCTCAACCTCGCAGAACCTGGTCTTCCGCCAGATCGAGATGAGCGGCGCCGGCAAGTCCATGGGCCTCGCCGAGGCGTCGGCGTGCAAGCTCTACGCCGCGCAGGCCGCGATGGAGGTCACGCTCGAAGCGGTGCAGCTGTTCGGCGGCAACGGCTACATGGCCGAGTACGAGGTCGAGCAACTCTGTCGCGACGCGAAAGTGCTGCAGATCTACGCCGGCACCGACGAGATCCAGGTGTCGCAGATCGCCCGCAGCTTGCTGTCTCTCTGACGCGCGGCCGCCCGGTCAGGCGGGATCGTGCCCGGGTGTCGGCACATGGAAGAAGCGGTTGCGGTCCGTACGACTTGGACGGGCGCCGGACCACGAAAGCTCGCCGGCCCCAAGGCGACCCTTTACGCGTCCAGGTGAGCGCAATAGCGTGATTCAGCGGCGCGTCACGCTGCGCTCGAGGCGAGAGCTCGAGGCTGCGGGTTCAATCTGGCGACCTGGACGGCGGAGGATGACATCTCCTCGGACTAGCGAGCTCGTCGATGGTGGACGCGCCGCCATCGCCGCCCACGATTGGTCCCGAGCGCTTTCGCTGCTCCGGGAGGCCGATGTCGCCGGTGTGCTCGGTCCGAGCGATGTGGAACAGCTCGCAGAAGCTGCATTCTGGACCGGCCATCTCGAGGAATGCATTGGTACCCGCGAACGCGCGTACAGCGCGTTCGTCGAGGCGGGTGAAGTTCGGAGCGCCGCGCTTGTCGCCCTTCATCTCGCCTTCCACCACGCCGGGCGCGGGGCCGTTGCTGTAGCCGCCGGCTGGTTGGAAAGCGCGATCGTCCTTCTGGCTGACGTGCCCGCGTGTGCGGAACAGGGCTGGCTGGCATGGATCCAGGCCGTGGTGGCGGGCGAGATGTTCGGTGATCGCGAGGAGGCGTTGCGTTGTGCGGAGCGCGCCATCGAGATCGGTCGCTTGCTCGGCGATCGAGACGTTGAATCGCTCGGCCTGCTGACGAAGGGCAGAACGCTCATCCATCTTGGGCAATTGCAAAGAGGGCTCGCGCTGCTCGACCAGGTGATGGTGGTAGCAGTGAGTGGACTGCTGGGGCCGTGGGCGTCGGCGGCCACCTACTGCGGAACCATCAGCACCTGCGCCGCGCTCGGTGACTATCGCCGCGCGGCGGAATGGATCGAAGAGGTGCAGCGTCGTGGTCGCGCGACCCGCTCGTGCGAGTTTCCGGGTGACTGCCGCCTGCATCGAGCCGAGATCTTGCAGTTGCGAGGTGAGTGGGCGGAGGCGGAGGTCGAAGCCGCTCGGGCGTGCGACGAGCTGGAGAGCTGGGATGTCGCGCATGTCGCTGCCGGCGTCTACGAGTTGGGGATGCTGAGCCTGCGGCGGGGCGATGTCGCAGCCGCCGAGGACGCCTTTTGCCAGGTCGACGACTTGGGCGGCTCTTCTCAGCCGGGGCGTGCGCTGCTCGAGCTTGTGCGCGGACGTCCCGAGACCGCGTGGACGTCGCTGAAAGAAGCCTTGGAAGCGACCAAAGATGACGTTCTGGTGCGGGCCCAGCTGCTTCCTGCGGCCACGGAAGCCGCGTTGAAGGCCGGCGACGTGGATGGGGCGCGACGCAACGCGGACGAGCTCGCCACGATCGCCGGCGTCTACCCGACAATCACGCAGCACGCGCGGCGCCGCGCAGGCGTGCGGCGTAGTGGCCGCGGCAGCGGGTGACCTCGAGGTTGCACAGGGCAAGCTTCGAGAGGCGATCCGGGCCTGGCAGCAGGTCGGCGCCCCGTATGACCAGGCGAGAGCGCGCGTCGCCCTCGCGGTCGTGCTTCGCACCCTCGGCGAGACCGACGCAGCCGACTTCCAACTCCACCAGGCGGTCGGCGCGTTCGAACAGCTGGGGGCAACGACCGACATCGTGAGCGTCCTCGAGCTGTTGGGGAAGGCGGCTCCGCAGTCCCGCGTCGTCCGGACGTTCATGTTCACCGACATCGAGGGTTCGACGGCGATGCTGGCGGCCATGGGCGACGATCGATGGTCCGACGTCCTGCGCCGGCATGACGCGACACTGCGCCGGCTCTTCGCACGCTTCGACGGTCAAGAGATCAAGCAGCGAGGGGGCGGTGACGGCTTCTTCGTCGCCTTCACGTCCGCCGAAGCGGCGCTCGATTGTGCGATCGCCATCCAGCACGCGATGCCCGAAAGCAGTCGCGACCCGGTGCCGCTTCGTATTCGCGTCGGTGTGCACGAAGCGGAAGCGACCCGCAGTGTCGACGATTACAGCGGCCGTGGGGTGCATGAGGCGGCGCGCATCGCCGCCCTCGCGCGGCGGCGAGGTCTTGGTCAGCATCCGAACACTGGAGTCTGCCGGGTCACGCCACGACGTATCGCAGCGCCGATCCGCGCTGCTCAGAGGGCTCGCCGATCCCGTCGTCGTCGCGTCGGTGCGCGTCTCGCCGGGATCGGCGGTCTGAGCGGCGGGCGTTGGTCAGGCGGACGGGTTCGGCGTCACGCTCAGGATCGCATTCACGAGCCCGGCGATGAGCTCGAGGGTGGCGAACAACGACTCCTCGCGCTCCGCGTTCTGCTCCAGGTGGGTGAGCAACTCGATGCCGAGGAACGCGGAGGCGATGGCGTACGCGAGATCGCCGAGGGGCACGAGCCCGTCGAACGGCGTGCCCGCGACGACCCGGGTGACCGCACGCTCGATGACGCCGTTCCACGGCTCGAAGCGCTTCCAAACCTGCGCGCCCAGCTCCGGTGACCCGAACGAGCCCGCGAGGAGCTGTGACAGCACGGTGAGAGGTGGCGGTGAAAGCGCAACGTGGCCCGTGGCACATTTGTGGCGATGCCGCCCGAGCCCGTACCGATCGAGCCGCCGCCTTCGGGGTGGGAGATGCCCGACCCGCGGGCGGCCGACGAGGTGGAGATCGCCGGGATCGGCGCCGATCTCGAGCCGGGCACCTTGCTGGCGGCCTACCGCACCGGGCTCTTCCCGATGCGGGTCGGCGCCGCGGGTCCGATCGCGTGGTGGTCGCCGGATCCGCGGGCGATCATCCCGCTCGACAAGTTCCACGTCAGCCGCTCGTTGCGACGGGCGACGCGTCGATACGACGTCCGTGTCGACACGGCGTTCAGGGATGTGATGCGGGCGTGCGCGCATCCCGCGCGTCCGCACGGCTGGATCGACGAGCCGTTCGTCGCCGCGTACACGCGCCTGCATGCAATGGGTTGGGCGCACAGCGTCGAGAGCTGGACCGCCGACGGCGCCGAGCTCGTGGGTGGTGTGTACGGCGTCGCGATCGGCGGGTTGTTCGCAGCCGAGTCGATGTTCCATCGACGAACCGACGCGGGAAAGGTCGCGCTGGCCGCGCTCGTCGATCGCCTACGGGCCGGCGGCGCTGTGCTGCTCGACGTGCAGTGGAGCACGCCGCACCTGGCCTCGCTCGGCGCGGTCGAAGTGCCCCGCGAGCACTATTTGCAACTGCTCGCGCGGGCGGTTGACGAGACGCCCGTACACTCCCGCCCGTGGAGTTGACCCCAGAGGAGTCACGGGTGCTCGGCTGCCTGCTCGAAAAGGAGCGGACGACGCCCGACGCGTATCCGCTCACGCTCAACGCGCTCGTCGGCGCGTGCAACCAGTCCACCAACCGCGAGCCCGTCGTCTCCTACGACGAGGCGACGGTGGAGGACGCACTGACGAGCTTGCGGGAACGAGGCCTGGCGCGGCGCGGCATGTATCCGGGGAGTCGCGTGACCAAGCACCGCCATGCCGCCGACGAGCAGCTCGGCCTCTCGCGCCCGCAGCTCGCGTTGCTGGCCGTGTTGCTCCTTCGCGGACCGCAGACACCCGGCGAGCTCAAGACCCGCACGGAACGGCTGCACCGCTTCGCGCAGCTCGAGGATCTCGATGCCGGCCTCGCCTCGCTGATGGCGCACGAGCCGCCGCTGGTCGCGAAGCTCGCCCGCGAACCGGGCCGGAAGGAACCACGGTACGTGGAGCTGCTGTCGGGGGCGGCCGCTGATCACCCGGTCCCGTCCGAACGCCAGGCATCCGAGGCGCCCTTCGCGCCCGCCGCTGCGGACGGCCGCCTCGACGTGCTGGAGCACCAGGTACAACAGTTGCGGTCGGAGCTCGACGATCTGCGCCAACGACTGGGGGAATGACGCGTGCGAATCGGCATGGCCGTGCCGTTCGCCGACTTTCGGCGTGACGACTTCCTCGAGTGGTGCCGGCGAATCGATGACGGGCCGTTCTCGACGCTTGGCGCCGAAACCGCAGGCGCGCTGGCCGCGATGTGTCGCCTCGACACCGACGACGTGCTGCGCGAGACGTTGAGGATGGTGGACGACGCGGGCGCCGACGAATTCGTGCTCGTCCCCGTCTCGGGCGATCTCGATCAGCTCGAACGGGCGATCGACGTGGTGGCGGCGCATGGATGAGCTTGACGTCGTCGAGCGGTATCTCGAGGCGGTCGGCGTGACCCGCGACTGGAATGCGGTCCGCGACTGTCTGGCCGAAGACTTCACTCGCGTGGGCCCGTACGGCGACACGTACACGAGCCGGTTCGAGTACCTCGCGTTCATCGCCGACCTGATGCCGAAGCTTCCGGGTTACGAGATGCGGATCGATCGGGTGCAGTACACGACGAACACGGCGTACGCGGAGCTGACCGAGACGGTGACGATCGATGGACGGCGGTACCACACCCCCGAGACCCTCGTGTTCGACTTGACGTCCGACGGTCGCATCGCCGGTGTGCGAGTGTTCATCCAAACCCCGGGCCGTTCGATGCCGAAGTTCTGAGCCAACCATGCGCGCATTCGTCGTCGATGCCGACGGACACGTCGACGAGGACCTCGCCTGGATGGTCGCGGCGCTCGACCCGTCGCTGCGGGCGCTCGCACCGACCGCGCGACAGGGTGACGACGGCAAGCTCACGACCTTGATCGAAGGCCGGCCGTGGAAGCCGGAGTTTCCCTTTCCGCGCGGATCACAGACGCATACGTCCGCGGGCGGTGAGTACCGCGCCGGTGGGCGTGACCCGCAGCAGCGGCTCGAAGCGCTCGACTTGGAGGGCATCGACGCCGCGGTGCTCTATCCGAGCCTCGGTCTCATGTTCGGCCTGTACCGGGACCCCGAGGTGGCGGCAGCGATGTGCGCCGTCGACAACGACTGGCTCGCAAGTTTCTGCACCAAGGATCCGGATCGCCTCGTGGGCGTCGCGCTGTTGCCGCAGCAGGACCCCGATCTCGCCGCGCGTGAGTTGGCGCGCTGCGTCGAGCAGCACGACTTCGTCGCGGGAATGATCCGGCCGAATCGCATCGGTGGCCGTACCGTCGACGACGATGCGTTCGAGCCACTGTGGGCGGCGGCCGAGGCGCTCGACGTGCCCATCACGCTGCACGAGGCGTACCTCGGCGGAATCGAGACCGTGGGTCTCGAGCAGCGTGTCGTCGTACGCGGGCGCGCATGTGATCAGCCACCCCTTCGAGCAGATGGCCGCGATGCTCGGCCTGTCGCTCGCCGGCGTGTTCGCGCGCCACCCGGCACTGCGGCTCGGGTTCTTCGAGACCGGATGCAGTTGGGCGCCGTACTGGAGCGAACGCATCGAGGAGCACTACGAGCTCGCGCCGACGGATTTTCGCGGCGGCGACCCCGCCGGGGTGCTGTCGACGCGCGCGTGGCTCACGTTCGAACCGACGGAAGCGGGCGTACCGGCGACCGCCGGTCTCGGCTGGGCCGACCAGCTGTGCTTCGCCAGCGACTTTCCCCACTTCGACGCCGTCTTCCCGGGCGCCGTTGACGCGGTGCGAGCCCGCGATCTCGGCAGCGAGCTCGAGCGCAAGCTGCTCGGCGACAATGCCCTCACCTTCTACGGCGACCGCCTACGAGCACGCGCCGAACGCGTCGAAGCCCGCCACTAACCACTCCCGATCCATTCTTGCGTCGCAATCCGGTGTCATATCCCGGCTGCTGACGCAAGAACGAAGCTGGGGACTAGTTGTAGATCCCATCCACGTTTGTCACACGGGCCTCCTTGAGGCTTGGGGGTGCTGAAGCCGCCCTCACCACAAGGAGTGCCCGTGTTGGTTCACGGTAACGCCCGTCTCTTGCCGCGCCAGCGGACCCTGATGTGCGAGCGAGTCCGTCTCGAAGGTTGGTCGGTCGACGAAGCCGCAGAAGCGTTCGCGGTCTCGACCCGGACCGTGTTTCGGTGGTTGTGTCGCTACGACGCAGGCGAAGCGATGACCGATCGGTCTTCAGCTCCGGGTCGAGTCCCGGGTCGGACTCCGGCTCGGACCGAGGCGCTCATCGAGCAACTTCGCCGGCTGCGCTGGACTTCGACGCGCATCGCGGCAGAGCTGAACATGGCGACATCGACGGTGGGCGCGATCCTGGCTCGCCTCGGTCTCAACCGGCTGTCACGACTCGAGCCGCCCGAGCCCCCGAACCGCTATTGCCGTCGTCATCCCGGCGAGCTGATCCACATCGACATCAAGAAGCTGGGTCGGTTCGATCAGCCCGGGCTCCCGGCCCATCTCCGCCAAGCCGGATACCGCCGCGCCGGTGCCGGCAGGCGCGGGTGGGACTACTGCCATGTCGCCGTCGATGACACCAGCCGGATCGCGTACGTCGAGATCCTCGATGACGAGAAAGGTCCGACCTGCACCGCGTTCTTGCGCCGCGCGATCGCTTGGTTCGCTGACCACGGCATCACCGTCCAGCGGGTCATGACCGACAACGGCCCTGGCTACCTCTCACGCCTCCACGCAACCACGATCGTCGAGCTCGGCATCAAGCACCTCCGAACCCGCCCCTACCGGCCCCGCACCAACGGGAAAGCCGAAAGGTTCATCCAAACCCTCCACGCCGAATGGGCGTACGCGGTCAGCTACCAGACCCACCACCACCGCGCCGCTGCACTCCCAGCCTGGCTCGAGTACTACAACTATCGACGACCCCACAGCGCCCTCGGCCACAAGACCCCCGCCGACGTCATCGGCACTGACTAACGCTGTTGGGATCTACAACTAGTTCGGGGCGGTCGAGACGGCGTCGAGGAGCTCGTACTCCATCTCGGTGTCGGGGTGATCCTCGTACTCGATCACCCCGATCTCGGTGAACCGGTCACGTAGCCATCCGTCGCCCGCGTCGAGCAGCCCGAGCTTCTTGCAGTTGGGCACGATCTTCGAGAACAGCGCGGCCTGGAACGGGTTTGCGCCCCGCTGCGCCAGCAGCTCGAAGAGCAGCTTGGTGATCGTGGCCCCGTCGATGCCCATCCGGTCCCAGACGGGGAGCATCAACAGCCGGTCGCGCATGCGCAGCGCGGCGTCGAACGCGAACTCCTGCCGCTCACGGATCTCCGCACCTCCGAGGCCGGCGTAGTACTCCTGCAGCGACAGCACACCGAACGCGACGTGGCGCGCCTCGTCGGCCATGACGTAGCGCAGGAGCTTCTTGAGCAGCGGCTCCTGCGTGACCGCGTGCATGAAGCCGAAGGCCGCGAGCGCGAGGCCTTCGACCATGATCTGCATGCCCATGTAGGTCATGTCCCAGCGCGGATCGCCAATGATGTCGTCGATCAGGAGCTGGAGCGCCGAGCTGACCGGATAGTGGCCTTCGAGCTTCGTGTCGAGGTAGCGGGCGAACACCTCGACGTGGCGCGCCTCGTCCATGACCTGTGTCGCGGCGTAGTACTTCGCGTCGATCCACGGTGTCGTCTCGACGATCTTCGCGGTGCAGATGAGCGCGCCCTGCTCACCATGCAAGAAGTTGCTCATGCGCCAGTTGAACCCCTCGAGCTGGAACGCCTGCCACTCGCGCTCCGACCACGAACGTACGGGTGAGCCTTCGATCGCCGCGAGCCGGTCCTGCAGATGCGCAAGCGAGCCCGACATCTCCACCGCGACCTGTTCGGGATCGACCTCGATCGACCAGTCGAGATCGGTCGTGCCGTTCCACTGCGACTTCTTGGCCTTCTCGTACAGCTTGCCGAGACCCGCCCGCGTGCGCGCGTAGTCCCACGTGAAGATCGCATCACCCCGGGAGGGTGTGGCGTGGGCCAGCTCGCCGAAGTCGAGCTGGTCGTCGGCGAGGATCGAGGCGATGTCGTTGGCGTCGTCACGCCCGAGGGGCATGTGATCGGTGTGACCCAAGGCAGACCTCCCGGTCGAGCTCACGGTACCCGCGAATGTCGTTAGCCTCGAGGTGATGGACGGCGCCGAGGACGACCTGGTCGTGTATTACAACCCGTCGTGCAGCAAGTGCCGCACCGCTGTCGGCGTGCTGAAGGACGAGGGTGTGAACCACGAGATCGTCGAGTACCTGCAAGCTCATCCGACCCGCCAGGAGCTCGAACGCATCCTCGATGCACTGGGCGATCCTCCCACTGACCTCGTGCGCCGCGACCCGACCTTCACCGAGCTCGGGCTGTCCGACGCGGACGTGCAGACGCGGGCGCAGGTCGTTGATGTGCTCCTCGCGCATCCCGAGCTCATGCAGCGGCCCGTTATTTTCCGGGGCGAACGAGCGGTAATCGCCCGTTCTCCCGAGAAGCTGCGCGAGCTCCTCGATTGATGGAGGCGCCATGACTGTGACCGAGATGACCGACACGGTGCGCGAAGAAGTGCGCACGTTTCTTGCCGACCAGTGGGATCCCGACCTCACGGTGGAGCAGTGGTGGGCGCGCCTTGCCGAGTCGGGCTGGGCCGTTCCCACCTGGCCCGAGCAGTGGATGGGTCGCGGGCTGGCGCGCGGACTTGCGAACGTCGTCACCGAGGAGATCGTCGCCGCGGGTGCGATGGGTCCGCCGTCGGGGCTCGGCATGATGCTCGCCGGTCCCACGATTCTCGTGCACGGCACCGATGAGCAGAAGGCGCGCTATCTCCCGTCGATCGTCAACGGGCGAGAAGCGTGGTGCCAGCTCTTCAGCGAACCGGGCGCGGGGTCCGACCTCGCGAGCCTGCAGGCCCGTGCCGTGCGTGACGGCGACGAGTGGGTGGTCAACGGCCAGAAGGTCTGGGCGTCGGGCGGTCAGGTCTGCAACCTCGGGATGCTGATCGCGCGCACTGATCCCGACGTGCCGAAGCACGCCGGCATCACGTACTTCGCGCTCGAGATGGACCAGCCGGGCGTCGAGGTGCGTCCGCTGCGCGAGATGACGGGCCGGTCGCTGTTCAGTGAGGTGTTCCTCGACGGCGCGCGGGTGAGCGACAGCGCGCGGATCGGCGGTGTGAACGACGGGTGGGCGGCCGCAAACACGACACTCGCCAACGAGCGTGCCGGCCTCGGCAGTGGTGTCGCGGGCGGTATGGGCTCCGCGTTTCCTGGGACCAAGGCGGGCGCGCTGACACGACGCGCCGCCGACTTCGCCGGGGTGCCGCAGCGCAGCGGGCCACCCGCGGCGGCGCAGGCGCGCAGCGCCGGCGTGCTCCAGGATCTCGCCGCCCAGCTCCACCGCGCCGACGATCCGGTCATCCGCGAGCGCCTCGCTCAGCTCTACATCCTGAGCGAGGTCGGTCGCTTCACGTCGCTGCGGGTGAAAGCTGCCCGCGCGGCGGGGCGCGGTCCCGGCCCGGAGGCCAATCTCGCCAAGCTGATGATGAGTCGCATCACCCGTCTCCAGCGCGACCTGGGCCTCCAGATCCTCGGTGCGGGCGGCATGCTCTATGGTCCCCACGCACCGACCGGCGGCTCGGTGCAGGAGTCGGCGCTCTTCGCTCCGGCGGTGTCGATCTACGGCGGCACCGACGAGATCCAGAAGAACATCATCGGCGAGCGCGTGCTCGGCCTGCCGAAGGAGCCGGGGCCCGACAAGAGCACGCCGTTCCGTGAGCTCAAGGTCGGCACGCAGACCTAGGCCCGCGACCACACTCGAGGAAGCAGGATCGCGATGAAGTTGGGCTTCATGATCGGCTACTGGGGTGCGCAGCCGCCGGCCGGCATGCCCGGGCTCGTCGCCGAGGCGGAGCAGCTCGGCTACGACTCGCTGTGGACGGCGGAGGCGTACGGATCCGACGCGCTCACTCCGCTGGCATGGTGGGGCGCCAACACTCAACGCGTCAAGCTCGGCACGTCGATCTGTCAGATGTCTGCTCGCACGCCCACCGCGATGGCGATGGCCGCGATCACGATGGACCATCTGTCGAACGGGCGCTTCGTGCTCGGCCTCGGCGCCTCGGGACCGCAGGTCGTCGAAGGCTGGTACGGCCAGCCGTATCCCAAGCCGCTCGCGCGCACGCGGGAGTACGTCGAGATCATCCGCAGGATCCTCGCCCGCGAAGCACCGCTCACCAACGACGGTGAGCACTACCCGCTGCCGTATCCCGGCGGCACCGGTCTCGGAAAGCCCGTGAAGTCGATCACCCATCCGTTACGCGCGGACCTGCCGATCTATCTCGCCGCCGAGGGGCCGAAGAACGTCGCGCTCACTGCCGAGATCGCCGACGGCTGGCTCGCGATCTACTACTCACCCCGAGTCGACGACTTCTACCGCGACGCGCTCGCGGAAGGGTTCGCGCGACCGGGGCGCGGCGCGGGTTCGACGACTTCGAGGTCGCCGCCACCGTGCCGGTGATCTTTCACGACGACGTGCAGCAAGCGGCTGACTTCATGCGCCCGATGCTTGCGCTGTACATCGGCGGCATGGGCGCGCGTGAAGTCAACTTTCACGCCAACGTGTACGCGCGCATGGGCTACGAAGCCGAGGTGAAGCAGATCCAGGATCTGTACCTCGAGGGTAAGAAGGACGAAGCGGCCGCGCTCGTGCCGCAGAAGCTCATCGAGGAGACCGCGCTCATCGGCCCGAAGGAGAAGGTGCGCGACGACCTCGCGATGTGGGAGGAGTCGGCGGTCACGACGATCCTGCTGTACGGCGACGCCGCGACGCTGCGCACGATGGCGGAGCTCGCGCTCTGACGATGCCGGAGCCGGTGCTGATGCCGGTCCCGCAGCGGGGCCGGCAGTTCACCGCGACGCGCAAAGTGCGTCTCGGTGACGTGACCGCCACTGGACGCCTGCGACTCGACGCCCTGGCCCGCTATCTGCAGGACATCGGGACCGACGACGCCGACGACAGTGGGATCGCGGGTCCGTGGATCCTGCGGAAGGTCGCGTTGCAACTCGAGTCGCTCCCGCACTTCGGGGACATGGTCGCGCTGGTCACGTTCTGCGGCGGGTTCGGGAGCCGGTGGGCCGAGCGACGCACCCGCCTCACGTCCAACGGCGCGGTCGTCGCCGAGGCCGCCGCGATCTGGGTGCTCGTCGACGCGGTTACCGGTCGCCCAGCCAAGCTCACCGACCAGTTTCACGCGCTCTATGGCGAAGCCGCCGGCGGCCGGCAGGTGGACGCCCGGCTTCGCCACGGTGTGATCCCACCCGAGGCAACGCGGCGCTTGTGGCCGCTGCGCGCCAGCGACGTCGACGTGCTGGGCCACGTGAACAACGCGGCCTACTGGGAACCGATCGAGGATGAGCTTGCGCGCGGTGGTGTGGACGGTCGCGTTGCGGCGCGCGCTGAGATGGAGTTCCGCGCCGGTATCGACGCCGACGACGAAGTCGAGCTGGCGATCGTTCGTAACGCGGAAACGCTCTCGATGTGGTTTCTGAGCCGGGGAGAGGCGCGCGCGTCCGCACGGCTCGCGTGGTGAGCTCGGGAGTGAGTGGCGGCAGGTGCGTCAGTACGATCGGCGGCTGACGACCGAAGCCACGGTGGTGTCACCGCGTTCATCCACGCACGCGTGGCCGGCACGCGGGCTTGCGACGTGGTTTCCATAGTCCGGCGTCGTGCTGCCGTGGCTCGTGTCACGCGTGTACTCGGGTGCACTTGTCATCGCCATGGGTTCGTGGGCCAACGGCAAGCTGACCGGCGCGGGGTTCGAGGCGCCTTCTGTTACCAGTGGACCGGCGACGCGTTCGTCTTTCTCACCGCGAAGAAGTTGTGGCCCGAGGTGACCGCCTGGAGGTTTGCCGAGCAGCTCTGGCGATACGACTACGCGTTGCCACACCTGATCCTGGCGGCCGCGGCGATCGCCGTCCTCGTGATCGAGCGAAAAAGACTGCCCTGGGTCTGGTCACTGTTTTCACGTTCCCGCAGCTGGTGCCGAGCCTCGTTCTGGGCATGGTGGGGTTGGCGCGGTACGCGAACGAGTGCTTCCCGCCGTTCGTGGCCGCCGGCGCGTTGCTCGAGCGTCAGGCCCGGGCCGTCGTGGCGCTTGCGCTCGCGGCTGGCGTCCTCGGCCAAGCGGTGTGCGCGTACTGGGTGATCCACTCCTCATTCGTCCCGTAGCGGCTTCATAGCGCGAACCCGGGCGCTCCCGTTTCCATCGCGCACCGGGTTGGCTGTCCAGACCTCGCCACCTCGGGCCGTCACCTAGGCTGACCGCCGCTCTGGACACTTCGCTCGTTGACGCGCTTGCCGGTCGCCGCTGCCTCGTGACGGGCGGACTGGGCTTCATCGGCTCCAACGTCGCGCTCGCGCTGGCGGCCGTGGGTGTGCCGGTCACCGTGATCGACGCCGGTTACGAGCGCCACGGCGCCAACGCGCACAACCTCGACGGCGCGGCCGGGCCCATCGAGGTGATCGCGACCGACGTGGGCGACGCCGGTGCCGTGCGCGACGCGGTCGCCGGCGCCAAGCTCATCTTCAATCTCGCGGGCCAGGTGAGCCACCTCGATTCGATGAGCGATCCGCAGTTCGATCTCGACGTCAACACCCGGAGTCAGCTCGCATTCCTCGAAGTGCTGCGGAAAGTGAATCCACACGCGGTGGTCGTGTACACGTCGACCCGGCAGGTGTTCGGGAAGCCTCGCTACCTGCCGGTCGACGAGGAGCACCCGATCTCACCCGTCGACGTCAACGGCGTGTCGAAGTACGCCGCCGAGCAGTTCCACTTGCTCTACGCCGAGAGGTACGGCCTCCGTGCGACTGCGGTACGGCTCACGAATGTGTACGGACCGCGCCAGCGCCTCCGCGACGACTTTCAGGGCTTCCTGCCGATCTTCATCCGCCGCGCGCTCGACGGCGAAACGATCACGGTCTTCGGCGAGGGCGAACAACAGCGAGATTGCCTGTATGTCGACGACGTGACTGATTGCCTGGTGCGCGCGGCAGTGTCGCCCGACGCGTCGGGAGAGGCGTTCAACGTCGGCCACGAAGAGCATCTCTCGTTGCGCCAGATCGCGGAGATCGTTGTGGCGACGGCGGGTTCGGGCACGGTGGAGTCGGTGCCGTGGCCACCGGATCGTGACGCGATCGACATTGGGTCGTACTTCGCCGACCCGTCGAAGTCGAAGCGCGTGCTCGGCTGGGAGCCGGCCACGAGCTTCCGCGACGGCATGGCCTGCACCATGGCGTTCTACCGCTCCCATTGGGAGTGGTACCGCTGAGCACACCGATGGACGGGGAACGCGATCCGGCCGCCGGTGTGCCGGTCGTCGATCTCGCGCGTCGGGCTGCCGGGTTGCAACCGGAGCTCGACGCCGCGATCGCGCGGGTGCTGCGGTCGGGCCGGTTCCTGCTCGACGCCGAGACGGCGGCGTTCGAAGCCGAGCTCGCCGAGTCGCTCGGCCGGCGCCATGCGGTCACGGTCGCGTCGGGCACCGAAGCGTTGCGGCTCGCGATGGTTGCGGCCGGGATCGGCGCCGGCGACGAGGTGATCGTGCCCGCGTTCACCGCCGTGCCGACCGCCGCCGCGGTCTGCGCCGCCGGTGCAGTGCCGGTGCCGGTCGACGTCGATCCCGACACCGCGCTCATCGATTGGGACCTGGTGGGCGCAGCGCGCACCAGCCGGACCCGCCTTGTGATCCCGGTGCATCTGTACGGCCGGCCGGCCGAGATTCCCGACATCGGCGTGCCCATGCTCGAGGACGCCGCGCAGGCGCTCGGTGCGTGTGATCACGGCGCGGGCTCGCTTGCGGCCGCTTACAGCTTCTATCCGACGAAGAACCTCGGCGGGATCGGCGGCGGCGGCGCTGTCGTCACCGACGACGGTGCACTCGCCGAGCGGGTGCGGGTCCTGCGTCGCCACGGGCTCACGGATGCCGGCGGTTACGTGCACAGCTCGATCTCCGGCAACTCGCGTCTGTCAGAGCTCGAGGCCGCCGCGTTGCGAGTGGCATTGCCGGCCCTCGCGGCGGCCAACGAGCGCCGGCGCGAGATCGCGGGTGCGTACCGGGCCGCGGCGCCCGAGTTGCGGTGGCAGGCTCCGCACGAGCGCCACGTGTATCACCTGTGTGTGGCTCGGGTACCCGACCGTGATGGGTTCCGTGACCGCATGCCGTTCCAGACCGCGATCCATTATCCGCGACCCCTCACACGTCAGCCCGCCTATGAGGCGTTCGTACGCGTGGAGTGTCCGGTGGCCGAGCAGTGGGCGTCGGATTGCGTTTCACTGCCATGCTTCCCCGAGATGACCCACGAGGAGATCGGATTCGTGTGCAACGCACTCCCGTGAATTCCGCGGTCACCTCGATCTCGGCCTTCTTTCCTTGTTACGACGACGCGCCCAGCATCGAGTCGGTGGTCGAGGCCGCGTTGGACGCAATCGACCGTGTCGGCGTCGACGGAGATGTGACCGTCGTCAACGACGGATCGACCGACGGCTCGGCAGTGGTGCTCGAGAAGCTGCAGGTCCGCGACCCGCGCGTGCACGTGGTGACCCACCCCGCGAACCGCGGTTACGGGGGAGCGCTGCTCTCGGGTTTTGCCGCCGCGACGAAGCAGTGGGTCTTCTACACCGACGGCGACGGTCAATTCGACCCGACCGAGCTCGCGCTCCTGGTGGAGCACGCCGGCGACGACGTCGACGTGGTGCAGGGTTACAAGATCTCGCGGGCCGACGGCCCGGTCCGCCGCGTGATCGGCCGCGTGTACCACCGATTCGTCGCGTTCATGTTCGGCTTGCATATCAGCGACACCGACTGTGATTTCCGACTGATCAGGCGCGACGTGCTGGAGCGGGTGCAGCTGACGCATACGACCGGCGTGATCTGTGTCGAGATGGTGCGCAAGCTGCAAGACGTGGACGCGCGCTTCGTGGAGGTTCCCATACATCACTACGCACGGCGGTACGGTTCGTCCCAATTTTTTCGGCCGAGCAACGTGCTCCTGACGCTGCGCGACCTGATCGTGATGTGGACCCAGCTCGTCGTGCGCGGCCGGCACACGAGCGGCCGCCGCGCGCACCGCCGCTAGCCACCCCGACCGTTTGTGCAATCGTGGCCCCTATAGGGGGCCCGATTGCACAAACGCTGAAACCGTCACGTGACGATGTGTGTCATTTCGTGGCGAGCACGACGGCCGATGTGCCGAACGGTACGTCGTGACGCCGCAGCCACGACCGCTCCGCTCTTGCCAGGCGCCCGAACACCGCTCCCAACGCGGGGCGTTCGAGATCGGATCCGGCTTCGCTCGGCGTGGGCCGGCGTACCCGGTCGACGATGCCGAGGAGCGCGGCGGGCGGAGCGAGATACCAGCAGGCGTACGTGGCCCGCTGCACCCGGAGCCCGCTCTGGGTGACGAGCTCGGCCAGCCCGTACCGGCGATACCGACGCCGGCTGTGCACCGTGCGGTCGTGCGCCCGTCGCAGCGCCTCGAACGCAGGCTCCACGAGCAGCGCCACCCCTCCCGGTCGCAGCACGCGGGCGAGCTCGCGCACCGCAACGCCGTCGTCGGGGACTGAGCACAGCACCGTCACGTCGACGACGACGTCGAAGCTGTCGCGCCGAAACGGAAGCGCCTGCACGTCTGCCTGGACGGGCCGGCTATCGGGGTGCCGCTCCCGCAGGAGCTCGAGTGCCCGAGAGGAGAGATCGGCGCCGACCACGGTGCCGTGCTCGCCGAGCCACGCGTTGTTGCCACCCGGACCGCAGCCGGCATCGAGGATGAGCTGGTCGCGACGGAGCCACGGTCGGAGCAAGTCGGCCATGAGCGCGCGCATGTTGCGATACCACCAGTGGTCGTCCTCGGCGGCTGCGATACGCGCGTACTCGTCGAGCTCCATCACCCGCGACGCTACTGGGCGAAGACGGTCTCCTCGGCGCCCGTGAGCATCCACGTCGTGCGGTCGAGGTCGAGGAGGTAGCGCTCGTCGGGTCCGATCGCGGCTTGATAGTCGGGGTCGGTGATCATGGAGAAGAAGTCGCGCGCCGACGCGAACCACTGGGTCGCGACGCCGTCGAAATCATCCTCACGCTCGTAGTCGCGCGCCAAGCGGTGGTTCTGCTCGTAGCGGAGGATGCGCGCCCGGGCAGCCGGCGTCTCCGTCAACAAACGGGCGTGCTCCTCGCGCCAGTGCCGGTGGAACTCGTCGATGCTCAGCGCGGCGTTGCGCTTGACGAAGCAGATCAATTTCACCATGGGAGCCTCCGGTCACCGCCGTGGGCCCGTACTCAACCACGTTTGTTGCACTCACGGTTGCTCTCCGCCCCCGGAATGCACCAACGTGGGCCGCATATGGCCCATGCCCAGCCGACCGCGCCTGTCGACGCGCTGCTGCACGATCGGGTCGCGGTGGTGTCCGGCGTCGGTCCCGGCATGGGCCGCGACATCTCGCTCACCCTGGCGCGTGCCGGCGCCGACCTCGTGCTCGCGGCACGTACCGAAGCCAAGCTCCTCGAGGTTGCCGCCGAGGTCGAGGCCGCCGGCCGCCGAGCCTGGTGCGTGCCCACCGACATCAGCGAGCCGGACGTGTGCCGTCACCTCGCGGCCGAGGTCGAGCGCGAATGCGGACGGCTCGATGTGCTCGTCAACAACGCCTTCGCCGAGGATCCGTTCATCAGCTTCGAGGACGGCGGTCCCGACGTCTGGCGTGAGGTGTTCGACGTCAACGTGTTCGGCACGCTCCAGCTGACGCAAGCGCTGGTGCCGTTGCTGAAGGCCGATGGCGGCGGCTCCGTCGTGATGATCAACACGATGTCGACTCGGATCGTCAACCCGCTCTTGGGCGGCTACGCGAGCTCGAAGCGCGCGCTCATGACTGCGGCGCAGGTCCTCGCGTTGGAGTTGGGGCCGTCCAACGTGCGGGTCAACTCCATCGCGCCGGGCCACATCTGGGGACCGTCGCTGGAGTGGTACTTCGGCCGGCTCGCCGAGCAGCGTGGGTGCACGCCCCGGGAGGTGTACGACGAGATCGCGGGCATGACCGCCCTCAATCACATCAACACGTCAGAGGAGATCGCCAAGGTCGTGCTGTTCTTCGCGTCCGATCTTGCGCGGGTCATCACCGGTCAGGTGCTGGACGTCAACGTGGGCCGCTACTTTCACTGATCCTGCGTCGTTGCGTGTGAAGACCTCGCAGCGTGAGCGGCCGAGTCCCTTCGCCAAGGTCAGCGCGATGCCGGCCTTCCGCAGCACGCTGTTGGGCGAGTCCTCGATGTCGGCAACGGCAATGCCGATCGATGCGGCGGCCGTGACCTGCTGATCGGCGAGCGGTACCGGTTCGTCGAACGCGTGCAGCAGCTGGTCGGCCAGCTCGCGCAGCTCCGCCGCGGGAGCGGCGCGCCGGACCACGACGAACTGGTCGCCGGCGAGGCGTGCGACCGTGTCGGCCGGTGCGGCTTCGTGGTGCAGTCGAGACGCGAGCTCCATCAGGAGCTCATCGCCGTACGCGTATCCGAGGCTCTCGTTGACCGCCTCTATCCCGTCGACGTCGAGGAGGAGCACCCCCGGAGTGTCGAGCTCGGTGAACGCCTCACGGAGCCGGTCGACGAGCAGGGTGCGGTTGGCGAGACCGGTCAAGGGGTCGTGGAGGGCCTGGTGCATGAGCGCCTGCTCGAACGCGTCGCGCTCGGTGACGTCGGCCAGGTTCACCACGACACCCTCGACGGCCGGATCCTCGAGCAGGTTGGTGATCGTGGTCTCGAGGTGTCGAACACTGCCGTTGCGGTGCCGCGATCGAAACGTGGTCTCGATATTCACGCCCGGTCTCGAGATCGCGGCCGTCCACGCGCGACCGAACTCCTCGCGGTCCTCACGGCGCACCAGCTGCTCGATCGAATCGAGTTCCATGAGCTCGTCGGGATCGCGCCCGAGGACATTTCCCACCGCCGGGCTCACGTACTCGAAGCGACCTTCCGGATCGACGATCATCACGACGTCGGCTGCGTAGGCAATGAGCGCGCGGAAGCGGTCGTTGCTCCGCCGCACCGTATCCTGCGCCTCGACGCCCGGTGTGATGTTGCGGGTCGCGAGCACCATGCCTTGGAGATCGGGATCCGCGAACCGGTTGTACGCGACCGCCTCGATCCACTGCCAGTGGCCGTTGGCGTCGCGCACACGAAACTCACCCGAGACGATCGTGTCTGGTTCGCTCATGCAACGGCTGACCTCGCTTGTCACGCGCCCGACGTCCTCGGGGTGCACCATCGCGAGCGCGGAACGGCCCGCTGCTTCACCGGCGCCGTATCCGAGAATGCCGGCGTCGTCGGTGCAATACGTGATCTTGCCGTCGCGATCGATGATCGACACGGTCTCGAGCAGACAGTCGAGCAGCTTCTCGGCTCGAACTCGCCCCCCCGTCTCCGGAGTGCGCGCATCGGGCATCGGTGCTCCTGTCCGTCGCGGCTTATGAGACGTGTGACCCGCCACCTGTCGGATCTTGGGCGGGCGGCACTCCATCCGCCACAATCGGCGATGTGCGGTCGTCGGGCGACGGCGCGGCGACGTGGGCAACAGGGTTCGTCGACGGTGGCGACGGGCTCGGCGCTTGCACGCCCCCGAATGTGGCGGCGGCTCCGAGCGCCAATCCGGCGGCGGGCGTCACAACGCGGCGCTGCGAGATGGTCGACCGCATGCGAGCGGCCTGCTTGCTGGTCACGCCCATGAGCTCGATGAGGCGCGCCTCGATGGCCTCGGGGTCGGCATCGGGACCGAGCGCCGCCGCGAGCGCCACGACATCGTGCTCGCGCAGCCGCACTTCGGTTCCTGGGCGCGGGTGGCGCATCTCGTACAGCACGGCGAGGTACTCGCGCAGGATCTCTTCCGTATCACCGGTGCGGAGCGGGCGCGTCTGCCCGTTCACGATCACCGCGTCGGACTCGACGACCACCGCCGAACGCGCCGGTACCAGCACTTCGGGGTCGACCGCGAGCGCGGTCGCGAGGCGACGGCGCACCTCGGCTGAGGGCGTGCTCGTTCCCCGTTCGAACGAGCGCAGCTCGGCCGCGGTCACGCCGGAGTCATTGGCCAGATCGTGACGGGAGCGCCCACTCCGCCGGCGCAGGTCGCACAACACCTCGCTCACCGGTGGCGGTTGGCGGGAGCCGGGAGCGCGGTGTCGGGTAGGGGCCACCCCTCAATATCGACGGCGGCCCGCACGTCCTTGAGCAAGGGGCCAGATTGCCGGTGTCGCCGGGCCGGTCAGGCGATCGTTCAGTCCACCCCGAAGGCGTAGATCGAGACCTCGGACTTCGGCCACGCCTGGACGCCCACGCGGTCGCCCCGAGCGGGTTCGAGACCCAGGCGTGTCGAAGCGGAGGGCAGGTTCTCGACGATCAGCACGTCGACGCCGTCGACCGTCGCGACCAGGCGCTCGTCGTCCACGGTGATGGTGACCTTCTGGTCGCCGTACAGATCAGTGCCGCTCATGGCCTCCGCCTCGGCAAGCGGCTGCCAGAACTCCCAGTCCTGCTGCCACTGCCGGATCGTGAACGCGCCCTCGGGCCGCTCGGGATCGAACTCGAGGCTGTAGCCGGAGAGCGCGCCGCTCTCGTCCACCTCGGCTCGAAACAGCACGCCGAAGCCGGGACCGGATTTCAAGTCGACGCCGACGGTCAAGCGAAAGTCGCGCTCGATCGTTTCGGCGGAGAGTGCCCATCGCTCGTCGGCACGGTGCAGGCTCAGCACCCCGCCCTTGCCGACTTCGACCGAGTGGTCGGCACCCCGCAGTGTCTCCCAAACGAGTGGCTCGGGTGTTTCCTCGAGCGGCGGCGGTTGCCGCGTCGCGTCGATGATGTTGGGATCGTCGGAGTGCAGCCCCGCGACCGCGTCGGGGAACATGCTCGTCGCATTGACGCCGCAGACGGCCGTCAGCAGCATGAGGTGCTCGGGGGGTACGGGGACGCGGCCGGTCTCGTAGTTGGCCAGCTCTTCTTTACGTAGCCCTACTGCTTCCGCCAGCGTCTTGCGCGACATCTTGTGCGCACGTCGAAGGTGGAGGAGGGCACGGCCGAGCTCCTTCGGCTGGGCGCGGGGATTGACCTCATCTCCCATAGAGCGAGTATCGGCAGGCATCGGGCGCGAGTGAAGGGCTCCCATGCGCTGCGTGCTTCGTCCCGATCGTGGCTTCTCGCCCGCCTGCGGGCCCGCCGGGGTCGCTCGCTTGTGGGCGATCGCGGGGTCTGGCAAGGTCCGCAGGCCCGATCGAAGGAGATGCGGTGCTGCTCGACGGCAAGGTCGCGATCATCACCGGCGTGGGAGCGGGCCTGGGTGGTGCCGCGGCCGAGGCGTTTGCGCGCGAGGGAGCGGCCGTGGCGCTCGTGGCCCGCACCGAGTCGAACCTCGAGGAGGTCGCCGGCAAGATCGAGGCCGACGGCGGCCGTGCGCTCGTGGTTCCGGGCTCTGTCAGCGACGCCGGCCGTTGTCTGGAGATCGCGGCTGCGGTCGCCGACAAGCTCGGCGGGATCGACTGTCTGGTCAACAGCGCCTTTCGCAACGACCCCGGCGTGGCCTTCGAAGACGCCGACCTCGACCAGTGGCGCAAAGTCTTCGACGTCAACGTGTTCGGCACCCTCAACATGATCCAGGCCGCGATCCCGCACTTGAAGGCGCGCGGTGGCGGGTCGATCGTCAACATCGGCTCGATGGGCGCACGCAAGATCCGTCCCAACTCCGGTGCGTACACGGCATCGAAAGGCGCGTCTGCTGACGGCGACGCAGGTGCTGGCCAAGGAGCTCGGCCCGTTCAAGATTCGCGTCAACACCGTGGTGCCCGGCTGGATCTGGGGTCCAAATGTGCAGTGGTACGTGAACCACGAGGCCGAGCAGCGCGGCGTCTCACCGGATGACATCGTCGCCGAGTCGGTGCGCGAGATCCCGCTCGGTTTCGTGCCGCCCCAGGAAGACATTGCGAACGCGATCGTCTTCTTCGCGTCCGACTGGGCGAGTGTCATCACCGGCCAGGCGCTCGACGTGAACGGCGGCGAGTACTTCCACTGACGTCGACAGGCGGAGGCGTGATGGGCGCAGTCGAGGGCAAGGTGGCACTCGTCACGGGTGGCGCGTCGGGTCTCGGCCGCGCGTCGGCGATGGCGCTGGCGAGGGAGGGCGCGAAGGTCGCAGTCGCCGATGTGGATGAGACGGGCGGCGCCGAGACGGTCGCACGCATCTTCGAGGAGGCACGCGGTGAGGGCATCTTCGTCGCGACCGACGTGACCTCACCGGGCAGCGTCGACGCGCTCGTCGCCGAGACGGTGCAGACGTGGGGACGTCTCGACTGCGCGCTCAACAACGCCGGTACCACTGGCCCCGGCGCGCCGGTGGCCGACTACAGCCTCGACGACTGGAACCGCACGCTCGCGCTCAACCTCACGAGCGTCTTTCTGTGCCTCAAGGCCGAGATCCGGCAGATGGTCGCCCGGGGTGGGGGATCGATCGTCAACATGGCGTCGGGCGCGGGGCTGGTGGGCTTCGCCGGTCTGCCCGCGTATGTCGCCAGCAAGCACGGCGTCGTCGGGCTCACGAAGGCGGCCGCGCTCGAATACGCCAAGGCCGGCGTGCGCGTGAACGCGATCTGTCCCGGGAGCACGCGCACACCGATGCTCGAGGGCTTCATGGGCGGCGACCCCAGGATCGAGAAGATGATGACGGCCGCGAGCCCGATCGGCCGCCTCGGCCGTCCCGACGAGATCGCCGAAGCGGTGGTGTGGTTGTGCTCCGACGCCGCGTCGTTCGTTGTCGGTCACGCGCTTGCGGTCGACGGCGGCGCGGTCGTGCAGTAGCGGCCGACCAGCTCAAGTGACCTTGGCGTGGCCGGTTGTGCACGGCTTGCCTTTGCACACGTCGATGACCTTACGCCATGATCGGCGTGCCGGGGCTGAAGCCGTCGTTGCGGTTCCACTCGGTGGGGTCGACGGGCACACCACTGCTGTTGACGGGCATGGATGCAGCCGCGAAGTTGACGCGCCTCCCCGTGTCGGTCGACGGGTCGGCGACTGTGAAGAAGTCGCTCGGGAACGGAAGGAGGCAACGCTTCTGGTCGAGGACGTCACAGCGATCCGCGTCGGTCGTCGTGACGGCGAGCCGACCGCTCGCGCTGATGGATGACGGCTGCCCGGCCTGCTTCGCTGCCCGCGTTCGCACCCGCGCTCGTGCTTGCGGCGCTGCCGACGGCGGTAATGAGGAGCGCCAGCGCGCCGACGGTTCGTGCGCGTGTTGCGGCAATCACGATGGCTCCCCTCGGAGCACCGATGCGGACCCTTGGTTGCACAGTGGGCGGGCGCGCGTCAATCGCGAAGGGTTGTCGTGGGATCGGCCGGTGCGAGCGTCAGCCCAGCGCGTCCCAGACCATTCGGTCGGCGGCCGGCGCGTCGCCGAGCATCTCGGCCGGGTCGTGCTTGTCGATGTGGCCGATGAGGCCGTTGTAGATGCCGTAGCCGACGAGCTCGCGCAGTCGGGGCGAGAAGCCCGCGGCGACCTCGTGTGGGATACCGAGCTGCTGGTTCTCCTGCTGGCGGATGAAGCCCGCGGAATAGTTCATCGCGATGCCGGCGCGCCGCGTGCGTCGGTCGTGTTGGCGCCGCCGCCGTGCCAGAGGCTGCCGTGCCACACGAGCACGCTTCCTCTCGCCATCTCTGCGGGAATGCTGTCGTAGGGCGAGCCGTAGTCGGGGGAGTGGTCGCGCGAGATGCGAGCCGGGGATCACACGCGTCGCGCCGTTGGCCTCGGTGAAGTCGGTGAGCGCCCACATGGTGTTGCAGACCGTCGGCACGTGCGGCTTGGGGATCGGGATCAACTGGTCGTCGGCGTGGATCGGTTGCGCGGCCTCACCCGGACCGATCACGATCGACGAGAGTGACGACACCAGGCACCCGGGGTCGAGCACGCGCTCGACGAGCGGGAGCACGTGGGGATGCACGGGAATCGATTCGTAGACCTTCCCGAGGGCCAGCAGGTTGTAGACCCGCACGGTCTTCGTGCCTTCGAAGCTGTTGTCCGCCGGGACGACTTCGAACACGCGCTCGAGCCGCTCGAGATCGTCGGTGAGCGCGTCGAGCAGCTCGGGCTCGATCGCATCTTCCAGGATCGTGTAGCCGTCGCGTTCGATGCGTTCGACGTGAGGGTCGAGGGCGGGTTCGATGAGCATGCACTCACCCTACCGAGCGCGACTGCCGGTCGATCACCCGCCCCGGTGGGGACCGCGGCAATGGGTCAGACGATGGGCCGGCGCCGGCGGCGTGTCGCTGCCGTTGCGCCGAGCCCCGCGCCGAGCAGGACTATGCCGAAGAAGAGGAGTTGCAGTGTCGGCGCGCCGGTGAACGGCAGCGTCCCCGATGCGGCCGCGGCGACCGGGTCGTTGCCCGTGCTTCTCGTGCCGTCTGTTCCGCTGCTACCGCCGCCGCCGTCGCCGTCGCCATTGTCCGGGGTGACGGTGTTGGTGAGCGAGAACGTCGCGGTCGACGGATAGCCCGTCCCTTTGGCGGTCACGGCATAGCTGCCGCCGGCGTCGTTCGCCGCTCGCGCCCGAGGCCGGTGCGGTGAAGGTCACGTTGGTGCTCACCGGGTGGCTGTCGGCGTCGGTGACACACCCACCGAGGTTGGTTGCGAAGTCGGTGCCCGTGTGCGTCTGTTGACCCGACCCGGCACCTGCGGTGACCGCCCCAAGACTGGCACGGGCAATCGAGTCGGACTGGACCCACCGATCACGTCTTCCCGTACGGCTCGCCCGAGCACCACCGTGCCGGCGGTTTGTGTTCCGGTAGCCTCGCCCGCCCATGGCGATCTACGCGCTCGGCGACTCGGTGCCCGACATTCACGCCGACGCATTCGTGCACCCCGACGCGACAGTGATCGGCAACGTCACGATCGGCGCGGGCGCGACGATCTGGCCCCAGGCCGTGCTGCGCGGCGACTATGGCTACATCGAGATCGGCGCCCGCACGTCGATCCAGGACGGCACGGTCGTGCATTGCACGCCGTTCATCCCGACGATCATCGGCGAAGACTGCGTGATCGGCCACCTTGCCCATCTCGAGTGCTGCGTGATCGAGTCGGGCGCGCTGGTCGGCAGTGGCTCGATCGTGCTGCACCGCGCCATCGTGCGCACGTGCTCACTCGTCGGCGCCAACGCGGTCGTGCCGAACGGGATGGAAGTACCGACCGGCGCGATGGCGCTCGGTGTACCCGCGACGCTGCGACCCGATTGCGTGACGCCCGAGATGATCGGACCCAACGCGGAGAACTACGTGGAGAACGGCCGCCGGTATCGCACCGCGCTCCGCCGCGTCGACGGGTAACTACGAGGGCCGGCTCCGCGTGCCGAGCTTTCGGCGGCGACTGGCGGCGAGCGCGGTCGCGCCGATCATGACGAGCCCAATGCCGAGCAGCGTCAGTGGCGTGACGTCGCGCGGCGCGCCGGTGACTGGCAGCACGGCGCGAATCGTCGTGGTCGGTGTTGTTGCAGTGGGCGCGATCACGGCCGTGTTGGTGAGGTCGAATGTCGCCTCGGTGCTTGCGAAGTCGGCGCTCGCGGTCACGGTGTAGGCACCGGCAGTCGCGTTGGCCCTGAGCGCGGGCGACGTGGCGAGCCCGTTGACGTCCGTGGTTGCGCTCGCGGTGGTCGTGCCGTCGGCGAAGGTGGCGCCTGCGCCGGAATCGGGTGCGGTGAACGTGATCGTTGCCCCTGCGACGGAATCGCCGTCGGCGTCGGTCGCCGTTGCTTGGAGTGCGTTCGCGAACGCGGTGTTGACCGTCGCAGACTGGCCGTTGCCGGCGGTCATGTCGACGTGCCAGACCGCGCCGGTGCTCACGCGCCCGATGTTGTCGCCGCCGGCTTCGGTGAACCACACATGACCGTCGGGACCTGCTGCCACTCCGACGGGAAGCGAGGCTGCGGTTGGGACCGGAAACTCCGTGATGACACCGCCCGTGGTACTCCGTCCGATCTTGTCGATCCCCCGTTCGCCAAACCAGAGGTTGCCGTCAGGCCCCGCGGTGATGATCTGGGAGCCGCTGGCCGCGGTGGGGATCGCGAACTCGGTGGTGACTCCGGCGGTGGTGATCCGGCCGATCTTGTTGCCGGAGAAACTCGGTGAACCAGAGGTTGCCGTCGGACCCGGCTGCGATCCCGCTCGTCTGGCTCCCCGCCGTCGGTATCGGGAACTCGGTGATGAGTCCGGCCGTCGTGATCCGCCCGATCTTGTCGGTGGCGGCCTCCGTGAACCAGAGGTTGCCGTCGGGACCGGGCGTGATCGCCTGGGGGAAGCTCCCCGCGGTGGGGATTGCGAATTCGGTGACGACGCCCGCCGTCGTGATCCTTCCGATGTTGTTGGCGTCCTGCTCACTGAACCACAGGTTGCCGTCGGGCCGGCGGTGATCGCTACCGGTGTGCTGCCGGCGGTCAGTGGGAACTCGCTGACAGTGCCGCTCGTTGTGATCCGCCCGATGTTGCTGCTGGTGGGCTCGGTGAACCAGAGGTTGCCGTCGGACCCGGCGGTGATGGCGCTGGCGGGTCCGGCCGGCGGGGTGGCGAGCTCGGTCATCGCGCCGGTGTCGGGTACGAGCGTGTCGATCGTGCCGGCGAGGTCCGTGAACCACATGTTGCCGTCGGGGCCGGGCGCGATGAGTATCGGGGTCGTGCTGCCTGCCGGCACTGAATATTCAATGATCGTGCCGCCCGGGCTGGCCCGCGCAACCGACATGCCGGTCACCGCGAACGTGGTCGCGGCGATGAGCACGACGATGAGCGCGCGGGCGCGAGTGATCATGAGGTCCGCTTCCGTTTTCTGAGGGACGGGTAGCGCATCGCGAGCACGCCGAGACCGATCAGCAACAGCGCGAGCTGCACGAGCACGGCGATCGGTCCGCCGGTGAACGGCAACGTGCCCGAGATGCCGGTGATGTCGGCGGCTGGTATATCGGCCGCCGGTGTGTCGCCGGCCGGTGTGTCCGGCGCCGGGTCGGGCGTCGTGTTGGTGAGCGTGAACGATGCCGATGGCGGCGCTTCGACAGCAGAGGCAGTCACCGAGGAGTTGGCGACGGAGCCCGGTACGAGCAGGCTCGGAGCGGATGCGGTGACGGCGTAGGTGCCGGCGATGCCGCCGGCCGTGACGCCGAGTGTCGTTGCGTCGCCGTTGGGGTCGGTGGTGACGTCAGTGGTTGCCGCGGGAGCCGAACCGGTGTCGAAGGTGGCGCTCGCGCCCGTGGGCGGCGCGGTGAACGTCACTCTGGCGCCCGGCATCGCAAGCCCGTCGACTGTGGTCAAGCGTGCGTCGAGTGCATCGGCGAACCCCGCGCCGAGGAGCGCGTGCTGGTTGTCGCCGCCGACGACTGTGAGTGTCGGGTCGATCGGCATCTGGTCGACGGTTCCCTTGAGACCGTCGGTGAGCCAGACGGTGTAACCCTCGCTCGTGATCTCGACCGGACCTTCCGGGGTCGCGGTTCCTGTCGGCGGGATGACGAACTCGGTGATCGTCCCGTCGGGTGTGATTCTGCCGACGCGGCCGCCGTAGAGCTCGGTGAACCACACGTTGCCGTCGCCCGCGAGGGTAAAGCTGCTCGGGACGGCAAGCGGTGACGGCAGGTCGAACAGGGTGACCACACCGGCGGGCGTCATCCGCCCGACCGTGTTGCCGTTCAGGTCGCCGAACCAGAGATTGCCGTCGGCGCCCGTCACGATTCCCAGGGTGACGTGAATTCCCGTCAGCGGCAGCTCGGTGATCGTGCCGTCCGTATCGATCCGGCCGATCGCGGTGTTGTTGAGCTCGGTGAACCACATCGCGCCGTCGGGCCCGGGGGTGATGGCGCTCGGCGCGGAATCCGCGACGGGAAGCGGACACTCGGTGATCGCGCCGCCCGTCGTGATGCGGCCGATCTGGTTGCTCTCTTGTTGTGTGAACCACAGCGCGCCATCGGCGCCTGATCCGATGGCCGTCGGCGAGGCGCCGGGCGCCAGTGGGTACTCGGTGACGGCGCCCGCGGTGGTGATCCGGCCGATCGCGTGGTGCGTGTCCTCGCAAAACCAGAGCGCGCCATCCGATCCGGTGGTGATGCATCCGGGCTCCGAGCCGGCCGTGAGTGGGAACTCGGTCATTGCACCTTCCGGTGTGAGCCGTCCGATCGCGTCACCACTCGTCTCGGCAAACCAGGTGTTGCCGTCGGGCCCGATCGTGATCCCGATCGGAACCGACGGTGGGGTCAGCGCGTGCTCGGTGATCGGGATCTGCGAGGCCACCGGATCGTTGAACATCAGGGCGTGCCCCGGGCCGGTCTGATGGTCCGTCGTGAGTGTCCAGTTGTATTGACCGACGGTGCCGTTGGCCGTGTATGTCGGGGCGGTCACGTCACCGGCGCTGTCGGTCACGCCCGTATCGGAGGTGGTGCCGTTCGCAAAAGACGGCACGGCGTATTCGGTGATCGTGCCCGTCGGTGTGATCCGCCCGATGTTGTTGCCGGACTGCTCGGTGAACCACATGTCGTCGTCGGGGCCTGCACTGATGCCCTGAGGAAAGCTGCCTGCGGTGGGTATCGGGAACTCCTCGAACACTCCCGCACTCGTGATCGTGCCTATCTGGTTGCCGATTCCCTCGGTGAACCACAACCTGGCGTCGCTGAAGTTGTACGCGACGGCGGTGGGAGACGCGCCGGCCGTGGGCACGTCGAACTCGGTGATCACACCCGCGGTGGTGATCTTCCCAATCTTGTTCGTCTGTGGCTCCGTGAACCACAGCGCGTCGTCGGGTCCGAAGGTGATGCTGGTCGGTCGGGCGCCCGGGCTCAACGTGTATTCGGTGAAGACGCCGGCCGATGTCATCATGCCGATCTTGTCGGCGTTGTACTCGGTGAACCAGAAGTTGCCGTCAGGACCGCTGACGATTCCTATCGGCTGCGCGTTGGGCGTTGGAATCGCGAACTCGGTGACCACGCCGCTCGTGGTGATCCTGCCGATGTTGTTGCCGCCCTGCTCGACGAAGTACAAGCTGTCGATGAAATCCGAGGTGATGCCGTAGGCGCCGGCGCTGGGCGTCGGGATCGCGTACTGCGTGATGACGCCGTCGCTCGTGATCCTGCCGACTTGTTGCCGGCGTCGGTGCCGTAGGGGTTCAACTGCGTGAACCACATGTTTCCGAGATCGGGCCCTGCGACGATGCTGAGCGGTGCGGCGTCTACCGGCGTGACCGGGAACTCCACGATCCCGTTCGCCGGTATCGCGGCCGCCGAGCTCGCCACGGAGGCGACGAGGACGATCGGCGTGCCGATCAGGCCGATCGCGAGCGCGAAGAGGCCACGGATCAGTCGCGACGCGGTACCGGTTTCCTGCCTCCCCACCCGCTCAACATCGGCGCCGGCAGGCGTTTCCTTGAGTTTCCTTCCGCCGGGGCCGGTGGGCGCGCCTATTGGGCGTCTTTCGCTCCGGGTTCGGTGGATGCGGCGCTGCGGAAACAGTCGGGTTCGAGGTAGATGACCGTCGCGATCGGTGCCGCCTCGCGGACGCGGCGCTCGACCTCGTCGATGTCGCGTGCGAGTTGTGCAACTGACGGCGAGCGAAACTCGAGCTTGGCTGCGAGCAACACCTCGTCGGGCCCCAGGTGCAGCGTCCGTAAGTGGATCACGCGGTCGACCTCCGGCGAGGCTTCCATTGCGTCGCGGATCACCTGCTCGAGACCGTGTGACGCGGATTCGCCGATGAGCAGGCTCTTCATCTCGGTTGCGAGCACGATCGCGATCACGCCGAGGAGCGTGCCGATCGCGATGCTGCCCATGGCGTCGAAACGGCCGTTGCCGGTGATCGTTGCCAGCGCGACACCCACGATCGCGAAGACGAGCCCGACGAGCGCGCCCGCGTCTTCGAGCAGCACGACCGGGAGCTCCGGGCTTTTCGAGTGCCGGATGAAGCCGATCCACGAGTGGCCGTGCCGCAACGGTTGCGCTTCACGGAACGCGGTGCGAAACGAGAAGCTTTCGAGCACGACGGCGACGCCGAGAATCGTGAGCGCGACCGCGGGTGACTCGATCTCGTGTGGGTGTACGAGCTTGTCGATGCCCTCGATGATCGCGAACAGTGCGCCGAACGAGAACAGCACGAGCGCGACGACGAAGGCCCAGAAGTAGCGCTCGCGGCCGAAGCCGAACGGGTGCTCATCGGTTGGCGCGCGCTCGCTGCGATGGCCGCCGAGGACGAGCAGACCCTGGTTCCCCGTGTCGGCGACGGAGTGGATCGCCTCTGCGAGCAACGAGGCGGCGCCGGTGATCGCGAAGCCGACGAACTTTGCCGCCGCGATGCCGAGGTTCGCGAAGAGGGCCGCGACGATCGCACGCCGACTGCCGTCTTTCATGATCGGGCACGCTACTGCGAGCGCGTCGCGCCCCACCCGCTGCTTCCGGGCAGAGTTTTCGACCGTAGCGGTCGAAAACTCATCCCGGAACGAGACCTCTAGGTGTGCGACGTGTGCTGCTTCGCGAAGCGCTGGTTTCGGGCGATGCCGAAGCCCCCGACCGCGAGGAACGTGACCGCGAGGAGCGCGATTGCTGCCTCGGGTCTGCCGGTTACTGGGAGGCTGCGGCCGGCCGCGGGGGATGCGGTCGCGGCGTCGGTCGCGTTGCGCGAGAGACCCGCGGCGTCGGATGCACCCGCCGTTGGGGCGGCCGCTCGCCTCGCACCGATCTATCGACACGGCGCCGCAGCCTCTCCATGGGCCGGGAGGCCCAAAACAGCCGTCTTCCATGGACCGGGAGGCCCGGAAGACGCCGTTCGCACCGGCCGCCGCAACGGGTGGCGGCGGTGCCCGCTCGAGCCCCGGTGCGTCGCCATCGACGGGTAACGTCGTGTCTCCCGTCGAACGCTCGAAGGAGCACCAATGCCCGAAGCTGTCATCGTCGCAACCGCCCGCAGCCCCATCGGCCGCGCGTTCAAGGGATCGCTCGTCGACCTGCGCCCCGACGACATGGCGGCCACGATCGTGCGGGCCGCGCTCGAGAAGGTGCCCCAGCTCGATCCCGGCTCGATCGAGGACCTCATGCTCGGTTGCGGGCTGCCGGGCGGCGAGCAGGGTTTCAACATGGGCCGCGTCGTGAGCGTGCTCGCCGGGCTGCACGACGTGCCGGGCTGCACGATCACCCGGTACTGCTCCTCGTCGTTGCAGACGATCCGCATGGCCGCGCACGCGATCAAGGCCGGCGAGGGCGACGCATTCATCGCCGCAGGCGTCGAGGCCGTGAGCCGATTCGGGAAGGGCAACTCCGACAGCTCGCCCGACACGAAGAACCCGAAGTTCGAGGAGGCCGGCCTGCGCAGCCTCAAGCGCGGCGAAGGCGGCCAGGGCGAGTGGAAGCCGAGCGACGACCTGCCTGACATCTACATCGCGATGGGTGAGACCGCTGAGAACGTCGCGGACCTGGAGAAGGTGTCACGCGAGGAGATGGACGAGTTCGGTGCCCGTTCGCAGAACCTCGCGGTCGCGTCACAAGGAAACGGGTTCTTCGAGCGGGAGATCACGCCGCTCACGTTGCCCGACGGCAGCGTCGTGTCCAAGGACGACGGTCCCCGCCCCGACACGACGGTCGAGAAGCTCTCGACGCTGAAGCCCGTCTTCCGTCCCGACGGCAAGATCACTGCCGGGAACGTGTGCCCGCTCAACGACGGCGCGGCTGCCGTGATCGTCATGAGCGACACACGCGCCCGCGAGCTCGGCATCACGCCGCTGGCTCGCATCGTCTCGAGCGGTGTGAGCGTGCTCGACCCCGAGATCATGGGGCTCGGCCCGATTGGCGCGTCACGTCAGGCGCTGGGGCGCGCCGGCATGACGATCGACGACATCGACCTGGTCGAGATCAACGAGGCGTTCGCCGCGCAGGTCATCCCGTCGGCGAAGGCGCTCGGCATCCCGTTGGACAAGCTCAACGTCAACGGCGGCGGGATCGCGCTCGGCCATCCGTTCGGCATGACTGGCGCGCGCATCATGACCACACTGCTCAACGGCCTCGAGGACGCCGACAAGACGTTCGGTCTCGAGACCATGTGTGTCGGCGGCGGCCAGGGCATGGCCATGATCGTCGAACGCCTGTCGTAACTCCCGCATTCTTGCGTCAGTTATCCGGGTGTGAGCCTGATTAGTGACGCAAGAACGGAACTTGGCGGCGGGAGCAACGCACGGTGCCGGTGCCGGTGAGGACGAGTGCGGCGCCCAGCAGCGCGAGCGTCGTCGCCGCCGGGCCGCCGGTTGCGGGCAGGGTGCCCGCGGGTGTGGCGACCGCCGGTGTGGCGGTCGCAGCGGCGGGATCGTTGGTGAGCGCAAACGTGGCGCTGACGTCGGCGAAGGCCGCGGTTGCGGTCGCCGTGTAGTTGCCGACCGTGTCGTTGGCGGTCAGTGTCGGAGAGGTTGCGATGCCGTTCGCGTCGGTAATCGCCGTTGTGGTCGTGGACCCGTCCGGAAACGTCCCGCTCGCGCCCGTGTCGGGTGCAGCGAATGTGATGGTTGCGCCGGCGAGCGGCGTGCCATCGGGATCGAGCACGGTCGCGACGAGCGGCGCGCGAACCGCGTTCGCACGATCGTCGCCTGCTCGTCGGTGGCGGGGTCTGCGGGGTCGACGTTCCATGGCGCGCCGGTGCTCACTCGCGCAGGTTGTTGCCGGCCATCTCGACGAACCACAGCCGACCGTCGGACCCGGTACCGATGCCGGCCGGCTGGCTCGACGGCGTCGGAATCTCGTACTCGTTGATCGTCCCGTCACGCAGCACCCGGGCGATCTTGTTCGCGCTCATCTCCGTGAACCACATGTTGCCGTCGGGCCCGGTTGCGATCGCCGCCGCGCCGCTGTTCGCGGGTCGGGACGTCGAACATCGTGATCGCGCCATTCGGGGTGATACGCCCAATCTGGTTCGTGCTCTGCGCGGTGAACCACATGTTGCCGTCGAGACTGGGTGCGATGCCGAACGCGCGAACACCGGTGGGAGTGGCGAACTCGGTGATCGTTCCGTCAATGGTGATTCGCCCGATCAGGTCGGCTCCGGTCTCACCGAACCACAAGTCGCCGCCGGGCCCGGGTGCGAGCCCGCCGGCATGCGAAGTGCTTGGAATCGCGAACATGCTGAAGTCACCAGCCGGCGTCATTCGCACGATGTCGGCGTTCGGGAACGCGGAGTACCAGACGTTGCCATCGGGGCCTCCCGTCAAGAAGCTCGGCTTGTCGTTCGAAAGCGGGATCGGGATGTTGCCGAACACGCCGGCTGTACTGATGCGGCCGATGCTCTGTGTGTCCTGACTGAAGTAGATGTTGCCGTCCGGGAGCGCCGCAATTGCTGCCGGTCCGACGTTCGGGTCGGGAGTCGCGAACTCAGTGATGCCGCCGTCGGGGGTGCTTCGACCGATCTTGCTCGTCGCGTTCTCGGTGAACCACATGTTTCCGTCTGCGCCGGGTACCGCAAAGAGAGGCGCCGCGTTCGCCGTTGGCAGCGGGAAATCGGTGATTGTGCCGGCCGAATGCGCGCTCGCAGGCGTGATGAGCGGTCCGGTGACGAGCACCGCGAGCGCCGCGAGCGGAGGGACCAAGGCCCGCATCATGCAGCGAAGGCGAACGTGCATCAGCGTGTCTTTCCGCGTACTCGGTGAGTGGTGCGGCGACGGTTGATGGCCAGCGTGCCGCAGCCTGCGAGTACGAAGCCGAGTCCGGCAGCGGTGAGCGGTGTCAGGTCGTTGCGTGCGCCGGTCAACGGCAAGATGCCTGCGGGCGCGTCGGGTGTTGCCTCCGGTGTGCCGGCCGAGCGCGCCGAAGCGGAGGCCGTGTCGAACGAATTCCGTGCCTCGCACTGGTCTCCCGCCGCTGCCGATTGTCCGGTTCCGCAATATCGGCAGGCGGGGCCGGCGCCTTGACCAGCGACTCAGCGGATGGGGCGTACGTCCCAGACCGCTGCGACCGGCACCCGGCGGGCACGGCCACCGCGCGATGCCGGCGAGAAGCGCAGCATCGATCCGTGTTGCTCGATGCCTTCGAGGTGACCGACCAGGCGGGCCCACTCGGTGCGGTCCGATCGGTGCAGCACGGTGACCGTCTTGCCGCGAGCCAGCGCGAGGCGCTCGTCACACCAGTAGCGCCACCGACCGTCGGGGCCGCGCCGGGCGGGACGCGCGACGCGCACGTCGTGGCGGTCGTAGGAGCGCACCAACCGTTCCGCGCGTTCCGCGCTCGATGAAGTGGCGCGTCGCGTCGAGCAACGCCCGCGCGAACGTCAGGCCGTGGTCGGTGAGGTCGTTCTCGGTGTCGAGGCCCCAGTGGACGAGCTCGTGGAGCACGACCCCGGCGGTGCGGTAGTTCGGAGGGATCGTGATGCTGGTTTCGGTCTCGTCACGCCGGTAGAAGGCCGTGGCGACACGGAGGCCCGGCCGCAGCTCCGGCAACGACGCCAGGCCGCGGGTGGGGAACCGCCGGCGCCACCACGCCGAGTCGACCACGCGCACCATGAAGCGCTCGCAATCACGGAGGTCGGGGAGCGGTGAGCCGGGAATGCGGTGCTCCGCGCGGTACAACCGGCCCTGTTGCGAGTCACGAGGGGGCCGGCGCGTGGACATGTTCGGATCATTCCCGCCAGGCCGCCGATCATTCCTCTGCAAGAGAAATGATTCATGCGATCGAAACACGTCGCGTCACACAGGCGCGGCCTCGACCCTCCAGACGTCGGCGGTGCGCACCCGCAAGACGGCTCCGTCGTCGGCGAAACGCAGCGCCGCGCCGCCCGTCTCGAAGCCGGCGAACACCGACGTCACCGTGCTCAGCCCGCCGCCGGCCGCGTGATGATGCACCGTGAGCCGTCGACCCTTGCCGAGGCGCAGCCGCTCGTCCCAGCCGTAATTCCAGCGGCCGTCGGGGCCTTGTCGCGCCGGCCGGGCCACGTGCACCGCCGACTCCCGGTACCGCGCGGCGAGCGCATCGGCACGGTCGGGCCCGCAGAACTCCGCGGTCGCGTCGAGCAGGATACGGGCGAACGTGCGGCCGTGGTGGGGCAGGTCGTCGACCTCCGCCATGGCCCAGTGCACGAGCTCGTGGAGCACCACGCCCTTCGTGCGGTACCGGCGGGGGAGCGTGATCGTCGGGCCGTCGGGATCGACCCGGAAGAAGGCCTGGCGGGCGCCGTTCCCCGGCCGCAATCGGGGGACGGCGTCGATTGTGTGCTCGGGGAAGCGCGCTCTGCCACCAGAAGGTGCCGACGACCCGGTCGGCGAACGTCGCGGACGCATCGAGACCGGGCAGCGGGCTCGACGGCAGCGGTGTCTCGGCCAGGTAGACGCGGCTGCGCTGCGCATCGCGGGGCGTTCGGGTGGAGCCCATCCCTGTTTGTAGCGCGTCGGACGTGCGCCGCCTGGGATTCAGCCCCGGAACTGGAGCGGCGAATCGGCGATGAGGGACGGGGGCGCCCGGTACGGGCGCTCTGCTTTCGACGCCATGATCCCGTGCTCGGCTCGCAACGCGGCCATGCCGGCGTTGCGCCCCGTGTAGGTCGGCGGCTGTCGGAGCATCCAGACGATTCCTTCGGCAGCCACTTCAGTGGGCTCCCAATCGGAGTAGTCGGCCCCGGGCGTGTTGGCGACGAAGCCCTCGGACGCGACCGGCACGTCGATCCGGAAGGTGTTGACGGCGACGTCGAACGGCCGGAGCTGTGCCGCGAGCGACACGGTGAGATGTTCGAGGGCCAGCTTCGACATCCCGTATGCCATGAGTCCCGGGAAGTAGTTGAGCGCGGCTGCCGATGACACGTTGAGGATCGCGCCGTCGTGCCGTGCCTTCATCCCGGGGACGACCGCGCGAGCGGCGACGAGCGGGGCGCGGAGGTTGATCGCGAAGATCAGGTCGTGGCGCTTCAGCTCGAGGTCGAGGTCACCCGGGAAGGTGATCGCGGCGTTGTTGACGAGGATGTCGACCGGGCCGAGCTGTTGGACGGTTGTCGCGACCATGCGCTCGGTCGCGGCTTCGCTCGCGAGGTTCGTCGGCACTGCGATCGCACGGCCGCCTGCGTCGTCGATGCGGCCGGCGGTCTCGTCGATCGTGCCCGGGATCGGCAGCGGGTTGGCATCGGTTGCGCGCGCTGCACACGCGACGGCGACACCTTCACGGGCCAGCGCGAGCGCCACTGCTGCTCCCACTCCGCGGCTCGCACCGGTGACGATCGCGACCTTTCCGTCGAGCTCCATCCGCGCACGCTACCAACGTCGGTGACGGCAGTTCGTTCCGACCGTTCGTGCAAAAGTGGCCCCCAGAGCGTCCGCTGGTGCACAAACGCTTTCGCTGGTTCAGATCGCGAAGCAGCCCGTCGACGGGTTTTGGCCGAGGAGCGCGGTGCGGACGAGCCCGTACACCGAGCCGTCGATGATCAAGCCGAGGTGGCCTACGACGCGCAGCAAGCAGAAGTTTTGGAGGAGGGCATTCGTCGCGCCGTCGTTGAGTGACGCGTTCCAGACCGGTCGCACGAGCTCGTCCTCCTCGGTGAAGATGGCCGTGTACGCGACGCTGCCGGGGGTGTCGTCACCCGCATTGAGGTTGGTGAGGAACGCGGAGCCGGCGGCCATCTGTTGACACGCGACAATCGAGAGACAGTTGAAGAAGAACGTGCCCAGGTTCGCGAGCGTGGTGCCGTGCTGCGGCGTGCCGAGACTCACGTAGCGCCCGACCTTGGCTGTACCGCCGAGGTACTTGAGGTAGTAGCGGCTGACGAGCCCGCCTTCGGAGTGCCCCACGAGGTCGACCTTCGTCGCACCCTTGGACGCCAGCACCTGATCGACGCGCGTCTTGAGCGCCTGCGCGGACGCCACGATGTCGCCGAAGCCGAAGCCCGGGAGTTGGAAGATGTTCGTGGTGAAGCCGTCCGACTGAAGTCGCGCCGCGAGCGGGTCGAGGGCCCACCCGGGTGACGACAGCCCCGCGACGAGCACGACCGGATTGCGTGGCGGGGGTGCCGGAGTCGTATCCGGTAGACAGCCGGCGAACATGCCGACGAGTGCCACCACGACCAACGATCCAGCAAGCCTTCGTCGCATGTGAGCCCCCCTCGCGGCGCGCCCGTGCCGGCCGCTCGGAGGACCGTAAACCCGTCACCGCGTGATGACAACGGTGACGATGTTCAACCCGCCGACGGCAACGTGGGTAATGTCTGCTTGACCGACAGATTCGCCGCATAGAGGTCACCGAGACGTTCGACGCGATCGATCGCGTCCTCCGCCTCGAACGACAACGCCTCCGCGTCGTGCGCGGCGATCGCGCCGATCGCCTCGTCCCAAGTGATGGGCGTCGAGACCGTCGGTCGGGTGTTGCCGCGCAGCGAGTACGCGCAGACCGTGGTCTTCGATCGGTCGTTCTGGCTCCAGTCGACGAAGACCTTTCCGCGTCGCTCCTCGCTGTCGCATGATCACCGTGACGCGTTCGGATCGTCGTGTGGCGAGCAGCTGGCCGAGGGCGCGCGCGAAGAGTTTCGTGTCGTCGTCGGTCACCTCGGTGTGCAAGGGCACCGCGAGATGGAGCCCTTCGAGCCCGGATGTCTTAACCACTGCTTGCAGGCCCAGCTCGTCGAGGAGCTCGCGGAGCTCGACGCCGACGCGCGCAGCAGTCGAGGATGTCGGCGCCGGGCCCGGATCGAGGTCGAACACCATCGAGTCGGGTCGCTGCTGCGAGCTCACGGCGTGCCTCGCAGGGTGTGCAGCTCGAGTGCGGCGAGGTTGGCCATCCACACCAGCGTCGGCGAGCTCGTCGACCACACAGCCGACGATGGGGTCGTCGGGATCGCCATAGGCCGTGCGTGCGCACCCACTCGGACGCGTGCGGCGGAGCAGCGCTTCTCGAAGAAGCGCTCGCCTTCCACCCCGTTGGGCCATCGCACCATCGTGACGGCCGGTCGGCGAGGTGGGGGAGCATGGCGGGGCCGACGCGGGCGTAGTAGTCGACGACCTGCGGCTTTCGTGAAGCCGGCCGCGGGTACAGGACCTTGTCGAGATTCGAGAGACGGAGCTGACGGCCTGCGATCTCGACCGTGCTCACCGGGCGCGTGCCGCCCCGCTGGTGGTCGGCTGCGTGGACCGCGGCACCATGACCTGCGAACCTAGTGCCCTCGACCGAGGAGGTGGGCCCTGTGCCCAGCGCCATCTGGACCGGCTCGATCAGCTTCGGCCTCGTCGCGGTGCCGGTGAAGCTCGTCTCGGCCACCAAGCTCGCAGGACGTCCGCTTCCATCAGCTCGAAGCGGGTACCGGCGTCGCGGATCCGGTACCGCCGGGTCTCCGACGTCGACCGGTGACGAGGTGCCGCAACGAGCAGATCGTCAAGGGCTACGAGCTCTCGACGGGCCAGCTACGTCGTGGTCGAGGCCGACGAGCTGAAGGCCTTCGCCCGAAGGCCAGCCGCACGATCGAGATCGAGGACTTCGTCGACCTCGCGCAGATCGACCCGATCTACTTCGAGCAGCCCTACTACCTGGTGCCCGACAGAGGCGCGGCGAAGCCGTACCGCCTGCTCGTCGACGCGATGACCGAGCTGCAGGAAAGGTCGCGGTCGGCGCGGCTCGTGATGCGGGCCGAAGGAGACCTCTGGTCGCGATCCGGCCGCTCGACGGCGCTGCTCTGCATCGAGACGATGCGCTACGCCGACGAGGTGATCGCCGGCGGACCAGCTCGAGGGCTGCCCGACGACGAAGTCGGATCCCGACCGACGGAGCTGAAGATGGCGCGTCAGCTCATCGAGGCGCTTGTCGGGCGACTTCGAGCCCGACAAGTACAACGACGAGTACCGCGAAGCAGCTGCTGGCGCTCATCGACAAGAAGGCGGCGGGCGAGGAGATCGTCGCCGAGCCCGAGCCCGAGGAGCCGGCCAAGGTGCTCGACCTCATGGCCGCGCTCGAGGCGAGCCTGGCGCGTACCGGCAAGGGTGACACGGCGGGCGACGGCAAGGCCGCCAAGGGCGCCGGGTCATCGACCCAGCGAAGAAGGCGGGCCCCAAGAAGGCGGTGGGGGCGAAGAAGACCCGCGCGACGAACGGCAAGAAGGCAGCGGCCAAGAAGTCGACGCGGGGCCGCAAGTCGGCCTGAGCGCGGCGGGCCGTGCTATGACGTGCGGCGCTCCAAGGTCACGGTCCCGCGCACGGGCAGCGGGGTGACCTCTGCGCCGTGGTCGCTTTCGAGCCAGCCGCACTCGCGGCACAGGTGCAGCTCGGGATCGGCACGGAACTCGTGGCACGGCTCGAAACGAACCGTGTCGGTGACCAGCTCGTCTGCGGGGTCGAATGCCATCAGATCCTCCTGCACAGCGCTTGAACTACACGCATGTAATTCCCAAATGTACCGGACGCCGCTGCCGTCCTCGGGGACCGCATCGTCGTGCCATGACCCACGATCGCAGGGGGGTGTGACACTGATCCGGGCCCGTCCGCCGACGTGGCCGAATCCCGACCGACCCCAAGGAGGCATTCTTCGTCGCGAACCGGGGTGACATCCCGGCTGCTGACGCAAGAATCGAGACGTAGGCTGCGGGTCATGGGCAAGAGCAGCACGGTTACCACCGGTTCGGTTGCGCCCGACTTCACGCTTCCGAGCGCGACCGGCGGTGAGATCACCCTGTCGTCCTATCGAGGGCGGTCGGTCGTGTTGGCGTTCCTGCGCGGCTTCGCCTGACCGTTCTGCCGCCGGCATCTCGCGGAGTTGCGCGACGACTATGAGGAGTTCACCGACCTGAACGCCGAGGTGCTCGCGATCTCGGCCGAGAGCGTGCCGGCCGCGCAGGCGTTCCTGAAGTCGAATCCGCTGCCATACCCTTGTGTCGTCGACGCCGACCACAAGGTGTTCGACGAATGGGACGTGACGAGCAAGCTGATGGCGCTCGGCCAGCGACCCGGCCTGTTCGTCATCGACGAGGAGGGCACGGTCCTGTTCGACAACGTCGGCAACCAGCAGTTCAACATCCCCGACAACGCCAAGGTCCTCGAGATACTCGAGACCGCGCGCTACGCGTGATCCGACCCGTCGAAGACGGTCAGGTCGCGACTTGCACGCTCCTGCCGTCGCGCCACTCGCGCAGCACCAGGTATTGGCCCTTCGAGCGCGGCGCGGTCCCAGGCCCCGAAGCCCATGGTGGTGCCGTCGACGCCCGATGCGGCGGGCAGTTGCTTCACCCGCTCGAGGCCTTCTTTGAGCCCGACACGGTCGGTCGCGTCGGCACGGGTGATCGCCTCACCGAGCAGCCGGCCCATGTCGTACGCGGCGCAGCCGATCGGGCCGGCCGCCGTGCGCCGCGACTTCTCGCGCAGCACTTTGCGGACGGCGTTGTCGTCGGCGATGCCGTCGAGGTACTCCCAGCCCGCCCACGCGTCTTGCCAGTCGGGTTTGGCGTAGCCGAACATCAGTGCCGAGTTGGCGACGACGGGGATGGACCAACCCGCCGCGATGATGGCGAGCGCAACCGCGCGCGATGACGCGCCGAGCCCGAGGTACACGAGCCCCGCGGGTTCCGTAGCGCGCAGGTCGTGCACGACGGCCTCGGCGTCGTCGGTGGTCGGGCTGATCGCCGCGCGTAGCCGTGATATCGAGACCGAGGCCGGCGGCGGCCCAGCCGAAGCACTCGCGGTAGCGGTCACCGACGATCGAGTCGTCGTGCACGATCGCCACCCGACGCACCCCGCGCTCGTACAGCCGGCGCGCGAGCACCGGCGGCTCTTCTTCGAGCGAGCCGATCTGGTACTGGAACATCCACTCGCTCCGGGTTCGCTCGCCGCCGGTGTAGTTGATGCACGCCAAGCCGGCTGCGTCGGCAAGATCGCCGCGCGATGACGCCGTTGTCGCTGATCGACGGCCCGATGACGATCGACGCGCCGCCCTGTTCGAGCGTGCGGAACCCCGCGGCGAGATCTTCGGCCGTTCCCATCGGCAGGCCGCGTGCGTGTTCACGTCGCAACTCGACGTCGACCCCACTGCGTCGCAACGCGACGACGTCCTCGAGCCCGAGGCGGATGTCGGCCTCGAAGCCTGCGCCCTCGTCGGGCTGCGGGAAGTCGAACAGCAGACCGGCAACGATGTTCGGAGGCATTGGCGTCGTAGTCTTCACGTTGCCCGCCCGACATGCGACTGGCGTGCCGGCGCGCTGGCTACAGTCCCGCGACGTGCACGCAGGGGCTCGTGAACAAGGACGCCAGTCACCGGGCTCTCCCCTGAAGCCGGTCGAGTGGTACCTGCCCCCCGGGACGGTCGTGTTCGCCGCCCTCCGTCGATGCGGCGCGTCGGCGCGGCGAGGTTGCGCTCGGCTACCGGCACACGTCGGGAACGGGAGGGCTCGGCATCTCGGGCGCGCACCTCAACCCGTCGAAAGCGTCCGAGATTGAGCTCGGCTCCGATGGTCAGCTCGTCGTGCTGAGCCGTCCCGCCTGAGGCGGGGCGCACCCGGCTACCCTTCGGCGATGCCCGAATCACCGGCACCTGACGCGCTGCTCGGTCCGTTGCGGCGCGCCGCCGGCGACGTGCTCCAGGCGGGGTGGGAGCGGATCGTCCGCCTCGGCGCGATGGGACCCGACCACCGGCGCGGCCGCCGGTTCGGTCATCTGGGGGCCGGCTCCGCGATCTGCTTTCCCGTCACCGCGCTCTTCGGTGAGCGCTACATCTCGATCGGTGCCGGCACGGTGATCGGCCCGTACGCGAGCCTCTCGGCCGGCGTCGCGCCCGGCCACGTCCCCGACCACGATCCGGTCATCCGGATCGGCGACCGGTGCGTGATCGGCAAGGGGAGCGGGATCGTCGGTCAGTCGAAGATCGAGATCGGCGACGACGTGTGGACGGGACACCACGTGTACGTCACCGACGCCAACCATGGGTACCGCGACACGACAGTTCCCATCGGCGTGCAATTCGCGGCGCCGCGGCCGGTGTCGATCGGCTCGGGTTCCTGGCTCGGCCACGGGACCATCGTGCTGCCCGGCTCCACCATCGGGCGCAACGTCGTTGCCGGCGCGGGCACGGTCGTCGCGGGCGACCTTCCCGACTTCTGCGTCGCCGTCGGCAACCCCGCACGAGTCATCCGCCGTTACGTGGACGGCGAGTGGGTGAGTGTCGATGACGGCGAGGAAGGCGAAGTTGAGGCGGAAGACACGGCGCGGTTGTTGCGGGACGCGCTCCCGAGCGTTGCGTCGATTGCGGATCGACAGCGATGATCGACGGCACCTGGGATCCGGCCTTCGGCGAGATAGCCGATCTGCTCGATCGCCAGCTCACGGGGGCGGGGCGGGGGCGCCGCTGTCAGCGTCTACTGGCGGGGCACGAAGGTCGTCGACGTTTGGGGCGGCTTCTTCGACAACGAAGGTACGCCGTGGCGCGAAGACACGATGTGCATGTCGTTCTCCACCACGAAGGGTGTGACCGCGACGGCGTTGCATATCTGCATTGACCGCGGCCTGCTCGACTACGACGATCTCGTCTCGAAGCATTGGCCCGAGTTCGCACGCGAGGGCAAGCAGACCATCACCGTGCGCCATGTGCTCGCACACGAGGCCGGGCTCTATGACGTCGTCTCCATGCTCGATTCCCCGGAGCAACTGCTCGACTGGGGGGCGATGATCGCCGCGATCGAACGCAGCCGGCCCGCGTTCGAACCCGGCACTGCGAACGCGTACCACGCCGTCACGTTCGGCTACCTGGTGGGCGAGCTCATCCGCCGGGTTGACGGACGCGGCATCTCGGAATTCGTCCAGAGCGAGATTGCCGCGCCGCTCGGTCTCGACGGATGTTTCATCGGTCTGCCCGCAGCGGAGCTGCACCGCGTGTCGCCCATGATGCTGTCGGCCGGTGCGTCGATCACTGCCGGGAGCGGGGCGCTCGGAGAGCTCGCGGCCGCAATGGGCTACGAGCTCTCGCCCGAGCGCGTCGAGGCCGCGCTCGCCGTCGAGGTGGCGCGCGACATCATGCTCGACCCCGCGTCGCTCGCGCACCCAATCCCCGCGGCCAACGGTGTGTTCACCGCGCGGTCGCTCGCCCGGATGTACGCGGCGCTCGCGGCCGGTGGCGAGCTCAACGGCGTTCGGCTGCTGTCGCCTGAGACGCTCGCACGTGCGACTGAGGTGCAGAACGACCGTCCCGACCTCGTCATCGTGTTCCCGATGCACTGGCGCCTCGGATACCACGTCGTGTTCACGACCGCGGGGGTGCTCCCCAACGGGTTCGGTCACAGCGGCCTGGGCGGCTCCGGCGGCTGGGCCGATCCCGACCGGCAGCTCGCGGTTGCGATGACCGTCAACCGCATGGGCAACAGCATCACCGCCGACGACCGGTTCATGGCCATCGGCGGTGCAGCCATGCAAGTCGTCGACGCGCACTCCTGACCCCTCACCACGCATTCTTGCGTCGCAATCCGGGATGTCACCCCGGCTGCTGACGCAAGAATGAGTTTGGGGCGAGTACGCGAGCTACGCGGTCTGCCAGACGAGGACTTCGGCGCCGTCGCCGGACGCGGTGAGCGCGAGCTCGCCCGCGCGTGCGAGACGGGCGGCGTCGCCGGTCGCGAGGGAGCCGGCATCTTGGAGGTCGGCGCCGCCGCGGGCGACGAACACGTGCACATGCCCGCCGTCGGGCACCGTCACGTGCGCACCTGGCTCGAGTCGTGCGACCCACAGCACGGCGTCGCGCTGGTGGATCGCAACCGCACCGTCGTGCCCCGCGCCCGACGCGATGGCGACGAGCCCGCCGGTGTCGAGCGCCGCATTGAGGTCGCGCTGCTCGTGGCTCGGCTCGATGCCCGTGGTGTCGGGCCGCACCCACATCTGAACCAGATGCACGTCGACCGTCGCGTTCGGGTTGGTCTCCGAGTGGGTGATGCCGCGCCCGGCGCTCATGCGCTGCGCGAGGCCGGGATAGATCACGCCGCGCGTGCCGATGCTGTCGCGGTGCTCCAGCTCGCCCTCGAGCACCCACGTGACGATCTCCATATCGCGATGACCGTGCGTGCCGAAGCCGGTACCTGCTCTCACGACATCGTCGTTGTTGACGAGGAGCAGCCCGTGGCCGGCGTCGTCGGGCGAGTAGAAGTGGTTGAAGTTGAAGCTGTGCCAGGAGTCGAGCCAGTCGAGCTGGGTGTGGAACCGCTCGGCGGCCCGACGGATCACGATGGTCTTCGTGCTCGCCTCGGTCATCGGGCCAGTATAGTTGCATGAGCAACTACTGTCGAGAGCACGAGAGAAACGGACGTACGCTCCCATCATGGCCCGGGTCTCCGAGGAACGGCTCGCTGCATGGCAGTCGTTCCTGCGCGCCCATGCCGTCATCACGGCCGCGCTGGGCGAGGAGCTCGAGGAGCAACGGCAATTGCCGCTGGCCTGGTACGAGGTACTGCTCCAGCTCAACGACGCGGGCGGCCGGCTGCAGATGAAGGAGCTCGCCCGGGCCGTGCTGTTCAGCCGGAGCGGGCTCACCCGGCTTGTCGATCGCATGGTCGACGCAGGCCTCGTGCGCCGCGAGCAGTGCCCCTCGGATCGACGCGGCATGTTCGCCGTGCTCACGCCCGAGGGCGCACGCCGGCTCCGCGGCGCGGCGGGTGTGCATCTCCGCGGCATCGAGGAGCACTTCGCACGCCACTTGACCGACCACGACGTGCGCGCGCTCGGCAACGCTCTTGCCAAGGTGCTCGCGGGCGAAGCTCCTGAGTAGCTTCAGCCGCATGCATCACACGCCGCGCGAGCGCGTCCCGTGCACCATTGTCTTCGCGCTGCTCGTGTCAGTGGTGGCCGGGTGCAGCTTCTCGGCGGGTTCCGCCGACGAGATCGATGCGGCGAAAGCGGAGCGCTTCGTGAAGGCGCAGGTCGACAAAGCGTTTCCCGCCACGATCCATGTGGGTGCCGCGAGCTGTCCGGGCGGCGTCAAGGAGAGGAAGCACACCGCCTTCACCTGCAGCGTGAAGGTCGAAAATGGTGCCGTGCGCGTCGAGTTGACCCAGCTGGACGACAAAGGCACGGTGAAAATCACCCGCACGCACGACGCGGTGCTCGACGCGGGGAAGCTGCAACAGACCGTCGTGACCAAGTTCAGCGAGCAGACCGGTCAGGTGGTCACGGCGAAGTGCACCGACCGGAGGTACCTGGTCGTGTCCGTCGGGTCCACGTTCGAGTGCAAGGTCACGAACCAAGCCGGCAAGACCACGCAGGTCGCGATCACCGTGAAGGACTCCGACGGCAACGTGCAGATCCACTCACCGGGATTCGCCTAGGGCACGATCCGGTACACGAGCGTGCCGGTCGCCACCGGCTTGCCGTCAGGATCGTGCACACGGATCTCCGCGAACGACAGCTCGCGCCCACGCTTGACGCAGACGGCATCGGCAACGAGATCGGTACCCTGCGCGGCGCCGAGGTAGTTGATCGTCATCGTCACCGTCGCCGCGCGCGTGCCCTTGTCGAAATCGTGGCCGGCCCACACGGCGGACGCGCCGGTGGTGTCCATGAGTGAGGCGATGGCGCCACCGTGAAACGCGGAGCCATCGTTGGTGAGCGCAGCGTCGAACGGTAAGCGCAGCTGCACGCCATCCTCCTCCCACCGTTCGACCACGATGCCCAACGACCCGATGTACCGCGTCTTGACAATCGAGGATCGGAGGAACGCCCGGCGCTCGCGTTGCTCGTCGTCGCTCAGCGCCATGGCTTCACCCGGTGACCAGCTTGGTGCCCTGCTCGCGGAGCTGGTACTTCAGGACCTTGCCCGTGGCGTTGAGGGGAAGCTCGTCGACGAGTTGCACGTAGCGCGGCGCCTTGTAGTTGGCCATCTCGTTGCGTGCCCACGTCACGAGCTCGTCATCGGTCGGCGTTCGCGTCGGGCCGCAGCACGACGAACGCCATCCCGACCTCACCGAGACGGTCGTCGGGCACGCCGACGACCGCGACCTGCGCGATCTTGTCGTTGCGCAGCATCAGGTTCTCGATCTCGGCCGGGTACGCGTTGAACCCGCCGACGATGAACATGTCCTTCGTGCGGTCGGTGATGCGAAGGTAGCCACGCTCGTTCATCATCCCCGACGTCGCCGGTGTGGAGCCAGCCGTCGACGTCGATCGTGGCCGCGGTCTCCTCGGGCTCGTCGAAGTAGCCGAGCATCACGTTGTAGCCCCGCACCACGACCTCGCCCGGCTCCCCACGCGGCACCTCCCGACCGCGCCTCGTCGACGACGAGCACCTCGACGCCGGGAATCGCGCGGCCCGAGGTCGTCGCGATCGTCTCGGGATCGTCGTCGTAGCGGCACATGGTCGCGATGCCGCACGCCTCGGTGAGCCCGTAGCCCGTGATGATCGTGCTCGAAGGTCAGCTCGTCGCGCATGCGCAGGATCAGCTCGACGGGGATCGCAGCCGCGCCGGTGACGGCGAGACGCAAGCGCGAGAGGTCGTAACGGTCACGCTCGGGATGATTGAGGATCGACTGGTACAGCGTCGGCGGACCGGGCAGCACGCTGACCCGGTCGCGGGGAATCCGTTCGAGCACCGCGGCGACGTCGAACACGGCTTGCGGGAGCACCGTCGCGCCCATCATCAGTGAGGCGAGCCAACCGGCCTTGTATCCGAAGGTGTGGAAGAACGGGTTGACGACGAGGTAACGGTCGCCGTCGCGGAGGCCGACGATGTCGCTCCAATCGCGAAACGCGCGCAACGACGTCGCGTGCGTCTGCATCACCCCTTTCGGGTTGCCGGTGGTGCCCGACGTGAACACGATGTCGGAGAGATCGGTTGGCTCCACCGCCAGCGCGCGCGCTTCGGCGTCGTCATCGGAGATGATCGCACCCGCGGCGACGAAGTCGTGCCACCCCACCGTGCCGGCCGGCGCGTCGCCGCGCAGCACGATGCACGTCTCGAGCTCGGGAAGCTCGGTGGGAACGTCGACCGCGTCCCGCAGCAGGCCCACGTAGTCGACGTCGAGAAAGCCCGTGATCGTGACGAGCGCGCGCACCTGTGCCTTGCCGAGGATGTACGCCGCCTCGCGACCCTTGTACCTGGTGTTGAGCGGCACGAGCACACCACCCGCCGAGTGGAGCCCGAGCGCGGCCACGACCCACTCCCAGCAGTTGGGCGCCCAGATCGGCCACCCGGTCGCCGGGCTCGATGCCGATCGCCATGAACGCCTTCGCTGCGTCGTGCGCGGCCCCCGCGAGCGCGGGGAACGTGAGCGTCACGTCACCGTCGGCGATCGCCTCGCCGTCGGCAAAGCGCTCGGCCGAGCTGCGCACCAGGCGCGGGATCGTGCCCCACTCGAGGTCACCCCGCCTGCCCTCGTCGCTCACGCCACCTCCCTCTCGATGGTCGCGGATTGATGGCCCATCAGCGGCCCGGTCACGCTAGCGTCACCAACTCCCGCGAACTTGCGTCGCAAACCGGGATGTCATCCCGGCTGCTGACGCAAAGAATGGAGCTTGGGTCGGCGCGACCCACGTGCGCGTGCCGTTGCTCCGGCGACACCGGCATGGAAGCCTCTGACCTCGTGCGACCGGGGGGACGATGCTCGTGAGGCGTTGGTTGATCGGGTTCGTCGTGCTTGCGCTCGCTGCGGCCGCATGCGGATCGCGTGGCTCCAGCAACACCAAGAAGCCGACGACGCCGAGCGGAAGCGCGACCACGCCGGTTGATCCGAACACGCCCTGCGGACCGGGCAACGCCAAAGGGTCGACAGACACCGGCGTTACGGACAAGTCGATCAAGATCGCGACGATCCAGGACATCAGCGGCCCACGGCCCGGTCTGTTCCAGGCCAACCGGGATGCGATGGTCGCGTTCGTCGCATATTGCAACGGCCTCGGTGGTGTGAACGGCCGCAAGCTCGAGCTGGAGAAGCTCGACAGCGGCCTGTACGACGCCCGACCCAGGGCCGAGCAGGCGTGTGGCGACGCGTTCGCGATCGTCGGGCAGGCGGCCGCGCTCGACGAGGGTGTCGCGGAGGCGTCGGTGGCCTGCGGCATTCCGGAGGTGCTCCCGTTCGGCTCCACGACCGCGATGGCGAACGCAGTGAACGCGGTGAGCTCGACGCCGGCGCCACCGGATCTGCTGCCGGCCGGCGGGGAGCGCTACCTGGCGCAGAAATACCCCGACGCGGTGAAGCACGCGGCGATGCTCTACGTGGGCCTGCCGACGACGGAGGTGCTCGCGAAGAGACGGATCGAGGGTTTCACGAAGCTGGGCTTCAAGTTCGACGTCGAGCGCCAGATCGCGGTCGTGGAGGTCAACTGGGGGCCCGTCGTCGACTTGTTCCGCAACGACCACACGCAGTACTTCACCGTCGTCTCCGACTTCACCAACCTGGTCGGTCTGGAGCGAGAGCTCGCCCAGCAGGGCGTGCGGCCGAAGTTTCCCGAGAGCGACCAGTCGGGATACGACCAGGGTGTGCTCAGGCAAGCCGGCGCGGCCGCCGACGGCACGCTGATCGTGCTCACGACCGTGCCGTTCGAAGAGGCGAAGACGAGCACGGAGATGCAGCTCTATCTCGACTGGCTCCACCGCACCCACGCCGTGTCGCCGCCGAGCGCGCTGGGCGTGTTCGGCTGGTCGGCCGCGTTGTTGTTCGCCAACGCGGTGAAGACGCTCGGCAGCAACGTGACCCGCAAGGGGCTGCTCGCCGAGCTGCACAAGATCAAGAGTTGGGACGGCCACGGAATCCAGGCGCCCACCGATCCCGGCGACAATCTGCCGACCAAGTGCTTCATGTACATGATCGTCAAGGGGGGCAAGTTCGTGCGTTGGTACCCGTCGAAGGGCTTCTCGTGCAGCCCCAAGAACGTGGTGAAGCTGACCGGCGACTACGGCAAGGGTGCCGGCCGATAAGCACCGCGGCCGGTCGAAAGCCGATGTTGATACGTGTTCGCGCGTGTGGGAAGCTGCCACACGCCCGAAAAAGGGCACTTGTCACGGGGGGAGAACTGTGCGCATCAATCGTTGGGTCGTTGTCGCGGTCACGTTCGCGCTGATAGCAGCAGCGTGCGGCTCTCGAACCAGTGACCAGTCGCAGACTCCGACGACCAGCCAGAGCACGACGGCCGCCAGCGGCTCGGCAAGTACCGGCGGCTCGAGCGGCCCGTCCGACCCCGACACACCCTGCGGTCCGGGCACTGCCAAGGGCGCGACCGACAAGGGCGTGACCGACACCACAATCCAGGTGTCGACGATTCAGGACATCGGTGGCGCCCGGCCCGGTCTTTTTCAGGGCAATCTCGACGCGATGAACGCGTTCGTCGCGTACTGCAACCGCCTCGGAGGCGTGCTCGGCCGCAAGCTCGAGCTCCAGAGGCTCGACTCGGCGCTCTTCCAACACCACGACGCAGTGCAGCAGGCATGCGACAAGGGGTTCGCGATCGTCGGCCAGGCGGCCGCGTTCGACGACGGGGGGGCCCAGCTCGCTGTCGACTGCGGGATTCCCGAAGTGCCGGCATTCACGGCGACGTCCTCGGCGGCGGGTGCCGTCAACCAGGTGCAGCCGATCCCCAACCCGCCCAATTACCTCTCGGTGGGGCCGCAGCGGTACACGGCCAAGAAGGACCCGCAAGCGGTCAAGCATGCGGCGATGCTGTACGTCGACCAGGGCACCACGAAGGTGACGGCGCAGAAGCGCGTCGAGGGCTACCAGCAGGTCGGCTTCCACTTCGACGTCAACAGGTCGATCGGCATCACCCAGCTCGAGTGGGGTCCCTACGTCGATGAGTTCCGAAGCAACCACGTCCAGTGGTTCAACGTCCTCTCCGACTACGCGAACCTCGCCGGCATCGAAAAGGCGCTCCAACAGCAGAACGTCACGGTGAAGTTCCCCGAGACCGACCAGTCCGGCTATGACCCGGGCTTTCTCAAGGCTGCGGGCTCGGCCGCGAACGGCACGCGCGTGGTGGCAACTACCGTGCCCTTCGAGGAGAAGAACACGAGCCGCGAGCTCCGGCTCTTCCTCGACTGGCTCGACAAGACCGGTGCCAAGGCACCGCCGAGCGCGCTCGGCGTGCAGGGCTGGTCCGCCGGCCTGCTGTTCGCCACCGCGCTGAAGAGCCTCGGCAGCAACGTCACCCGCAAGGGCCTGCTTGCTGCGCTCAAGGCCACACACAAGTGGGACGGTCACGGGATCCACGTCGAGGCGGATCCGGGGAGCAACCGTCCGACGGAGTGTTGGATGTACCTCAAGGTGAAGAACGGGAAGTTCGTACGCGATTACCCGGCCAAGGGCTTCTCGTGCGACCCGAAGAACGTGGTGAAGCTCAAGGGCAATTACGGGAAGGGCGCCGGTACGTAGGCTTCAGGTGCCGAGGGGGAAGATAGGGACACCGCGTGACTGAGTTCCTGCGCCTCACGATCTACGGGATTCCGGTCGCGGCGATCTACTTCGTAGCTGCGAGCGGGCTCGTCGTCACGTATCAGACGTCGGGCATCTTCAACTTCGCGCACGGGGCGATCGGCATGATCGCGGCGTTCGTCTACTGGGAGCTGCGCGTGCAGCGCCACTGGCCCGCGCCGCTCGCCCTGTTCGTCGTCATCGTCGTCCTCGCGCCGTTGTTCGGTGCCCTCATCGAACGCACGCTGATCCGCAGGCTTCGCGGCGCGACACTCGCGACCACGCTCGTCGTGACGATCGCGTTGCTCGCGCCGCTCATCGGCGTCGCGCAGAAGATCTGGCCGCCCGCGAGCCGCTACCTTCCCGCCTTCTACGCCGGCAACACGTTCGACGTCTTCGACGTCTCGGTGGGTTGGCATCAGGCGATCATCGTGATCGTCGCCGCCGTCGTGTCGCTCGTGCTGTGGTTGTTCCTGCGGTTCACGCGGATCGGGATCGCGATGCGAGCCGTCGTCGATGACCGCGACCTCGCCGCCCTCAACGGTGTGCGCCCGGGACGCGTGTCCTCGCTGAGCTGGATGATCGGCTCCATGCTCGCTGCGGTCTCCGGGATCATGCTCGCATCCGTCATCCCCCTCGACATCATTCCGCTGACGCTGCTGGTCATCAACGCATACGCGGCGGCTATGGTCGGCCGGCTCCGCAGCTTGCCGCTCACCCTCGTCGGCGCCCTGATCCTCGGACTGCTCTCCCAGTACGTGCCCTTCTACGTGCCGAAGCTCTTCGCGAACGACACGCTTCCCAACTGGCTCGGCGGCCTCAACGAGGCCCTGCCGGTGATCATGCTCTTCGTCGTGTTGCTGCTGCTCCCCGAAGCCAAGGCTCGCGCCGGACGCGTCAACGTCGGCGCCCGGCTGCACGTACCCAGCCTCCGCGCGTCGTTGATCGGCGCGGCCGTGCTGATCATCGGCGCCGGGTTCGCGTCGCAGCTTCTGAGCGCCATCCTGCTGCCGAAGTTCGCGACGGCGATCGCGCTCGGTGTGATCATCCTCTCGCTCGTGCCGCTGATCGGCTGGGCCGGACAGGTGTCGCTCTGTCCCTACGCCTTCGCGGGGCTCGGCGCGTACGCCATGTCGAGGTGGGGCGGCGGTGGATCACCCGTCGGGCTGATCGCGGCCGTGGTCCTCACGGCCGTCGTGGGCTGTTTGATCGCGTTGCCGGCGCTTCGGCTTCGTGGCCTCTATCTGGCGCTGATCACGCTCGCGTTCGGCGTGCTGGCCGAGACGATGATCTTCCGCCAGCAGTACTTCTTCCCGCAGGGCAGCATCAGGGTGACGCAACTCGACGTCGGATTCGACCGCCTCGATCTCGGCATCACGCGGTTCAACTCGCCGGAGATCTATTTCGTCGTGCTCGCGGTCGCCTACGCCGTTGTCGCGGTGCTGCTCCTCGCGATGCGGCGCGGCCCGTTCGGCCGCCGGCTCGCCGCCATGCGCGACAGCCCGGCCGCGTGCGCGACGCTCGGTCTCAATCTCACCACCACGAAGCTCGAGGTGTTCGCGCTCTCCGCGGCGATTGGCGGCCTCGGCGGCGCGTTGCTCGGCGGGCAGCAGGTGAGCGTGTCCTCCGCCTTCTACAGCATGGCGGGCGGTCTCACGATCGTGTTGCTGTGTGTCATCGGGGGCGTCGCGACGGTCAGCGGCGCGCTCTTCGCGTCGGTGCTGTTCGCGTACCTCCAGATACTCGGCAATGACCACAGCTGGGTCTCATGGGTCGTCGTGGTGGCGCCCGCCGCCGGGGCGATCGCCCTGGCGCAGAACCCCGAGGGCTCGGTCGCCGACATCGCCAACCGTTATCGCGCGCTCGCAACCCGCCTGCGCGAGCGCGGCGGCGGTGTCGATGCGCGTGTGGTCGACCCGCTTGCACGCCTCGACGACCTGCCGCTCGGCGCAGCAATCGACTCCGACCAGGCACGCGCGCTCGACCGCGTTCTCGACATCGAGGAGGTCGATTGCCTTGCCGCTGCTGAGCATTGAGGACGTGACCGTCACCTTCGGCGGTCTGCACGCGCTGGAGGGGGTCAACCTCGAGGTGGAGGCGGGCCGGGTCGGTGGGCTGATCGGTCCCAACGGCGCCGGCAAGACGACGCTGTTCAACGTCATCACCGGCCTCCAGGACACCAGCCGCGGCCGCGTGACGCTCGACGGCCGCGACATCAGCAAGCTGCACACCCACGAGCGGGCCCGGCTCGGGCTCGCCCGCACGTTCCAACGGCTCGAGGTGTTCGGCTCGCTGACGGCGCGCGAGAACCTGCTGACCGCGGCCGAGATCCGAAAGAGCTGGGCCCGAGACGGCTCCGACACCCGCGCGGTCGCGGAGGAGATCCTCGAGCGAGTCGGATTGCGCGACGTCGGCGACGAGCAGGTCGACAACCTGCCGACCGGCACGGCCCGACTGGTCGAGCTCGGCCGTGCCCTCGCGACGCGTCCGAAGGTGCTGCTCCTCGACGAGCCGTCGTCAGGTCTCGACGAGCGTGAGTCGGTGATGTTCGGTGACCTGCTGCTCGCGCTCGCCGCCGAAGGGCTTGCGATCTTGCTCGTGGAGCACGACGTGCAGCTCGTGATGACCGTCTGCCGCCATATCCACGTGCTCGACTTCGGCATGATCATCGCGTCCGGCCGTCCCGATACCGTCCAACGCGACCCGCAAGTGCAAGCGGCGTACCTCGGCACGGTGGAGGTCACCGGTGTCTAGCGCAGAGCGGTGGAGCCAACCAGTGCCTCGCGCCGAGCCTGTGCCCGTGCTCGAGCTGCACGACATGCGCGCGGCCTATGGCGGCATCGAAGTGCTGCGCGGCGTCGATCTTGTCGTGCATGCCGGCCATGTCGTGGCGCTGCTCGGACCCAACGGCGCGGGCAAGACCACGACGCTGAAAGTCATTGCCGGTCAGATGCAACCGACGTCGGGATGCATGCATCTCGGCGGCCGGCACTGCAACGGAGCAGGTGCCGACGCGCTCGCCGCGCCGGGGTGTGCACGATTCCCGAGGGTCGCGGCATCTTCCCCAACCTCACCGTCACCGAGAACCTGCGCATGGCCACGTACGGGGGCACGGGGCTCTCGGAGGTCCTCGAGCACGCCTACGACCGCTTCCCCCGGCTGCGCGAGCGCCGCAAGCAGGTAGCGGGCACGCTCTCGGGTGGCGAGCAGCAGATGCTGGCCATGGCGCGGGCGTTGAGCACCGATCCGGCACTGCTTCTGCTCGACGAGTTGTCGATGGGTCTTGCGCCGCTGATCGTGGAGGAGCTCTACGGCCACATCGCCCGCCTCGCCCATGACGGCATCTCGATTCTGATCGTGGAGCAGTTCGCCCGCACGGTGCTCGCGGTCGCAGACATCGGCGCCCTGATGTTGAACGGCCGGGTGCAACAAGTCGGCACGCCGGCCGAGCTCGAACAAGCGCTGGCCGGCGCCTATCTCGGCGCGACAACATGACCAACCACTCGACGACAGACGGGAAGAATCTGTGACTCCGAGCGACGAGGTGCCCTCCGGGCGCATGGAAGAGTTCCAACGCGAGATCAACAATATGAAGGTCAAGAGCGGGTCGGCGAGTCTCGAACGACAGCTGCTCGGCCTCGGCATCCTCCTCGCGCTCGCGGGCATCGTGGTGGTGATCGTCGGTTGGTACGGCGCGTCAGGTACCGCGGTCCTCTCGGATCAGATTCCCTACATCATCTCGGGCGGCATGCTCGGGATCGCGCTCACCACGATCGGCGCCGCGCTCTACGTGCGCCATTCGCTGTCCCGGTACCTGCATTACTGGCTGATCCGGCTCGTCTACGAGCAGCGCGAGCAGACAGACCGCACCATCGAGGCGCTGGCGAAGATCGAGGAGCGCCTCGGCTCGGGGAGCTGAGGTCGCACGTGGCCGTCACCGAACGCCGCATCAACCTGCTCGACCGCAACTTGTACGCGGGTGACCCGTACCCAACGTACGCGTGGCTGCGCGAGAACGCCCCCGTCTACTGGGACGAGCAGAGCGACCTGTGGGGTGTCACCCGTTATGCCGACGTCCTCGCGCTCGAGAAGCAGCCGGAGATCTTCTGCAACCGGTACGGCTTCCGGCCGCAGACGCCACCCGACGGGTCGATGATCAGCCAGGACGATCCGCAGCACAAGGCACAGAAGCGCTTCGTCAACAAGGGCTTCACGCCCAAGGCGGTGTCGGGCAAGGAAGACCACGTGCGGTCGATCGTCACGTCGCTCATCGACGCGGTCGAAGCGCGCGGCGAGTGCGATGCCGTGCAGGACCTCGCCGCGCCGCTGCCGATGATCCTCATTGCCGAGTATCTCGGCTCGCCGCTCGACGATTGCGACATGCTCCAGCGCTGGTCCGACGCTGCTGATCGGCGGTGCCGATGGTCCCGACACCGTGACCGACGACGTGATCAGCTCCCACTTCGCGTTCGTCGAATACGCGCTCGACATCATGGGGCGCCGCCGCGCCAATCCGAGCGACGACCTCGTGAGCATCCTCGTGCACGAGGAGATCGACGGCGAGCGTCTCTCCGAGGACGCGATCGTGAGCGAGGCGCTCCTGTTGCTCATCGGCGGCAACGAGACCACCCGCAACGTCATCTCCGGCGGCGTCGAGGCGCTCATGCGGCACCCCGACGAGCGGCAGAAGCTCATCGACGACCCGGCGAAGATCCCCGTCGCAGTGGAGGAGTGCCTGCGATGGGTCACACCGATCATCAGCTTCCGGCGCACCGCGACCCGCGATCACGAGCTGCACGGCGAGAAGATCCGTGAAGGCGATTCGGTGCTGCTGTTCTACGGGTCGGCCAACCGCGACGCGGAAGTGTTCGCCGACCCCGATGTCTTCGACGTCGAACGCAATCCCAACCCGCATCTCGCGTTCGGCTTCGGCCCGCACTTCTGCCTGGGTGCGCAGCTCGCGCGACTCGAGATCAAGGTGATGCTGGAGGAAGTGCTCCGGCGTCTCCCGGATCTCCGGCTCGCCGACGACGCGCCGATCCCGCGGTCGCAGTCGGCGTTCATCCGCGGCATCCACAACATGCCGGTCGTATGGGGATGAGCCGCGACGACGTGTCGGTCGACGACCTCGTCGAGATCCACGCGATCGAGCGGCTGAAGTACCGATACCTCCGTTGCCTCGACCAGAAGCTGTGGGACGACATGCGCGACGTGCTCACAGACGACGCGCGGGCCGAGTACAGCGGCGGCAAGTACACCTACGAAGGCCGTGACGCGATCCTCGAGTTCCTCCAGCGCACGATGGGTGCCGACACGTTCCATTCCAGTCATCGCGTGCATCATCCGGAGATCGACCTCACCGGCGAGACGACTGCGGTGGGTACGTGGGCGCTCGACGACGTGGTTGTCGACACGCAATGGAACATCACCGTGCGCGGCGCCGCGTTCTACACCGACGAGTACGTGAAGGTCGACGGCGAGTGGAAGATCGCGCGCACCGGATACAAGCGCACCTACGAAGAGCTCCAGTCGCGCGACGAGCAGCCGGGGTTGCGGCTCACTGCGTCGTGGTGGTCGACCGGCGGCCGCAGCGAGCTCCCCGGGCTGACCGGAGTCCGCACGGCCGGCCCGCTTTTGTTGGCGTGTTCGTCCTCAGCGCGCGGCCGGTTTGGGATAGCGCTCGATCGCGTCGCGTACGGCCTGCTCGGCGGCGGCTGCGCCTTCCCAGCCACCCGTGTCGGTGCTCTTGTCCGGCTCGAGCTCCTTGTACACGTCGAAGAAGTGGCCGATCTCCTGGAGCATGAACGGGTCGACATCGCTGATATCGCCGAGTGACGTCCAACGCGGGTCGGTCGCCGGTACGCACAACACCTTCGCGTCGGGCCCGGCCTCGTCATGCATCCAGAACACACCGATCGGGCGCGCCCGGATGTGACACCCGGGGAAGGTCGGCTCGTCGAGCAGCACGAGCACGTCGAGCGGATCGCCGTCCTCCGCGAGTGTGTGGGGAACGAACCCGTAGTCGGCGGGGTACTGGGTCGCGGTGAACAGCATGCGGTCGAGCCAGATCCCGCCGGTCTCGTGATCGACCTCGTACTTGTTCCGCGACCCCTTCGGGATCTCGACGACGACGTCGATCTCCACTATGCGGGGCCGAGCTCCGGGCCGCGGCGCCGGATCTCTTCGAGCCGGTCGTCGACGCCGCGCACGCCGTCGGTCTTGTCCGCGAGGAGGAGCGCGACGTCGTGGACCTCCGGGCTGACGATCCCGGTGAAGATCGCGACGCCGTCGTGCACCTTGAGGCTGAGCCCGGCCGCGTGGCGGGTGCGCTTGTCGCCGAGCAGCGAGCCGCGCAGGCGGCCTTCGATCTTGATGTCGTCGGTCTCGCCGGCCGCGAGCTTTTGCGCCGAGCGCACACCGAACGCGGCCCATTCGACGACGTCGTCGCGGTTGCTCCAGACCCACAACGCGAGGGCGGTCCCGCTGATCGGCACCAGATCCCGAATCTTGCGCATACGGGTATGTTGCATCGTGGACGCCATGCCAAACCAGCCGGCCCACTAGCGTTGCGGCCCCGTTGACCAGCGAGGACGATGTGGACGCGCGCGACGTGCCCGAAGGGATGCTGAAAGCCGAGGCCGAGCTGCTCGCGCCCGGTGGGCGCGTTCGAGACCGAGACCGTCGACGTGCTCGGCGAGCGGATGACGTGTTCAAGAACCGGCTGCCCGAACCTCCGGGAGCGTGGTCGCCAGCTCGGCCGGCTTCGGTGATCGCCGAGTACCTGGTGTTCACCGACGGCGTCGCCGAGCGCGCGCATCACGCTTCGCCGAGCACGAGCGGCGCGGTCGCGTCGGTCGCGGCCGCGCTGCGCGACCGCTACGGCGTCGGCGCCGGGCGACCGGGTCGCGATCCTCGGCGGCGAACTGCCCGGAGTGGATCGTCACGTTCTGGGCGACGGTCAGCCTCGGCGCGATCGCGGTGGGCCTCAACGGGTGGTGGATCGGGCCCGAGATCCGCTACGGCATCGACGACTCCGACCCGAAGGTGCTCGTCGCCGACGCGCAAGCGCCTCGCGCGGCTCGAAGGCGACGACCCGGGTGTCCCGACGATCGTGATCGAGGACGACTTCGACGCGATCTGGCGCCACGACCTCGACGCCGCGCTTCCCGACGGCCCGATCGACGAGGACGACCCCGCGGTCATCCTCTACACGAGCGGCACGACCGGCCGACCGAAGGGCGCGGTCAACACGCATCGCAACGTGCGTCGCGCTGCTCGGCCTCACCTTCTTCCACGGCGCTGCGGATGGTGATGCTCGCAGCCGCCGCCCGGCCCGGACGCGCTGCCGACCGTGCCAGCTCGTGACGAGCCCGCTCTTCCACGTGTCGGGTCTGCACAACGACCGCGGTCGCGTTCCTCGTCGGCGGCGTGAGGTCGGTCTGGACCGATCGGCCGGTTCGACCCCGCGCGTCGCGATGCGGCTCATCGAGACGCGAGCGCATCACCGGCTGGTCGTTCACCGCCGACGATGCTGCACCGCATCGTCAACCATCCCGACGTCGACCGACTACGACCTCTCGTCGATCCGCGCAGCGTCGGCGGCGGTGGCTCGCCGTTGTCGCCCGCGCTGCAGCGACCGCACGCAAGGCAGGTGTTCCCGCAACGTGGGCGACACGATGGGCGTCGGCTACGGCCAGACCGAGTGCGCGGCGCTCGCGACGCTCAACACCGGGCCAGGAGCTGGATCGGTTCCCCGACTCCGTCGGGCCGTCCGCTGCCCACCGTCGAGCTGGAGATCCGCGACCCGTTCGGTGCGCCGCTGCCGGACGGCGAGGAAGGCGAGATCCACGTGCGCGGTCCGATGGTGATGCCGGCTACTGGCGCCGGCCCGGAAGCGACCGCCGAGGTGATCGGCGCCCGGCCGGTGGCTGCGCACCGGTGACATCGGCCGGATCGAAGGCGGGCGCCTCTACCTCGCGTCGCGCAAGCGCGACCTCATCCTGCGCGGCGGCGAGAACGTGTACCCGGTCGAGATCGAGAAGCGGATCGAGGAGCATCCGATCGGTCGACGAGGTCGCGGTCATCGGCGTCGACCACGAGGAGCTCGGCCAGGAGGTGAAGGCCGATCGTCGTCGCCGCGTCGCGGGCGCGACGATCGACGTCGAGGAGCTGCGTGCGTGGTGTCGCGGAGGAGCTCTCGTACTACAAGGTGCCGGCGCACTGGGAGATCCGCGACCGAGCCGCTGCCGCGCAACGCGCTCGGGCAAGGTCGTGAAGCACGTGCTGATGACCGACGCCGCCACAGTTCGTCGAGGAGTAGCCGACTGGCGCTCGATCTCGCGGAGCTCGTCGCGCCCGGGCACACCGCGCTGGTGCTGCAAGAGGTGCAGAACGGTGTGGTCGGGGAGCCGTCGGCGCTGCCCGCGCTCGCAGACGGCGGCGGCAGCGGTCGACCTGATCGGCAACTGCGCGGCACTCGCCGCGCGCGGCCAGGTCTGCCGGCGTTCCCGTGTTCCACTGCACCGCGGAGACCCGCGACGACGGTCTCGGCGCCAACCGGAACGCCCGCCTGTTCCTGGGCGTGCGCAAGTCGCCGGTGCCGTCTGCGCCCGGCAGCGACGCGGTGCAGGTGCCCGACGAGATCGGCGTCGACCCCGGCGATCTCGTGCTCCCGCGCCACCACGGCCTCGGCCCGATGACGGGCACGCAGCTCGACTCGATGCTGCGCAACCTCGGCGTGACGACGATCGTCGGCGTCGGTGTGTCGGTGAACATCGGCATGACGAACTTCGCGTTCGACGCCGTCAACCGTCGGGTACCAGTTCGTGATGCCGACCGACGCGGTCGCCGGCGTCCCGGCGGAGTACGCCGCCGCGGTGCATCGACAACACCTTGTGCCTCGTCGCGACGCTCACGACCACCGACGACGTGCTCGGTGTGTGGGCAGAGTCGACGTCTCGCTCGGAAGCTGATGACCCGTCAGGTCTATGCTCGCCCGCATGCCTGAGATCCCGAGCATCATCTCCGTCGACGACCACGTGATCGAGCCGGCGAACGTCTGGCAGGACCGCCTGCCGGCGAAGTTCCTCGAGATCGGTCCGCGCGTCGTGCGCACGAAGATCGCCGAGATGAAGTTCGTCGGCGGCATGTTCAGCTACCGCGAGGCGGCCGACGACGAAGACGGCGTGCTCGTGCGACTGGTGGCTACTACGAAGACCTGCAGTACCCGCTGACCCGGCTCTCGGCCGCGGCGGGCTACCCGCGTGAAGAGGTCACGGTCAGCCCGATCACCATGGACGACATGCGGCCCGGGCTGCTGGGACCAGATCGCGCGACTCGAGGACATGGACATGAACCACGTCGAGGTGTCGCTGTCGTTCCCGATCGTTCCCGCGGTTCTGCGGTCAGACCTTCCTCGAGCGCGAGCGACAAGGAGCTCGCGGACCTCTGCGTCAAGGCGTACAACGACTGGATGTTCGACGAGTGGTGCGGCGGCTCCGGCGGACGGCTCATCCCGCTGCCGATCGTCCAGCTCTGGGACGCGAAGCTCGCGGCCGACGAGGTCGAGCGCAACGCGGCGCGCGGTGGCCACGCGGTGTGCTTCACGGAGATCCCGCCGTTCCTCGGGCTGCCGTCGGTCCACGACGCCGACGGCTACTGGGACCCGTTCTTCCAGCGCGTGCGCCGAGACCGACACCGTCGTGTGCATGCACATCGGCTCGTCGTCGAAGATGCCGTCCACCTCGGCCGACGCGCCGCCGGGGTCGGCTCCACGCTCACGTACATGAACGCGGCGATGTCGATGACCGACTTCCTCATGTCGGGGATCTTCGAGAAGTTCCCGAAACTGGTGGTCGCGTACTCCGAGGGCCAGATCGGCTGGATCCCGTACATCCTCGAGCGCGCCGACACGGTGTGGCACGAGAACCGGGGTTGGGGCGGCGTCGCCGACAAGGTGAAGCGGCCGCCGTCGGAGTACTACCACGACCATGTGTACGGCTGCTTCTTCGACGACCTGCACGGTCTCGCGTCGCTCGACGTGATCGGTGTCGACAACGTCACCTTCGAGACCGACTATCCCGCACAGCGACACGACGTGGCCCCACACGAAGAAGGTCGCCGAGGAGATCATGAAGGACCTCACCGACGAGCAGGTCGACAAGATCTGCCGCACCAACGCGATCCGCATGCTCCACCTCGATCTGCCGGGGTGACCTTGGGTGCCCCCGGGGCCACTCGGCGACCGTCCGCAGCCCGCTGACCTGCGGTACTGGACACGGAATAAGAACACGTTATAGTTTCGTGGTGATGGCGGACACGGGCCGGTGCGGCGTGCGGGGAGACGATCGATGAGCGCGGTGACCGAGCGGCGCGCCGCCGAACGGCTGCTGATCGGCGGCGAGTGGGTCGACGGCGGCGACGGCGCGCTACCCGATCGTGAACCCGGCGACCGAGGAGGTCGTCGGCCGAGGCGCCGGAGGCGTCGCGCCGAGCAGGCCCGCGCCGCGGCGAGCGCGGCGCAGCGACGCGTTCCCGGCGTGGTCGCAGACCGCGCCGGAGGAGCGCGCCGCGCTGCTCGCAGGCCGCGGCCGACGCATGCGCGAGAAGCGCGATCGAGCTCGTGCCGCTCGTGATCGCCGAGACCGGCTGCACGGCGACCGTCGGCCAGCACGATGCAGGTGCCCGATGGCCGCGACCCGCTTCGAGCGCTACGCCGCCGGCGCGCTCGAGCCGACGCGTGCATCCCGCTCGCCGCCGCAGGAGATGCCGGCGACCGCGCTCGCGCCGGGCGGGCTCATGGGCGCGCTCGCGCGGCGCGCGCCGGTCGGCGTCGTCGCGTGCATCACGTCGTACAACTTCCCGCTCGTGAACATGGTCGGCAAGATCGGCCCCGCGCTCGCGATGGGCAACACCGTCGTCGTGCGGCCCGCCGGGCAGGACCCGCTCGCGGTCATCGAGCTCGTGCGCATGCTCGAGGACGTCGGCTTCCCGCCCGGCGTCGTCAACATCGTCACCGGCTCGACGCCCGGCGTCGGGCGAGGCGCTCGTCGAGTCGCCCGACGTCGACATGGTGAGCTTCACCGGCTCGCACCGCGGTCGGCATGCAGCATCGGCGAGGTCGGCCGGCCGCACGCTGAAGCGCCAGCTGCTCGAGCTCGGCGGCAAGGGCGCCGCGCTCGTGTTCGACGACGCCGACGTCAAGACCGCGATCGGCATGATCGGCTCGGTGTGGACGTTCCACTCGGGTCAGATCTGCACCGCGCCGACCCGGGCGATCGTGCACCGCTCGATCTACGACCAGGTCGTCGAGGGCCTGGCCAAGATGGCGACGGTGCTCAAGGTCGGCGACCCGCTCGAGGCGCGACACCGTCGTCGGGCCCGCTCATCACCGAGGCGCACCGCGACCGGGTCGAGGGCTACATCGCAGTCGGGCCGGGACGAGGGCGGCGAGATCGTCGCCGGTGGTGGCCGGCCCGCGCACCTCGAGCAAGGGCTGGTACGTCGAGCCGACGCTCATCGCCGGACTGCCGGCCGCGACATGCGGGTCGTGCAGGAGGAGATCTTCGGCCCGGTCATCGTCGCGATCCCGTTCGACGACGACGACGAGGGCATCGCGATCGCGAACGGCACCGAGTTCGGTCTCTACGACTACGTGTTCAGCGGCGACACGGCGCGCGCGATGCGCGTGTCGCCGCCGGCTGCGGGCCGGCAACGTCGGGATCAACACGGTGCAGCGCAACCAGGAGACGCCGTTCGGCGGCACGAAGCACAGCGGCATCGGGCGCGACGGCGGCTCGTTCGGCCTCCACGCGTACACCGAGCTCCAGTCCGTCGTCTGGCCCGGCTGCACGCTGAACACGCAGCAGACGAACCATCGACGGCAGGCGTGACCATGGAGTTCGGGATCTTCCACTCGGGGCACGTGCCGACGCAGGCGATCCGGACGCGCAGCGCACAGCTCGAGCACCGGCGGCTGCTCGACGAGGTCGAGGTCGCGGTGACCGGGCGACCGCAGCCGGCTTCAAGTACTCGCTGGTTCACCGAGCACCACTTCCTCGAGGAGTACTCGCACGTCTCGGCGAGCGAGGTGCTCATGGGCTACGTCGCGGCGCGGACCGAGCGCTCCACCTCGGCTCGGGGATCTTCAACCTCACGCCGCCGGTGAACCACCCGGCGCGGGTCGCCGAGCGGGTCGCGATGCTCGACCACCTGAGCGAGGGCCGGTTCGAGTTCGGCATCGGCCGCGGCTCGTCGAGCACCGAGTACCAGGGCTTCGGCATCCCCGACGCCGACACCACGCGCGACCTGTTCGACGAGGCGCTGCCCGAGGTCGCTGCGCATGCTGCGCGAGGCGCCGTACAGCCACGACGGCGAGCGGCTTCTCGATGCCGGAGCGCAACGTGCTGCCGAAGCCGTGGACACGTGCCGCACCCGCCGCTGTGGCTCGCGTGCGGGAGCCCGGCGACGTTCGAGAAGGCCGGCCGGCTCGGCATGGGCGCGCTGTGCTTCACGATGGGCGACCCCGAAGACCTCGCGCCGCTGATCGAGACGTACAAGAACGCGATCAGCGAGTGCACCGAGCCGGTCGGCGCGTACGTGAACGACAACGTCGCGTGCGTGAGCATGCTGCTGTGCCTCGAGGACCGCGAGCGCGCGCGTCGACCTGTTCCGTGCACATGGGCAGCGGCGCACTACCAGTCGCTGGTGGTGCGCTGGCTCGACTCGATCCCGCTGCCGGTCGAGCATCGACCGTGGCCGAGCTTCACCGTCCCCGAGCCGAGCCTCGACGAGCTCGACGAGTCGATCGACGACGGGCCGCCGCAGCGTCGGCGACGCCCGACGACGTCGCGCGAGTCGGTCGCAGCGGTGGCGCGACGCCGGCTGCCGACCAGCTGATCTTCGGCGTGCTCAACAACACGCTGCCGCTCGAGGTCGCGCAGGAGTCGGTCGAGACCTTCGGCAGCAGGTGATCCCGCGCGTTCGACACCGACCCGGTGCACTCGCACGACCCGGCAGCGCGAGGCCCAGCTGGCAGCGAGTAGCCTGGCGCTGATGGGCACGGACCGTCAACGTCGTTCCCGACGGGCAAGCTCGTCTTCGGGATCCAGCTGCCGGTGCAGGCGCTGAGCTCGGTCATCGTCGGCGCCGTGGGAGCGCGACGCGGGTGTCGCCGAGCTGCGTGCGCGCGGCGCAAGCCGCCGACCGGGCCGGGTTCTTCTACGTCGCGATCTGCGACCACGTCGCGATCCCGCGCGCGAACGCGCCGAGACGATGTCGACCACGTGGTTCAACCCGGTCGCGACGCTCGGCTTGCTCGCGGGCGCAGACCGACGCACGTCCGGCTGATGACGAACGTCTTCGTCGCGCCGTTACCGACATCCGCTCGACACCGCCAAGGCGTTCGCGACGCTCGATCACGCTCTCGGGTGGACGGGTGATCCTCGGGGTCGGTGCCGGTCACGTCGAGGGTGAGTTCGACGCGCTCGGCGTCGCCGTTCGCCGAGCGCGGCCGGCTGCTCGACGAGGCGATCGACGGCATCATCGACGGCGTGGACCGACGAGTTCGTCGGCGACGTCGGGCCTGCGGCCCCGGCCGGTGCAGCAGCCGCGTCCGCCGATCTGGATCGGCGGGTCGTCGAAGCCCGCGCTGCGTCGGGTCGCCGAGCGCGGCGACGGCTGGATCCCGCAGGGCACGCCGCAAGAAGCTGATGCCCGAGTCGATCGCCTACGTGCTACGCGCATCGCGACACGGTGCGGCCGGGCGAGCCGATCGAGATCGGCGATGATCACCGAGTACCTCTACGTCGGCGACGCCGGACTGGGACGTGCCGAAGCCCACGATCACGGGCTCGCCCGAGCGAGCTCGCCGACGTCGCTCAACGAGTACGGCGCGATGGGCGTGTCGCACCTGCAGCTGCGGCTCCGCGCCCGCTCGATCGACGAGCTGTGCGACCAGATGGAAGCGTTCGGCGCCGACAGTCGGCCCGCACCTCGACCCGCTGAGCCCGCGCCACACGAGACGACGACAAGGATGACGCCATGGCGATGCTGCGCATGCGATTCGACTTCCGGGTGCCCGACGTCGGGCCCCGTCGACCGCGGGCCAGATCTACCGCGGCCGCGCTGGAGCAGTTCCGCTGGGCCGACGACCAGGGCTGCGACTTCGCCGTCCTCTCGGAGCACCACGGCCTCGACGACGGCTGGCTCCCCGCGCCGTTCACCTGGCCGGCGTGATCGCGGGCGTGACCGAGCGCATCCCGGATCCTGTCGCCGCGGCATCGTGCCGCTGCACGACCCGGTCCGGCTGGCCGAGCAGCTCGCCGTGCTCGACCTCGCGACCGGAGGTCGGCGTCGGACCGTCGCCGGCGCGGGTACCGCCCCGAGGAGTTCGAGATGGCCGGCGTCGACATGAAGCAGCGCGGCAAGCTGCTCGAGGAGTACGTCGGCGTGATGCTCGCAGGCGTGGACGGGCGAGCCGTTCGAATGGCGCGGCCGCACGATCGTCGTGCAGCCGACCCCGGCCACGAAACCCCATCCGATGCTGATGATCGGCGGCTCCACCGAGGTCGCGGGCGCCGCCGCGCGGCCCGTCTGCACCTGCCGTTCTTTCCCGCCGTCGGCGACCCGAAGCTGGCCGAGATCTACAACGAGGAATGCGCGACGCAGGGGTTCACCGGCGGGTTTGCCGCGCTGCCGCAAGGTCCGGGCTTCGTGCACATCGCCAAAGACCCCGATGCCGCGTGGGAGCAGATCGGCCCGCACGCGCTGTTCGACGCGCAGACATACGAGTCGTGGCAGAGCGGCCCGCAGCGGTCAGCTGTCGATGTGAAAGGCGCGCAGACATGGGCCGACGTGCGCGCCAGCGGCGTCTACCAGGTGCTCACACCCGACGAAGCGGTTGCGATGGTCCAGGAGCAGGGAGATTTCGGCACGATGCCGCTGCACCCGCTGATGGGCGGGATGTCGCCCGAGCTCGGGTGGGAGAGCCTGCGTCTGTTCGAGTCCGACGTGCTGCCCCGTCTGCGCGGCTGACATACCGGCGCCCGATCAGCGGGCGCGGAAGTACGGCATCCCGACGCCCTCGGCGACGACTTCGACCGCACCCTGCAACGGCAGGTCGAGCGCGAGGTCGTCGAGCGCAACGCCGTCGAGCGCGGTGACGACGCGCACGCCTTCCTCCAGCTCGACGACCGCGGCCGCATACGGCACCCGATCCGCGTATGCCGGGTGCAACGCCTGGTGCGTGACCGTCCACGAGAACAACGACCCGCGCCCGGTCGACGGCTGCCACGACCATGCATCAGAACCGCACGCCGCGCACAGCAACCGGGGCGGATGACGCCAAGCGCGGCACACGCCGCAGCGTTGAAAGCGCAGCTCGCCCGACGCGCACTGCGCGTACCACTCGGCGCCGAGTCCGAGCGCGTGCGGCTGCAAGCCTTCGGGAAACACACGGGCGGTCATGGCCGGCCCAGGATCGCGAGACTGCCGTCGCCGAAGTCGCCCCAGCCGGTCACCACACCGAGCTCCGCGCCCGCGACCTGACGCGTGCCCGCGGCATGACGAAGTTGGCGCGCCGCCTCGACCGTGTGGTTCATCCCCCACATGTGGCCCTGCGAGAGCAGCCCACCGTGGGTGTTGAGGGGCAGCGCGCCGCCGAGCTCGATGCGGCCGCCGCGCACGAAGTCGCCCGACTCGCCGCGACCGCACAGCCCGAGCGCCTCGAGCTGGAGCAACACGACGTGAGTGAAGCAGTCGTAGATCTCGGCGAAATCGAGGTCGTCAGGAGACACGCCGGCCGTCGCGAAGGCGCGCGGCGCCGCGTCGGTGAGCCCGATGCGGAACGGATCGGCGCGGCTCGCGAGGTCATCGGCGGGGTAGGGGTGACCTTCCGCGACGCTGAGAATGCTGACCACCGGGTTCGCGAGATCGCGCGCTCGCTCGGTGGTCGTGACGATCACCGCCGCGGCGCAATCGGTCTCGAGGCAGCAGTCGTACAGGCGGAACGGCTCGGTCACCCACCGGGCGGCAAGGTACTCCTCCATCGAGAGTGTCGTGCCGCGCATCGAGCGCGTTCGGCGTCAGCTGAGCGTGCTGCCGTGCCGCAACCGCGACCGCGCCGGTCGCTTCATCGGCGATGCCGTACAACTGCTTGTGGCGCATGCACAGCCACGCGTAGAACTGCGCGGCCGAGATCGCGCCGTACGGCACGTAGAAGTCCTGCACGACGTCGAACGCCGACGTGATGTCGAGGCCGTGGCGGGGGACGGGCACGCCGGCCTTTGCCCGCATGAAGCTGTAGCCGTTCCATCCGACGACGCAGAGCACGTGGGAAGCGATCCCGGCGACGACGGCCAGCGCCGCGCTCTGCAACGACGCCGTGGGGCTCGCGCCGCCCATGCGCACCGTCACCGAGTAGCGCAGATCGTCGATCCCGAGGTTGGCCGCGAGCTCCTCGGCCGTCGTATATCCCGGCGGCGGGATGATGCCGTCGATATCGGCAATGGTCAGGCCGGCGTCGGCGACTGCGGTCCGAGCAGCGTCGAGCATGAGCTCGACCGGAAGGCGCGTCGAGCCCCGCACGTAATCGGTCTCGCCCACACCCGCGATCGCCGCCGTTGCCCTCGAGGTGCTGCTCATGGAACGGCCGAGCCTAAAGCGCGGCCCCCGCGGCCGCGCGGTTCGCGTGGCGGATAGCCTCGCCGTGTGCCCACCGGGTCGGTACACGCGCTCGTGCTCGAGCGACCACGTGCGCTCGTCGAACGAACCTTCCCGTTCCCCGAGCTCGGCGTCGATGACGGGCTCCTGCGCGTCGAGGCGTGCGGTCTGTGCGGCACCGACCACGAGCAGTACACGGGTGCGCTCCCGATGCCGCGCGCGGCGGTGCCCGGCCACGAGACGGTCGGAGTGATCGAGGCCGTCGGTCCCGAAGCGGCGCGTCGATGGGGTGTCAGCGTCGGAGCGCGCGTTGCGGTCGAGGTGTTCCAGTCGTGCCGCGCGTGCGCCGCGTGTCGCGCGGGTGACTATCGACGATGCAAACGCCACGGGCTCGCCGACATGTACGGCTTCATCCCGGTCGATCGCCCGCCGAGCTTGTGGGGCGGCTACGCCGAGTACCTGTACCTCGCGCCCGACGCCTTGGTCCTGCCCGTGCCTGAGGCGCTCGACGCCGTCACGGCGACGCTGTTCAACCCGCTCGGCGCCGGGTTGCGATGGGGCGCCACGGTTCCGGGCACGAAAGCGGGTGACGTGGTCGTGGTGCTCGGGCCCGGCATGCGTGGGCTCGCGTCGGTGGTCGCGGCCAAGGATGCCGGGGCCGGATTCGTCATGGTGACGGGTCTCGGCGCGCGTGACGCCGAACGTCTGGCGCTCGCTCGTGACCTCGGCGCCGATCTGGCGGTCGACGTCGCGACAACCGATCCGCGCCGAGCGCTCCGCGACGCAATCGGTGCCGCGGCCGACATCGTCATCGATGTCACCGCGAACGCACCGGCCGCGTTCACTCAGGCGCTCGACCTTGCGCGACCAGGAGGCACGGTCGTCGTCGCGGGCATCCACGGCGATGTCGACGCCGCCGGTTTCCGATCCGACACGATCGCGTTGAAAGAACTCCATGTGATCGGTGTCCTCGGGGTCGACGTGACCGAGCACGGCGCGGCGCTCGACCTGCTCGCGTCGGGTTCGCCGTTCGCGAACCTCCCCCGACGAATCACCGATCTCGCGGGAGCCGAGGCGTTGGTGCAGTCGATGGCGGGCGAGGGCGAACCTGCGCCGGTGCACGCGGTGGTCGTTCCGTGACGGCGCGGCTGGAAGACGACGTGGTGCTCCAGCCGCCCGTTGGCAGGGGCCTCGAGAAGGAAGCGTGAAGTTCGGGTGCTCTACGAGGTCGAGGTGCTGCGTCCGTCGGACGAGCACAGCCAGCGGAACGTGTTCTGGGAGGCGATCGAGTGGATCCGCGTCGCCGAGGAAGCCGGCTTCGAGTACGCGTGGTCGAGCACCACTTCATGGACCAGTTCTCCTTGTCGTCGGCGCCCGAGGTGTGGCTCGCTGCCGTCGCGCAACACACGTCGACCATTCGCATCGGCCATGGCGTCGTGCTGCTGCCGTTCGGCTACAACCATCCTGTTCGCATCGCGGAACGCGCGGCGACGCTCGGCATCGTGAGCAACGGCCGCCTCGAGCTTCCTCGTGCAGGCCGGCGGCACCCGTCACGAGGACGTGCTCGATTCGGTGCGCCGCTTCGGCGCCGAGGTGATCGGCCCGCGAGCGGGGAGCTATCGCTTCACCAGAGCTGGTCGGTGTACGTGTCGGTGCCGGGGACCGTCGACGATGAACGGCGACGCGAACACGACGGTGCCGAGACCCGCTGGCCGTCGAGGTCGTCGCCCGAGACTCGCGAACTGCTCGTCCCAGATCGCGACCGGGTCGCCGTCGACGAAGTACAGCTGGCAGAACCGGTCGGTGGCCTCGTCGCGCGGCACGTCCGACGGGCGCGTTGCCGAGCAGCGGGATCGGGGCGTGAACGTCACGACCTGGTCCGCCGGGCAGCGGGCGCGACCGCACCCACTCGGTGATCTGCGTCGTCCTGTGACGCCGTCGGCGAGCTCGCCGATGACGAGCACGAGCCCGGGGTAGCGGCGGTCGAGCGCGAGCTCGGCGGGGACGCCGTCGGGGTCCGCGTGCACCTCGCCGCGGTACTTGTACATCAGCGTGTGGATGTGGTCGCGGTGCGGGAACATCCGGTCGTTCTCGTGCAGCCAGTTGACCTGGTTGGTGCCCCACTGGATCCACTCGCCGAACTTGCCGGCGAGGATCCAGTAGACCGCGAGGTAGGAGCCCGAGGTCGGGTCCGGGCAGATCGGCGAGTCGCGGGGTAGCGCTTCGCCTTGCACTCACGGGTCGCGACGAAGCGCGTCGCCGGCGAGGTTCCACGCGCCGATCTGGCAGCCGGCGTAGAAGTGGTCGCGCTCGTACCAGCGGTTGTACGCGACCTCGTGACCCTTGTGCGGCTCGACCATCGTCACGAGCGCGCCACCGAGCTTGATCGGCTTGCTCGCGGGTGTCGCCCGGAGCCGACGTCCTGGATGTTCGGCTTCAGCTTCGCTTCGCTCACGTTCCTCCGTGGTCTCGTAGGCGGCGCGCAGCGCCGCCTTGTCGACCTTGTGCATCGGCGGTCACCGGCAGGGCGTCGACGACCACCAACCGGTCGGGTGCCTTGTAGTCCGCGATCCGGTCCCGGCACCAGTCCCGCAGCGTCGGCGAGCTCCGGCGGCGCGTCCCGGGTCGGTCGCGCACCACGAACGCGCCGCCGATCTCGCCGAGCACCGGGTCGGGCATGCCGATCACCGCGACCTGCGCGACTGCCGGGTGGTCGGCGAGCACCGCCTCGACCTCGGTGGGGTACACGTTGTAGCCGCCGCGGATGTACATCTCCTTGAGCCGCCCGACGATGCGCACGTTGCCGTCGGCGTCGAGGGTGCCGAGGTCGCCGGTGTGGAGCCAGCCGTCGGCGTCGATCACGGTCGCGGTGAGCTCGGGGTCGCGCCAGTAGCCGCGCATCATCGCGGGGGAGCGGCACGACGATCTCGCCGACCTCGCCCGGCGACCGGGTGCTCCCGGCCCGGGGCGACGATGCGCAGCTCGACCTCGGGCGCGGGCCGGCCGACCGTGGTCGCGACGATCTCGTCGGGGTCGCCGATCAGCGTGCTCGTGCGTCACGCCGGCCTCGGTGCTCGTGTAGCGGGTGATCACCGGGCAGCCGAGCGTCTCGCGCATGCGGCGCACGAGGTCGGGCGAGATCGCGGCGCCGCCGATGCCGCAGACGCGCAGCTCGCGAGAAGTCGGTGCGGGCCAGGTCGGGGTGCGCGAGCACGAGCTCCCACTGGGTCGGCACGCCGGTGCCCATCGTGATGTCCTCCTCGCGGATGAGACGCAGCGTCTCGGTCGCCGACCACGGCTCGCCGGCGAGCACGATCGTCGTGCCGTTCGCGAGCTCGTCCCACATGCGGGTCATGTAGCCGACGTGCGCGAACGGCAGCACGACGAGCCGGCGGTCGCCGGGCTCGGTGAGCTGGCCGATGTTGCGCGAGATCGCCGCCATGCGGCGCGTGGTCGTAGACCGCGCCCTTCGGCGCGCCGGTCGTGCCGCTCGTCCAGACGATGCACGTCGGGTCGGTCGGCGCGATCGTCGGGCAGCCGACGTCGGCGGCGGGCTCGCGGCCGAACGCGTGGCCCGAGCTCGGAGACGTGGAGCACCTTGCCCGGCGTCGGCGACCGTCGGGGATCTCGGCGCCGTCGCCGAGCACCGTGACCGCCGGGTCGCGTGCGGGCGAGGATGCTCGCCTGCTCGGTCGCGCCGAGCCGGAGGTTGATCGCGGACGGTGATCGCGCCGGCCCGCAGCGCGCCGAGGTAGCAGGCCGCGAACTTGATCGACGACGGCGAGCATGAGGCACACGACGTCGCCGGGCGCGCACCCCGAGGTCGAGCAGCGTCGCCGCGAACCCGTCGGCGGCGCGGTCGAGCCACGCGTACGTGGCCCGCTTCTCGCCGTGGACGTACGCCTCGCGCTCGGGCTCGGCCTGCGCGACGTCGCGCAGCAGATCGCCGACGAGCCGTGCGCGCTCGGCGCTGTCCATCACACGTCGCCACGGCCGCGGACACTACGTCAGGTTCGTGCGATCAGGCCCCTATAGGGACCCTTATTGCGCAAACGGTTGTGGCGCGCGCCGCGTTAGATTCTGACGCCGGCCGGTCGGCCGTCCGGCAGGCCCGCTCACCAGGGAGAACGTATGGCGCGTTTCACCGATCGGGTCGTCGATCGTCACCGGAGCCGGATCCGGCCTCGGTCGGGCGACGGCGCGTGCGGTTCGCGGCCGAGGGCGGCGAAGGTCGCGGTCCTCGACCTCGCGCACCGACGCGGCCGAGAAGGTCGTCGGCGGAGATCGACGGAGGCGGACGCGACGGCGCGCGCCTACCGGTCGACGTGAGCGACCCCGGCTCGGTCGAGGCGTGCCGTCGACGCCGTCGCGCGCGGACCTCGGGCGGCCGCAGGTCCTCGTCAACTCGGCCGGGATCGGCGGGTTCGCCCGCAGCCGAGGAGGAGACGTCCGAGCGCTGGTCGGCCATCATCGGCGTCAACCTCACCGGCACGTTCCTCATGTGCCGGTACACGCTCCCGTACCTGCTCGACGGCGGCGGCGACGATCGTCAACGTCGCGTCGAACGCCGGGATCATGGGTCAGCCGTACACGCGCCGCGTACTGCGCGTCGAAGGGCGGCGTCGTCAACCTCACCCGGGCGCTCGCGATCGAGTACCTGCGACCGGGGCGTGCGGGTGAACTGCGTCGCGCCGGGCGGGATGCGCACGCCGATCACGAAGGGCTTCCGACTCCCCGAGGGCGCCGACTTCGACGTCGCTGCGGCCGGTCATGTCGCCGGATCGGCGTCGTCCGAGCCCGAGGAGGTCGCGGGGCTGCATCGCGTTCGTCGCGTCCGACGACGGCCCGCTACATGATCGGCTCGATCGTCTCGCATCGACGGCGGGCTCGTGACCTACGGCAGTGAGCCACCGACATCCGCGACGCGACCGCGACGCCGCTGATCGACGGCGCACGCTGAGACCTCGTCGCTCTGGGAGCTGATCGAGCAGCGGGCCGCGGCCACGCCCGACGCGCCGGTTCGTGATCGACGAGAACGAGCGCACGCTGACGTTCGTCGAGTACCGCGACGCGTGCGAACGGGCCGCGGCCGGGCTTCGCGGCGCTCGGGATCGGCGAGGGCGACCGTCGTCTCGTGGCAGCTGCCGACCTGGATCGAGTCGATGGTGCTCGTCGGCGGCGCTCGCCCGGCTCGGCGCGGTGCAGAACCCGATCCTGCCGATCTACCGCGAGCGCGAGGTCGGCTTCATCGACGACGCAGACCGGCGCGAAGCTGCTGATCGTGCCCGGCGGTGTGGCGCGGGTTCGACTACGAGGCGATGGCGCGGCACGATCGCGGCGGACGCTGCCGGGCCTCGAGGTGCTCGTCGTGCGACCGGCACGCTGCCCGAGGGCGACCCGTCGACGCTGCCTGCCCCGCGGCCGGCGAGCCGTTCGAGCCGGCGTCGCGACCGACGGCCCGTTGCGCTGGGTCTTCTACACGTCGGGCACCACCGCCGACCCGAAGGGCGCGCGGCACACCGACAAGACCGTCGTGCGCGTCGGCGTACGCGATGGTCGCCGCGTTCGAGCTGACCGCCGACGACCGCAACGCGCTCGTGTTCCCGTTCACGCACATCGGTGGGATCGGCTGGCTGTTCGCCGGCGCTCATGGCCGGCTGCGTCGCACGTGATCGTCGAGGCGCTTCGTGCCCGCGACCACGATCCCGGTGCTCGCAGCGCGAGGGCGTCACGCATCGCCGGCGCGGGCACGCCGTTCCACATGGCGTACCTCGACGCGCAGCGGGCGCAGCCGGACGCAGCCGCTCTTCCCCGAGACGCGCGCGTCGTTCGTCGGCGGCGGCGCGGCGAAGCCGCCGCAGCTGCACTACGACGTGAAGGACCGAGCTCGGCGGCGTCGGCATCGTCATCGGGCTACGGCCTCACCGAGTGCCCGATCCTCGCGATGGCGCGCATCCACGACGCCGACGAGCAGCTCGCGAACACCGAGGGCGCGCCGCGCCCGGCGTCGAGGTGAAGGTCGTGAAGCTCGACGGCACGGTCGCCGGGCCGGGCGAGGAAGGCGAGCTCCGCGTGAAGGGCCCGCAACCTCTGCCTCGGGTACATCGACGCCTCGCTCGACGCCGACGGCGTTCGACGACGAGGGCTACTTCCGCACCGGTGACCTCGGCATCGTCGACGCGGACGGCTACGTCGCGATCACCGGCCGGCTCAAGGACGTCATCATCCGCAAGGGCGAGAACATCTCGCGCCAAGGAGGTCGAGGACCTCCTCTTCACGCACCCGAAGATCGCCGACGCCGCGGTGATCGGCCTGCCCGACCCGCGGTCGGGCGAGCGGGCGTGCGCGATCGTCGTGCCGGCCGACGCCGACGACCCGCCGACGCTCGCCGAGCTGTTCGAGTTCCTGCAGGGCGAGGGGCTCATGGTGCAGAAGATCCCCGAGCAGCTCGAGATCGTCGACGTGCTGCCGCGCAACCCGACCGGCAAGGTGCTCAAGCACGAGCTGCGCAAGCAGTACGCGGACTGACGTGGCTCGCGCCATGCCGCTCGACCGACGAGCTGCGCGCTCGCGGCCGCGCGTCTCGAACTGGGGCCGCTGGGGTGCCGACGACCAGCGCGGCACGCTGAACCTCATCGACGCCGCCGCGGTGCGGCGGGGCGCGGCCGCGGTGCGGCGGGGCGTGACGTTCTCGCTGTCGATCCCGATGGACGACGACGGTCCGCAGACCGGGCGGGATCCTCGGGCCGCAAGAACCCGAAGCTCACGATGACCAGTGCGTCGTACGCGTTCACCGGCGACCCGGCCGACTTCACGACGAGCGACGACGAGGTCGAGACCGGCACGCAGTCGGCGACGCACTGGGACGCGCTCGTCGCACGCCGGCTACGACGGCCTGCTCTACAACGGCGTCCCCGCCGACGCGATCACGATGGAGGCCGGTGCGACGAAGCTCGGCATCGAGCACTTCGGACCGATCGTGCACGCGGGGCTGCTCTGCGACGTCGCGCGCGCTCAAGGGCGTCGAGTGGTTCGACGAGCCGTACGCGATCACCGGCGCCGATCTCGACGCGTGCCTGCGACGCGCGCGGGCGTCACGGTGAGCCGGGCGACGTCGTGCTCGTGCGCACCGGCCAGATGCACTGGCTGCGCGAGGGCGACAAGGATCGCTACGCACTCCACGCCCGGGATCGGCGTCGGTGCGCTCGAGTGGCTCCACGACCACGACGTCGCCGCGATCGCGAACGACACGCACGTGTTCGAGCTGTACCCGGGCGAAGATCGGCCGCGCTTCTTCCCGTCCACATGATCGACCTACGCGACATGGGGATGCCGCAGGGTCAGCAGTGGGACGCTCGACGAGCTCGCCGCCGACTGCGCGCCCGACGGCGTCTACGAGTTCCTGCTCGCGGCGACGCCGCTGCCGGTCACCGGCGCGGTCGGCGGCCTGGTCGCGCCGACCGCAGTCAAGTAGAGCCGAGTCCACGTGCGCACCATCGCTGTCACCGGCTCGGCGTCGGGACTCGGCGCGGCCGTCGTCCGCCGCATGCGTTACACGCGGCATCGCGTGATCGGTATCGACCTGCGCGACGCGGACGTCGACGCCGACCTCGCCACCGCGGACGGCCGTGCGACCGCAGTCGAGGGTGTGCTCGATCGCTGCGGAGGCACGCTCGACGGTCTCGTGCCGTGCGCCGGCCTCGGACCGCAGGTGCCCGAACTCGCGCTGATCGCGTCGGTGAACTACTTCGGCGCGATCGCGATCCTCGACGGGCTCGAGGCCGCGCTCGGCGCGGGTGTCGCGCCGGCCGCCGTCGCGATCTCCTCCAACTCCACGACCGTGGTTCCGATCGGTGACCACGCGTTCATCGACGCGTGCCTGGTCGGGGAGGAGGAGTACGCGCTCGAGCTCGCCGCCTGGCACGACGGCGCCACCATCTACGGCAACAGCAAGCTCGCGCTCGCGCAGGCGGTTCGCGACGCGCGCCAGGATTGGGGCGCGGCCGGCGTGCGGCTCAACGCGGTCGCGCCCGGCCCGTTCGACTCGGCGCTGCTGCAAGCCGGCCTCGATGATCCCGAGATGGGTCCGCTCATCGAGGCGTTCCCGATCCCCCTCGGGCGCGCGGCACCGCCGACGAGGTCGCCGCCGTGATCGAGTTCCTGCTCTCGGCGCACGCGACGTAGATCCACGGCAGCATCCTCTTCGTCGACGGCGGCACCGACGCCCTCCTCAACCCGACCCGCCTCTGAAACCTCCATACAGCCACCGGTCTTGCGTCATTCACCGTCGTGTGACGACCTTTCTTGACGCAAGAATGAGCGGGGTGGGGTTCCCGGGCTGAACCTGCGCCCGGTCATCGCCCGCATACGCTCGACTGATGCATCGCCGAAGCTTCGCCGCGCTCGATCGCGGCGTGCGTGGTGCTGGTGGCGGCCTGCTCGAGTGGTGGCAACGACGTCGGATCGACGACACGGACGGCGAAACCGGCAGCCACCGGCACGACCGGCACGACCGCCACGACTGGCACGACGGTGCCGTCGACCCGCTCGATCCGCTGGCGTCGCTGTAGTGGCGGCGGGCAGTGCGGCGAGCTGGCGGTGCCGCGTGACTACGCCCAGCCGAACGGCCCGACGATCAAGGTCGCGGTGCTGCGGTACCCGGCAACGCATCCCAAGGAACGGATCGGGCCGTTGCTCGTCAACCCGGGTGGTCCGGGTGCGTCGGCGGTGCAGTTCCTGCGCGACGACCTCTCGATCTTCCCGGCGTCGCTGCGCAACCGCTTCGACCTCGTCGCTGTTGACTCGCGCGGCACGGGCGCGACGATACCGGTGGACTGTCATGCCGACCTCGACGCCGTCAACGCCGTCGACAACACGCCCAACACGCCTGCGGAACAGCAACATATCGCCGACGTCGCAAAGCAGCTCGCGGCCGGCTGCGAGGAACGCAGCGGTGCCATCCTGCCGTATGTCTCGACGCAGAGCTCGGCCCGCGATCTGGATCAAGTCCGCGCCGCGCTCGGCGCCCCCAAGCTCACGTACGTTGGTTACTCCTACGGCACGTACCTCGGTGCGCTCTACGCCAACTTCTTCCCCGACCGGGTACGGGCGTTCGTGCTCGACGGCGCGGTCGACCCGTTGTTGTCGAGCGCGGACGCGAGCCTCCAGCAATCGGTCGGATTCGAGAAGGACCTCCAGGCATTCTTCGCGGACTGCGCCGCGACGCACGAGGTGCGCGTTCCAAAACGGCGGCGATCCGGCCGCGGCGTTCGACGCGCTTCATCGCGAAGATCGATAGCGAACCCTTGCCGACCGGCGCGAACCGGCGCGGTCGCCGGCTCGGGCCCGGCGAGGCCGACCTTGGCATCGCCCAAGCGCTGTACGGCGGCACCCGAGCGTGGCCCGATCTTGCGATCGCGCTCTCGGAGGCACAAGACGGCGACGGGACCGCCCTGCTCGAGCTGTCGGACGAATACACCGATCGGCAGCCCGACGGCAGCTACGGCACGCAGGAGCCGGGGTTCTGGGCCATCGCCTGCATCGATTCGCCCCCCGTGCCCGGTGGGCTCGACGGGCTGCATGCTCTCGCCGCAATGGCCAAGCAGAGCCGCGCCGCATTTCGGCGAGGCCAACGTCAACTTGGGCACCGTGTGCGACTTCTGGCCCGTGCCGCCCGTCGCCGATCCCGGTTCGATCCACGCGCCGGGGGCGCCGCCGATCCTCGTGATCGGGACCACCGGCGATCCGGCCACGCCGCTCACGTGGGCCGAGTCGCTCGCGAAGCAACTCGACTCCGGCCGCCTGCTCATCGCGAAGGGGGAGCAGCACACCTCGTTCCTCGGCGCGCAGAACAGCTGTGTCGACAAGATCGTGATCAAGTACCTGGTGCAGCTGCAGCCACCCGCCACCGGTACCCGCTGCAATTAATTGCAGCAACGTGAGTCTGAGCGACCGTTACGTGGTTCGCCGCGGAGGATCGATGGAGACGACGAACACCGAGCTGCCCCGGATCGTGAACCGCACACCGATTCCACCTGGCCCGACACCAAGAAGGTTGCGGAAGAGCTCATGTCGGGGCTCCCTGCCGATGCCGTCTACAAGATCATGCGCGGCAACGCGATCCGTATGCTCAAGCTCGAGGGCGACTGAACCGGCGCAGATCCACCCGTTGGCGCGCGCTCCCGTCTGCTCCGAATGCTCGAACTGGTCCGCGTTCCCTCAAGAAAGACTCGAGCATTCGCGGGCCAGTTCGGGGGATGTTGGAGTTGGGTAGTCAGCGACGCGAACGGCGATAGGCCGTCACGCCGGCGGCGATGAGCAGCACGACGAGGCCGTAGGAGATCCACGAAAGCGGGCTGCCGCCATCTGAGGCCCGTGACTTGCCGGAGAGCAGCCAGTACCCGAGCGCGATGGCGCCCACGATGTTCAGCGCGCCGAGCACGCGCGAGGCGAACGGTCTCGTTCACCCATCCATTTTGGCGTGTCTGCACGCCAACGCGACGGCATCGCTCCGAGGGAGGGGCCCGTGCAGGGCCCGGCGTACAATCTCGGCGCCATGGACCTCCGCTATTCCGACGCTGACGAGGCATTTCGCGCGCGAGGTTCACGAGTGGCTGGAGCAGACGCTTCCGGGCCTGCCGCCGATGCCGGCCCGCGACGATTGGGCCGCCCGTCGCAAGTACGACACCGACTGGCAGCGCCGGCTCTACGACGCGGAATATGCGGGCCTCAACTGGCCGGAGGAGTACGGCGGCCGCGGTGCGTCGCCGACGGAGCAGTTGGTCTTCCTCGAGGAGACGACGCGCGCGGGCGCCATACGTCGGCGTCAACTTTGTCGGCACGCTCCACGCCGGACCCACGCTCATCGAAGAGGGAAGCGTCGAGCAGAAGGCCGACCATCTCCCCAAGATCCTCCGTGGCGACGAGGTGTGGTGCCAAGGGTTCTCCGAGCCCGGGGCGGGCTCCGACCTCGCGTCGCTGCGCACGTGCGCGACGCGGGATGGCGATCACTACGTGCTCAACGGCTCGAAGATCTGGTGCTCGTTCGGCCAGATCGCCGACGTGGGGGAGTTCCTCGTGCGCACCGATGCCGGCGCGCCCAAGCACGCGGGCATCTCGTGGCTCATCCTGCCCATGGATCTGCCCGGTATCGACGTGCGCCCGCTCAAGACGATTCTCGGCTCGTCGGAGTTCACCGAGGTGTTCCTCACCGACGTGCGCGTACCCGTCGCCAACCGTGTCGGTGCCGAAGACGATGGATGGCGGGTCACCAACGTCACGCTGAAGTTCGAGCGTGGTACCGCCTTCGTGAGCGAGCTCGTCGATTCACTCCGGTTGGTGCACGACCTCGCACCACTCGTCCACGACGCCGCGCACCGTCGTGAGCTCGGTCATTGTGCCGCCGAGCTCGACGCATTGTGGGCGCTCACGAAGCGCAACGTGTCCCAGGTCGAACGCACCGGTGAGCCCGGCGCCGGTGCCATGGTGATCAAGCTCGCCTATTCCGAGGCCCGTCAGCGGTTCGGCGACCTGTGCATGCGAGTGCTCGAACGCGACGCCCTCGACATCGAAGGCAACGAGCTTGTCGAGGAACGCCTCCGCACCCTGGCGCTCACGATCGCGGCCGGCGTCGTCGCAGATCCAGCGCAACATCATCGGCGAGCGGCTCCTCGGGCTGCCGCGGGAACGATCCTGGACGCAGCCGTGAACCTCGATCTCACCGACGATCAGGTTGCGCTCCGCGACGGGATCCGCAGCCTGCTCGACGGCCGGTTCGATAGCGCGCGCATTCGCCACGGCTTCGATCGCGCGATGTGGGACGAGCTTGCCGGCGCCGGTGTGCTCTCGTTACGTGCCGACGGCTTCGGCTGGGCCGACACCGTCGTCGTGTTCGAGCAGCTCGGCATCTCCTGCGTACCGGGCCCGCTCATTGCCGGGAGCCTGGCCCACGGCCTCGTCGACGGGATCGTGGCCGGCACCGGTCGCCCGCGTGATGGCAACGCGGTGATGATCGAGCACCTTGACCGCCTCGACACGCTGCTCGTCATCGACGAGGCGGGCGTGTGGACGATCGATCCGTCGACCGTCGACGGCGACGAGGTGACCTGGCCGCTCGATCCGCTCACCCCGGTGTGGCGGGTCGGCGTGCTGCCCCAGGGCGAGCAGCTTGCCGGGCCCGAGCTCCCGGCCGCGTGGCAATGGCAGGGCGAGGTGCTCTCGGCCGCATTCGCGCTCGGCCTCGCGGAACGCATGACGGAGCTTTCCGTCGCGTACGCGAAGGAACGCGAGCAGTTCGACCGTCCGATCGGATCGTTCCAGGCGATCAAGCATCTGCTCGCCGACATGCTGGTGCGCACCGAGGTTGCGCGCGCCGCCGTCTACGCAGCCGGCGCGCACCTCGATGACCCCGATCTCGAGGGGGCCGCGGGGGCGATCAGCGGCGCGACGCTCCTGGCGACCGAGGCCGCGATCACCAACGGCAAGACGGCGACCCAGGTGCACGGTGGGATGGGCTTCACGTGGGAGGTCGACGTGCACCTGTACCTCAAGCGGGCGTGGGTGCTCGACACGTTGGAGTCGGTCGATTCTTGTGCCGACGCCGTCGCGGCGACGCTCATGACACCGACACGCTAGAAACACGGCACACGCAAACGAAAGGCGTTCCCATGTCCGACCTCGTTCTCGTCGACCGCCCCGCCGACGACGTCGCGCGCGTCACGCTCAACCGACCCGAGAAGAAGAACGCGTTGTCGATCCAGCTGCGCGACGAGGTCAGCGACGCGCTCGACGCGCTTGCCGCCGACGAGTCGGTGAAGGTCGTCATCGTCACCGGAGCGGGCGACACGTTCAGCGCCGGTTTCGACCTCAAGGAGTTCGACGGCCTCGGTGACGCTGCGTACGCGAAACGGCTCTGGGACTCGGCCAACCGGTTTCACAGGGTGTTCATCGAGTTTCCGCTTCCGCTCGTGGCCGCGGTGAACGGCGCCGCGCTCGCGGGTGGCTTCGACGTCGCCGTGATGTGTGACATCCGAATCGCAGCCGACACCGCGCGCTTCGCCCACCCGGAGCAGACCTTCAGTGACGTGCTCTACGGCCCCCTCTACGACCTCGTCGGTGGAGCGGTGGCGCGCGACCTGTGCTTCACGGGGAGGCCGATCGAGGTGGCCGAGGCCTATCGGCTCGGCATCGTCAGCCGCGTGGTGCCCGGCCATGACCTGGAGGCGGCAGCGCTCGAGACGGCCGGCCAGATCGTCCGCGCGCCGCGCGACGTCCTGGTGCGCACGAAAGCGAAGGCGGCCCACCGCGCCGGTCTGATCGAGGGCAACACCCTCGATCTCTGATATCCGGTCACCCGACCCCCCGAACTGGCCCGCGATCGCTCAAGTTTTCCTTGAGTGAATGCGGACCAGTTCGAGGTCTCCCGCCCAATTCCCCGAACTGGTACGCGATCGCTCAAGTCTTCCTTGAGTGAACGCGGACCAGTTCGAGATGGGTGACCTCATCGGCCACGGTATTGTCAGGTGCGATGGCAGAGGTGCAGCGCCAAACGACCGTGCTCGAGGTGCTCGCGACGCGTACTCGACCGCGATGCCGATGGCCCGTACCTCGATTTCGAAGGCGTCGCCTTCACCGCGCGCGAGATGGACGCCGCCTCCAACCGCGCTCGCGCACGCGCTCGCGGCACTGGGTGTGGGCCGAGCCGACCGAGTCGCCACCCTGCTCGAGAACTGGCCGGAGCAGGTCATCACCTTCTTCGCCGCGCTCAAGCTCGGTGCGATCCAGGTGCCGGTCAACACGGCGTACAAGGGCGAGTTCCTGCGGCATCGTGCTGGCCGACTCGGCGCCCGAAGGTGATCGTCGTCCAGGGCGACCTCGCCGCTCGGGTCGCCGAGGTATCGCGATACGGCGGGGCGCTGCCGGATCTGATGGTCGCGATCGTGATCGGCGAGCCCGACGACGCCGATCACGGCCGTGCCCCGGCGACGACTGGCGCGCGACTGCTCGACGGCGCATCCGACGCGCCGGTCGACCGATGCCGCGGTCGGTCCGGCCGACCTGGCGTGCTTCATCTACACCGCCGGCACGACCGGACCGTCGAAGGGCTGCATGCTGCCGCACCACTACATCGTCGCGCTCGCGGAGCAGATCGCCCGCGCGTGGCAGCGCCGGCCCGACGACGTCGTGCTCACACCGCTGCCGCTGTTCCACTTCAATGCGATCTCGGTGTGCGTCGTCGGGACGCTCGTGGTCGGCAGGCCGCGCGAGCATCGTCCGCCAGTTCTCCGTGTCAGCCGGTTCTGGTCCGAGGTCAAGCGCACGCAACGCGACCATGCTGTCGATGCTCGGTTCGCTCGCGATCCTGATCGCGAACGCGCCCGATCATCCCGATCAGGAAGGTCATCGTCTGCGGATGTGCGCGGCCGCGCCGATGCCGCCCGACGTCGACGCGATCTGGCGCGAACGCTTCGGCTGCGCGACGTTCAGCGGTGGCTACGGCCTCACCGAGGCGTCGCTCATCTCCATGCTCGACGCCGGTGAGACCAACAAGGTCGGCGCGGCCGGCAAGCCCAACCGCCACGAGTTCGACGTGCGGCTCGTCGACGACGACGACAACCCGGTCGCGGTCGGCGAGACCGGCGAGATCGTGTGCCGGCCCCAGGGACCAAACCTGATGTTCGCCGGCTACTGGCGCCGGCCCGAGGCGACGGTCGACGCGTTGCGCAACCTGTGGTTCCACACCGGCGACCTCGGCCGCCTCGATGACGACGGCTTCCTGTACTTCGTCGACCGCAAGAAGGACTGCACTGCGACGCCGCGGTGAGAACATCTCCAGCTTCGAGATGGAGCGCACGTTCCTCGGCGCATCCCGCGATCAAAGACGTCGCCGTGCATTCGGTGCCGAGCGACGTGGGCGAAGACGACGTGAAGATCACCGCCGTCCTGCAGCCCGACATCGCGCTCACTCCCGAGGAGCTGTGCGAGTGGGCGGTCGACAAGGTCCCGTACTTCGCGTTGCCTCGGTACATCGAGTTTCGCCCCGACCTGCCGCGCAATCCCGTCGGCCGGGTGTTGAAGTACCAGCTACGCGACGAGGGCGTCACCGAGGAGACCTGGGACCGCGAAGCCGCGGGGTTCACGTTCGAGCGCCGCTGACTACGGCTTGTGCACGCACCAGATCTGCTCGGCGGGCCAGCGCCGGGCCCAGCGGTACGGCACGAAGTCGGGATACGTGGTCGTGGCGCCCTTGGGTGGTCGCAGCTCGATCAAATCGTCGACGACGAGACCGTGCCGGCGAAACAGCCGGATCCACTCCCCGTTGGGAATCGCGTAATCGACGGTGCCGTCGCCGAAGTCCCAGCGCCGCCGGCCGAACATTGGCTCGTGCAGCTTGCGTGACTGACGGTCGCGGCGACGGTTGTACGTCCAGTACACGAGGGCTGTTGTCGCGTTGAACACGAGCCGCCCGCCGGAGCGGAGCAGCCGCGCCGCTTCGGGCACGGTGTCTTCCGGGTCGCAGAAGCTCATCGCGCCGTGATCGCAGAACACGACGTCGAACGACCCGTCGCGAAACGGCACCTGCTCGCCGCTTGCAAGCACGAGGGGTAGCGACCTGCCGGCGCGCTGCATCTCCATGCGCGCATGACCCAGTTGCGCGACCGAGAGGTCGACGCCGAACGGGCGCGCGCCCACCTCCGCAAGTTGGATCGACCACTGCGCCGCGCCGCACCCCAGCTCCAGCACGGTCCGGCCGCGGACCTCGCCGAGCGCGGCAACGTCGCGTTCGGGCACGTGCCACACACCCCAGCCCATGGGCGCATCCGGGTCGAGCTGGGTCGCGTGCGCAGCTTGATACGCGTCGGCATCGGCATCCCAGAACTCGCGGTTGCGCCGTTCGTGGTCGGAAAGCACGGCCCACCCTCGCTTCTGGGATGAGTTTTCGACCACTACGGTCGAAAACTCTGCCCAGAACGGGCGTTGCATGGCGCGCGCATCAGCCGCGGGGGAGCACGGCGAACGCGATGACGCAATAGTGCGCCACCGCCGCCGCGATCACGAAGCAGTGCCAGACCTCGTGGTAGCCGAACACGCGCGGCCAGGGGTCGGGTCGCTTGAGGCCGTACGCGACCGCGCCGACGGTGTAGAGCACGCCGCCCGCAATGAGGCCGAACAGTGCCGCGGTGCTGAACTCCGACAGGAGTTGGGGCATCGCGATCACCGCGACCCACCCGAGTGTCACGTAGACCGCGGTGACGTAGCCGCGGGGCGGCTTGACCGGCAGCCACTCGACGATGATCCCGGCGATCGCGCCGACCCACACGGCGATGAGCACGATCGCCTCGATCGCGCCGTGGAGCACGAGCAGCGCGATCGGCGTGTAGGTGCCCGCGATCGCGAAGAAGATGGTCGTGTGGTCGAGCCGGCGCATGCGCGCCTCGGCTGCCGGTGGCCACGAGATCCGGTGATAGGCCGCGCTGACGCCGAGCATCGCCGAGATCGTGACGGCGTAGATGCACGCGCACACCGTTGCCCGCCCCGATGGCGCGGTGATCACCAGCGCGATCCCGGCCACGATCGAGACGAAGAACGTCCATTGATGAAAGACGCCGCGGAGCAGCGGCTTGACGTCGAGATCCTGCTCGCTGCTCGAAGCCTGCATGGCGCGCAGGCTAGTCAGGCGGCTGAGGACTTCCCTCTTCGGGACTGCCGCCGGCCGACGGTCGGGCCGCGAGCGCCTGCTCTTCCAGCCGCCGTGTCCACAGGGCAGCGGGCACCCCGATCACGAGCGCGGCGATTGCCGTCGCTGCCAACGCAAACCCGACGAAGAACGCGACCACCACCAGGGCCAGGAACACGACCGCGCTGTCGATCACGTAATGCAGCACCAACGGGCGCGGCGGCCGTTGCGGTAGCGGCCGGGGCGCGGACTTGTCGGGTGTGTCGTTGGTCACGCAGTCGCGGTGAGGTCGGTGATCTTCACCGCACCGTCGCGCGCCGCTTTCGGTCGTGTCGCGGTGGACCGAGGCTCGACGTCGACGCCGATGGCCTCCGCTCGCAACGCGCCCACCGTGCAACGCTCGCGCGGCCGCACGGCGAACGGGTCGTAGCGGAAGTGCTCCATCGCGTTGAGGTGCGTCATCCGGTCGATCTCGCCGTCGGTGAGGTCGGTCTGCTCGAAATCGCCCATCAGCCGCTCCGGCGCCCGCGGCCAGGTGGTGTCGGAATGGGGGTAGTCGATCTCGACCGTGATCCGATCGACGCCGATCTCGCGCGCCTGGCGCACCCCGAATCGATCCGTGATGTAACAGAGCAGGACGTGCTCCATGAACACCTCGCTCGGCATCTTGGAGCCGAAGTCGGCGCCCGTCCACGCCTTGTGGGTGCGATAGCTGTGGTCGAGTCGCTCGAGGAAATAAGGGATCCACCCGATCCCGCCCTCGGAGAGCGCAACGGTGAGGTCGGGAAACTTCTTGAAGATCGGCGAGTGGATGATGTCGGCCGCGCACTGCACGATGTTCATCGGCTGGAGCACGATCATCACGTCGATCGGCGCGTCGGGCGCGGTCGTGACGAGTTGCGACGACGACCCGATGTGCATGCAGACGATCGTGCCCTCGTCGGAGCACGCCTGCCACACCGGATCCCAATGGTCGGAGTGCAGGCTGGGCAGATGCAGCGGGACGGGGTTCTCGGGGAACGTGACCGCGTGGCATCCCTTCTTGGCGACCCGCCGTATTTCGGCGGCCAACCACTCGGGATTCCAGATCATCGGCACCGACAACGGGATGAACCGGCCGGGCGCGCCGCCGCACCAGTCGTCGATGTGCCAGTCGTTGTACGCCTCGGTGAGCGCGCGGGCGGCGTCGCGATCCTTGAGCGCGGCGAAGAGGCGGCCGGCAAAGCCCGGGAGTGACGGAAAGTTGAGCGAGCCGAGCACGCCGTTGGCGTTCATGTCGAGGATGCGCTTCTCGACGTCGAAGCACCCGGGCCGGATCTCGTCGAACGAAGTGGGATCGATCCCGTACTCGTCGAGCGGACGCCCGGCCACTGCGTTGAGCCCGATGTTGGGCACCTCGATCTCGAGGAACTGCCACACGTCGGTGCCGTCGTCCTTGTGCACGATGTGCGGCGCAATGTCTTGGTACTTGGCCGGCAGATGTCCCTCGAAGAGATCGGGGGGCTCGACCACATGGTCATCGACGCTGACGACGATCATGTCCTCGGTGCGCATTGAGCTCTCGCCTCCTCGGTGCGCCGCCGCACGCCCGGCGAGCGAAACGCGACGCCAGCGTCAGCGTATCGCTCAGGTCGCCGGCGGCGACTCCGGCTCTGATGCCGGCTCTTCGACGGCGACGGGCGCCTCGGGCTGCACCTCGATCGTGTCGATGTGCACGCCAGGCGGCGCGGTCACCGCGGTGACCACGGCACGCGCAACCGCAGCCGGCTCGAGCGTGGCGACGTGGCGTTGCAGGCCGTAGCGGGGCCAGTACGTCATCAGCTCCCGCAACTCGTCACTCTGCCATCGGGCGCCGAAGTCGCTCAAGGTCGGGCCGAGACGAATCGTGGTCGAGCGGATGCCGGTCCCTTCCAGCTCCATCGAAAGCGCGCGCGCCATCGCCTCGAGCCCGGCTTTGGTCGCGGTGTAGGCGACCATGCGCGGCCGCGGCTGACGCGAGGCGTCGGACGAGATGAACACGAGATCGCCGGGCACCCCACGGCCGAGGAGCGATGCGATCGCGAGGCGGCTCAGGTACATGGGCCCGAGGAGATTCGTTGCCACTTCCTGTTGCAACGCGTCGACCGCCACCTCGTGAAAGCGGCCCGGTGTCGACATCCCCGCGTTGTTGACGAGCACATCGACGGGACCGAACACGGCTTCGACAGCGGTGAAGAAGGTGCTTGCCGACGACGGATCGGTGACGTCGAGCGCGTGGGCGAATGCTTCGCCGCCGGCATCCTTGACCTCGTCGGCTGCCTGGCGAAGGGGAGCGACGCGGCGCGCACCGACACCGACCCGCCAGCCCAGCTCGCCGAACGCCACAGCGATGGCGCGACCGATGCCCGATGACGCGCCGGTGACGATCGCGGTGCGTTGCTCTGCCATTGTCGGTTTCTCCTTCCGGCCGCCCCGTGAGGATGACAGGCCGGCGGCGGTCGCCGCCAACGGTCAGTCGCTGCCGCCCCATGCGACGACGGGTCCCGCGATGGCGATGAGCTCGCGTGTGACGGTGAGATCGACAGGGACGTCGATGCGCGTGAAGCCCTGGGTGCCGAGCGCAGTCGCGATCGCGGCGCGGTACGCGTCGACCGCCAGACGCGGTGCGGCGTCGTCCCACACGATGACGCCCAAGGCAATGTCGTCGCGCGCGCACTCGTCCAGCGCGCGCTGCGTCTCGCCGCCGAGCGGGGCGTGGGTCATGGCGATCGCGAACGCGCCCGGCACGCGCGTCCTCGCATGCTCGAGCGAGTGTCACGCCCGGGGCGCGCTGCGCCGGCACGAAGACGCTGCCGAGCTCCGTGGTCGGGAACGCGCGTGCCATCCACAGCCCCACGGGCCCGGGCTCGGCGCTCACGCGCCCGCCGGACGGCAACGCGGCGCGCACGTCCGCGACGGCGTGGGCCGGATGCAGTGGCACCCTCGTGGCTTCGTAGCCGGGCTGCACGATCGCCGCGATGCGCTCGTACAGCACGCTCGGCCGGATCGGCGACTCGTTCGCCGTCACCACGTGGGCAAGCGCGTCGAGATCTTGGGGCGGCACGTCGACGGTCGGTGCGAGCGCGTACCGCGCCGAAGGTGACTCGTCGATGTCGATGCCGGTCGTGATGATGAGATCGACGTCGCCGAACCCGAGGAGCTCGAAGTCGCGTGCCTGGAGCCCGCACGTGCCCAGGTGGTACGGGCTGTCCCACGCGAACAGCCCCTTCGCCCCCCAGGTGTTCGCGACGCCGACGTTCGCTGCCGCCGCGAATGCATGCAGTCCGGCCACCGCTTCCGGCCCCGCGTGCACGATGCGTGGTCCGGCGAGCACGACCCGTCGCCGAGCCCCGTCGATCGCGTCGCGCACTGCCGGCTGCACCGGGGCATCGTCGCACGCCCGGGTGCCGCTGTTGTGGTGCGCTGCGGCGCTACCTTGTTGCGCCGCCGGCACGCGGTCTGCGGGCGCGTCGGAGAAAGAGCAATCCACCCGGCGGCGGCGCCCGTATGACCAACAGGAGCGTCGAGCCCCGTGACCGGGCTCGAGACCATCAGCAGTGGAGGACGAGCGATGCGCCGATACATGACCCTGGTGTGCGTGCCCGCCATCATCGTGATGCTCGCGGCCTGTGGGTCATCGAGCAGCAGCAAGTCGGCGAAGACCTCGTCGACGAAGGCGACTTCGACGACGGCAGGTTCGGCTACCGCAGTTGTCAAGACCGCCAACAGCGCCAAGCTCGGCAAGATCGTGGTCACCAGCGCGGGCAAGACGGTCTACACGCTGAGCAACAACGGCGCGTCCGTTCCGTGCACCGGTGCGTGCTTGACGGTCTGGCCGGCGGTGCTGTTGCCGGCCGGGGAGACGACGGCGACCGGCGGCGAAGGAGTCACCGGCCTCGGCGATACCGCAGCCGCCGGGGGTCAGCAGGTGACGCTGGGCGGAAAACCGGTGTACACGTTCTCGGTCGACACCAGCCCGGGCGACACCAAGGGCGACGGCATCACCAGCTTTGGGGGCACCTGGCACGTGGTGAAAGTCGGGAGTTCGAGCAGCGCGACCACGTCGACGCCGACCACGAGCGGGGGCAGCAGCGGGTACTGAGCATTGATGCGTCGGCACGACGCGCGCAGTAGTCGGAACGGGCCCCACGTTGCGGGCGAACGAAATGCGGGTAGTGCTCTTCGCATGAACCGTCGAGCCCGGAACGGCTCGAAGGAAACCGGGATCGCAACACGATGACCGTCCACGACGTCGTCGTCGTGGTCTTGGCGTTGGCCGCGGCGCTCCTGTTCTCGGCGAGCAACGTGCTCGAGCAGCATGTCGCTCGCCGTGCGCCCGAGGAGCAGGCGCTGCGCCCCGGCCTGCTCGTCTACCTCGCCCGGCAGCGGCTGTGGCTCCTCGGCATCGCGGCCGACGTTGGCGGCTACGTCTGCCAGGCCGCCGCGCTCGGCCTCGGCCTCGTGGTCGTCGTCGAGCCGATCGGCGCGACCGCCCTCCTGTTCTCGCTCGCCTTCGCCACGCGGTGGTCGAAGCGGAAGATGCGACCCTCCGAGTGGGCGACGGCTGCACTGCTCGCCGCGAGCCTCGGGCTGTTCCTCGCGCAATCGAGTCCGAGCGGCGGGGTGGCGCAGGTGTCGTTCAGGGAGTGGCTGTCGCCGGGCCTCGGCATCACGAGCGGCATCCTGCTGTGCATCCTGGTGGCGCGGCGTGCGTCGGGCGTCGTGCGCGCGTCGCTCCTCGGTGTTGCCGCGGGCGCGATCTACGGCGTCACCGCGCCACTGACCAAGGCGTTCGTGCATCTGCTCGGCGGTGGTCCGGTGGCCGTGTTGAGCAACTGGGAGCCCTACGCTCTCGCGGTGTTCTCGATCGTCGGCCTGGTCGTGATGCAGAGCGCGTTCCAAGCCGGCGCGCTCCAAGCGTCCTTGCCGTTTCTCGAGACGACCGAGCCGCTGGTGGCGTCGTTCCTCGGCATGGCGCTCCTCGGCGAACGTCTCCATGCCGCAACATTGGCCGACAAGGGCATCGTCGCGGTGTCCGCCGCGACGATGCTCGTCTGCGCGGTCAGCCTGGCCCGGTCGCAAGGCGCGCGCGAGCAGGCCGACGCGAACCGAGCGGGTACAGCTGCGAGAGCTGACATGGCCGTCAGCTAGGGTCCCCCGCTGTGAAGCGGCGGGTGTGCGTGGTCGGTGCGGCATTGTCGGACGGCCCGGTCACGCCCGAGCTGACCCCGCGAATGCTCGAGGCGCAGGCATTCCGCCGCGCGCTCGACGATGCCGGCATGGAGAAGTCGCAAGTAGACGGGCTCGCGTCCGCGGGGTACGGCGGCATGCACGAGGTGCAGCTCGCCGAATATCTCGGGCTGCAGCCGCACTGGCTCGACTCCACCAGCTGCGGCGGCTCGTCGTTCGAGTTCCACCTGCTGCACGCCTACCGCGCGATCGAGGCCGGCGACGTCGACACCGTCGCGATCGTCTACGGCAACACGCAGCTCTCGACGTCGGGCCGGTCGTTGGGCACCGGCCAGCAGTTCGTGCTCACCGGTCCGTGGGCCTACGAGTTCCCGACGGGGATCACGCTGGTCGGCTGCTACGCGCTGGCCGCGCAGCGCCACATGTACCAATACGGCACGACGCCGGCGCAGCTCGCGAGCATCGCGGTGCAGATCCGCGAGCACGCGGCCCGAAACCCCCACGCGATGTACCGCGATCCGATCACGCTCGACGACGTGCTCGAGTCGAAGCTGGTGGCCGATCCGCTGCACAAGCTCGACTGCTGTGTCATCTCCGATGGGGGGTGCGCGGTGATCCTCACGACCGAGGAGCGCGCGCTCGGCCTCGCGCACCGGCCGGTGTACGTGCGCGGCGCGGCGGCGGGCATGACGCACCACTCGGTGCAGGCAATGCCCGACCTCACCCAAACGGCCGCGGCGTTCACCGGTCCGAAGGCGTTCGCGGAGGCCGGCATTGCTCCGGCCGACGTCGACACGTTCCAGATATACGACTCCTTCACGTACACGGTGCTGGTGTGTCTGGAGGATCTCGGGTTCTGCGCGAAAGGCGATGGCGGGCCGTTCGCCGCGTCGGGCGCGCTGCGACTCGACGGCGCGCTGCCGACCAATACCGACGGCGGCGGCCTGTCCGCGACGCACCCGGGTATGCGCGGGCTCTTCCTGATCTGCGAGGCCACGCGCCAGCTCCGCGGTGAAGCAGGCGACGCGCAGGTCGAAGGGGCCGAGATCGCGGTGGCGCACGGCTCGGGCGGATGGCTCTCGACAATGGGCACCGCCGTGCTCGGTACGGAGCCGGTGCGGTGACCGACACTCCGAAGCACATCATTCCGCGCGTCACGCCCGAGGCGAAGGAGTACTTCGACGGCGCGGTGCGCGGCGAGTTGCGGATTCAGCGCTGCACGACGTGCTGGCTGCACCAGCACTACCCGCGCAGTGTGTGCTCACATTGTGGCGCGGACACGCTGGAGTGGATCACCGCAAGCGGGCGGGGCACCGTGCTCAGCTTCACTGTCATTCGCCAACATGGCGTACCTCCGTTCGATGCGTGGGTGCCGTTCGTCGTCGCGCTCGTCGAGCTCGAAGAGTTCGGTGCCCGCATGCTCGCGACGATGCCGTCACTCGCGCCCGAGGCGGCGCGCATCGGGATGCCCGTCGTCGCCGGGTTCCGTCCCGCGACCGAGCGAGTGGCGTTCGTCGACTTCCGGAGCGCGGACACGGTCGCTGGCTAAAGTGCGCGGCTGTGCCGAGCAGTGAGCTGTACCTCCACCGTGAGCTGTACCTCCACGAAGTCGTCGACATCGTGGGTGAGGGTGCGATGCCTTACATGGCGCACACGGTCGCGTTCGACGCTGCCGCTGCCGCCGACCGAGCGCTCGAGCTGGTCGGCACCTGGTACACGATGGGCTCGACCGGGCGGTGGCCTCAAGTCGTCAACCTGTGGGAAGTGGTCGACGGTTGGGACGGCTGGCGCCGCCTGATGCAGAGCACCAACCTGCGCCGCACGCAGAACCCGCCGCTCAACGACTGGTGGCACAAGGCGTTGAAGTCGCGCCGTGGGGGCTTCGACCGGCTCCTCGGCGCAGCCCCCGGATGCCCCACGCTCGCGGAGCTACGCGAGCTCGGCGTGAAGGGTTCGGTCTTCGTCCACGAGTTGTCGGAGGTGCGCGCGGGGGCCGGGCTCGAATACCTCGCCGCGGTACGCAGTGAATGGCGGCCCGTGATGCTGGATCACGGTCACGTGCTCGTCGGGCTCTACGAGGTGCTGCTCACCGACCGCGAGGTCGTCACGATCTGGGCGACCACGCCGGATGCGCACTGCGCGTTCGGCGAGGCGGCGGAGGCGGGCAGCGACCCGCGCGTCGCGAACTGGCGCGTGCGCGCCCGAGGGTTCCTCACCCACTGGCGCGAGGAGCTGATGACGCCCGGGCCCGACACGTTGATGTCGGCGGGCGACTCCTTGTGACGCGTGCGGTCCCGAAACACCGTCAACCCGTCGTCGTGGGCATCCACGCGCTCCCGTATTCGAAGGACATGCGCATGACGGAGCGTCGCAGCGGCGCGCTGCTCGCCATCCTCGGTGCACTCGCCGACGCGGGGCTGACTCCTGCGGACGTCGACGGGCTCGTGCGCTACGGGTGGGAGAAGACCACCGAGATGGAGATGGCGCGCAACCTGGGCGTGCCCAACCTGCGCGTGTTCGGCGACGTCGACTTCGGCGGCGGCGCCGGACCCGTCGTGCTCGGACATGCGTGCGAGGCGATCGAGCTCGATCACGCCGATGTCGTTGTTGCCTGGCGGGCGTGTAACCGCGCGTCGGGCGGACGGCCGTGGGCGGGTCAGCTCCTCGCCGACGGTCAAGACCAGTTCGAGCGGCCACAGGGACTGATCCGGCCGTCCGACGGTATGGCGCTGCACGCGCGGTACTGGATGGATCGGTACGGCTGGACGTCGGAAGACTTCGGGTTGGTCGCGGTGACGCAACGCGCGGATGCGCGCCGCAACCCGATGGCGCTCATGCAGAAGCCGATGACGATCGACGACTATCTCGCGGCGCGCATGATCTCCGACCCGTTGCGCCTCTTCGACTGTTGCCTCGAGACCGACGGTGCCCTCGCAATGGTCGTGACCAGCGCGGAGCGGGCCGCCGATCTCGACATCGCACCGGTCTACGTGACCGGCTACGCGATGGGCAGCGGGCCCGACCCGTACGGCATGACGTTCTTCTACGGCGACGAGTTGGGCGTGACGCCGGCGAAGTTCGTCGCCCCGGAGCTGTGGCGCAACGCAGGGCTCTCACCGGCCGACATCGACGTGTGCCAGCTCTACGACGCGTTCACGCCGCAGATCCCGATCTCCTTCCAGGAGCTCGGCTTCTGCGCCGAAGGTGACGCGCCCGTGTACATGCGGTCGGGTGACGCTCCGCTCTACAACACGAGCGGTGGCGGGCTCTCGGAGGCGTACGTGCACGGGTTCAACATCCTGGTCGAGGGAGTGCGCCAGATTCGCGGCACGTCGACGACGCAGGTCGACGGCGCGCGGCACTGCCTTGCGACCGGGGGCAACGTCGTGCCCACGGGCGCACTCGTGTTCTCGAAGGAGCCGTGGTGACGGCGAGCGTAGGCGACGCGCCGTTTCCGCTGCCGGTCGCGGACGCGGACACGCGGCCGTTCTGGGAAGCGACCGCGCGACGGCGGTTGGTCGTCCAACACTGCGCGGCCTGCGGCAAGTGGATCTGGCAGCCGAAGCCGGTGTGCCCGCGCTGTTACGCGGTCGACGTGCCGTGGGAAGAGCTGCACGGCGACGGCACGGTCGCGTCATGGACGGTGATCCGCCCGCCGGTGCTTCCTGCATTCCAGCCGTCGGTGCCGTTCGTCATCCTGCTCGTCGCGCTCGACGGCGCGCCCGGCGTGCGGATGGTGGGCCAGCTCGTCGACGAGCAGGGCGCGCTCTTGGTCACCGACGGCGTGGCCGAGGGGCTCGCGATGGGCGCGCGGCTCGAGCTGCGGTGGCGCGAGCAGGGCGAGGTGACCTTGCCCGCGTGGCAGCTCGTGTCACCTGCAGACGCCCCGCGTGTCAGTGCGTGGGCAGGGAACCGATTGACGGATGCGCGGTGACTTCGAGCTCGCGGTCGAAGACCTTCTCGAACAGCGCCCGCTTGCGCCGCGCGCCCCACAGCTCGAGCTCCACGTCCGCGTTCGCGGCCCACGCGTACGAGCACGAGCGACGGCCCGGCGCGTACGCGCAAACCGGTGACGACCTGGCCGCGGCTGCGGTCGAGTCCGTCGGCAACGCGTAGCAGACGCGGCGAGCCTGCGGAGCCGGGTCTCGCCGCCGGGGCCGAGCGATCGCAGCTCGTCACTGAGCTTGGGCTCACCTCGCAGGTGCCACCGCGCCAGCGCGGCGAGCATGTGCACCTCTTCGGGATCGAAGCCTCGGAGCTGGCCGTGCTCGATGAGATACGCCGCGTGCTTGTGGTGCCCGACCGTGGAGACGTGCTCGCCGACGTCGTGAAGCAGCGCGGCGTACTCGAGCAGCTCACGATCGTCGTCGTCGAGTCCGTGGAGCTCGCGCAGCTGGTCGAACAGCTCGAGGGCGAGCTTTGCGACCTGGCGCGAGTGCGCTTCGGGCCAGTTGCAGCGACGGGCCAGGCTCTGCACGGATGATCGCCGGATCGCGCGCGGGTCGTCGCTCCAGTCTTCGGGATCGTGACGGCCGATCGCTTCGAGCACGATCCCTTCGCGCAAGGCCCATTCACTCACGGTCATCTCGTCGAACCCGAAGAGCTCCATCGCGGTGGCGAGAAACATCGACCCGGCAGGGATCAGATCGATGCGCCGCGCCTCGAGTCCGTCCATGCGACGTCGCTCCGACGCGGTCGCGGCGAGAATGTCGTGGTGCAGCTCGAGGAACTCGTCGCGGCTGAACATCAACTGATTGAGCGACACGGGCACGTTGCCTTTCCCTTTGCGCCGGGCCGCGACCATATGGGCGAGGTCCTCGAGCGTGCCGCTGCTCCCGACGACCATCTTGGGCTCGTAGCCGGCGACGAGATCGGCGAGCGGACCCAGCACATCGATCAAGCGGGCCTGTAACCGTTTCCGGTCGGCCTTGGACGGCGGGTCGTCATGCACGAGCTCCGCGGTGAGCCGGCCGACGCCGAGATTCTCGCTTGTCGCCCACTGCATGCCGCCCGCGTCGCCGACCATGATCTCGACGCTGCCGCCACCCACGTCGAAGCACAACGCGGGGGGCCGGTCGAGCATGACGCTCGCACGCACCGCGCCGAAGATCAGACCGCGCCTCGGTGATCCCGTTGATGACGGCAACGGTCACGCCGGTCTCGGTCTCGATGCGGTCGACGAGCGCGTCGCCGTTGTCGGCCTGCCGGATCGCGCTCGTCGCGCACGCGAGCACCTCACTCGCCTCGGCCGCTTCGGCCATCAGCTTGAAACGGCGGACCGTGCGGACCGCGGCGTCGGCGGCTGCATCGGTGATGTGTCCCTCGCGGCTCACGACGTCGCCGAGGCGCAGCATCTCCTTCTCGCGCACGAGTGGCGTGAACGCGCCGTCCGGCTGCACCTCGGCCACGAGGAGGTGAAACGAGTTGGTCCCCAGGTCGAGCGCCGCGATGCGCATGACTCGAGAGTAACGGCCGGGCGGCCCGAGTCGTGACCGTGTGACGCGCTCGTCAGGTTCGTGCCGGGCGGGTACCCTCGGCCCTACGAAGACGCGGACGCGAGGGAGACGCCATGAGCAACGGACAGGCCGAGCACCGGATGCTCATCGACGGCAAGCTCGTCGACGCAAGCTCGGGAGCGACGTTCGCCAACGTCAATCCGGCGACCGAGGAGGTCATCGGTGAGGTTGCCGACGGCACGCTCCGCGACATGGACCACGCGATCGGCGCCGCACGCCGCGCGTTCGACGAGACCACCTGGTCGACTGATCGGGACCTGCGGAAGCGGGGCCTGATGCAGCTGCACGCTGCGCTCGACAAGGAGCGCGAGACCCTGCGGGGCCAGATCGTCGCCGAGGTCGGCACGCCCGATCCTGTTCACCTACGCCGTCCAGCTCGACACCTGCATCGACGACATGCTGTGGGACATCGGCCTGCATCGACTCGTTCGAGTGGGAGCACGACCTGCCGGTACACGAGTTCATGGGCATGACCAGCGCGCGCAAGGTCGTGCGGGAGGCCGTCGGCGTCGTCGGCGCGATCACGCCGTGGAACTTCCCGCTCATGCTCAACCTCTCGAAGATCGTGCCCGCCCTCGCGGCGGGAAACACCGTCGTGCTCAAGCCGGCGCCCGACACCCCGTGGAGCGCGACCTGCATTGGCACGGCTCGTCGGCGGAGCACACTGACGTGCCGCCGGGCGTGTTCAACGTCGTGACCTCCGAAGACCGGGCCGCGGTCGGCGAAGTGCTCATCGGCGACCCGACGTGTCGACATGATCAGCTTTACCGGCTCCACCGTGACCGGCCAGCGCATCATGGCGCACGGGCTCCGAGACGCTGAAGAAGGTCTTTCTGGAGCTCGGCGGCAAGTCCGCCAACATCATCCTCGACGACGCCGACTTCCCGGTGCCAACCTGCCGGCGGGATCGATGATGTGCACGCACGGCGGTCAGGGATGCGCGATCACGACGCGCATGTTGTTGCCGGCGTCGCGTTACGACGAGGGTGTCGAGATGCTCGAGGCCGCGTTCGAAGGCGTTCCCCTACGGCGACCCGACCGATCCCGGCAACATGATGGGCCCGCTCATCAATGCCGCGGCAGCGCGATCGCGTGCTCGGCTACATCGAGCAGGGCAAGAGCGAAGGCGCACGGCTGGTGGTCGGCGGCGGCCGTCCGGCGCAGTTCGACAAGGGCTATTTCGTGGAGCCCACGTTGTTCGTCGATGTCGATCCCGACTCGACGATCGCGCAGGAGGAGATCTTCGGACCCGTCCTCTCGGTCCTGAAGTTCGACGGCGATGCCGATGCCGTTCGGATCGCGAACAACTCCGCCTATGGCCTGTCGGGTGCGGTCACGAGCGCATCGCTCGATCGGGCCATGGCGGTCGCCCGACAGATCCGCACCGGGACGATCTCGGTCAACGGCGGCATGTGGTTCGGGCCCGACTCGCCCTTCGGCGGCTACCGCCAGAGCGGCAACGGGCGCGAGCACGGCGTCGAGGGCTTCGGGGAGTACCTCGAGACCAAGACGATCGGCCTTCCTCCACCCGCATAGCCGCTCCAAACGGGCCCGAAGCCACTGAAGTTCGCCCCTCGGCGGTGCCGATACAGGGGAGACGATTGATCCGGAGCCGGCAGAGCGCGCCCGAGACACAGGTGGTGGGGGAAGCTGATGATCGAGCAGTGACAGGAACTGCGCCACGCACCGAAGCGCGCGTCGCACGCGATGGGTACCGACGTGCACGTGATCGCGGTTGACGGTCCGCGCGACCTCTCGGCGTGGGTAGCGGAGCGGCTCGAGCGGCTCGAATCACGCTGGAGCAGATTCCGGCCGTCGAGTGAGCTCTGTCAGCTCAACGCCGCGGCCGGGCATCCGATCGTCGTCTCGCGCTCGACCTATGAGGTTGTCGCACGCGCCGTCGACGCGTGGCGCTGGACCGCCGGGCGCTACGACCCGTCCGCGTTGTCGGCCCTCATGGCCTCGGGATACGACCGCGACTTCGACGACGTCGATCCCGTCGGCGGCGGGCCGGCGCCGAAGCCGGTCCCGGCACCGGGGTGTGCGGGAATCGGACTCGATCCGATGACGCGGTCGATTCGGCTGCCGCTCGGCGTCGGGCTCGACCTCGGCGGCATCGGCAAGGGCTACGCCGCCGACCTGCTCGCGACCGAGATGGTCGCTGCAGGCGCACTCGGTGCGCTCGTCAACCTGGGCGGCGATGTGCGAGCGGCGGGCGCGCCACCGTCCGCCGGCTGGATCGTCGACGTGGAAGACCCCCTTGAAGCGGGCACGGGTCAGCTCGCGGTGACCGAAGGCGGTATCGCCACGAGCACCAGCCTGCGGCGTACCTGGTCACGCGGCGACGAGCAGCTCCAACATCTCGTCGACCCGACAACCGGGAAGCCGGCGACGACCGGCCTCGTTTCGGTCACGGTGATCGCGGGAGAGTGCTGGCGGGCCGAAGTGCTCGCCAAGGCGGCGTTCGTCGCGGGTCCGATCGCAGGCCGCAAGATCATCAACGAGGCCGGCGCCAGCGGGCTGTTCGTGCACGACGACGGGCACATCGACGAACTGGCTCGCTTGGACGCCTTCCGCCCGTGAACCAGTAGCGGCTTGGCTGATCGGCTTCGCCGCCGTCGCGCCGGTCGCGTTGCCGTCTTGCCCGTGCTCCATCTCTTCTCATTGCACAGCGCGCCTGGCGTACGATCGAACGGCGAACCGCGCCGAAAGGAAGGGTCATGGCCGCGAAGACGAGCTACCCGCAGACGTTTGCGTCACTCGAAGAGGAGCGGCTCCACCGGAAGGTGCGGCTGGCGGCGGCGTTCCGCCTGTTCGGCCGGTTCGGCTTCGACGAGGGCATCGCCGGCCACATCACCGCCCGGGATCCTGAGCACCTCGATCACTTCTGGGTGAACCCGTTCGGGATGAACTTCAGCCACATCCGGGTGAGCGATCTCATCCTGGTCAACGACCGCGGTGAGGTGGTCGAGGGCGACGCGCAGGTCAACACCGCTGCATTCGTGATCCACGGCCAGGTCCACGCTGCCCGTCCCGATGTCATCGCCGCGGCCCACGCGCACTCGATCTACGGCAAGTCGTGGTCGTCGCTCGGCACGCTGCTCGATCCGATCACGCAGGACGTGTGCTCGTTCTACGGCGATCACGCGCTGTTCGACGACTACACCGGGGTCGTGCTCGACATCGAGGAGGGCAAGCGGCTCGCGCACGCGCTCGGCGACAACAAGGCCGCGATCCTGCGTAACCACGGGCTCCTCACGGTCGGACACTCCGTCGACGAGGCGGCGTGGTGGTTCATCACGATGGAACGGTCGTGCCAGGCCCAGTTGCTCGCCGAAGCCGCGGGCACGCCCGTGCTCATCGATCCCGACATTGCGAAGCTCACGGCGACGCAGGTCGGCTCACACGCAGCCGGCCACTTCAGCTTCCAACCCCTCTACGACAAGATCACCCGCGAACAACCCGACCTCTTCGACTGACCCTCCCGGCGTTTGTGCAAAGGTGGCCCCTAGAGGGCACGCTCGCGCACAAACGCTCAGGTCTGAACTCGGAACACGTTGGCTCCGAGCGTGCCGGGTGCAAGCCCGTCGTTGAGCTCGATGATCTGGCCGAGCGTGTGGCGGTAGCTGACACCGAACAACGCTTGGATCAACGGCAACGTCGGGTCGTTCTGGTAGAAGAACCGGTCGCCGTCACGCAGCGCCGCGAACTGCTTCTTCCACATCGCGAGCTGGAGCTCTCCGAACTCGGTGCCCGGTACGTGCGGCTCCGAGACCATGCCCACGAAAGCGTCGACCTTGTCGACCGAGCCGTAGATCGCCTTCAGCCGCGCCGCGGTGCTGGTTCGCCGCACGCCTCGGGTGACGCTGTTCGCTGCGGCGTCGGTTCCCGGCGCGACGGGCTGGCCGGCCTGGTCGAACAATTCCGTGAAGTCGAGGACGTTCGGGTCGTTGATCGGGTCGGCCGGGTTGATCAGCGGATCGTTGGGGAACCGGTCCGTGGTCTCTCTCGTGATCGCGGTGAACGACGGCTTCGGGGCGAGCCCGTAGGCGCGGCGTAGGTCGTTGTAGCTGGGGATGCCGTGATCGCGGGCTCGCTCGATGTCGATGGCACCGAGGTCGACGACGCCGTTGAAGCATTGCGGCAGCGGCGGGCCATCGAGGCACTCGTTCGGGTCCACGCCCGGCTTGGGCACCTGGAAGAGCACGCTGCGCAGCTGATTGTCGATCTGCTCGTCGTTCTTGTATTGGCGCTCGCTTCCGATACCGGTAAGGAGTGGGCCGAGCTGGAGCGCGGCGACGAGGTCCGGGTTGAAGAACGCGACGTTGAGCGGGATGACGAGCTTCACGTCGGCGGCGGTGACGGTGACTTCGATGCCGGCCGTGCGGAACGCGTCGAGTTGGGCAGCGGTGTACCTGCTGACGTTTGTCGCGACCTCGATCTCGCCATGGACGGTGCTGTGCGCCCGGTACCCAACAGTCGCAAACTCGTTGGAAAGCGTTGTGTCGACGTTCGGGTTGTAGCCAGTGTACCGGTTGAGGTTCACGCCCATCGCCGGGAGGAACTCGTTGTACGTGACGTACTGCTCCTCGGCGCCGACAACGCGGCGCGCGATCTCGAACTTCAGCTGCGCAGGCAAGTTCGCCGGCAGCAGCGTCCGCGATGCGGTTGTGCTCGCGAGCGAACAGCGTGTGCGTGGCGGTCAGCGCGATGTTCTCGTTGGCGCGCACGTCGCCCGCCTCCATGCGCTTTTGCGGCGCGGCGAGCAGCCGGCCGTTGACCTCCATACTCGGCGCGGTGGCCGCGTTGCCACGGGCATCTGCCCTCGGCAGATAGCCGTTGTCGAGCATCAGGTGCGGCCCGTTGTTGTTCATGTTGCCGTCAACCGGGCCTTCGCGGAGCCATTCGAGGCGATGAGTGGTGCCGCCGTACACGGGCCAGCCGCTGATGTAGGAGTTCACGGTGTTGACCGACTGGCGCGCGTTCGTGACGCCCGTTCCCGGTGCCGCTGCTGAGCGCGTGAACCCCACGACGCCGAAGTCGTTTTGGAAGCTCTCGAGCGGATCGGCCGCGTTGAACGGGATGTTGCTGCTTTCCGTACCGTCTTGTGCGAGTCCGAACGTGTGGTCGAGGAACTGGCCCCACACGTTGCCCCACTGGCTCACATTGCGATCATTGAAGACGTTCTGATTGACGTCGTTGAACACACGGTTGCTGATGTACCGGTCGTTCGGGCCGGAGATGACGGCACTTCGACCGTCGGCGTACGCGGCTCGGGCCACCCGGCTGTACGGCAGGTTCGCCTGTCCCCAGGTCGGGTGCCTCTGGTTGTTGCCGCTGCCGTCGAGGCTCCTGGCCTCGAAAGGAAACGAACCGCCCGGCATGGGCGGCCGCGAACCGCTCGGGAAGGTCGGCCGCGATCGGCCCGGGATGGGCGGCGGGTTGGTCCCCGATGCCGAACCGCCGGCCATCGCGGTCACGCCGAAAAGCAATGCAATGGATGTGAACACCGCCCCCGGTTGGTGTAGACGAGCTCCAACGTTGCGCATGTGCACACGTGAGTTCTTCATATCGTGCGCCCCTTGCCTCTCGAACTGCCTATCGAAACGCGTGCCGAGATGGACCGGAACGATGCGCCGACAGAATGTCTCGACGCGCGCGGAAACAAATTGGCAACGTCGCGGCGCGACGCACCGCTTCTTTTGTGAAGCATGGTTGCTCCCTGCCGAGCGTGGGAGAAGCGGGATGTGCAACGCCTCATGCTGTCTACGCCGCCCGTGCGCGGTCGTCAAGTTGTTGTCGGTGAACGCTGTGTCGCGCGTTCCTCGGCACGTCGCGCACATCGGGCGTGTCGCCTGAAGGTGACGATTGGGTGAGAAATGTTGCGCGAAAGCTGTTCGCGTGCGAAACGCGCGACCCGAGCCTTCAACCGGACGCGTCGGTTTCCGATCGCAATGCATCGCGCAACACGAACTTCTTGACCTTGCCCGACGGTGTGCGCGGCAGCGCGTCAACGATGCGTAGCTCTTCGGGCCACTTTTGACGCGCCAGACCTGCGGAATCGAGATGCGCCCGCATGGTCGCAAGATCAAGCGCCGGTCCGGCACTCGCGACCGCGCACGAACGCGCAGCCGTGCTCGCCCAGCCGAGCGTCGGGCGCGGCCACCACGACCGCCTCCACGACATCGGGCATGCGGGCGAGGAGCTCCTCGACTTCGAGTGCGCTCACGTTCTCGCCACCGCGCACGATGACGTCCTTCTTGCGATCGGTGATGGTCAAGAAGCCGTCGTCGTCGAGCACACCGATGTCACCGCTCGCGTACCAGCCGTCGTAGTCGACGGCGTCATCGAGCGCCGGATCCGTGTACCCGACGAACAGCTCGGGCCCACGGCTCAAGATCTCGCCCCGATTGCCGGCTTCGACGTCGCGGCCGTCCTCGTCGACGACTCGCACGTCGACACCGGCCAGCGGACGGCCGTCGGTGTAGTTGCGCTTCGCACGCGGCGTCTCCGGTGAGCTGCCCGTGGTGGACGGATGCTCCGTCGATCCGAACGAGCGTGCGATCGAGATGCCGAGTGCTTCGGCGCGCTCGGCGAAGCTCGCGGGCACCGTTGATCCGCCGAGACCGACGTAGCCCATCCGGGCGAGGTGCTCGCGTCCGAAGCTCGGATCGTCGAGCAGGCTCTGCAAGAAGAACGTCGAGCCACTCCCGGCAGTGAGGTCACCATCGATCATCGCGGCGAGCACGGCAGGTGGGTGCCACGCGTCGATGAGGTGGATCGGGATGCCGCGGTTCACGGGCAACAGCAGGCCCGCCTGCATCCCGATCGCGTGTCCGACGGGCGCGCCGACGAGCATCGGGCGCTCCGCCGGCGCCTGGATGCCGGAGAGCTGGTGCACCTCGGCGACGAGGCTTCGGTGCGAGTGGATGACGCCTTTGGGGTTGGCGGTCGTGCCCGAGGTGTAACCGATCACCGCGGGTGCGTCGGGATCGCACGCGACCGCGTCGTCGAAGGTGGGGTTCTCGGCAACCGTGTCGAAGTGCTCGGTGTGCCGGGGAACGGAGGCGCCTGCGTCCGCGGTTGCGACGACCACGAGCTCGAGATCGGGCAACGACGGCCGCAGCCGCTCCAGGCCGGCGAGATAGTCGAGGTGGCCGAACCGGTCCGCGGTGATCAAGACGCGGGCCCGCGACTCGCGCAGGATGTAGCCGAGCTCCTTCGGGCCGTAGAAGTGCACGACCGGCACGAGCACTGCACCGAGCGCGCTCACGCCGTAGAACGTGATCGCAGCTTCAACCCAATTCGGGAGCTGGAACGCGACGACGTCGCCGGGGCCGAGGCCGCGAGCTTCGAGACCACCCGCGAGTGCTCGAGCGCGTTCGTAGACGGCGCCGATCGTGCTGTGCGCGGCGCGGGTGTCGGACCAGATGCGGAAGTCGAGGGCCGGATCGCGGGCGATGGCGGTCGCGAGGAGGCCGCCCAACGTGTCGTCGCTCCACAAGCGCTCGGCCCGATACCGGTCGCGGAGCTCGGGACGGGTGGTGCGGAGCGTCCAGTCGGTCGGCACAGCCGCACGCTAGGCGGCGCCGGCGCGTCGAACCGCCGGACCGTCGAACCGCCGAACCGTCGAACCGCCGGAGCCCGAGACCCGCGAGCGCCGGCACCGTCGAACGGCGAGTTGACGCCGGCTGCCGCGCCCGGTAACAAACAAGTCATGGCCGAGCAGAAGCTGTTCTTCGACGACGTCGACGAGGGCGACACGCGCCCCGGAGTTCTCGCACAGCTGACCCGCACGCGACCTCGTGCATGTACGCGGGCGCGTCGGGTGACTTCAACCCGATGCACACCGACGAGGTGAGGCGCAGGCGGCCGGGCTGCCGAGCGTGTTCGGCCACGGCATGTTCACCGCGGGGATCCTCGGCAAGGCGCTCACCGACTACGTCGGTGTCGGCAACCTGCGGCAACTACAAGATCCGCTTCACCAAGCAGACCTGGCCGGGCGAGACGCTCACGACCAACGTCACCGTCGCCAAGAAGTACGACGAGGGCACGCGAGCACCGAGTCGATCTCGAGTGCGCGGTCATCGAACCAGGACGGCGAGGCCAAGCTCACCGGCGTCGCGACGCCGCGCTCCCGGCCCACGCCTAATCGCGGCCGAGCGGCTCGTCCCGGCATGCGGTTCGACCTGCCCACGCCCGACCTCGAGACCCAGCCGTTCTGGGACGCCGCCAAGCGAGAGCAGGCTGCTCATCAAGCACTGCAACGCGTGCGGCGAGTACCACTTCTACCCGCGGCCGTTCTGCCCGACGTGCTGGAGCGACGACGTCGAGTGGGTCGAGGCGAGCGGTCGGCGCGACGCTCTACACGTGGTCGGTCGTGCACCGCAACGACCTGCCGCCGTTCCCCGAGCGGGTGCCCGTACGTCGCCGCGGTCGTCGACCTCGCCGAGGGTCCGCGCATGATGACGAACGTCGTCGACTGCGAGTTCGACGCCCTCGAGATCGGCATGGCGCTCGAGCGTCGTGTTCCACCCGACGAGCGACGACGTGACGATCGTCCAGTTCCGGCCGGCGGGCAGACGCAGACGCGAACGCGTCGCGGCGGATGGCTCGTGACCGAGCACGACTGGAGCTTCCCGTTCGAGGAGCCGCTCCACGAGGTGTTCCCGGCGCTGCACGACGCGCAGAGCGCGTGGCTGAGCCAGATCGACTCGCTGAGCGCACCCGACCGCAAGACCCACGAGCTCATCCGGCTCGTCTGCACGGTCATCCTGCGCAACCCGGCAGGGCGTCGCGCGGCACGCGCAGCTCGCGCGCGAGGTCGGCGCCGAGCTGGGACGAGGTGCTCGGCTCGATCATGCTCACGCACGCCGGCGTTCGGGATGCTCGCCGCGGTCGAGGCGATGCCCGCACGCGCGCGAGGGGTTCGACGCCGCGCCGGACGCCGAGGCCGACTGAGCACCGATGGGCGGCGCGTGATGGCCGAAGCCCCGCCGCGTCCCGTTCCGCATCCTGCCCGGGTCACCGACCAGAACCGGTGCGTTCTGGACCGGCGGCGCGAGCGGCGAGCTGCGGTTCCTGCGGTGCCAGGACTGCCGGCTACTACAACCACCCGCCGACGCCGGATCTGCCCGGTGTGCCACTCGAAGCGGCTCGAGTTCGAGGCCGTGTCGGGCCGGGCGACGCTCCTCACGTACACGGTGAACCACCAGCGCGTGGATGCCCGGTCCCGAGCTGCCGTACGTCGTCGCGATCGTCGCGCTCCCCGAGCAGGACGGCCTGCGGCTGACGACCAACCTCGTCAACTGCGACGCCCGACGACGGTCGAGATCGGCATGCCGGTGCGAGGTGACGTTCGAACACGCACGATGACGTGTGGATCCCGCTGTTCGAGCCGGCGGCTGCACGAGCGGCGTCGTGAACACCGAGGTCGAACCGCGATCATCGAGCGGCGCGCCGTGATCAGCGGCGCCGGTCAGTCCGACGATCGGCCGGCGCCTGTACCGCGACCCGCTCGAGCTCACGCTCGACGCGTGCCTCGCGGCGATCGAGGACGCCGGGCTCACCACCGAGGACATCGACGGCGTCGCGACCTATCCCGGACCCGATGGGCATGCCGCCCGGGTTCTCGCGGCGCCGGCGTCGTCGACGTGCAGGACGCGCTGCGGCTCGAGCTCGGCTGGTGGTCCGGCGGCATCGAGTTGCCCGGCCAGCTCGGCTCGGTCGATCAACGCGTGCCTCGCGGTCGCGTCCGGCCTCGCGACCCACGTCCTGTGCTTCCGCAGCGTCTACGAGGGCAGCGCGCAGGGCGACAAGGGCCGCGCCGGCGTCATGCCCGGCGGCGGAGGCGGCGGGCAGCTTCCGGCGCCGCGGCTTCATGGAGTGGACGCTGCCGTTCGCGGCGCCGTCGGCCGCGATCTGGATCGCGATGATGGCGCAGCGCCACTTCCACGAGTTCGGCACGACGCGCGAGCAGCTCGCGCAGATCGCGCTCAACGCGCGCAAGAACGCGGCGCTCGAACCCGAAGGCGATCTACCGCGACCCGATGTCGCTCGACGACTACCTCGGGCGTCCGCATGATCTCGACGCCCGTTCTGCCTCTACGACTGCGACGTCCCGTGCGACGGCGCGACCGCGGTGATCGTGTCGCGCGCCGACACCGCCGCCGACCTGCGCAAGCCGCCGATCCAGGTCGAGGCGGTCGGCACCGCGCTGCGCGGCCGGCCGTCCTGGGACCAGTTCGACGACCTCACCACGATGGCGTGCCGCGACGCGGGCGCGCAGATGTGGACCCGCACCGACCTGCAGCCGTCCGACGTGCAGCTCGCGGAGATGTACGACGGCTTCTGCTTCATCACGATGGCGTGGCTCGAGGCGATGGGCTTCTGCGGCAAGCGGTGAGTCGGGCCCGTTCGTCGAGGGCGGGCAGCGCATCGCGCCGCGACGGCGTGCTCCCGCTCAACACCCACGGCGGCCAGCTCTCGGCCGGCCGGCTCCACGGCTACGGCTTCCTCCACGAGGCGTGCGTGCAGCTGTGGGGCGAGGCCGGCGAACGCCAGGTGCCCGGCGACCCCGAGGTCGGCGTCGCCGCCGCCGGCGGCGGCCCGCTCGCCGGCTGCGCTCCTCCTCACCCGCTCCCGCTGACCGATTTCCAGGTCTCGTTTACTCGAGGCATTCTCAGCAAATACATACGGAAATCCTCGAGTAAACGAAGCAAACAACTCAGGCGGGCCGGCGCGCCGTCCGTGCGATCAATGTGCACACCTCCGGCGCGCCGCGCTGGATCTGCCGTGCAGTCACATGGACGACCTGCCATCCCGCTCCGACGAGCTCGGTACGCCGGCGCAGGTCGTCTTCGAACTTCCGACGGCCGCCGTGGTGCAAGTAGCTGTCGACCTCGATGACGAGGCGGGTGTCCGGATACGCGAAGTCGGTCCGGGCGATGAATCGTCCGGCCGGAGTGCGGATCACGAATTGCGGGACGGGCTCAGGTAGCTCACGCTCGCGAAGCAGGCGCAAGAAGCGAGTCTCGAGCACGCTTTCGGACGCCGTGGTCGACGCATCGCGTTCGGCAAGGAGTGCACGGAGGTTGCGTACGCCCCGCCGGCCGCGCACCGCCAGCTCCTCGAGCCGCGTTTGCACTGAGGCGACGTCGGTGAGCTCACGGCGCAGCGCGTCGTCGAGCGCGGCTTCGAGCCGCGCAACTGGTGTGACCGCGGCAAGATCGATCAACGTCCGCACGACGGTGGTGACCGAGATGCCGTGTCGGACGGTGCGATCCAAGTGATTCGGTCGTGTGGTCTCGTGGCTCACGACACCGGGCAGTCGGTGCCAGCGGCCGAAGCGCACGGTGACCTCGACCGGCACGGGCTCGGCGACGGGCAGCTCCCACAATTGAGCCGCGCTGCGGTGGCTCGCATATGCCCGACCCTCGCCACTGCGACACGCGGTCAGCAGCTGTTGCTCCCACGAGTCGGCAACCCCGGCGATCCGATAGACGCCCGGCGCGAGGCGTTCCCAGCGGCCCGAGTCGCGGCGCTGGTCGATCATCGGTTGCGACCCACCCCGGCGGATCGCCTGATGGATCGTGACAATGCCGTATTGAGTCGCCGCCAGCCTGCCGATAATGCGGTCGAATCCATCGTCCATGCGGCGCAGTCAAGCGCCGGGGTGTGACACCTAGGCCCAAATACTCGTTTACTCGAGGAATTTCGTAGTCATTTGCTGAGAATGCCTCGAGTAAACGAAGGATCGGCGCGGCGACGCGCAGTGTCAGTCGAGGAGGAGGGTGGCGAGGGTTTCGAGGGACTCGATGCGGCCGCCGCCGGCGTGTTGCAGGGTGAGGAGGCGCTTGTAGAAGAGATGGATGTCGTGCTCCCACGTGAAGCCGACTCCACCGAAGACCTGGATCGCGTTCGCTCCCACCCCGTACAGCTCGTCGGCTGCGAACGCCTGTGCCATCGTCGCGGCGCGGTGGCGTTCGCGTGCATCGGCCGCGTCGCACGCCCAGGCGGCGTAGTACGCACGCCGCGCGCGAGCTCGACCGCGCGCAACATGTCCGCGCAGATCTGCTGGACGGCCTGGAACGCGCCGATCGGCCGGCCGAACTGCTGGCGCTCCTTCGCGTACTCCACTGCGAGCTCGAGCGCGCGGGACGCGGCGCCCACCCCGTCGAGCACCGACGCCACGGCGAGCCGGTCGACGGCATCGGCGACGGCCACCTCGCCTGCACCCGGGCCGCCCGCGCCACCGCCACTGCCGACCGCGACTGCCTCCGAGCCGCCACGCCGGCGCGTCCGCGCAAGACGACCGTCGCCTGCTTGCGGGTGCCGTCGACCGTCGGCGTCGCCTCGACGACCACGCCCTCGGCATCGCGCCGCACCGCGAACACGCCCAGACCGTCATCGGTCATCGCCGTGACCAGCAGCAGGTCGGCTGCCACTGCGTCCGGTACGTGCGCCTTCGTGCCGCTCATCGCCCAACCGTCGCCGACCGCGCGGGCAGACGTAGTCGGCGAGCGCCACTCCGAACGGGAGTCGGGCTCGTAGAGCGCGACCGTGCCGATCGTGTCGCCCGACGCCAGGCCGGGAAGGACCGACTCGAAGTCGCATTCGTCGCCTGCCGACAGCACCAGGCTCACCGCGCCGACTGCCGACGACTGGAACGGCCCCGGGTGTACGGCCCGCCCGAGCTCCTCGAGCACCACGGCCATGGTCGACCATCCCCATGCCCGCGCCGCCATGCGGCCTCCGGCACGAGCAAACCGGTGACGCCGAGATCGGCGAGGCCGCGCCAGACATCGTCAGTGGTGCCCGCGCGGATCTCGAGCTGCGCCGCGGACGTACGGCGAGACGGGGGCCTGCTCGGCGAGGAACCGGCGCACTGTCGCGCGCAGCAGCTCCTGGTCTGCGCTGAACTCGAAATCCACTGTCCCTCGCTTCGGTCGCCCGAGGTCGGCGCGGAGCGTATGCCGGAGTATCGTCGCTTTCGTGCGACTGCGCTACGGCGACGCCGAAGAGGCGTTCCGCGCCGAGCTGCGTCGCGCTGGCTCGAGGCGAACCTGCCCGCCGCTGGAGGTGCTGCGCCAGCCGAAGCGAGTCGAGCGCCGACCTTCCGCCGACTGGGCCCGCGCGTGGCAGCGCACGCCTCTTCGACGCCGGATGGCTCGTGCCCGGCTGGCCGCCCGAGCTCGGCGGCCGCAACGCGACCCCGTGCAGCAGATGATCTACTTCGAGGAGCTCTCGAAGCGGGAGATCCCGCGCAGCCTGCCAACCCGCAGGGCCTCGGGATCATCGCCCCGTCGATCCGCGACTACGGCACGCCGAGCAGCGCGAGCGGTTCCTGCTCCCGACGCTGCGCGCCGAGATCGCCTGGTGCCTCGGGATGAGCGAGCCCGCCGCGGGCAGCGACCTCGCGAGCCTCGCGCACGCGCGCCGTGCTCGACGGCGACCACTTCGTGGTCAACGGCCAGAAGGTGTGGACGTCCGGCGCGCACCACGCCGACTGGTGCCTCTGCTTCGTGCGCACCGACCCCGATCGTGCCGAAGCACAAGGGGCATCAGCGTGCTCATCGTCGACATGCAGACCCCGGGCGTCGAGGCGCGCCCGTTCCCGGAGCTCACCGAGCCCGACTTCCCGACTTCAACGAGGTGTTCTTCACCGACGCGGAGGTGCCGCGCGAGAACCTGCTCGGTGAGCTCAACGCGCGGCTGGCCGATCACGCAGGGCTCGCTCGCGCACGAACGGGCGATGCTGTGGATCGACTACGCGTACAGCCTCGCACCGCGCGGTCGCGCGCGCTCGTCGAGCTCGGCGACGAGACGGCCCCGGCGGCCGCGGCACGCACCTCGCGCGACGACGACGGCTACCGCGACGAGGTCGCCGGCTCGCGATCGACGCGCAGGCGCTCATGCTGCATGGGCTACCGCGGCTTCTCGAAGTTCATGGCCAAGGCAAGTCGTCGTCCGGAGCACTCGCTGCTCAAGCTGTTCGGGAGCGAGGCGTGCAGCGGTGCTGCCTCGGCTGGGCACCGAGGCGCTCGGCGCGGCCGCGGTCGACCACGACATGCTCGGTCCGCACGATGTGGCGCGAGGGATCGTGGGCGATCCAGTACCTGCGGTCGTTCGGCGGCACGATCCCGGGCGGCACCAGCGAGATCCAGCGCAACATCATCGCGGAGCGTGTGCTCGGCCTGCCCCGGAGCGTAGCGCATGACACGAGGACCCGGAGCATGCGGACCGCGTGCCGACGATGCGAGATCGCGGATGGACGACGCCGCTGTGGGAGCAGGCGAAGATCGCGCTGATCGCCGCGGCGAACCCGAGGACGCGGCCATCGCTCGCTCGACCGTGCGGTCGACGCAGTGGCGGGCCTGCAGGACTACTCGATCAACTGGATCACGATCGCTGCTCACGTTCATCGCCGAGGAGCTCGGCGAGGAGGCGGTCGAGCGCGCGTTGCGCAAGACCGGCGACGAGTTCGTGCGGCCGCGTCGCGACACCGGGACCGAGTGGGCGTCGCTGCCGGCGCGGCGCGGGCCAAGGTCATCGCCCGCGCGATGCTCGCGCAACATGGGCGACGGTCGAGGTCGACGAGGACGACGAGAAGATCATGCTCTCGTTCCGGTGCGGCAGCGGCGGCCGGCTCATCGACGACGGCCGGTACGAGGGTGATCACGCGTACCTGACGCTGCGCGAGCCGCGCCGGCCGCACGTTCATGCGCGACGAGCTTCCCGTGTACTGCGCGCACTGCTCGGTCAACAACGAGATCCAGCCGGTCGAGTGGGGGAGCGCACCGACGAGCATCGAGTACCCGCCCGAACGTGCCGGCGAGCCGTGCGTCCACCACGTCTACAAGGACGTCCGCGCCCTGCCACACGAGGCGTACGAACGGCTGGACAAGACGCCACCTGAGTGAGATCGGCTCAGCCTGAGTCCGGGAGATGCCGTTACAACACCTGATGCAACAAATCAGGCACCTGGCGCGTCACGGTCACCTTGGAGCCGTCGGTGACGCTCCGGTGACGCTCCTGCCGAGCCTCGGGTCATGACACCGCGCCCGGTCGGCGCAGCGCTCCGTTGCCGCGGAGCAGGCGTCCCGGCAGGGTTGTGAGTCCGTTGCCGGACGGCGTGCCGTCGACGCGGATCGGTACCCCGTTGACCAGCGTGTGGCGCATGCCAACGGGTGCATCCGCGACGAGGCGTTCACCGTCGGCGGGGAAGTCGCGCACTCGTCGCAGCGGCCCGGTTGCGACCGTCGCCGGATCGAACACCGTGATGTCGGCAGCCATGCCTTCGCGGCACGTAGCCGCGGCCGGCGAGTACGTACACGTCGGCCGGCTCGCCCGTGAGCTTGCGCACGCCGGCTTCGAGCGGGATCGCCTCCCGCTCGCGCACGTAGGTGCCGAGCAGCTCCGTCGGCATGCACGCGTCGCAGAGCTGGCTCACGTGTGCACCGGCATCCGAGAGGCCGATGAGCATGCCCTCTTGGCGCAACAGCTCATCGATCCCGTCGGGGTCGTCGTTGGCGAGCACACTGCGGAAGCGGGTGCGCAGGTCTTCCTCGAGCGCGAGGTCGAGGATCACGTCGAGCTCGAACGTGCCGCGCTCCCGGGCGACCGCGTCGATCGTCTTGCCCACGAGCTCGGGATGCGTGTCGCACTCGCCGACCGTGAGGCGGTTCCACCGGGGCCGGTAGAACTTGCCGTGGTCGAGCTCGTCCTGCGCGCGCTGCCGCCACTCGGGATCGCGGTAGTACGCGAGCTTCTTGTCGATCGGCGCCCCCATCAGCTCGCCGAAGATCGGCACCATGTTGAACTCGAACGGCTCGATCATGTTCATCGAGAACACGAGCGGCCGCACCGATACCTGCGGCCAGACGTCGGCGCCCTCGGCACGCTCGCGCTCGTTGGTCTCGGCGTAGCCGCGTGCGAAGTCGGTGCCTTTGAGCGTGAGCAGAGCGGTCCACGTGAACGGCCGTCCGATTATGCGTTGCAGCCTGTACACGTCGGCGTGCTTCACCCGCTCGCCGGGCAGGAACTCGACGACGCCGCGCCCCAGCTTGCCGAGTGGTGCGAGCAGCATCTCGAGCTCGTGCGGGTCGGCGAGCCGTGACGGCACGGGCCGCCCGCCGTCGCCCGAGTGCGTCGGCCGACGAGCTCGTCGAGAACCCGCTCGCACCGGCGACCATCGCTTCCCGCACCACACGCTGCATAGCCACGAGCTCGTCGTCGGTCGCGGCGCGCTCGTAGCCCTCGTCGCCCATCACCCAGAGGCGCAGCGCGGTGTGGCCGATGTACACGCCGTAGTTGAGGACGCTGCCGTGGCGTGCGACCGAGTCGAGGTACTCGGGGAACGTCTCGAAGTCCCACGGGATGCCGGCCTCCAAGGTCGGCAGGCTCATGTCCTCGACGTGTTCCAGCGTGCGGGCAAGGAGGTCGCGGTGCGCGGGGCGGCACGGCGCGATCGAGAAGCCGCAGTTGCCGGCCACGACGCTTGTGACGCCGTGGTAGCTCGATGGTGTGAGCGCCGGGTCCCAGAACACCTGCGCGTCGTAGTGCGTGTGGATGTCGATGAAGCCGGGCGCGACCACGTGGCCGGACGCGTCGAGGGTGCGCGTCGCCCTGCACGTCGTCGCCGATCTCCGTGATGAGCCCATCGGTGACGGCCACGTCGGCGCGCCGGCCGGGCGCACCACTCCCGTCGACAACGGTGCCGCCGGTGATCACGAGATCGGCTGCCATGCGATTGCCTCCCGTACACGCTGCCGCGGCCTGCGAATCGACCTTATCGCCCACCGCGCCAAGTTGACGCTCGTGTCAGGTCCGTGTTGACTCGGCGGATGCCCGAGCTTCCTTCGTCGATGCAGGCCGCCGTGTACCGCGGGCAACGTGATCTGGTCATCGAGGAGCGGCCCGTCCCCGAGGTCGGCGCCGGTGACGTGCTGCTCGAGATCAGCCACTGCGGTGTCTGCGGCAGCGACCTGCATTTCGTGCTCGACGGCTGGGGTCGCCCGGGCTCCATCGAGGGTCACGAGTTCTCCGGCCGGGTAGCCGCCGTGGGCGAGGGAGTGAAGCGCTGGAAGGTCGGCGACGAGGTGGTCGGCGGCCCCGGCGCAAAATGCGGCGAGTGCGAGTACTGCCGCGCCGGCCGGCCCGCGCTGTGCACCGGCCGTGGTCCGCTCGGTGAGGGCGACGGCACCTGGCAAGGAGCCTTCGCACAGTTCATCGCGCGTCCCGGAGACCAACTTGCTCGCCCTGCCCGACGGGTTGTCGCTGCGTGCCGCGGCGCTGACCGAGCCGCTCGCGGTCGCGCTCCACGGGCTCACCCGCGGCGCTGCGCACATCGGCCAGCGGATACTGGTGACCGGCGCCGGACCTATTGGCGCGCTGTCGATCGCGGCAGCGGTCGCACGGGGCATCACCGACGTTGTCGTGAGCGAGCCGTCGCCGCTGCGGCGCGCGCTGGCCGAGCAACTCGGAGCAACGGCCGTCACACCCGACACGCTCGTGAGCCCGCGATCGCCCAACCGGATCGTCGACGAGCCGTTCGACGTCGCGCTCGAGTGCTCGGGACGACGCCGACGCGATGGAGGCGGCGCTCGGCCAGCTCAAACGCGCCGGCACGCTCGTGCTCGTCGGAGCAGGCATGAAGCCGCCGCAGTTCGATCCCAACCGCATCCTGCTCAACGAGCTGGTGGTCACCGGCGCGTGCACCTATGACGCCGGTGGCTTCGACGTCGCGCTCAAGCTGCTCGCGTCGCCCGACTTCCCGACCGATCTGCTCGTCGAGGGTGACGACGTGCCGCTCGAGGGCCTGTTCAACGCGATCGAGCGGCTCGCGTCGGGCGAGATCCCCGCGAAGGTCATGATCGCCCCCAACCGAGGACGCCCATGAGTGACCGGACGATCCGCAAGCCCAGGTTCAACCACGTCGCGATGAGCGTGCCCGCCGACCTGCTCGGCGAGGCGGGCCGCGCCGACATCCTGCAGTTCTACGGCGACGTGTTCGGCTGGCAGGAGCACCCCACCGAGACGGTCGACGGCAAGAAGCTCGTGTTCGCGCGTGCACAGCAACGAGCAGTTCGTGTTCCTGATCGCCGACGATCCGCCGATGATCTGCCCGCGCCTCGATCACTTCGGCATGTCGGTGGCGACGATGCCCGAGCTCGACGACGCGCTCGCACGCGCCAAGGCGTTCGCCGCACATGACGACCGCGTCGACGTGATCGGCAAGAAGACCGCCGACTTCGAGATGCTGAAGCTCACGAGCTTCTACGTCGGATTCCTGCTGCCGATGATGGTCGAGATCCAGCATTACGAGTACGCCCTCCGGGCCTACCAGTGACCGGTACGCCCATCAAGTACGGCGCCTTCGCGCCGCAGGGTTGGAAGCTCGAGTACAGCGGCTGGAGCGCCGCCGACGCGTGGGCTCGCACCGTGGAGGTCGCGCAGCTCGCGGAGCAGGCGGGCTACGACCACTTGTGGGTCTACGACCATGTCGAGACAGTGCCACGCCGCGAGCCCACCCACATGTTCGAGGCGTTCACCGCGCTCGCCGCGCTCGCGACACAGACCTCGAGCATCCGCCTCGGCCAGCTCGTGACGTGCTCCACATACCGCAACGCCGGGTTGCTGGCAAAGGAAGCAGCGGGGGTCGACGTGATCTCCGGCGGCCGGCTGATCCTCGGTCTCGGCGCCGGGTGGTACGACCGTGAATACCGGGCGTACGGCTACGACTACTTGCCCAACTGTGAGCGGCTCCGGGTGCTCGAGGAGACGGTCACGGTCGTGAAGCGCCTCTGGACCGAGGAGACCGTGACATTCGACGGCGAGCACCTCCACTTCGACGGCGCCTACTGCGATCCCAAACCGCTCCAACAACTCCCGGAGATCTGGATCGGCGGCGGTGGCGAGAAGGTCACCCTGCGCATCGCGGCCGAGCACGCCGACGCAACCAACTGGCAGACCGACCTCGATGAGTTCGTGCACAAGTCGCAGATCTTGCGGGAGCACTGCGAACGGATCGGGCGTGACTTCGACTCGATCGTGCGCACGCACGCGCCCGACTGCGCACTGTTCGATACCGAGGCGGATCTCCGCACGTGGCTCGCGACGCCGTCCGGCGGCAACCTCTGGGGCCGCGGTGACGACGAGGGCTACCTGCACGACAATTTCGTCGGTACCGCCGAGCAGGTCGTCGAGAAGGTGCAGGGATTCGTCGACGCGGGATGTCGCGAGTTCGTGCTCTGGTTCCGCGACTACCCGTCGACCGAGAGCCTCGGGCGCTTCATGGCCGAAGTCGCGCCGAAGATCACGAGCTGACGCCGGGCGCGTCGGGCCGCGACTTGAACCGCCGAGACCGGGCGAGCGAAGAGCCCGGTGTTACCGTTTCGGCCATGAAGGTCGCTCCTGACGCGCCGGCGCGCGCCCCGGCCTCCACGCCGGCTGCATCCACGTCGGGGGGCGGGCTGTCACTCTTCGGCAGCAGGCTCATCGTCGCCGGAATTGTCATCGTGATCGCCGCCGGCGTGGTGTTGCGTTTCGTCACCCGTTCCGATCTCTGGCTCGACGAGGCGCTCTCGGTCAACATCGCGAAGCTGCCGCTCGATCAGTTGCGCGAGGCGTTGCGGCACGACGGTGCACCGCCGCTCTATTACCTGCTGCTTCATGGCTGGATCCAGGTGTTCGGCTCGGGCGATGTCGCCGTGCGCGCCTTGTCGGGGGTGTTCTCGGTCGCGACGCTGCCCGTCGCCTGGTGGTGCGGCCGGCGCCTCGGGGGACGCCGGCTCGGGTGGGTCGCGGTGCTCGTGTTCGCCTCGTCGCCGTACGCGATCCGCTACGCGACGGAATCCCGCATGTACTCGATGCAGATGTTCCTGGTGCTCGCGGGCTATCTCGCGCTCGTGCGGGCCCTGGAGCGGCCGGCACTCGGTCGCCTCGCGCTCGTCGCGGTGATCGCTTCGGCGTTGATGTACACGCATTACTGGTCGATGTACCTCCTGGCGGTGGTCGGCATCGGCCTTGTCTTCCGCGCGGTGCGCGCCCCGACGCTCGACGAACGCCGGGCCGCGCGATCGGTGATCGTCGCGATGATCGCCGCGGGCATCACGTTCCTGCCGTGGCTGACGACGTTTCGGTATCAGCTCGGTCACACGGGCACCCCATGGGGTGATCCGATCCTGCCGACGTCCGGCTTCGCCGACTCGATCATCGGTTTCGCGGGCGGCGGCGACCACTCCGAAGCGTTTGTGTTCCTCCTGCCGGTCCTGCTGCTCCCGCTGCTCGCATTGTTCGGACGTGCCGTCGACAATCGCCGGGTCGAGCTCGATCTCCACACCGTGCCCGGCATCCGCTGGGAGCTCGCGGCGGCGGTCGGGGGTCTCGGCCTCGGGCTCACGGTCGCGTACGCCGGCGGCACCTCGTTCGAGGCCCGCTACGCGGCGATCGCGTTTCCGCTGTTCGCGCTGGCGATTGCCTACGGCACGCTCGTCTTCGCCGATCGGCGGCTCTTTGTCGGCGTGGTTGTCGTGGTGACCGTCCTCGGGCTTGGCGGGGGTGCGCGCGCCGCCTACGAGCAGCGCACGCAGGCGTCGCAGTCCGCCGACTACATCCGGGCCCATGCCCGCCCCGGTGACGTCGTCCTCTACTGCCCCGACCAGTTGGCACCGGATACGAGCCGCCTGCTTGCCGGCGGCCCGCGGCTCACGCAGTTCACGTTCCCGAGCTTCGACTCGCCCCGGTTCGTCGACTGGGTCGACTATGCCGACCGGAACCGCCACACCGATCCGGTGCTGTTCGCGGGCAAGACGCTGCAGCGCGCGGGCCGTCACACGATCTGGTACGTCAACGTCGAGGGATACCGCAATGTCGTCGGGAAGTGCGACGCCGTCGGCGCCGCCCTCGCCGCGGCGCGGCCGGGGGCGGTCTCCAGGGTCGCGCCCGACAACGACCTCTTCGAGTTCATGGGCCTGACCGAGTATCCCGCGCGGTGATCAACCAGTCCCACGGGCGCGGCTGGTCCGACTTCTTCGGCCGCGACCTTGGCCACGCGTTCGTACCGTGGCTCCTCGCGCGCGTCTGTGTGCTGGGGGCGCTCGCGGTGGTGCGCTACGGCCTCGAGGACGCCCACCTGCGCCGTCCCGTGCAGGCGAAGCAGGGGCTCTTCGCTTGGGACGCCGCGTACTACCGGGCCATCGCCGAAAGCGGTTACCAGTCAGGGCGCAACACCTTGCGCTTCTTCCCGCTCGTGCCGCTGCTCTCGCGGTGGCTCGGCGTGGTGATGTTCGACCACACGGCCGCGGCGCTGCTCGTGGTCGCGAGCGTCTCGGCACTCGTGTTCGGGGCGTTGCTGTACGCACTCGCGCTGCGCGAGACGGGCGACCCGCGGCTCGCCAACCGCGCCGCGTGGTTCGCGGCCATCTTCCCGCCGGCCTTCGTGCTCGTGCTCGGCTACGCCGAAGCCACGCTGATGGCGCTCTCGGTCGGCATGTTCATCGCGCTCCGCTCGCGCCGCTGGGCGCTGGCCGCGCTGCTCGGAGTGCTCGCGGGGCTGTGCCGACCGATCGGCGTGCTCCTCGTGATCCCTGCGCTCATCGAAGCTGCGAGGCACTGGCAACGCATACCGAGAGCCGAGCGCGTCACACGCGGCTTGGCGGTCATCTCGCCGGTCGTCGGTACCGGGATCTTCCTTGCCTGGGTCGGCGGCGTGTACGGCGACTGGCTGGAGCCGCTGCACCAGCAGACATCCAAGGCGCTGCGCGGCAGCTTTCAGAATCCGGGCACCCGCGCCGGCCAAGCGGTCAGCGACCTCTTCGGCAACAAGTTCGGATCGGGGCTCCACGTCGTATGGGCGGTCCTGTTCATCGTGGTGATCATCGTGTTGGCGCGCCGGATGCCGTCGTCGTACGCGGCCTACGCCGCGGCGACCGTGCTGGTCGGCCTCTCGGCCCACAACCTCGACTCGTTCGAGCGCTACGCGATGACCGCGTTCCCGCTCGCGCTCGGTGTCGCGCTGATCACCGGGCCCGAGGAGGTCGAGAAGGCTGCGCTCGTGCTGGCCGCCGCGGGATTGGTCGGCTACGCGACGTTGGCATTCCTCGGCGTCTACGTGCCGTAGCGGTCGTTCCGCCCGGCGCCGTCGGCGACCCGCAAATGGCCATGAATCGGCTCTTTGAGCGCCTGCTCCCGTAGACTGCGTTGACCCTGAACGGCCGGCCCGCTGGGTCGGTGCCGAGGCAGGACACCCGATCAGTCCGTTTCTTGTTGCCTCTCTGACCAGTCCTCGCAGCCTTCGGGAGCAGACGGCGTGCCGACGAACGACCAGCCCAACGTAGTGATCATCGGAGCCGGGCCCGCCGGGCTCACGGCCGCGTACCAGCTCACCAAGCGCGGCGTGGCGTCAACCGTGCTCGAAGCCGACACCGTCGTCGGCGGGATCAGCCGCAGCGTGGAACGCGACGGCTGGCGTTTCGACATCGGCGGCCACCGGTTCTTCACCAAGGTGAAGCCGGTCGAAGACCTGTGGATGGAGATCCTCGGCAAGGACGAGTTCCTTCGTCGCCCGCGCATGAGCCGCATCTTCTACAAGGGCCAGCTGTACGACTACCCGCTCGTTCCGATGAACGCGCTGAAGAACCTCGGTTTCATCGAAGCGGTGCGCTGCGTGCTCTCGTACCTCTGGGTGCGGATCAAGCGGCCGAAGGATCAGAGCAACATCGAGGGGTTCATCGCCGGACGCTTCGGGTGGCGCCTGTACCGCACCTTCTTCAAGACCTACACCGAGAAGCTGTGGGGCGTGCCGTGCACCCAGATCCAGGCCGACTGGGGCGCGCAGCGCATCAAGAACCTCTCGTTGTTCCGTGCCGTGCGGGAAGCGCTGACGCCGAAATTCCTGAAGAGTCGCGACAAGTCGAAGCAGGTCACGAGCCTCATCGACGAGTTCAACTATCCGAAGTACGGCCCCGGTCAGATGTGGGAGAAGTGCACCGAGCTCGTCTCGGCCAAGGGCACCAAGGTCGTGTTCAGCTCCGATGTCACCAGGGTGCACCACGCCGGTGGCGCCGCGGTCGCAGTCACGGCCGAGACCGACGGCGCGCCCACGCGCTACGACTGCACGCACGTCATCTCGTCGATGCCGATCGGCGCGCTCGTCGAGGCCATGGACCCGCCCCCGCCGGCCGAGGTGCTCGCGGCGGCACGAGCACTCGCCTACCGCGACTTCATGACGGTGGCGCTGGTCGTGCCCGAGGACGCGGGGTTCGAGGACAACTGGATCTACATTCACGATCCCGAAGTGAGTGTCGGGCGCATTCAGAACTTCGGGCAGTGGTCGCCGTATCTCGTCAAGGACGGGCGCACCTGTCTCGGGCTCGAGTTCTTCGTGACGGAAGGCGACGAGATGTGGACCAAGCCCGACGATCAGCTCATCGAGCAGGGCAAGCGCGAGCTCCAGGCGCTCGGGCTCGTCGAGCCCGAGCGCGTCGAGTCGGGCTACGTGGTGCGGATGCCGAAGGCGTACCCGATGTACGACGGCTCGTACAAGGCCAACGTCCAAACGATGCGCGACTGGCTCGACGCCAACACCCCCAACGTCTATCCCACCGGTCGCAACGGGATGCACAAGTACAACAACCAGGATCACTCCATGTACACCGCGATGCTGTCGGTCGACAACATCTTCGGAGCCGACCACGACGTGTGGAACGTCAACGTCGAGGCCGAGTACCACGAGGAGACCCATCCCGACACCGAGGACACGGAGCCGATCAGCTGAGCGCGACCGGCGGCACTCACGGGCCTCAGGCCGACGGAGCGCCTCCGAGCAACGCGCCCACGACCGACGCGCCCACGAGCGGCGCCGCGGCCGACGACACCGCACCCGCACACCCGGCCGACACCGCACCCGCACACCCGGCCGACACCGCACGCGCACACCCGGCCGACACCGCACGCGCACACCCGGCCGACACCGCACGCGCACACCCGGCCGACACCGCACGCGCACACCCGGCCGACGCCGAACCCGCACACCCCGCCGACGCCGGCTTGGCGACCGTTGCGAACCGGGCCCACTTCCCCTGCTTCGATGGGCTGCGCGCGATCGCGGCCATCTCGGTGCTGCTGCTCCACGTCGGGTTCCAAAGCGGCTACAGCATCAATGGTCGCTTTGGTGCGCTCTTCGCCCACGGCGACGCGGGCGTACCGATCTTCTTTCTCATCTCCGGGTTCCTGCTCTACCGGCCGTTTGTCTCCGCGCACCTCGACGGGCGACCGCCACTCGAGGCCCGGCGGTTCTTCTGGAACCGATTCCTACGGATCGTGCCCGCGTTCTGGATCGCACTGATCCTCATCTCGATTTTTTTCGGGTTCGAGAACGGCGCGTTGCATTCGCCGCGCGACTTCATCACCTACTTCGGGTTTGCTCAGATCTACGACCCGATCCGCTTCTTCGGCGCCATCAACCAGGCCTGGAGCCTCGGCACCGAGGTGACCTTCTACCTGTTCCTTCCGCTCTACGCATGGGCCGTCCATCTGGTCGCCGTGCGGGCGCGCTCACGCCTTCGCGTCGAGGTCATCGGCCTCGCGGTGATGTGCGTCACGAGCGTCGCGTTCCGGTTGGCGGTGTTCGCCGCCGACCCCTACTGGCGCCACACACACGTCGCCGCGAAGGGTGCCCCGCGCGCGTTCCTCGCCGCGAGCTACTGGCTCCCGAGCTACCTCGACTTGTTCGCGATGGGCATGGGTCTGGCGTTGCTCAGCGCGTGGGCTGCACGCCAGACCACCCCCAATCGAATTGTGGAGCTCATCGGTCGCCGGCCGTGGGTGTGGTGGCTGCTGTCGGCGGTGACGTACTGGATCGTCTGCACCCAAGTGGGCCTGCCGCGTGACCTCGCGATCCTCACCGGCCGGCAGTTGATGGTGCGCCAGCTCCTCTACGGGCTGACCGCGCTGTTCCTGCTCGTGCCGGCCGCGTTCGGGCCGCCGCATCGCGGCGGGGTGCGAGCGTTCCTCCAATGGCGCCCGATCGCGTACGTCGGCTTGGTGTCCTACGGCGTGTACCTCTGGCAGGAGGCGTGGATACCGCAGGTGATGAGCTGGTTCCACTGGACCCTGTTCGGCGGCCACGTCCTGCAGATTCTCGTGGTCGCGTTCGCGTTCACGTTGGCCACCGCGACGCTCAGCTACTTCATCGTCGAGCGGCCCGCGTTGCGACTCAAGAGCCACATGCCGTTCCGTCGCCGCGCGCCGGCGGTGTCGACGCCGTGACCGTGAAACCCGAGGTGGTGGGCGACCAGGCCGACGCGAGCAGCGGCCTGGCGGGCGAACCCGCGCATCCGGCCGACGCGAGTAATCCCGTCGTTGCGAATCGTGCGCACTTTCCCGGCTTCGACGGATTGCGTGCCATCGCCGCCATCGCGGTGCTGTTCACCCACGTCGGCGCAGCCGCCGGCTCGTACTCGAGCACGTACTGGGGAAGGTTCCTCGCCCACATGGACGCCGGCGTGGCGATCTTCTTCTTGTTATCGGGCTTCCTGCTTTACCGCCCGTTCGTGTCGGCACATCTCGCCGACCGGTCCGCGCCACGCCTCGGCGACTTCTACTGGCGCCGCGCCTTGCGCATCCTGCCCGCCTACTGGCTCGTGCTCACGGTGACCATCCTCGTGTTCGGCACCGTCAAGGTGCACAACGCCGGCGACGTCTTCTACCTCTACGGGTTTGCGCAGATCTACTCCCGCGCACACCTGTTCACCGGGATCGTGCAGGCGTGGAGCCTGTGCGTCGAGATCAGCTTCTACCTCTTCCTGCCACTGTTCGCCCTTGCCATACGTGCCCTCGCGATCCCCGTCGCGCGACGGTTTCGCGGTGGAGCTCATCGCCGTGTGCACCCTGATCGTGATCGGTCTCGGCACACACACGCTCTTGTTGTGGAGCCACTCACAGGCGACACCGTCCACCTTGTGGCTGCCGTCACAGCTCGACCTGTTCGGACTCGGTATGGGCCTGGCGGTCATCAGCGTCTGGGTCGAGCGCCGCGGCGCGGCTCCGAGATGGATCGATGCGATCGGCAGGTATCCGGCGCTGTGGTGGTGTATCGCGGGCCTGACGTTCTTCGTGATCTCGACGCAGCTCGGCCTCAATGCCGACACGCTCAACATCACGAAGCGTCAGGAGATGCTCAAGCAGGTGTTCTACGGCGCGACCGGGTTCTTCTTGTTGCTGCCGGCGGTGTTCGGGAACCAGGAGCGCGGCCGGATCCGATGGTTCCTGCGCTCACGGGTTGTCGCGTGGGTGGGTCTCGTGTCGTACGGCGTGTTCCTCTGGCACAAGGATCTCATCGAGCTGCTCGCCCCCGACAACGCGTTCGGCCGGCCGGTCCTGCCGTCGTGGATTCCCGCGCCGCACTTCCTGTCGCTGCTCGTCCTCACGCTCGCGATGACGCTCGTTGCCGCGGCGCTGAGCTACTACTTCGTCGAACGACCGGCGTTGCGGTTGAAGCGGCGTCCGCCATGGCGCCGCAACACCAAGGCGCCGGTCCGGGCCGCGGACACACCCGCGGCCTAGCCTGGCATCGACGTGCGTACCCTCATCATCATCCCCGCGTACAACGAGGAGGCCGCACTTCCCGGCGTGCTCCAAGAGCTCGCGGAGCGCGTCGAGGAGCACGACGTGCTCGTGGTCGACGACGGGTCGAGCGATCACACCACCGATGTCGCGGCGCGATCCGGCGCGACCGTGATGACGCTGCCGTTCAACTTGGGTGTAGGCGGAGCGTTGCGCGCCGGCTTCCGGTACGCGGTCGCGTGCGGCTACGACCGCAGCATCCAGTTCGACGCCGACGGCCAGCACGATCCGGCCGAGATCAAGAAGCTGCTGCACGCGCTCGACGAGGGTGCCGACATGGCGATCGGCAATCGATTCGGTGGCGACGTCGACGAGTACGACGTCGGCGCGGCTCGCGGGGGAGCGATGGCCGCGCTCCGTGTGGTCGTGCGGTTGCTGACCGGCCGGCGGTTCTCCGACACGACGTCAGGGTTCCGGGCGTTCAACCGGCCCGTGTTCGAGATGTTCGCGCGCGAGCTGTCGGTCGAGTACATGGGCGACACGGTGGAGGCACTGCTGCTCGCGTTGGCCCACGGATTCACGGTGGTGGAGGTCCCGACGCGGATGCGAGGCCGTGCCGGCGGCGCTCCGTCGCAACGAAACCTGCGGCTCGTGTATCGGTATCTGCGCACGATGCTCGTGCTCGTGTGCACCGCGTCGAGGCGACTGCCCCGCTCACGTGGAACGGCGCGATGAACGCGCCGACCGCGTGCTCGTCGCGGTGATGCTCATCGCGTCGCTCCTGTGGCTCTTGCGTCTCGTTCGGCGCCGGCAGTTGCGGGGCAAGTACGTGCTCCCGTGGCTCTTCGCCGTCCCGGTGCTCTCGCTCCTCGCACTCTGGCCGTGGCTGCTGCACCGCGGCGCCGACGTGCTCGGGGTGCAGTACCCGCTCGGAGCCTTCTTGCTGCTCGGTCTCGCGTTCGCGTTGCTCCTGCTCGTGCACATGTCGTGGGAGGTGTCGCGCCTCGAGGAACGGGCGCGTTCGCTCGCGGAGGAGTTGGCGCTGTTGCGGGCCCGCATGTTCGATCGCGGTGATCTCAGCGACGGCATGCCACCCGATCCGGCGAGCGACGCCGACCGCCGGTAACCGGGTTCGACCCCCCGACCGTTTGTGCGATCGTGGCCCCTATACGGGGCCCGATCGCACAAACGCATGCACGAGAGCGGCCGCGACCGAACCGCAGTTTTCGCAGCCCGGCCGGTAACGTTGGCGCCCGTGACGACCCGCACAACACGCTTCTTCCTCTGGCTGTCGCTGCTCGCAGTCGTCGGCTTGGCCGTGCGGCTCTTCTACGCCTACCACTACAAGTGGGGCCAAGCCATCGGCGGCGACGCGTTCTATTACCACTACCAGGCCAACGGCCTGATCCACGGTGACGGCTTCCAGTGGTACCGCGACTTGCACAACGGACACGTGATCCCGCGCGGTGCGTCGGCCGACCACCCGCCCCTCGCGCCGCTGTACTACGCCGCGTTCTCGCTCGTCGGCTTGTCGAGCTTCCACTGGCACATGGTCGCGAGCTGCCTGCTCGGCGCGGGCACCGTCTTCGTCTGCGGACTGGTCGGGCGGGAGGTCGTGGGGGAGCGCACCGGACTGATCGCGGCGGCGATCGCTGCCGTGTACGCCAACTTGTGGGTGCAGGACCCGCTGGTGACCTCGGAGACGATCACGTTCTTCATGGTCGCGGTCGTCATCCTGCTGTCGTACCGGTTCTGGAGGCAACCGAGTACGGGGCGAGCGCTGTGGCTCGGCGCCATGTGCGGCGTCGCCATGCTCACGCGCGCCGAGGTCGCCCTCTTCTTGCCGCTCGTGCTGTTGCCGTTGGCATGGCGGGTCAAGTCCTGGGACGTGCGCCGCCGCATCGGGGTCATCCTGGCCGGCTGCGCCCTCGCGGCTCTGGTGATCTCGCCGTGGGTGATCCGTAACATGACGGCGTTCCGCTATCCGCTGTACCTGTCCGGTGGCGCGGGAGATCACGATCGCGAGCGCCAGCTGCGATACCACGTACTACGGGCCGTTGCTCGGCTGGTGGAACCCGAAGTGCGTGCTCGACCGACCGGTGCCCAAGGGTGACGCGTCGGAGCAGGCGCGTGAGTGGCGCCGGCGCGCGTCCGCGTACATCCGGGCGCACGAGGACCGACTACCGGCGGTCGAGCTCGCGCGGCTGGGCCGGGTGTTCGAGCTGTACCACCCCGGCTCGCCGTGGGGGACGCCCAACATCAATCAGAAGATCCTGTACGACCGGGTCGAGGGCCGCGAGCTCGGCGCGGCGAGGATCGCGCTGGTGCAGTACTACCTGCTCGCGCCGCTCGCGATCCTCGGCGCGGTCGTGCTCTGGCGCCGGAAGGTGACGCTGCTGCCGTTCCTGGCGACGTTCGTGATCGTCGTGAGCGCCGTGCTCATCGCGTTCGGCAACACCCGGTATCGCGCGCCGCTCGAGATCACCTTTGTCGTGTTGCCAGCCGTCGCCATCGACGCCGCCATCACCCGTTGGTGGAGAAAGCCGTCGGCGCCGGAGGCCGAGCCCGACCCGTCGCCCGACGCGGCGCATGACGACACGGAGGTCGCGACGCCCTTCGAGCCCGCGGGCACGCCGGTCGGCCCGAGTTGAGCATCGCCCCCGACGACGCGACCGCGCCGCGGGAATGGTTTCCGTGCATCGACGGCTACCGCGCGCTGGCCGCGATGGCGGTGCTCGCGCTCCACGTGTCGGTCGCGTCGGGTCTCGTGTTCCGCAAGCACACCCTCGGCCTGACATTCAGCCGGCTCGACGTCGGCGTTGCCGTCTTCTTCCTGATCTCGGGGTTCCTGCTCTACCGCCCGTTCGTGTCGACGCACCTCACCGGCCGCGCGCCGATGCCTCTCTCGCGCTACTTCCGGGCGCGCTTCCTCCGCATCTTCCCGGCGTACTGGCTCGCGCTCGACGTTCGCCGTCTACGTCTTCCATCAGGCCGGACCCAAGCATCAGATCAACAATGTCGGTGACTTCATCTCCTACTACGGGTTGCTCCAGCAGTACACGAGGCACCACAGCTACGGCGGGATCCAGCAAGCCTGGACGCTGTGCGTGGAGCTCGCCTTCTATCTCTTCCTGCCGCTGTACGCGTGGGCCGTCCGCCGGGTCGCGTGTCGTATTGGACGGGTCGTGCTCGTCGAGACAATCGGGCTCGTCACCATGGGCGTGGTGTCGCTCGCGTGGCACGAGTGGGTATCCACGCTGCGGTTGAGCCTCGACCATCTGCACTCGTGGCTCCCCGGCTATCTCGGCCTGTTCGCCCTCGGAATGGGCCTCGCGCTGATCAGCGCGCGCATCGCCCAGCAGGGCAGCGTGCCACGGGTCGTCAGGTTCGTCGGCGACCAACCGCTGCTGTGCTGGGTCGCGGCCGCGTGCGCGTACTGGATCACGATGACGCAGTTCGACGTCGGGTACCCGCACCTCTCCGGTGCCCAGTGGATGACGTGGATCGGGCTGTACGGGCTCACCGCGTCTGCTGCTCCTGCTCCCGGGCGTGTTCGGCCCCCAGGATCGGGGGGTCATCCGGCGGGTGCTGCGGTGGCGGCCGGTCGTGTTCCTCGGGCTCGTCTCCTACGGCGTGTATCTCTGGCACGAGCTCTGGATCGACAAGTACCTCCAGTGGAGCGACACGCATCTGTTCAACTCGCCGTTCTGGCAGATGCTCGCCGTCGTCGTGGCGCTCAGCGTCGTCGCGGCCACGATCAGCTACTACGTGGTGGAGCGTCCCGCCTTACGGCTCAAGCGAGGCGGCGGCGCGCGCGGCCCTGTACCAAGTGAACGACCGGTGCTGCGTTAACCTCGAATCGCCGTGAACCCACGCCGTGGCGGGTCCACATCCCCCGCTCCTCCCAAGCTCAGCGAGATCGCCGCCGAGGCCGGCTTGCGACGGATTCACTTCCTCGCTTGGCGTGACCTCGACGATCCCGAAGCCGGTGGCTCCGAGCTCCATGCCGCAGAGATCGCCCGCGTCTGGGCCGAAGCCGGCATCGAGGTCAACTTCCGCACGTCGTACGCGGCGGGCCACCCGCAGGTCAGCTGGCGCGACGGGTACCGCGTGATCCGCAAGGGGGGTCGCTACCTCGTGTTCCCGCGCGCCGCCCTCAGCGAGTCGATGGGCTGGCACGGCTCGCGCGACGGTCTGGTCGAGATTTGGAACGGCATGCCGTTCTTCTCGCCGTTGTGGGCACCCGGCCCCCGCATCGTGTTCCTCCACCACATGCACGCGGAGATGTGGGACATGACGCTCTCACCCCGGCTGGCGAAGTTCGGCCGCACCATCGAGTCGCGTGTCGCGCCGCTCGTCTATCGCCGCAGCCACATCGTCACCCTGTCCGAATCCTCCAAGCGCGAGCTCGTGGAGGACCTCGGGTTCCGCGCCAAGCGCATCACGGTCGTGCCGCCCGGTATCGACCCGAGGTATTCGCCGGGCGAGAAGCGTTCCCCCGAACCGCTCGTGGTGGCGGTCGGCCGGCTCGTCCCCGTGAAGCAGTTCCCGGCGCTCGTCGATGCGCTGGTCGCGCTCGAAGCCGCGCCATCCCAAGCTCCGCGCCATGATCATCGGCGAGGGCTACGAACGCGAATCACTCGAGGCCCACATCGACGAGGCGGGTGCCTCGGCATGGATCCGCCTGACCGGCCGGGTCGACGACGCGAAGCTGCTCAGCCTCTACCGGCAGGCGTGGCTCGTGGCGAGCACGTCGGCACGCGAGGGATGGGGGATGACGATCACCGAGGCGGCCGCGTGTGGCACGCCTGCCGTCGTCAGCAACATCGCCGGACATCGCGACGCCGTCGTGCACGGGAGCACCGGCTTCCTCGCCGACACGCCCGACGAGATGATCGAGTACATGGATTCGATCCTTGGTGATGATGGGCTGCGAGCCCGCATGAGCGCAACGGCGCTCGAGCACGCGTCGCGCTTCACCTGGGAGGCAACGGCGCGCGGCGCGCTCGAAGCGCTGGCGACCGAGGCGCGGCGCCTGCACCGTCGGTGACGGCGACCACAGCGCCCGTCAAGGGCCGCGTGACCGTGCAACGGAACCACGGGACGGTCGCGAACGCGGCCGCGCGGCACCAGTCACTGTTGACCCACCTCGCCCTCGCGCTGCTCGCGTACGTGCCGTTCCTTCTCTCCGCGCCGGGCAAGGTGAGCGCGGACACGAAGCAGTACCTCTACTTGAACCCAGGGCGTCTGCTCAGCCGGGCCCCGTACCTCTGGGACCCCAACATGGGGTCGGGCACCGTCACCCACCAGAACATCGGTTACCTGTTCCCGATGGGCCCCTACTACTGGCTGACGCAGCACCTCGGTGTCTCCGACTGGATCGCACAGCGCATCTGGCTGGGTTCGATCACGTTCGCCGCGGGCGCGGGCGTGCTGTTTCTGCTGCGCGAGCTCGACTGGCGCGGCACCGGCGCGACGGTCGCCGCGCTCGCGTACATGCTGACGCCCTACCCCCTTGCCTACACGGCGCGCATCTCGGCGATCCTGCTGCCGTGGGGCGCGCTGGGCTGGATGGTGGGTCTCGCGATCCGCAGCGTGCGCCGGCGCGATTGGCGCAGCCCCGCGTTGTTCGCGCTCGTGACGGTGATGGTCGGGGGCACCAACGCGACGTCACTGCTGTTCGCCGGGGTCGCGCCGGTGCTGTGGATCCTGTTCGCGGTCTTTGTCGAGCGCGAAGCGACCGTGCGCCAGGCGCTCGGGGCCGCGATGCGCATCTTCGTCCTCGTCCTCGTCACCGCGTTCTGGTGGATCGCCGGCCTGTCGCTCCAGGGTGCGTACGGACTGCCGGTGCTCAACTTCACCGAGACGGTCAAGACGGTCGCGACCGCGTCGTCGCCACCCGAGGTGCTCCGGGGGCTCGGCAACTGGTTCTTCTACGGTCGTGATGGCATCGGACCGTGGATCGAGCAGTCGGTCGGGTACACCCAGCAGGTCTGGTTGCTCCTCGTGAGCTTCGCGATTCCGATCCTCGTGTTCATTGCCGCGAGCGTCACGCGCTGGCGTCACCGGGCCTACTTCGTGGCGCTCGTCCTCATCGGCATGATGATCGCGGTCGGGCCGTTCCCGTATGGCGACCCGTCGCTGCTCGGCCGGTTGTTCAAGGCGTTCGCGAGCGGCTCGAGCGCCGGGCTCGCGTTGCGCAGCACACCGCGCGCGGTCCCGCTCATCGCGCTCGGCTCGGCCGTCCTGCTCGGCTCCGGTGTGGCCGCGTTGTGGCAGCGGCGACCACGCGCAGGGCTGGTGGGCGCGCTGCTCGTCGGCGTGCTGGTCGTCGCCAACCTGCCGGCCGCGTGGGGCGCCGACTACATCGGCGAGAACCTCGAGCGGCCGGGGCAGATCCCGAGCTACTGGACCACCGCGGCGCAGCAGCTCGACCGTGAGAGTCACGACACCCGGGTGCTCGAGATCCCCGGGTCGGACTTCTCCTCGTATCGCTGGGGCAACACCGTTGACCCGATCACGCCGGGGCTCATGGATCGCCCCTACGTCGAGCGCGAGCTGATCCCGTTCGGGTCGCAAGCATCCGCCGACCTGCTGATCGCGTTCGACCACCGGCTCCAGGAGGGCACCGACGACCCGGCGTCGTTCGCTCCCGTGTCGCGGCTCCTCAGCGCGGGTGACGTCCTGCTGCGGTCGGATCTCCAGTACGAGCGGTACCGCACGCCGCGCCCCGCACCCTGTGGGCGGCGTTCCAGCCGACGCCGCCACCGGGCCTCGGCACGCCGCAGACGTTCGGCCCGGCGGTGCCCAACCGCGCGCCGGCGAGCCTGCCGCTGATCGACGAGATCGAGCTCGCCACGTCGCCGAACGCTCCGTGGCCGCCGCCGGTCGCGGTGTTCCCCGTCAAGGATGCGCAGAAGATCATCCGCACCGCGAATCCCGGCACGCCCGTGCTGGTTGCAGGCGACGGCGAGGGCCTGGTCGACGCGGCCGCGGCGGGTGTGATCAACGGCACGGAGCTGATCCAGTACTCGGCGTCGTTGCGCGGCCGCCAACCCGAGCTGCGCCGCGCGTTGCAGAACGGCGCGGCATTGGTCGTCACCGACACCAACCGCCGGCGCCGCCCGGCGTTGGGGCACGATTCGCGAGAACACCGGCTACACGGAGCGCGCGGGGGAGAAGCCGATCAAGGTCGACCCTGCTGACGCGCTGGCTCGACGTGTTTCCCGGCACCGGCGACGACACGCGTAGCGTCGCCGAGCAGCGCGGGGTGAAGTCGGTGACGGCGACTGATTACGGCAACCCGGTGTCGTACACACCCGAAGACCGGCCCGCGAACGTGTTCGACGGCAATACGTCGACCGTGTGGCGCACCGGCGCGTTCGGCGACGTCACCAACCAGAAGCTCGTCATCGACTTGGGTCACAACGTCACCACCGACCACGTCAATCTCGTGCAGCCGATCACCAAGACCCGCGACCGCTACATCACGCGGGCGACCCTGCGCTTCGACGGCGGCTCACCGGTGACGGTCAATCTCGATCCGTCGTCGCGAACCCGGCCGCCGGCCAGACCGTGACGTTCCCGTCACGGACGTTCCACAAGGTCGAGTTCCAGATCAAGGACACCAACACCGGCAAGCGGGCCGACTACGTGGGCGTCAGCGCGGTCGGGCTCGCCGAGCTGCGAATCGGCACCCAACGCGTCGACGAGTTGATCCGCATGCCGGTCGACCTCCTGCGCGCGACCGGTGCCGCTTCGCTCAACCATCCGCTGACGCTCGTCATGACCCGTCTGCGTGCGAATCCCGCCGAGCCGGTGCGCCAGGACGAAGAGGTCGCGCTCGCGCGGGTCTTCGACCTGCCGGCGGCGCGTGCCTTCGCCCTCTCGGGCGCCGCACGGATCACGGGCCTCACCGACGACGACACGATCGACGCCGTTCTCGGCGTGCCTGACGCCGCGCACGGCGGCATCACCGCACGCTCGTCCGGCCGTCTCCCCGGGGATGTCAACGCGCGTGCAGCGAAAGCACTCGACGGCGACCCGTCCACCTACTGGAGCCCGGGCTACAACGAGCAGCGCGGCCAGTCGCTCGAGTACGAATTCCCGCAGCCCGTCACGTTCGATCACCTCGACCTGTCGCTCGTGGCCGACGGCCGGCATTCGGTGCCGACGCGCTTGCGCATCCAAACGGCAGGCGCGCCCGACCGCGTCGTCGACGTGCCGGCGATACGCGACTCCAAGACGCCGAACGCGACCGTCAACGAGACGGTGCGTTTCGCGCCGGTCACGGGCAAGACGGTGCGGATCGTCGTCGACGATGTACGCAACGTGAAGACGAAGGACTACTACAGCCGCCGGCGGATCAGCATGCCGGTCGGCATCGCCGAGCTCGGCATCCCGGGCGTCACGATGCCGCGCCCGGCCGCGACTCTTCCGGCGACGTGCCGCACCGATCTCGTGACCGTCGACGGCAAGCCGCTGGGCGTGCGCATCATCGGCGACACCGCAACCGTCGAGAACGGCGGGGCGATGAAGCTCGAGCCGTGCGACGCGAGCGGGCTCAGCCTGAGCAAGGGCGAGCACGTGGTGCGGGCCCGGCCCGGACACGACACGGGGCTCGACATCGACCGGCTCGTGCTCGCGTCCGCGGCCGGTGGTGCGCCGAGCACTTCGCCGCTCATCGCGGCCGCCGGTGCGGGCGCGGGCGCGGCGCGCGCACCGCGGCGCCGACGGTGCGGGTCACGAGCTCCGGCCGCACCAGCGCCGACTTGCGCGTGAAGAACCCGGGTCACCCGTTCTGGCTCGTCCTGGGCCAGAGCTTCAACAAGGGCTGGAAGGCGACACTTGCCGACGGCACGTCGCTCGGGGCGCCGCAGCTCGTCGACGGCATGAGCAACGGGTGGTACGTGACGCCCAAGGGTCGCGGCGATCTGACGATCAAGCTCCGGTGGACCCCGCAAGGACGGGTGTGGATCGCGCTCGCGGTCTCGGTGTTGGGAGTGATCGCCTGCTTTGCGATCGTGCTGTTCAACCCGCGTCGTCGACGTTCGCGTCGTGAGGCGCGCGCAGCGCGTGTGCCGGCCGGTTCCGTGCAGCCCGACCAGCCGGTGTTGCACTCACCGTTCGCCGTGAACGGTGGGCGGCCGAGTGGGATCGTCGTCGGGTTGACGGCTGTCGTCGTCGCGCTCGTAGGTACGTTCATTGCGAGCCCGATTGCGGGTGTGATCGTCGGTATCGGAGCCGGTGTCGCGATGGTTCGGGGCTGGCGGCTACTGCCGGTCGCCGCGGTGAGCGCGCTCGGGTTGATGACCGGCTACATCCTCCTGCAGCAGGTCCGATATGACTATCCGCCGACGTTCGACTGGCCCAGCCACTTCTCGCGCGTCACCGGGCTGGCGTGGTTCGCCGTGCTGTGTCTCGCGGCCGATGCGTTGGTCGAGGTGGCGCGGGACCGCGCCGGCGCAACGGCGGCCGATACGCTCCCGGCCCCGCCCCCGACACAGGAGGCCCCGTAACCGATGGCCGAACCCAAGTCGTTCTTCCTCGGCGGCGAGATCCACGACTATCTGGTCGAGCACGGCACGCCGCCCGACGACGTGCAGGAGGCCTTGATCAAAGAGACGGCCACGCTCGGCGGTGTCAGCATCATGCAGATCGCGCCCGAGCAGGGCGCGTTCATGACGGTGCTGGCGCGTGCTGTCGGCGCGCGACGGGCGATTGAGGTCGGCACGTTCACCGGATACTCGGCGTTGTGCATCGCGCGGGGCCTGCCGCCCGACGGGCAGTTGCTCTGTTGCGACGTGAGTGAGGAGTGGACGGCGATCGGGCAGCGCCACTGGGAACGCGCCGGTGTTGCCGACCGCATCGACCTGCGCGTCGCGCCCCGTGCTCGACACGCTGCGAAGCCTGCCGCTTGACGAGGTGGTCGACCTCTCCTTCATCGACGCCGACAAGCCCAACTACCTCGCGTACTACGAGGAGGTGCTGGCGCGCACCCGGCCCAACGGCCTGATCCTCGCCGACAACGTGCTATGGATGGGCGCCATCATCGACAAGACGCTCGCCGACGAGAACACCCTCGCCATGCGCGCCTTCAACGACTTCGTCGCCGCCGACGACCGCGTCGACACCGTCATGCTCCCCATCTCCGACGGCCTCACCATCCTCCGCAAACGCTGAGGGATCCCGCGCGTTCATTCTTGCGTCGCAATCCGGGGTGACATCCCGGCTGCTGACGCAAGAACGAGCTCGCTTAGAACTTTCCGGTGCGGCCGAAGCGGTAGTAGCCGGCGAACTGCTCGTTGACCTCGGCGGGGATCGGCACGACCGTGCCCATCTGGCGTGCGCCCCACACGATCTCCGCCGTGATCTCGACGAGGTGCGCGATGTGGAGCACGTCCTTCGGGGTCTTGCCCACGGCGAAGAGCCCGTGGTTGGCCATGAGCACGGCGGCGCGGTCACCGACGCGTTTCGCAATCTCGTCGGCGAGCTCGTCGGTACCCGTGGTCTTGTAGTCGGCGACCTCGACGTCACCGCCCACGTACACGATGAACTCCTCGATCACAGCCGGGATCGGCTCGCGGGTCAGCGCGAACATCGTCGCGAACTTCGCGTGGCAGTGCATCGTCGCGTCGATGTTGTCGTGGAGACGGAGCGCGCTCAGATGCAGCGCCTTCTCGGTCGTGGGACTGCGTTCGCCTTCGAGCACGTTGCCGTCGAGATCGCACACCACCAGATCGTCGAGCGTCATGTCGAGATAGTCGAGCGACGAGGGCGTCAGCACCGCTTTGCCGTCGGGCAGGCGCGCCGCGAGGTTGCCCGCGGTGCCGTGCACGAGCCCCGACGTGAGCATCTCCTTGCCCGTCGCCAGCAGCATCTCCTTGGTTTCCTGCGCGGTGAGCTTGTCGCTCACGCGAGCACCTCCGGGTTGACGAGATTGTCGGGCTTGGCGCCCGTGAACAGGGCCTCGAGCCCGTCGGCGATGAGCCTCGAGTGGTTGGCCTCGGTGTCGTACGTCGCGCCGCCGATGTGCGGGGTGAGCACGACGTTTGCAAGCGCGCACAGCGGATGCTCGGGCGGCAGATGCTCACCCTCGAAATGGTCGAGGCCGGCGCCCGCGAGGTGGCCCGACTGGAGCGCGCCGACGAGCGCGTCGGTGTCGTGCAACGGAGCCCGGGCACTGTTGACATAGATCGCGCCGGCCTTCATGGCGGCGAACTGCGCGGCACCGATCATCCCTACGGTCTCCGGCGTGACGGCCGCGTGCATCGACACCACGTCGGCTTCCGCCAGCAGCTCGTCGAGCGTGTGCGTCGCCTCGTCGGAGTACGGGTCGTATGCGATCACCCGCATCCCGAGTCCTTCGAGGCGCCAGCGCGTTGCGCGGCCGACTGCACCGAGACCCACGAGACCGGCGGTGCGACCCGCGAGCTGCCAGGCACGGAACCGCTGGTAGGGGATCGTGCCGTCGCGCCAGACCTCGCCCTCGCGCACGTCGGCGTCGGCGCGCACGACGCCCCGGTTGACGGCATAGAGCAGCGCGACGGTCATCTCGGCGACACCATCCGCGTTGCGCCCCGGCGCGCGCAGCACCGGGATGCCTTTGGCGGTCGCGGCCGGGATGTCGACGTTGTTGGGATCGCCGCGACACGACCCGATGGCACGCAATGGGAGGTCGAGCACGGGCCCCTTCACCGAGTCGGACTCGACGATGAGCAGGTCGGCGCGTTCGGCCTCGACCCGTTCGGCGAGCTGCTCCGCGTTGTAGATGCGAAGCGGCCGGTGGTCGATCCACGGGTCGAGCACGATGTCGGCGAGACGTTCGAGCGTCTCGAGTCCCTCACCGCGGAAGGGCGCGGTGACGAGGGCTTTCGGTTTGTCGGTCACGCTCGGCAGTCTCGCGCGAGTCGCGGCGTACCTGACTAGCGTGTCAGGTATGCCGATTCACTACGAACTCGACGACGAGCACATCGTCGTCATCACGATCGATCGGCCCGAGGCGCGCAACTCGGCCGACATGGAGCACTTCATCCAGCTCCGCGAGGCGTGGGACCGTTTCAACGCCGATCCCGAAGCGTGGGTCGCGATCATCACCGGCGTCGGCGACACCTTCTTCACCGGTGCCGACCTGAAGAAGTACGTCCCCGAGATCACGAAGTTCCAGCAGCAGATCGCCGAGGCAGGGTCTGACCGAGATCGACGGCTACCGCATCGACGACGGCACGAAGGCCGTGCTGCGCGGCGCCAAGATCTGGAAGCCGATCATCGCCGCGGTCAACGGCTTCTGCACCGCCGGTGGCATGGAGATGCTCGGGCGGCGCCGACATCCGGGTCGCGTGCCCGGAGGCCCAGTTCGCGGTCATGGAGCCGAAGCGCGGGCTCTTCGCCGGCGGCGGCACGACGGTGCGCCTGCCCCGCCAGATCCCGTTCCCGCAGGCGATGGAGTTCCTGCTCTGCGCGGACCTGATCCCGGCGGAGCGGGCGTACGAGATGGGTCTGCTCAACGTGATCGTGCCGCGCGAGGAGCTGATCGACGCGGCGTACGCGTACGCCGCGTCGCATCACCGCGAACGCGCCGCTCGCGGTGCAGGCGACGAAGCAGAGCGTGTGGGAGGGCCTCGGGATGAATCTGCGCGACGCGTACAAGAACGAGAGCCGCGATCTCGTCGGCGATCTTCCAGACCGAGGACGCCAAGGAGGGACCGAAGGCGTTCGCCGAGAAGCGCCCGCCGAACTGGCAGGGCAAGTAGCGCGCGATGCTCCGGTTGACGGCGCGCCGTGCCTCATCGGCGTCGCGACGCGGACGTGGCACCCGGACGAGGTCGGCGACGCGGGCGCGCCCGAGCCGCTCGCGATGTGGGAAGAGGTCGCGCGCGGCGCGGCCGACGACAGCGGGTGCGGCCAAGCGGTGCTCGACCGGCTCGACGCGATCGACATCGTGTACTCGCCAGACCTGGCAGTACGACGATCCCGTGCGCCGCCTCGCGCGACCGGCTCGGGGTCGAGCCGAAGCGGCAGTACTACTCGGGCATCGGCGGCACCACGCCGCAGCTGCTCGTGCAGAACCTGGCGGAGCAGATCCTGCGCGAGCGAGCTCGACGTGGCGCTCGTCGTCGGCGCCGAGGCGCTCGCGACCCAGCGGCGGTTCAAGCAACGGCGGAGCGCTACCCGTACTCGTTCAAGCCCGAGGAGAAGCGGCCGTTCCCCTGGGAGGCGCCGTTCCACCCGGCCGAGGTCGCGCACGAGGTCTTCCAGGCGTGGCTGACGTTCGCGATCTTCGACAACGCCGCGCCGCGCCCACCTCGGCGTCGCGCTCGACGAGTACCGGCACGCAGCTCGGCGAGCAGTGGGCGCCGCGTTCACCGAGGTCGCCGCGGCCAACCCGGACGCGTGGTTCCCGATCGAGCGGACGGCCGAGGAGATCATCACCGCCGGCGCCCGTCGAACCGCATGGTCGGCTACCCGTACACGAAGTACATGGTGTCGATCATGGACGTCGACATGGCGGCGGCGCTGCTGCTCGCGACGCCACGAGACCGCCGACGCGCTCGGCGTGCCGCCCGACCAGCGCGTCTACCTGCGCGGCTGGTGCTACGCGACCGACCCGGTCTACGTGGCCGAGCACCCCGACCTGTGGCGCTCGCCGGCGATGGCCGCCGCGTCGAGCGAGGCGCCTGCGACGCCGCGGGCGTCGGCATCGACGACGTCGCGCACCTCGACCTGTACTCGTGCTTCGCTCGTCCGTGAACTTCGCGCGCGACGCGCTCGGGCTCGGCGACGACGACACGCGGCCGCTCACCGTCACCGGTGGGCTGCCGTACCACGGTGGCGCGGGCAGCGACTACCTCACGCACTCGATCGCGACGATGGCGCGCGTGCTGCGCGACGATCCCGGTTCGTTCGGGATCGTGAGCGGCGTCGGCATGCACATGACGAAGCACGTCTACGGCGTGTACTCGACCGAGCCCGGTCCCGTCAGCGCGCCCGACGAGGCCGGCGTGCAGGCGCGCCTCGACGCCGAGCCGCCCCATGCGATCACCGACGCGTATGCCGGTGACGCAGTGGTTGCCGCGTACTCGGTCGTGCACGGCGGCGACGGCGCGCCCGAGTGGGGGGTCGTCGTGTGCGACCTTCCCGACGGCACCCGCGCGTACGGCAAGATGCTCGACGCCGAGCTGCTCGACGCGGCAGAGCACACCGAGCTCGTCGGCCAGACGATGCACCTCACGCCCACCGAGATGGAAGGCCCGATGGGCCCGGTCACCGCGAACGTCGCGACGGGCGCATGAGCGTGCACGAGCACGACGACGTCGTGCGCCGGTCGTTCGAACGCCAGGCGCCGCTCTTCGCCGGCGAACACTCACCCTTCGCCCGGCGTGCCTCGTCGACGTTGGCGTGGCTGGAGCCGCTCGAGCCCGACATGATCGTCCTCGATGTCGCGTGCGGCGCCGCGCATGCCGCCGAGCAGGCCGCCCCGCACGTGCGCCAGGTCATCGGCCTCGACCTCACACCCGAGCTGCTCGCGATCGGCGCCCGGCGCCTGCGCGAGGCGGGGATCATCAACGTGCTGCTGCAGGAAGGCAACGCGGCGCAGCTTCCCTTCGTGGATGCGTCGTTTGATCTCGTCATGTGCCGGGGCGCCCTTCACCACTTCCCGGATTCGGCAGGACCGGTCGCCGAGATGGCGAGGGTGTGCCGCCCGGGCGGCCGTGTGGTGGTGGCCGACATGGTGGCGCCGAGCGCGCCCATGCGAGCGGCCTTCGACGAGGTGCACCGCCGGCTCGATCCGTCGCACGCGGGCGTGCTGCTCGAGGCCGAGATGGCCGAGCTCATCCGTTCCACGGTCGGCCCGCTGAGTTACGCGGAGACGACAGATCCGTTCACCATTCCGGTCGAGCACATCTTCACCGACACTGCCGACCGCACCGCGGTCGTGTCCGCGCTGCAAGCCGAGCTCGACGGCGGGCCCAAGACCGGCTTCGATCCGGTTGCGGACGGGGATCAGATTCGCGTCTCGTTCACCAACACCGTCGTGCACGGCACGCGTCCGGCCGACTAACGGGCGGGTCGAGCGTCAGCGCCGCGTGGCCGTTTTCCACGCCGGCGTCGTGGACAGCGTGCGGCGGTCGAGGAACGGGTTGGGTGTCTTCTTGCCCGGCACCGGGAGTTGGTTGAGCTGCGCCGGAATGACACCCGCCTTCGCCAGCGCGAGCAGCTCGGGCTGCGCGGGCGGCAGTGGCTTGCCGTCGGGCCCGGTCGCAGTGAGGATCCCGTCGACGACCGTCGCGGGGAGCGCTGCGCTCGCGGCAGCAGCGGCTTTGCTCTGCGCGGGCACTGCTCCACCGTTCTTGGCAAAGCGTGTGGCGCTTTCGGGGCCCTCGCCGCCGGGCAGGCTGTAGGTCTTGCCGTCGGGCAGCGTATGGCCGCGGAAGCACAGCGTCGCCAGCGTCTCATCGATGACCGGCACCGGCAGCACGGGCACGTCGGTGCGCAGCCTGGAGAAGTCGAACGCGTAGACCGGGTTCAGCGCCGCGGCGTTGCGCTTGCTCAAACTCGGCGAGCCGGTCAGGAAGCGCCACTGGATGAACTTCGTGATCGACGTGTGATCGTGGATCGACGACGCGACCTTTCCCTTGGGTGCCCACGGGCTGACGATCATCGTGGGTACGCGGATGCCGATCGGATTCCCGAGCTCCGGAAAATCATCGGGCATGTTGGGCGGCGCCACGTGGTCGAACAGGCCGCCGTGCTCGTCGTACGTGACGAAGATCGCCGTCTCCGGCCACTGCGGCGAATGCATCGCCGCGGTCACGACGTCGGCCAGGAAGCGCTGACCCGCCTGCATGCTCGCGGGCGGGTGGTCGTCAGTGCCGATGAGCAGACCGGGTTCCACGAAGCAGACCGGCGGGAGCGCACCGGCCGCGGCGTCGGCGTAGAACTGCGAGACGCCCTGGAAGTTGTTGAGGTGCGTCAACGCGAGACCGAGGTATAGCGCGCCGAACGGCACGTCGGTGAAGTACTGCTTCCATGGGACCTGCTGGTCGTTGAGCTGGTCGAAGACCGTGCGTTCGGTGAGACCGAGCTGGCCGGGCGTGAGCACGTTGGCGATGCGACCGGCGGACGTGCCCGCGTGCAGGTACTCGCGGTTGGGAAACGTCGGTCCGGCGAGCGAGCAGTGCCAGTGGTCGAACACCGTGTACTGCTCGGCGATCGCGTACTGCCACGGCAGCTCGGCGGGTCCGAAGTAGCCCATGGTCTGGGTGCCGGTGTCCTTGACGAAACCGTTCATCGCACCCTTGTTGATCTGCGCGAGCACGCTGGGACGGCCGTGGTTCAAGTCGCCGATCGTGCACGGAAAGTCGCGCTGGTTGTGCACGTAGATGCGTTCGTTGTCGACGTCGGGGTTGGACATCGACCGTCGAAGGCCTTCGACCCCCGGCAGCCGGCCATACACATGGTCGAAGCTGCGGTTCTCCATCATCACGACGATGACGTTCTTGATCGGACACGAGCCGGGCGAGATCGTCGGAGCGGCGCGCCGGCGCGAATGGCGCGCCGGGTGGGGGAGTCGGAGCCGCTGAGTGCCTTGCCGGCCACGCCGGCCGCACCGAGGGCGAGTCCGGCGGCACCGGCTCCCGCGATGAAATCGCGCCGCGACATCCTGTCCATTCGAGTTCCTCCCCCTGGCCGCCGGCCCCGTGCCGGACGGTGTGTGCCGAAGCGTACGAATAAAGCAGATCGTCCACAAGGCCGGGCAATGCCGAAATGCGAGCGGGGTGGCGCTACCCAACAGTCGGAACGCGAGGAGGTCGCCACACCTCGTTCACTCGAGGAATTGGCCTGGTATTTGGCGGTAATACCTCGAGTGAACGATCGACGGTGCGTGGCGCCGTCCTGCGGCCGGCTCTGTCCAGCTCGCGTCAGGCGAGTCTGAACGGCGGGTAACGGTCGGTGACCAGAGCAAGTGCGTAGCCGACCACGCGGTTGTGCCACCGCATGACGCCGACGACGAAGTCGAAGGCCCACCGCGGGTACCGACCGGTGAAGAGGATCGCGAACCACGCGATCAGGGCCACGACGATGGCGGCGAGATTCAAGAAGAACAGCACGATGAAGTGCGGGATCGCGAGGAACCACTTCACCAGTGGCAGCCAGCGGTTGAGGTCGGTGGCGACATCGGGGTAGTCGATGTCGAGATGGACGCTCTGCTCGTCGTCGGTTGCGGGATACTCGTCGCGCAGGAGGAGGAGGAAGGCGCCGACCCGGTTCACGAAGCGCAAGAAGGCGACGTCCCAGTCGAACCACCAGCGTGGGTACTTCTGACGGAACAGGATCATGAGCAGCGGCGCAATCACCAACAGTCCGCCGGCCATCGCGAAACCGCTGCGGTTCGGCCCGCCACCGACGGTGCCGCCGCTCACGGCGCACAGCACGATCAGGATCGGGATCGCGACGAAGATCCGGAACGCGGTGGTGACGCGGTTGAGATCCCGGTCGGGATAATCAATGTCCAGGCGCACGGCGTATGGCGAGCTGATCGGCTCCATGGTGGCTCCTTCTCGGCGGGCAAGGCGGGTCGAAGGCGGCCGAGTCTACGGGCGGTCAGGGTCGATTCTCGGCATTGCATGCGACGCGTGGCGTGCCCCGGCTCACCGAGCGGCGAGGACGGTCGTTCGCTGCCGTTCGGACAGCGGCTTCACCGCCTCGCGACGCGTCACCCCCGACGCTCGTCCGGCTCTCGGGAGCAACCATTCGTAGACGAGGGTTGGCCGTTGCTTCGCCGTTTCTCGCAGCACCCAGCCGATTGCCTTGCGAACGAAGAACTCCTTCTCCTCGAGCATCGCGTCGGCGTACCCGGAGAAGCGGTCGAAGTCGCCTTCCCCGCGCCGCAGCCCGCCGAGCAGCGCGAGCAGGGCCGACCGGCGGATCCAGAAGTCGTCGTCGGTAGCCCACCGATCGAGCACGGCAGCGAGCTCCGGGTGGCGCTCCACGAGATCCCCGACGACCGATGCCGCGAGCCCGTCGACGAGCGCCCAGGTTCGCGACTCGCGCAGGAGCCGCTCGAGAAGATCCATGTCTCGAGGTTGGAGCAGGTTGGCGTCGCGCTCGAGCATCCCCACTGCCGCCATCCGACGTTCGTGGACGGGCGCCGCCCAGAGGGCGACAACCACGGCGATGAGGTCGTCGTGACCGAGCTGGGGGTATCGCCGCCCGACCGTCTTCACGACGGACCGGATGTCCGGCACCGTCGTGCCGTAATGCTCCAGTTCGCTCTTCAAGTACGCCTTCTCGTGTGCGGCGCGATCCGGTGTCCCGCGTGCGCGTAACTCGGTGTCGATCTCGGTGACGAGCCGTCGGACGTCCATCCCGGCCGATCGTACGCGCCGCCCCGCGATCCCCGGGCGGTTCTGCGCGATCGAGAACGCGCCGGTGTCTCAGTGCGCGTCTGCGATCGCGGCCGCGAGCCGAGCACCCCAATCGCGCGCGTGTGCCGCCTCGTCGTCGAAGAGGTGATTCTCTTTCGTGACCAGGAAGCTCTCGGGTTCGACGATGAGGGTGCAGTCGTGATCACGCAGTCGCTTGGCGATACCTTTCGACGCGCGCCCGGTGAGCGTCGCGGGTCCCTTGACGCGAGTGTCGAAGGCTCCCGCCTTCGTTGCGAGGCGTTCCAGCGCGTCGAACCACTCGCGCAATCCCGGGCCCTCGGCGTCGGGATCGACGGTGAGATCGCTGTCCGGTTTGCGCGCCGCGTTCGATCGCGGCCTTGCGTGTGCTCTCCCTGCTCAGGCCGTGCGCGTGCGTCGGTCCGCCGACGACGACCAGGTCGGCGCCGGCGAGCACGTCGGCGTGGGCCTCATCGACCGGTACGACGACGACATCGGCGCCGGCGTCGGTTCGCAGGCCGGTCGCGACGGCGTCGGCGACGAGATGGGTATTGCCGTACATCGATTCGTAGACGACGACTGCCTTCATTGAGGACCTCCCGAGGTTCGGACGAAAATAGTCGGACTGCGACGCTCGCGCGGCCCGTGCGATCACGGGAGTGGGTCGCCATCGCCGCCGCCAGCGCGTTCGTCTGGTTCGGTGCCGGCGCCCGCTCGGCTCGCGCGTTGAGGTAAGAAGTAGCCGTGGACCCGAACCCATCTGATCCGCAGTCGCGTTGACTGCGCGCGATCTTGAATCTTGCGGCGTTTCATCGCGACCACGAGAAGTTCTATGCCGCCGCCCCGCGCGAACAGGCGGTGGCGCTGCAACGCCACGCTCGTGCGCTGCAAGCGCTCGCCGACCGTTGGTCCACGACCCAGCCGGCGCAGCCCACACCGTTCAGTCCCTTCGAAGGCGCTGAGGATCTCAACGATCCGGCCGCGCTCCAGCTCGACGGTGTGCTGTTCATGGAGGGCGAGGACGAACCGGCGGAGATCGCCCGCCTCAAGCGAGACCTTCGCGCGACGGCCGAAGATTCACTCGCCGCCGGTGAGTGGCTCGCCTCGGCAATGCAGGCATCCTGGGACGTCGCGGCCACGCTGCTGGATATCGAGGAACTGGCTGATCTCCTCGGCGAGCGGCACCGGATCATCGCCAACGACTGGCAGGCCGCGCACATGAGCACCCTGACGGGACGGCTTCTCCTGCGCGCAGCCGAAGTTCTCGATCACGTGGACTTCACGCCCGCCGCGCTGCGCGCCGACCTTGCGTCTTCGAGTGTTGCACCGCGGCGGCTCTACTCCGCCGCTGAGCTCATCGCACGCGCAGCCGATCTGCTCAGTGACTCGGCCGGCCTCGTCCACGACAACGAGCGCAGATGGCGCACGTTCCGCGCCCGCGTCGAGCAGCTCGTCGACCACGATCCGACCGGCGTCGAAGGGGACTGAGCCCGCCGACGACGACGTGGCTCCGCAATCTCGGCCTCTCGACTCGGGACGCGCCGCATGCGTGGGCGTTCCACGTTCGCCCACCCCGTCGACTGTTCGCGCGCGGCCGGCTACGGGTGAGCAGCAAAGGGAACCCCACGTGCGCTGCTGTCGGCGTTGCCGCCGTTGCCCAACCGGAGTCGCCGTTCCCCCAGCACTTGGCGGCGCCCCACGCGTGCGTTTGCTCGAGGAATTCGCCTGGTATTTGCCGGTCATACCTCGAGTAAACGATCGCGGTGCGTGGCGACCTTCTTGCGCTCCGCTGGTTGGTCGGTCCCGGGTGGTCAGGTGCCCCGGGGGAGACCGAGCATGCGGGTGGCGAGCACACCCTTGTTGATCTGGGTCGTGCCGCCGGCGATCGTCAACGCCCGCATGTAGACGCGGTCGCGGCCCCACCGGCCGACGTTCGCATCGGGCCCGAGCACGTCACCGGCGACCTCGCCGAGATGCTGCTCCGCCTCGCTCCAGACGAGCTTCGCGATCGACGACTCGGGACCGGAAGTCGCGGCCGTGGATCGCACCCGAGATCGCCCGTTCGGAGAGCAGCTTCAACAGCTCGCCCTCGAGGTAGACCTGCGCAAGCTCCTGGCGCAGCACGGGATCGTCACTTGCCATCCGGCCGCCGCCGGCCGGCGTGTGCTTCGCCTGGTCGAGGAGCCTCGCGATCTTCGTGCGCAATCCGAGATGCAGATTCGCCACGGAGCCGCGCTCGTACGTGAGCGTCGTCGAGCGCGACGCGCCACCCCTCGTTCAGCGGCCCGAGGAGCGCGTCGCGTCGGCACGAGCACGTCGGTGAAGAAGAGCTCGTTGAACTCCTTCGTAGCGGTGATCGTCGTGAGCGGTCGCACCTCCACGCCGGGCAGCGTCATGTCGACGAGCAGACACGAGATACCCCGGTGCTTGGGCGCTTCGGAATCCGTGCGCACCAGCAGCTCGCACCAGTTCGCGATGTGACCGAGCGTGTTCCAGGTCTTCTGGCCGTTGACGACGAAGTGATCGCCGTCGAGCACTGCCGACGTGCTGAGCGACGCGAGATCGGAGCCGGCGTCGGGCTCGGAGAAGCCCTGGCACCAGATGTCGTCGCCGCGCAACATGCGTGGGAGCAAGCTCCGCTTCTGCTCCTCGGTGCCGTGCTCGATGATCGCGGGCGCGATGTTGGACAGACCGAGCGGGTTGAGCGTGCCCGGCGCACCGGCCCGGTGCATCTCCTCCGCGAACACGACCTGTTCCATGACGCTCGCGCCGCGCCCGCCGTACTCCTCGGGCCACGCGATCGCGGCGTAGTCGCGCGTCGGCGAGCAGCCGGTTCCAGGTGCGGAGCTTCTCGAGGGCTTGGGGGTCGATGTCCATGTCGAGAGCCGGCCCCGCGTAGCTCGTCGGTGAGGTGTTCCGCGAGCCACGCCCGGAACTCGGTGCGGAACGCTTCCGCCTCTGCGGGGTAGGTGAAGTCCATCAAGGCTTCCTATCAGGCGTCGAGCGGACCCTGCGCCAGCCGGTGCTCGATCTCGGCCTGCCTTGCGCACGTTCTCCGCGTGCAGCTCTTCGGTGGTGTGCACCACACCGTCAGCCTTGAGCTCGCCCATGATGTGCACCTCACCGAGTGTCGACGTCATGTACTCGGGGCCGTCCGCCGTCGGGATGAACCATCCCGTCGGGCACATCGTCAGCACCTCGACGAACGTGAACCCTCCGTCCCGCGAGCTGCGTCTCGAACGCGCGCCGGAACATCTTCTTGGTGCGTGCAACCGCGCCCGCGTTGTGCACCGACCCACGCGCCACGTAGGTCGCCCCCTGGAGCTGGGCGATGAGATCGCCGATCAGGATTGGATAGCCGTGGTACTCGGCGTCGCGGCCGTCGAGCGAGTTCTTCGTGCGCTGGCCCGAGCACGCGTCGTGGCCGTCATGTGGCCGCCGGTCTCGCCGAACACGCCGTTGTTGAGCAGGATGCACGTGACGTTCTCGCCGCGGGCGGCGGTGTGCAGCACCTCCTGCAGGCCTTCGTTGACCATGTCGCCGTCGCCCTGCAGGGTGAACACGATCGCGTCGGGCAACATGCGCTTGATCGCCGGTCGCGACCGACGGCGCGCGGCCGTGCAACGCCTGCACCAGGTCGAGATCGACCGTCGTCGGAGAAGCTCGTGTAGCAGCCGATGCCGGCGACCATGATCGATCGTTGCGCTGAGCCGCGAGCTCCTCGATCGCCTCGAGGTAGCCGCGCAGCGCCAGCGGCTCGCCGCAGCCCGGGCACATGTGGTGCTCCTGCGTGAGCAGCAAATCGGGCTTGAGCCCCGCGACCTGTTTCGCGTGCTCGGGCAGCACGCTGGTGTCGAGAACGGGTCCGAGCAGCGGTGATGTCGTGCTCATCGTGATCTCCTGGTCCCGCTCGTTGTCGGGCAGCGGTGGCAGCTCGGCCTCGGCGCCGCCACGGTGCACGGCGAGCACCCGGGCTCGGATGAGCTCCGCGTCGAGCAGCGGACCGACACCGAAGCCGGAGCCGTCGGTGGAGATGCCGCCGATCGGCACGACGGGTGCCCGCCCGAGCACGCCGAGCCGGACATCGTCGATCATCTGACCCGCGCACAGCTCGAACACCGCCGACCGCTGCGGGCCTGGTCGGCGGCGGCCGCGACGGCGTCGGAGGGGAACGGCCACAGCGTGATCGGTCGTACGTAGCCCGATCTTCTCGCCTTCGGCCCGGAGCTGGCGCACGACGTAGCGGACGAACTTCGCCGGGGATGCCGAACGCGACGACGATCGTCTCCGCATCGTCGACGAAGCCGGTCTCGACCCGTGTCTCGGTCGCCGCCATCTCGGCGTGCTTCGCCGCGATGCGCACGCAAGTGACGCTCGATGCCCGGGCTCTCGCTGGCCGGCCTTGCCGAAGCCGAGCGGCGACACGATCCGCGAGTGCCCGCGACCCGCCGAGCGAGCCGTCGACCGCCCAGTCCTTCGCCGGAGCTCGCCGAAGTCGATGGGCGCGACGTCGACCGCTCCTGCGATGTGCGCGAGGAGATAGTCGCCGTAGACGAGCACGGGGTTGCGCCACGTGTCGGCGAGGTGGAACGCGAGCTGGGTGAGCTCGACCGCCTCGGCGATGTCCATCGGTGCGAGCACGATGTGGCGGTAGTCGCCGTGCCCACCGCCGCGCGTCGACTGGAAGTAGTCCTGACCGCCGCGGGCCATGTTGAAGATGACCAGCGGCAGCTCGGCCAGCGTGATCTCGCTGAACGACTCCTGCATGAGCGACAGGCCCTGGCCGGTGGAACCGGTCGCGGCGCGGGCGCCGGTCGCGAGCGCGCCCCACGCCATGCCGACCGCTTCGAGCTCGCTCTCGGCGTTGATGCAGACGCCACCGCGCTCGGGCAGGCGCTTCGCGAAGTGCTCGAGCAGCTCGGTGAACGGCGTCATCGGGTACCCGGCGAAGAACCGGCAGCCGGCTGCGATCGCCGCGTTGGCGATCGCCTCCGAGCCTTCCATGAGCCGCCGTCGGTGGGCGGTGCCGTGACCGTCATGACGCCACCTCGATGTCGGTGATCACGGGTGTGTCGAAGCGGAACACCCGAAACACGAAGTCGGGGCAGACGAGCAGACATGCTGCGCAGCCGGTGCAGCCCGGATGGAGCCGCGGGTAGCGGTACCCGAGGTGGTTCACGTCGTCGGACATCGAGAGCACCCGCGGCGGGCACGCGGTGATGCACAGCTCGCAGCCCTTGCAGGTCTCGACGTCGATCGTGACCGTGCCGCGACTCTTGACCGTTTCTACCGTCATGTCGCCACCATTGTTTCGGGCCAGGCCGGTGCCGCGAGCCGGTTGGCGCGTTCGAATCCCGCGGTGATCGCGACCTCGTTGGCCGCGATGTGTTGCGTGCGGTAGGGCGGGATCGACTGGCGCATGGCCTCGAGCGGTCGTTCGAGGCTGACGAGGCCCGTGATCCCGACGTAGGCGCCGGCCATCACCATCGACGCCCCGAGCTCGTTGCCGAGCTCCGTCGGCGATGTCGGTCGCGGGTACGCGCACCACGTGGTACGCGTCGGTGTCGAGCGCGGTCTCGAAGGTCGCGTCGTTGACGAGCACGAGGGCGCCGGGCCGCAGCTTGCGGCGCGAGGGGCGTCCAGAACTTGTCGTGCATCCCGATCGCGGACCACGTGTGCGACACCGAGGGGAGAGCGACGCAGCGGGCCGTCGCCGATCACGACGGTCGCGTCGGTGTTCATGCCGCGCATCGCGCCGGCGTACACGCCGAACAGCATGACGTTGCTGCCCTCGAGCGGTCGCCGCGCGCGCGAGCACCTGCGCGGCCAGCTGCACCCCCTGGCCGCCGATCCCGGTGACGCAGCAGCTCACGTTCCAGGTTGATTCCCCCCAATGCGAATTGCACGAGGTGCTCGACATCACGCTTCGACGGTGTCACCGATCGACCGAGCGCGTCCTGCATGGTGCCCATCGTCAGGTGGTACACCGCGTCGGCGTCTCGCCGGGCGTCGCCACCGCGGCCGTGATCGCGTCGCGCAGCGGGCCGACGAGCAGCTCGCGGGAATCCGCGGTCTCGTCGGGGAACTGCGTCGCGAGCCGGCTCGCCGTTCAACGCGAACGGTCGGGTCGTTGCCGCGGCGTCGGGATCGCGCGCCTGCTCGAGCACGCCCTCGACCCAGCGCGCGAACCTGTTGCAACGGCATCGTCGCGCGCCGGCCATCCGGTGCTCCAGGTCTCGACGAGCCGGCGCTGCCCGTCGTCGAGCAGTGCGAGGAGCAGCTCGTCCTTGCCGCGGAAGTGGCGGTAGAACGCCTGGTTGGACAGCCCGGCGGTCGGGCACGATGTCGCTCACCCGCGGCTCGATGCTGCCGGTCTTGCGCATCACGACGTAGGTGGCGTCGACGAGCGCCTGCATCTCGTGCTCGTAGACCTCGTGTCGGTCGGCCAGCGACCGGGCGGCGGCCTGCGCGGTGAGCGAGGCCTCCACCGCCGGAACGACATTCTGCATATCCAGAATCCTATTCCCGCTCCCGCTCCGCCCGCCAGCCGCCGACCGACCGTTTGTGCGATCAGGGCCCCTATCAGGGGGCCCGATCGCACAAACGCCTGGTGGGACCTACTGCTGACGGGCGCGAACACGGCACCCAGCTTCGCCAGGGCGACGAAAATCGGCATGGCGGCGAGCGCGGTGTCGCCGCACCCACGCCAGCACGGGCGCCATGCGCGATTCCGAGGTCCGACAACGTGTGCGGTTGGACGCCGCATCAAGTGCAGCGAAGGTGAGCCTCTTCGTCGCCGAGCGTCGCTGCGAGGCGGTCGGGCGCGACCTGCGCCGCGTGACGCACGATGTCGCCGACGAGGAGCCCCATGAACCGCCTTTCGTCCTTTCGATCGAGCCGCGGCATGATGACGCCCATGGCCGACGAGAGCAACCAGACGCCCGCCGGACTCATCGCCCAAGCGCACGTACGGCCCGACCAGATCGCGCTCCGCCTGGGCGAGTCGAGCTTGACGTACCGCGCAGCTCGACGAGCACGCCCGGCGGGTTGCCCACGCGCTGGCCACGCTGGGCGTGCGACGAGGCGATCGGGTGGCGATCATGCTGCCCAACTCGATCGAGTTCTTCGAGGCCGCGCACGGCTGCGGGCCGGCTCGGGGCGATCGTCGTGCCGGTCAACATCCACTTCAAGGCCGACGAGGCCGGCTGGATCGTCGCGCGACTCCGGCGCGACCGCGGTCGTGGTGGCGGCGCGAGATCTGCTCCCCGCGCTCGAGCAGGTCCCCGACGTGCCGCGGCTCGTCGTCGGTGACGGTGGCTACGAGGCCGCGCTCGACGCCGCGCCCGACGGCGAGGTCGAGGTCGCCGACGTGATCGGCGACGGGTGGCCGACGACGATGGCGTACACGTCGGGCACGACCGGTCGGCCGAAGGGCGTCGCGATCGGGCGAGACGACTTCCGCCGGCGTGCCGCGGGCGTCGCGGCCGCCGTGGCGAGCGGTGGGGCCTCGGTCCCGACGACGTGCACCTGGTGGTCGGGCCCGCTGTACCACTCGGGCCCGTCGTACTGGGCGCAGATGCACCTCGCGTTCGGCGCGACGGTCGTGATCATGGCGCGCTGGGACGCCGAGGAGGCGCTCGCGCTCATCGAGCGGCGACCGGGTCACGAACACGCACATGGTGCCGGCCAACTTCCAGCGCATCCTCGCGCTGCCCGAGGCGACGCGCGACCGCGTACGACCTCTCGTCGCTGAAGCTCGTCGTGCACGCGGCCGCGCCGTGCCCGGTCCCGCTCAAGCGCGCGTTCATGGACTTCGTCGGCGCCGACAAGGTGTGGGAGTACTACGGCGCGTCGGAGGGCGGCGGCACCGTCATCTCGCCCGCAGGAGTGGCTCGAGCATCCCGGGCAGCGTCGGCAAGCCGTTCCCCGGGCAACGAGTTCGTGATCCTCGACGACGACGGCGACGAGCTCCCGGCCGGTGAGGTCGGCACGGTCTGCGGTCAAGCCCGCCGGCGTCGAGCTTCGAGTACCACAACGACCCCGAGAAGACCGCGGCGGCGCACCGGGACGGCTTCTTCACGGTCGGCGACGCCGGCTACCTCGACGACGACGGCTACCTGTACCTCACCGACCGCAAGAGCGACATGGTGATCACCGGCGGCGTGAACATCTACCCGCGCGAGATCGAGGAGTGCCTGCTTCCGCATCCCGAGATCGTCGACTGCGCGGTGCTCGGCGTGCCCGACGACGAGTGGGGCGAGGTGCTCTACGCGATCGTGCAACCGACGCGTCGGGTCGACGCTCGACGAGGACGGCGGTCGTCGCGCTGGGTGCGCGAGCACATGGCCGACTACAAGCGCCCGCGCATCGTCGAGTTCGTCGACGAGCTGCCGCGCGACCCCAACGGGAAGGTCCGCAAGCCGCAACTCCGAGCGGCGTACCTCGAACGCTCGCAATGACAGGTGATTCCGGGCCGGGCCGAGCGCCGGCCGGCCGATCGGCGTTTCGTCAGTGGCCGTGTTGCGGTGTCGTGTCTCATGCTCGTGCTCATGGCTGCGTGCACCGGCGGAGGTGGCACCAAAGCCAAGACCGAGCATCTGGCCGCGTACACCAACCCGGCGGTGCCGCAGTCGGCCGGCAGCCGTTCGTGCCACATCGAGAACGGCTCGAACACGTGGCCGTCGGCGTCGATGATCGGGAGCCTCACGCCGCGCCATGTGACGACCGCGTCATATACGAGCCGGCCCGTCACGACCGGCCCGGCCTCAGGGCTGTGCACCGAGCGCGGTGAGGCGATGGCCGAGCCACTGGTCGATCTCGAGCTCCGACTGATCGCCGACACCGATGACGTGGCTGACGACCTGGCGCAGCGGGCCGAAGAGCGGGCCCGACCAGTCGTCGATCGTGCTCGTGGAGATCTGCACGATCCCGGAGTCGGGCACGGTCGTCGACTTCGGTAGGAACGGCACGGGTTCGGAGGACCTTGCCGATGACCGGCAGTTCCGCGAGCTCGGCCAGCGCCTCGGTGCTCTGGTTGTCGACGGTGCCGTCATCGATCGCGTACGGCACGAGCACCGGGGTGCGATGTGCAGGAATGCGATCGACGAAGTTGACCGCGTCGCCGATGTCGACGAGCTGCTCCGCGGCGGAGATGAGGAACGCGTCCTCGCCCGCAGTCGCCTTCGCAGGGATCACCGCGCGGAACCCGACGCCACTCTGATTGAGACCGTGCTCCCAGAAGAACGTCTCGGTGACGTCATGCAGAACACCGACGCCCGAGACCTGCAGCGCGGCGCCGTCGAGCTCAGGTGAGAGCGAGACTGTTCGCGGCGCCGAGCACGCCACCGAGCGACGTGCCTTCGTAGAACAGTCGGCTCGGATCGAGATCGCGCTGACCGTCGCCGAGCGTGGTTTGGAACAGCTTCCACGGGCCGGCGTCGAGATTGGCGAGCGACGTCTGCACGGCACGAAGTACCGACGCTTGGTCGACGCTCGACTGCACGACCATGCCGAACAGCTTGCCGAGGCCCTTCGGTGTGGTGAGGTCGAAGACCTGGCCACCTTCTGCCGCGGCGCGGGCGCCGTGGTTGGGCTGGTCGATGGCGATCGTCGCGACACCGTGCGCGGCATTAGTGGGGGCGACGATGATCAGCGTCTCTTTGAAGATGCCGATGCCGTGGCCGTACACGGCGACCGGCGCGCCCACCTTCGCGGTGACGGTCGGCTCGGTCATCACGAAGTCGACCCACTCGGGGTGGCCCCGGTCGCTGGGCTGGTAGTGGATCTCGCCGTTCTCGTCGCGGAAGTCGGTGAGCTGAATCTGGCCGGTCACGATGGTGTCGATGTTGGCCAGGCCCAGGAAGTTGGGCACGGTCGCGACGTTGCGGATCGGATGCGCCTGCCGGTTGGTGGTCGCGATCATCGAGACGAGCGGATCGGTCGCGTTGGCAACGCTTCGGGTGGTGAAGTCGGTCACCGACAACACGCTCGAGCGGGCGATCCCGTGACCGGCGAGGAACTTCCATACCCCGAGCCCGCTCTGGCGCAGCAGCGTCTGCATTCCGCGTGATGGAACGAAAGCCGCACCGGTTGCCGGTTGCAGCGAGGTCGTGAGCGCGGCGACGAGGTGATGGCCCCAGGGAAAGCACGAGCGCGGCCACACAAAGATCGTGGTGTTGGGGGCGCCGCGCTTCTCACCTTCGGTGTCGAAGCGGGTGCGCACCGGAATGCGGGCGCCGGTGTCGGTGTCGAACACGGCGATCGCGTCGCCGCCGTCGACCGGCAGGCTCGCCGGTGCCGCTGCCCGGCTCACTTCGAAGACGATCGGACCGGCGGCGGAGAACCCATCAGCCGAGTTCAAGTTCTCGAGCGGCTTCATCGTCGCGGGGAACTGCGACAGCACGTCGGCCGGGATCAGGCTGTCGGGCACGTTGACGCGCAGACCCGTCGCGGAAGTGGGATCAGTCCGCGTCCAACGGTTGTTGGGATACGGCAGCACGCGCAGGTCGTGACGCGGCGGGGGCTGCACGGCGACCCGGTCGTCACCTTGGGCGCGGTCACGACGGCGACCTTCGGCGGCGGAGCGGGCACTGCCGCGCCGGCCACCGGCGCGCCGGTAGCGAGCAATCCGACCAGCGCCGCCGCTGCGATCCCGGTCACTACTCGTCGCATCTCGTCTCCCCCTCGGACCCGGTCCTTCGCACTTCAGGTCTTTCTGGGCGAAGTGTCGTAATGGTAGTGGCCGAGAAGGGCGGTTTGTGCCTCAGGACACCACTTGCTTATGGTAAACGATTGTTGATAGAAAGTGAACGTCATGAAGACCGTCGAGGAGCTCACCGCCGCGTTTCGGGCGCAAGGCCTGCGGGTGACGCCGCAGCGCCAGTGCATCTTCCGCTTGCTGCATGCCAACGACGCGCATCCGAGCGTGGACACACTCTACGAACGCGCACACGAGCAGATGCCGACGATGTCGTTGAAGACCGTGTACCAGACCGTCCACGATCTCGAAGCGATGGGCGAAGTCCAGTTGATCGACGTCGGCACCGGGAGCGCGCGCGTCGACCCCAACGTGACGCCGCATCACCACCTTGTCTGCACCAACTGCGGCAAGGTGCGCGATCTCGAGGTCGAGTTCCCCACGTTACGCGTCCCGGCGCGACACCGAGACGGTTTCTCTGTCGAATCCGTCGAGATCAACTTCCGTGGGCGCTGCGACGAGTGCGCGTCCCGCGTGAGCTCAGCTGTTCGTTGACCATCACAACCGACAAGGAGCAAGGCATGCCCGAACTGAACGGCACCAAGACCCATGAGAACCTGAAGACGGCGTTCGCCGGCGAGAGTCAGGCCAACCGTCGGTACCTGTACTTCGCGCAGAAGGCCGACGTCGAGGGCTACCCCGACATCGCAGCGCTGTTCCGCTCGGTCGCGGAAGGTGAGACCGGCCACGCATTCGGCCACTTCGACTTCCTGTCGGAGGTCGGCGACCCGGTGACCGGCGTTCCCGTCGGTGCGACGAGCGACAACCTCAAGTCTGCGGTCGAGGGCGAGACATACGAGTACACCGAGATGTACCCCGGGTTCGCCCGCACCACGCGCGACGAAGGCTTCGACGAGGTCGCCGAGTGGCTCGAGGTGCTGGCACGTGCCGAGAAGAGTCACGCGGGTCGGTTCACGCAGGGCCTGGAGTCGTTGACCTTCTGACCGGCCGATGCCGGCGTCGTAGCACCGCGGCCGTCGCGGGTCTGCGACGCCGGAGCGCGAGGGGACACCGTGATGACCGCGCATCTCTACGACCCGCTCCACGCGAACTATTTCGACCCGGCTGACGCGCGGGCCGAACGCGACCGCACGTTCCAGATCTGTAGCGACTGCCGCGTGTGCGTCAAGCTCTGCCCGAGCTTCAAGGATCTGTTTCGCATCATCGACACGAACCATGAAGATGACGTGCCGGCATTGACCGATCGCGAGCACCGTCACGTCGTCGACGAGTGCTACCAGTGCAAGCTCTGTTTCGTGGTGTGTCCGTACACACCGGAGCAGGGCCAGGAGTGGGTCGTCGACTTCCCGCGCTTGATGTTGCGGTCGCTCGCGATCCAGGAGCGCGCCGGCGAGGTGCCGCGCAGCGCGAAGTTGCTTGCTCGCACCGACCTCCAGGGCAAGGTCGCGACCGCGCTCGCGCCGATCGTCAACACCATGACCGATGTCAGATTCGTCCGAGGACTCATGGAGAAGACCGCCGGCATCGCCAAGGACCGCCTGCTCCCGAGCTTCACGACGGTGCGGTTCTCCAAGTGGTTCCACCGGCACCGACCGCCTGTGCCCGGCGCCGCAGGCGACACGGTTGCACTGTTTCCGACGTGCCTGGTCGAGTACCAGGATCCCGAGATCGGCAAGGCGACGGTCGCGGTGTTCGAGCGCAACGGCCTCGCGTGCGAGCTCCCCGACGGTCAGGTGTGCTGCGGCATGCCGTGGCTCGATGCCGGTGACGTGCCGAAGTTCGAGGAGCACGCGAAGCGCAACGTCGCCGCGCTCGTCGGCGCGGTCAAAGCAGGACACGATGTCGTCGTGCCCCAACCGACCTGCGCGTACGTGCTGAAGAACGAGTATGGCGACTTTCTCGGTACCGACGACGCCCGCCTGCTCGCCGAGCACACGTTCGACGTTTCCGAATACTTGATGGCGCGGCACAAGGAGCGGCCGCTCGACACCGACTTCGGCGGCACGACGTACGGTGCCATCACGTGGCAAGCGGCGTGTCATTACCGGGCCCAGCAAATGGGCCCGAAGAGCAAGCAGCTCATGGAGCTCACGGGCGCGAAGGTCACGATGATCGAGCGCTGCGCCGCGATCGACGGCACGTGGGGGCTCCGGGCCGAGAACGTCGAGATGTCGAAGAAGATCGCCAAACCCCTGATGGAAGCAGTGTCGAAGGCCGATGCGGAGGTCGTGGCGGGCGACTGTCATCTCGCCAACACGGCAATCACGGAAGGCACCGACCGCACGCCGTTGCATCCGATGCAGGTGTTGGCGCGTGCATATGGCGTCGATGGCACCGGCGCGGAGGACGCGTGATGCGCAAGCTCGGCCTCGACGACATCAAGGATCTGCGCCGCGTACGAGCGCGAGCGCGACGAGTTCCGCAAAGAGATCATCGCGATGAAGAAGCTGCGACGGGTGCAACTCGGTGACTTGATCACGCTCGTGTTCGAGAACACCGAGACCATGCGGTTCCAGATTCAGGAGATGGCGCGGATCGAGCGGCTCATCACCGACGCGCAGATCGAGCACGAGCTCAGCACCTACAACGCGCTGATCCCCGATCGCCGCGAGCTGTCGGCCACCTTGTTCCTCGAGCTCACCGACGACGAGCAGCTACGGAAGTGGCTCCCGGCGTTCGTGGGCATCCAGCGCGCGGTCAGCTTCTGGCTCCCCGACGGGTCGCGTGCGCAATGCGTCCCCCAAGACGAGGAACGTCTCACGCGCGACGAGATCACGACCACCGTGCACTACCTGAAGTTCCCGTTCTCGGACGAGCAGGTCGCGTCGTTTCGCGCGCAACCCGGCACGCGCCTCGTCATCGACCATCCCGCATACGACGCCGTCGTCGAGTTGAGCGACGAGCAGCGCGCGGAGCTTGCACGCGATCTCGAGGCCTGAACCGGCGTGCACGTCGAGATCCAGCGCCTCGACCCCGATCTGCCGTTGCCGGCGTCGCAGCATCCCGACGATGCCGGGTACGACCTGCACGCACGCGTCGACGCGGTGTTGGCGGCCGGGGGAGGACGCGAGCTCGTGCCGACCGGCGTTGCAGTTGCCATCCAACCGGGGTTCGCAGGCTTCGTACAGCCGCGCTCGGGCCTCGCGCTGCGCCATGGCGTCACGTGTCTCAACACCCCCGGCCTGATCGACCCGGGATACCGCGACGAGCTCAAGGTGCTGCTGGTCAACACCGATCCCGAGGCCGAGTACGTCGTGCACCGGGGCGATCGCATCGCGCAGCTCGTCGTGCAGCGATACGAGCTCATCGAGTGGATCGAGGTCGACGACCTCGGTCACAGCGAGCGCAACGTCGAGGGATTCGGCTCCACCGGCCGCTGAGTCACTCGACGAGCGCGCACCGGTAGCGGCGCCTGACACACCGGTGAGAGCGGCCGATAGCCTGCGGCTCGTGCCGCATGACCGGAAGTTTCGCTTTGGCGTGATAGTGCCGCGGGCCGAGTCCGCGCACGAGTTCTGTGAGACCGCCCGTCAAGCTGAGAATCTCGGATACTCCACGCTGTTCGTGCCCGACCACTTCGTCGATCATCCACTCGCGCCAATACCCGCGCTCGCGACGGCCGCTGCGGTCACCACCGAGCTCCGAATCGGCCCGCTCGTGCTCGGCAACGACTACAAGCACCCGGTCGTGTTGGCGCGAGAGGCCGCCACGCTCGATCTCCTGTCCAACGGGCGCCTCGAGCTCGGCCTCGGCGCGGGCTGGATGACCGCCGACTACGAGAAGGCGGGCCTCACGCGCGACTCCGCCGGCGTGCGCATCGCCCGGCTCGCCGAGTCGATCACGGTGCTGAAGGGTCTCTTTGCCGACGGCCCGTTCACCTTTCACGGGGAGCACTACACGATCAACGAGCTCGACGGTCACCCCAAACCGGTGCAGCGACCACATCCGCCATTCCTCATCGGTGGCGGTGCACCCAAGGTGCTCGGGCTCGCGGCACGCGAAGCGCAGATCATCGGCGTCAACGCAAACCTGCGCAGCGGCGAAGGCGAGTCGAGCGACGCCGCCAACTCACTCGCGCCGGCGCGCACCGACGAGAAGCTCGCGGCCGTACGCGACGCAGCCGGCGACCACTTCGACGACCTCGAGATCCAGACCCTTGTCGGGTTCGTGCACTTCACCGACGATGCGAGCTCGATCGCCGATGTCATGGCCGGAGGGTTCGGCGTGTCGCCGAAGGACGCACTCGACGCGCCGGTCACCCTCGTCGGTACCGAGAACGACATGATCGAGTTGCTCGAGACGCGCCGTGCCCGGTGGCAGATGAGCTATCACGTGATCCCACGCGAGGCGATGGTCCAGTTCGCCCCCGTGGTCGCCAAGCTCGCCGGCACGTAGTCAGCCGGCGAAGGGGCACGCGTGGCGAGGCCGTTCCGGTTCGGGGTGCAGTGCGGTCCCGTCGCGTCGGGGAATGAATTTCGAGCAGCGCGTGCGCGCGCGATCGAGGCGAGCGGATACTCCACGCTGTTCGTGCCCGACCATTTCGTCGACCAGCAGCTCTCGCCGATGGTCACTTTGGCCGCGGCCGCGGAGGCGACGACGACCTTGCGCGTGGGCACGCTCGTGCTCGGAAACGACTACCGCCACCCGGCGGCGGTTGCCAAAGAAGCAACGACGATCGATCTGCTGTCCGACGGGCGCGTCGAGCTCGGGATCGGTGCCGGGTGGATGACCGCCGACTACGACGCGCTCGATCTCGTCTACGACTCGCCCGGTACGCGTATCGCCCGGCTGGCCGAGGCGATCGCCGTCATCAAGGGGTGCTGGTCGCCCGGCGCGTTCAGCTTCTCGGGTGAGCACTACACGATCGCCGAGTACGACGCGACGCCCGAACCGGTGCAGCAGCCGCACCCGCCGGTGCTCGTCGGTGGTGGCGGCCGCAAGGTGTTGTCGCTCGCAGGCCGTGAGGCCGACATCGTCGGCATCAATCCCAACCTGCGTGCCGGCGCGCTGACAGCCGACGCGGTGCAGTCCTCGCTCGCCGACCTCACTGCCCAAAAGATCGAGTGGGTTCGTGAGGCAGCGCGGGAGCGCTTCGACGAGATCGAGTTGCAGATCCGCTACTTCCTGACCGCCGTCACCGACGAGCGCCGTGCCCTCGCCGAAGCGCTGGCCCCGGCCTACGGGCTTACTGCCGACGAGGCGCTCGAGTCGGGCGTCGCGCTGGTGGGCACGGTCGACGAGATCTGCGATCAGCTCGTCCAACGGCGCGACGAGTGGGGCGTGTCGTACGTCATCATCGGCGATGACAACGTCGAGGCGTTCGTTCCTGTCGTGGCCCGCTTGGCGGGCACCTGAGCAGACGCTCCGGCGAGCGGGCGCGCTATTCTCGACGCCTCGCGCGGACGTGGCTCAGTTGGTAGAGCGCAACCTTGCCAAGGTTGAGGTCGCGGGTTCGAATCCCGTCGTCCGCTCCACAAGCAAGCTCATTCTTGCGTCAACAGCCGGGATGTCACCCCGGTTTGCGACGCAAGAATGAAGAGTTTGGTGGTGGTGGTGGTGTTGCCTGGGTGACCGACCCAGCCGATGGTGTCATGGAGGTTGTGACGTGGCCGCGGACACGTGCACGCACCTGGACCAGATCGGCGACGTCGAGCCCCGCGCGGTCGGGTGTGAGGAGTGCCTCGCGGCCGGCCAACGGTGGGTGCACTTGCGTCTCTGCATGACGTGCGGACACGTCGGCTGCTGCGACAACTCACCGGGACGCCACGCGACGAAGCACTTCCACGCGAGCGCGCATCCGATCATCCAGTCGTTCGAGCCGGGTGAGGAGTGGTGGTGGTGTTACATCGACGAGCTGGCTTTCGAGCTCGTCGATGCGCCGTCCTTCGCCCATCCCTGAGGCGCCGCGAGGTCGTTCACACGTTGCCCGAGGTCGTCGAGCAGCGATTTGCTGTGCTCCAGTGCGTCGCGTTCGTCGGCGAGGATCGCCGCGAACGCACGCCGGCACACCGCGGGATCCGGTGTCTCGATGGCGGGCGTGTCGGGATGGTCGAGCAGCAGCGTGAGCAGGCGCTCCGCCGAGTCGAGGCGGCCCCAGAGGTAGTCGTTCTCACGGTGACTCCGGTTGAAGAACGCGCCGAAGTGGTGCAGCGACACCCCCTTGAGCTTCTGCTCGCCGGGACGGCTGAGCAGGGTGGAGTCGATCGGGCTCATACGCAACACGTCGACGCGATCGCGCTCGCCCACGTCGCTGATCGCTTCGATCGGGTACACCAGGATGTCCCAGAACGGGAAGCCGAGCTCGCGGACGACGAGATCGCCCCGTACTTCGTCGCTCCACGGGGTGGTGAACTCGACGATGTTGCGATAGAGATCCTGCTCCAACGTCGGCAGCCGGCCTGCCACCTGGTAGCGAATCGCCTGACGCAACGCGTCGAGCTGGTCGCGATGAGCGGTGACGAACTCGGCCGGCGACGCCTGGCGCTCGAGCACCCAGGTGCGGATCGCGTCCTCGTCGAAGAGCGTGGCGAGCAACGCCGACGTGGTCGGCTCGCGCGCGAGCTCGTCGGTGATGTCGTACAGCTCGCCGAGTTGCGCGTACAGGGTGGCCTTGGCACGGTCGAGCTCGTCGCGACTCGGGAACCCGGGTTTGTCGCTCTCGGCGTACCACCAGCTCAACCCGGCGATGAGGAAGCGCAACCGGCGGTCGCGGTAGTCGAGGTCGAACGCCGCGAGGAAGTCGGTCTGCGCGTCGGTGGCGGCGACGTCTTGCGTCCAGAGCCCGCTGGTCTCGGCCCAGGAGCGCAGCACGCCCGTGACGAACAATGCGTGATACGAGCCCGGCGGAAAACCACGCACGTTGGCGATGGCCGTCGCATAGTTGTCGATCACCGTATGGATCCGCAGACGTAGGTACGTCGCGAAGCTGAATCCCGCGGCCTCCGAGGCGCGTGCCTCGATCAGGCTGTGCCAGGCCGCGAGCTGTTCGAACGAAACCTTCGTCGGCAGGGATCCGAGATCGTGCACGATGAGATCACGCACGCGATCGCGGATCGTCTCGAAGCTCGCCTCGATGATGTCCCGAACCCGGTCGACCACCTCATTGCGCGCCGCGAGCCGCACCAGGTCATCCACGATCGGTTCGTCGCGCGGTATGCCGGCGAACACGCCCACATCGTCGCGTACCAGCTCGGCGGCGGCGCAGCCGGGACCCTGGGCTTCTGTCGTTGGCCGTTGCTCTCGGCGTGGGGGCTGGGATCGGGCTCGATGAACAGCAATCGCCGGACGACCTCGTATGACGACGGCTTCCCCTTGATCGCGTCGATGGCACTGGCAAACGGGAAGTTGTCGAGCACGCCGCCGTCGACGAAGTAGCGCTCGCCCGCATCCTCACCGGCGAGCTCGTACAACGAGAAGAACTGCGGCAGCAGCTGCCGCAAGTTGGTGCCGTCGGGAAAGAGCTTGTCGTAGTCGTCGACGCTGATCGGTGGAAACGCACCGGGGAACGACGATGTGGCCCGCGCCGCGAACGCGAGCACATGGTTGAAGTCGCCGCCCAACTGGTTGTGGCCTTCGCGCTCGTAGGTGAACTGGAGCACAAAGCGGTGGCTGATGTCGCGCACGAACTTCGGGTCCGCGATCGGGATCTCCCGGTTGAAGCCGCGAAAGTCGGTGACGGGGACGAACAAGTCGAGCCGGTGATCCTCGGGCACGAGTGTCCCGACGTTCGGCAGCGTCGGGTCGCTTTCATCCATTGCGGCGAGCGCGTCGTGCAGCCAGCGGCACATCTCGTCACCCCGAAGTGGCGGCGCGACGGCGATCGGCCGGTTGATCGACCGTACGACGAACCAGGCGAAGCGAAGCCCGGGCGGGAGCCAGCTCGGTCCGCGCAGCAGCTTCGCGATGTCGCCCTTGTCGAGCCAGAGTGCCTTGAGCTGGTCCTGCGACCGATTTTCCGCCAGGCCTTTCGCGAGGCAGATCCCGTTGATCCCGCCGGCCGAGGTGCCCGACACGATGTCGACGACGACACGTGTGCGGACACCGGCCGGGTTGGTGCCGAGCTCGCCCGTTTGCATCCGCGCCAGGACGTCCCAATAGACGCGTTCGGTCTCGTGGTCTGCGAACGGGTTCTGCGTCGGGTCGTGCTCGAACGCCGCCGAGGCCCGCACCAGCTTGTGGATCTCCTTGGTGACGCCGTGCATGTAGATCGCCAAGGAGACGCCGCCGTAGCAGACCAGCGCGAGGCGCAGCTCGCGCACGCCGTCGGAGGGCCGAGTGTCAACGGGCTCGCGCGACATGACTTGTCCTCCCACCGCCCGCGATGGGGATCTTGCCACTCGGGCCGCGCCGGTTCGCGGCAATCCGCCACAGACGCGCGTAAAGAAATTTTGTCCCAAGTGGGGTGAGTCCCGAGCGCGCTATCGGTGCAGTGAGGGGCGTGCTGCGGGCGTTTGCTCCGAAGGTGACCTTGCGGTGGGTGCCCCGGCAGGGAGCATCACGAGGTCGCGCGCGGTCGCGAGCAGTACGAGGGCGCGGAGGAGCACGACGGGACCGATGATGTACGGCGCGACGCTGTGGTGGTCGAGGTCGAACGCGCCGACCATGCCCCACACGACCACGAACATCGCGGCGTCGACGGCGATGAACTGGCGATAGCGCGTGCGACCGAGCGGCACGAGCGCGAAGAAGGGGAGCAGCCACAGGTCGTACTGCGGCGAGTACACCTTGTTCGCGAGGAGGAAGCCGATCAGCACGACGGCGCACGCGGGGATCGGATCGAGGCGGCGTCGCAGGCAGGCGACGGTGCACCAGGCGAGCACGCCCGCAGTCACGACGACGGTGATGACGGTGCCGATCGCCGGGAGGTCCACGCGTGCGACCCAGGGCTCCATCCGTGGGGTGCGGGTCGCGTAGAACGACAGCGTGCCCCAGGTGGGTGTCCGGCGTCCGTGGAAGCGGAAGAAGAACTGGAAGGCGCCCGGTGCAAACGCGAGCGGCACGTTGCACGCGGCGATCGTGATGATCGCGGCCCCGCTGACGGTTGCCGCACCGCGGCGGTCGCCGCGAGCCCATCGCGCAGCTGCGATGACCGGTACGAACAGGCCCGGATACAGCTTCGCCGACGTGCCGAGGCCGAGCAGCACCCCCGCCGCGGTCAGCGCACCCGACTCGGCGGCGAGGAGCCCGACGGTGGCGGGAAGGACCGCGATGAGATCCCAGTTGAGCGTTCCGTAGAGCGCCAGCGTGGGCGCGCGCGAGAAGCGCATTGCGGTCGCCGGTCGTCGGCGGCCGAGCGCGTACCCGATCGCCGCTGCGGCCGCGACGAGCATCACGGTGTTGGCAACGAAGTGAGCGCGCGCGGTGTTGCCGGCGAGTCCACCGAGATAGATGACGAGTCCGGTGACACTCGGATACTCGAGCCCGTGCGCGAAGTAGGGCGGCGCGCCCGCGCTGATGTGGCGGAGATCGTACAGACGGGCGAGATCCGTGACCGCGAGATCAGGAGCCAGGAAGCGGACCAACGCGCCCGCGGCGACGACGAGTGCAGCGCTCCTCGCTGCGCGCCGGGGAAGTGATGCCGACATCACGCGCGGAGCCTACGCGGGGGGCCGGCGCGTGCGGCGCGAGCGCCTCAGCGATCCACGCGCTCGGAGCGCGCGAAATCGGCAACGCGTTGTACGCCGGCAGCGGCGTCGGCAGATGCGTCGACGGGCGTGGCGTGCGCGCACGCCGGCCCGGGCCGGTGCAGTGCCGCTTGGCCCCTTGTACCCGGTGGGTGCGCCACGTCGTAACAGGCCCCGGCACGGATCACGAGCAGTTGTGGCAACAGCCATTGCGCCGTCACGTCGGCACCGGCGTCGTTGAGGTGCATGAGATCGGGACCCCGCACGTGCACGCCGTTGACGGTGTCGGTCCAGTGCCCGCTCGGATCGAGGAATCGATTCAGGTCGAGCACCTGCACTCCCCCGGGGTTGGCGGCAGCGGTTTCGCGGAGCAACTCGTTCCAGCGATCAATCCATCTCGGGTTGTACTGCGAGCGAGAGACGGTGACGGGTTGCGGCCATCCCATGACGTGGTACGGCGACGTGAGCAGCACGACGGGCGCGCCTTCGGCCGAGAGGATCGTGACTGCCTGCTGGAGCTCGTCGCGCGCCAGCTGCGCACCTTCCGCGCTGTCGAAGCGGAAGTCGTGGCCGTTGATGAGCCGGTCGAAGGTGTCGTGCGTGCCGAGCAGCGCAACCACGACGTCGGGGTGGTACTGAGCGATGTGCGTCGGCCAGCGCTGGTGCCAACCGGGGAAGCAGCGCGGGCTGGCGGGGGTCCAGGCGTTGGTGTACTGCTCACCGGCATCGGAGCTGAGTCCACAGCCCGGAATCGAAGCATTCCAGGACACGAAGTGCTGCGACGCGGCCAAGCGGTCGAGTCCCGGCGCGAGCGAGTTCATCATCGAGTCTCCGACGAGCAGGACACGCATCGGCGGCGCGGTGGCGGTCGCGCCCGCGACAACGGTCCGCGGCGCCGGTGGTCGCAACTCGGAGGCCGAGATCTCCCGCGGTGCGACGGCGCCGGCAGTCGTGACCATGATGGCCGTGAGCGTGCCGGCGGCGACGGCCGGCGTGGCGATGCGCACGCGCCAGCCGTGCAAGGCGCCGCGGCGGATCGGCTGCTCGATCACGTAGTACGAGACGGTTGCGAACAGGAGGGTGACGGCGACACGGAGCACGAACAGCTCGTACCCGCCGATGTGGGTGCGTTGGGGACTGAGGACGACGTACACGGGCCAGTGCCAGAGGTACAGGCCGTAGGAGATCAGTCCGATCCACTGCAACGGCCACCATGACAGCGCGATGCCGAGTGGACCTTGCCGGCGTTGAGCGACGCTCGCGATGACGATGCCGACGAGCACCGCTTCGAGCAGGAAGCCGCCGCGATAGAGGAACGACGAGGTCTCCGACGTCACGACCCAGGCCCAGCCCAGTAGCGCAGCGGCGGCGAGCGCGGAACCATGCAGCACCGCGAGCGTCCGCTGCCGGCGCGGCTCGCGCAGCCGCATCTGCACCATGGCGAGCAGCGCACCGACGAGGAGGGACTGCGCGCGGGTGTCGGTGCCGTAGTACAGGCGCGATGGGTCGTGACCCGGGTGGTACATGACGAACATGAGCGCTACCGAGGTGAGCAGCATGCCAAGGGTGACGCCGGCGAGTGTGCGCAGCGACCCGCGCCGAAAGCGCAGGATCGCGACGACGATGAGCGGCCACGCCAGGTAGAACTGCTCTTCGATCGCGAGCGACCATACGTGTTTCAGCGGCGACGGCGCGGTGAACTCCGCGAAATACGACTGGCCGCCGAAGACGAACCGCCAGTTCGCGACGTAGCCGAGCGCGGCGTACCCATCGCCGCGAATTTGGCGAAGCCCGTCGGGTGAGGCCCACGCAACCGCGTAGATCGCGACCGCGCCGAGCACGACGAAGAGCGCGGGGAGCAGACGTCGTGCGCGGCGTGCCCAAAACGCTCCCAGGGCGATGGTGCCGCTCTGCTTCCACTCCGCCAGGAGCAGGGCCGTGATCAGGAAGCCGCTGATGACGAAGAACGCGTCGACGCCGAGGAAACCGCCCGCGGCCCAAGAAAGCTCGCCGTGATAACAGAGCACGGCGAGCACGGCGAGGGCTCGGAGCCCGTTGAGCGCCGGGAGTTGCCGAATACGCAGAGTGGCCATCCTGGGCGATTTACCACATTGAGTGGGCGAACACCCTGTTTAGCCGCCGGGAGCAGGCTTTGCAAGGGCTGGGCCCTGTTTTGTGCTCGAAGTGACTGAAATCGCCCGTATCACCCCGAGGGCGCGGCGGCGGCGCCACTTCCTATCCGAAGCGGGTGCCGAAGTCCAGCGTGACCCAGATCCGTCCGTCGACGCTGCAAGTGCGCGGGCAAAGCGACCGAATTCGCGGTCAGCCGCCGAATTCCTGGGTGGCCCAGGCCCGGCCGTCGAGGCTGCATTGCACGCCGATGCCGATGCGCGAATAGCCGGTCGAGAGGATGTTGGCGCGATGGCCGGCCGAGCTCATCCACGCCGCCTCCATGGCGGCGCCGGTCAGGTTGCAGCCGCCGACCAGGATGTTCTCGCCGAGCGTGCGCCATCCAGCGTACGGGGCGCTGGCGAGCACCGCGCTCAGGTCACGGTGCCCGAACACCCCGTCGCCCGCCATCTTGTTGCTCCAGCTCGCAGCGAGGCCGCCGAGCTGGTCGTCCCAGACGAGCGCGCGCCTCCCGTTGGCCACCCGGTCACGATTGACGAGGACGAGCAGGTCGTGGATCGGCTGGTTGCGGACCGCCGGGTTGGGGGAGGCGGAGCGGTTCGCAGGGTAGACCACACGGTCGCCGACTCCCACCGGATCGCACGCAACGACCGTCGTGGCGGCGGCGATCACCATGGCGACGACAACGAGCCGGCGCGTCGCGAGACTTCGGCGATGTGGCGGTGTTTCCGCCCTCATGGTCATACAAACAATGTCGACATTTCAGTCCAAAATCTTGAGTCGGCGGGCCCCCGACGCGCGGGTCAGTCGGGCGTGCCGGCCGGCGGGTCGGCGCTGCCGAGATGACGCCAGAGCACGTCGACGCCCGAGCCGTGCAGTGTCATACCGCCGTCGACGACGAGGTTCTGGCCGGTGATGAAGCGGGCTGCGTCAGAGCACAAGAAGACGACGACGTCCGCGATGTCGTCAGGTTGGCCCCAGCGGCCGAGCGGAATCGCGCGCGTGAGGTCAGCGGTCGCTTCGGGCAGGTATTCGATGATCGGCTCGGTGAGCCCGGTGCGGATCATGCCCGGCGCGACCGCGTTGACCCGGATGTCGGGCGCGTACTCCATCGCGGCCACGGCCGTGAGCGCGGCGACGCCGGCCTTCGCGGCCGAGTACGGGCCTTCGCCGGCAGCCGGTCGGGTCCCGCTGATCGACGACGTGCTGACAATCGCGCCGCCACCGTCCGCCAGCATGATCGGCGCCGCAGCGCGGATGCCGTGGTACACGCCGTGCAGGTTGACGGCGATGATCTCGTTCCAGCGATCGATGGTGTACTCGTGCAGCGCTGACGAGTCGCCGATCCCCGCATTGTTGAACAGGAGCGACACGCCGCCCATCGCGTCGGCCGCCGCGTTGATCGTGCGCTCGATCGCCACCGGATCTGTCACATCCACTGCGAACGGATGCCCGTCGAGCTCGGCCGCGACCGCTCGGGCTCCGTCGCCATGCCGGTCGAGCACCGCCACCGCGGCGCCTTCGCTCGCCATACGCCGGCACGCCGCGCGCCCGATGCCGGATGCGCCGCCGGTGACGACGGCGCGGTGACCATCGAGGATTCCCATATCTCCCCTTTCCGGGCGCGAGGCGGGCGATGCTCCCCGGCGCCCCCGCGAAACGATCCAGTGACTCTTGGCCCCCCGCCAGGTCGGTCAAGATGGTCGTTCACCCTCCCGGCTGGAGCGACCGCGCGCAAATGTTCAAGGCGACGATCAAGGGCATCTTCGCCCGCAGGGTGCGGCTCGCGCTGACCGCCATCGCGGTGCTGCTCGGGGTGACGTTCGTCAGCGCGAGCTACGTGCTCACCGACACGTTGCAGCGCTCGTTCAACGGCATCTTCAGGCAAACGGTTTCCAACGTGGACCTCGTGGTGCGAGCGAGCAATCCGATCGTCGGGAGCAGCAACGTCCAGCGCATTCGCATGCCCGAAGGAGTGCTGGAAGAGGTGCGCCGCGACCCAGCGGTGCGAGCGGCCGAAGGCATCGTGGTCGGTCAGGCGCAACTTCTCGGCAAGGACGGGAAGGCGATCCAGAGCGGCGGCACGCCCAATCTCGGCTTCTCGTGGGCTCCGAGGTCGCGCGTCGGCCCGTTCCGCCTGGTGCATGACGGCAAGAGTCGTGCCCCCCGGGGCAGCAACGAGATCGTCATCGACCAGGGGACGGCCCGTCGCAATCATTTCAGCGTCGGCGACACGGTCACAGTGGCTCCGGAGGGGCCGGCGCGGCGGTATCGGGTCGTCGGCTTGTTCGGCTTCGGCGACGCGTTCGATTTCGGCTCGGTCACGGCGGTCGCGTTCACATTGCCGACGGCGCAACGCGCGTTTGCAATACCGGGGCAACTCGACTTCGTCTACGTGAAAGGTCGGGCCGGGGTTTCGCGTCAGGCGCTGCAAGATCAGCTGACGAACGAGGTCGGTCCCGGGTTCGAGGTGGTCTCCGCGGACCAGGCCGCTCGCGATATCGGTGCACCGGTGCGCAGTCTGCTCGGCTTCCTCAACGATGCGCTGCTCGGCTTCGCGTTGATCGGCGTCGTGGTCGCGAGCTTCATCATCTTCAACACGTTCGTGATCCTCGTGGCGCAACGCACCCGTGAGCTCGCGCTCATGCGGGCGATGGGCGCGAGCGGCAGGCAGGTGATCGGCTCGGTAGTGGCGGAAGCCGTGGCGGTCGGTCTCTTGGCTTCCGCGCTCGGCGTCGCGCTCGGGCTCGGTCTGGCGCGCCTGTTGCTGACGGTCATCGGCTCCTTCGGTTTCACACCTCCCAAGGGTCCGCTCGTGCTCCTCGGCCGCACAATCACGGCGTCATTCGTCGTGGGCGTGGGCGTGACGGTGCTCGCATCACTGGTTCCCGCGCTGCGCGCGGCGCGCACGCCGCCGATCGCCGCGATCAACGACGTGCGTCCGGTCGCGGCGCCGCTTCGCCGGCGCGCCGTGTTCGGCGGCGTGTTACTGGCAATCGGCATGGCGGTGCTCAGCTACGGGTTGGTCGCCACCCCGCGCACTGACTTCTTCGCCAAGATTCAAGTCGTCGGTATCGGCGCGTTCGTGGTCCTCGTCGGCGCGGTCATCCTCACCGCGACGTTTGCCCGTCCGCTGGCGCGCGCTGTCGGGTGGCCATTGTCGGCGGGGATCGGGGTCACGGGCACGCTTGCTCGCGGCAACGCGATGCGCAATCCGCGCCGCACCGCCGCGACCGCCGCCGCGCTCGTTATCGGTCTGAGCCTCGTATCGCTCGTCGCGATCTTCACCGCGTCGGCCAAAGCTTCGGTGCGAAGCGCGATCGACAGCGGCCTGAGTGCCGACGTCGTGCTCAGCCGGAAGTCGTTCACCACCTTCTCGCCGCTCGTCGCGCAACAGGTCGCGAAATTGCCGCAGGTCGAGGCGGTCGCGCCGTTCCGGTTCGTACGATCGAGCGTCAACGGCGACGCCGTGATCGTGGCGGGTACCGATCCGCGGACATTGGTGCGTGTCGTGAACCTCCATCTCGTGAGCGGGAACGTCGAAGGGCTGGACGCCGGCGGGATTCTCCTGGCCAAGGACGACGCCGACCACTACCACGTCAAGACCGGCGACACGGTCGAGATCAGCAGCCCGCGCGGTTCGGGGCCGGTGCGCGTGGCGGGCATCTATCGCAGCCGCAACTTCACGGGCGGTTTCCCGGTGCCGTTCATCGTGTCGCTGACGACCTACCAGAACGCGCTTTCGGGCGCACAGGTCGATTCGCTGGCGTACGTGAAGGCGAAGCCCGGCAGCACTGCGGCAGCCAGAGCGGAGATCAAGCAGGCCCTGCGCGAGCCGTTTCCCAACATCCAGGTGCAGACACGCGACCAGTTCCGGCAAACGCAGGAGCACCAGATCGACAACTTCCTGACCGTGATGATCGCGCTGCTGCTGTTGTCGGAGATCATCGCGGTGATCGGCATCATCAACACGCTCGCGCTGTCGGTGTTCGAGCGCACGCACGAGCTCGGCTTGCTTCGCGCCGTCGGCATGTCGCGCCGCCAGATGCGGCGCATGGTCCGCGCGGAAGGCGTGATCATCGCAGTGATCGGCGGCATCGTCGGCCTCGCGATCGGCTTGCTGTGGGGTTGGGTGTTCACCAAGGCACTGCGAGCGCAGGGTGTCAGCAAGTTCTCGGTACCACCCGTCGAGATCGCGATCTTCGTCGCCTTCTCGGTGCTCGCGGGCTTCGTCGCCGCGCTGCTGCCGGCGTGGCGCGCGGCACGCCTGGACGTGCTCGAGGCGATCGCGACCGAGTGATCGAGCAGAAGTGGCGCACGCGGCCACTGCTACCATCGCCGGGCCGCGGGCGGTTAGCTCAGGGGTAGAGCACTTCCTCGACACGGAAGGGGTCAGAAGTTCAAATCTTCTACCGCCCACCACACACGTCACGAGCAGACCGCGACACCGTTTGTGCGGAAGTGGCCCCTATACGGCGCGCTCGCGCACAAACGCTGCGTTCACAGCAACGCTCCGGGCGCGGCTGCGACGCATTTCCAGCTTGATCGATCTTCGATGCTTGATATCGGCGACCGCGGGGCAAGCTTCGCCTTGGCGTCAATGTCCCCCGATGCCGGCGAGGATTCCCCATGGCGCAGATCCGTCCGAGTGATATCGCTTTCGGCAGCGCGCTCGCGCTTGGTTGCGCGGCCTCACTCATCGTCCCGGCCCTGATTCATTCGGATTCCGCCCTGCCCGGCGACTTGTCGAGCCACAGTGCTGTCCAGGCATTGCCGACATCCGACACGTCCGGCACGTCCGGCGCGTCGGCGGTCGGCGACGCGAATCGTGCCGCCGCCGCCCTGCGTGCCGCGCTCGCCACAAACGACAAGGGCGCGATCAAGAAAGCTCGCGACACCCTCGCGCGGACGCTCGCGGCGGTGCCCGCCAAGCAGCGCGCCGGGATCGCGCGGGACGCACGAGCACTGATCAGGCGTGCGGGCGGTGGCTCCGGCCATGTCTCCGGCCCGAGCTTTGCGGCCTTCGGCCCGAGCAGGGGCACGGGCGGCCTGGCGTCGGGCGCGCCGACATCGAGTGGCCCCCACAGGAGCGGCTCCGGTTCGGGATCGGGTTCGGGCGCTGTGCCGCCGCCGACGACGGCGGCCCCAGGGGGAGGCGGGTCCGGCAGTGGCGGCGGAGTCGTCCGCAAGCCGTCCGTGCCGCGGCTCCAGCTGCCACCGTGGCTTCGGCAGATCCTTCGGCCGATCCTTCGGCCCCCGGCACCGCCTGCGCCCGCGCCTGCGCCTGCGCCTGCGCCTGCGCCTGCGCCTGCGCCTGCGCCTGCGCCTGCGCCTGCGCCCGCGCCTGCGCCCGCGCCCGCGCCCGCGCCTGCGCCCGCGCCCGCATAGGCCCGTTCGTACAACAGTGGTTCCCCGGGTGCACGCTCGTGCACGAAACGCGGTGTGCGCAGCGCGGCGCGACCCACGCGCGGCGACTTACTCGGCGCGGATCTCGTTGTCGCTGAAGGACGCGGGAAGCAGGTAACCGTCGGAGCGGCGCCGGATGCGATACGAGGCGCGGTCGCCGCCTTCGATGATCTCACCGACTTCGAAGCCGCGCGTCCAGCGCTGGTCGAATCGAGAGCGCACTTCCACCCGAGTGCCCTGGTTCATACCGGATGTTGGCATCGCGGTCCACCCCTGCCGTTTCGCTTTGACTGGCTTTCATGTTGAACCGGAGCCCGAAGTGCTCGAACAGCAAGGCTACACGTCGCTGCGCGCTGTCGGCAGGCGGGCAAACCCGCGCAATGCGCCACGATGGGCACTCTCCGCAAGACTTCTCTCGGCAGACGGCGCGTGGCAGCGGGTATTTCGCGTGGTGCCGCGCACGCACCTGTCAGCGCGCAAAGCGGCGTCAGGGCGCTCGCTTCCAAACGCCGCAGCCCGCGGTCTGGAAGAACTTTCCCGCCGGGAGATCCAGGGTCGCAGGGCCGCCCGGCAGCGCACTGGTGGCGATGTCCGACGGGGCGGGTGAGTTCAAGATGGCGTAGTAGCAAGTCGCGCCGCCGGCGGTGGTGTAGTGACCGGCGTTCTTTTCGGTTCCGATCGCGAACACGCCGTCGTGGTCGACGGTGTCCTTCGCGGCGGCGGCCGCGGCGGCAGCGGCTTTCGCCGCGGCGTCGTCCTTCCTCTTCTGCGCCGCGTCTGCTTTCATTCGCTCCTCGAACGCGCGCTGCGCCGCGGCTTCGTCGGCGCGTTGTTTCGATTCGCGGCTGTTGAGCTTCGAGGCGAGCTGGTCGCGCTTCGTCTGAATGCTCGACTTCTGGCGCTTCAGCGTCGAGATCTTGTCCTGCTTGTCCATGATCGTCGGGGCCATCGCAGCGGCGGCGGCCGCGCCGCCGAGGACGAGCGCAGCGATGACGACGGCGATTCCTCTCCATGAGAAGAGAGGGATTCGACCCCGGGGCCGGCCGTCAGCGTCGGGCGGGCGCCGAATCCTGGCGGCACGGCCGGCGGAGTGCGACGGCGGGTCGTCATCGTGTGGCGGCACGTCGGAAACCACCGTCGGCGCTTCGGCTGCTTCGGAAGCGGCTGCCGGCGCGTCGTCCGCGCTCCTGACCATGTCGTCGACGGCGACCGTGTCGTCCGAGGGGACCGCCTCGGCGTCGGGCGTGCGCGAGGCGCCGGGAGACGCCTGGTCGTCGTGTCCTGTCTGTTCCATCGTTCCCCGCCAACCTGCTGTCGTGGCAACAAGCGTAATCGTGCGCGAGCGCGCCGCCGGGCCGACGATGAGGGTGAGGACGACGCCCCGGTAGCACTGTCGGGAGGCCCGGGCGCACGGCATGGGATCCACGCGCATCGAGGTCGCGAGTGTCGCGGAGCAATCGCCCGTAGCCTTGAGTGAGGTCGGCCCAGCGGAGGCGCGTATGTTCATCGACGGCTTCGTCCACCAACTGCCCGATGTCGACCCCGAAGAGACGCGCGAGTGGCTCGACTCTCTCGACGGCATCGTCGAGGTCGGCGGCCGAGCCCGCGCCCGTTACCTGCTCGCGCGGCTCATGGAGCGGGCGCGGGAGCACGGTGTCGGCGTGCCCGCGATGGTCAGCACCGACTACATCAACACGATTCCGCCAGACGAGGAGCCGTGGTTCCCCGGCGACGAGCATCTCGAGAAGCGGATACGCAGGTTCATTCGCTGGAACGCGGTGGCCATGGTCGACCGTGCGAACCATCGCTATGACGGACTCGGCGGCCACTTGTCGACGTACACGTCCGCCGCGTCGTTGTACGAGGTTGGCTTCAATCACTTCTTCCGCGGCAAGGCCGATGGTGGATACGGCGATCAGGTCTACATGCAAGGGCACGCCGCGCCCGGCGTGTACACGCGCGCATTCCTCGAAGGACGATTGACCGAGCAGCACCTCGATCGGTTCCGCCGCGAGATCGGCGGTGGAGGCCTGCCGAGCTACCCACACCCGCGGCGCCTGCCCGACTTCTGGGAGTTCCCGACCGTGTCGATGGGCCTCGGCCCGATCAACGCCGTGTACCAGGCGCGGTTCAACCGCTACCTGTTGCACCGTGAGCTCGCCGACACGAGTGCGGCGAGGGTCTGGTGCTTCGTCGGCGACGGCGAGATGGACGAGCCCGAGTCGATGGCCGCGCTGTCGATCGCGGCGCGCGAGCAGCTCGACAACCTGATCTTCGTCGTCAACTGCAACCTGCAACGCCTCGACGGCCCGGTGCGCGGCAACGGGAAGATCATCCAGGAGCTCGAAGCGACGTTTCGCGGCGCGGGTTGGAACGTGATCAAGGTCATCTGGGGTCGCGAGTGGGATGCGCTGTTGAGCCGCGACGTCGACGGCGTGCTCGTCAACAAGATGAACGCCACGGTCGACGGCGAGTTCCAGAAGTACGTGGTCGAGCCGGGCTCGTACATCCGGGAGCACTTCTTCGGGCCCGACCCCCGTTTGCGCAAGATGGTCGAGCACCTGTCGGACGATGACCTGCGTGTGCTCCACGCGGCGGGCACGACTACCGCAAGCTCTACTCGGCCTACAAGGTGGCGGTCGAGCACGACGGCAGCCCCACTGTCGTGCTGGCCAAGACCGTCAAGGGCTGGACGCTCGGTACCGGCATCGAAGCGCGCAACGCGACGCACCAGATCAAGAAGATGGAAGCTGCGGAGCTCAAGGCCTTCCGTGACCGGCTCAACCTCGAGATCTCCGACGCCGAGCTCGAACAAGGCGAGGCGCCCTACTTCCACCCCGGCACCGACTCGCCCGAGTACGAGTACCTGATGGCGCGCCGCCGCGCGCTCGACGGGCCGATGCCCGAACGCGTCGTGCGGCGGAAGACGCTTGCGATGCCGGCGGACGAGACGTTCGCCGACGTGTTTGCCGGCACCGGCGAGAAGGTGCAGGCGTCGACGACCACCGCGTTCACGCGGCTGTTGCGCAACCTGCTGCGTGACGCGGGAATCGGTGATCGCGTCGTGCCGATCATTCCCGACGAGGCGCGCACGTTCGGTCTCGACGCGCTGTTCCGTGAGCACAAGATCTATTACCCGCACGGTCAGCAGTACGAGCCGGTCGACGCTTCGTTGCTGCTGAGCTACGCCGAAGGTCGCGGCGGCCGGATCCTCGAGGAGGGCATCACCGAAGCCGGGTCGATGGCGTCGTTCACGGCGGCGGGCACCGCCTACGCCACGTGGGGTCAGCCGATGATCCCGTTCTTCATCTTCTATTCGATGTTCGGCTTCCAGCGCGTCGGCGATCTCATCTGGGCCTTCGGCGACCAGCGCGGCCGCGGCTTTCTGCTGGGCGCGACCGCCGGCCGCACCACCCTTGCGGGTGAGGGGCTGCAGCACTGCGATGGTCAGAGTCAGGTGCTCGCCACGAGCGTTCCCAACTGCCGCGCGTACGACCCCGCCTTCGCGTACGAGATGGCGGTCATCATCCGCGACGGCATCGAGCGGATGTACGGAGGTGTGGGCGGCGAGGGCGCGGCGCCCGACGACTGTTTCTATTACCTCACGCTGTACAACGAGAACTATCAGATGCCGGCGAAGGCCGAGGGCATCGATGACGGCATCGTGCGCGGGCTGTACCGCTATCGACCGGCGGCGGGCGAACGCAGCCATCGCGCGCAGATCCTTGCCAGCGGCAGCGCGATGCTCGCCGCGCTCGAAGCGCAGCAGATGCTCTTCGACGAGCACGACGTCGCGGCCGACGTGTGGAGCGCGACGAGCTACAAGCTGCTACGGGAAGACGCGCTGTCAGCCGAGCGGTGGAACCGTCTGCATCCCACCGACGTGCCGCGTGCACCATTCGTGACCGAACAGCTTGGTGGCGTCGACGGCCCGATCGTCGCGGTGACCGACTTTATGAAGCTGGTGCCCGACCAGATCGGTCGGTTCGTGGCGCAGCCGTTCATCACGCTGGGCACCGATGGCTACGGCTACTCCGACACTCGCCCGGCGTTGCGCCGCCATTTCGAGGTCGATGCGCAGCACGTGGTGGTCGCCACGCTCGACGGACTGGCGATCCGCGGTGACGTGAAGGGTGAAGCGGTCGCCGACACGATCGCGCGCTACGAGATCGAGACCGACGCGCCCGATCCCCGCATCACCTGAGCGGCTTCAGACTTCGCCGTTCTCGACGGTGCGAGGGGCGCGGGCCCCTGCCGGGCTGGGCGCGCGGAGACCGTCGGCGTCACCTTGGAGCTGAACGTCAGGGTCCCAGGGCTCCTCGGGCTCGTCGTCGTCGGCGTCGTCCCACGTCTCGTCGTCGGCCGTCGCATCGGCGTTTTCGAGGTCGGCCAGGGTCTTGCCGCCTTCGGCGAACATGCCGTCGTCGAACCCCTGCTTGAGCTCTCGCGCCTCACGGAACCGGCGGGCTCGTCCTTTTCTGGCCACGTCGTCACCTCACTGTCGCGGCCGGCCCGGTCGGGGGCCGCGCTTTCAGAACGCACCCCACCATGATGCCGCAGGACGAGGGGGTAATGCAGACCAATCAATGCTCACGAAAGGCGCGATTGCCATAACGGTCGAGGTGAACGACCTCTCGGACCGGCCGTCGAGTGGTGGGTCCGTAGTGGCCCCGGGGCCACCCGAGGGGGATGACCGCGATCGGCGTCACGTTGTGGGGCAGGCCGAGCGTGCGCCGGGCGAGGACCGTCGACCAGAGCGGCAGCGTCGTGAGCGCCGCGCCGAGGCCGAGCGAGCGGGCGGCGAGGAGCAGGTTCTGGACGGCGGGAAAGATCGACCCGTAGTACGAGGCGGCGGCGAGGGGGGCGTACAGCGGCGCGTGCCCGTGCAGACACGCGACGACGACGACCGGCACTTCCTCGAAGTGGTCGGCTTGCCACTGCACCGCGTCGAGGACCCGCTGCATCGGCGCGTTGTCGCGCATCATGCGGCGCCCCACGCGGCCGTACAACGACCACGACTGGCGGTTGAGGCGGGCCAGCTGGTGCTTCACGTCGGGGTCGCGCACGACGACCCACTCCCAACCCTGGCGATTGCTACCGGTCGGCGCCTTCACCGCGAGCTCGAGACACCGCAGCACGGTCTCGTCGTCGACGGGATCGTCGCGCAGCCGGCGTATCGCACGTTGGGTCGTCATCGCGTCGACGAGCGGCATCGAGAGCCCGTCACGAACGTCATCGAAGCTCGGCATGACTCCCCCCGGAACGGATGCGCGCGGACGCTATCGGTTTCCGGGCGTCGAATCTTGGAGGAGGGCGAGCGGCCGGGGGTATCCTGCCGCACGTTCGGGCGATTAGCTCAGCGGGAGAGCGCTGCCTTCACACGGCAGAGGCCACTGGTTCGAAACCAGTATCGCCCACCCGTTGACCAGCAACAACGCGGCTCGGGCCGAGCGCCCGGGTCGTTGCGCGACACGCGGAAGACACAGGATCACGCGCACTCAACGCGCGAGCGTCACGACCTGGACCCGTTCGGCGCGGGCCGCAGTGGCCGTAGCCTGATCGCGGAGAGGGCTTGGCGCTCTTCGGTGGCGTCCGTGTCGAGCAGGTGCCCGTACACGCGGTAGATCGTCGAGACCGAGCGATGGCCGGCCCACTTCGCCAGCTTGTACGGCTCGATCCCCGCCGCGATCCAATGTGCAACCGCCGAGTGGCGCAGCGCGTGTGGTGTCGGCGCCGGCTCGGCGAACCTCGCGGCAACGACGGCGGGACGCCACGCCCGGGCTCTGAAATTGTTGGGCCGGAGGGGACCGCCGCCCGGCGCCGCGAACACGTAGCCGCCCGGGTGCCCGCGCTTCACTTCAAGGCGCTTGGCGACCTCCCGGGAGTGTGGGCACGATACGCCGGCCCGCGGCCGTCTTCGGCGGGCCGAGCGTGATCTGGCCGTGTACCTCGACGAGCACTTGACGGACCTGCACGGTTCCGGCCCAGGTGTCGACGTCCGCCCATCGCAGACCCGCCGCCTCGCCGATGCGTAGCCCGACGTCTGCGAGGAATGGGACGAGCAGACTCCACGGCTCGGGCATGGCTTCTTCGAGCGCGAGTAGCTCGTCGGCCGTGAGGAACCGCGCCTCGCTATCTTCGACGCGGGGGAGTCGCACCCCACGCGCCGGATTCGTCGCGAGTCGCTCGTCGACCACGGCGGCTTCGAGCACCTTCGCGAGCACCTGGCACGCCTTGTGCACCGTTGCAGGCGCGAGCGGCTCGTCTGTGCCGTCTCGGGGCTCACTCGCGAGCGTGTCGACCCAACCCTGCACCTCGGAGCGTGTCACGTCACCGAGGCGATACTTGCCGAAGTGGGGGACCACCAGGCGGGCGTGCATTTCCGCGACGACACGCCGCTTGACGGGTCGACGCACATGACATGGGCTGCGCGGGCCGGTTGTACCCCGTCGATCGCAAGGTCTCATGCGATCTGTGAGAGCAGTTGGGCCGAGCTGCGCGGTGACCCGCCGAGCGAGCCGGTTATCTCTGGGCGGTCGCGCACGCTCGAACGTGGGCCCACCGACCGCGACGCGATGCACGTCGATCTGTATTAGGGCGTCGTGCGTGACCGGGTGGTTGCGCGTGCGCCGCAGAGTCCTTGTCGGCGCATCGCCTCACCTCACCGCTTGTTCCCGTTCTCGCCTCGCGGTCCGAACGAGGACCATTACGCAACCGAAGACGACCATTACGCAACCGAAGAAGAACCCAATTACAGCTAAGAGAAGTCCCACTGCGCCCATGCTCATGGGACCCGTATCGTCGCCGACGCGCCGATCCTTGAGGGTCATCGGCCGGCGCGGATCGGCGCGGTTCGGTGGTGTTTGTCAAGAGCGGAATGCCTCTTGCAGGCGTTCGACCGATGACGATGATCGACCAGCGAGAGCGAGAGCGGGGGGCGAGGGCTGACACTGGTGGACCGCAGACACCCGAGGAGGAATCCGTGAAACGGCTGATAGCGATCTCGGGAGTCACGCTCCTCGTGGCCTGCGGTGGCAGCACCGCGTCAAAGGTCAGCGGGCACTCAAAGTCGAATGTCGTCACCGCTACTCAGAAATCGAACACCAGCACCACCGCCAAACCTCCCAAGGCCAGCGCCCTTGCGATCGTTGACAAGGGCTTCACAGAACTCCCTCCCGACTCGATCGGGAACGTCTACCTCACGTATGCGGTCGTACTGAAGAACACCACGCGCGATCAGCTGGCTGACTCCGTAGAACTCACGATTTCGTTCACCAATGCTGGCGGCACCGTGCTCAAGGCGGACAGCCCGACTGTCAGCGTGATCCTCCCCGGTCAGAGCGCAGCGGTAACACCCATCGGCGGCGACAAGGTGACCGGAGCCACCGCGATGAATGTGCAAGCCACAGTGTCGCGGTGGGAAACGATTAAGACGGTCCCTGCCTTCACGTCGAGTGGGGTCACGACGACCTCTGAGAGATACACGACGAAGACGAACGGCACACTCGCGTCGACGTTTGCCAAGGATCTGAAGAACATTCAGCTCAGCGCCGTCTACAAGAACGGCGCGGGTCAAATCATCGGCGGCGCGTCGACATTCGTGAACTTCGTGCCCGCGAACGGCAGCACAGCATTCGAGATCTCGGCATTCAGCGCCCCGCCCGACATCGCGGCAACGGACATCTACGCGAACGTGTCCTCGCTCACCCTGTTGAACAGTTGACCAACGGAGAGCTTTGAGCGTCGTACCCGAGGACGAAGCCGCGGACGGCGTGGCCGAAGGCGGCCAACGATGACGCGGAAACGCCTCGGAGTCACGGTCGCGATCATCGCAGCACTCGCACTCGGCGCCTGCGGCGGCGGCGGCGGAAGTTCGAAGCCGGCGGTAGTGCCGAAGCATTCGGCCGCGACCGTCGCCGCTATGAGCACGGTCAATTGGGTCGGTGTGGTCCTGGCAGGTCCTCGGGCTTGTTCTCGGCCTATGGCTACTCGTCCTGCGTGACCTCGAGCTGCGCGTCTTCCGGTGGGGGCGTTCGGCTCGCTCAAGTGTCGTGACGTTCTACCGCCGGTTGTTCCGTCGGCCCGGCAAGACAACGACACACGTTTGACACAAGACAACCAAGAACGACGTCGAGAGTCGTGATCTTGGAAGTGGCGGCGAGGCCGGTGTGAGCCGCATGCTGCGCCGCGGAGACGCGAGGGGTGTGTCTCCGGGGCACGAATCGACCCCGGCCGCGACGTCTGGAGCCCGTCCGCCTCGAGGCGTACGTCCGCCGGCACGTCGAGCTCGTGACGACGACCAGGACATGTGAGCTCTACCGACAGCGCTGAACGGATCCGCAGCCGCCGTGCCGCCGCCGAGGGCTGTGTGTTCAGCGGGCGACTCCGGCGGGTTGACAACGTCGGCGACGTCGCCGTGTGGTGATGCTGAGGGCGAGGCCGAGGCCGAGCAGGGTGAGCCCGAGCTCTGGACTCCTTTGCGCTCTTGACAGAGTGCACTCGTGCCGTTTAGAAGCACGGCAACGGGAGTGGCGGCGCGCGTGCACGATGTCCCGGCGCGCCGGAGGGGGTTGACGGTCATGCAGGTTCGCCGTGGCCCGGCTCGGTGGTTGATGTTGACGGCTTGCTTGGCGGTCGCCGCACCAGTGCTTGCGACGACGTCGGGTTCGGCGAGCGGCACACCGGCAACCGGCTCGCGGGCCAAGTCGACAACCGGTCCTAGTACCAAGTTGGAGATGGACCTGACCGGGAACGGAAAGACCTTGACCATGGGAGAGCCGGAGATCGCGATCAACCCGGTCAATCCCAACGAGATGTACGTCGATGGGGCCACGTTCCCGGTCCCGATCGTCTTCAACGGACCGTCGCCTATTCCGTATACGTGTGGCGGCATGGTCTCCGAGAATGGCGGTCTGAGCTGGCAGCCAGCACCGTTTCCCCAGACCTATTGTGAGGACGGTGTCGCTGTCTTCGGCCCCGATGGCACGCTGTACGCGGGAGGTGACGTCGCCACCTCGACGACCGTTGTCCCGGCCGGCACTCCCGGCGCCATCCAGTACAGCGGTTCCGGCATTCTCGTTCAGGGCTACGACCCCATCTTCCGCTCGACCGACGGCGGCCACACCTGGAGTGACCCGGTCAAGGTGATGGGTTCGACGAACCTCGGCTCGTTCCCGTTCGCGGCGGGATCGGGGAACCCGAGCAACACGCTTGATCGGCCGTGGCTCGTCGTGGACCAGTCGACGAACACGGTCTACGTCGAGTCTCACAACATCGCCGATCACGAGGGGTTCATCACCGCTTCCACCAACAAGGCAAAGTCCTTCGGACCGATCTATGCCATCGACTCGCCGGCCTTCCCAGCGGGAGGATTCGGCGGAAACATCGCCGCCGCCCACGGGGTGCTCGGCGTGGCCTACACCGCAGCAAAGGCGCCAGGCGCCACGTGTCCATGTGTGATCTTCGAGACGAGCACCGACCACGGCGCCAGGTTCACTCGTCACGTCGTTCCCCTGATCAATGCCGCAAAGCAGCCGAGCCCATTCATCACGGCTGACCCAACTTCCAAGGGGCACTTCGCGCTGACGGTCTTCGATGCAACCGGGACGAAGAACCAGATCTATGTGACCCACGACTCCGGCAAGACCTGGCATGGTCCGACGAACGTCGGAGAAGCCCCCGCGAACCAGCGCTTCAAGCCATGGCTCTCCTACGGCCCTTCCGGGCAGCTCGCCTCGGTTTGGAGGACGCTCCACAGCGATCAGTCCTACGACGTCTGGGCCGCGGTCAGTAGTAGCGAACACCGCCATCGGCCAGTCTTCAGCGCGCCGCGAGAGTCAGCAGCGTTGCCGCGCCGTATCCCAAGGACTTCCTAGACGTAGGAGGAGACGACTACTCCTTCATCATCCCTGATCGCAAGTACGTCCATGTCGGGTGGGGTGATTCCCGGGACGTGGCGGTCGGAGGAGGGGTCCAGATCTGGTACGCCCGCATCCCACTCGCAAGCTTCGGAAAGCGGTCACGATAACGGCGTCGAGCGCGAGCGTTAGCCGGCCATCTCGGTAAGACCGGTCGGAGTGGGGATCGAGTCCGCAGCGCAACAACTGCGGCCGAGATCGAAACAAGGTCCCGGAACGCACCAGCCTCAGCCGAACAAGCGCCTCGTCCACTTACCTCCCGGCTGCGGCGACGAGGCGTTCGACGAGGAAGTAGCTCCAGCCCTTCTCGTGGTCGGCCGCATGCGTCGCCGGCATCTCGGAGTGCCGCAACACGAGCACGGTGTCGCTGCCGTCGGCGGTGAGCGTCACCTCGACTCGAGTCGACCCCGGCGCGAGCGGTTCGCCGGGCGCGTTCTGCTCCCAACCGAACGTGAACACCAGCCGGTGCGGCGGGTCGAGCTCCAGGAACGTGCCGCGCATGACCGGACCGTTCCCCATCACGACGCGGTACAGCCCGCCGTCCTCGGCCACGACCTCCGCGTCGACGCCCCACCACTCGCACAGTCGCTCGCGCTCCGTCCAGAACGACCACACGGTCTCGGGCGAGGCGGCGATCCGTACCGTCTGTTCGATGCTGGTCATCGCCGGGGCGGTCTCGGTCATCGGGTACTCCGTTTCCGTCGCTTGGGGGCGCGTTTGCTTCGCTCACTGCGCTCAGCGGCACGCTTGAGCCGGGTGAGGCGATCGGTCCACATGTCGTCGATGAACTGCCAGACATCGGCCAGGCCCTCGGTGCGGGCAAGGTAGAGGCGCCGGTTCCCGTCGGGGCGCATGCTCACCAGGCCCGCATGCTCGAGCACCCGCAAGTGCTGCGACACCGCCGGCCGGCTGATGTCCGGGAACTGCTCTGCAAGCTCTCCCGCCGCCAGCTCGTCGTCGCGCACCAGTCGGAGCAAGCCGCGGCGCGTCGAGTCGGCGAGGGCATGCGCAACACTGTCGATGCGGTCGGATGCCGCGGCCACTTGCATGTAAGTAGTTTCTTACATAGATTGGCGCGATGCAAGTCCGATCCCGAATTGGAGGACACCATGGAGCTCACCAACGCTCTCTCAGAGACGTTCGATCACGCGGCGAAGGTGGTCGCGGGAGTAGGTCCCGACCAGCTCGACGACCCGACGCCGTGCACCGAGTGGAACGTGCAGACCCTGCTCTCTCACAGCCTGGGAACCATCGTCAACATGGGGCGGGGCGCGAGCGGTGACGAGCTCGTTGCCAGGGTTGCGCTCGAGGACGACCGCGCCGCGCAATTCCGCAAGGAGGCCGACCGCACGCTTGCCGCGTGGCGCGCCCGGGGACTCGACGGTGAGGTCGACGTCGGCGCCGGCCCGATGCCTGCGGCCGCCGCGCTCAGCGTCAACCTGATCGACACGGCCATCCACTCCTGGGACATCGCACGCGCCACGGGTCAGGACGCCGCTCTGCCCGACGATCTCGCAGCCGTGGTGCTCGCAGCGAGCCACCAGGTCGTCAACGACGACGTCCGCAGGTTCGCCGGCATCGAACCGGCCATTCCCATCGGCGCCGACGCCACCCCGACCGACCGGCTCGTCGCGTTCATGGGTCGTCAACCGTGAGCGTCGATCACCCGGTCGCCGATCGTGACGAGTGGCTCGGCGCGCGCTTCGAGCTCCTCGCGGCGGAGAAGGACCTCACGCGACGGCGCGACGAACTCAGCCGGTAACGACGAGCGTTGCCGTGGGTGCGCGTCGACAAGCCGTACGAGTTCGACACGGTCGACGGGCGCCGCACGCTGACCGAGTTGTTCGACGGGCGCGGCCAGCTCCTCGTGTACCACTTCATGTTCGGACCCGACTGGACCGAGGGCTGTCCAAGCTGCTCGTTCTGGGCCGACAACTTCGACGGGATCGGCATCCACCTCGCGCACCGCGACGTCACGTTGATCGCCGTGTCGCGGGCACCGCTCGACCGTCTCCTCGCGTACCGGGAACGCATGGGCTGGTCGTTTCCGTGGGCGTCGTCACTCGGTAGCGACTTCAACGTCGACTTCGGCGTTTCGGATGCGTCGATGTACAACTATGTGCCGGTCGAGCAGCCGGCCGACGAGCTCCCGGGGCTCAGTGCGTTCGTGGCGCGCGAAGGAGACGTCTTCCATGCCTACTCCTGTTATTCGCGCGGGATCGATGCGTTCAACGGCGCTTACCAACTGCTCGATTTGGCGCCCATGGGTCGCGACGAGGAGAATCTCGAGTATCCGGCAGTCTGGCTCCACCGTCATGATGCCTACCCGGACGGTCCGACCTGACGATTACTCGCGAGTCGACACGTGCCCGTGACGAGGGCGCGACTTCAGCGGCGCCCTTCCGGCGCCGATACTGGGGCATGGAGCCGCGCGCAACGAATCGGCGGCGCTGCGCGCTTCGATGTGCGGCGACCGCAATCGTCATCGTCGGACTCGGCACGCTCACGAGCTGTCTGCCGGCCGGCCCGCCGCTGCCCGCGAACCGAAGTGCAACGACCGGTCGGGACGGTGTGATCAATCGCGCCCAGAGCTGGGTGGACGCAGGGGTGATGTACACAACCGGCGTAAACTTCTTCGGAGTTGCAGCCGGCTATCGCAGCGACTGCTCCGGCTACGTGTCGTACGCGCTCGGGATCGCCGGTCCGGGACTCGACACGGTTGCGCTCGCGAATCCGTTCGTGTCGACGCGGATCAGCAAAGGTGCGCTGAAACCGGGCGACTTCTTGGACAAGGGCTTTGCCGGGGGCAACGGGCACGTGGTGTTGTTCGCGGGATGGACGAGTAGCGCCCGCACGTCGTACTGGGGATACGAAGAGATGTCGTCATTCCGGCCGGCGACGATCCACCAGATCCCGTATCCCTATTTCCCCCAAGACGATCCAAACGACTTCCTCCCGTACCGGTTCAACCGCTTTTAGAGCGCGTCGCGCTCCACGCACGAGCGCGAACATGACTGCGCATGGCTGCGCCCGAGGACCGTCCACTCGACCCGACGCCCGTGCAGACCGCCGACTTGCCGGCCACTCCGCAGCGCGACCGCACCATTCCGGCGACGGCGTGGCTCGACGCGCCTGCCGAGCTTGTTGACCTCGGCGCTGATCTCGGTGAGCCGCTGGTCGCGTACAAACGTCGAATCGGACGCTGGTTGTTGTGGCGTGCCGGCCCCGCATCCCGCGGCGACGCCCGGTACATGGCCATCGCCTCCGACGACCAGGCCCGCCAGTTCACCTTCCGGGTCTTTCCCGACGGCAGTGGCGAGGGTCTCGGACCCGACGGCGTCGTGCACGAGCGGTTCCGGGCATGGAAGGAAGCGCTGCGCGACGCGCAGGAGCCGCACTGAGCGACACCGGTGCTGCGCGAGCGCGCGAATCACGATTCGAGCTCGCGGACATGCGCGCGTCACGCTGTGCCCTCCCCATCGACACTTCAGAAAGCAGTGCGACTCATGAGCCAGTTCTTCCCGTACGACCTCGACGTGCGTTTCGCTCCGGCCGTTCTCCCGTTCGGAGTCCGACCGTCGCGTGACGGCGTCACCCTGACCGATGACGGGCGATTCATCGCGACCTTCGGGTTCTTCCGCGTCGACACGCCGCTCGCCAACGTCGATGGCGCGCACATCACATCGGGCTACCGCTGGTGGACGGCCGTCGGCATGCGGCAGTCGCTGCGCGATGACGGACTCACGTTCGGCACCAACGCGCGGGCCGGAGTCTGCGTGCACTTCCACGAGAAGGTCGCAGGTGGTGTCTTCCGCAAGCACTCTGCGCTCACCGTGACGGTCGCCGACCTCGAAGGCCTCACCCGTGCGCTCGATCAACTCGGACCGCGTGCCGGCGGCGGACCAGTCACCCGCACTGCGAACTGAAGCGTTTATGCGATCAGGGCCCCCAGAGGGGGCCCGATCGCACCAACGGTGTCGGCGTGGGGCCCGGTTCGGCTAGTGGACGATGTGGATGGAGCGCGTCTTGGACTGGTGAGAGACGTCGATCACGTCGCTGTCGGTGGTGCTGGTCGTGTGCACCGAAACCGTCGCGGCTGCGCTGCCGGTGATGCCGAGGCGCAGGGTGACGGGCGTCGTGGTGCGGGGTGCGATGCCGCGGGCGTGGGTGCACACGACGGTGTGGCGGCTGCCGGCGCGACAGGTCCATCCGAGGCCGCTCGCGGATTGGTAGTTCAATCGGGCCGGCAGGGTGACGATCGCTTTGACGGGTCCGCTGACCCAGCCGCCGTTGGCGCTTTGCTCGTTGATGGTGAGGGTGCCGGTGGTACCGGCTTTGAACACGCTGACGGCCGTCGTGGTGACCAGGTCGGGGCGTGTCGCTCGGATGCGACGGACCCGGTTGTTGAGCATGTCGGCGACGTAGAGGTGGGTGCCGTCGTCGGGTGCGAAGGAGATGGGGAAGAAGAACGACGCGAGCTTCGCCGGGCCGCCGTCGCCGGAGAATCCGGGGGAGCCGTTGCCGGCGATGGTGGTGATGATGCCAGTGGTGCTGTCGACCTGCCGGATCGCGGGGTGCTCGAACTGGCCCACGAACGGGTTGCCGCCGGCTTCGCCGATGTCGAGGTTGCCGGCTGCGTCGTAGCGCAGGGCCATGGGCCCGGCGATCTTCGCGCTCGTCGCGGGGCCGTTGTCGCCACTGGTCGCGAAGTCGGGGTTGGGCATGCCGGCGACGGTCGAGAGCGTGCCGTTCGCATTGATGCGACGTACCAGGCCCGAGGTCACTTCGCTGAACACGATCGTGTTGTCGGGCGCGACGATGACGTGGTACGGCGCCGTCACTCGAGCGTTGGGCGCGAGCGTGCCGGCGGCCGAGTGACCCGGTGTGCCGGTGCCGGCGATCCTGGTCATCCAGTCTGAGTGCGCGGCGACACAGCCGACACAGCGCACCCGGTTGTCGGCGGCGTCGCCGATGAGGAGACGGCCGCCGGACGCTGCCGCGAGCCCGACGTACACGCCGATCCGCGCGCTCGTCGCGGGACCGTTGTCGCCGCACGCGTGTCTCGTATCGTCACATGGCGTGCCGGTGCCCGCGACGGTGGTGATGATGCCGGTTGCAATGTTGATGCGCCGGATCCGCGCGTCGGTGCTCGACACGTAGATGGAGTGGTCACGTCGCCCGGTGCCGCGCTTGCGGGTGCGGCGGCCATGAGCGTCCCGGCGAATGCCAGGGCGGTGGCACACAGCGCGGTGACCGCCTGCTTGGCGTGCACCCTCAGTGTGGTGGTTCCCCTATGTTGCGCCCCTTTTCGTCAGGAGTCGCCGGTCGTATGCGGCGCTCCGTGTCCGTTGTCCTGACCATCGACACCGGTGTTCCGGGCCTCCATGGGCCGTTTGGCCCAAAAGAGAGACGGGCGGTGGTCCATTGACCGCTTGCTCCTTTTGCGGCGTGCCGCGGAGGGGGGTGGGAGCCAAAGCGCGCGGAGGGTGGCGCGGCAACCCGAAAAACGGAGTATCCTGGACATAGGGCACGGAGCGTCATGTGCGCTTCGTCGGGCACAGAGGTGAGCGCATGCGTCTGGTCGAGGTTCGGGTCGCAGTCGGACCACCGCTACAGCTGCGGTTTCACCCACAGATCACGGTTGTGACCGGTCTCGACCACGCGCCGCGGGGCCGGCTTGTGACCGCCCTTGCCGAAGTCGTGTCGGGTGGGCAGCCGTCGGTTCCGATCACGGGCGTCGTCGAGATCGACGGGCGCGAAGTCGCCACAGCCGAGCTCGTCCAGGCAACGTCGGTTGACGACCAGTGGGTGGTGCTCGACGACGCGACGCTGCGCCAGGCCGTCGACGCGACCGCCGAGGCCGTGCATCGATCCCGCACGCCGGTTGCCGAGCCGATGCCTCACGACACTCGTACACGCGAGCCTGACGAGTTTACGGAGCGAAGAGAGGCGGCGACACGCGATTGGATCTCGACGGTCGAGCGGCGTGCGCGCATCGACACGTCGCTCGCCGCGCTCGACGCCGAGCGCGTGCAGCTCGAAGAGCACTGCCGTGATCTCGACGCGGTCGCGACCAATCGCACGTGCCGGCACCGCGGCACAAGCAGCGAAGTACGCTCGCCGCGCCGGCGACGACGACGGCACCGCTACTCGCACGGAGATCAATCGCCGGCTGATGACGCTCGAGGATGAGCGCCGCAAGCTGCAAGCCGAGTATTCGGCGGCGCTCGTGGCCCTCGAACGACACCGCGCCACGCTGGCCGATTTCGATGTGCAAGCCGCGCAGTACAAGGGTCGTCAGCCACAACCGACGGAGACTGCGCACCGCGGGAACGGGCTCGACGAGCTGGAGCCGCTGATCGATCTCGTGATCGACGGCCGGCTCGAGTCGCAGCCGCGCCTTCCCGACCGGGGCGTGCTCCCGTTGCTGATCGACGAGCCCTGGCGTGACCTGCCGCCGTTTGTGCGCGATCACACCCTCGCCGCCCTCGAGCGCCTTGCGCCCGCTGTGCAGATCGTGGTCTTCAGCAACGAGCCGGTTGTCATCAAGTGGGCGAAGGGACTGGGTGACCGGGCCGCCATCGTGCAGGGCCAGGATGCGATCGCGGCCGCGAGAGCGGCGGCGCGCGCCGCCGCACACGAGCGCGCGAAGCACGACCGGCACGCGGCACGCCACGCCAAGCGGCGCGCCCGGGCCGAACGAACGAATGGCCGCGGTGCACCGCGCACCAGTCGGTCGATATCGACGCAGTCGGTCCACGACGGTCCGCCGATCCTTCCCGAAGACGAAGTGATCGATCTCACGCTCGAGACGCACAATCAGTGCGTGACCCACACGTCGGAGTTCGCCACGCAACAGTGCGACCGATGCAGCCTGTGGTTCTGCCGTCAGTGTCTCGTGACGCTCGATCCTCCCGGACGCACGGTCTGTCTCGAGTGCGCGCTCGTGCTCGCAGGCGTGCGGGCCACCGGCAGAAGGCCGCGGCGCCAGTAACTGCGCGTTGATGCGGGCGAGTGGCAGTATCGCCACGTGGTGCAGCCCGAGAGTCTCGAACTGCTCGACACACGGCTGCGCGTCGCGACCTGGAATGTGTGGTGGCGATTCGGTCCGTGGGAGCAACGGCAACCGGTGATCATGTCCACGCTGGCGCGCATCGACGCCGACGTCGTCGCGCTGCAGGAGAGCTGGGAGGTACCCGGCAAGAGGAGTCAAGCAGCGGAGCTCGGCGCGGCCCTCGGCTACCACCACGCGTTCGCGTCCGGCTTCGACGCGCAGGAGGCGCTGTTCGGCAACGCGCTGCTTTCTCGTTGGCCGATCGTGGCTACCGAGACGCGTCAGCTCCCGACCGTCGCCGGATCCGAGGAGTTCCGGGTGGTGCTGAAAGCCGTGATCGACGGCCCCCGCGGACCGTTCGAGGTCTACGTCACCCATCTCAACTGGCGCTTCGACGAGAGTCACGTTCGTCAAGGGGAGGTGCGCGCTCTGGCCCAGCTCGTCGCGGAGTCAGTCGGGCGCACGTTCCCGCCCATCGTGTGCGGCGACTTCAACAGCCCTCCCGACGCCGATGAGGTGCGCATGCTCACCGGCCGCATGGCAGTGCCCGTTCCCCGGTTGGTCTTCCTCGACGCGTGGGAAGTCGCCGGCGAGGGAGCCGGCCACACCTGGCGCAACGCGAACCCGTTCGCGGCCCATGACCTCGAGCCGGACCGGCGGATCGATTACGTGTTCGTGGGCTGGCCCAAGGCGCGCGGCGCGGGTCATGTGACGCGCGCGCCTGGGTCGACGGCACCGAGCCGATCGACGGTATGCATGGATCCGATCACGCGGCAGTGGTTGCCGAGTTGCGGTATTGACGCGTGGCGGGGGATCTGCCGGAGCCGGCGCAGTAGCGTGCCGGGGATGGCGAAAGCCGTGAGCACGAGCTTGATGGTGAAACCGGGAAAGCACGCCGACCTGCGCGCCCGGGATCCGGGCGACCGCCTCGGCATGGCCGAGAAGGCAATCGGCGCGCAGCAACTCGAGGCGCTGACGGAGCAGCTGGCGCAGTTGCAGAACCGGCTCTGGGCGGAGTCCGCCCGGTCCGTGCTCCTCGTGTTGCAGGGTTTGGACGCCTCGGGCAAGGACGGCACGATCAGGCGCGTGTTCACCGGCGTGAACCCGCAAGGGTGCCGGGTCGTGAGCTTCAAGGTGCCGAACGGCGAGGAGGCAGCGCACGACTATCTCTGGCGTGTCCACCGTGCGTGTCCGCCGCGTGGCGACATCGGGATCTTCAACCGTTCACACTACGAAGACGTCGTCGCGACCCGCGTCCCCCCGACAATCGACGACGCGACCGTCGCCCATCGCTATCGGCACATCCGCGAGTTCGAGCGCATGCTCAACGACGAGGGGACCACCGTCCTCAAGTTCTTCCTCCATCTTTCCAACGACGAGCAACGCAAGCGTCTGCAAGAGCGACTCGACGATCCGGCGAAGAACTGGAAGTTCGAGAAGACCGACCTGGGCGCCCGGGCACATTGGCACGAGTTTCAGCGCATCTACGATGAGGTGCTGACCGAGACGTCCACCGAATGGGCACCGTGGTATGTCGTGCCGGCCGACCACAAGTGGGTACGCGACGTCGCGATTGCGGGCCTGCTGGTCGAGGTGCTCGACCGACTTGGTCCGAAGGTCCCTCCGCCGGACCAGGGTCTCGAGGGCATCCTGGTGGTCTAGACATTGCTACGCTCCGCGACCCGCCGAGAGGAGTGCTGCATGCCGACGCCCGAACAGATCCGTGGTGCGGTCGATACGTACGTGGCCGCGTACAACGCCAACGACCGCGCCCGGTTCCTTGATGCGTTCGCTAACGACGGGGTGTTGATCGACCCCGTGGGCACGCCGCCGCACGAAGGGGCCGGGGCGCTGGGTGTGTTCTGGGATCTTGTGCATGCCATGACCGACACGATCAAGCTCGACGTGTCGGCGGTGCACGTCTGCGGCGGCGGTGAAGCCGCGATGGTCTTTCGGGTCCTGGCCGGCGAGGGTGCGAACGGCGTGGTGATCAACGCGGTCGAGACGTTTTCCGTCGACGATGCCGGCAAGATCACGCTGCTCAAGGCGTACTGGGACATGGGTGAGGCCGCGTCCGCAGGCTGAGGGGCGCTCGGACGCGCTGCGATTGCGTTGCGGGGCACCGACCATGACCTGCACTTCCTCGGCATCCTCGGGCCTCCGACTGGTGGAACAGGGCACTGTTCGGGCAGAATGACGCAGCGATGGACGTTGAATCTCGAGATTCCGTATCGCTGAAGCCGCCGGAGCTCGACGAGCTCGGCCAGTTGGTCAAGGCGGTGGGCCTGCCGGTTGCCGACGAGCAGTTCGACCAGCACCTCGAACAGTTCCCGCTGATCGCGACCACCAAAGTCGATCAGGAGCTGTATGGGTTCTTGTTCGGCTCGCTCGAACGGATCGGCGGCACCCCGTGCATCCTGTGGGGCCTCGGCGCGATTCGACGCAGCAAGCAGGCGAAGACGACGCTCGAGTCACTCGTTGGCGAGCTCTACCGGCGGGCGGCAATCTCGTTTCCCGATGAAGACGTGCTCGTCGCCGGCCGGTTCGCGCATCCGGCGTCGTACGCGCTCCTCAACTCCCTCCACGACGTGTGTCCCCGGCCGAAGTACTCGCCCAACGGCGAGGAGCGGGCGTGGGGCCGGCGCCTGGCGCGCCGCTTCGGCTGCGATGGCCGCTACGACGACCGCGCGTTCCGCCTCAAGGCGAGCAAGAAGACCGAGCCGGTGCTCGACGCGAGCACCGTGAAGGCGGGCGGCAAGCTCGCGACCGAGCTCATCGGCACCGTGCGGCCGGCCAAGGGTGAGGCGGTGATCGCCTACGGCTGGGCGATGGCCGAGCAGCTCGCCGACGGCCTCGCCGGACCCCGCCACTGAGCTCGACGCTTACTCCGCCCCACGCGTCGCAAGCACCGCATCGAGCTGCGCGCGCGCAGCTCGTCGGGCGCGTTCACCGGCAGGCGACATGCGAACGACTCGCACACGTACGCAGTTGCGGTGCCGTCGAGCAGGGGACGATCCGCGAGCAGCGGCGTGAGCTCGCCACCCGTGCCGGGCGTGGCGGTGAGCGCGACCGACGCAGGCAGCAGACGGGCGTAGGCCTCGGTTCGCAGCAAGCTCGTATTCGGGTCGTGCGGGTCGCCGATGATCGCGACCTCAAGTGGTGGCGTGACCAGACGTTCCAGCGCGCCGAGCAGGTACGCGAATGCGGTCGGATGCTCACCCAGCACCGGCGCGAGCCGTGCGAGGACACGTGCCGCCGGCTGCTCGTAGCGCGAATCGCCGGTGAGCGCGGCGAGGCGAAGCAAGCCGTTGGCCGCGAGCGAGTTCTCGGCGGGTGTGGCGTTGTCCTGGTAGTCCCTGGGCCGCACGATCAGGCGCTCGGCGTCGCTGCCCGTCGTGAAGAACCCGCCGTGCTCGTCGTCGTGGAAGAGCTCGATCAGCCCGTCGGCGACGGTGCGTGCCTCGGCCAGCCAGGCGACGTCGTCGACCTCGGCCAGGGTGAGCAATGCCTCGAGGAGCGCGCCGTAGTCCTCGGCGTACAGCGAGGTGGTGGGCGCGGCCGCCGTCGGTCGACTCCGCCGGTGCCTGCCATGAACGCAGGAGTCGCCCGTCGGGGCGACACAGGTTGGCCAAGAGGAAGCGGCCGTTGGCACGCGCCACGGTGAGCCAGTCGTCACGATCGAGCGCAGCGGCGGCCTCGGCGAGCACGCGCAGGAAGAGAGCGTTCCATGCCAGCAGCACCTTGTCGTCGAGCCCGGGGCGTACACGCTGCCGCGCGTCGAGCCGCGAGCTCGGGAAGCGAGCGTTCGACGCCGAGCGGTCGTTCCTCTGCGGGATCGACCGCGTGCAGGATGTTGCCGCGGAAGCCGGTGTGCGGATCCTCGAAGTTGCCGCCGGCCGTGACACCGAAGAACCGCACCACTTCGGGTGCGTCATCGCCGCACACGTCTTCGAGCTCCTCGAGGCTCCACACGTAGAACTTGCCCTCGACGCCCTCCGAGTCGGCGTCTTCCGCGCAGAAGAAGCCACCCTTGTCGTGGCGCAGCTCCTGCAACACGTAGTCGATCGTCTCCTCTACGACGCGGCGGTACCGAGGGTTACCGGTCGCGAGAAACCCGTGGAGGTAGACACCGGCGAGCAGCGCCTGGTCGTACAGCATCTTCTCGAAGTGGGGAACGAGCCAGTACCGCGTCGACCGAGTAGCGGTGAAAGCCACCGCCGACGTGGTCGTAGATGCCGCCCGCGGCCATCGCGTCGAGCGTGAACGTGACCATTTGCAGGGTCTCGGCGGACTGGTTGCGCACCCAGGCGCGCACCAGGAAGTCGAGCGTCATCGCTTGCGGGAATTTCGGCGCCCCTCCGAAGCCGCCGAACCGCGCGTCGAACTGGCTCGCGACGCCGGCCTCCGCGCGATCGAGGATCTCGGCGCCGGGCGTCTCCTCGACACCGAACGTGGCGAAGTCACTCGTGCGCGCAAGGGCTTCATGCAACTTGTCGGCTTGGGCGAACAAGTCGTCGCGCTTGGTGCGCCACGCGTCGTCGACAGCCTCGAGGAGGCGAACGAAGCCGGGCCGGCCGTGCGCGTCCGTCTTGGGAAAGTAGGTGCCGCCGAAGAACGGTCGCCCGTCGGGTGCGAGGAAGACCGTCATCGGCCATCCGCCCTGGCCGGTCATCGCCTGCACGGCCTGCATGTAGATGCCGTCGACGTCGGGGCGTTCCTCGCGATCGACTTTGATGTTGACGAACAGGCGGTTCATCACTTCGGCGACCACCGGATCCTCGAACGACTCGTGTGCCATCACATGGCACCAGTGGCATGCCGAGTAGCCGACCGAGAGCATGATCGGCTTGTCGTCCGCACGTGCCGCCGCGAATGCCTCGTCGCCCCACGGATACCAGTCGACAGGATTGTCGGCGTGCTGGCGGAGATACGGGCTGGTCTCGTCGGCGAGGCGGTTCACGACGCGACGTTACCGGGACGCTGTCATGCCCAGTCGGTCGAGGGCGGTCGCAGTGCCCCAGCGGTAGTCGGGCTTGCCCGAGGGTGAACGCATGATGCGGGCGACCGTGATGACCTCGCGGGGCACCTTGTACGCGGCGAGATGGGCGCGGAGGTGCGCGTGGATGTTGTCGAAGTCGGCCCGCATCCCCGGCCGGATCTCAACGAGCGCGACGACGCGCTCGCCCCAGCGTTCGTCGGGGACGCCGACGACCACCGCATCGAAGACGGCGCGATGGCTCTTCAGGACCGACTCGACTTCCTCGGGGTACACTTTCTCGCCGCCGGTGTTGATCGACACCGACCCGCGCCCGAGCAACGTGATGGTGCCGTCGGCCTCGATGCGCGCGTGGTCGCCGGGTACCGACCAGCGAACCCCGTCGACGACCGGGAAGGTCGCGGCGGTCTTCTCCGGGTCGTTGTAGTAGCCGAGCGGGATGTGCCCGCGGCGGGCGAGCATGCCGACCACACCGACGCGGGCCGGCTCCATCTCGTTATCGAGCACCGCGGTCTGGTCGTTGACGGTGAAGCGCGGGCCCTCCGCCGCGTCGGCGCCCGCCGTTGTGATCTGCTGCCCTTGCGCACCGGCTTCCGACGAGCCGTACCCGTCGATGATGAGGCTGCCGGGCAACGTCTCGGCCAAGCGGTGCTTCACCGCGGCGGATAGGACCGCGCCGCCCGAGAGCACCACCGAGCAGCCCGAGATGTCGGTGCCGGACGGCAGGTGCGCGATCGCCTCGACCAACGGACGGGCGAACGCATCACCGACGATGACCAGAAAGTTGACGTGCTCGCGGGCGACGAGCTGCCACAGCTTGCTCGGGTCGAGGTGGTGCTGCTCCGAGATGACGATGCAGCCACCCGTGTAGAGCGTCATGAACGCCATCCAGTGCGCCGTGCCGTGCATGAATGGTGGCGCCGGCAGGCAGACGCGTGCGCCCGTCGAGCGCCCGCTCGGCGATCTCGCCGGGTTGCTTGATCTCGTTGCCGATGCCCCCGCCGCCGAAGGCTGCGAAGAAGATGTCTTCGTGGCGCCACATCACACCTTTGGGCATCCCCGTGGTGCCGCCGGTGTAGAGCATGTAGAGGGCGTCGGCCGAGCGTGCGCCGAAGTCGCGATCGGGCGACGCGCCGGCGAGCGCGGACTCATAGTCGAGGGCCCCGATTGCGGCGAGCGAATCGGACACTGCGTCGCTGCCGTCCTCGACAGTCATGAACTGGTCGAGCCCGGGGAGCGCGGTGTGGATGGCCGCGAGCTTCGGTGCGAACTCCCGACCGAAGATCACTGCCTTCGAATCGGAGTCGGCGAGCAAGTAGCGCAGCTCGTCTTCGACGTAGCGGTAGTTGACGTTGATCGGCACGGCACCGAGCTTGAACGCCGCGAGCATGCCCTCGAGGTACTCGGGACAGTTGTAGAGCAGGAGGGCGACCTTGTTGCCGGCGCCGATACCCTGCTGCTGGAGGTGATGTGCGAGCCGATTGACGCGCAGGTCGACCTCGCGGTACGTGAAACGACGGTCGGCGTACACGACGGCCTCGTTGTCGGGCACGGTATCGGCGACCGTCTCCCAGAGGTCGGCGAGATTGAATTGCATGTCGCGGGCTCCGATGTCGTGTACGGGCGACGGTAGTTGGGAGGCGCCGACGGACTCGAAACGAGTCGAATCAATCAGAAGAAGTCGGTGCCGCCGTCGACCGGGATCGTTGCTCCGACGATGAAGCTGGCCTGCTCGGAGCACAGAAAGCTGACCAGCGCCGCGACCTCCTCCGCGACGCCGACCCGCCCCAGATCGTTGCCCGAACCGAAGTCGCGCACGAAAGCTGCGTACGCAGCTTCGAGCGGACCCTCGGGAAGACCTTCGGTATCGGTCTCCTCGAGGAACTCCTCGAGCGCCGGCGACATCACGGTGCCGGGGCAGACCGTGTTGACGACGATGCCCTCGGGCGCGAGCGCGCGCGAGAGGTTCTTCGACACGCTCGTCATCGCGGCCTTCGCCGCGGTGTAGCCGATCTGGCGCGGGCTCTGATGGCGGATCGACACCGCCGAGATGTTGACGATCCGCGCGAAGGAAGCCTTGCGCAAGAGGGGCAGCGATGCGCGCGTCGTGCGCACCATCGTGAGCACGCCGAAATCGAAGTCCTCCATCCACTCGTTGTCGGTGAGCTCGTCGATCGTGCCGAGACGATTGGGGCCGACGGCGTTGATCAGCGCGTTGAGCTCGCCCCACCGCTCGTCGATGAATCCGAACGCCGCTTCCACCTCGCCCGTGTCGAGCAGGTCGCATTGCAGGCCGATGATGTCGGTCGCGCCCGTCGACGCGAGCTCCGCCTCGGCCTCCTTGAGGTCACTCGCGGTGCGGCCGAGCACGGCGACCCGGCAACCCTCGGCCGCGAGCTGTTCGGCGATCGCACGCCCGATGCCGCGTGAGCCACCGGCAACGACCGCGGCGCGTCCTTTCAGGCCCAGATCCATCGGAACCCCCTTACCGACGCGCGTGGAATCTATCGGCCGGGCGGCGGGTCAGGGCGTTACTTCATCCAGATGCGCTGGTAGTCGCGACTTTCCGGATGCAGGAGGAGGTACACGAGCACGCAGTCGATGAGCAGCGTGAAGATCAAGGGGATCTCGAAGACCGCCGCCTTGAAGACCAACACGAAGAGCAGGACGCTCACCACGGCGCCGGCGACGCCGAGCATGTAGCCCCACTTCTTGTCGTTCGCGATCCCGTACGCGCCGAGGCCCATCGCGAGCGGCACCACGACCAACGGCGAAACCAAGAAGCCGCCGAACAACAAGTCGAACGCCGCGTTGATGTAGAGAAGAAGGCACGCCATGAAGAGCGTCTGCGGCTGGGTCTGGTTGACGAACCGACGTTCGTTCATGACGCCCATTCTGGCCGAACCGAGGCGGTCGTGTGCAGTCGCCCCGGTCGCGACGCGGTCACGGGGGGGTTTCCCCGAACGGAATCGGCGTACGGGCGCGCAATTGCCCACAAGCGGCGTCGATCTCCGTGCCGCGATTCCGTCGCACCGTGGCCGTGATCCCGCGGCGGCGGAGCGTGCCGGCAAACTCCTGAAGCCGGGCCGGCATGGGCGCGGCGCCGCTGAACCCGGCCGTGGGATTGAGCGGGATCAGGTTGACGTGGGCACCCCCCTTGCCTCGAAAACGCCGGAGCAGTTGCGCCAGCGCCTCGGCCTGGTCGGCTCGATCGTTGACGTCCGCGATGCACGCGTACTCGAAGGTGACTCGCCGGCCTCGTGCCGCCGCGAACTCGTGAGCGGCGTCGAGCACGTCGGCGATCGGGTAGCGGCGGTTGAGGGGTACCAGCGCATCGCGGGCGCGGTCAGTGGGCGCGTGCAGCGAGACCGCGAGCGTGACCGGGAGTCGCTCCTTCGCGAGCCGGCGGATCGCGGGCGCGACGCCGACCGTGCTCACCGTGATGTGGCGGGCGGAGATGCCGAAGTCGTCGTGGAGCCGCTCGATCGACGACCACATCGCGTCGTAGTTGGCCAGAGGCTCGCCCATGCCCATGTACACCACGTTGCTCACCCGCGGCTCGCACGCGTGCGCGGCACGCGCCACTTGCTCGACGATCTCGCCCGCGCTGAGGTGGCGCTCGAAGCCGGCCTGGCCGGTGGCGCAGAACGTGCACCCCATCGCGCAGCCCGCCTGCGACGAGACGCAGACCGTGGCACGGGTGGGGTAGCGCATGAGCACGGTCTCCACTTGCACGCCATCGCGGAGGGTCCAGAGCCACTTCGTCGTCATGCCGTCGGGCGCGCTCGACTGCTCGTGCGGCTCGAGCGTGAGCGCGAGCGCAGCCGTGAGGCGGCCGCGCAGCGCCTTGGGCAGATCGGTGCACTCCTCGATCGGGAGGCAACGGGTGTATATGCCGTCCCACACCTGACGCGCGCGGTACGCGGGTTCACCCCAGCCCGCGAGGAGTGCATCCAACTCGGCGCGTTCGATGCCGTAACGAGCGGTGGACGTGGTGTGGGTCGTCGAACTGCTGCCGGTCATCACGCGGCTGCGACATCGGACTCGTAGGCCCGATCGATTCGTGTCGTGACGAACCCGAGGTCGCGGTAGAGGCGCATCGCGGCCTTGTTGCTCTTGTCGACGAACAACATGCCGGTGGTCACGCCGCGCTCGTTGAGTGACGCGAGGCCGGCGAGCGCGAGCGCGCGCCCCAGTCCGCTGCCCTGGCGCGACGGATCAACACTGATCACGAAGATCTCGCCGAGCGCCTCGGGCGCTTCCGGTGGCGCGATGGGATGGATCTTCGTCCAGCACGAACCGGCGAGACCGTCGGCGTCGATCGCAAGCAGAAATCCGTCAGGATCGAACCACGGTTCCTGCTCCCGGGCACGCAGCAGCTCGACCGTCCAGTCACCCTGCTCGGGATGGCCCGCAAACGCGCGGTTGTTGACTTCGACCCACGCGGGCTCGTCGTGTCCGGGACGGAACGGCCGCAGGCGCACACCGTCGGGCCACACCGGCTCTTCGTCGAGCGGCAGCGGCGTGCGGAGCTGATGCAGCTCGCGCGCCGGAACGAACCCGACGTCGCGTGCGGTGGTGTCGAGCTGATGCGACGGGTCGAAGGCCCAGAAGGTGAGCCGTCCGCCGCCCGAACCGGCAACGTGGGCGACGACGTGCTCGAGCAGCGCGCGCTGGGCCGTTGCGAAGCGATGCGCGGGGTCGATCACGAGCCCTGCCGACCAGCGGGGTATCGAGCCGTTGTCGTTGGGCACGACGGCGCCGAAGCCGATCGGATCGGAGCCGCTCCCGGGTCGCGACTCGAGCGCGAGCACGCCCAGCGAGCGTGGGTCGGCCCCGGGTTGGAGCTTGCGCCAGATCGCCTCACCGAGTGATGGGTGACCGTCGGCCGCGGCGGCGGCAGTGCTCAAGCGACGCACGACCGCGAGGTCATCCGGCGCGATCGGCTTGAGCTCGCGTATCTCGACCACCCGGCGAGCGTACCGTCGCGCCCGGTAGGGTCGGCCGATGGCCCGTCCTCGCGGCGCGAAACGCGCGCGGCGGTCGTGCTCGAGCGGCTCGCCGGGGAATATCCGGGTGCGGAGTGCGCGCTCGTGCACACCAACCCGTACGAGCTGCTCGTCGCGACGATCCTCTCGGCGCAGAGCACCGACGAGATGGTCAACAAGGTCACGCCCGCGCTCTTCGCCCGGTACCCGACACCGGTCGACCTTGCGCACGCCGACCCGGCCGAGATCGAGCACCTCATCCACTCGACCGGGTTCTTCCGTTCGAAGACGCGCAGTCTGATCGGCATGGCCCGGGCCGTGGAGGAACGGTACGGCGGCGAGATCCCGAGCGAGCTCGACGACCTCGTCACGCTGCCCGGAGTCGGACGAAAGACAGGCAATGTCGTGCGCTCGGTCGCCTTCGAGCTGCCGGGCCTGCCGGTCGATACGCATGTCGGCCGGCTCGCGCGCCGTCTGAAGCTCACGACCGAGGACGACGCGGTGAAGGTCGAGCACGACCTCAACGCGCTCGTGCCGCCCGAGGAGCGCGGGCGCTTCTCGTTGCGCCTCATCCTCCACGGTCGCCAGGTCTGTTACGCGCGCAACCCCCGCTGTGACGTCTGCGTGCTCAACGACACCTGCCCGTCCGCATTTCGAGTCATCACGCCGAAGCCCCGCAAGCGCGTGACATGACCGGCGACCATTGCCGCTCCATTCTTGCGTCAGCAGCCGGGGTGACATCCCGGATTGCGACGCAAGAATGAGTTAGGAGAGGTCGTTGAGGGCGCGGATTGCGTGGTCGATGGCGCGGCGGGCGCCGATGAGGCTGCGCTCCGCGCCGTAAAGGTCGGCTGCGATCGCGGAGTCGGGTGTCTCGGCGTAGCGGTCCGCGACCTGCACGACCCGCATCGTCAGCTCGTCCAGCTGCGAACGGAGGGTCGAGAGCTCGGCGGAATCGGACGACGCGGACGCCACGACGCCAGCCTGTACCCGGCGATGGCACGTGGCAATTCGCGCGCTATTCAACCGGAGTCGTGGACGGTCACGGTTACGATGAGCTGCTCCATGCTGTCCCGACTCGACCTTCGCGCCTTCAACGGCGACACCGCTGACCTTGTCTCCCTGCTCGCTCGACCGGGCGACGGCGACGAGCCGGTCGCGGCCGTTCGCGAGATCATCGCAGCGGTTCGCGAACGCGGCGACGCCGCCCTACGTGAGCTCACCGCGCGGTTCGACGGCTGTGCAATCGACGAGCTGCGGGTCTCCGGCGGCGAGATGGATGCCGCGCTCGACGGCGTCAGCGCCGAATTCGGCGCCGCGTTGCGCTACGCCCGCGCCGAGATCACCGCGTATCATGAGGCACAGCGAGGGCCCGAGGTGCGCGTCGAGCGTGACGGCGTGACGCTTCGTGAGCTCGTTGTGCCGGTCGACCGGGCCGGTCTGTACGTACCGGGCGGACGCGCCGCGTACCCGTCAACCGTGCTCATGACCGCCATTCCCGCGCAGGTCGCCGGCGTGCGCGAGATCGCGTTGTGTGTGCCACCCGACCGCGACGGGCACGTCGCGCCGCCCACGCTGGCCGCGGCGGCACTGGTCGGGATCACCGAGGTGTATCGGATCGGCGGCGCGCAAGCGATCGCCGCGATGGCGTACGGCACCGACACGATTCGCCCTGTCGATGTCATCGTCGGCCCCGGCAACGTCTACGTCGCGCTGGCGAAGCGCGAAGTTGCCGGTGTGGTTGGCATCGAGTCGATGGCGGGTCCGTCGGAGCTCGTGGTGGTGGCCGACGACACCGCATCGGCCGACAACGTCGCCGCCGACCTGCTCGCACAGGCCGAGCACGGTCCCGATGGCGCGGCGGTGCTGGTGACGTGGAACGAGACGGTCGTCGACGCCGTCGATCGTGCTATCGAAACGATGCTCGTCACCGCCGGTCGCCGCGACGACATCGAGGCGACGCTCGGCAGCGGTGGACGCGCGGTTCTCGTCGACGGCCCGGATGCGGCGATCCGCGTCGCCAACATGATCGCGCCGGAGCACCTCGAGCTCATGACGCTCGATCCCGACGCGCTGGTGCTCCTGGTGCGCAACGCGGGGGCCGTGTTCTGCGGGCCGTGGGCCCCTGCCGTCGTCGGCGACTATGTCGCCGGTGTCAACCACGTGCTCCCCACCGCCCGCACCGCGCGATTCGCGAGCGCGCTCCGTGTCGACGACTTCCGTAAGCACGTGCACGTGGTCGACGTCGACGAGGCGGCGCTGCACCGGATCGCCCCGCACATCGCGGCGTTTGCCGCGGTCGAGGGCCTCGACGCGCACGCCCGCGCGGTTGCGATGCGAACGGCGCCGTCGTGACGCCCGCCGAGCCGTCCGCCCCGCCGCCCGTCGAGCCGCGCGACGACCTCCGGGCGCTCGAGGGCTACCACTCCGCGCAGGTCGACGTCGCGGTGCGGCTCAACACCAACGAGAGTCCCTACGCTCCGCCACCCGGCTTCGTCGAGGAATGGACGCAGCGGCTGGCGCAGGTGCCGTTGCACCGGTACCCAGACCGAAGCGCGCGCGACCTGCGCCGCGCGCTCGGGCGTCACCTCGCGCAACCGGTCGAGCGGCTCTTTTGCGCGAACGGCTCCAACGAGGTGCTCCAGACCTTGCTGCTCACCTACGGCGGCGCGGGCCGGCGGGTCGCGGTGTTCGAACCCACGTACGCGCTGCACAGTCACATCGCACGTATCACCGGCACCGAAGTGGTGGTGGGGGAGCGCGGCGCCGACTTTGCGATCGACCCCGGGAGCGCGGTCGCGCTGCTGCGCGAGACACGTCCCACGATCACCCTGCTCTGCAGTCCCAACAACCCCACGGGCACGGTCGAGCGGCCCGAGACGGTCGCGACGCTGCTCGACGCGACCGATGGGCTGGTGGTGGTCGACGAGGCCTACGGCGAGTTTGCCGACTGGAGCGCGGTCGGGCTCATCGACGACGGCGGCCGGTTGGTCGTGGTGCGCACGTATTCCAAGGTGTGGTCGATGGCGTCGTTGCGGCTCGGGTTCTGCGTCGCGCCGCCCTGGGTCGTCGCCGAGCTCGAGAAGGTGGTGCTGCCGTATCACCTCGCGGTGCCGACCCAGCTCGCCGGCATCCTCGCGCTCGATCACGTCACCGAGATGGACGCTCGCGTGTCGTGGTTGGTCGAGGAGCGCACCCGGGTTGTCGATGCGCTGTTGGGCCTGCCCGGCCTCACGGTGTTCCCGTCGGGCGCGAACTTCGTGCTCGTGCAGATCGACGGCGACGGCCACGCGCTCTGGCAACGTCTGGTCGACCGCGGCGTCCTCGTGCGCGACTTTGCGCGCTGGCCCCGTCTCGACAACTGTCTGCGGATCACAATTGGCACGGCCGCGGAAGATGACGTGTGCCTCGCAGCGCTACGCGAGGCCCTCGGGGAGGTACCGGTCACATGAGCGGGCGCACATCGCACCAGCACCGCGAGACGCAAGGAGACGCAGATCACGCTCGATCTCGCGCTCGACGGCACGGGTGAGGCGAGCGCGTCGACGGGCATCCCGTTCTTCGACCACATGCTCGAGCAACTCGGCAAGCACGGCGGGTTCGACCTCACGATCGAGGCCCACGGCGATCTCGAGATCGACACGCATCACACCATCGAAGACGTGGGGATCGTGTTCGGCACTGCGCTCGCCGAAGCACTCGGCGACAAGGCCGGCGTGCGGCGCTTCGCCTCTTCGCTGGTCCCCCTCGACGAGGCGCTCGTGCAAGTGGGCCTCGACCTGTCGGGCCGCCCGTTCCTCGTCTACGACGTCAACCCAGTCGCCGATCACATCGGCACGTTCGACCCGCAGCTGGCGGAGGAGTTCTGGCGCGCGGTCGTGATCGCTGCCGGCATCACGCTGCACATGCGCTCCTTGTCGGGGCGCAACGGTCATCACGTCATCGAGGCGTCGTTCAAGGCCGTGGCCCGGGCGCTGCGCGATGCAGTCAAGATCGAGGGCACGGGTGTGCCGTCGACCAAGGGCACACTCTGAGCACTGCGCGTCCGATGCTGCTGTATCCCGCAATCGATCTCCGTGGCGGTCAGTGCGTCCGCCTGCGCCAGGGTGACTTCGACGCCGAGACCGTCTTCGGCGACGATCCGCTTGCGGTGGCTCGGCAGTTCGCCGATGCCGGCGCGGAGTGGATCCATATCGTCGATCTCGACGCCGCGCGCACCGGCGCAGCCGCGAATCTCGGGATCATCGAGGCCATCGCCGCCGCGGTGCCGTGCAGGATCCAGAGCGGCGGGGGTGTGCGGACGGCCGCCGCAGCCGAGGCGCTGCTCGCCGCCGGCGTGGCCCGTGTCGTGGTCGGCACGGCCGCAGTCGAGCGGCCCGCGCTCGTCGACGAGCTGTGCTCGGAGCACCCCGACCGGATCGCCGTCGGTCTCGACGCGCGCCGGCGTGAGGTCGCGGTGCGGGGATGGACCGAACGTACGGGTGCCGACGTCGTCACGCTGGCGCAGCGCTTCGCGGCGTCGGGAGTGAGCGCGCTGATCGTCACCGAGATCGGGCGTGACGGCACCATGGCCGGCCCGGATCTCGCGCAGCTCGCAGCGGTGCTCGAGGCGAGCGCGGTGCCGGTCATCGCCAGCGGCGGTGTCGGCACGCTCGACGACCTCGCTGCGCTCGCCGCCCTCGAAGCCGGCGGGCGCAGGCTCGCCGGCAGCATCATCGGGCGCGCGCTCTACGAAGGCCGCTTCACGCTCGCCGACGCCCTCGCGTCCACTGCCCGGCAACCTGAATAACCCCAGGTCACGAAGGAAAATGGCGCTCCGTCGCACAGGGTCGGGATCTTGGCTACCGTCAGTCTCGATGGCGGCGCTCCTGGCGTTCCGTCCCGACAAGGGGGTTCCATGACCGACACGAACGAGGTCGTCGACGAAGGATTCCTCCGGCGGTACCGCGAGATGCTCGACGCGGAAGACGCCGCCTTCGACGAGCTCGAGCATGCGTACGAGGACGGCGACCGCGCCCGGTACGAGACCGACTTCGCGACCTGGCGCTCGGTCGTGGAGCGCCGGGTGTCGTTCCTCATGCGTCACGGGATGGTCCCGGCGGTCACGTCCGCGTAGCCGCCGGTGCGCCCGGCGCTCCGGTCGTGTCCGGTTCTCTCACGTGACCCTGGCTTTGCTGGAACTGGTCCGCGTTCACTCAAGAAAAGCCGAAGTGATCGCGGGCCAGTTCGAGGGTTTCGGCCTCGGTCGTGCCCGGCGCCCGCGTCCGCGCAGCCGCGCGCAGGTTACGGCGAGGTCGCGGTCGCCGCGATCTCGCCCGTATAGCGACAGGTGAGGTCGGCCAGGCGATCGGTACGCCCGACGAAGTAGTGCGTCGCACCGGCGATGACCTCGACGTCGGTGTTGACCCAACCGTCAATCGCCTCGCGCACCGATGCCGGATCCCGGAACTCGTCGTGCTCCGCCAGCGCCAGCAGCTTCGGGCGCGGGTCACGTGCGACGGCGTCACGATCGGTCGCGAAGCGCAGCGGAGGCGCAATCGCCATCCACGCGGCCAGGCGCGGGTCGGGCACGCAGAGCGCGACGTCGGCGCCGAACGACCAGCCGATCAGCACGACGGGGATACCCCGGGGAAGCCCGGCGGTGAGCGTGTCGATGCCCGCAACGACGTCACGACGCTCGGCACGGCCGTCGTCGTACGCGCCGGAGCTCCGCTCCGCGCCGCGGAAGTTGAACCGCAGGCAGCGCACGCCCGCACGCGGGAGCGCGTCGAAGAGCGCGCTGATCACGATCGAACGCATCGTGCCGCCGTACTGTGGGTGCGGATGGCACAGCACCGCGCCGGCGCGCAGGCCACCCGCGGGATCCGCCGTCTCGGCTTCGAGCGTCTCGCCGTCGGCCGTGTGCAACTCGAGCGCTTCGATCACAGCCGCGCAGCGTAGGCTCCCGCCCCGATGACCGCTTCGCCCATCCTCGACTTCGCGGCGGAGACCGCGGTCCACGCCCTCGGCGACGGTCGCTTCTCGGGGGAGATCGATCCGAAGTGGGACGTCATTCGCGGCCCCAACGGCGGGTACATCGCCGCGATCATCCTGGCTGCGCTGCTCGCGGCGGTCGACGATCCGGCCCGGTCACCGCGCTCGCTGACGATTCACTACACCGCGCCGCCCACCGACGGCGCGTGCACGATCGACACCACGCTCGAGCGCGTCGGCCGCTCACAGACCAACACCTCGGCGCGTCTCGAGCAGGACGGCCGTCTGGTCGCCATTGCGCTCGCTGCGTTCTCGATCGCGCGTGTCGCTCCGGAGTTGCGCGACCGGCGAATGCCCGACCACCCGGCGCCCGAGTCGGTCGACACGATGATCTCACTCGACGATGCTCCACCGATCGCGCACCGCTGGGAGCGCCGATGGACGATTGGGTCAATGCCGGTGCTCGGCACGCCCACGGCGCCGCCGGCCGAGTACGGGGGCTGGATCCGGTTGCCCGAACGCCAACTGCTCGCCGCGCCCGCAATCGCGGCCGTCACGGACGGCTGGTTGCCGCCACTGTTCGCCCGCACCGGCCTGGCCCTCTTCGTGCCGACGATCGACCTCACGATCCACTTCCGCGCCACGCTGCCGGTGGCGGGCGCGACGCCCGACGACTTCGTCTTCGCGCGCTTTCACACCGGTACGGCGGCTGAGGGCTTCATGGAAGAAGACGGCGAGGTGTGGAGCGCCGGCGGCACGTTGCTCGCGGAGTCGCGGCAGCTCGCCGCCATCGTGCCACTCGACGGTTAGCGCGCTCAGGGCCCGTCCCGCTCGGGTGACTCGTCGACACCGAGCTGGTCGAGCACGAACGCGAGCACGAACGCCTCGTCGCGCCAGGCGTCGTAGCGGCCCGACGGCCCGGAGTGCCCGGCGCCGAGCTCGGTCTTCAACACGAGCAGCCGGTCGTCGATCTTTCTGGCGCGCAGCTTCGCCACCCACTTCGCCGGTTCCCAGTACTGCACGCGCGGGTCGTTGAGCCCGCCTGTGACGAGCATGGCCGGGTACCGCTGCTCCGCGACGTTGTCGTACGGCGAGTACGACTTCATCAGCGCATAGATCGCCGGGTCGGTCACGGGGTTGCCCCACTCCTCCCATTCGGTGATCGTGAGCGGCAATGACTCGTCGAGAATGGTGGTGAGACAGTCGACGAACGGCACCTCGGCGACGATCGCCCGGAACAAGTCGGGACGTAGGTTCGCGATCGCACCCATGAGCAACCCGCCGGCGCTGCCGCCACGGGCCGCGAGACGACGCGGTGAGGTGTACCGGAGCGCGATCAGATGCTCGGCGCACGCGATGAAATCGGTGAACGTGTTGCGCTTGTGCGCGAGCTTGCCGTCGTCGTACCAATGACGGCCGAGCTCGCCGCCACCGCGAACGTGCGCGATCGCGAACACGAAGTCGCGTTCGAGGAGGCTGAGCCGAGCCGACGAGAACGTGGGGTCGATCGAGATCTCGTAGGAGCCGTACCCGTAGAGCAGGCACGGAGCGGTGCCATCGCGCGCGAGGCCACGCCGGTGCACGAGCGAGATCGGTACCCGGGTGCCGTCGGGCGCGGTTGCCCACTCGCGGTGCGTCTCGTACCGCTCGGGGTCGTAGCCGAGGACGGGTTGGCGTTTGACGAGCGTCGCGACTTTCGCGTCCATGTCGTAGTCGTACGACGAGCCCGGTACGACCATCGAGGTGTACTGGTAGCGAAGGACGGTCGTGTCGTAGTCGGGGTTGGAGCCCGGGTGCACCGAGTACACGGGTTCCGGCATGGCGATGACGTGCGTGTCGTCGTCGGTGAAACGCGTGACGACTATGCGCTCGAGAGCGTCGGCCCGTTCGGTGACCACGAGATGGTGCGCGAATGCATCCACATCGTCCAGGCGGACCTCGGGTCGGTGCGCGATCACCTCGCGCCACTGCGCGCGGCCCGGTGAGGAGACCGGCGTGACCATGAGCTTGAAGTTGTCGGCGCCGTCGTCGTTGGTCAGCACGTAGAACCGCTCGCCCAGCTCGGGGGAGCGGTGGTGCTCCACGTGGTACTCGACTCCGGGCCGTCGCGGCTCGACCACAAACGGCTCGCTCGTCGGGCCGTCGGCGTCGATGCACCGTGTCTCGGTGGTCGTCTTCGAATCCATCGAGATCATCACGAAGCGGCCGCTACGCGTGCGACCGATCGACCGCGTGGAACATCTCGTCGTCTTCTTCGTACACCAGCACGTCATCACCGACGGCGGTGCCCAGCGTGTGGCGCCACACTTGGAACGGGCGTTCCGCGTCGTCGGGCCGCACGTAGAACAGCGTGCTGTTGTCGTTGGCCCACGCCAGCCCGTACGACGTATCCGGGATCGTTTCCGGCAGGTCGCGACCGGCGGCAAGGTCGCGCACCCGCAGCTCGTACCGCTCTCCACCGGTGACGTCGGTGGAGTAGGCGAGCAGCGCCTGGTCGGGGCTCACGGCCAAGCCGCCGAGCGCGAAGTACTCGTGACCGTCGGCAAGCGCGTTCTCGTCGACGAGGACCTCCTCGTCGACGCCGTCGTCGGCGCCCGTCGGTCGGCGGCCATGCAGCTCGTACTGCCGGCCCTCGAACGTGCGCGTGAAGTAGTCGTACGGCGGCTTGTGCACCGGCGCGGAGACGTCGGTTTCCTGTACGCGCGCTTTGATCTCGTGAAAGAGCTTCTCCCGGCGTGCCTCGGTGTGGGCGAGCGCAGCCTTCGTGTACTCGTTTTCGCGCTCGAGGTGTGCGAGCACTGCCGGGTCGTCCCGCTCACGCAGCCAGTACCACTCGTCGACCCGCTCGTCGTCGCGGTGGCGAAGCACTGTGGGACGGCGTTCGGCGCGGGGCGGATCGGGCATGGTGGGTGAGTCTCGCGCGGGCAATGGCCGCCGGCGGCACCGATCAGCGCGGCTACCCTGAACAACATGCCCCACACCTCGACGCCGGAGCCCGCGTCCTCTGAGCCATCGGAGGCGTCAGAGGCATCGGACTCCGGATGGCCGGCGGTGCCGCCGTCCGAGTGGGTCGCGCCCGACGAGATCATCGCCACGCCGATCTCCGTCACGACGGAAGAGTTGAGCGCGGTGCAGTTCGACGAGTCGGGGTTGGCGCCCGCGATCATTCAGGAAGCCGACACCGGTGTCGTGCTGATGCTCGGCTGGATGAACGCCGGTTCGCTGCAAAAGACGCTCGAAACCGGGCGCACCTGGTTCTGGAGTCGCAGCCGTCAAGAGCTCTGGTGCAAGGGCGAGACCTCCGGCGACCGCCAATGGGTGCGCGAGGCCTTCTACGACTGCGACAACGACACGCTGTTGTTCCTGGTCGAGCAGGAGGGGCGCGGCGCGTGCCACATGGGCGAGCGCACGTGCTTCTTCCGTGCCTTCGGCGGCGACGCGACGCCGGGACCCGTCTGATCGTCGACCGGTGACCAACGTCCGCCCGTCGCGCGAGGAGTTCGTGAAGCTCGCGCGCGACCACACGGTGGTCCCCGTGTGGCGCGAGGTGCTGGCCGATCTCGAGACGCCGGTCTCCGCGTTCGTCAAGCTCGTCGGTGACGGCGACGGATTTCTGCTCGAGTCGGTGGAGCACGCGGAACGTTGGGGCCGGTTCTCGTTCATCGGGCGCGACCCGGCGCTCACACTCAGCGTCCGCGGCAGCGTGGTCGAATGTGCCGGCACGCCGCCCGACGGCATGGCCTGCGATCGCGGGGCCCTGGCCGCGATCGAGTCGCTGCTCGGCGCTTACCGCGCGCCCCATCTGCCCGAGCTTCCGCCGTTTCACGGCGGCGTGGTCGGCTACCTCGGCTACGACGTCGTACGCGAGATCGAACGGCTGCCAAATGTGCCGCGCGACGACTTGGGCGCACCCGACGCCGTGCTCTCGCTCACGGGTCACGTCACCGCGTTCGATCACTTCCGCCAGCGGCTCTACCTGATCGAGAACGTCTTCCTGAGCCCCGGCACCACCGAAGCCGCGGCGTCCGGCGCGTACGACCGTGCCGTTGCCCGTCTCGACATGCTCGTCGACGAGCTCGCCCGGCCGCTGCCGTATACGCCTTCGCCGCCGCCGCCCGACGAGCTGACCGACCTCCCGCCGTACACGTCGACGATGCCCGGCGAGGAATACCGTCGCGCCGTCGACGCGGCGCGTGAGCACATCCTCGCGGGCGACATCTTCCAGGTCGTGCTCGCGCAGCGCTTCGATCTCGAAGGCGAGTACGACCCCTTCGACGTGTACCGCGTGCTTCGGCAGGTCAACCCGTCGCCGTACATGTACTTCCTGCGTCATGCCGAAGCCACGCTCGTGGGCTCATCGCCAGAGCCGATGGTGCAGCTGCTCGACGGACGCGTGATCAGCCGTCCGATCGCGGGCACACGCCGGCGGGGTCGCACCGACGACGACGATCGGCGTATGGCGGCCGAGCTCGTGGAGCACCCGAAGGAGCGTGCGGAACACGTGATGCTCGTCGACCTCGCCCGCAACGACGTCGGCCGCGTCGTGCGCTTCGGCACCGAGCGCATGGAGGAGTTGATGACGCTCGAGCGTTACTCCCACGTGATGCACCTCACGAGCCAGGTGGCGGGCGACCTCGCCGACGGCAAGACGCCCGTTGACGTGCTGCGGGCGACATTTCCCGCAGGCACGGTCAGCGGTGCGCCGAAGGTACGGGCGATGGAGATCATCGACGAGCTGGAGCCGACGAAACGGGGGCCCTACGCAGGAGTGGTGGGCTACCTCGACTTCTCGGGCAACCTCGACACCGCGATCGCGATCCGCACGATGATCTGGCGCAACGGCCGCGCGAGTGTGCAGGCGGGCGCTGGCGTCGTGGCCGATTCCGACCCGGAGCTCGAAGACCTGGAATGTCGCAACAAGGCGCGGGCGTTGCTCACTGCGGCAGCTGCCTCGCGCGAGCTCGCGCCGATCACGCAACCGCATCGCGAAGGACACGCATGAGCGTCACCGACGAGTACCGGGCGCTGCGCCACACGGCGGGCGTCGTCGATCGATCCGACCGCGGCGCGGTGCTCGTCACAGGGCCGGATGCCACACCGTTTCTCCAGAGCCTCGTGTCACAAGACCTCGACGCGCTGGCCGACGGCGGAGGGGGCCACTCGCTCCTCCTCACGCCACAGGGCAAGCTCGACGTCGACTTCCGGCTGCTGCACGTGGGCGACGAGTGGTGGTGTGACTGCGAAGCCGGATTCGGTGCGCAGCTCGCTGCGTCGCTGAACCGCTTCAAGATCCGAGTCGAGGTCGACATCATCGACCGCTCCGACGCGTGGGGCCAGCTCGTCGTGCGCGGACCCGAGGCCCGTGCACGCGTCGAAGCCGCGACCGGGCTCGCGCTGCCGCTCGCCGCCCACGACCACGTCTCGTGGGGTGAAAGTCGCCGGCTCGTACGCGCCGATTGGCCGGGAGTCGAGGGCATCGACGTCGTCGGCAGCCGCGACGCGATCGACCACGCGCGACGGATCCTCATCGAGGCCGGCGTCGCGGAGTGTGGCGTCGACGCGTACGAGATCCTGCGGGTCGAGGCCGGCGTGGCCCGCCAAGGGTTCGACACCGACGAGAAGACGATCCCGCAGGAGGCGTTCCTCGAGCTCGACGCAGTGTCGTTCACCAAGGGCTGCTTCCTGGGTCAGGAGCTCGTGTGCCGCATCGACACCCGCGGTCACGTCAACCGGTTCCTGCGCGGCGTGCGCGTTGACGCAGGCGACGCGTTCTCGGTCGGCACCGAGGTGCTGGCCGAGGGCAAGGTGATCGGCGTGCTCACGAGTGTCGCGGCATCACCCGAGCTCGGTCCGATCGCGCTGGCGATGGTGCGGCGCCAGGTCGAGCCGCCGGCCGAGGTCGTCGTGCGCGGCCCCGACGGCGAACGCACCGCGCGCGTGGAGGCGCTGCCGCTCGTGACCTGACGAACAACCGAACTAGCCCGCGATTACTCAAGTATTTCTTGAGCAAACGCGGGCCAGTTCCGAGGGGACTGAGCTACAGGTCCGACGGTGGGATGTCCGTGGCACCGGCCGTGGGCGCGGGCGGCGGCGGGGGACCGGCAGGGATCGTCACGATGAAACGAGTTCCGCGGCCGTCCACGGCGAACACCTCGGCCCGTCCGCCCATCGTCGACGCGAGCTCCCGCACGATCGCGAGGCCGAGTCCCGTGCCCACCTTGCGGCCGGGCGCGGGACGCGCCGTATACAGCCGGTCGAACACCCGGGGCATGTCAGCGGGCGCGATGCCCGGCCCATCGTCATCGACGCGGAGTCGCACGGTGCCGTCGGTCGTGAAGACGTCGACCGACACCTCCGCCACCGCGTACTTCGAGCGCGTTCTCCATGAGGTTGGCGACGATCTGGCCGAGGCGCTCCGGATCGGCGTCAACCGGAATGGGCGGGCCCGCTGCACATTCCAGGGCGACGCCGAGGTCTTGCGCCGAGGGCCGGAAGCCGTCAACCGATGCAGCCACAACCGCACGGGCATCGATAGGCCGCGGGGTGAGCGAGAACTGATGGGTGTCGAGGCGCGCCAGCTCGAGGAGATCCGCGACGAGACGCTCGAGGCGACGGGCCTCGGCTTCGATGATCTCGGCGGCGCGGACCCGTTGCTCCGGCGTCTCGGCGGCGCCATGGGCGAGCGCTTCCGCGTAGCCGCGGATCGACGTGAGCGGCGTGCGCAGGTCGTGCGACACGCTGAGGAGAAACGCGCGTTCGAGTCCACGAGCCGATTCGAGCTGCTCGGCCATGCCGTCGATGCTCTTGCCCAAGTCGATGAGCTCGTCGCTTTGACGGCCCGACACGCCGGTGCGCGCGGACAGGTCGCCGCTCGCGATGCGGTCCGCAGTCGCTTCCATGGCCGCCAACGGACGGGTCATGCGCCGAGCAAGGATGAGGGACACGACCACCGCGGCGACGAGTGCCATCGCCCCGGTGAAGAGAAAGAACGGGCTCGATCGACCGAACGGGTTCTGGTCGAGCTTCTTGGTGAGGACGAGCACGGGCGTGTCGGGATTTCCCGTAAGTGGTTGCAGCGGCTCGGCGACGTACGCGAGATCATTCGTGACGCCCGACTGCTCGGCGCCCTTCAGCAGGCCGGATGGATTGAGGTCACTGCCGTTGATGCCGGATGGGACCTGGAGGAACTGTTCGGCCGCCGGTGCGCGGGTGCGTCGAGTGGGCAACGCTTCGGAACCGTCGCGCACCTGTCCGGCCGGCGTCACCGCGACGATCGACCCGTTCGTGAGCCGCAGCGCCGCGCCGATGAACCGGGCCAGACCCGCGACGCCGTTGCCGCCGTTGGGAGTGCGGTTGTCGATCTGGACCAGCGCGGTGTTGAGATCACTGGTTGCCTGGCGGGCCTGCACGCGGAGGTCGTGCAGCGCGGAGTTGCTGTTCGAACGGCGCGCCAACGCAAAGGTGCCGATCCCCGTGATCATGAGCACGCCGAAGGCGATCACGACCATGGCTGCGAGGAATCGGGTGCGGAGCCGGCCCGCGCGCCGGCTCACGACGATTCGAGGCGGTAGCCGATCCCGCGCACCGTCTTGATCTGGAGTGCGTCGCCCGCCTTCTTGCGGACCTGCGCCATATGCACGTCGACGGTGCGGGCGTCGCCGTACCAGCCGTAGCCCCACACGCCATCGAGGATCTGCTGGCGGCTGAGAGCGAGGCCGGGCCGTTCCGCGAGGTAGCGCAGGAGGTCGAACTCCTTCGTCGTGAACTCGACCGCCGCGTCGTCGACACGTATCTCGCGGCGACCGATGTCAATCGTCACCCGGCCCGCCTGCACGACTTCGGGCGGCGCGGCGCCGTCCACCCGGCGGAGCACGGCTTTGACGCGCGCCACGAGCTCCGCAGGGGAGAACGGCTTGGTGAGGTAGTCGTCGGCGCCGAGCTCCAGACCGAGGACGCGGTCGACCTCGCCGTCGCGGGCCGTGAGGAAGATCACCGGCACTTGCGAGGTCGCCCGGATGCGCCGGCACACCTCGAGGCCGTCGACGTCGGGGAGCCCGACGTCGAGGACGATGAGGCGGGGACGGTGGTCACGGATCGCTTGGAGCCCCGCGGCGCCGTCGGCCGCCTTCAACACCCGGAATCCCTCACGGGCCAGATACAGATCGACCAGATCGGCGATGTTGGGCTCGTCGTCGACGACGAGGATCGCGCCCTTTTCCACACCCTCATGGTCGCGCCGTCTTCACGGGTGCCGTGTCATCCCGACGTCATGAATGCGTAAACCGGTCAAGAAGCCCCTCCCGCACCTGCGGCCCCGGCGGCGCGGGACGGCCCGCCCGGGCCTTCGTGGGACGGGTCAGTCGGGGAGCCGGTTGTCGCGGCGAGCCCGCCGATCCACTCTGCGCTGGGCTTCACAGTGCGCGCCTGGGTGCCGCGGTCGACGGCCACGAGGCCGAACGTCGGGCCATAGCCGTAGGCCCACTCGAAGTTGTCGAGCGCCGACCAGTAGAAGTATCCGCGGACGTCGAGCCCGTCGTCGAGGCAGTGGCCCACACCTTCGAGCGCGCGGGTGACGAACTCGATGCGCTCCGCGTCGTCGGTGGTCGCGATGCCGTTCTCGGTCACGTAGACGGGCGTGCCCGCGGCCTCGATCGCTCGGCGGATCGTGGCCTCGACCGACTCGGGCCAGAACTCGTAGCCCATGATCGTGGTGCGGACGCCGGCCTCCGGGCCGAGCAAGCCGGCGTCACCGAAACGCAAGCGGGTGTATGTCTGCACGCCCACGTAGTCGTTGCCGCGCGCGGCTTGGAGGAACACGTCCTCCATCGCGTGACGTGCTTGCTGCATCATCGGCTCGCCGCCGCGCTCGGCCTGGAAGTCGGCCATCGAGAGGGTGAGGCCCACCGGCACGGAAGCGTCGACGCCGGCCTTGATCACGTCGTAGGAGAGTTGATGCGCGCGAATGAGGTTGTCGTTGGCGCGCTGGAACGCGCCGGCGTCCTGCTTGCCGGGCGGGAACTGGCCGAGGAAGTGCCCCATGAGCCCGACGACGTTGGGCTCGTTGAGCGTGCACGCCATGCCGATGCCGTCGCCGAGATGCGCGACCGCACGCTCACAGAACCGGGCGAAGCGCTCGGCGGTCTGCGGGTCTTCCCAGCCACCCGACGCCGCTGCCCACCTCGGGGTCGTGAAATGGTGAAACGTGACCACCGGGACGAGGCCGTTATCGTGACAGCAGTCGATCATGCGTCGGTAGTGGTCGAGCGCGTTGCGTGACCACTCGCCCTCCTCGGGCTCGATACGTGACCACTCGAGCGAGAAGCGGTACGCCGCGAACCCGAGGTCGGCCAGCATCGCGATGTCGCTCGGGTAGCGCCAGAAGTGGTCGCAGGCATCGCCCGACGGCTCGAGACACGGCGAGTCGGGATCGTGCTCCCACGCCCACCAGTCGTTGTTCCAGTTGCCGCCTTCGACTTGATGGGCGGCAGTGGCGGTGCCCCACAGGAAGCCGTCGGGCAGGGGTGTGGTCATGGGACGGGCATCGTAGGCCCAACGTCTCGGCGTTCACCCGGCGGTGTTTGTCGGATGAACGCAATCGATGCCCGGTGGCAGACTCGAGTCGTATGAGCGAGGTGCTGGCGCGGATCCTGGCGACGAAGGCCGATGAGGTCACGGTGCTCCACGAGCCGGCGACGCGCGCCACGATCCTCGAAGCCGCGCTGGCAAGTGCCCCGCCGAGGGACTTCACCTCGGCGCTGCGACGCAACGGCGCGCTCGCGGTGATCGCGGAGATCAAGCGGCGGTCGCCATCGAAGGGTGATCTCGCACCCGGCCTCGAGCCGGCGGTCCTGGCGAGCGCCTACGAGGCGGGTGGCGCGGCGTGCCTCTCGGTGCTCACCGACCAGCTCTACTTCGGTGGCACGGTCGCCGACCTCCAGGACGCTCGGGCTGCGACCGGTATCCCCGTGCTGCGCAAAGACTTCACGATCGACGAGATCCAGGTGTACGAGACGAGGGCGATCGGCGCCGACGCGGTGTTGCTGATCGCCGCGGCCGTCCCCGACGACGCGCAGCTCGACGATCTGCACACGCTCGCGGCGGAGCTCGGCCTGGCTGCCCTCGTGGAGGTCCACGACGAGCGCGAGCTCGAGCGGGGCCTCGCGGCCGGCGCCATGCTGATCGGTGTCAACAGTCGCGACCTCACCACCTTCGGCGAGGACTTGGACGTTGCGGAGCGCCTGATCGGGCGGCTTCCGTCCGACGTGGTGACGGTCGCCGAGAGCGCGATCCGAAGCCCCGCCGATGCACAGCGGATGGCCGACGCCGGTTTCGACGCGGTGCTCGTGGGGGAAGCCCTGGTGCGAGCCGAGGATCCCGCGGCGACGGTTCGCGCCCTGGCGAACGTGCAGAGGCGTAGGCAAGGATCAGAAGCGGCGGGGTAACCGAAAGGGACGACACATGCGCTACGTGCTGCGAGACGACCAGCTTCCGACCGCGTGGTTCAACGTGCTGCCGGTGATGACCGAGCCGTTGTCACCGCCGCTGCACCCGGCGACGCGCGAACCGGTCGGTCCCGACGATCTCGCGCCACTGTTTCCGATGGCACTCATCGGCCAGGAGATGGCGACAGAGGCGTGGATCGACATCCCCGGCGAAGTGCTCGACATCCTGCGGCTGTGGCGCCCCACGCCGCTGGTGCGCGGCGGAGCGACTCGAAGCGGCGCTCGGCACACCGGCCCGCATCTACTACAAGGACGAGTCGCTCTCACCGGCAGGCTCACACAAGCCCAACACCGCGGTGGCGCAGGCGTTCTACAACAGCCAAGAGGGTGTGAAACGGATCACGACGGAGACCGGAGCCGGGCAGTGGGGTACTGCGCTCGCGTTCGCATGCCGGCAGTTCGACATCGAGTGCAAGGTGTACATGGTCCGCGCGTCATACGACCAGAAGCCGTACCGCAAGATCATGATGGAGACCTGGGGCGCCGAAGTCGTGTCCTCGCCCGTCGACGAGCCCGCGCACCCCGGCTCACTCGGGCTCGCGATCAGCGACGCCGTGCGCGACGCCGCGGGTCGCGACGACACGCACTACTCGCTCGGTTCCGTGCTCAACCATGTGCTGCTGCATCAGACGATCATCGGCTTGGAGGCGAAGGAGCAGCTCGTGCAAGCGGGGGAGACGTTGCCCGACGTGGTGATCGCCTCATGCGGCGGCGGCTCCAACCTCGGGGGGATCGCACTGCCGTTCGTGCAGGATGCGGGTGTGCGGCTCGTGGCGGTGGAGCCGTCCTCATGTCCGACGCTCACCGAGGGCACGTTCGACTACGACTTCGGTGACACGGCCGGGATGACGCCGCTCCTGCCGATGTACACCCTCGGTCACGACTTCGTGCCGCCGTCGATCCACGCCGGTGGTCTGCGCTACCACGGCGACTCGCCGATCATCTCGAATCTGGTCAAGACCGGCCGGATGGAAGCGCTCGCGTACCCGCAGGGCAAGACGTTCGAGGCCGCAATGCAGTTCGTGAACACGGAGGGGAAGCTCGCGGCGCCGGAGACCGGACACGCGATTCGTGCCGCGGTCGACGAGGCGTTGGCGGCAAAGGAAACCGGTGAAGAGAAGGTGATCCTCTTCAACTACTCCGGCCACGGCCTGCTCGACCTGTCGGCCTACGACGACTACCTCAACGGACGCCTCATCGACGCCTAACCAGCCCCACTGTTTGTGCAAAAGTGGCCCCTATACGGCGCGCTCGCGCACAAACGCAGCGGTTGCGGGCGTCGTGGCCGTCTGATCAGTCCGTGTCGGAGACCGCGCGGGCCACCGCTGGCTCGTCGAGAGATATCGGCTCGCGGTGCATGGACGCGCGTGCCCGCCGAAGGGCCCACCAGTCGGCGATGCGCATGCCGCCGACGTACGCGACCACCGCGTAGAGCCAGCCGAGCAAGATGTCGACGACGTAGTGCTCGCCGGTGTAGACGAGCGTGAAGCTCATCGCCAGGACGTAGGCGACGAGGGCCAGACGCCAGCGGCCGGCGGTTCGCCAGAAGAACAGCAGGAGCAGGAACGGGTACGCCGCGTGGAGCGAGGGGATGGCCGCGACGGGATTCGAGAGGTGGCTTCCCGACTCGAAGGCGGTTGCCGCGCGATGTATCCCGACGTAGTGCCACATTCGTTGGACAATGCGTACCGTTGGCTCCAGCGCGTCGCGCTTGCTCGCCATCCACGGTGGCGCCGCGGGGTACAGCACGTACGTGATGTACGCGAGGAACGTGAGGCCGACGAAGAGGAAGACATACCGATGGAACCGGCGGTAGTCGAGCTTCCAGATTAACGCGGCCACGAGGATCGGCACGAAGAAATGCGAGAGATACACGAAGAACGCGGCGTAATCCCACCAGTGGGGATCGCCGAGGTGGTACAGCGCGTGTTGCAGGCGAACGGTGGGCGCGATGCCGCTGCCGAGCCACTCGTCGACACGCAGTTGCGGGGTGATGTGCGCGCGAACGATGAGACCGTCGGCCTGGCTGCGCAGCAGGTCGTACGCGGAAAGGACCAGGAACAGCGGCAGCCAGTCGATGAGTATCCGCCGAATTGAGTGGGGGCTTCCGGCGCTGCCGGCGATGAGGCCGACGACGATCCAGAGGAAGATCCGGTCGCGCGACGTCGGGAGTCCGTACAAGCTCGAGATGATCACGAACGCGAGCACGTACGCGAGTATCAGCGACGCGACGCGGGTGCGACGCGACAGGTTGCGCCACCGGCGCGTGAGTGGGGTAATGGATTCCGCGACCAGATCAGTGCTCGGGCCCGCTGCCCCGCCATTGAGCAGCGGGGCGGCGTGCGGAGGTTCGCCCGCGTCGAAACCGACCTCGCCGGTCATCGCCGTCCTGACACGGTCAGCCGACACCTGCAGCGCGACTCCCTCCGGCCCGGTCTCCAAGTCACGCCATCGTAGGGACTTGCCGAGCCCGGAACATCTTTATGGCCGGCGCGGTCCGAAACGGACCGGATGCCGTCCGGTACGGTGGAGCCGTGTTCGTCAAGGTTTGTGGGATCACCTCCGAGGAAGACGCCCTGCTCGCCGTCGCGCTGGGCGCCGACGCGCTCGGGTTCGTCTTTGCATCCGGCAGCACGCGTCAGGTCACAGCCGAGACCGTTCGTGACATTGTGAAGCGATTGCCGCACGAGGTCGTCACCGTCGGCGTCTTTCGCAACGAGCTCCCTCACCGTGTTGCCGAGATCGTCAATACCGTGGGGCTGCACGGCGCACAGCTGCACGGTCGGGAGCCGCTCTCGGAGGTGCGCTGGATCCGTCAACGGGTGTCGTTCGTGATCCAGGCGTTCGGCGCCGGTGATCCCGCGATCGCGTCGGCCGCCAACGGCCCTGCCGACGTGGTGCTCATCGACTCGCCCGAGCCCGGATCGGGTCGGGTGTTCGACTGGTCACTTGCGGAAGGTGCGCCGGGCGGGGTTCGTCTGCTGCTCGCGGGCGGCTTGACCCCGGACAATGTGGGTGAGGCCATCCGCAGGGTGCGGCCGTGGGGCGTCGACGTCTCGAGCGGCGTCGAGTCGGCACCGGCACGGAAGGACGCCCGCAAGCTTCGCCGGTTCATCGAGACCGCGCACGCAACCGGCGACGAGCTTGCCGAGGAGGGTTGGAACATCGGACCGTCGCGACCATACGACTGGGCCGAAGACGAGCTACGCGAGGGCTGACATCACGCGCTCACACCCGGTGCGGCAGGTGTCTCAGCGGTGCGCGGCGCTCAACTGGTAGACGGGGCGATCGCGCAGCAGCGCTCAGCCGTTGCTGAGGTCGATCTTGCGCGTCACGGTCAACATCGCTCCGACTCGTAATGTCCCATCCCTGTCACCTCGATTGTCGAACGGTACGTCAGTGGTCTCGGTGCGCGGAGTGCTCAGCTTGTCGTGGTGGTGAGCTTGCACTTGTCCTGCGCGTACGTGTCGAGGTGGGTGCTCGCCGTTCGGACCTTCTTTGCGTCCGCTGCGTTCTTCTGCAGCGCGGCGTAGTCGCCGGCGTATTTCTCGTAGGCGTCCCTGATCACCGTCACATCACCGCTGATCTCGCTCGGTGCCTTTGCCGCGAGATCGTTGTAGATCTTCTGGGTCGCCGCCGTCTTCTCCTTGGTGCTTCCGCTGCCCAGGGACTGGTTGGTGATCGCCTTGTTGAGCGCGTCGCAGAAGGCGGACTGACTTCCGCTCCCGCTGCCGTCGCTCGCCTTGCTTCCGCCCGCGCTACTCGAGCTCGATTTGGTTGCGGAGCCTCCGCTGGTCTTGGTTGCGCTGCTACTCCCGCTACTCCCGCATGCAGCAAGGAGCACGAGCGTCACTGTCAGCAGTGCTCCGATTCGGAGTGTTCGCATCCCTGCCACCTCGAGTGTTTGCCCGCGCGGCGGATCCGGCGTGCGCCGCAGCGTATCTGCCACCGGGTGGGGTCAGATGCACGTCCTTGCTGTACGAGTGGGCCGAAGACGGCCTGCAACGATCACGCGCTCCTATCGCTGTCCCTATTTGAGCGTGACAGCTGGAGGGCGACCACGAGAACGTTCCCTTCCGGCCCCGGAATGGCGGGCCGGGATGCAAGTCGGCTCCCGTATCATGTGCCGTTCGTCCTCTCCGCGAAATTGGAGCCCGCGCATGGCGATTCCAGCCCGGGGTCTTCCCGTGCACCTCGGCCCTGCAGGCCCCGAGCCAACGGGTCTGGGCCGCTTCGGCGCGTTCGGTGGCCGCTTCGTGCCGGAGACGCTCGTGCCCGCGCTCGAAGAGCTGGAGGTCGAGTTCCGCACCGCGTGGTCGTCGGACGGGTTTCGCGACGAGTTGTCCGAGCTGCTCACGTCATATGCCGGGCGGCCGACGCCGGTGACCGAGTGCCATCGGTTGTCCGAGCGGCTCGGCGTGCGGGTGCTCCTCAAACGCGAAGACCTCACCCACACGGGCTCACACAAGATCAACAACGTGCTCGGCCAGGCGTTGCTCACGCGACGCATGGGCAAGCGACGGGTGATCGCCGAGACCGGCGCGGGCCAGCACGGCGTGGCGACGGCGACTGCCGCGGCGCTCTTCGGGCTCGACTGCCTGGTGTTCATGGGCGCGGTCGACATCGAACGCCAGGAGCTCAACGTCTTTCGCATGGGCCTGCTCGGCGCGGAGGTCATACCCGTCGAGTCGGGGAGTGCCACCCTCAAGGATGCGATCAACGAGGCCCTGCGCGACTGGGTCGCGACGGTCGAGTCGACGCACTACTGCATCGGATCCGTCGTCGGGCCACACCCGTACCCGTGGATGGTCCGGGAGTTTCAGCGCGTCATCGGCGACGAGGCGCGCGTGCAGTGCCGCGCGATTCTCGGCGGCGCGGATCCCGATTCCGTTGTTGCGTGCGTCGGCGGCGGGTCCAATGCCATCGGCACGTTCGCCGGCTTCCTCGACACGTCCGCCGAGCTGATCGGTGTCGAGGCGGGCGGACTCGGGCTGGAGACAGGCAGGCACGGTGCGTCGGTCAACCGCGGCGTGCCCGGCATCCTGCACGGCGCACGCGCGTTGTTTCTCCAGGACGAGGACGGGCAGATCCTGGAGGCGCATTCGATCAGCGCCGGGCTCGACTACCCGGGTGTCGGCCCCGAGCACGCCGCGCTCGCCGCGACCGGGCGTGCCCGGTACCCGTACGCAACCGACGAAGAGGCCGTCGCGGGGTTCCAGCTGCTCGCGCGCACCGAGGGCATCGTCCCGGCGCTCGAACCGGCGCACGCGATCGGATGGCTGATGCGCGAGGCAGGGCAGTCGGTGCCGTCGGGCTCCACTGTGTTGGTCACGCTGTCAGGCCGCGGCGACAAGGACGCCGTCCAGGTCGCCGAGCGGCTGACCGGCGAGCGCCTGACGTGAACCTCGACGCGCACCTACGCGCCCGGCGCGACACCGGGGTCAAGCTGCTCGTGCCGTACGTCACCGGAGGCATGGGCCGGGCGTGGCTCGACGTCGTGCGTGCGGTCGCCGACGCCGGTGCCGACGCCATCGAGATCGGCATCCCGTTCTCCGATCCGGTCATGGACGGGCGCACGATCCAAGAAGCGTCGCAGCGTGCGCTCGATCTCGGTGCGACACCGGCCAAGATCATCGCCGATGCGGCGCAGCTCGATGTCGGCGTGCCGCTCGTCGTCATGACGTACTGCAACCCCGTACAGCACGCCGGGTTCGAGCGGTTCGCGTCATCGCTCGCCGGCGCCGGCATCGACGCGGCGATCGTGCCCGACCTCCCGCTCGACGAGCTCGACGGCTGGGGAGAGGCTGCCGACGCAGCCGGCGTCGAGACCGTGCTGCTCGCGGCACCGACCACACCCGACGATCGCCTTCGGCGTATCGCGGCGCGCACACGAGGTTTTCTGTACGGCGTCTCGCTCATGGGTGTCACGGGGGAGCGCGCCGACCTTCCCGCTCAGGCGCGCGAGATGGGACGGCGGTGCAAGGCAGTGACCGACGTGCCGGTGCTCCTCGGCGTTGGCATCTCCACGGCGGAGCAGGCAGTCGAGGCGGCCGCCGCCGCCGATGGCGTCATCGTGGGAAGCGCCCTCGTGCGACGGCTCCTTCGGGGCGGCGGACCCGACGAAGCCCACGCGTTCGTTGCGTCACTCCGCCAAGCGCTCGACGGGTGAGTCGCCTGCTCGCGTCTGGCTGCGGTGACCCACGGTGACGGTCGACGCGGGGTACCTGCGGCATCCGGAGTGTGATCTCTGTGAGGCCGCCCGGATGACGGAGTGGTACCACGAGGACGACGTGTGCTGGATCGCGCAATGCGAGATCTGCGCGGTCCCGATGGTCGTGTGGCGCTCGCACGGCGTGGCGCCCCCCGAGCCCCAGCTCCGGCACATGCTCGAGCACCTGGCGCGGGTCGCCGACGAGCAGATCGGCGAGCACTACGTCGACGGGACCATGCGCAACATCCCCGATCACTACCACGCACACGCGTGGCCGAAAGGCGGGTTCTTCGGGCGGCGCTAACGCCCGATCTGGGTGTTGTGGCCCATGCGGCGGGGCTCTGCCGGAGCGGCCACCGACGGTGGCAAAAACGTCTTTATCCCGCCCCGAGAATGCCGATACATGGCCAATGGCGAGATCACTTCCTGGGGGGACGGGAGCCGGCGTCGGCGTTTCGACGGCGCGGCCCGCAAGAGGTAGCAGCGAACGACGCTGCGTCGACGAGTCGCCCGAACCCCGACCCCAACCCGGTCTTCCAACGCAGGCTCCGCATGTTCGCGGTGACAGGTGCCGTCTCCACCCTGGTCGTCGCAGGGGTCGTCCTTGCAGGCTGGCTGTTCGACGCTGCGGCGTTGCGGATGTTGGTGCCCGGGTTGCGGCCGATGAAGGCCAACGCGGCCCTCGGCCTCGTCTGCCTCGCCGGCGCGCTCCTGCTCCGGCTTCGGTACTCCGGCGATCGCCGCGCTCGACAGCGGCCGTAACGCTCCTGTGCGTCGTGGCGTTCGCGCTCGGCGCCGCGACGTTGCTCGAGCACCTCGGACACTGGGATCTCCACATCGACGAGCTCTTTCGCACGCGAACCGAACCCGGCTCGGGGAGTGCTGGATCCCGGCAGGATCGCACCGAACACGGCGGTCGACCTCGTGCTGCTCGGCTCGGCGATGCTCCTCATGGACAGCCGAGCGCGGTTCGGCCGCCGATCGGCCGAGGGGCTGACGCTGGTCGCCGCATTCACGTCGTTGGCGGCGCTCTTCGGCTACCTGTATGGGACGCGCGAATCTGCATCCGGTCGGCAACCTGGTCGCGATCGCCTTGCCCACTGCGGTCCTGTGCTTTGTGCTGGCCCTCTCGACGCTCGCCGCCCGACCGGATCGGGGACTGGCCGGCCTCGTCGCGAGCGGGGGCGCCGGTGGCGCGATGGTGCGGCGAGTCATGCCGGCGCTCGCGATCGGTCCGATCATCGGATGGCTTCGCCTGGCCGGTCAGCAGCACGGTCTCTACGGCACCGCGGTGGGGGTCACCTTGATGGTGACGTCGAGCGTCGCGGTCCTGTTCGCTTTCGTGTGGAGCAGCGCGTGGTGGCTCCACGGGATCGACGCCGAGCGAGACGGGCTGGTACAAGAGCTCGATCGTCGCGTGGAGTTGCGAACGCGCGCGCTCATGGCCACGGTGGACGAGCTGCACGTGATGGCCGAAGAAAATCAACGGCTCGGCGCCGAGGCGGAACACCTCCGAACCGAGCGGTTGTGCCGGGACCTCACGCAGAAGATCCGGGCGCACCTCGAGGTGGACGACGTCGTCAAGGCCGCGGTCGCGGCGCTCGGGGCGCAGTTCGATGTTGACCGGGTGTACATCCGGTTGGCAGGCGACAACGACTCGGCGCGGGTCGCCGCCGAGTGGACGCGGCCAGGTGTGCAACCGGTGTCGGAGCTCTTCCCAAGCGATCTGCCCCACTCGTCGACACCGATGCTCGCGGAGATTGTGCGCAACCGCCAGTCCCTTGTCGTGAACGACGTGGCCAACGAGGTCGTCGCTCCAGGCGTCAAGGAAGCGATGGTCGTCTGCGGCGCAGGCGCAGTCATCGGCTGTCTGGTGGCCGGACCAGAGGCCCTGGGTGTTCTGGCGCTGCAGGTGGTCGGCCATCCGCGTGTGTGGACCGCGAGCGACATCGCGATCGTCGAGGCCGCCGCCGCGAGATCAGCGTGGGCATCAGACACGCCCGCGCGTACGAGGTGGAGAAGGCTGCGGTCGCCCAGCTGCAGGAGCTCGACGCCGCGAAGAACGGTTTCCTGTCGTCGGTCTCGCACGAGCTGCGGACACCACTCACGAGCATCATGGGCTATGTCGAGATGCTCACCGATGGCGAGGCCGGTGAGTTGACCGCCGAGCAGCTCAAGATGTTGGGGATTGTCGAGCGGAACGGCGGCCGGCTCCTCACGCTCATCGAAGATCTCCTCACGCTGTCCCGCGTCGAGGCGGGATCGTTCCGGTTGCTGATCGGCGAGGTGGGCGTCGGCAGCATGCTCCAGGGGGTGATCGACGCGATGGCGCCAATGGCCGCCGAAAACAAGGTGACGCTGTCGCTGGACGTGCCGCCCGATATCGGAACGATCGTGGGTGACCCCGACCAACTCGAGCGCGCAATGCTCAACCTCGTGAGCAACGCGGTGAAGTTCACCCGTGCGGGTGGAGGGGTCACGATCTCCGTGGGACGCCGCGACGACATGGTGCGGTTGGCGCGTGCGCGACACCGGCATCGGTATTCCGTTTGCAGAGCAGGACAAGTTGTTCACGCGGTTCTTCCGGTCGTCGATCTCGCAACAGCGGGCGGTGCAAGGCACCGGTCTCGGGCTGTCGATCGTGAAGAGCGTCATCGAACAGCACGGCGGCAGCATCGAGATCGAGTCGGTGCCCCGCGAAGGAACAACGGTGACTGTGCTCCTCCCGGTGAACGGGAAACCGGCAACGCTGGCCCTCGAAGGAGCGCTTGTATGACGGCAATCAGGTCGGTTTTGGTCATCGAAGACGACGAAGACGTACGTCTCCTGATGATGAAGCGAATGAGCGGCCTTGGCTTCGAGGTGCGGGGCGCCGCGAACAGGCGAGGAGGGCATGCAGCTGGCGATCGGCGAGCCGACTCCGGATCTGGTCGTGCTCGACATCGTGCTGCCCGGAATCGACGGGTGGGAGGTGCTTCGCCGGTTGCGTAGCGACACGCGCCTGGCCCGAAGTGCCTGTGCTCGTGACGTCGATCCGTGATCCCAACGGCGGTGGGCAGCCCGATGGGTATTTGGTCAAGCCGTTTCGAGCGAGTCGTTTGGAAGCCGAGGTGGCCCGCATCGTCGGTCCACCCATGACCGAGAAGGTGCAGGCATGACAACCGTGCTCATCGTCGACGACGATCCCGACATTCGCGAGCTCATCGCGTTCAAGCTCCGAGCCCTCGGCTTTACGATCGAGGCCGCGGGCGACGGCGAGGCCGCGCTCGCGGCGGCACTCGCCGCGCCGCCCGATCTCATCCTGCTCGACGTCATGATGCCGAAGATGAGCGGCCTCGACGTGACCAAGCAGCTACGCGCCAATTTCTCCACCGAGGCAACGCCGATCATCTTGCTCACGGCCAAGGCGCAGGAGGCCGACGTCGCGTACGGCTTCTCGCTCGGTGCCACCGACTACATCATCAAGCCGTTCAGCCCTCGCGAGCTCATCAGCCGAATCCAGGCCGTGCTGGAGCGAGCGCGACCCCGCGGTAGCAGCCGGCTCTCCGCGATGCGTCAGTAGCCGCTACCGGACGAGCCCGCGGTTGTCGTCATGGTCACCGCCGGCGTGGCTGCAGTGGTCGCCGCCGGCGTGGCTGCAGTGGTCGGCGTCGTCGCCGAGCTGCCGCTGGTCGCGATGCCGGTGTAGAACGCGCCTTGCATGCCGTTCGCCTTGTGGAACCGGCAGTAGAACACTGCCTGGCCGGTCGCAGGGATCTTCACCTGCACGGTCGCCTTGCCATCGGGGTTGAGGACCTGATCGATACCGAGTGAGTCGATCGTGAACGTGTGCTGGTTCTTGCCTTCGTTCTTCAGCTGCACCGTCACCGTCGCGCCCGGGTCCGCCTTGAGGAAGGTTGGGCCGAAGTAGAAATCGTCCTGCTCGACCTCCACGGTTGGTGTCGCGCCGGTCAGCGTCTTCTGGCCATGGGCGGTGACCTTCCCTTCCAACGTCACGCCTGCCGGCGCTTTCGTAGCGGCCGCGCTCGCCTTCTTCTTGGAGCTGCTCGAGCTGCTGCTGCCGCAGGCGGCGAGGAGCCCGCCGGCGAGTGCGGCGGCAATCAGGGTCACGACGATCTTGCGCATGGCTGCTCCCGAGGTTGGGTCCGTTCGAGTCATACGGAGCAGCGGCGCAAAGAGATTGTTTTTCGGTCGAATCCCACGTCACGGCGCTACCGTGGCCACGCGACAGCAATCCCGATGCACCGGAGGTCCGTACTACACCGTGTGGACCGTCTCCGACGACACGCTCCTGGCCGGCCTCGCGACCGGCGACGCCGATGCCGCCGCGGCGTTTGTTCGGCGCTTCCAGCGGCGCGTGTACGGCCTTGCCCTCACGATCGTCGGCGAGCCCCGGGCCGCGGAAGACGTGTCCCAGGAGGCGTTCGTGCGCGCGTGGCGGCATGCGGCGTCCTACGACCCCCGGCGGGGATCGGTCGTCACGTGGCTCCTCACGATCACGCGCAATCTCGCCATCGACGCCGTTCGGGTGCGCCGGCCGGTGATCCTCGACCCCGACGCGATGGTGGGGCTCCAACATGTGAGCGTGGAGCGCGGGCCCGCCGAGCTTGCGGATCTCGGCGACGACACCGCTCGGTTGCGCGCCGCGATCGCGCGGCTTCCCGAGGAGCAACGTCGGGCCATCGTCCTTGCCGGGCTGCTCGGCCACAGCGCACGCGAGATCAGCGAATCCGAGGGCATCCCGCTGGGCACTGCGAAGACCCGAATTCGCACTGCGTTGCAGCGATGCCGCGACGCACTGGTTCGCGAAGAGCAGGCCGAATGACGGCGCGGGGTTGTGCGCAATGATGCCGCTTGATTGCGCACAGGTGCGGGAGCTCGTACCGGAGCTGGCCCTCGGAGTGTTGAGCGGGAGTGAACGCGCCGAGGTGCTGCTCCACGCGAGCCAGTGCACCCGCTGCCAGGCGCTGATCGGCGAGCTCGGCGATGCTGCCGACGCGTTACCGCGGCTGGCACCCGAGATCGAGCCGCCGCCCGGCTTCGAAGCCCGCGTGCTCGGCACGCTGCTCGGCTCACGCCGGAAGAACACGCGTCGGTGGGGTCTCGCGCTCGCGTTGACAGCTGCGGCAGCGGCCATCATCAGCATCGTCGCCGTGCAATGGGTCGACGCCGGCGGTGGACAGGCCACGCCGTCCGCACCCGTTGCTGCCGTGCGCTCGGTTGCCATGGTGGGTAACCACGGCATGCGCGTCGGACGGGTCTACACGTCGGCGGGCAAGCCCACGGCGATCGTCGTCACGGTCGACTACTGGGTCGCAACGGGCACGTACCGCATCGAGCTGCAACCCGCGGGCGGTCCGGTGCAGCGGCTCGGCACGATCCGGATCGACGATGGGCGCGGCTCGTGGGGTGGTGCTGCGCGCCTGGCGGCCTCGGGATCGACTCGGGTCGCGCTCGTCGACACGCACGGCACGGCCGTCTGTCATGCGACCTTGAGCGCGCCCACGTAGCCGCCGACCGACCCCCGACGACCGTTTGTGCGATCGGGCCCCCTATAGGGACCCTGATTGCACAAACGCTGAGAGCGCACCGGTTAGTCGTCGGCTGTGGGCCCGGGTGACTCCGCAACCTCCAGGCGTTCGCGCAGGAACGCGAGTACCCGGTCGAGCGCAACGCGCGTGGGGTGACCCGGCTCGTCGACGAGCTCGTTGGTGATCACCGAGTGGGCGGTCTTCTTGATACCGAAGGCGTTCCCCGGCGACGAGTCGATCTCGATCGCGATGAACCCGTCGCCGAGCTCGCGTCGCAGGGTCTCGAAGCGTTCCGCCGGCACGCCCCGGTCCGCGGTGAAGCGGAGCCCGAGCACGCACGCGCCGTGGGCGACGCGTTCCTTGACCCGGGTGAGGTCGTCGTCGCTGATGCCGAGCGTCGGCGCGTCGAGCGCGCCCGAAGGGGAACGGCACCGCCGGCTGACTGAGCACCGGGGCCAGGATCTCGTCGTCGATCATCATGCCGAGCGCGAACCCACCGGTGAAGCACATGCCGACGACGCCGACGCCGGGGCCGCCGCACTCCTCGTGCGCCTCGCGCGCCAGCCGTCGCAGCCAGCCGATGACCGGTGCGGTGCGATCGAGCTTGAGCGCGAGGAACTCTTTTGCCACACAGGCACGCGTCACGGACGAGATGACGTACGGCAAGCTGATCGGCTTGCCCGGTACACCAAAGAGCGACGGCAAGACCGCGGTGAACCCGGCGTCGATCACCCGCCGCGCGAACGCCTCGACCTCGGGCGTGATGCCGGGGATCTCTTCGATGACGATGACGGCCGGGCCGCTTCCGGCGCGGTACACGGTGCGGGTCAAGCCGCCGTATGCCATCGCTGATTCGCTGAACCCGTCGAGTGCGCCGGTCACGGTGGGACATCCTCCGTCGGGCTGACGGCGTCGAGCGTACGGTCAGCGGTCTCGGGTAGGAAGGGGAGCACGAAAGCGGCTGCCACGAGTGCCGCCACGCCGCACAGCGCGATGCGCGGGGCCGAGTCCGCCGACGGACGTCTCGATGTTGGTCGCAACCAGCAAGCCGGTGATCGAGCCGGCGACGGAGCACACGAGGATGAGCGCGTTCGACGTGCTGCGCACCTCGGTGGGGAAGAGCTCGCTGTCGAGCGTCGCGATTGCGAGGCTCGCGCACGCCGCAGCCACGATCGCAACGGTCGAGATGACCCAGAGGATCGGACCGCCGGTGACGAAGAACGCCATTTGGAGCACGGTCGCGAGCCCGAGCGCGACGATCGCCAGGGGCCGCCGGCCGCGACTCTCGGCGAGCTTGCCCGCGATCACAATGCCGATGAGCCCGGGCGCGCCGTTGGTCACCGCGCGGAAGAGCGCGATCGAGGAGTTCGAGAAGCCGTGCTCGTCGGTGAGGTACTTGTTGGTGTACTGGGCCGACGGCGCGGCGAACACGTTCGTCAGGAACGCCGCGAGGCTCAGCAGCACGAACCGGCGACCGTACGCCTGATCGAACACTTCCCGGATTCGGCCGCGTGCGACCGGCCGCTTCGCGAGCGCGGTGTACCGGCGGGTCTCGAGCAGGTTGCGACGCAGCGCCGGAAGGAAGAACAGTGCCAGCGTGCTCAACCCGAACGCGACCCGCCACGCCTGTGGCCCGAGGTCGGCGATCGGCAGCGTGATGACCGAGATCGCGAAGCCCGCGCCCGCGGCGAGCGCGAGCATCGCCAGCGCGAAGGCACGCGCACGCTCAGGTGCTTCTTCGACAACGGCGATGCCGCCCACCACAAGGGCGGCATTGGCGAAGGCCCGAGCGAACACCTGGCCGCCGGTGAAGATCTCGAAGGTGGGTGAGCCCGCGGAGACGGCGTTTGCCACGCAGACGCCGACCAGTGACCACAAGATGACTTTGCGGCGACCCACTCGATCGCCGAGGCCGATGGCCACGAGCGCGATCAACACACCCACCCGCGTGACGGCGGAGGCGATCCCGAGCTGGGCCGTGCTCTTGTGAAACGCGTCCTGAACGGAATCCGCATTCTGACCGAACAACGCGCCGCCGAAATTGCTGACGGCAGTGGCGAACGCGACCGTCGCGATCAGCGTCGCCTGTTGCTTCGTGAACGACGCAGGCGGGAGGAATCGCGACGGCCCCAACGGCGGTGGTGCGGGGCGTCCGTGGGCGGCCGCGTCTATTTCGGCGGCGCGATGCCGCAGGCCGCGCCGGATACCGGCCGCAATGATCGGGGCCACGAACCAGTTGAAGTACGGCACCTCGACGGCGCTCGAAGCCTCGAGCTCGATCGCCGCGGTCGCCGGCTCGTTGCCGGGCGCGACCTTTGCGTACAGGGTCGCCTCCGTGTCGGCACCCAAGGGCGTGGTCACGGTGTCGCCCGCCACGGGCGCGCCGAGCGTTTCGGCAACGATCGGGAGGATCTGCTCGACCGAACCCTCGACGGTGATCGACATCCGGTGCAGCACGTGCGGCATGCTACGGCCTGGTGCACGAACCGCCGGCTGGAGGAGCAGCGCTGATGGGCAAGCTTGTCGTGGGGGCCAAGGCTCCCGATTTCACGTTCCGCGATCAGCACGACGCGAAGGTTGCGCTCAAGAGTTTCCGCGGCGCACCCGTCGTCGTCTACTTCTATCCGAAAGCCGACACGCCCGGTTGCACGACGCAGTCATGCGCGTTGCGCGACGCCGAGCCCGACCTCGCCAAGCTCGGTGCCGCGGTCGTCGGCATCAGTCCCGATGCGCCCGCGAAGCAGAAGAAGTTCGACGACAAGTACGCACTCGGCTTCCCGCTGCTCGCCGACGAAGACCATGCGGTCGCCGACGCATGGGGTGTCTGGGGCGAGAAGTCGATGTACGGCAAGAAGTTCAAGGGAATCATCCGGAGCGCCTTCGTCGTCGACGAGAAAGGCAAGCTCGCGGCCGTCTTCTACAAAGTCTCCCCGAAAGACACCGTGCCGAAAGTGACAGCCACACTCGAGCAGTGACCCGATCTCATTCTTGCGCCAGTTATCCGTGTCACACCCGGATTAGTGACGCAAGAACGAAAGAGGCTTGGGTCAGGCGCCCATGGCGTGGAAACCGCCGTCCACGTGGAGCATCTCGCCGGTTGTCGCGGGGAACAGGTCGGAGAGGAGTGCGACGCAGGCTTTGGCGACGGGTTCGGCGTTGCGGATGTCCCACCCGAGGGGTGCCCGCTCGGTCCACACGTCCTCGAAACGTTCGAAGTCGGGAATGCTGCGCGCGGCCATGGTGTGGAGCGGGCCGGCACACACGAGGTTGACACGGATGCCGCGCGGCCCCAGATCACGCGCGAGATAGCGCGCGACCGACTCGAACGCCGACTTCGCCACCCCCATCCAGTCGTACACGGGCCACGCGTGCGTGTTGTCGAAGTCGAGCCCGACGATTGATCCGCCGTCAGTCATCAGTGGGAGCGCCGCGCTGCGGCAAGTTCCTTCAACGAATAGGCGGAGAGTTGGAGCGCAATCGCGACGTCGTCCCACGGTGCATCCAGGAAACCGCCGCCAAGGCACGATTCGGGTGCGTAGGCGATCGCGTGGAGCACACCGTCGAGGCGACCGCCGACGTTGGACGCGAGCGCATCGAGATGCGCGGGATCACTTACGTCGAGCTCCACGACCTCGGGCGTGACCGGCAGCTTCTTCGCGACCCGCTGTGTGATGCTCATCACGCGTCCGAACGAGCTGAGGACGACCTCGGCACCTTCGGCCTGCGCGAGCTTCGCGACGCTGAACGCGATCGACGAGTCGTTGAGCACTCCGGTGACCAGGATTCGCTTGCCGTCGAGCAGCATCAGCCCTCCTGGGGTCTCGTCGTCACTTCGGGCGGTGCTAGCTGCTCGCGCCGAAGATCAACGTCGAGTTGTGGCCGCCGAACGCGAACGAGTTGGACAGCACGGTGCGCAGGCCGATCTCCCGCGGTGAGCCGAAGACGACATCGAGCTGGATGTCGTCGCCCAGCCGCTCGACGTTCGCTGTGGGGGGTACCAGCCCCTTGCAGAGCGACAGCAACGATGCTGCGGCCTCGATCGCGCCTGCGGCGCCGATCAAGTGCCCGGTCACACCCTTGGTCGAGGTGACCGGCGGCGCGGCATCGCCGAAAGCCTTGCGGATCGCCTCGGCCTCGGCGGCGTCGTTGAGCGCAGTGGACGTGCCGTGCGCGTTGACGTGACCAATGTCGGCGGGCGTGAGTGCAGCGTCGTCGATGGCCAGCTGCATGCAGACCGCGGCGCCCGTGCCGTCCGGCGCCGGTGCCGTGATGTGGTACGCGTCGGCGTTACGGCCGTAGCCGAGCACCTCGCCGTAGACGCGGGCGCCGCGGGCTCGCGCATGGTCGAGCGATTCGAGGATGAGCGCCGCCGCACCCTCGCCGATCACGAAGCCGTCGCGTGCCTCGTCGAACGGCCTTGATGCGCGCTCCGGGTCGTCGTTGCGGGTGCTCAGCGCACCCATGCGGGCGAACGCCGAGATTGTGACCGGCGTGACCGCGGCCTCGGTGCCGCCGGCCGCGACGACATCGGCCGACCCATCGCGAATGAGCCGAGCCCCTTCGCCGATCGCGTGCGAGCCGGCGGCGCACGCAGTCGCGATGCACATGTTGGGTCCGGTCCAGCCGAACTGCATCGCCGTCACGCCCGCAGTCGCGTTGGGCATCATCATCGGCACGAAGAACGGGCTCACGCGCGACGGGCCACGCGTGAGGAACGTCTCGACGTTTGCCTCGAGGCTGTCGAGGCCACCCACGCCGGTACCGATCACGACAGCGCAGCGAGCGGGGTCGGCGTCGAGCTCACCCGCGTCGGCGAGCGCGTCGGCGGCGGAGGCAAACCCGAGCTGCGTCACCCGGTCGGCGCGTCGCGCTTCCTTCGGACCGAAGTACGGGATCGGGTCGAAGCCGGTGACTTCGCCCGCGAACCGCACCGGGAGGGCCGAGGCGTCGAACCGTTTGATGCCTTGCGCGGTTGCGTGACCGGCGACGATCGTCGACCAGAACGACGCGAGGTCGGTGCCGGCCGGAGTCTTCACGCCGATGCCGGTGACGGCGACGCGCGGGCGTTGCCGGTGGTCGAGGAGCGCGCTCATGCCGAGGCCCCGACCTTGTCGACCACGAGGTCGACGGCCTTGCCGACTGTGGTGACGCCTTCGAGGTCTTCTTCGGGCATCGTGATGTCGAACCGCTCCTCGAGGCCCATGACGAGCTCGACGAGGTCGAGGCTGTCGGCGTCGAGATCTTCCTTGAAGCGCGCCGCCTCGGTGATCTGGTCGGGCTCGACGCTCAGCACCTCGACCGCGATGTCGGTGAGGGCGGCAAGTGCGTCGGCTCGGTTCATTGGGTTCCTCCTGCTGTGGGTGATTGTCTGTCGGTCGTCTGTCCGTTGTTGTTCCCCGCGCTTCAGTGGCCCATGCTCATACCACCGTCGAGCGGGATCAGCGCACCCGTGACATAGCCGGCGGCGTCGCTACACAAGAACGCAATCATCGCAGCGACCTCGTCGACCGTGCCGAAACGGGCGAGCGGGATTGCCGCTTCGGCCCGGGCACGCCACTCGTCATCGAGGCCGGCCGTCATCGCGGTATCGATCGCCCCGGGGGCGACCACGTTGCACGTGACATTGCGCGGTGCCAGCTCGCGGGCGATCGCGCGGCGTGACTCCGAGCAGTCCGGCTTTGGCGGCGGAGTAGTTGACCTGTCCGGCGCTGCCCATGTGCCCGGAAACCGATGACACGTTGACGATGCGGCCGAAACGTGCTCTCACCATTGGACGGCTCGCCCGGCGGATCGTGAAGAACGCCGCGGTGAGGTTGGTGCGCAACACGTCGTTCCAGTCGTCGTCGGTCATGCGAGCGACGAGTCCGTCACGGTTGATGCCGGCGTTGTTGACGAGCAGCGCGACGGGACCCCACGCGTCTTCGATGGTGGAGAAGGTGGCGTCAACGGCCGAGCCGTCGGTCACGTCGCACCGAAGCGCGAGCGCTTCGCCCCCGGCTTGCTCGATCTCCGACTGTGTCGTCTTCGCGCCGTCGTCATCGCTCGAATAGCAGAACGCGACGCGGTTGCCCGCCGCGGCGAGCGCAGTTGCAGTGGCGCGACCGATGCCCCGCGACGCGCCGGTGACGAGCGCCACGCGTGCGGTCATCGCCGACCCCGGTGCTCGATGTTGATCACTGTGCGCTCCCGAGAGATGTTGAGCCGACCGGGCCGTAACCTCGATGCAGGCGTTGGCCTGGTGCGGCACGAATCACGCGACGTCCGAGGATGCCACGCCGGCGCGGTCGAGCGCGAGGCCGGCCGAATCGACCACGGCGCACACGGCCCGCCGGAACACTTCCGGGCTGCCATCTCGAGGAAATGCTCGCCCCCGGCGACTGTGCCGGCGGAGGTGGGGCGCCGGCCTCGGCCGGCCGGAATCTCGATGAGAGCGGCGGTAGCGTCTGCGGTGACGGTAATGAGTTTCCGCGAGGTTCCAAGAACTCAGAGGACGGTTTTCGCGCGATGTCGCATCCCGATTCGGCCGTGTTGATCGGTTTGTTGCCGCACCGGCCGCCGTTTCGCTTTGTCGATGCTGTCGACGCGCTCGACGCGGGGGAGTCGGTTACTGCTCGGTATCGGGTGACCGGCGACGAAGCGTTCCTTGCGGGGCACTTCCCCGGCAACCCGGTCTTTCCCGGTGTGATCCAGCTCGAAGCGCTCGCGCAGACCGGCGCGCTCGCGCTGCTCGCCGACGCGTGTTACGCCGGCAAGTTGCCGTTGTTCGGTGGCGTCGAGAGGGTGCGGTGGCGCCGCGTCGTGCACCCCGGCGACGAATTGGTGATGTCAGTGACGCTCGAGCGACTCAGCGCTCGCGGCGGGTGGGGTATCGGGCGCACGACGGTCGATGCCGCTGTGACGTGTGAAGCACGACTGTTCTTCGTGCTCGGGTGAGCAGCGTGGGCACCTAGCTGTAGATCCCATCCACGTTTGTCACACGGGCCTCCTTGAGGCTTGGGGGTGCTGAAGCCGCCCTCACCACAAGGAGTGCCCGTGTTGGTTCACGGTAACGCCCGTCTCTTGCCGCGCCAGCGGACCCTGATGTGCGAGCGAGTCCGTCTCGAAGGTTGGTCGGTCGACGAAGCCGCAGAAGCGTTCGGGGTCTCGACCCGGACCGTGTTTCGGTGGTTGTGTCGCTACGACGCAGGCGAAGCGATGACCGATCGGTCTTCAGCTCCGGGTCGAGTCCCGGGTCGGACTCCGGCTCGGACCGAGGCGCTCATCGAGCAACTTCGCCGGCTGCGCTGGACTTCGACGCGGATCGCGGCAGAGCTGAACATGGCGACATCGACGGTGGGCGCGGTCCTGGCTCGCCTCGGTCTCAACCGGCTGTCACGACTCGAGCCGCCCGAGCCCCCGAACCGCTATTGCCGTCGTCATCCCGGCGAGCTGATCCACATCGACATCAAGAAGCTGGGTCGGTTCGATCAGCCCGGGCTCCCGGCCCATCTCCGCCAAGCCGGATACCGCCGCGCCGGTGCCGGCAGGCGTGGGTGGGACTACGTGCCATGTCGCCGTCGATGACACCAGCCGGACTCGCGTACGTCGAGATCCTCGATGACGAGAAGGCGTCGACCTGCACCGCGTTCTGCGCCGGCGATCGCTTGGTTCGCTGACCACGGCATCACCGTCCAGCGGGTCATGACCGACAACGGCCCTGGCTACCGTCCACGCCTCCACGCAACCACGATCGTCGAGCTCGGCATCAAGCACCTCCGAACCCGCCCCTACCGGCCCCGCACCAACGGGAAAGCCGAAAGGTTCATCCAAACCTCTCCAAGCCGAATGGGCGTACGCCGGTCAGCTACCAGACCCACCACCACCGCGCCGCCGCACTCCCAGCCTGGCTCGAGCTACTACAACTATCGACGACCCCACAGCGCCCTCGGCCACAAGACCCCCGCCGACGTCATCGGCACTGACTAACGCTGTTGGGATCTACACCTAGCTCGCGGGAAGGTTCCATCCCGGCGACGTTGTGTCGTCGTCATCGACAGGCGGTAGCGGTGTGGCGAGATCGACCGTGCGGCGCCTCGCGGCCTGCTGTGCGCTTCGCTTCTTGATCGCGGGCGATCTCCTCGGGGTCGTCGCCGAGGAGCAGACGGGTCTCGGCCGTGTCGTCGAGCGGCGGTTCCTCACGCACGGTTTGCCAGGGCGCGAGCACGATGAGGAGCAGCACGATGATCGCGACAATGGTGATCGTGAGAGCGACGACTGCTGCCGTCTGCACCGCAAGCGGTTCGCTCATCGGAGTCTGCGATCTGGAGGCGCCATGGCTCCTGGTGTTCTGCGCGACGCGGGCATGCTGGCGACGTGATCTTACTGTGCCACCGGCTCCGCCCCGGGCGTCGCAGGGACCGAGCTGGAATGTCGGGAGCCCGGACGTCGCGCGTCATCGGCGCCGTTCCAGGGTGGGCGGAGAGCTGCGGGGAGATGGAGCTCGAACCCACGCTCCGCCTGTGTGCAAAGGCGAATTCGCCGCGTTCGCCGGGATTCCGAGCTCTCGATCGATCCAGCGTCGCGTCGCGCGATCGGTCCATATCGGGGGATCGAGGACCGGGACGAGATGAGCGGGGTCGACTGTGAAGATCAGCGTGCGACCGAAATCGCGCGCGAGGTGGAGTCCACCGATCCGCTCGAGCACCGGATCAATGTGGAGTGTCGAATGGACCGCCTCGCCCGAAACCAGCAGGTACCGAGCGTGCGTCGCTCGCAGCGCCGAGAGGAGCGCAGTTTGGCTCAGCCCCACGACGTACCTCGTCGTCGGCGATCCCGACGAACAGTGGGGTGAACGGGTCACCGCAGTCGTGGCGCCCCGCCCGGGCCCGACGCCCACCCTCGACGACCTCCGAGCCCACCTACGCGGAAGGCTCGCCTCCTACAAGATCCCCAAGCAGCTCATCCTCGTCGACGCCGTCGAGCGCTCAGCCAGCGGGAAAGGCGATTACTGCTGGGCCAGGAACCCGATTGCCCAAAGCGTGAGAGGGAGCATCATCGCCGAGGGTCGCCGGATCGCGGGCTCCTATTCGTGAACCGAGGCCGTCACCGCGTCGACCAGCCCCGTGCCGCGCGGATCGCCGGTGATGCCCAACTGCATCTGGTTCATCACATACCCGAGAGACCACTCGGCGTCGGCGTGAGCGAGGCCCAGCGAACCGCCGGCACCGGCATGGCCGAACGATCCGGGTGGACAGGCCGGCGGCGGTGTCATGTACCCGAGCCCGAATGACATGGGCACGCCGATCACCCGGTCGGGGCCGGTGACTTGCACGTCGGTTGCCCGCTCGACGGTAGCGGGAGCCAGCAGGCGCCGGCCGTCGATCTCGCCGATCAGCGCCGCGTAGAGACGGGCGACGGCACGGGCCGTGCCGATCCCGTTCGACGACGGCATCTCGGCTGCGAGCAGCTCGGGACGGTTCCACATGTCGTCGTAGCCGAACAAGCCCGATGGCCCGGAGATGACCTGGCCCAGCAGCGTCTCGGGGCCCATGAAGGCATCCATGACCTCGCGAGTCGCGGCGTCGACCACGGGCGGGTAGAGGTGTGCAACCCGCCCGAGCTCGCCGGACGGCAGCCCGATGAAGAAGTCCAATCCGAATGGCTCCGCAATTTCCTCGGCAAAGAAACGGCCGATGCTCCGGCCGGTGACCCGGCGCACCACCTCGCCGAGGATCCATCCGTAGGACCGGGCGTGGTACCCGTGGGCGGTGCCCGGCTCCCACACCGGAGCCTGCGCCGCGATGGCCTCGACGACCCCTTCCCAACCCAACACGTCGTCCATGGTCACCTCGCCCGTCACCGCGGCGAGGCCGGCTTCGTGCGACAGCACCCATCGGAGCGGGATCTCGCCTTTGCCCTCGGCGGCGAACTCGGGCCAGTAGCGGGCCACGGGAGCCTCGAGATCGAGCGCGCCCCGCTCGACGAGAAGGTGCACACAGGTGGCCGCGATGCCCTTGGTGCTGGAGAACACGAGCTGCAAGGTGTCTTCATCCCAGGGTCGGCCGCTGTCGCGGTCTGCCAGCCCTCCCCACAAGTCCACGACCGGGCGACCCCGGTGGTAGACGCACACGGCCGCGCCGATGTCGCCGTGTTGAGCGAAGTTCGTGGCGAACGCGTCAGCGACCGCCTCGAACGTTGGATCGCACCTCCCGTGCACCTCGACCGTCGCACCCACCACGGCGAACCTACCCGACGTCGCCAGTCGAACGGTAGGCGGCGTCTCTCCGTGCCGACCGGGTGCGTCATTCGTCGCGTCGACCGGCCCAGGGGGCGAAAGTCATGTCGTGGCGCGGCCCTACATCGGCTGGCTCTTCGCGCGACGGGGGCAGCGCGCGATGAGCAAGAGGGTTGCTATGGCCAGAGCAACCCGAGTTGCCGCCCCAGTGCATGGCCGCGGTGGCAGGGAAACGGATGCTGCACCTGCGCGTCTAGCGATCGAGCACATCGCCTTCCGCTTAGGAGGCCAAACGGCCCTACCGGCAGGCAGACATTGAGCGCACAGTTGAGACGATCGGGAAAGGAGTGTGTCATGTCGAAGCCAGCCCGTGAGGCCTACCAGCTCGCAGAGCGGGAGGCGGCGCATGAAGAGAGTCGCCGTGGGGTCCGAGTGCACGCCGTTATCACAGCGGCGGTGTCGATAGCGCTCGTGATTCTCAACGTGACGGTCGCGTCGCAGTTCCCGTGGTCAGTCTTCGCGGTCGCCGGGATGGGCATTGGCCTGTTCATGCACTGGTATTTCGGTGTCGTGCGAGGTGACGAGTTCATGGAGCGGCACCAGCAGGACATCGAACACCGTATCGCCGCCTAGTCGCTTGAAACGTGCAGCTGGAAGGAAGTGATCGGCATGACTTCTGTTGCGATGCCGCGTCCTGCCGTCCCGCCTCGGCACGCGGCGTTATCCCGCACCGAGCGTCATCACGTCACTGAGTGGTACCTCGCAGGCGCTCTGATCGCGTTCGTCATACCGCTCGTCGGCGCGAGCCTGCTCGGCCTTCACCACGATCTGTACCTGCTCGTCTACTTCACGGTCGCGGGAACGTTTCTGACGTCGTCCCTGGCGCACTCGCAGTTGGATTGGCGCGACTGGCTCCGCACGAGGCTGTGGTGGAGCATCGGTGTCGGTGCAGTCGTGGGGGCGGCGCTCGTTCGTAACGTGATGAGCGAAGCGTCGATGCCGCACCCGTCGGGAAGCTTCTATTGGTTCGAGATCGCCTGGCGCGGCGTGCTGTACGGCACCGTGGACGCCCTGATGCTCTTCGTGTTCCCGGCCACCGTGGCGTACTTACTGCTGCGCGACGAAAGCCGAAGGCGCCATCTGCGCTTCGCCGCGCTGACGCTGGTGCTTTCGCTGGGCATCACCGCGACGTATCACCTTGGGTATCCGCAGTTCCGCGGTGTCGACCTCGTACAGCCCGAGATCGGCGCTGTCATCGCCACCGCGCCGACGGCACTGACTGGCAACCCCGTCGGCGCGATCATCGCCCACGACGTCTTCCACGTTGGTGCGAACGTGCACACGTACCGCAGCGCGACGTTCTTGCCGCCAGACCTCGACGGGTACGCAGAGCGCGGCGGGGGAATGGCGGCAGTTGGTCTCGCCGCGTTGTGGATCGTGTTCGCAGGCATGGTGATCTACGTCGAACGGCGTCGCCTGTTCCCGACCGGCGCACGATGATGGCCGCCACGAATTCAGATTTCGCAGACCGGAGCAAGGCCGGACGTCACCGTCCGCTTCTCGGGCTGCGGGGCACGCCCGGTCGTCTCGCGCTCGCGGTGTTTCGGATGCCATTGCGGCTGTACCGACACGGATGGGGATGGTTGCTCGGCAACACCTTTCTGCTACTCGTTCATGTCGGGCGCAAGACCGGCAAGCCTCACGACACCGTGGCGATGGCACTGAGCTACAACCGCGACCGCCACGAGGCAGTTATCTTCTCAGGATGGGGACCCGAAGCTGATTGGGTGCACAACCTGCAAGCACGCTCGGCGCTCGAGGTACGGATCGGACGAGAATCCTTCGTCCCACAGCATCACTTCCTTACGGACGACGAGGCTGTAGCCGTCGTGATCGACTTCCGACGGCGTCACCCATGGCGAGTACGACTGGCGAGTGCCATTCTCGGATGGGGGAACCTGCACTCCGACGACGCTGTACGGCGCTTCGTGCACGAACATCCCTTCGTCTCGCTGCGGCCAGCCCGATAGCGCAGAACTGCCTGATGGATGCTGATGCGGGCGTTGAGCGTGTGCTCGTAGCGTCCTCGGGTCCTGATTGGCTGGCTCTAGAACTGCCTGTTGCTCGCGTGTCGGGTTGGCTTTCGAACGAAGCGTCAGCCGGTCGGGATTCGGTCGCGGCGTGGCTCGAAAGAGGCGAGCAGCACCTTCATCAGGAGTGCCCGTCGTGACGTCGCATCACGTCCACGAGGAGGACTTCCATGACAGTGATCATCGGGATCGACCCGCACAAGGCGACGCACATGGCGGGCGCGATCAACGGCGACGAAGACGCCATGGCGCGACTTGAGGTGCGCGCCGATCGTTCGCAGACGCAACGACTGTTGGCGTGGGCCGCGCCGCTGGGCGAGGAACGCACGTGGGCGATCGAATCAGCCGGCGGGGTTGGGCAAGTTGTTGTCCCAGCAGCTCCTCGCCGCCGGTGAGCATGTTGTTGATGTGCCGCCCACGCTCACCGCGAGAGTTCGTTTGCTCGGATCGGTGAAGGCGGCGAAGAACGACGGCAACGACGCGTTGTCGACTGCGATCGCGAGGCTGCGTGACTGCGGCCTGAGGGCAGTCCGTAGCGATGACCACACGACGGTGTTGCGGTTGCTGGTTGGCCGTTACCACGACTTGGTCTCGTTGCGCACCCAGGCCGCGTGTCGGCTCCACGCGGTGTTGCGCGAACTCGTGGCGGGCGGCGCCCCCCTACGCGCCAGAACGCGCGCGCTCCTCTCCGAGTGGCGTGTGAGCAGAACGTGAGCGCTGAGCGGTTTCGGAGCGGTTTCGGAGCGAGCTCGGGCCTCGGAAATCCCGTCCTTACGGGGTGCCCGGAGAGGGATTTGAACCCTCACACCCTTGCGGGCAACGGATTTTGAGTCCGTCGCGTCTGCCGATTCCGCCATCCGGGCCGGTTGTCGAGAGTATCGTGCCGCGTTCCGAATGACGCGCGCTTCAAGCATCGGTGCGGGAATGTCGACATAACACACATGATGAAACGAACCGTTGGAACCGCCGCGTTGTCATGTGTCCTCGGAACGTTCGCCCTCGCGGGCTGCTCAGCGGGTCCGCCGCTGACCACCGCGTCGTCGATGGTCTGTCCGGTCAATGGTCACGTCGCCTTTAGCAACGACTGGCACGCGCCGCGAGCGGGAGGTCAGATCCACGAAGGCAACGACGTCATGGCGCCGCGCGGCACGCCCGTCGTCGCGGTCGTCGCCGGTGTTGTCGGCGTCCGGTTCGGCGCGCGCAGCGGGAACGCAGTGTGGTTCTCCGGCGATGACGGCAACGCATACTTCTACGCCCACTTCGAATGGCCGCCCGCAGTCCCTGACGGGGCTCACGTGCACCGCGGTGACGTGATCGGCTACATGGGGAACTCGGGTGACGCGGCCGGCGGTCCGACCCACACGCATTTCGAGATCCACCCGCACAACGGCGACCCGATCAACCCGTACCCGACGCTCCTGCTGATCTGCCCCAACCGCTAAGGCTTCGGCGGCAGGCCGAACGCCAGGTTGAGCGCGCACAGCACGCTGAGCGTGGGGAAGGGGTTCACTGCAGGATCGCTGGCAGTGCCGGGGTGTATCTCGAAGTGGGTGTGCGAAGCGCCGCCGGCGGCGTTGCCGGTGGCGCCGAGGAATCCGACCACGTCACCCCTGTTGACGCGACGGGGAAAGACCCCGAAGAAGCTGTCGAGGTGCGCGTAGTAGTACGCCACCCCGTCGTCGCCCTGCAGCCATACGGCGTTGCCGCCGAGCCCGCCGGTCTGTTGGGTGATGGTGCCCGGAACGATCGCGATGTCGGGCGTGCCGAGGATGCCGAAGATGTCGTTGCCCTTGTGCGTGCGGCCGCCCGAGCGGGGCTGACCCCAGTCGTTGGTGAAGACGACCGGGCCCTGCACCGGGCACAAGGTGGCGCCGGTGTTGACCTGGCCCGCGGCCGCGCCCACCGCTCCGGCGCCGGCGAGGAACGCTTGCGTGTCCGCGATGGCCTGCAACTGCTGCCACGCCTTGGCCGCGACCGCCAGGCTGGCCGCGAGCTGCGCCTGTTCCTGCGCCAACGCGGCGACGACCTCGTCCTCGGCGCCCTTGGCTTGCGCGAGCTGCTTCTGTTGGGCTTCCTGACGCTTCACCGTGCTCTTGAGGTCGCCGATCATGTGGTTGTCGTGGTCGGCGACGCTGGCAGTGAGCTGCGTCGCACCGCGTGCCGCATCCTGGAGGTCGCCGGAATTCAGCGCGTCGAGAAGTGAGCCGGTGCTGTCGTGGGTGTAGAGGTCAGCCGCACGTTCGCGCACATTCGTCCGCAACTGCTTGGCCCGGGCCGTGAGGCGCGGGATCTCGATCTCGAGCTTCGCGACCTCGGCTTCGAGCCTGGCCTGTTCGGACTGCGCCGCCGCATACTTCGTCGCGGCATCCTGGGCGGCAGCTTGGCTGTCGGCCAGCGCCGTCTTGGCAGCTGCCAGCGGATCGGGGGGAGCGAGCGGCGGCGCGGCCCCACTGGGAAGGGCCGTGCCCGCGACGATCAGGGCCGTGAGCGCGAGGACAGAACACGCGTGACGAACGATTCCCTGCATCAATGAACCAGGATAGCTAAAAGGTACAAATAGTGTCAAGTGGTGTCGCCTTTGTTGGCGGCTCTGGTGATTGTGTCGACCACCAGGGTGGGTGCGCTTGAGCCCTACCGACGTGACTCCCGGCTCGCCCGGCCCGATCGGGCCTCGGCAGAAGCGTGGAAGGCCCGAGCAGGCCGGGAGGCGCACCCCCGGCGGCGCTCGTTCGTCGCCATGAAACTCGGGCCACCCTGGTGAGACGTGTCTGGTTCGACGAGCGCCCGGCGTTGCACACGTTCCCGAGTACTCGGTCTCGTGGTCGCCGTCGCGGCAACGGCCTGCGGCAGCTCCGGAACACATACGGCGAGCAGCCGAAGCAGCTCGCAACCGACGAACGTCGTGCCGTTACTCGACGGTGCGACGAAGGGCCGGGGCACCTCGATTGGCGACGGCTTCACCGTGCCCGACGGCGCGCGGCTCCTCGGCACGACCTTCCCCAGAAGACGAGCCCTCCCGCACACATGCCGAGCGGCGACGGTTGGATTGCCTTCTTCGCGGTCGACGGTGACGTGCCCGCTGTGTACGACGCCCTCATCGAGCAGGCGCGTCATGGTGGCGCGACCGACATCCCCCGTGCTGTCGGTGCGTGCGTGTACGACGTCGCGCACACCTCGCCGACGACCGCGACGAGTACCGCACATCACGCGGCCAGGAGCGAGCACGTCTTCGTTGCGCTCGACGGTTCACCGATCGTCGGCGGAGAAGGCCATAACCGCGCCGGTGCTTCGCCGCACACGTACTCGTTGCGTTGCGAGGGAGAGGGCAGCCTGACGAACGGAAAGACCGCCAAGATCTTCGTGCGTCGCGGCGGCATCGCGCGCGACCCGTACAACTTTGGCGGCGCCGGCGGCGGCGTTGGGTTCGAGTCGATGGCCGAGCTCGTCGTAAGCAACGCCTCGATCGACCGGCCGAACGGCGGCTCGCCGTTCGAGTCGTTCCGAGTCCCGTGCGGCGCCGGGTGACGAGCCGCGGCAAAGGGCTTCGGTTCCTGCGGCACCGAAGCCGGCGGCGACCCCGCGCCGCCCGAGCCCGGCGCTCAGCTGATGGGGGGATACGCGGAGGCCACGATCGAGAAGGGAAGCTACCGCGACACCGCGTTCCAGTTCGCCGACCTCGAACCGCGGCCCGGACCGCTGGTCGTCGACGGCAACCGGGTTGCCGTCGAGATCGCGCTTCGTATGAACGGCACGACGACGGCGGTCGCCGATGTGTTCGAGGTCGATGCCGACGGCATCCGCCGCCTCGCGGTCTATCTCGGCCGCCGCCTCGCGGTCTATCTCGGCCGCCGCCTCGCGGTCTATCTCGGCCGCCGCCTCGCGGTCTATCTCGGCCGCCGCCTCGACTGCTCGGCCACCTGCGAGGCGGCTGTGCCGACCTCGTGTAGCTCGACGACATTTCCGGCCGGGTCATCGAGGAACGCCTGGCGGTCGGGCCCAACGTCGGCAGGGTCGGTCACGTCGAGGCCCTTCGACCGCAGCTCGTCCACTACGGCGTCGAGATCGTCAACATGAATCGCAAAGTGCTGGCCGAGGTTCGCCGGGGCGGGCGCTTCGATCAGATGGACCTGTTGGGTGCCAAGGTTCATCCAGGCCCCGCGAAACCCGAAGTCAGGCCGGTCGTCACGAAGCGTGCCGCCGAGAAGGCCGGTGTAGAACGCGACGCTCTTGTCCACGTCGGACACGTTGAGAGCGACGTGATGGACGCCGAGGGGTTTCATGAGTCGATTCTCGCCGGGCCTGGACTGCGGCGCAACGGAAGCTCAGCTACCGCTCGAGATCCCGAACCGCTTGGCGATGACCTCGTTCATGATCTCGTCGGTGCCGGCGCCGATGCGCTGGAGGCGGGCGTCGCGAAACGCGCGGCTCACGGGGAGCTCGTGCATGTAGCCGGCGCCGCCGTGCACCTGGAGGCAGGCGTCGACGACCGGTTGTGCGACCTGCGCGCGCAGTACTTCTTGGCCATCGAGATCTCGGCGACGGGGTACTCGCCCTGCTGGATCCGCCAGACGCCGTCAGTACACGCAACGCCCGCGCCGCCTCGAGCTCGGTCGCGGCGTCGGCGAGCTTGTGCGCGATCACCTGGTGATCCGCGATCGGCCGTCCGAACGTCCGGCGTTCACGCGCGTAGGCGATCGTCTCGTCGAGGATCTCGCTGCGCCGGCCGATGCGATGCCGGCGGCGCCGGACAGCCGCTCGTACTGGAGCTGCCACATCAGCTGCGCGAAACCCTCCCGGGTTCGGTGCCGATCAAGTTCGCGTGCGGGACACGACCACGTCGTCGAGCGCGATCTCGGCCGTGTCGCTCGCCAGCATCCCGAGCTTCGCGAGCTTGCGCGACACCGACACGCCGGGAAGATGCGGTGTCGACGATGAACAGCGAGATGCCGCGATGCCCGGAGCCGGGTTCGGTCTGCACGACGAGCGTGAGGAAGTCGGCGCGGACCCCGTTCGTGATGAAGAGCTTGCGGCCGTTGATCACCCAGGTGTCGCCATCGCGCACGCCCGGGTCGTGATGCCGGCGACGTCGGAGCCGGCGTCGGGCTCGGTGATCGCGATCGCGCCGATCTTCTCGCCGGCGATCGCCGGGCGCAGGTACCGCTCGCGCAGCTCGTCGGTACCGAACTCGGCGAGGGCCGGGGTGCACATGTGGGTCTGCACCGACGATCGCCATCGGCGATCGCCGCCGCACCCGCAGCGGGCGAGCTCCTCCACGAAGACGAGCCCGGAGGCGAGGTCGCCGCCGGAGCCGCCCCAGCGCTCGGGGTAGTGGAGCCCGAGGAAGCCGAGCTCGCCGCACCGGCGGAAGACGTCGTCGGGGAAGAAGCCGGCGTCCTCCCACTCGTCGACGTGGGGTCGGAGCTCCTTGTCGACGAAGCGGCGGACCGCCTCGCGCAGCTCGTCGTGCTCCTGGGTGAAGATCGGGATGCGCCATCGGGCCATGTGCCTCGGCACGGACTCGCCCGGGAACTTCACGGCCACGCCCAAGGGGGCGACGCCGGACCGACTGCGCCCGTAGAATGACCGCCATGAGCCAGTCGATCCTCCAGCGGCGCCTCGTGGACGTGAGCGAGCGGCTCAAGCGCCTGCGCGCCGAGCTCGCCGTCACCGAGGAGCAGCTCGTCGTTCCTCGAGGAGGAGGCCGAAGACGCCCGGCTGCGGGCGCTCGTCGCCGAGACGCCGCTGGCCGACGTCGCCGAGGCGCGGGAGGCCCGCCGGCACGCCGACGCCCTGGCCCGTCACCGCGACGCGCTCGCGCCGTTCGATCGCCGCCCTGCTCCGCGAGCAGGATCCGACTCCTGCTCGACCGGATGGCCGCCGAGCTGTCCGCCCCCTGACCGGAGTCCGCTCTCGTGCCCGACACCCCTACTCCGACCGCGCGCACCCGAGTCGTGATCGCCGAAGACGAGGCGATCATCCGCCTCGACCTCAAGGAGCTCCTCGAAGAGGAGGGCTACGAGGTCGTGGGCGAGACCGGCCGCGGTGACGAAGCCGTCGAGCTGGTGCGTCGGCTCCAGCCCGACCTCGCGATCCTCGACATCAAGATGCCCGGCCTCGACGGCCTCTCCGCGGCGCGCCACATCGCCGGTGAACGTCTCGCCGCCGTGCTGATCCTCACCGCGTTCTCCCAGCGCGACCTGGTCGAGCAGGCGCCCGCGACGCCGGGGCGATCGAGCTACATCGTCAAGCCGTTCCAGAAGAGCGACCTGATTCCTGCGATCGAGGTCGCGCTCGGCCGGCACGCCGAGCTGAGCTCGCTGGAGCGCGAGCGTCGGTGACCTCGAGGAACGGCTCGAGGCCCGCAAGATCATCGACCGGGCAAAGGGCCGTCCTCATGGACGACCACAAGTTGAGCGAGCAGGACGCGTGGCGCTTCCTGCAGACCGAGGCGATGAACCGGCGGGTGAAGGTGCGCCGCGTCGCCGAGCAGGTCGTTGACGGCACGATCACGCCGTAGCCGCCCGGCGCACCGAAGGCGTGCGCACGGAATCGTGCCGGAGCGCTCGGCATAGCATCGGCGTGATGCCGAAGCTGCTGCTGCTCGACGGGCACTCGCTCGCCTTCCGCGCGTTCTACGCGCTGCCCACCGACCTCGCCACGTCCGACGGCACGATCACCAACGCGGTGTACGGCTTCACGTCGATGCTCGTGAAAGTGCTCGCCGACGAGCAGCCCGAGTACATCGCGGTTGCGTTCGACGCTCCCGGACCGACCTTTCGCGACGCGATGGACGCCGAGTACAAGGCGGGCCGAAAGGCGACACCCGACGTCTTTCGCTCCCAGATGCCGCTCATCCGCGAGGTGCTCGACGCGCTGCGCATTCCCGTCCTCGAAGTCGAGGGCGTCGAGGCCGATGACGTGATCGGCACGCTGGCCCGGCGGGCCCGTGACGCCGGCATCGACGTGGTCGTCGTGACCGGCGACCGCGACGCCTACCAACTCGTCGAAGACCCGCACGTCAAAGTGCTGTACAACCGGCGGGGCGTGTCCGACTACGTGCTCTACGACGAAGCCGGCATCTTCGAGCGCACCGGCGTCACACCGGTGCAGTACCCCGAATACGCGGCGCTGCGCGGCGACACGAGCGACAACCTGCCCGGTGTGCCCGGCATCGGCGAGAAGACCGCCTCGAAGCTCGTGGCCACCTACGGCACGCTCGAAGCGATCCTGGAGCACCTCGACGAGCTGCCACCGAAGCAGCGGCAGAACCTCGACGAGATGCGCGACCGCGTCCTCAAGAACCGCGAGATGTCGTTGCTGCGCTGCGATCTCGATCTCGGGGTGAAGCCCGACGAGCTCAGTCAGGGTGCGTGGGACCGGGAGCAGGTGCGCGTGCTGTTCGACCAGCTCGCGTTCCGCACGATCTGGCAGCGGATGCTCGACGCCGTCGGCGAGGCCGCGGCAGTCGAGGATTCGGAGACGCTCGAGGTGGAGGTCACGGTCGCCCGCGACGCGAAGGCGGCGCTCGCAGTGCTGCACGCAGTGGTGGAAGCCGGCACTCGCTACGCGCTCGACCTGCGTTGGGAAGCCGCGCCGGTCACGAGCGCGCTCGTGGGCCTCGCGGTGGCACGCGACGACGGTCACGTGGATTACCTCCACGGCGAGCTGGTGCGCGACGAGAAGGTGCACAAGGCGCTCGCCGCGCTCGCTCGGCGCCGGCGGGCCGCCGTTGGTCGCGCACCGGGCCAAGGAGCTGATGCACGGACTCGGCGTCGACGTGCGTTCCTTGCACCACGACACTGCGATCATGGCGTACCTCCTCGACCCGGGGGAGGGGAAGTACCTGCTCGAGGCGCTCGCGCAGCGGTTCCTCTCGCTCGAAGTGCGCTCACCCGACGCGGAGGAAGGCACGCTCGACCTCGACGGCGAGAGCGGGGTCGAGGAGACGGGCCGGCGGGCGGTAGCCGTCCTGGGTCTCGCGACGGTGCTTGCCGACGCGCTCGATGCACGAGAGCTGACCGATCTCTACGAGCGCATCGAGCGTCCGCTCGTCCGCGTGCTCGCCGGCATGGAAGACGCCGGGGTGAAGATCGACCGGGAGTTTCTCGAGGAGCTGCGGGCCGAGCTCGCGGCGCAGTGCGAGCAGTACATGGGCGAGGTGTACGCGGCGGCGGGGGAGCAGTTCAACGTCAATTCCACTCCGCAGCTGCGGGTCGTGCTGTTCGACAAGCTCGGGCTCACACCGGTGAAGAAGACGAAGACTGGCCCGTCAACCGACGCCGACTCGTTGCAGAAGATGGCCCTGGTCAACGACCATCCGATCCTCGACGCGCTGTTGCGCTATCGCGACGTCGAGAAGCTGCGCAGCACCTATGCCGACGCGTTGCCGCCACTGATCGGTCCCGACGGTCGCATCCACGCCACGCTGAAGCAGACCGACACCACCACCGGACGCATCTCGAGCGAGGCACCCAACCTGCAGAACGTGCCCGTGCGAACCGCCGCCGGTCGCGAGATGCGACGCGCGTTCGTCGCCGACGAGGGCTCGGGACTGATGACGGCCGACTACTCGCAGATCGAGCTGCGGATCCTGGCGCACCTGTCGGACGACCCCGGTCTGATCGACGCGTTCGAGCGGCGTGCCGACGTGCATACGACCACCGCCGCGGCGCGTCTTCGGCGTGGGCGAGGCCGACGTCGATGCGCCACAGCGTCGTTTCGCCAAGGTCGTCAACTACGGGCTCGCCTACGGCATGGAGGCCTACGGCCTCGGCCAGCGGCTCGGCGTCAGCACCGAAGAGGCGCGCGAGATCCTCGACAACTACTTCGCGAGCTTCCCCAACGTGAAGGCGTTCATGGATCGCACGGTGGAGGAAGCGAGGTCGGTCGGCTACACGACCACGATGTTCGGGCGCCGGCGCCAGATCAGCGAGCTCGCGTCCGACAACTACCGGATCCGCCAGATGGGTGAACGCATGGCACAGAACGCGCCGGTGCAGGGTTCGGCCGCCGACGTGTTCAAGCTGGCGATGGTCGCGCTCGACCGCGCGCTCGAAAATGCCGGGTTGCGCACACGCATGCTGCTCACAGTCCACGACGAGCTCGTGTTGGAGGTGCCGCTCGACGAGCGGGAGCAGGCGGAGGCGCTCGTACGCGAGGTCATGGAGTCGGTGTGCGAGCTGAAGGTGCCGCTCGCCGTCGACATCGGCTTCGGCGCGACCTGGGCGGACGCGAAGTAGTTGTCGATCGTGCCCATGCCCGAGGGCAATTGGTTCGGTCCGGTCGCGAGGTTTCTGGGTCCGGCGTACCTCCGGAACTCGTTCACGAAGGGCACCGAGCAAGAGGTCGGGTTTCTCGTCGAGGCGATCGCACTGGAAGCGCCGATGCGCGTGCTCGACGTCGGCTGCGGCCCCGGACGTCATGCTCTTGCGCTCGCCCGTCGCGGCTTCGACGTCGTCGGCGTCGACCGTTCCGAGGAGTTCATCACGCTGGCCCGCGATGCCGCCGCCGAGGAAAGTCTCACCGCGCGTGTTCGAACTGGCGGATGTGCGCGACCTCGCGTACGACGGCGAGTTCGACGCCGCAATCTGTCTCTGCCAGGGCGGGTTCGGCCTCCTCGGCGGCCGTGATGAGCTCGACGTGTTCGGCCGAATCGCGCGATCGGTGCGGCCGGGTGGCGCACTGGCGATCTCGGCGTTCTCGGCCGCGTTCGTGGTCCATTTCCTCGAGGCCTTCGAGTCGTTCGATGTCGCGACCGGGGTGTTGCACGAGCGGGCGACGGTGCGAAACGACGCCGGCGTGGAGCAGGAGTTCGACCTTTGGACGACGTGCTTCACCCCGCGGGAGCTCGAGCTGCTCGCGCGAGCCAACGGTGTCGACGTGCAAGCGATTCACGGCGTGACCCCGGGTCGATACCGCGCGCACGCGCCCGATCTCGACGCAACCGAGTTGCTGCTCCTCGGTCGCCGCTCGTGATGCCTCGCTTCCCCTCACGCGCATCGGCCCTGTACCCTGGGCATCGGCCCTCACCCGGGGGTCGCCGATCGCGATTCTCGCGACCGGTCCGTGCCATTAGGAGCCCCACCTTGTCAGAACAGGACGCGACGGCGGCGGTCGACAACGCCACCGTCCCCGAGCCGGTCGCAGCGGTCGCCATCGCTGATCCCACCGCCACCACCCCACCCGAAGCCGCAGAGGGCGACGCCACCCCCGAGGCCACTCCCGACGGCGAGGCCGCCGCCGGCTCCGAGAGCGACGCCACCCCCGAGGCCACTCCCGACGGCGAGGCCGCCGCCGGCTCCGAGAGCGAAGCCGCTGCCGAGCCCGACTCCAACGAACCCGACGACGGTCCCGTCGTCTTCGACGACTTGGGCGGCCAGTCGTTCTCCGACGCGGTCGACGCGACGATCGTCGCGTTCGACGACGGCGACATCGTGTCGGGCAAGGTCGTCAAGATCGACAGCGACGAGGTGTTGCTCGACATCGGCTACAAGTCGGAAGGCGTCATCCCGTCACGCGAGCTCTCGATCCGCAACGACGTCGACCCCAACGACGTCGTCAAGCTCGACGAGGAGCTCGAGGCGCTCGTGCTCACGAAGGAAGACAAGGACGGCCGGCTCATCCTGTCGAAGAAGCGGGCGCAGTACGAGCGCGCGTGGGGCACGATCGAGGAGCTGAAGGAGAGCGAAGGCATCGTCTCCGGCCCGGTCATCGAAGTCGTGAAGGGCGGGCTCATCCTCGACATCGGCTTGCGCGGCTTCCTCCCCGCGTCGCTCGTCGACCTGCGGCGTGTCCGCGACCTGCACCCGTTCGTCGGCAAGACGCTCGAATGCAAGATCATCGAGCTCGACAAGAACCGCAACAACGTCGTGCTCTCCCGACGTGCGTACCTCGAGGAGACGCAGCGCGAGCAGCGCGACGAGTTCCTCACCAACCTGAAGTCGGGCGAAGTGCGGCAGGGCGTCGTGTCGTCAGTCGTCAACTTCGGTGCGTTCGTCGACCTCGGCGGCATGGACGGCCTCGTGCACGTGTCGGAGCTGAGCTGGAAGCACGTCGACCACCCGAGCTCGGTGGTGCAGGTCGGTGACGAGGTCACGGTGCAGGTGCTCGACGTCGATCTCTCACGTGAACGCATCTCGCTCTCGTTGAAGGCGACGCAGCAAGACCCCTGGCAGGAGTTCGCGACGGGTCACGCGGTCGGTGAGCTCGTGTACGGACGGGTCACGAAGCTCGTGCCGTTCGGTGCGTTCGTGCAGGTGGGCGAAGGCATCGAAGGCCTCGTGCACATCTCGGAGATGGCCGGTCACCACGTGGAGGCACCCGAACAGGTCGTCACGCCCGGCGAGGAGCTGTGGGTGAAGATCATCGACATCGACCTCGAGCGCCGGCGCATCTCACTCTCGATCAAGCAAGCCGCCGAAGGTGGCGTGGTCGCACCCGAGTACCAGGATCAGTTCGGCGAGCACGCCTACGACGAGTCCGGCAACTACATCGGCCCCGAGATCACCGTCGAAATGCCCACGGAGGGCGAGGGTGCCGAAAGCGAGACGGCGACCGCTGACGTACCGAGCCCGGAGGCGAGCGAAGCCGCACCGCCTGAGCCGGTCGAAGCCGCACCGCCCGAGCCGGTCGCTGAAACAACCGCGCCAGCCGAGCCCGACAAGGGAGCGCAAGAGCCGGTGCCGACCGAAACCACCTGAACGCTCGCGGTCACGGAGCGTCCGTGACCGCATCACGTGCGAGCCTTCGCTGTGATGCCGCGCGAGCGGATGCAGTCGTGACTAGCTGACGAGGCGCACCGGGGACCCGTTGATCGACGCGGTCCACGTCGTGTGATCCGTGGGTCGGAGCCAGCCGCTGAACCCGCTCGTCGGGAAGGTGAACTGCGCCTGCACCCAGCACGAGATGTTCCCGGCGGCCGGGTTGCACCCGCTGATCAGTCCGCCGACGGGGGGGAGCGGGATTGTGACATTGAGGAGGCGCCCGTTGGTGGAGGTCCCGACCTTGAACACGCAGTCGGAGGCTTCTGTCGGCGTCCCTCCGGAGCCGCTGGGGTACGTACCGGCGCAGTTCGCGAGCTTCTCGAAGGCGCCGCCGGGGATGCCGCTCGGCGTGTGGCCGATCGTCAGGAAGCCATCGGCGGCGGGCGGGGCGTATTGGCAGCTTTCCGGGTCATCGACCCAGTAGGGCCAGTTGGCCCCGCACGTCGTCAGGTCGCCGGGATCGAAGAAGGTGAGCGTCAAGGTCCGGTTCTTCGCGGCTGGGACTGCCTTCGTCAGGAAGAAGGTGCTGCCGGACACGACATTGGCCGCGACCGTGATGTGCCCGTTGGCGTACACCTGGAGGCCGAGGTTGTCGGCGGGGGCTCGAGGGCGGAGAGGTGCACGTTCCCGAACAGACGCCGGCCCGGAGCGAATACTTGTTGGAGCCTTGACCGGCCGGGACGACCTGGTTCGTGGGGCTGTCGTACCACAGGCGACGGAGTCCCAATCTGGATACCGCGTGGGGGAGCACGTCGGTCTGGACCCGCAGCAGATAGTCGCCAATGCCCGTGGGAAGCGTGCCGCCGGCGCACAGTGTGACCCACTTGCGGAAGGTGTTGCGGAAATAGTGCTGCGGCGAGGCTGGACCGCCGTCCTGTAGGTAATCCCCGACATTGGGAATGCGGAAGTCACTTACGAGATCTTGGCCATACGTCCCGAATTGCTCCGGTGGACATCCCGGGACCTGATCGGCGAGGGAATGGCCGGCACACGTCGTGCCGGGTCTATAGAGCGTGAACGTCGTCACCACCGCCGGGCCATCGGTGCTGCCCGGGCCAGTGGTGGGCAGGTTGTCAGCCGGCCGGATCTTCGGTGTCGCGAACGACTCGGGGGTCGAGACGCCCGGTGACCCATGCGGCCGCGTTGGTGGGCGAGGCTCCCCCATAGCCGCCGGCACCGCTGCCGCAGCCAACGGTGCAGGCGCCGTTCCAGGTGTCGCCGGTGCACAACTTGTTGGGAATCATCTGATTGGTCGCATGCCCGGTCGTGACTGTGCCGGCGGAACTGGCGACAAACCTCGCGTAGTAGTCGCTCCACTGGGCCGGAGAAAGCATGCTGAGGTTGGTGTCGAAGTTCCACACCTTGGCCCAGAGAAACGGTTGGTTCCAAAGCCACATGCTGTACGCGAGCGCCCCGGCAGGGTTGATGTATGCATTGTCGAGTATGCCGCTGTTTGCCCCGCCCCTCGAGCCCGGGTTGGAACTCCCGAGGCAATCGCTGCCCGTATGTGCGAATGTCGGGTCGAAGATCTGCAGATTGAGGCTGCCGAATCTCGTTGGCTTGTGGATCGTGTAGAACTGGCCGTCCTCGTCGGTGCCCCCGACGTAGCTCTGGTTTGTGTTGGTCGCGGTGTTGGAGTTGTCGTAGCAGTTGTCGGCGGGAATGAGGCCGGAGCGAGGCGTGCAATCGCTTCCGTCGAACTGGTCGCCCGAGTGCGCCGGGGTGCGCGGCGCATCGATGTCGAGCCACATCGAGCTGGCAGTCGGTGGCGGCGCCGGGTATCCACTCGCCGGTACCCAGCTATTTTCGCCGGTATTCAGCGCCTCGTAGCCGAGCACGTTGGTCGGGCTCCCGAGCGGTGTCGTGACGTCATACGCGGCCTGCGACGACCGCCAGAAGTCCTGGGAGCCGACGCCGACTGCATTCGCGAAATAGTTCAGCGCCTTGGCGTGAACCGTGACTTTGAGCTCGTTGACGGGTATCGCCGGCGAGAGGTCCACGTCGACGTCGCCGGGGGAATAGCCGTTCCGGAGTGCGACGCGAAGAGCTGCATTCTTCGCGTTCGTGTTGCTCACGACCGAGTTGGTTCCGTCCCGATAGACGACGCCCGCGAGCGCGGCTGCGTCTGCGGCACGCTGCGCCTTTGTGTCCTCGTAGTACCGCTGACCGAAGTCGTACGACATCCCGGCGATCGCGAAGAGCACGATGACGATGATCGAGAACCACACGAGGAGATACCCGCGCTCCTTCAGCCCGGTGGGGCCGTTCGCAGAGCCTCTGAGCGGGCCTCGCATCATCGTCACGGGCTCGCTCATCGTCGGCCGATGTTGGCCGGTGGCGGAGTGCCAGTGCCGGCGCAGGCTGTTCCTGAGTCGGGGTCCGGTTCGAGCACGTACACCGAATGGCTGGTGACGGGGCCGTCGAGCCATCCGAAGAGCGGCGTGACGGACGTAAACGTCACGGAGATCCAGACGCCGGCGCTATCGAGCTGCCCGTCCTTCTCGGATTGCGTCAGCCCGTTGGGATTCGGCGCGCACGCCCATTGCTCGGCGGGGGTCCATGGGCCGTCGTTTGTCAACGACCACACCGGGTCGAACCCGGGGACACCCACATCGTCGAGCCCGGCACCATGGCCCGGGACGATGCTGGAATGTGCGTTCCAAGTGAACTTCCAGCATTTGTGGGTGCAGCTCCACACGTCCTTGACGCTGCTGATCCCGACCGGGAGCGTGCCGTCACCAACGTGTCCCACAGAGGTGTCGGCCTTGTAGATCGCGACCTTCACGGTCGCGCGGTCGTCTGCGTTGAGGACAGACAGCGCGTTGCTGATCAGGTTGGCTCCGCGGACCTCATAGCCGTTCATCTTCGGCAGCGCCGAAACCTCGCGACCGCCTCGGGTCGCAGCACTGGAAACGGTGTGTGCCTCTTTGAAGTAGAAGCCGAACTCCACGGCTCCGAAGACGATCAGGCAGATCAGGGGCGTGATGAGGGCCGCCTCGATCGTGACCGCCCCGCGCTCGGTCCGCCCGGAGCGCGCGCGTGGCGCCATGTTCGAGCCCGACCTCGCTGCACCCTGTCTCCCTGTCCCTTACACCCGCTGAAACCCGAAACCGTCGCCCCCGGGGCGACTTTTTGTCCTCAAGGCGAACCCGGTCCCTGTCGAAGCTCTCCTCGATGAGCCGCCGAGAACCTGAGCCGAAGGGTCGGGGACCCTCGACCAAGATGACCACTCAACGTGGTAGTACTATGACGCACTGTCAACATCTCGTCAAGGCAGCCCCCACAGGGACAGCAGTGACTGAACACCACGCAAGAATATTGCGAGAACAACCGGGTCACGTCACACTTGACGGGCCGAGTCGGGTCGCGCGCTGTGTGGCTCGCCGGCCGCGGTCCGGGATACACGGATCAGTCGTCAGGTGCGACAGGTCAGGATTCAGCGCCCACAGGTGTGGGCGGGAGCAGGGGAGTCGCACGTGGGCAATCGCCGTACGCTGATCGCTGCCGTCGCCATCGTGTTGGCGATCGCCGCGTTCCTCGGGGTGTACCTGTACATCTCGGGGGCCGACAAGCGGGCCGAGACCAAGGTCTCGCTCGTCAAGGTGCTCGTCGCGAGCGACACCATCGCGCGCGGCACGAGCGGCAAGGACGCGAGCAATCACGGGCAGCTCGTCCTGCAGGGCGTGCCGCGTGCCAACGTGCCGCCCAACATCGTGACCGACGAGGCGCAAGTAAAGGACAAGTACGCCGCGGGCGCCATCAGCCCGAAGCAGTTCATCACGAGCGACAGCTTCGTGTCGCGTTCGCAGGCGGGTGGCGGCGCCGCGGCCGGTCAGATCCAGGACAAGAAGAACGTCGCGGTCAGCATCCAGGTCGGCACCGACCAAGCGGTGGGCAACCAGATCGCCCCGGGCGACCGCGTGAACATCATGGTCCTCACCGAGGACACAAACGTCACGCCTTCGGTGAAGTACGTGTCGTACCTGCTACAGAACGCCAAGTTGCTCGCGGTCGGTGCGCAGACGACCGCGGCCGCGCCGACGCCGAGCTCGAGCGGAGGCAGCGCTGCTGCCACGCCCAGTGGTAGCGGCCTGCTCACCTTCGAGGCCTCGCCGGTCGACGCGTTGCGAATTGTGTCGGCAGCGAAGAACAACTCGATCTGGCTGACACTGAACCCGACCGGCTTCCTGGCGCAGGACCTCCCGGCAGTCCCGAACATTGCGGTCCTCGGCCCGACCGCCCCGCTGGTGCGTCCCGTTGACCCGGCCGACAACAGCACGAAGTAGCAGGGTGGTTTCGCCAGGCCGGGGTGGAGGGGGAGCGATGGAACAGCAAAGCGGCGCAGCGTTGACCAACGAGGCGGAGCCGAACCGGTACGACGTCGGTGTCGTGGATCCGGACGCGCGGCATCGAATGAAGCTGGGCATGCAACTTGCGGGCTCGCAGGGTGCGGCGCAGTTCGAGAACGTCGACGAGCTCATCACGAAGCTGCGCCCGGGCCGGGCGTGTGTCGTGATCCTCGGTCCCGGACTGTCGAATCCGCATGGCCTCGAACAGGTGCAGCGCCTGACGCTCGCGCACGCGCAGGTCGGTGCAGTGCTCGTCGTGGAAGAGCTGTCGACACAGCTCCTCCAGCAGGCGCTGCGGGCCGGTGTGCGCGACGCGGTCACGATCTCGGCCGGCGATGCCGCGCTGCGACAGTCGGTACGCCGGGTCGGCGACATGATGGTCGCCGCGATCAACCGGGCCGCCGGCGCGGCCGACACGTCCGAGCGTGGGCGTCTGATCGTGTCGTTCTCGACCAAGGGTGGCGTCGGTAAGAGCATGGTGGCCACCAACCTCGGCGTCATGCTTGCGAAACGGTCGTCACGGCCGGTCGCGATCCTCGACGGCGACCTGCAGTTCGGTGACGTCGCGGTCCTGCTCGGCGTGCCGCCGCAACACACCGTCGTGGACGCCGCCGCCGCCATCAACCAAGGCGACCCCGAGATCATGCGCACGCTCATGTCGCGTCACGAGGAAAGCGGCTTGCTCATCCTGCCGGCACCGGTCGAGCCGTCCGCAGCCGACCTTGTGCGGCCGGAGGAGATGGTCGCGATCGCCGAGGCGATGTGCAAGATGTGCGCGTTCGTCGTCGTCGACATGCCTCCGCACTTCGACGACATGGTGCTCGCACTCATCGAAGCCGCCGACGACGTATTCGTCGTCGCCAGCATGGACATTCCCAGCATCAAGAACCTCAAAGTGGGTATGCAGACCCTCGACCTCCTCTCGCTCGCCGGTCCGAAGCTGCGGTTGGTGCTCAACCGGGCGAACGCGAAGGTCAGCCTCGAGGTCAAGGAAGTCGAGCGTGCCCTCGGCATCCGAGCCGAGTTCCCCGTCCCGTCCGACATCGCCGTACCGCAGGCGGTCAACCAGGGAGTGCCGGTGGTGCTCCACAACCCGAAATCGCCGGCCGCGCGCGCGCTCGAGCAGATCGCCGACGCGTTCATCCCGAAGCCGCTTCCGGAGGCCGTACCCACAAACAAGCGGTCGCGGCGCCAAAAGCGGCGGCAGGGCTAGCAGGGAGAAGGTCGCGACACGATGACGCAGTTCACCCGGTGGCAGGAGTTCCAACGCACTCCAACCTCGCAGCGCGCCGCAACGCTCGAGGAGATGCGCCAGAAGATGCACCAGTTCGTCATCCAAGAGCTGGGCCCGCTCCTCTACGACCAGCGCGTGTCCGAGATGGACTTGCGCCGCCAGGTGCACGAGCAACTCGTGCGCGCCCTGGCGCAAGAACGCGCCCCGCTCACCGCAACCGAGAAGGCGCAACTCGTTCAGGAAGTGTCTGACGACGTACTCGGCTACGGCCCGATCGACCGCTTCCTGAAGGACGACGCCATCACTGAAGTGATGGTGAACGGCGCGCACCGGGTGTATGTGGAGCGCGGCGGCAAGCTCGAGCTCACCGATGTCGAAATTCGTCGACGAGACCCACCTGCGGCGCATCATCGACAAGATCGTCAGCCAGGTGGGCCGGCGTGTCGACGAGAGTAACCCGATGGTCGACGCCCGTCTGCCGGACGGATCACGGGTCAACGTCGTGGTGCACCCGCTCGCGATCGGCGGTCCGTTCCTGACGGTGCGGCGATTCTCGGCTGATCCGTTCCGAGTGGAAGACCTGATCGAGTTCGGCACGATCACGCCGCAGGTCGCGCACTTCATCGATGCGTGCGTGCGCGGCCGGCTCAACATCGTGGTGAGCGGAGGTACCGGCACCGGAAAGACCACGCTGCTCAACGTCATCTCGTCGTTCATTCCCGAGGACGAGCGCATCATCACCGTCGAGGACGCGAAGGAGCTGCAGCTCAGTCAAGATCACGTCCTGCCCCTGGAATCCCGACCCGCCAACATCGAAGGTCGCGGCGAGATCAAGATCCGCGACCTCGTGCGTAACGCGCTACGTATGCGACCCGACCGCATCGTGGTCGGCGAGGTACGTGGCGGCGAGTCGCTCGACATGCTCCAGGCCATGAACACCGGTCACGACGGCTCGATCACGACGGTGCACTCCAATACGCCACGCGACACGTTGTCCAGGATCGAGACGATGTCGCTCATGGCCGGAATGGAGCTTCCGATGCGTGCGATTCGTGAGCAGATGGCATCCGCGCTCGACATGGTGGTCCACATCTCGAGATTGCGCGACGGCACGCGCCGCGTCACGCATGTGTCCGAGATCATGGGGATGGAGGGCGAGGTGGTCGTCATGCAGGACCTCTATCTCTTCGACTACGGCATGGGGATCGACGAGGATGGCAAGTTCCTCGGCCACTTGAAGAGCACCGGCATCCGCCCGACCTTCGCGGAGAAGCTGTCCGACCAGGGGATCAGCCTCGAGGCCGAGCTCTTCGCGCAACAGCCGTTCGCGCGCAAGGTTGTGGGGCTGCGATGAGCATGCACGTGTGGGTGACGCACCCGGTGCTTGCGTTGGCGCTCGAGGGCGCGTTCGCAAAGATCGTCGTCGCGCTGTTCTTCGCCCTGGCGATGGCAGCGGTCGTCGGGGCGATTCTCCTCGTGGTGGTCAAGAACAGGTCCGAGGACCAGGCGCAGGAGCGGCTCCGCGGTTTTGCGCTCACGGTCGCAGCCAAAGAAGAGTCCGACAGCGCCGACGTTCAGCTCACCGATACACGCGTCCTCCAACAAGCGGCGGAGCTCACGGGCCGGATCGCGGCGCGCGCCGGGATATTGGAACGCACCGAACGCGCCCTTGAGCAGGCGGATACGCCGCTCCGCCCACCGGAGGCGCTCTTCTTCTACTTCTCTGCCATTGTCCTCGTCGGCCTCATCGGGCTGGTGGTCGCGCCAAACCCGGGAATCGCGCTCGTTCTGGTCGTGCTGGTCGCCGGCATACCGATCTTCTTGCTGAAGCGCCGGCGTAAGAAGCGTTTGCGGCAATTCGAGGAGCAGCTGCCCGACACGCTCAACCTGCTCTCGGGCTCGATGCGCGCCGGCTTCGCGTTCGTCCAGGGACTCGAGGCGGTGTCGGGAGAGGCAAGCGAGCCGACGAGGCGCGAGCTGCAGCGGGTCTTCACCGAGACCCGGCTGGGGCGCCCGATCGAGGAGGCGCTCGAAGACGCCGCGGAGCGGATGAACAGCCGTGACCTCATGTGGAGCGTTATGGCAATCCGTATCCAGCGTGAGGTCGGCGGCAACCTCGCCGAGCTCCTCGACACGGTGTCGGAGACCATGACGCAACGGGAGCGCATCCGCCGTGAGATCCTCGCCCTCACCGCGGAGGGCCGTCTCTCCGCCTACATCCTGGGCGTCTTTCCCGTCGCGATGGGGCTGATGCTGTACGCGATCCAGCCGAGCTACATGGAGGCGCTGTTCAGCGACCCGCGTGGGATCGTCGCGGTGATCGCGTCGGCCATCATGGCGCTCTTCGGGTTCATCTGGTTGAAGAAGATCATGAAGATCGAGGTCTGAGCAGATGCCCTTCGTCATCGCCGCCGTCGTTGGCGTTGCGATCCTGATCCTGGCGTTCGTCGGCAGCAGCGTCGTCGCCGAAAAAGCCGAGGTACGCGAGTCGCTCCGACGTCTCGAGGGCTACCAGATCCAGGGCGTGCGCGACCAGGAGATGCTCGCCCCGCTCAGTGAGCGAGTGTTCAACCCGGTCGTCAGCGGCCTCACAGGACTCGCCCACAAGTACACGCCGGCGGGGTATGTCGACAACCTTCGCCGCAAGCTCGTGCTCTCGGGCGGAAGACCGGGTCTCGACGTCGACCAGCTGCTGGTGCTGAAGCTCCTCGGCGTCTTCTCGGGTATCGCGTGGTTCCTCCTGTTCTTCTTTGCGCTGGGCCTCAGCGGGTTCATGGGCATCATCGCGACGTTGGGCTTGTGGGCGGCGTCGTTCCTGGCGGTTGACGTGGTCGTCAACCGCGCTGTCGCAGAGCGGAAGCACGAGATGGCGGTGCAGCTGCCCGACATCCTCGACTTGCTCGTCATCTCGGTGGAGGCGGGTCTTGGCTTCGAGCAAGCCCTCGACCGCACCGCGGCGGCCGTGCCGGGCGCGTTGGCGGAGGAGTTCAACCGAATGCTGCAAGAGATGCGCATCGGCTCGTCGCGATCTGATTCTTTGCGCGCGCTGGACGAGCGCACCGACGTCCCCGAGCTGCGTTCCTTCATCCTCGCGATGCTGCAAGCCGACACCTTCGGGGTCTCGATCTCCCGCCTCCTTCGCGCGCAGGCGACCGAGATGCGGATCCGTCGGCGGCTCCGGGCCCAAGAGCAAGCGCAGAAGGCGCCGGTCATCATGCTGTTCCCGCTCGTGTTCTGCATCTTTCCGTCGGTGTTCGTGATCATCCTCGGGCCTGCGCTGATCCAGATCAGCAACACTCTGACCTGAGCCATGCCCGACACCGCGGCCCGGCGCGCGCCCGGCCTGCAGCTCCTCTTCACGCTGACGTTCGCGTTGATCGGCTGGGACGTCGGCCTCGCCCGGCTCGGCGACAACTCGTTCTTCTGGCATCTGCGCACCGGCAAGCTCATCCTCGATCACGGGATCCCGCACACCGACCCGTATTCGTTCACGGCGCACGGCACGACGTGGGTCGCGCAGTCGTGGCTGGCCGAGGTGCTGTACGGAGCGCTCGATCGGAGCTTCGGCGCGTTCGGCATCCGCGTGCTCGGCGGCATTCTCGGCGCCCTCATCGCGACCTTGGCTTTTCGCCTCGCCCTGCGAAAGTGCCGTGATCGAGTCCGCGCCACCCTGCTCACGCTGGCCGCGTTGGGTGGTGTGTACACGCTGTGGGCGCAACGCCCGCTCTTGTTCGGCGTGGTATTCCTCCTCGTGCTCCTGTGGATCGTCGAGGTCCCTGACAGCATCGTGGGCCGCCACCCCTTGGTTGCGCTCCCGGTCCTGTTCTGGCTCTGGGCGAATGTCCACGGCACCTTCGCCCTCGGGTTCCTCTATCTCGCGCTCCATCTCTTGGGTCGGTGGCTCGACGGTTCGCGCCCTTGGGAGGGCCGCGAACGGCGGCTCGCCATCGGCGCGCTGATCGCGTTCGCCGTGATCTTCGTGAACCCGTATGGCAGCGCGCTCGTCACGTTCCCGATCGAGTTGCTGCGTCGTGGCGAGATCCTGAGTCACGTCGTGGAATGGCACTCACCTGACTTTCGCGCGCGTTTCGGCATCGTCTACGCGGTGTGGATCGCCGTGATGATCGTGGTGTTCTCACGCGGCGCGCACCGAGTGAGCCGGCGTGACCTCGTGGTGAGCATCCCGTTCCTGCTCCTCGGCCTCTGGGCCCTGCGCAATGTCGGCATCGCGCCGCTGGTCATGCTCCCCATCGCGGCGTCTGCACTCGCCGTGGACGAGGAGCGGGCGGACGACCGGCTCGCGATGGGTTGGGGTCTTGCCGTGATCCTCGTGGTGGTGGCCGTGGGCTTGGGAGCACAGGCCGCCGGCAAGCCCGACTTCGCGTTCGGTGACGAACCCGTGCAGGCAATGCATGCCATCGAGCAGCAGCGGCTCCTCGGCGGGCGGATCTTCAACGACGACGGCTGGGGCGGCTACATCATCCTGAACTACTGGCCACGGCAGCACGTCTTTCTCGATGATCGCTTCGACATGTATCCGCGCGCCGTGATCCGGGACTATCTCGATGTCTCCAGGGCGACCGCGCGTTGGGAACAGGTCCTGGACAAGTACCACGTCGATGCGGTGCTCTGGCGCAGGACAAGCCCACTGTCGGTGTTGCTGGCCACGTCCCCGCACTGGAAACGAGCCCACACCGACAAACGGGCAGTTGTGTACGTCCGTACGAACGGCCCGAAGCGGTGATCTCCGGAGGCGCCGCCCGGCCCGAAGACGACTTCAGGCCCGGTCCGACGGGTCGGATACCGGGCCTGGAACGTCGTCACCGTTGGTCGACGGACGGGATTAGCCGCTCAGCGCGCTCCCTGACTCGTTGAACTTGTCGTTGATGACACTGCCGAGGAACGTCACCGCGAGGATAACGACCAAGGCGATGAGCGCCACGAGCAGGATGTACTCGACGAGGCTTGCGCCCCGCTGTTCCTTATCGAACTTCGCTTGCAGCCAAGTTCGCAACACGAACAGATTCATGTGGGTGAAGGCCCCCTCGATTGTCCATTTCGGCCGGTCGGCCCGGGCCGTACACGACCCTGATCCATTATCGGCACGCTGAGTGGCCCGCTTGAATAGGCCGGACGACCCATTTTCCCGATTTACGAAGTATAGCCGGGATAGATCGGAAAGCGCAAACTCGGACATTATGCCGCCGTGGCGCGCACTTCGTGGCCACGCGGCGCCCCACCGAGTCAGCCGGCGTGACCTGTGTGCTCCCCATCGCGGCGGCTGCACTCGCCGTTGACGAGGAGCCGCGGACGACCGGCCCGAAGCGGTGATCTCCGGAGGCGCCGCCCGGCCCGAAGACGACACCAGGCCCGGTCCGACGGGTCGGATACCGGGCCTGGAACGTCGTCACCGTTGTTCGTTGGGCGGGATTAGCCGCTCAGCTTGCTCCCTGACTCGTTGAACTTGTCGTTGATGACACTGCCGAGGAACGTCACCGCGAGGATGACTACCAAGGCGATGAGCGCCACGAGCAGGATGTACTCGACGAGGCTTGCGCCCCGCTGTTCCTTATCGAACTTCGCTTGCAGCCAAGTTCGCAACACGAACAGATTCATATGGGTGAAGGCCCCCCTCGATTGTCCATTTCGGCCGGTCGGCCCGGGCCGTACACGACCCTGATCCATTATCGGCACGCTGAGTGGCCCGCTTGAATAGGCCGGACGACCCATTTTCCCGATTTACGAAGTGGAACCGGGATGGGTGGTGGACCCCGAAATTCTGACGCTATGTGGCTGACGGAGCGCTTCGTGGCCGGCCTAGTGGAGCTGGATGATGCCGATCCGGACGCCCCGCAGCACCGCCTGGGTGCGGTCGCGGGCGTCGAGCTTGGCGTAGATGGACGCCAGGTGGTTCTTCACGGTCTTGGCGCTGATGAACAGCAGCGCGGCGACTTCCGCTGTCGTGGACCCGTCCGCCACCTGCTGGAGGATCTCCTCCTCGCGCTTGGTGAGCGGCGATTCCTCCGTGCCTGCCGGCGACCGCAGCTCGCCGAGCATCGATGACGCGATCTTCGGCGAGACGAGGACGTCACCCTCGGCCACGTGACGCACTGTGGCAACCACGTCCTCCATGGACGAATCCTTCGTCAGAAAGGCGCACGCGCCGGCGGCGATCGCCTGGGCCACGAGCGCCTTCTCGTCGTGCATCGTCAGCATGATCACCCACGCGTCCGGGTGACGGTGGTGGACGAGGCGCGTGGCTTCGATGCCGTCGAGCACGGGCATGGTGACGTCCATCATGACGAGCTCGGGATCGAGCTCGTCGGCGAGCCGCACGGCTTCTTCTCCGTCCGCGGCTTGACCGACGATCTCGAATCCCTCGTCCGTGAGCGCTGTCCCCAGCGCCTGCCGGAGCAGTTGGTGATCATCCGCGAGCAGGACTCGGGTCATAGGTGCACCTCGAGCTCGACGAGTACGCGCGTGCCACAGCCGGGCGCGCTGTCAACGGTGAGATGGGCGCCGATCGCGTCGGCGCGTTCTGCCATGCCGACGAGGCCGAAGCGCTCGCGGTTGACAGCCTGGGGACGGAACCCGCGGCCGTCGTCGCGCACCTCGAGCGAGGCATGGTCGGCTTCGACGGTCCATCGGATCCATGCCCGACACGCGTCGGAGTGACGTTCCACATTCGTGAGCGCCTCTTGCAGGATGCGCCACAGCTCCTGTTCGACCGGTACCGGGAGGTTCCGGTTCGGCAGCTCCTCGACCACGCTCACGTCGATGCCGGTTCGCGCCTCGAATCGCTCCACGTAGTCGAGCACGACGTCGGCGAGCTTGGCGCCGTCGGTGACGTTGATCCGGAGTTGGTACAGCGTCTCTCGTAGCTCACCGACCACGCCGTGGACGATCTGGTGCAGGTCGAGAAGCTCGCGGCTCCCGTCCTGCAGTTTCGCGAGCCGCTCCAGCTCGAACGTGACGTAGGCGAGGGATTGCGCGAGGCGATCATGGAGATCGCGCGCGATGCGCGCCCGTTCGGCCTCGGCGCCGAGGGTGCGGAGCTTCGAGAACCACAGCGCGTTGTCGACCGCAAGCGCGAGCGGATCGGTGAAGTCGGCGAGCAGGCTGCGATCGCCTTCGCTGAAGTGGTTCGGAAGCGTGTGCTCGATCGAGACAACGCCGACAAGGTTGCCGCGAGCGTGCAATGGGGCAACGAGCGCGCTGCGCGAGAGCGGGGAGCAACCGACGCGGTCGTTCCGGAGGAGGTCGGCGATCAAGAGGACCCCCGACGAGTGGTCGGCGTCGCGAAGGGCGCTCGGCAGGCTGTCGCTGCTGAGGCTCGCGCCGAGCCTCGTGCCTTCGGCGAGCTCGACCCGCCAGCTGGCGGTGCTCTCGTCGAAGACGAGGATGGCGGCGGTGGTGTAGTCGAACAGCTCGCGCAGACGGCTGCGCGTCGAGGCGACGACTTCCCCGAGGTCGAGAGATGCCGGCAGTGTCTGCGCGACGTTATGGAGGGCGAGCAAGAGGTCGTTGGCGGTCGCCATGCGGGAGAACTCGTCGATCGCCTGCCGCTCGCGTACCTCCGCGTTCCGCTCGAGCGTTCGGGTGAAGCCGCCGATGACGGCCGACAACAGGAGAACGAGTCCGCCCTGGACGCCGTTGCGCAGCGCGTTCGCGGGGATCCCGATCGCGAGATCGGCGATCGCGATCGCCGCTCCTGCGGCCGCGCCGGCGGCGATGCCCCGGAGGTAGCCCCAGCCCGCGCCGGCGAGCAGCACCGTCGGCACGAGCGTGAGAACGAGGGGGCTCTCCCAGCGGCCGCTGATGCCGATCGCGACGGTGACGATTGCGAGATCGGTGAGGATGTCGATCTGCGCGCGCTGCGCAGGCAGGGAGACGTCGACGGGCCGCAACGTGCGTGCGACGGTATCGATGCCGACGAGAACGAACCCGGCGATGAGCCCGGCACGGGGGCGGTCACCGATCGAGGCCAGGATCAACGCCACGGTGAACGTGATCCAACGCAGGACCGTCACGAGGGGCGCAAAGTTGGCGAACAGGGGCTGCGCGGCGGTTTCGGGCGCGGGTGCAGCGCGGTCGGTTTCGCGCACTACCGCGGCGACAGGGGTCACCGGCGCGATTGTCGGCATACCGGCGGCGTCATCGGCGCCGGGCACCCTTTGCCTGTGTGTCGACGGTTGCTCCACGAGATCCTGAAATGGGCGGCCCGCCCGATCTTGTGCCTTCCAGTCTCCCACACGGCAGCCAACGGGCAGACGGGGTGTGGGCAGTCCGTCCCGGTACGATCGCACGCAATGGTGCTCGTGGGCTTGACCGGCGGGATCGGCGCGGGCAAGTCGACGGTCGCGGAGCGCCTGCGGGTCCGAGGCGCGGTGATCATCGATGCCGACGAGGTCGCTCGGGCGGTCGTGGAGCCGGGAGAGCCGGCGTTCGACGCGCTCGTCGAGCGGTTCGGCTCCGACATCATCGGCCCGGACGGGCGACTCGACCGGGCCGCGCTCGCCAATCGGGCATTCGCCGATGACGCTGCAAGAATTGCGCTCGACGAGATCACGCACCCGGCAATCGGCACCGAGTTCACCCGGCGGATGATGCGCGCGCCGGCCGATGCAATCGTGGTGTGCGACGTGCCGCTCCTCGTCGAATCGGATTCGGCCGCGACCCGGGGGTACGAAGCCGTCATCGTGGTGGAGGCACCGCGGGAGCTGCGTCTGGAACGGCTCGAGCAGAGAGGGGTCGAGCGCGCCGATGCCGGAGCGCGGATGGCCGCACAGGCCACCGACGCGCAGCGGCGCGAGGTCGCGACGTACGTGATCGACAACGCCGGGGACCCGGCGACGCTCGATGCGCAGGTCGATGAGGTATGGGCCGATCTCGAGCGGCGACGGGCAGCAGCCACACGTTGACCGGTATCGCCGTCACACCTCGCCGTTAGCATCGCCGTATGCCCGCCCTCGAGCTTGTCTCGGAGTTCAGCCCCGCCGGCGACCAGCCCGAAGCGATTCGCGCGCTCGCGGCCGGTGTCAACCGCGGCGATCGCCACCAGACGCTCCTGGGCATCACGGGATCGGGCAAGTCGTTCACGATCGCAGGTGTGATCGAGCAGGTGCAGCGACCCACGATCGTGCTGGCGCCCAACAAGAGCCTCGCGGCCCAGCTCGCGAGTGAGTTCCGGGAGCTCTTTCCCAAGAACCGGGTCGAGTACTTCGTCTCTTATTACGACTACTACCAGCCGGAGGCCTACCTCCCGTCGACCGATACCTACATCGAGAAGGACTCGTCGATCAACGACGAGATCGACCGGCTGCGCCATTCGGCGACGAGCGCGTTGCTGTCACGTCGAGATGTGATCATCGTCGCCTCGGTGTCCGCGATCTACGGGCTCGGCTCGCCCGAGACGTACGCGAAGCAGCTCCTCACGCTCGAGGTGGGCGAGGAGCGCGACCAGCGGTCGATCCTCGGGCGACTGGTCGAGCTGCAGTACGAACGCAACGACACGGTGCTCGTGCGCAACAAGTTCCGGGTACGCGGCGACACGATCGAGCTCTTTCCCGCGTATGAGGAGCGGGCCGTCCGCATCCAGCTGTTCGGCGACGAGGTCGAGCGCATCGCGTCGGTCGATCCGCTGACGGGCGAGATCGTGGAGGAGTTGGAGCGCCTGGTGCTCTTCCCGGCTTCGCATTACGTCACCGACGAGCAGCGCCTCGTGATCGCGATCGGTCAGATCGAGGCCGAGCTCAAGGAGCGTCTGGCGTGGTTCGAGGAGCGGGGCAAGCTGCTCGAGGCGCAACGTCTGCGTATGCGCACCGCGTACGACCTCGAGATGTTCCGCGAGGTCGGGTCGTGCTCGGGTATCGAGAACTACTCGCGGCATCTCGACGGCCGCGACGCCGGCGAGCCGCCGTACACGCTGCTCGACTACTTCCCCGATGACTATCTCGTTGTGCTCGACGAGTCGCACGTGACGGTGCCGCAACTGCACGGCCAGTTCGAAGGCGACCGCTCACGCAAGGAGACATTGGTCGAGCATGGTTTCCGCCTGCCGTCGGCGATGGACAACCGCCCATTGCGCTTCGAAGAGTTCGTCGAGAAGGTCAACCAGATCGTCTACCTGTCGGCGACGCCGGGGCCCTACGAGCTCGAGGTCTCGTCACAGGTCGTGGAGCAGATCGTGCGGCCCACCGGCCTGATCGACCCCGAGGTGTTGTTGCGGCCCACCAAGGGTCAGATCGACGACCTCGTCTCCGACATCAAGGGGCGGGCCGACAGTGACCAGCGGGTGCTCGTCACCACGCTGACGAAGAAGATGGCCGAAGACCTCACCGACTATCTCCTCGAGCTCGGCCTGCGTGTGCGGTACCTCCACAGCGAGGTCGACACGCTGGAGCGCGTCGAGATCCTGCGCTCGTTGCGGCTCGGTGAGTTCGACGTGCTTGTCGGCATCAACTTGTTACGTGAGGGCCTCGACCTGCCCGAAGTGTCGTTGGTCGCGATCCTCGACGCCGACAAGGAAGGGTTCTTGCGCTCCGAGACTTCGTTGATCCAGATGATCGGACGCGCCGCCCGCAACGTCGACGGCCAGGTGGTCATGTACGCCGATCAGGTCACCGACTCGATGCGCCGGGCGCTGTCGGAGACCAACCGACGGCGCAAGAAGCAACTCGAGTACAACGCGGAGCACGGCATCGACCCGCAGACCATTCGCAAGAAGGTCACCGACATCCTCGAGATGCTGCGCGGTGCCGACGCAGACCTCCCGGCGGCGCGCGGCCGTAACCGTGGGCGCGGCCGCTCGCAGCGCTCCGCCGTGTTCGACTTGGCCGACGTGCCGCCCGACGAGCTGGGACGGCTCATCCAGACGCTTCAAGAGGAGATGCACGAGGCGGCGAAGGAGCTTCGCTTCGAGGAGGCGGCGCGCCTGCGCGACGAGATCGGCGAGCTCAAGCGCGAGCTCCGCGCGGTGTCCTAACACTCTCGAGGCCGGAACGCGTCGCATTTGTCCGGAGGTGCAGGGCCGCTGCTGCGCACCGGTACCGTTGAGTCGATGCGTGTCGACAGCGTCGAAGTCACCGAGCCGATCGCTGGTGCCGCGCAACATCCCTCCGCGGACGGGCCGGGCGCGCGCGACACGGGTACCGGCTCTCGGGCGCCAGGGCGACCGCGAGCGATCACCATCTTTCTGTGGGCCGCCGCGCTGGTTGCGGTGGCCGTGCGGGTGTGGGGGCTCGGCCGGTACCCGTTGACGTTCGACGAGTCGTTTACGGCGATGGCCTCGCGGCGTTCCGTCGACTCGCTGCTCTCCTTTCTCCGCCTTCAAGACCACCATCCTCCGCTCGACTATCTGTTGCGCAAGCCGCTCGCGGACGCCGGCGTCACCAACGGCTGGTTCCGGGCTCCCTCGGCGCTGTGCTCGATCGCAGCGTTCTTCGTTTTCGCCGTCTGGATGCACCGTCGCGGTGTCATGGGACTGTGCGCCATCGCATTCATGGCCGTCGCGCCGTTCCAGCTGGTATTCGGACGCGAAGCGCGCATGTACGCGGCAGTCGTGCTGGTCGGCGTCGTGTGCGCCGTGGCCGCTGATCGATGGCTCCGACGCCCGAGTCCCGCCGCGCTGGCTGCCGTGAGCATCGCGCTGGTGGTCGGCTTGTTCGAGAACACCGCTGTGGCGTTTCTGGCGTTCGGCCTCTTCACGCTTCCGCTGCTCCGACGCGACGCGGAAGCCTGGAAATGGCGTGCCGCCGTGAGTGCGCCGGTCATCATTTGGGCGGCGACCTGGGGCCCGTCCATGATCGAGCAATGGCGTACGGATACCGAAGCCTTCATCCCGTACACGACTCCCCGGGGCATCACGCAGGCAGTCGCCGGGCTCGTCACCTCTGAGTCGAGCGCCGAGCTCTTGGTGTGCGCTGCGGTGGTCGTGGGCGGCATCGTGTTGTGGCAGAGCGACCGGCGTCTGGCACGGGTGTGGGTCGCCTGCTTCGCCGTCCCGTTGGTGTTGGCTGCCGGCGTGGGTCTCTTCTCGCATTCGTTTCTCTCGCGCACGCTTGCGTGCGGCGCCTGGGCGCCCCTTGTTGCGCTCGCGGCGCTCGTTGAGCAAGCGGCCCGTCGGTGGCGTCTCGCCGGGGTCGCGATCGCCGTGATCATCATCGAAGTCATGGCCGGTCCGGCAGTCGCAGCGGTGGTGAGTCCTCCCGAGGAGTACGGCGCGCTGCACCACGTCGATCGGTACGCGCGGCCGGGCGACGCCGTGGCTGTCGCACCCGAGTGGTTCCGGCCTCTCATCGACTGGAACCTGGGGGTTCACGGACGGCGTGCCGGTCAGCCGCTCTCGAGCCGCTTCCTCCGTGCACACCGCGGGTACGCGTTCGTGCTCGGCGCGTCGCGCTGGGATGGGCGGGTGTGGTTGGTGGAGAAGATCTCGTATGCCAGGGACGTCTCCGGCGTGCCGCGATGTGCGCGCGACTGGCACGACAAGGACTACCGGGTGTTCTGCCTGCAGCCGGGCGACCATCGATAAGGACAGACCGAACATCCGTTCGATGACGCGTATTCACCGGTAGTCTGGATTCGTGGCGGACGTGATCACGATCCGGGGCGCCCGGGAGCACAACCTCAAAGACGTCGACCTCGTGCTGCCGCGCGAGAGGCTGATCGTCTTCACCGGCCTATCGGGTTCAGGGAAGTCTTCGCTCGCCTTCGACACGATCTACGCCGAGGGCCAACGTCGGTACGTCGAGTCGCTGTCGGCATATGCCGCGGCAGTTCCTCGGCCAGATGGACAAGCCCGACGTCGATTTCATCGAGGGGCTCTCGCCGGCGATCTCGATCGACCAGAAGTCGGCGTCGCGTAACCCGCGATCGACCGTCGGCACGATCACCGAGGTCTACGACTACCTCCGCCTCCTGTACGCCCGCATCGGTGTGCCGCACTGTCCCAACTGCGGCCGCGTGATCACCCGCCAAACACCCCAGCAGATCGTTGATCGCATCCTCACCCTGCCGGAAGGCACTCGCTTTCAGGTGCTGGCGCCGGTCGTGCGCGGCCGAAAGGGCGAGTACGAAGGTCTGCTCGGCGAGCTCGCCGCCCAGGGGTTCACCCGGGCGCGCATCGACGGCGATCTGCTCGAGCTGTCCGAGCTCGTCGGCTCGAGCGTCTCCGGCGCTCATCGCGAGCGGCTCGCCCGCTACGAGCAGCACACGATCGAAGTCGTGGTCGACCGGCTGGTGCGCCGCTCCGGAATCGAACGTCGCCTCACCGACTCGCTCGAAACCGCCCTCCGGCTCGCCGAGGGCGTCGCGGAAGTCGAGATCGTGCCCCGCGAGGGGGAGACGGATGAGTCGGAGCGGCTGACGTTCTCCGAGCATCTCGCGTGCACCCACTGCGGCTTGTCGTTCGATGAGCTCGCGCCGCGCAACTTCTCGTTCAACTCCCCGTACGGCGCGTGCGAGCGGTGCGACGGCTTGGGCACGCGATACGAGGTCGACCCGGAGCTGGTCGTGCCAGACGACGACCTCCCGATCGATGGCGGCGCCCTCGCGCCGTGGTCGGGTTTCCGGAGCCAGTACTTCGACCGCGTGCTCAGCGCGCTGGCAGAGGAGTACGGATTCTCGACGTCGACGCCCTGGCGGAAGCTACGAAAAGGCGACAAGAAGGCGGTGCTGTACGGAAGCGGCGAGAAGGCCGTACGGGTCTCGTACCGCAACCGTTACGGTCGACAGCGTTCCTACACGACCGGCTTCGAGGGGGTCGTGCCGTGGCTCGAGCGCCGGCACTCGGAGGCCGAGAGTGACCGGAGCCGCGAACAGATCGAGGGGTACATGCGCGAGGTGCCGTGCCCCGCGTGCGGCGGCGCGCGGCTCCGCCCGGCGTCGCTTGCGGTCACGATCGGCGACCGGAACATCTACGAGGTCGGCGAGCTGTCGATCCGTAAGGCGGCAGACTTCCTGGGCGCGTTGGACCTCTCCGAACGCGATCGCATGATCGCGGAGCGAGTCGAGAAGGAGGTCAACGAGCGGCTCCGCTTCTTGCTCGACGTCGGCCTCGACTACCTCTCGCTCAACCGCGCCGCCGGCACGCTCGCCGGCGGTGAGGCACAACGTATTCGGCTGGCGTCGCAGATCGGCAGCGGGCTGGTCGGTGTGCTCTACGTGCTCGACGAGCCGTCGATCGGTCTGCACCAGCGCGACAACCGGCGGCTCATCGACACCATGATCAGGTTGCGCGATCTCGGCAACACCGTGATCGTGGTCGAGCACGACGAGGAGACGATCCGCGTCGCGGATCACATCGTCGACATCGGGCCCGGGGCGGGGGAGCACGGTGGCGAGATCGTCGTTGTCGGTGACCTGAAGCGGGTGCTGGCGACGAAGGCGTCGATCACCGGGCAGTACCTGTCCCACAAGCGCACCATTCCCATCCCGGAGATACGGCGTCAGCCGGGCGAGGCATGGCTCACGGTGCGCGACGCGCGCGAGCACAACCTGAAAGGCATCGACGTCGACTTCCCGCTCGGTTGCTTCGTGGCGATCACCGGCGTCAGTGGGAGCGGCAAGTCAACGCTCGTCAACGACATTCTGTTCCATGCGCTCATGCAACGCATCTACCGCTCGCGCACCGTGCCCGGTCGCCACAAGACGATTGAGGGCGCAGACCAGGTCGACAAGGTCATTAACATCGACCAGTCGCCGATCGGGCGCACACCGCGATCCAATCCCGCGACGTATACGGGCGTGTTCGACAAGGTGCGCGCGCTGTTCGCGTCGACCCAAGAGTCGAAGGTCCGCGGGTACCAGCAGGGCCGCTTCTCGTTCAACGTGAAGGGCGGCCGTTGCGAGGCCTGTTCGGGTGACGGCACCATCAAGATCGAGATGCACTTCCTACCCGACGTCTATGTGCCATGCGAGGTCTGCAAGGGCGCGCGCTACAACCGCGACACGCTCGACATCACGTTCAAGGGCAAGAACATCGGCGAGGTGCTCGACCTGTCGATCGAGGAAGCGCTCGGGTTCTTCGCCAACCAACCCACGATCGCCCGGCAGTTACAGACGCTGTTCGACGTCGGCCTGGGCTACGTACGCCTGGGGCAGCCTGCACCGACCTTGTCGGGCGGCGAGGCGCAACGGGTCAAGCTGGCATCGGAGCTCGGCAAACGAGCGACCGGCCGCACGGTATACATCCTCGACGAGCCCACGACCGGCCTCCACTTCGAGGATGTCCGGCGCCTCCTGGGGGTGCTCTCGCGGCTCGTCGAGAGCGGCAACACGGTCTTGGTGATCGAGCACAACCTCGACGTGGTCAAGTCGGCCGACTGGGTCATCGACCTCGGGCCGGAAGGGGGCGACGGCGGGGGGGAGGTGCTCGCCGAGGGCACCCCCGAGCAGGTCGCAAAGACACCGGAGAGCTACACGGGCCAGTTCCTGGCTCCCTTGCTCGGTATCGGCTGACAGACGCGCAGCGCAATGTACAGCGATCCCTGGGAGCGCCACGCGGGCTGGTGGCAGGAGACCTTCACCGACGGAGCCGACCCTGAGTACGAGGAGCAGATCCTCCCGATCGTCGACCGGGAGCTCTCTGACGCTTCACGGGTGCTCGACGTCGGCTGCGGCGAGGGGCAGGTGTCGCGCCGCTGCGTACGTGACGGCCGATTCGTCGTCGGGCTGGATCGCTCCGACGCGCAGTTGCAGCCGGCGGCGGCTCGTGGAGGCGCGCGCTACGGGCGCGCCGATGTGACGGCTCTGCCGATCGCTGACGCCGCGGTCGATGCGGTGGTCGCATGTCTCGTCCTCGAGCACGTCGAAGCATGTGACGACATGATCCGCGAAACCGCGCGAGTGCTGCAGCCGCGTGGCATCTTCCTGCTCCTGCTGAACCATCCGCTTCTCCAGGCGCCCGGAAGCGGCTGGATCGACGATCGCATCCTCGACGAGCAGTACTGGCGCGTCGGCCCGTATCTCCCGGAGGAGCACACGATGGAAGAGGTTGCGCCGGGTGTGTTGCTTCCGTTCATCCATCGGCCGCTCCACCGCTACGTCAACGTGATGGCCTCCTGTGGACTGTTCGTGGAGTCCATGGACGAACCGGCACCGCCCGAAGGTTTTCTCGCCCGTGCTCCGGAATACCGGGAGGCAGCGACGATCCCACGACTGCTCGTGCTGCGCGCCCGGAAGACAACACGGTGAACGCCCTCCTGCGGCGGCCGGTCGTCGCGTGTCTCGTGCTGTTTGCCGCGTACTTCGGTCTCAGCTTGTTGAACGACCCACATGCGTCCCTCGGTGTCGACACCGGCTCGAAGGTCGCGACCATGCGCATGATGGAGCGGAATGGCGGCGTCGATCCCGACGTCGGCTACTGGGCCGCTCGTTTCGATCCATCCGGTCGCTTTCATCCGCTGTATCAAACGCATCGATTGGATCAGAAATGGGTCGCGGTCACAACGCTTCCAATGCTGGATGCCGCGTATCCGCTCTATCGACTGGGGGGCCTGCGACTCGCGCTGCTGCTACCTATGGCCGGCGCCGTGCTGGCAGCACTCGGCGCGCGGGCATTGGCGCGCCGGCTGGGAGGCGGCGACGGGTGGGCCGCATTCTGGCTGACGGGGCTGGCCACGCCGATCGTGATCTACGCCGGCGATTTCTGGGAGCACGCAATCGGCGTCGGACTCATGGTGTGGGCCGTCGTGCTGCTCTTCGATCGTCTCGAGGGCCGTTGCGGGTGGCGGGGGGCACTCGGCGCAGGCCTCTTGTTCGGCGGCGCATTCACGATGCGGACCGAAACATTGATCTACGCGGGAGTAGCCACGGCGACGATCTGCATCGCGCTGCTCGTGCGCAGACGACGAATCGCTGCTGCGCTCGTCACCGGGATCGCAGTGACGATCGGCGTGGTGACCATGGCCGTAGCGAATCAACTGCTGGAGCAGGCGACGATCAGCGCCGCGATCCGCTCGGGGCGCGTGGAAGGCACGGCCACGCGAGCGGGCCTGTTGCTCGCGCAGCGTTTCGACGAGGCGGCGGTTACGACGACCGGTCTGAACCGATTCGTCGGATCATTTGACCTGTGGTTGGGCCTCTTGGTGGTGCTGCTGCTCGGGACGGCCGCGATTGCCTGGACGCGGAGCGAGCGACCTGGCGGCACCGTCGCGATCGTGTCGCTCGTCGCGGTCCCATGCACATACATCGTCGTTCGGTGGAATGAGCTCGGGTTCATATCCGGACTGCTGACCGCGTCCCCGCTTGCCGCCGTCGGGTTGTTCCTCTGCTGGAAACAGCGGCGCGCATGGCCGATCATCGTGATTGCACTGGTGAGCATGCTCGGCGTCTGGTTGACGCAATATCTCGGTGGCGCGAATCCACAGTGGGGCGGTCGGTATCTGCTCGTGTCCGGTGCGCTCCTCGCAGTGTTCGGCATCGTCGGGCTGGCGCGAGCGCCCCGAGGCGCGCAGGCGGCATTCGTGGCTATCGCAGTGCTCGTGACCGGCCTTGGCCTCGCATGGACGCGCGAACGTACCCATCAGGTCGCGAACACCTTCGAGGCCCTCGTCGCGCGGCGCGACGAAGGCGTGATCTCGAGGGCCGCCTTTCTGCTGCGCGAAGGCGGCAGCTTCTACACGGATCGCCGTCGCTGGCTCACAGCGACCACAGAGTCGGATATTGCGCCGGCCGCAGCGGTCATGCGACGCGCAGGGGCGAAGGAGTTCGCGCTCGTCGCGATTTCCAACCAGCCGCGGTTCCGGCCGAAACGGCTTGATCGGTTTACGCGTGGGAGGTCGATGACCATCCCGCTGTTTCGTGGCCCCGACGTAATTGTGACGACGTACCGACGCGGCGCCGCGGGGTCGGCGCAGAGATAACCGGCACCGGTCCAAGTGGCCGTTATCCTCGGCTCATGTCGCGACCTCGGTCGAACGATGCTATTGGCTTCGCGCCGCCTGACATCACGGACGCCGATGTCGCAGCCGTCTCCGCCGTGCTGCGAGGTGGCTGGCTCACGACCGGTGAAGAGTGCATCGCACTCGAGCGCGAACTCGCGACCTACATCGGCATACCGCACGTGATTGCCGTGAGCTCGGGCACTGCCGCGCTCGAGATCGCGCTCGGTTCCCTGGAGCTGCAACCCGGCAGTCGGGTCGGCGTGCCGACGTGGACGTTCGCCGCGACCGGGCTCGCCGCGCATCGCGTCGGTACGTCAGTAGTGCTCCTCGATAGCGAGCCCGACACGCTCAATGTGTCGCCGGCTTCTCTCGCGGCTGCACTCGACGCGGGCCTCCACGCGGTCGTGCCCGTGCATTTCGGCGGCGTGCCCGTTGCCCGCGAGGTGCGCGACCTCTGCGCCGCGGCCGGCGTGCCGGTTGTCGAGGATGCGGCGCACGCGCTGGGTGCCGCCGACGACCGCGGGCGCGTTGGTGGACACGGGACTGCAGCCGCCTGCTTTTCTTTCTACGCCACGAAGAACATCACCTGCGCGGAAGGCGGCGCCATCGCGGTCGAGAGCGCTGAACGGGCCGGATACATGCGCGTGGCGCGGCTGCACGGCTTCGATGCCGACGCCTGGGACCGCTATCGCCCGGAGCGGAGCGACGTCGAGTACGACGTGGTCATTCCCGGGATCAAAGCCAACCTGCCGGATCTCTTGGCGGCTTTGGCGCGTTCGCAGCTGGCCCGGATCGACGACCTCCAGGCGCGGCGTCGCGTGCTCTTGGAGAGCTACCGCAGGAACCTCGCGCGAGTCGACGACGTGCGCTTCGTGCCTGCGACGCCCGTTGCCGGAAGCGCCGACCATCTGGCAGTCATCGCCCTCGCGGACCCGCGACAGCGGCCGGCGATTCGGGCGGGACTGGCGAAGGCGGGCATCGCGTCGAGCGTTCACTTTCGGCCCCTTCATCAGCTCAGCTGGTTTCGAGAGCATGCGCAGGCCGGACCGAGCGGCGTCTCGATCGCGGACGACCATGCAGACCGCGTGCTCAGCCTGCCGCTGTCGCCCGCTCTCAGCACTGACGACGTCGATCGCGTGTGTGAGGTCCTGTGCGATCTTCTGCACCAGTGAGCTCGTGGTTGCGTAGCCGGGCGCGAGTCGACCGAGCCGTCGCCAAGCTCAGTCTCGTTGTGCTGGCACCGGTGCTCGCATGGCTACGGAGGCGAGTTCGTCGCGAAGATGGCGACCCGGTGGAGATCCACTTACCCCGGGTCGGCGCGCACGGTCACACGTTCGCGCTGCGGAAGCTGCGAACGATGAATGCGACGGCCGCAGACGGACGAGCTGCGGGTGCATCGATCACGAGTGGTGACGACTCGCGCATCACGCCGCTGGGACGGCGCTTGCGGGATCGTCACCTCGACGAGCTTCCACAACTCGTCAACGTTCGAGACGGAGAGATGCTGCTGATCGGCCCGCGGCCCGAGGCCCCCGAGTTCGTACGCATGGACAATCCGCGATGGGAGCTCGTGCTCCTGGTCGCACCCGGATTGATCGGCCCGACGCAGCTCATCGTCGGCGCGTGGGAGCGAGCCGAGCTTCGAGAGGCCGACCCGACGGAGCTGTATCGAACGCAGATCGTGCCGGTGAAGCTGGCGATCGATCAGTGGTACGTGCAGCGCGCGTCACCATGGATCGACGTGCTCGTGGTGGTGTCACTCGTGCAGCAACTCGTCTTCGGCCGGCCTGAGACTGTGATCGAGCGGCGCGTGCGGCGCGACGTGCCCGAGGCGGTGGCGGTGCCGCAGTCACGGCGTTGACCTCGACCGAGGGCTGCTGTCGGCGAGCCCGCGCAAGAATCCGAAGCCATACGCGAGATGCATCGCCAAGAGGGCGAGTCCACGATCGGCGGAGCCGGCGACGCCGCTCTCCAGCGCAACTACGCCAAGCGTCCCGACGTGCGCAACGGGCACGAGTGCGAGCAGGGGGCGGCGGCGCGCCGACGGCAGCGCGCACCACACGAGCGCGACCGCGGGCGGTGCGAGATGACGAAGGCGCATCCCGCTCGGGTTCGCCCGCAGAACGCGGGGCTTGTAGTAGCCGTATCCATAGAACTGGCGAATGAGCGAGGCAAGGTCGCCTCGCGCGGTGTACTCGGAACGCAGCCGGGACGTGAGCCAGACCCGCCCGCCGCGCCCGCGCACGCGGTACGTGAACTCGTCGTCCTGATTGCGGATGCAGCGCTCGTCGAAACCACCGAACCTCTCGATCGTCTGTCTCGTGAACACGAGCATGTACGCGGAATCGGCTTCCCCCTCGTAGTCGTCCTGATGAAAAGGGGAGCCGCCAACGCCCCAGCGGCTCTGGAGTGCCCACGCCACGGCCCGGCCGAAACGCGTGGTTCCCACTGGGCGCATCGTTCCACCCACGACGTCGGCGCCGGTGTCGAGCAGGGTCGTCGTCGCGATATCGACGTAGTCGGGTGCGACGGTTGTGTGGGAGCTGATCCAGATGAAGGTGTCGGTGCTCGAAGCGAGAACCGCGCGATTGAGCGCGGCTGACACGTACCGGCCGTCGTTGTCGACCAGGCGGAAGCGAGGGTCGCGATGCGCCCATTCGGCCGCGACTTCACGAGTCCCATCCTGTGACCCGCCGTCGAGCAGAAGGATCTCCCGAATTTCTGAAGCGATGGACACTTGTACCGAAATGCATGCACAACACCCGTCAAGGCCGACGGCATCGTTGTAGACGGGCACCACGACGGTAACGGGACAGCGCCCGCCAATAGGTGACCGCCCGGGTCCGCTCACGTTGTGCACGAGATTCTGCTCAAGGGACGAAAGGCGCGCCTCGATATACAGAGGGTTGTGAATCTCGAAGCGCTTCGCGCCGGCGTCTCCCGACACGCGTTCGCCCCGCACCAGTTGCGTCGGCTCGCGGCAGATTCTGCTGCCTGGGTTGCTGCGCTGACACTCGCCTCGCTGCTCCGCGTCGATCTTGACGTCAGCGCGCTCAGCATCGCGGGTCAGTTTGCCATCATTCCGGTTGTCGTCGCGTGCCATCTTGCCGGCGCATGGATCACGGGCCTGTACGCGGGCCGTTCGCGCGCGGGCAGCTTCGACGAGGTTGCCGCGCTCGCCCGCTCGGTCGTGATCACGACCGCACTCATCTTTACAATCGACCTGCTCGCGTCGCGCCCGCGCATGGTGCCGTTGAGCGCACCAGTCGGAGCTGCATTCGGTGCCTTCGTCCTGATGGGCGCGATTCGCTATGTCGCGCGGGCAAACGACGATCGGGCGCGCCGTCCGTCCGGCGCAGATGTGCAACGGCTCGTTGTCTTCGGTGCCGGAGAAGGCGGCGCCCAAGTCGTGGGGGCGATGCTCCGGGATCCCGCGAGCGCATACCTTCCTGTTGCGCTGATCGACGATGACCCGGCTCGTAGCCGCCTGAGCATCAACGGCGTTCAGGTCATGGGTACACGCAGCGGCATCGCTCGTGTGGCGCATGAGACTGCCGCCACAGTTGTGCTCATCGCGATTCCGAGCGCAAGCCGTGAGCTCGTCGGCGAGGTGACGGACATGGCCCGGGCCGCGCATCTGGATGTCAAGGTCCTGCCGCCCAACCGTGATCTCTTCGACGGCGGCGTCGGCCTGCACGACATCCGCGACGTCACCGTTGCGGACCTGCTCGGAAGACGAGAGATCGAGACATCGCTCGAATCGATCGCCGGCTATCTCACCGGCAAGCGCGTCCTCGTCACCGGCGCGGGCGGCTCGATCGGATCGGAGTTGTGCCGCCAGATCCACCGCTTCGCTCCGGAGCAGCTGCTGATGCTCGACCGAGACGAATCGGCATTGCACGCGGTGCAGCTCTCGATCGAAGGCCGCGCCTTGCTCGATCGACCGGAGCTGATACTTGCGGACCTGCGCGACAAGGATTCGATGACGAGCGTCATCAAGCGATGGCGCCCGCAAGTCATCTTCCACGCGGCCGCGCTCAAGCACCTCACGCTGCTCGAACAGCATCCGGCGGAGGCGATACGCACCAACGTGCTTGCAACCGAGCACCTCCTTGCGCTGGCCGAGGCGACCGGGGTCGAGCGCTTTGTCAACATCTCGACCGACAAGGCCGCTGATCCCGTCAGTGTGCTCGGTTACTCCAAGCGCATCGCCGAACGGCTGACCGCCGACACCGCGTCACGGGCCCCCGGGGTCTTTCTGAGTGTTCGGTTCGGCAATGTGCTCGGGAGCCGCGGTTCGGTCCTCGAGGCGTTTCAGGCGCAAATCGAAGCGGGTGGACCGTTGACCGTCACTCATCCGGAGGTTCGGCGGTACTTCATGACGACTGCCGAGGCAGTGGAGCTCGTCATCCAAGCCGGCGCGATCGGCGGCCCCGGCGAGGTCTTGGTGCTCGACATGGGCGCACCGGTGCGCATCGCGGCGCTGGCGGGCCGGCTTGCCGGTCTGGCCGATCGACGCATCGACATCGTGTTCACCGGACTTCGACCGGGGGAGAAGCTCGACGAGGTGCTGTTCGGATTCGACGAGGTCGATACCCGAGGCGCTCATCCGATGATCGCCCACGTGGCAGTCCTACCCTTGGCGGTATCCGAGCTCGAGGGACTGGATCTTCGTGCACCGCGGCAGGATCTCATTGATGAGCTGCAGACCTTGTGTATGACCGGTGAGCGTCGGCACCGGGTCATCACCGAGTAATGACAAGTCCGGGCGGACGGGTCGGCGTCGCGCTTGTCGGGTACGGCTATTGGGGGCCGAACCTGGCCCGGAACGCGCAGGCCGCGGAGGGCCTGCGCCTGGTCGCGATCGCTGACGGGTCGGCCGACCGGCGGACGGCGGCCGCCGCGCAGTATCCGGCGGCGGCGGTGGTTGACGGAATCGCCGCCGTGCTCGCTCGTGATGATGTCGATGCGGTAATTCTCGCAACGCCGGCCGCCACGCATGCCGAACTGGCCCAGGCCGTGCTCGCGTCGGGTCGGCACGTCTTGGTGGAGAAGCCGCTGGCGACGACGGTCGAGGGTGCCGCTGCCGTCGTGCAGGCCGCCGAAGTCGCGGACCGGGTGGCCATGGTGGGCCACACGTTTTTGTACTCGCCGCCGGTGCACTGGCTGAAGCGCTCGATCGCCTCCGGAGAGCTCGGCAAGCTCCAATACCTCTACTCCCAGCGCCTCAACCTCGGTCGGATCCGGGCGGACTGCAATGCGTTGTGGAACTTCGGCCCCCACGACGTTTCGATCATGGTGTTCCTGCTCGAGGAGACGCCCGAGGAGGTGTCGGCAACGGGTTTTTCGTTCTTGCAGCCGGCCATCGAAGATGTCTGTTTCGCGACACTCCGCTTCCCATCGGGCGTCGGCGCAAGCCTCCACCTGTCGTGGATCGATCCCCGCAAGACTCGGCTGATGACTGTGGTCGGCGACAAGAAGATGGCCGTCTACGACGACGTGTCGACCGACCAGAAGATCTGGCTGTACGACGCCGGTGCCGAACGACCGATCGGCCCTGATGACATGGGCTTTGGTCGCTTCGACTCCATGAGCGAGTTTCAATGGAAGACGCGCGCCGGAGATGTGCTGATCCCAAAGATTGCGATCCGCGAGCCGCTGCTCAACGAGATGGAGGCGTTCGCCGCCGCGTGCGCTACCGGCGTCAAGACCCCGACCGATGCTGCTCACGGACTCGAGGTCGTCAAGGTTCTGTGCGCGATTGACGAGTCGGTGCGGCGCGGCGGCGCTGCCGTGAAGGTGTCGCCGTGATGCACCCGATCGTCGCGCTCGGCTGAACGTGATCGACCCGGTCTCTATCGCCGCAGAAGGGGCGACGCAGGGCGGGTGGAATCGAGGCGTGTCACGCCGTTTCATTTCGCTCGCGGTTGCGCGAGGGTTGACGCAGGTCATCAGCCTGGTCTGGTTCCTCGTCGCCGCCCGCAACATGTCGGAGTTCGATTTCGGGCAGGTGGCGACGGGACTCGCGTTCTTTGCCGTGTTCGCCGGGCTCGGGGACCTGGGTACCACACGGACCGTTGTTCGCTTCGTCGCCGCGGACAATGCCACGCTGTGGCCCGCGTTCACGAGGACGGTGCGTCTTCGAGTGCTGGGCGGAGTCACCGTCGGGCTGGTCGGCACAGTCCTCATCCTGATCCTGCCTGTGCCAGTCGATCCGGTGATCGTCCTGCTCGCGGGTGCTATTGCAGTGGTGAGCGGATTGACCGAGCTCGGCTATGCCGCACTACGGTCGGTAGGGAGGACCGCGGTCGAGATGGTGCTGCTCCCCGCCGAGAACACGATGTTCCTCGTTGTCGGCTCGCTCCTCGTGGTCCACGGCCAGGGCGCCATTGCGATTCTCGTGACGTACCTCGCGACCAATGGGTTGTCGGCGCTCGTCGTGGGCGTCGCGGTCTTCCGGGCGCGGCCGGCGCACGCGAGGCATCCCGGCGGCGTGCTCGACCGCGAAGCACGGTTCACTGCCGTGGCATTCGCGCTGCTGAACGTGAGCCCGCGGATCGCACCGGTGCTGCTTGCATTGTTGGCGAGCGCCACGGCCGTTGCACGGTTCTCGGTGGCCCAGCGGCCGGTCGAGGTCATGACACTGTTCGCGCTCTCGACCGCAGCCCCGATGCTGCCCATCCTGCGAGGTCACACGGCACGTGGTCAACGGCCGCACGCGGAACGCGCGACGTCCGCGGTCACGGCCGCGATCGTCGTGGCGTTGGTCCCGGTCACGGTCTTGTTCATGGTGTCTCCGGAGGTGGTGCTGAGCGCGCTGTTCGGTGGGAATCGATACGACGACGCCCGGGTCGCGCTCTCGTTGCTCGCGGTGACTGCGATCACCTGGTCCGTGCGCGGCGTCGGTGAGCTCTTGCTCCTGGCGGAAGAGCGAGCACGTCGGTCAATGGTGATCATGCTGACCGGAGTAGCGGTTTCCATCGCGCTCGGGGTGCCGCTCGTGCTCCGCTGGAGTGTCAACGGTGCGGCGGTATCGCTGGTGGCGTCAGAGATTGTCATGTCAGTGCTCATGGTCGTGGCGCTGCCTCGCCTCGTCGAAGCGGCGTCGCTCCGCCGGTTCGTTCCGGCCGTGGTGATCGCGGTGATGGCAGCCGGTGCGCTCGCGCTCGCGCCGAAGACCCTGCCGTGGTCGATCGCGATCATCGGGCCGCTGATCCTCATCGCGCTCGCGTGTTCGCTACGCCTCGTGCGGCATCTCGACGTGATTGCGTCATGACGCCGCGGGTCGTGATCATCGAGCGTGAACCCGAGAGCGGCTTTGTTCGTAACGACCGGGTCTGTCTGGCTCAGGACTTCGACATCGAGGTCGTCCGCTATCCCGGTCACCACACGTTCTCCTACGTTCGCGAGTGCGTCAGAGCAATCCGTCGAGGCGATGTCGCCTATGCGTTCTTCGGCTCCGAGCACGCGCTGGTGCCTGCGCTCGTGGCGCGGCTCTTCCGGCGGAGATTGATCCTTATCCCGGCCGGATACGACTATGCGAACGTGCCGGCGCATAGATACGGGCTCGCGGCACGTGGGCGCGGGTGGCTTCCGAAACTGATCGGACGTTGTGCGACCGTCGCCCTCCCGATCTCGAAGCAGTCGCTCCGGGAGTTCGTGGCGCTCGTGCCATCTGCTGCGCCCCGGACCCGCCTCGGTTACTTGGCGGTCGACCCCGCCCAGTGGACCGATCCGGGGATCGCCCGCGATCCCGATGTGCTGGTGACGCTGGGCTACATCGACGAGGAGACGTATAGCCGGAAGGGGATCGATCGATTCGTCCGGATGGCATGCGACGATCCAGCGCGCCGGTACGTCCTGGCCGGCCGCCTCACCCCGGATGTCGCAGCGCGCGTCACGGCGGTGCAGCCGCCCAATCTGGAAACCCCGGGCCCGCTCGAGCACGAGGAGTTGCGGCGTCTCTTTTGGTCAGCATCGGTATATGTCCAGCTCTCCTGGCACGAGACCTTCGGCATGGCAATGGCCGAGGCAATGCTGTGTGGCTGTGTCCCGGCAATAGCCGGGAGTCCGGCGCTCCGAGAAGTTGCCGGGCCCTGGGCCGTAGACCAGGACGGGGACGAGTCGGATGTGCAGTTGGCGGGAAGGGCGCTTCGAAGCGCCAAGGCCGTGTGCCGCTCCGAGATGCGCGCCGACATCGAACACCGCTTCTCCATGGCGCGCCGTCGCAGCGTGCTGTTCGACGCGGTTCTCGGACGGCCGGGTTCGACCGAAGCGGGTGACAGGTAGGTGTGCGGCTTTGTCGGCGCGCACGGCCTCGCGGAGCGTCCCGCCGACGATGAGGCCGATGCGCTGGCCGACATGCTGCGACACCGAGGCCCCGACAGCGGGAGCGAATACTGGCGAGACGGCGTGTGGCTGGCATTTCGACGTCTCGCCGTTCTCGATCTGAGCCTGCGTGCCGACCAGCCGATGATCGATGAGCACACCGGCACGACGCTGGCGATGAACGGTGAGATCTACAACTACCTCGAGCTCCGCAGCGAGCTCGAGAGCCGGGGTCACGTATTCGCCACGACGGGCGACACCGAGGTCTTCTTGCGCGGCTTTCTCGAGTGGGGCACGGGCCTCTTTCCCCGGTGCGAGGGGATGTTCGCAGCCGCGATCCGCACGGCCGACGGACGCGTCGTGCTTGTCCGCGACCGCTTCGGGGAGAAGCCCCTGTACTACGGGCGTCGGGGCACGGCTTGGTGGTTTGGTTCGGAGCCGGGGGTCGTACGAGCCGCCGGCGCGGGAACGGGTGGGTTGAATCGGGGGCGGGTCCTCGGATTCCTCGGGTTCGGTGACATCGAGGATCCTGCGGACAGCTACTTCGAGGGCATCGTGCAGGTCCCGCCTGGAACCTACGTCTGTCTCGACAACGGGAGCCTTCCCCGCCGTAGTAGGTGGTGGCGAGCCGCAGAGCTGCTGGGACGATCCTGGGACGCCGGTACCGCGGGGGACGAGGAGGTCCTCGCCGCGCTCGATGCGTCGGTGCGGCTACGGCTCCGAAGCGACGTGCCGGTCGGTACGAGCCTCAGCGGAGGCGTGGACAGCTCCGGGGTCGTCGCGAGTCTTCGGGCGGTCGACGACGCTCGTGAGCTGCATGCCTTCACGGCGAGCTTTCCCGGCAGCTCGCTCGACGAGTGGCGCTACGCGAAATCGATCGCAGAACAGTTCTCGGTGACGCTGCATCGCGTCGAGCCGGACCCAGCTGAGTTCATCACCGGGTTGGCCGACGTCGTCAGAGCGCAGGGAGGTCCGATCGATTCCCCGAGCGTCTTCGCACAATGGTGTGTCATGCGCGCAGCCCAAGCGCTTGGCGTGACCGTGTTGCTGGATGGGCAGGGTGCGGACGAGACGTGGGGCGGGTACCCAAAACATGCCGGATTCGCACTTGCCGAGGAGGCGCTGCGTGGGCGACCCGACATCGCCTGGCGCGCCGCCCGCGAATGGCGCCGCCTCGGCGGTGCGCCCCGGCTGAAATGGACTCAGGCCCTCGGCCTGCTGGCCCCGAACCGCCCTCGTCATTTTGTTGCCGCGACGGCCGGTGGCCGTGCGGTGGCGGGCCCTGCGCTTGCAGCCGAGCGGGCCCCCGACCCGTTCGGAGACTTGGTCACGGGACGGTTGTTGCAGCGCGCGGCCGGATTTGATCTCGAACGTGGCTTGCTGCCCCGGCTACTCCGCTTTGCCGACCGGAGCTCAATGGCCTTCGGCCGTGAGGTCCGCCTGCCCTACCTCGACACGCGCATGGTCGAGCTCGGGTTGAGGTCGAACTGGGCCGGCGGGCTCGGCGCCGGCTGGACCAAGTTGGCACTGCGTCGAGCATTGGCGCGCCGCCTGCCGCGGGAGATCGCATGGCGGCGCGACAAGATCGCGTATCAGGTGCCCGATGAGAGCTGGCTACAACGCGCAGATATCGCGCGAGCCGTTGACGATGCGACGACGTTCCTCATCGATCTCGACATTCTCAAGGAGCGGTCGAGCACAGGCGTCTCTCCCTGGCGTCGACTCAGCCTCGCCATGTTCATTGATCAACATGGACTGAGCACGTGAGATCCACCGCGGTTGCTGCCGACGCCTGACTACGGCCCTGACTGGCCAGGCTTCGTCAGGAGTCCGAGCCAGTGTGTGCGGAGTGGCGTCAGTCGGGCGAGCCACGGATACAGCGTCGGCGTCGAGCGTCCCAGCCGACGCGCGATCGGCGGGACGACGGTCACGGAACGCAGGTCGAGTGCGAGGTCGGGAAACAGTCGCGCGATGTCTTTGCGTCGCATGGCGCGCACGGCACGGTTTCGCGGACTCGGCAGGCGGAGGTCGTACCACAGGATTGCCCCGTTGCTCCGGAGCACGCGAACAGCCTCGGCAGCTATTGCTTGCGCCACAGCGCGATCGAGAATCGAGCTCAAGACAGTGAAGAGGACGACAATGTCGAACGTATCGGCCGCGCAAGGAAGTGAGTCGCCGTTCCCCCTCTCGAATCGAATATCCGGGTGACACGCGTGCGCGACGGTGACCAGTTCGGCGAGGAGATCGACCCCTTCAAGTCGATCCGCACGCGCCCCGTATGCGACCAGGCGGGCGAGCTCGTCGCCGTTCCCGCAGCCGACGTCAAGAATCCGGCGATTGGCGAGTGGCAGGAGATCATGGCGGCGGAGCAGCTCTTCGAGCACAGAGGAGCGCTCGCGCTGAATGGCTGCAATGCCGGCATTCTCCGGATCCCAGCGAGCGCCGTACCCCGACTGCTCGTAGTCGGAATAGACACGGCCGACACGCCGCGCTTCGCGCTCGGATCGCGTGGTCGCTCCGCGCGTTCGGTCTGGGCGACCCAGACTCACGTGATGTCGAGCATCCGCTGAAGCGCCACCCGGGCCCACTCGGCCGTCTGCTCTTCGACCACGATCTGATTCACGATCTCGCCCCGTACGAGCGATTCCAGCACCCACGCCAGATGGGGCGCGTCGATGCGAAACATCGTCGAGCAGGGACAGACAAGCGGGTCGAGCGAGACGATCGTCTTGTCGGGGTGCTCGTTTGCGAGTCGCTGCACCATGTGAATCTCGGTGCCGATCGCGAGCACGGCGCCGCTCGGAGCGGCATCCACCCATTCGAGGATGCGTTCGGTCGAACCCACCCGGTCGGCGAGCTCGACGACCTCGTGCGCACACTCGGGGTGCACGATCACCTCGCCGGTGGGGTGTTCGGTGCGGAAGGCCTCGATGTGCGACGGCCGGAAACGCTGGTGCACCGAACAGTGGCCCTTCCACAACAAGAAGGTCGCGCTCTTGATCTCGCGCTCCTCGAGCCCGCCGAGCTCGAAGCGCGGATCCCACACCTGCATGTCGTCGGCACCGAAGCCCATCTCGTAGCCGGTGTTGCGGCCGAGGTGCTGGTCGGGAAAGAACAGCACCTTGTCACCGCGGCCGAGAGCCCAACGCAGCACTGCGCCGGCATTCGACGAGGTGCACACCGCGCCGCCGTGCCTGCCGACGAACGCCTTCAGCGCCGCGGACGAGTTCATGTACGTGATCGGCACGATCCGCTCGACGTCGATGACGGCGGCGAGCGCGTCCCAACACTCCTCCACCTGATCGAGGTCGGCCATGTCGGCCATGGAGCAGCCCGCGTTGACATCGGGGAGCACGACGCGCTGATGCGCGCCCGTCAGCACGTCGGCGGATTCCGCCATGAAGTGCACACCGCAAAAGACGATGTCGGTGGCCCGGTCGTTGTCAGCCGCAAATCGGGCCAAGTTGAACGAGTCGCCGCGCGCATCGGCCCATTTCATGACCTCGTCGCGCTGATAGTGGTGCCCGAGGATGACCAGCCGGTCTCCGAGCGTGCGCTTGGCCGCGCCGATCCACTGGTCGAGCTGGTCCTCTGAGGCCAGGGTGTAGCGGTCGGGGAGCGGAGCCTGGAGTCGCAACATTGGATCCCCCAAACGGGAGAGCCCCGGTGTTGGCCGGCGGGGACAGCCTGGTCGCCCACCGCGGGGTTGTCGGCCCCGGAGCTGATATGTGGCCGGAACTACCAGGCCGGCCTCCCGCAATCCTAAACGCTGGGCGCGCCCCGGGCGACTTCAAACTGATCCACTAACCAACTCCCGGGTTCCGAGCGCATGCGTCCCCATGTTCCGGCATACCGGGAAACGGCCGGGTCCAGTAGAAGTGGGCGTCCACGCGAGCCGGGAGCACGGCGCAACGGGCAAACGTCTTGGACGCGAGGCTCACGATCCGGCCCTGCCTCGCCGGCCTGAGCACGAGCGAGCGCGTCACATCCCACTACGTCGTGAGGCGTGTGCGGAAACCGCGGTTTGGCGATCGTGCCGATGTACGCGACGAGCGCTTCAGAATCAGTGCCTGCAGAGCACACCGTGAGCCGATCGCGATCGGCGGCGCGAAGCACCGCGCCACCGGATCGATTCGCGTTGGCGTCGGCACCGAGGAACCGGGTATCTGTGGCGATTTGCGGGACGAAGGCAAGGAGGACGGCACATGCAAGAGCAGGTACACGGGCGACGCCGGCCGCCACTGCGATTGCGGCGAGCGGGACGAGCCACAAGAAGAACCGGGTATAGAAATCCGGTGGGGCGACCACCCATCCCACGGCGATCGCGCACACGACGATGCTCGCCGGCGCGACAAGTCGGGAATGCTCCGGATTCCGCGTCACGGCGATGAGAATCGATGGGGTGAGGAGGAGCGCGGTCAGCAGGGAGCCGCCGAGCATGTCGATCCAGAGGTGGCCGGGAAAGGCCAGCTGGAAATGACGGGAGCCGGTGCCGCTCACCATCGTCGAGACCAGGACCGCGTAAGCCAGGAGGCCCGTAGCCACGCCCGTGACGGCCGCGACAAGGAGCTCCCGTCTGCGGCTTCGGACGTGTCGGCTCTGCAGTACCAGGCAAAGTTGCCCGGCGACTACTACGAGCATCGCCAGGTGTGCCGCAACCCCGATCGCGACGAGCACGATGTATCCGGGAGGTAACCCTGTAGACGCGTCGCGTTCGAGAATGTGCACGAGAACCATGGTCGACGCGACAGCAGCGAGAACCATCAGGCTGTACCCGCGGATCTCTGTACCGTGTTCGACGAATGACGGATTGAATGCGACGACGAGCCCCGCGAGCGCGCCGATGAAGGTCCCGTAACGGCGAGCAGTCCAGGCACACACGAGCGCGACGGTTGCTGCCGCGCACGTGATTGGCAGGAGCCGCAGCATCTGCTCGGATCGAGAGCCAGTGACGTCGACAACGAGATGCTCGACGAACGAGATCAACGGATGATTGTTATATGCGTATTGTGAGCGAAATGCGTCGAGCGCGTTGCCCCTCGTGACGAAGAGGCCCACGGTGATCGAGCTGTCGTACCCGAACGCCCGCGCGCTGCCCGAGAAATACCACGCCCACGTCAGCGCGCCGACGAACGCTCCGACAGCGTTTGCATACCTCGCCGCCGGCCTGGAGACCCTGTCCTGCACCACGGCCACGGCCAAGTCTCCCACCGAAACTGTGCTGCCAAGAGCACCTTCAGCCGCGACAATGGGACCGTGCTGAAGCGGCCGCCTGCCGGCTCGATCCCCGATGCGCCCGGCTCGTACCAGTTCAAGGACGCCCACGGCCGGGTGATCTACGTCGGCAAGGCGACGAACCTCCGCAGCCGCCTGTCCAATTACTTCGGGCCGCCCGACTCGATGCTGCCCCGCACCCGTCAGATGGTGGCCGCAGCGGAGTCGGCCGAGTGGATCGAGGTGCGCAACGAGGTCGAGGCGCTCTTCCTCGAGTTCAACCTCATCAAGCGACACAAGCCCCGCTTCAACGTCCGTCTGAAGGACGACAAGTCCTACCCGTATCTCGCGGTCACCGTCAGCGAGGAGTGGCCGCGGGCGATGGTGATCCGCGGCGCGAAGCGAAAGGGGGTCCGCTACTTCGGCCCGTTCGCCCACACGTACGCGATTCGCGAGACACTCGACCTCCTGCTGCGCACGTTCCCCATCCGCACCTGCACCAACGCCAAGTTCGACCGGCATGAGCGCCTCGGGCGACCGTGCCTCTACGCGCACATCGAGAAATGCGCCGCCCCCTGCGTCGCGGCGGTCACGCAGGAGGAATACGGCGCGCTCGTCGCCGACCTGCTCCTGTTCCTCGACGGTGAGAGCGCGCCCATCCTCGACCGGCTCGACAAGCAGATGCACGAGGCGGCCGACGGTCTGGAGTTCGAGCGCGCGGCACGGCTGCGCGACCAGGTGCTCTCGGTGCACAAGGTCATCGAGCGCCAGCAGATGGTCGGCGCGAAAGAGGAGGACTTCGACGCGATCGGCCTGGTCGACGACCCGCTCGAAGCGTCGGTGCAGGTGTTCTTCGTGCGCCGGGGACGGGTGGTCGGCCGCAAGGGCATCGTGGTCGACAAGGTCGAGGATCTCGACACGCCCGCACTCGTGGGCCGCCTCCTCGAACAGCTGTACGGCGACGTGCCCGCCACTGACGTGCCACGCGAGGTACTGGTCCCCGCGCTCCCGGACGACGTCGCGCTGTACGAGGAGTTCCTCGGCGCCGCGCGCGACGGCAAGGTCCGTGTGCGGGTTCCACAACGGGGCGCGAAACGTGAGCTGCTCGGCACGGTCACGCACAATGCGCAAGAAGCGTTCGTGCGCCACAAGCTTCGGCGCGCGTCCGATCACAACGCACGGGCGCGGGCCTTGACCGCGTTGCAGGATGCGCTCGGCTTGCCTGACGCGCCGTTGCGGATCGAGTGCTTCGACATCTCCAACCTGCAAGGCACGGAGATCGTCGGTTCGATGGTCGTGATGGAGGACGGCCTCGCCAAGCGTTCCGACTACCGCCGGTTCAAGGTGCGCCACCAGGAAGGCCAGGACGACTTCGCCGCGATGGAAGAGGTGCTCACCCGTCGCTTTCGCAAGTACCTCGCCGAGCGCGATCAGGGCGCGCGTGCCGGCAAGCGCTTCGCATACCCACCCAACCTGTTGCTGGTCGACGGAGGGAAGGGCCAGCTCGGCGTCGCCGTGCGGGTGCTCGAGGAGCTCGGCCTCGAGGAGATCTCGGTCGCGAGCCTCGCGAAGCGCTTCGAGGAGGTGTACCTGCCCGGTGGGCCGGAGCCGGTGCGGATCCCTCGTGACTCCGAAGCGCTGTTCCTGCTCCAACAGGTGCGAGACGAGGCGCACCGCTTTGCCATCACGTATCACCGCCAGCTCCGCGGCAAGCGCATGACCCGTTCGGTGCTCGACGACGTACCGGGCCTCGGTCCCGGCCGGCGTACGAGGCTGCTCAAGGAGTTCGGCTCAGTGAAGAAGCTCCGGGCGGTGGACGAGTCCGACCTGCTGGCGCTGTCGTGGCTCCCCGACAAGGTCGCGCGCGAGCTGTTCGCATGCCTGCACAGCCCGGCCGCGCGACGATGAAGCCGTGACCACCGCGGAGCCGCAAGCCCTCGACGTCATGATCGTGACCGGCATGTCGGGCGCCGGCCGGTCGACCGCGGCCGACGTGCTCGAGGACCTCGGGTTCTTCGTGATCGACAACCTGCCGCCGGCACTCATCTCCAAGGTGGCCGAGCTCGCCGCGGCCAAGGAGGGGCCCAGCCGCTTCGCGCTCGGCGTCGACGTGCGCGCAGGCGAGTTCATGGACGACCTCGCGGCCGCGCTCGCGGAGCTCCGCGAGACCGGCGCGCGGACGCAGGTGCTGTTTCTCGATGCCTCCGATGAGGTGCTCGTCCGTCGCTTCGTCACGACCCGCCGCAAGCACCCGCTCGCAGAGACCGACCGCGTGTCCGAAGGAATCGCCCGGGAACGCGAGCTGCTCGAGGAGTTGAAGGGCCAAGCCGACATGGCCATCGACACGTCCAACCTCAACGTGCACGACTTGCGCGACCGGTTGCGCGAGATGTTCGCCGGGGCCGAACCCGATGGCGGGCTCCAGACGAGTGTCGTGTCCTTCGGCTACAAGCACGGGCTCCCGCTCGACGTCGACCTGGTGTTCGACTGCCGGTTCCTGCCCAACCCCCACTGGGTCGACGAGCTCCGGCCGTTGGCGGGCACCGATCCCAAGGTGCGGCGCTACGTCATGAACCAAGCCGACACCGAGGCGTTCCTCGACGAGCTCGACCGGCTCTTCGCGCTCCTCTTGCCGGCGTACGTGCGTGAAGGCAAGTCGTACCTCTCGATCGGCGTCGGCTGCACGGGCGGCCGCCACCGCAGTGTCGTGATCGCCGACGAGCTCGGCGAGCTGCTCGAGCGCCAGGGGTTCCACGCCCGTGTTCCACCGGGATCTCGATCGTGCCTGACGACCGCGCCGGGCGGGTCCTCGTCACCGGAAGGCTCGGCCGCCGATCGCGCCCGGTACGATCCGCGGCCGCCGGGCACCCGGCGCGGCACCCGTCCCGTGACGCCGCAGCCGCGCGGGGAGCGCTCCCGCGCGAGGATCGACGCGCCAGGCGCCGCCGTCGTCGCGCTCGGCGGTGGTCACGGGCTCGCCGTTGACGTTGCGCGGCGCGCGGCTACGCGCGGACTGATCACCGCGGTGGTGAGCGTGGCGGACGACGGTGGCTCCTCCGGGACGCCTGCGACGCGACTTCGGCGTGCCTGCGCCGGGTGACCTGCGCCGGTGCCTCGTCGCGCTGGCCGGTGACGACAACGTCTGGAACGAAGCGTTCGAGCATCGCTTCGGCGGCGGCGAGCTGGGTGGCCACGCGCTCGGCAACCTCATCATCGTCGGGCTTGCCGAGACGCTCGGCGACTTCACTGCCGCGCTCGACGAAGCGGGCCGCCTGCTCGACGCCGTGGGCCGGGTGCTTCCGGCGACCGACCGACCCGGTCGTGCTGAAGGCCGACGTCGAAGGCGAAGCCGTCGAAGGGCAGGTCGCGGTGCCGAACAGCGCCGGCCGCATCCGCCGGGTCGAGCTCGTGCCCGACGATGCGCCCGCATGCGCCGACGCGGTGACGGCGATCGAGCTTGCCGACCAGATCGTGCTCGCTCCCGGGTCGCTGTACACGAGCCTGCTGCCGGTCCTCTGCGTCAACGAGCTGCCGTGCCGCGGTGACCGGTGCTCGCGGGCGGGTCGTCCAGGTCGCCAACCTCCGGCCACAGATACCGGAGACGGCCGGGCTGGACGTGACCGACCATCTCCTGGCCGTCCTCGAGCACGGCGCCCGCGTCGACGCTCTGGTCTACCAACAGGCCGGGAGCATGGCGGCAGACGAAGCCGCGCATCCGGGAATCGGGCGTGGAGCCGGTCGCGGCCGACGTGTCGCCGGGCCGACGGCCTGGTGCATGATCCCGACCGGTTGGCGAAGGCCCTCGAGGCTCTGCTGTAGGTTGAAGAAACAACCCATACGGAGGAAGACATGCCAGTACGAGTAGGGATCAACGGGTTCGGACGCATCGGACGCTCCTTCTACCGGGCCGTGCTCGCCCGGGGCGACGGAGGCGGGCGTCGAGCTGGTCGCAGTCAACGACCCGTTCGGCGACAACGACACGATGGCGTTCCTGCTGAAGCACGACTCGGTCTCAGGGGTGCTGCCCCACGAGGTGAAGGTCAGCCGACAACGGCTTCTCCGTCGACGGCCGAGAGGTACGCAAGCTCGAGGTCAAGGACCCGACCGAGATCCCGTGGGCCGACAACGGCATCGACGTCGTCATCGAGTCCACCGGCTTGTTCACCGGACAGCGACGCGGCCGCGCGACCACCTCCAGGGTGGCGCGAAGCGGGTTGTCATCTCCGCGCCGAGCGGTGACGCCGACGCCACGATCTGCATGGGCGTCAACGACGACGTGTACGACTCGGCCGAGCACACGGTGCTCTCCAACGCGTCGTGCACGACCAACTGCCTGGCGCCGATGGCGAAGGTGCTGCACGACCGGTTCACGATCGAGCAGGGTTACATCACCACCGTGCACACGTACACGAGCGACCAGTCGCTCCAGGACATGGCGCAGACGAGCCGTAAGGGCAAGGCCGACCTCCGCCGTATGCGGGCCGCCGCCTTGTCCATCATCCCGAGCTCCACCGGCGCGGCGCGGGCCATCGGCGTCGTGCTCCCGGAGCTCAAGGGCAAGCTCGACGGGCTCGCGATGCGCGTGCCCACGCCGGTCGGCTCGATCACCGACCTCGTCGCCGTGCTCGGCGGTGCCCCGTCGGCCGACGAGGTCAACGCCGCGTTCGCCGAGGCGGCCAACGACGCGAGCTACCGCGGCGTGCTCGAGTACAGCGAGCAACCGCTCGTCTCCGCCGACATTGTCGGGAACCCCGCTTCGTGCATCTTCTCGGCACACGACTCGCTGATCAACGGGCACATGGTGAAGGTGCTCGGCTGGTACGACAACGAGTGGGGCTATTCCAACCGGCTCGTCGATCTCATCAAGTTCATCGGCTGACCGCGATCTCGGATCGGAATCTCGTCAATGTCGATTGATCTGCCGCGCCTCGAAGACCTGCCGTTGACGCCCGGCACACGCGTGCTGATGCGCGCCGACTTCAATGTGCCACTGCGCGACGGCGCAGTTGACGACGACCTCCGCATCGCGACCGTGTTACCGACGATCAGACTGGCTGCGAGACCAGGGGACCGTCGTTGTCGCGTGCGCGCACCTCGGACGGCCGAAGGGCACGATTGATCCCCAATACTCGTTGGCGCCCGTCGCGGCACGCCTGTCGGAGCTGCTCGGCGTGGAGGTTTCCCTCGCGCCGGCCGTTGTCGGCCCCGGCGTGACGGAGCTGGTCGCAGGCCGCACTGCGGGTCAGGTCGTGCTCCTCGAGAACCTGCGCTTCGAGCCGGGGGAGACGAAGAACGACCCGGTCTTCGCCGACGCTCTGAGCGAGCTCGGCGACGCCTACGTCAACGAAGCGTTCGGTGCGTCGCACCGGGCGCACGCATCGATTGTCGGCCCGCCCGGCCGGCTCCCGGCGGCCGGCGGGCGGCTCCTGTTCCGAGAGGTCGAAGTGCTCTCGCGACTGCTCGACGCGCCGCGGCATCCGTTCGTGGCCGTGTTCGGTGGCGCCAAGGTCAGCGACAAGCTCGGCGTCATCGAGGCACTGCTGGAACATTGCGACACGATCCTCGTTCGGCGGCGCGATGGCGTTCACGTTCCTGGCCGCGCAAGGCCACGACGTCGGCGACTCGCTGCTGGAGCGCGACATGCATCCATGAGTGCCGGCGCCTGCTCGACACCGGCCGGGTGCGCATCCCGATCGACGTTGTCATCGCGCAGGAGGTCGACCGCGGACGGCACCGACGCGAATCGTCAGGGTCGAAGGCCTTCCCCGACGGCTGGAAGGGTCTCGACATCGGTCCGGAGACAGCGGCGATCGTTCGCCGACGACGCTCTGCGACGCGCGCGACCGTGTTCTGGAACGGTCCGATGGGGGTGTTCGAGCTCGAGCCGTTCGCCGACGGCACGCAGACCGTCGCCCGACGCGGTCGCCGGACTGCACGGCTTCACCGTGGTCGGCGGCGGCGACAGCGCGGCGGCGGTCGCGTCAGCTCGGGCTGGCCGATCGGATCAGCCACGTGAGCACCGGCGGCGGCGCGTCCCTCGAGTTCATCGAACAGCGGCGATCTACCGGGCTCGCCGCGCTTCGCACACGCCCGACAGGGGGGAGCTCGCATGAGTGACCGCAAGCCGATCATCGCCGGCAACTGGAAGATGCACCACGACCACTTCGCCGCGATCCAGTTCATCCAGAAGCTGTCGTACCTGCTCGACACGAAGGACTACGACCGCGTGCGACGTCGTCCTGTGCCCGCCGTTCACCGACCTGCGCTCCGCGCAGACCACGATCGAGAGCGACCGCATCCCGATGTTGCTCGGCGCGCAGAACTGTCACTGGGAGGACCAAGGCGCCTACACCGGTGAGGTGTCGCCGGCGATGCTGGCCAAGCTCAATGTGGGCTATGTCATCGTCGGGCACTCCGAGCGACGGCAACTGTTCGGCGAGACCGACGAATGGGTGAACAAGAAGCTCAAGGCCGTCCGCAAGCACGGCATGGCGCCGATCGTCTGTGTGGGCGAGACGCTCGAGGAGCGCGAGGCCGGCACGACCGACGACCGCGTGAGCGGCCAGACCCGCGCCGCGTTCGCCGGGGTGAAGGCGCCGGATGCCGGCGAGACCGTGATCGCCTACGAGCCGATCTGGGCGATCGGCACCGGCCGCAACGCCACGCCCGACGACGCCAACACGACGATCGCGGTGATTCGCACCACGCTGCGGGAGCTGTACGGCGAGCAGGTCGCAAGCTCGATGCGTATCCAGTACGGCGGCAGCGTCAAGCCGGGCAACATCAGCGAGCTGATGTCGATGCCCGAGATCGACGGTGCGCTGGTCGGCGGCGCGTCCCTCGAACCCGACGACTTCGCCCGGATCGTCCGCTACCGCGAGTAGCCACCCGGTGGGCCGGTATACAGTTTCAGCACACGAAGAGGAGCAACCCCCGTGCTGACCACGGTCATTCTGATCTTCCAAATCGCGTCGGCCTTGCTGCTGATCGTCTTCATCCTCTTGCACGCCGGGCGGGGCGGTGGCCTGTCCGACATGTTCGGAGGCGGAATGGGTGGCTCGATGGCGGGCTCCACGGTCGTCGAGCGCAACCTCGACCGCATCACGATCATCACCGCGATGGTGTTCATCTTCGCGACGGTCGCTCTCTCGTTGCGGGTTCATTAGCTGCTAAGCGCCGCTATCCGCGCCACAGCGGGATGTTGCGGGCAAAGTTGCCCGCCAGGTGACGGATCGGACGTTACTTACGCAGCGCGGGGCCGGACGGCTTCGCCTTCCGCTACGCGATCGCGCAGCCACGCGAGCACCGCGCGATCCGAACACCGCGCCACCGCGGCCGCCGCGCGCTTACCCCGCGCATATTGCTTAACCTTTCTTCCGCGATGGTCGTGCCGAATGGGTACGGTTCGTTGGGGGAGGCTGGGGGCACGTGCACGCATCGGGAAACCGCCGACCGCTTGTCGGAGTATGTGTCGCGCTGGTGACCGTCACGCTGCTTGCGGGCGCCTGCGGGAGCGGCGGCGGCGGCAGGAGCAACGGCTCGTCGACCAAGAGGTCGACGCCCTCCACGAGCGGCGCCAAACCACCGAACACGATTGTGGTCGGCGCGGAGCAATTCCCGACGGTGCTCAACACGATGACCCAAGAGGGAAACAGCGAGTGGGGCGCGCTGATCGTCGGCCCGACCTACGCACGTGGCTACAAGATCCTTCCGGACTTCACTCTGCAGCCGTGGCTCTTCGACAAGGAGTGCACGATCCCATCGCAGTCGCCGTTCACGGTCGACTGCACGATTCGCCCCGAAGCGAAGTGGTCAGACGGCCGGCCGATCACCGCGGATGACTTCAAGTTCACCTGGCAGACCATCCTCAACAAGAAGAACAACATGGCCACCCGCGACGGCTACGACAAGATCACCGACTTCAAGGTGATCAGCCCGACGGAATTCCAAGAGGTGTTCAAGGGCGTGTTCGCGCCCTGGCGTCAGCTCTGGGCCGGCAACACCACCACCGTGTTGCCGAAGCACGTCCTGCAAGGCCAGGACTTCAACACGGTCTGGAACACCTGCATCTGTGACCCGAAGACCAAGAAGCCGGTCAGCTCGGGCCCGATGCTGTTGACGTCGTACAAGCCCAACGACGAGGTCACGCTCGAGCCCAACCCCGAGTACTGGGGCCCGAAGAAGGCCACGGTGAAGGTCGTGTTCAAGCCGTACACCGACAGCAACTCGGAGATCAACTCGTTCCGGGCCGGTGAGGTCGACATGATCTACCCGCAGAACCAGCTCGGGCTCCGCGACTCGATCAGCAAGATCGACGGCGCCGTGTACCAGTCGACGCTGGGCTCGCAATGGGAGCACTTCGACATGCTGTCGAGCGTGAGGGGTCTCGACGACATTGCGGTCCGCAAGGCGATCGCGACCGCGTTACCTCGTAGGCAGATCGTCGAGCGCACCGTGCTCTCGACGAACGACAAGGCCGAGGTGCTGAACAACACGCAGTGGATGACGAACCAGCACGAGTACGTCCCGCACTGGGAGATCTATCCCGAGAGCGGCGATGTCACGGCGGCGAACACGATGCTCGACGAAGCGGGTTGGAAGATCAACGGCGACGTTCGCGAGAAGGGCGGCGTCAAGCTCCAATTCACCGTTGGGGTGACTGCAGGCAACAAGGCTCGCGAGCTCACCGAGCAGATCATCATCGAGCAGCTGAAGAAGATCGGGGTCAAGCTCACCGCGAAGAACTCGGCAGACATCCTCGACACGAAGCTGATCGCGTTCGACTACCAGACGATCGAGTTCGCCTGGGTCGGCGCCCCCGATCCGTTCGACGGAAACACGATCTGGGAGTCATCGGGGATTCCGCGGCCCTGCAAGAGCATCGACGACTGCACCGAGGTGGGCCAGAACTACACGCGGACCCGCAACGCGAAAGTCGACGCGGACCTCATGGCCAGCGATCACGAAGTCGACGTCGTGAAACGGGCCCAGCTCTTCAACGATGCCGACGAAGAGCTCGCGACGAACGCGGTGACATCGATCCCGCTCTACCAGAAGCCCACGCAATTGGGTTACCAGAAGAAGATCACCGGCGTCCAGGACAACCCGACCACCGACGGCTTCACTTGGAACGTCGAAGACTGGGAGCTGACCGGCTGAGCGTGTTTGGTCAAGGGTAGTGACGAGGTTTGTCGTTCGTCGCGTGCTGGCGTCGATCCCGGTGCTGCTGCTCGCGACGATGATCGTGTTCACGCTCGTGTCGCTCCGCGGCGATCCACTCCAGCGATACCGGCACAACCCGAAGGTGTCCCAGCAGACGCTGCAGAACCTCGAGCGCAAGTACCACCTCGACAAGTCGAAGCCCGAGCAATACATGCTCTGGCTCGGCGACTTCGCCGAGGGAAAATGGGGCCGTTCGTTCTCGAGCGATCAACCGGTGCAGACGATCGTGCGGAGCGCCGCGATCAACACGTTCGAGCTGGTCTTCGTCTCGGTGCTGTTCTCGATCTCGCTCGCGCTGCTGATCGGTGTCGTCGACGCGGTACGGCAGTATTCGTTGTTCGACCACGGTGCAACCGGTTTCTCGTACTTCGGGTACTCGATGCCCGACTTCGTGTTCGGCTTGGTGCTCCAGCTCGTCGCCATCGTCTGGCTGCAAGAGGCGCTCGGAGTTCACCTGGTGTACGTGTACGGCAAGTATTCCGTGGGTCAGGAAGGCAACCTTCTGAATCTCACCCAGCACATGGTGTTGCCGGTGCTGACGCTGTCGCTGACCGGGATCGCCGCGTGGAGCCGGTTCCAACGCGACAGCATGCTCGACGTGATCAACACCGACTACGTACGAACCGCGCGTGCAAAGGGCGTGCCCCGCCGCACGGTCGTCACGAAACATGCCATGCGCAACGCGCTGATCCCGTTCATCACCGTCGTGGCGGTCGATACCGGCGCGCTGCTCGGCGGCGTCGTTGTCGTCGAGGAGATCTTCGGGTGGCGCGGCCTCGGTTCCGTGTTCCTCGATGCGTTGCGTAACTTCGACTACCCGGTGCTGCTCGCCGTGACGCTGCTCTCCACCACCTTCGTGATCGTGTTCAACCTGGTCGCCGACGTCTTGTACGGATTCCTCGATCCGAGGATCCGCCGGTCATGACCCAGTGGAACGAAGTCGCCCGAACGAAGGCGGAGGAGATCGACCCGACGGTCGCGGGCGGCGACCTGGCGATGGGATTCGAGGCGCCCGCGGGGCGGAGTCAATGGCGGCTCGCGTTTCGGCGCTTTCGCCGGCACCGGGTCGCGATGGTCGGTGTCGTGGCGCTGCTCATCATTGTGTTCGCGTGCTTCGTGGGCGCGAACTTCGCGCCCAGCCCGACCGAGCAGCACCTGCTCGAACCCCAGGCGGGCCCTTCCGCAGCGCATTGGTTCGGCACCGACGAGCTCAGCCGCGACACGTTGTCGCGCGTTTTGCATGGCGGGCAGGTGTCGATTCGAGTCGGCCTCGGCGTCGCCATCCTGTCCACGATCATCGGCACCCTGGTCGGCCTGCTCGCCGGGTTCTACGGCGGTCTCCGCGACGACGTGTTCATGCGCGTCACCGACCTGTCGATCGCGCTGCCGTCCCTGCCGCTCCTGGCGCTCGCAGAATCGATCGGCGTCGTGACCATCCTCGGGTTCAGCCTGGATCTCGGATCGCCCAACGGCATCACGATCCTCGTCTCGCTGCTCCTGTGGGGCTCGATCGCGTGTGTCGTTCGCGGTGTCACGCTGTCGCTTCGCGAGAAGGAGTTCGTCGAAGCCGCCGGCGCGCTCGGCGCGTCGAACCGCCGAATCATCATGCGGCACATCCTTCCCAACTGCGTGGGCCCGATCATCGTGAACGCGACCTTGACCGTGGCCACCGCGATCCTGCTCGAGACCACCTTGTCGTTTCTCGGGTTCGGCATTCAGCCACCCGCAGCCAGCTGGGGCAACCTCGTCTCCGGCTCGCTCGACAGCCTGCAAGATCACTGGTGGCAGACGGTCTTCCCGGGCATGGCCATCTTCATCACCGTGCTGGCCGTGAACTTCGTCGGCGACGGGCTCCGTGACGCGCTCGACCCGAAGCAACGGCAGTTGCGCGCATGACCGCGCAATCGGAACCGGCGCCACTGTCTCCTGCGGGTGGGTCGCTGCTGGTCGTCGACGACCTGCACACCCACTTCCGAACCGAAGCCGGACTCGTCAAGGCGGTCGACGGAGTCTCGTTCCACGTCGACGCGGGGGAGACCGTCGCGATCGTGGGGGAGTCGGGCTCGGGCAAGACGGTTACCGCACTCTCGATCATGGGATTGATCGAGGAGCCTGTTGGGCGGATCGTCAGCGGCGCGATTCATTTCGACGGCAGCTCACTCGTCGACCTTTCGGAAGCGAAGTACCGGTCGATTCGCGGTCGCGACATGGCGATGATCTTCCAAGACCCGATGACATCGCTCAACCCGGTCTTACGTATCGGCGACCAGATCTCCGAGGCGATGCTCGTCCACCACACCGTCGCGAGTCGGTCCGCGGGCAGCCGGCTGGCGGCGGAGCTCCTCCATCAAGTCGGTGTGCCGCAAGCCGAGCAGCGGCTGCGCGACTACCCGCACCAGTTCTCGGGCGGCATGCGGCAGCGAGCGATGATCGCGATGGCCATCGCGAACCACCCGAAGCTCCTCATCGCCGATGAGCCGACAACGGCGCTCGACGTGTCGATCCAGGCGCAGGTGCTCGACGTGCTCGAGGTGGCGAAACGCGAGACCGATGCCGCCCTGATCCTGATCACCCACGACCTCGGCATCGTCGCGGGCATGGCCGACCGCGTCATCGTGATGTACGGCGGCCGCTTCGTCGAGGAAGGCACGGTCGACGACATCTTCTACCGGTCTCGACACCCGTACACGATCGGCCTGCTCGACTCGGTCCCGCGGGTCGACGACCGGCGGCGAAAGCTGCGGTCGATCCCCGGATCACCGCCGAGCCTGATCCATCTCCCGACCGGGTGCGCCTTTCATCCTCGGTGCGCGTTCGTCGAAGAGCAGTGCCGCCAAGCCCGTCCCGCGCTCCAAGCCGTTGCGGGCGACGAGATCGCACATCGTTCCGCATGCAGGCGGGCCGATGAGCTCGCGACCCTGACCGCCGCGGCCGGTACGGAGCCGGCGTTGTGAGCACCGCCGACGCGACGACCCGCGCCACACCGACGCCGGTGCTGGAGGCGGAGCACCTGGTCAAGCACTTTCCCGTCCGCCATGCATTCGGCGCCAAGACCGATGCAGTCCTCCACGCCGTGGATGACGTGAGCATCGCGCTCGCGCCGAACGAGACACTGGGGCTCGTCGGCGAATCCGGTTCGGGAAAGTCGACCACGGGCCGATTGCTCCTCCGGCTGCTCGAGCCAACGGCAGGCCTCGTTCGCTACGACGGCGCGGACATCACGACATGGTCCCGGCGGCGGCTGCGCCCGATCCGTCAGCGGCTCCAAGTGGTGTTTCAAGACCCGTACGCGTCCCTCAATCCGCGGATGAGCGTGTCCGACATCCTGAACGAGCCGTTCGTGATTCAAGGACGGCGGGCCGAAGGCAAGCGCCGTGTCCCCGAGCTGCTCGAGATGGTGGGCCTCAGCCCGGAGCACGCGAGCCGATTCCCGCACGAGTTCTCGGGCGGTCAACGGCAGCGGATCGGGATCGCGCGCGCCTTGGGGCTCGAGCCCGACGTCGTCGTGCTCGACGAGCCCGTGTCGGCACTCGATGTGTCGATCCAGGCGCAGATCCTCAACCTGCTCTTGGAGCTCCAGCAGCGGCTCTCGGTCGCGTACCTCTTCATCGCGCACGACCTGTCGGTCGTACGCCACATCTCAGACCGGGTCGCGGTGATGTACGCGGGGAAGATCGTCGAGATCGGGATGGCATCTGCCATCTACGAGCGAGCTGGGCATCCCTATACGCAGGCCCTGCTGACTGCAGCCCCGGTCTCCGACCCGCGTCGCGAACGCGAACGTCAGCGCATCGTGCTGAAGGGCGAGTCGGCCAGCCCGACGAACCCGCCGAGCGGTTGCCGGTTCCGGACGCGGTGTTGGAAGGCGGAGGCGATCTGTGCCCAGGAGGAGCCGGCGCTGATCGATCGCGGGCAGGGCCATCCGGTCGCGTGTCATTTCGCCGAGACAGTCACGGCGGTCTGAACACGTGCTTCGAGCTCGAACGGCAGCGGTTGCACTGATCGTCGGCGCGCTCGCGTTGTGGGGATGCAGCTCGAGCAGCGGCGGCAGCGCCCGCGGCACAGGCGTGCCCCCCGCCAAGGCGCTCCGCATCGGGGTGGTCGGCCTTGATTCACTCGACCCTGCCAGCGCGGACCAACCGGTGAAAGTGCTTGCAGCGGCACTGCTGTATCAGCCGCTTGTCTCACTCAGCCCGGCGATGAGACCGGTGCCGGGCGTCGCGTCGCGCTGGACGGTCGACTCCGCCCAGAAACGGTTCACCTTCGCATTGCGGCGCGACGCACGCTTCCATGACGGGATGCGTGTGACGGCGGCCGACGTGAAGGCCACGCTCGATCGCGTCGCGGCCAAGGCGACCGCCTCGCCACTCGCGGCGTTGCTCGCAGACATCGCGGGCTACAACGTGGTGCACGTCGACGGTTCGACGGGCGCGCTTACCGGGATCACGATCCCAGACGATCACACGGTCGTGTTCGATCTCGGCTCGCCGAGCGCCGACTTTGCGTCGGCGCTCGGACATCCCGCACTGGGGATCCGCCCGCAGCACGAGCTCAACAATGCGAAGCCGGCGACACTGCCGATCGGCTCGGGGCCCTACAAGCTCGTCAGCGCACGTGCGCCTTCGTTTACGTTGCGGCGAGTTGGGCGCAGCGGTGGTCCCGACCGAATCGATTTGGTCGGCGAGGCATCCGTCGCGGCCGCGCAGCGCGCGGTGACGACAGGTACCCGGCTCGATGCCACCTTGCTCGGCTCGGAGAAGGCGAGCGGGAACAGCAGATCGGCACACGAGATTCGAGCACCCGCGCTCGCAGTCTCGTACTACGCGATCAATCTCAAGAGCCCGAAGTTCGTCGACGCGCGATTTCGCGAGGCGATCGTGCGCGCGCTCGATGCGGCGAAGCTCGTGCATGCCGCTTCCGGCGATGCCAATCGCCCCGCGACCGGCATCGTGTCGGCCGGCGTGCCCGGGATACCGGCCGATGCCTGCGCCAAGCGGTGCAGCACCGACCTCGCGGCCGCGAAGGGGCTCCTGGGCGCCGTGTTCCCGAATGACGGGATCCCCGAAGTGGCGATCGACTTCGACGACAGTCCCGCGCAACAGGCCCTCGCCGCAGCCGCGCGGCTGGAGCTTGCTTCGGTCGGGATCGTGGCGACACCCCGGGCTCACCCCGTCGCGGAGTACGGCAACTTTCTCGCGAGTGGCAGCCAGGAGGTGTTTCGCCTCGGCGCCGTCACCGACGAGCCGACCCCGCAGCCGTTCCTCGGTCAGTTCGCCTCACAAGCACCCGACAACGTGGTCGGTTTCGCCGTTCCGGCCTTCGACAGCGCGCTCACGGCCGCGGCGTCCGATGGTGACACGCGGTCGCGGGCGCAGAGTTACACGCTCGCGGAACGCTCCGTCCTCGACCAGTACGCGGTCGCACCCATCGTGCAGTACGAGACACGGCTGCTGGTCGCACGTCGCGTCCATGGGTTGGGCATCTCGCCGCTCGGCGCGCTCGACCTGCGCCATGTCACGGTTGCGTGAGCGCGTCCGACCGCGTGAAGAGGTAAGCCCGTGTCTCGTCCTGCTCGGGAGCGCCGGCGATGTACGGCTGCCGGCCCAGCAGGAACTCGCGCTCCAGCGCCACACCGGCACGCCGGGCTGTCGTCGAGCAACTCGCCGCGGTTGAACACCCAGCTCAGGTACTCGGTCTCGAACTCGTAGTGGTGCGCACGCTGCAGCACCACGAACGAGTCCGCGTCCGTCACGATCGGACATCCGTGAGGAAGAGGTACCGGAGCCGGTGCGCGGCGAGCCGGCCGAGGAGCGCCCGCCATGTCCTCGGCGTACTGCAACGACGAGCTCGCGAACACGAGGTCGTACTCGCGATCGAGGCACGAGTCGTCGGTCCAGAACGTGATCTCCGGGAGCAGCTCCCGACCGGCGTCGCAGACGAGCGGCACGTCTTTGCAGTGGATAGTCGACGTCGACCTCGTCCGGGAGGAACGTGCGGCACAGCAGGGCGAAGTATCCGACGCCGCCGCCCCAGTCGAGGATCGAGACACGATCGCTCTGGCGGCTCGCCAGGGAACAACGCGTATGCGAAGGCGAGGATCTGGTTCTGCTCGGTCAGGCTCGGCTCGCCCACGGGGACGCCGCCGAGGTCGCGAGCGCGAGCGGCCGCGCGCCGCGCGAGCGCTTCCCGGAACGCCGGCAGCTTGGCGCGGTACGCGTCGACGACGCTCTCGACGTCCCAGCCGCGGATGTCGACGTCGGTGCGGGCCCAGCCCTCCGGGACGTACTCCCATTCGGGGCCGCCTGGGTGCGACGCCGTGCCGCACGCGGCGCGCCGCCGAGACGACGATGGGCGGCGTCACCGCCTTGAGCAGCTCGCCTGCTCCCGTCCCACGGCTCGCCGCTCGCTACGAGCCGCCCCCGGCGGCGTCGTCGCGCTTGATCGCCACCCATCCCGCGAAGTTCAGGCAGCGCCAGAAGCATTCGACTCGTCGAACCCGGCGCGGCGCAACAGGTCCTCGTTCCACTCGGCCGCGACGGGCACGAGCACGCCCTCGAGGCTCAACCGCTTCCGCTCGATCTCCTCCTCGCCGTAGCCGCTGGCGCGCTTGAGGTCGTAGTACACCTCGGTCATCAGCCGATCGGTCATGGCGGCGTTGCCGAGCACCTTCTCGACGAGCACCAGCGCGCCACCCGGCACGGTGTGCTCGTAGATCTCGTGCACGACCCGGGCCCGGTGCTCGATCGGCACGAACTGCAGCGTCAAGACCGCGAGCGTGAGCGTCGCGTCGGCGTCGGGGTACCCGGTGCGCAGGTCGAGAGTCGAGCAACGAGAACCGTCCGGCCGCGAGTTCGGGATGCGAAGCGCTTGCGGCAGACGTCGAGCATCGGAGGTGACACCTCGACGCCGACGTACGAGCACTCGTCGCCGAACGTGTCGACGAACGGCGCGAGCGCCTCGCCGCGGCTACACCCCAGGTCGACGACCGTGCCGCCCGGCGGGACGAAACGTTTCCCAACCTCGAACACGAGCCCGCGCATCGTGTCGTACTGCGGGATCGAGCGCTCGAGCATGTCGTCGAAGACATGCGTCACGTCGTCGTCGAACTCCCACGGGCCGCCCGGCACGTGGTCGAGCGAGGAGGCGCCGGGGCGCTCCGGCGGCTCGACTCGGCGGACCGACGCCATGTGCCCTCCTGCCAGCTCCCGTGCCCGGCAGCGTCGAAATGACAGCCTGCCCGTTGCACATGAGGGTAATGGACGCTCAGGCGGCGTCTCGCATGCGTCGTTGCACGCGACGTCGTACGCGGCCCAGCACCTCCACCGGGTGGAGTGCCCACGCGCTCGCCGCGCCACGTGCGCCCGGGCGCAACCAGACGGGGAGCTCCGAAGGCTTGACGCGGATCGCGACGTCGGGGCCGGCTGAGCGCCCGGCGCAGACATCGCAGGTAGGAAGTGCGCCGGATGCGGGCCCAGGATGCCCGCTGCCACGGCTTCCCCTCGAAGATCCGGTGCAGCAGCACGACCGGCTGTCCGTCGTGCTCGCAGCTGAGTCGCTCCAGATCGACGACCCGGGTGTGCGCGAGCTCGCGTTCCAGATACTGGACGGCACCCGCAGGCTGGATGGCGACACGCTCTGGTCGGCACGACGCTCATCAACAGCGCGTTCAATGCGTCCTGATCCCCGTAGGCCACCGGACTGGCGACGTCGCCGTCATCGAGCGCCGTTCGACGGCCCGCGATCGCCTCGCAGCAGTCCCACCATCGTCGCAGCAACGTCGGGGTGCTCGATTGTCGAGAACGCAATGAAGCCGGCGTTGACGTACGTCTGATCCTGTCGCAACGGCGCGTCGAGCGCGAACGCTGCCGTCCACTCCGCAAACCACCGGTGCGTGTCGAGATCGGAGAACGCGACGATCCGACCCTCCACAGCCGCTTCGAAGTAACGATCGAGCGGTGCCGTAACGAGAACGTCGGAGTCGACGATGGCGATCACTCCACGGGGGTCGTCGAACAAGGGGAACGGGAACAGGTGCCACGGGTTCGTGTCGCGAACGGGCGTGGCGTCCATGAACCGGCAATGGCGCTCGAGGAGCTGCCGCTGATGCGGCTCCAGCCCGAGGTCGAGCACGACGACGGGCTCGGTGTTCCCCGTGATCCGAAGCGAGTTGACGAGGGCGACGATGCCGAGGAAGTAGGCGGCGTCGCCGAAGGTGTAGATCTGGGGCGATGGGAGCGCGTCGACAGGAGGCACTCCCGAGTCTGCCCTGCCCGCGGCCCCTCGGCGGGGATCGGACCGATCCCCTCGCTCCTCGTCAGACGTGAGGAACTACAAACGCAATCACGCCGACCGTGTCACCGACGCTGCGCCGTGTTCGCTTCGCCACGTTGAGATCGCGAGCCATATCGCGATGATGCCGACGAGGATGGTTGCGACGGCGTCGGCCCAATGCCAGCCCAACCAGCGTGCGGTGGCGGTTCCTGTCAAGGTCACTGCTGCCAGCGTCGCACCAGCGGCGGACAGATGCCCATCCGAGAGCAGAGCGTTGCTCGAGATCCGGCGAGCGATCTGCTGCTTGCGGGCTGACAGCGCGACGAGGCCCACGAGTGACACCGCGGCCAGCACCACGCCTGCATTCGAAGCGCCGCCGGACTGGACAATCACCAGGCGGATCAGGCCACCGAGAACAGCCGCGCACCCGACCGAGAAGAGACCAACCAGCACGACGCGATGAGCAAGCTTCTCGAGCCGCTCGGAGAGTTGGTCGTCGCGAAGTCCGTGATGAAAGTGATAAGCGAGCGTGACCGAGGCGACGGCGTCCACAATTCCGACCGCACCGAACGCGACGAGGACAGCCGTGTGACTGCGGATTCCGATGGCAACGGCGAGAGTGCTCGACACGACCGTCCAAGCCACGCTCAGCGTCGATATGCGCAGGGCGGAGTTGACGTGCGGTCGATGCAGCCCGTCTGCCATTCCGTGTGTCTGAGGTTCCCGGCGCACAGCGGCATCCCTGCCGACCAGACTTCCCGGCACACCACAGACGTACAACAAACCAGTTTACACGTGGTTCCTCGTCGCGCTCGGTGATCCAACCGGGATCCGCGAACGTCAACGCGCGAAATCGGGAACCTTGTACGGGACTTCGAGCGCGAAGACGGCTCCGGTCGCCGGCGTCTTGAAGATCGCGGCCACCCGGCCGCCGCGCCCGCAACCAGCAAGATCTGCTGTTCTGCACTCGGTACTAGTTGCGCGAACCGTCGTTGGACGAAGGCGCCGATCGATGCGCCGAGATATTGCGACGGTCCGGCCTTTGCTCGACGGGATTCGCGCGTTGCCACGCTAAGAGCCCGCTACGTGTGGGCGACGACCAGCTAAGAGCGCGAAAGGCATCTTCAATTGCGACGCGGGCTCGTGTTAGGTGATGCAACACGCTCCTCATCACAGGAGAGGCAGCTCATGACTGACGTGTTGATGCTCGCGATCGTCGCAGCATTCTTCCTGCTGGCCGGTGCATTGGTCGTGGGATGCGATCGCATCCTCGGACCCGACGCAAGCATCGGGGAAACGGAGACGCGCTGTCGACGACCCGCGGGGTGTCACGTGAGTGACGCGGCTCGACAGCGGCGAGGGACGGCGCGATGAGCGCGCCGGCGTGGGCACAGTTCGGCCTGCTCGCAGGGTTGGTGCTCCTGCTGGCTCCGTTGATGGGCCGGTACATGGCCGCGGTCTTCGGCGGCGGTCGCGCGCCGGGCGACCGGGTGTTCTTGCCGGTGGAGCGCTTCACCTACCGCCTGGTGGGGATCGACCAAGATCGCGAGCAGCGCTGGACGCGGTACGCGGGGTCGTTGCTGGTGTTCAGCTTCGTGTCGATCGTGGTGCTGTACGCGATCCAGCGTCTCCAAGGTTCACTCCCGTTCAATCCTGATCACCGCGCTGCGGTCGATCCGTTCATGTCGCTGAACAACGCGGCGAGCTTCACGACGAACACCGACTGGCAGAGCTACGTCCCCGAGTCGACCGTCAGCATCTTCACGCAGACCGTCGGGATCGTGTTCCAAAACTTCATGTCGGCAGCGACCGGTCTCGCGGTTGCGGTCGCGTTAATCCGGGGCTTGGTGCGTCGGAGGGCCGACACGATCGGCAACTTCTGGGTGGACATCGCGCGCGCTGTGATCCGGATCCTGTTGCCGATCAGCTTCGTGCTCGCGATCTTCTTCATGAGTCAGGGTGTCATCCAGAACTTCCACAGCCAGCGGAGCGTCGCGCCCGTCGATCGTTCACTGGTCGCGGCGAAGACAGACGGCCAGGCGGCGGCGAAGCCCACGGTCCCGGGAGGGCCGGTCGCCAGTCAGGAGGCGATCAAGGAGCTCGGCAGCAACGGCGGCGGATACTTCAACGCGAACTCCGCGCATCCCTTCGAGAGCCCGACCGGCTTGGCGAACTTCGTCCAGATGCTCGCGGCGGCGATCATCGCCTTCGGCCTGCCGTTCACCTTCGGGCGGCTCGTGGGCAGTCGCCGTCAGGGCTATGTGCTCTTTGGCGTGATGCTCGTGCTCTGGGCCGTTCCGATGGTCGGCACGACGTACTTCGAGACGCATGGCAACCCGAGGCTCACCACCGCGGGCGCGGATCAGAAGCCGAGCGCCACGCAGGCCGGCGGCAATCTCGAGGGCAAGGAGGTGCGCTCGGGCGCGGCCGGCGCCGGGATGCACGGGTCGAACTCGACGAGCACCTCCACCGGTTCGGTCGCGGGCTCGCACGACTCGTTCACCGCGCTCGGCGGCGGGATCGTCATGACCAACATCTTGACTGGCGAGTACGGCCCCGGTGGTGTCGGGTCGGGCCTGTACGGGCTGCTGGTGATGGCGCTCGTGGCCGTGTTCATCGCCGGGCTGATGGTCGGCCGCACGCCGGAGTATCTCGGGAAGAAGATCCGGGCACCCGACGTGAAGCTGGCGACGATCTACGTGCTGTTCGTGCCGTTCGTCGTGCTGACCTTCGCCGGCATCACGGTGTTGCTGTCGACGGCGACGAGCGCGGTGGCAAACACCGGCGCGCACGGGTTCAGCGAGATGCTCTACTCCTACGCGTCGGCGGGCAACAACAACGGCTCCGCGTTCCCCGGTATCACGGTCACGTCGCACTGGTACGAGATCACCCTCACGGTCGCGATCCTCATGGGGCGGTACTTGCTGATCGTGCCCGCGCTCGCGATCGCGGGCGGGTCGGCGCGCAAGCAGCCGGCGCCCGCTTCCGCCGGCACGTTCCCTACCGACGGCGTGCTCTTCGGCGTGCTGCTCGTCTTCGTCGTGGTGATCGTCGTCGCGCTGACCTATCTACCTGCTCTCGCGCTCGGCCCGATCGTGGAACACCTGTCGCTGTGAGTTCGAGGAGGCACTGATGCGCCGACACATCCCCGCGTTCCTGGTGTCGCTGCGACTCGTGGTCGTGCTCGGGCTCGTGGTCTGTGTCGCCTTTCCCGCGGCGGTCTACGGCATCGGACAGTTGTTCTTCGAGCATCAGGCCGAAGGTTCCCTCGTCGTACGTGACCGCACCGTCGTGGGCTCGAAGCTGCTTGCGCAGCCGTTCACCGCGCCCGGCTACTTCTGGCCCCGGCCGTCCGCGGCCGGCACTGGCTACACCGGCACGGGTTACGACGCCACCGCGTCGGGCGGGTCGAATGCCGGGCCGCTCGCGGATCGGCTCCTCGCGGATTGTCTTCCCGTGCCGAAGACGGACGATGCCGGTGCACCGGTCGTGAACGCGCGCGGTCAGCAAGTCTACGAGACCAATCGCAACGGCTCCAAGAAATGCAACCCGAACACGGTGCCGCAGCGCGTCGCCGCGTACCGGCAGGCCAACGGTCTTGGTCCACATGCACAGGTGCCGGTGGACGCTGTGACCGCTTCGTTCTCCGGGCTCGACCCCGATGTCTCGGTCGCCAACGCGCGCGTCCAGGCGCGTCGTGTCGCGCGCGCGCGACACGTGTCGCGCCGCACGGTGCTCCGACTCGTCGACGCGCACACCACGCGGCGCGCGACTGGGCGTCATCGGTGAAGACGCCGTGAACGTCATGGAGCTCAACCTCGCGCTCGACGCGATGAGTCGATGAGCTGCGAAGCCTTGAAGAGCCCGCGTCGCGCTAACGAACAGTTAAGCCGGCAGAGCAGAGCGCTAAGAGCCCGGCAAGCCTCTGTTCATCACGGTTGCGCGTCTGCAAGATGGCAAACAGAAGTTGCAAGGGCGACGTCAAAGGAGGCGGCCCCGGTGAGACTGGAGAAGCGGCATGGCTGATCTCTGGGTGGTCTTGACCATCTTGGTGTTCTTCGGGCTCTGCGTAGCTCTCGTGCGCGGTTGTGATTCGATCATCGGTCCCGACCACGAGTCAGATTTCGACGAGCCGGCTCCCTCGGACCTCGAGGACGCGACCGCGGGGGCTGCAGTCCGATGAACGGCGAGAACATCGCCGCGCTCGTCGTGGCCGTGCTGTTGGCGTTGTACCTGGTTGCGGCGCTCCTGTTCCCGGAGCGGTTCTGATGAGCCTCGCGGGCTGGGGACAGCTCGTCGCGTTGATCATCGCGCTCGCGGTGACGGCGCCGTTGCTGGGCCGCTACATGGCCCACGTCTACGAAGGCGGCCCGTCACGTCTCGACCGCGTGTTCGGGCCGGTCGAGCGATTGATCTTCCGCGCGTGTCGCATCGACCCCGAGCGTGAGCAGCGCTGGAACGTGTACACGCTGTCGGTGCTGGCGTTCAGCGTCGCCGGCGTGTTCCTGCTCTTTTTGATGCAGCGCATCCAGCACAGCCTGCCGTTCAACCCGACGGACATGACCAACGTCGCGCCGGCGTTGTCGCTGAACACGGCGGTCAGCTTCGTGACCAACACAAACTGGCAGTCGTACGGCGGCGAGAACACGCTGAGCCACCTGACGCAGATGGTGGGCCTCACGGTCCAGAACTTCGTGTCCGCGGCCGCGGGAATGGCGGTGATGGTCGCGCTGATCCGCGGCCTCTCACGGGCAGGAAAGCGCACGATCGGCAACTTCTGGGTCGACCTGGTGCGCACGACACTGCGGATCCTGCTGCCGCTCGCGTTCGTGGGCGCGCTCGTGCTGCTCGCATGTGGCGTTATTCAGAACACCCACGGCTTCACCACCGTCAACACGGTCACCGGGGCCGCGCAGAAGATTCCCGGTGGGCCGGTCGCGAGCCAGATCTCCATCAAGCAGCTCGGCACCAACGGCGGCGGCTTCTTCAACGTGAACTCCGCCCACCCGCTCGAGAACCCCAGCAAGTTGAGCGACTTCTTCGAGCTCTACGCGATTCTCATCATCCCGTTCGCGCTGGCATTCACGTTCGGCCGGATGGTCAAGGACAAGCGTCAAGGTTACGCGGTGGTCGCCATCATGGGTGTGCTCTGGCTCGGCGCGACTCTGGCGGCGCCCATCATCGAGTCGGGTGGCAACCCGAAGCTCGACACCGGTGGCGTGACGCAGGCAGTGACCAAGACGTCGCCCGGCGGCAACATGGAGGGCAAGGAGGCACGCTACGGGCCGGTCGCCTCGGGCATCTGGGCCGCGTCGACGACGGGGACGTCGAACGGCTCGGTGAACTCGATGCACGACAGCTTCACGCCGACCGGCGGCCTCGTGCCGCTCGCCAACATGAAGCTGGGCGAGGTCAGCCCCGGCGGTGTGGGCGTCGGACTCAACGGTCTGCTCATCCTCGCGATCCTGTCGGTGTTCATCGCCGGTCTCATGGTCGGGCGCACACCCGAGTACCTCGGGAAGAAGATCCAGGCGTCGGAGGTGAAGCTGGTCGCGATCTACATCCTCATCATGCCGGCGATCGTGATGATCGGCGTCGCCATCTCCACGTTCGTGGGCTCGGTGAAGACCGTCTCGATTCTCAACCCGGGCCCGCACGGCTTCAGTGAGCTGTTGTACGCGTTCACCTCCGCTGCGAACAACAACGGGTCCGCGTTCGCCGGCATCACCGCCAACACGGGCTACATGAACTCGGCCCTGGCCATCGTGATGCTGTTCGGCCGGTTCTTCCTGATCATCCCGACGCTCGCGCTCGCCGGTTCGGTCGTGCGCAAGCGGCGCGTCGCCGGCGACCGTTGGCACGTTCCCGACTCACACGCCGCTGTTCGTGGTCCTCGTGCTCGGCGTCGCCGTGATCGTCGCGGCCCTTGCGTTCCTTCCCGCTCTGGCGCTCGGCCCGATCGTCGAGCAGCTCAAGTTCTGACGAAAGAGGAGCAGTTACCGATGCCTGAGACCAAGCTCGTCGAGCCCGAGATCGTGCAGCGCGCGGTTGGCGACAGCTTCGTGAAGCTCGACCCCCGTGCGCTGATGCGCAACCCGGTGATGTTCGTCGTGGGCGTCGGCGCGGTGCTGACCACGATCCTGTTCTTCAAGGATCTGGGCTCCTCGTCGACGAACCAGAACGTCTTCACCGGCCTCGTCACGGCGTTCCTCTGGTTCACCGTACTGTTCGCGAACTTCGCCGAGGCGATCGCCGAGGGCCGCGGGAAGGCCCAGGCCGAGACGTTGCGCAAGACGCGCTCGGAGACCGTTGCGCACGTCGCCGGACGCGGCAGCCTGCTCGAGAACGTGCCCAGCACCGAGCTCGACGTCGACGACGAGGTGGTTGTGAGCGCCGGGGAGCTCATCCCCAGTGACGGCGAAGTCATCGAAGGCATCGCCAGCGTCGACGAGTCGGCGATCACCGGTGAGTCGGCGCCCGTGATCCGGGAATCGGGTGGCGATCGCTCCGCGGTCACCGGCGGCACCCGCGTGCTCTCGGACGAGATCGTGGTGCGCATCACGGCCCGGGCGGGCGAGACGTTCCTCGACCGGATGATCGCGCTCGTCGAAGGTTCGCAACGCCAGAAGACCCCCAACGAGATCGCGCTCAACATCCTGCTGGCCGGGCTCACGATCATCTTCCTCCTCACGACGGTGTCGCTCCAGCCGTTCGCGAAGTTCGCCGGCGCCGAGCAGAGCGTGGTCATCCTGATTGCGCTCCTGGTGTGTCTGATCCCGACGACGATCGGTGCGCTGCTCTCGGCGATCGGCATCGCGGGCATGGACCGCCTCGTGCGCCGCAACGTGCTTGCAATGAGCGGCCGCGCGGTCGAAGCCGCGGGCGACTGCGCGACGCTCCTGCTCGACAAGACGGGCACGATCACGTTCGGCAACCGTCAAGCCGACGCGTTCATCGCCGTCAGCGGCGTCACCGAGAACGAGCTGGCCGACGCGGCGCAGCTCTCGAGCCTCGCCGACGAGACGCCCGAAGGCCGTTCGATCGTGGTGCTCGCCAAGGAGCGGTACGGACTGCGAGACCGCGAGCTGCACGACGCGAACCTGGTGCCGTTCACGGCCCAGACGCGCATGAGCGGCGTCGACCTTCCCGATCGCCTCGTGCGCAAGGGGGCGGCCGACTCGGTGCGCCGGTGGATCGAGGAGCAGGGCGGCACCGTGCCGGCCGAGCTCGGCGAGACGGTGGACTCGATCGCGGCCCAGGGCGGCACGCCGCTCGTGGTTGCCGAGGCCGGCGGCGCGGAGGGATCCCTCCTCCCTCCCGCGCGCTCGGCGTGATCTACCTGAAGGACATCGTCAAGCCCGGCATCGCGGAGCGGTTCGACGACCTGCGGCGCATGGGCATCCGCACCGTGATGATCACGGGCGACAATCCGCGCACCGCCGCGGTGATCGCGAGTGAGGCCGGTGTCGACGACTTCCTCGCCGAGGCGACGCCCGAGCACAAGATGGAGCTGATCCGGAGCGAGCAGCGGGGCGGACGGCTCGTCGCGATGACCGGCGACGGCACCAACGACGCTCCGGCACTCGCGCAGGCGGACGTGGGCGTCGCGATGAACACCGGGACCCAGGCGGCCAAGGAAGCCGGCAACATGGTCGACCTCGACTCGGATCCGACGAAGCTCATCGACATCGTCGAGATCGGCAAGCAGTTGCTGATCACCCGCGGGTCGCTCACCACGTTCTCCATCGCGAACGACGTCGCGAAGTACTTCGCGATCATTCCGGCAATGTTCGCGGGGTTCGCCAGCGTGCACGTGCTGAACGACCTCAACATCATGGACCTGCAGACGCCTCGCTCTGCGATCCTCTCGGCGGTGATCTTCAACGCGTTGATCATCGTGGCGCTCATTCCGCTGGCGTTGCGCGGCGTGAAGTTCATCCCGACGAGCGCGGCGCATCTCCTGCGCCGCAACCTCCTCATCTACGGGGCGGGCGGCGTGATCGCACCGTTCATCGGCATCAAGCTCATCGACATCGTCATCACTGCCCTGGGGGTGAAGTAGATGCGGCGCCAAATCTTCCCGGCCATCGTCTCCATGGTGATCTTCACGGTGCTGTTGGGCCTCGTGTATCCCTTGGTCGTCACGGGCATCGCCCAGGCCGGCCTCAAGGACAAGGCCGACGGCTCCCTCGTGAAGCAGAACGGCAAGCCGGTCGGGTCGAGCCTGATCGCGCAGCCGTTCATCGACGAGAAGGGCAACGCCGACTGCCCAAGTACTTCCAGGCGAGCCCATCGGCCGCCAATTACGACCCGACCTACAGCACCGGCTCGAACCTCGGTCCGCTCAACCCGAAGCTCATCGCCAAGTGCCTGCCGGTACAGAAGACCGACAAGAACGGCAACGCGGTCGTCGACGCGAAGGGCAACCCCGTCTACGAGACCAACCAGGACGGCTCGAAGGTCTGCGATCCCGACACCGTGCCGCAGCGAGCCAAGGCCTACCGTGAGCTCAACGGCCTCGCCAAGGACGTCAAGATCCCGGTCGACGCGGTCACGGCGTCGGGATCCGGGCTCGACCCCGACATCTCCGTCGCCAACGCCGAGCTGCAGGCCCCTCGTGTCGCCGAGGCCCGAGGGCTGAGCGTCGCCCAGGTCCGCAAGCTCGTCGACGAGCACACCGACGGCCGACCGCTCGGCATCATCGGCGAGAAGACTGTCAACGTGCTCGACCTGAACCTCGCGCTCGACAAGCTGAGCTCATGAGCTGAAGGAAGTCATCCCGATGGCGCGTGGCTCGTTGCGGATCTACCTCGGCGCCGCTCCCGGCGTCGGGAAGACCTTCGCCATGCTCAACGAGGGGTGGCGCCGTCGCGAGCGAGGCACCGACGTCGTCGTCGGCTTCGTGGAGACCCACGGTCGTGCGCTGACCGCCGCGCAGATCCGCGACCTCGAGGTCGCTCCCGCGCCGAACGGTCGTCGTACCGGGGACAGCAGTTCGAGGAGATGGACCTCGACGCGGTCCTCGCCCGCGCGCCCAAGGTCGCGCTCGTCGACGAGCTCGCCCACACCAACGTGCCGGGATGCCGCAACACCAAGCGGTGGGAGGACATCGACGCGCTGCTCGACGGCCGGCATCGACGTCATCTCGACCGTCAACATCCAGCACCTGGAGTCCCTCAACGACGTGGTCGAGCGGATCACCGGGATCGTCCAACGCGAGACCGTTCCCGACGTGGTCGTGCGCGCGGCCGACCAGATCGAGCTCGTCGACATGACCCCCGAAGCGCTGCGGCGACGCATGGCCCACGGCAACATCTACGCGGCCGAGAAGGTCGACGCCGCGCTGAGCCACTACTTCCGCGTCGGGAACCTCGGGCGCGTTGCGAGAGCTGGCGCTGTTGTGGGTGGCGGATCGGGTCGACGACTCGCTCGACCGAGTACCGCGAGCGCCACGGCATCACCGAGCCCTGGGAGACCCGCGAACGGGTGGTGGTCGCGCTGACCGGCGCGCCGGTGGCGAGCATCTCATCCGCCGCGGCGCGCGGATGGCGTCCCGCTCGCGTGCCGAGCTCGTCGGCGTGCACGTACGCAGCGCCGATGGGCTCGCGAGCCCGGACGACGGTCTGTTGGAACGGCATCGCGGCGCTGCTCGACGAGCTCGACGGGCGGTACGTCGGAGGTCGTCGGCGCCGACCCGGCGGAGGTGCTCGTGCGCTTCGCCCGTGCCGAGAACGCGACGCAGATCATCATGGGATCGTCGCACCGATCCCGATGGGCCGAGCTGACCAGGGGCTCGGTCATCAACCAGGTGATCCGCGGCGCCGGTCCGATCGACGTGCACGTCATCTCGGCCGACGGACGGGCCGGCTCCGCGCGCGGCGGTGCGGGCAGCGAGCGTTCCGCCCACTGGCGCCGCGGTCGGCGCGATCGACGGCGACTCGCGTGGATCTGTGCCTTCGTCGGCATTCCGCTGCTCGTGCTCGCGCTGATCCCGCTGCGCGACGCGATGGGTGTCCCCGGCACGCTGCTGCTGCTCCTGCTCGGTCCGGTCGCGGTCGCCGTGCTGGGCGGCCTGCTGCCCGGCGATCGCCGCGTCGCTCGTCACGTTCCTCCTCGCCGACTGGTTCTACATCGCGCCGAGGAACAGCTTCCGGTTCGCGCACGCGGGCGATGCGCCTGGCCCTGGTCGTGTTCGTCGCGGTGTCGGCATTGGTGAGCATCCTCGTGGACCGCCTGGCGAGCCGCGAGCGCACAGCTGGCACGGGGCCAGGCCGAGATCGAGGCGCTGGCCGAGCTGGCGTCGGTCACCGCGGTGCTCGACGACGAGGCGCAGCATCGACTCGTCACCGAGCTGCACCGACCCTCGACGTCGACTCCGTGGCCGTGCTCGCTCCGACGAGCGACGGCTGGGAACTCGTCGCGTCGGCCGGCGAGTCGGCCCCGTCGACGCCGGACGATGCCTCGTACGCGGCCGAGCTCGTGAACGGCTCGATGCTCGCCGTGTCCGGCCGCACGCTCACGACCGAGGACCGCAGGCTGCTCGCCGCGTTCGTCGCGCAGCTGCAACTCGTCCAGACCGCGCTTGCGGCTCCAAACCGAGGCCGCCGCCGCCGACGCCCTGGCCGACGCGAACAACGTGCGCGACGCGCTCCTGGCGTCGGTCTCGCACGACCTTGCGGACGCCGCTCGCCAACATCCGGGCGGCCGCGACCAGCCTCCTCAGCACCGACGTCGAGTGGTCCACCACCGACGTCCGGTCCTTCAGCAAGACCATCGACGCGGAAGCCGAGCGCCTGCACACGGTCGTGTCCAACCTCCTCGACATGGGTCGCCTCCAGACCGGGAATGCTCGGCGTGCACTCGAGGTGGTCCCGATCGACGCCGCGGTCTACGCCGCGCTCGCCAGCCTGTCGGTCGATGCATCCGGCGTCGACGTCCGGGTTCCCGACGATTTGCTCCTCGCGTCGGCGGATCCCGTGCTGCTCGAGCGCGCGCTCGCGAACGTGATCGGCAACGCCTGCAACTGGGCACCGGACGGCACCAGCGTTCGCGTCGAGGCGGCGCAGATCGGACGGCAGATCGACCTGCGCGTCGTCGACCGCGGTGCCGGCATCCCGCCGTGACCAGCGGGAGGCGGTGTTCCAGCCCTTCCAGCGCCTCGGCGACGGCCCTCGCGCCACGTACGACGGCATCGGGCTCGGGCTCGCCGTCGCCAAGGGGTTCGTCGAGGCGATGGACGGCACGATCCACGTCGACGACACGCCCGGTGGCGGCGCGACCATCGTCATCACCCTGGAGGCTGCGGAATGAGGGCACTCGTGGTGGAGGACGATCCGCGCATCGGCAAGACGCTCGAAGTGAACCTCAAAGCGCGTGGATACGAAGCCGACATCGCCCTCACCGGCGAGCGGGCGCTGGAGCTCGCGGCGCGCCACCATCCCGATGTCGTCATCCTCGACCTCGGACTTCCCGGCATCGACGGGCTCGACGTCGTGCGCGGTCTCCGGGGCTGGACGTCGGTGCCGATCGTCGTGCTGTCGGGGCGTGGCTCCGAGGCGGCCAAGGTCGAAGCGCTGGACCTCGGTGCCGACGACTACCTGACCAAGCCGTTCGGCATGGACGAGCTGTTCGCACGCCTGCGCGCCGCGGTGCGCCGAGCCGTGCTGCCGGAGGGCAAGGCGGTCGTGACCACACCCGACTTCACCATCGACTTCGCCGCCAAGCAGGTACGTCGAGCGGGAGAGCTCATCAGGCTCACGCCGACCCAGTGGCACATCGTCGAGGTCCTCGTGCGTCATCCCGGGCGCCTCGTCACCTACGAGCAGCTGCTCCACGAGGTGTGGGGCCCGAGGTACGGGAAGGAAACCAACTACCTGCGTGTCTTCATGACGCAGATCCGCACGGAGCTCGAACCCGAGCCCTCACAACCTCGCTACTTCATCACCGAACCGGGGCTCGGCTTCCGCTTCGAGTTGCCGGACGAGCCGAGCGAGGACGAGGGCGATGGCTGAGGTCGTCGCGATCCGTTGGCCCGAAGAGCGCGAAGACGCGGCCCGTCTCGCCGCCGCCGGCGTCGCCGTCCTCTACCTCGTCGAGGCCGACGACGACCCGCCGGTCCCGACCGGATGCCTCGAGGACTGGGTCCGCATCCCGGGCGAGGAGCGCGATCTCCGTGCCCGGCTGGCCGCGCTGGAGCTGCGAGCCGAGCTGCACCACGCGCCGCCGTTCGTCGACGACGACGATCGTCTGCACCACGGCGGAAAGGTCGTCGCCCTGAGCCCGATCGAGGCCCGGCTCGCGGCGGCGCTCACCGCGCGCCTCGGTGCCGTCGTCTCCGACCAGGAGCTCCTTGATGTGCTCCGCGAGGACAGAGCAATGCCAACCACCTTGCGCAGCGAGGTCGGCCACCTCCGATCAGCGCGTCCGCGGGGTGCACCTCGCGATCCGTCGTACACGGACGCGGCTACGTCCTGCTCGCATCGCAGTAGGCGAGAGCCGGATCCCCTCGTCATCTCGCCGCTCGGCACGCCGGCCTGGCGTGATGTCGCACTCGGTTGACGCTGAGAGTGAGGCCGCGAAGCGGGAGCAAGTCGGCCTAACGCCTCGATGCGGATCGAGCTGCAATACCCGGCACGTCGGATGTCTTCCGCGGGGGTCCACGCTCGTGCCCGCTGTGATCTGACAAGATGGCGCCCCACTCGGCCGGGAGCAACAAATCAGAATTGAGGTGGGCCCATGCGCCCAGCACGGCTCGTCACCATTGTCTTCACTCTCTCGCTCGGCGTCGCGCTGGTCGCCGGTTGCTCGTCGAGCTCGAGCAGCAAGTCTTCGAAGAAGTCGAGCAGTGGCGGCGTCACCGTCTCGAGCGAAGCCGCCGGAACTCCCGTCGGCGTCACGGTCAGCGATACGAGTGGCCTGAACGGCCCGATGACGTTGCTTCCCGCGCCAATATCGGTCGCCCCAGGACGCGTGACCTTCACGGTGAAGAACACGGGCACGATCGACCACGAGATGATCGTGCTCAAGACCGATACGCCCTACAACGAGCTGCCGATCGTCGACGCGGGTGACCCGCCGGCGACCGTCACCACCGGGGCCGACAAGATTGCCGAGACCGGCAATGTCGGCGAGACGGGCGAGCCGGATCTGAAGCCGAACACAACTCGCGTCTTCACGATCAAGAACCTGGAGGCGGGCAACTACGTTCTCGCTTGCAACATCGCCAAGCACTACGGGCTGGGCATGCGTGCGGCATTCACGGTGAAGTGACGCGACGATCCCAATCGAAGGTGAGTGAAGTGCTTTCGGTCGCGGTGTCGCCGCGCTGCGGCCGAGCGCGCTGAGGGGGCGGGCGATGCCCGACGACGTTGTCGAGGAACGCACCAGGATCGGTTGGTGGCGAGCGACGCTGTCTGCGGTAGGAATCCTCGTGGTCGGCGTCGGCGTCCTCGTCTACGGCACGAACGCGGTGGTGACAAAGCTCCTCAGTGTGTCTCGTAGCACTCGAGTCGGCATCGCGACGGCGGTCTTCTTCGTTGCGTTCGGTGCGCTCGCGTGGACGCTTCGCCGGCTCCAGCGCGGCCGCATCATCTGATGCCGTCACCACCGGGCGAGCCCGACGCGCAGTGGCTCTGGGACAACGAGCCGTGCCGCGCCGCGTGCCCGGTGCACACGGATGCGGGCGGGTACGTGACAGCGATCGCCGAAGGGCGTTACCGCGACGCGTATCTCATCGCCCGGCGGCCCAATCCGTTTGCGTCGATCTGCGGACGGGTGTGCGCGGCCCCGTGCGAACGGGCGTGTCGTCGCGGCACCGTCGACGCGCCGATCGCGATCCGCGCGCTCAAGCGCTTCGTGACCGATCAGTTCGGCGTCGAGAGCTTCGAGGCGACCGCGGTGTGGCACGAGGCGCACGGCCCGGTACCGCCGGCTTCGGGCCCCTCGATCGGCGTGATCGGTGGGGGACCGGCCGGGCTCTCGGCGGCGTACGAGCTGCGCCTCGCCGGCCATCCGGTCACGGTGTACGAGGCGCAGGATCGGCTCGGCGGGATGATGGTGCTCGGCATCCCCGAATACCGGTTGGCTCGCGAGCTGATCCACCGTGAGATCGATGCGGTCATCGAGCTCGGGATCGACGTCCGGACCGGATTTCGTGTCGGCGAGCACGGCACCGTGGCCCAGCTGCTCGACCAGCACGCCGCGCTCTTCCTCGCGGTTGGTACCGGTCGGGCGCGCGATCTGGATCTTCCCGGCAAGGAGCTCGATGGAGTGCTCCGAGCGGTCGAGTTCCTGCTCAATGTCAACCAGGGTTTCCGGGCCGAGCTCGGGGAGCGCGTCGTGGTCGTCGGCGGCGGGAACGTCGCGTTCGACGCGGCACGGACCGTGCTCCGGGCCGCCGCGGCGGGGGAGGCCGCTCCCGCACCGGTTGCTCTCAGCGGATCGTCCGGAGACGACGCGCGCCGTGCGATGACGACGACATTCGACGTCGCACGTGCCGCGCTGCGCGCTGGCGTCGCGAACGTCACCGTGGTCGCGCTGGAATCACCCGAGGAGATGCCGGCCGACCCCGAAGAGATCGCCGAGGCCGAAGCGTGAAGGCATCACGATCGTCTACCGGCGCGGGCCGCGTCGCTTCGTCGGCGACAGCGACGGGCGCGTCACCGGCCTCGAGACGATCGCCGTCGAGTCGGTGTTCGACGCGGAGGGCCGGTTCGCGCCCACCTTCCGTCCCGGCACCGAGGAAGTACTTCCTGCCGACACGGTGATCCTCGCCGTGGGCCAGGCCGCCGACCTCGACCTCCTCGGTGACGATCTCGCACGTCGAACGCACCCCGCAAGGTGTTCGCATCGATGCAGACACGCTGCAGACGAGCCACCCTCGCTTGTGGGCGGGCGGTGACGTGGCCCGGGGCCCCCGCAACCTCATCGACGCCATCGCCGACGGACAACGCGCCGCGGCGTCGATTCGCCGCTCCCTTGGTCAAGAGCCCCGCGGGGCTGCGCACGAGATCCGTGTCGAGCTGCGGACCGGCTTTCGGCGTCTCAGCACCGGTTACGACGCGGTCCCGCGCCAAGAGGTACCGGTGACACCCACGGAGCGACGCATCGGGTTTGCCGAGGTCGAAGTCGGTTACGACGCCCACACTGCGCGGGTCGAGGCGCTCCGCTGCCTGCGCTGCTTCGACAACGTGATGCTCTCGCCGGAGCTCTGCATCCTCTGCGGGCTCTGCGTCGACGTGTGCCCACCTGACTGCATCACGATCGTTCGTGCCGATCGAGTCGGCAGCGGAACCGCCGACCAGTCCGTGCTCCTGCTCGATGAAGATCTCTGCATTCGGTGTGGCCTGTGCGTCAATCGGTGTCCACCGGGCGCGCTGGCGATGGTCTTCGCAAAGGAGGTCGTCCATGGATGAGCAGGAGCGGGGCGCGCTCGAGACCGTCGACGCCTCGCCCAAACAGACGGGGCTGCGCGCGCGGCTCCACCGCAGCGACGTGTGGCGTTCCATGTTTCGGCATCCGCAGCTCAATACGCCGAGGGGGCGCGCGCTTCAGTCGTTCAGCAACGTGTTCTTGCACGTCTATCCGGTCAAGATCCCCAAGCGGGTCTTGCGGTTCCGCTATTCGTTCCGGCTCGGCTACATCGCGACCGTGCTCTTCGTGATCCTGGTCCTGACCGGTGTCTATCTGATGTTCGTGTACACGCCCGCAGTGGGTTCGGCGTACGGCGACATGCAGAAGATGAAGACGGGCGTCGGGTTCGCGCAGCTCATTCGCAACGTGCACCGCTGGGCCGCGCACCTCATGGTGCTCGTCGTGCTTGCGCACTTCGCCCGCGTGTTCTTTGCCGGCGCGTACAAGAAGCCGCGCGAGTTCAACTGGGTGCTCGGCGTCTTCCTGCTCCTCATGACGCTCGCGTTCTCGTTCACGGGCTACCTGCTGCCCTGGGACCAGCTTGCCTACTGGGCGGTGACCGTCGGCACCAACCTCGTGCACTACGTGCCGCTGCTCGGGACCACGATCCAAAACCTCCTGATCGGAGGCGAGCAGATCGGCCAGCCCACGCTCACGCGCTTCTACGCGCTCCACGTCGCCGTGCTCCCCGCCGCGCTGGTGCTCGTGCTGATCGTCCACATCTGGCGTGTGCGCAAGGACGGCTTTGCCGTCGAGCGGTCGAGCGTCGGCGCGTTCAGCGAGGAAGCGACCGCGCACCCGGCGGCCGCGGTGCCACCGACGGCGCCGGCCGAGCTGTACGGGGGTCGAGTCCGGCTCCTGGGTGTCGTCGATCGCGAATCGGTGACCGCCGAGGAACGACCTGTCGACGACACCGTCTTCACGTGGCCGCACCTGCTCGTGCGACACGTCGTCGTCGGGCTGGGGACCAGCGCCCTGGTGCTCGGGCTGGGTGTGTTGTTCGCGGCGCCGCTACGCGGGTTGGCGAACCCCAACGTCACGCCCGAACCGGCGAAGGCACCCTGGTACTTCGCGGGATTGCAGGAGCTCCTCTCGCATTTCGATCCACTCGTCGCGGGGATCCTCATCCCGGTCGGAGCAGTGCTGACCTTCGTGCTGCTTCCGTATGTCGACCGCAACCCGGCTACCGAGGCGCGCAACCGCAAGGTCGCGATCATCGTGTTCAGTGGGTTGCTCGTGCTTGCGGTCACCCTGACCGTCGTCGGCACGTTCTTCCGCGGCCCGGGGTGGAAGTTCATCGCTCCGTGGACACATTCCTACATCGAGCTCTAGGAGAAACCCATGTCGATGAGTCGACGTGACCTGCTTCGCTCCGGGTGGAAGCTCGGCGGCACGCTGCTCGCCGCGGCGGCGGGGTACACCGCGTACGAGGCGTTGCTCCCACTGAACAGTGGTGCGGCCGGACGGGTGATCGACGTGGGCGCGCCGGCCAATTTCCACGAGGGCACGGCGACGTACTTTTCCGAGGGTCGGTTCTATGTGACGAACGCGGTGGCGAACGCGCAGGGTCACCTCTTTGCGTTGTCACAGAAGTGCCCGCATCTCGGGTGCCGGGTGCCGTTCTGCGAGAGCTCGGGCCGCTTCGAGTGTCCATGTCACGGCTCGACTTTCGACTTGGGCGGTGAGCGGATCTCCGGTCCGACGCCGCGTGGGATGGACCGGTTCGATCTCGCCGCCGACAAGGGCAAGCTCGTCGTCAACACGGGAGTCCTCACCCCCGGTCCCGATCCGGGCGCCAACCAGTTCCTGACGCCACCAAAGGGTCCGAGCTGCGCGGGGAAGGCCTGACGTGCCACGGGAACGTCCGGCACCGCCGCCGTTCGAGCCCGAGTGGCTCGACCGGAGTCTCGACCGCTACATGGCGTGGGGGCTCGTGTTCATGCTCCTGCTCATCGGCGGCTTTGTCGCGTATCGCGTGCGTGAGCCCTCGTTGCGCAAGGACGCGGCGAAACAGCAGCTCGTGTCGTACCGCAGCGCGGGCAAGAAGATCTTCCACTCGAGTTGCGCGCAGTGTCACGGTGAGAACGGCACCGGTGGTTCCGGGCCCACGCTGAATGCGAAAGAGTTCCTGAAGAGCACGAGCGACGAGCAGATCCGCGCGTTGGTCGAGGGCGGGATCTCGGGGACGGAGATGCCGGCGTGGAGCCTCGACTTCGGCGGCACGCTGACCACCGAGCAGATCAACGAGATCGTGACGTACGTGCGTTCCTGGCAACCCTCGGCCCCGAGCGTGCCGAGCTGGCGTCAAGGCAAGCCGTAGCCGGCGCGCTTCCCGCTCACGCGTCGCGGACAATCGACTCGCGTCCGTCGCTGGGTACACTGCCCGTCCGCCGTCAACAACTGGCGGTCACGTCGGAGTGGCGGAAACGGCAGACGCGCTAGCTTGAGGGGCTAGTGCCCGCAAGGGCGTAGGGGTTCAAGTCCCCTCTCCGACACCAGGTCTGACCTGCGCAAACGCTTGAAGGCGTCGAGAATCGTTCTCATGATTCGGCGCCGCGTCTAACGAGCGTCTAACGACAAGATCGAGCACCTGGGCCTCCAACCCGCCTTGCCCGGCCGCGTCTAATGAGCGCCGAAGAGGCCTGCGACTCGGCCGGTGGCGTCGGCTTGCATCCCAGGCGTCACGTGGCTGTAGACGTCGAGGGTGACCTGGGTCGACGAGTGACCCAGCACCTCCGCGACGATCTTCGCCGGGATGCCTTCGAGGAGCGCCAGCGTCGCCCAGGTGTGCCGGGTGCCGTGCAGGGTGATCCGCGGGACGCCGGCGACCTTGAGGAGCTCGTCGAACCTGCGACTCACGGTCGCGGGCTTCAACGCTGACCCGTCGACGTTCGTGAACACGAGGCCGGTGTCACACCATCTTGTCCCGACGGCGAGCCGCTCTTCGGCGTGCGTGGCCCGGTGACCCCGGAGCGCCGCGACGGCTACGGGCGCGAGGACGACGAGCCGTCGGGAGCGCGCGGGTCTTGGTCTCGCTCAGCACTGCCTGCGTGCCGACGTAGGCGAGGGATTGCCTCACGGTGAGCCGTCCGGCGTCGAGGTCGACGTCGGACCACGAGAGCCCGAGTGCCTCAGCGCGCCGCAACCCGGTCGTCAGCAGCAGGGTCCAGAGCGCGGCGAGGCGATCCTCGGAGCTGCGGGCGAGGAACGCGCGCACGTCATCGACTGACCATGCCTTGATCTCGGGACGTGGCGCACGTGGGGGATCCGCTGATGTCGCGACGTTGCGCGTGACGCGTCCCCACCGCACCGCGTCCCTGAGCGCTCGGTGCATGAGCCGATGCACCTTCCTTGTGGTCTCCGCGCCGAGTGGCTTGCCGTCGCGCGCGCCGGACTCGAGGAGCTCGGCATAGAGGCGGTTGAGTTGCGCAGGAGAAAGCTTCTGCAGCTTGACGTTCCCGATGCGCGGCACAACATACGCAGTCGCCAACGTCTCGTAGAGCTTGAGGGTCGATGGCCGAAGCGTCGTCCTGACCGCGGGAAGCCACTCGTCGAGGAGAAAGTCGCGCACGCTGACACGATCCGGCTCGACGTAGCTGCCGTCGTTCAGCGATCCGAGAATGTCCGGCAATGCCGCCTCGGCTTCGCGCTCGGTCGCCCACGAACCGTGCCACTTCTGACGGCGCTTCCCCGTCTCGGGATCGGTTCCGACGTCGACGACGATGTACCAGCGGCTGCGTCCCTTCGGCTTCGTGACGTGACCTCTCACGACGGTTCCTTTCTCCAGTCGCCGCCGCGTCGCGTCGACGCACCTGGTTGCAGGGCGGGATTCGCACGTTCCGATACTCGCGCTGCTTGTCAAGGGGCACCTCGCGCCGTGATCCGTGGCCGGGAGGGATCTCCGCGCGCGGCACTGTCGGCAAGTGCCGGCTCGTGCCGGCTCGTGCCGGCCCCTGTCGTCCAGTCCGGCTGGCGGTCCCGATGCGCGCGCAGCCTCGGCTGAAGAAATTTTCGAGCGATTCGCCTAATACACGGGTGATCTTTCGGACATCCGCGACACGTTCTGGTGGTGCTGGGAGCCTGCGCGGATGACTTTCTCTCCGTGTGTGATCCGTTCGTTGACTGCTGCTGGTGATGCCCGCTTCGTGCTGGGCGATCCGCTGCTCGATCGTTATCTGGAGTTCGTCGCGGGTCGATCTCGACCGAACACACTGCGGGCGGTGACGTTCGACTTGAAGACGTTCTTCGTGGTCGTTGCGAAGGATCCGATCGAGGTGGTCGCGGCCGACGTGTTCGACTTCCTGGCGGATCAGCGCGGCGACCGCAGCGTGGTCCGGATGGCCGATCGCGAGTCGGGGTTGTCGGCGCGGACGATCGCGCGGCGGTTGTCGTCGGTGTCGGGATTCTACGCGTATGTCGTGGCTCGTGGGGACACGCCGATGAGTGTCAACCCGGTGCCACGTGGGTTGTCGACCCGCCGGCCGGGTGGGTCGCGCCGTTCTCGGACGGTGCCGTTGGTGCGGGTGCCGCGCACGTTGCCGAAGATCCTCTCGCCGTGCGAAGTCGATCGGTTGTTGGGTGCGCTGCGCACGCGCCGGGATCGAGCGATGGTGCTGGCGATGGTGTTGGGTGGGCTGCGCCGCTGCGAGGTGCTCGGGTTACGTCTCGAGGATCTTCGGGTCGGTGAACACCGCGTGTTCGTCGCCGAAGGCAAGGGCGGTCATCAGCGCGTGGTGCCGATGGCGGATCGGTTCTTCGCCGCGGTCGGCGACTATCTCCACGACGAACGGCCAGTCACTTCAACGGATCGGCTGTTCGTCGCGTTGAAGGGCCAACGGCGCGGTCAGCCGTTATCGGCGGAAGGCGTCGATGAGGTGTTGGGCGGGGCCCGGCGACGCGCCGGGTTGGAGCACGGGACGTGTCACGAGTTGCGTCACACGTGTCTCGACGCGGTTGCGCGAGGCGGGGATGGCGTTGGAGGCCGTGCAAGCTCAAGCCGGGCATCGTTCGATCGAGTCGACCCGGATCTATTTGCATCTGACCAACGATTGGCTGGCCGGCGAGTACCAGCGCGCCGCGTCGCTGATCGACGCCGACCAGGCGGCGGTCGCCGAGTTGCTTGACATCCAAGAGGTGATGAGCTGATGATCGCGATCCCTGTCGAGAACCGTCCCGCTGCTGGTGGCCGAGCCGCTGGCGAATGGTCCGAGATCCGCGGCCAGGCACCCCGCCTGGGCGCCACGATGAGCCGTTACCTGGCCCAGGCAGCCACGTTTCTGGCTCCAGCCAGCGTCGAGTCTGCCGACAACACGTTCCGTCAACTTGCCCGCTGGCTGGTCGACCCACACCGACATCACCGCGGTCGGCGAGATCGGCCGCGACGACATCGAGGACTTCAAGGTGTGGCTCGCGGCGCAGCCCGGCAACGGGGGTGGACGCTTGTCGGCGAACACCCAACGGCAACGGCTCCGCATGCTGCGAGTGTTCTTCGAACGGATCATCGAGTGGGACTGGCCCGACGCCCCGGTCCGCAACCCGGTCATCGGTGGTGACATCCCGCCCCGTCCCGAACCGCTCCCCAAGTTCCTCGACGACCGCGACGCAGCACGACTCATGACCGCGGCGCGCGCCGCGAGCGATCCCCGCGACCGTCTCGTGGTCGAAACCCTCGCCCGTACCGGTTTACGCGCCGGTGAACTCTGCGAACTCGAAGCCGACGCCGTCGTGGGTATCGGCGACGGCCACTGGCTACGCGTCCCCATCGGCAAACTCCGCAACGACCGTTACGTGCCACTGCACCCTCAACTCGTCGAGCTGCTCGCAGACTGGACCGCCGAGAACCGTCGAGCACATCCGCGCTCACCGTCGTCTCGTCGCCGACCATCGCGGCACCCTCGACCGTCACCAACTCTTCCGCATCGTGCGGCGCGTCGGACGTGGCGTCGGCGTCAAAGTTCATCCCCACCAGTTGCGTCACACCCTCGCGACCCAAGCCATCAACCGTGGGATGCGTCTCGAAGCGATCGCCGCGCTGCTCGGACACCGCTCGATGGAAATGACCCTCACCTACGCGCGCATCGCGGATCGTGTCGTCGCCGACGAATACAACGCGGTGTCCGCGCGAGATCGACGCGCTCTACAACACCGCCGGAACCCCAAGCGCGCTGCCCGCCGAAATCGAGACCGCCGCGATGACTCGCCTTCGCCGCGAAGCCCACGCCCGCATGCTCGGCAACGGCCTCTGCACCCGCCCCGTCGAACTCGACTGCCGCATGGAATCAGCCTGTGAGACCTGCGCCTACTTCGAGACCGGACCCGAGTTCGTGCCCGTCATCCTCCGCCAACGCGACCACGCCCGCGACCACCACCAACCCGACCGTGTCGCCCTCTTCGAAGCCCTCCTCGCCAAAGTCGACCACGATGGTCCTTGACACGATCACCCGTATAACGCCGGTTCCGCGCTTGGCGATGACGCTCTGGTCGCCGAAGTTCTGTGCGGCTCGATGCGTGGCGTAGCGAGCGCCGAGCCGGGATTCGGTGCGGTCCTTGGGCACTACGCGCTCAGCCGAAGCGCCTCGGCTGCCCGACATCACACCGCTGGGCTCTACCCCGGGGCTCGACTGTGCCTGACGGAGTGTGTTCGAAACCCTGGGGGTTTAGGGGTCGTTGCCGATGGCGCTGATCGCGGTGTCGATGCTCGGGTAGAAGTGGTCGTGGTCGAGGGTCTCGAACAGGCCGTGTCGGCGTACGAGGTCCTGGAGACGACCGCGGAGCTCCACGAATGCCATGTGTCGACCGGCCGCGTTGAGCTCTTCGTCGAGTTGCTCGAGCATTTCGGCAGCGGTCACGTCGATGTCGGTGATGGCCTCGCATTGGATCACCACCCACCGCGGCTCGCGTTCCTTCACGAGGCGCCGGATCTGTTGTCGGAACGCGCCGGCGTTCGCGAAGAACAGTGGTGCTTCCCACCGGTATGCGAGCACGCCGGGAACTTCGGTGGCTCCGTCGAGTTCGTCGATGCTGTGCCATCCCTCGGTGCCGTCGGCGTGGCCGAGCACCGCGCCGTGGGGCCACCAGTTGCGCCGGAAGAAGAGCAGCACGGCGAGGAAGATGGCGATCACGATGCCTTGCAACACGCCGAACGCGATGACGCCCAGGCTTGCGACGAGCGAGAGCACCACCGACGACGGCCGCACACGTGCGTACCGGCGGACGGCGTGGAGGTTCACGAGCGAGAGGGCGGCGGTAATCACGACCGCGGCGAGGGCCGACTGTGGGAGATCGGCGAGCAAGGAGTTGAAGAACAGGAGCAGCACGACGAGGATGCCCGCTCCCACCAGCCCGGCCGCCTGGCTCTTCGCGCCGGACTGCTCTGCGACCGCGGTCCGCGACCCGCTGGTGGACACCGCGAAGCCCTGGAAGAATCCTGCCGCGATGTTGGCGGCGCCGATGCCGATCATCTCCTGATCGGGTTGGAGCTCGTCGCCGCGACGTGCCGCGAAGCTCGACGCGGTCGCGATGGTGTCAGTGAGCGAGACAAGCACGATACCGATCGCCGCGAGCAGCAACGGGCCCACGTCGCTGAACGAAGTCCACGGCAGACTCGGCGTGGGCAGGCCACTCGGCAGGGAACCGACGGTGGACACACCCTTCGCGGCGAGGTCGAAGGCGGCCGAGATGATGGTCGCGCCCGCGACCGCGACGAGGACCGCTGGCACCTTCCGCGTGATCCGGGGCAGCACAAGCAACACCAGCAGCGCGCCCAGCCCGACCAGCAACGCCTCGGTCTGGGTCTTGTCGAGGTTGTCGAAGAAGGCGCGCAGCTCGTCGAAGAACCCGTCGGCGTCGGTCGAGAAGCCGAAGAGCTTCGGCAGCTGGCTGACGACGATGGTGACGGCCAGTCCGTTCATGTACCCGACTTGCACCTCGCTCGAGAGCAGGTCGGCCACGAACCCCAGCCGGCAAATGCCGAGCCCGATCTCGATCAGGCCGACCAGCAGGGCGAGCATGCCGGCGAGCACGACCGCGCTCCCGGGATCGCCCGTCACCAGCAGCGGCGTGATCGCCGCGAAGATCAGCGGTGACACCGACGAGTCGGGCCCGAGGACCAGGACGCGGGAGGGCCCGAACACCGCGTAGCCCGCGAGGCACGCGATGGTGGTGTAGAGCCCGGTGACCGCCGGCAGACCCGCGAGTTCGGCGTAGGCCATTCCCTGCGGCACGAGGATCGCCGCGAGCACGATACCCGCGACGAGATCCGCGCGCACCCAGCCCTTCTCGTAGGTGCGGGCCGCGCGGATGCCGGGCACGTAGCGGGCGAGCATCAGCGCAGTCCGCCAAGTGGGCGCGCGGCCGTCATCAATGCGGTCAGAACAGGGTGGGGAGCTCGCGGCCGTGCACCCCACGGGTGTCGGTGACGCTCCGGATCTTGCGCTCCGGGAGTTCGACCTGCTCGCGGGCGAGTGGCTCGTACGGAACCTGGCGGAGGAGGTGCGTGATCACGTTGAGTCGCGCCCGCTTCTTGTCGTCCGAGTGCGCGACGTACCACGGGGCCCACGAAGTGTCGGTCGCCGCGAACATCGAGTCGCGCGCACGTGAGTACTCGTCCCACTTCGTGTAGGACGCGCGATCCATGTCGGAGAGCTTCCAGATCTTGCGGGGATCGTCGATGCGGCTCTCCAAGCGGCGTGTCTGCTCGTCGGGGCTCACTTCCAGCCAGTACTTGAGCAGCAGTATGCCGGAGTCGACCATGGCCTTCTCGACCCCCGGCGTCAGCTCGAGGAAGCGACGGGTTTGCTCCTCCGTGCAGAATCCCATCACCCGCTCGACGCCCGCGCGGTTGTACCAGCTCCGGTCAAAGATCACGACCTCACCGGCGGCAGGGAAATGGGCCATGTAGCGCTGCACGTACATCTGCGTCTTCTCGCGCTCGGTCGGTGCGGGTAGCGCGACCACTCGGAACACGCGGGGACTCACGCGTTCAGTGATCGCCTTGATCGTGCCGCCCTTCCCCGCTGTGTCGCGACCCTCGAACACGATGCACAGCTTCGCGCCGGTGGTCTTCACCCATTCCTGCATGGCGACGAGCTCACCGTGCAGACGGCGCAACTTGCGCTCGTACTCCTTCGTCTTCATCTTGGCCGGCGGACCGGCTTCGGCAGTCGGTAGGTCTGCTCGGCGAGCGGTGCCCTGTTCCGCTCCGAGACGATGCTGCTTGTTCTTCTTCTTGGTGTCGTGCTTGTGCTTGGCCACGGTGGTCACCTCCATCCGCGCTCTGGGTCACGGCCCCTCGGGGAACCGTCACCGCGGCCGGCGGCAGGCTCCGGCGGTGGATCAACTTTGTCACCTCGATCACGAGGACTGGGGCGAGCGCCAGCCCGATGCTCGCGAGCCACTGGGGGCCGGTGAGAATGGCGGTCAGCAGCCCATTGGAGGGGCCACCCCTTCTGCAGTGTCATGAAGCCGGGCTGCCTGTCGACGGTGTCGAGGCGCGAGAAGGCGACGAGCTGCCGCCCGACTGTCCACGCCCCGCGGCGATCTCCCAGAGTCGGCGGAGCCCGGCGCGCCGCACACTTTCCGTGATCGCGGCGGGTGACACCCCGAGATGGTGGGGGGCGAGGCGAACCCGGAGTGCGCCGGGCCGGGTCTCGAAGCGCACCGGCGGGTCGAGCGTGACGGCTTCTCCGTCGATCCCTGCGGAGACGGGCTGGCTCGAACGGATCACGAGGGTACGGTTGCTCCACGCGTGCCAGCCGGAGAACGACGGACCACGACCGGTGGCCTCCAACGCCAGTAGTTGTGCGAGGTCGGTAGCATTGTTGACGTCGATCACGATGACGCCGAGGACACCTTCGTCGAGGCGTTCGCGGGTGCCGAACCCGCCGACACCCGACAGCTTGTAGACGTCGTTCGACACCAGGATGAGATCCGGATTGGCACGGTCGACACCGCTCGGTCCTTCGACCTCGAAATCGAACTGCGAGTAGTCGTTGCCGAGCAGATCAGGGAGCATCTTCGCGGCCGTGCCCATCTTGGCGTTGCGATACTCGTCGGATTGCACGATCGCCGCGTACAGACCGAGCGACACGTTGTTCACGAACACACGGTCATTCACGGTGGCGAGGTCGACTCGTCGTTCGTAGCCGTCGACGAACGCGTCGAGTGCACCCGCGACGTCGTCGCGATCGACGCCGAGGTCCAGCGCGAAGTGGTTGCGGGTACCGGCCGGGACGCAGACGAACGGGACATCGTGCTCGGCGGCGATCGTTGCCACCAGCGCCTGGGAACCGTCACCACCAGCCATACCGAGCACGTCCGCGCCCCGCTCCACCGCGTCGCGGGCGAGCTGCTCCAGATCGTCGCCGCGCTCGAGGACCACCGTCTCGATGCCGCGCGTCCGGCGCCTCCGCCAGGAACGACTCGTTCGCCTTGCCACCACCCGACTTCGGGTTCGCGATAAGCACCGGTCGAGCTGCGCCGCCTACGTGCACGCCAGGCGGCGCCTGCGCCTGCAGCTCCTGTCGCCCCGCACCCATCGCGACGCGCGCCAGAGCCGCCGCGGCAAGACCGAGCACCAGCACCAGCGCGATGCGCCAGAGACTGTGCTCCCGCACAAGCGCAACAACGGCTCCAGCGAGCGCCACGATCATCACGAGGCCAGCGATGCCGCGAGCCAGACCTCGTCGGCTGAGCACGTACCACGCCGCCAGCGTCGCCACTATCAGGCACACGCCCACGACGAGTAGCGCCGCCCATTCATTCCAGAACAACGCCACCGCCGCGACCAGCGCACCCAGCCCAGCCACTAACGACCCCAGCGCAGCGAGTCGCCGACCCCTCGCGGTCATTTCGCATTCCCGATCCAACAGCTACGGACCATGACCACCTCGCAACCTCGTGGCCGTGTCCCCTCTCGTGGTGTAGTTCCCCGCGCGCGTGAATGTCTGCGTGTCGGGTCGAGGGGGTGTCAGGACGCGATTCTTGCAGGCATGACCTCCTTGGTGTCGAGGGCCTCGGACGCGGGCTCGTAGAGCAGGTTCATGGTGTGTTCGGCGAGGTAGCGACGTTCGGAGTCTTGCCATTCGTCGTGGGTCTCCGCGACCACCGCGCTGACGAGGCGAAGCACGGCGGCGTCGTTGGGAAAGATGCCGACCACGCGGGTGCGGCGCTTGATCTCGCCGTTGACGCGTTCGAGCGGGTTCGTGGACCAGATCTTTTTCCAGTGCGCTTCGGGAAACGCGCAGAACGCGAGCACGTCGTCGCGGGCGTCGGCGAGCACGCTGGCGGCGCCGGGGAACCGTTGGGCGAGCATGGAGACGATCTCGTCGAACTGCCCGTGGACGTGGGCCGCGTCGGGTTGCGCGTAGATGGTGCGCATCGCAGCCGCGACCATGTCCGCCGATCCCTTCGGGGACCTTGGCCAAGACGTTGCGGGCGAGATGCACTTTGCAACGTTGCCAGGACGCTCCGAGCATCAACGCGCTGATCGCTTCACGCAGCCCCATGTGCGCGTCGGAGATCACGAGCTGCACACCGGTGAGCCCCCGAGCCCGAAGTGCCCTGAGGAACGCGATCCAAAACGCCCCGTCTTCGGAGTCGCCGACCTCGACGCCGAGGACTTCGCGGTCACCGCTGCGAGTCACTCCGGTAGCCACTATCACCGCCTACGCCACGATCCGGCCACCGCTTCGGGCCTTCACGTAGGTGGCGTCCAAGAACACATACGGGAACTCGACATGATCCAGCGGCCGGTCCCGAAACGCCCCCAGGCTCTCGTCGAGCTCGCCGCAGATACGGCTGACTTCGCTCTTGGAGATCCCCGACGCCGCGCCGAGCGCCTGGACGAGGTCATCGACCTTGCGCGTGGACACGCCATGCACGTAGAGCCTGTCGCATGAACGCTTGGTGGTGGGCCCGCGGTTGGTGTTGATGGGGTCTATGCGAGCGCGGTGTGGTGCCGCCAGAGCTTGAGGAGGTTGTGGGTGGCGGCGAGGAGCTTCCATTCGCTGGCGCAGGCAGCGAGTCCTCGGCGTTGGAAGCGGCGGACGCCTCGGCCGGCTTTGATCTGTCCGAATACGGGTTCGACGGCGGTTGCACGCTGCATGTAGCGCCGACGACCGTCGGGGGTTCCGAGCCGAGCGAGCATGTCGTGGCGCACGACCGTTTCCCGCGGAGTGGACGCGGCAGGCGCCCTTGCCCATTCGCTTGTTTGCGCCGGACGAGCGCGTCGAAACCGCGCTGCTGGTAGGCCTGGCGGAGCACACACGCTCTTGAAACCGACATGTCGAGCTCGCCGGCGGCTGCGGTGAGCGTGAGTTCCCCTGTGATCGTGCGGTCGAAGATCGCGCCGAGTTGGGCAGCGCGCTCGTGTTCGGCTCGGGCGGTATCGGCGCGTGGATCGGCCGGCGCGAGCGGCGGGGTGCGCAGCGACGCACTCTTGGTTGGTGCGATCAGCAGCTCACAGCCGGCATCCATGGTGGCATTGGCGGTGGAGTAGTAGCCGGCGTCGGCTAAGACCGTCCCGATGGGCGTCTCGATGCCAGCGGCGGCGGCGTTCGCGTCTGCTGCCATAACTAACGGCTCGAGTTGGTGCACATCAACCGGGCTCGAAGTGAGTTCCGCAGCAACGACGATCTGTTCGGCGGTCACGGCTGCTTGGGCGTTGAACCCTTGCAGGAAACCGGTCGACGTCTTCATCACCCGACTGTCGGGGTCTGTGAGGTTGATCACCGGAGGCTTCTTCGCTGGGCGCGACGACGACTCGCGTTGGGAATCAAGGCGGGCCTTCGCAGCGCGCAGGCGCGCCAAGCGCTGAGAGCGATCCGCGAGTTCGGCCGGGAGTTCATCGCCGCGAGCGTCACCAAAGGCTTCGTCCTCAGCAGCGTCGATCGCTTTGGCTTCCTCGATGATGCGGCGAGCCTCGGCTTCCAACGCGCGTTCGATGCGCTCCTCGGTCATGTTCGACGCTCCCGACGCGTCTGCCGCGATCTTGGTGCCGTCCACCGCCACCACACCGACACGCACCATGTTCGCAGCCGCACACAAAGCCAGCACCTGACCGAACAGTCCCGCCAACGCGTCTTCGTGCTCCGCTCGGAACCGGGCGATCGTCGCGTGATCCGGCCGCGCGTTCGCGGCCACCACCCGATACGCAACGTCTTCGACGAGGCGTCGTTCGATCAACCGAGACGAACGGTCCCCAACGCAATACGCGTAGACCAGCACCGCAACAAGCAGCGACGGTTCATACGCCGCACCGCCCCGGCCGTCGTCGCGGTAACGGCCATAGAAGCCGTCCAGATCGAACTCGTCGACGACGTCGATCACGAACCACGCGAGGTGATCCGCCGGCAGCCAGTCACGAACACTCGGCGCCAACAAGAACTGTTGGTCGCGATCACCACCCCGGAAGTTGAATCCCATACCCAATCATCCCAACCAGCCCAAAACGCGGGCAGGATGGTCACGATTCATGCGACAGGCTCCGTAAGCCTCCATCACCACCGCGAACAAGGCCCGGTCGATCCGGCGACGCCGTTCCAAGATGCTCGGAAAGAAACTCCCGTGACGCAACTTCGGGATCGCCAACTCCACATCACCGGCCTTCGTCGCCAACAACTTCGGACGAGTCCCGTTACGTAGTTCGTGCGGCTCTCCGTCCGCTCGTGACGGCCAGCACCGATGAACTCGGTTGCTTCCACGTCGATGAGCGCCTGGAGGACCATCTCCACACTCGAGCGGATCAGATCGACATCGCCACCCGCACGTAACGCGTCGAGCAGCTCGGACAAGTCAGACTGGGACAGGGCCACCGTGTGATCTCCTTCTGCATGTTCTTTCGACGGAACACACAGAGGTTCACGCGGTGGCCCACCTCACCGGTGGACCTCAGGACTTACACCACTCCAAGGGGCACGACCCAACCTCGCAGCACTGTGCCGTGTGCCACGCCACTTGACAACAGGGTGATTCACACCTCAGGGACACTCCCATCTCGTCGATCTGTTCGGCCTGCTCTTCTGGCAGAACGAGCGCCGAGCAGGCATCTGTTCTACGCCAGTTTGCTTTGAGCAGGCGTGCCCAGGACTGCCGATGTGGCGCCTCAGCCGACTGGTGACTCCTCGACGGCGCCTGGGGGGAGAGTGCCGGTCGCGGCCTTCCACCCGATGACGGCAAGGCGGTTGCTCACAATCCTCGCAATAATGAGGCCAATTCCGCCTGCGGCCGCCCACGCGAGTGCGTTGGGCCACGAGAAGCGGGCGGCGGTGGGGTCGAACGCCGAAGTGGGTTCTTCCTTGCGGATCGCCTGGTACGCGCGCCTGATGAGCGTCTTGGCGAGTAGCGCACCCACCATGCCGGTGACGGTGGAGACCAGCTTCCACATCTGCTTGCGACGGAAGGTGTCGGGCACCTGTCGCGTGTTCACGCTCAGAACCTACCCGCGAAACATCCCTGGGCGCCCGAGGTCTCCAACCGCCCACGTCAGCGCGCCAGATCTGCCCATCTGCGCTCGCAACGCGTCAGGACGCCTTGACAACTCGTCAAGCGTCAGGGTGGGGCTATTAGGTTGGATGCGTTTTCTTCGGGTCTTCTAGTCTGGACCACGGGCGTGGGTGTGTGAATCCACGCCGCTTGGAGGTTCGGCGCGCTGTGGCTGAGGGTGTCAGCGGAGCACGGCCGACGGATTCCCTGCGCAAGATCCTCGTTCCGCTCGCGCTCGCGCAGTTCATCTGCAGCTTCGCGGGCTCGAACATGAACGTGATGATCACCGACATCAGCAAGGACCTGGACACGACCGTGCAGGGCGTGCAGATCGCGATCACCGTGTTCCTGCTCGTGATGGCGGCCCTCATGATTCCCGGCGGCAAGCTGACCGACCGGTGGGGCCGCAAGCGGTGCTTCACGGTCGGCCTCACCATCTACGGGATCGGTGCGTTGATGAGCGCGGCCTCGCCGGGTCTCGGCGTCTTGATCCTCGGCAACTCGATCTTCGAAGGTGTCGGCACCGCCCTGTTGATCCCTCCCGTCTACATCCTCACGACGCTGCTCTTCACCGACGTCACGTCGCGTGCCCGGGCCTTCGGTGTGATCACCGGGATGGGAGGCGTCGGAGCCGCAGCCGGACCGTTGATCGGAGGTCTCATCACCACGGCGATCAGTTGGCGGGCGGCGTTCGTCTTCCAAGCGTTGGTCATCGCGGTGATCGTCTTGCTGAGTCGCTCGATCGTCGATCCCGTCGCGCCCGATCCGACCCGCCCCTTCGACACCCTCGGAGCGGTCCTGTCGGCCGCCGGCCTGGTCCTGGTCGTGATGGGGGTCCTCGCAGCCGACAACAACCTCCTGCTGATGGCGGTCCTGTTGGCTGTCGGAGCCATCGTCCTCGTCCTGTTCTTCGGCCACATTCGCGCCATGGAACGCCGACGGCGAGGAGCCGTTGCTGTCCACTGCACTGTTCCGAAACCGCATCTCGAACCTCGGGCTCGTCACCCAGAACGTGCAGTGGCTGCTGCTCATCGGAACCGCGTTCGTCGTCTCGGCGTACCTCCAGGTCGTTCGTGGCTACAACGCCATCCAAACCGGCGTGATCTTCACCGCCGCGACCGGCGGCATCTTGGTGTCGTCGCTCGCCGCCGAGCGACTCGCCAAGAAGTACGCGCAGCGAACGCTCATCATGGCGGGTTTCGTCACCACGATCGCCGGGATCGCCGTCCTGCTCGCCCTCGTCAAGGGCTCGCCCAGCGCCTGGGCCTTCGCCCCCGGACTCCTGCTCCTCGGTCTGGGGGTCGGCGTGATGCTGACCCCGTCCGTCAACGTCGTGCAATCCGCCTTCGCCGAGGATCAACAAGGCGAGATCTCGGGCTTGTCGCGCTGCATCTCCAATCTCGGCTCGTCGCCTCGGCACGGCGATCGCCGGCACCATCCTCGTCTCCAGCCTCGGCAAGACCTCGTACGCCGCCGCGATGATCGTCCTGGCACTCGTCGGGATCATCGGGCTCGGGGCCGCAAGGCTTTTCCCCGCCCAACGCGCTAAGCGCCCGTAGCTGCCGATCTCGCGCACACCGTCCGAACACAGAACGGCGCACCGAACGTACGCGCCATCGTGGACCCGGCGAGCACATATCGGCACGTAGGTGTGCGACGCGCGTTCGTGATCGCCGCCTCGCCGGTAGCACCGATTGCCCTGATGGAGCGGGTCAGCGTTGCCCGGCTCAAGGAACACTTGCGCACCCTGGTCCGGGCGTCGGCAGATGGAGCCTCGCCGCTCTTCCGTAGTCGAAGCAGGAACGGATGACGGTTATCAGCGGCGGCTCCTGTCCTTACTATTGCGATACCTGCACGAGCCTCTGCCATAACGTGTTAGCGCAACGTCCGCAGGGGCAGGGTTGGTGCACGCCACGAGCTGGAACACGGCCGGGAACTGGAGTGAGATTGGCTGTCGGGAGATGTGCACCGATCTGGCTTCGAGCGGCTGGCGCAATGCATCCAGCGCCGCGGGCGCGAACTCACCGAGCTCACCGAGCTCGTCGAGGAAGAGCGTGCCGCGATGAGCGACTGTGCTCTCCTCGGACGGAGATTGCGTTTGAGCGCCAGTGCTGCGCACAGCGTCCGGCGGTGTTGCTCGCGACTGGCGAGCGTCCTCGACCGAATCCTCTTTGTGTCAAGGGCCCGCGTGTGGCGAGTCTTCGGGCGCGCGTGATCGAGCCGTCGCTCGGGCGGCGGTGGTTGCGTAGCGTTGTTGCGGGTCCGGGAGTGACCTCACCGAAGAGCCGGCCTTGAGGGATGTGAGCCGGTCACGCTGGCTGCAGAGTCGTTCCCGTTTGTCCTCCCGGGCCCGTCAGGTCCGGACGCGCTGCGCGTCGGCGACGAGTTGGCGGTAGACGGCGTTGCTCACGTGACGTTTGAGCGACCGGATGGCTTCCTTCTTCGTCTTGCCTTCCGCGACCTTGCGATCGAAGTAGGCGCGTCCGTCGGAGTGCGGTTGGCGGAGCTGGCAGATCACGGCCATGTGGATGGCGTGGTTGAGTTTGCGGTTCCCGCGTTCGAGACAGTCGGTGCACGACCCGACCGGCGGAGGAGAACTCGATCGGGGCGGTCCCGTTGTAGGCGGCGTAGCGATCGCGGTTCGCGAACCGGGTCGACGTCGCCGGTGTAGCCGATGAGCATGCGCCGCGATGATCGGCCCGACACCGAACAGGTCCGTGAGCGACGTTCCCGATGCGCGGACCGCGTCGCGGATCCGCTTGTGCGACACCTTGAGCTGGCTGTCGAGACGGCGGATGTCGTCGAGGAGCTCGACGACCAGGTCGTAGCGGACCTGCGCGACCGGCGTCGCCGGTGTGAGCGTCTCGAGGAACCGATCGACGTCAGAAGCGTTGATTTCCTTGGCGATCCCACCCCCGGCGAGCTCAGCCAACAGGGAGTGCATGCGACACACGACCCGGCTCCGTTGGTTGCCGATGTCGATGTTCCGTTTCGCGAGCAGGCGCAACACCTCACTGTGGCCAACCGCCTCAACGCGCCGCAGCCCCGGTGATCGCAGCGCCGCGACCGCCACCGACAACGCGTCGTTCGGGATCGTTCTTGTTCGACCGGCCCGTCGCCAACAACCGCGCCCGCGACGCCAGCGTGGCCGGCACATCAACGACCGTCTCGCCCGCCGCGACGAGCTGCTGGGCGAGCAGATAGCCGAGCCCGCTCGCGGACTCGATCGCCCACGTCCGCGTCGCGAACGGTTCAGCCCACGACACCAGCTGGGCAAGCTGCGCGACCGCCGGAGCGGACCTTCTTGCGGTCGAGCTCTTTCTCGCCGTCGCTGATCGCGACAGCGGTGTGCGACGCCTTGTGCGGATCGACCCCAATGATCACCGTCATGGATACCTCCGAGGTCTCGTTGATGAGGGACCGCGGAGGGCACTCCTACTTTCGGTTCTGTCGTGCACGTTCCTCTTTCGAGCCACACCGCGGCGAGATCCCCACAGGACGCTCTTCGTTCGGAAGCCAACCGCGAACACGCCGAGCGGCAGGCACTTCGTGAGCGACCCCGCAAGGACCTCGAGACGCTACGGACCAACCGCAACGCCAACCCAAAGTCTCAAGCAGGCACCTCGGGGATGCGGTGCGGGCCCACTCGCGTGAACGTTCTGGGGCACCCTGCCTGCCAAGCAGACGCCGGCTATGTGCGGCTCGAACTGCCCGGCGACGGTGTTGTTCTGGGCGGCGCGCTCCGTCAGCCGATCGGATTGCGATGGAGCGGCAGGTTGCGCTTTTCGTCGCGCTGCGAGTTGAGCACCGCCTGCATCTGACCCAAGGCGTCCGTGGCGTCGCCAACTCGATTGTGGCGCTCTTCGGGATCGGTCGTGAGGTTGTGCAGCTCGAAGGCAGGGTCGGCGGCCGGACCCGCGAACGGGTTCTTCGCGATGCCGTGCGCGTCGTTCCAGTCGTCAAGTCGCTCGTAGTAGTGGTTGAGCTTCCACAACTCTTCGGTGCCGTCTGGACCGGTCGGGAGCGTCGCGATCGTCGATTCGATGTAGCAGGGGGCGTCGACCGGCGGATACGCCTTGCCCGTGAGGATGTTCGTCGTCGAGAGCCCGCGGGAGATGTCGTCTTCGGTCATGAAGTACAGCGGCGATGTGACCGATTCGGGCGCCGCGGACCCGACGATCAGACCGCTGAGGTCACGGCCAGGGAGTGACTGCGCTTCGTCGTGATGCTCGGCGACAACGTCTCGGGCACGTTCCACATCGATACCCGCCAGTCCCATCAGGGTCGGGATCAAATCCACATGGCTGGTCGGCGTGGCGATCCCGCCGTCCCTCGTCGACACGCCCGGACCCTTCACGATCATCGGCACGCGCACCGACTCGTCGTAGGCGTTGCACCACTTCTGTTGCATCCCGCCGTGCGCGCCGAGCATGTCGCCGTGGTCGGAGGTGAACACCACGATGGTGTCGTCGGCCATGCCCGACGAGTCGAGCGCTTCGAGGATGCGACCGATCGCCTGATCCACCAACTTCTGCAGGGAGTAATAGAGGCGCCGGTAGCCGGCATCGGGCTGCTGCTCGTAGATCACCTTCCACCAGAGATCGGTCCATTGCTCCTGACAGGCCGGGCGGCCGGCGAACGAGTCGGACTGCGACGGCGCTTCGGGAATCTCCGGGACCGTGTTATCGGGAGGCGGCAACTTCCAGACTTGATCCGCGACAACGCCGTATGCCGCGATGTCGTGGGGATTCACGAACGACGAGACCGCGAGCCACGGCCCGTCGGCGCGCACCTGCGCGAGCTCGCCGAAGAGCTCCACCACCTGCTCCGCGAACACTCCGTCGCGCACTGCGCCACACTCGGCCCGGCCCGCACCGTGAGGCTCACGGCCGATCCACCCGGAGAATCCGAACGGGTCGAGCCGGTCGGCCTTGCGATAGGCCGCCACCGCCTCCGCGATCGGTGTGCCGTCGACGTCGGAGGCCATCAGGCCTTCGTGACTCCCCGGGATGAGCAGATCGGCGAGGGAGACGTGCCACTTCCCTCGGTAGTGCGCCTGATACCCGCCGGCGCGGAACCAATCGCCGAGGGTCGGTACCGAATCGGGGTCCAGCCACATCATGGCCGGGTCGTCGTTCTGCTTCGCCGTCCCGTCGGTCTGCGACACACCGTGCAACGACGGGTACTGACCCGTGAACAGCGTCGCCCGACTCGGCGTACACGCCGTCGAACCCGCGTAGTGTCGATGGAACTCCAACCCACCGTCGCGCAACGACTCGCGGGCGCCGAGCTGCCCTTTGCGGAACTTCGCTACCGCGGCGTCCTCGTACGGAGGCGGGTAGCGCTCCTGGTCCGTCATGATCAGGAGCACATTCGGCTGGGACATCGGTGTTCTCCTCAACGAAGGTGGTCGGTCGAGCCTAAGGGCGGTTCGGCGGTGTGCAATGGGTCGGTTTCCGGGTCGCTTCGCAGCGAGACGACGAGGATGTGGACGCTAAGCACGAACACCCACACCGGGAAGATGATCTCGAGCCACGGCACGAAGCCGGACGAGACGAGGAGCACGACTCCGGTCGCGTAGCCGTACAGCGCGAGCCAGCGGGGCATAAGGCCGAGACGCGAGAAGAGCGATGTCGTGGAGATCGTGAACACCGCAGCCATACGCATCGCATAGATCGTGAGCAGAGCGAAGGTCGCCTCGCGGCCGTACGTCCACACACCGGCGGGTGGAACGTTCCCTCCGTGCAGCAAGAGGCCACTGGCGCTCGCGGCAGACACGAAGAGCATGGCGATGAACAGAAGTCCGCTGCCGAGGAATACGGTGGCGAAGAAGCGGTCCTCACGGTCGCCGATGCGGTCGCGCGCGACACCGATGAACCACAGGAAGGCGATGCCGGCGAAGGGAACCAGATTGAGCGCCGCGACGACCGAGTCTCGCCGTGCGCCGTTCCGGACCCACTCGCCGGCGTCGCGGGCATGGTCCGGCACCGCGCGGCGGACCAACACGAACACGGCACCGAGGAGCAGCGAGAAGACGATGCCGGCGACCGCCGCAGCACGCGGCGTACGGATCCGCTCGCGCGCCTTCTCGGGACCACCACTGAACTCGTCTACGTGCATGACGGCGATCGTTTCGCCGTACCGTCGCCTGAGGCCGCCCGACGGAGGTGACGAATCGTTAGATACGCCGCCGTCGACCGGGGGTGACCGCGGCGCCGACGACCGCTGCTTTCGCGACGGGTGACGGGCCCGGGGTGACGGCTTTGGTGACGACGGCTGCCTTGGCGACGGGAGCGCCGACTACTCCTGACGCGTCCTCTGCGTCCGGGTGCGATGGGCATGTCAGGCTCCTGTGGTTTCGAGGGCTTGGTCCGCTTCGATGGCGGCGAGGATGGTTTGCGCGGGGACGCGACCGTTGGCGATCAGTTGGCCGCCTGCGCGGCGGATCGCTGACGCGAACGGTGCAGCCCAGAGGTTCTCGTAGACGAGGACGCCAGCGATGCTGCCGGGGTCCATCGCGGCTGCGAGGTGCTCGACGTCGTCTTCGGCGAGGAACTCCGCGAGTTCGGCCTGCAACGCCTGAAACGGCCCGAGGTCTTCGAGGTCGGAGAGTTCCATGACATCGACGCTGGAATCTTCGTTCTTCACGAGGATCATCATGTCGACGACGCGGATGCTCCCCGCCTCGACCAGAGCAAGTAGCTCCTCGGCTGCCTCTCCCGTCAGGTTCCGCTGTCCTGCGGGAAACTCAATGATCACGTAGTCGACGGGTGCCAGTACACCGAGCGGGTCATCGGGCATTCGTGCGTCCTCTCTGGGCCAGGCTGATGACGGCCAACCTAGTCCCTCGGCCGCAGATGTCCGACGGCCGCGGCCAACAGTCACAGCAGCGCCACCCGCGCCTGACCACGAGATGTCGAACTGGTGCGACGTGCGATGTTGGTATCCCCGCTTCGGTCGTGCGTTCGGTGCGCGCCCTGGCAACCCGCTGTGGCAGTTCGAGGAAGGGCGGCATCACCCCGCTGGCCGTTCAAACGGTGCAGACTGCCCCACGGTCACAGCTCGTGACCCATCCCAACCCCACGGCTGGGATCTTGTTCAGGAGGCTTACCGTGCCCGTGCTCGCCTACGACTACCCGCTCCTCGGTGTCTTTTGGTCCCTGTTGATGTTCTCGCTGTTCGTCCTGTGGATCTTCATCGTGATCTGGTGCTTCGTCGACAACTTCCGTCGCCACGACCACCACGGCCTCGCCAAGGCGCTCTGGTTCCTGTTCATCGTGTTCCTTCCGATCATCGGAGTATTCAGCTACCTGGTCACACGGCCGGCCATGGTCGAAGTTGTGACGGTCACCGAGTAGCCGTCCGTCAGCCAAGAGAAGTCGAATCGGCGTAGCCGAAATCGGGCTGAGTTGGCTGAGAGGACCTACGGTTCGGCGCGACAAAACTGCAGATCACGCGCACGTCGAGCGACTACATACCGACGCACCCGAACGTTCACACGTTCGCGCCGCCGGCCCGCCCAGATCGGCACATCGGCATCGTTCGCAGCGCCGCGGGCTACGCGCGGAGGTAGCGCGTAATGCCCGCGCTGCGCTCGCGCCACCACCGCATCGATCGCGCCAAGAACGACGCGCCAAGACTCCCATAACAATCGCCGGCCGTGGGACGAGGTCGCTGAACTCCTAGAGTCCGCGTACCGGCACGTGGCTCCTCGCTCCCTCCTTGGTGAGTAGCTGCCGCAAGGTGTCCCCGCCCAGATTGCCGGCGCTCGCCGAGCCAGCCAACCTTGGGCGCCGATGATCCCGACATCCTGGCCCATGACGTGGAACCCGCATTCGGTGATCGTGGCGGTCATCCTCGCCCCGGGCGCTGCCCCTACGACGCCCGAGCCGACTTCGGCATGAGGAGGGGAATCTTGCGGTTGCCCTTGCGGACGACGACCTCGAGCTCACCGCCTACGGCCTCGACGTAATGTTCAAGGACCTCGACGGTGACGTTGCGAGATCGCTCGATGGCAGCCACTCGCGGTTGGGTCACCCCGAGTCGACGAGCAAGGGCGCGTTGCGACAGTCCCGCCTGCTCGCGCAATGCCGTGAGGCCAGCGGCGAGACGGAGCTCGTCCTCGATCTCCGCCACGCGTTCGAGCCGCGCCGGGTTCGGCGAGGACGTTCTTCTCCCAATCATTCGTGCTCATCGTCGTTTCCTCTTCGCTTCGGCGCTTTCCTTGCTGTCTGCTTCCTCACCGTCTCCCGTTCGAGTCTTTGCTGGTGTTCGTCGAAGCGATCGTCGGCAACAGGGACGTTGGTCTTGTACCAGCCGCTCCAGTCGTCGCTCTTGTCGCCGCCGGCAAGCAAGATCGCCTTGCGAGCGAGGTCGAAGGCGAACAACACCCGGATCTCGGTCCGTCCCGTCGAACCCGGCCGTAGCTCTTTCATGTTGGCGTGGCGACTTCCGACGATGGTGTCGACCAGTGGTCGGCCGAGAGCTGGCCCTTCGCTTCTGAGCACTCGCACTGCCGCGAGTAGCGCCTCCTTGTCCGCTTGTGGAAGGTCCTCGGCCCAGGCCTCGCACCGCGGGTGGAAGTCCACCTCCCAGGTCCGCCTCGGCGTGACGCGATAATAATAGCATTATCGGGAGGGCGGCGCCGTTAGTCGCATCGAACGCACGGGCTAGTGCGGCCGCGTCTGAACGCGCGTCTAACGAACGGGTCGGAATTCGGCGTCAGAGGGCGGCACGGGGCGAACTACGAACCCCGTGTGACCAGGCCAAACGCGACTCGCTGATACTGGCTGGACGTGCCCGGGCTGCTTGAGGGGCTAGTGCCCTTTGGGGCGTGGGGGTTCAAGTCCCCCCTCCGACACGAACCCCAAGTACACGGCCTGGAGTTGACCCGCTCTCGTAGACACGGGGTTTTGGTTGATCATGCCACTCGGGCGGCTGCGTAGACCTCGGACGGGGTGCGGTGGTCGAGGCCGGCTTGGTGGCGGGCCCGGTTGTAGAACGCTTCGATGTAGTCGAACAGTGCGGCGCGCAGCTCGGCTCGTGATGACCAGTGTCGACGCCGGTGGATCCAGGCGAGCTCTCGTTTGAGCGTCGCCCAGAATGCTTCCATCGCAGCGTTGTCGTACGCGTCGCCGGTTGAGCCGAACGATGCGACGAGCCCGTAGTCCTCGAGGTGGTTCGCGCACCGCAGCGACGTGTAGACCGACCCGCGGTCGCTGTGATGCACGATGTCGTGGTCGGGTTGGCGGCGTCCGATGGCCATGACCAGCGCGTTGATCACCAGATCGGTGGTGCGCGTTCGTGCATCGACCAGCCGACCAAGCTTCGGTCGTGCAGGTCGAGGATCCCGGCGAGGTAGAGCTTGCCGTTGCCGGTCGCGAACTCGGTGATGTCACCCACCCACCGCTCATCCGGCGCCGCCGCGGTGAAGTCCCGCTCGAGGAGATCCGGCGCGGGTGCAGTGTCGGGTCGGCCTCGCCGCCACCGACGCCGAGCGTGCGCCCCGACCAGGCCGTCGGTGCGCATCAGACGAGCTTCACGCTTGCGGCCATGGCAACGGCCGGCCCGGCGAGCCTGCCCCTCGACCCGTGCGCGCCCGCGTCAGTGCCCACGCCGACCGTTCATGATCGCCGGATCTCGACCACCAACTCGGCGTCACCGACCGCGCGTTCGGACGGCGGACGATCACGCCAGGCATAGAACCCCGATCGTGACACCTCGACGAGCTCGCAGAGCCGCTTCACCGGATAGCCGGCCACATGGTCCTCGACGAAACGGAAGCGGCTCACCGCGCCGATTCCTCGGCGAAATAGGCGGCTGCCTTCCGCAAGATCTCCATGTCCATCTGCAACTGGGCGTTCTCGCGTCGCAAGCGGCGCAGCTCTCAACGTTCCGACTCGGTAACGCCTCCGGGTCCGCGTCGCGTTCTCGACGCTCCTGATCGGCACGCATCCAGTTCGCGAGCGTGTTGTCGCTGATCCCGAGACTTCGAGCAACCTCGACACGAGACCGACCCGACGAACGGACCAACTCGATCGCTTCACGCCGGAACTCGGCCGGATACTTCGACGGACGACCCACCATGGGCTCCTTCCTCCAGGGTCTCCCCCAGAATCAGGTGTCCACGCAAGCGGGTCAACTCCACGTCGGTGCTGCGTTGGTGGGTTGCGTTGGGGTGTCGGGTTGGTCGGTGTCGGTGTTGGGTTGGCGACCGGATGAGTGAGGTCGTCGGTCGGACCCGGACCTTCATGATCGGATGCGGAGTCTTCGTCGTGGGGTGCCTGCTCGCCGCCGTTGCGCCGGGCGCGACAGTGCTCATCGTCGCGAGGGCGATTCAGAGTGTCGGCGCGGCGCTGGTGATGCCCGCGTCGATCGAGGTCTTCGCCTCGCACGCGCCCCCGAACGGTCCGCATGGCGGCTTCCGCGCGCGTGGGATCGTCTACGCCTCAGCGTTCGGGATCGACCCGCTCATCGGCGGAGTGCCTACCGACAACGTGTCATGGCGGGCCGTCTTCTGGGGCGAGCTGGCTCTCCTAATCGTCGCGATGGGGGTGGCGCTGCCACTCTTGCGGGCGACCCCGCAGCTCCTCAAGCCACCCACGCGCGACTTCCTTGGCGCTGCACTGGCGGCGATCGTCGTATTCCTGGTCGTGTTCATTGCGTCGCGCGGTCGCACGTGGGGATGGGCTCTCTGGCGTCCGATACGCAACCCGGACCGTGCGTCCCACCTCGACAGGTCCGCTTTCTGGCATGTCACGAGACGGCTGTGTCCTCAGGCGGTCGTCGCAGCCGCGAGGTAGCGCGGAGGCCGCGGAAGTTAGAGGAGGCCTAGGCGGCGTGCTTCGGTGACGGCTTCGATGCGGGACGAAGCGCCGAGCTTGTGGTAGATCCGTTTGACGTGTGTCTTGAGCGTGTTGGTCGAGACGAAGAGACCCGCAGCGATTTCCTTGTACGTGAGTCGGGACGCGAGATATCGAACGACGGTGAGTTCGCGGCTGCTGAGCGGTCCCGACACGCTGCCGTTCGCGTCGTGGACGGTCGGGTCGTGTTCGAGGCGATCGAGCACGGCCAGCTCGTATTTCTCGATTCGTCTTGACCGCAGAAGCAGCGTGACGCGTGGTCGGAGCTCGACTAGGTCGTCGGCGACGGCCACGACGAAGCCTTCGATCTTCGCGAGAGCGAGCGCTTCCGCGAGCAACGGATCTGCGGCGTCAGATTTCCGGAGGTGCGCGACCCGGGCGCGAAGCAGCGCGACGTCGAGGCGCTCGCGCATCGTTGCCGGTGTGCATCGAGCGAGAGCGTCGTCGGCGCGATCTGGTTCGTTTCGGGCGAGATCGATCCGAGCTTGAAGCAGGGATGATCGGACTCCCGGTTGGAGGTTCTGCGCGCGTCGGGTGGCGCGGTCCAGGTCGCGGATCTCGATGAAGATGCGGCCTTCCAAGGCGTGACAGAGGCTGAGGAGCGGACTGGTGGAGTCGGGTGGCAGGAATGCTCGCGCTCGTTCTACGCCCGAGAGTGCCTTGCCCACTCGGCCGTCGGCGAGCCACACTCTCGAGAGCGACAACTGGCTGACGAGTGCGAAGGCGGGGCGTACGTCCTCGCTCATCGAGAGCGACTGCTCGAGCATGCGTTCTGCCGTGACGAGATCGCCGCGCTCGAACGCCACTCGCCCCTGGGTGCGAACGGCGTCGACCATCGTGGGATGCGCGGCCAGTCCTATTGATTCGGCACCCGTGAGCGCCTGTTGCGCGAGGTATTCGGCCTCGGTCAGCAGACCCTCGACGCACGCAACCCAGGCGAGTGCGCCGGTCAGTGCGACCTGCTGCAGGTTTGGTGCGGCGAGCGGATCCAAGGTCTGCTCGCATATCTCGCGGGCGCCGTTGAGATCGCCGAGCCACAGCCGTGTGCGCGCGAGAAGGGTGGGTCCGTACTGAGCGACCTCGTCGTCGGGGAGGTCTTTCGGTGCGAGATAATCGGACAGCGCTCGTTCGACCTCGTCGGCTTCTCCGTACTGCACCCCAGCGAGAGCTCGCGCGATCACGAGTCGAGCGCGGTCGGCGTCGTCGAAGTCGCCGGCTCGGTTGTTCGCCCGGATGATCCACGGCGCTGCCTGGCCGGCCGGGGCGCTCGCGGCCAACGCGAGCGCGAGGTCCGCGAGGCGACCGGGTTCGCCGGTTGCGGCCTGCTTTCCTGCCTTGGCCGCGAGGCGATGCAGCACGCGACCGTCGCCTTGGACGAAGGCGTCGACGAGGCTGCTTCGGAGCAACTCGAATGCTGCTGCTTCCTCGCCTGCCAGCAAGAAGTGACCGAACGCATTTTCGATGTCATCGGTATCGAGGAAGAAGGCGGCGGCGCGTTGATGGAGGGCCTGCTCGCGGTCCGGATCGTCGGCGTGGAGTCGGTGCCGCAGTAAGTCTGCGAAGAGATGGTGGTACCGGTAGGTGTCTCGGGCCAACTCGATGAGGAAGAGGTGCCGGTCGTCGACGCGGCGGAGCACTGCGCCGGCGTCGCGGCGGCCGGTTACGGCCGCGCAACGCTCGGGGTCGAGTACGTCGAGGATCGAAGTCGCGAGTAGGAAGTCGAGCATCTCGAGGGGTTGGCGCTCGAGGACCTCGGTTCCGAGGAAGTCGGTGATGGAACGTGGCGTTTTCGCGAACTCGGTGAGGAAGAGATCGGGGACGGATTCGTCGCGAAGGGCGACGGCGGCCATCTGGACACCGGCGGCCCAACCTTCAGTGCGGGCCGTGAGGAGCTCGACCTCGGTCTCGTTCAGCTCGATTCCGAACTCGGCGATGACGGCGGCGACTTCGGCCTGTGTGAGTCGGAGCTCTGCGTCGCGCACCTCGAGCAGTTGCCCATGGGCACGAAGTCGGTGCAGCGCGAGTTGGGGTTCGGTTCGGCTGGCCATGATCACACGGCAGCTGGAAGGGAGGCGCTCGATGAACGTGGTCAAGCTGGGTGCCGCGGCCGAGGCGAACTGGAAGTCGTCGATCACGATCACGACCGGTTCACCGAGGGCCGCGAGGTCGTTCACGATTGCGATCGCGACGTCGCCGAGCTCGGGTTCCGCCTCGCCGAGCAAGTCGATCGCGTCGAGCCCGCAGTCGGGCCACCGGCGACCAAGCGCGGCGGTGAGCGCGGACCAAAAGGTGGCCGGATCGACGTCGCGCTCGTCGCACGAAAGCCAGATCGACGCGAGCTCGGGGCGATCGTGCAGCCAGGATCCGAGCACCGCGCTCTTGCCTGCCCCGGGCGCGCCGACGACGACCGTCAACGGGACGTGCGCACCTGCGTCGAGGGCCTCATGCAGGCGCCGGCGCGGAACGTGCCAGCTCGGCAGCGTGGGCGGCGAAAACTTCGTCGCGGCCAGGAGTCGCGGAGTCAGGATCCCGTTCCTTTTGCTCGCAGGTCACCCCCGATTGGGTGACAGCCGATCACCCAATCGGACCGCATACTGCGGAGGCCGCGGTTCAAAGCAATCGCGGGGAGCAGGGTAGTCCCAGTCACAGAATTCGGACCTCGAGGAGAGCGGTGGCGGCATCGTGACCGAGACCTATGAGCTCGCATTCCGCGGTGAGCCGGGACCGGTGACGCGTGCTGCCTTTCCGGAGTTCGACCTGCGGTGCGAAAAGGGGATGACGCTGTTTCAGGGGGAGTTCGTGGATCAGGCCGCGCTCCACGGCGTCATCGAGCGCGTCAACTCGCTCGGTCTCGACCTTGTCGACGTCCGTCTCGTCATGGACGACAGCTCATGAGGCGAGTTCTTTGGAACGCTGCGTTTGGGGACGTTCGGCCCTACTGCGGACGCGCTCAGTGATGCAGGCTCGCTCCGTCAGGGTCCCGCCGAGATGGTCGGGGCCGAGGAATTTCTTCCACCACGCCGCCGGCTCGACGAGTCAGCGGTTCAGCCAAGGAGTACGTGATGCTCGCCTATGACTTTCCGCTGCTCGGTGTGTTTTGGTCGCTGTTGATGTTCGCGCTGTTCATCTTGTGGGTCTTCATCGTGGTCTGGTGCTTCATCGACAACTTCCGGCGCCGCGACCACCACGGGCTCGCCAAGGCGCTGTGGTTCCTCTTCATCGTGTTTGTTCCGATCATCGGGGTCTTGTCCTACATCATCACCCGACCGGCCGACCCCTATGTGATCGTCACCGACGTCTAGCACGGAGCTTCAGCGCTCGTATCGGCCTTCTAGTGCTTCAACCGCATTCACTGACAACTCACAATTGAGGAGAGACAACATGGCGAAGCCAGACGGTGTGTTCATCTATGTCGGTACGTATCCCGACGAGGTGTCCGCGCGTGACGATTACGAGATCGTGAAGGACCTCCATGCACTCGGCGCGGTCGGGACGTACGACGCGTCGGTGGTCACCAAGGACGAGAACGGAAAGGTGCACGTCAACAAGGATGAGACGGCAACGCGTCACGGCGCGTGGGGCGGCGCCGCGGCGGGTGCGGTCGTCGGGATCCTGTTCCCACCGTCGCTCATTGGCAGTGCGATTGTCGGCGCGGGTATCGGCGGTGTGGGTGGCCACTTGTGGAAGGGCATGTCTCGTGCCGATGTCAAGGAATTCGGCGAGCTCATCGACGACGGCGAGGCCGCGCTCGTGATCGTCGGCGAGTCCACGATCGAAGCTGCGCTCGACAAGGCCGAACTGAAGGCGGAGAAGCATGTCGCCAAGGAGCTCGACGTGAGCTCCAAGGACATCGATCAGGCAGTGCAGGAAGCCGCCAAAGAAGTCAGCTGACCGCGTTCGGGGGGATCACAGCACCAGGTGTGGCCTCCGAGAGCGGCGTCATGCTTGAAGCTCAACAACTCGATCTGATCAACGGAAATGACGCTACGCGCGTGCAACGAAAGGACTCCTGTCGCAGCGACCACCGCCATGGTCGTCCATGGTCGTCGTCGCAATGGATGAACCCAAGCTGGGCCGACCGGTGGGAGGGTTGTGAACACCTCGGCGAGCAAGGCTGGGGCGGCGCTGGTGGCCTTGGCAACGGCGCAGTTCCTGATGGTGCTCGACCAGTCGGTGATGAATGTCTCGATCAGCCAGCTGGTCAAGGACTTTCACACGACGGTGACGACGATCCAGGCGGTCATCACGCTGTATTGCCTGGTGATGGCGATGCTCATCCTCACCGGAGCCAAGATCGGCGACATCATCGGCCGTCGACGAGCGTTCGTGATCGGCTTGATCATCTACGCGTCCGGCTCGGCGCTGACTGCGGCGTCCCAGACGGTGGCGGTCCTCGCGCTGGGATGGTCGGTGCTCGAAGGCGTCGGTGCCGCGCTCGTGTTTCCTGCGCTGGCGGCGTTGATTGCCGGCAACTTCGAAGGAGCCCGTCGCAAGGCGGCCTACGCGGTGATCGGTGGCGTCGCCGGTGCAGGGATCGCGGTGGGTCCCATCGTGGGCGGCTGGGCAACGACGGAGCTCACGTGGCGGGTCGTGTTCGTCGGCGAGGTCTTCATCGCCGGCTTTATCTTGTTCATGACCCGCAAGGTGGCAGATGCGCCCGGTCCTACTCCCACACCCAAGCTCGACGCGGTCGGCTCGGTGCTCTCAGCCACCGGGCTGGGACTGTTCGTGTTCGGCGTGCTCGAATCGAGTACCTGGGGGTGGGTCAAACCCAAGAACTCGCCCATCACGATCTTCGGTTTCTCGCTCACTCTGTACGTCATCGCCGCGGGGTGCGTTGTGCTCTGGGGGTTTGTGAGATGGCAGGGCCACCGCGAGGCGACCAAGCGCGACCCACTCATCCACCTCGTGCTCGCCCGAATCCCGCCGGTACGGGCCGGTGTCATTGGGCTGTTCAGCCAGAACCTGATCTTGATGGGCACCTTCTTTGTTGTTCCGCTCTATCTCCAACTGGTGCTCGGGCTCGATGCGCTCGAGACCGGGATCAAGATGCTGCCCATCTCGATCACCATGTTGGTGACCGCCGGGCTCGGCGCGAGGCTGTCGAACCGTTTCCCGGTACGCACGATCGTCCGGACCGGACTTGTCGTGACCATGGCCGGGGTCCTCATCCTGCTCGCGACGATTCAACCGACGCTCTCCGACGCGGGGTTCGCGATCGGCATGGGGGTCCTGGGCATCGGGATGGGCCTGATGATCTCTCAGCTCGGCAACGTGATCCAGTCATCGGTCGAGGAGTCGGGTCGCAGCGAGGCCGGTGGGTTGCAGTTCACCGGCCAGCAGCTCGGCTCGGCCCTCGGGGTGGCGCTCATCGGCGCAATCGTGCTGATCGGCTTGACCAACACCTTCACCTCGACCGTGAAGCACGACTCGCGTATCAGCGCAGAGGTGTCGGACCAGGTCGGTGTGGCTGCCGGCTCCGGCCTCAACTTCGTCTCGTCCGACCAGGTCGAGAGCGCCGCGAAGAAATCGGGCCTCGACAAGGCCACGACGGCGGCGGTGGTCGACGATTACGAGACAGCGCAGCTCCGAGCGCTCAAGGCCGGCCTCCTCGGTGCTGCCCTCCTGGCCCTCATCTCCCTCGGATTCACCCGCGAGCTACCCCACGAGCAACCCGCCAAGCGAAAGAAGCCCGATCCCGCAATTGCGTCGAACTAACTGCCGGTCGCGTGCCAGCGCGAGCCACCATGTGCACGCGCTCGGGCAGCCCTCTGCTGCCGAAGGAGGAGTGTCGAGTGTCGAACCAGGAAGAGGCACCGGGTGCGGCTGCGTCGCTGAGCAAGACACGGCTCGAGGCGTTCAGCGACGGTGTGTTCTCGATCGCAACGACGCTGCTCGTCTTGGACATCGCCCTGCATCCCCCGGGGAGTCCACTGAAGCAGGTGCTCGAAGCGTGGCCCTACTACCTCGCGTACCTCGTCAGCTTCCTCACCATCGGCGGCGCGTGGCTCGCCCATACCGCACTCACTGATCGGCTCGTGCGGGCAGACGCAATCCTGTTGCGAATCAACCTCCTCGTCTTGCTCGGCGTGGGCTTCTTGCCGTTCCCGACGCGGCTCGTCGCCGAAGCGCTCCACGACGTGAATGGCGAGCGAGTGTTCGTCACGATGTACGGGCTCACACTGCTGGCCATTCGCATCTTCGGGTACGCGCTCGACGAATACGCGCGTCGCGAACATCTCTACAACTCCACGGCGCGCGAGGAACGGGAGCAATCGGGGCGAAGCAATCTGGCTGTCCTGGTTGTGTACGTGGTTGCGATTCTCATCGGTCTCGTTGTGCCGACCCTCGCCGTGGCGTCCTACTTCGGCATCGCCATCTACCTGGTCGTGCCATTCCGAGAGATCAGGCGCCTGCTGTTCAAACGCGCGTAACTGCCGGACTGGCGCGTGTCGTTGCGAGCCGTGTTGATTTGTCCGTACCGGCACGTGGGTTGCGCGGCGCCGCTCGTTCGCATGCGCGGGTCGCGCGCTCGCGTGCGCGTGTTGGTAGCTTGCCGGCGCCACACGCGCTGTCGCCCATAGGGACTGGAGAGCCGCATGGGAGGTTGGGCCCTCGTTGCGCTGGTATTCGTCTGCTATGCCGTGGCCGCGCGCCAGTTGGATCGTCTCTCGGTGACAGCGCCGATTGTTCTGGTCGCCGCCGGCACGGCGCTCGGGGCCGGGTTCCTCGATGTGCTCCCGGCCAATCCGAAGACCGAGACCGTCCGGCTCGTGACCGAGCTCACATTGGCGCTGATCCTCTTCGCTGACGCGTCGACCGTCGAGCTTCGACAAGCTGAGAGCGACGTGGGTCTCCCACTTCGGCTTCTCGGTGTCGGTCTCCCACTCACTATTGCGATCGGGGCGGTCGTGGCGCGCCTGGTGCTCCCGTCGGTGTCGTGGTCCGAGGCAGCGCTCATCGCCGCGATCCTGGCGCCGACCGACGCCGCGCTCGGTCTCGCCGTCGTGACGAACCCCGCGGTTCCCCTCCGCATCCGTCGCGCGCTCAACATCGAGAGTGGACTCAACGACGGGATCGCGACCCCGTTCGTCACGATCTTTCTCGCGTTGGCCGCGGCGGGCGTCGCCGAACACGGCTGGGGTGATGCCATCTTCGAACTTGCTCGCGGCGCAGCGATTGGGATCGTGATCGGCTACCTCGGCGGCGGCATTGTCCGCTGGGCGAAAACGGCCGAGTGGAGCACACCCTTGTCCGACCAGCTCGTTGTCCTGAGCCTCGCAGTACTCGCCTATAGCGCCGCGGTGCACTACTCCGGCAACGGCTTTGTCGCGGCGTTCGTCGCCGGTCTCGCGTTCGGCGCCGCCAGTCGCGGGCAACTCCACCAAGCCACCGAGTTCACGGACACTGTCGGCCTGTTCTCATCTTTCGTCGTATGGGTCCTCTTCGGCGCAGCATTTGTCGGCCCCATACTCCGCGATGGAGTGCACCTTCGACCCGTCCTCTACGCAGTACTGAGCCTCACTGTCGTCCGCATGCTGCCCGTCGCCGTCTCTTTGATTGGCGCCCGGTTCCACAGCGCCACCATCTTGTTCATCGGCTGGTTCGGACCCCGAGGCCTCGCCTCTGTTGTCTTCACCCTCATCGCATTCGACGCAATCAGCAACCACCACACCACACACTCGCTCGTCGAAATCACCACCTGGACAATCCTGCTATCCGTGGTCGCCCACGGCCTCAGCTCCGGACCCCTTGCCGCCGCCTATGGACGGCACGTGAACCGGAAACCCGCAGATGCCACCGAGCTGACCGTTGTCGCGCCCACCCGAATCCGCAAACGCAGCCTCCTCTAACCCCGCAACCCCAAGACGCCCGTCAGCAAGGCTCGAACGCGTCAGAGCTGGTGCGGTCTCGACTGGTCACACCGCTTTGTTTGTTGTCAAGGTTGCAACCGGTGCGGCACGACGGAACGGGCACGGTGCCATGTATCCGCGACCGCGCCGTGCCGCAGAGAGGCGAAGGGCATGACTGAGGATTCGGCCAACTCGCAACCGCACCGTTCGTCGCGGATGGGCGAAGCACGCTGGCCGATGGCGTTGGCGGTGCTGGCCGCAGGCGGGTTGCGTTTGACCCTGCCCGCAGCTTTGAGGTTTCAGGATTCCTCTTGGCTACTGGGGGTGTTCGTCGTCGGGATGCTGGCAGTGCTGATGATCGGCGACCCCGGCCGGATTGACCGTCAGGAGACCTGGCTGCGCGTGCTGACCGACATCCTGATCGGTGTGATCACGCTCGCGAACGGAGGAGCAGCCCTCCAACTGTTGGCTGACATCATCAACACGACGCCGTTCACGAACAACGCCAAGACACTGCTCGCCGCGGGCGGCGCGATCTGGCTCACCAATGTGATTGCCTTCGGCTTGTGGTACTGGGATCTCGACCGCGGTGGCGCGGCGGCCCGCGCCCACGGCGCCGGCGAACCCACCTTCATCTTCCCGGAAATGACGAACAGTCAGTACGTCGCAGCCGACTGGTATCCCAAATTCATCGACTACCTCCACCTCTCATTCACCACGGCCACCGCGTTCAGCCCGACCGATGTCTCCGCGATACGACCATGGGCCAAGCTTCTGATGATGTCTGAAGAGGCAATCTCGCTCGTCGTCGCGGTCCTGGTTGTCGCCCGCGCGGTCAACATTCTCAAGTAATGACCAAGCATTGAAATGCGCGGTGCCTGTCCGGGAGTAGTGCCGGGAGTAGTCCGGCGCAGCATGACGGGTCAGGCAGCAATCGGGAACTCGCCGGCGGCGGGAGCGTGTGGGGTTAGGGTACGAGTCGCCCCTCCGACACACCGTTGAAGCAACGGGGTCCACCCCAAGTCGGACCTCGTTGCGTTCTGGGTTGTAGACGGCGCTGACTCCCATCGAGGCGTACAGCGCGGCGCGTTCGGTGTCGGTGGCTTCGTTCAGGACACCCGCGAGTCCTCCGCACCGCTCGACGACGGCGAGGACCTCCTCGACGGAGAGCATGGGCGGCGCGAGCTCCATCGCCGCGCGGAGCGCGGCATCGGCCTGTTCCTTTTCGGCGGCGGCTTCGTCGAGCCATGCGAGGATCTCGCGCCGGGCTGGCTCCGAGCCGGCGTCGCGCAGTGCCGCTCGGCACCGTCCGACCTCTCGGCGCGCCGCGGAGATGCGGCGGCGGGCCGCGTCGATCTGTTCACTTCGATCGGGGCCCTGCGCCGATGCCGCGACGATCTCTTGCGCGGTCTCGGCTGCCCTATCGGGCGCGAACAGCTCGTTGAGCCATTCCTCGAGCGCGCTCATGATGGGCTGCTCGGCCACGAACACGTCGCGTGCGTAGGCGTCGGCGATGCCGGGATAACGCGCTCGAGCGGCGCAGCGGTAGTACCGGCGCGCGCCGCCGCGTGTCTGGCCATGCATGCGCCGTCCGCACGACGCACAGAAGACGAGGCCTCCCAGTGGATACGGCCGGGATGTTGACTTCGGCGCGCGCTGCTTGCCCGGCGCGTTCACTCCCTGAGCACGCGTCCAGTCGTCTCGGGAGACGAGTGCTTCGTGAGTGGGCTCGGGCGACCAGATCCACGACGACGGATCATTCCAGCGCATGCGGCGCACGTGACCTTCCGCCGGGAAGGACAGGTCGATCAACTTGTAGTCGCGCCGTTGGCGCCCGAATACTTCGTGGCCGGTGTATCGAGCGTTGCGAAGGATCGCTCGGACGGCAGAGTCAGCCCATCCCGGTCCGTTGCGGTGCGAGTTGCGCCGTCGATCGTGTTCGGACGGTGATGGGATCCCTTCGGTGTTGAGGCCTCGGGCGATCGCGGAGTAGCCCGCGCCAGCAAGCCGCTCGGCGAAGATGCGCTGAACGATCGGTGCCGTGACGGGATCAGGCTGCAAGCGATTCAGCGTCGCGCCGACGCGAGCCTTCTCGGCGTTCGGATGTGGGCTGACGGCCACGAGGCGATAGCCGTACGGCGGTCGGCCGCCGAGGTAACGACCGCCGGCGCGCGCCATCGTCTGCATCGCGTTGCGCACGCGCCGCTGGATGCGAGCACGCTCCGCCTTGCTGAGACCACCGAAGAGCGACATCACGAGGTCGTGCGCTTCGCTGTCGGGGTCGACTCGGCCACCGACCTCCGGCACCCAGAGCTCGACACCGTGATGCCACAGGATCGGGGCGGTAAGCCCGTACTGCGTGCCCGCGAAGGCGCGCTGAGGTTCGGCGATCACGAGCGCGCTGAAGCCGCGGTCCTTGCGGGCGCAGTCGGCGAGCAGCCGCGATGCTTCCGGCCGCCGCGACCACGGCAATGATCGCGACACGCCGGCGTCGAGGTACTCGGAAACGATGCGTCCACCGTGCGCGCCGATCAGCGCGGCCGCGATGCTGCGCTGCCAGGCGATGCTGTCGGCAGGTGACTGGCGATCCTCGGTGCTCACCCGTGCGTAGAACGCGGCTCGAAACGTCATCGGCTTCCTCAGGCGCTCATTGGCTCGCTTCCATCTTGGCGCGCGGATGCTGCGACGTACCGGATGATCCTCGCGAGCACAGCGGCGCCGGTCGGGTTGAGGGATGGCGACACGGGCGGGGCCTGAACCCGGACCGACTCGCCGGCGCAACCCATAGCCGGGCGGCGTGACGTACCGAGCCCTGACGCTGAACGGCCCGCGCCGTTGACGGTGCGACGGGAGTGCGATCGGCCGGCTGCTGCCACTGGTGCAGCATGAGCCAAATCACTCCCGCGACCACTCCCGGATCGAGGCCGGATCACTCCCGACCGAAGAAATTCCTTCGAGACCCAACACCAGGTCGCTCCCGATTGCGACGCGATGACTCCCGCGCACGTCCATCAGGTCCATCGCATTTGGGAGTCATCTCGCGGCCGCCGTGATCACTCCCGAACACGTCCATCGCGTCCATCCGATGAGCCAGCCCGACGACGCATGCCCCCGGAGCGCGCTGCCGGCGCGTCCTTCAGACCTTCAGCTTCCGGATCGCCGCGTCGAGGTCCAAGAGCCCTCTCGCAGCCGACCAGAGGTGGTCGTCGGCATGGAGGCCGAACCCGCTGTCTCGACGCCACTCCTGATCGTCGTAGCGGTCGACGACGTCACGCAGATGCTGTCGGGCTGCAGCGTGCTCGACGACGAGTTGCTCATGCAACGCCTCTGCATCGGAGGGCATCGCCATCGTCAGCGAATCGACGCGTCGGCCCGCGAGGGCATCGAGCGTGGCGGTGTCGGTGCCGGCGTGGGACCAGAAGCGCACCGCCCGATCGATGGCGTGGTTCCAGACCGGCCAGACGGCCGGACGCCAGAACCAGCGCAACGGATACTTGTCGAACCGTAGGAACGACGTCATCGCGTCCCCGTGTGCGGGTCGGGCGTACCAGGTCACGTCCTCGACGGGAAGGTCGATGACGAGGGCGAGCGAGATCACCTCGAGCTGGTCCGGGAACTCGAGGAGCTGGCCGAAGACCCATGCCTCGACGAGGAGCCGGTCGTCGTCGACGCCGGCGAGGCGCTCGAGATCGGCGGCGCAGGACCTGAGGCGAGCGACAGCCGTCGAATACTTCACCGCCCACATCCTCGCCCATCACAGACGGCCAGGCCTGCCCTCCAACCTCACCGCATCCCAGAATGCCGTCAACGGCACCGAGCTCCGCCTCGCGCACCACGACGCGCGACCACTCCAGCCCCCTCGCCGACCCACGATCTCGGATAGACACACTTCTCACCTCCGCAAGCGGAGGCGAGGCGGGTGTGATCCGGGAGTCATCATCGAGCGGCCGGGAGTCACGATGCGTTCAGCGAGACGGTCCGCGTCAGAACCGATGCCGCCGGGTGTGGTGGCGTGATATCATAGTGGCATGACGAAGAACATGACGGTGCGTCTCCCTGACGAGCTAGCTGCCGACGCTGAGGCCTTGGCGCGGGCGGAAGGTCAGAGCGTCAACGAGACGGTGAAGCAGGCGTTGGCGGAGGCGGTGGAGCGGCGGCGCAAGGATCCGGAGTTCCGGGCCCGTCTGCGGCGGATCATCGAAGAGGACCGGGAGCTTCTCGAGCGTTTGGCGAAGTGACCGTCGAGTACCTCGACCTCGCCGACTACATCGCGATCGCCGCCGAGGTCACCGACCTCGATCCGGCGACGGTCATGAAGGTCGCGAACCTGGACCTGGCCGACTCGGCGCTGCATGCGCCGGCGGCGGGGTTCGGCGAGACGGAGTTCTATCCCGAATTCGTCGACAAGGCCGCCGTATTGATCGTGCGGCTCGCCAAAAACCATCCGTTGCCTGACGGGAACAAGCGCGCGGCGTGGGTGGCGCTGCGGCTGTTCGTGGAGATCAACGGATGGTCATGGTCCGAGCGTCCCTCGGTCGATGATGCCGAGCAGGCGGTATTGGCGATCGCAGCGGGGGAGTGGGACGAGGATCGCGCTGCCGAATGGCTCGGCGCGCGCCTCGTGCACGAACCCGCGCCGTAGCTCCCGGCCCTCCAGTTCATACCGCCAACGAGACGGTCCGCGTCAGCGAAATCGCGTGGCGCTGGTCGACAAGTCCCCCCTCCGACACCCCGAACATATGTTCGGTTTCCGGCCGAGGCGAATGTGAACCTCGGGTGTTTTCGCGTCAAGCTCCTCGAACGCGTTCCGAGGGGGCATCCGGTGCGTGCCTGGTATTCCGTCAGGGACCGAGCACCTCGCGGTAGACAGCTTCCGTCTGTGATGAGGGGGTCACGCCGAGGTCGTCGGCGAGGATTGCTCGGCATTGCTCGTATGCCCGGAGGGCTTCGGCCCGGTTCCCCTGGCTCATGTGTACGCGCATGAGTTGGACGTAGCTGCTCTCGCGGTATGGGTCCAGCGCGACGGCTTCCTTTGTGTAGCGGAGGGCGTCGTCCTTATATGGGCCCACGGTCAGGCCTTGTGCGAGCAGGTCGAGGGCGCGTAGCAGCGTGGCTCGCAGGTCATCGCGCCGCCGCTCGATCCACAGGCCGCGCTCGGCTGGCAGGAATGGCCGCCGGGCGAGGTTGGCGGCTGTGGCGGCCGCCGGTAGGGCGACGTCGCGGTTCCCGACGCGCCACGCTGACTCGGCGTCCTCGACGAACCGCACGGCATCCTCGACGTCGACCCTGGAGGTGGGGGGAAGCTGGAGCTCGTAGCAGCCGAGCGCGCCGTGCAGCAGCGAGCCGAGGTCGACGGAGTCGAGGGCGGCGCGCACCTTGGAGACGACTGCCGACAGGTCGCGCTCCCACGCCGCGGTGAGCGCGTCGGGCCACACGAGGTCCGCCAGCTCGTCCCGGGAAACGGGGTAATGGCACAGCGCGAGGTAGGCGAGGACGATGCGCCCCTGGCGGCCGGGAAGCGCGGAGCCATCGAGCCAGCGTTGCCCGTGCTCGATCCCCAACCGGCCAAGCAGCCGTACCCGCACTGTCCCAGACACTCGCCAGCTCCTTTCCAACCGACCACCAAACGCTGTTTCCTAGTGTCGCACTGACCCTCAGGGGAGGTTCGCATGACGAAGATCATCAACTGCGACTGCGGACGCGTCGTGCGGGGCGACTCGGACGACGAGCTCGTGGCCGCCGCCCGGAAGCACGCTCGCGAGGCCCACGGCATGGAGCTCACCCGCGAGCAGGTCCTGTCGTTGGCGGTGCCGGTGTGAGCGGCGCCAACCCGACGACGAACGGAAGGAGATCCATGTTGACCCACGACTACAGCTATGAGGCCTGCCTAAAGGGATCGGTGACCAAGGCCTGGACCGTGGAGGACTGCTTCCGTGGCCGGCACCTGGACTTCGACAAGCCGTTCCTGCCCGACAGGATCGCCGGTGTGAACGCCATCGGCTGCCTCACCGGTGACGAAAAGCAGATGCTCAACCAGATCCGCGGCAACAGCTACTGCCACATCTTCGCCTTCGTGGAGGAGTACATCGTTCCCCTCGTGATCGACCGCGCCCGCACCGACGTCTACGGCGACGAAACCCGGCTGTGGTCGCTGCTGCGCTTCGCAGAAGAAGAGGTCAAGCACCAAGAGATGCTGCGCCGGGCCAGCGAGCAGTTCGAGGCCGGCTTCCGGGTGACCTGCGGCCTGGTCCCGGGGCGCGAAGAGGTCGCCAAAGTCGTCCTCGACGCCTCGCCGCTCACGGCCCTGCTGCTTACCAGCATGATCGAATGGTTCACCCAACTCCACTACACCGAACACGTCCAAGACCGCGCCGAGCTCGATGAGCTGTTCCGGGACATCCTCCGCTTCCATTGGATCGACGAATCACGTCACGCCCGCATGGACATCCTCCTCATCGACGAGGTCGCCGGCCAGCTCACCACCGACGAGCGAGAGCAGGCGATCGACCAACTGCTCGAACTGGGCGGCGCCGTCGACGGGCTCCTCGGCCAGCAGATCGAACTTGATATCGACGCGCTGCAGCGGGCCTCCCGCCGTACCTTCACCAACGACGAGCGCGACGAGATCCGCACCCACCAGCGGCGCGCCTACCGCTGGACCTTCCTCGTCTCCGGGCTCCAACACCCCAACTTCGTCCGGATCGTCGAGCAAATCACCACCACCGGCACCGCCAAGATCGCAACCGCTGCGCGGGCACTCGCCGCCTGAATACACCCCATCCGTGGGCAACCACGTCTATTCGAATGGAGAACAGCCATGTCCGTTCGGTACCGATCCGCAGCCGTCGCCGGGGTGAACGTCGCCTATCGCGAAGCCGGTAACCCGGCCAGCCCGGCCCTTCTGCTCCTCCACGGATTCCCGGCGTCGTCGTTTATGTACCGCCACCTGATGAAGGCGCTCGCCGACCGATTCCACCTGGTCGCGCCGGACTACCCGGGCTTCGGGAACAGCGAAGCGCCCGACCCCGACGAGTGGACCTACACCTTCGATCACCTCGCCGCCACGGTCGAGGCGCTCGTAGACCACCTCGGACTGTCGCGCTACGGCCTGTTCATGCAGGACTACGGAGCCCCCGTGGGCTTCCGGCTCGCGCTCCGCCGCCCGCAGGCCGTCGACTTCCTCGTCATCCAGAACGGCAACGCCTACGAGGAAGGGTTTACCGGCGTCTGGGACGCACTCCGCGACGCCCTCTGGCACAACCGCACACCCGAGACCGAGAAGCCGCTCCACACCTTCCTTGAGCCTGACGGCGTCAAATGGATCTACACCGAAGGCACCCGCGACCCCGAGCGCATCAGCCCCGACAACTGGAACCTCGACCTCGCCGTCCTGGCGAGGCCGAACGCGCGGCGAATCAACTTGGACCTCTTCTACGACTACCGCACCAATCCCGAGCAATACCCCACCTGGCACGAGTACCTGCGCCGTCACCGGCCAGCAACCCTCATCGTGTGGGGCGCACATGACCCCATCTTCACGCCCGAGGGCGGCAAGGCCTTCGTGCGCGATGTGCCCGACGCCGAGCTGCATCTCCTCGACACCGGCCACTTCGCCCTCGAAGACCACGAGGACGAGATCGCCGGACTGATCAGGGCGTTCGACACCACACGAGTCAGCCGGACCGTCAACACCGCTGGCTGAGCTACCACCGCGCTGAATCGATGAGCTCAGGCGGGCCGAACGAGCAGGCACTGCGGCTCGCCTTCTCACCTCACCCCTTCAAGGACACTGTCGACCGAACCCGGCTCTGAATCGCGGCGCGTAACGCGGTGTCATGCACGCCCGGAACACTCGGCTCGAGGCCCGAACCGGCGCAGCGCGCCGAGGCCGCGCGCGAGCGTCCCATGAGAGCTCGCGACCGAGCCTGCACCGCCGGCGCCGAGTGCAACCGTGTCGGGAGTCGTTCAGGGACGAATCGCGAGAGTCCCGGGAGAATTCCGCCGCAGTGGGTGCTCGTCGACTTTCACGCCGCGAGCAGTACGGACCGCGTCAGAAGGGGCGTTGCTTCAAGCCGCAAGTCCCCCCTCCGACACAGAACAAGCGTTGGATTGGGCGGTGGGGATGCATCTGTGGCCCGGTCTGTTCACGTGAAGGTCCCGTGGGTCCGCGCGGTCGATCGGGGCAGTGGTCAGCCGGCGATGCCGTCTTCGGGCATCGGAACGTTCGGATCGGCCTGGAAGAGTCCGACCTTGTTGGCTTCGGTGTCCTCAAAGAAGGCGGACCAGCCGACGGTGGGAATGGGCATCCGCTCAGTCAGGCGGGTCCCGCCGGCAGTTTCCACCGCCTCCAGCGCCGAGTCGATGTCGCCGACTTCTATGTAGAACATGAGCGATGGGACGTCGTCGCTGCGTTTGGCCAGCGCGCCGCCGATACCGTCGCCCTCGCCGGCGGTTGTTGTCCAGTACTCGACCGGCCCCCATCGCTCGAGGCTCCAGCCGAAAGCCTGCTCGTAGAACGCTGTGGCGCGGTCGCCGTTATCGATCGGGATCTCGAAGTGGACCACCTTGCCAGCCATGGGAGCCTCCTCGCGTGAGGTCAAACGGTGCAGCCAGTTTGTCACCAGGAGTACGGGCGATCTGGGTGGAGTCGCTTCAAGAGGTGCTGCCGACATCGACCTCAGTCGGTGGCGGCGAGGGCACCTTGGCACCGACGCCCTTTCCGACGGGCGATCTGCGATCCGCGCCCGACGACGTTGTTTGACGTGAGGCCCTCGCTGCGATCAGGGCCTGGGTCATCGACTACAACCACGAACGGCCCCACGATTCCGTCGACGCGCTGAATCGCCGCGGGGCACATCAGAGCCTCGACGAGACCGGGGCGATTCAAGGGACCAACGCCCCTACCCCTTGCAAGTGGGCCGTCCAGACTGGAGCCGCGGAAGACGTCCGCGTGGATTCGTGTACGAGGAGGGTGCGATGCGTCGCTTCGTCGTTGCCTCGCTTGCCGTTGCCTTGGCCGCGACGGCCGGCTGCTCCGGCGGCTCGAAATCCAGCTCGACGCGCACCACCCGGAAGGCAACGACGACCACGACCCGGCGGATCACGACGACCTCACCGCCAGCCACGACGCCGGTCCCAACCACTGATCCGGCCCCGCCGGGCGTCGTGAACGTCGACCTCGCAGGTTCCGCGGCCCGTGTGGATGTCCCTCCCGACGCGGTCGTAGCGACGTTCACGTTCGGGAGCGGGCCCGATCAGTTGGGCTTCGTGCCCGGACAGCAAGCCGACAACATCACGCCGGCCGGGTTCGTGCTGACTCAGGACGAGACGGCCCTGATCGTCGACGTGGTCAACCGGCGGCTCGTGCCGGTCGCGGTCCCTGCCGGGACCCGCCGCCCCAGCCCGGCCGCGCCCGACCTGTGCGACGGCAACCTCCGCCTCGGCCCACAGGCCGTCCTCTATATCGCCTGCCAGGAGCGCGCCGCGTTGGGCATCAACGCCTTCGCGACGGCCGGGCCCCGCGTCGGCCAACGCCTTGCGGGGCCGAGCGGTCAGGCCAACTCCCAGATGGGCACACCGATCGTGTTCACCCCGACGGCGGTGGTCGACGAGGCGGGCAGCGCGCGGCCCCTGCCGTATGTCACCGCCACCGGCGCTCCGCTCCCGAACCCGAACCTGCCCGCGGAACCGACGGCGACGGTGAACGGCGCGAGCACGCGCATCACCTACCGGACCGAGCCCGGTGCAGCACTTCGCACCTGGGACGTCGTACCCCCGAGCACCGGTGGGGCCCTCCCGATTCTCGTCACCGCGCTGCCTGACGCAACCGTCGTGGTCGTCTACGCGTACGGCTTCGAGTCGCCGCGTCTCCTCATCGCCCGCCTCACCTCCCACGGAGTCGCCCGAGCAGTCAGCTTTCCGTACCACGCGCTGAGCAACTACCAGTTCGTGCAAGCCGACGCGACGGGCGCCTACGTCCTCGAGCATCAGGACTGGAGCGGCGCCCGTCTCGTTCGCTACCGCCTCGGCGGGTAAGGGTTCAGCTCCGTCGGGAATCGCAGGTGGTGTTCGTCACGACGGGGCGCGTTAATCGCTAATGGGGGTCGACCGCTAGATCAGCCGGAGACCAAGAGGGCACGGAGCTGGTGCTCCCACGCCGGGATGCGAAGCAATCGTGATCGAAGCCCCGGGCGGTACGCGTCTCGTGGTGACCGTCGCCGAGGTGCGCGGCGCGAGGTTCGGGTCGGTATTGACGCACCACTCGAGTACGCGGTTGCACGCGCAGACGCGCCAAGCGCTGTCGACGATGGTATTTCAGCCCTGGTCGGTGCGCCGGGCGGTCGCTACGCTCGAGCGAGGGATGGATGTCCCGTGTGGAGAGGGGTGAAGGGTGCATCATGTACCGCTTCACCGCCGGAGTTCGAGGTGGATGGCGGCGCTTGTCGCCGGGCTCGTGATCGCCGCGGTCGCGTGTGACGGGGGGACCTCCACCAAGCAGGTGACCTCGACGACCAAGCGCACGACGACCACCAAGCCGCCGCTGAGCACGACCACTGTGTTCCCGTCGACAACCACGACGGTTCGTGGGGACGTGCTGGCGCCGCCGTTGTTGCCGCTCTTCCCGTTCCAGAGCGTGCAGGAGGTGCAGGCCTGGCAGCAGAGCTACCGGTCCGGAGGGCACCAGCCGTGGCATCTCGACGCGGGGGCGACTGCGCTCGCGTTCGCCCAGTTCCTCGGGTACACCGAGGTCGACAAGGTCGTGGCGACGAGCACCGACGCCAAGGGTGCACACGTCTCGGTCGGCTCAGTCGTCCCCGACACCAACCGCCTGACAACGGCGGCGATCGTGCACCTGGTCCGGTACGGGACGGGCGGCGACGCGCCGTGGGAGGTCGTCGGCACCGACGACACGACCTTCAGCCTGACGCTCCCCGCATATGGCTCCACGATCACCTCGCCGCTCAAGGTGGGCGGGCGGATCTCGGGCGTCGACGAGAGCATCAAGGTCCACCTCCAGCAGCTACACGCGAACGGCTCTCTCGGTGAGTTCTGCTGCGTCCCCGCAGGCGGGACGAGCTCTCCGTGGTCGGCGACGATAACGTTCTCCCCGACCACGGACCCGGTGCTCATGGTCAGCGCGTCGACCGGCGGCCACACCCGGAGCGTGGAGCGGTTCACCGTCAGCGCTGTGAAGGCCGCGGGGCACTGAGCTCCGGGTCCAGGAAGGCGGCACGACGGGCCGACCGACGTCCGCGGATCGCTGCTCGCTCGGGGATTCGCGCGCCAGGTCCCGTCGATCCTGCTCGCCAAGCTGCCCTCAGTGAGCACCTTCCCGGTCAGGGGCCCAATGCCGAGCTCCTCGTGCGAGCTGCTCGGCACGATCATGCGACGCGCTTCGCAGGTTCCTCGACGTCGCGTGATCCTCGCAGCTTGGGGCCACTTCACACGGCTTCATCGTTGAGCTCCCCTCGCAGCGCGACGGTGAGTTATCAAGACCGCGCGTTCCTCCGACACGCTTACGACAGCCTCGCGACGGAACTCGGGCGGATACTTCGCTGGACGGGCCACGCGGCCCTCCTCCTCGAGGGTCTCCCCCAGAATCAGGTGTCCACGCAAACGGTGCAACTCCAAATGTCGCAAAGTACCCGCCGCCCGCGAGCTTCTCTAGTGTGGGTGGCCGTGGCCAACCAGGGGTGGCGATGACAGCCGCGACCGACGGTACCGACGGATCGCGTCGCGACGTCGTCGAGGCCGGCGGGATCGTTCGTCGGCACATCGACGGCGAGCTGCGTGTCGCAGTCGTGCATCGGAAGCGCTACGACGGTGATTGGACGCTGCCCAAAGGTCACGTCAACGCGGACGAGACGCTCCTCCATGCGGCAGTTCGCGAAGTACGGGAGGAAGCCGTTTGCAACGGTGAGCCAGCCGAGCTGGCGGGCGTCATCACATACCAGACGACGGAGGGCACTAAGTACGTCGTGTTCTGGTGGATGGACTACACGGGTGACGTCGACGGTCCATCTGATCCGGAAGAGGTCGCGTCCGTGCACTGGCTCCGGCCCGCGGTTGCATGCCAGAGGCTGACCTACCCTCAGCAACGGCGTCTACTGGAGCCGCTCGTGGGGTCACACCGCGTCGGGCGGCGCAGCTGGTTCGAGCGGCTCGTGCCCGCTCACCCGACGCGAGGGAACCTGAGGGTTGCGATCGAACGTGCCAGGATCGAGCAACTCGGCAAGGGCGTGCACCCCGACGACGAGCCCGATTGGCTGGTGGCTGCAGAACGCTGTCTCGACGCTGCCGAGTCGCACCTCCGCGCGGAGGAGTACGACGACGGCTGGGCACTGCTGCACCGGGCGCATGAGTTCGAGGTACAGGCCTTCAGCCGCGAGCAATGCGACGCGGAGGCTAGTGACGTCCGGCTCGAGGCGTCGTCGAAGCTCACAGGCTGGCGGCGCGGGGCCGTGCTCGAACTCCTCGCCGTGGACTCCTGGAGCAAGGCTTCGGACGACATGCGGAAGGTTCGGCTTGCCGATGCACTGCGGATTCGGCACGAGTCGTTCGCGAACGAGTACCGCGACGTGGCCATTCTTCGTCGCTACCAGGCGATCCTGGTCTTGATGGCGACGCCCGTCCTCGCCGTGCTCGCCGCCGGGTTCATCGTGTTCGTCGATCAGCTCGGGCCAAGTGCTCCACTCCAACGGTGGTGGGTTGCCGCCGGCACGATCCTGCTCGGTGCACTCGGCGGCATCACCAGCGCGCTCCAGCGCGTGACGCGCCAGGGCCCCCGGACTCGCGTGCCCTTGCGTCTGAGCGCTTTGGTCGGCTCGCTTTCACGACCCGTCATCGGCGCCATCGCCGGGCTGACGGTGTACCTCGGCGCACTTGCCGGCCTCCTCGTTCCAAACGACAATCCGGTTCCGTTCGCACTGCTCGCCGCGTTCGGCTCAGGATTTACCGAGCGCCTGGTGGTCCGACGGGGCGACGACACAGACCAAGCTGCCGCGGGCGGGCCGTCCAGCTGAATGTAACTGGCGGGGAGTTGCCGCGGCACCATCAGCGGATGTTCCTAGAGCTTTCGCAACGCTCGGCTCAGACTCCCGATGCCCGTCCACGGTCGGCCTCCGCTGGCGCCGAACCTCGCCGCCGACTTCGTGCCACATCCGTGCCACAAGCAGCGGCCCACGGTGGTCACGTGAGGGCAGTAGCGGTCAATGTGGGTTGACGCTGATCAGCACTTTCGCGTGTCAGTGCAGATCACCGGCTCGCGCGAAGGCACGTTCGCAACGTAGGTTGTCGATAGCCACTGCTCCAGCTACGCCGCCAGCGAGACGATTCGCGTGAGTGGGGGAGTTGCTTCAAGCCGCAAGTCCCCCTCCGATACGTTGTTTGCGCTACGCGGTAGCGCCACCTCCAGCACTGCGGTGCGGGCCTTCGCGTCGTACGTCGCGGCCACCCCGAGCGCTTCGTAGAGCTGAGCGCGGTCGTTCGGCTCCGCCGTCGAGAGCACTGCGGCGAGGCTGCCCAGCTCCTCGATGGTGGCGAGCACGTCGTCGACGGTGAGCCGCGGGGGAGCGGTGGCCGTGGCGGCTTGCAGATCCGCCACGGCGGCGCGCTCCTGCTCGGCTGCCTCCGTGATCCACTGTGTGACCGTGGCAGGGTCGGCGCCAGCGTCCAGTGCGCGGCGGTACTGAGCGAGCCGCTGGCGTGCGCTCTGCAGCCGTTCACGCGCGTCTTGAGCAGCCGCGTCGTAGTCGGGATTCGCGTCGGCCGCGACGACGAGCCGCGCGGTCTCTCGCGCACTTCGGGCGCGAAGAATTCCTCGAGCCACGCGTCGAGGGCGTGGACCAGGGCGTCCTCGCGCACGTAGACGTCTGCGGGGTGGTCATAGGTGGTGAGTCCAGGGCGAGCGCGGCGCAGCTCGCAGCAGTAATAGCAACGCCGGTGGGCCTGCCGTTGACCGGTCATGCGCCGGCCGCAGGCGGCGCAGAACACGCGGCCGCGCAACAGGTACGTCACGTGAGAAGACCGGGCCGCGTACCTGGGTGGTCGTCATTGCCTGAACGCGTTGCCAATCGTCACGGTCGACGAGGGCTTCGTGCGTGAGCTGGGGTGACCAGATCCACTGGTCGGCCACGTTCCACCGCATGCGTCGGACGTGCCCGTCCGCCGGGCAGCGCTCAGAGCGCAGGTGCTTCCGGTGTCCCCGCAGCGAGGGACGGCGGCAGGTATCGAGCGTGCGTCTCGTTGAGGTAGGCCACCGCGTGTTTCGCGCGTCGAGGAGTAGTCGAGCCGTTCCTGGACGAACTTCAGTCGATGGCCGGCATCTTCGATTGCCTGGCCCCATGTCTTGATCCAGATCCGTATCCCGTCCTGCTCGTCGATCAGGCCTTGCGGCCTGTTCGCGTGCGTGCGGTTCGCGTGTTCCTCGATGGGGAGCTGTTGCCCCACGAACAAGCCGAGGATGCGGTGTTGTATCCGGTTCTCGCCGAGGTGCTCGGCGGTGAAGACCCGACCGGCACGATGAGCCGTGGCCATGCCGAGATCGCACACCTCGTCCGACGACTCGGCGGCCTCCTCGACGACATCCCTCCCACCGGCCCCGAAGCAGACGACCTCCAGGAGCTCCGCAGCGTGCTCTACGGCCTCTACGCGGTATTGCGACTCCACTTCGCGCAAGAGGACGAGGGTTACTTCTCCATGCTCGATGACGAGCAGACGGCGCCGAACCCTGCGCATTAACCGAAATGCACCGCGTACCGAACGCCGCCCGCCTGACCGTTGCGGCAGAGCTTCGGCTTGTTCGAGTACCGCTTCGTCGAAGGGGTTGACGGACGCGAACCGGAGCAGTTGACCTGCCGTGCCGCGAGGGTCACTGTGGGGTCAAGAGTCGCGGGGGGTGCGACCGATCTCGCGAGGAGATACACCATGTTGTTCCCGCAGCCCGGTGGCGAAGACAGCCCGATCACGATCAAGAACCGCTACGACAACTTCATCGGTGGACGGTGGGTACCGCCCGTCAGCGGTCTCTACTTCGAGAACCCATCACCGGTCAACGGCAAGACGTTCTGTGAGGTCGCCCGGGGCACCGCTGCCGACATCGACCTGGCGCTCGACGCCGCCCACGCGGTCAAAGATGCGTGGGGTCGCACAAGCGCCGCCGGGCGTTCCGGCATCCTGATGCAGATCGCCCAGCGCATCGAGGACAACCTCGAGGAGATCGCGGTGGTCGATGCTTGGGAGAACGGCAAGCCGGTCCGCGAAACCCTGGCCGCGGACATCCCGCTGGCCGTCGACCACTTCCGCTACTTCGGCGGGGTGATCCGGGCCGAGGAGGGCTCGATCACGCCGATCGACGAGACGACGGTGGCGTACCACTTCAACGAACCGCTCGGTGTGGTCGGCCAGATCATCCCGTGGAACTTCCCGATCCTCATGGCCGTGTGGAAGCTCGCGCCGGCCCTGGCCGCGGGCAACTGCGTGGTGCTCAAGCCGGCCGAGCAGACTCCGATGTCGATCCTGCACGTCGTGGAGATGATCGCCGACCTGCTCCCCGACGGTGTCCTCAACGTGGTCAACGGGTTCGGCGTCGAGGCGGGCAAGCCGTTGGCGTCGAGCCCGCGGGTGGCCAAGGTGGCATTCACCGGGGAGACGACGACCGGTCGGCTCATCATGCAGTACGCGTCCGAGAACCTGAACCCGGTCACGCTCGAGCTCGGCGGCAAGAGCGCGAACATCTTCATGGCCGACGTGATGGAGGCCGACGACGCCTTCTTCGACAAGGCGCTCGAAGGGTTTACGATGTTCGCCTTCAACCAGGGCGAGGTCTGCACCTGTCCGTTCGCGGGCGCTCATCCAATCGTCGATCTACGACGCATTCATGGAACGCGCGCTCGAACGGGTCGCGGCCATCGTGACGGGCGACCCGCTCGACACCGACACCATGATCGGGGCCCAGGCCAGCAACGACCAGTTCGAGAAGATCCTCAGCTACCTCGCCATCGGCAAGGAGGAGGGCGCTGAGGTCCTGATCGGCGGCCACCCGCGCGAGGTCGCCGGCCACGAAGGCGGCTACTACATCGAGCCGACCGTGTTTAAAGGGCACAACAAGATGCCGCGTCTTCCAAGAGGAGATCTTCGGCCCCGTGGTTTCGGTCACGACCTTCGAAGACGAAGCCGAGGCCTTGGAGCTCGCCAACGACACGCTGTACGGGCTGGGCGCCGGTCTTTGGACCCGGGATGCCTCGACTGCCTACCGGATGGGTCGCGCCATCCAGGCCGGTCGGGTGTGGACGAACTGCTTTCACCTGTATCCCGCGGGTGCCGCGTTCGGCGGGTACAAGGCGTCGGGCATCGGACGCGAGAACCACAAGATGATGCTGGACCACTACCAACAGACCAAGAACCTGCTCGTCAGCTACAGCCCAGACAAGATGGGCTTCTTCTGACCATGACGGCCACGCGTATCGACGCCACCGAGGAGGCGCTCGAGTTGATCGACCGACTGGTGGAGGTTCACGGTCCCGTGCTCTTCCACCAGTCGGGGGGCTGCTGCGATGGCAGCAGCCCAATGTGCTTCCCGCTCGGCGAGTTCCGCATCGGTGGCTCCGACGTGTACCTCGGTGAGATCGGAGGCGCACCTTTCCACATGGGTGCGGCCCAGTTCGAGTACTGGCAACACACCCACCTCACGCTCGACGTCGTCCCCGGCCGGGGCGCGGGCTTCTCCCTCGAAGCCCCCGAAGGCGTCCGCTTCCTCATCCGGTCCCGGTTGTTCACTGAGGCCGAGGCCGCTGACCTACCCGAGGTGACCACGGGCTGATTCTCGATCGCGTCCTGACACTCGGGTCAGCTTGAATCTGATCGGGGCAGGGCTCGGACCAACTCCTCGCTACCAGCGCGAGGAACACGCCGGGTGGATCATCGGTGCGAACATTCGATGGTGGTGCGGCCTACACACGCTCCAGAGTCCAGCCTCGCGAGAAAGGAAGCGATGATCCTCGAACGATTCCTGCTCACCGACCGCGTCGCGGTCGTGACCGGCGCGGGTCGGGGAATCGGGCCAGCGGTGCCCGCCGTGTGGGCGAGCGGTATCGTCCATGAACCGTCGGGCGGGAAGCTTTGGGGGCGGGATGGTTGGTGAGAACTTCGGGCGACTCGAACGTGTGGTAGTTCGGGAAGGGTGGAAGGACGAAGCGCGCGACTTCACGCCATGGCTTGCCGAGAACCTCGATCGGTTGAGCCAGCAGCTCGGATTGGCTCTTGAGCTCCGCGAGGTCGAACATCAGGTCGGCCGCTATTCGCTGGACATCCTCGCTGAAGACGTGTTGGGGCGCGTTGTCATCATCGAGAATCAACTGACCGCTAGCGACCATGGTCATCTGGGCCAGTTGTTGACCTACTGCGCCGGTACCAATGCGCGAGTGGTCATCTGGGTGGCCTCGAACTTCACCGAAGAGCACCTTGCGGTCCTCGAGTGGTTCAACCAGAACACCATTGCCGATGTCGGGTTCTACGCCGTCGAGGTCGAGCTCGAGCTCCTCAAGATCGGCGACTCCCCGCTAGCACCCAACTTTCGAGTGCTCGCGCGACCCAATGAGCTCGTAAAGGAGAGCCGCAGCGCGGTCGCCTCTACCGAGTGGAACTGGGAGCACTACGCGGCAGAGTTGCGGATCTCGCCAGAACGACTCGCCGTCGCCCGCCGCCTTGTTGGGGATCTGGAGACTGCGATCGAACGACGAGGACTCGCGTGGCAGCCCAAGTTCCGGAAGGGCTACGTCGCGTTCCAACGCGCCGGCGGCTACAACGTGGTCGCGGTCGATCTGATGTGGAACAGGCCCGTGCGCCTCTGGATCAAACTCCCGGACGCACCTGCCGAGACCGGGCTGGCTAGCCCGTATCCCCAACTTGCGGAGATCTGGGCTTCCTCGTTTCGCGAATGGGGCTGGAATAGCCCGTCAGTCGACGCTGTACCCGATGTCGAGCCGCTCGTTGAACTCGCTGCCGAACTCACCAGCAGTGACGGGACTCAAGCCGCGACGGCCTCGTGATTATTAGCGAGGTCAAGGCTGTCTCTCCTGTTCGCGCGTGTGCGCAAGCGTTGCTACATGCACATGCGGGCACCCATCGTGCACGTGCGACAGGAGATCTTGGTCGGCTCGTCGTACGTGGGCGATATCGTGGGCGCCCCAAGTTCCGGCGAGAGGAGCGTCGTCGATGATCAAGTACGTCTACTCGATCGATTACCCGCTCGGACAGAAGCGGGCGTACCTCGACTGGGTCCGATCCATCGCGGACACACTGCAGAAGCCCGACGAGTTGAAGCATCTCGCGTCGTACGAGAACGTGTTCTCGGCGTCGCCCCAGCGAGTCGTCGAGTTCTCGTTCGACTCGCTAGAAGCGGGGGCGAGGTACTTCGAACGTCCGGAGATGATCCGCATCTTCGAGGGCGAGCTTCCCCAGCACGGAACCAACATCCGGATCACGGTGCTGAAGCGCTTGACCGATTACACCAAGGACGACGTCGCCGGCTGAGCGGCGAGCTGTCCTGATCGGCGCACGCCCAGCAAGCTGCGACCGCGGCCGCGGCGCCCAGCTCAGCGGCAATCACGCGGGGCGATCGCGACCACCCTCACCCGCCGACTATGACACAATTACACGCCGCGACCAGCCAGGTCTCCCAGGGGTCGCGTGGACTCAGGGTTTGTGTCGCCCCTCCGGCACTGGAGAATGGGCGTCCGCGGCTGGGCAGGCGGCGCGTCCCCGATCGGCCGTTTCGGCCACGCGCCTGGCGGCCGGTGGCCACACGTTCTGGGACGCGCGTTCGGGGACAGCTCGCCTCGCTCCAGGCGCGACCTGAACCGTCGATATGGCGCGCCGTCGGTCTGAGCGCCTGGGAAGCGGTGGCGGGCTCGCAGCGCGCATTGATGTCGCCCGACGCTGCCTTTGGTTCTGCGGCAGGATTCACGCATGGAGCACGTCGACGTCGACGGGATGCGGATCGCCTACACCCGTGCGGGCATCGGGCCGGCCCTGGTAATGCTGCACGGTGCGCCAAGCGACAGCCGCACATGGCGGTGGATGCTCCCCGACCTAGCACGAGACCACACCGTCGTCGCCTGGGATGCTCCGGGTTTCGGCGAGTCGTCGGACATCGACGACAGCTGGCGAGCGCCGCAATTCGCCGACGCCCTCGCGGCCTTCGTCGCCGCGCTCGGCCTCGAGCGGCCGCACGTCGTTGGCCATTCGTTCGGGACAATGGTCGCCCTATCGCTGTTCCAGCGCCACCCGGCGGTACCAGCGAGTCTCGTGCTCATCGGTGGCTACGCCGGCTGGGCAGGTTCGTTGCCGCCAGACGAAGTGGCACGACGGCGTGACATGTTCGTCGGCATGGCCGACCTGGGCGACGCGTTCGACCCGAAGTCCTACCCGGGCCTGTTCTCTGACCTCATACCGGCCGACCGCGACGCCGCATTGGCCACAATGATGCAACCTAAACGCGTTCGATGCGTGGCGCCAGCTATACGGTCCGCCCTCCAAGCATTTGAAGGACCACGAGTTGATTCTCCGATTCCTAGCCATGCTCGACTCAGGACTTACTGACTACTTCAGACCGATGACCGGAATTCTTGAGCAGGTATATGGGCTCGAACCGATCTCTATCAGAGGACAAGCGGGTCGAGCTCAGGGAGACCTTTGAGAGAACCGTTGATGTCATCCTTCAAGGGATTGGACCGAAGGCGTTTCGGCTGGCAGGAGATCGTGTGAATGCTGCCCTACTCGACTCGCTGATGGTCGGTGTCGCTCTGCGGCTGGGTAGCGGACCTATCGCTGATCTGATTGCCCTCAGGCGCGCCTATGAACAACTTACGAGTGCGCCCGAGTATCAGGCAGCGATTGGCTGAGCTACGGCGAATGAGGAGAGCGTGAGCAGTCCACTCACGCTGGCACGGGATGCAATAGCTCAGGTTCCGTGACCGTCTGGCAGGGTCGCGCGCGGGTGCAGCAACAGCGACAGGAGCTTCTTGCCGTCTTTGAGCGTGCTGAGTCCATTGCCCCCGAGGACTTTCGCCTCAGATCTGATTTGGCACGACTCCTCTGCATCATGGTCTGCGGCTGGCTCGAGATGTCGGCCTTTGAGCTGGCAGCGGAGAGATGCAGACGTGATGTATCGGGACCGGCTTTGGCGTTCGCCCTTTCGCAATTGGAGTGGTCGAAGAACCCCACCACTGACGCGTTGGCAACACTGGCTTGGTCGTTTTGACCTCACATGGCGGGAGGCTTTCGAAGCCTCGCTTGACGTGGAACGGAAGTCCGCCATCAATAGCATCGTCGGCCTACGGAATGACCTGGCCCATGGACGTTGGTCTGGCACTAGCTCGCTTTCCCTCGCGAGAGTCAGGGAATACTTCGACACAATCGATAAGCTGTCCGACGACCTTTCCGACATCCTCGATCCAATTTGAGTTGAACCGCCGCAACCACCAACCGACCTACATGGCACATTGCGGTCGTTCCGCTCGTATGACGTGCCGTGGGCGCGGTAGTAACGGATTCCTCCGATGACGCTCTTCGGGCGGCATTCGCCTTCCTCTGCGGTGCGGCGTTTCGTCTCTCTTATCTGATCTCCCCCCAAACGATGGACCGAGGACGTGACGCCGAATAGCCCACTCCCCTCGCGGCTAGCATCGCGCCACCGCTCACCCCAGCAGGCTGAACTGTGTCCACCCCGCCAGCACCACCCTCAACTTCGGACCGTGGTACCGGCGTTCGCCGTTCTTCGACGCCACCCTTCGCGCCGGCTGCTCCGCCTACGACGTCTACCAGCACATGCTCCACCCCAACACCTACGGCGACCCCGTCGAGGAGTACTGGGCGCTCGTGAACGACGTCACCCTGTGGGACGTCGGCGTCGAGCGGATCGTCGAGATCACCGGGCCCGACGCCGAGCGCGTTCACGAACCTCCTCACCTGCCGCGACCTCACCACGTGCCAGGTCAAGCAGGGCAAGTACGTGCTGATCACCGCCGCCGACGGCGGCATCGTCAACTACCGGTGCTGCTGCGGATCGAACCCGACCGCTGGTGGCTCGCGCTCGCCGACTCCGACGCCGGCCTGTACGCGATGGGCGTCGCGGTCAACTCGGGGCTCGACGTGCACGTCGGCCACCCCGAGGTCTACCCCGTGCAGGTCCAGGGCCCGAAGGCCAAGGACGTGATGCGCGACCTGTTCGGCGGGTGGGTCCTCGACATGAAGTACTACTGGTGCGACGAGGCCGACCTCGACGGGATCCCGGTCGTGATCAGCCGCACGGATGGACCGCGGTCGTCGGCTACGAGATCTACCTGCGCGATCCGAGCCGCGGCGACGACCTGTGGGAGCGGATCCTGGACGCGGGCAAGCCGTACGGGATCCGCGTCACGCCCTCGTCGGACATCCGTCGCATGGAGGCGGGCATCTTCGACTGGGGCTCCGACTTCGGCCTGGAGACCAACCCGTTCGAGGTCACGGGCCTGGAGCGCCTGGTCGAGGAGCAGGAGGCCGACTACGTCGGCAAGGAGGCGCTCGAGCGGATCCGGCGCGAGGGCGTGACGCGCAAGCTGGTCGGGATCGAGCTGGACGGCGACCCGGTCGAGCAGCCCACGCAGCACTGGCCGGCGTTCGCGGACGGCGAGCAGGTCGGGCACGTGACGGACGCCTGCTGGTCGCCGCGCCTGGAGAAGAACATCGGCTACGTCTGGGTGCCGATCGGGCTCGCGGAGCCGGGCAACCGCCTGGAGATCCACGCCGACGACGGCGAGCGCACCGGCGCCACGGCGACGATCCCCTTCATCGACCCCACGAAGAAGGTTCCCGCCGCGTAGCCGGCACCCAGTCAGTACACCGCGAGCTGTTCTCGCGTCAGGCCGGACAGGCCCATCTTGTCCATCGTGCGGGCACGCTCGGCGGCGAAGTCTTCGCCCGCGACGATCGAGGCGATGCGGATGACGGCATCCATGGTGGGGGTCGGCACCGACAGGTGCCGAGCCAGGTCGGTGAGGAACACCATCGAGTAGCCCACGTCCTCGGTCAGGTAGCGGTGATGAAGCTCGTCCTGCGCCTTGATGCCACGAAAGCCTGGTGCGGTGGAGTAGCCGGTGGAGTAGTTGGACTCGCTCATGTAGCCCTGCCGAACCCCGAGATCCGGCTCGGCGAGGATCTCCACGCCCAAGGCCCTGGCGACGGATAGCCGCTCGCCGTCGACCGCCTTCATGAGGCGACCGACCGCCTCGGTAACCCCTTCCTCATAGAACATGAAGTCACCACCCGTGCGTTCGATGAGGGCGGCGTTGAGCAAGGTGACGGCCGGATGGATGACCGGGTTGCCGTTCTGCAGCGTGGTCTGGAAGATCCCCGCGGCCTCGTCGGTGTTGCGGTACACCTGCCGCAGGACCTCGAGCAGGCGAGGCGTGTTGCTGCGCGGGGCGGCAGCGGCCGAGAAGCCGGTGTCGAACCGGTGGAAGATCCGCACACTGGAGTGCGTCGATGCGCGTGCGGCGTACGGCAGCGTGCTGGTCTCGCCCACGACGACGCTCTCGTCATGGAGGTCCAACCCCGCGGCGTGCTTGAAGGCCAGACTGCCGACGCACGAACTTGGGCAGACCACGACGGTCATCCCGGGGCGCAGGTGACCGCGAGTGTCACGGCCGAACGGCTCCGTGGCGTAGGCGGGGCCGACGACGAAGACCACGTCCACACCGTCCAGCGCCTCGGCGATGTCGGTGGTGACCGTCGCCAGAGACACGAACCCCTCAAGCTTGCCCTCGGCTTGGATCCCGCCGCGCTCGCGGACCGGCACCAGATGGTGCTCATGGGCATGTTGTGCGTACAGCGCGACCTCATGCCCCTGACTCCTCCACTCGTAGGCGACCGCTAGCCCTCCACCGCCGGCCCCCAGAACCGCGATCCTCATCCGGCTGACTCCCTTCGTGCGCACGCCTGCGCAGCGTCGTCAACCCACTATGAGGCGTCCCGTCGTCAGAGGGCCAAACCATTCACGCGCCCCGGCGCGGGCTGCCGACCGCGGTCCTCCGATTCGCGATCCCCACGACCCCGTTCGATGATGTCGAAGAACGCCAGCAGCTCCGCGAACCGTCTCCGGAGGCAGAAGGGAACAGGCATGGTGGGTGAGCCGATCGGCTGAGCGTCTCCTGAGAGCGATGAACGCCCATGACATCGAAGGCTTCGTTGAGTGTTTCGCGCCCGGTTACGAGAGCGAGCAGCCAGCCCATCCGGATCGAGCGTTCAGTGGGCGCGATCAGGTGCACACGAACTGGTCATCGATCTTCCGTGACGTCCCGGACCTTCGCGGAGAACTACTCCGTACGTCCTCCTCGGACGACGAGGAGTGGAGCGAGTGGAGGATCCACGGTACGCGACGCGACGGGTCGCCGATGGAGATGCGAGGCGTCATCATCAACGGGATCCGTGAGGGGAGGATCGCGTGGGCTCGCCTCTACTTGGAGCTGGTCGAGGGCGGCGGGGCGGGCATCACTCGTGCCGTCGAGGACATCACGCGCGGGCGCGCGTAGCGATCGCGTCTGGAGATCCACGCCGACGACGGCGAACGCACCGGTGTCACGGCGACGATCCCGTTCATCGACCCCACGAAGAAGGTCCCCGCCGCCTGAGCGAACGCGGGGAGCCGGTTCAGCCGGAGGGTAGGCTCGCCCCCGCAGGGGCCGGGGAGACCTCGAACAGCTGCACGGGCTCCGAGAACCCCTTCAGGGTCGTGCGTCCCCGATCGATGTACGTGAAGCCCTTCCCCAGCGTCAGTTCGCGCACCGCTGCAGGTACGTAGACCGTTCCCGGCTCGGCGGCAGCGCACAGCCGGGCCGCGAGGTTCACGGCGGCCCCGAAGAACCGCTCGCCCTCGACGATCGGCTCGCCCGCCGCGATACCGATGCGGATCTGGACCGGCACGGGATCACCGCTGCGTGCGGCGACCGCCTGCTGCAACGCGAGCGCGCACGAAACGGCATCGGCGGCCGACGTGAAGGCCGCCATGATCCCGTCGCCGGTATGGTCGACGCGGCTGCCCGAGAAGCGTGCGAGGAGATCGTCGGTCTGCCTCTCGAGCGACAGCTCGATCTCTTTGGCTGCGACGTCGCCGATCCGCTCGAGCATGCTCGTCGATCCCACGACGTCGGTGACCATGATCGTGCGGAACGCCGAGGCCGCCCACGGCGTGCCGGGTTCCGGGTCGACGATCGCGCCGAGGAACGAGGAGACGGAGCGAGGATCCACCTCGAGGATCGCGTGCGGCATGAGTCCGTGCGACTCGCGGTGGACCTGCTCCATGGCCTCGGCGTCCGGCCCCTCGGCCAGGCAGAAGACGTGGCCCCGCTCCTCGTCGAACCAGTACGTCAGGAACCGGACGCCGTGCTTGTCCTGCACCAGCAGATCCTGCGAATGCGCGCGGGCGGCGTCCTCGGCGCTGATGCCGGGGACATCGTGACGGTCCATGAACGTCGGCATCGCGGCATCGTGCCTCGTCGCTCCGGTCAGGACAAGATGCCGCCGCGCCTGCTGCCTAGATGGTGATGACGGCCGTTCCTCGCGCGTGTCCTTCCGCGACGTGCTCGATCGCTTCAGACGTCGCGCTCAACGGGTACGTGCCGTCGATGACCGGCGTGATCTTGCCGGCATCCACGAGGTCCTTCAGGACGACGAGGTCCTCGGGGTTCTGTTTCTTAAGGGACGGGGCCAGCTGTTGCTTCGAGAACATCGCCGAGAAGGCCGTCTTGATGACGCGGCCGAGGGCGTGCTTCGCATGCCCCTCCACCGTTCGACTGGAGGTGCCCGTTCGGGGTGAGCGCGCGCCGGACATCGGACGCGGACGATCGCCGACGTTGTCGAGGATGAAGTCGTAGCGGGTCCCTTCCTTGGTGAAGTCCGTCTCGGTGTAGTCGATGACCCGATCGGCCCCGATCGAGCGGACCATGTCCACGTTCGCCGTGCTGCACACGCCGGTGACCTCGGCCCCGAAGGCCTTCGCGATCTGCACGGCGAACGGACCCACGCCTCCGGACGCACCGTTGACCAAGACGCTCTGTCCCTCCTTCACCTTCCCCTGATCGCGCAGGAGTTGGAGGGCGGTCGTGGCGGAGACACCGACGGCCGCTGCCTGCTCGAAGGAGAGCCCGGCCGGTTTCCGCACGAAGTGGTCCTCGGGCGCGCTCGCATACTCCGCGAAGCCGTCGGCGCAGTAGCCGAACACCTCATCACCGACGTGGAGCTTCGTCACGTCCTTGCCGATCGCCTCGACCGTGCCGGCGATATCGGTCCCCGGGACCCGATGCTTGGGGGCGCGCAGACCCGTGCCGAGCCGCATGATCCGCGGCACGCCGGTCATGAGGACCCAGTCACCGAGGTGGACCGAGGCGGCGTGGACGCGGACCAGCACGTCGCCGTCGCCGACCGCGGGTTCGTCGATGTCCTGGAGGACCAGGACATCATCGGGTGAACCGTACGTTGACTGAACGATGGCCTTCATCGGTTGCTCCCTCTGTTCCGTGACACCACCGTAGTCGGAGTGGTCGACGGTCGGCCGGGCCGAAGAGCCCTCGACCGACGAGACCGGTCAAGACACGATGCCACCGGCAGTGGTGCTGGTGATCGCTCGCGGCGCTGTCGCTCCCGGTGTTCCCGCTGGTCGTGATCCGGCCGACGTCCCTCGCTACGTGACCTTCACGGTCACCTTCGCCCCGTTGTACCCGCCCTTCGATGCGGTCGCGACGTGCTTCCCGGTCGCCTCGCCGCTCCCGAAGTGGATCTTGACCACGCCCTTCGCGTTCGTCCGCCCGCTCTTGCCGAGGCACGAGACCTTGGCGCCGGCGACCGGCTGGCCCGCGTCGGTCACGGTGAAGGTGACGGTCGCGCCCGAGCCGTGACCGAACGACGCCGGCTTCGCGGTGAGCTTCAGACCGGGCAGCAGCTGCGTGTGCCAGATCTCGACGGGGTTCCCCGCCGCGCCCGAGACGATGTTCGCCAGCACGTCGACACGGCCCGAGGACCCCTCCGCAGACAGGCGTTCGAACAGGGCCCAGTTCGGCGGGGGCTTGATCGACACGACGGAGCCGAAGCCGCTGCCGTTGGTGCCGGTCCGGACGGCGTCGATCCGCGACTTCACCGAGTCCCACCACAGGACCCACAGGCGGCCGGCGTTGCCGGCGACCAGGGTCACCAACCGCGCGTTCCCGCTCGTCGTTCCGGGCACCGTCGCCCCCTTCGGGGCGCCCATCTTCCAGAGGCTGACGTGTGCGCACGGCTTCGACGCGGTCGGCGAGCAGTAGGCCATGTAGACGCCACCGCCCTTGCGGGCGGCCAGCGCGACCCGCTGCGTCGGGCTGTTGAGCTGGTTCTTGTTCCCCGAGCCCGGCGCCTTCAGCGGCGACCCCTGGCTCGGCAGGATCTGCTCGACGTAGTAGCCCTGGGTGGCGGCGTCCGTCCAGCGCCACCATCCCAGCCAGACCGACCCGTCGCTGTTGGTCGCGAGGGCCTCACCCTCGTTGTCGGTCGTCAACCCCGTCTGCGTGATCGACCCGTCGGGTCCGGTGGCGGGGGCCGTGGGGTCGGTCCCCTCGTGGAAGTAGGTCAGCGCGTTCAGGCCGAACGCGGTGACGGGCGTGCCGTTCAGCTCCGCGGCGGCGCCGAAGTCGCCGTTCAAGACGGTGTGCTGACCAAGGGTGACGTTCTGCAACGTCCAGGTCTGCCCGTTCGGGCTGGTGGCCGTGTAGATGGGGCCCCTCGCGAAGAAGTTCGCCGCGTTCGTGTCCTGGTTGCCGATGAATACGACCCGCAGGCCCCCGGACCCGTCCGGGAGCAGCACCAGCTCGGGGTCGATCGCGACCCAGTTCGACGGCAGGACGTTGCCCGACGCCAGCGTCTTGCCGGCCTGCGAGAGCGTGACCCACCGGATGTTGTGGAGGGTGCCTCCGGGCTTGGTCTCGTACACGACGTGGAGCTTCCCGTCGGCCGTCCGCACAGCGCTCGGCAGGTCGAAGCCGTCCGCCTTCTGGCTGGTGAGGGAGAGCTTGGTCCACTTGCCGGGGCCGCCCGCGGACGCGGGCCCCACCACGAACGTGAGGATCGCCGCGAGTGCGATCGCGATCGCCGCCAGCCGCTTCCGCCGTGCCATATGCCCTCCCCCTGAACCGGAACCGCTGATCCGTTCCACCGAGCGTGGACGTGGCCGCGGCCGGCGTCAAGAGTCGCTGCCATCGTGAACGCCGCCGCTGCCCGATCGCAGTGAAGAACGGAAGAACGGGAGCTACGCCTGCGAGTTGAAGGCTCAACTTCTCGACCATGACGGCTGCGTCCTCTAGGCCGGCTGCCGCTGACACCGGCGTCCGATCTCCCTCGCTGGCGCCTGGTCGGCTCACTCATAATCTACTAGTCTAGTAGTAGAGATAGGTGGCCGACAGGAGGAGGGCGAGTGTTCCGCATCGACGCCGGGTCCGGGGTACCTGTGTATCGCCAGCTGGTCGAACAGGTGCGCCGCGAGGTGATGCTGGGAAGGATGCATCCAGGAGATCAGCTCCCGACGCTCAAGGAGGTAGTGGGGGCGCTCGCCATCAACCCCAACACGGTAGCGAAGGCATACAGCGAGCTGGAGCACGAGGGTCTCGTGGTGCGCCGGCAGGGGGTGGGAACCTTCATCGCCACGACGGCCGCAGCCCTGCCCCAGGCCGCGCCACCTGCGCTGCTGCACTCGCTGCTCCGCTGGGTGCGCCGGGCCAGGGACGCGGGGATGTCGGCCGAGCAGATCCGGGCACTCGTCGCGGTCGTCCTCGATGAGGACCTCGCGACCGAGAAGGATCCGTCGCGTGAAGGCGGTGTGGCGTGACCGCCATCTTGCGCACCGAGCAGCTGGGCCACCGCTACGGCGGTGGGGTGTGGGGACTCCGCGAGTGCACGATCGAGGTGCCGCGTGGGCGGGTGATCGCCTTGGTCGGCCCGAACGGGTCCGGCAAGACGACGCTGCTGAACATGGCTGCTGGCTTGTTGCCGCCGAGCACGGGCAGCGTGCGGATCACGGGAGCCGCACCCGCGGACCGGTTGGACCGGATCGGCTACGTCGCCCAGGACGCACCGTTGTGGCCCCGGCTCCGGGTCACCGACGTGCTCGAGATCGGCGCCTGCCTCAACCCTCGGTTCGACACCGGGCTGGCGACGGGACGCATCCATCAACTCGGCATCCCAACCCGAGCACGGATCAACACGCTCTCAGGGGGCGAGCGAGCCCAAGTCGCGCTCACCCTCGTATTGGCGAAACAGCCGGAGCTGATGCTGCTCGATGAGCCTTTGTCGAACCTCGACCCGCTGGCCCGCCGCGACTTCCTCACCTCGATGTTCGCTGCGTGCTCCGACATGGGCGCCGCCGTGCTGTTCTCCTCCCACGTCGTGGCCGAGCTGGAGCGGATCTGCGACTACCTGATCGTGCTGCGCGCTGGGCGCGTTCGACTGGCAGGAGACATCGACGAACTCCGCCGGACCCATCGGGTCATCACCGGTCCGACCGGTTGGCCGGGGTCGAGCGGCCGAGAGGTGATCAACGAACGCAGCGGCGGAGGAAGGACGATCGCGCTCGTGCGCTCGGACGCATCCTCGCTGACCGGCCCAGGGCTCGAGGAAGCGGCGCCGACCTTCGACGAGCTCGTGCTCGGCTACCTGGAGGACGACGAGCCGCTGTCGGAGGAGGCGTTCGTGTGATCTGCCTCCTCTGGCGTCAGCACCGCGGGCAGGCGCTGTGGACCGCGCTGATCCTCACGGTCTTCTGCGCGCTGATGGTGGGGGTAGGGCTGAGCGCGAACCACTGGCTCGCCGGCTACCACCAGTGGGTCAAGGCGCTCGCCGATGCCGGCTGCCCTCCGCCCGATGCGCACAGCGGGACCTTCCACGTGCACTCGGCGGCGGCCTGCCAGGCTCTCCGCGGGTTGTATCCAGGGGGCCTCCAGCCTGCCTTCGGCACCCGGTACAACTTCGCGATCCTCGTCTTCCAAGATGGGCTCCCCGCCGGGCTCGCGATCATCGGTGCCCTGATCGGCGCCCCGCTGGTGGCTCGGGAGATCGAACAGCGTACCCAGCTCGTGTCTTGGACCCAGTCGGTCTCCAGGCGTCGCTGGTACGTGACGAATGTGACCATCCTGGCCGGGGCGCTCGCCATCGTTGGGCTGACAGCTGGGGTTGTGGCCCACCAGCTGCAGAGGCCGCTCGGCACGGGTGGATTGATCGGCTCGCGCTGGGTCTGGTTCTTCTCCATGGACCTCGCCCTCGTTGGCGAGATCGTGCTGGCGTTCGCCCTCGCGGTGGCTTTCGGTGCGTGGCTGCGGCGGACGCTGCCGGCTGTGGGCGCCGCCTTGGCCGGCTTCCTTCTTCTGCTGTTCGCGTCTGGGTGGACCGTGCGCACCCTTACCCCAGCCAGCCACACGACCGGGCCGTCGTCCGACGTTCCTGTTGGCAGCTGGATACTCCGAACCAGCCAGGTTCACAGCGTCCCCTACCATCCGGCAGGCCAATACTGGGCTCTTCAACTCGTCTTCCTGACCGTGCTGCTCGTACTCGCAGCGGGCACGCTCGCCGTAGGCTGGTATGCGACCAGAACCCGCGCGGTGTAGTCGACGCCCGCGCACGTTCGCTGGACCGGGACTTGCCGGCCGGATGACCGGTCGTCGGAATAAGCGTCCAGATCGGCGGCGATCGGAGGGGTTCGAGGGCCTGTATCCAGATACTCCATGAGCACATGACCGAGCACTCGTAGCCGAGTAACAGCTCTCCACCGCTACCATCGCGCCACCGCTTACTCAGGAGGCCCGATCCGTGCCCACACCCACCAGCACCACCCTGAACTTCGGACCCTGGTACCGCCGTTCGCCGTTCTTCGACGCCACCCTTCGCGCCGGCTGCTCCGCCTACGACGTCTACCAGCACATGCTCCACCCCAACACCTACGGCGACCCCGTCGAGGAGTACTGGGCGCTCGTGAACGACGTCACCCTGTGGGACGTCGGCGTCGAGCGGATCGTCGAGATCACCGGGCCCGACGCGAGCGCGTTCACGAACCTCCTCACCTGCCGCGACCTCACGACGTGCGCCGTCAAGCAGGGCAAGTACGTGCTGATCACCGCCGCGGACGGCGGCATCGTGAACGACCCGGTGCTGCTGCGCATCGAACCCAACCGGTGGTGGCTCGCGCTCGCCGACTCCGACGCCGGCCTGTACGCGATGGGCGTCGCGATCAACTCGGGGCTCGACGTGCACGTCGGCTATCCCGAGGTCAACCCGGTGCAGGTCCAGGGCCCGAAGGCCAAGGACGTGATGCGCGACCTGTTCGGCGGGTGGGTCCTCGACATGAGGTACTACTGGTGCGACGAGGCCGACCTCGACGGGATCCCGGTGGTGATCAGCCGCACGGGATGGACCGCGGTCGTCGGCTACGAGATCTACCTGCGCGATCCGAGCCGCGGCGACGACCTGTGGGAGCGGATCCTGGACGCGGGCGAGCCGTACGGGATCCGCGTCACGCCCTCGTCGGACATCCGCCGCATGGAGGCGGGCATCTTCGACTGGGGCTCCGACTTCGGCCTGGAGACCAACCCGTTCGAGGTCACGGGCCTGGAGCGCCTGGTCGAGCTGCAGGAGGCCGACTACGTCGGCAAGGAGGCGCTCGAGCGGATCCGGCGCGAGGGCGTGACGCGCAAGCTGGTCGGGATCGAGCTGGAGGGCGACCCGGTCGAGCAGCCCACGCAGCACTGGCCGGCGTTCGCGGGCGGCGAGCGGGTCGGGCACGTGACGGACGCCTGCTGGTCGCCGCGCCTGGAGAAGAACATCGGCTACGTCTGGGTGCCGATCGCGCTCGCGGAGCCGGGCAACCGTTTGGAGCTCGAGGCCGACGACGGCGAGCGCACGGGTGTGACGGCGGCGATCCCCTTCATCGACCCCAAGAAGAAGGTCCCCGCAGGATGATCAGACCGTGTCACCGCTCCCGCGTACGATCCCGCAGTGGATCCGGGTTCTGTGCGCTCGCTCGACCTGCTGCTTGAGCACGTTCGCGAGGAGCGCCAGCATCAACTTCAGCACTTCGACGCGTTGGACGGCAAGGCAGGCATCTTGCTCGGGTTCGCAGGGGCGATCGTTGCGCTCGCTCCCACAGGTGACGCCATCACCCTCGGGATAGGCCGGCTGCTAGCGATCATCAGCGCGGCTTCGGCACTTGCGGCATTCTGGCCAAGGGTCATCCCCGTTACGAACCTCATAGCCCTCCGCGACCGGTACCTCTCGACGGAGCCGGCCTTCACGAAACTGGCCCTGATGGACACGCAGATCGACATGACCGGGCGATCGAGGCAGATCCTCCGCAGCAAGGTCCGCAGGCTGAAGATCGCGATGGCGGCCCTCGCCGTGGCATCCGTCTTCACCGCGGTGGGAGTGGGTCTACGATGAGTGGCATGGCCGAAGAGCAGACGCCGCCTGAGTCGCAACAGACCCCACCCGAGCCACCGGCTCCACCGCCGTACCATCCCGATCTGAACCTCATCGACGTGATGGAGCGCGGCGAGCACACCACCGACGAAGAGGTCCGGGCGATGCTCGATCGGTACCGCGAGCGTCGGCGGTAGCCGCGGTCCGCTCCTACCTCAGGCGGCTCCCGCTGGGCGTGGTCGATCCGCCGTTCATCAGCTCGACCGGGCGTGGACCTTCCGCGGCCGAGATGGGACATGAAGCCGAGCACCACGGGTCGTAGATCGCGAGCATGACGGGGTTGTAGCCGGCCTGGCCCTTGTCCGCGGGATCGTGCCGGTCCACCGTGCCTGCCGACCCTCAGGCCGCCTCGAGCTCGGCGGGTTCCACGACGACCGTGCGCGTGTCGCCGTCGCGCCAGATCAGCACGTGCACCGGGCCGTCGGGCGCGTCACCCACCATCAGGCGCTGGAGGTCGGCGACGTCCGCGATCGGGTGCCCGCCGACCTCCACGATGATGTCCGCCGGCCGCAGCCCGCCGCGCGCGGCCGGGCTCGCCGCGAGGACCTCCACGATCTCGACGCCGGCGGCGCGCCCGACGGCGGCAGCTGCGCGCGGCGGCAGCGGCCGGCCGCCGCCGGTGATCCCGATGTAGGCCCGCTTGACCCGCCCGTCGTGCATCAGGGCGCCCACGATCTTCTGCGTGGCGTCGTCGATCGGGACCGCGAGCCCCAGGCCGATGCCGGCGACGGCGGTGTTGATGCCGACCACCCGGCCGCCCCCGTCGGCGAGCGCACCCCCGGAGTTCCCCGGGTTGAGCGCCGCGTCGGTCTGGATCACGTTCTCGACGAGCCGCACCCCGCGGCCGGAGCTGAGCGGCAACGCCCGCCCGAGCGCGCTCACGACGCCGGCCGTGACGGATCCGGAGAACCCGAGCGGGTTGCCGATCGCGACCACGAGCTGGCCGACGCGGAGCTTCGACGCGTCGCCGAGCTCGGCGGGGTGGGAGGCGCCGCCGTCCAGGCGGAGCACGGCCAGGTCGGACAGCGGATCGCGGCCGACCACCTCGAAGCGCACCTCCTGGCCGTCGACGAACTCGGCCGAGCCGCTCGAGGTCCCCGCCACGACGTGCGCCGACGTGAGCACGTACCCGTCGCTGATCACGACGCCCGAGCCCCCGCCCTCGCGGCCGCGACCGCGGCCGTCGCGCTGCACGACGCGCAGGCTCGCCACCGACGGCGTGAGCCGCTCGGCGACGGTCGTCACGACCCGCGAGTAGGCGTCCAGGGCGTCGGCGTCGGTCTCCATCCCGACAGCCACGATAGGCCGTCGCGCGCGATACGCTCGGGTCTGGGCTCGCGTGGAGGAGCGATGCGGTTCGAGGACTACCGCTTCGGTTCGATCCGGATCGACGGTCGCACCTACGAGCACGACGTGGTGATCGACCGCGGCGAGCTCCGTAAGCGGAAGAAGGGTCCGTCCAAGGCGTATCGCGGCCCCTTCGGCCACACGCCGCTGTCGGTGGACGAGGCGATCCCGTGGCGGTGCGAGCGGCTCGTGATCGGCACCGGCGCCGACGGCGCGCTGCCGGTGATGGACGAGGTGATCGACGAGGCGGCACGGCGCCACGTCGCGTTGGTGCTGCTGCCCACCGAGGACGCGATCGCGGAGCTCCGGGCAGGACCGAAGCACACGAACGCGATCGTGCACGTCACCTGCTGAGTCGCGAGCGCGACCGTGAGGTGGCATCGTTGGGTCGGACGGTGGCCCGCCTACGCCGCGACCGCGATGGGCGCGGCACACATCCCGGCGCGCCGCCCCACCTGCTTGACCACGTAGGCCGCATCCCTGCCAACGCCCGGCAGCACGTCCGATGCGACCGAGAACTGCAACGGCAGGCCCACGAAGTACCCCGGCTCGCTCGTGACCACGCCGCGCTCGTGCATCGGCTCGCCGTCCTCCGAAGAACGGCGGGCGAGGCGTCGTCCATCCCCGGCGCCTACTCGCGCCAGGCCAGCGTCGCCCGATCGACCGCCTCGACCTCATCGGGCGAGAGGCGGAACGAGAGGGCCTGGGCATTGGCGGCGGCTTGGGACCCGTTCTTCGCCCCGGGGATCGGCAGGACGGAGTCGTTCTCCATCAGCCATCGGATCGCGACCTGGGTAGGCCCCATGCCGTCCCGCGCACCGATCTCCCGGAGTGCGGCGACCACGGACGCGACCGATCCCCGGCGGCTCCTGCGGAACTCGGGCATGAAGCGCCGGAGACCCCGAGGCCTGGCACCGAGGTACTTGCCACTGAGCGCACCGCTCGCGAGGGGCTGGTAGGCGATCAGCGTCACACCCAACTCGCGGCAGGTGTCCAACACGCCGTCGACCTCGGGCCGGCGGTGCAACAACGAGTACTGCACCTGGTTGGACGCCAGTGGGATACCCCGCTCGGCGAGCGAGACGTGAGCGATCCGCATCTGCTCCGCCGAGTAGTTGCTTACCCCAACCGCCCGGATCCTGCCCGCGTCGACAGCATCGGCCATCAGCGTCATCAGCCGCGGGATGTCCACCCGCCTGGACGGGTAGTGATGCTGGTACAGGTCCACCGTTGAGCGCTCCAGCCGCGCCAGGCTCGCCTCGAGCGCGCGCGGCATGTCCTCGGCCGTCGCTCGCATCCCCGGCGGGAACTTCGTCGCGATGAGTGCGATCCGGCCACTGGCCAGCTCCCCCAGCCGTCGCTCGGAGGCGCCGTTGCCGTACAGGGCCGCGGTGTCGAAGAAGGTCACGCCGGCCGCAAGGCTGGCGTCGAAGGCGCGTGCCTCCTCCTCGGCTCCATCAGCCCCGCCGTACGCCAGCTTCGCCGGGCTGATGCGGCCCCACCCCGTCGGAGCGCCCCAGGTCATCGCTCCTATCCCCAGCCTGGGCACATGCAACTGGCTTCGACCAAGCGGCTGTGTGTCGCTCACCCGCACCTCCCGGTCGTCGCGGGCCGATGTCGCGACCTCGACCGCGACCACTGAAGCACAGGTCGCCCAACCGTGTGTCGTGACCAGACGTCTCCGGCCGCAACACCTTGACGTTCAGTCAGCCGCCAGCAGGAGCATGACGTCGTTCGCCTGCAGGGTCGTCGTGCTCGCAGGTCGCGGCATGACGGAGCCGTCCGAGCGGCGCACGGCTAGGACGACTGCCGGCACGTCGCCCACGGTGCGCCCTTGGAGGGCGTCGCCATCGTCGATGAGTCGTTCCTCGACGGGGATCGAGCGATCGGCGCCGGAGCCCTCGTCGAAGAGGTCGACGATGCTCGGGTCTTGGGCCATCCGCACCATGTGGCGACCGCTCGACACGAACGGCGATACGACGCGATCGGCGCCCGCACGCTCGAGCCGCTCGGTTGACCCCGGATCGGAGGCCCGCGCCACGATGAACAGATCCGGGTTCATCTGCCGCGCCGTGAGCGTGATGAATACGTTCGTCGCGTCGGAGTCGACCGCGCAGAGCAGCCCCCGCGCCCGTTCCACGCCCGCGCGCCGGAGCACGGGCTCCAACGAGGGGTCGTCCACGAGGTAGAGCAGGGCGTCCTCGTCCATCCGCTCGCGCAGGTCCTCCTTCGGATCCACCACCACGAAGGGGAGCCCCGCTGCCTCAAGCTCACGGGCGGCCGCCCGTCCGACGCGCCCGTAGGCGCACACGATGAAATGACCTCGCAGTGCCTCGATCCGCTTGTCCATGCGTTTCCTCCTGGTGGCCCCGCCGATCTCGGCCTGGGCGACGAGAGCCGCGGTGAGGGAGATGCCCACGAGGGCGATCGCGACCCCGAGCAGAACGATGGTGAGCGTCAGCCACTGACCGCTCTCGTCGAGTGGGCGCACCTCCCTGAAGCCGACGGTCGTCATCGTGATGACGGTCATGTAGATGGCGTCGCTGAAGCTCCAGCCCTCCAGGACCACGTAGCCGACCACGCCCGCAACGAACACGACGAACAACGCGAGCATGGTCCACGCCAAGCGGCGGACCAGGGGAGGTGTCCGGTAGCTTGTCACGGAGGAACCGTATCCGATGCGCAGGTGGCTTCGTGTGGGTGCCGATCGCGCTCGCGGAGCCGGGCACACGCCTGGAGATACATGCTCGCTGCCTGCGAGGACCGTCAGCCGGCGCCGGAAGGAGATCGCGGACCTCCACGCGACGGTATCGTGGAACCGGAGGGGTGATGCGGAGGCGAACCTTCCTCGCAGCGAGCGCGTTGGCGCTGGCCGAAGCATGCGGAGCGGACCGCCCGCTCCCTACCTCGACCGAACCGGGGACGCCCCTTCCGTCCCCCCGGCGCGGCTCGGCTGCCCGGCTCGATGACGTCCTCACCACGCGTCGTTCGATCCGCAGCTACTCGGACGAGCCGGTCGAGGACGCGGACATCTCGCGGCTCCTGTGGGCGGCGCAAGGGGTCACGGCCTCCTGGGGAGGCCGGACGGCTCCCTCCGCCGGTGGCCTCTACCCGCTCGAGATGTACGTGGCCACCTCCGACGGGCTCGCTCGCTACGTCGCGGACGAACACGCGACCGCCGGACTCACATCGGAAGACCGGCGCGCACGCATCGCGGCCGCCACCGGCCAGGACCCTCCCGCGATGGCGCCGGTGCTCGTCGTGATCACCGCGGTGCCATCCAGGACAGCGTCCAAGTACGGCGATAGGGCCGAACGCTACGTGCACTTGGAAGCCGGCCACGCGTGCCAGAACCTGCTGCTCGAGGTGACCGCCCTCGGCCTGGCCGCGGTTCCCATCGGAGCCTTCTCGGACGACGCGATCCGGGCCTCGATCGGGATCGGCGGTGACGAGGTGCCGCTCTACGTGGTCCCGATCGGGCATCCAGCGTAGGCGTGGTCGGTCGACCAGCCCCACGTGGTCTCTCATGGCCGTGCTCTTCGGGTGGATCACCGCGGCCTGGAACACGGCCGGCGCCACCCGGGTCAGGCTGAGACCTTCCGCGTGCGGGACGCCGCGAACAGCGCGGCCGATCCCGCCACCTCGACGTCCACGTCCTGGAACGACTCCCCGAGGATCCCGCGCAGGCCGTCGACGGTGTCGCCGAGGTTGTCGAAGCCACCCTGCTTGTTGCCGGCCCGGAGCACGAAGCGGGCGGAGCGCGAGTGCGGCTCGTCGATCCCGAGCACCGTCCCCCCGAACAACACGCCGTCGGGGGTGAGCACGTCGGCGACGTTCCTGATCGCGATCGCCTTGTTCGACATCGGGCCGCGCAGGCAGTGCAGGACGAAGCTCAGCGCCGCCGAGTCGAACGGTCCGCGCACGGGGAGCGGCTTCATCACGTCCGCCTCGACGAGGGTGGGCTCCATCGCGGCCAGGCGTCGAGAGGCGTGGTGAAGGACGTGCGGGTTCGGATCGAGCAGCGTGATCTCGGTACCGTCAGGTGGCTCGGCCTTCTCGAGGAAGTAGCCGGTCCCGGGTCCCACATCCAGGTGTCGATGTCCGAGGTGCTTCCGATAGAGGTCGACCCCCATCGGGACCGGCGTGTGCCACACGGCTCGCGTCATGAAGCCGAGCACCCACGGGTCGTAGATCGCGAGCATGACGGGGTTGTAGCCGGCCTGGCCCTTGTACGCGGGATCGTGCCGGTCCATCGTGCCCCCCTTCAAGCGGAGCGTGACGCATAGGGATGGGCGACGTCATCCCCTGGCACCCTGCGTGTGCGAGGGGATGCCACCACCCCTTCTACGGGAAAGGGGAACGCCCGACGATCTCAAGGGTCTCGTATGCTTGCCGCTCGAGCCGGTCGGCGTCCCGAAGGAGACTCGTCATGCCACAGATCATCGTCACCGCGGCGGTCAACGATGTCGAGGAGTGGTTGAAGTTCAAGGCAGAGATGGTTCCCGCGATGTCGGCGGTCGCGTCGGACGGGGCCAGCTACGTCGCCAGTGATGGCAGCAACCAGGTCGCCAGCACATGGGACGTCCCTGACATGGAGGCCTTCATGGCGGCGCAGAGCTCCTTCTCTCCGGAACTAGCGGCGGCGTCGGAGCGAGCCGGGATGATCCCATCGACGATGATGGTGTACATCAAGAAGTAGACCCCTTCATCCACCCCAAGAAGGAGGTCACCGCCGCGTAGGGCTTCAGCCCAGGACGACCCTGAGTGCGTCCGTCGCGCCGTTCAACTCCTGGACGACGTACCCGACGATCAGGATCAGCGCAGCGGCCCACACCAGGAGCGCGACCTCCCAGTAGCGCATCTGCGTCACCTCCCGACACGATCGTGGTTCCAGGCGAGCTGACGCGGCAGGGCCGAAGGGCATGGGAGATCCGGTTCGTTCCGCGGACCGGACGAGCGGTCTCGCGATCCATGATCCCGTCCGTCACGGGCACCGAAGTAGGCTGGCCAAGGTGACGTCGTACGCACGCGAAGATGCCGCTGAGCGGGTCGGGGTCGACCCTTCCTACCTGCTACGACTGATGGATCTCGGCATCGTCGCTCCCGAGGAGCCGGATCGCTTCTCCGGTGGCGACGTGCGCCGCGTGCTGATGGCCAAGTCGCTCGAGGATGCCGGGATCCCTCTCGACGGTGTGGCCGCTGCCATGCGGCGCGGTGCCCTGTCGCTCGGATTCCTCGACGCGGCCAGCTTCGAGCGGTTCGCCGCCCTCGCGGCCGAGACGTTCCAGCAGGTGAGCGACCGGACGGGGGTCCCCCTCGAGCTGCTGATGGTCATCCGCGAAGCGATCGGCATGGCGCAACCGTCGCCCGAGGACCGGCTCCGCGAGGATGAGATGGCGGTGGTGCCGTTCATCGAGCTCCAGGTCTCGGAGGGGTTCCGGCCGGCCGCCATCGAGCGCCTGCTCCGTGTCCAGGGCGATAGCACCCGGCGGATCACCGAACAGGAGGCCGCCTGGTGGAACTCCGAGGTGATCGAGCCGGCCATCGCCGCGGGCAAGGGCGCGGAGGAGATCGCGAACCCCGACCTCGCGGATCGGAACGCCCCGCTCTCCGAACAGGCGGTCCTCGCCATGTACCACGCGCAGCAGGCTCGGGCCTGGACCGCCAACATCATCGAGGGGTTCGAAGTGCTGATGGCGAAGGCGGGGATCCATAGCCGCCTCGAGCGACTCCCGGCGATGTGCTTCCTCGACATCACCGGCTACACCCAGTTGACGCAGGAACGCGGCGACGATGCGGCCGCGGACCTCGCGACGACGGTACGGCGGCTCGTGGAGCGCAGCTCCGTGCAGCACGGCGGCAAGCCCGTCAAGTGGCTCGGGGACGGCGTGATGTTCTACTTCGGCGATCCCGGTCCCGCCGTGCGTGCCGCCCTCGAGATGGTGGACGGGCTCGCAGCTGCCGGGTTGCCCCCGGCGCACGTCGGCCTGCACGCCGGTCCGGTCCTGTACCAGGAGGGCGACTACTTCGGCCAGACCGTGAACCTCACGTCGCGGATCGCGGACTATGCGCGTTCCGGCGAGGTCCTCGTGAGCCGGGCGGTCGCCGACGCCTCGACGGATGAGCGGATCGCGTTCGACGAGATCGGTCCGGTGGCGCTCAAAGGCGTATCCGGAACGATGCACCTCCTACGAGCCCACGGAAAGGGAGGCGACGAGCCTTGAGGATGCAGGACGAACCGTTCCACGTCAGCGGCGTCGGCCGACCACCCAGGCCGTCATGCCCCACCCGATCGCGGTCCACGCGATCACCACGCCGTACCAGTGCGCCAGGTCGGTCACGATCCCGGTCGTGAGCGCTGCCCGCACGACCTGCGCCATCGCGTAGAACGGCAGGACCTGGGCCACGTCCGCCAGCCAGGTCGGGAGGTGGCTCACCGGGTAGACGATCGGCGAGAACAACAGGACCACGAACACGAGCATGTTGGTGATCAGGTTCACGATGATCGGGTTCTGGATCGCGAGCGCCATCCCGAACCCGACCGAGATGGCCATCAGCGCGGACAGGAGCACGGCCGGCACGATCGCCGGCGTCACCGTGAGGGTCACGCCGTAGCGCCACGAGGAGATCGCGACCGCCACGACCATGCCGGGGATCGACAGCGCGGTCCACAGCAGGAACGTCGACGCGGCCTGCGCGGTCCTGGGCGCCGGCAGTGACCAGATGAAGTCGAACGTCCCCTCCACCTTCTGCTGGCTCACGCCGATCGGCACCATCACGAGCCCGAGCGGGATCAGCGCCAACGTCGGCGTCCCCGTCACGATGTAGAGCGCAACGAGGGGCGTGATCACCGGGTAGAAGAAGCCGTAGGTGATCGCCATCCCCGCGCCCATCATCACCTGGACGATCGCCATCATCCCCGCCCATTCGCGCGCGCGACCCGCGTCGAACCGGAGCATCAGCCCGACGCTCCGGAACCACTGCATCGGGCCCGAGCGCAGTGCGCCGGCGGTTGCGAGCCCACCGGGGACGCCGGTGACCCTGGCCGCGCTCATGCCCGCCTCCCCAACGCCCGGGCCGACAGGGCCGTCCCGACGATCCCCCACATCGCGACGATCAGGTACGAGCGACCGATGCCCGACACGATCCCGGTCGTGAGCCCGGCCCGCACGATCGTGGCCATGTGCTCGAAGGGGAGCCACCAGCTGATCGTCGCCATCCAGGGTGGTTGCTGCGAGGCGGGGTAGAGGATCGGCGAGAACCCGAAGACGAAGAACACGAGCATCTGGGCGATCAACCGCGTCCGCATCGGGTCGTCGATCGCGTGCGACAGCGCGTAGCCGAGCATCGTCCCCGTGAACGCGGTCAGGAGCACGGCCGGCACGATCGACGGCGTGATCGTGAACGAGATCCCGTACCGGAGCTCGGCGACCACCAGGGACACGACCGCCGCCGGGAGGCTGGCGATCAGCGAGACCGAGAACCAGGCCATCGCGGCCGCCGTGGCCGGGACCGGGAGCGCGCGGAGGTACTCGTACGTCCCCGCGAGCTTCTCGTCGGCCGTCATCTGCGGACCGACGATCAACCCGACGAGCGTCAGGTTCAGCACGACGACCCCGGTGGAGACGTACAGGGCGACCGGCGCGGGGATGTGTTCGAAGAACAGCCCGATCCCCAGGACGAACCCGACGCCCGCGAGGATCTGCACGACGACGATCAGCGGCAGCTGGAGGCGGAGCGCGGCCAGATCCCACCGCGTCATCGTCGAGTACGCGTGGACCCACGAGGGCCTCCGCAGCGTCCGCTCGGCGAGCTCGGCGGTCACCGCCACCCCCGGGTCACCCCTCCCCGTCGTCGCTCGAGACGTGGCCGGTCAGGCGGATGTAGACGTCCTCGAGCGTGGTGGCCCCCAGCGCGTACTCCTCCGCGACCCCGATCCCGATCTGCTCCTGCGCCCACCCGATCGCGTGCGACGCGTCTTCCTGGCCGATCGTGGTGACCAGGTTGTGCCCGACCCTCGTGTGGCTGCTGACGAACGGCGGCATGGCCGGCGTCTCCGCGCCCGGCACCAGCATCAGCTGGAGCCGGAGGAAGCTTCGGTCCTGTGCCTTCAGCGACGACGGGGTCCCTTCGGCGATCAGCCGTCCCTCCGCGATGATCGCCAGGCGGTCGACGGACTTCTCGGCCTCCATCACGTTGTGGGTCACCAGGAAGACCGCGCTCCCCCACTCGCCGAGCCGGCGGACCTGGTCCCACAGCAATACGCCGCCGTAGCGGGTCGACGTCGTTCGTGGGCTCGTCCAGGATCACGACCCGGCCCGGCCACACCGACACCATCGCGAACCCGACCAGCCGCTTGACCCCGCCCGAGAGCTTCGCGCCGACCACGTCGCGCCACTCGCCGAGGTCGAGCGCCTCGATCAGCTCGTCGGTCCGACGATCGACGGTGGCGCCGTCCCCTCCCCGGATCCGGCCGGTCAGCCGGATCGCCTCGCGCGTCTTGAACGACTCGATCGGCATCTGTGCCTGGGGGAGGTACGAACACAGCTGGCGCGCGACCGCCGGATCCTCGACCAGGTCGAAGGGGCCCAGCGTGATCCGTCCCTCGGTCGGCTTGAGCAGGCCGATCACCTGCTTCACCAGGGTGGACTTGCCGGCGCCGTTCGGGCCGAGCAACCCGTAGACCTCGCCCGGCTCGACGTGAAGCGTGATCGCGTCGTTGGCCCGGAGGGAGCCGTTGAACACCTTCGTGACGCCCTCGGCCCGGAAACTCCCATCGCCGTTCGGATCCATGCGTCGCCTCCCACCGACATCGGAAGGCTGGCACGAGGCCGGCGGCGTCGGAGCGGCCGAACGACCCTGTTCCTGCCGGTCGCCCGGCCCCCATCTACACTCGCCCCACGACCGGCAGGAACGACCCCAAGGATGAGCAGTCCCCGGTGAGGGATCTCCGGACGACTGCGCTTGCCGTCGGGGCGCTCGGCGTGGTGTACGGCGATATCGGGACGAATCCCCTCTTCGCGCTCCGTGATGCGTTCGAGGGACCTCACCACGTCGGGATCAGCGAGGCGAACGTCCTGGGTCTGCTCTCGTTGGTGTTCTGGTCGCTCATCGTCGTGATCACCATCAAGTACCTAACGTTCGTCACGCGCGCGGACAACGATGGCGAGGGGGGCATCCTCGCGCTGTCGGCGCTCGCGATCGGCAAGGACCCCGTCGTGCGGGGTCGCCGATGGCTGCTCCTGTTGATCGGTCTGTTCGGAGCTGCGTTGCTCTACGGGGACGGCATGATCACGCCGGCCATCTCCGTCCTGGCGGCCGTCGAGGGAACCTCCGTCGCGGCCCCGAGCCTCCACCGCTTCGTCGTGCCCGCCGCCGTGCTCGTCCTGATCGGCCTGTTCTCGGTGCAGTCGTCCGGCACCGGGCGCATCGGACGGGTCTTCGGTCCGGTCATGATCGTGTGGTTCATCACGATCGGCGTCCTCGGCGCCGCCCAGATCGTCAGGCAACCGACCGTGCTGCGCGCTGTCTTCCCCGGCTACGCGATCTCGTTCTTCGTGCGGAACGGCTTCACCGGGTTCTTGGTGCTCGGAGCCGTGGTCCTGGTCGTCGTCGGCGGCGAGGCGCTGTACGCCGATCTCGGCCACTTCGGCCGCAAGCCGATCCTCGTGGGGTGGTACGCGGCGGTCCTGCCGAGCTTGCTGCTCGTGTACTTCGGCCAGGGGGCACTGCTGCTCCGCGAACCCACGGCCGTCCACAACCTGTTCTACCGGCTGGCCCCTCAGTGGGCGCTCGTTCCGCTCGTGATCCTCGCCACGAGCGCCACGGTGATCGCGTCCCAGGCGCTGATCTCGGGTGCCTTCTCGCTCACCCATCAGGCCGTTCAGCTCGGCTACTCGCCGCGGGTCCAGATCCGTCACACCTCTGCGACCCAGTTCGGCCAGATCTACATCTCGTCGGTCAACTGGGTGCTCATGCTGGCATGCATCGGGCTCGTGCTGGGGTTCCGACACTCGGCGAACCTCGCGGCCGCGTACGGCGTCGCGGTGACCACGACGATGTTGATGACGACCGTTCTCTTCTACGTGGTGGCCCGAGAGCGCTTCGCCTGGAACCCGGTGCTCGTCGTTCCGCTGTGCGTCTCGTTCTTCCTCGTCGACTTCGCGTTCTTCAGCGCGACGCTGTTCAAGATCCCGGACGGAGGATGGTTCCCGCTCTTGGTCGGCGCCATCGTGTTCACGATCCTCACGACCTGGCGCTCGGGTCGACACCTCGTGCACGAGCGGCTGCTCCACGGTGGGCTGCCCCTCACGTCGTTCCTCGAGAGCCTGTCCAAGGAGCCGCCCGTTCGGACCCGGGGAACCGGCGCCTACCTCTTCGCCACACCGGGGATGACGCCGCCCGCCCTGCTCGCCAGCCTCCGTCATACCGATGCCCTGCACGAGCAGGTCCTGGTGATCTCCGTGCTCACGGAGAAACGCCCGCGCGTGCAGGCCGTCAGGCGCGCCGAGGTCATCGACCTGGGACTCGGTTTCTTCGAGATCGTCCTGCACTACGGGTTCATGGAGATCCCCGATGTGCCGCACGCGCTGGCCGACCGGGTCCAGATGAAGGTCGCCATCGACCTGGAGACCATCAGCTACTTCGTGAGCCGAGAGTCGCTGCGGGTCACGAAGAAACCGGGCATGGCCCGGTGGCGCGAGCACCTGTTCGCGCTCATGTCCAGGAACGCGACGAGCGCAGCGAACTACTTCCGTCTCCCATTGGATCAGACGATCGAGCTCGCCGTGGCCGTCGAGCTCTGAAACCCCCCGGGATCCCGCCCGGTCCACGCCGTGGTCGTTGGCGAGGTGTCGTTGGAGTCATCAGCACGGAGATCGTGGAACGCCGGGGTTCACCGAACCGGTTCGTCGCCCACCATCCGCTCAAGACGGTCGAGGAACGGGGCCTGTGCTGCCTTGATCCTCACGCGGGCGGCCCTCAGGTCGAACCATGCGACCCGGTCGATCTCCGGGAACTCCCGAACGCGCCCCGATCGGGGCGGCCACTCCATCTCGAAGGAGTTGCTCACGGCGGTCTCGGGGTCGAGATCACCCTCGACAGCCCAGGCTCGAACGAGCTTCCCGGACTTCTGGCGGATCTCGCCCAGCTCGATCAGCGGGCCGACCGGCGGCTGATGTCCGGTCTCCTCGGCGAACTCACGCCGCGCGACCGAGATCAGGTCCTCGGTGGGTTCGACCTCGCCCTTGAGCACCGTCCAGTGATCCGCGTCCTTCCCGGCGAAGTAGGGACTTCCCGGATGGCCCAACAGCACCTGCAGGCGTCCCTTCCGCCTGCGCCACAAGAGCAGGCCGGCGCTGGTACGGTCGGACTTGTCGAGCTTCGGCTTCCGCGCGCGCGCCACTCAACGCATGATGGCGTTCATCGACCCCAAGGAGAAGGTCTCCGCCTCGGCCATCACGTTCGCGCCCGTCCGGGTCACCCTTCGGGTTCGATGTCTTCCCCTCCGCTCGTCGCTTCGGCGGACCACCGCTCGCGACGGTTGAGCGTCCGGTAGGCGATGACCGCCCAGAACCCCCACATCGCCGTGATGATCCCGAGGCCGAGGTACGCGTACCTCAGCGCGACGCCGGTGGCCACCAGGTAGATCACGAAGCCGAGCGCCACGCGGCGACGTGTCGACGTGATCAGTCCGGGCGGCACGCCGGGCTTCAGCAGCCCGCGCTCGGGCCGCAGCGCCAGCATGAAGATGTTCCATGCGGCGCTGGTGCCCAGCACGAACAGGCCGTACGTCGCGACCGCGGCAGTGCCCGCATCGGTGTTCAGGTACTTGCCGACGATCGCCGTCGGGTACGACAGCGCCACGACGGTCATCAGCAAGAAGCCGTTGCTGAACATGAGCAGGCCGTCGACCCGTTCGACGAGGGCCAAGCGGGCATGGTGGTTGATCCACATGATCAAGATCGTGGTGAAGCTGAGGACGAACGCGAAGTAGGACGGCCACTGCTGCAGGATGCCGGTGATGAGGTTGCCGGATGTCGGGGCGACCTGTGGAACACGCAGATCCAGGGCCAGGATCGTGATCGCGATCGCGAAGACCCCGTCGCTGAACGCCTCGAGGCGGGCCGTCTCGTGCCGGCCGGCTACCGATCCGGTCACCTCATCGCGCTTGATGCAACGAGCCTAGTCCACGGGCGAGCGCGCGGATCGGTAACCCCCGGCAGGTTGCTCGACTGGCTAAGGTATCCGCCATGACGACGATGCTCCTGTTCCATCATGCGCAGGGACAGACGACTGGCTTCCTCGCCTTCGCGGACGAGCTGCGTGAGGCGGGCCACACGGTCGATGCCCCGGATCTGTACGACGGCCGGACGTTCACGGACCTCGACGAGGGTGTTGCCTACGCTCAACAGCTCGGCTTCGACGAGATCGTCCGGCGCGGTTCGGCGATCGCCGAGGATCTGCCGCCCGACATCGTCTACTCGGGGTTCTCCCTCGGTGTCATGCCCGCGCAGTCGCTGGCGCAACAGCGCCCAGGTGCTCGAGGAGCGCTCCTCTATTCCGCGGCTTTGCCCACATCCGAGTTCGGCGGGCCGTGGCCCCAGGGCGTGCCCGTGCAGATCCACATGATGGATGCCGACCCGTGGGCGGAGGAGGATCGGCCCGCCGCCGAGGCGCTCGTCGAGGAGGCCGAAGACGGCGAACTGTTGCTCTACCCGGGGTCCGGTCACCTGTTCGCCGACCCGAGTCTGGACGACTACGACGCCCAGGCGGCCGACGTGCTGAAGGAGCGCACGCTGGTCTTCCTCGATCGGGTCGGCTAGGAGAAGGACCTCACCGGCGATGCAGGCCGATGAGGAGCGAAGCCTCGAGAGCGTCCCTATCTCGATGCGCGGTCCGGTGGCAGGCTTGGTCCGTGACCGCACCGTCCTCTGAGGGTCCCTCGCGGTGATCACGCGCGAGGCGCGCGGCGAAGGACGCACGACCCTGGCGCCTTTCGCGCTTGGGCCCGTCCTGGTGGCCGCGGGGATCGGCACGGCGGTGCTGCTGCTGACCGCCGGACGCTACGGGTACCACCGGGACGAGCTCTACTTCCTCGCGTGCGCGAGGCACATGGCCTGGGGGTTCGTCGACCAGCCGCCGCTCACGCCGGCGATCGCGAAGCTCTCGCAGGCCGTCGCCCCTGACTCGCTGGTCGCGCTGCGCGTGATCCCGGCGCTGATCTACGGGTCGCTGGTCGTCCTCGCCGGCCTCACCGCCCGGGAGCTCGGGGCCGGCCGGACCGGGCAGCTCGGCGCGAGCCTCTGTGCGGCGGCCGCGCCGGGACTGCTGTTGGCCGGGCACCTGCTGAGCACGACGACGCCCGACCTCCTGGTGTGGGCGCTCGTCAGCTTCCTCCTGATCCGGCTCCTCCGGACCGGGGACGAGCGGCTCTGGCTCGCGATCGGGCTCACGATCGGCGTGGGGCTCGAGAACAAGTGGTCGATCGGGTTCCTCGTGATCGGGTTGCTCATCGGGCTCCTCGTCACCCCACAGCGACGGTCCCTCGAGACGCCGTGGTTCGTGGGCGGCGTGCTCCTGGCGCTCGTCCTCTCGGCGCCGAACCTCTGGTGGCAGTGGCAGCACGGCTGGCCGCAGATAACGTTGTTCCGGAGCCTGGGGAGCAGCTCCCACGATCTCGGTTCGACGATCACGTGGATCCCCTACCAGTTCCTCATCACGGGACCGGTCGCCGCGGCCGTCTGGGTGGCCGGGCTCTTCCGCCTGCTCAAGCAACCCGAGGCTCGCACGTACCGTGCGATCGCGATCGCGTACGTCGTGCTCGCCGTGGTGCTCGCGATCACCGCCGGCGACAAGCAGTACTACGTCGCCGGTCTGTACGTGCCGCTGTGGGGTGCCGGCGGACGTCCCCTCGAAGGCTGGTTCGCCCGGCACCGGACCGGACCGGCTCGCGCGATCGCCGTGATCGGGCTCGCCCTCACGACGCTGCTGTTGCTCCCCGCGGCGGTCCCGGTGCTGCCCGAGAGCGCGCTCGCGAACGGGGGAGGTCTGAACCCCGAGCTCGGCGAGCAGATCGGGTGGCCCGACCTGGTGTCGCAGGTCGCCGGCGTCTGGCGGGGGCTGCCCGAGGCCGAGCGAGCCGATGCGGCGATCCTCACCGCGAACTACGGCGAGGCGGGAGCGATCGATCGGTTCGGGCCGAGCGTGGGGCTGCCGCGGGCGTACAGCGGTCACAACACGTACTGGTGGTGGGGATCGCCCCCGGCCTCGACCCGCACGGTCGTCGCGGTCGGCTTCGACGACCGCGCGTTCTTGGCGTCGATGTTCGGGACCGTGCGACGCGCCGGCACGATCACCAACCCGTGGAACGTCGCGAACGATGAACAGGGCCTGCCGATCTGGATCGCCTCCGACCCAAAACAGCCGTGGCCGGAGATCTGGTCGAGCGTCCGCCACTACGACTGAGGACGTCCCCTAGTCCATGTCCGGCCAGGGAGCGACGTCCACCTCGTTCCCCTCCGGATCCGCCAGGGTCCACCATAACGGTGCACGGACGTCGTAGACGATGCGGCCACCCGCGGCGACCGCCGCATCGATGCGGGCCTTCGCCTGGTCCTCGGGGAGGTAGAGGTCGATGTGGATCCGGTTGCGCTGCGGGCGCGGAGCATCCATCTGCTGGAACCAGAAGGTCGGCCCCTCGAAGTCGGGGTCGACCAGCGCATCGCCGAAGGGCGCGTACCCGAGGACGGCCTCCCAGAAGGGCATCACGTCGGGGATGACGAGCGCGTCGATCGCGATCTGGAAGGTCTGCAGGCCCGTCAGATCGACGGAGGCGCCGAGGTCGCGGGCCGCCCCCGAGATCGCACCCGCGAGCGCGAGGTCGGCCTCGGTCAGCTCTCCGGACTCGTCCCGCTGGAGCCGGACGGTCACGCCCGTCGACCGCAGATCGATGTCCGGCTGCCTACCCGCGGTGCCGGCGAGCCCCGAGATCGCCTCCGCGAGCGCCGCCCCCTCGGCGAGCGATGCGGTCCGGAAGTGCGTGCATATCGCGTACGCCAGGACCCGCCATCCCACCTCGTGGAAGCCGGACGGTTCGATCGATCCGCTCATGTCGCCCCCTCGATCGGTGTTTCCGCGGCCCAGCCTAGACCCGCGTGATCGACGGATGCGGCGGGACGCGCACACGCGCGGCTCGGCGGTTGCAACGAAACCTCAACGCGCGCCGGCCTTCCCGTTGGGTCGCGATGACCGGAGACTCGGGGGATGCACCTCGAACGGAAGACCTTGGTGAAGGTCCCCGAGGTCACGGCGATCTTCTGGGTCGTGAAGGTGCTGACCACCGGGATGGGCGAGACGACCTCCGACTTCTTCATCCACCACGAAGGCGTGACGAACACCTCCGGTCTGATCGCCGTCGTCCTGATCGCGGCGGCGATCCTGGCGGTGGCCCTCGCGATGCAGCTCGCCGCCGACCGCTACGTCGCTCCGATCTACTGGTTCGCGGTCCTGATGGTGGCGATCACGGGGACGATGGCGGCCGACGGCGTGCACGTAGAGCTGGGCGTGTCGTACGCCGTTTCGACCGCCTTCCTCTCGGTGGTGCTCGCCGTGTTGTTCGCCGTGTGGTATCGGGTCGAGGGAACGCTTTCGATCCACAGCATCACCACGCGCCGGCGCGAGCTCTTCTACTGGGCCGTGGTGATGGCCACGTTCGCGCTCGGGACCGCGGCCGGTGACCTCACGGCGTTCTCGTTAGGCTGGGGGTTCTTCACGTCGGCCGTGCTGTTCGCGGGGCTGTTCGGCTTCGCGTTCGCTGCACGGCGTTGGCTCGGGATCGGCGAGGTCGCGGCGTTCTGGTTCGCCTACGTCGTCACGAGACCGCTCGGGGCGTCGCTCGCCGATCTGTTCGCGGGTCCGAAAGAGCTCGGCGGGCTCGGGTACGGCTACGGACCCGTGAGCGTGGCGCTCCTGATCGTGATCGTGGCGTTCGTCGCCTACCTCGCGATCGGCCGGCCGAACTCGGGGACGATCGACGCAACCCCGGTCGCCGAGCTGTGAGCCGTCGGGCTAGACCCGCGTGATCGACGCGAGCCAGGCTTCGATGTCCGTCCCACCGCCCAAGATCGTCTGCAGCACGGCCGACTCGATCGCGTCGACGCGCCATCTGTCGGCGAAGGACTCGCGGATCTCGGCCTCGGTGATCCGGCGGGGGCCGAACCCGCCGGGAGCCCGGTCGCTGAAGCACAGCATGAAGAACCGGCCGCCCGGCACGATCGTCGAGCGCAGGTAGGCGACGTAGGCGCGCCGGTCCTCGTCGTCGAAGACGTGGAAGCAGCCGCAGTCGAGCACCGTGTCGAACGGATCATCGGGATCCGCGGGACCGGTGAGGTCGCCCACGACGAACTGGACGTCGAGGCCCCGTTCGCGGGCCTTCTCCCGTGCCTTCTCGATCGCGGTCGGCGCGGCGTCGATCCCCGTCGCCTCGAGGCCCAGCGCCGCGGCCATCAGCGCGTGCTCGCCGGTGCCGCAACCGGCGTCGAGCACGCGACCGCGGAGCTCGCCGGCCCGGGCGAACGCCTCCAGCGCCGGCTGCGGCCGCCCGATGTCCCACGGCGGCGTGCCCGCGTACGCGCCCTCGAACCGTGCCATCGTTGCCGGGATCATCTCGCGATCGGGACCTGTGCGGCGAGGTGAGCGACCCTCGAGCGAGCGGGTCGCTCCGATCCTCGGGGACGGCCTGCACGGACACGGGGGTGTCGTGACTCTAAGGTGGATATGGAACGACCCTCGGACCTCGCCCACGATGTGGACGCACGGCGACCGCCCTCGTGCCCGCGACCTTCGAGGAGCTGTTCGCGGACCATCACGAGCGGCTCTTCCGGGCGCTCTACCTGATCGTCGGGAACAGCCACGAGGCCGAGGAGCTGATGCAGGACGCGTTCCTACGTGTCCTGGAGCGGTGGCGGCACGCCGAGACTGCTCCTCGAGGGTGTTCCCGCGCCCCACGGGGACCGGATCGGCCTCAACTTCCCGGTGCTCTCGCCGGACGGTTCGAAGATCGCGTACCTCAACGGGTCCGGCGACCACGACAACTCCCTGCGGGTGATGGACGCCGACGGGAGCCACGTCCGGGTCCTCCTGCCGGACACCGGCGTGATGCGGGGCGCGGTCATCGGTGGCCTGGCGTGGTCCCCGGACGGGAGCCAGCTCGCGTTCGGGACGGGGTTCTCCCCGGACAGGATCTGGCTCGTGAACGCCGACGGCACGGGACTGCACCGGCGATCAGAACGCGGAGTTGCCCAGCTGGTCGCCCGACGGCACCCAGATCGCGTTCCGGAAGATGAAGATCTGCTGGGGGCGGGCTCGGGATCGCGGACGTCGACGGGACGCACGTCCAGTCGCTCGCCTTCGCGCGGTCCGGTCCGTGCAACCCACTCCACCGCTCGACGTGACCGATGTCACATCCGGTTGCGCCGGAAGCGCTTACGCTTGGGGTTACATCACCCATCAAGGATGACGTAGCATGCCTTCCGTGAAGCGCCTTCAGATCATGATCGACGAGGACCTCGACCGGATCCTCGAGCGGATGGCCCAGAAGGAACGCACGTCCAAGGCCGCCTTGATCCGGCGGTTCGTGCGCGAGCGTGTCCAGCCACTCCCCCCGATAGAGGAGGACCCGCTGTGGCAGATGGTCGGCGCGGACGACGTCCCGGGGTACGAACGCGAGTCGATCGATGACGTCGTGTACAGCGAGGAAGCCATCTTCGGTCGATGATCTTCGTCGACACCTCGCATTGGATCGCCCTTCGGATCCGACAGGATGCTCGCCACGGGGAGGCCGCAGAGGTCTTCCGATCCGCTGGATCCGAACAGCTCGTGACGACGAACCACGTCCGCGGAGAGACGTGGACGTTCCTTCGGCGGAAGGTTGGTCACCACGCAGGTGTCGGGTTCCTCGACCTCCTCGATCGATCGCCTCGCCTCCAGATCGTCCACGTCGATCCGGACCTCGAACGGCGCGCGCTCGAATGGCTCCGCCGCCACGACGAGCGCGAGTACTCGTTCGTGGATGCGACCAGCTTCGCGGTGATGCGCTCCCTGAAGATCCGCCGGGCGCTCGCGTTCGACGGGGACTTCACCGCGGCGGGCTTCGTGGAGCTGCGACCCGCCTGACCGGCCCGATACGTCCTACGGGAGCTCGGTGAGCGCGATCACGGCGCGGCGGCCCCCGATCCCCTCGATCAGCTCCTCGCGTGTCGGGTACCGCTCACCGGCCAGCACGAGCCCGAGCCGCTTCGCGTGCGCGACCCCAACGGTCGGCAGCACCGTCGCGTACACGTCGGCCACGCGCTCCGGATCCTCGACGAGCGTCGCGTGCATCCGACGGGTCGTACGGCCGGCGCGGACCTCGACGTCGGCGCCGCCCCGCAGGTTCACCCGCCACCCTGCCGCCGTCAGGATGATCGGTGACCCATCCAGGTCGATGACCGAGACCGGGATGGCGTACCGCTTCCCGGTCTTGCGTCCGGTCAGCGTCAGGATCGAGAGGCCCTGCATCTTCTCGCCGAGCCGGGTCGGCACGATCATGCGCATGCACGCGTTCCCGATCCGGAACAGGCTCGGGTGCCGCTCCGCCGGCGAATAGGACGTCACGTACGGCCGGGTCTTCCGTTCTCCCGTCGTCGTCGTCATGAGACGCACCTCCTCATCCCGAGGATGGCGCACGTCCCCGGATCCGACCCCGGGCATCCGTCCCGCCACGGACGGGCCGTTCAGTCGGCCGACCGCTCGTACCAACCGAGCACGCGCAGCGCCCGGAGCGTGTTCCATCGGCTGGGCAGGCCATCGCCGTCTTCGAGCGTGAAGTGAACCGCGCCGGGATGGGTGTTCTCCAGCAGCCACGTGCCGTCGGGCCGCTGCTTGGATCGGAGCACCTCGATCGCTTCGTCCACACGCTGATCCGGCGGATCCCCGGCCTCCCGGAGATACTCCAGGCCGCGCAGCACGTCGTAGTGCCAGCGCGTCGGGAACGAGAACCGCAGCCAGTCGGGATCGACGACCTCGCCGGTGCTCTTCCGCCGGAACAGCTGCCGTTCGAGGAGGTACCCCTCGCCCCGGCGTCGGACCGCGATGGATCCCGCCGAGCCACCGGTCGCTCGCTCGTGCGCCAACAGGCCTTCGAGGACGCAGATCGTGCTGTGGAACGACGAGCGGACCGAACCGTTCTCCGCCTCGCAGTTCCACCCGCCGTCCTCGAGCTGCTCACCCAGCAGTCGCTCGACGATGCCGTCGACGTCCTGGCCGAAGGAGGCCCCGAGGACGACGGTCATGCCGTTGATGCACGGCTCGACCTCGCCCTCGAAGAACGGCTGGTCGTCGTGCTCCCAGCGGCAGTGGTCCCGGACCTGGGCAACCGCCCGTCGCACCGGTTCGGCGTCCGGGTCGACCCCGAACAGCTGCAGCAGCGTGAGCGAGGGCTCCGTGGCGGTCCAGGGCTGGGTGTCGTCGTGAGTCGGATCCCACCACCCCGCGGGGAAGAGCGCGCCTCCCTCCCACTGGCCGTCGTTGCCCTGCAGGGCCAGCAGCCGCGCGCCCCACCCCTCGGTGACGACCCGCGCGCGCTCGGCCGCGACGACCTCGGCCGGCGCGTCGGCCAGATCGCGCAACACCTGCCACCGGATGGCGGGGTCGGCGTCGAGCAGCCAGTCCATGTCGGTCACGCGGCGAGTCTAGGGTCCGCCCCGGACATGGGCTCCGTCGGGCTCGTGTCGGTGGTCGGTGCCAGCATCCGGCCGTGAGCGACGACGCCACGATCCTGCACGCCGACGCCGACTCCTTCTATGCATCGGTCGAGCAGCGGGACGATCCTTCGCTGCGCGGCAAACCGGTGATCGTCGGCGGCGGGGTGGTGCTGGCGGCCAGCTACGAGGCCAAGGCCTTCGGGGTGTACACGCCGATGGGCGAGACGCAGGCGCGGCGCCTGTGCCCGCAGGCGATCGTGGTGCGGCCGCGGATGGAGGCGTACTCGGCGGCGAGCACCGCGATGTTCGAGGTGTTCCGCGACACGACGCCGCTCGTCGAAGGGCTGTCGATCGACGAGGCGTTCCTCGACGTCGGCGGCCTGCGGCGGATCGCCGGCACGCCGACGGAGATCGCCGACACGCCTGCGCGCGGAGGTGCGCGAGCGCGTCGGGATCCCCGTCACGGTCGGCGTGGCGCGCACGAAGTTCCTGGCCAAGGTCGCGAGCCAGGTGGCGAAGCCCGACGGCCTCCTCGTCGTGCCGGTCGACGAGGAGCTCACGTTCCTGCACGCGCTGCCGGTCGAGTTGCTGTGGGGCGTCGGACCGGTCACGGCGCGGAAGCTGCACGAGCGCTCGCTCAGGACGGTCGCAGACGTCGCGCGGCTGGAGGAGGCCGAGATGGAGCGGATCCTCGGGCGAGCGTCGGGGCGGCACCTCCACGCGCTGGCGCACAACCGCGACCCGCGCCCGGTCGAGGTCGGCCGCCGGCGACGCTCGATCGGCACCCAGCGGGCGCTCGGGCGGCGGCCGCGATCGCCGGAGCTGCTCGAGACCGACCTGCTGGCGCTGGTCGACCGGCTGGCCCGGCGTCTGCGCGGCGCGCACCGCGTCTGCCGGACGGTGGTCCTTCGCCTGCGGTTCGACGACTTCGCGCGAGCCACGCGCTCACACACGCTCCCCGAGGCGACCGGCGAGACGGCGACGCTGCTGGACGTCGCACGGATCCTGCTGACCGAGTCGCTCCCGATGATCCGGGAGCGCGGGATCACGCTGCTCGGCCTGACGTTCACGAACCTCTCGCGCGACGACGCCGTTCAGTTGGCGCTCCCGCTCGACGGCGTCGCCTCGTCCTCGGCGATCGACGAGACGCTCGACCGCCTGCACGACCGGTTCGGCTCGTCCGCGGTGAAGCGCGGCGTCCTGCTCGGACGCGCCGAAGGTCTCCGGGTCCCCCTCCTCCCGGACTGACCGGATCAGACCGTGACGACGACCTTGCCGGTGGAGTGACCCCGCTCGAGGTACCGGACCGCGTCGGCGGCCTCATTCAGCCCGAACGTCCGATCCACGACCGGCGTCACCGACCTGGCCTCGATCAGCTCGCGCAACTCCTCGAGGTCCGCGTGGGGCTCGGTCGCGACGACGGGGCGGAGGCGCTGGCCGACGAACAACGACAGGAGCGGCGCTCGAAGGATCTGGCGGCCGAAACCGCCGGTCCAGTTCCCGCCGCCGTCGCCGCCGACGATCGCGAGGGTCCCCCCGCGCGTCAGCGCGTGGCGGAGATGCCGCAGCGGACGCCGGCCGGCGCAGTCGACGATGACGTCCCACTTGCGGCCGCCGTCGGTGAGGTCCTCGCGCGTGTAGTCGATCACGTCGTCGGCCCCGATCGAGCGGACCAGGTCGGCCTTCGAGCCGCTGCACACCGCGGTGACCCGGGCGGCGCCGTACGCCTTCGCGATCTGCACGGCGAGGGTGCCCACGCCGCCGGCTGCACCGATCACCAAAACGGTCTGCCCCCGCTGCAGGCGAGCGACGTCGCGGAGGGCCTGTACCGCGGTGAGCCCCGAGATCGGCGCGGCGGCGGCCTGCTCGAACGTGAGCCGCTCGGGCTTTCGGACCAGCTTCTCGGGCGTGCCGACCGCGAACTCGGCGAACGAGCCCTCGACGATGCCCATCACCTCATCGCCGGGCCGGAGGTCGGTCACGTTCGCGCCGACGGCCTCGACGCGGCCGGCGACGTCCCTGCCCCGCACGCCGACGTTCATCTTCCGGAACCCCGGCATCGCCCGGACGAAGTACGGCTTCCCGGCCATCAGGTGCCACACGTCGGGGCCGCAGCCTGCCGCCCGCACCTCCACGAGGACGTCGTCCGGGCCGACCACCGGGTCGGGAACGTCGCGGAGCTCGAGCACGTCGGCCGAGCCGAACCGGTCCTGCACGATGGCCTTCATGGTGGTTCCCCCTCTGGGTTTGGTTGGTGGGTGTACGCCGTACGCCGACACACAGCAGGCTACGTGTACGGCGTACACTTGTCAACGTGAAGACCGAGCCCGAGGTCCGGACCACGACGCGCGAGCCCCTGAACAGGGAACGGATCCTGGCGGCCGCCGTGGCGCTCGCGGATCGGGAGGGCGTCGACGCCCTCAGCATGCGCCGCGTCGCGCAGGAGCTCGGGGTCGTGCCGATGGCGCTGTACAAGCACCTCGCGAACAAGGAGGAGATGCTCGGCGGCATGCTTGACGTGGTCGTCGGCGAGATCGACCCGCCGCGCACCGACACCGACTGGAAGACGGCCGTCCGCGAGCGGATCCTCTCGGCGCGACGGGCGCTGCTGCGGCACCCATGGGCCTCGCGCGTCATGGAGACCCGGAGCGAGCCCACCCCCATCGTGATGGGCTACATGGACTCGATGATCGGGATGTTCCGTGCGGGCGGGTTCACGATCGACCTGACGCACCACGCGATGCACGCGATGGGCAGTCGCATGCTGGGGTTCTCGCAGGAGCTGTTCAACGACCAGACCGACACCGATCCGCAGCTGGAGGCGGAGATGTTCGCGGCGATGTCGGCAACGTACCCCTCGATCTCCGAGCTCTTCCTCGCGGTCTCGCATGACGACGCGTCGGTCGTCGGACCCGGATGCGACGACCAGTTCGAGTTCGAGTTCGCCCTCGACCTGATGCTCGACGGCCTCGAGCGGCACAAGGACCGCAAGCAGGCATAGGCGTCGAGACGTGGCGACCTTCGACGACGTGGCGCGGATCGCCCTCGGGCTGCCCGAGGTGAGCGCGTCGGATCGACGCGGGACCCGGACGTGGTCGGTCGGCGGGAAGACCTTCGCGTGGGAGCGGCCGTTCACGAAGGCGGACCGCAAGCGGTTCGGCAACGCGCCGGTCCCCGACGGAGAGATCCTCGCGGTGCGCGTGGAGGACCTGATCGAGAAGGAGGCCGTGCTCGGCGCGAACCACCGGGGGTTCTTCACGATCGCGCACTTCGACCGGTACCCCGCGGTGTTGATCGAGCTCCGGAAGGTCGCCGCGGGGCCGCTGAAGGATGCGCTCGTCGACGGCTGGCTGGCCTGCGCGCCTCGGGCGCTCGCCGAACGACACGCACCGCACTTCTAGACGGTGGACAGGGACGAGCGGCATCGACGTGCGGCAACGAGGCACCACCTCGCGCGACCGGCGACGTCGGTCGAGGAAGCGACCGCCGGACTCGTCGGTCTCCACTCGAGCGACCCCGTCACCGTGCACGTCTCGCTGTTCGCTCGGGTCGCCGACTTCATGCCGGCGGATCTCGAGGACGCGCTCTACGAGCGCAAGTCGCTGGTCCGGATGCTCGGGATGCGTCGCACGATGTTCGTCGTCCCGCTCGACGTCGCGGCGATCATGGACGAGGCGTGCACGAAGGCGCTCGCACCTCGCGAGCGCCGGCGCCTGATCAAGCACCTCGAAGACCAGGGCATCGCGAAGCACGCGGATCGATGGCTGGACGACGTCTGCGAGCGCACCCTCGCGGCGTTGCGCGCACGCGGTGAGGCCGCCGCGGTCGAGCTGACGCAGGACGTCCCCGAGCTCGGCCGCAAGATCGTCTTCGGCGAGGGCACGACATGGGCCGGCCAGATGGGCGTGTCCACCCGCGTCCTCACACTGCTGGCCGCCGAGGGACGGATCGTGCGCGCCCGGCCGCGCGGCTCGTGGATCAGCGGCCAGTACCGCTGGGCCGAGCTCGAGACCTGGCTCGGCGCGCCGCTCCCGGCGATCGATCACGACGAGGCGTGCGCCGAGCTCCTCCGCCGATGGCTGCGGCCTTCGGCCCGGGGACGACGACCGACATCAGGTGGTGGACCGGTTGGACGCTGAAGCAGACGAGGGCGTCGCTGGACGCCGTCGGTGCGGTCGAGGTCGACCTGGGCGCCGACGCCAGGGGCTGGATCATGCCCGACGACCTCGACGGCACCGAGCCGCCGAGCCGTTGGGTCCGGCTGCTCCCCGGCCTGGACGCCACGGTCATGGGATACAAGGAGCGCGAGTGGTTCCTCGGCCCGCACGGGGCGCAGCTGTTCGACCGCAACGGCAACGCGGGGCCCACGATCTGGGTCGACGGACGCGTGGTCGGCGGCTGGACCCAGATGGCCGACGGGCGGATCGT
>CAWEZO010000001.1:0-23620 GCA_963813635.1 uncultured Actinomycetes bacterium | reverse complement strand
GGCTACCTGCGCGAAAGCTACTGGGCCGATGTGTGCGTGTTCGATCCCGAGACGGTGGGCCCCGGTCCGACGCGCCGCGTCCGCGACTTCCCGGCCGACGCCGAGCGCCTGACCGCCGAGGAGCCGACGGGCGTGCGGCACGTGCTAGTCAACGGAACACCGATCCGGAGCGACGAATCACAGCTCGACTCGCCCCCGCCCCGGCCGGGCATGCAGCCGGAGACCCACTGAGGAGCGCGCGCCGGCAGGTGCCGATGTGAACGTTCACGACGTGAACACCGGCAGCGTCTCCCAGCCGCGTACCGTCGAGGTCGGCGAGAGCGTGGCGGCGTCCCGGTCGACCTCCCACTCGGGGAAGCGCTTCAGCACCTCCTCGAGGGCGACGCGGCCTTCGAGTCGGGCCAGCGCGGCTCCGAGGCAGAAGTGGATGCCGTAGCCGAAGGTGAGGTGCTGTCGGATCGGGCGGTGGATGTCGAACCGGTCACCGTCGGGGTAGCGCCGGTCGTCGCGGTTGGCGGCCCCGACCAGGAACAGCATGACGCTGCCCTCGGGCACCGTGCGGCCATAGAGCTCGACGTCGCGGGCGACGTACCGGCCCACGTGGGGCGCCGGCGGCTCGAACCGGAGGAGCTCCTCGATGGCGTCGGGGATGAGTGACGGATCCTCGACGAGCTCACGCCGCTGGTCCGGGTGGTCGGCCAGCACCTTGCCGGTCCAACCGATCAGTCGCGTCGTCGTCTCGTTGCCGGCGCCCGCGACGACGTTGATGAAGGTGAGGATCTCGTCGCGGGCGAGCCGGCGCGTCGTGCCCGTCTCGTCCTCGAACTCGGCGTTCAGCAGCTCCGTCATGAGGTCGTCCGAGGGGTGCTCGGCTCGCCAGTCGATGTAGTCCGCGAAGATCTCGCCGCTCAAGAAGTCGTCCTGCGAGTACTCCATCGGCTTGCCGGCTTCGGTGCGCAGCGTCGCGTCGACGTACTCGCGGACCGCGTCCTGGTCCTGCTCCGGGATACCGAGCAGCATGCCGATGACCCGCATCGGCATCTGGGCGCCGAGGTCGGCGACGAAGTCGAACCGGCCGGCGCCGATGAGCGGGTCGAGGCTCTGGGCGCAGAACTCGCGGATCCTCGGCTCCAGGGCGTTCATCTTCTTGGGCGTGAACACCCGCGACAGCAGGCTTCGGTGAATGGTGTGGACCGGCGGGTCCTCGAAGATGAGGACGCCGGGCGGCATCTCGATGTCGGCCCGGATCAGCTCGAGGATGGCGCCGCGCCCGGAGATGTAGGTCTCCCAGTCGCGGAGACCTGCGCTCCACGTCCTCGTAGCGGCTGACCGCGAAGAAGTCGTGCTGCTCGTTGTAGTAGAGCGGTGCCTCCTCGCGCAGCCGGCGGAACACCGGGTAGGGATCCGCGTTGATCTCGACGTCGTAGGGGTCGTAGTAGACGTCGGTCGCGCTGGTCGCCGTCACTGGCTGTCTCCTCTGCCGGGAGGGTTCGCTGTCGGTCGTTCGTCGAGGAGCTCCACGATCCGGGACGGGCTCAGCGGCAGGCGCGTCACCGTCACGCCGAACGGCGAGAGCGCGTCGGCCACCGCGTTGACGACCGCCGGCGGAGCACCGATCGCGCCGCCTTCGCCCACCCCCTTGAAGCCACCCGGGCCGGGGCTCGGCGTCTCGATGTGCCCGTACTCGATCGTCGGGCACGTCCGTCGCGGTGGGCAGCAGGTAGTCCATGAACGTCGTCGCGACCGGGTTGCCGTCCTCGTCGTACGCGAGGTGCTCGTAGAGCGCGCCGCCGATGCCCTGCACGACGCCGCCGGCGATCTGGCCCTCGACGACGTTCGGGTTGATCATCGGGCCGCAGTCCTCGCTCACGATGTAGCGCAGGAGCTGCACGTGACCGGTGGTCACGTCGACCTCGCACGTGCACACGTGCGTGGCGTTCACCCAGATGTGAGGGGCGGTCGGCGGTGTATCGCGCGCTCGCCTCGAGGCCGGCCGGGACGCCGGGCGGGAGCGAGTGCGGAGTCGAAGTAGGCGAGCGCGGCGAGCTCGGCCAACGAGATGCCGATCGAAGGCGTACCTCGGACCGTCGCCCGGCTGTCGGCGAGCTCGATGTCGTCGACGGCCGCTTCGAGCTGGTGGGCCGCGATGGCGACGATGCGCTCGCGGAGCACGCCGGCGGTCTCACGTACCGCGCCCGCGGTCATCGACGCGCTCCGGCTGCCGGCCGCGCCCGCGCCGAAGCCGGTCGACCGCGGTGTCGCCCTGGATCGTGTTGACGTCCTCGATGTTCACGCCGAGCGCGTCGGCGGTGAGCTGGACGACCGTCGTCTCGATGCTGTTCCCGGTCGAGCCGCCGGCGATGTACACGTTGACCGTGCCCGACGGCTCGATGCGGATCGTCGCCGCCTCGGTCGCGTAGGAGCCGAAGCCCGGCGTCGACGGCTCGACGTAGTTCGACAGCCCGACGCCGAGGTAGCGGCCGGTCGCGCGCGCCTCGGCCTGCTCGGCGCGGAACGCCTCGTAGTCGAGCATCGCCAGCGCCTGCTCGAACGTCTCGAGCGGGGAGATGTGGTCGTAGGTCATGCCGTTGGGGTTCGCGTACGGAAGCTCGTCCTGGCGCAGCAGGTTGCGCCGGCGGAGCTCGACGGGGTCCATGCCCATCCGGCGCGCCGAGATGTCGAGCAGGACCTCGCGGGCGAGCGACTCGAACTGCCACGGGCCGCGATACGCGGTCCGCCCGACGGTGTTCGTGTAGATGGTCTTGGTCGTGAAGCCGGCGCGGGGCACCCGGTAGGGCCCGGGGAACAGCATCCCGACGGCGGCCGACGGCGCCCACCGGCCACGGCGTTGGGTACGCGCCGCAGTCCGACGACGAAGTCGATGTGCGCGGCCTGGATCGCGCCGTCGGCGTCGAAGGCCATCGTCACGGTGGCGTGCTCGTGCCGGGACTGACCGGCGGCGAGCAGGTTCTCGCGGCGGTCCTCCACCCACTTCACCGGCGCGCCGACCTTGGGCGCGGCGAGCATCAGGCACATCTCGTCGCGCTGGACCATGACCTTCTGCCCGAAGCCGCCACCGGTGTCGCGCATCACGACCCGGATGCGGTGCTCGGGCATGCCGAGCAGGCGCGAGCAGAAGAGGCGCACCTCGTGCGGCGACTGGGTCGCCGCGTGGATCGTCAGCTCGCCCGTCGCGCGCGAGTAGTCGACGACCAGGCCGCGTCCTTCCATCGGCACCGGGGCGTACGCCTGCTGGTAGATCGTCTCGCTCACCACGTGGGCGGCCGCGGCGAACACCTCGTCGAGCGCGGAGGCGGGCAGGCCGGCGATCTCGCCGATGACGTTCGAGCCGTGGCTCTCGTGCACGAGCGCGTCGGCGTGCTCGGCCGTGGTGTAGTCGACGACCGCCGGCAAGCGGCTCGTAGTCGACCTCGACCAGCTCGGCCGCGTCCTCGGCGAGATACCGGCTCTCGGCCACCACCAGCGCGACCGGGTCGCCGACGAAGCGCACCTCCCCTTCGGCCAGGGGCGGGCGCGGCGTCTCGGGGCTCTTCCGGCCGATCGAGGTGTGCCACTGCTCCTTCACGTCCGGGTTCAGGTCGGCGGCGGTGAACACGAAGTGGACCCCGGGCACGCGCCAGCGCCGCCGACGGGTCGATCCCCCGGATCGCCGCTCGGGCGAAGGGGCTGCGCACGAAGCACGCGTGCAGCATCCCCGGCAGCGAGACGTCGTCGACGTACGTGCCCCGGCCGGTGAGCAGCCGGGCGTCCTCGACGCGGTTGACGCGCGTGCCGACGTACCGGGCGGCGCCCGCGGGTCGGCGTCCGTCATGACGGTTCTCCACGGCGGCCCGTGCCGGCGGCCTGGCGCACCGCCTCGACGATGCCCTGGTAGCCGGTGCAGCGGCAGAGGTTGCCCGACAGCGCCTCGCGGATCTCGCTCGTCGGTCGGGTTCGGGTGGTCGCGAAGGAACGCGGTCACCGACACGACGAAGCCGGGCGTGCAGAAGCCGCACTGCAGCCCGTGGCAGTCGCGGAACGCCGCCTGCACCGTGGAGAGGTCGCCGTCGGGCGAGCCGATGCCCTTCGATCGTCGTGACCTCGGCGCCGTCGGCCTGCACCGCGAACACGAGGCACGAGCGCACGGCGGCGCCGTCGACCAGCACCGTGCACGCGCCGCACACGCCGTGCTCGCAGCCGAGGTGCGTGCCGGTGAGGTGGCACTGCTCGCGGAGGAAGTCGGCGAGCGTCACGCGCGGTTCGACGGTCGCTCCTGCTTGCCTGACCGTTCACCGTCAGCCGCACCGGCACCTCACGCATGGCGTGCCTCCGTGGCGGCCGTCGGTCCACGCGCGCGCCACCATGGCGGCGCCCACTCGCTTGCGGTACGCGGCGGAGCCGTGCAGGTCGGCGGGGACCGACGCCAGACCGGCCATGGCCAGGCGACCGACCTCCTCCGGCTCGACGTCGGTGATCGGCCGGCCCGCGAGCTCGGCCTCGGCCGCTGCGGCCCGCTCGGGCGTCGACCCGAGGCCGATCAGGCCGATGGCGCAGCGCCGGATCCGGTCGTCGGCGTCGAGCTCGATGCCGATCGTCGCACCCGCGATCGCGAAGTCGCCGTGCCGGCGCGCGAACTCCTCGACCGCGAATCCGCTCGCGCCCGCCCCAGATCGGGAACGACACGCCGACGAGGAGCTCGTCGGGCTCCATGCTCGTGCTCCAGAGGCCGTCGAAGAAGTCGCCCGCCGCGATGGTGCGCCGACCCGTCGGCGAGACGACCTCCATGCTCGCGTCGAGCGCCAGGGCGACGGCCGGGTACTCGGCCGCCGGGTCGGCGTGCGCGATCGAACCTCCGAGCGTGCCGCGGTTGCGGATCTGGAAGTGACCGATGAACGGCGTCGCCGCCGCGAGCAGCGGCACGGCCGCCGCCACCTCGGCGCTGGCCTCGACCGCCGTCTGCGTCGTGCCGGCGCCGACCCACAGGGCGCCGTCACGACGCTCGATGCCCTTCAGCTCGCCGATGCGCCCGATGTCGACGAGGTGCTCGAAGACGGCGAGGCGGAGCGCCAGCATCGGGATGAGGCTCTGGCCGCCCGCGAGCACCTTCGCCCCGTCGCCGAGCTCGGCGAGGAGGGTCACCGCGTCGGCGGCCGTGTCGGGGCGTGGTACTCGAACGGCGCGGACTTCACCGGTGCTCACCACTCCCTCCCGATCGTCCCGTCGTCTGCCGTCGACCCGGCTCACGCGATCCGCGCGGTCCAGCCGCCGTCGACCGGGATGACCGCGCCGGTGACGAACGAGGCGCGGTCGGACGCCAGGAACGCCGCGACCTCGGCGACCTCGTGCGGCTGGCCGCCGCGGCTGCAGCGCCGCCTTCTCGAGTGATGCCGGGCATGCTGCTCGCCGCTCCGGCACCCATGATCTCGGTGTGGATGAAGCCCGGGCAGACGACGTTGGCGCGGATGCCCTTGCGCGCCGTACTCGACGGCGGCGGCCTTGGTGATGGCGATGACCCCGGCCTTGGCGGCCGAGTAGACGCTCGTGAAGCGACGAGGCGTTGAGACCGCCGATGGACGACCAGTTGACGATGGCGCCGCCCTTGCCGGCCTCGAGCATCGCCCGGATCGCCGTGCTTCATGCCGAGGAGCACGCCGCGCAGGTCGACGTCCATCGTCCGGTCGTAGTGCTCCATGGTGACGTCGGCGAGCATGACGGCGTCGGCGATGCCGGCCACGTTGAGCACGGCGTCGAGACGCCCGAACTCCTCGACCGCGGTCCGGATCATGGCCTCGACGTCGGCTTCCTTCGTGACGTCGCAGTGGACGGGCAGGACGCCCTCGCCGACCTCGGCCGCGGTGTCCTGCTCGGCGCCGCTGATGTCGCCCGCGACGACCTTGGCGCCCTCACGCACGAAGATCTTCACCGACGCCTTCGCCATGCCCGACCCGGCGCCGGTGATGACCGCCACCTTGCCGTCCAACATCCCCACCATCAAGAAACCCCTTTTCAGCGCACCGTTCGGAAGAAGTTCCGCAGGTCCTCGGTGAACAGCTCGGGCTGCTCCATGGCCGCGAAGTGGCCGCCGCGCGGCATGACGGCCCAGTGCGTCACGTTGTACCGACGTTCGACCCAGGAGCGCGGGAAGCGCAACACCTCCTTGGGGTAGCGCGCGACGCCGGTGGGAACGCCGACGTACTGCGGCGGCGCCTCGCCCGAGCCGACGTGCTGATGCTCCCAGTACAGCCGCGCCGAAGACGTGATCGTCTGTGTCACCCAGTACACCATCACGTTGGTGATCAGCTGATCCCGGGTGAAGACGTTCTCCGGGTGGCCGTCGCAGTCGCTCCAGGTGCGGAACTTCTCCACGATCCAGGCGAGCAGCCCGGCCGGTGAGTCGTTGAGCGCCGACGCCCAGGGTCTGCGGTTTGGTCGCCTGCTCCAGCGCGTATCCGGACTCCTCGCGCTGGAAGCTGCTGCATGGCGGCGAGATCCGCCTTGTCCTCGTCGCTGAGTGGAACCCGGTCCTCGGGAGGATCCGCGATCGGCATGTTCAAGTGGATCGCCGCGCAGTGCTCCGGATCGAGCGCGCCGATCCTGGTCGCGACCTGGGCGCCCCAGTCGCCGCCCTGCGCGCCGTAGCGCGAGTAGCCGAGGCGACCCATCAGCTCGATGAACGCCCGAGCGATCCGTTGCACGTCCCAGCCGCGCGTGCGCGTCGGCTCCGAGAAGCCGTAGCCGGGCAGCGACGGCGCGACGACGTGGAAGGCGTCGGCCGCGTGGCCCCCGTGAGCCTCGGGCGCGGTCAACCGTGGGATGACGTCGAGGAACTCCACGCACCGAGCCGGGCCAGCCGTGTGTGAGGAGCAGCGGCAAAGCGTCGGCGTGCTCCGAGCGCGCGTGGACGAAGTGGATCGACTGTCCGTCGACGCGAGTGCGGAAGTGCTCGAGCTCGTTGAGTCGTGCCTCCTGCGCTCGCCAGTCGTACTCGTCGCGCCAGTACTCGACGAGCTCGCGCAGGTAGTCGAGCGGGATCCCGTACTCCCAGCCCGTGTCTTCGATCTGGTCCGGGAAGCGGGTCTGCTCCAGCCGGCGCGCGCAGGTCCTCCAGTACGGAGTCGTCGACGCGGATCTGGAAGCGCTCGATGGTGTCCATCAGCTCGGGCTCGTTAGCAGGAATCGCTCAACAACGTCGCCGAGATCAGCGGCTGCACCGTCGTACATCACCTTTCCATGCTGGAGCAGCACGACCGAGTCGGCGAACGCGAGTGCATGACCGACGTACTGCTCGATGAGGAGCAGCGTCGTTCCCTCTTCGCGGACCGCTTCGAGTGTCGCGTACATCTCGTCGATGACGATGGGTGCGAGGCCGAGCGACAGCTCGTCGAAGAGCACCGTTCCGGCAGTGATGGGGATCAGGCCCGAGGACGAGGCGCGCGATTGTGCACTTGCCCGCGCCGTTCGCGCCGAGAACGGCGACGACATTGCCCGCGGGAATCGAGAACGACACGCCGAACAGGGCCCGGAACGGCCCGTAGCCGGCCTCGACGTCGCGCAGCTCGAGTACGGGCGCGACGGTGCCGCTCGTCGATTCGGGAGTCCCTGGTTGCGTTCGCTCATGGTGGTTGGTCCGCACGGTCGTGGTCCGTCCCGCGGTGGCGACGTCGTCGACGCCGGCGATCTCTCCGAGGTACGCCTTCCGGACACGCCCCCTTTCCCGAGGGACCGCCCATATCTAACATCTGTGTCGCTCCTTCGCTGGGTCACCCAAGAACTCATGCAACGTCCCGGGGAGCAACCTGCGCCGCCGCACCGGGCTGCTCGCTCACAGTGACGTCACCTGCGTGCTCCTCGCTCCATCTAATGTCTGCGAGACGCCGGCCCTGGTCCCGGTGTCTGTTGTGCGTCAGCTTCAGGGAGTGAAGGCATTGCGAACCGTGGTGGTAGGCGCCTCGAGCGGACTCGGGCGTTGCATTGGAATCGGCCTTGCCCAACGGGGGGCTCATGTGGCGCTCCTCGCGCGGCGGCGCGGACGGCTCGACGACGCCGCGAAGGAGGCGGGCCCCGCGACGCTGGCGATCGAGTGCGACGTCACCGACGAGTCCTCCTGCCGGTCGGCGATCGCCGAGGCGGCGGCCGGACTCGGAGGAATCGACGCCCTGGTCTACGCGCCCGGGATCGGGCCTCTGCTCCGGCTCGTCGACACTGACGCGGAGACGTGGCGGGGAGCGTTCGACACCAACGTCACCGGCGCGGCGCTCATCACGAGCGCGGCGATCCCGCATCTTTCGGCATCCGGCGGTACCGCCGCGTACTTGTCGACGGTCAGTGCCTCGCTGACACCACCATGGCCGGGACTCGGTGCATACGCAGTGAGCAAAGCCGCGCTCGACAAGCTGGTCGAGGCATGGCGCGCCGAGCACCCGAGCGTGGGCTTCACACGTGTCGTGGTCGGCGACTGCGTCGGCGGCGACGGCGACTCGCAGACCGAGTTCGCATGGGATTGGAATCCGGAGCTGTTCGCCGAGCTCCTCACCGTCTGGATGGCGCGCGGCTACGTGAGCGGTTCGCTCATCGATGTCGACGACCTCGTGACGGTGATCGACGCAGTGCTCCGGGGTGGCGCGACGCTTTCCATCCCGTCCGTGACATTGACACCGCGCCCGGTCACCCCGTCATAGCGCTGCGACAGTCATGCGCGCGCGCGAACTGGGATGTGGGAGTAGCCGGCGATGTTCGTCATGTGAACACGGCGGAGCCCGGCATCGTCGACCTCGAGCCGACGCCACCGGCGCGCGATCTCTTCGATCGCGACGCGGCTCTCCATCCGAGCGAGCGCGATCCCGAGACAGGTGTGCACACCGTGGCCGAACCCGATGGCGATGCCCGGCGCGCGTTCGATGTCGAACTCATCGGGGCGTTCGAACGCGCGCGGATCGCGTGTCGCCGCGCCAGTGATCAGCAGCACCGGGAACCCGGCAGGGATCGTTCCGCCCTCGAACTCGCGATCCGCGACCGAGAACCGCCCCTGATACTGCGAGGGAGGAACGTACCGAAGGATCTCCTCGACCGCGAACGTGATCTTCTCGCGGTCGTCGAGGACCTTCTGCCACTGGTCTGGGTGGCGCGAGAACAACACGACCGCGTTCCCCACCAGCTTCATGACCGTCTCGGCACCGGCACCCCCGAGCAGGCTCGCGAAGCCCGCGATCTCGACGTCGTCGAGCCCGGTCTCTGTGCCGTCGCCCCGGTCGACGGTCACCTGGGTGAGCCGGGTGATCATGTCATCGTCGGGGTTCTTGCGTTTCTCCACCGAGAGCTCGTAGAAGTACGCGCCGCTCTCGATCACGGCCTGCCTACCTTCCGGGGTGAAATCGAGTTGGCCCGGCTCCCGGTGCAAGCTGAGGTCGAGGCGCTCGCGAATCGCCGGCCGCTCCCCTTCGGGCACCCCCAGCATGCGCGAGATGATCTCGACGGGAAAATGCGCAGCGAAGTCGGTGACCGCGTCGAACTCGGTCGCACCCTCGAGCTGATCGAGGACACCGCAGATGACCTCTCGGATCATCGGCTCGAGCTCGGCCACCGCGCGCGGTGTGAACACGCGGCTCACGAGCGCGGCGGAGCCGATCGTGCTCGGGCGGGTCCATCATGATGATGCTCCGGAAGTTCCGGACCATCTCCGGGTCCTTAGTGAGGGTGGAGAGATCGATTCCGTGCGCGCTCGACAGCGCCTGCCAGTCGCGGTGCGCGGCTACGACGTCGGCGAAGCGTGAGAGCGCGTAAAACCCGTATCGCTCATTGAAGTACACCGGCGCCTCGTCTCGGAGCCGCCGGTACACCTCGGTCGGGTCGTTGAAGTACTCGTCCGAGAACGGATCGAACTCGACCGCTGCGCTCATGCCGATCCTCCCTCCAACTGTTGCCGACCGAGGAGGAAGTTCACGATGAAGGTCGCCGCCGGGGAACGACTCCGTCATGCCGGCGCTGAAGTACCCGGCATCCGTGATCATCGTCGTGCCCGTGATCGCAACCGCGGCCGTCGCTGCACAGGAACACGAGCGGGTACGCCTGCTCGAGCGGGGTCGCCGCCTCGACGCCGACCTCGGCGCGGTAGTCAGCGCCGAATCCGAGCCACATCTCCTTGTTGGCCTGGGCGAGCGGCGTGTCGGTCGGACCCGGACAGATGGCGTTGATCCGGATCCCCTGCTTGAGGAACGACATCGCCTCCCAGCGCGACGTAGGCGCAGATCGCCTGCTTGCTCCACATGTAGTCGGCCTTGCCGTGCTCCTGCGCCCAACTGCGCCGCGGCATCGAAGTCGGAGATGTCGAGGTACTCCTTCAGTAGCGGGAGGTTCGGCTCCCACCCGAGGCCGGCGGCCGACGAGATGAAGCCGATCGCGGAGCCGCGGGCGAGCATGCCGCGGGCCAGGAGCAGGTCGATCAGGTACCGGTGCCCGATGAAGTTGATCTTCTCGATGTTCGGAGTGCCGTCGGCGACCCCGGCGCACGAGAACAACGCGTGCACCGGTCCGCCGCACTCGTCGACCGCGGCGTCGATCGATCCGGCGTCGGCGAGGTTGACGTGAATCGCCTTCGCGCCCGGAAGCGTGACCTCGGCGAAGTCCATCACCACGACCTCGGCCCCGGCGTCCTGCACCAGCTCCGCGACCGCGGCGCCCATCCCGCTGGCACCACCGACGACGAGGCTCGCTTGCCGTCGTAGCGAAACGCGCTGAACAGTGACATGTCCTCTTCTCCTCGTTCGCGCCGCAGCGCAGGATTGCTTCTCATTCAGCCGAATCTCGTGAGCACCATTGCTCCGGCGACCGGCCCGCCGCCGTTGGCCACGACGGCGACTTCGGGATCACCGGTGACCTGTCGGTCGCCACCTTCACCGCGAAGCTGCACGACGGCTTCGTGAAGAAAACCGAAACCGTGCAGTCGCCCCGCCGACAGCTGGCCACCTTGCGTGTTCAGCGGCAGCTCACCGGCGAGCGCGATCCTCTTGCCACCCTCAATGAACGGCCCGCTTTCACCACGACCACAGAAGCCGAGCGCCTCCAGCCACGCCATTGTGAGCCAGCTGAAGCCGTCGTACAACTCGGCGACGTCGACGTCTTCAGGCCGGAGATCGGTGCGTGACCACATGTGCGCCGCCGCATCGCGCGCCGACATCGACGTCATGTCGTCCCACTGGTCCCACGACGGCCTGCCCCGCAGCGCCGTGCCGACCGCTTCGACCCGTGCGACCGAGTGATCGACGGCGTCAGCGTGCTCGACGACGGATACGACGACCGCAGTGGATCCGTCGACGGGGACGTCACAGTCGTAGAGGCAGAACGGCGTCGTGATCATGCGCGCGTCGAGGTAGTCGTCCATCGACATCGGCTTGCGGAATATCGCCTTCGGATTGAGACCGGCGTTGTCACGCGCGTTCAGCGCGACCTGCGCCATCTGCACGCGTGTCGTACCGAACTCGTGAAAATGGCGCTGCGCGTTCAGCGCGAGCCAATTGGCGGCGGAGTACGCGCGAAAAGGTAGCGACCATTGGTATGGTCCACCAACGCCGTCGGTACCAACTCCGATGCCGGCACGGCCTCCGCTGCCCTGCGCCGTCGACTCCGTCACGGTTCGGTAGACGAGGACATGGCGCGCCAGCCCCGCGGACACGGCCATGACCGCGTTGATGACCGCCTGGATCTGCGCCGGACCTTCTGGTCCGCCACTGTGCCAGTTGAGCGACAGGCGCATCGCGTCCTGTACCGCCGGCGTTCCCGGCCCCGCGAAGCCACCCGAGTCGCCCATGACGCCGCCCGGATACGCAGCCAGGCCGTCGATGTCCGCGATCGTCAGACCGGCGTCGGCAATCGCCGCGAGCGACGCTTCGATCGTGAGGTCGAGCTCGTCGCGACCGAGCCGGCGTCCGATCTCGGACTGTCCGATCCCGGAGATCACTGCGCGCTGTTCCGCTGCGCTCATGACACGACAGACCGAAAGAGCGGAATGAACACTGGGGCGTGGTCCTCGAACACTGCCTCGACGCGCATCCCGATGCGCACGTCGTCTGGGGCGATGCCGACGATGTTCGTCGTCAGGCGAACGTCCGGCTGCTCGTCGATCGCTACGAGCCCGATGACGTATACGTCGCCGACGCCATCCCAGGGTTGATGGTTCACGGTGAAGGAGTGGACCGTGCCGCGGCCGCTCACAGCGGCGGGCGCGGCGTCGCGGCCGTGGCAGTTCGGACAGATTGGCGCCGGCGGATGAACGAGGTACGAGCAGGCCGAGCATCGGAGGAACCGGAGCGTCCCGTCCGCTCCGGACGTCCAGAAGAAGGCGCTCGGTTCGTCCAAGCTCGGCAGCACCCTGAACACAGGATCGGTCATCCGACATCCCCTGCATCGGACCGAGGTCCCCCGGCCGAGAGCTCACCCGCAAGGAGCGACGTTCTTCGACATGCCACCGCGACCTGACGAATCACTTCTCGCAAGGCTCGGCTCCCGATGTTCCCGGTCGCCCACTGACGACCCGATAGCGAGGCCCGGTCACGTGGCGGGCTCGGCATACGTCTTGAGCTCGAGGAATTCGTCGAGCCCCGCCGAACCCATCTCGCGTCCCATTCCTGATTGCTTGCAGCCGCCGAACGGCGCGTCGGGCCCGTAGTACACGCCACCGTTGACGCTCATCGTCCCCGTACGAATCCGCCGTGCGACCGCGAGCGCGCGATCACGATCGCCGCTCATCACCGCGCCGGAGAGCCCGAAGATCGAGTTGTTCGCGATGCGAACCGCATCGTCGTCACCGTCGTGGGGCAGGACCACGAGCACCGGACCGAACAGCTCGTCCTGGGCGACCGCGGAGTTCTCGTCCGCGCCGACGAGCAACGTCGGCTCGTAGAAGTAGCCGCGCGGGAGGTGCTCGGGGATGCCGCCACCGACCACCGCTTTGGCGCCGTCGGCGATCGCGCGATCGACGTAGCCCGCAACCTTCTCGCGCTGGCGGGCGCTGATGAGTGGACCCATCCTGTTCGCCGGATCCGAGGGATCGCCGTAGGGCGCTTCGGCGAGCATCGTGCGGGCGACGTCGACGACCTCGTCGTGTCGCTCACGCGGCACGACGAGGCGAGACGTGATCGCGCACCCCTGTCCGGAGTGCGAGATTGCCGCGTACGAACAGAACATCGCCGCCATCGCCACGTCGCCGTCGTTCAGGAGCACGAACGCGGACTTGCCTCCGAGCTCGAGGAACACGCGTTTCACGGTGGCACTCGCGGCGGCCATGATCTGGCGCCCTACCGGCGTCGAGCCCGTAAACGACACGACGTCGACTGCGGGGTGCGTCGTCAGCTCGGCGCCGACCTCAGCATCGGACGACGCGAGCACGTTCACGACGCCCGCCGGGATCTCGGTCGCATCGGCCACGAGCTTTCCGAGTGCAAGCGTCGCCCACGGCGTATCAGGGGCACCCTTGAGCACCACCGTGCAACCGGCCGCAAGCGCAGGGGCGAGCTTCGCGAGCGCAAGCTGGATCGGGTAGTTGTACGCGGTGATCGCGCCCACGACGCCGGCCGCCTCTTTCTCGACCCATCGATGGTGCCGACCCGCGAATGTGTCGCGCTCGCCGAGATCTTCGACGAATTCGTATCCGTCGAGGAGGTCGGCATACCAGCGCACCACCTCGATCGGGCTCTCGAGCTGCGGACCGCTGGTGCTCGAGACCGGCGCGCCAACCTCGTGCACGAGGATCTCACGCAGCGGCTCGACGTTGTCTCGAAGGGCCTGGTGAAGTTGGCGCAGGCATCGCACACGCAACACGTGGTCGCGTGACCATTCCGTGGCATCGAACGCCCGCCGCGCTGCGCCGATTGCCCGTTGGGCATCCGAAACCGTCGCGTCGGCAGCCACGCCGAGGACGGCTTCGGTCGCGGGAGCGACGGTCTCGTACGTCGCGCCGTTCGAGGCCGGCACCAGTTCGCCGTCGATCAGCAGCAGTTCTTCGTGCCAGGTCGTCACGGCCTCACACTCCCCCCAGCACCGTCTCGCGGCTTTCGCTCGTGCCGGGCCCGATAGCAAGATTACGCTAGGCGAGAATCGCTCTCTCGCCAAGAGCATGCGGGATTCTCGATGAAGGGGGGCGCATGGACGAGCCTGAGGGCGGGCGGGCGATCGCGGACTTCCGCTCCGAGCTCCACGCCTGGCTCGACATGCATCACAACGAGCTCGCGCCCTCCTATCCCCCGCCCGGAACGCTTGACGAGCACATCGCGCAGATGCAACACGTGAAGTCGATCCTCTTCGACGCCGGCTGGATGCGCTACGGGTGGCCGGAGCGCGTGGGAGGACTCGGCGGGTCACCGATGCTTCGCACCGAGCTCGGCGCAGCGCTGGCGAGCCGCGACCTCACCGATCCCGGCCTCTTCTCGCTCATCGAGGTGCTCGCACCAACGCTCATCGACTTCGCGCCGCCCACGCTCGCGGCCGAGGTCGTCCCGCGCCTCCTCTCGGGCGCCGAGATCTGGTGCCAGGGGTTCTCGGAACCCACTACCGGAAGCGACCTCGCGGCGCTCAGCTGCCGAGCCGTTCCCGACGGCGACGCCGCCACTGCTTCGACGTGGGTGATCAATGGCCAGAAGGTCTGGACCAGCTTGGCGCAGTACGCGGACCGTTGCGTGCTCCTGACTCGTACGGGACCCGCGGAGTCGCGCCACCGCGGGATCACCGCGTTCTTCGTCGACATGGACGCGCCGGGCCTCACGGTCGCACCGCTCGAGATGATCAACGGAGTGCGCGAGTTCGCCGAGGTGTTCCTGGATGACGTCGTCGTCCCTGCGGACCGCATCCTCGGTGAGGTGAACGGCGGCTGGGCCGTCGCGATGAGCATTCTGCCGTACGAGCGCTCTTCGTGCTTCTGGCAACGCATCGCGTACCTCTACCGTCGCCTCGAGAAGCTCGTCGAGGTCGCGCCAGACGACGAGCGAAGTGCCGAGATCGTCGGAAATGCGTTCTTACATCTCCACGCTCTCCGCTCCCGCTCGCGCGCCACGCAACACAGACTCGCCGATGGAATGACCCTCGGAGTGGAGACGTCGATCGACAAGGTCCTTGTAGCGACCGCGGAGTACGCGACATACGACGCAGTGCGCCGGCTTCTGCCCGGCGTCGTGGAGATGGAGGACACCGAAGTCGCCAAGATGTGGCGAAATGAGTACCTGTACTCGCGGGCCGCGACGATCTACGGCGGCACCGCCGAGGTACAACGCAACATCATTGCGCGTCGCCTGCTCGATCTCGGGCCCGAACAATGATGGACGCGGCCGAGCGCGCTCTGCTGGGGTCGACCGTCCGCGACGCGATCGCGGAGGCGGATGAAACGGCGGCGATCGACAAGGCGCTCACCGAGCTCGGCTGGCTCGAAATGCTGGAGGCCGAGCCACGCGACGCGATCGACATCGTGTTCACCGCGCTCGGTAGCGCAAATGCGGCGGCCCCGACGCTCGACGACGTCGTCGTGTCAGCGCTCGGCCTGCAACCGCGGCCCGAGCTCGTCGTACTGCTGCCGCAGTACGACACATGGCACCCACCCGGGCACATCGACGACGGCCATTGTCACACGCTCGGCCTTGCAACCGCTCGCTGTACCAGTGCGCGCGAGTTGCTGGTGGTATGCAGCACCGGGTCGGACGCTTGCGCGGTCACCGTTCCCAGCTCGTCCGCAGAAGTGCGCGTGGTGCAGGGCATCGATCCGGACGCGGGCTTCCACATCGTGCGCGCGGAGCACGACGTCGCAGTCGACATGAGCTTCGACGTCACCACGTGGGAAGCAGCTGTGGCGTCCGGCCGGCGCGCGGTCGGGCACCAGATCGCCGGTGCCTGCCGAACGATGCTTGCCCTGGCACGTGCGCACGCGATGGAGCGCGTCCAGTTCGGTCGACCGATCGCGAGCTTTCAAGCCGTTCGACACCGACTCGCCGACGCGCTCGTGGCCGTCGAAGCACTCGAAGCGACACTGAACGCAGCCGGTGACGAACCGAACCGCCTCACCGCGGCCCTCGCGAAGGCGACGGCGGGACGCACTGCAGCGATCGTGGCAACACATTGCCAGCAAGTGCTCGCTGGGATCGGCTTCACCACGGACCATCCGTTTCACCGATTCCTCAAGCGCACGATGATGCTCGAAGGCCTCTTCGGATCGCCCGACAAGATCGCGGTGGACCTCGGCCGGCAGCTGCTCGCTTCACGCCGCGTGCCGAAGCTGATCGAGCTATGAGCTCGACGGCAATTTGTGAAGGGGAATCAATGCAGAACGGACCGTGCAGTAACCGATCTTGACGCGATCGACTTCTTTCGCGACAACGCGTTCGTTGCGGATCCATATCCGCACTTCGAGTTCCTCCATTCGGAGTGCCCGGACGGCGCGACCGCATCACAAAGTGGTGATGGTCACGGGCTATGAAGCAGCGACCTCGGTGTTCCACGACACCGCGACGTTCTCATCGTGCAACTCCGTCACCGGACCTTGTGCAAGTACCCCTCGCGCCAACAGTAATTCCATTCTCCGAGACGCTGACGACGTACGGACGCTGCGCAGCTTCTGCCGAATCTGCACCGCGGTCTGCGGGATCCTCAACTCATCGGCGTGCGACCGAGGAACCGGTTCACGTTCGCCGCGCAGGTCCGCCGTGTCGAACGACTCCGTCTCCGATGCCATGGCGAAGTCGATTGTTGCCAAGACCGCGCGCTCAACGTGCAGGTTGAGCACGCGCTTGGTCGCTTCGACGGCCTGACGCGGCTGCGCGGCGATCTTGTGTCCCGCGGCGACCGCGGCGGAGAGCACCTCGCCATCGGGACACACATGGTTCGCCAACCCGATCTCCGCGGCCCGTGCCGCGGTGATCCGGTCTCCGGTGAACGCGAATTCCTTCGCGAGCAGCAGGCTCGTGTGCAACGGCCAGATCAGCGGTCCGCCGTCGGCCGCCACGAGCCCCACCGTCACATGCGGATCCGAGAGATACGCCGATTCGGCCATGTACACCACGTCGGACAGCGCGATGACGCTGCAGCCGAGACCGACAGCCGGCCCGTTGACCGCGGCGACGACGGGCACGCGGCATCGAATCATGTTGAGCACGAGCTCCCGACCCTCGGCGATCACGTCGCGGCGCAGCGCGCGGTCGTTGGTCATCCGGTCGAGGAGATCGAAGTCACCCCCGGCCGAGAACGCTCGCCCCTCTCCGGTGATAACCGCGACGCGCGCATCACGGTCGGCGCTGAGCTGCGGGAACAGACGCGTCAGACCGACGTGGAGCTCGTCGTTGATCGCGTTGAGGTGCTCTGGACGCGACAGTCGCACGATCCGGACCGGGCCATCGGCGTCGACGCGAATGACGTCGGAGAGTTCGTAGTCCATCGGAGCTCCTTTGCTCGCGCCGTGCACTCAGGCCGTCGGCAGACCGAGGATCCGAGTCGCGACGATGTTCTTCTGAATCTGTGACGTGCCGCCCATGATGCTCTGCGCACGGCTGTAGAGATAGACCTTCAACTCGGCGTCGTCGGCATCAGTCACAGCCTGTGGACCCGATACGGCAAGCGCCGCGCTCCCGACGGTCTGCTCGACCCACGTCATCAACAGCTTGTCGATGGAGCCCCCCGGTCCGTGGTCGACACCGTCGAGACGTTCCGAAAGCCTGCGACACACGTGGAGGCGCAACATCTCCGTCTGCACGTACGCCCACGCAACGGCTTCGCGCTGATCGCTCCGGAATGCAGACGGATCTGCGCGCACCGTCTGTTCGAGCTCCTTCACCGTCTTCGCGTAACGCGCGACGTACCCGAGCTCACCGGGCTCGCGTTCGTGGCTCACGATCGTCATGGCGAGGCGCCAGCCCTCGCCCGGCTCGCCGACCATGTTCTCGGCAGGGACTCGCGCGGCGTCGAACAGCACTTGCCCGAACTCGTTCGTGACACCGTTCATCATGCGCAGCGGCCGCTGTTCGATGCCGGGCTGGTCCATGGCGACCACGAACGCCGACAGCCCTTTGTGCTTCGGCACGTCGGGATCGGTGCGGGCGAGGAGCAGGCACCAGTCGGCGACGTCGGAGTAGCTGGTCCAGACCTTGTGCCCGTCGATCACGTACTCGTCGCCGTCGCGCGTCGCGGTCGTGCGCAGCGAAGCGAGGTCGGATCCGGCGTCGGGCTCGCTGAAGCCCTGGCACCAGCGTTCGCGTCCGCTGATCAGCCCGGGAAGGAATCGCTCTTTGATCGCTTCGCTGCCGTGCGTCGAGATGCCCTGCACGAGATACCCGAGGCTCGGGCGCGGAGACGCACCCGCCGCCGCGAGCTCCTCGTCGAGGATGACGTCGAACACTGTCGGCAGCTCGTGACCGCCGAAGCGCGACGGCCAGCTCAGTCCGAAGAAGCCCGCGTCGTAGAGCGCGGTGTGCCATTCGGCTTGGCGGGCCCAGTACTCGTCGTCGGTCGACGACGTCGGGAGGCCGGGAATGTTCTCAGCGAGCCACGCGCGGAAGCGAGCGCGAAACTCTGCCTCCGCGGGTGAGTCACGAAAGTCCATCGGTAGTCCCCAGACGCTCACATTGCAGCTCGCGAAGTTGGTCGGCGTCGTCGCCGAACCACTGCGACGAAAGCAGCGCGCGACGCAGGTAGATGTGCACGATGCACTCCCACGTGTTGCCGATCCCACCGTGCACTTGCACCGCCGTCTCGCAGACCGTGCGCGCGGCGCGTGCGCAGTACGCCTTGGCGACGCGGCCGGCGGTCCGAGCCTCGTCGGGTGCAAGGTTGTCGACGGCCCACGACGCGTGCAACGAGACACTACGTGAACCTTCCATGAGGCAACACGCCTCAGCCAGCAGGTGCTGCACGGCCTGGAAGGAACCGACAGGCACGTCGTACTGACGTCGCTCAGCCGCGTACGCGACGGAGACGGCGAGCACGCCGCGCATGACGCCGACGAGGTCGGCGCTCATGAGTGCCAGGCCGAGGGCGGTCCACTCAGCGAGATCATCGTGGCCGAGGAGCCGAGGCTGTTCGGCAACCGGGTGCACCGACGTTCCGGGTGGAATCAGGCGAACCCGGCGCGTCAGATCGGCGCCGCTCGCGGCCAACGAGCCGTCAAAGTCCACCTGCGCGAGACGGTAGCCGGAGGCCTCGGGCACCAACGCGTAGGCCGTATCGATGTGGTCGTCCCCGTCGACGGCGTAGATCGGTGTGGTCGTCACGGCTCCGGGCACGACTGCCGCGTCACGAAGGTCCGGTGAGAGTGCGACGACCGCACCGCCGACGTAGCTCGCACCGGCGCGACGAGCGAGATCGCGCGCGAGGACCGGGCCTGCAACGCGACGTCGGCGACCGACCCCCCGAGTGAATCGGCAACGATTGCCGCCTCCACACCGCCGGCGAGCGGCCTGCCGTCTCCCCCGTCGTCGCGTAGTTCGAGCCACCCCGCGTCGCGCACGGCCACGGCCAACCGCTTGGCGCGCGTGTCGTCGTCGAGATCGGCGACGGTCGCGGCTGCGAGCTCCCGAGCCAGCTGACGCGCGCGGAGCGTCGGAGTTCGGCCTGCTCCGGCGTGTCTCGGGTGTCCACGGTCGAGAACCTAGTTATTCAAAAACGAGAAGACAATACTCACAGGTGGACGCCCGTTTCGCGCCAGATGTACCAGCCGCCATTGACGCCGATGAGCTGGCCGGTGATGAAGCCGGCCGCCTCGGAGCAGAGGAACGCACACACGGCGGCGATGTCGTCGGGGACGACGCGGGCGTCAGGCGTTGGGGCTCGGCGTCGTGCTCGTCCGTTCGTCTGTGCCGTTCGCCGGCGCGGCGGCGATCGCGGCGTCGGTCGACTTCCCGTCGCGGCCGAGGAGCCACGCCAAGAACGCGTCCACTGCGGTGACGGTGTGCAGGGCGCGGATCGAGTGGAACATCTCGAACGCGTGCTGTGCCCCGGCGAGCTCGACGTACACCGCAGGCGCCTCGCTGACCTCGCGTAGCCGTTCGACGAACAGCCGGGCTTCTTCGACCGGTGCGAGTAGGTCGAGGTCGCCATGTACGACGAGCGCGGGCGGCGCATCGCGGTGGACCTGGTCGAGTGGGGACGCTTCCGCGAACACTTCGGGCTGTTCGTCGGGGTGTGCTTTGAGGATGTGGCGCGCCGCGACCCGGCGGAACGATGAGCCGGCCGCGCGGCGGAACCCGTGCCGGTCGAGGAAGTCGAACACCCCGTAGAACGGCACCATCGCGCGAACCTTGGTATCAACGTCCTCGAAGCCGGGCTGGAACTCGGGCCGGTTGGCGGTGAGGCCAACCATCGCCGCGAGGTGCCCGCCGGCCGAACCGCCGGTCACGACGACATACCCGGGATCGCCGCCGTATTCGGCGATGTGCTCTCGCACCCATTTCAACGCCAGTTTGCAGTCGACGAGGTGGTCGGGCCACGTCGCCTTGGGGGAGAGCCGATAGTTGATCGCGACGCAGACCCAGCCCCGATCGGCGAGGTGGTACATGAGAGGCCGGCCCTGCTGTTCCTTGCTGCCGACCATCCAGCCGCCGCCGTGGATCTGGAGGAGCACGGGCGCCGCCGGCCCGACATCGTCGCAGCGCCAGACGTCGAGGCGGTGCCGGCGCAGCCCGTCGTCGACGTACTGCAGGTCACGCGTCCGCACGAGCTCCAGCCGCCGGAAGTGCAAGACGGAGAACATCCGCGCCCACTCGATACCGGAGCGCTGCGGCGCCCAGGCCGGGTCGATCGTGTCGCGCCACCTGGGTCCGAAAGCCTCGGCGAATGCCTGCTCGAACGCGTGGTCGGTCCGGCTGGCAGCGACGAGCCCGGCGACGAGGCCGGTCCACGACAACGCGGTGATGGCGAGGCCGGCCCAGCCCGGCCACCCGTCGAGAGCGCCGAGCGCGATGAACACGATGGTGGCGACGAGCTGCCAAAGCAGGTGCCACACCGCGAGCTCGGTCGTGAGCCACGCCGCGAAGAACGTCATCGGGATGAGGAAGCTGGGCCGGCGCGGCGCCCACAGTGCCAGTGCCGTGAACGCGGCGCCCCAGATCGCGACGACGAAGAACCACCACGAGATCGTCATGCTGCCAGTGTGCCGCGGCTGGAGGTATGCGCACGACCGGAGGACGCGCCGTGGCAGCCGGCACACAACGTCCGCGCCGCAGGCCGGGTGTGCTTCCCCTTACCCCGCGTCGTCACCGCAGGCGAGTGGGTGCCCCCACATCTGGAACAGCGCGTCGAGCACTTCCTCGGCCGCGCCGAAGCCCGCCGAGGTGGCTCTCGCCCGGGCGGACGGTGAGTGTCGCGCCCGGTACCAGCGACGCCATGTGCTCGCCGTGCGCCAGCGGGACGATGTTGTCGGCGTCGCCGTGCCAGAAGCGGATCGGGACGCGCAGGTCGCGCAGCGAGAAACCCCACGGCCGCCAAAACAGGATGACATCGAACACGGGCGCCCGCATGCCCGGCTTGCTGCCGTTCAGCAAGTCGTCGATAAACATCGCCTTCATCTCGGGCCGAGCGAAGACCCGTTGGTCGCCCTCGGGCGAGATGCGCGCGTAAAGGTCGTACCCCAGCGGCACGAGCGGGCGGATCGCCCACACGAAGCCCGCGAACCCGAGCGCGGACGGCGTCCGCAGGCGCGTGAGGAGCGGGGCGAACAGCGCGGTGCGCCCGATAAGGCCGCCGTGTGCGGCGTCGGGGCCCTTCGTCGGTGGCACGCCCCCGAGCACCGCGGCCGCCGCGATCCGCTCCGGCAGGGCGGCGCAGCACGCGAGGACGTACGGGCCCCCACCCGACAGGCCGATGAGCCCGCACTCCTCGACGCCGAGCCGGTCGGCGACGACGGCGAAGTCGTCGGCCCAGTCCAGGACGCGGGCGTACAGGTGCGGTGTCGACGCTCCGACGCCGGGCCGGTCGATGCCGATGAGGCGCACGCCTCGCTCGTGCGCCGCGATGCGGCGCCGCGTCGGGAATCTGGCGGCGTGCCCCGGGCGTGCCGTGGAACCAGAAGACCGCTCGTCCGCGCGCCGGGCCGAACTCGGTGAAGCCGAGACGTCGCCCGTCCCGCAGCGTCACTGTTCCTTCGATGCGGGGCGGGATCAGGTTTGCGCTCATGATCACATTGTGCCGTGCGCCTCCACGTCGTGCCGCGGTCATGCCGCGGCGACAACGAGCTCGAGGCCGAAGTGCGTGAGCTGGTCGCGCGGCGGGTCTGCGCGGCGGCCGGCGACCTTGACGTAGTTCTCGTCGACGAACCAGCGATCGCCGACCGTGTGCCGACAGGGCCCGACTGCGTCTGCCAACAGCGGTGTGAAGCGCTCCACCCACCGGTACACGGTGACGTCGTCCACCTCGATCCCACGCTCGCCCAGAAGTTCTTCGACGTCGCGGCAGAAGAGCCCGTACCGCAGATACCACCGCAAAGCGAGGACGGTGATCTCGGGCGGAACCGAAAACCCTTGAACGCTGAACTCGGCACTTCGGGCTCGAAGAAGGTAGCTTTCGAGCGGTGAGAACGACATCTTGGGTTGGGCCAGTTCGAGGTCGACGCCAGGCACTCGTCCGAGGAGGCCGACCGGTCCGACACCCGCGTCGGGAGCTCGGTTCCGGCGGCCACGGCAACGTGCGGTGAGCGCGTGCGAGCGATGCACCCGGCCATGACGTCTGACCCCTGGCTCCCGCCCGGTGGACGGGTCGAGCTGCCGGGGCGGGGAACGACGTTCGTGCGTGACCTGCCGGGCCCGCCTGGGGCGCCCATCGTCGTGCTCCTCCACGGCCTCGCCGCCACGGCCGACCTCAACTGGTCCGGCTGCTACGCCGCTCTCGGCGAACACTTCAGGGTCGTCGCCCTCGACCACCGCGGCCACGGCCGCGGCATCCGCTCCCGCGGGCGCTTTCGCCTGGAGGACTGTGCCGACGACGTCGTCGCCCTCGCTGACGTGCTCGGGCTGCGCACGTTCATCGTCGTCGGCTACTCGATGGGCGGCCCGATCGCCCAGCTGGTCTGGCACCGCCACCCCGACCGGGTCGACGGCCTCGTCCTGTGCGCCACCAGCCGCAACTTCCGCGGTCATCCCCGAGCGTCTCATGTTCGACGTGCTGGGCGTGGCCGGCCTCGCCGTGCGCCTGATGCCGCGGGCGGTGTGGCGCCGGCTGGCCACGGCGGCGAGCCGGCGGATCGAGGACTCCGCGGAAGCGGAGTGGAGGTGGTCCGAGTTCCGACGCAACGACCCGGTGACGCTGATCGAGGCGGCCCAGGCGCTCGGCCACTTCACGTCGCACGACTGGATCGGCGAAGTCGACGTTCCCACTGCGATCGTGGTGACCCGAGACGACCGGCTCGTCCCCGCCCGGCGCCAGCGCAAGCTCGCCGCAGCCGTGTCCGGCGCCACCGTGTACGAAGTCGACGGTGACCACCCGGTCGGCGTCCATGACCCCCTTCGCTTCGCGCCCGTGCTGCTCGAGGCCTGCCTCGAGCGATCAGCGAACCGGGAACGGGCGGCACCGTAGCGACTGCCAAGCGCTCCCTGCGTCAGACGGAGAGGATCGACACGCCCGCGGTTCCGGGCGCGCGCGTAGAGCTGCGTATAGCCGACCTTCGGAC